>NZ_PDZK01000001.1:0-3551307 GCF_002735655.1 Janthinobacterium sp. BJB446 | reverse complement strand
GGCGGGGGCGGCAACGGGGGCGGGTGCTGCCTTGGCAACAGGCTTGGCCACTTCGGCAGGCTTGGCGGCAACGGGCGCTGGGGTCGCTGCTGGCGCAGGTGCAGCGACAGGGGCAGCGGCAGGTGCGGCGATGGCCGGCGCAGGCTTGGCTGCGGCAGGGGCAGGGGCCGTTGCGGCGGCAGGGGCGGCAGCATCGAGGCGGGCCTTGGCCGAGGCCAGCAATTCCGCCTGGGTGCTCGAGGCGATGCCGAACAGCTGGCGGCTGTAGGCCAGCACGCTCTCGATGTTAGGCTGCGCCTGGTTGCTGCTGTAGCTGAAGAAGTCGCGCGGGTCCTGCGTTTCCAGCAGGTGCTGCGCCGTTTCCGCTGTCTGCGACAGGGCGGCTTTGCTTGCGTTCAAGTTCAGGGCGATGATTTTCTCGGCGCTTTCAAAGACTTTGCTGGTCAGGGTGCTGAAGATTTGCAGCTGGTTTTCCAGTTGCGACTTGGCGACGCTGGAAATTTGTTCAGGAAGCGGAAACATATTTACTCCTTTGTACGGATTAAAATGCTGGCAAAACGCTCTGCAAAATCCCGAAAACCAGAGTTGGGCGCGTTTTGTAAAGCGGGTAGCGTGCTGAATAGCTGATCATAGGCTGATTTTGATGCAACGCAATATGAATATTCTAGCGGTGATTCGAGTTGGTTGAAAGTTATTTTTATCGCGCCGCCCTGTCATGGCGGCATAGTATTCATCAGCTTGTTGCTGTCTGACGAATGTTTGCGCCCGCGCAAGGCGCGCATCGTGATTCTATGGCTATGTTTTTGCCAGTCGCTATATTTTTGCACTGCAGCATTCGCACGGAAGTAGATGTAATGGCAATAATGTCATTGCCCCCAAGTAGCCAACAGAAGGAGTGTCCGCATGGACCTTGTCATCCGCAATGCCAGCCTGCCCGACGGGCGCCGCGCCATCGATATTGCCATCGAGGGCGGCCGCATCGCCGCCGTCGGCCCCGCCTTGCCCGTGGCGGGCGCGCAAGAGATCGACGCCGCCGGCGACCTCGTCACGCCGCCGTTTGTCGACGCCCACTTCCACATGGACGCCACGCTCAGCTACGGCTTGCCGCGCGTGAACGCCTCCGGCACCCTGCTCGAAGGCATTGCCCTGTGGGGCGAACTGAAGCCGCAATTGACGCAGGACGCCCTGGTGGAACGCGCCTTGCAGTATTGCGACTGGGCCGTGGCGCGCGGCTTGCTGGCCATCCGCTCGCACGTGGATATCTGCGACCCGCGCCTGCTGGCCGTCGAAGCGCTGCTCGACGTCAAGCGGCAAGTGGCGCCGTATCTCGATTTGCAGCTGGTGGCCTTCCCGCAGGATGGCATCCTGCGCAGCCCCGGCGCCTTCGACAATCTGAAGCGCGCGATTGCCATGGGCGTCGACGTGGTGGGCGGCATCCCGCATTTCGAGCGCACCATGGCCGACGGCGCGGAATCCGTGCGCCTGCTGTGCGAATTTGCCTGTGAACGTGGCCTGATGGTCGACATGCACTGCGACGAGTCGGACGACCCGCTGTCGCGCCACATCGAAACCCTGGCCTTTCACAGCCAGCGCCTTGGCATGCAGGGCAGGGTGACGGGGTCGCACCTGACATCCATGCATTCGATGGACAATTATTATGTCAGCAAACTGCTGCCCCTGATCCGCGAGGCGGGCGTGGCGGCCATTGCCAACCCCCTCATCAACATCACTTTGCAGGCGCGCCACGACACGTATCCGAAACGGCGCGGCATGACGCGCGTGCCCGAGATGCTGGCCGCCGGCATTCCCGTCGCCTTCGGCCACGACTGCGTGATGGACCCGTGGTACAGCCTGGGGTCGGGCGACATGCTGGAAGTGGCGCACATGGGTTTGCACGTGGCGCAGATGACGGGCCAGCAAGCCATGCACGACTGCTTCCTGGCCGTGACGGAGACGCCGGCGCGCATCCTGGGCCTCGATGGCTACGGCATCGCGCCCGGCTGCCATGCGGACTTGCTGATCCTCGATTGCAGCTCCACGGTGGAAGCGCTGCGCCTGCGCGCGGCGCGGCGCCTGGTGCTGCGGCGGGGGAAAGTCGTCAGCGAGGCGCCCCGCGCACAATCGCGCCTGCACCTGCCGGGGCGGCCCGAAACGGTCAATTTTCGCCTGGGGCGCTGATACAATCAGCCATCACTTGTTATCGGGAGTACCGCTTTGAAAGAAATTGATATCCGCCCGGCCAACGAAGCCGACTTCGACGCCATGTGGCCGATCTTCCAGACCCTGGTTGCCGGCGGCGACACCTATACCTTCCCCGCCGATACCACGCGCGAAGAGTGCCATGCCTACTGGTTCGGCCCCGGCGTGCAAAGCTTTGTCGCCGTGATGGGCAGCGAGCGCCTGCTGGGCATGTACAAGCTGGTGGCGAACCAGCCGGGCCATGGATCGCACGTGGCCAATGCCTCGTTCATGGTCGATCCCGCCGCGCAGGGCGTGGGCGTGGGCCGCCTGCTGGGCGTGCACTGCATGGAAGAAGCACGCCGCGCGGGCTACCTGGCGATGCAGTTCAACTTCGTCGTCAGCACCAACCTGGCCGCCGTCACCCTGTGGAAAAAACTGGGCTTCACGGTCGTCGCCACCCTGCCGCTGGCCTACCACCACGCGCAGCTGGGCTATGTCGATGCCTACGTGATGTACCAGCTGCTGACCGACCCGATGCAGTGGCCGGCATGAGCGGCGCCATGACAGAGCCGATCACCGTCATCGAGACGCCCCGCTTGCGCCTGCGCACCGCTACCCTGGACGATGCGGCCTTCTATATGGAGCTGGTCAACGACCCGTCGTGGATCGCCAACATCGGGCAGCGCAACATCCACACCCTGGAAGCGGCCCGCGCCGCGCTTGAAACGGGACCCATGGCGCAGTTCCGCGAGCATGGCTATTCGCTGTACATCGTCGAGCGCCGCAGCGACGGCGCGCCTGTCGGCATGGCCGGCCTGGTGCGCCGCGACAGCCTGCCCGGCCCCGATATCGGCTATGCCGTGCGCCCTGCCTATTGGGGCCAGGGCTATGCCTGGGAAGCGGCGGCCGCCATCGTGCAGCATGCGCAGCACGTGCTGCGCCTGCGCACCCTGTACGGCATCACTTCGCAGCAGAACCAGGCGTCGATCAACCTGCTCAACAAGCTGGGCCTGCGTTTCGAGCGTTTCTCGCGCCTGCCGCCGGATGGCAAGGAGACGAATGTCTACCGCAAGGATTTTCGTCTGGACTGAGGCGGAAAATGCGTATCAGGGAAGTGAAAAAAAGTATTTAGAAACCGGCGCCTTTTGTAGTGGTGGCGCGCGGTCTTTGTTTTTATAGTTGGCATACCGGTGGAAAACCGCCGGACTATAAAAATGGAGACGTGTTATGAAAATCATGACTGCTGTTGCATGGGGCGCCCTCATGTCCGCCGGGTTCGCAGACGCCTCGGCGCAAAGCTGCTCGGTGCCTGTGCTCAAGGTGCTGGCGCAAAAAAGCCTGGGCCTGACCGTGATGGAAAAGACCCTCGCCGAGTATGAAAAGAAAAGCGGCACCAAGGTACAAATCAGCTATTTCGGCGAAAACGACCGCCGCTCCAAGGCCAGGCTCGATGCTTCCACCAAGGCCGGTTCCTACCAGATCTATTACATCGATGAAGCCAACGTGGCCGAATTTGCCACGGCAGGCTGGGTCGTCCCCCTGCTCAAATACCTGCCCAAGGAAGCTGACTACGACGACTTCCTGCCGGGCCGCCGCGCCGTCGCCTCGTACAAGGGCGTGGCGTATTTCGCGCCCCTGATCGGCGGCAGCGACTTCCTGTTCTACCGCCGCGACCTGCTGGAAAAGGCCGGCATCGCCGTGCCGAAGACGCTCGACGAACTGGTCGCCGCCGTGAAAAAACTCAACAGCCCGCCCAACGTATATGGCTGGGCGGCGCGGGGCCAGCGCGGTTCTGGCATGAATGTGTGGCGCTGGTCGCCGTTCATGCTGGCCGCCGGCGGCAAGTGGGAAAAGGATGGCGTGCCGACCTTCAATTCGCCGCAGGCCGTGAAAGCCACCACCTTGTACCGCGACTTGTTCAAGTATTCGCCGCCGGGCAGCGCCACCTACGACTGGAGCAATGCGCTCGAAGCGTTCAGGTCGGGCAAGGTGGCCTTCATGATCGAGTCGACGCCGTTTGCCGACTGGATGGAAGACCCGAAAAAATCCTCGGTGGTCGACAAGGTCGGTTATGTGCGGCCACCCGCGCCGCTGGCATCTGCCGCCTATGGCCACGGCCTGGCCATCTCCGCCACGGGCGCGAAGGATGAATGCACGCGCCAGGCGGCCGGCAAGTTTATCGCTTTCGCCACGGGCAAGGAACAGGAGCAGGCGCGCCTGAAGGACAACGTCTTCAGCGACTACAACCGCAGCAGCACCATCGCCAGCGACTACTTCCGCAAGCACGTCAAGCCGCAGATCCAGGCGGGCCTGACGGACACCACGCCCGTCTCGCGCGTCACCATCTGGCCTAGCCCCGAGTGGCCGGACATCGGCGACAACCTGGGCGTGGTGCTGGAAGAGGTATTTACGGGCACGCGCGGCGACGTGCAAAGCGCGCTCGATGAGGCCAATGAGTACGCGACGGAAGTGATGCAACGGGCTAGCAAAAGGAAGTAAGCCGCATGCCGTTCAGCCGCCGCCCGCGAAGGCGGCGGCCAGCTTCCCTGTGCCTGACAGTCCGTTGCGAGAGTCTCTCCTATGCCACACACTATCCGTAAAAAACGCCATACCTGGCTGCCGGCCGTGTTTCTGACGCTGCCGCTGCTGGTCCTGCTGATACTGGGCCTGGTGCCCAGCATCGCCGCCATCAACCTGGCCCTGCAAAACCGCGTACTGCGCTACAGCGACAGCGATTACGTCGGCTTTGCCAATTTCATCCGCCTGTTGGGCGACCGCCGCTTCGTCAATGCCGTGCAGGTATCGGCCATCTGGGAAGTGGTCACCGTGGCCGGCTCGCTGATCGTCGGCGTGCTGCTGGCCGTGTTCCTGTTCGAGAGAGTCAGGGGACGCACGCGTGACGTCATCGCGCTGCTGCTGATCGTGCCCGTGCTGCTGCCGCGCGTCTCGGCCGCCTTCATCTGGAAGTTCATGTATTCGCCGCTGATGGGCATCCTCAACTGGCTGCTCGAGTGCGTGGGCCTGGGCGGCACGGCCTTGCTGTCCGATCCCGCCACGGCCCTGTATGCGGTGGCGCTGGTCGACATCTGGCAGTGGGGCCTGTTCTTCGGCGCCGTCATCCTGAAGCTGCTGGAAACCCTGCCCGCCGAACCGCTGGAAGCGGCGCGCCTCGATTACGCCAGCACGCTCCAGGTGTATGCGTATATTGCGCTGCCGATGCTGAAGGTACCCATCATGAGCCTCGTGTTCATCAAGATGGTCGAGTCGCTGCGTTCGTTCGACCTGATCTACGTGATGACCAAGGGCGGCCCCGGCATCTCCACCGAAACCCTGGACATGTACGCGTATGCGCAAGGCATCGGCCTGATGGGCAAGGTGTCGTATGCGTCCAGCATGGCCGTGCTGATGATGCTGGCCACGACTGTCATCTTCACTTTACTCTGGAAGCGGGTTGCCAAATGGGAAAACTGACTGTTCGGCGCGGCATGGGCCATGCCGCCACCACCGCCATTACCACCGCCATCGTGCTGGTGGCGCTGTTTCCCATCCTGTGGGCCGTGCTCAATTCCTTCAAGGAGCTGATGGATATCGTCACGCCCGTGCCGCGCTTTTTCTTCAGCCCGACCCTGGCCAACTACAAACAGGTGCTGGCCAGCCCCGAAGTGCTGACGGGACTGGGCAACAGCGTGGCCATCGTCGGCGTGGCCGTGTTGCTGGGCGCCGTGCTGGGCGTGCCGGCCGCGTATGCGATCGCCCGCTATCCGATCCCGGCCAAGAAGGATATCCAGTTCTTCCTGCTCTCCCTGCGCTTTTTGCCACCCGTCGCCGTCGCCATTCCCTTGATCTCGATCTGGATCGACCTGGGCCTGTACGACTCGCGCCTGTCGATGGTGGTGACATATCTGCTGGTGACCCTGTCGACCATCATCTGGCTGTCGATTCCCGCGTTTGCCCGCATCCCGAAAGAGATCGAGGAAGCGGCGGCGCTGGACGGCTACGGCCCTTACCAGGTGTTCTGGCACGTGGCCCTGCCGGTGGCCTCTAAAACCCTGATGGGCGGCATCGTCTTCAGCTTCGTGCTGGTGTGGAACGAACTGATGATCGCGCTGGCGCTCACCTCCTCGAAAAGCATGACCCTGCCCGTGGTGGCGTCGGCCTTCACGTCGATGGGCCAGGAAGTGCCGTGGGGCGTGGTGAACGCTTCCACCGTGCTGCTGGCGCTGCCGCCGCTGCTGTTCGTCGGCATCCTGGGACGGCTGCTCAACTCCATGCTCAAACATAAATAAGGAAGGCTATCATGCAAGCACTCGTACTGGAACAGGCGCATTCCATCACCCTGCGCGATATCGACGTGCCGCTCGCCGTCGGCCCGCGCGATGTGAAAATCAAGATTCATACCGTGGGCATCTGCGGCAGCGACGTACATTACTTCAAGCACGGCAAGATCGGCCCCTTCGCCGTCGAAGCGCCGATGGTGCTCGGCCACGAGGCATCCGGCGTGGTGGCCGCAGTGGGCGCGGAAGTCACGCACCTGAAGGCAGGGGACCGGGTCTGCATGGAGCCGGGCGTGCCGCAGTTCGATTCGCCGGCCACCATGCGCGGCCTGTACAACCTCGATCCGGCCGTGCGCTTTTGGGCCACGCCGCCCATCCATGGTTGTCTCACGCCATATGTCGTGCATCCGGCCTCGTTCACCTTCAAGCTGCCCGACAACGTCAGCTTCGGCGAAGGCGCCATCGTCGAACCGCTGGCCATCGGCCTGCAGGCGGCCAGGAAGGCGGCCATCAAGCCGGGCGACGTGGCCGTGGTGATCGGCGCCGGCACCATTGGCGCCATGAACACCCTGGCCGCGCTGGCGGGCGGCTGCTCGCGCGTGATCCTGGCCGACCTGGTGCCGGAAAAACTGGCCCTGTTCGCCGGCAATCCCGCCGTCACCACGGTCGACGTGCGCCAGGCCAGCCTGGCAGATACGGTGCGCGAGCTGACGGACGGCTGGGGCGCCGACATCGTTTTTGAAGCCAGCGGCAGCATGCGCGCCTACGACAACATCATCGATCTGCTCTGCCCGAACGGCTGCCTGGTGCTGGTCGGCATGCCGCCGGATAAGGTGCCTTTGGATATCGTCGCCATTCAGGCCAAGGAAGTGCGCATCGAATCCGTGTTCCGCTACGCGAACATCTTCCCGCGCGCCATCGCCTTGCTGGCCTCCGGCAAGATCGACGTGAAGCCCTTCATTTCGCGTACCTTCGGCTTTGCCGACGGCGTGCAGGCGTTCGAGGAAGCGGCCAAGGGCCATCCGCGCGACGTCAAGATCCAGATTGAACTGGCAGGAGACTAACCATGGCAAATATCGCCTGCAGGCAGCTGCACAAGACGTATGACGAGAAGACGGCCGTGCTGCAGCCGTTCGACCTGGAAATCGATGACGGCGAATTCATCGTCCTGCTGGGGCCATCGGGCTGCGGCAAGTCGACCTTGCTGCGCATGATCGCGGGCCTGGAAGACATCAGCGGCGGCGAGCTGCTGATCGGCGGCGCCGTCGTCAACGACTTGCCGCCCCGCGCGCGCAACGTGGCGATGGTGTTCCAGAATTACGCGCTGTATCCGCACATGACGGTGTACGACAATATCGCCTTCGGCCTGCGCCGCCTGAAGGTGCCGAACGACGAGATCGAGCGCCGCGTGCGCGAGGTGGCGGCCATCCTCAGCCTGGACAGCCTGCTCGAGCGCAAGCCGCGCGCCATGTCGGGCGGCCAGCAGCAGCGCACGGCGATTGCGCGCGCCATGATCAAGACGCCGCAAGTATTCCTGTTCGATGAGCCGCTGTCGAACCTGGACGCCAAGCTGCGCGCGCAGCTGCGCGCCGATATCAAGCGCTTGCACCGCCGTTTGCGCACCACCACCCTGTACGTCACGCACGACCAGCTCGAAGCGATGACCCTGGCCGACAGGGTGGTGCTGATGAGGGGCGGGCATATCGAGCAGATCGGCACGCCGGCGGAGCTGTACAACCACCCGCGCACCCTGTTTGCGGCCGGTTTCATCGGCACGCCAGCCATGAATTTCATCGACGGCGTCATCGAAAAAGAGAACGGGCAAACGGTGCTGGTATGCGCCGGCTACCGCTGGCCGCTGATTTCGCCCCGCTTCGCCCCGCTGCCGGCCGGCATGCGCGTGGTCTTCGGCCTGCGGCCGAA
The DNA here is from genome assembly GCF_002735655.1 of Janthinobacterium sp. BJB446. Taxonomy (NCBI): domain Bacteria; kingdom Pseudomonadati; phylum Pseudomonadota; class Betaproteobacteria; order Burkholderiales; family Oxalobacteraceae; genus Janthinobacterium; species Janthinobacterium sp. BJB446. The sequence goes on along the minus strand of NZ_PDZK01000001.1, from coordinate 3,542,929 downwards.
CCACTTGCGCGCGGCGCTGCCGCAGGAACACGCCGGCAGCCATGGCCTGGCGTGCGCCATCGACCTGGTCGAGCTGCTGGGTGCCGAAGCGCTGATCAGCTTTCAGTGCGGCGCCTTGACCTTGTCGGCCCTGCTGCCGGCGAATGCGGCCAACAGCGCGGCGCAGGTAGGGCAGACCCTGGCGCTGGCCTTCGACGAAGAGCACATGCATCTGTTCGACGCCGACAGCGGGCTGGCCGTGGCGCCCGGTGGTCAGTAAGTGGTTAGAATAGGGTGACCAAGACCGTGCAAGGGAACTGCCGTGACGCCTGACCTGGAACTGATCCATAAACCGATCCATGAATCGTTTCGCGCGTGGGCGCACGGTTTTCCGCACACCGTGGCGAAATGGCATTTTCATCCCGAGTACGAGCTGCACTTCATCATCACATCGAATGGCAAATTTTTTATCGGCGACCATATCGGCAGTTACGGGGCAGGCAATCTGATCTTGACAGGGCCGAACCTGCCGCATAACTGGGTCAGCGAACTGCCGGAAGGCGTGGTCCTGCCCGAGCGCGACCTGGTGCTGCAGTTTTCCAGCGACTTCATCGAACGTTGCGCGCTGCTGTTCCCGGAGATGGCGCCCCTGAAAGCCCTGCTGGCCGAGGCGGGGAGGGGCTTGCAATTTCCCGATGCGCTGGGCCTGCGCCTGGTGCCGCTGATGAAGGAATTGACGACGGCGCAGGGCTTGCGCCGGGTCGAACTGTTTACGCGCCTGTTCGGCGAGCTGTGCGACTGCCGCGAGCGGCGTCCGCTGGCCAGCGTCACCTACCTGGCGCAGGCTGGCCGCTACATGTCGTCGACCATCAACCTGGTGCTGGCCTATATCAAGCAGAACATCACGCTCGATTTTTGCGAGCAGGACGTGGCCGACGTGGCGGAGATGAATACGCTCAAATTCACGCGTTTCTTCCGCAAGCATACGGGCACCTCGTTCATTCAATACGTCAACCAGGAGCGCATCGCGCTGGCCTGCGAGCTGCTGATGAACACGGACATGAAGGTCACCGATATCTGCTATCGCACGGGCTTCAACAACCTCTCCAATTTCAACCGCCAGTTTTTGGCACACAAGCAGATGTCGCCGTCGAAATTCCGCTCCTGCCTGCTGATGAACATGCCCGAGCCGTCAGGCGACGGCCATTCTTAACTTTCTTTTGGAATCAAATGACTTATCTCGGTATCGATATCGGCACTTCCGAAGTCAAGGCCATCCTCACCGATGACACCCAGGCCATCCTTGCCAGCGCCGGCGTGACCCTGCGCGTCTCCAGCCCCCATCCCGGCTGGTCGGAACAGAATCCCGAGGACTGGTGGCACGCCACCCTGGACGTCATCGCGGCCATCCGCGCCGCGCAGCCGGTGGCGTTTTCCGGCCTGCGCGGCATTGCCCTGTCGGGCCAGATGCATGGCGCGACCCTGCTCGACAAGCAGCAGCATGTGCTGCGCGCGGCCATCCTGTGGAATGACACGCGGGCGTTTGCCGAATGCGTGGAACTCGAGGCGCTGGTGCCCGAGTCGCGCGCCATCACGGGCAACCAGGCGATGCCCGGCTTCACGGCGCCCAAGCTGCTGTGGCTGCAAAAGTACGAACCCTCGCTGTTCCGCGCCACGGCCAAGGTCTTGCTGCCGAAGGATTACGTGGCGCTGCGCCTGACAGGCGAGTATGTGTCCGACATGTCCGACGCTTCCGGCACCCTGTGGCTGGACGTGGCCAGGCGCGACTGGTCCGAGCGCATGCTGGCCGCTACTGGCTTGACGCGCGAGCATATGCCGCGCCTGGTCGAAGGCAGCGACGCTGCGGCGCAGGTGCGCCCGTCCCTGTGCCAGGAGTGGGGCATCGCGCATCCGGTGCTGCTGGCCGGCGGCGCGGGCGACAACGCGGCCGCCGCCGTGGGCCTGGGCGTGGTGGAGCCGGGCGCCGGCCTGCTGTCGCTGGGTACCTCGGGCGTGCTGTTCGCGGGCAGCGATGGTTTTGCGCCGAATCCGGGCCAGGGCGTGCATGCGTTCTGCCATTGCCTGCCCGAGCGCTGGCACCAGATGAGCGTGATCCTCAGCGCCGCGTCCAGCCTCAGCTGGGTGGCGCGGCTGACGCAGTCGAGCGACATCGGCGAACTGGTCAGCCTGGCGGAAAATGTCGAGGCGCGCACGGCGCCGGTCTTCCTGCCCTATCTGAGCGGCGAACGCACGCCGCATAACGATGCCTCCGCGCGCGGCGTATTTTTCGGCTTGTCGACGGAACACGGGCGCGCCGAACTGGCCTACAGCGTGATGGAAGGCGTGGCCTTTGCCATGGCCGACGGCAATGCGGCCTTGCGCAGCGCCGGCACGCATCTGGAAGAAGCGTCGTTCGTCGGCGGCGGCTCGCGCAGCCGCTTCTGGGCGCAGCTGTGCGCGAATGCCTCGGGCTTGCGCGTGCTGCGCCACGACCACGGCGTGGCCGGCGGCACCATGGGCGCGGCGCGCCTGGCGCAGATGGCGGTGACGGGCTTGCCGCCCGCGCAGGTGTGCACGCGCCCGCCCGTGCAGGAAACGGTGGCGCCGCAGGCGTGCGCCGTGCTGGACGACCGCCTGGCGCGCTACCGGCGTTTGTATCCGCTGCTGCGCGAGGAGTTCGCGGGAGCGGCTGTGGTGGCGCGCTGACGCTGCCAGCAAGATTGCCGGCCTGACCATGCTGTGGGCGCGCCAATATGGCCAGGCAGTCAACTTTTCCATGTAATTTGTTGTTTCTATGTTGAAAGTGTTTCTCTAACGAAAGCGCTGCTTGGTTTTTCACGGGGCGCGCCCCATGATTTCCCTATTTGGTGAGAATTGGATAGTTTTGGTGGCGTCTTTGTTGCCATCCTGTTCTTGCTGCCGGGAGAAACACATGCAACTCGCGAATCTGAAAATCTCCGTCCGCCTGGGTCTGTTGGGCGCCTTTTTCTTCCTTGCGCTGGTGTTCGTTGGCGCGCGTGGCTGGAGCGCGCTCGACGCGGCCAGTGCGCGCAGCGCGGACGCCATGCAGCGTTCCGTCGCCTTGACGGAAGCGGTCGACGCGGCGCGCAGCGCGCAGGTGGAATTCAAGATCCAGGTGCAGGAATGGAAAAACATCCTGTTGCGCGGCGGCGATGCTGCCTCCTTCCAGCGCTACCGCGAAGCGTTTGTCGCCAGCGGTGCGCAGACGCGCAAGGAATTGAAAAGCCTGCAGGCGATGATGGGCGCATTAAAACTCGACACGGCACCCGTGGAGCAGGCGCTGCAGGCGCACGACGCGCTGGGCGTCAGCTACCTGGCGGCGCTGCAAAAGTATGACGGCGCGCGCGCCGACAGCGCCCAGGCCGTCGATGCGCTGGTGAAAGGCATGGACCGCGAACCGACGCGCCAGATCGATGCCATCGTCGCGACCATCGGCAAGCAGTCGCACACCCTGATGGCGCAGATGAAGGAGCAGGATGCGGCCGCGCACCGCAGCGCCAGCATCGCCATGCTGGCCACCGTGCTGGTGACCCTGGTCGTCGGCAGCGTGACCGTGTGGTGGCTGATCCGCAGCATCACCGTGCCGCTGGGTGCGGCCGTCGGCATCGCCCAGCAAGTGGCGGCGGGCGACCTGCGCGCCGTGGTGGCCGACGGCAGCCGCGATGAAATCGGCGACCTGTTGCGCGCCTTGAAAGCCATGAGCGGCAACCTGGCCGCCATCGTGGGACGGGTGCGCGCCGGCACGGACGCCATCGCCACGGCGTCCGGCGAAATCGCCAGCGGCAATATGGACCTGTCGTCGCGCACGGAAGAACAGGCCAGTTCGCTGGAAGAAACGGCTGCCTCGATGATCGAGCTGACGTCCACCGTGCGGTAGAATAACGACAACGCGGACCAGGCGCGCCAGCTGGCCGGCGGCGCCTCCGACGTGGCGCAGCGCGGCGGCGAGGCCGTGGCGCAGGTGGTGCAGACCATGAGCCATATCAATGCCTCGTCGAAGCGTATCGTCGATATCATCGCCGTCATCGACGGTATCGCTTTCCAGACGAATATCCTGGCCCTGAATGCGGCCGTGGAAGCGGCGCGGGCCGGCGAGCAGGGACGCGGCTTTGCCGTCGTTGCCACCGAGGTGCGCAACCTGGCGCAACGTTCGGCAGCGGCGGCCATGGAAATCAAGCAGCTGATCGGCGAATCCGTGCGCACGGCGGAAGAGGGCAGTGTGCTGGCCGGCCAGGCGGGGCGCACGATGGATGACGTGGTGAGCAGCGTGCAGCGCGTCAACGCCATCATTGGCGAGATCGCCGTGGCCAGCGTGGAGCAGCGCGACGGCATCGAGCAGATCAGCATCGCCATCAGCCAGATGGATGGCGTGACGCAGCAGAATGCGGCCCTGGTGGAGCAGGCCGCCGCCGCTGCGGACGCGCTGCAGCAGCAGGCGGCCAGCCTGGCCGACGCCGTCAGCATCTTCAAGCTGCATGCGGAGCCCGGCGCGGCCGCACCGGCGGGTGCCGCGCTGGCCCGGAGGCTGTCGCTGGCCTGACGAAGAGCTGCCCCGTGCCGCTTGATGCCAGTCAAGCGGCCCCCGATCAGGCAAATATCGCGCCCAAATTCTTATACTATTTCCTTTCCGCATGGTTCTGCGCCCGGCCGCATGGCGCGCGTTGCAAAGGAAAAGCATGTCTTCCAAATCTTGCCTGCCGGGTGACGCATGACGGCGCTGCTGCTGGCGCTGTGCCTGGTCCTGGCCGTGGTGCTGAGCTTGCTGCTGGCCTGCCAGTGGCAGGCGGCGCGCACGTGGCGCCTGCGCCATGCGACGGGCGTGGTGCTGCAGGCGGCGCAGGGCCAGCGCATGGCCGATGCGCTGGCCCTGTTGCAGGCGCTGCCGGCGGCCGTCATCGGCACCGACCACGATGGCGTGGTGCAGTACCTGAATCCCCGCGCCAGCGCCATGGGCGGACTGCTGGGCGACGGTGGCCTGGGCCAGCCCGTGACGCAGCTGCTGCCCCTGTTCCATGACGGCACGCCCATCGATGCGGCGCGGCAGGTGCGCGACTGCGTGGCGCAGCAGGAAGTGCTGGAAGTGGCGCGCGGCGCCGTGCTGCTGCGCCATCTCGACGGCAAGCGCATCGACGTGCAGTACAGCTGCGCGCCGCTGGCGCAGGGCGGCGCCGTACTGCTGTTGCACGATGTGTCGGCGCGCCGGCGCGCCGAGCAGCAGCTGGAATTCATCGCCCACCACGACGGCTTGACGGGCTTGCCGAACCGGCTGCATTTCCAGATCCGCTTCGAGCACGGCATCGCCTACGCGCGCCGCCACCAGGCGTTGCTGGCCGTGCTGTTCGTCGACATCGACCGCTTCAAGTCCATCAACGACAGCCTGGGGCACGACGTGGGCGACCAGGTGCTGACGGAGTTCGCGCGCCGGGTGCAGCAGTGCGTGCGCAAGGTCGACACGGTGGCGCGCCAGGGCGGCGACGAATTCATCATCCTGCTGACGGAACTGCGCACGGCGCACGATGCCGAGCGGGTGGCCGAAAAAATCGTCGGCGCCATCGCCGCCCCCTTCGTCATCGGTGAATACAGCCTGTCGGTGGCGGCCAGCGTGGGTGTGGCCCTGTACCCGGACGACGACGACGACGTCAATGCGCTGATCGAAAAGGCCGACCTGGCCATGTATGCGGCCAAGCGCCGCGCGCCCGGTACCTGCCTGCGCTACGCGCCGCGCATGCAGACGCAGTCGTATTCGCGCACCATCCTCGAGACGGCCCTGCGCCACGCGCTCGAACGCGATGAATTCGCGCTGTACTACCAGCCGCGCATGGACTTGACGATGCGCAGGATCACGGGCGTGAAGGCGCTGCTGCGCTGGAAGCACCCGGAACTGGGCCTGATGATGCCGCTCGACTTTTTACCGGTACTGGAGGAAAGCGCCTTGATCCTGCCGGTGGGGGCGTGGGTGATGGCCACGGCGGTGGAGCAGGCGCGCAGCTGGATCGCGCAAGGGCAGATGCTGACGGTGTCCGTCAGCCTGTCGGCGCGCCAGTTCTACCAGCGCGATATCGCACGCAATTTCGCCGCTGCGCTGGAAGCGGCCGGCGTGCCGGGGCATTGCATCGAACTGGAAATCGCCGCCGGCATTCTGATCGCCCGCAACCAGAACTGCGAACTGATACTGAGCCAGTTCCGCCAGCTGGGCATGGCGATTGCCATCAGCGATTTTGGCACGGGCGACGCTTCGCTGAACTACCTGAAACGCTTTCCCACGGATGCCGTGAAGATCGAAAAGTGTTTTGTCGACGACGTGGGAAAGCCGGGCGGCGACGGCGCCATGGTGCGCGCCATCGTGGCGATGGCACGCACGCTCGGACTGCGCACCATCGCCGGCGGGGTGGAAAGCGGCGAGCAGCTGGAACTGCTGGCCGAGATGGGCTGCGACGAGGCGTTTGGCTACTACCTGGGCCGCGCCATGGCGCCCGAGGGTATCGAGGCGCTGCTCAAAAGTGGCGAAGCCATTCAGAACTGATAGCGCAGCGACAGCATGGCGTTGCGCGGATCGCCGTAATAGCCGCCCATGCCCGTCGAGTAGTAGCGCTTGTCGAAGACATTGTTGACGTTCAGGGTCGCCACCAGTTGCTTGCCGAGCTGGTACTGCGCCATCAGTCCCGCCACCGCATAGGCTTTCTGCGTGAAGCGTTCGCCGTTCGGCCCGCGTTCATCCATGTAGATATCGCTTTGCCAGTTCACGCCGCCGCCCAGCACCAGGCCAGGCACGCCTTGCGCCAGGCGCCAGGTGGTCCACAGCTTGGCCATGTTCTGCGGCTGGTTGGTCTGGATGCGTGCGCCAGCGGCATTGCGGATGCGGCTATAGGCATAGCTGGCCGTCAGTTGCCAGTCGGGACGCAGCTGGCCCGAGACTTCCGCCTCGAACCCGCGCGTGGTGGCGCCCTTGACCGTGTGGTAGGCGTAAGAACCGCCGCCCGTGCCGATGATCCAGACATTGCCCGGATCGGCTTCGGCCAGGTTTTCCTGCTTCAGCTGGAAGAGGGCGGCGCTGGTGGTGAGCTTGCCGTCGAAGAATTCGCCCTTGGCGCCCACTTCGTAGTTCTTGCCTTCCAGCGGCGCCAGGAAGCGGCTGTTGACGTCGCGCTGGCTTTGCGGCGTGAAGATGCTGGTGTAGCTGGCATAGGCCGACCAGTGCCGGCCCAGGTCGTAGACGAGGCCCGCATACGGCGTGATCTTGCCGTTTTCGCGCATCGCGTCGTACAAGTCCGTGTCGGCATCGTAATCGCTGCGGATGTCGCGCTTCCAGTACGACAGGCGCGCACCCAAAATCACCGACAGCGCGTCCGTCGGGCGCAGGCGCAGGGTCGAATACAGGCCGCTTTCGCGCTCCTTGTCGTACGAGCTGCCCAGGCGCGTGCCGCTGTAGTCGGGCACCGGCATGGCGCCATTCCAGGCGTGGATATCCGGCACCGTGTAGTCGTAGCCAGTCAGGCGCCAGCCCGGATAGATGGGGCTATTCGTCTTGAGTTCCGAGGCGCTCACGCCCAGCACCAGTTCATGCTTGCGGCCGAAGGCCTGGAACGGGCCGCTGACGTAGGCGTCGAGCGAGGTCTGTTGCGGCTTGCTGTGCCAGTTGGCCAGCCACAGCTTCATGCCGCCGCCCGTCACGCGGTCCGGGTAGCCATTGCCGGAAAAACCCTGCAAGGCATCGTACTGGTTGCTGCTGCGGCTGACGGCCACCTTGGCGATCCAGTCATTGTCGAAATAATGGTCGAGCGTGGCGAACAGCATGCTCTGTTCGCGGTCATACGTGCTCCACGCGGCCGTGCCGTTCATCGAGCGGGAAAAATGGGTTTGCGAGCCGTCGGCATAGAACATGGGGAATTCGCGCCCCGCGCCCTTGAGCTTTTCCTGCTGGTAGTTGACGCCGGCGCTGAGCACCGTCGACGGCGTCAGGTCCGCTTCGACGATGGCGTACAGCACGTCCTTTTTCTGCTGGTAGCGGTCGATGAACGAGCGCTGGTCTTCATGCGCGGCGACGATGCGCGCGCGCACCTTGCCGTCCGTCGTCAACGGCGTCGAGACATCGCCTTCGATGCGGTAGCGGTCCCATGAGCCCAGCTGCGCGCCGGCCGCGGCGGCAAACGCGCGGCCCGGGCGCTTGCGCACGAGGTTGATGGCGGCCGACGGGCTGCCCGTGCCGCTGATCAGGCCCGTCGCGCCGCGGATGATTTCGACGCGGTCGTAGATGGCCATGTCGTAGGTGCGCGCTTCCAGGTTCTTGCTGGTCGGGATGCCGTCGAACATGTACGACGTCACTTCGAAGCCGCGTGAAAATACCTGGTCGTATTCGCGCGTGCTCGACGAATGGTCGACCGTGATGCCGGGCGCCTGCACCAGAACGTCCTGCAAGGTGCGCAAGCCCTGGTCCTCGATCTGCTGGCGCGTGATGACGCTGACGGCTTGCGGCGTTTCGCGCAGCGACAGGTTCAGGCGCGTGGCGCTGGTCAGGCCCGCGTAGCCGCGCTTGCCTTCCGTGGTGCCGTCGCGCAGGGCGCTGGAGCTGACGGCTACTTCGCCCAAGGTCGCGGCAATCGGCGCGGCGGGCGATGCCGTGCCTGCCTTGCGCAGCACGTAGCTGCGTTCCCCGCTGGGCAGCGCGTCGAGGCCCGTGCCAGCCAGCAGGCGGGCCAGTGCCTGCGGCACCGTGTAGCTGCCGCTCAGGCCCTGCGTGCGCACGCCTTGCAGCAGTTCGGCCGCCGCGCCCACGCTCACCTTCGCCTCGATGGCAAAGCTGGCGATGGCGGTGGATAGTTCGCCGGCCGGCACGTGGAAAACCGTTTGCGCGGCGGCTGGCGTGGCGGCATCGGCTGCCATGGCCGGCGCCTGCGCCAGCGACAGCAGGAACACGGCGCTGCCGATGGCGCGCGCGAGGGGAGTCAAACGGGGTGGGTGCATGGTCTTGCCTTTCCGGTGAGTGTCGTTGTAATACTCACAGGACAGGCCATGCCGAAAAAAGGGGCCAATTCTTGTCAACTATTTTTTGCGGGCCGCGATGGTGACCCAGTACGGGGTGCGGTACAGCACGTCGACGGGCAGCATGCGCGCCAGGCTGTCCAGCACGGCGTCCGTGTCGTCGAGCTGGAAGGCGCCCGACAGGCGCAGGGCAGCCACCTGCGGCTCCACGCGCAGCAGGCCGGGGCGGTAGCGTGACAGCTCCAAGGCGAAGGTATCGAGGCGCATGTCCTGCGCCGCCAGCATGCCGTGCGTCCACGCATCGGCTTGCAGCGGGGCCGGCGTGGGCAGGCCGGCGTGGCTGGCGTCGAAGCGGCTTTGCTGTCCCGCCATGAGCGTGCGGACGGTGGCCGAGGGCGCGCGCGGCGTGATTTCCACCGCGTGCTCGAGCACCGTCACGCGGCTGCTGTCGTCGTCGACGCGCACGGTGAAGCGCGTGCCCAGCGCGCGGATGCGGCCATGGCAGGTGGCGACGATGAAAGGGCGGCTGCCCGCATGATCGGGACGCGTCTGCACCAGCACTTCACCGCGGCGCAGGGTCAGCAGGCGTTCGCCGGCGCCATACGCGACATCGACTGCGCTGTCCGTGTTGAGCACCAGGGTGCCGCCATCGGGCAGGGACACTACACGCCGTTCTCCCACGCCGCTGCGGTAATCGGCCAGCATTTCGTGGCGCACCAGCAGCCACGCGGCGGGCGCCGCCATCAGCGCCAGCAATACCTGCACGGCCACGCGGCGCTGCGGCCGGCGCAGCACAGGCACGGCCAGATCCGGCGGCAGCAGGCCAGCCGTCTGGCTCACCTGCTGCACCCTGTTCCAGGCGCGCGCATGTTCCGGGTCGCGTGCGCGCCATTCGGCGCTGGCGGCCAGGTCGTCCGGCGTGGCCTGGCCCGACTGCTCCAATAAATACCATTCGACGGCCTGGCGCGCCACCTTGCGCGACAGCGGAGGATATGGCGAAGCAGCGGCGCTCATGCCGGAAAATCCGGCGCCAGCAGCACGCATTCCGTCAGCGCCTCGGCCATGTAGCGTTTCACGGAGCGCTCGCCGATGCCCAGCAGCGCGGCGATATCCGCGTAGGCATGGCCTTCGATCTGCGCCATGATGAAGACGGCGCGCACCATCGGTTTCAGGCCGTCGAGCATGGCATCGACCGCTTGCAGCGCCTGCAGGATTTCCACGCGCTGCTCGGTCGATGGCATATGCTGTTCGGGCAGGGCGGCGAGCGCTGCCAGCCACGCCCGTTCCAGCGACTGGCGCCGCAAGTGATTGATCAGCAGATGTTTGGCGACGGTCGCCAGGTAAGCCTTGGGGGCGCGCAGGGCAGGCGTTTGCGGCTGCATTGGCGCGCCGGCCAGCAGGCGCGCGAAAGTATCCTGCATCAGGTCGGCGGCCTCGGCAGCGTTACCCAGGCGCCGCTGCAGCCAGTGCGCCAGCCAGCCGTGGTGTGCGCGGTAATGGCTTTCCAGCTGCGTGGCCAGCAGGGGGGAGGGCGCGAACGGACTGCCTGGCATGGTGGGGATGGCCTTAATGCAAATAAGAATTATTCTCATTTTAGCGCGGTGAGCGTGCCGATGCAATGCGCTGTTGCTGTCCCGCCACGCACTTGCCGTCACGTGGCGGGACAGCCAGGTCCTCTACAGCAAGGCCAGCGCGACGGCGGCCAGTACGGCCGCGCCGCCGATGATGCGCGCCAGGCGCATGGCCTGGTGCGGAGCGTAGGGCAGCAGCCAGATCAGCAGCAAGCCGCAGCCCGTCAGGCTGCCCACCCAGTAGACGAGGCCGTAGCCGCCGCCGGCGATGTGCATGGCCCAGGCGAGGCCGGCCGCCAGCGCCAGCCAGCCGCCCCATTGCAAGCGGCGGCGCAGTGGCGCGGGCGGTTCGGCGCCGCGTCCGTGCAGGTCGGCGTAATGGCGGTCCATCGCCAGGCACAGCGAAGACAGGCCCGCATAGCACAATGCGAAGACGAGGAAATTCGCTAACAGTTCCATCACGCGGCCTCCATCGTTTGCGCCGGTTTCACCGCTGCTGCCTTGGCCGCCTTCACGGGCAGCGGTTTCAATTTGAACGCCGCATACGCGAGGCCCAGGCCCAGCACCAGTACCACCAGGTCGAAGGCGGCGACCGCCACGGGGCCGCGGCCCAGGAACAGGGTCACGCCCAGGTGCGAACTGGTCGTGAAGACGTTCAGCACAGGCAGCGATGCCAGCAGGAAGGCGCCGGCGGCCAGCTGCATGCGCCACATGGCGCGCGACGGGCGCAGCTGGGCGATGATGGCGGCCAGGGCCCAGGCGCCGAAGAAGCAGGCGATTTCCTCTTTCGGCCGGTCTTCCATCGTCACGGACAGCAGGCGGTTGGCCCAGAAGTAGGCGCCAAAGGCGATCGGGATGCCGGCGATGGCGCCGATGTTGAGCGCTTCGACCAGGCGCAGGCCGAAGCTGGCGCGCTTGCCGGCGGCCAGCGCCTTGGCCTGCTTCTGGCGCGTCTTGACAGCCCACAGCAAAGCGCCCGTGGCGACCATGGCGCAGCCGGCCAGGCCGGACAGGAAGAACAGGGCGCGCAGCAGCGGCCCGCCGAAATGCGCGACGTGCAGTCCAACCATCACGCCTTGCGTGGCTGCAGCGCCGGGCTGCGCGTCTCCATCGCTTGACAACAGCTTGCCGGAAACGCCATCGAATTCCATCGACGGCTGCTTCGACGACATGTCGCGTCCACCGGCGCGCGTCAGCGAAATGGTGGCGTTGGCGTCGCCCGGGTGGTTGACGGAAATGCGCTCGACCTTGCCGCCGCCCCAATGCTGTTCCGCCTGGCGCACGAGGGGCGCCAACCGTGCCAACGGCGCGGCCACGCCGGCTGGCTTGCTGTCGCCCGAGCGGCCCGGGAAGGCTTCGGCGAAGAAGGCATCCTGGTCGCCCTTGTAGGCGGCCGTGACGCCGGAAGGCATGTACAGGAACATCAACGTGACCAGGCCCGTGTAGGTGATCATGATGTGGTAGGGCAGGGCCAGCACGGCCGTCACGTTATGCGCGTCCAGCCACGAGCGCTGGCCCTTTTTCGGCCGGAAGGTAAACAGGTCCTTGAAGATGCGCTTGTGCGTGACGATGCCGCTGATGATGGAGACGAACATGAACATGGCGCAGAAACCCACGATCCAGCGGGCCCAGATGGCCGGCATGTAATGCAGGTCGAAATGCAGGCGGTAGAGGAATTCGCCGCCCCGCGTCTCGCGCGGCTTGGACAGCACTTCGCCCGTGGCCGGGTCGGCTTTTTCGCTATGAAAATTGCCGCGCCGTCCGCGTTTCTTTTCGCCGGGCTTCGAAGGCTTGCTCCAGCCCAGTTGCGTGGCCGGGCTGCGATCGCCGGGCAGGCTGATGAACCAGCGCGTGGCGCCTTCTGCCCGCTCTTCCATCGCCTTCTGCGCCACGCTGGCTGTTTCCTCGGTGCTGACCTGGCTGGCGGCGGCGCCGTGCAATTCGGGCTGCATCCACAGGGTGATTTCATTGCGGTAGTAGCTGGCCGTGCCGGCGCAAAACACCAGCAGCAAAATCCAGCAGACGAGCAGGCCGGACCAGGTGTGCAGCCATGCCATCGACTGGCGGAAACCTTCTTTCATGCGAAACTCCAGGATAGTGCGTCCATCCACTGCAGGATGGCGGCGATGACGGCGGCGGGGATCGCGAGGCCCAGCCAGGCGCGCAGGGCGCTGCGCGTGGCGAAGACCCACATCACGGCGCAGGTGTAGATGGCAAACGACAGCAGGGTGGCTGTCATGACGGCTTCGGAACGGGCCATGGGCAGGCTTACCGACAGCAGCATGGTGACCAGCGCGGCCAGCACGTAGCCGCCAACGATGGCCGCCACGCTGCGCGAAGCCACGCCGAGGCGGTACACCGCGTCGGCGGAGAGCCGCAGGCGCGGCATTTTAATGATGGCTGGCGCTTGCATGGTCAGTCGTGATCCTTGCTCGGCGGCAGGGCCGGACCGGCCGGCAGCGGCGTCACGCCTTGCGGCTGCACCAGGCTCAGGGTCGTCACGAACATGGCCTTGTCATAGGCTTGCGTGCCGCGCTGGCCGGCCGTCTTGTCCGTGTGCTGCACTTCCAGCACATAGGTGCCCTTCCATGGCAGCGGGAAGCTGACCAGGCCTTGTGCATCGCTCCACGCTTCCTTGCCCCAGCCCGATTGCACCACGGCGTTGACCTTGGCTTGCGCCAGCGGCTTGCCCTGGTAGCTGACCTGGAACTGGCCTGCTTTGCCGGTCGGCACCAGGTCGAGGGTCAGCGCGGGCGCTTGCGCCTTGCCGTCGGCGATCAGGCGCGCGGCCGGAACCCACACGGTGCGCGTGCTCTTGCCATCCTTTTTCTCTTCCCAGGACGGGTAGTTGTCTTCCTCGACGATGATGCTTTCGCCGGCACCCACCCTGCCATTCAGGATGAACGCGCCGGCCGTCTTGCTCGCCTGCAGCGGCTGCGCGCCCTTGGCCGACACCCATGTCACGTTCTTGATGCTGAACTTGTCCAGCAGGCCGGGCGACGCCTCGCGCAGGTTGTCGCCGAACTCGCCGAAGTACACGCTGGCCGCCTTGCCGTCCTGCTGCAGCCAGATCTGGTGCGCGCTGGCCGTGCCGGAAACGAGGGCCGCGCCCAGCAGGGCGGCAGCGAGGGCGCCGAGGCGCGCGATGGAAGTGATGTGCATGGTGTATCCCTTATCTTCTTATGTGAAATGGACAAAGCGGCCGCGCTCCGGGGAACAACGGCCTGCGATGCATCAGTACTGGTAGCGCAGGTTCAGCGCCACGTTGCGCGGTTCGCCGTAATAGCCGCCGTTATAGAAACCCACGCGGCGGAAATACGTCTTGTCGAACAGGTTGTTGACATTCAGGCTGGCCGACAGTTTCGGGCTGATCTGATAGCGCGCCATCAGGTTGGCCAGCACGTAGCTGCCCTGGCTGACCCGGATCTTGCTTTTGTTCGGCAGGGTGGCCGTCGTCCAGATCTCGTTCTGCCAGTTCAAGCCGCCGCCGATGGTGAGATTTTGCAGCTCGCCCGGCAGGCGGTAGGTGGTCGAGACGCGCAGCATGTTGGTCGGCTGGATGGTGTTGGTCACCACGCCCTTGCCCGTCTTCGATTTGCTGTGCGTATAGCCGGCGAACAGCTGCCAGCCGTTCAAGGGGCTGCCCGACACTTCCGCCTCGTAACCCTTGCTTTTCGTGCCCTTGCCCGTCGAGATATAGGGACGGCTGCCGTCCGGCAGCACGAAGGTCAGCGGCACCGATTTGTCTTCCTCGCCCAGGTTGTCCTGTTTGGCTTCATACACGGCAAACGAGGCATTCACGGCGCCGTCGAAGAATTCGCTCTTCACGCCCGCTTCCACATTGCTGCCCGTGATCGGGTCGAGGAAGGCGTTGTTCTTGTCCTTCAGGTTTTGCGGCTTGAACAGGTCCGTGTAGCTGGCGTACAGCGAGGTACTCTTGCTGACGTCGAGCACCACGCCCGCGTACGGCGTGACGACATCGTCCGTCTTGTAGGCGGAACTGCGTTTCACAAAACGGCCCTGAGTATCGTAGCGGTCGTTATATGTTTCCCACCTGGAGACGCGCGCGCCGGCCAGTACCTTGAAACTGTCCGTGACATTGATGCGCGTGGCGATGAAGGCGCCGGACTGCTTGGTGGTGGCGACGTCGCGCGCGCCCGTGCGCGTGAGCGCCGGCTCGGGCACGTCGCCGGTCCAGTTGCGGAAGTCGGGGATGGTGGTGGCGAATGGCAGCGGATCGGGCAGCAAGGTTTCATTCGTCGTGCCGCTGCGCTTCCAGCCGTTCACGCCCAGCACCAGGTCGTGCTGGCGGCCGAACAGGGGGAAGGTGCCGTTGGCCGACAGGTCGAAGTTGTCCTGCTTTTCATCGTAGGGGAAGGCGCCGCTCCAGACTTCCAGGCCGCTGCCGTCGCGTTTCGGATAGCCGCTGCCGCCGTAGAACAGCTTGCCGTTCGAAGAGCTGTCCAGGCGTCCGTAGGCGGCCTTGATTTTCCAGTCGTTGGCAAAGCGGTGTTCGAGGTAGACGTATTTGTTTTCGAATGCGCGCTCCCAGCTGCTCCACTTGGCCGCCATGTTGAACGAGCGCGGCATGTTGGCCGGCGTGCCGTCCGAGAAGAACAGGGGCGTGGTGCCCCAGCTCGTGCCTTTCGGCGTGTTCTTTTGATAGTCGATGCCGGCCGTCAGCAACGTTGCAGGCGTCAGATCCGCCTCGACGATGACGGCGCCCACCAGCTTGCGTTCCTTGTACAAGTCCATGTAGGAATGGCGGTTCTGGCCTGCCACCACGACGCGCCCGCGGATGCTGCCGTCCGCATTCAGCGGTGCCCTGATGTCGCCTTCGAGCCGGACCTTGCTCCAGGAACCCACGGTCAGGCCGGCCGAGGCGGCAAACTCCTTGCCGGGACGCTTGTGCATCATGTTGATGGTGGCCGACGGGTCGCCATTGCCGCTGACCAGGCCCGTGGCGCCGCGCACGATCTCGATGCGGTCATAGATGGCCGTGTCGAACAGCGCATTGCTGCCTGAATTGACGGCCACGCCATCGATCTGGTAATTGCCGATGGAAAAGCCGCGCGCCGAAAAGCTCGTGCGTTCGCTGTCGTTTTCCTGCACCGTCACGCCCGTCGACTGCACCAGTACCTCGGCCAGGCTGTTCAAGCCCATGTCGTCCATGCGCTGGCGCGTCACCACGGAAATCGATTGCGGCGTTTCGCGGATCGACAAGCCCAGGCGCGTGGCCGTGGCCATCTGTTTGGTGGTGTAGGAACCCGTGTGCTCGGTCGCTGCCTTGTCTTGCTGGCCCACTACCTTGATCTCGCTCAGAGTGGCTTCATCGGGCTTGGCGGGTGCCTCCGCAGCCAGGGCCGCGCCGGCGCCCAGCGCTGCCGTCAGCAATGCGGAATGCACGGCGATGGCCAGCGGACGCATGGCGACATTGGAAACTGGTGGGGAAAACGGGCCGGCAACCATGCCGGCCAGCGAACGTGCTCGCGCCATGAAACATCCTTCTTCTCGTGTGCCCGCCGTCGAGCGGCTGGCGTTTTTGGTATGGGAGGCTTGCTTGGCGGTGGTGCCTGGCTGGCGCAGCGTGTCATCCAGCCGCGCATCAGTCAGGCGACTGTGCGCAAACTCGGGTGGGAGTCTAAATGTGAATGAGAACTATTCTTATTATAGTGCGGGGTTGCGAGACATGCAAGAGAGCGATGTGGTAATGAAGCCGCAGCGATGCCGTCAACGCGCACGGCCGCCCCATTGCTGGCGGCGGCCGTGCATGCGCAGGAGCGCGGGCGTTTACAGCTGGCCGCGCAGGGTCAGCATGGCGTTGCGCGGTTCGCCATAGAAGTTGGAGCCATAGGCGGCCCACACGCGCGTGTAGTATTTTTTGTCGAACAGGTTGTTCACCGTCAGCGACAGCTCCAGTGTGGGACTGAGGCGGTAGCCAGCCTGCAAGCCCACCGTGGTGACGGGGCCCTGCTCGAATTTCACGGGCCCGTTCAGGCGGTACATGCTGCTGACGCTGCGCAAGCCGCCGCCCACGCTGACTTTATCGAGCGCGCCGGCGAGCCGGTAATTGGTCCACAGATTGACATTGTGGCGCGGCGCGATGAAGGAATATAGCTGCGCCTTCTGGTCGTCGCTGCCTTCGAGGGTGCGCGTGCTGGTGTAGGAATAGCCGCCCGTGATGTTCAAGCCGGGCAGGGGACTGCCGCTCAGCTCGGCTTCCATGCCCTGGCTGCGCATCTTGCCGGCGCCAATCGAAAACAGCGGGTTGGCCGGGTCGGGCATGACGCGGTTCTCGTCTTCCATGCGGAACAGGGCCGCATGCGCGTTGACGTTCTTGTCGAACAGCTCCGCCTTCAGTCCCAGCTCGAACTGCTGGCCCGTGCGCGGTTTCAGCGTCTGGCCGGCAGCGTCCGTAGTGGACTGGGGCGAGAAGATGCGCGTGTAGCTGCCGTAGGCCGACACCTGCTTGTCGAGCTCGTAGACCAGGCCCGCATACGGCGTGAACTTGGCCTTGATGGTGTTGCTGACATCGGTGAACTGGTTGAAATACGCGTTGCGGTTGACGGTATGGTTGTCCCAGTGCGTCAGGCGCCCGCCCAGGTTGACGGCCAGGCGCTCGGTCGCTTGCAGGCGGGTGCGCGCGTACAGGCCGAACTGTTTGGTGCGGTTGTCATTGCCGTTGGAAAAGGTATAGCTGGGCCGCGCGATATTGTTATCGGGATGGAAGATGTTGATCGGCGCATTGTCTCCGCCGCCATACTGGAAATTCTTGTGCACCTGGCGGTAGTCGGCGCCCACGATCAGGTCGTGGCTGCGGCCAAATGCCTGGAACGGCGTGGCCAGGTAGGCGTCCAGGCCCTGCGTCTTCCAGTGGCTGCGGTAGTTCCAGCTGACCAGGCAGCTGTCGCCCGTGACGGGATCGGCGGAACAGTCGGACCAGCCGAAATTGCGCGACGGTTCATCCTGCTCGCGGTACAGGGCGGTGACCTTGAACTGGCCGCCGTTCGCCAGTTTATGATCGAGTTCGGCAAAGTATTCGGTGACCTTTTCCGTGATGTGGTTCCAGGCCGGATCGAGATAGGTGGAGCGGGGCACGTCGAGCAGGCGCCCGTCTTCATACGCGGGCAGGCCGAAGGCGGGACGGCCCTTGTATTGCTGGTGGGTGACGCCGCCCGTCAGTACGGTGCCCGGTGCCACGTCGATGGCAACGGTACCGTACAGCAGCGGTTTTTCCGCATACACATGGTCGACGAAGGAGCGCCGGTGTTCATACGCGGCCACCAGGCGGCCGCGCACCTTGCCATCCGCGCTCAGGGGACCCGTGACGTCCGCTTCCGCGTAGTAGCGGTCCCAGGAACCGGCGCTGAGCACGCCGCTGGCGGCGAAGGTGTCGCGCGCGCGCTTGCGCACCAGGTTGATGGTGCCGCCCGGGTCGCCCGCGCCCTGGAACAGGCCGGCGGGGCCGCGCAGCACTTCCACGCGGTCATAGATGGCCAGGCCGAAGCCGGCCGACAGGTCGTTGCCCGTGCTGGCCGGCGTCATCACGCCATCGACCTGCACCGAATCAAGCGCATAGCCGCGCGAATAAAAGTTGCCGTGGTTGCCACCCGTGCTGCTGGCCTCGACGGTGATGCCCGTCACGCCGCGCATGGCGTCATCCAGGCTCAGCAAATTCTGGTCATTCAACTGCTGGCGCGTCAGCACGGAGACGGATTGGGGAATTTCGCGCAGGCTTTGCTGGCCCTTGCCGATGCTCACCGCTTGCGCCGCGTATGACTTGGTCAGCTCGCTGTCGATCATTGCCTCCTGGCGGGCGCTGACGGTAATTTCCGCCAGGGTCGCCACCTTGCCCGTGGCGGCGGGCGCGGAGCGGATGATGACGCTGCTGCCGTCGATGGCAGCCGTCAGGCCGCTGCCGGCCAGCAGACGCTCCAGGCTGTCGGCAACGCTGAGGGTGCCGCTGACGGCGGGCGCCGTCTTGCCGGCCACGAGTTCGGGCGCGAACAGCAGTTGCAGATTGGCTTGCCGCGCCAGCTCATTCAGCGCCTGGCCCAGCGGCTGGGCGGCGATGGCCAGTGTGACGGCGGGCGCCGTTTGCGCCTGTGCCAGGGAAATGGTGCCCAGGGCCAGCATGGCGGCCAAGGCGAGGGGGGCGGGTGTCAGATTGAGGCGGGGGGACCACATGTTGCATTTCTCCAGGTTAATTTATTGTCGATTAACTTGGTAGACGCGGCAGCGGGCAGAACCCTCACCTGCGAATGCGACTTATTTGCATTTATTTTTCAGGCAGCCGCATCGCAGGGGCTTGCGCCGGCATTTTTGCTGCCATGCGGATTTCGCTGGCGCCGCCGCTGCGCACGATCTGCACGGACAACAGCTGCGGCAGGGCGGCGGCGAAGCGGTCGAGCTGGGTCAGGCTGAAGCTGCCGCCGATGCGCAGCTGCGCCACGGCGGGATCGCGCACGACGAAGCCCGTGTCGCCATAGCGTTCGAATTCGGCCAGTGCCGCGCCCAGCGGCACATTGTCGAAGGTGACCCTGCCGTTGCGCCATGGCGCCACGCTGCCTGGGGCCAGGCTGGCAATGGCGGACAGGCGGCCACCGGCGTCGGCGCTGACGCCCTGGCCGGCCCGCAGGTCGGCCAGGTCTGGTCCTGCGCCCGCCACGCGCACGTAACCCTGCTGTACGGCCACGCGCAGCTGGCCGTCGTGTTCGAGCGTATTGCGCACGGAAAACTGCGTGCCCACCACCGTCACTTTCAAGGGGCCGCTCAGCACGTCGAAGGGCTGGCCCTGTCTGCTTTGCACCTGGAACAGCGCTTCGCCGTGCGCCAGGCGCACTTCGCGGCGCTGGCGGTACAGGGTGACGTGCAGCTGCGTGGCCGTATCGAGTTCTACCTTGCTGCCGTCGGGCAGGGCGATGGCCAGGCGCTGGCCGCGCATGGTGGCATACGACTGGCTGAACACGGCTTGCTGTTGCCACCACTGGTAGCCGCCCGCGCCCACGCTGAGCAGCAACATGGCGGCGGCCGCATACGGCAGCGCGCGCAGCCAGTGGCGGCGGGGGCGGGAGGATGGCGCGGCCTGAGGTACTGCCCAGCGCGCGGCGACCTGCGCGGGAATCTTGCGCGCCACGCGGTGCGTGTCCCGCAGCTGCGCGTACGCTTGCGCGTGCAGCGCGTCGGCCGCCAGCCAGGCGGAAAATTCGGCCTGTTGCTGTGCATCGAGGTTGCCGCGCCGGCCGAACCAGCTTGCCGCGGCCAGCGCCACGCCGTCCTGCGTGGCGGTAAAGTCGGCGTATTCGCGCAAGTCCGCCTCGTCCTGCGCGGACGGGCCGAAATCGTAGCGGGGCGGGTGGGCGGTCATGGGCGCCATTATGTGGCTTCCCGCAAAGAATGCAACTGCGCCTGGCAACTGAGCATGCCCCGCGCGATATGTTTTTCCACCATGCTCACGGAAATGCCCATGCGCGCGGCGATCTGCGCGTGCGGCAATTCCTCGAAGACGTGCAGCACGAAGGCGTCGCGGCAGCGGGGCGGCAAGGCGTCGATGGCGGCCACGCAGGCTTGCCAGTCCTGGCTGCTTTCGAGCGCCTGCTCCGGCTGCAAGTGGCGCGGCGCGGCCGGATGCGCGGCCTCGGGCAGGGCGTCGAGCTCCTCATGCTGGCGCAGGGCGGCGCGGCGGTGATTGTCGATCAGCAGATTGCGCGCCGTGCGGTACAGCAGCGCGCGCGGTTCGCGCACGGCCGCTTCGCCCAGCACGCGTGCATAGCTTTCCTGCACCAGGTCGGCAGCAGCTTCGCGGTTGCGCAAGCTGCGCCAGCAAAAGTTCAACAGTTCTTGGTAATAGCGTGCAACCACGGCGTCCGATGTATGAGTCCGCAGCCAGGAGTGCCGCATATGAGAATGATTCTCATTATATGGCATGCTGGAGTGTAGCGCTAAGCGGCTTGGCGCACCGTGGCAGACGTACAACGCTTTGCCGCTTGCCTGGCATGCGTTACCATCGGAAGTTAATATGGAGGCAAGATGGCTATTCAAATCATCAACACGGCGCCGGTAGCCGGCCAGCGGCCCGGCACCTCGGGCCTGCGCAAGAAGGTGGCTGTGTTCAGCCAGCCGCAGTATCTGGAAAACTTCGTGCAGAGCGTTTTTGACACGCTGGGCGACTGCCGCGGCCAGACCCTGGTGCTGGGCGGCGACGGGCGCTTTTACAACCGTGCGGCCATCCAGACGGTGCTGCGTATGGCAGCCGCGCACGGCTACGCGCGCGTGCTGCTGGGGCAGGGCGGCATCCTGTCGACGCCGGCCGTCAGCTGCGTCATCCGCAAGCATGGCGCCAGCGGCGGCATCATCCTGTCGGCCAGCCATAATCCGGGCGGCCCCGATGGCGATTTCGGCATCAAGTACAACATCGCCAATGGCGGCCCGGCGCCCGAAAAGGTCACCGAGGCCATCTACGCCTGCACGCAAGGCATCGCCGAATACCGCATCAGCGACGCTGCCGACATCGACCTCGACAAACCGGGTTCGGTGCGCATCGAGCAGATGACGGTCGAAGTGATCGATCCGGTTCAAGATTACGCGGAACTGATGCAGCAGCTGTTCGACTTCGACGCCATCCGTGCCCTGTTCGCGGGCGGCTTGCGCATCTGCTTTGACGGCATGCACGCCGTCTCCGGCCCGTATGCGACAGCCATCCTGGAAGGCATGCTGGGCGCGCCGAAGGGCAGCGTTATCAACGGCGTGCCCCTGGAAGACTTTGGCGGCGGCCATCCGGACCCGAATCCCGTCAACGCGCAGGAATTGATTGCCATCATGGCGGCCGGAGATGGTGACAATGAGGCCCCCGACTTCGGCGCCGCCTCGGATGGCGACGGCGACCGCAACATGATCGTTGGCCGGCGCTTCGACGTGACGCCGTCGGACAGCCTGGCGATTTTGGCCGCGAATGCCACCGTGGCCCCCGGCTACCGCGCGGGCTTGAAGGGCATCGCCCGCTCCATGCCGACGTCGGGCGCGGCCGACCGGGTCGCTAGCGCGCTGGGCATCCCGTGCTACGAGACGCCGACAGGCTGGAAGTTCTTCGGCACCCTGCTCGACGCGGGCCTGGCCACCCTGTGCGGCGAGGAAAGCTACGGCACGGGCTCGAACCACGTGCGCGAAAAGGATGGCGTATGGGCCGTGCTGTTCTGGCTCAACCTGCTGGCAGAGAAAAAACAGTCGGTGGAAGAGATCGTGCGCGCGCACTGGGCCACGTATGGCCGCAATTACTATTCGCGCCACGATTACGAAGACATCGACAGCGCCGGCGCGCTGCAGTTGATGCAGGCCGTGCGCGGCCAGCTGGCCGCCTTGCCGGGCCAGGTAGTCAATGGCTACACGGTGGCGCTGGCCGACGATTTCAGCTACACGGACCCCGTCGACGGCTCCGTGGCGGCGCAGCAGGGCATCCGCATCGTCATGACGGACGGCGCGCGCATCGTGCTGCGCCTGTCCGGCACGGGCACCGAAGGCGCTACCCTGCGCCTGTACCTGGAGCGCTATGAAGCCGATGTCGCGCAGCACGGCATCCCGACCCAGGAAGCGCTGGCGGGACTGATCGCCGTGGCCGAGCAACTGGCGCAGATCCGCGCGCGCACGGGACGCGACGGGCCGACCGTGACGACGTAAAAAAAGGGCGCCCGAGGGCGCCCTTCTTCATTGCGGCAGGTCAAATCGGCATCATGCTTTTGCCGGGATGGCCGCCTGGCGGTAGTTGTCGACCATCTTGTAGCGCTTCGCGTACAGGCCGAAGGCCAGCATGGCGACGGCGGCAAAGGCGGCGAAGAAGAACATCTGGAAGGCCGTCACGCTGATGCCGCTTTCGGCGATCTTGCCAATCACGCCTTCGTTCATGACGCTGCGGTTGACGATCAGCACCCACAGATTGCCCACCGTGGTCGACAGATTCCAGAAGCTCATGATGGCGCCCTTCATCGAGACGGGCGCCTGGCTGTAGGCAAACTCCAGTCCTGTCGCCGAGACCAGCACTTCGCCGAACGTCAGCAGGGCGTACGGCAGGATCTGCCACATGATGGAGACGGCATTGCCGCTGTCGAGGGCCAGCTGCAGCAAGCCGATGACGATCCACGCCAGCGAGGAAAAACCGATACCGGCCGTCATGCGGCGCAGGGCCGTCGCTTCCAGGCCGAAGCGGTTCAGCATCGGGTACAGCACCAGGTTGTTGAACGGGATCAGCAGCATCACCAGCATCGGGTTCAGCGCCTGCATCTGCGCCGGCAGGAACCAGCTTGGTTTTTCCATGGTGTTCGCCTGCACGATCCACGTCGAGGCCTTCTGGTCGAACAGCGAGAAGAAGGGCGTGACGAGGGCGAAGATGACGAGGATGCGCAGCACGGCGCGCACGCCTTCGACGGCTTCGTCGGGGTGGATGCCGCGCGCGCGTTCCAGCTGCATGGCCGTGCCGATGCTGCCGAAGGCCAGCAGCAATACCAGCGCCGTACACGCGGAAATCACGAAGCCCCATTCGGGAATGCTGTAGAACGCATACAGGGCGCCGATCACGCCGACGTAGGCCACGTACAGGCCGGGACGCGAACCGCCGTCGACACGCGCCAGCAGGGCCGTGCGGGCCACGCGGGTGAACGAATCGGGGTTCGGCGGTGCCGGCGGCACGTGCACGTATTTCTTGGCGCCCATCCAGAAGACGATGGTGGCGGCCAGCATCATCAGGCCGGGGATGCCGAAGGCGATCGATGGACCGTAGTCGCGCAGGAACATCGGCATCAGCAGCGAAGCGAAGAAGGAGCCGAAGTTGATGATCCAGTAGAACAGGTCGAACACCAGCTTGGCCTTGTGCTTGTTGGTCTGGTCGAACTGGTCGCCGACAAACGAGGCCACGAGCGGCTTGATGCCGCCGGAACCGAAGGCGATCAGGAACAGGCCGAAATAGAAGCCGTTGACGCTGTTTTCAAACAGGGCCAGGCAGGCATGGCCGGCGCAATACACGAGGCTGAGCCAGAAGATGGTGTTGTATTTGCCGAAGAAGCGGTCGGCCAGCCAGCCGCCCAGCAGCGGGAAGAAGTACACGCCGATGACGAAGGTGTGGAACACGTGCTTGGCTTCGCCCGTGCGCTGGTCGATCGGGATCATCAGCAGCAGGGTGCTGATGAGGAATGGCGTCAGGATGTTGCGCATGCCATAAAAGCTGAAGCGTTCGCAGCCTTCGTTGGCGATGATGTACGGTATTTGCCGGGGCATCTTGCCCGTGGCGGTTTGTGTCTCGGCCGATGACATTGGCTCTCCCCAAGTTTTTTTTGTAAGCCGCGATGCTAAGGCCTGCCGCGTTTGCTTGCAACAGAAAAAACGGCCTGTCCGCTATTTCGCAGGGATTTGTAAGGTATTGATTTTCATAAAGACATTACTTTCGGCACTTGCACGCGCAGGGCGGGGCAGCCACAGCTGCATTTGCAGCATGCCATCCGATGCGGGACAGTCCTCCAGGGTAAAACCGCAAGCCAGGTACAGGGTCAATGCCGCGTGGTTGTCCTGTGCCACGGCCAGGCGCACGCGGCCCAGCTCGGGAATGGCGCAGGCATGGGCGATGGCGGCCTGCACCAGTTGCCGTCCCGCGCCGCGCCCGCGCGCCTGCGGCGCCACGTACACGCCCCACAGGCTGGCCTTGTCATGCACGACGGCGATCGGTTCGCGGCGCAGGCCGGCCATGGCGATCAATTGTTCCTTGTTGAAAGCGCCAAATATTATTTGGTGGGAGGTGGCGTGCAAGCGCTCGGCTATCTGTGCCAGCGGCAAGCCGCTTTCCGCCGCATGCGTGGTGCAGAAGGCGGCGGGCAGTTCGGCGATGCCGGCCAGGCGCAGCGCGCGGTAGGCGCTGGCGTCGTCTGGCGTGAGGGGGCGGACAGTGATGGCGGGCATGTGGGCGAGTATCGGGCTTCGATGCCAGAAAGTAAAGCTTGCGCTGCAACGCCAGTGTCCCTGGCCATCGCGTCGGCTTGGGGTGTTACTGCGTGGCGATGCGCTGCATGGGCGCATTGTCCTTGCGCCATTGTTCCAGGCTGATCAGGTCGCCGCTGACGATGTCGTCGACGAGGATGCGCTTGCCGTCGGGCGTGACGACGAAACTCTCCCACCGGTGCGCCGCATCGGGCGTGCTTTCGAAAAAGCTCAGCTGGTAGCAAGCGACGCCATCGATGAGGCGCGTCTCGGGCGACGTTTCCATCACGGCGCCGTGCGCGCGGCCGCCGGACGCCTTTTCGATATGCGCCGACCATGCCTTGATTTCCGGCAAAGCCATCAGCGCATCGACGGCGCGCGCGTTCTGCTCCGGCACCGCCGTCTGGCTGCTCGCGGTCGGGGCATTGTCTGCCTGCGGCGCGGACTGCTGATGCAGGTAGAAAGCACCGAGCCCGGCGGCCAGCAAGCCGGCCAGGATGCCGGCGATGATGGTGGTTTTGGAAGAAGAGGCGCGTGGCGACATGATGGTGAGCGTGAGAAAGAGGGACGATGGCGGCCATGCTAAAGCAAAATGCACAGGCCGGCAATCGCCGGGCTTGCCAACGGGCTTGCAAAATCAACAGGCGAAAAAAAGCCACCTTCCGTAGAAGGTGGCTTTCGGGGCCGCCGGGAGGCGCTGGCAGCTTTTGGTCTGCCAGCCCTGTCCCTGCGTGTGCGGCTGAGCGCGCCGTCGCCTGCGCGTTCAGCCGCCGGACATTACATCATGCCGTCCATGCCGCCCATGCCGCCCATACCACCCATGCCGCCGCCCATGCCGCCGCCTGCCTTGTCGTCAGCGATTTCGCAGACCATGCAGTCGGTCGTCAGCATCAGCGAAGCGATCGAAGCGGCGTTTTGCAGCGCCGAACGGGTCACTTTGGCTGGGTCCAGGACGCCCATTTCCACCATGTCGCCATACGTGCCGTTGGCAGCGTTGTAGCCGTAGTTGCCCGAGCCAGCCAGTACGGCTGCCACGACGACCGAAGCTTCTTCGCCAGCGTTTTGCACGATCATGCGCAGTGGCTCTTCCATTGCGCGCAGGACGATCTTGATACCAGCATCTTGATCAGGATTGTCGCCCTTGACCGTGATGTTGGCGCGTGCGCGCAGCAGGGCTACGCCGCCGCCTGGCACGATGCCTTCTTCCACGGCAGCGCGGGTCGCGTGCAGTGCATCTTCAACGCGGGCTTTTTTCTCTTTCATTTCGACTTCGGTGGCTGCGCCAACCTTGATCACGGCAACGCCGCCAGCCAGTTTGGCGACGCGCTCTTGCAGTTTTTCACGGTCGTAGTCCGAGGTCGCTTCTTCGATCTGTACACGCACTTGTTTCACGCGTGCTTCGATCGAAGCTGCTTCGCCGGCGCCATCGATAACGATGGTGTTTTCCTTGCCCACTTCGATGCGTTTCGCTTGGCCCAGTTCGGCCAGGGTCACTTTTTCCAGGGTCAGGCCGACTTCTTCAGCGATCACTTGGCCGCCGGTCAGGACAGCGATGTCTTCCAGCATGGCTTTGCGGCGGTCGCCGAAGCCAGGTGCTTTCACTGCGCAAGTTTTCAGGATGCCGCGGATGTTGTTCACAACCAGGGTAGCCAGCGCTTCGCCTTCGATGTCTTCTGCGATGATCAGCAGTGGACGGCCAGCTTTTGCGACTTGTTCCAGTACCGGCAGCAGGTCGCGGATGTTCGAGATTTTCTTGTCGCACAGCAGGACGAATGGGCTGTCCAGTACGGCAACTTGTTTCTCCGGGTTGTTGATGAAGTATGGCGACAGGTAGCCGCGGTCGAACTGCATGCCTTCAACGATGTCCAGCTCGTCGTTCAGCGACTTGCCGTCTTCAACGGTGATGACGCCTTCCTTGCCGACTTTTTCCATCGCTTCAGCGATACGCTCGCCGATCGAGTAGTCCGAGTTTGCCGAGATCGCGCCAACCTGGGCGATTTCCTTGGTCGTGGTGCAAGGACGGGCGATTTTCGCCAGTTCTTCGACGGTGGCAGCAACTGCCTTGTCGATACCGCGCTTCAGGTCCATCGGGTTCATGCCGGCGGCAACGAACTTCATGCCTTCGCGCACGATGGCTTGTGCCAGCACGGTTGCGGTGGTGGTGCCGTCGCCGGCGTTGTCGCTGGTGCGGGAAGCAACTTCCTTGACCATTTGCGCGCCCATGTTCATGAGCTTGTCTTTGAGTTCAACTTCTTTCGCTACCGAGACACCATCCTTGGTGACGGTAGGGGCGCCGAACGAGCGCTCCAGGACCACGTTGCGGCCTTTCGGGCCCAGCGTTACTTTGACTGCGTTGGCGAGGATGTTGACGCCTTCGACCATCTTGGCGCGCGCTGCGTCGCCGAATACTACTTCTTTAGCTGCCATGTTCAATTCTCCTGAGTTTCGGGATGTATCTGTCTACAACGTGGAAACAATTACTTGACGACGATCGCCATGATGTCTTCTTCGCGCATGACCAGCAGCTCATCGCCGTCAACTTTGACGGTTTGGCCGGCGTACTTGCCGAACAGGACGCGGTCGCCCACTTTGACATCCAGAGGACGCACTTTGCCGTCGTCGAGAATCTTGCCATTGCCTACGGCAAGGACTTCGCCTTGATCCGGTTTTTCAGCAGCTGCATCAGGAATGATGAGGCCGGACGCAGTCTTGGTTTCCTGGTCGAGGCGTTTGACGATGACGCGATCGTTCAATGGGCGCAGATTCATACAAAACTCCTTAAAGTTCAATGGATAGGTGTTGCTAAATGAATACATGCCTGGCACAGCGCCAGACGTGCTTTCAGTGACCGCCGTTGAAAGCAGCCCGCAACGGTCAAGCAAACCCCATGTCATCCTGTCCTTGCCTGTATCCGGCAGTGGTGCATCGCGGCGTCGCCCGCCGCGTAGCGTTCCCTGCAGTGGCCTGGCAAGCACCATCAGTCCTGAGGATTGCTACGAAAGAGTTTGTTAGCACTCTCTACTAACGAGTGCTAATTATAGGGACGGTAGGGGGCTTATTCAAGGGGAACATATAGATAGATGCTGAGCAGAGCCTGCATCTACACAGGGTTTGCGCCAGCACAAGCCTCGTTCCCGGGCGTCAGCAACAGGCGCGACTCTAGCATGCCGTTCGGAGAGGGGGCGTTCCTGTACGCATAGGAAACAGAGTTTGACTATGAAATTTGATAAGATGATTGCAATTGCATATCAATATCACCACTCGCACCAGAAAGCACGCCATGCCATTCCCGATTTCCCATCCCGCCCTGCGCCTGTTGGGCGCTACTCTCGTCGGTCTCGCCTGCCTGGGCAATGCCGCGGCGCAAACGCCCACCATCGTCGACGAGATCACCGTGGCGGCCCTGACGCCGCTGGAAAAGGAAATGTTGCTCAATGACTTGTTCAACGATTTGAACAAGGACGACGACGACCAGGAAGCCCATGTGTGGGACAACGGCGCCGACAATGGCGTGCTGGTGAAAGTTACATATAACTTCAGCAACTCCGGCATGACGGAACACAGCTTGAAGGCGCACGTGTGCCGCGACCTGAAATTCGTCGTCACCGCGGGCGACAAGTCGCAGGACCTGAGCCGCCGCACCTGTTCGCAGAACAGCGGACGCTGGGATGTGCAGGGCAAGGACCCGGCGCCCGTCGTGTATCCGCCATTTCTGTCCGACGTCACCATCGCCAAGCTCAATGCCAGGGAACAGAAAGCGCTGCTGACGGCCGCCGTGCGCACCTTGAAAGATGAAGAGGATGGCAAGACGCGCCAGTGGAGCAACAAGGGCCTGGGCAATGCGGTGCCGCTGGCAGTGCGCCTGACGCCCTCGGGGACGGACGCCAAGCCTGGCAGTTATCGCAGTACTTGCCGCGACTTGACGATGGTTCTTGACGGCAAGGGCGGACAACAGACGCTGACGCGCCGCTCTTGCGAAAACCGCTATGGCGGACTCGATATCGAACCCGATTACGTCGACGAGTAAAACGCTGCCATCGCGGCGTCGGCAGATGCGCGCACTTGGCGAAAAGCGCCGGAAAAAGCGTGTATTGTCCGCCAACTGCCCTGCATTGATGTAAATATGTGTGACAGCGGCGTGATTCGATTGACGCCCATGGAGCGTCCGCCCTATAGTGGCGGGATGATTTCCGAATTCAACGAATTATCCGACAAAATAGGCCTGCTGGCCGAAATGACCCATGCGCTGCGCCGTGAAAACGCGCAACTGCGCAAGGACAATGCCGCGCTGGCCGCCGAGAACGCCCTGTATGTGCAGCGCATGCGCGAGGCGCAGGAGCGGGTGGAAGCTTTGCTGGAAAAAATTCCCGAACTGGTGCAAGCCGGCCTGGAGCAAGCCGCTTCGGAAGCGGGCGCCTATAGTGCCGAGAACGAGAAGGAAGCGTAATGCCGCGTGTCGATGTCAATATCATGGGCCAGTCCTACAGCATGGTGTGCCGCGACGGCGAAGAGCGCGCGCTGCGCGAAGCGGCGATCTATCTCGATAGCAAAATGAAAGCCATCCGCGACGCGGGCAAG
Source organism: Janthinobacterium sp. BJB446 (assembly GCF_002735655.1). NCBI lineage: Bacteria > Pseudomonadati > Pseudomonadota > Betaproteobacteria > Burkholderiales > Oxalobacteraceae > Janthinobacterium > Janthinobacterium sp. BJB446. Next base: position 3,513,845 of record NZ_PDZK01000001.1, on the reverse strand, counting down.
GTCAAGGGCAACGACCGCATCGCCGTGCTGGCCGCCCTGGGCGTGGCCGCGGAATTCCTCTCCGTGAAGTCGCCGCAAGGTCCGCTGTCGGAATTGACGATACTGGAAGTGAAGCAGAAAATCTCGGCCATGCACACAGTCCTGGATAGTGCCCTGACGCCCCAGGAAAACCTTTTTTAAACATCGAATCAAACCTGCTGCGCGTCGCGCATTGCGGCCTGCGATGCTCGCTGTGCTCTAGCACAGCTGCGCTTCTTAGCCACAATTCATCGCCGCTCGCTACGGTTTTATTCGGTGTTATTAATTGGTTTTTAAGTGGATACGGTACGATTTGTCTTTGCGATGCGCGATCAAAGGAGTAAACTTGGGTCTACCCTGCGGTGTTCGCGATTGCCATATATTCCTTGAACCATTTATGCGCATCGGTTGCGAATTTTGTTTGATGGGAGTGAGCGTCGCTCGTTCGACGAACCCGAAATTGAACTAACGTGACCACCTTGAACCGTTTGGTTCGGGATGCCGGCATAGCGGCACAGGCGGGGCCCAATTCGCAGTACCAAGAAAACGGTTGCAGCATCGATGCGCAACCGTTTTTTTACGCCTGTTGCTTTTGATAGGGAGTGAATATGAAACAATATTGGCTGATGAAATCCGAACCCGATGAAGTGAGCATCGACGACCTGATGGCGGCGCCCAAACACACCATGCCGTGGTTCGGCGTGCGCAACTACCAGGCGCGCAACTTCATGCGCGATGGCATGCAACCGGGCGATGGCGTGCTGTTCTATCACTCGAGCTGCCCGCAGCCGGGCGTGGCGGGCGTGGCCGAAGTGGCCAGCGGCGCGTATCCCGATCACAGCCAGTTTGAAGAGGGCGGCAAATATTTCGATGCCAAGGCCACGCAAGAGCAGCCGCGCTGGATCAGCGTCGACGTGCGCGGCGTCAAGAAGACGGCGCTGCTGCCCCTGTCCGAGATGCGCCAGATGCCGGAACTGGAAGACATGCTGCTGCTCAAGAAAGGCAGCCGTCTGTCGATCACGCCCGTGACGCCGGCGCAATGGAAAGTCATTACCGGCAAGCTGACAGGCTAGCCTTCGACCCGGTTGCGGCCATTCTGCTTGGCCCGGTACAGGGCCTGGTCGGCGGCGGCGAGCAATTGTTCCGGCGTCTGTCCTGCGTCATTCAGCGCGAGGCCGATGCTGGCCGTCACCAGGCCGCCGCGCGACGGTGCGTGGACGATGGCGGCCGCGGCGATCGCTTCCTGCATCTTGTGCGCCACGGCCAGTGCACCCGCGCCATCGGTGGCGGGCAGGATGGCGGCAAACTCCTCTCCGCCGAAGCGGGCCGCCAGGTCGCTGGCGCGCGGCAGCGCGGAATGCAGGGCGGCCGCGATCTGCTGCAGGCAGGCGTCGCCATACGGGTGGCCGAAGGTATCGTTGAGGCTTTTGAAGAAGTCGATATCGATGATCAGCAGCGCCAGCGGTTGATTGTTGCGCGCGGCGCGCTGCCACTCCAGCTGCAGGGTCTGGTCGAAGCAGCGCCGGTTGGCGATGCCCGTCAAGCCATCCGTCAGCGACAGCTTTTCCAGTTTGTCGTGGGCTTCGCGCAAAGCCCGTTCGCTTTGCATGTAGCGGCTTTGCAGGCTGGCCGAGCGCAGCGCGTGGACCGTCAGCGCGACAAACAGCGCGCTGGCCGCCAGGTAGAAATGCTCGCGCAGCACGACGAATCCCAGTCCCAGCAGGGCTGCCGTGAAGAAGATGGGGCTGAAGTTGTCAATCAGCAAGGTCAACGGCCGCGGCGGCCGTGCTTCTTCCTCGCCCGGCTGCACGCGCATGGCCAGCACCGCCAGCAGCAGGAAAGGCAGGCTGGGCAGTACCTCGCTGGGACCGGCTTCGGCCAGCGCATGCAGGGTCAGGTAATTATAGGCGCCCGCGCAGGCGGCGTAGCACCACAGGAACACGCTGAGTAGCAGGTAGAAACGCCCTTGTGCGCCATCGCGGCGGTGCGCCAGCAGGCGCAGCGAGGCGCAACAGGCCAGGACGAGGTTTTCCACGTTGTACGTCGTCACCAGCAGGCTGGCGGGTATCGGCGCGATCGAGCGCTGGTCGAAGGGCGAGACGGAAAAGATGGCCGTATAGGTCAGGTAAGCTGCCAGCAGCACTTGCACGGCGTCCAGCCATTGCAGGGTGCGCGAAGGGTGGCGGTCGCTGACCGAGGAAATGGCCAGCAGCAAGGGCGCGCCATACATGAAATAGGCAAAATCGGAGAAATACGTCGTGTCGGACGCCACATGGCCGCTCAGGTCTTGCCAGGCGGACAACGCCATGCCCACGCTCCAGAACAGCATGGCGGCCGCAAACAGGCCCCAGCCCGTGCGCACGACGCCGGGCGCGCTCAGGCTGGCGTTGCGGCAGCAGGCGGCCAGCGCCAGCAGTGGCGCCATCACGCCGAACAGGTAGCTTACGGCGGGACCGCGCGTCCCGGCCCAAGCCGTCAAGGCCAGTTGCGCCAGCACGTAGCCGCCCGCCAGCGCCAGCCAGAATGTCGTGGTCTTCCTCGCATACTGCATGGATGGGACTCCCCGCTCGAATTGCCAACACAGCATGATTGCATGCCCTGCTCTTGCTGCAGGGTAAAGCGATCATTGCGCTATCGCAAGCGAAGATTCATTCCGCAAGGAAATTATGCTGCTTTGAGGGAAAGGTTGCCGGAGGAGGGGGATGGCGCGCCTGCCTGGCGCGCCATCGGGAGAACAGCGGTGTTACGTGTTGGCCGGGCGGGCCTTGGTGGGCGGCGTGCCCATTACCTGGCTTTTATACGCCCACACCAGCAGCGCGATGGCGCCGACGATCATCGGCAGGGACAGCATCTGGCCCGACGTGATCGGCACGCCCAGCCACACGACTTCCCAGTCCGGCGTGCGGAAGTATTCCGTGAAGAAGCGCGCGCAGCCGTACAGCAGGGTGAACATGGCGCCGACGGCCATGCGCGGACGCTGCTTGCGCGCATACAGCCACAGGATGATAAACACCAGGATGCCGTCGACCAGCATCTGGTAGAGCGGCGACGGGTGCACTGGATACGGAATGCCTGGCCATTGCATGGCCCACGGCAGGGTGTCCGGCGCGATGCGGCCCGGCAGTTCTGCATTGATGAAGTTGCCCAGACGGCCGGCCGCGTAGCCGAGCGGCACCAGCGGCGCGATGAAGTCGAGCACGTCGAACAGGTTGCGGCCCGCCTTGCGGCTCCACAGGTACATGGCCAGGATGACGCCGAGGAAGCCGCCATGGAAGGACATGCCGCCATGCCAGACCATGAAGATCTCGAGCGGATTGTGCATGAAGTATTCGGGGCGGTAGAACAGCACTTCGCCCAGGCGCCCGCCGATCACCACGCCCAGCATGCCGTAGAACAGCATGTCATCGAGGTCTTCCTTCTTCCAGCCCAGCACGGCGATATGCGGCTGCTTGATGCGCACGCGGCCCAGGATAATAAACAGGGCAAAGGCCAGCACATACATCAGGCCGTACCAGTGCACGGCGAGCGGGCCGATCTGGATGGCTATCGGGTCGGGCATCGGGTGTATCAGCATGGAGTTTCTTTCTTTGTTTAAAGCCAAGGTTGCGTAGTATGGGGGCGCTTGCGGTTCTTTGCCTTAGCGGCCACTTAATTTATCGTGCCGGGTGGCCTATCTGCTTGCGCAACAGCGCCAGAAAGCCTTGCAGCACGGCGGACGGATTGTCGCGGCGCCAGGCCAGGCCCGTTTCCACCAGCGGCGTGGCGTCCTGCAGCGGCCTGTATTCTACGCCCGGGCGCATCAGATTCGATACCGATTGTGGCACAAGCGCGATGCCCATGCCAGCCGAGACGAGGCTGACGATGGTTTGCATCTGGATCGCTTCCTGGCCGATCTGCGGCGTGATGCCGGCCGCGCGGAACACGCCGAGGATGGCGTCGTGCAGGGCGGGCGAGATCGCGCGCGGGAAAATGATCAAGGGCAGGGACGGCACGTCGCGCAGGCGCACGGCGCCCGGCGTATTTAAAATGTCGAGGCCGGACGGCGCGGCCAGCACCAGCGGCTCGGCCAGCACGGGCAGGTAATCGAGTTCCCCTTTGGCCTTTTCGGGCAGGGGCGGGATCAACAGGCCCGCATCCGTGCGCCCGGCCAGCAATTCGTCCAGCTGCAGGTCGGAAGTGGCCTCCTGCAACTGGATCTGTACTTGCGGATAAGCCGTCTGATACGCGCGCAGCAGCGGCGGCAGCACGCTGTAGTCGGCCGAGGAAACAAACGCCAGGCTCAATCGCCCCGCCTCGCCCTGCGCGGCCCGTTGCACCAGCGCGGGCAAATCGAACGCCTGCGCCAGCAGCCGGCGCGCCTCGGGCAGCAGGGCCGTGCCGGCCGGCGTCAGCTGCACTTCGCGGCGCGTGCGCACGAACAGGGGCGCGCCCAGCAATTCTTCCAGGGCCATGATGGTTTGCGACAGGGGCGGTTGCGTCATGTGCAGGCGCGCGGCGGCGCGGCCGAAGTGCAATTCCTCGGCGACGGTGACGAAATAGCGCAGCTGGCGCAGTTCAAGGTTCATATGCGTTTCCATGTGGAATAAGTTCTGTGATATATAAAACGACTCACAGACACGTGCATCATATATTTGACAGTGGGGCGCGCGCAAGGCAATCTGACGTACCCCCACTGCATGCAGGGTTTTGCTGAAAATCCGCGCAGTCAGGCATTATTCATTTCTCGGAAGGTCCCCATCATGCCGCAATACCGCTCCCGCACCACCACCCACGGCCGCAACATGGCTGGCGCCCGCGCCCTGTGGCGCGCCACCGGCATGAAGGACGGCGACTTCGACAAGCCGATCATCGCCGTGGTCAACTCGTTTACCCAGTTCGTGCCCGGCCACGTGCACCTGAAAGACCTGGGCCAGATGGTGGCGCGCGAAATCGAGGCGGCTGGCGGCGTAGCCAAGGAATTCAACACCATCGCCGTCGATGACGGCATCGCCATGGGCCACGGCGGCATGCTGTATTCGTTGCCTTCGCGCGACCTGATCGCCGATTCCGTCGAATACATGGTCAACGCCCACTGCGCCGACGCCATGGTCTGCATCTCGAACTGCGACAAGATCACGCCGGGCATGCTGATGGCCGCCATGCGCATCAATATCCCCGTCGTCTTCATCTCGGGCGGGCCGATGGAAGCGGGCAAGGTTGTCAAGGTGGTCAACGGCACGCAGAAGATCATCAAGCTGGACCTGGTCGACGCCATGATCAAGGCGGGTGACAGCACGGTGTCCGACGCCGACGTGGCGGAGATCGAACGTTCGGCCTGTCCTACCTGCGGTTCCTGCTCCGGCATGTTTACGGCCAACTCGATGAACTGCCTGACCGAGGCGCTGGGCCTGGCCCTGCCCGGCAACGGCACCATCCTGGCCACGCACTCGGACCGCCAGCAGCTGTTCCTGCGCGCGGGCCGCCTGATCGTCGAGCTGGCCAAGCGCCATTACGAGCAGGACGATTACTCGGTGCTGCCACGTTCCATCGCCACCAAGTCCGCATTTGAAAACGCCATGGCGCTCGACGTTTCCATGGGCGGTTCGACGAATACCGTGCTGCACTTGCTGGCCGCCGCGCACGAAGCGGAAGTGGAATTCACGATGGCCGACATCGACCGCATCTCGCGCAAGGTACCGTGCCTGTGCAAGGTCGCGCCGATGACGGACAAATACCATATCGAAGACGTGCACCGCGCGGGCGGCATCGTGGGCATCCTGGGCGAACTGGCGCGCGCCGGCTTGCTGAACACGACCCTGCCGACCATCCACGCGCCGACCCTGGCCGACGCCATCGCGCAAAACGACATCATGTGCACGGACAATCCGGCCGTGCATGAATTGTTCCGCGCCGCCCCGGGCGGCGTACCGACGCAGACGGCGTTCTCGCAATCGGAGCGTTTTGCGGCAGTCGACACGGACCGCAGCACGGGCTGCATCCGCGACAAGGCGCACGCCTACTCGCAGGATGGCGGCCTGGCCGTCTTGTACGGCAACCTGGCGGAAAAAGGCTGCATCGTCAAGACGGCAGGCGTCGATGAAAGCATCCTGAAATTCTCGGGCAAGGCGCGCGTGTTCGAAAGCCAGGATGCCGCTGTTGAAGCGATTTTGGCCGATACCGTGCATGAAGGCGACGTTGTCATCATCCGCTACGAAGGCCCGAAAGGCGGCCCCGGCATGCAGGAAATGCTGTACCCGACTTCGTACATCAAATCCAAAGGTCTGGGCAAGGCGTGCGCGCTGTTCACGGACGGGCGCTTCTCGGGCGGTTCCTCGGGCCTGGTGATCGGCCACGCCTCGCCGGAAGCGGCCGAAGGCGGCGCCATCGGCCTGGTGGAAGAGGGCGACTTCATCGACATCGACATCCCCGAGCGCACCATTAATTTGCGTGTGACGGACGTTGAACTGGCCGCGCGCCGCGCCGCCATGGAAGCGAAGGGCGACGCGGCCTGGCTGCCCGTCAACCGCGAGCGCTATGTGTCGCAGGCGCTGCAGGCGTATGCGGCGCTGACGACGTCGGCTGACCGGGGCGCCGTGCGCGATCTCTCCCAACTGAAGAAGCGCTGACCACACCAGGCAAAACCTACTGCGCGTCGCGATTTGCGGCCTGCGATGCTCACTGTGCATCCGCACAGCTGCGCTTCTCAGCCACAACTCGCTGCCGCTCGCTACGGTTTTGCCAGGTGTTGGATACTGTTGCGCAGGTAAGACAGCCGGCCCCGATCTGCTGCGCGGGGCCGGCTGTCGTTACATCGCCTTACAAACAACATGGTCATGGACGCGCAGATGGGGCAGAATATGCATGCCTCCTGACTACATTGCGTTACTACATTGAAACGCTTGATCTGGGCTCGTGGTGCATCTGCGGAAACACAGTAAAATGCCGCAGGAAGTAACTTTGGAGAAAAGACAATGAAACGTTTTATGTTGGTGAGTGTATTGGCCGTATCGGCTCTGGCATCGCAAGCAGCGTTGGCCAATCCGGACCTGGCGAAAGCAAAAAACTGCATGGCTTGCCACGCGGTGAGCACGAAACTGGTGGGCCCTGCGTTCAAGGACGTGGCTGCCAAGTATGCCGGTCAGAAAGACGCGGAAGCCAAGCTCGTGGCGAAAGTCATGAAGGGCGGTTCCGGCACCTGGGGCGCGATCCCGATGCCAGCGAACCCGCAAGTGAGCGATGCGGAAGCCCACACCCTGGTCAAATGGGTACTCGCACAGAAATAATCTGTGCCGCAGTAACTGCAATCAGCGCGCCGGCAATCCCGGCGCGTTTTTTTTGCCCGCTGCCTTCTGCAGATTACCCATGCCTTCCAATGTCGCCCGCACCGCCTCGTCGAGCGGCGTATGCGGCTCCTGGCCCAGCACGGCCAGCAGCCGCGCATTGTCCATGGCCAAGGGCGTGTGCCACAGATAGCGCATCTCGCGCATTTCGCGCAGGGTCGCCACGAACGGCGACGCCAGCGCCACCAGCCACCACGGAAAACGCCGGATGGCGGGCGCAGTTCCTGTCGCCTGTTCCACCACGCGGGCAATCGCGCCCGTCATTTGCCGGCCGTCGTGGTCCCAGTGGCCGGCCATGTGAAAGCGGGAGAAGGCCGGCAAGGTGGCGCGCATGGCCAGCAATTGCAGCATTGTGCGTGCCACGTCGGGCAGGTAGGACCACTGGTGGCCGACGCCGTGCGTACCGGGATACAGCACGCTGCGCACGGGCTGGCCCGGTTTCACCAGCCCCTGCGAAAACCAGTTGTTGCCGGCGCGGGGGCCGAAGAAGTCGCCCGCGCGCACGATGATGACCCTGGCGCCCTGCGTGCTGGCCCATTCCAGCCGCGCTTCCAGTGCCACGCGGATGGCGCCCTTGCGCGTGAGCGGGCGTTGCGGCGCATCTTCCGCAAGTAAGTCTCCCGATGCGGGAAAGGCGTCGGGACCGAAGTTGTACACGGTGCCCGGCAGCACGATGGTGGCGCCCTCGGCAATCGCCGCTGAAATCGTGTTGTCGAGCATGGGCAGCACCAGCCGGCCCCAGTGGCGGTAGCCGGGCGGGTTGACGGCGTGCACGATGACAGCGCAGCTTTTCGCGGCCGCCAGCACGTCCGCGCGCGACAGCGCATCGCCGCGCAGCCACTCGATGTTATCGCCGCGTGGCGATGGCGTTTCTCCCCGCGTCAGGGCGCGCACCTGCCAGCCTGCCGCCTGCAGTTGGCGGACCATCTCGCCGCCGATGCCGCCCGTCGCGCCCAGTACCAATACCGTTTTGTCCATATTGTCCTCCGTGTGGTTGATGGAGCCAGTATCTGCCGCGCAAGGCTAATTGGGAATTGACGAGCATCGACCATGGGCTATACATTTATGTATGACCACCTCGATCGCCTGGGAATACTACCGTTCGCTGCTGGCCGTGCTGAAGCACGGTTCCCTGTCCGGCGCGGCACGCGCGCTGGGCATCACGCAGCCCACCGTCGGCCGGCATATCGCTGCCCTGGAGCAGGCGCTGGGCGCGACCCTGTTCACGCGCTCCCAGCTGGGCTTGCTGCCCACGGAAGTGGCCCTCGCGCTGCGGCCCCATGCGGAAACCATGGAACATACTGCCGCCCTGATGCAGCGCGCCGCCAGCAGCCAGGGGCAGGGCGTGGCCGGCGTCGTGCGCATCGCAGCCAGCGAAGTGGTGGGCGTGGAAGTGCTGCCGCCCATCCTGGCCCGCCTGCGCGCGCGCCATCCGGGCTTGACCATTGAATTGGTATTGAGTAACAAGGTGCAGGATCTGCTGCGACGGGAAGCGGACATCGCCGTGCGCATGCTGCGGCCGCGCCAGGAACAGCTGGTGGCGCGCAAGGTGGGCGATATCGAACTGGGCCTGCATGCCCACGTGGATTACCTGGCGCGGCATGGCATGCCGCTGGTACTGGCCGATCTGGCGCAGCATGCCGTCATCGGCTACGACGAGGCGAGCCCCTTCGTGCGCAACGCGGGCGCGGCTTTCAACGGATTTGCGCGGGAAAATTTTGCCTGGCGCAGCGACAGCGACCTGGCGCAACTGGCCCTGATACGCGCGGGCGCCGGCATCGGCGTGTGCCAGGCGCGTCTGGCGGCGCGCGATCCAGCCCTGCGGCGCGTGTTGCCGCAAGCGTTTGCGCTACCGATGGAAACCTGGATCACCATGCATGAAGACTTGCGCGGCAGCCTGCGCTGCCGCGCCGCCTTCGACGCGCTGGCCGAAGGCTTACTGGCTTATGTAGCCGGGCAGCAAGAACCGTAGCGAGCGGATGTGAGTTGTGGCTGAGAAGCGGAGCTGTGCGAATGCACAGTGAGCATCGCAGGCCGCAAATCGCGCCGCGCAGTAGGTTCTATTATTTGACTACTTCCATCTTGGTCTTCTTGCCATCGCGATAGGTGAACAAGGTCAGCGCGCCATCCTTGATGTCGCCGTTGGCGTCGAACGAGATCGGGCCCGTCACGCCCTGGTAGTGCACCTTGGCCAGGAAAGGCAGGTAGACGGATGGTTTCGACGATTTCGCGTCGGCCATGGCGGTGGCCATGGTCATCACGGCATCGTAGACGTATGGCGCGTACAGCTGCACTTCCATATTGTATTTCTGCTTGTAGCGGGCGCGGAAGTCGTCCATGCCTTTTTGCTGCGCGCCCGTCACGCCGCCCGCTTCCGCGCAGGTGACCATGTCTTCGCCCACAGCGTCGCCTGCCAGCTTGCCCAGCGGCTCCGTGCACAAGCCATCGCCGCCCATGAATTTGGCCTTGATGCCCAGCGCCTTCATCTGGCGCAGCATGGGGCCGCCCACGGAGTCCATGCCGCCAAAGAAGATCAGGTCGGGATTTTTCGACTTGATGCTGGTCAGGATGGCATTGAAGTCCGTCGCGTTGGCATTGGTAAATTCCTTGCCGACGATTTGCACGCCTGGGGCCGCCTTCTTGGCGCCCTTGACGAATTGTTCCGCCACGCCCTGGCCGTATGCCGTGCGGTCATCGATGACGGCGATTTTCTTCGCCTGCAGCTTGCCCACGGCATACGCGCCCAACGTTCCGCCCAGCTTGTTGTCATTGGCGACGACGCGGAAGGCCGTGTTGAATTTCTGCTGGGTATATGTCGGGTTGGTGGCGGCCGGTGAAATCTGTGGAATGCCGGCATTGAAGTAAATGCGCGAGGCGGGAATCGTCGTGCCCGAGTTCAGGTGGCCGACCACGCCGTTGACCTTGGCGTCGACGAGCTTTTGCGCCACGGCCGTGCCCTGCTTGGGATCGGCTGCGTCATCTTCGGGGACCAGCACGAATTTCACGGCTTTGCCGTCGATCTTGAACCCTTTGGCGTTCAAATCCTCGATCGCCATCTTGGCCGCGTTCTCGTTATCCTTGCCCAGGTGGGAGCTGGCGCCAGAGACCGGGGCGACGTGGCCGATCTTGATGATTTCCTGTGCGCCCGCATGGCCGGCAAAGGCAAGGGCGACGGCGAGAGGAAGGACTTTGGTCTTGAGCAGCATAAACATTCTCCAATGGATAAAGATACGGCGGCGTCTCGTGAAAACCGCTTCGACAGGCGGTACGTGTGAAGAAAGGTACAACAAAAAACAGGCGGCGCAAAGCCGCATTTCGGGCTTTTTACATTTTGTCGCAACAATCACCAAAGTGAGGCGCGATGCACCGATTTCGCAGGCGCGAGCGCACCAAAGAATGGCGTTGGGAGGGGGAAGGGTGTAAGAAAATCTGCGTTCTTCTACCCCAAAACAACATCCGGGGTCGGACCCTGAGGGTCTGACCCCAGCCTTTCGCCGTTGGGGGGGCAAAGTGGCGAGATTACTGCGCGGGCGGATGCAGGTGACCTAACTCATGGCTCACGGCATGCGCGACGATCTGCTCCAGCGACTGCTGCAGATCTTCGCGCAGGGCGCCGCGCATGCCGATCAGGGCGTTTTGCAGGGCCGTCTGCAGGACGTGGGCGATGCGCTCTTCCAGCAGATGGTCGATCTTGCCCTGCACCTGGTGCAGGATGCGTTGCGTCAGCCGCTGTTCGATGGCGTCCCAGTCTGGTTGCGCCACCGTTGGCGGCAACGCCGGCGCTGCCTCGACAGCAGGCGCGACTGGCATGGCGGGCGCCGTCTCCGGTCCCAGCAGCACCTCCGTCAGCAGGGGAATGCCCTGGTCGAATGGCGGTTGATTCATGTCTTCCCTGCCACGAAGTGGGTCGGCTGCACGTTTTGCTGGCGGTAATGCAGGAAGCGCTGGCGGCCCGCTTGCGCATCTTGCTCATCCATGGAGACGATCTCGAAGACGCGCTGGAACTGCGCGTAGTTGGCGGGCGGCAACTGCGACAGGTTGACGAGGATGTCGTGGTGCGGCAACTCGGCCGCTTCGTCATCGGTGAGGATGATGGGTGTCTGCGCCGCCAGCGGATCGCCGGCCAGCACGTGGGGCAGGAAATCCGTGGCGGAAATGGTCCACATGGCGCTGTTCAAGGCGTCGAGCTGGGCGCTGTCGGCCGCCAGCACGACGACCTTGTTGCCGGCCATGTAGGCCTTGCGGGCCAGGCGGCAGGCGTAGGCCAGCTTGTCCGGCACATTGCTGTGAAAATCGACGCGGCTCATGGCGATCAAGCGGCCATGCCGCTGTGGCGCAGCAGGGCGTCGATGGACGGTTCGCGGCCACGGAAGGCCGTGAACGATTCCAGCGCGGGGCGCGAGCCGCCGACGGACAGGATTTCCTGCAGGTAGCGCTTGCCTGCCGCCGTGGTGGCGGCCGGTCCCAGCGCCCTGGCTTCTTCAAACGCCGCATAGGCGTCGGCGGACAGCACCTCGGCCCATTTGTAGCTGTAGTAGCCAGCCGCGTAGCCGCCGGAGAAAATGTGCCCGAAGGCATTCTGGAAGCGGTTGAACGGGGGCGGGATGAGCAGCGCGAACTTGGCGCGCACGCCGTCGATCAGTTGCTGCACGCTCTGGCCCGTGCTGGCGTCGTAGTCATAGTGCAGATGCATGTCGAGCAAGGAAAACTCCACCTGGCGCAGGGTTTGCAAGCCAGACTGGAAATTCTTGGCGGCCAGCATCTTGTCGTACAGCGCGCGCGGCAGCGGCGCGCCCGTGACGGCATGCGCCGTCATGTGTTCGAGCACGTCCCATTCCCAGCAGAAATTTTCCATGAATTGCGATGGCAGTTCCACGGCATCCCATTCGACGCCGGAAATGCCCGACACGCCCAGCTCGTCGACCACCGTCAGCATATGGTGCAGGCCGTGGCCGAATTCGTGGAACAGGGTGATCACTTCATCGTGCGTGAACAGGGCTGGCTGTACCTTGCCGTCGACCACGGCCGGTTCCGTGAAGTTGCAGGTGAGATAAGCGATCGGCGTTTGCACGTGTTGCGCGTCGGCGCGTCGGCCGCGCGCGTCGTCCATCCAGGCGCCGCCGCTTTTCCCCGCGCGCGCATACAGGTCCAGGTAGAACTGGCCGACCAGTGTGCCGTCGCGCTCGATGCGGTAGAAACGCACGTCCGGGTGCCAGACGGGTGCCGTATCAGGCTTGATCTCGACGGCGAACAGGTTCTGGATCTGGCGGAACAGGCCGTCGATCACCTTGTGTTCAGGGAAATACTGTTTGACTTCCTGGGCCGAGAATGCGTAGCGGCGTTCCTGCAGTTTTTCGGAAGCGTAAGGCACGTCCCACGCTTGCAGTTCCGCAATGCCCAGCTCTTCCTTCGCGAATTGTTTCAGTTCTGCCAAGTCCTTCTCGGCGAACGGGCGCGCGCGTTTCGCCAGGTCTTCCAGGAAGGCGATCACTTGCGCAGGCGAGGTGGCCATCTTGGAGACCAGCGACACTTCGGCGAAATTGGCGTAGCCGAGCAGTTTTGCCTCTTCGTCGCGCAATTGCAAAAGAGTGACGATGTTGTGCGTATTGTCCCACTCCTCTTTCCTGCTGAAGACGTCGCCCTGGTCCGAGGCCTTGGTGGCATTGGCACGGTAGATGGTTTCGCGCAGCGCGCGGTTGTCGGCAAATTGCAGGATCGGGTAGTAGGAAGGGAAGTGCAGCGAGAATTCATAGCCCGCTTTGCCAGCCTTTTCGGCGGCGGCGCGCGCGGCCGCTTTCACGTCGTCGGGCAAGCCGGCCAGTTCAGCTTCGCTCTCGACCAGCAGCTTGTAGTCATTGGTGGCGTCGAGCACGTTTTCGGAAAAGCGCGTCGAGACGGCCGCATGTTCTTCCTGGATGGCGCCAAAGCGCTCTTTCTTGTCCTCGGGCAACTCGGCGCCGCCCAAGCGGAAATCGCGCACGGCATTGTCGACGATGCGGCGGCGCGCTGGCGACAGGCTGGCGAAATCGGCGCGGGCCTGCAATTGCTTGTATTTGCCGAAGAGGATTTCGTTCTGGCCCAGTTCGGTCAAGAATTCCGTCACCTTGGGCTGGTTCGCATTGTAGGCGGCGCGCAGTTCCGGCGTATCGATCACGCTGTTGAGGTGGTTGACGATGCTCCAGGCGCGGCCCAGGGTTTCGGCGATCTGGTCCTGGGGGGCGACGAAGTTCTCCCAGCTCACTTCTTCCATAGGCGCTTCCAGCTGCGCCACCGTGGCGCGCGCCTGGGCCAGCAAGGTGTCGATGGCAGGCGTGACATGCTCGTGCGTAATCGCGTCGAAGCGTGGCAGGCCGGAAAAATCAAGCAGGGGATTGGTAGTCATCGTCGGTTCCATATATTAAAAGGGACGGTCAGGCCGCCCCGGTGTTTTTACACGCGCTCTGCCGCCTCGACGGTATTCATGAGTAGCATGGTGATCGTCATCGGCCCCACGCCACCCGGCACGGGCGTGATGTGCGACGCGACGTCTTTCACTCCGGCAAAATCCACGTCGCCGCACAGCTTGCCGTCATCGTCGCGGTTCATGCCCACGTCGATGACGATGGCGCCCGGCTTGACCATGTCGGCCGTCAGGGTGTTGCGGCGGCCGACGGCGGCCACGACCACGTCCGCCTGGCGCGTGTACAGGCCCAGGTCCGGGGTCGCACTATGGCAGATGGTGACGGTAGCGTTCGCTTGCAAGAGCAGCAGGGCCATCGGCTTGCCGACGGTGTTGCTGCGGCCGATGACGACGGCGTGCTTGCCGCGCAAGTCCACGCCCGTGCTTTCGATCAGTTTCATGCAGCCGTACGGCGTGCACGGGCGGAAGCCGGGCAAGCCCGTCATCAGTTCGCCGGCGCTCAGGACGGAATAGCCATCCACGTCTTTCGTCGTGGCGATCGCTTCGATGACCTTGTGCGGGTTGATGTGCTTGGGCAAGGGCATCTGCACGAGGATGCCGTGGATGGCCGGGTCCGCATTCAGGCTGGCAATACGTGCCAGCAAGTCCGCTTCGGACAGGTCCGCTTCATATTTTTCCAGCACCGAGTGAAAACCCACGTCGCCGCACGCCTTGACCTTGTTGCGGACATACACCTGGCTGGCCGGGTCTTCGCCGACGAGTATCACGGCCAGGCCGGGCTGGGTGCCCTTGGCCGTGAGGGCGGCGGCGCGCGTGGCGATCTCGCTGCGCAGTTTTTGGGAGAGGGCGATTCCGTCGATCAGTTGTGCTGGCATGGTAGGGAGGCTGAGAGCTGGTAGGAGGGAAAAGTCAGATTATAAAGCCGGGCGGCGCAAAGGGGCGGTTTTGGCTATGCAAAGGCGTAACAACAGCGGGCCGGAGACGCGGGCCCGAGAAAATGCCGATGGCGGCGTTGCAGCTCCTTGCCGTACTGGCGTACTGTCTACGTCGCTGCGCCTTGCCCTCGACATTTTTCAGGCCCGCCTGGCCCGGCATAAAAGCGGGCCACAGACGCGAGCCTGAGAAAATGCCGATGGCGGCGTTGCGGCTCCTTGCCGTACTGGCGTACTGTCTGCGTCGCCGCGCCTTGCCCTCGACATTTTTCAGGCCCGCTTGGCCCGGTATGCCTGTGCGGACGACTGGGGCGTTAATGCGTTTTGCTGGTGTGCTGGTGGCCTAGGGAGCGCAAGGGCCTGCGGTTCTTTTGGCGCCGTTTTTGGCACTTTGATCACCCTAATTTCCGGGCAGAATTTGCGGCAGTGCAGCATAAATTTCATAGGATGATTTCATGATGTGAAATGCTATATCGTAATTTGAAAAATAGTAAATACGCTGTTAGAATCCCCACACTAAACCGACTTAATAGTAAATAATCAGCGAAATACCGTCCGACAGCGATCCGGAAAATCGGGGTGGGGCGTTCACAAAGGAGACTCAACAGATGTCAGCTCAACTGAACCAGGTAACGACACAGATCGGCACCGACCCGGATATGCAGGAAACCAAGGAGTGGCTGGACGCGCTCGAAGCCGTTCTGGAAAATGAAGGTCCGGAGCGCGCGCATTACCTGATGGAGCGCATGGTTGACCTGGCTCGCCGCCGCGGCGCCCAGATCCCGTTCTCCAGCACCACCGCCTACGTCAATACCATCCCCACCAAGCAAGAAGCACACTGTCCCGGCAACCTCGAATACGAAGAACGCCTGCGCTCGTGGATGCGCTGGAACGCCATGGCCATGGTCGTCAAGGCCAACCGTGCCGACGGCGACCTGGGCGGCCACTTGTCCTCGTTCGCTTCGCTGGCGAACATGCTGGGCATCGGTTTCAACCATTTCTGGCACGCGCCAACGGCCGACCACGGCGGCGACCTGCTGTACATCCAGGGCCACTCCTCGCCCGGCGTCTACGCGCGCGCCTTCCTCGAAGGACGTTTGACGGAAGAGCAAATGCTGAACTTCCGCAAGGAAGTCGACGGCAAGGGCCTGTCTTCGTACCCGCATCCGAAGCTGATGCCTGACTTCTGGCAGTTCCCGACCGTGTCGATGGGCCTGGGCCCGCACATGGCGATCTACCAGGCGCGCTTCCTGAAATACCTGCACGCACGCGGCATCGCCAAGACCGACAACCGCAAGGTCTGGGCCTTCTGCGGCGACGGCGAGATGGACGAGCCGGAATCGCTGGGCGCGATCGGCCTGGCTGCACGCGACATGCTCGACAACCTGGTCATCGTGGTCAACTGCAACCTGCAGCGCCTGGACGGCCCTGTGCGCGGCAATACCAAGATCATCCAGGAGCTGGAAGGCGAATTCCGCGGCGCCGGCTGGAACGTCGTCAAGGTCATCTGGGGCCCGGGCTGGGACGCCCTGCTGGCACAGGACAAGGAAGGCATCCTGCAGCGCGTGATGATGGAAACCGTCGACGGCGAATACCAGAACTACAAGGCGAAAGATGGCGCCTACGTTCGCAAGCACTTCTTCGGCAAGCATCCGAAGCTGCTGGAAATGGTTGCCAACATGACGGACGACGACATCTGGCGCCTGACCCGTGGCGGTCACGATCCGCACAAGATCTACGCGGCATTCAAGATCGCCCAGGAACACAAGGGCCAGCCAACCGTCCTGCTGGTGAAAACCATCAAGGGCTACGGCATGGGCAAGTCCGGCGAAGCGCGCAACACGGCGCACCAGACGAAAAAACTGGACGACGAAGCCATCCGCGAAATGCGCGACCGCTTCTCGCTGCCTATCCCTGACGACAAGCTGGCCGACATCCCGTTCTTCAAGCCGGCCGACGACGCGCCGGAAATGGTCTACCTGCACGAGCGCCGCAAGGCCCTCGGTGGCTACCTGCCGCAGCGCCGCCAGAAGTCGGAAGAAACCCTGCCCGTGCCTGGTCTGGACGCCTTCAAGAACGTGCTGGAAGCGACGCCGGAAGGCCGTGAAATCTCGACCACGCAAGCGTTCGTGCGCGTCATTTCGACCCTGCTGAAAGACCCGAACCTGGGTCAGCGCGTGGTGCCTATCCTGGTCGATGAATCGCGTACCTTCGGCATGGAAGGCCTGTTCCGCCAGATCGGCATCTACAACCCGAAAGGCCAGTTGTACGAGCCAGTCGACAAAGACCAGGTCATGTACTACCGCGAAGACAAGGCTGGCCAGATCCTGCAAGAGGGCATCAACGAAGCGGGCGGCATGAGCTCGTGGATTGCCGCGGCGACGTCGTATTCGACCAACGACCGCATCATGATCCCGTTCTACACCTTCTACTCGATGTTCGGCTTCCAGCGCATCGGCGACCAGGTGTGGGCTTCGGCCGATATGCGCGCCCGTGGCTTCCTGATGGGCGGTACGGCTGGCCGTACGACCCTGAACGGCGAAGGCTTGCAGCACGAAGATGGCCACAGCCATATCTTCGCCGCGACCATCCCGACCTGCATGCCGTACGATCCGACCTTCAGCCATGAAGTCGCCGTCATCATCCAGGACGGCCTGCGCCGCATGATCGCCAACCAGGAAGATGTGTTCTACTACATCACGATCATGAACGAAAACTACGCCCAGCCAGGCATCAAGCCAGGCCAGGAAGAAGGCATCCTGAAAGGCATGTACAAGCTGCAGGAAGGCCAGGCTGACGCCAAGCTGCGCGTACAGCTGATCGGTTGCGGCACCATCCTGCGCGAATCGATCTTCGCCGCCGAATTGCTGCAAAACGACTGGGGCGTGGCTGCGGACGTGTGGTCGGCGCCGTCGCTGACCCTGGTGGCCCGCGATGGCCAGGATGCGGAACGCTGGAACATGGTCAACCCGTCGAAAGAGCAGCGCGTGCCGTACGTGACGTCGCTGATGCAGGACACGGACGGCCCGATCGTCGCCACGACCGACTACATGCGCGCGTTTGCAGAACAGATCCGCGCCTTCATGCCGAAGGGCCGCACTTATAAAGTGCTGGGCACCGATGGCTTTGGCCGCTCGGACAGCCGCGCCAAGCTGCGCGAGTTCTTCGAAGTGAACCGTTATTATGTCACCGTAGCCGCGCTCAAATCGCTGGCTGACGAAGGCAAGATCGACGTGTCGGTGGTGGAGCAGGCGATCGCCAAGTACGGCATCGACGCGAACAAACCGAATCCGGTGACCCAGTAATCGTTGTGCGGACCCGATGATGCCAGGGCGGTGCGAAAGTGCCGCCCTGGCGTGTGTGCGGGTCCATCTGACAAATAAAATAACGGAGCAAGCTATGAGCATTGTGGAAGTCAAAGTCCCGGATATCGGCGATTTCAAGGAAGTCGAGATCATTGAACTGATGGTCAAGCCAGGCGATACGGTCAAGGTTGACCAGTCCCTGATCACGGTCGAATCGGACAAGGCCAGCATGGAAATTCCATCGAGCCACGCCGGTGTCGTCAAGGAATTGAAAGTCAACGTGGGCGACAAGATCGCCGAAGGTTCGCTGGTCCTGCTGCTGGAAGTGGCGGACGATGCGTCCGCTACGGCCGCGCCTGCCGCTGCACCGGCACCCGCCGCTGCAGCACCTGCCGCTGAAGCCGCCCCCGCCGCCGCTGCACCTGCCGCCCCTGCCGGCGCGCCTGCGCTGGTGGAAGTGACCGTGCCCGATATCGGCGACTTCAAGGAAGTCGAAGTCATCGAACTGATGGTCAAGGTGGGCGATGCGATCAAGGTCGACCAGTCGCTGCTGACGGTCGAATCGGACAAGGCCAGCATGGAAATTCCATCGAGCCATGCCGGTGTCGTCAAGGAATTGAAAGTCAAGGTTGGCGACAAGGTTGCCAAGGGTTCGCTGGTACTGGTCGTGGAAACGACGGGCGGCGCTGCTCCTGCCGCTGCTGCACCTGCACCTGCCGCGCAAGCTGCCGCCGCACCAGCGGCCGCCGTCGCTTCGGCGCCGGCGCCTGCCGCAGCACCTGCTGCCGCACCAGCTCCCGCCGCCGCGCCTGCCGCAAATGGCAAGCTGGCGCACGCCTCGCCATCGATCCGCAAGTTCGCGCGCGAACTGGGCGTGGACCTGGCCCGCGTGGGCGGTTCCGGTCCGAAAGGCCGCATCACCCAGGAAGACGTGCAGAACTTCGTCAAGGGCGTGATGTCGGGCGCCGTCGCCGCACCAAATGCGCCGGCCGCTGCCAAAGGCGGTTCGGGCGTGGGTCTGGACCTGCTGCCATGGCCGTCGCTGGACTTCAGCAAGTTCGGCACGACCGAATTGCTGCCGCTGTCGCGCATCAAGAAAATCTCGGGTCCGAACCTGCACCGCAACTGGGTCATGATCCCGCACGTCACGCAGTTCGACGAAGCGGACGTGACGGACCTGGAAGCGTTCCGCGTCGACACCAACGCGGCCAATGCGAAGAACAAGGATGCGGCCAAGCTGACCATGCTGGCCTTCGTCATCAAGGCGTCCGTCGCCGCGCTGAAGAAATTCCCCGCGTTTAACGCTTCGCTCGACGCCAAGGGCGAAAACCTGATCCTCAAGCAGTACTACAACATCGGCTTCGCGGCCGACACGCCGAATGGCCTGGTGGTACCGGTGATCAAGGGCGCGGACCAGAAGTCGGTTTCGCAGATCGCCCGCGAAATGACGGAATTGTCGCTGCAGGCGCGCGAAGGCAAGCTGAAACCGGCCGACATGCAGGGCGCCAGCTTCACGATTTCGTCCCTGGGCGGCATCGGCGGCACGCACTTCACGCCTATCGTCAATGCGCCGGAAGTGGCGATCCTGGGCCTGTCGAAAGCCTCGATCAAGCCGGTATGGGATGGCAAGGCCTTCCAGCCACGCTTGATGATGGGCACCTCGCTGTCCTACGACCACCGCGTGGTCGATGGCGCGATGGGCGCGCGATTCTCCGTGTACCTCGGCGAAGTCCTGGCCGACATGCGCAAAATTCTGCTGTAAGGAGCGATTGATGAGCACAGTAGAGGTAAAAGTACCGAATATCGGCGACTTCAAGGAAGTCGAAGTCATCGAACTGATGGTCAAGGTCGGCGACACCATCAAGGTGGACCAGTCCCTGATCACGGTCGAATCGGACAAGGCCAGCATGGAGATTCCATCGACCCACGCGGGCGTCGTCAAGGAAGTCAAGGTCAAGGTCGGCGACAAGATCGCCGAAGGCAGCGCGCTGCTGGTGGTGGAAGCAGCTGAAGGTGCGGCTGCTGCCGCTCCTGCGGCGGCTCCTGCACCTGCGGCAGCCGCTCCGGCGGCTGCCCCGGCGGCAGCACCGGCAGCCGTTGCCGCCATCCCGGCCGGCAATTACAGCGGCCAGGTCGACATCGATGTCGACATGATGGTATTGGGCGGCGGTCCCGGCGGCTACTCGGCGGCGTTCCGCGCGGCCGACCTGGGCATGAGCACCGTCATCGTCGAGCGCTACGCCACCCTGGGCGGCGTGTGCCTGAACGTGGGCTGCATCCCGTCGAAGGCGCTGCTGCACGTCGCTTCCGTCATCGATGAAACGGCGCACATGTCCAACACGGGCGTGACGTTTGCCAAGCCGACCATCGACATCGACCAGGTCCGCGCTTACAAGGAAGGCGTGATCAAGAACATGACGGGCGGCCTGGCCGGCATGGCCAAGGCGCGCAAGACGCAAGTCGTCACGGGCGTGGGCCAGTTCCTCTCCGCGAACCATATCGAAGTGACGGCAGGCGACGGTTCGAAAAAAGTCGTGCAGTTCAAGCAAGCCATCATCGCGGCCGGTTCGTCCGTGGTGAAACTGCCATTCGTGCCGGAAGACCCGCGCATCGTCGATTCGACGGGCGCGCTGGAATTGCGCCAGATCCCGAAACGCATGCTGGTCATCGGCGGCGGCATCATCGGCCTGGAAATGGCGACCGTGTATTCCACCTTCGGCGCGCGCATCGACGTGGTTGAAATGATGGATGGCCTGATGCAGGGCGCGGACCGCGACGCCGTCAAGGTGTGGCAGAAGTTCAATGAGAAGCGCTTCGACAACATCATGACCAAGACCAAGACGGTGGCCGTCGAGGCGCTGCCGGAAGGCATCAAGGTCACGTTCGAAGCGGCCGAAGCGGGTGCCACGGCACCGGCGCCGCAAGTCTACGACCTGGTGCTCGTCGCCGTGGGTCGCAGCCCGAACGGCAAGAAGATTGCCGCCGACAAGGCCGGCGTGCAGGTGACGGACCGCGGTTTCATCAACGTCGACAGCCAGATGCGCACCAACGTGCCGAACATCTTCGCCATCGGCGACCTGGTGGGCCAGCCGATGCTGGCGCACAAGGCCGTGCATGAAGGCCACGTGGCAGCGGAAGCTGCTGCCGGCCAGAAGTCGCACTTCGACGTCAAGGTGATCCCGTCGGTCGCCTACACGGATCCGGAAGTGGCATGGGCCGGCATCACGGAAGACGAAGCGAAAGCCAAGGGCATCAAGGTCGAGAAGGGCCACTTCCCTTGGGCCGCTTCCGGCCGCGCCGTGGCCAATGGCCGTGCCGAAGGCTTCACCAAGCTGCTGTTCGACGCGGAAACGCACCGCATCATCGGCGGCACCATCGTCGGCACGCATGCGGGCGACATGATCGGTGAAATCGCGCTGGCCATCGAAATGGGTTGCGACGGCACCGACATCGGCAAGACCATCCACCCGCATCCAACCCTGGGCGAGTCGATCGGGATGGCTGCGGAAGTGTACGAAGGCGTGTGCACGGACTTGCCGCCGCCGCGCAAGCGCTGATAAAAAGTTAACTTTCAGTATAAAAAACCGGGACATGTTCCCGGTTTTTTTATTTCCCTTGACCTGCAGCATAGTAAAACGTGGCGCAGCGGTGTCTTGTGAAAATTGGTGAGTATTGCCGTGTGGAAAAAGTGGCAGAATGGAGGTCTGTAACCATGTTTTGCTTTTGCTTCAACGGAAGCGTGTGATTTTTCCAGGAATGTTGCCAGCGTGGGATACGGTCAAATTCCGCTGTACTGAGAGAGTTTTGCAACGATGAAAAAATTTACCGCCCTTCATATTGCCGATGTCCGTTTGCGCCGGGCCGATGAGCAAGAGCAAGCCGTGATGCTGCATGCCTTGTACCAGGATGTGGCTGCTATCCTGGCGGCAGGCAAGAAGATCGATGCGATTTTCTTCACGGGCCAGCTGGTGGCGCTGGACGCCTGTGCCGATACGACGCCCGTGTATGTCTACGAATACTTCCTGCGCCCCTTGCTGCAGGCGGCCAGCTTGCCCGGCGCGCGTTTCTACCTGGTGCCGGGCAGCCGCGTGCAGGGTGTCGCGGCTGCGGCGCTGGGCAATGCCGGCTTCAGCTTTTTCTCCGCCGACGAGCACGCCAGCGCCGAGCAGCGCGCGTACTACAAGAATATCCACGCCGTGTTCCATGGTCACCAGCATACGGGCGATGCCAGTTCGTTGATGAAGTCGCTGGGCATCCTGTTCAAGAGCAATCCCGGCAGCCTGTACAGTGTGCAGGGTCAGATGGCGGCGTTTGCCGTGCTCGAGTTTGGCACGGGCGCGGCCGATGGCGGCGCGGCTGGCACGCAGTGGACGGTGTCCCTGCGCGAGTTCGATGACGTGAGCAAGAACTTCGCCCTGTCGGTGCTGTACACGCCGAATGGCCAGGAAACGGGGCAGATGGATGCCGAGTATGTGTTTGCCACCTTGCTGCCGCAACTGGCAGGCGAGCGCACTTATCTCGATGGCTTGCTGGGCAAGGCAGGCGTGCAGCAGCGCGTGGACGCCGGCGTGGCTGCCGATGCGCGCGAATTCCTGATCGAACTGGCGTTCGTGATGTTCGAAGCCAAGACCGTCTTCCTCAGCGAGGCGGAGCTGGAGCGTTTTGCCAGCGACTATTGTGGCGTGAAGGGCTGGAGCATGGCGGCCGGGGATTGGCTGGCGCCGCTGTATGCGCATGGCTTGCTGTTGCGGGCCGATGGCCAGGTGGCGTTTTCCTTCGATTACTTCCGCACGTATTTCCTGGCGCAGCGCTTTGAAACCTCGTTCGACCTGATGCGCTATGGCCCGGATCGCTACGATGGAAGTGAGTCTTCACTCAGTCTTGATGGCGCGTCGGCGGCCCAGCCTTTCCTGCGGGCGCTGGGCTTGAGCGATGCACTCGCTGAAGCGGCGCTGCCGGAAGATTGCAGCCGCCCTGGCTGAATTCCCCGGCCAGCCATCCCGCATCAGTCCGCCAGCGGCTGGCGCAGGGTGCCACGCAGGAACAGGTCGAGACTGACCGCCACCTTGGCGCGCAATTGCGCCACATCCGGTTGTGCCTGTGGTGGAAACAGCAGGTGCGACATCTGATCGCCCAGCAGGCAATTGAGCAGGTGCAGCGACAGCATGGAGGGCGTCAACTCCGCGCGAAACAGCGGTGCGATGTCGGGGCGGCTGAAAAACTTGGTCAGCATCTCGCGCGTCTGCCCCGGCCCCACCTTGTAAAACGTTTCCGCCAGTTCCGGGTGCGTGGCCGCTTCGGCCACCACCATGCGATTCAGGCGGATCGCCGCCGGCATGGTGACGAGCTGCACGAACAGCAGGCCGAACTCGCCCAGGATGGTGGCCAGGGGCCGCATATCCGTTTCCAGCGCCGGCATGGTCGAGAAATAGGCGGCGCGGCGCAATTCCACCACGGCATTGAACAAGCCCGACTTGCCGCCAAACTTCACATAGATCGTGCGCACGGCCACGTGGGCTTCGCGGGCGATCATTTCCAGGCTCACCTTTCCATACCCTTTTTCCAGAAACAGGCAGCCGGCCGTGTGCAGCAGGTTGTCCATGCGCGCTTCCATGTCGGCCGCGCGCGGACGGCCGGCTGGCTTGCCGCAGCAGGAAAGCTCCTGGGCGGCATCGTCGGATTCTGTATCGGTAGGCAAGGTATCGCTGAGGCCGGGATCGGACATGGTCTGGGTCTCTTTATAAGTGGAAAAGTAAGTGATGGCTCACACTGTAGTGCAAATTAAAATGAAATGCAATCGTTTCATTTCTTGACTTTGGCTTTTCTTTGCCCAATAATGAACCTATATCATTTCATTTTCGGAGCGAGTATGTCCAACCAGCCAGGCCAGGCAGAGCACAAGGTGCTGACCGCCGTCCCCCCCGCGGCCCCTGCCGCACCTTCCACGCCCGCCGCTTCCGCCAGCTCCGCACCACCGAACAACCGCGTGAAAATCATCGCCGGCCTGATCGTCCTCGTCGCGCTGGGCGCCGGTGCGCGCATGTGGTACCGCAGCCACTATTTCGTGGAAACGGAAAACGCCTATGTGGCCGGCCACGTGCATCCCGTCTCGGCGCGCATTTCCGGCGTCGTCACCAAGGTCTTCATCGACGACAATCAGATCGTGAAAGAGGGCGACGTGATCGCCGAACTCGATCCGTTCGACCAGCGCGTGAAGACCGAGCAGATCGCCGCGCAGATCGCCAGCGCCGAGCAGCAAGTGCTGCAGGCCGATGCGCAGATCGCGCAAGTGCAGGCGCAAGCCAGCGGCGCCCAGGCGCAAGTGGCGCAAGCGGATGCACAATTGCTGCGCGCAAAACAGGATGCGGACCGTTATGGCCAGCTGTACACGAGCCAGATGAAAGCCGTATCGAAAGCGGAACTCGACGCGGCCAACGCGGCCCGCTCGAGCGCCGTGGCTGACCTGGCCGCCCGCCGCGACAGCGCTTCGGCCGCCAAGGCGCAGATTGGCGCGGCGCAAGCTGCGCGCGACGTGGCCAAGGCACAAGTGGCCGTGCTGCGCGTGCAATTGAAGGACGCGGAACAACAGCTGCAATACAACCGCATCCTGGCCCCCGTCGCCGGCCGCATCGGCAAGCGCAACGTGGAAACGGGCATGCGCGTGCAGCCGGGCCAGCAACTGACGGCCATCGTGCAGGACAACGTCTGGGTCACCGCCAACTTCAAGGAAACGCAGCTGGCCGACCTGCACCGAGGCCAGAGCGTGCACGTGACCATCGACGCCATGCCGGGCAAGAAACTGGTGGGTACCGTGGACAGCTTCGCGCCTGCCTCGGGCGCGCAATTCGCCCTGCTGCCGGCCGATAACGCCACCGGCAACTTCACCAAGATCGTCCAGCGCGTGCCCGTGAAAATCGTCTTCCAGCCGGAAGACATCAAGGCCATGAATGGCCGCCTGGTGCCGGGCATGTCGGTGATCGCCGAAGTGGAAGTGAATCAGCCTGAAACGCAGCCGGCTGCGCGCCACGCCGCTGTTTCCGCTCCCGTTTCAGCCGCACAGTCCACCACCCGCTAAGCTTCCATGAGCAGCCCCTCCACCACGCTGGCGAAGCCGCCAGCGTTTCCCGTGATCGACGAAAAAGTCTCCGGGCGCACCTGGCTGGCGGTCGCCGCCGGCATGCTGGGCGCCTTCATGGCGGTGCTCGACATCCAGATCACCAACTCCTCGCTCAAGGATATCCTTGGCTCGCTGTCGGCCACCCAGGAAGAGGGCTCGTGGATTTCCACGGCCTACCTGGTGGCGGAAATCATCGTCATTCCCCTCACCGCGCTGCTGGCGCGCGTGTTCGGACTGCGTACCTACATGATCGGCACCACCGCTTTCTTCCTGCTGTTCTCCACCCTGTGCGGGGCGGCCTGGAACCTGGAAAGCATGATCGTCTTCCGCATGCTGCAGGGGTTCACCGGCGGCGCCCTGATTCCGATGGCGTTCACCCTGGTGATGCTCAAGCTGCCGCCATCGAAGCGCGCCGTCGGCATGGCCATCTTTGGCTTGACGGCGACCCTGGCGCCGGCCATGGGACCGACCCTGGGCGGATACCTCTCCGAGCTGTATGGCTGGCCATCGATCTTCTACATCAACTGGGTGCCCGGCGTGCTGCTGATCGTCGGCATGATCTATGGCCTGGACAAGGAGCCGCTGCAACTGAAGCTGTTCTGGAAGGCCGACTGGCTGGGCATCTTCTTCATGGCCCTGGGCCTCGGTTGCCTGACCATCTTCCTGGAAGAGGGCAATTCGAAGGACTGGTTCGACTCGGGTTTCATCATCGCCTTTGCCGCGCTGGCCCTGACGGGCATCCTGGGCTGGGTCGTCACCAGCGCCACGCGCGCCGAACCGTTCGTCAACCTGGCCCTGTACGGCCAGCGCAATTTCCTGGTCGCCACCGTGCTGTCGGCCGTGACGGGCATGGGCCTGTATGGCTCGGCCTTTTTGCTGCCGCTGTTCCTGGGCCAGATCGCCGGCTACTCGCCGATGCAGATCGGTGAAGTCATCATGTGGGTGGGCTTGCCGCAGCTGTTCATCATGCCCTTCGTCGCCAAGCTGTCCTCGACGGTGGATAACCGCATCCTGTGTTCGATCGGCCTGCTGCTGTTTGGCGGCTCGTGCATGATGAATGCCTACATGGACGCTTCCACCGGCTACGACCAGCTGCTGTGGTCGCAGGTGGTGCGTGCGCTGGGCCAGCCCTTCGTGATGCTGACCCTGTCGAACTTCGCCATGAAGGGCATCGCGCCGAAGGACATGGCATCCGCTTCGAGCCTGTTCAACATGACGCGCAACCTCGGCGGCTCGATCGGCATCGCCCTGCTGGCCACGGCCCTGAGCACCCGCGAGCACTTCCATTCGCAGCGCCTGGGTGAAGCGATCAATGCCTATTCCAGCGCCACGCAGCTGCGCATCGACCAGCTGACGTCCTCGTTCATGGCCAAGGGGTATGACGCCGTCACGGCCGGCAACCAGGCCTTGCAGGCGATCGATGGCATCGTGCGCCGCGAAGCGTATGTGATGGCCTATAACGACGGCTTCTTCCTGATCGGCGCCATCCTGCTGGCCTGCATCGTGCCCCTGTGGCTGGCCGACAAACTCAAAGCCCCCGGTGGCGGTGGCGGCGGTCATTGACCGCGTACGCAAACACCTCAAGAACAAGAAGGTACACATCATGAACATAGTTATGACCAAAATCGCCGCAGCCGCCTCGCTGGCCGTCCTGCTTGCCGCCTGCGGCACCGTGGGCCAGGATTTCAAGGCGCCCGCCAATCTGGCCGGCATCGACACGGCCACGTTCCGCCATGGCGCGGGTAGCGCGGACGCCGCGCAATTGCCGGCCGAATGGTGGAACGTGTTCGGCGACGACACCCTGAACCGGCTGGAACAAGCCGCGCTGCGCGACAACCCGAGCGTGAAAGCGGCTGGCGAGCGATTGCTGCAGGCGCTGGCGCAAAGCGGCACGGCGCGTGCGAACCAGGGGCCTAGCGTGAACGTCAGCACGGGCATCTCGAATTCGCGCACCTCGGCCAACACCTCGCAGGGCCTGGCCCTGGGCAACCGCTCCATCAGCGGCAACAATTTTTCCGTGGGTGGCACGCTGTCGTACGAAGTGGACTTGCTGGGGCGTGTCAAGCGCATGGTCGAAGCGGCCGATTCGCAGGCGCTGGCGGCGCAGGCGGACCGCGACGGCGTGCTGTTGATGCTGTCGGCGCAAGTGGCCAGCAACTACTGGCAGCTGCGCGGCCTCGATGCGGAAATGGCGATCCTGAATGGCGCGCTCGATACGCGCCGCGAATCGGCGCAGCTGGTCGAGGCGCGCTTCAACGCGGGCCTGACGAATGAGCTGGACCTGGCGCGCGCGAAAGTCGAACTGTCGAACGCGCAGGCCGACCTGCATGAAGTCAAGCGCCAGCGCAACCAGCTGGAAAACAGCCTGGCCACCCTGACGGGCAAGCCGCCGTCGGCGCTGCAATTGCCGGTCGCCGCCGATCCATCCATCTTGCCGCTGCCGCCAGGTATCCCTGTCGGCCTGCCTGCCAGCCTGCTGGCGCACCGTCCTGACCTTGTTTCCAGCGTGGCTGGCCTGCGCGCGGCGAACGCGCAGGTGGGCGTGGCCGAAGGCGCGTTTTATCCGACGCTGCAATTGACGGGCAATTTCGGCTACGCCTCCGAAAAGCTGCGCGACCTGGCGCAGGGCGGTTCGCGCCAGTTCAGCTTTGGTCCGCTGGCCCTGTCCCTGCCGATCTTCGACGGTGGCCGCAACCAGGCCAACCTGGAGTTGAGCAAGGCGCGCTATGCGGAAGCCGTGGCGAACCATGAAACCAAGCTGCTGACGGCCTTGCGCGAAGTGGAAGATGCGCTGTCCGACGTGGAGCAGCGCCAGTTGCAGGGCGACGCCCAGGCCCTGTCGCAGGCAGCGGCGGCGCGCGCCTACCTGGTGGCGCGCACGCGCTACGAGCGCGGCATCTCGACCTACCTGGACGTGACGGACGCGCAGCGCAGTTCGCTGGCCGCGGACCGCGCCGCCGCGCAGATCAAGACCCAGCGCCTGCTGGCGACCGTCGCCGTGGCGAGGTCTTTAGGTGCCGGCTGGCAGCCGGACGGCGAACTGGCCAAGCTGGCGTCGGCGCCCGCCGCAAAGGTGAACTAAGCTTCCCGGTTACGTGAGCGTGGCCGGCGGCGGTGTCGCCGCCGGCCCGTAGCGTTCCAGCAGAAAATCGATGAAGGTCGTCAGTTTCGGCGTGGGCTGGCGGTCGCGCGCATACACGAGGTGCATGGGGCGCGGCGCCGGCACGTAGTCGGCCAGCAGCGGCACCAGCCTGCCGGCGGCGATATCGCCGGCCATCAGGATTTCCGCCTGCATGACGATGCCGAAGCCGTGCAGGGCCGCTACGCGCAGCGCCTGCCCATTGTTCGAACGGAAGCGGCTCTCGCGCACAGGGCTGCCATCGTCGTCGCCGCTCCTGGCCAGGCGCCAGCGCACATGGCGCGTCCATTGCATGAAGTCCAGGCATTCGTGGCGCGCCAGGTCGGCCGGCGTGCGCGGCGTGCCGTGTCTGGCCAGGTAGGCGGGCGCGGCGCAGATCACCATGGCATACGGCCGCAGCGCGCGCGCCACCATGGCGGAATCTTCCAGCTTGCCGATGCGGATGGCCGCATCGAATCCTTCCTCCACCAGATCCACCGTCCTGTCGTTCAGGTTCAATTCCAGGCTCACTTCCGGATAGGCATCGAGGTAGTCGGCCAGCAGCGGCGCGATGCACTCGCTGCCGAAGGACACGGGCGCCGTGATCTTCAGCTTGCCGCGCGGCGCCGTGCGCATGGCTTCCGCGCCCCGTTCGGCCGCATGGATGCTGCCCAAAATCTGGCGGCACTGCTCCACATACTGCTGGCCGATTTCCGTCAGGCTTTGCCGCCGCGTGGTGCGCGCCAGCAGCCGCGCGCCCAGCCGCTCTTCCAGGTATTTGATGTGCTTGCCCACCATCACGGGCGAGATCCGGAACGCATCGGCGGCAGCCGTGAAACTGCCCGCATCGACGACGGCGACAAAAATTTCCATGCTGCGCAATTTATCCATGGCGCCTTGATTGCAAACTGTAGATTAGTAATCTTGTAAATTCTAGCGTATTTATTCCTTTTTGTAAGCGGCGCATACTGGCTCCATCGTTCAACCAGACTAGGAAGCATCATGAAAATCGTTATCATCGGCGCCAGCGGCACCATCGGCACGGCCGTCGCCGCCCAACTGGCGCAACGCCATGAAATCATCGAAGTGGGCAGCCGCAGCGGCACGCACCAGGCCGACATGGGCGACATCGTGCAAGTGCGCGCCCTGTTCAAGCGCATCGGCAAGGTCGATGCCGTCGTCGTCACGGCCGGCAAGCTGCATTTCGGCCCCCTGGCCGAATTTACGCCCGAGCAGTTCCAGCTGGGCCTGGACAGCAAGCTGATGGGCCAGGTCAACGTGGCGCTGGTGGCGCAGGAATACCTGAACGATGGCGGCTCGATCACGCTCACGAGCGGTATCGTGGCCGACCAGCCGATCCGTTTCGGCACGGCCGCCACCATGACCAACGCGGCCGTGGAAGGTTTCGTACGGGGCGCCGCCATCGAGTTGCAGCGCGGCGTGCGCATCAATGTCGTCAGCCCCACGGTGCTGGAAGAGTCGCTGGAGTCGTATGGCCCCTTCTTCTACGGCTTCGAACCGGTCGCCGCCAGCCGCGTGGCGCTCGCTTACAGCCGCAGCGTGGAAGGGGCGCAGACGGGGCAGGTGTACAAGGTCTGGTAAGCCGCTTGCCATGCCATGGGGCAGGTGGGACAATCGCAGGCTGAACAAGGAAGCGGCCGCGCCGTGATGGTGCGGGGCGCTTGCTTGCTGTGAACCACACACCGAGGCCCCATGAAAAAGATCCTGATTCCCCTGCTGATGGCCGCCGCCGTCGGCAGCGCCTGCGCCGCAACGCAAGCGGCCGCATCCGCAACCCCGGCCACCGCCGCGCAACTGACGGCCATGAGCGCGCGTTATGCGCCCGTCGCGCTGACTGCCGATGTCACGCACCTGTCCGCAGGCGACCGCGAGGCCATCGCCAAGCTGGTCGAAGCGGCCAAGCTGGTCGACGTGCTGCAGCTGCGCCAGCGCTGGTCCGGCAATGAAGCGCTGTGGGCGGCCTTGAAGAAGGACAAGTCGGCTCTGGGCCAGGCCCGTTTGAACTATTTCTGGATCAACAAGGGGCCATGGTCGGTGCTCGACGCCCATGCCTCGTTCATGCCCGCCAGCTATGCCGGTATCGCGATTCCCGCGCACAAGCCGGAAGCGGGCAACTTCTATCCGCAGGGCGCCACCAAGGCCAGCCTGGAAACGTGGATGAACGGCTTGACGGCGGACGACAAGCAGCAGGCGCAATGGTTCTTCACGACGATTCGCGCGGGCAAGGATGGCACCTATAAGACCGTCAAGTATTCGGATGAATACAAGGTGGAACTGAAGCAACTGGCCAAGCTGCTCGACGAAGCGGCCGCCGCCACGGACAACGCATCGCTGAAGAAATTCCTGACCCTGCGCGCCAAGGCTTTCCTCGACAACGACTATCTGCCGTCCGACTTCGCCTGGATGGACCTCGATTCGCCCGTCGACATCACCATCGGCCCCTACGAGACGTACAACGACGAGCTGTTCGGCTACAAGGCCGCCTTCGAAGCCTACGTGAACATCCGCGACCAGGCGGAAACGCAGAAGCTGAACTTCTTCGCCAAGCACATGCAGGAGCTGGAAGACAACCTGCCGCTCGACGCCCGGTACCGCAACCCGAAAGTGGGGGCGCTGGCGCCGATGGTGGTGGTCAACCAGGTGTACGGCGCCGGCGACGGCAACATGGCCGTGCAGACGGCCGCCTACAACCTGCCGAACGACGAGCGCATCATCAGCGCGCGCGGCTCCAAGCGCGTGATGTTGAAGAATGTGCAGGAAGCCAAGTTCAAGGCCACCTTGACGCCGATCTCGAAACTGGTGCTCACGCCCGAGGCGCAGCAGGATGTGGATTTCAATTCCTTCTTCACGCACATTCTCGCGCATGAAATCATGCACGGCCTGGGTCCGCATGCGACCGTGGTCGACGGCAAGCCATCGACACCGCGCCAGGACTTGAAGGAAGCCTATTCGACCATTGAGGAAGCCAAGGCCGACATCACGGGCCTGTTCGCGCTGCGCTACATGATGGACAAGGGGCAACTGAACGATACCCTGGGCCAGGGCGAGGCGGCCGAGCGCAAGCTGTACAACACTTTCCTTGCCTCCGGTTTCCGCACCCTGCATTTCGGCTTGACGGATTCGCATGCGCGCGGCATGGCCATCCAGATGAATTACATCCTCGACAAGGGCGGCTTTGTATCGCTGGGCGACGGCAAGTTCGGCGTCGATTTTGGCAAGATCAAACAGGCCGTGATCGACCTGGACCGTGAATTCTTGACCATCGAGGCGACGGGCGACTATGCGCGCGCGAAAGACCTGATGACCAAGTACGTGGTGATCCGCCCCGAAGTGCAGGTGGCGCTCGACAAGATGAAGGCCGTGCCCAACGATATCCGCCCGGAATTCGTCACGGCCCGCGCGCTGGACAAGGCGGCGAAGAAATAAGCTGACCTTGATTATTATCAGTGTGAAAAGCCGGTGCCTCTGCGCCGGTTTTTTTTTGTCTTTATTTATGAAAAGTTGCCAGTTTTTCCTTGTGGAAATATTTTCACCGCTTACTCTGCAGCGGTATATCCTCTTTTTCCCGCCGATCCCATGCCAAATCCGCTCTTGCTGATGAGCTTGCTCATCGTTTTTTCTCCTGTGTCCGCCGTGGCTGCCGCCAAGCTCACCGACCTGGAAACCCGCTGGCTGCAGGCGGGCCAAGCCGTCATCGCGTTTGCGCGTGCACAAGGCTTGCCCATCGATATCATCGTGCAGCCGCAGGATGCCCTCGGCGCCGTGCCGCTGGCGCTGGGCTACGCGGCAGGGCGCTGCAAGCTGGTGCTCTCCTTGCGCGGCAATGCGCAGGCGGCCAGTGTCCTGCAAGGCGTGCCGGCTGCGCGCCACGGCCTGATGATGGAAGCGATGACGGCGCATGAGATCGGCCACTGCCAGCGCTATGCGCAGGGCGACTGGCATGCCTTGCCACGCGGCTTTGTCGAGCCGCGCAGCATGCAGCGGAGCCAGCTGACACCGCTGGCGCAGGAGCTGCGCGAGACGCGCCGCGAAGAGGCCTATGCGGATCTGGTAGCACTGGCGTGGATGCATGGACGCCACCCCGGGCAATATCAGGATGTGCTGGCCTGGATGCGCGGCGTGCGCGCGGCTGGCGATGGCGCAGGCGGTTCGCACGCCACGCAAGCCTGGCTGGCGCTGGCCGCTGGCGCGGGTGCATTTGATGAGTCCGTTTCACCATTTGAACAGGCGCAAGTATTGTGGCGGAAGGGTTTGAGCGGCGACAAATAAGCGATGATTTTTATGCGAATGGACTGTCAGCGTGTGCTGTCGCACGGAGCTTTGCGCGCGGCAGGGGTCTAATCTGGGCATCAACTAACCAGAGAGGAACCATCATGAATAAAATGATCGCACTCATGCTGGCCGGCAGTGCCAGCGCCCTGCTTGCCGCCACGCCCGCGTATGCGCAGGATGCCTCGTACAAGAGTTTGACGGACAAGGCATCGGCCGACTACAAGCAGGCCAAGGCCGCCTGCGACAGCCAGAGCGGCAACGCGAAAAAAGTCTGCGTGGAGGAAGCCAAGGTGGCACGCGCCAAGGCCGATTCGGACGCCGTGGCGCAATACCGCAACACGCCGCGCGAACTGGGCAAGGCCCGCAAGGATGTCGCCAATGCCGAGTATGACTTGGCCAAGGCCAAGTGCGGCGACCGCACGGGGGCCGATAAAACCACGTGCATGACCGATGCCAAGGCGGCGAAAACGGCCGCGCTGGCCGATGCCAACACGGGCGCCAGGGCCGGCACCAACGTGGCGCAAAATCCGCCCGCCACGATGAAGGAAAACTGCGACGCCATGGATGCGGCGGCCAAGGCCGCCTGCGTGACGCGCAATGCGGCCGGCAGCACCAAGACGGCCGTGGCCGACTCTGTCATCACGACGAAAATCAAGGCTGACCTCGTCAAGGACAGCGACTTGAAAGCACTCGATGTACACGTGGAAACGGTCAACGGCGTCGTCATGCTCAGCGGCTTTGTGCCTTCGCAGGCGCAAGTGAAAAAAGCCGCCGACCTGGCCCGTGGCGTGGAAGGCGTGACGGATGTGAAGAATGGCTTGAAGGTGAAGTAAGCCGCATTCTGTCGATGCGTTAAAGCCGGGACTGGAGCCGCACGCAGCAGTGTGGCTCCAGTTTTTTTTGATTGTATAAATTACGATCATAATATAACATGGGAAAAATCCAGTCGGCTGATGCTGGCCGGCATTCACTTTTTCTCATGAGGACGGCATGCTTTCCCTATCTTTTTCGCAATGGCTGGAGCGGCGCGGCGTGCACTTTGCCTGGGTCATCGTCGCCATTACTTTCCTCACCGCCTTGACGTCGTCGGCCGCGCTGGGTTTGCCGGGCGCGCTGATGCAGCCCTTGAGCCGCGAGTTCGGCTGGGATGCCGAGCAGATTTCCTCGGCCCTGGCCGTGCGCTTCGTGCTGTTCGGCCTGATGGGGCCGTTTGCCGCCATCCTGATGGAGCGTTTCGGCTTGCGCAATGTCATCTGTGTGGCTCTGGGCCTGATCGCAGCGGGCATGCTGCTGGCCACGCGCATGACGCAGTTCTGGCACCTGGTCGCCCTGTGGGGCATCCTGCTGGGTCTGGGTTCGGGCATGACGGCGCTGGTCTTGAGCGCCGTGGTGGCGAACCGCTGGTTCGAGACGCACCGTGGCCTGGTGGTGGGCGTGCTGACGGCCAGTTCGGCCACGGGCCAGCTGCTGTTCCTGCCCGTGGGCGCCTGGCTGATAGAACACTACGGCTGGCGCACGGCCGTCATGCCCGTGTTCGCCGCCTGCGCCATCGTCGCCGTGCTGGCCTTCCTGTGCATGCGCAACCGCCCGCAAGACGTGGCCTTGCGTCCCTACGGCGCCGACCCGGCCACGCCCCTGGTGGCGGCGCCGGCGGCGACAATGACGTTTGCCACGCCGTTCATGATCCTGCGCAGCGTGGCGGCGAACCGCACTTTCTGGATATTGTTCGGCACGTTTTTCATCTGCGGCCTCAGCACGAATGGCTTGATCCAGACGCATTTCATTTCCCTGTGCGGCGACTCGGGCCTGTCAGCCGTGCCGGCCGCATCCGTGCTGGCCATGATGGGCGCGTTCGACCTGTTCGGCACCATCCTGTCCGGCTGGCTGTCGGACCGCTATGACAACCGCAAGCTGCTGTTCTGGTATTACGGCTTGCGTGGCTTGTCGCTGTTCTGGCTGCCGTATTCGGAATTCACCTTGTACGGCCTGTCCCTGTTCGCCATGTTCTACGGCCTGGACTGGATCGCCACCGTGCCGCCCACCGTGAAGCTGGTAGGGGCCACGTTTGGCCGGGAGCGGGCGGGCATGGTCTTCGGCTGGATATTCGCCGGCCACCAGCTGGGCGCCGCCGTGGCCGCCTACGGCGCGGGCCGCATCCGCACCCTGATGCTGACCTACAATCCTGCCCTGTTCGCGGCCGGCGCCGCCTGCCTCGTCGCCGCGCTGCTGGTGCTGGCGATCCAGCGGCAGAAGGCGGCCGTGGCCTCCGCCCAGCCCGCATGAAAAAAGCCAGGCCCGCGTGAGCGGAGCCTGGCTTTTTCATTTTTTCAAGTTTTCAAGAACGCCTCAGAACACGTTCAGGGCAAGGCGCATTGCCGAAGGCAGTACGAATAGTACGACTAGGCAATGCAACGCCGCCATGAACTGTTCTGTGGTGTTCTTATTTTAAGTATTTGGCCAGCCAGCCCTCGACTTCGCTGTAGAAGAAGCGGCTGTTCTCGCCCTTCAAGATCCAGTGGTTTTCGTCCGGGAAGACCAGCAATTTCGCCGGCACGTTCAGGCGCTGTTGCACGGCAAAGTTCATCAGCGCATTGTTGGCCGGCACGCGATAGTCGAGTTCACCCACGGTGATCAGGATCGGCGTGGTAAAGCCCGTGCCTTTTTCGTGGTTGCCCGCTTGCATGACGGGGCTTTGGTCGCGCCACACGGGCAGGTTGGACCAGACGGGGCCGCCCGCATTCGTTTCACGGCCGAAACCGCCGTCGCTGGTGCCCCACTGCATGATCAGGTCCATTTCGCCCGCGTGCGAGACGATGGCCTTGTAGCGCGTGGTGGTCGCTTGCAGCCAGTTGGCCAGGTGGCCGCCATAGCTGGCGCCGCCGGCGGCCAGTTTCGTGCCGTCGATAAATGGATATTTCTTGATGGCTTCATCGACACCCTGGTTGACTTCGTCGCCCGGGCCCTTCAAGGGGTCGAATTGAATCGAGCGCGAGAATTCCTCGCCATAGCCGGTGGAACCCTTGTAGTCCGTCAGCAGCACGACATAGCCGGGCTTGGCCAATAAATGATAGTTCCAGCGCAGCACGAACTGGTCGCGCCACATGCTGGCCGCGCCGCCGTGGATGACGGTAAACAGCGGATATTTCTTGTTCGGATCGAAATTGGCCGGCTTGACGAGCATATTGTGGATCTGGCGGCCGTCGGCCGTGGTGAACCAGAAGTGCTCGGGCGCCTGCCAGTCGATTTTACTTGCCTTGTCCGTGTTGAAGGTCGTCAGGCGCTTCGGCTGCTTGCCGTTGAAGGCGTAGATTTCCGGTGGATTGATGGCGGATTCCCACACGCCCACCAGGGCCTTGCCGCCGCTGCTCAGCGAGTTGATGGTACCCGTCGGCAAGGATGGTTCCTCGCGCACGTCGCCACCCCTGGCGTCGATCGAGTACAGCTTTTCCAGGCCAGCATGTTCATAGCTGAAGATGACGCGCTTGCCGCCTTCGGGCAGCACAAAGCGCGAAATCGAGCGGTCCAGCTTGGCCGTCAGGATGGTCGGCGCAGGGTTGCTCATTGGCCAGGCGAAGCTGGCCAGGCGTTTCACGTCATACACTTTGCCCGGCGTTTGCGCGTCGCTGAGCGCGAACAGCGTCTTGCCGTCGGCCGCGAATTTCAGGGAGCCGTAGCTGTGCTTGTCCTGCGTCAAACGTTGCGCTTCACCGCCCGCCACGGGCAGCAAGTAAAGCTGGGAGTAGACGGCCTCGCGCTGGGCCGCATCGCGGTTGGTGGCCGCGTTGAAGACGACGGCCTTGCCGTCCGGCGTCCAGACGGCATCCAGCGATTGTCCTTCGTCGCCCTGGCCGCCGCCAAAGCCTGGCAGGGTGACCAGTTGCGTGCCCGACAGGATGTCGCGCGGGGTTGCCGCGGCGTCGGCGTCGACGATGAACAGCCGCACCTGCTTGTCGGTCAGCCATTTGTCGAAATAGCGGGGCGCCGTCGTTTCATACGAACGGGCGCTGTATTTGCGCTCCTTGCGCTCTTTCGCGCTTTGCTTGACGTCGGCTTCCGTCTTGTTGCCTGGATAGATATCGCTGATGAACAGCAATTGCTTGCCGTCCGGGCTCCATTTCGGCATGCGCGCGCCCAGGGTGAGCGAGGTCAGGCGCTGCGCTTCGCCGCCAGCAGCCACGTCGAGGCGATAGATCTGTCCCGCTTCATCGCCATCGCGCTTGGCAACGAAGACCAGCTGGCGGCTGTCCGGCGACCAGGCCACGGCGCTTTCGCCGCCCTTGGACGAGGTCAGGCGGCGCGCGGGGCTGTCGTCAAGCAGCGACTTGATCCACAGGTCCGACGATTGGTCTTGGCTGGAGTAGGCGCTGTCGACCACGGAAAACACGGCCCACTTGCCGTCCGGGCTGGCGACAGGGGCGCCCACCCGTTTCATCAGCCACACGTCTTCATGCGTGATGGCGTGTCTGGCTTGCGTTTGCGTGGCGGCAACTGGGGTGGTGGCCTTGGTATCGGCGGCGTGGACGGTCGTTGCCAGCGAGGCGCAGGCCGCTGCGATCAGCAGGGAGCCGAGGGAACGGCGAAGACGGGGTGAGGTCATGGGCGTGGTCCGGTAGTGAAAAAAGTACAGCGGGCAACATTATTGCCCATCGTTTCCTGCACTGCCAAGGCTGTGTACCGTTACTTACCACGTGGGACGGCCGCGTATCGGGCGGGCGCGCCATGGCTGATCAGTTAAACTTGTTCTTTTACTGATGCTACCTGTGGCCGGCCATGAAAATTAGTCTACCCTTATTGAAAACGATATTGCTGGGCGCGAGCTGCCTGCTGGCTGCCCCGGTTTTTGCCGCGGCGCCCGCACCGTACCCGAATACCAGCGCCATGGGCGTGGGTCACGCGGAAAGCACAGCCTGGTATGCGGGTTGCCTGAAGGTCAAGGATGCGGCGCCGCCGTCTGCCGACCTGCCGGCGCCGTCCGCCGTGGCATCGCTGCAGCAGTGCCAGGCAACAGACCTGTATTACGATACCAAGAGTATGTCCTCGCCCAAGCCGGCGGACTGGCGTCCTGCGCGCCATTGCGCCATGGCCACGCAGAACAGCGCTGTCCTGATGATGCTGTACCAGAATGGGCAGGGCGTGCAGAAAGACCCGTTGCTGGCGCTGAAGTACGCGTGCAGCATCGATGCGGCGCCGGCCGAGATGCAAGGGCGCATCGAACACTTGCAGAAGATCAATGCCAGCGGACGCGGCATGATCGATTTGTGCGACGACATCACCAGCGGCTACATGATGGGCGTGTGCAGCGCCATCGATGCGCGCCAGAAACAACGCGTGCGCACGCAGGCGACAGGTAAAGTCAGCGCAAGCATGCCTGCCGCGGCGCAAGCGTCGCTGCAAAAACTGCAGGCGGCAGCAAGCAAGTTTGCCGATGCGCGCGCGGCCAATGAAACGGACTTGAGCGGCACGGCCCGCGCCGCCCTGAGCATCGCCGCCCGCACGGCCGAGCTTGATCTGCTGGCGCACGATTTGCGCGAGTACGAAGCGGGCAAGCTGCCAACCAGCATGTCCAAGGAACAGGCGGCGGCGCTCGACAAGGAACTCAACGCCATCTACGGCAAGCTCATGAAGAAGCCGGCGCAAACCCATGCGGGCGCCGTGGGCAAGGATGGCATCCGCGCCACCCAGCGCCTGTGGCTGGCATACCGCGATGCGTGGATGAACTTTGGCGCCGTGCGTTACCCGTCCGTGACGAGCGAGACCTGGGCCGCCCTGCTGACGTCACGGCGCAATGTGCAACTGCACGACTTGCTGGAGAATTGAAGCATGCGTGAAGCCTATTATCACGAAGATGATTTTTGCATGATCGAACTGCTGCCGCTGGATAATTTGCAGCACTGCCTGACGCAGATGGGCGAGCAGCAGGCATTTGCCGACGCGCACCGCAGCGGCGCCGGCTGGACGCAGATGTACGTGCCCGAGGCGCCGCCATCGCCGCTGCGCGTGCTGGGCCTCACGGCGGACCAGTTGCGCCTGGCGCTGGCCGATGCCTTGCCGCCCTACGACGCCGTGTATACGGGCTACAGCAGCTACCGGGTGGAATGCAAGAATGTGCTGGCCTTTGGCGGCGAGACGACGGAGACCCTGTTTGCGGGCCTGGACGACGACGGCATCGTGTGCGACCTGTGGTGCAGCGACGCCATGCCTGAACTCATGCTGCTGCCCTTGAAAGAGCAGTTGCTGCTGGCCGACTGGGGCGCAGGGTTGGCGTGTCCGCTGTCCGATGGGGAATTGTTTGCCCGGTATCTGCAGGAATACGAACTGGGCTGATTACTCGCAGGCGATGGCGTTTGGCTGAGCCACCTTCACCACCGACGCCAGGCGCGCCATGTCGTTGCCATCGCCTTGCTCCACATACGGTTGATAGTTGTCGATGACGATGCGCGCACGCGCTTGCCAGCCGCAATTGTCGGCCTGGCGCGCAGGCACGCGCAGCAGCCGGCGCGCCTCGCCATCGTTGGAAAAGCAGAACCACGCATCGTGCGTGGCGGCAGGGCGGGGCAGGCGGCCCCACTGCGCCTTGTCGGGCGCGAAGCAGACGCGGTTGCCGATGATCTGCAGGCTCATCTCGTCCGTGCGCGCGCTGTACTGGCCGTCGAGCACGATGGGCGTTTGCGCCTGCGCAAGCAGCGGCAGTGCGCACAGCAGGAGATGGGTGGACAGCAGGGCGGCAAGTTTCACGGTGTATCTTTCCGGATCGGCATGGGATGCACCAGTATAACTGCCATGCGCGGCTATGCTTCAGCAAAAGAGCATGGCCTGACACAGCAAGCACAAGTGCAATAAACTGTGTATTTTCAAATAATAAATATCTGTATATTGAAGTGCATCAATGGCGCGCTGCGCGCCATCCTGCATAGTTTTTCCAGCAAGTGGCGTGTCGCCATGTTTGCCGGACACTAGAGGAGAGCATGCGATGCATTCCAGACGAGAGTTTGTTGGCGCGGCGGTCGCGCTGGGAGCCTTGGGCCTGCTCGCTGGCGGCAAGGTGCTGGCGCAGTCGGATGCATTCGATACCTTGCTGCGGCAGGCCATCAACGATCCGTCGCTGCTTGAAGCGACGCGCACTAGTCGCGAGGGCTTCGGCGAGCAGTACGAATCGCGGGCCATTGCGCCGCGTACTCCCTTGTCTTCGCGGGCAATCTCGGAAGCCGCCATCACGCTCATTACCACCTTCGAAGTGACCGACCGCGCGCGCTACGAGGCGAAGTTCCAGCAGCCGATCTGGCCTGCCGGCGAGTCGGGCGTCACGATAGGCATTGGCTATGATTTGGGATACGTCACGGCCGACTGGCTCAACGAAGACTGGGAAGCCCGGCTCGCTGACGGCGAACTGGCAACATTACGCAAGGTCTGTGGTTTGACGGGGGGAGAGGCCCGTGATGCCTTGGCGCAGGTACGCGACGTAGCGGTTCCCTGGGACATCGCCGATCAGCAGTTTCGTACGCGCCTGTTGCCGCGCTACGTGGCGCTGACGCTGGCGCGCCTTCCCAACACGGACAAGCTGTCCAATGACAGCCTGGGCGCGCTTGTGTCGCTGGTCTACAACCGCGGCGCCAGCTTCCGCAAGGATGGCCCGCGCTATCGCGAGATGCGCATGATCCGCCAGCACATGGTCAACGAAGCCTACGATGCCATCCCCGCCGAGTTGCGGTCCATGGCGCGGCTGTGGACCGACGTGCCGAATATGCGCGGCCTCGTGCTGCGGCGCGAGCTTGAGGCCGCGCTGTTCGAGCGCGGCCTGAAAAGCGCTTAGACCCGCCCCGGCATCCACCCTGGCCAACCGAGGAGTGATATCGTGCATCCGCTCAAACGCATCCTAGCCCTGCTCTGTATCCCCGTGTCCATGCTGCTGGCCTTTCCCTGCCAGGCACAATCCGGCCCGCCCAAGCGTGTCGCCTTATTGATCGGCAACTGGGATTACGACCAGAACGGGAAATTCGATCCCACGCCATCGGGCGATTACATTGCCGACCTCAAGAATCCCTGCAGCGATTCGGATCTGGTCAAGAGCCAGCTGGCCAAATTCGGGTTCGAGATCCATGACTATTGCAATGTGGACCAGGCGACCTTCAACGCCCGTGTCGCCGACTTTGCCAGCAGCCTGTCGGACTTGCCCAAGGGATCGATCGTCTTCCTCTTTTATTCCGGCCATGGCATGCAGTATCACGGCCACGCGTTCACGGTGCCGGTGCTGTTCCGGATGGATCATGCCGCATTCAGGAAGGACGATGACCTGGAGCAGTTCAAACTGCTGCAAAAGAATGCCAACAACGTCGCCGAGATGCTGCAGAAATTGCCGGATGATAAGAATGTGGCACTCGTCGTGGCATTGGACAAATGCCGCGACGTGCCGGTCGACGAAAAGGTCACCTACAGCGAGGCCGTGTCGATCCGCACCGGGCCGAACACGCTGATCCAGTACGCCACCACCGCCGGCGACCGCACGCCCGACAACGACGGCAAGGGCCATAGCGCCTATGCGCTGGTGTTGGCCGACGAACTGTCGAAAGGCGGCGACATAGGCGATATCATGGCCGCCGTAGGCATCCGCGTCTGGCGCCTGTACGACAGCGGCAAGCGCGACACTTATGCCGAAACCAACGTTGGCCCTGCCTTCTCCGCCCTGAAGTTCAATCCGCTCAAGGCCGGCATGTCAGCCGCGCCGCGCAACGTGGCGGCGACCGTCAGCCGCAAGCGCCTGATGGTGCGCGATCGCTACGATGGCGTCACGCTTGACATCTTCTGGTGTGAAGGCGATGGCGAGCAGGCGCGCTATGCCTTTGCCACGTCGCTGGCGCGCGACATTGCCATGCGGGCCAGAGAGTTGGGCGTGGGACGCGTGATGGTCAAGCCCCTGTCGCAAGACATGAACAATAACAATGGCTACAACGTGCATCGCAACATCATGCGCTACGACCAGGCCTATCCGCTTGAGCGGGAAATGCTCTTCAAGATCGCCAGTGCCTATCCGGTCGGTAACTTCCTTCCGCAGCGCGGCGTCGGCGTCAATGGACAGGCGACCCAAAACTATGTGTCGGCATTCGTGTGCGGGCGGCTGGCCGACGGGAGGGCTGATGTGGCTGCATTGGAGCATGCCAGCGGCAAGCGCTAAGCTGGGCAGGCGGCAAGCGCAAAAAAGGGCTACGCGCCGAAGCGGGTAGCCCTGATCTGTACTGCTGTATTCGTGGTAGGCCGTGCGGGATTCGAACCTGCGACCAACGGATTAAAAGTCCGCTGCTCTACCAGCTGAGCTAACGACCCGAAAGAGGCCGCATTATATATCAGTTGAAAAAGAATGCAAAGCATTCCTGTGAGAAAGTGCTGGCCAGCTAATGCAGGGCTGCCGTGAGCTTCAGCACTTCGTCGATGCTGGTCGTGCCATCGATGATCTTGCGGGCGCCGGCGATGCGCAGCGGCGTCATGCCGTCGAGGATGCTCTGGCGGCGCAGGGCATGCAGGTCGGCGCCTGCCTTGACCAGCTGGCCGAACGTTTCCGTCACGCCCAGCAGTTCATAGATGCCGGCGCGTCCCAGATAGCCGCTGTGCCGGCACAGGGCGCAGCCGACGGGGCGGTACGTGGCGGCCGGCCGCTCCAGCTGGCCGCCCGTCAGGCGCTGCCACGCCGCGGCACCGGGAGCCGTGTCCAGCTGCTTGCAGCCCGGACACAGGCAGCGCAGCAGGCGCTGCGCCAGCACGCCGGCCAGGCATGCTTCCAGCAGATACGCGGGCAAGCCCAGTTCCAGCAGGCGCATGACGGCCGAGGGCGCGTCGTTGGTGTGCAGGGTCGACAGCACCAGGTGCCCCGTCAGCGCCGCCTGGATGGCCATCTCGGCCGTGGCCAGGTCGCGGATTTCTCCCACCATGATGATGTCGGGGTCTTGCCGCATCAGCGCCCGCACGCCATCGGCAAACGACAGTTCGATGCCGGCCTGGGTTTGCACCTGCATCTGGTTGAATGCCGGTTCGACCATTTCGATGGGGTCTTCCACCGTGCACACATTGACTTCGCTGCCGGCCAGCGCCTTCAAGGTGCTGTACAGCGTGCTGGTCTTGCCCGAGCCGGTGGGACCCGTCACCAGCACGATGCCGTGCGTGCGCGCCGTCAGCTGGCGCCAGCGTTCGGCGTCCGCCGGCGGAAAGCCCAGCTCGGCCAGGCTCTTGACGGCCACTTCCGGGTCGAAGATGCGCATGACGAGCTTTTCGCCGAAGGCCGTGGGCAAGGTCGACAGGCGCAGCTCGATTTCCTGGCCCTGCGCATTGCGCGTCTTGATGCGCCCATCCTGGGGGCGGCGCTTCTCTACCACGTCCATACGCCCCAGCAACTTGATGCGCGCCGTCATGGCCAGCAATACCACGGGCGGCAACTGGTAGGCCTGGTGCAGGCGGCCGTCGATGCGCAGGCGCACGAGGCCCGCGTCGCGCTTCGGTTCCAGATGGATGTCGGAAGCGCGCTGGGCAAACGCGTATTGCCACAGCCAGTCAACGATGCGCACTACGTGCTGGTCGTTGGCGTCGAGGCTGCTCTTGTTGCGTCCCAGCTCCACCAGTTGTTCGAAATTGTGGCGCAGCGCCAGGTCTTGCGTGGAGGCTTGCCGGGCCACCTTGACGGAACTGGCCAGGCTGAAAAATTGCGCGATGGCGTCGGCGATGTGCAGCGGGTTGGCGATGACCAGGCTCAGCTTGCGCGGCGCCAGGTTTCCCAGCTGTGTCTGCCAAGCGAGCGCATATGGCTGGGCCGTGGCAATGACGATGCGCTCTGGCGTGCTTTCCACGGGCAGGATGTTGAAGCGGGCCGCATAGCCGGCCGTCATGACGTCGGCCACCTGGCTGAAATCGATGTGCAGGGGATCGATGCGCACATACGGCAGGCTGGAGCGTTGCGCCAGCCAGGCGCACAGGGCATCGAGCGTGAGTGCGCCGTGGGCGATGCTGCACAGCGGATGCAGGGCGGGTGCCGGCAGCAGGGCGGCCTGGGCGTCGATGGCGGCCGCTTGTGCCGCATCGAGCAAGCCGTCTTCCTGCAGCCAGGCCAGCAACTGCGGCAGTTGCAGCGGCGTGTTGGGCGACGGGGAAGGGGAAGCGGGCATGGCCGGCGCCTTTCCGGGCTGCCGGCCTTGCCTGGACTTGCCGGCGGTTACAGGGTGCTGACGATGCCCTTGACCCAGGACTTGGCGGGCAGCTTGGTCTCGGCGACGATCTGCTTGGCGCGTTCGAGCAGGGCGGCTTGCGCTTCCGTATCGAGTGCCACTTTCGTCTTGAAAGCGATCGCCACCACGTTCCCATCATGGACTTCCGGCAGGCAGATCACCTGTTCAAACGCAAACTTCATCGCCTTGATGTTCTTTGCGTAGCTGGGATGGTCGCCGAACAGGTTGACCGTGATGATGCCGTGCGGCGCAAGGCAGGCGCAGCAGGCTGAATAGAACTCGGCGCTGTCGAGCACGGGGCCGCGCGCCGTGGCGTCGTACAGGTCCACCTGCAGGGCGTCCAGGGTGCCGTGGTTGGCATCGTCGTTGACGTAGTCGAGCGCATCCATCTCGCGCACGTGCAGGCGCTCGTCGTTGGGCGGCAGCTTGAACATCGAGGCGCAGATGGTGATGACGGACGGGTTCAGTTCGATGGCCTCGACCTGCGCCTGCGGGAACTGGCGGTAGCAGAACTTGGTCAGCGCGGCCGTGCCCAGGCCCAGCTGGGCGAGGCGCTGCGGCTGTTCGATCCACAGCATCCACGCCATCATCTGCTGCGCATACTCGAGCTCCGGCCAGTCCGGCTTGCGGATGCGCATGGCGCCCTGCACCCATTCCGTGCCGAAATGCAGATAGCGTACGCCATCCATTTCCGACAGGGTGACAGGGGCATAGCGGGGCTTGCGCGCCGGGCGC
This sequence comes from Janthinobacterium sp. BJB446, assembly GCF_002735655.1. NCBI lineage: Bacteria > Pseudomonadati > Pseudomonadota > Betaproteobacteria > Burkholderiales > Oxalobacteraceae > Janthinobacterium > Janthinobacterium sp. BJB446. The sequence goes on along the minus strand of NZ_PDZK01000001.1, from coordinate 3,469,404 downwards.
GAGGATTCGACTTGTTCGATGGATTTTCGTTTGATAAGCATAAGGCGGCCTGAAAGTGTGCCGCATTATAGCCCGCGCCGGGGTGCCATAAAAAATGCCGGCCCCATGAGAACGACTGGGACCGGCATTTTAAATTGCTGTGCAACGACGCGCAGCAGCTTATGTCAGGCGTTACTGTTGAGCAGGCTCGATCGAGACGCGCAGGCGGATGCGTTCGCCCGGATCGTAGGACATGATGCTCGTGTAGTTGCGGCCGCGGTAGTCGTAGGTGACCTGGTAGCCATTGTTGCGCGACTCCCAGTGGTCGACCTGACGGCACTGCTTGACGGCTTGTTCCTGCATGCCGCCCTGGTAATTGTTCTGGTTGTCGACACGGTCGCCGACGACGGCGCCGGCAATCGCGCCAGCGGCTGCCGCAGCCGTGCGGCCATTGCCGCCACCGACCTGGCTGCCGAGCAGGGCGCCGGCGATACCGCCGACGATGGAGCCGCCAGCGCTGCGCTGTTGCGGCGGGGCCTGGACTTGCACGTATTCCGTGCGGCATTCCTGGCGTGGACGGTTGATCTGTTCCACTTGCGGCACGACGCGCACGACCTTGCCGAAATCTTCAAAGTCGGCGGCCTGGGCGAGTGGCAATGCACCGATACAAAGGGCTGACATCATCAATTTGGCTTGCAAGTTCATTTGTAACCTCGTTATGTAGAGAATCTTTCAGGGTATTTTTTACAACTTGGGACTATAGTAATCCCGCCAGACGGGGACAAGTGTTTCGCATGGCAACAAAATGTAACAGCCCAAGCCCCTTGCCCCACAGTCTGTAACATGCACTTTCAATCGATACAAGATGTTGAAATGACTTGAAACCAGCGGTTTGTAACAAATCTTGCGTTTGACATCATATTCGGGTTGATTCATGCAGGACAACACGTTACCCTAATACGCGTATGGCTTATATAAAATCGCACTGAATCGCATAAAAGTTGATACAGATCGAATCACCGCGTGCGCATTGACCCGCGTGCGGGGATGCAATAAGAAGAGCAGCTAGAAGAGATCCATACATAACAGGTCGATTTGAGGGAAAAATGAGTTTGTTACTAACCGTGCCGCCCAACCTTGTCCAGTCCATCCGTGCCTTTCGCGTGACCGAATTACAAGACGAGGCGATCCGTCTCGGGCAGCACTTTTTATATGCGCATTGCAACGCTGGACAGACCAAACAACAAGTCATCGGCATTATTGCAGAAGCATTCCTGTTTCCGAAAAACCTGGCGAAGAATTTCGATGCCCTGCGCCTGTGCCTGACGGACACCATGTCCAAGGCCGGCACGCAGACGGGTTTCCTGGTGGTGCTCGAGCAATTGCCAAATACGCAAAAATTCGACAAGGAAGCGCGCGAGATTCTGCTCGACGTATTCCGCGACGCGGCCGACTACTGGGCCGAGAAGAAAGTCCCGTTCCGCGTCTTCTATTCGTTCGAGTAAATACTTACTCTTGCCGCGGCGCCGTCACACCGGCTTCCCGCGCAGGTGAGAATCGGCCTCTTCGGGCGGCTGCGGCGCGCCGGCGCCCATGTTGCGCCGCAACAATAATGCCGGCCTTTCTAGATTCGCATCGCCATAGCGGGTACAATGCGCGCTATGAAAAATATCGTTATCCTCATTTCCGGACGCGGCAGCAACATGGAAGCGGTCGTGCGCGCGGCGCAAGCCGAGCAATGGCCAGCCCGTATTGCCGCCGTCATCAGTAACCGGGCCGATGCCCAGGGACTGGTTTTTGCCGCGGAACACGGGATAGCGACGGCAGTCGTTGCCAACAAGGATTATGCCAGCCGCGAACAGTTCGATGCGGCGCTGCAAGCCGTGATCGATGGCTTTGCCCCCGACCTGGTCGTGCTGGCCGGTTTCATGCGCATCCTGACGCCGCCCTTCGTCGAGCATTACGCGGGGCGCATGCTCAATATCCACCCGTCGCTGTTGCCGCTGTTCCCGGGCATGGCGACGCACCGCCAGGCGCTCGAGGCGGGCGTAACGGAACACGGCGCGACCGTGCATTTCGTGACTGCCGAGCTCGATCATGGCCCGGCCGTGGCGAGCGCGAAAGTCCCCGTCTTGCCAGGCGACACAGAAGAGAGCTTATCGGCGCGCGTGCTGGTAGAGGAACATCTGCTTTACCCGCGCGCCATCCGCCTGTTCATTGACGATAAACTGTCAGTCGAGCATGGCCAGGTCCGCGTGGACCCTCAATAAAATATTACAGGAAGAATAACAATGAGATTGCCACCAGCGATACTTGCCAATGCTGAAGAAGTATTGCGCGAAATTTTACGTTTCACGGCCCCGGCCGACACCACCCTGTCGCGCTATTTCCGCGACCATCCGCGCCTCGGTTCGCGCGAACGCGGCGCCATCGCCGAAGGCATTTATGCCGTGCTGCGCAACAAATCGTTCTTCACGGACTTCGCCGAAGCGGGCAGTGGCCCGACCATGCGCCGTTTGACCATCCTCGGCCTGGCCGAAGCCGTCGGCGCCGACTCCTTGGGCGGCCTGACGGAGGAAGAAGTGGAATGGCTGGAACGCATCACGCAGATCGACCGCAGCCTGATGCCGTCGAATATGCGCGCCAACATGCCGACCTGGCTGTTCGATAAATTGATCGCCCAGTTCGGCGAAGCGGAAACCATGAAGCTGGCCGATGCGCTGAACGCGCCGGCGCCGCTGGACTTGCGCGTGAACTCGCTCAAGGCCACGCGTGAGGACGTGATGCTGGCCCTGGCCGAAGCGCCTATCCTCAGCACGCCGACGCCGTATGCCCCGCTGGGCTTGCGCGTGATCAAGAAGCCATCATTGCAAAACCTGCCATTGTTCCAGAGCGGCGCCATCGAAGTGCAGGATGAAGGCAGCCAGATCCTGTCGCAAATCGTCGGCGCCAAGCGCGGCGAGATGGTCGTCGATTTCTGTGCCGGCGCGGGCGGCAAGACCCTCGCATTGGGCGCGCTGATGCGCAACACGGGCCGTTTGTACGCATTCGACGTGTCGGAAAAGCGTTTGGCCAAGCTGAAGCCGCGCATGGCCCGCAGCGGCCTGTCGAACGTGCATCCGGTGCAGATCGCGCATGAGCGCGATGCCAAGATCAAGCGTCTGGCCGGCAAGATCGACCGCGTGCTGGTCGATGCGCCATGCAGCGGCCTGGGCACCCTGCGCCGCAATCCGGACGTGAAATGGCGTCAGCAGCCGAACTCGATCGTGGAATTGCAAGCCAAGCAGGCAGCCATCCTGGCCGGCGCGGCGCGCCTGGTCAAGGGCGGCGGCCGCCTGGTGTATGCCACCTGCAGCTTCCTGAACGAAGAAAACGATTTTATCGTCGAGCAATTCCTGGCGGCCCATCCGGACTTCACCCTGGTGCCGATGAGCAAGGTGCTGGCCGAACAGAAGATCGAGCTGGAAATGGGCGACTACCTGAAATTGTTGCCGCATCTGCACCAGACCGACGGCTTCTTCGCCGCCGTCTTCGAACGCAAGGTCATGCCGAAAAAAGTCTACGCCGATGAAAAGCCGGCCGACGACGTTGACGCTGAACCAGCCGAATAAGGCTGTCACGGGCCGCCGCTGCAGCATCGCAGCGGTGGCCATGCACTTGCGCCGGCCTGTCTGGCGCAAGCTGTGGGCACCCCGCCCGGTTATTCCCCCGCACCATCTTCCAGACTCCATCCGCCATGAACGAAACCCCGCTGCTCAACCTGATCACTGACTTTGTCGACGATTTCCGTCAACCGGCCATCCTGTGGCAGGCGCTGGTCATCGTCGCCTGCCTGGCGCTGAGCTGGCTGCTGGTGCGGCAGTTGCGCGTGTTCCTGCACCAGCGGGCGGAAGCGGCCGCCACGCCGGCCACGCCGGAAACCTTGCAGCGCACCGATAGTTTTATCCGCATCCTGACGCCCGTGCTGGCGGCCATGCTGCTGGGTATTGCGCAGCATTTCCTCGCCAAGTTCCAGTCGGTCAATCTGCTCAGCATTGCCATCCCCCTATGCACCTCGATGGCGCTGGTGCGCTTCGGGTTTTATGTGCTGCGGCGCATTTTTGCCCGCCATGGCGACATCAGTCCCACCATGCTGCTGCTGGAAAAGATATTTACAGTCGTGGTGTGGGCCGGCATGGCCCTGTACATCACGGGCCTGTGGCCGGAATTGCATACCTTCCTGGAAAGCATCGTCGTGCCGCTGGGACGCAACAAGGTGTCCGTGGCTGCCATCTTGCAAGCCGCTATTTCCGTGGCCGTGCTGCTGGTGCTGGCCATGTGGGCCGGCACCTCGCTCGACGAGCGCCTGATGAAAATGCAGGGCCTGCACACTTCCTTGCGCGTGGTGATGTCGCGCATGGGCCGCGCCGTGCTGATCCTCGTTTCCGTGCTGGTCAGCCTGTCGCTGGTGGGCATCGACCTGACGGTGCTGTCCGTGTTTGGCGGCGCCTTCGGCGTGGCGCTGGGCTTTGGCTTGCAAAAGATCGCCGCGAACTTCGTGTCCGGCTTCATCATCCTGCTGGACCGCAGCCTCACCATCGGCGACATGATCACGGTAGGCCAGTTCACGGGCAAGGTCACGCAAATCAATACGCGCTATACTGTGTTATTGGGGGGCGATGGCGTTGAATCCATCGTGCCGAATGAAATGCTGATTTCCGGCGGCGTGCAGAACATGTCGCTGAGCAACCGCATGGTCTGGCTGTCGACGGCCGTGTCGGTGGGCTATGAAACGGATCTCGATATCATCTTCCCCTTGCTGGAAGCGGCGACGGCCAAGGTGCCGCGTGTGTCGCAAAGCAATCCGCCATCGGCCACCCTCGTGCGTTTCGGCGCCGACGGCCTCGATGTGCAGATCGGCTTCTGGATCGCGGACCCGGAAAACGGCACCGGCGGCGTGAAGTCGAATGTGAACCGCGCCATCTGGCGCACCTTGCAGGAACATAAGGTCACTGTACCGTTTCCGCAACGCGAATTGCGTATTGTTGGTACGCCTCCTGCCCCGCTCGCCAGCGCGGCAGAGGGTGAGTCCGCCCCATCCGGCACCCAGCCTTAACCTCGCTGCCTGCCTCCGATTTTGCCTGACCGCACCCATTAGGGCGTACAATCACGCCTAAAATTAACTCTGCCGGACCTCCAGAATCACTGGAGCGACCGTGCGCACGCCCTGTCCACTTGGAGTAGCAGTAATGACATTGAGTTCCGTTTTACACGACGTTTTGCAGTTCATGGCAACTGGCATTACCGATCTGTCCGCATGGCAAGTTTTCCTGTACACCATGGTGGTCACGCATATCACGATCGCCAGCGTCACGATTTACCTGCACCGCCATCAGGCCCACCGCGCGCTGGAATTGCACGCCATCCCCAGCCATTTCTTCCGTTTCTGGCTGTGGCTGACGACGGGCCAGGTGACCAAGGAATGGGCGGCCATCCACCGCAAGCACCACGCCAAATGCGATACGGAAGAAGATCCGCACAGCCCCGTGACGCGCGGCATCAAGAAAGTCTTCTGGGAAGGCGCCGAGCTGTACCGCGCTGAATCGAAGAACATGGAAACCATGGCCAAATACGGCCACGGCACGCCGACGGACTGGATCGAGCGCAACCTGTACACCAAATACAGCTGGCTGGGCGTGGTGTCCCTGTTCGTCATCAATTTCATCCTGTTCGGCGTGATCGGCATTTCCGTGTGGGCCGTGCAAATGATGTGGATCCCGATCACGGCAGCCGGCATCATCAACGGCATCGGCCACTACTGGGGCTACCGCAACTACGACTGCGCGGACGCGGCCACCAACATCATTCCGTTCGGTATCCTGATCGGCGGCGAAGAGTTGCACAACAATCACCATACCTATGCGACGTCGGCCAAGCTGTCGTCGAAATGGTATGAAATCGATATTGGCTGGGCGTATATCCGCGCGCTGGAAATGCTGGGTCTGGCCAAGGTGAAAAAGCTGGCGCCGGAGCCGAAGTTCTCGCACGGCAAGCTGGAAGCGGACTTCGAGACCTTGCAGTCCGTCATCGCCAACCGCTACGACGTGATGGCCAAGTATGCGAAATCGATCAAGCATGCCTGGAAGGAAGAGCTGGAACACCTGAAGCACAAGGCCGAGCTGGAAAAGCGCTTCCTGAAATCGTCGCGCAAGCTGATGCAGCGCGAGCCGGGCAAGCTGGCCGATGCGCATCACGAACAGTTGTCGGAATTGTTCCAGCACAGCAAGGCGCTGGAAACCATGCACCACATGCGCGTGGAGCTGGGCGCCATCTGGGAGCGTTCGCACTTTACGCGCGAGCAATTGCTGCAAAAGCTGCAAGACTGGTGCACGCGTGCCGAAGCGTCGGGCATCAAGTCGCTGCAAGATTTCTCCCTGCGCCTGCGCAGCTATGCCTGAGTAAGCCGTCGCGTCATATCAAGGCCCTGGTTTCCAGGGCCTTTTTTTCGTCCACGTAGAAGGGGAGAACGGCGAGATGAAAATCAGGGCGAAAAAAAACCGCTCATCGGAGCGGCTCTTTTTACAGAACACAATATCAATTACTTGATTTTGGTTTCTTTGTACGTTACGTGCTTGCGTGCTTTAGGATCAAATTTCATGATCTCCATTTTCGCAGGCGTCGTACGCTTGTTTTTGGTGGTCGTGTAGAAGTGACCCGTACCGGCGGTCGATTCTAACTTGATTTTGTCGCGGCCTGATTTTGCCATGATAGCTCCCTTATTCTGCTAATTAGACTTTTTCGCCACGAGCGCGCATATCGACCAATACGGCGTCGATGCCGACTTTATCGATGACGCGCAGACCGGCGTTGGACAAACGCAGGGAGACCCAGCGGTTTTCAGATTCAACAAAAATACGACGATTCTGCAAGTTAGGCAAAAAACGACGTTTGGTTTTGTTGTTTGCATGGGAAACATTGTTGCCGACCATCGGCTTCTTCCCAGTGACTTGGCAAACACGTGCCATGGCGCACTCCTTAAAGATATTCCAAATTGGAAAAACGAGAGTATATCCAAAATAAGCCGATTTATCAATGACTTGCGAAAAACAATTGTGTCATGTTGTATTGAAATAATTTAACAATTTGACTTTTCCCCTTCGTCATAGGGGGAAGCACTGGTAAACAGTGCTGTTTACTGTTAGATAAGCGTCTTGCTGCTGTCACGTATGTCCTTGTTTACACATGGTTAACTGCTGCCTGGCCAGCCCCGGCCTAGATCTGGCCGTGTTCCGAGAAGGAATGTACTTGCCGCCCGGCCACGACGAAATGGTCGAGGATGCGCACGTCCACCAGCGACAACGCTTGCACCAGCGCGCGCGTCAGCAACAGATCCGATTCGCTGGGCTCCGGCGTGCCGGACGGGTGGTTGTGCGCCAGCATGACGCTGGCCGCGTTGTGCAGCAGGGCCTGCTTGACCACTTCGCGCGGATACACGCTGGTGTGGGTGAGGGTGCCGCGAAACATTTCCTGGGTGGTGATCAGGCGGTTCTTGACGTCCAAAAACAACACGTGGAACGCTTCATGCGCCAGGTGGCCCAGGGTCAGGCGCAGGTAATCCTTGACGGCGTGCGGCGAATTGAGGGCTTGCCCCGCCTGCAAGTCCTCGATGATGGCGCGCCGCGCCAGTTCGAGCACGGCTTGCAACTGGGCAAACTTGGCGCTGCCCATGCCGTGCACTGCGGAAAAACTCACGAGGCTGGCGCCAAACAGGCCACGCAGCGAGCCGAAGTGCTCGACCGTGTCGCGCGCCAGTTCCACGGCGCTCTTGCCGCGCACGCCCGTGCGCAGGAAGACGGCCAGCAATTCCGCGTCCGACAGCGACTGCGCGCCATCCTCGATCAGGCGTTCGCGCGGCCGTTCGCCGGCCGGCCAATCCTTGATGCCCATCTTGCCTCCCGTTCGCGCCCGGCTCGTCGTGGCGCCTGCCAACGATTGTCGCGCCTTCCCCGGGCGGCCATGCTGCGCTAGCTCGTCTTCATGGCGAATCATATGAAAAAAACAAAAACCAAGATGCCCGGCCTGGCCATTTTCAAGCGCTATGATTTGCCTGTCGTTGCATTCCATGCAAGTTTCAACTGCGGGGAGTCAGGGCCCTGAACTCAATGTCTTCCACTTGTTTTACAGGAGTCGTCATACCGTACATCAAAGTTGTCAATGGATTCATGCAAGAGTTCAACGCCGCCGGCGTCAACACGGGCAAGGTCAGCGGCATCGGCCTCAATGCGCACGCGTATCTGGAGCGCCGTCAATGGAGCGCTACCGCACCGCTGGCGCCGGAAGTGGAACATCCTGATTACAGTACCGATTTGCCTTATCTTGCGGCCAACGGCTTCAAGTACATCCAAGTGATGGTGGCGCCATTCAACGGCAGACAGGCTGCCGGTACGAGCTATCAGGTATGGGACTACGTTGTCGGCGAGCCGAGGTTTGCCACCGACAACACGGTCGTGGACCTGAGAATTCAGGATAAATATTGGGAGGCAAGACAACCTGCATGCCTTGCTGAGCGCCATACGCCGTACGGGCGTGCAACTGGCATGCTATTGGGCCTGGAATGCGGGGAAAACCATGGAGCGCGCCGGTTTGAACCTGGTGGAGACGCCGGGGTACAGTAACAAACGCAAGGCTGTCTGGGACGCCTTGCGCGGCCAAGATGCCATGCGTCCAGCACCGCCCAAGCCTTGTTTCGGCGTGACGAAGACCTTGCAATTCAAGCCTGGCCTGCTGCTCACCGTGCCGTCGTCCGTGCGCTACGAGAGCGCGGATTTTTCGCTGTCGTATTGCATCCGGCAACAGGACTTCTCCTCGACCGTTGCTCTGGCGCAGGCTTTTATCGCGCATCAGGCGAACAAGAAAGGATGGGGGCTGCTGACGCAGGATATCAAGACGTTCCTGTATTTATTCAATGGCGTTGGCGACAATGGCCTGGGCGCCAACAGCAATGGGCATGGCTTGAAGGTGGACATTCCCAACCGCTGGTTCCGCTGTACTTATACTGTGAAGCATGATGGACGCATCAGCCTGTATGTGGATGATTTCCTCATGTATCAGAGTTTGCAAAACATGGCGCCGCCATTCTTGAATGCCGCTGGCGCCCCGCTGGTGATCGGCCGCGCCGTGCATGCGCAGGAGCAGGGCACGCCAGCCTGGCAGTTGTCGGACGTCATCCTGTACGACCGCGTGCTGACACCGAAGGAAGTGTATGACTATGGCCAGTATGGCATCGTGCACCGGCCCGTGGGACGCTGGAAGCTCGACGGCAACCTGGAGGACAGCTCCGGCTTCGGCAATCACGCCAGCACGGCGGGCGGGTTGACGTACTTCAACGTCTGATTCGCCGATCCGGCGTCGGATGTGTTGCGCGGCCATGTTTTTTGACAAAAGCATGGCCGCGCCAAGATGGCATGGGGCGCGCAGGCTCAGGGTGGCTTACAATATCGTTTTGCACCAGTTACTTGAAAACTACTATGTCCAACGAGCAACCAGCAGTCGTCACCGAAGCGGCTTACCTCACCCTGCATTATCGTCTTGCCACTGTTGACGGTACTGACATTGTCACGACCTTCAGCGGCAATCCCGCGACCTTGATGCTGGGACAGGGCCAGCTGGCGCCGTTCCTCGAGCAGCGCTTGCTGGGCTTGCCTGAAGGCACGCACCAGACGTTCGAGCTGGCGGCCGGCGAAGGCTTTGGCGAGCGTAATCCCGAGCTGGTGCAGTCCGTCTCGCGCGCTACCCTGGACGAGAACTCCGTGCCCGGTGCCGACTACAAGATCGGCGACCTGGTCGACTTCGCCGCCCCGGGCGGCGGCCGCTTTGCCGGCGTGCTGCGCGAAATGCGCGAGGACTCGGCCCTGTTCGACTTCAACCATCCGCTGGCTGGCCAGCCGCTGCGCTTTGAAGTCAAGCTCATTTCGGTCCTGTAAGGAGTAGCGATGGATAAAGAACTGTTACTGGCCCAGCCCCGCGGTTTCTGCGCTGGCGTCGACCGGGCGATCGAAATCGTCGAACGCGCCTTGCAGCAATTTGGCGCACCGATCTATGTGCGCCATGAAATCGTCCACAACGCCTATGTGGTGGCCGACTTGCGCAACAAGGGCGCCATCTTCATCGACGACCTCGACGACGTGCCTGCTGGCAATACGCTCGTGTTTTCCGCCCATGGCGTGTCGAAAGCCGTGCGCGCCGAGGCGGAATCGCGTGGCCTGAGCATTTTTGATGCGACTTGCCCGCTGGTCACCAAGGTGCACATGGAAGTGGGCAAGATGCGCCGTGAAGGCCGCGAGATCATCATGATCGGCCACGATGGCCATCCCGAGGTCGAAGGCACCATGGGCCAGGCCGATATGGGCATGCATTTGGTGGAAACGCTCGAAGATGTGGCGAAACTGCAGGTCGCCAATCCGGAGAGCCTGGCCTATGTTTCGCAAACAACGTTGTCAGTTGACGACACTAGCGACATTATTGCGGCCTTGAAAGCGAAATATCCGAATATCGCCGAGCCGAAAAAAGGCGACATTTGCTACGCCACCACGAACCGCCAGGAAGCCGTGAAATTCATGGCCCCGCAAGTGGAAGTGGTGATCGTCGTCGGCAGCCCGAACAGCTCGAATTCGAACCGCTTGCGCGAAGTGGCCGAGAAGATGGGTACGCCAGCCTATATGGTCGACAATGCCTCGCAAATCGACCCCGCCTGGCTGGAAGGCAAGCTGCGCGTGGGTGTGACGGCTGGCGCCTCGGCGCCCGAGGTACTGGTGCAGGCCGTCATCGACCGCTTGAAAGAGTGCGGCGTGCGTAGCGTGCGTCCGCTCGACGGCGTGCAGGAAGCCGTCACGTTCCCGATGCCGAAAGGCCTCGATGGCATCAAGCGCGACGTCGCCTGAGTCCGTATGGCTGTTGAGTATCGATGAAATAGTTACCTCAAAACCGAATTTAATTCGGAAATGATCGATTTATTCCAAGCTTAGTTTTTGCAAAAGATCGTTATGATTGCCTCAAGCTTGAATATGTTGTCGTTATGACTAAGCAAGGTCACGCCCGTTTTCAGTGCGTGCACCATGCTGGTGAGAACGGTCCAGGGATGGCACTGCAGGAATTCTTCCTCCGGTGCCGTTTTTGTATCAGCGACCCATGTTCTGGCGGAAGTTGTTCCCGAAAAATGCATATTTGATAGGGCAATCATGGATACATTCATCCAGCAGATCATTAACGGCTTGGTGTTGGGCAGCATGTATGCCTTAGTCGCCCTCGGTTACACAATGGTGTACGGCGTTCTGAACCTGATCAACTTCGCCCACGGCGACGTGCTCATGATCGGCGCCATGGTGGGCCTGACCATCCTCAAGCTGCTGGGCATCTATGTGCCCGACTGGCCCGGTTACCTGAAACTGGCCACCGCCATCCTCGGCGCCATTCCCATCTGTATTCTGGTCAATATCATCATCGAGCGGGTCGCCTACCGCCGCCTGCGCAACGCCCCCCGCCTCGCCCCCCTGATTACCGCCATCGGCGTCTCCATCCTGCTGCAAACCTTCGCCATGATGATCTGGACGCGCAATCCCTTGCCCTTTCCGCAATTGCTGTCGACCGATCCCATCAACATAGGCGGTGCCGTGATTTCGCAAACGCAAGTACTGCTGCTGGCCCTGGCCGCGCTGTCGATGGGAGGATTGGTGTTGCTGGTGGAAAAAACGAAAATGGGCCGCGCCATGCGCGCCACGGCGGAAAATCCCCGCGTGGCTGGACTCATGGGTGTCGATTCCGACAAGGTCATCGTTGCCACCTTCGCCATCGGCGCCGCGCTGGCGGCCGTGGCGGGCGTGATGTGGGGCGCCAACTATGCGTCCATCCAGTTCTCCATGGGCGCCATCCCCGGCTTGAAGGCCTTTTGTGCGGCCGTGCTGGGCGGCATCGGCAATATCTATGGCGCCATGCTGGGCGGTATCTTGCTGGGCATTATCGAGAGTCTGGGCGCCGGCTATATCGGCGACATCACGGGCGGTTTCCTGGGCAGCCACTACCAGGATATCTTTGCCTTCGTCGTGCTGATCATCGTGCTGACCCTGCGCCCGTCCGGCATCATGGGCGAACGCGTGGCCGACCGTGCCTGATGTGAAACTGGGAGAATAAATCATGGCACTACTCGATTTTGACGCTAAGAAAAATCCGACCAAAGCCTACGCCGGCATGCTGGGCCTGGCCGCGCTGCTGATGGTGTTCCCGTTTTTTGCCGCCCAGTTCGGCAACTCGTGGGTGCGCATCATCGACATGGCCTTGCTGTACATCATGCTGGCCCTGGGCCTGAACATCGTCGTCGGCTTTGCCGGCCTGCTTGACCTCGGCTACATCGCTTTCTATGCCGTGGGCGCCTACCTGACGGCCTTGCTGGCCTCGCCCCAGTTCGCCATCCTGCTCGAATCGGTGGTGAACCAGTATCCGGTGCTGGGCGAAACCCTGGTGCAGCTGATGGGTCCGGAAATCCGCGAAAACGGCATCCACCTGTCGATCTGGATCATCGTGCCGCTGGCCGCCTTTGTTGCCGGCCTGTTCGGCGCCCTGCTGGGTGCGCCCACATTAAAACTGCGCGGCGACTACCTGGCCATCGTGACCCTGGGCTTTGGCGAGATCATCCGCATCTTCATGAACAATTTGAACGACCCGATCAATTTCACGAATGGGCCGCAAGGCATCAATCTGATCGACCCCATCCGCATCTTCGGCGTCAACCTGGCGGGCGAGGCGGGCACCAACAGCACCGTCATGGTGGCGGGCTTTTCCATGCCGTCCGTGAATGCGTATTACTTTTTGTTCCTCTTCCTGTGCTTCGCCGTCGTGTTCGTCACCAAGCGCCTGCAGCATTCGCGCCTGGGCCGCGCCTGGGTAGCCATCCGCGAAGACGAGATCGCCGCCAAGGCCATGGGCATCAATACGCGCAACGTGAAATTGCTGGCCTTTTCCATGGGCGCTTCGTTCGGCGGCGTGGCGGGCGCCATGTTTGCCTCGTTCCAGGGTTTTGTTTCGCCGGAATCGTTCTCGCTGACGGAGTCGATCGCCGTGCTGGCCATGGTGGTGCTGGGTGGCATCGGCCACATCCCCGGCGTGATCCTCGGTGGCGTGATCCTCGCCTCGATACCGGAAGTACTGCGCCACGTGGTGGAACCGGCCCAGCAGGCGCTGTTCGGCCACGTGGTGATCGAGGCGGAAGTGCTGCGCCAGCTGCTGTATGGCCTGGCCATGGTGTTGATCATGCTCAACCGTCCTGCCGGCCTGTGGCCATCGCCGAAGCACGAAGACCGGCCCGACCACGATGTGGACCAGCCGAACAAATCCACCGGCGTCGTGTCCGCTTAAGGGAGGGATAGCATGAGCGAACAGATCATTCTCAATATTGCCGGCGTGAATAAACGTTTCGGCGGCTTGCAGGCGCTGACCGACGTGGGCATCACCATCCGGCAAGGCCAGATATACGGCTTGATCGGCCCGAACGGCGCCGGCAAGACGACGTTCTTCAACGTGATTACCGGCCTGTACCAGCCCGATACGGGCACCTTCGAACTGGCCGGCAAGCCGTATTCGCCGTCCGCGCCGCACAAGGTGGCCAAGGCGGGCATCGCGCGCACCTTCCAGAACATCCGCCTGTTTGGCGACATGACGGCGCTGGAAAACGTCATGGTGGGGCGCCATGTGCGCTCGCACCAGGGCGTGTTCGGCGCTATCTTCCGCCACAAGGCGGCGCGCGAGGAAGAGGCGTCCATCCGCAAGCGGGCCATGGAGCTGCTCGATTTCGTCGGCATCGCCCAGTTCGCCAACCGCACGGCCCGCTTCCTGTCGTATGGCGACCAGCGGCGCCTGGAAATCGCCCGCGCGCTGGCCACCGATCCGACCCTGCTGGCCCTCGACGAGCCGGCGGCGGGCATGAATGCGACGGAAAAGCTGGCCTTGCGCGAGTTGCTGGTGAAAATCAAGGCGGAAGGCAAGACCGTGCTGTTGATCGAGCACGACGTGAAACTGATGATGGGACTGTGCGACCGCATCACGGTGCTCGAGTATGGCAAGCGCATCGCCGAAGGCTTGCCGGCCGAAATACAACAAAACCAGGCCGTCATCGAGGCTTACCTGGGGGGATCGCACGCATGAGTAATATATTGAAGGTGGCGGGCCTGCACGTGGCCTACGGCGGCATCAAGGCGGTGAAAGGCATCGACCTGGAAGTGAACGAGGGCGAGCTGATCGCCCTGATCGGCGCGAACGGCGCCGGCAAGACGACGACCTTGAAAGCCATCACGGGTACTTTGCCTGCCTGCAAGATCGAGGGCACGATCAGCTACCTGGGCGAATCGCTGAAGGGCACGAAATCGTTTCATCTGGTGGAAAGGAAACTGGCCATGGTGCCGGAAGGGCGGGGCGTGTTTACCCGCATGTCGATCCGCGAAAACCTCATGATGGGCGCCTACACGCGCACGGACAAGGCGGGCGTCGAGGACGATATCGCCCGCTGGTTCGACGTGTTTCCCCGCCTGAAGGAACGGGCGGCGCAGATGGCCGGCACCCTGTCGGGCGGCGAGCAGCAGATGCTGGCCATGGCGCGTGCCCTGATGAGTCATCCGAAGCTGCTGCTGCTCGATGAGCCATCGATGGGCCTGTCGCCCATCATGGTCGAGAAAATTTTCGAGGTGATCCGCAAGGTGTCGTCCGAAGGCATCACGATTCTGCTGGTCGAACAAAATGCCCGCCTGGCCCTGCAGGCGGCGCACCGCGGCTATGTGATGGATTCCGGCCTGGTCACCATGGGCGGCAACGCGGCCGCCATGCTCGACGACCCGCGCGTGAAGGCGGCGTATCTGGGGGAGTAAGAGGGATTAGGCATAAAAAATGCCCCAGCTGGGCTGGGGCATAATGGCATCCGTCGGGGAAGTACGGGATGGATGCCTGGAGGAGCCGATAACAGCGGACCGCCGTAGCGGTCGCGCAGGAATTACTTGGCAGCGCGCGGCACGACTTTTTCAGCCGCTTGCGTGAACTGGTTCACGGCCGAGGTCAGGTTAGCTTCGATGGCTTCGACGGCTTGCTTGCTGGTTTTCGAGAATTGCTCGTAGCCTGCATTGGCGTTGCCGATGGCGCTTTTCAGGATGGCGACGGCGTTTTCCGAACCGGCTGGCGCGTTCTTGGTGACTTCTTCCACCAGCGACAGGACTTTGCGGTTGGTTTCAGCGATTTGCGATTCAGCAGCTTTGCTGAATTCGGCTTGCGTGCCGGACGTGATGGCAGCCAGGTGACGGCCGTAAGCGATGGCTTTTTCAGCGCCAGGCTGGGCTTGGGCAGCGGTCAGCGAGAAGAATTCTTGTGGATCTTTTGCCGACAGCAATTGCTTGGCGGCGGCGGTCGATTCTTCCAGCGTTGCCTTGGCAGCGGTCAGGTTCAGTTCGACGATCTTTTCGATGCCTTCGAAGGCTTTGCCCGTCAACGACGAGAACAGGGCGAATTGGGCTTCCAGGTTGGCTTTGGTAGCGGACGAAAATTGCTCAGGAATTGAAAACATATAAATCTCCAAAAAATCGAAATCTGGTTAATTTGATGCTGCGTGTACCGTTTGGGAAAGCAGGTGAATCTAAATTTTTCAAGCTGAACAAGAATTGTGCAACGCAACAAACCCTATTCTACGGCGAAAAAAAACGAAGTCAAGCGATTCTTGTGCGATGCAACAATTGAATAGATTTGCGTCAAAAGCCATTGTTTCTAAAGAGAAATATTTGATTTCTGTGTGTTAATGGTTTAGCCCTAAACCATTATTTCCCCACCTTTCAGGACGGGTGCGGCGCAGCATGCTAGACTTTGCCTCCCGCACTGGCGCAGCGCCCCGGTGCCGATCCTGTTTCCCGAGTTGATACCATGTCCAATCTTCCCGCCGCGGCTGGCGCCAGCGGCAAAGCCTCTTTCCTGACGACCCTGGCGCCGATGGCCTTGCCCGGCTTCTTCGTGTTGTTATGGAGCACAGGTTTTATCGTGGCCAAGTTCGGCTTGCCGTATGCGCCGCCGCTGACCTTTTTGCTGCTGCGCTTCCTGGGCGTGCTGGTGATCCTGCTGCCGCTGGTGCTGCTCTTGCGCGCGCCGTGGCCCGTGGGCCAGTTCCGCCAGATCGCCGTGGCCGGCATATTGATGCAGGCCGGCTACCTGGCCGGCGTCTGGTGCGCCATCAAGCTGGGCATGCCGGCCGGCCTCTCTGCGCTGATCGTCGGCATGCAGCCCGTGCTGACGGCCTGCGCCGCGCCCCTGATCGGCGAATCCGTGCGCCCGCGCCAGTGGCTGGGCCTGTTCTTTGGCTTGCTGGGCGTGGCCCTCGTCGTATATGCGAAGATCAACCTCGTGGGCCTGACGGTGGAAAGCGTGCTGCTGTGCGTGTTCGCCCTGCTGTCGATGACGGCCGGCACCATGTACCAAAAACGCCACTGCCCGCAATTCGACTTGCGCACCGGCACGGTGGTGCAGTTTGCCGCCTCCATCGTGGTGGTCTTGCCATTCGCCCTGTATTACGAAGGACTGGACTTGCATTTCAGCAATGTGCAATGGACGACGAATTTTATCGGCGCCTTGCTGTGGTCGGTGCTCGTGCTGTCCATCGGCGCCATCTTCCTGCTGTTCGCCCTGATCCGCCGCAGCGATGCGACAAAAGTGACGGGCCTGCTGTACCTGACGCCGCCCACGACGGCCGTGATGGCCTGGCTGATGTTTGGCGAAGCGTTCAATATGCTGGGTATCGCCGGCATGCTGGTGGCCGTGGTCGGCGTGGTGTTCGTGGTCAAGAAATAGAATAGATATAGCGGGAGAGCAGGGCAGTGAGCAAGCAAGCATCTGAAACACAGTCGGCGCAGCAAGCCGTGGACGCCGTCATCGCGTCGCGCCGTTCGATCCGCGCCTTTTTGCCCACGCCGGTGGCGCAGGACGATATTGCGCGCATCCTGGAAGTGGCGGCGCGCGCGCCATCGGGCGCCAACATGCAGCCGTGGAAAGTGTATGTGCTGTCGGGCGAAGCGCGCCTGCGCCTGTCGCGCCGCATCCTGGCCGCCTACGACGCGCCCAAGGCAGCCGATGCGCCCGCGCGCACGGCGTCGTACACCTATTACCCGCGCCAGTGGACGGCGCCCTTCATCGAGCGTCGCCGCAAGATCGGCCTGGACCTGTACCAGCTGCTGGGCCTGGAGCGTGGCGACACGGCAGGCATGGCGGCCCAGCATGGACGCAATTTCCAGTTTTTCGATGCGCCCGTGGGCCTGATCTTTACCATCGAACGGGTGCTGGAACAGGGTTCCTGGCTCGACTACGGCATGTTCTTGCAAAACATCATGCTGGCAGCGCGCGCGCGGGGACTCGACACGTGTCCGCAAGCGGCCTTCATCCATTACCATGACATCATCCGCGACGAGCTGGGCGTGCCGGCCAGCGAAATGGTGGTGTGCGGCATGGCCCTCGGTCATGCCGACCCGGACAAGGTCGAGAACCGGCTGAACACGGAACGCGAGCCGCTGGCCGGCTTTGTTAAATTCATGGACAAATAGACATTACTGGCGACGGACACGGTCAAACAAGCGGTTAAGGATGAGTTTGTTTGCTGATCGCCAACGATTTGTATTTCATTGCTGCAATAAATACTGTCCTAACTGTTAAATAGACTTGCGATTACTCTGCATTTCGCTACACTGCAATAAGGCAACAGCTTCACGGGGAATTATCGAATGGCTAAGTTTAAACTTGCGCTGGGTATCCTGGCTTCCCTGCTGTTTGCGCTGGCGCCGGCTGCTGCCGTGCACGCCAAGGAAGCGAACGGCAAATCCTCTGCGTCCAAGAAACAAAATACCAAGAAAGTCAAAGTCGTGCTGCGCAAGGGCGCGACGGCCGCGCCGCGCGAAAAGACCGTGCGCCGGGTCGTCATGGTGCGCGGCAAGCGCAAAGTCATCTATCAAAAAGTCAGCAGCGTGGCCGTGCCCATGGCTGCACCGATGCCGACCATGGGCGATCTGGCCGGCCTGAACCTGACGCGCGATCCGCTCGACCTCAAGTCCAGCGTGGCGCTGGTGCTGGACCAGGCCAATGCGGAGGTGCTGTTTGAAAAGAATTCCAATGTGGCCTTACCCATCGCCTCCATCACCAAGATGATGACGGGCCTGGTGGTGGTCGAAGCGCGCCAGGACATGGATGAATTGCTGACGATCACGGACGAGGACGTTGACCGCGCCAAGTTCAGCAGTTCGCGCCTGAAAGTGGGTTCGCAATTGACGCGCGCGAATATGCTGCACATCGCCTTGATGAGCTCGGAAAACCGCGCCGCCTCGGCGCTGGGCCGCAACTATCCGGGCGGCTTGCCGGCGTTTGTCGACGCCATGAACAGCAAGGCGCGCCAGCTGGGCATGATGGATACGCATTACGTCGATTCCAGCGGCCTGTCGAAAATGAACGTGGCCAGCGCGCGCGACCTGGGCAAGCTGGCCATGGCCGCTTTCCGCCATCCGCTGCTGCGCGAGTACTCGACGGACCCGAAAGCCATCGTCGAAGCCAGTGGCCAACCCATGCAGTTTGGCAATACGAATCACCTGGTGGCCAACCCGGGCTGGGAGATCGGCTTGCAAAAGACGGGGTTCATCAATGAGGCGGGACGTTGTTTGATGATGCAGGCTGTCATCGAAGGACGGGCCGTAATCATGGTCTTCCTCGATTCCAAGGGAAAACAGTCGCGTACGGCCGATGCGGGACGCATGCGCAAGTGGCTGGAAGCACTGAAGCCTGCCAACATGAGCCTGCCCGGCGGCTAAAAATATACAGGGTAGCGTAGCTGCCCTGTATATTTAGTCTTGCGGGATATAGCCCAGCGTGACGGAAATCTGGTTCGCCGTTTCCACCAGATCCACCAGCCACTCATCCTGCAGGCGGTCGGCCGGTGCCGAGATCGACAGGCCGGCGATCAGTTTGCCGGAGTCGTCGCGGATGCCGGCGGCCATGCAGCGCACGCCCAGTTCCAGCTCTTCATTGTCGCGCGCATAGCCGCGCTCGCGCACCAGGCTCAGTTCGCGCTCGAGTTTTTGCAGATCCGTGATGGAATTCTTGTTGTGTCCGGCTAATCCCGTGCGCGTGGCATACGCGCGGATGGCTTTCGGCTCGTCCACCGACAGGAACAGCTTGCCCGTCGAGGTCAGGTGCAGCGGGCCGCGGCCGCCGATGGCGCGCACCACCTGCATGCCCGAGCGCTCGGAAAAGGCGCGATCGATGTAGACGATCTCGTCGCCCTGGCGCACGGACAGGTTGATGGTTTGCTGGGTTTTCTTGTGCAGCTGGCGCATGAAGTCCAGCGCCGCTTCGCGCACGCTGAGGCGGCTTTTCACCACATTGCCCAGTTCCAGCAGGCGCATGCCCAGCCGGTACGTGCCCGGTTCGATGCGGTCGACAAAGCGCGTCAGTACCATGTCGTTGAGAATGCGGTGCGCCGTCGAGGGGTGCAGGCCGGAAACCTTCGACAATTCCTTCAGGCTGACCGGGTCCGAATATTTTGCCAGGGCATCAAGCAGGGCGACCATGCGTTCGATCACCTGTATCGTTGTCTTGGGGGCCGCGACCGGTTCAATTTTCATGATGGATTTGGTGCAATGCAGTATTCATGCTTCTTTATACCATAATGTGAAAAAATAGTGAAATGTTCCGAGATATTCAGCGAATAAATGGTCACAGTGCTATGTCGCCCCCATAATGTGCCCACTGCACTTGATTTACATATGGAAAACTATGCAACCTGTAAATGAATTCAAAAGTAAGAGTGGCTTGAAGCGGATATTTTCCGCTTTTTTCTACTCGCTCGATGGCTTGAAAGCGGCCTGGCGCCATGAACACGCGTTCCGCCAGGAGCTGGGCCTGTTCGTCGTCGGCACGGTGATCGCCTTGCTGCTGCGCATCTCCGCCTTTGAAAAGCTGGTGCTGATCGGCGTGCTGCTGCTCGTACTGATCGTCGAGCTGATCAATTCCGCGCTGGAAGCCGTGGTCGACCGCATCTCGCTGGAGCGCCATCCGCTGTCGAAGAACGCCAAGGATTTCGGCAGCGCGGCCGTGTTGCTGACCTGCATCCTCGCCTTCGCCGCCTGGGCAGTGGTCCTGTTCAACCGTTTCTATTGAACACCTGTCAAAACCTACTGCGCGTCGGTATAGGCAGCCTGCGATGCTCACTGTACTAAAGCACAGTTGCGCTTCTCGACCGCCTCTCCCTTCCGCTCGCTACGGTTTTGTCAGGTGTCCTTGGTTTTAACTGCTTTATCCCCGTTGTGTGCCATCCATATGCGAAAAACGCATATCAAACGGCGAAACGCTTCGTTCTCTTTGCGGCCATAGCGCCGTAATCTGGTGGTTCTGAAAGTTCAACCACTCGGGGATCTTAGATGCTGTCGAAAAAAATCATCATTGCCGCCGCCATCAGCGCGTTTGCCATTCTGCAAACGGCGCAGGCTGCCGATATCACCCTGCTCAACGTGTCGTATGACCCGACGCGCGAGCTGTACCAGGATGTGAACACGGCATTTGCCAAGGAGTGGAAAGGCAAGACGGGCGACAACGTCAAGATCAAGCAATCGCACGGCGGTTCCGGCAAGCAGGCGCGCGGCGTCATCGATGGCCTGGAGGCGGACGTGGTGACCTTGGCCCTGGCCTATGACATCGATGCGCTGGCCGAGCACAAGCTGCTGGCCGCCGACTGGCAGAAGCGCTTGACGCACAACAGCTCGCCGTACACCTCGACCATCGTGTTTCTGGTGCGCAAGGGCAACCCGAAAGGCATCAAGGACTGGAATGACTTGATCAAGCCGGGCGTCTCCGTCATCACGCCGAACCCGAAAACCTCGGGCGGCGCCCGCTGGAACCACCTGGCAGCGTGGGGCTACGCGCTGCGCCAGCCGGGCGGCAACGAAGCGAAGGCCAAGGATTTCCTCGGCAAACTGTATAAAAACGTGCCCGTGCTCGACTCCGGCGCGCGCGGCGCCACCACCACGTTCGTCGAGCGCGGCATCGGCGACGTGCTGATCGCCTGGGAAAACGAAGCTTACCTGGCCGTCAAGGAACTGGGCCCGACCAAGTTTGACATCATCACGCCGTCCGTCAGCATCCTGGCCGAACCGCCTGTCGCCGTCGTCGACAAGTTTGCCGACAAGCACGGCACGCGCAAGGTGGCCGAGGCTTACCTGAACTACCTGTACACGGACGAAGCGCAAGACATCATCGCGAAGAATTACTATCGTCCGGCAACGGACAAGGCGGCGAAGAAATACGCGTCGCAATTTGCCAAGGTCAACCTGTTCACCATCGAGCAAGTGGCGGGTGGCTGGACGGCGGCACAGAAGGCGCACTTTGCCGACGGCGGCATCTTCGACCAGATCTACCAGCCTAAATAATATCGGATGGCACGATTGCCAGACCGTTACTAAAAGGATCCACCATGGCGCTGCGCAGCTTTTCCGATTACCGGGTACTGATCGTGCCGGGCTTGCATAACAGCGGTCCCGAGCACTGGCAGAGCCGCTGGCAGCGCCTGTATCCGCAATTCGAACGGGTCGAGCAGGACGACTGGAACGCTCCCGACCTGGCCACCTGGTCGGCGCGCCTGGACCAGGTGCGGCGGCAGGATGCGCGCCCGACCCTGATCGTGGCCCACAGCTTTGGCTGCCTGACGACGGCGCACAGCCTGGCCCGCGATCCGCAGGGCGTGGCTGGCGTGCTGCTGGTGGGGCCGGCCGATCCCGACAAGTTTGGCGTGGCGAAGGCCTTGCCGCAAAAGCGGCTGCCTTGCCCCGGCATATTGATCGCCAGCCAGACCGACCCATGGATGACGGCCGAACACGCGGCGCAGTGGGCACGGCGCTGGAATTGCAAGTATATTGATGGCGGTGCGCTGGGTCATATCAACGCCGAGTCGCGCCTCGGTGACTGGGTCTACGGCCAGGCGCAACTGCAAACACTGTTTGATCTGGCGCAAAGCGACAAGCGCCACCGTCAGGCAGCCTGATTCGACGAACATTACGCCATATAACCTCACAAGGAGATCACGATGACTTTACGCCTGGGCGATGTCGCCCCTGATTTTGAACAAGACAGCTCGATCGGCCCGCTCAAGTTCCACGAGTGGGCGGGCAATTCCTGGGTGGTGCTGTTTTCCCACCCGGCCGACTTTACCCCCGTGTGCACGACGGAACTGGGCCTGACGGCCAAGCTCAAACCGGAATTCGACAAGCGCAACGTGAAGGCCATCGCGCTGTCCGTGGACGCGGCCGAATCGCACAAGAGCTGGATCAAGGATATCGAAGAGACGCAAAACACGGTGGTCGGCTTCCCCATCATCGCCGACGTCGACAAGAAAGTATCGGTGCTGTACGACATGATTCACCCGGAACAGTCTGTCACGGCCACCGTGCGCTCCGTCTTCATCGTCGATCCGAACAAGAAAGTGCGCCTGATCCTCACGTATCCGCTGAGCACGGGTCGCAACTTCAATGAAATCCTGCGCGTCATCGATGCCCTGCAACTGACGGACGGCTACACGGTGGCCACGCCGGGCAACTGGAAAGATGGCGACGACGTCATCATTCCATTGACCGTGCAAGACCCGGACGTGATCAAGCAGAAATATCCGAAGGGCTTTACGGCCGAGAAACCATACTTGCGCCTCACGCCGCAGCCGAACAAGTAAGAACGGGGTCAGATCCTATGGGTCTGACCTCAGCCGTCAAGGTGTTGGGTTAAGTGTGTGCCCAACCCCACCCCAAAAGCCGGGGTCGGACCCACAGGGTCCGACCCCTTTTTTTTCGCCCAGCGTTTCCATCGGCAAGTATGCAAAATCCATCTAAGCAAATGAGAAATGGTTAGTTCTTTTTATAACGATTGCATGTGATTATTGCGGCCTATAACTCAAAAATGTAATAAGAAGGAGTTTCTATGTCTGCAGCATCAGCAGCACCGCTCAAGGCGCGCGGAGCGCCGTTTCGGGTCATGCCGGGGTTTAAGCTGTCACTGGGCTTCACGCTCTTTTACCTGGCCTTGATCGTCCTCATTCCGCTGTCGTCGGTGTTCCTGAAAACTTTCACCATGACGTGGGACGCCTTCTTCAGCGCCGTCACGTCCGACCGCGTGATGGCGTCGTACCGCCTGACGTTTGGCGCTTCGCTGATCGCCGCGCTGCTGAACGTGGTGTTTGGCGGCATCCTGGCCTGGGTGCTGGTGCGCTATAAATTCCCCGGCAAGCGCATCATCGACGCGCTGGTCG
Organism: Janthinobacterium sp. BJB446; assembly: GCF_002735655.1. NCBI lineage: Bacteria > Pseudomonadati > Pseudomonadota > Betaproteobacteria > Burkholderiales > Oxalobacteraceae > Janthinobacterium > Janthinobacterium sp. BJB446. The sequence goes on along the minus strand of NZ_PDZK01000001.1, from coordinate 3,446,108 downwards.
ACTTGCCGTTCGCCTTGCCGACGGCCGTGGCCGGCATCACCCTGACGGCTTTATATTCGTCGAACGGCTGGTTCGGCCAGTTCATCGAAGGCGTGCTGGGCATCAAGGTGGCATTCACGCCGCTGGGCGTGGTGGTGGCGCTGACCTTCATCGGCTTGCCGTTTGTCGTGCGCACCGTGCAACCGGTGCTTGAAGACGCGGAAAAGGAACTGGAAGAAGCCGCCGCCAGCCTGGGCGCCAATTCCCTGCAAACGTTTATCCGCGTCATCTTCCCCACGATCTTGCCATCCTTGCTGACGGGCTTTGCGCTGGCCTTCGCCCGCGCCACGGGCGAATACGGTTCCGTGATCTTTATCGCCGGCAATATGCCGATGGTGTCGGAAATCACGCCGCTGTTCATCATTACCAAGCTGGAGCAATACGATTACGCGGGCGCCACGGCCATCGCCGTGGTGATGCTGGTGGTCTCCTTTTTGCTGTTGTTGACGATTAACCTGCTGCAAGCATGGATGCGCGGAAAGGCGAAGAAATCATGAGTACGAATACGACTGCCATCGCTGGCGTGGACAATGCGCGCCCGACGGCGCGCCGCTTCGAGCCGAATGTCGGCCCTGTCGTGCTGGAGCCATTGTGGGTGCGCACGGTACTGATCACCATCGCCCTGCTGTTCCTGACGACCTTTTTGATCGTGCCCCTGGTGGCCGTGTTTGCGGAAGCGTTCAAGAAGGGCTGGGAAGCGTATATCGCCGCCATCATCGATCCGGATGCGATTTCTGCCATCAAGCTGACCCTGATCACGGCGGCCATCGCCGTGCCGCTGAACCTGGTGTTCGGCGTGGCCGCTTCCTGGTGCATCGCCAAGTTCGACTTCCGCGGCAAGAGCATCTTGCTGACCCTGATCGACTTGCCGTTTTCCGTCTCGCCCGTGATTTCCGGCCTGATCTATGTACTGATGTTTGGCGCCCAGGGCTGGTTCGGCCCGTGGCTGCAGGCGCACGACATCAAGATCCTGTTTGCCGTGCCCGGCATCGTGCTGGCCACCATTTTTATTACCTTCCCGTTCGTGGCGCGTGAACTGATCCCGCTGATGCAGTCGCAGGGCAGCGAAGAGGAAGAGGCCGCCATCGTGCTGGGCGCGTCGGGCTGGAATACCTTCCGCCGAGTCACCTTGCCGAACATCAAGTGGGGTCTGCTGTATGGCGTGATCCTGTGTAACGCCCGCGCCATGGGCGAGTTCGGCGCCGTGTCCGTCGTCTCCGGCCATATCCGCGGCGAAACGAACACCATGCCGCTGCAAGTGGAGATTCTGTACAACGAGTACAACTTCGCCGCGGCGTTTGCCGTCGCCTCCTTGCTGGCCCTGCTGGCCCTGGTGACCCTGGCCCTGAAAGCTTTCATTGAGTGGCGTTTGAACGAGAGCGACGCCGACGATTCCGCCTTACGTTCCACGGAGCACTGATATGACCATCGCAGTTAAAAACATCCACAAGCGTTTCGGCGATTTCGTCGCCCTCGACAATATCTCGCTGGACTTTCCCGCCGGCGAATTGACGGCCCTGCTGGGCCCGTCCGGTTGCGGCAAGACCACCTTGCTGCGCATTATTGCGGGCCTCGAACATCCGGACAGCGGCCAGGTGCTGTTGGACGCGGAAGACGCGTCGAACCGCCACGTGCGCGAGCGGCAAGTCGGTTTCGTCTTCCAGCATTACGCACTGTTCAAGCACATGACGGTGTTCGAGAACGTGGCCTTCGGCTTGCGCGTGAAGTCGCGCAGCGAGCGCCCGTCGGAAGATCAGATCCGCCGCAAGGTGAAGGATTTGCTGGAACTGGTGCAGCTGGACTGGCTGGCCGACCGCTATCCGCCGCAGCTGTCGGGTGGGCAACGCCAGCGCATCGCCCTGGCACGCGCGCTGGCTGTCGAGCCCCGCGTGCTGCTGCTCGACGAGCCGTTCGGCGCCCTGGATGCCAAGGTGCGCAAGGAATTGCGCCGCTGGCTGCGCCGCCTGCATGACGACTTGCACGTCACCAGCATTTTTGTCACGCATGACCAGGAAGAAGCGCTGGAAGTGGCGGACCAGGTGGTGCTGATGAACAAGGGCACGGTCGAGCAGCTCGGTTCCCCGGAGCAAGTCTACAACCACCCGGCTTCGCCCTTCGTGTATGGCTTCCTCGGCAACGTCAACCTGTTCCACGGCCGCGTGCATGACGGCGTGATGGCCACCGGCGACGCCAGCTTCGAGGTGCCCGATTACGCGGGCGTGAGCGACAGCAAGGGCACGGCCTATGTGCGTCCGCACGACCTGGAAATCGACCGTTACACGCAGGGCGCGGAAGGCATCGTCGTGAAACTGAGCCGCGCCCATGCGATCGGCCCGCTGGCCCAGTTGGATTTGCAGCGCGTCGATAATAGCGAGCTGATCGAAGCTGTGATGTCGAACGAGCGTTTTACCCATCTGCAGCTGAAGGAAGGCGAGACATTGGTTGTCCGCCCGAAACGCCTCCATGTATTTGTTGAACCCACCCGAACTTGATACAGGATAGCCATGAACTTTCAACAATTGCGATCGATCCGCGAAGCGGCCCGCCGCGGCTATAACCTGACGGAAGTGGCCAACGCCCTGTTCACGTCGCAGCCGGGCGTGAGCCGGCAAATCCGCGAACTCGAGGATGAGCTGGGCGTGGTGATTTTCGAGCGCAACGGCAAGCGCTTGACGGGCTTGACGGAGCCGGGCAAGGGTATCCTGAAGATCGTCGACCGCCTCTTGATCGAGGCGGAAAACCTGCAGCAGGCCAGCCTCGAATACAGCGGCCAGACCAGCGGTACGTTATCGGTGGCGGCCACGCACACGCAGGCGCGCTATGCGCTGCCGAAAGTGGTGCAAAGCTTCCGTGCCGCTTTCCCCGACGTGCGTATCGCGCTGCAGCAAAGCGCGCCCGAACACATCGCGGAATGGGTGCTGTCCGGCAAGACCGATATCGGCATCGCCACGGAAGGCTTGAGCCAGTTCCCCGACCTCGTGTCGTTCCCGTGCTACCGCTGGAGCCACTTGATCGTCGTGCCGGACGGCCACCCGCTGCTCGAGCACTCGCCCATCCGCCTGGAAGACTTGGCGAAATATCCGCTGATTACCTACGACAAGGGTTTCACGGGACGCGGCCATATCGACGACGCCTTCGCCAAGGCGGGCGTGGCGACCGATATCATCCTGACGGCCATGGATTCCGACGTCATCAAGCAATACGTGGCGCTGGGCCTGGGCGTGGGCATCGTCGCTTCGATGGCCTTCGACCATGGCCGCGACAAGGGCTTGCGGGCCGTGGAAGCGTCGCATCTGTTCGCCACCAACACGACGCGCCTGGCCGTGCGCCGCGGCGCCTACCTGCGCGCGTACGCCTATGAGTTCATCCTGCAACTGGCCCCGGACCTGACGCGCGAAGACATCGACCGTGCCATGGCGGGCGAGGACGCCCTCTAGGCGATGGCTGCCCTTTGCGCGCGCGTCAGGCTGGCCACGACGCGCGCGTAGCTATCCTGTACCAGCTCCGCCAGGTAGTCAGCCGGGAAGCGCGCCACATCCACGATCGTCACCCAGTGAAAGCGGCCCATGTAACGGGCCGGTTTCACGCCCGGCATGTCCGTCAGTTCGATAAAGCGACCGGCGCTGACCCGCAGGCTGAAGCGCCACTGCTCCGGCATGCTGGTCTTGAAATACGCAAATTTTTTCCCCGCCACTGCATACACGAGGATATTCGACGGCGCACCGTACAGCACGGCTTGCGCGCCGGGCAGGGCCGCGCAAAATTCCTTCAATTCATCTATTGTCATTCGTCAACCGCCATGAATTGTTGCGTGTTGTGGTCGAAGGCATAGGCCGCGCCGGCCGGAGCATCCAGCAGGGCAATAAAACGGTCGTCCACGCTGAGCACGGCGCCCAGCGACACGAGGGCCACATTGGCGCTGTCGTTCATGTAGTCGTCGCTTTCGTCGTTGGCCGTGAAGCGCCAGCCGCTGTCGTCGTCGTTGTCAGGCTCCTCGCGGTACAGATAACCGACGGGTGCGCCGTCTTCCAGCACTTTTTTCGTCACGAAGCACAGGCCCGCGTAGCGGTTGACGAGGTTATCGTCATCGTCGTGCTGGGTATTGATGATGTGGCGCGCATCGAAGGCGACGGGGTCTTTGGCCTGTAAATCCTGGATGTAGCCGGGCATGTTGTCGAGCTTGCCGGTGAAGTGGCCATGCGGTTCGACCGTATCCACCAGCACCCACATGCGCTCGGCGCCCGGCGCTTGCGGATCGTCGCTGTGGAAGGCGAAGATCAGCTTGACCACCTCGCCGGGGCGCACCTGGTCGATGGCCTCGGGTGGCGATTTATAGAAAGTGTAGGGATGGCGCGCCGCCAGTTCGGCGGCGTCGGCCAGGTGCCAGCTGGGCATGGTTGCTTATCCGTGATCAAAAAGAGTAAGACCCATGTTAGCCGATTGCGTGTCAGGATGACCACGCATACCTTCCGGCTTGCCATTGGAACAGGGCGATCCTGCCGCTTTACATGTGCTGAGATACAACAATCCTGTTCCCCGGGACGGCGAGCGCTCATGGCAACGATGGCGGCAAGCCCCGTGATAGCAGGCCTCGCCAATAAATTGATAAGACCAATTGAAATTTTCAATGGCCAAAGATGTTTCTTTTATTGCATTTACATTTCCTGGATGATATCTTTTGTCCAATCGCAAAAAAATATAACAAAAATATAATCAACATTGTGGTTTTTGAAATTCATCGATAGGGGAAACTATGAACATGACTAAACATGCCGTGCTGGGTCTCTGCCTTGCTGTCTCGGCTTGCCTGGCGCCATTGGCCCAGGCTGCTAGCTGGGTGGAAATCACCGACCCTGCCATGAGCGGCTTCCTGGTGGGCGGCAATACCGTCACCTATGGCAGCGTGGCAGCGGACGCGGTCTGGGTCTATGACGGCGCCAACCCGGCCGGCGCGCAAAGCGCGGCCGCCATCAAGAGCTTGGTCAGCAGCAAGTTTGGCCTGCCCTCCAGCGGCGCAGGCTCGTTGGTCTTTGCCGCCCAGGGCGACCTGGCCAGCAGCAAGTCCGGTTCGTTTACCGTCAACTCCAGCTTTGATTACCTGGCCGTGCATTATGGCCGTGGCGAACTGTTGTTCCACTGGGATACGCCGCTTGCCGCGAATACGGTCTTCAGCATTGCCAACCTGCCGCGTGGCCTGAGCAATTTCCGCGCGTACAACTCCGTCTCTGCCGTGCCTGAGCCAGCGACCTACGGCATGCTGATGCTGGGCCTGGGCCTGGTCGGTTTTGTCGCGCGCCGCCGCCGCGCCTGAGCCTGATGCGCCTGCGGGCGCAAGACATGAAAAAGCCCGGAAACGCGATGCGTTCCGGGCTTTTTGCATGGCAGAGCGCTATTTACCAGCTATAGCCAGCCTTGGCGTAGTAGTAGCGGCCGTTGAAACCGTTCGGCGCGAAGATGCTGTACGGCTGGGTGCCGTTGACGTTCAGGTTGCCCGCGCTCGTCACTTGCGCCGGGTAGCGGTTGGTGACGTTGTCGATGCCGGCCACCAGGCGCCAGTTCTTGCCCAGTTTCACGGAACCGGACACGTCCAGCACCCATTGCGGGTCATACGTCTGGTCCAGCTTGACATCGTTCTGCGGCACGGTGAAGCTGCCGTAGCGCGTCACGACGCCGTGCGCATTCCAGATGCCGAAGCCGTAGTCGGCGGCCAGGCTGAACTTGTCCTTCGGCGAGGCCACCGTGATGCGGTCGATGCTCTGGCGGTCGATCAGTTTCAGGTTGTTGGCCGTCAGGATGGCTGGATTGTCGGCGATTTTCTGTACCGTGCTCTTGTTATGGTTGTAGGCCACGGTGAGATCGAGGCGGTCCTTGTCCTGCAGGTCGATGCGGTAGGTGCTGACGATGTCCACGCCTTCCGTGCGCGTGTCGACGGCGTTGGTGAAGTAGCGCGCCGCGCCCACGCTCGAGCCTTGCGTCGCCAGCTGGGCCTTGAGCTTGTCGTTCAGCGCCAGGTTGGCCGAGAACAGGATGCGGTTGTCGATGTCGATGCGGTAGGCGTCTACCGTCGTGGTGAAGTTGCGGTTAGGCTGGAATTGCAGGCCCAGGCTGTAGTTGCGGGCTTTTTCCGGTTTCAGATCCTGTGCGCCCAAGGCGCGCGCCTGCGGCGTGTTGACGGCAAAGGTACCCGTCTCGATGGCCGTATTGTTGCCGTTGATGACCTGGAAGTTGGTGGTGGTGATGGTGTAGTACTGCTGCGCCAGCGATGGCGCGCGGAAGCCGCTCGATACGGTGCCGCGCAGGGACAGCGCGTCCGTGAAGGAGTAGCGGGCCGAGCCCTTGGCCGAGGTGGTGCTGCCGAAATCGCTGTAGCGCTCATGGCGCAGGGCCACGCCGCCCGACAGTTTCTTCGTCGCTTCCGCTTCCAGGTTCACATAGATCGACTCGTTGTGGCGCGAGTGGCTGCCTGCGTTGACAGGGCGGAAGCCGGCAAAGCCTTGCGAGCCGCCGCCTGTGTACGACGCTGCGTCGCCGGCGCCGATGCTGTATTTCTCATGCCGCGCTTCCGCGCCGACGGCTACAGTCAGCGGACCCGTAAAGTAAGAGACGGGAAACTCGCGCGCCGCGTCCAGGTTGAATACGGTCTGTTCATTCTTCAGCGAGCCGGCATAGAAATGCGTGGGGCTGTTCGCGCCCAGCGACTGGTTGACCGTGTTGTCCAGGTCCAGTTCGAACTTGTTGCTGCCGTAATTGATGCTGGCATCCCAGCGCCAGCCGGCCGCTTCACCGCGCAAGCCCGTGACGATGGACTGGTCCGTCAAGGTGCTGTTTTGCAGCGGCAGGAAGCCTTCCGGATAGATCGGCGTGCGCTGCGAGTAGACCTTGGTGACGGGGTCCTGGATCAGGGCCGTGCGCCAGGTGGCGGCGGCCGACGTGTCGCGCTTGCCATAATTGCCGAAGGCATACCAGTCGATACTGTCGCTGATGCGGTATTCGCTGTTGAGGAAAATCGTTGCCGGCTTGCTTTCCGGATCGCCATAGCGCTGGTTGACCTTGCCATAGCGCGGTTCCAGCGGATTGCGGAAGTCGGCGCCGGCGCGGTTGGTCGGGTCGCGTTCAGCCACTTCCGCCGAGACGCGCACCCAGCCGTCGTCACCCAGGGCGAAGCCGGCCGAACCCTTGATGGATTTTTGCTTGCCGTCGCGTTCCTGCGTCTGGCCATAGCCCACTTCGATATCGCCGCCGGCCGCGCCTTTTTTCAGGATGATGTTGATCACGCCGGCGATTGCATCGGAACCGTACTGGGCCGCCGCGCCATCGCGCAGCACTTCCACGTGGTCGATGGCTGCCAGCGGGATGGCGTTCAGGTCGACGGGCGCCGAGCCGCGGCCCAGGGAACCGTTGACGTTGACGACGGCCGAGGTGTAGCGGCGCTTGCCGTTCACCAGTACCAGGGTCTGGTCGGGCGACAGGCCGCGCAGCTGGGCCGGACGCACGGCGTCGCTGGCGTCGGCGCCCGTGGCGCGGGCAAAGTTCAGCGATGGCAGCAGGCGCGCCAGCACGGTGGCCAGTTCGCCCGAACCCGTGCTTTGCAGGTCGCGCGAGGTGAGGATGTCGATAGGCGATTCGGAATCGATGGTGCGGCGGTTCTTGGCGAAGGTGCCGGTGACCACCACCGATTGCAGTTCACCTTCGGCCGGCAGCTCTTGCTGCGCTTGCGCCTGCATTGGCAGGCTGAAGCAGGCGATCAGGCTGGCGGCGATAACGGTTTTCACGGGCAGGGCGGGAAGCTGGGAGCGGGCGGTGCTTGAACTCATCGACAATATCTCTTCGGTTGGTGGATGCGCGAACCATGGCGGTCCGGTGATGACATCAGAGTAACAGTGGGCCTGTGGCGTGCTTACGAATCGTTCTGTCTATCGATATGCAATAAATGTCTGATACACGTCCAAATGGCGCGGGTAGCGCATATGGCCTCGTTTCCAGCATACGACCGGGCACGGCAAGGCCGCAATGCTGCACAGCAGTAAATTGCCAGCTGTTGTATAAATACGACTATCTGCGATGAGCGTGGGGAGTCTGGCGGCGGCATGCGCCGCCAGACGGAGCGCGTCTACTGTCCCGGATTGGGCAGGCTGGCGTGGATGGCGTCGACGGCCGCCACCAATTCCGGCGACAGGGTGACTTGATGGGCGTCGATATTTTGCTGCAACTGCGCCACGCTGGTGGCGCCGATGATGGTCGAGGCCACGAACCAGCGCGAGTAGCACCAGGCCAGCGCCAGCTGCGCCGGCGTCAAGCCGTGCGCGCGGGCCAGCGCCGCATACTGGCTGGCTGCCGCGATGGTAGCGGGGCGCACGTAGCGGGGACTCCAGCCGGCCGGGAAGCGCGTCAAACGGCCCTTGGCCTGCGGATCGTCGATGTATTTCGCCGTCAGCTGGCCGAACGCCAGCGGACTGTAGGCCAGCAAGCTGACATTTTCCCGGTGGCAGGTTTCATCGAGCAGGCTCGTCTCGAAATGGCGCGCCGTCAGGTTGTACAGGTTCTGGATGGAGGCGATGCGCGGCAAGCCTTTCAGCTCGGCCTGCTTGATGTATTCGCACACGCCCCACGACGATTCGTTCGACACGCCGATATGGCCGATCTTGCCCTCGTCGACCAGCTTGCCCAGCACGGCCAGCGTGTCTTCGATGGCGACCGAGGCGTGTTCCTTGCGCGGGTTGTACACGCTGGCGCCGAAGATGGGCAGGTTGCGGCTGGGCCAGTGCAATTGATACAGGTCAATGTGCTCCGTCTGCAGCCGGCGCAGGCTGTCCTCGACGGCGGCGCGGATGTTGACCGCGTCGTGGTCCGTCTTGCCCTTGCGTATCCAGTGCATGCGCGAATTCGGCCCGGCCACTTTGCTGGCCAGCACGATCTGGCTGCGCTTGCCGCTTTTCTTCAGCCAACTGCCGATGTAGCGCTCCGTGCTGCCCTGCGTCTGCGCGCTGGCCATCACCGGATACATCTCGGCCGTGTCGACGAAGTTGATGCCCCGCTCGAGCGCGTAATCGAGCTGACTGTGCGCTTCCGCTTCGCTGTTCTGCTCGCCGAAGGTCATCGTGCCCAGGCAGATCCGGCTCACCTCCAGGCTGCTGGAACCCAGCTTGACCTTGGCTATCATTTCGCCTGTTTGCCGCGCAGCGCGCGCGCGCAATCCTTGATCAGCGCGGGACCGGCGTAAATCAGGCCGCTGTACAGCTGCACCAGCTGCGCGCCCGCCTCGAACTTGGCCACGGCGTCGCTGCCCTGCATGATGCCGCCCACGCCGATGATGGGCAGCGCGTCGCCCAGTTCGGCCTTCAGCAGGCGGATGACATTGTTCGACAGCTCGAACACGGGCGCGCCCGACAGGCCGCCCGCTTCGGCGCCGTGCGGCATGCCTTCCACGGCGCTGCGCGACAGGGTCGTGTTGGTGGCGATGACGCCATCGATACGGTGGCGCGTGAGCGACTCGGCGATGCTTTTCACCTGTTCGCCATCCATGTCCGGCGCGATTTTCAGGGCCAGCGGCACGTAGCGTTTGTGCTTGTCCGCCAGGCGCGCCTGGGCATCTTTGAGCTGCGACAACAGGGCGTCGAGTTCCGACGCGCCCTGCAGCTGGCGCAGGTTCTTGGTGTTCGGCGACGAGATGTTCACCGTCACATAGCTGGCATACGGGTAGACTTTTTCCAGGCACAGCAGATAGTCGTCGGCCGCCCGCTCGATGGGCGTGTCGGCATTCTTGCCGATGTTCAGGCCCAGCACGCCGGCGCGGTCCTGGTAGAACTTCGACGCCTGTACGTTGGCGACAAAGGCGTCCACGCCGCCATTGTTAAAGCCCATGCGGTTGATGATGCCCTGCGCCTGCGGCAGGCGGAACATGCGCGGTTTCGGATTGCCCGCCTGCGCGCGCGGCGTGACGGTACCCACTTCGATGGAGCCAAAGCCCAGGTCGGCCAGCGCGTCGATGTAGGCGCCATCCTTGTCCAGGCCGGCGGCCAGGCCCACGGGATTGGGGAAGGTGATGCCCATCACCGTGCGCGGGTCGGCTGCCGGCTTGCCGGCCAGCTTCGTCAGGCCCAGCGCGCTGGCGCGTTTCAGGGCGGGCAGGGTGAGATGGTGGGCCGCTTCGGCATCCATCGAAAACAGCAGCGGGCGGGCGAGGGAGTACAGGAATTTTTCAGACATGGGGCGCTTTGAGTAGGTGTGCGGGCTGCCGGGAAGGGCTGGCGGCGCGCGAAATAAGTGCCGTATTTTACCGTGTTCCACGCGGCTGCCGGGTGTATAGTTCTTGTTGGCCAAATGCAATATTGATCCATTGATAATCCGCATCCGGCCTTGGACTTTCCTGTTTCTTCTCTGTTCTGTTTACTTCATAAGCGAGACATCGATTGAAAAAGACACGCATCTTGACGGCCATCGCAGCCGCCAGCGCACTGCTGCTGAGCCACCCGGCCCTGGCCCTGCCCAATACGCAAGACACCCGCATGCTGAGCGAACCAGCCGTCTCCAGCCGCCACATCGCCTTCATCTATGCGGGCGACCTGTGGCTGTCGAACCTCGATGGCGGCGGCGCGCGGCGCCTCACTTCCGATCTGGGCGACAAGTCCAATCCCGTGTTCTCGCCCGACGGCAGCCTGATCGCGTATAGCGCGAATATCGACGGCAATGTCGACGTGTATGTGGTCGCGGCGGCCGGCGGCGTGCCGCGCCGCCTGACCTTCCACCCGGGCGCGGACCTGGCGCAGTCGTTCACGCCCGATGGCCAGGCAGTGATGTTCACCTCGCCCCGCGCCGCCTTCAACAACCGCTTCCAGAAGCTGTTTACGGTACCCGTGGCGGGCGGCGTGGAAACCCAGCTGGAAATCCCCAACGCCTCGCGCGCCGCCTATTCGCCCGATGGCAAGCGCATCGCCTACAACCCGCTGGCGCCGGCCTTCAAGCAGTGGAAGCGCTACCGGGGCGGCACCAATTCCTGGCTGTGGCTATTCTCGTCGGCCGACAAATCCATCGAGAAAATCCCCCAGCCGACGACGCGCTCGAACGACGTCGACCCCATGTGGCTGGGCGACACCGTGTACTTCCGCTCCGACCGCAACGGCGAATTCAACCTGTTTGCGTATGACGTCAAGACGAAAGCCGTGCGCCAGCTGACGCGGCATGCGGATTTCCCCGTGCTGAACGCGTCGGCCGCGAACGGCACCATCGTCTACGAGCAGGCCGGCTATTTGCACTCGTTCGACATCGCCAGCGGCCAGGCGCACAAGCTGAGCATCGGCGTGGCCAGCGACCTGGGGCAGACGCGCCCGCGCTGGGTCAAGAACGCGAAATATATCCGCGACGCGTCGATTTCGCCGTCGGGCGCGCGCATCGCCTTCGAGTACCGGGGCGAGATCGTCACCATCCCCGCCGACAAGGGCGATGTGCGCAACCTGACGCAGACGGCCGGCGCCCACGAGCGCACGCCGATCTGGTCGCCCGATGGCCGCTCGGTCGCGTATTTCTCGGACGAGTCGGGCGAGTATGAACTGCATGTGCGGGCGCAGGATGGCAAGGGTGCCGTACGCAAGTTCAAGCTGAATGGCAGCGGCTTCTATGACAACGCCGTCTGGTCGCCCGACAGCAGGAAGATCGCGTTTGCCGACAATGGCTGGAGCATGTATGTGATCGACGTCGGCACGGGCAAGGTGCAGAAGGTCGCCACGGAGCCGATGTATGGCGTCGACAAGAGCATGCGCGCCTCGTGGGCGCCCGATTCGCGCTGGCTGGCCTACACGCTCAATTCGCCCACCTACACGCGCAGCGCCTACATCTATTCCGTCGAGCAGAACAAGTCGATGCCCGTGACCGATGGCTTGTCCGACGTGGCCCAGCCCGTGTTCGACAAGAGCGGCAAATACCTGTATTTCTTCGCTTCGACGAACGCTGGTCCCAGCAACAACTGGTTCTCGCAGCAGAATGAAGACAACCTGGTGACGCGCACCGTGTGGATGGCCGTGCTGCGGCGTGACTTGCCATCGCCCCTGATCAAGGAGAGCGACGAGGAAAAGGCCGCCAGCGCGGAGAGTAAAAAAGACCCGGCGAAGGCGGAGCCGGAAGCGAAAAACGAACCGAAGGTCGATCCGAAGACGGGCCGCGACGACCCGAAAGTGACCGTAGCGCCAGTGGCGCCGATCAGCATCGATTTCGACGGCATCGCCACGCGCATCGTCGACTTGCCGCTGCCGGCCGCGCAGTTCTCCAGTCTGACGGCGGGTGCCGCAGGGCAGATCTTTTTGCTGCGCGAAAGCGACGGCAAGAAGGCCGTGCAGCGTTTTGACCTGAAGGAGCGCAAGGCGGAAACCGTGGTGGCGGAAGCCGATGAATTCGAAGTGTCGGCCGATGGCAAGAAGCTGCTGTACCGCCAGAAGGACAATTGGGCCATGGGTAGCGCCACGGGCAAGCTGCTGGCGCCGGGCGAAGGCAAGATCAAGGTCGACGCCATCGAAGTGAAGGCCGATCCGCGCGCCGAGTGGACGCAGATTTTCAACGAGGTGTGGCGCATCAACCGCGATTACTTCTATGACCCGGGCATGCATGGCGTGGACTGGAAGGCCATGCGCGACAAGTACGCCGTCTTCCTGCCCGAGCTGTCCAGCCGCGCGGACCTGAACCGGTTGATCCAGTGGATGTGCAGCGAGCTGGCCGTAGGCCACCACCGCGGTGGCGGCGGCGATGATTTTATCGAGGCGAAGAAGGTGCCGGGGGGCTTGCTGGGCGCCGACTATGAAGTGCGCGATGGCCATTACCGCTTCAAGAAAGTGTATGGCGGCTTGAACTGGAATCCGGCCCTGCGCGCGCCGCTGACGGAGCCGGGCCTGAACGTCAAGGCGGGCGAGTACCTGCTGGCCGTCGACAGCCGCCCGCTGGCGCCACCCACCAACTTGTACAGCGCCTTCGAGAACACGGCCGGCAAGGCGATCGACCTGACCGTGGGACCATCGGCCGACGGCAAGGGCGCGCGCACGATCACCGTGGTGCCCGTGCCCACCGAGGATGCCTTGCGCAACCGCGACTGGATCGAAGGCAATATGCGCAAGGTGAATGCGGCGACCGGCGGCAAGGTGGCGTATGTGTATGTGCCGAATACGGCGGGCCTGGGCCATACCTACTTCAAGCGCTATTTCTTCCCGCAGGCGGACAAGCAGGCCATCATCGTCGACGAGCGTTTCAATGGCGGCGGCAGCGTGGCCGATTACTACATCGAGATCCTGCAGAAGAAGGAAATCGCCTGGTGGACCATGCGCTACGGCGCCGACATGAAGACGCCGTCCGCTTCGATCCAGGGGCCGCGCGCCATGCTGATCGACGAGACGGCCGGTTCTGGCGGCGACCTGCTGCCGTGGATGTTCCGCAAAAATAACATGGGCCCGCTGATCGGCAAGGCGACGTGGGGCGGCCTGGTGGGCGTGCTGGGCTTCCCCGTGCTGATGGATGGCGGCTTCATCACGGCGCCGAACCTGGCGTTCTGGACGCGCGAGAATGGCTGGGGCGTGGAAAACGAAGGCGTGCCGCCCGATATCGAAGTCGAGCAAACGCCGGCCGACGTCATCGCCGGACGCGATCCGCAGCTGGAAAAGGCGATCGAGGTGATCCAGGCCGAACTGGCGAAGAACCCGCCCGCGCAGCCCAAGCGTCCGGCGTTTCCGGACAAGAGCAAGTAGGTCGATTAGGCGCGAAGCGCCGTAATCCGACACCATTGTTGGCATCGCAGTGTCGGATTACGCGCTTGCGCGCTAATCCGACCTGCCAAATAATCCCAGGTTCTACAGGATCACCCACTGCCCCTTGATCCGTGCTTCCAGCGGCTTGAAGTTGATTTTATAGGCCATCTTCGGGCTTTGCGCGATCCAGTAGCCCAGGTAGATGTAGGGCAGGCCCAGTTCGCGCGCCTGGGCGATTTGCCACAGCACGTTGTAGGTGCCGTACGAGGCGCCCGGCACGTCCGGATCGAAAAAGGTGTAGACGGACGACAGGCCATCGGCCAGCACGTCGATGATGCTGACCATGCGCAGGATGCCTTCGGCATCGCGGAACTCCACCAGGCGCGTGTTGACCCGGCTTTGCAGCAGGAATTGCGCATACTGGTCGCGGCTGTCCTGGTCCATGCCGCCGCCCGCGTGGCGCGTGCTCTGGTAGCGCAGGTACAGTTCGTAGTGCTCGTCGAGGAAGGACAGGGTGGCCACGCCCGCCTGCAGGTCGGCATGCCGGCTCCAGGCGCGACGCTGGTTGCGGTTCGGGGTGAACTCGCCCGTCACGACGCGCACGGGAATGCAGGCCTGGCAGCCATCGCAATACGGGCGGTAGGTGAAAATGCCGCTGCGGCGAAAGCCGTTGCGCACCAGTTCCGAATACACGTCGCTGTTGATCAGGTGCGAAGGCGTGGCCACCTGCGAGCGGGCCTGGCGGTCGTCCAGGTAGCTGCACGGGTAGGGCGCCGTCGTGTAGAACTGCAGGGTGGCAAACGGTAGTTCGTTCAGGTGCGTCATGCTGATCCTGTCTGGTCTGTCCGCGGCAATGGAAGTCTGCGTGGAGATATCATAGCTTTTTTATGCCGGTGGTGCAGCTTGCCAATCCGTGATTTGCGCTGCTTCAATGGCGACGCGCACATGGGCGAGGAAGCGCGCGCGCGAAATGGGCGCCGCGCCCAGCGAGGCCAGGTGCTTCGTTTCTTGCTGGCAGTCAATCATGGCCACGCCGCGCGCATGCAGAAAGCGCACGAGCTGCGCCAGCGCGATCTTCGAGCCATCCGTCACGCGCGCGAACATCGATTCGCCATAGAACATGCGCCCGATCGACACGCCATACGCGCCGCCCACCAGTTCTCCATCAAGCCACAGTTCCGACGAGTGCGCGTAGCCCAGCTCGTGCAAGCCCGTGTAGCCGGCGATGATTTCGTCGGAAATCCACGTGCCCGGGCCATCCTTGCGCGGCGCCGCGCAGGCGCGCATGACGGCGTCGAAATCGCCGTCGAAGCGCAGCTGCCAGCGACCGTCCGTGGCGGCGCTGCGTTCGACCTTGCGGATCGCCTTGGCCAGGCTGTCGGAGACCTTGAAGTCCTCCGTCATCAGCACCATGCGCGGATCGGTACTCCACCACAAAATAGGCTGGCCTTCGGAAAACCAGGGGAAGATGCCGCGCCGGTAGGCGTCGAGCAGGCGCGCGGGCGACAGGTCGGCGCCGGCCGCCAGCAGGCCGGGCGCCTCGTCGGTGAGGGCGCGCGAAACGTCGGGAAACGGGGTGTGGGTATCGAGCCAGGGAATCATGCGGCGTCAAAGGTGGCAGTTGGTGGAGGCTTATTCGGGGGCTTGCTCTGCATCCGTGCGCGCCATCGGGCGCGTGATGTCGCCCGTATGGAAACCATAGCTGCCGCCTTCGCGGATTTTCACGCGGTCGGCAAAGAACAGTTCCAGGGTGGCGCGGATGGTGGGGAAGGCCAGGTCATCCCAGGGGATCTGCGCTTCCGTAAACATCTGCACGTCCAGGCTTTCGATGCCCGGCGCGAAATCGAGGTCGCGCAGGCGCGCCAGGTAAAACAGGTGCACCTGGTGCACGCGCTGCACGTTCAGCAGTGAAAACAGGGGGCCCAGTTCGATATTCGCGCCCGCTTCCTCCACCGTTTCGCGTTCGGCCGCGTCGGATGTCGTTTCATCGTTTTCCATGAAGCCGGCAGGCAGGGTCCAGTAGCCCAGGCGCGGCTCGATGGCGCGCTTGCACAGCAAGACCTGCAGCTGGCCATCCTCTTCCCACACGGGGATGGAGCCGACCACCATTTTCGGGTTCTGGTAATGGATGGCGTCGCAGTTGGCGCAGACATAGCGCGGACGGTTGTCGCCTTCCGGAATGGAGAGGCTGACAGGATGGGCGCATTCGGAGCAGAATTTCATGGGCGGGCTTGGGAAAATGGAAGTCTAGTGTAACGCTTACTGTACACCGATTGCGCGCGGCGTGGCGTGTCGGGAGGACACAATGCCAATCGGCAATTGGCCGGGGTTTTTAATTAAATAGCTCTATTGCAGCCTAAGTTGAGATAGCTATTGCCTAAGCCACCCGTTTGCCCTTATAATTCTTGTGCGGGGTGGAGCAGTCTGGCAGCTCGTCGGGCTCATAACCCGAAGGTCACAGGTTCAAATCCTGTCCCCGCAACCAATACCGGAAAGCCGCTGATTCTTGCAAAAGATCAGCGGCTTTTTCCATTGCTGGCCAACGACAATATCCGGCAGACGGGGCAGGAATGACATTGTCAATTCACGCCTTTACGCCGCGCAACAATCTGGTATATAATTCGTCTGCGGGGTGGAGCAGTCTGGCAGCTCGTCGGGCTCATAACCCGAAGGTCACAGGTTCAAATCCTGTCCCCGCAACCAATTCGAAGCCGCTGATTTCTCGCAAGAGAATCAGCGGTTTTTTCGTTGTGCGCCGCAGTTCACTCCTGCGGCTGGCGTGCATACACCACCAGCCGCAGATGGCGGTCCGCATCGATGGTGAGCGAGGTGTGTTCATATGCGACCTCCCCGCCGTCGATTGTCAGGCGGCGCACGCCGGCACATGGCGCATGCACGTCGTGGCGGCGCCACCATAACTTGAATTCGGGCGAGACTTTTTCCAGTTCCTCCACCAGCGCGTGGATATCCGCTTCCTGCGTGGCGCGCGCATAGTCGCGGCGAAAGCTCGACAGCATCAGCGGCGCCTGCTCTTCCCACGCCGCGAAGCGGGATCGCAGCAGCGGGTCGGTAAACAAGAGCCACAGCAGATTGCGGCGCGAGGCGGCATGCGCACCGAAGCCAAACAGGGTGTCGGCGCCCCCGTTGAACGCCAGCACGTCCCAGCGCAAATTGAGCACATACGCCGGATGCGCCAGCTCGTGCATCAGGCGCCGCACCAGCGGCGGCACCACGCAAAACGTCTTGCCCTCTTCGGCCGGCGGACGCGCATGCGCCAGCAGGAACAGGTGGCGGCGCTCGCCCGCGTCCAGTTTCAGCACTTCGGCCAGCTTGTCGAGAAAGGCGCTCGAGACGCCGATGTCGCGCCCCTGCTCCAGCCAGGTGTACCAGGTCAGCCCCACGCCGGCCAGCGCCGCCACTTCTTCGCGGCGCAAGCCCGGCGTACGCCGCCTTCCACCGCCGGGCAAGCCCACGTCTTCCGGCGACAGGCGTGCGCGCCGCGCCTGCAGGTAGGCGGCCAGTTCGTGGCGGGTGCGGGCCAAGGTGCGCATGGTGTTGCCTTTCCGGTAAGCCTGTTGCTATCAGTAATAGCATAAACAGTTAAATTGTAATTGTTTATATTGTATTCCAGAATGCCTGCTTTCTTTCCGAAAGCTTGCCCATGTCCGACTCTTCCTCCTCCAGTGGCCTTGCGCCTGCCACCGCCGCGCTGCCTGCCACCGTCTACCTGATCGCCATGGGCGCGTTCGCGCTGGGCATGGCGTCGTATGTGACGGCGGGCTTGATGCCGATGATTGCCAGTGCCTTTTCCATCTCCCTGGCGATGGCCGCGCAACTGGTGACGGCGTTTACGCTGGCCTATGGCCTCGGCTCGCCGCTGGTGGTGGCCTTGCTGCCGGCGCGCGCGCAGCGCTCGGGCCTTCTGACCGCCCTGGCCGTGTTCGTGCTGGCGAACGGGGCCAGCGCGCTGGCGCCCGGTTTCAGCGGTTTGCTGGCATGGCGCGCCATTGCCGGCATCGGGGCGGGCGTCTACCTGGCGCTGGGCATCGCGGCGGCGGCCGGCGTGTCGGCGCCGCAGCAGCGGGGCAAGGCCATCGGCGTGATCATGGGCGGCATGGCGGGCGGCACGGTGCTGGGCGTGCCCTTGAGTTTGCTGCTGGCACAGCAGCTGGGCTGGACCGCGGCCCTGTGGCTGGTGGCGCTTCTCGGTGCGCTGGCGCTGGCGGGCTTGCTGTGGAAGCTGCCCGCGCTGCTGGCGGTGCCGGCCACGTCGCTGCGCCGCAAGCTGGCCTTGCTGGCCGATGGGCAGGTGCTGTCCATCCTGCTGGTATCGCTGCTGGCGGCCATCGCCAGCCTGGGCATGTACACGTTTATCGCGCCGTTGCTGGCGTGGTCGGCGCAGGGGGCGGCGCTGTCCGCCACGCCCTTCCTGTGGGCCTGGGGCGTGGGGGGGATCGCGGGCAGCGTGCTGGTCGGACCGTGGGCGGACAAGGTGGCGGCGCCGAAACTGACCTGGCTCATCTTGCTGCTGCTGGCGCTGGCCTTGTGCGCGCTGCCGCTGGCGGCCGGCTGGTCGGCCTGGCTGATGCTGGCGCCGATCGTGCTGTGGGGTGCGGCTGGCTGGGCCCTGCAAGTGCCGCAGAATCAGCAACTGCTGGCCGTGCGCGCGCGCCAGGGCGATGGCAACCTGGCCATCGCCCTCAACGAATCGGCGCTGTACCTGGGCAGCGCCATTGGTGCGGCCACCGGCGGGGTGCTGCTCCTGCTCGACTGGCCCATGTGGCTGCTTGCGGCCGGTGCAGCGCTGGTCGCCGCCGCAGCGTTGCTGCTGCAGTTGCCTGCCGCGCGGCGGACCTAAGCCTTTTTCGCCAGCTGCATGCCCACGGGCAGGGCGCGGATGCGCTTGCCCGTGGCCGCGAAGATGGCGTTGCACAGGGCTGGCGCGATGGGCGGCGTGGCCGGTTCGCCCACTCCGCCCAGCTCCATGTCCAGGGTGCCCGGCACCAGGTGCGTGTGGATCACGCGCGGCGCGTCGGCGGCGCGCAGCACGGCGTAGTCGTGGAAATTGCTTTGCTCGACCCTGCCATTCTTGAAACTGATTTCGCCGCTCATGGCCAGCGACAGGCCCATGATGCAGGCGCCCTCGATCTGCGAGCGCACGCGGTCCGGGTTGATTTGCGGCCCGCAATCCATGGCGATGTCGACCCTCGGCACGATGACTTCGCCGGCCGCATTGATCTCCACTTCGATCACGGCCGCCACATAGGTGACAAAGCTGTAGGACACGGCCAGGCCCAGCCCCCGTCCCTTGGGCAGCTTGCGGCCCCAGCCCGCCTTGGCTGTCGCCAGCTCGATCACGTGGCGCATGCGGCCGATGTCGACCGGATACTTCGCCGGATCTTCGCCATAGTTCCAGCCGTCCGACAGGTCGGCCGGGTTGATCTTGCGCGCGGGGCCCAGCAGCGCGAGCAGGTAGTCGCGATGATCCTTTTTTGCCGCGTGGGCCAGTTCGGCCGTGAACGACTGGATGGCAAACGCGTGCGGGATATTCGACACGGAACGGAACCAGCCGATGCGCGTGTGGGCTGGCACTTCGGGCACTTCGACGCGGATGTTCGCAATGGCGAACGGCACGTTGATGGCCGACATGCCCAGCTCGAACGGCGCCTGCTTGTTCGCGCCGGCGGCAAAGGTCGAGGTGATGGTGGGCGCGGCCGTGCGGTGCAGCCAGGCCGTCGGCATGCCTTTCGCGTCCAGCGAAGCTTCCAGCCGTTCGACGGAGACCGTGTGCAGGTAGTCGTGCTGCAGGTCGTCGTCGCGCGTCCACGTCAGTTTGACGGGCGCGCCATCCATGGCTTTCGACAGCAGCGCCGCCTCGACGGCGAAATCGGGTTTCGATTTGCGCCCGAAGCCGCCGCCGAGCAGGGTCACGTGGACGGTCACGTCGTCATATGCCAGGCCCAGGGCCTTGGCCACATTGCTGCGCGTCGCTTGCGGCGCCTGCACGCAGGCCCACACTTCGGCCTTGCCGTTGGCGATGCGCACGGTGGCGGCGGGCGGCTCCATGGTGGCGTGGGCCAGGTGGGGCAGATAGTATTCGGCACTGAATTTCCGCGCGGCGGGAGCGGCGGCCAGCGTGGCCACCGTCTTGCCCTGGTCGCGCGCCGGGCTGGCCGGCTGTCGCACGGCCGCTTCCAGGGTCTTGCGGAAGGTCTTCGAATCGTAGCTGCCGTTCGGGCCATCCTCCCATTCCAGCACCAGCGCTTCGCGGCCCTTGATGGCGGCCCAGGTGTTGCTGGCGATGACGGCCACGCCGCCCAGCGGATTGAACATGGCTGGCGGCGGACTGCCCGCCAGTTCGACGATGCGCAGCACGCCCGGCACTTTCAGGGCCGCCGTCTTGTCCACGCTTTTCAGCTTGCCGCCAAAGACGGGAGGGCGGGCGATGACGGCGTACGCCATGCCGTCGAGGCGCGTGTCGATGCCGAAGTGGGTATTGCCCGTGACGATGTCGTGCAAGTCGATGCCGCGCGTGCTGGTTTGGCCGATGTAGCGCAGCTCACCCGCCGTTTTCAGGCTGATGCGCGCGCGTGGCGGCACCGGCAATTTGGCCGCTTCTTCGGCCAGGGCGCCAAAGGACAGCGAGCGTCCGCTGGCCGCATGAACGACCGCGTGGTTGACGGCTTTGACTTCCGTCACGGGTACGTCCCAGCGCACGGCGGCCGCCGTTTCCAGCATCAGGCGCGCCGTGGCGCCCACGTGGCGCATGGCGCGGAACGAGTGGCGCATGCTGCGCGAGCCGTCCGTATCCTGGCTGCCGTAGCGCGCTTCGTCGGCGGGCGCCTGCTGCACGCGCACCTGCGCCCAGTCGGCGCCCAGTTCGTCGGCCGCCACCATGGGCAGGCTGGTGCGGATGCCCTGGCCCATTTCGGAGCGGTGCGCCACGATGGTGACGATGCCGTCGGCACCGACCGACAGGAAGACCAGGCTGTCGTCGACCACGCCGCCAGCCATCTTGTCGCCGCCGTATTTGATGGCATCGGCTGCCATCACGAGGCCGGAAGGGCCGGCCACCAGGGTCAAACCGGCCAGCGCGCCGGCGGCCTTGAGCCAGTTGCGCCGCGCAGGCGAATGTGCGGCAGGAGTGTCATGCATGCTCATTTGGCCGCTCCTTTCGCGTTGATGCTGGTCGCGGCCTGCTTGATGGCCGCGTGGATGCGAGTATAGGTGCCGCAGCGGCAGATATTGCCGCTCATCGCTTCGCGGATTTGCTGGTCGCTCGGTTTTGGGGTCTTGTGCAGCAGGGCCGTGGCCGACATGATCTGCCCGGCCTGACAATAGCCGCATTGGGGCACGCCGTGTTCCTGCCAGGCCTGCTGCAGTGCCAGGCCGACCTTGTCTTCGCCCACGGCTTCGATGGTGGTGATCTTCTTGCCGGCGGCGGCCGACATCGGCGTCACGCAGGAGCGGATGGCTTCGCCATCGAGGTGCACGGTGCAGGCGCCGCACAGGGCCATGCCGCAGCCGAATTTGGTGCCGGTCATGCCCAGTTCGTCGCGCAGGGCCCACAGCAGGGGCGTGTCTTCAGGCAGCGCAAGCTCGTGCTGCTTGCCATTGATGGTCAGGGTCGTCATGTGTATTCCTCGGTGTGGGATGGTGCGGGAAAGCGCGACGGCCATCCACCATACGGATGAGCGCATCAGTACGGGATGGTAGCACCGCCCGCCCTGCGCTGCAGGACATGGCGCCGGTGGCATACTGCGGCTTCTGATAGCGGAGTTTTCATGACATACCTCATAACGGCGCCGGGCTTGCCCGATATCCTCGCTCCCGGCTTGCAAGTGGTTTTTTGCGGCCTCAATCCGGGCGTGGACGCGGCGGCGGCCGGTCACCATTTTCTCGGCCGCGGCAACCGTTTCTGGCCGGTGCTGCACCTGGCCGGCTTCACGCCGCATCTGGTGGCGCCGCAAGACGATGCCAGCGTGCTCGGTTTCGGGCTGGGTTTGACGGCAGCCGTCGGGCGCCCGACCAGCCGCGCTGACCAGGTGGGGGCGGACGAGTTCGCGCAAGCGGCGGCGGGCCTGCAGCATAAACTGGCATTGCTGCAGCCACAGTGGATCGCCTTCCTGGGCAAGGCTGCCTACGCGGCGATGACGGGGAAGCGCCAGTTGGCGTGGGGCGAACAGCCGGAGCGCTTCGGCGGCGCGCGCGTGTGGATATTGCCCAACCCCAGTGGGCTCAATCGCGGCTATTCGAAGGAGCGGCTGGTCGACGCGTATGCGGAACTGCGGCGTGCGCTGGGCTGATACCGGGCTGGTGTTCAGCGTACTTGCGCATGGATGGCGGGGTTTAGCGGGCTTGCTCCAGCTGCGCATAGACGGCGTCGGCGATCTTGCCCAGCTCCCGTTTGGGCAGGCTCGCCGAGAGGGCGTAACCAAGCTGGCCGTCGATCCAGTAAAACACGCTCAGCTCCTTTTCCTGCGTATAGCGGAAGGCCGTTTCCTGCCTGCCGGCCCGTTCTTTCGCCACATACAGGGTCAGGCGCTTGCCGCCGCCATCTTCATACATGAATTGCGCCACGGGGCCGTCGCCATCGCCGGGCAGCAGGCGGCCGCCGATCAGGTGATAGCCGAGCGGTGACAGCGCGGGCGGTTGCAATTTGCTGCCCAGGCGTTTCGACAGCCATTGCACCAGGTGCGCCTCCTGTTCGACACCCACTTCCACGGGATGGCGCACTTCGGGCGTGTAGACGGCATGGGCGATGGCGGCGCTGCGCGCCAGCGACATCGGGCTGGCGCTGGTGGTCCGCATGTCGCCGCCATCGCCGCGCAGCATCCAGCCGCCCATGCCGCCTGCGATGAGCAGCACGATGGCCGCTGCCGCCTGCATGGCGTGGCGCTGCCAGGCGCCGTTCGCCGCCGGTGGCGATGCCGCCTGCAGCAGGTCCGGCGGCACGGCTTCGTCCAGCACGGGGTCGAACAGGGCACGCAATTGCCGGTTCTGTTCGCGCCAGGCGTGCACCCTGGCGGCATCCTCGGGGTGTGCGCGCAGGTGGGCGTCGACAGCCGCGCGCTGCGCCTGGGGCAGGACGCCGTCGGCCAGGGCGTGCAATTGCGCTTCGCTGATGGCTTGCGTTGTCATTTCACGACTTTCAGGGTAGGGGCGCCATGGCTGCCGGCCGGGCGGCCATCGAGCAGTTCGCGCAGCCGTTCGCGCCCGCGCGACAGTCGCGACATGACGGTGCCGACAGGGATGCCCAGGGTGGACGCCACCTGCTCATACGGCATCTGTTCAAGCGCGACAAGCAGGATGACTTCGCGCTGCCCCAGCGGCAAACGGGCCAGCGCCGCATCCATTTCGCCGATGGCGATGGCTTGCCCCGGCGCGTGCTCCGGGGCGGGCAGCAGGGCGTCGTCGTCGAGCTCCTGCAGCGCCAGGCCGGGGCGGCGCAATTGATCCACGTGCAGGTTGTGCATGATGGAAAACAGCCAGGGCCGCATCTCGCCACCCCGTTGCCACTGGTCGAACTTGCGCCAGGCCCGCTCCACGGTGTCCTGCACCAGATCGTCCGCGTGCACGGCGCCCACCAGCGCGCGCGCATAGCGGCGCAGGCCGGGCAGGCAGGCTTGCAGTGTGCGGCTGTCCTCTTGCGTGGTCATCGTGGCGGCGGGATGGGGGGCTTAGGGCTTGACGACGTGCCACACGTTCTTGAAATTGTCGCCGGCCACGTCGCCCGGTTTCTTGTCTTCCTTGTACAGGTACAGCGGCTTGCCCTTGTAGGTCAGCTGCATGGCGCCATTGTCTTCGCGCTTGATGCTGCCATACGGGGCGGCGGGCGCCGCTTCGGTGGCGATGACGGCGGGCCAGGCCACCAGGCAGCCGCCGCTGCAGGCGCTCTTGCCGCTGTCGGCGACATCCTTGTCGAACACATACACGGTCATGCCGCTGGCGTTGACCAGCATGCCGTTGGCCGGCATGACGTCGGCGGCAAAGGCCAGCGGGGCGGACAAGGCGGTGAAAAGGGCGGTGGCGGCAAAAGTGGTAAAGCGCATGATGGTCTCCTTGAGGTTTTGAGGGCTTGCAAGGGATAGACGCGTGCCGCCCGCCGTTTATTCCCGCGCAGGCAAAATATTTATTTCCGGCGCATGCAGGCTGGCCCACAGGTGGGCGGCCGCCATGGTGCGGTGCGGCGCGTACTGGCGCAGCCATTGTTCCGTGCGCGCCATGTCCGGCTTGCTCTCTTCGCCGAGCAGCTTTTGCAGGGCGGCGCGGATGGCCACGTCGCCGTGCAGCGAGCAGTCGGCATAGCCGTAGCCGCGCAGTAGCGCGTAATTGACGGTCCACGGGCCGATGCCCTTCACGGCCAGCAGCGCTTGCGAAATGGCCGCCACGTCGCCGGAGGGCGGCAGCTCCAGCGACAGCTCCCCATCGTTGACGAGGTGGGCCAGGCGCAGGACGGTTTCGGCCTTGGCGCGCGAGAATTTGCGGCTGGTCAAATCCTCGATTTCCAGCCTGGCCACGTCGCGCGCCTCGGGATAGCACCACAAGCCGTCGCCGTGCTGGCGTCCCGCCTGCAAGATGAAGGTGCGGCGCAGGGCGATGGCGAACGGCAGGTTGATCTGCTGGCCGATGATGGCCCAGGTCAGCGCCTCGAAGGGACTGGCCGACTGCACGATGCGCAAGCCCGGATTGCGCCGGACCAAAGGCGCCAGCAGCGTGTCGCCGGCGGCCAGTTGCGCGAATGGCTGCGGGTCGATGCGCAGGCCGAGGATATTGAGCAGGGCGCCGTGCAGCGGCGTTTGAAGACCGGCAGCGTCATCGCTGTCGATCTCAGCGCGGCAGGCGGCGGCAGCGTCCGTGAAGGCCACGTCCAGTACCACGGGCACGCCCTGCATCAGGATGCCCTTGCGCAGGCCTGTCGGCGTGACTTGTTCGGCCACGGCTTGCGCATCGCGGCTGTGGAAGGCGATGACATCGTCGCGGCGGTAGCCGGCGGGCAGGGGGAGGGTCCAGTGCAGCAGGGTCATGGTGGGCCAAAGTCAAAGACGGTATCAGGGAGGCGATGCGGACGCACCGCGTTTCTTGCTGTTTGCCTTCAGCGCGCGCAGATGTCGGTGGTGGGCGGGCTCAGGGCCGCCGCGTGCTGGATCTGCAGGGCGTCGGGCACGCCATTTTTCACGGCCGTCAGTTCCGCCAGGATGGAAATGGCGATTTCGGCCGGCGTCTTGCTGCCGATGTACAGGCCGATGGGGCCATGCAGGCGCGCCAGCTGTTCCGCGCTGACGTCGAACTGCAGCAGCCGTTCGCGGCGCTTGGCGTTGTTGGCGCGCGAGCCGATGGCGCCCACGTAGAACGCTGGGGACTTGAGCGCTTCCATCAGGGCCAGGTCATCGAGCTTGGGGTCGTGCGTGAGGGCGACGACGGCGCTGCGGCTGTCGAGCTTTAATTCCAGCACGAGATCGTCGGGCATGGCGTGCAGCAGGGGCACGCCGGGCACGTTCCAGCCGCCCCGGTATTCCTCGCGCGGGTCGCAGACGATGACGTGGTAATCCATGGCCGTGGCGATTTGCGCCACGAAGCGCGATAGCTGGCTGGCGCCGATGATCAGCAGGCGCCAGCGCGGGCCATGCTGCGTGGTGAGTACGTCATCGTCCAGTGCCAGCACGGCGCCCGGCGTGGCGCGCTGCAGGGTGACGGCGCCGCTGCGCAAGTCGAGGCGGCGCTCGACCAGTTCATGGGCTTCCAGGCGCGCCAGCAGTTCGGCGACGCGGCTGCCCGCATGCAGCGGCTCGATGGCCAGTTCGATGGTGCCGCCGCAGGGCAGGCCGAAGCGGTGCGCCTCGTCGGCGCTGATGCCGTAGCTGACGATTTCCGGCAGCGTGCGCACGATGCCGTGCACGCGCACGGTGTCGATCAAATCATCTTCGATGCAGCCGCCGGAAACGGAGCCGACCACCGTGCCATCGTCGCAGATGGCCAGGGTGGCGCCCACGGGGCGGGGGCTGGAGCCCCAGGTCTTGATGACGGTGACGAGTTCGCAGCGGCGGCCGGCGGCGAGCCAGGCGGCGCTGGTTTTCAGAACTTCAAGGTCGATGCTGTCCATGGCGCGCAGGAGGAAAGCCGCAGGTACGCGGCAAAGTATGGAAAAGTATTCAAGATTGTGGATATACTACCTGTTCCATCACCCTGCGGAGAATTTTCATGTCAAATGAAGTCAAGACGCAAGAAGAGGGTATTCCCAAGTTCGGCAAGCTGCTCATCGTCCTGTTTTTAGCCGTGGTGTTCTGCGGTGCCCTGACCTGGATCATGGGCACCTACTTCCCCAACTTCCCGGGGGCCTGAGCAAACCCTGTTTGATCAGGATGAAGAACGTCTGACAGAACCGTAGCGAGCGGCAGCGATTTGTGGCCGAGAAGCGCAACTGTGCTTGAGCACAGTGAGCATCGCAGACCGCAAAGCGCGACGCGCAGTAGGTTATGGCAGGCGTTCTAAGGCTTCAGCGGTTTCTTCGCCGCCTGTTTGGCGCGCACGTCGGTGACGGCGCGGTTGACGGCGGCCATGCGCGAGTTGGTGCCGGGATGCAGGGCCGTGTAGCCATTGGCGACCGTGGCCGGCACTTGCGTGGCCAGGCGCTGCCAGAAGCGTGCGGCGTTATCGACGTTGTAGCCGGCGCGCGCCAGCAGGTAGATGGCCAGGGTGTCGGCTTGCACGTCGAGCTCCTGCGGCATGGCCTTGATGCCGGCGGCGCCCGTCAGCATCGACACGTCGGGCTGCACGGCGCCCAGGCTGTCGATGATGCTGCCGGCCGTGCCTGCCGTGCGCTGGCTGCGCGCGTGGTCGAGGATGTTGTGCGCCATTTCGCGGGCGATGACAAAGGCGATGCCTTCGTCGTTTTGCGCCGCATTGACCATGCCGCGCGTGAGCATGATGCGCGCGCCGTCCGAGTAGGCGTTGACATTGTCCGCATTGCCCAGGGCGACGCGGAAGGCGCAGGCGCGCGTGACGGGAATTTTCAGGTCCTGCTGCTGGCCATCGCGGGCGATGGTCATGTTCAGGCTCGCGCTTTTCGAGGCCAGCGGGCCGACGATGGCGCCGAACGGGCCTTCCGCTTTCGGGCCGGCTGGCAGCGGCTTGCCTTCGGCGGCCAGCAAGCCGTCGCCCTTGCGCAAGCCGGCGCGCGCTGCGCCGCTACCCGGCAAGACGCCGGAGACCTGCATCTGTTCGCCGTAGCCGAGCGCCGCCTGGGCCGCGTCGGCATAGATGCCAGGGTAGGAATACTTGTTCTGCGCCGTGAAGCCCAGCAGGTTGCGCGCATACGTCTTGCACAGGTCCGCATTGTTAATCAGCAGGGGCGCCGAGACTTTCGACAGGCGGTCCTGCAGCGCCACCATCTTCACCAGTTCTTCCTGCGCCGCCTTTTGCTGCGCCGTCGGGGCGGGCGCATCGGGTGCCGGCACGACGTTGAACGGACCGCTGACATGCGTCGTTGGCGTGGTGCAGGCAGAGAGAAGGGCAACGCAAGCCACCAGCAGTGGCGAGGCCAGATGGCGCAGCGAAGTCGGGGCTGGGATCAGATGGCGGAAACCTGGCATGAGAAAATCCTTAATGTTTGCCGGTGCTGCCGAAACCGCCAACACCGCGTTCGCTGTCGCCGAATTCCTCGACGACGTTAAAGCCCACTTGCAGCACCGGCACGATAATCAGTTGCGCCAGGCGTTCCATGGGATTGAGCGTGAAAGCGCTCTGGCCCCGGTTCCAGGTCGATACCATCAGCTGGCCCTGGTAATCGGAGTCGATCAAGCCTACCAGATTCCCCAATACGATGCCGTTTTTGTGGCCCATGCCGCTGCGCGGCAAAATCATGGCCGCATACGACGGGTCACCGATGTGGATGGCCAGGCCCGTGGGAATGAGCACCGTCTGGCCGGCTTCGATGGTGATGGCTTCATCGATGCAGGCGCGCAGGTCCAGGCCGGCGCTGCCCGGCGTGGCGTAGGCTGGCAGCAGTTCTTTCATGCGGGCGTCGAGGATCTTGATGTCGATATTTTTCATTGAAGCTAAGTCGTCTAAAAATGGATTATTTGAGCAGTGAATTTTTTGCCAGGCGTTTCGAGATTTCCGAAATCAGCTGGCGCGCCAGGTTCAGTTTCGAGGCGCGCGGCAGCACGGTATGGCCTTCCTCGTCGAACAGGATGATGGTGTTGTCGTCCTGGCCGAACGTGTTCTGGCCGATATTGCCGACCAGGAGGGGAATTCCCTTCTTTTCTCGCTTGGTCGAGCCGAATTCCACGAGGTTTTCCGATTCGGCGGCAAAGCCCACGCAGTACGGATAGCCGGCCAGGTTGGTGCGTGCCGCCACGGTGGCAAGGATGTCGGGATTTTGCGCGAACTGCAGTTCGGGCACGGAGCCGTCGGCCTGCTTTTTCATCTTCTGGTCGCTGGCGTTGGCGACGCGCCAGTCGGCCACGGCGGCGACAGCGACGAAGACATGCTGGCCGTCGACGTGGGCCAGCACGGCATCATGCATCTGCTGCGCGCTTTGCACGTCGATGCGGCGCACGCCGAAGGGCGCGTCCAGCGCCGTGGGGCCGGAAATGAGCAGCACCTCGGCGCCCGCTTCGCGCGCCGCGCGCGCCACCGCATAGCCCATCTTGCCCGAGGACAGATTGGTGATGCCGCGCACGGGGTCGATGGCTTCGAACGTGGGGCCGGCCGTGACCAGCACGCGCTTGCCCGCCAGGACTTTCGGCTGGAAGGCGGCGATCAGCTCCGTCAGCAGCTGTTCCGGCTCCAGCATGCGGCCCAGGCCAACTTCGCCGCACGCCTGTTCGCCGGCGGCCGGGCCGAACAGCTTGATGCCGTCATCGCGCAGCTGCTGCACATTGCGTTGCGTGGCCGGGTTTTGCCACATTTCCACGTTCATGGCCGGCGCCACCAGCAGGGGCAGGTGGGAGGGACGGGCCAGGCACAGGGTCGACAGCAGGTCGTCGCACACGCCGTGCGCGAGCTTGCGCAGAAAATCGGCCGAACACGGCGCGATCAGGATGGCGTCCGCATGGCGCGTCAAATCGATATGCGCCATGTTGTTGTCGATGCGCGCATCCCACTGGCTCGTGTGCACGGGGTGGCCGGACAGGGCCTGCATCGTGACGGCCGTGATGAAGTGGCTGGCCGCATCCGTCATCACCACTTGCACCGAGGCGCCGGCCTTTGTCAGCGCGCGGCACAGTTCCGCCGCCTTGTAGCAGGCGACGCCGCCTGAAAGTCCCAGAACGATTTTTTTGCCGGACAATTCCATGCCGTTCTCCTGCGTGTCTATTTGTTTACCCGGCGCAGTTCATCGATGATGAACAGGGCCGCGCCGATGCAGATGGCGCTGTCGGCGATATTGAAAGCGGGGAAATGGCCCCAGCTTTTCCAGTGGAAGTCGAGGAAATCGACCACGTGGCCGTACATCAGACGGTCGATGGCATTGCCCAGCGCGCCGCCGAGTATCAGCGCCAGGGCCCAGCAGAACATGCGCTGGCCGGCGTGCTTTTTCAGCAGATAGATGATGTAGATGGCGGCCGCCAGGGCGATGCCGGTGAAGAAATAGCGCTGCCAGCCGCCCTGGTCGGACAGGAAGCTGAACGCGGCGCCCTTGTTATACGCGAGCACCAGGTTGAAATACGAGGTGATGACCATCTCTTGCGCATAGCGGAAGGTCTTCAGGATCGTGATCTTGGTGATCTGGTCGAACAGGATGACGATGGCGGCAATGCCAAGCCAGGGCACGAGCGACGCCGAGGATGACGATTTCGATGAAAAACGGTTTTTAGTGGCCATATTTTTCCAGGGAAGATAAAGCCGCCGCCTGGTGGCAGGCGGCGGTTGGAAGCGGGACGCAGGCAGCGCCCCAGGGTGACAGTCTATGCGAAACGGCGCGATTCGCCCTTGCCAAACAGATTGCTGACGCAGCGGCCGCACAGGGTAGCATGCGCGGCGTCCGTGCCCACGTCGCTACGGTAGTGCCAGCAGCGCTCGCATTTCGGCGCCGTCGACGCGGTTACGACCACTTCCTCTGCCGCTTCGTCGGCCACCTCGGCCACCGTGGCTTGCGAGGTGATGAAGACGAACTTCAAGTCCTCTCCCAGGGTGGTCAACAGCTTGTATTTCATCGGCGCGGCCTTGATCGTCAGTTCCGCCTGCAGCGACGAACCGATGGCGCCCGAGGTGCGCAAGTCTTCCAGCTGTTTTGTGACGTCCGTGCGCACGGCGCGCAGGGCCGTGTATTTCTCCAGCAGGCCGGCGGCGTCCGAAACTTCCGGCAGCTGCCACCAGGTTTGCGTGAAGATGGTTTCATCGCTGGCGGCATAGGCTTCGCTTCCTGCGAAGACGGCCCATGCTTCTTCGGCCGTGAACGACAGGGCAGGGGCCATCAGGCGCAGCAGGCTTTGCGTGATGTGCCACAGTGCCGTCTGCGCGGAACGGCGCGCGTGCGACGTCAGGCCGGAGGTGTACAAACGGTCTTTCAGGATGTCCAGGTAGAAGCCGCCCAGGTCTTCCGAGCAGTACGTCTGCAGCTTCGAGACCACCGGGTGGAATTCGTAGCGCGCGTAGTTGTTCTCGATCTGCGTTTGCAGCGACGCCATGTTGGCCAGCGCATAGCGGTCGATTTCGAACATTTCCGCCACCGGCACGGCGTCCGTGGCCGGATTGAAGTCCGACGTATTGGCCAGCAGGAAGCGCAGGGTGTTGCGGATGCGGCGATACGATTCCGTCACGCGTTTCAGGATTTCGTCGGAGATCGACAGCTCGCCCGTGTAGTCGGTCGACGCGATCCACAGGCGCAGGATGTCCGCGCCCAGGGTGTCCGAGATCTTTTGCGGCGCCAGGGTATTGCCCAGCGACTTGGACATCTTCTTGCCTTCGCCATCGACCGTGAAGCCATGCGTCAGCAGGGCTTTGTACGGCGGACGGCCGTTCAGCATCGACGACACGAGCAGGGACGAGTGGAACCAGCCGCGATGCTGGTCCGAGCCTTCCAGGTACAGGTCGGCCGGGAATTGCAGCTGCGTCGAGTGCGAACCATGGCCTTGCGGGCCGCCCAGCACCGTCTGGTGCGTGGCGCCGGAATCGAACCACACGTCCAGCGTGTCCTTGTTCTTGGCGTAGATGGCCGCTTCGTCGCCGATCAGGTCTTTCAAGTCCAGTGCCTGCCATGCCTCGATGCCGTCCTTTTCGATCAGCTTGGCCACTTGCTCCAGCAGTTCCGGCGTGCGTGGATGCAGGTCGCCCGTTTCCTTGTGCACGATGAAGGCCATCGGCACGCCCCACTGGCGCTGGCGCGACAGGGTCCAGTCGGGACGGTTGGCGATCATGCCGTGCAGGCGCGCCTGGCCCCAGTCCGGGAAGAACTCGGTGTCGGCGATGCCTTGCAAGGCCGTTTCGCGCAGGGTTGCGCCGCCGTCCTTCGGCGTCACGTCCATGCCGGCGAACCACTGCGAGGTGGCGCGGTAGATGATCGGCGTCTTGTGGCGCCAGCAATGCATGTAGCTGTGGTCGAACATCTTGACTTCGAACAGCGCGCCCGCTTCGCGCAAGGCGTTGCAGATCGGCTTCGACGCTTCCCAGATGGTCATGCCGCCGAACAGGGGCAGGGTCGAGGCGAACTTGCCGTCGCCCATGACGGGCTTGATGATGTCGTCGTCCTTCATGCCGTGCGCCTTGCACGAGATGAAGTCGTCCAGGCCGTAGGCTGGCGCCGAGTGCACCACGCCCGTGCCGCTTTCCGTGGTCACGTATTCGGCCAGGTACAAAGGCGACAAGCGGTCATAGAGCGCGTCGGCCGCATGCAGCGGGTGGCGGAAGCTGATGCCGGCCAGGGCCGCGCCGTCGCACGTGGCGATGGTCGTGCCATCGAGCTTGAAGCGCGCCAGGCTGGCGACGACCAGGTCTTGCGCCAGGATCAGCAGCAGCGGCTGGCCATCGCGCTCGGCTTTCACCAGCGCATATTTGACTTCCGGGTGCACGTTCAGGGCCTGGTTCGACGGGATGGTCCACGGCGTGGTGGTCCAGATGACGATGAAACCGTTATCGGTCGGCAGGGAGCGCAAGCCAAAGGCTTGCGCGATTCGTTCAAGCTCTTCAAACTTGAACCCGACGTCGATGGCGGGATCGCGTTTTTCCGCGTATTCCACTTCCGCCTCGGCCAAGGCCGACTGGCAGTCGAAGCACCAGTTGACGGGCTTCAGGCCGCGGTAGACATAACCTTTTTCCAGCAGCTTGCCCAGCGCGCGCAATTCGTCGGCTTCATTGCCGTGCGCCATCGTCAGGTAAGGGTTGTCCCACTCGCCCAGCACGCCCAGGCGGATGAAATCCTTTTTCTGGCGCTCGACCTGCACGTTGGCGTAGGCGCGGGCCTTTTCCAGCACTTCGGCCGTCGGCAGGTTCTTGCCGTGCAGTTTTTCGATCTGGATCTCGATCGGCATGCCGTGGCAATCCCAGCCCGGCACGTACGGCGCGTCGAAGCCGGCCAGCGAGCGCGACTTGACGACCATGTCCTTCAGGATCTTGTTGACGGCGTGGCCCAGGTGGATATCGCCATTCGCGTACGGCGGGCCGTCATGCAGGATGAATTTCGGGCGGCCGGCGGCAGCCTTGCGCACGCGCTCGTAAATCTTCTTGTCTTGCCATTGCTGTACCCATTGTGGCTCGCGCTTGGCCATGTCGCCGCGCATCGGGAACGGGGTTTCCGTCATGTTGACCGGGTATTTGCTTTCAGGCTTCTTGTTCTGCTTGGGCGTGGCTGGCTTGTTTTGATCGGACATAATCTTCTTTAATGGTATGGAGTATATTTTTGCAGCGGGTTGGCGGCGGCAGGTGCCGCCAGGCGGTGGAGTTGGCCGGCGTCAAATTCGGTCGGTGGCGGTAATGGCGCCGCTGCGCTGCTCAAAATACGCGCGCGCCTGATTCGAGTCGCGCTCGATGGCGGCCGTCAGGGTGGGCAAATCGTCGTACTTCTCTTCGTCGCGCAGTTTTTCCAGGAATTCCACGCGCACCAGCTTGCCGTAGCAGGACTGGGCGAAATCAAACAGATGCACTTCCAGCAAGACGCGGCCGCTGTCATCGACGGTGGGACGCACGCCGAGGCTGGCCACGGCCGGCAGCGGCACTGGTCCCAGGCCATGTACTTGCACGATGAAGATGCCGGACAGGGCGGGGCGGTGCGCCACGCGCAGGTTCAGGGTGGGAAAGCCGAGGGTACGGCCCAGCTTCTGGCCGTGGATGACGTGGCCGGAAATGGCGTACGGATGGCCCAGCAACTGCGTCGCCAGCGGGAAATCGCCGGCCGCCAGCGCCAGGCGCACGGCCGAGGACGAGATGCGCGTGCTGCCGCTCATCACGGTAGGCAATGTTTCTACATGGAAGCCATATTGGCGGCCCGCTTC
This sequence comes from Janthinobacterium sp. BJB446, assembly GCF_002735655.1. NCBI lineage: Bacteria > Pseudomonadati > Pseudomonadota > Betaproteobacteria > Burkholderiales > Oxalobacteraceae > Janthinobacterium > Janthinobacterium sp. BJB446. The sequence continues at coordinate 3,412,918 of NZ_PDZK01000001.1, read as the reverse complement.
CTGCAGCATGGCCACGTCGCCGGCGCGCCGGGCGCCATAGCAGAAGTCGTCGCCGACCATCAGCCATTTCACGTGCAAGCCGTCGACGAGGACTTTTTCCGTGAATTCCTGCGGCGTCAAGGCGGCGAACTGGGCGCTGAAGTGCTCGACGACGACACGGTCGATGCCGGCGTCGTCCAGCGATTGCAGCTTGTCGCGCAAGTTGGCGATGCGCTGCGGGGCTTTGGACAGGTCGCCCGCGCGCTGCGCGAAGAATTCGCGCGGGTGCGGCTCGAACGTCATCACGGCCGCTTCAATGCCGAGTTCGGTCGCGGCGCCGCGCACGCGCGCCAGCAAGGCCTGATGGCCGATGTGGACACCGTCAAAATTGCCGATGGTCAGAGCGCAAGGCGCTCGTGCCTGGGCATTGGGAAGTCCGCGGAATACCTTCATAGGAATCTGATGAAAAACTGTGCCAAAAGGGGGATTATACGGACTGTTTCAGGGATGCACACCCGGCAGGGCGGGCACAGGGCGAATTTCACTGCTGAAATAACAAAAAGCGTTGCCGGCGGGTGTGCTGGCAACGCTTTTGGGTGGCACTCGACTAGCTGCCTGCAACTCCCGGAGGATGTTGTCTTATTTATTCATCAACGTCCAGTAGCGGGCCAGGTCAGCCGCGCCATCCGTGCCCTTGACGGCTTTGAGTGCTGTCGAGGCATTGGACTTCTTGCCGGCGTGAATGTAAGCGATGCCCAGATGCAGCTTGGCTTCTTCCGCATACTTGGCGGTGCCCATTTTCACGGCATCGTTCATCAAGCCCAGGCCCTTGTCGGCCTGGCCGTCGTAGACCAGGGCGAAGCCCAGCTTGCTCAAGCTGTCGGCATCCTTGTTCTTGACGTATTCCGCTTCCGACTTGGCGGCGTTGGCTTTCAGCTCGGCCTGGGTTTTCAGGGCCAGGTCTTTCAGGCGCTGGTGACGTGGCGCATCGGCGCCGGTACCGAGTACGCCTTTTTTGTAGCCTTGCTCGATGATGCTCAGCGCTTCGCCAGGATTGCCTGCTTGCAGGGCCAGCTGGCTGATTTCCATGTATTCGGAAGGTTTGCTGAACAGGCCGTTGGCCAGGCGCAGGCGCTGGACGTCCAGGGCCAGGCGTTGCGAGAAGCCAGGCTTGCCCGAAACGCGGTTCAGCAGGTCAGCCCAGTAGCTGGTTTTCGGATAGCTCGATGCCAGTTTTTCCAGGGTGGCGACGTAGCCGCCCTTGTCGTTTTGCTTCAACTGGATGTTGGCCAGCATTTGCAGGCTTGCTTCCGAGTTGCCGCCGCGCGATTGCAGCTCTTTTGCCGCTTCGGCGTAGTTGCCGCTGACGTAGTAGGTCTGGATCAGCAGTTCGCGCATCTGGGCATCGTCGCGGTCTTTCAGCGAGCGCTTGATCCAGGTGATGGTGTTCGGCCAGTCCTTGGCGCGGTAGTACATGCCGGCCAGGGCTTGCGTGAATTTCGGGGCTTCGGCGGCGCTCAGGCGGCCGGAATTGATGACGGCTTCAAAGGCCTTGATGGCGGTGCCGTTGTCGCCGGCGGCGGCAGCGGCCGAAGCGCGCACGCGTTCGATCTGGTAGCTTTCAAAGGCGGTCTTGCCGCCGACGCTGTCAGCTTCGCGCAGCTTGGCCAGCGCTTCCTTGTTTTTGCCGCTGCTAGCGAGTTTTTGCGCTTCTTGCAGTGGCTTGCCCACTTCGGCACGCACGGTGTCCGCGGCGTATGCCAGCGAGCCCAAGCCGATTACGGGAGTTGCTGCGGTAAAACCGATAGCGGCCATGACGAGGCCGAGATGAGCGAGACGAAACTTGGACATAAGAAAGTCTTTCAGTAAAAAGCGAATAGGCAGGAAGTCCTGCCTATTCGGATGTAAAGAGAACCTGATTGCTGCAGCTTACTGGAATTGCTCGTTGCCGACCAGACCGATTTTGGTCACGCCCAGACGCTGCGCCGACGCCATCACACCGGCGACGACTTTGTACTCCACCAGCTTGTTCGGACGCAGATGCACTTCCGGCTGGTCTGCTTGCGCAGCAACGTTGCTCAGCTTGGCTTCCAGCGAAGCGCGGTCAGGAATGACCTGATTGTCCCACAAGATCGTACCGTCAAAATCGACATCGATCGTGACGACCACTGGTTCGGTTGTCGGTGGCGGCGGGGTGCCGACCGGCATGTTCAAGTTCACCGAGTGGTTTTGCTTAGGAATCGTGATGATCAACATGATAATCAGCACCAGCATCACGTCGATGAGGGGCGTCATGTTCAGTTCCATCATTGGTTCCGGATCCGCGCCTGCTGCGCTTCCCGAACCGACATTCATACTCATAGTGTTTCCTTTAAGAAGTCCAACGAAGCACCGGGCGAAACTGCCGCCCGGTCAGCTTCTGGCGGTGGCATCCCCATGTTGCCGGGACGCCGCCGCCAGTCGCTATCAGCCCTTGTCAGGTGGTTCGGTGATGAAGCCGACCTTCTGGATCCCGGCACGTTGGGTCGTGTAAATAACCCGGCCGATCGATTCGTAGCGTGTTTCTTGGTCGCCACGAACGTGTACTTCCGGCTGCGGTACTTTCACTGCTTCAACTTTAAGATAATCGAACAATTCGTTCGTGTCTTTCAGTCTGGTCTGGCCCAGGTAAATCTCACCGTCCTTGTTAACAACGATGTTGACGTTTTCTGGCTTGCTTTGAAGGGCTTGGTTGGCCTCGATCGGCAGATCGATTTTCTGCAATTTGAGGACAACCGGACTGGTGATCAAGAAAATGATCAGCAAAACCAACATGATGTCGACGAGCGGCGTCGTGTTGATTTCTGACATTACTTGATCTTCATCTCCGCTGTCGGAGCCGACGGACATCGACATGATTCTTATCCGATCTTTTTAGCGCCGGCAGCACGGCCAGCTTCGCTGGTCGACATTACGCCGGAAACCAGAACCGAGTGAACGTCGGCGCTGAACGAGCGGATGTCTTCCATTGCGGATTTGTTACGACGAACCAGCCAGTTGTAACCCAGAACGGCAGGAACGGCGACCAGCAGACCGAAAGCGGTCATGATCAGTGCTTCACCAACTGGACCTGCAACTTTGTCGATCGATGCGTTACCGGTCATGCCGATAGCGGTCAGCGCGCCGTAAATACCCCAAACGGTACCGAACAGACCGATAAACGGTGCGGTCGAACCAACGGTTGCCAGGAACGACAGGCCATCTTGCAGACGCGATTGGACTTTGTCCGAAGCGCGCTGGATCGACATCGTCACCCAGGTCGACAGGTCGATTTGTTCCAGCAGGGCGCCGTCATGGTGTGCGGTTGCCTTGGTGCCCGATTCAGCGATGAAGCGGAATGGCGAGCCTTCGCTCAGGGTTGCCGAACCAGCAGCGATCGAAGGAGCTTTCCAGAATTTGGAAGCGGCTTCTTTGGCTTGCTTGAAGATCTTCATTTGATCCAGCAGTTTGGTGATGATGATGTACCAGCTGCCGATCGACATGATGGACAGGATGATCAGGGTAGCGCGTGGCACGAAGCCGCCGTCCCATACTGCGGACAGGCCGAACGGGTTGTGCACTTCTTCGGTTTTGGCTGGAGCTGCTGCATCAGCGGCTGGAGTTGCTGCTGCGTCTGCTGCTGGAGCGGCTGCATCTGCGGCAACTGGTGCTGGTGCAGCGTCTGCCGCAGGAGCCGAAGCGGCAGCCGATGCTGGCGCGTCAGCGAATGCCGGAGCTGCTACCAGAGCGGTAGTAGCGGTAACGGACAACAGAACCGCGGCAAAAAATGCGGACAAACGGGTATTCTTAAACATGCTTCCTCCAAAATTAAAAATAACAGATCGCTGAACGTAATGACAACGAAATCATAGTGTGAGACAGGGGATAACTGTCTCGGGTTTTAATCCAGCGACCAAACGTATTGCATTTGCTGCCAGCCTTGTTCCGGCTTGCCGTCAACTGTTGCCGGCTTAAATGTACAGCGGCTAATACCTTGCACCGCGGCTTTGTCCAGGTCTCTGAAGCCGCTGGACTTCACGATCTTCGAATCAGCGACCTTGCCGTCTACACCGATCAGGAACGACAGTGTCACCACACCGGTTTCCTCATTGCGCTGCGACGACTTTGGATAAGCCGGTTTTTCGCAGACACTGAAGTCAACCACGGCCGGCGTACGCACCGATTTGGCTGGTCCAGGAGTTGGCGCAGGCTGTGCAGGCGGTGCTGGCGGTGCCAATACATTCGTGGCTGGCTTCACAGCAGTCGTATTTGCAATCACGTTCTGTTGTGGCGGCGGCTGCTGCACGTTCACCTCGACTGGCGGAATGAATGGCGGCGGTGGCGCCTTCATTTCTGGCGGCGGTGGTGGCGGTGGAAGATCCTTCGGTGGAGGCGGTTTGACTTCCTCGATAATCTTGGTTTCAACCGGTTCCATCATTTTGGTAACTAACCGCTTGCCCAAGCCCGTCGCGATCCCGTAAGCCGCGAGAACGTGCAGCAGGACAACGACAGTTATGCCTGTGTAGTTCTTGGGACTTTTCTCGTTCGAAAAATTCATGCCTGCTTTCTCCAAATACCATCTCTTGTCTTGCAACTGAACCCCAAAATGACGACACAAAGCTCCAGCCGTATCCGGGACGTCGCCGAATTATACATACGAATTCTTTATTTTACACAGATTTTTAACGCCTAAAACCGGTTAAATTTTTGGCGCTTTTGCGCCCTGAAAACGTACTTGCTTATGTCATCTTTGCACGCTTTCGGACAGAAAAAAAGGCGGTCTTATCGGTTTTTTACAGCCGTTTTGGACGACCGCTGCTAAGTTCTCCGATGTGCCTATATGGCGGAATTATATTTCGTGATATCCAATATGGAAACTGCTAAATTTGGAGAAAAATCTTTCTTTATGGAAATGTTTTGGCTCTGAACCAGACCACTTAGCCTTCGGTGCGCACCAAACGGGTGCGGAACGCACTTCACCCAGGTCAAAAAAGGCGCTCCTGGAGGCCTATTTGAGGCCGTCAGGCCATACTGAATTCCTATACGGGCATAGGAAGCGCTTATATTCTTGCTATTGATTATTATCAACAAAGCATTTCATGGCCGGACAACCGGGTCATCGCGCCGGTTGCGCTTCTCGCGCCGGCAATTCAGGGTGCCCAGGACCACGCCCTGGGGATCGACCGTATCGAGGTGCACATCGAAGCCCCACAGCCGCGCCACATGCTTGAGCACCTCGGCTGCCTGCTGGTTCAGCGGGCGGCGCTGGAATTGCGTGTGGCGCAGGGTCAAGGCGCGGTCGTCGCGCGTATTCACGGACCACACCTGGATGTTCGGCTCGCGGTTGCCCAGGTTGTACTGCTCGGCCAGCTGCTGGCGCACGTAGCGGTAGCCGGCATCGTCATGGATGGCGGAAATGGCCAGTTTTTCATTCTTGTCGTCGTCAAGCACGGCAAAGAAGTGGAATTCGCGGATCAGTCGCGGCGACAAATACTGGGCAATGAAGCTTTCATCCTTGAAATTGCGCATGGCAAAGTCCAGGCTCTTGCGCCAGTCGCTGCCGGCCATGTCGGGAAACCAGGCGCGGTCTTCGTCCGTCGGGTGCTCGCAGATGCGGCGGATGTCGCTCATCATGGCAAATCCCAGCGCATACGGGTTGATGCCGCTGTAATACGGGCTGTCGATGGGCGGCTGGTAGACCACATTGGTATGGCTTTTCAGGAATTCCATCATGAAGCCGTCACCCACCACGCCTTCGTCATACAGCTGGTTCAATATCGTGTAATGCCAGAAGGTGGCCCAGCCCTCGTTCATGACCTGGGTTTGCCGTTGCGGGTAGAAGTACTGGGAAATCTTGCGCACGATGCGCACCATCTCGCGCTGCCATGGTTCCAGCAGCGGCGCGTACTTCTCTATAAAGTACAGCAGGTTTTCCTCGGGTTCGGGCGGAAAGCGGAGGGCGGCCTTGCGCTGGTCTTCCTCGTCCTCGTCATCCTCGCGCCGGGGCAGGGTACGCCATAGCTGGTTGATCTGCGACTGCACATAGGCTTCGCGCTCTTTCTGGCGCGCATATTCCTTCGCCATCGACAGTTTCGCCGGGCGCTTGTAGCGGTCCACGCCATAGTTCTGGATGGCGTGGCACGAGTCGAGCAGCAATTCCACGGCATCGACGCCATGGCGCTGTTCGCATTCGGCGATGTAATTCTTGGCAAACACCATATAGTCGATGATGGCGTCCGCATCCGTCCATGCGCGGAACAGGTAATTGCCCTTGAAGAAGGAATTGTGGCCGTAGGCCGCATGCGCGATCACCAGCGACTGCATGGTCAGGCTGTTTTCCTCCATGAGATAGGCGATGCAGGGGTTGGAGTTGATGACGATCTCGTAGGCCAGGCCCATCTGGCCGCGCTTGTAGCTTTTCTCGGTAGACAGAAAGTGCTTGCCGAAAGACCAGTGGTTGTAGGAGACGGGCATGCCCACGGAGGTATAGGCATCCATCATCTGTTCGGCCGTGATGATTTCCAGCTGGTTCGGATAGGTGTCGAGGCCAAACTGTTTCGCTACGCGGCGGATTTCCTCGTGGATTTGCTCGATCAGCTCGAACGTCCATTCCGACTGCTCGGGCAGGGCGTTCGGGTGGCGCAGGCGCACGAACGGTTCGCCCGGGGTGTTGCTGGCGCGGTCAAAGGCTGCACTCATCATTTCACCTGTTTCTTGAACAGTTCGCGGAAGACCGGGTAGATATCGGCCGGCGTGACGATCTTTTGCATGGCGAAATGGGCGTGATGGTCGAGCACGCCTGCGTATTGCTCCCACAGGTTTTGCTGCGGGCCATCCGTGATCTCGACATAGGTGTAGTACTGCACCTTGGGCATGATGGTGTTGATCAGCAACTGGCGGCACAGCACGGAATCGTTGTCCCAGTTGTCGCCGTCGGACGCCTGCGCCACATAGCTGTTCCATTGCCCGGCGCCATAGCGCTCGTCGATGATGGTGTTGAGCAAGTGCAGGGCGGAGGATACGACGGTGCCGCCCGACTCGCGCGAATTGAAGAATTCATGCTCGTCCACTTCGGCCGCCGCCGTATGGTGACGGATGAAGACGACTTCGATCTTGTCGTAGACGCGCTTGAGGAACAGATATAACAGGATGAAGAAGCGCTTGGCCGTGTCCTTGCGCGACTCGTCCATGGAGCCGGACACGTCCATGATGCAGAACATGACGGCTTGCGTCATCGGCTTGGGCACCTTGACGCGGTTGCTGTAGCGCAAGTCGAACGGGTCGATGAAGGGAATGGCCAGCAGGCGCGTGTGCAGGTGGTGGATCAGGCGGCGCAGTTCCGTCACCAGCGGGTCGCTGTCGGGCGCGCCTTCGTGCAGCAGTTCGGCCAGGTCTTCCTCGGCCTGCGCCAGCTGCTTGCGGGCGCCGCCGCCGACGGCGATGCGCCGCCCCAGCGCGCCGCGCAAGGAACGCAGCACATGGATGTTCGATGGCGTGCCCGACATATTGTAGCCGGCGCGCTGGTTCTTGAATTCCGTGGTGGCCGTCAGCTGGGTTTTCACCATGTGCGGCAATTCCAAGTCCTCGAAGAAATAATTCATGAATTCTTCGCGCGACAATTCAAAGATGAAATCGTCTTCCGTCGTCTCGTCGCTATTGCCCGCCTTGCCCCGCCCGCCGCCACCGCCGCCTTTCGGCCGGGCGATCTGGTCGCCTTTCAGGTATTCCTTGTTGCCGGGATTGACCACTTCCCATACGCCGCCATGCGCGTGGCCGAACGATGGTTCGCCCACGTCCTTGACGGGGATGCTGACCTTCTCGCCATTCTCGACGTCCGTGATCGAGCGTCCCTTGATGGCACGCCCCACGGCATCCTTGATCTGGCCCTTGTAACGCCGCAGGAAACGCTCGCGGTTGACGGCGGATTTATTCTTGCTTTGCAAGCGCCTGTCGATGAGATATGTCAAAGGGTGCCTCCTTGCCTCTCGTCTCGCGCGCCCCGCCATCCATCGGGCGGGAGCGCGCCTTCGCTGTCCGCGCTATGACGACTTGCGTACGCGCAAGTACCATTCGCATAACAGGCGTACCTGCTTGGCCGTATAGCCTTTTTCCACCATGCGGGCCACGAAGTCGGCGTGCTTGTTGGCATCGTCGGCGCTGGCCTTGGCATTGAAGGAAATCACGGGCAGCAATTCCTCCGTATTCGAAAACATTTTCTTTTCAATCACGGTGCGGAACTTTTCATAACTGGTCCAGGCGGGATTCTTGCCGCCGTTCGAGGCCCGCGCGCGCAAGCCGAAGTTCACGATTTCATTGCGGAAATCCTTCGGATTGGAAATGCCCGCCGGCTTCTCGATCTTTTCCAGTTCATTGTTCAGCGATTCGCGGTCGAAACTTTCGCCCGTGTCCGGATCGCGGTATTCCTGGTCCTGTATCCAGAAATCGGCAAACGTCACATAGCGGTCGAAGATGTTCTGTCCGTATTCCGAATAGCTTTCCAGGTAAGCCGTCTGGATCTCCTTGCCGATGAATTCCACATAGCGCTGCGCCAGGTGCTCCTTGATATAGGAGAAGTAGCGCTGCTCGAGTTCCGGCGCGAACTGCTCGCGCTCGACTTGCTGTTCCAGTACATATAATAGATGCACGGGATTGGCGGCCACTTCGGAATTGTCAAAGTTGAACACTTTCGACAGGATCTTGAAGGCAAAGCGCGTCGACAAGCCGTTCATGCCTTCATCCACGCCCGCGTAATCGACGTATTCATGCATGGACTTGGCTTTCGGATCCGTATCCTTGAGGTTCTCGCCATCGTAGACGAGCATCTTCGAAAAGATGCTGGAGTTTTCCGGGTCCTTCAGGCGCGACAGGATGGCGAACTGCGCCATCATGCGCAGGGTGCCGGGCGCGCATGGGGCCTTGACCAGCGAGGAATTGGCCACCAGTTTGTCGTAGATCTTGATTTCATCGGAGACGCGCAGGCAATACGGCACCTTGACTATATAGATACGGTCAAGAAACGCCTCGTTGTTGCGGTTGTTCTTGAAGGTCTTCCATTCCGACTCGTTCGAGTGGGCCAGGATGATGCCGTCGAACGGAATCGCGCCGAAGCCTTCCGTGCCCTTGTAGTTGCCTTCCTGCGTGGCCGTCAGCAGCGGATGCAAGACCTTGATGGGCGCCTTGAACATTTCCACGAATTCCATCAAGCCCTGGTTGGCCAGGCACAGGCCGCCCGAATAGCTGTAGGCGTCCGGGTCGTCCTGCGCATAGTCTTCCAGCTTGCGGATGTCGACCTTGCCCACCAGCGAAGAAATATCCTGGTTGTTTTCATCGCCCGGCTCCGTCTTCGAGATGGCGATCTGTTTCAGCACGGACGGGTAGCGCTTGACGACGCGGAACTGGTTGATATCGCCATTGTATTCATGCAGGCGCTTCACGGCCCACGGGCTGGGGATGTTGCGCAGGTAGCGGCGCGGGATGCCGTAATCCTCTTCCAGGATGGTGCCGTCTTCTTCCTCGTTGAACAGGCCCAGCGGCGATTCGTTGACGGGCGAGCCTTTCAGGCAATAGAAGGGCACATGCTCCATCAGCGACTTGAGCTTTTCCGCGATGGACGATTTGCCGCCGCCGACGGGCCCCAGCAGATACAGGATCTGCTTGCGTTCTTCCAGGCCTTGCGCCGCGTGGCGGAAATACGAGACGACTTGCTCGATGACTTCCTCGGTGCCGTAGAACTCGCGGAAGGCGGGATAGATCTTGATGATCTTGTTGGCGAAGATGCGCGACAATCGCGTGTCGTTGCGCGTGTCGACCAGTTGCGGCTCGCCGATGGCGGCCAGCATGCGTTCGGGCGCGCTGGCATAGGTCAGCTTGTCCTTCTTGCACAGGGCCAGGTATTCGGTGAGCGACATTTCCTCTTCGCGGGTGCGCTCGTAGCGTGCTGCATAGTTATCAAAAATGGTCATGTCAATGTCCTTTAATGTAAACCTGTACTGCCAGTCACCATGGCCGCCCGCCTGGCACTCGCCTGGGCTTGCCGTCTGAACTTTTCCTGTACCCCGTATCGATTTTTATTGTTGTTTCAAGCCCGGCTGTCTTTGCGAGTCCGGATTGCCCGGACCAAAAAACTGGCGCTTGATGCCGTGTGCTGACGTAGCCAGCCGGCTTTTTTTTCACTGTTGATAGCGCTTGTTGCACCTACCTTTACCCCATGAAATTTATTATTGCTCTAAAGGATCAGGAAGTCAAAAGATATGTCAGCATATCCTTAATACTTGTTTGTAAATTGTTGATTTAATTGGATAAATCATCAGATTTTCCATCAATTTCAATGAACCTTTTTGTACCTTTTAAATCATCATACGACAATTCGCCAGCGCGTGCCGGAGCCGGCCATGGCGCTGCCGCGGCCTGCGCCATGGCGGCCGGGCGCCGGTGAGGCTGGCCATCTTGCGCTAAGATGCCTGCATGTCTGATGGCCCTGCGCGCCGCGCGTGCGTCTTCCGCGCCGCGCCCGGCGCGTGCGAGCCAGCATTTTTATCGTCACCCTATAAGGAACACCCATGATGAACCCCCAATTGCGCGCGATCGTCCGCGGCATGCCGAAGGCCGAACTGCATATCCATATCGAAGGCTCGCTGGAGCCAGAACTGATTTTCGCACTGGCAGAGCGCAATGGCGTGCCGCTGGGCTATGAATCGGTGGAACACTTGCGCAGCGCCTATGCTTTTACGGATTTGCAGTCTTTTCTCGACATTTATTACGCTGGCGCAAGCGTGCTCTTGAAAGAGCAGGATTTCTATGACATGACGCAAGCCTACCTGCGCCGCGCCGAAGCCGATAACGTGCTGCACACGGAAATCTTCTTCGACCCGCAAACGCACACGGCGCGCGGCGTGGCCATGGCCGACGTGATCAACGGCATCCACCGCGCCTGCCAGGACAGTCCCGTCAGCGCGGCCCTGATCCTGTGCTTCCTGCGCCACCTGAGCGAGGAAGAAGCGTTCGAGACCCTGGAAGACGCGCTGCCGCACCGCGACAAATTCATCGGCATCGGTCTCGACTCGTCGGAAGTGGGCAACCCGCCCGAGAAATTCTCGCGCGTGTTTGCCCGTTGCCGCGAGCTGGGCCTGCACCTGGTGGCCCACGCTGGCGAGGAAGGTCCGCCAGCCTACATCCGCACGGCACTCGACGACTTGCAGGTCGAACGCATCGACCATGGCGTGCGCTGCCTGGAAGACGCGGAACTGACGGCCCGCCTGGCGCGCGAACAGGTCGCCTTGACGGTCTGCCCGCTGTCGAACACCAAGCTGCGCGTGTTCGACCAGATGCATGACCACAACCTGGTGCAACTGCTCGACGCCGGCCTGCTGGTGACGGTGAACTCGGACGATCCCGCGTATTTCGGCGGCTACATGAACGACAATTTCGACGCCATCTTCGACGCCTTGCCGCTGGGCCTGTCCCACGCGCAACGCCTGGCGCGCAACGGTTTCATCGCCGCCTTCCTGCCGCAAGCGCAGAAAGACGCCTTCCTCGCTACCGTCGATGCGTATTTCGCCCAGCACGCGGCCGCCCACGGCAGCGCGCAATAACATCTTCATAAAGACCCGCCGCCCATGTTCCGCCTCTCCCTGAAAATGACCGGCCGCGACTGGCGCGCCGGGCAACTGCGTTTCCTGCTCGTCGCGCTGATCGTCGCCGTGGCGGCCCTGTCGGCCGTGGGCTTCTTCGTCGACCGCCTGCGCGCGGGCCTGAACCGCGACGCGCACCAGTTGCTGGGGGCCGACCTGGTCATCAGCGCCGACCAGCCCGTCAATGCCGCATGGCGCGCGGAAGCGCAGAAGCGCGGCTTCCTCCTGGCCGACACGGTGACGTTTCCCAGCATGGCGCAGGCGGGCGAGGGCGAACAGTCGCTGTCGCAGCTGGCGTCCATCAAGGCCGTCTCGCCCGGCTACCCGCAGCGGGGCAAGCTGAAAATCACGACCAAACCGAGCGAGGCGCAGGATGCCGTGGGACGGCCAACCGACCAGGTGCCGGCGCCCGGCACCCTGTGGGTCGACGCGGCCATCCTGTCCAGCCTGAACGCCAGGCTGGGCGACACCCTGACCCTGGGCGACAAGGCATTTACGGTCACGCAACTGATCGCCAGCGAGCCGGACCGCGGCGCCTCCTTCCTCAATTTCGCGCCGCGCGTGATGCTGCCCCTCAGTGATCTTGCCGCCACGGCGCTGGTGCAGAACGGTTCGCGCGTGTCATACCGGCTGCTGCTGTCGGCGCCGCCCGCCAAGGCGGCCGAGCTTGCGCAATATCAAACCTGGCTGGAAAGCCAGATCAAGACGCAGGCCATCAAGGGCGTGCGCATCGAGTCGCTGGAATCGGGCAGTCCGCAGATGCAGTCGACCCTGGACCGCGCCGACCGTTTCCTGTCCCTCGTCGGCTTGCTGTCGGCCATGCTGGCGGCCGTTGCCGTGGCCATGGCGGCGCGCCGCTTCATGCTGCGCCACCTGGATGCCTGCGCCATGCTGCGCTGCCTGGGCTTGACGCAAAACCAGGTCACGGCCATGTACGTGATCGAATTCCTGCTCGTTGGCCTGGCCGGCAGCGTGGTCGGCGTGATGGTGGGCTTCGGCGGCCACCTGGTATTGCTGGAGCTGTTGGGGAAACTGGTGCAGAGCGACTTGCCGCCCGTCTCGATGCTGCCCGCGCTGCAGGGCGTGGCCACCGGCATGCTGTTGTTGCTGGGCTTTGCCCTGCCGCCGATTTTGCAGTTGCGCAATGTTCCCCATAACCGCGTGATCCGCCGCGAACAGGAGCCGCCGCAGGCGCTGGCCGTGGCCACGTACGGCCTGGGCATCGCTGCCTTCGTCGTGCTGCTGTTGTGGCAGGCGGGCGACGTGAAACTGGCGCTGCTGACGGCGGCCGGCTTCCTGGGCGGCTTCGCCCTGTTCGGCCTGGCCGGCTGGCTGGGCATCAAGTCGCTGAAAACCCTGCGCGGCGCCTTCAATCACCAGGGCTGGCGTTTTGCTGTCACGTCCCTGCAGCGCCGCCCGGGCGCCACCGTCATCCAGGTGGTGTCGCTGGCGCTGGGCCTGATGGCCTTGCTGCTGCTGACGGTGGTGCGCGGCGACTTGATGGTGGCCTGGCGCAATGCCACGCCGCCGGACGCGCCGAACCGCTTCATGATCAATATCCTGCCGGAACAGAAAGACCCGATCGCCGCGCGCCTGGCCCAGGCCGGCGTGGCCAACGCGCCCTTGTATCCGATGATACGCGGGCGCCTGGTGGCCGTGAACGGCAACGCCATCACGGAAACCACCTACGAGGACGACCGGGCCAAGGGCCTGGCCGACCGCGAATTCAACCTGTCGACGATGGCCACGATGCAGGAAGAAAACAAGCTGGTCGCCGGCAAGTGGTTCGGCAATGGGCCCGGTGCGCCGGCCGAGGCATCGGTGGAGGAGGGCATCGCCAAGACATTGAAACTGAAACTGGGCGACAAGCTGCGCTTCGACATCGCCGGCCAGCCCGTGGAAGCGGCCATTACCAGCTTGCGCAAGTTGGAATGGGGCTCGATGCGCGTCAATTTCTTTGTCATCATCAATCCGGCCGCGATGGCGGACACGCCGCAGACGTGGATCACGGCCTTTCACCTGCCGCCCGCGCAGGCGGACCTGGGCAATGCCTTGCTGCGCGATTATCCGAACCTGACGGTGGTCGACGTGGGCGGCGTGCTCAAGCAGATCCAGGGCGTGCTGGACCAGGTGGTCACGGCCGTCGAATTCCTGTTTGCCTTCACGCTGGCATCGGGCTTGCTGGTGCTGTATGCGGCCCTGATGGGTTCGCAGGACGAGCGCACGCGCGAAGCGGGACTGCTGCGCGCGCTGGGCGCCACGCGGCGCCAGCTGGCGCAGGCCCAGTTGATCGAGTTTTCGCTCGTCGGCGCCCTGGCCGGCTTGCTGGCGGCATCGGGCGCGGCCGCCATGGGCTGGGCGCTGGCCACGTATCAGTTCAAGTTCGCCTGGAGCTTCGCGCCCGGCGTGTGGGCCTTTGGTTTGCTGGCTGGCGCCCTGTGCGCGATTGCCGGCGGCTGGCTGGGCTTGCGTAACGTGCTGAAACATCCGCCCCTGCAGACCTTGCGGGAAGGCTAGTCTTAAGCGCTGACGCTATCGCCTGCGCCCGCCCGCAGAAATTGCGCGTAGGACATCACCGGCTGCCCCAGCTGGTGCGCTGGCACGTCGAACAGGGCCCAGAAATACGTCATGCGGCCCAGGCAGATGGTGGGCGCGGCGCAGTAGCGGAACCAGTTTTCGCCGATCTGCGCCGCGTACATGCCGTCGCTGTCGGCGTCGGAAAAGTAGGGAATCACGCGCATTTCCAGCAGGGCCAGCAGCAGTGACTCGGGCGCGTCGCTGTCGCGCGCCATTTCGTACTGCGTATGCAGACTGCGTTCCGTCTCGATGATCATCAGCTTGGCGTGGCCTTCGCGCGTGAAGAACAGGATGCCGCTGGGATTGGGGAAAATATAGTATTCGACAAAACCATGGCGCTGGCACAGCTCGTGCACGACGGCGGCCAGCGCTTCGTCTTGCAGGAAACTGTAGTCGTGCAGCATCAGCAAGTCGCGCACGGTTTCCGATTGCTGCAGGAAGAACTCGCGCTGCAGGGCAACGATTTCCTGTTCCAGGATGTCGAGCGCATCGTCGTCGCTCTTCTTGATGTAGCGGTCGATCAAGCCCCGGTTGAAGGCCGTCACGGCCACTTTTTCATCGGCCGCGCCCGTAAATAGAATCTTCTTGCACGGCAAGTCGCGCACGGCCTGGCAAAATTCCAGACCATTCATCTGCGGCATCGAATAATCGACCACCAGCACGGAGGGCACGGCAAAGCGCTGCGCCTGGCCGCTGATGCGCCAGATGCGTTCGATGTCGAGCGCCACGTTGCATTGGTCGGGCGGCAGGTTTTGCGTGTCGAAGTTGACGTGCAGCGGCGTTTCGCCCGGCTGCGCGCTCTGGCGCAACCAGTGCAGGGCGCTGCTGGTGTCGTGGAAGGTCTTGCGCGCCAGGCCGGGATCGAGCTGGAACGCCAGGCTTTTCAGGAAGGAATCGCTGTCGTCGATCAATACGGTCAGGGTCGGATGGGTGTAGACGGGCAGTTGCATGCGTCACCTTGCGGGGGAAGAGGGTTGGAAGCGGGCAGGCACGGGCTGGGGGAATTCCAGGATGAAAATCGCATAGGCGTGCTCGCGCGACACGCAGCGGATGCGCGCCTGCCAGGCGGTGACGATCTGCCGGCACAGGGCCAGGCCGATGCCGCTGCCGTTATGGACGGGATAGGAGTAAAAACGCTCGAAGATCAGCGGCAGGCGGTTCTTCGCGATGCCGCAGCCCGTGTCGATGAACAGCAGCCTGGGCACGGGGCGGGCGCCGTCGATGATGATGCGCACGCGTCCCTTGCCTGCTCGCTGGATGGCTTTCAGCGCGTTTCTCAGCAGGTTCAGCAGGATCACCACGCACAGTTCGTCCTGGCCGGCGAACTGGAAGTCGGCGCGCACGTCCACCTTGACGCTGCTGCGCTGGCTATTGCTGGTAAATGGGTAGCGCTTGAGCACGGCGTTCACCATCTCCAGCATCGATAGCGCCTGGCTAGGCTGGAGGTTGCGGTTCACGGCACTGGCGCTCATCAGGAACAGATCGATCATGTGATGCATGTGGCGCACTTCGAACTGGATGCGCGACAGGGCTTCCTGCAACGGAGGCATGTCCTCCGCCTGGTCGGCCAGCTGCGGCAGCAGCCGGCGCATGCCTCGCACATTGGCTTCCACGCTGGTCAGCGGCGTGCGCAGCTCGTGCGCCACGGAACCGAGCCCGGCCGCCAGGCCTGCCAGCCGTTCCAGTTCCAGCACCTTGCTGCCCACTTTCACCACGGACAGCGCGGCAATGGTGAACCAGTGCACGGGCAGTTGCTGCAGCACTTCACGTTGCAGCAGGAGGCCGCCTTCCCCCTGCAGGATGACGGCGAGGCAGGCGGCGCTGGTGCCGATCAGGTAGGCGCAGCACGCCAGTTTCGTTTCGAAATGAAACAGCACGACCAGGCCGATCAGCAGCGATTCGCTCCAGATGGACGACGCATGGTTCATCAGAAACATGAAAGTAAAGAAGAAGGGCAGGATGTAGCTGAGCGCGAACAGCAGGTAACGCGACAGCCAGCGGACCGAGAAGCGGCGGGCAAACAGGCCAGCCATGCAAATGCCCACGCCCGTCAGGCGCAGGGTCAGGTTTTCATAGGCTTGCGGAAAAAAGTAATGCCACAGCAGGTAGTACAGCGGCATCGCCACCGTGCCCACGGCGGCCAGCATGGCGACTCGGCCGGCCAGGTCCTCATGCGGCACGCGCTCATGCAGCAGCGAATGGAGCAGGCGCCTGCGCCAGTGTGTCCATCGTCCTTGCAATTGCTGCGTCATGACTCTGCCTAGATTCTCTTTAGAACATTATCATCGCGTAAATTTTCCTGGTTGAACGGTTATCTCGTCGGACATTGATATACGTCAATGGATGGGTTTGCAACACGGTCAAGGCTTTAATTTGCAGCAAACCTTTCCCTAGGAGAAAAACCATGACTATCGCTACCAGCGTGCATACCCCATCTTTCGCCCGTGCCGAACACTGCCTGCCCGACTACATCGTGCGGCGCATGGATGCGCATCACATCACGCGCATCGAAAAACTGCTGGGCGGCCAGCATCCCCATGCCTGGCAACCGACCCCCGCCCATGCTATTTTCCTGGCGGGCAATGACTACCTGTCCATCGCCGCCGAGCCGACGCTGGTGGCGGCGCAGGTGGCATCCCTGCAGGCGCATGCGGGCGGCATGCTGATGTCGGCCGTGTACTTGCAGGAAGGTAGCGAACAGCACCGGCTGGAAAGCCGGCTGGCCCGCTTCATGGGCTGCGAGGATGGCATCCTGGCGCAGTCCGGCATGGCGGCCAACGTCGGCTTGCTGCAGTGTATCGCCGGCCCCGGCATTCCCGTCTACCTGGACATGCAGGCTCACGCGTCGCTGTGGGAAGGCGTGCTGTCGGCCCAGGCCCAGGCCGTGCCCTTCCTGCACAACGACATGACGCACCTGCGGCGGCAGGTGGCAAAGCATGGCCGCGGGGTGATTGTCGTCGATGCCCTGTACAGCACCAACGGCAGCCTGGCGCCGCTGCTGGAGCTGCTCGATATCGCCGAGCGCAGCGACTGCGTGGTGGTGGTCGACGAGTCGCATTCGCTGGGCACGCACGGCCCGCAGGGCGCGGGCCTGGTGGAAGCCTGGGGACTGGGCCACCGCGTGCATTTCCGCACGGCATCGCTGGCCAAGGCCTTCGCGGGCCGGGCCGGTTTCATCAGCTGTTCCAGCCGCTTCAAGGGGTATTTCTTGTCTGAATCACGCCCCGCCATCTTCAGTTCCTGCCTGCTGGCGCATGAGCTGGCGTGGCTGGGCGCGGCGCTCGATTTCATCATGGCCGCCGACGAGCGCCGCGCCACCCTGCGGCGCCACACGCTGCAGGTGCGCGACGGTTTGCGCGCGCTGGGCTACAACGTCAGCGATGGCACGGAGCAGATCGTGGCGCTGGAGGCGGGCGGCGAACCGGCCACCCTGGCCCTGCGCCAGGCGCTGGAACGGCACGGCATTTACGGCGCCATGTTTTGTGCCCCGGCTACGGCGAAGAACCGCGCCATCGTGCGCCTGACCCTGAATGCGGGCTTGCGCGAGGATGAGTGCGCAAGAGTGCTGGCCGCCTGCGCCGCCATCCGCGACGAAACGGGCGTGGAACACTGGCAGTCGACGCGGCGCCTGCGCAAGCTGGCGCTCGTGTAAGGGGGACGCGTCAGCCGTTCGCTGGCTGGCTGCCGGCGATGCCGGCCAGCAGCATGGACAGCGGTGCCAGCTGTTCCGCGCTGGCGCTGCCCAGCAATTCCTGGCCCAGTGCCTGCGCTGTCGCATCGGCGTGGAGCAGCAGGGCTTGTCCCGTTTCCGTGATGACGGCATAGCCGACGCGGGCATCGCGCGCATCGGCCTGGCGCGCCACCAGGCCGATTTTTTCCAGCGGCATCAAGGAGCGCGTGATGCCGGACGCCGTCAGCGCCAGGCGTTCGGCCAGGTCGATGCGGCGCAGGCGGCCGCCGGGCGCGCGCTGCAAGTGGTACAGCAACTGATAATCGCTGAAGCTCAGGCCATGCAGATTGCCCAGGATGCTGTCGAAGCGGCGCACCAGCACGGCCTGGGCGCGCGCCAGGCGCAGGCAGAAGTCCAGCGCGCTGGCACCGTCCGGCGGCGGGGGAGTGTGATCGATCATGACGTCCTTTCAATTCGCTGCGAAGTGCTTGAGTGCGCAAGTGTAAAGCATGGCCGCTCAATAGCGTGCCTGTCCCTGCTCCAGCAGCTGTGCCTGGTACAGCGCCAGCAGGGCGTCCAGTTCGGCATCCGCATCGAAGGCGGGATCGTCGGGCACCTTGACGGCATCGAGCAGCTCGAAACGGAAGGCCGCCGCGCCGTCGCGTTGCCAGTCCGCCTGCAGGAGGGCGTTGCGGTGCTTGCCCAGGTTCAGTTCGAAGCGATGGCGGTTCAGCGCGCCAGGGGCATTGCGGCTGCGTTCGAGCAGGGTGCGTCCGCTGGGCAAGTGGCGCAGCGCGATGATGCCCAGCGCGGGCGCTTGTTGCCGGTAGGCCGCTTTCAGGGCCGCTTGTCGTGTTTTATCCATGCTGTGACTGCCTTAAGGTTGAACTGCATAATCGCTTGCCCCGATGCGGGGAATATCCGTCCACAGGATGGCGGCCATGGCGGCGGCCAGCAGCAGGGCGCCGCCAGCGCAGAACAGCTCGCCCACGCTCAGGTGGCGCAGCAACGCACCCGTGGCCGCCGCCGACAGGGGCGCCAGTCCCAGGAAGATGCCCATGAACAGTGCCATCGCGCGGCCCAGCATGGCGGGCGCCACGCGCCGCTGTATCCACGTAAAGATGGCTACCTGCACATAGCCGCCCAGCATTCCCGTGACGGCCAGCAAGGCCGCGCCCTGCCAGGCCGTGCCGATTTGCCCCAGCGCCATCAGCAGCAGGCCCACGACCGCATCGACCAGCAGCAGGGTGGCGCCGAAGCGGCGGCGCAGCCAGGCGCCGCCCAGGCTGGACGCCAGCATGCCGGCCAGGGTGCCGGCGCCGTGCGCGCCCATCAGCACACCCAGCGCCGCGGCGCCGTGCAGGCGCTCGCTGGCCAGCACGGGCAAGGCCACTTGCAGCGGCCCCATGACGAAGAAGGCCACCACCGCCCAGTACACATAGCAGCTGCGCAAGGGAATGTCGCGCCACACCATGGCCAGGCCCGCCGCCATGTCGCGCCACATGCCCTGCGCCGCCGCCACGGCCAGTGGCCGCAGGCTGACTTGCCGCAAGGTCCAGGCCGAGAACAGGAACGTCAGCGCATCGATGGCAAAGGCGGCGGCCAGCGCCGCCATGCCGGTGTGCCGGGCGCCATCGTGCGTGCCGAGCGCGAGCGCCGCCAGCAGGGGACCGGCCAGCAAGGACAACTGGCGCGCGCCCATCTGCAGGCTGTTGGCCGCTTGCAGTGACTGCGCCGGCACGGCTTGCGGCAGGATGGCCGTGCCGGCGGGAATGCCGAAGGCGGAAGCGATGCCCAGTGCCAGCGCGGCCGCATACGCCAGCGCCAGGCTGGCCTGGTCCAGCAGCAGCAGCCCGGCCAGCGCCAGCAGGATGGCGGCATTGGCCAGTTTGCTTGCCAGCAGTACGCGCCGGGGCGAATGCCGGTCGGCGACCGTGCCACCCAACAAGATGAGCACGGCGCGGGGCGCGCCCATCAGGGCCACGGCGATGCCCAGGCTGAGGCTATCGCCCGTCAGGCTCAGCACCAGCCACGGCAGGGCCAGCATGCTGAACTGGTCGCCCAGCATGGACACGAGGCCGCCGCCCAGCAGCCAGCGGAAGTTGGTATTGCGCATCAAGTGGGATTCTGCGGTGGTCGACATGCTGTATCTTCCCGTGTTTAAAGATTGTATAGTAGTTGATACAAGCTTGAGTTGTCAAGTATATTGCTTTTTATTGTGGCAGCGACAGCTGCCGCCGCATGAGGCGCCAGCGCTTGCGCTATCATGGCGGCCATGACTGATACCACTGCCCCCACCCTGTACGAGACCATCGGCGGCGCCCCCGTGCTGCGCGAAATGGTCGACCGTTTTTATGACTTGATGGAACTCGAAGCCGAGTTCGCCGGCATCCGCGTCATGCATCCGCCATCGACGGACGGCTCGCGCGACAAGCTGTATTTCTTCCTCACGGGCTGGATGGGCGGACCGGATTTGTATATCGAGAAATTCGGCCACCCGCGCCTGCGCGCCCGTCACTTGCCCTACGCCATCGGCACCAGCGAGCGCGACCAGTGGCTGCGCGCCATGGCCTGGGCCATGGAAGACACGGGCATCGAAGAATCCTTGCGCGTACGCCTGATGGAATCGTTCTATCAGACGGCCGACTGGATGCGCAACAAGCCTGACTGACACCCATGAGCCCAATCGAGTTTTACAGCCTGCTGGGCGCCGCCATCGTCGCCATCGTCCTGTTGCTATTGATCTTGCTGCGCCCGCGTGGCGCGGCCGGCGATGGCGCCACCACCCTGGCCCTGGTGCAACAGCACCAGCAGCAAAGCCTGGATCGCATCGACCGGGTCGAGCGCGAAGTGCGGCTGCAACTGCAGGCATCGGCGCAAGCGACGCGCCAGGATCTGGCCACCGGCCTGGCGCAATTCCAGGCGGCGACCTTGCAACAGCTCGACAGCCTGCGCACGCAGATGCAGGCGCAGGGGAAAGTCGGGCGCGAAGAGCAGGCGCAAAGCCTGGCGCGCTTTGCCGAGAGTACCAATCAAACCCTGGCCCAGCTGACGGAATCGAATGCGCAGCGCATGCTGGAAGTGCGCGCCACGCTGGAGAACAAGATCCGCGACTTGCAGGCCGACAATGGCGCACGCCTGGAAGAGATGCGCAAGACGGTCGACGAGAAACTGCACGCCACCCTGGAAACGCGCCTCAGTGCGTCGTTCCAGCAAGTGTCGGAGCGGCTGGAAAAAGTCCACCAGGGTCTCGGTGAAATGCAGCAGCTGGCGCTGGGCGTGGGCGATTTGAAGCGGGTACTCACCAATGTGAAGACGCGTGGCACCTGGGGCGAAGTGCAGCTGGAAATGCTGCTGGAGCAGGTACTCACTGTCGACCAGTATGCAAAGAACGTGGAAACCGTGGCCGGCAGCGGCGCGCGCGTGGAATTCGCCTTGAAATTGCCGGGCCTCTCCGACGGCGGCCCTCCCGTGTGGATGCCGATCGACGCGAAGTTTCCCAAGGAACAGTACGAGCGCCTGGTCGAGGCGGCCGAGCGGGCCGATGCCGACGGCGTGGCCCTGGCCGGACGCGAGCTGGAACGGGCCGTGCGCGGCGAAGCGAAAACCATCGCCGAGAAATACCTGGCGCCGCCGCACACCACCGACTTTGCCATCCTGTTCCTGCCCACGGAAGGCTTGTATGCGGAAGTGTTGCGCCGCCCGGGCCTGGCCGACGAATTGCAGCGCGTGCACCGGGTCAGCATCGCCGGACCATCCACGTTGACGGCCTTGCTCAACAGCCTGCAGATGGGTTTCCGCACCCTGGCGCTGGAAAAGCGCTCGTCGGAAGTGTGGCAAGTGCTGGGCGCCGTCAAGACGGAGTTCGGCAAGTTCGGCGACGTGCTGTCGCAAACCCGGCTGACCCTGGAAAAGGCGGCGAAGAATATTGAAAGCGCGGAAGTGCGCAGCCGGCAGATGGCGCGCAAATTGAAATCCGTGGAAGCCTTGCCGGGCGAGGCGGCCGCCTTGCTGCTGGGTAAGGCGGACGCCGGCGACGGCGAGTAGCGCGCCGCCTCAGGCTGCCCGCACAGTGCAGCGGCGCAGCGCGCTGTAGCCGACCAGCGCCAGTCCCGCCAGCAGCATGGCCCAGGTTTGCGGTTCGGGCACGGCCGGCAAGACCGTCGGCACCGTGGGTGGAAAGGTGGGGATGATCACGGTGGGCGGCACGATGATGCTGCTGCCCTGGTCCGGCGGCAGACCGCCACCACCGCCGCCGCCGCCGCCCATGCCGGCCGGCGGCGTGATGCCGCCGACGGTGCGCACATAATTGTTGAAAGGCAGGAATGGAATGCTGGCCACCTCGGGCGGCATGGCGCCGCCCGTGAAAGAACCGCCGCGCAAGGCGTCGGGATTGTCGATCAGTGGCACGCCTGCCGCTTCCGGGGCGGCGGGGGCGGCCGCAACAGGCGCTGCACCGCCGGGCGCGGCGCCTGCCGCCGGCGGCGCCGACGCGGGTGCCTGCGTGATACGGCTGACGTTACGGCAAATCGTCGGCACGAGGATGCACTGGCCCTGTACGCAATACACGAGTCCCCGTTCCTGCATCTGTTCGCTCCAGCCTGCACGTGTGACATTGCGGCAAACGCGCCCAGGGCCGAAATGCATGTCGCTGATGCGCGTGTTGTAGTTGCCCTTGCCGCGGATGGCGTCGCGGCTGATCACCACGATCTCATCGTACTGGCGCGCGCGCATGCGCTCCTTCAATTGTTCGCGCACTGGCGGCGCGATATCCGTATAGCGGTCTACCGCCGCCACCACGTCACCCATGAACGGGTCGACGCCTGGACGGTTCCAGTTACAGTTATCCAGCACACCGGCGCGCGCGATGCCTTTCGCGCTGGCGGTCAAGGGCGCCAGGGACAAGGTAGCAAGCAGGCATGCCACGCCCAGCATGCTGGCTCCCGCGATCCATGAGCTGTGTCTCATTGTTAGTTTCCTCATGAAAACAATATCAAAATTGAACTTTATACAAGTTTGAATGTTATCACCGAAGAAACTTCAATATCAACTAATAAATAAAATTATTACAATTAGTGTTGTCTTTATTGATTTATTGGTCGTGGAAATGATTAATATTTTTATCTTGATAGCCGAACAGTTGCTGTGCAGGATAAATTGATTGCGAAAGGGCAATGCGAACGGCCCGCGCAGGGCGGGCCGTTGTGAAGAGGAGGGGGAGACGCAGGTGACGCAGCGTGGAATGCGGCCCGGCCAGCGCGTCAGCCTGGCCGGTGGTAGTACATCAGGTCAATCCATGGAACAGCACGATATCGACCAGGTCGCCGGCCGCCACGTGGCCTTGCGCTTCGTGCAGCACGATCATGCAATTGGCTTGCGTCATCGAGCGCAGGATGCCGGAGCCTTGCGCTCCCGTCACGCGCACGTGCTGGCGCCCGTCCGCGCCCCGTTCGACGATGCCGCGCTGGTATTCCGTGCGGCCCCGTTTCTTGCGGATGGGCGCTTGCGCCGCCACCTGCAGCAGCGGCAGGGCGGATGTGTCCGCGTCGGCGCCCATCAGGCGCAGCAGGGTCGGGCGGGCGAGGAAATAAAACGCCGCCATCACGGCCACGGGGTTGCCGGGCAGGCCCAGCAGCAAGGCCGATTCGCCCTCGCTGGCAATCCGCCCGAAGGCCATGGGGCGGCCCGGGCGCATGTTGATTTGCCAGAAGGCCACTTCACCGAGGCGCGCCAGGATGTCGCGCGTAAAATCGGCCGCGCCGCTGGACACGCCGCCCGACGTAATGATGACGTCGGCCGAGGCGCAGGCGCCGCGCAGGGCCGCTTCCAGCGCTTGCGGATTGTCCTTGACGATACCCATGTCGAGCACTTCGCAGCCGAGGCGGGTCAGCATGCCCAGCAGGGTGTAGCGGTTGCTGTCGTAGATGCAGCCCGCGTCGAGCGGCTCGCCGATCGAGCGCAACTCGTCGCCGGTGGAAAAGAAGGCCACGCGCAGGCGCCGGCGTACGGGCACCGTGGCGATGCCCAGCGAAGCCAGCAGACCCAGCTCGGCCGGTCCGAGTATCTTGCCCTGCAGCAGGGCAGGCTGGCCCTGCATCAAGTCTTCGCCCTTGAAACGGCGGTTGTCGCCGGCGCGGATGCAGTCCGGCGCGAGGGTGATCTGCTGTGCGCTGGCGTGCTGCACCAGTTCCTGCGGCACCACGCTGTCGCAGCCGTCCGGCATGACGGCGCCCGTCATGATGCGCGCGCATTGGCCGCGTCCAATGTTGACCGTGCCGGGACGCCCGGCCAGGATGGTGTCGACCACGGCCAGGGTGACAGCAGTGTCGCCACCAAGGTCGGCGCCGTGCAGGGCGTAGCCATCCATGGCGGAATTGTCGTGCGCGGGCACGCTGATGGGCGAGATGATGTCGGCCGCCAGGATGCGCTCGAACGCTTGCGGCAGCGGCAGTTCCTCGATCTCGGCGACAGGCGCGACGGTGTCGGCCAGGATGGCTTGCGCCATCGGCACGGACAGGCCCTGCGCCTGCAGGGCCGCCAGCTCGTCCGGGGTATTGATGTTGCCGAACGCGCTATTGTTCTCGAAGAGCACCTCGGCCAGTTTCAAGGGGCCATGCCAGGTTCGCATGCGGCGCTCTCCGCCGCGCAGGTACGCATCGAGCTGGGGCAGGGCGGAAGTCTTGACGAGACAGAAGACGGGGTGCGGGCGGCGCACCGTCTGACCCGTCGCGGGATCGATGTCCTCGGTGACGGCGATGGCCAGGTCCGCATTGTGCTCGGCCAGGCCGGCGGCCAGGCGCGCCGCCAGGTCGGGCGGCAGCAATGGCGAGTCGCACGGCACGGTGAGCAGATAGGGGGCGGTGGCATGCTGCATGCCGCTGTGCAAGCCTGCCAGCGGACCGAGCTGGCCGGGTAGCGCGTCCGGCCACACGGGCAGGCCGAAGCGCGCGTAATCTCCGGCATCCGCATGGACACTGATGGCCAGCTGGCCCACTTGCGGCGCCAGGCGCTGCAGCACGTGGCTGACCAGGGGCTGGCCATGCAGGGGTAGCATGCCCTTGTCGCGCTGGCCCATGCGCGTGCCGAGGCCGCCGGCCAGGATCAGGCCGGTAATGTCGTGTTGATTGATCATGAGAGGCGAAAATGTGGATGCATACGCCATGGTAGCAGCGGCAGGCGTGCGCCGCTCCCGATTCAGCCGCCGATGTACGACATTTCCACTTTCTTTTTACCGTGCTCAAGTGCGCCGCCCGTCAAATCCGTCTGGCTGGTGCGCAATTGCGAATAGCGGTCGCCGCGGCCGCGCCATAGCTGCGCCACGGCCGAGGAAATTTCCGCATCGCTGTGGCCGCCGCGCAGCAGGCTGCGCAAGTCGTGGCCGCTGCTGGCGAACAGGCACGTGTACAGCTTGCCTTCGGTCGAGAGGCGGGCGCGGCTGCAGTCGGCGCAGAACGCTTGCGTGACGCTGGAAATGAGGCCGATCTCGCCGCTGCCATCGGCATAGCGCCAGCGCGCCGCCGTTTCGCCCGTGTAGTTCGGGTTGATGGGCAGCAAGGGCATCTGCGCGCCGATACGGCGCACGACTTCTGCCGAAGGGATGACTTCCTGCAAGTTCCAGCCGTTCGAGGCGCCCACGTCCATGTATTCGATGAAGCGCAGGATATATGGCGTACCCTTGAAGTGGCGCGCCATGGGCACGATTTCCTGCTCGTTCATGCCGGCCTTGACGACCATGTTGATCTTGATGGGGCCGAGTCCTGCCTGGTGCGCCGCATCGATGCCGTGCAGCACGTCGGCCACGGCAAAGTCCACATCGTTCATGCGCTTGAAGGTGGCGTCGTCGAGCGAATCGAGCGACACGGTGACCCGGTTCAGGCCCGCATCCTTGAGCGCCAGCGCCTTTCTTGCCAGCAAGGAACCATTGGTCGTCAGGGTCAGGTCCAGCGGCTGGCCCGACGGCGTGCGCAGTTCGGCCAGCATGGCGACGAGCTTTTCGATATTCTTGCGCAGCAGCGGTTCGCCGCCCGTCAGGCGGATCTTTTCCACGCCGTGCGCGACGAACAGGCGCGCGATGCGCGTGATTTCCTCGAACGACAGCAAATCCGTGTGCGGCAGATACACGTGGTTCTTGTCGAACACGTCCTTCGGCATGCAATACACGCAACGGAAATTGCAGCGGTCGGTAATCGAGATGCGCAAGTCGTGCAGGGGCCGGCCCAGGCTGTCGGCCACGTTGCCGCTGGGGCTTTCCAGCTGCGCAGGGATCGCCGGTGCCCCGTTGCGGGCTTCGGCGAGGTAGATAATCTTGTCAGCCATGAAAGGTGATACCACTTACGTTGAGTCGTTCAAGGCAGATACGATAGCACGAGGCCGAAGATGGCACAGGCGAGCAGCAATTTGATGGTGCCCACTTGAAACCTGATCAGCGCCACGCCGGCCGCCAGCGCGATGAACATCGCCAGCCAGTCCCAGTGCGGCAGCGGGTTTTCTTGCCAGAAGACATGGCGGCCAAAGAACAGGGCCAGGCTGGCGATGACGCCCACCACGGCTGCCGAGATGGCCGTCAGGGGCGCGCTCAGGCGCAAATTGCCGCGCGATGCTTCCACCAGCGGCGCACCGGCCAGGATGAAGATGAACGAGGGCAGGAAGGTAAACCAGCTGGCGACGAGCGCGCCGCACACGCCCGCCAGCCACAGCTGCTCCCCTGTCACGGCATGGCTCCAGCCGCCGACAAAACCGATGAAGGCGACGATCATGATCAGGGGGCCGGGCGTCGTTTCGCCCAGCGCCAGGCCATTCATCATTTGCGCGCTGGTGATCCAGTGGTAGTGGTCGGCGGCGCCCTGCACCAGATACGGCAGCACGGCATACGCGCCGCCAAACGTGAGCAGGGCCGCCTTGCTGAAAAACACGCCCATCTGCGCCAGAGGCTGGTCCACGCCGCCCGCCAGGGCCAGGCCCAGCCAGGCGAGGAAGGCCAGGGCCAGGCCCAGCGCACAGGTGGCCAGCAGGCGCGGCCAGCTGAAGCGCGCGTGCTCCGGCGTGGGCGTGTCGTCATCGATGAGGGCGGCGCCGTAGCGGCCTGCGCCGACATGTTGCGTGCCGCCCAGATGAAAGTGGCCCGGCAGCCAGCGTCCGCCCGCCATGCCCAGCAGGGCGGCGGCGAGCACGATCAGCGGAAATGGCAGCTGTAGCACGGCGATGGCGACAAATGCGCCCGCCGCGATGGCGATCAGGCCGGGGCTGCGCAAGGTGCGCCGGCCCAGACGCCAGGCGGCCGCCAGCACGATGGCGACGACGGCCGGCTTGATGCCGTACAGGACGCCGGCGATGGCGCCCACATGGCCGTACGCCATGTAGAGCCAGGACAGCACGATCAGCACCAGCAGCGAGGGCAGCAAGAACAGCAGGCCCGCCACCAGGGCGCCGCGCGTGCGGTGCATCAGCCAGCCAATGTAGATGGCCAGCTGGGTCGCTTCCGGCCCCGGCAGCAGCATGCAGTAGTTGAGGGCGTGCAGGAAGCGCTGCTCGGAAATCCAGCGCCGCTTTTCCACCAGCTCCGCATGCATCATGGCGATTTGCCCGGCCGGGCCGCCAAAACTGACGCAGCCGAGCTTGAGCCAGTAGCGGAAGGCGCTGCGCAGGCTGACGGGGGCGGGAGCTTGATTGGCGTTCTCGTGCATGGCGGGCGGATGGCTGGCAAAGAAGTGGACGTAAAAAAGGGGAAGCCTGAGCTTCCCCTTTCATCATTGGCGGCTGGGCGAACCCGGCGCGCTTATGGACGTTGCGTGTTGACCTGGATCAACGGCTCATCCGATTGCGGCGGCAATGGCTTGCGTTCGCGCGGCTTGCGCACGGGAGCAACTGCCTTGGCAGCGGCTTCCTGCGCCAGGCGCAGTTTTTCCGGATCGGTGGCAGCCAGGGTCAGGCCGGCCGAACCGAGCACTGCGCTCAAGTCCAGCGGCGCGGCGACTGGCGCAGCAGGAGCCGGTGCAGGAGCAGGAGCAGTCACAGGAGCAGGAGCAGCCACAGGAGCTGGCGCCGGAGCCGGTGCAGGAACAGGGGCGGGAGCCACTTCGGCAACCACCGGGGCCGCTTCCACCACGGCCGGTGCCGCTTCGGCGACTGGCGCCTCTTCAGCCACGGCGACGGTTTCCACGACAGCAACCGTTTCCACGACTGGCGCCGCTTCGACGATGACTTCCGCTGGAACTGGCGCTTGCGCCGGTGCAGCTTCCGCTTTCTCGGCAAAGCTGTACTCGGCAGCTGGTACTGGTTCGGCAGCGGCTGGTTCAGCTTGTGCTGCAGCCGCTTCCACAGGGGCTGGCGCTACGATCGCTTCAGCGGCTGGTGCGGCTTCTTCGACCTTGGCGATGTCCGCGACCTTGGCGATTTCGACCACTTCGACCACTTCAGCCACGACGGCAGGAGCGGTTTCGGCAGCAGCTTCCACTGGCGCAGCGACGGCGACGACAGCGGCGGCAGCCACGACGGCTACTGGAGCGGCATCGGCGGCAGCATCTGGCGCCGGAGCAACCGTGAAGCTGATTACCGGTGCATCCTGGCCTTCGTTTTCACCGTTTGCCGATTCGATCAGCTCGCCCGTTTCGCGGTCGCGGCGGTTGCGGTTGCGGCCACCACGACGGCGGCGGCGGCGCGGTTCTTCGCCTTCCACGTCGTTTTCCGTCTCTTCGCCTTCAGGACCGGCATTGGCCGGCGCTTTCAGCAGGTTCGCCGGTGCGGCGTCGGATTCCGGGCCGTTGGACGGCACGATGACATTCACTGCGCTGGCGGTAGCGCCAACCAGTGCCAGCTCTTCAGCTTTCACTTCAGCAGCAACAGCCTTGTCGGCGCGCGGTTCGCGGCCTTCGCGTGGCTGGCGTGGCGGACGTTCGGCACGTTCCGGACGTTCTGCGCGTTCCGGACGCTCGGCGCGCTCAGGACGTTCGCCGCGTTCGCGTGGCACTGCCGTTGCATCGCCGCCTTCGCGGGCTTCACGCGGTTCGCGTGGCGGACGCGGCGGGCGTGGCGGACGTGCCGCTTTTTCCAGTGCTTCCGCTGCTGCATCGTCCTGGGCTGGACGGCCCTGGCCCGGTTCGCGTTCTTCGCGGCCAGGCTTGCCGTTGCGGCCACGGCCACGCGGGCCACGGCTGTTGCGGTCGCCGCGGTCGGCGCCGGCCGGCTTGGCTGGTGCGACAGGGGCGGGTGCCGGTGCCACCGGTGCCGGGGCGCCGGTGAAGAAGCTGATGATCTTGGCGATCAGGCCCTGTGGTGCGGCAGGCGCGGCCACGGGAGCCGGTTTCGCTTCGACGGGCTTGCGCTCGACCAGCGGTGCCGGCTGGTCAGGGGTGATCGTCTTGACGACGGCTTCCTGGCGCGGCTTGGCTTCTTCCTTCTGGCGCTTGCTGTAAGCCATGTCGGTTTCAGCGCTTTCAGCCAGGTTGTAGCTGGCCTGGCTGTCTTCCAGACGCGGATCGTCGTGCTTGATGCGTTCCAGCTTGTAGTGCGGCGTTTCCAGATGCTTGTTCGGAATCAGGATCACGGCGATGCGGTGGCGGTTCTCGATTTTCAGTACTTCGCCGCGCTTTTCGTTCAGCAGGAAGGCGCCCACGTCCACGGGCACCTGCACGTGGATGGTGGCCGAGTTTTCCTTCATCGCCTCTTCCTGGATGATGCGCAGCACCTGCAGGGCGGACGACTCCGTATCGCGGATGTGGCCGGTGCCGGAGCAGCGCGGGCACGTCACGTGCGAGCCTTCGGACAGCGAAGGGCGCAGGCGCTGGCGCGACAGTTCCATCAGGCCGAAGCGGGAAATCTTGCCCATTTGTACACGGGCACGGTCATGGTGCAGCGCATCTTTCAGGCGCTGTTCCACTTCGCGCTGATTCTTTGCCACTTCCATGTCGATGAAGTCGATGACGATCAGGCCGCCCAAGTCGCGCAGACGCAGCTGGCGGGCCACTTCTTCGGCCGCTTCGCAGTTGGTGTTGAAGGCGGTCGTCTCGATGTCCGAGCCGCGCGTGGCGCGGGCCGAGTTGACGTCGACGGAGACCAGTGCTTCCGTGTGGTCGATCACGATGGCGCCGCCCGATGGCAACGGCACGGTGCGGCTGTACGCCGTTTCGATCTGGTGTTCGATCTGGAAGCGCGAGAACAGCGGCACGTCGTCGCTGTAGCGTTTTACGCGGTGCACCATGTCGGGCATCACGTGGCTCATGAACTGGTGCGCCTGGTCGTAGATCTCGTCGGTGTCGATCAGGATCTCGCCGATGTCGGGCTGGAAGTAGTCGCGGATGGCGCGGATGACGAGCGACGATTCCTGGTAGATCAGGAAAGCGCCGTTGGCCGACTTGCCGGCGCCTTCGATGGCGCGCCACAGTTGCATCAGGTAATTCAAGTCCCATTGCAGTTCATCGACGTTGCGGCCGATGCCGGCGGTGCGGGCAATGACGGACATGCCAGCAGGCAAGTCCAGTTTATCCATGGTTTCGCGCAATTCCTGGCGCTCTTCACCTTCCACGCGGCGCGATACGCCACCGCCACGCGGGTTGTTCGGCATCAGGACCAGGTAACGGCCGGCCAGCGAGACGAACGAGGTCAGGGCGGCGCCTTTGTTGCCGCGCTCTTCCTTTTCCACCTGGACCATGATTTCCTGGCCTTCGCGCAGCGCTTCCTTGACGGAAGCGTTACGCACGTCCACGCCTTCACGGAAGTACGTGCGGGCAACTTCCTTGAAAGGCAGGAAGCCGTGGCGGTCTTCGCCATAGCTGACGAAGCACGCTTCGAGCGATGGCTCGATGCGCGTGATCACGCCCTTGTAGATGTTGGATTTGCGCTGTTCGCGCCCAGCTGTCTCGATATCGATGTCGATCAGTTTTTGTCCGTCGACAATCGCTACGCGCAGTTCTTCTTGCTGCGTGGCATTAAACAACATGCGTTTCATTTTTATAACTCCGCGACCCGTAGGCCATCTCAAAGCCGCTTCCGGGGAAGCGGCGAAGTACAGGGATATATGCGAGAACGGGAGTGCTGGCGGGGGAAATGCCTAGGCGTGCGGAGCAACAACGCGTACGAGGTATACGTTACGGCCGCAACAGGCGCGGTGAGGTCGATCGTCATGCCGAGTGCACAGGACACTTGCAACTCATCTGAAGCAGCCCGGATGTCGGGGGCAGAGAATGCAAGTGGTCAGCAAATTCAGAGCCAAATCGTAAGCCGGCTCATTACAGGGATCGCGATGGCGAGGCTTGGCCTCAGCCTATTCATCGACAACCCTCAGTATTGTGGCCGCATACGGGGTTTGGCGAAAACGGCAAGCGTTATCAACTTCATCAACCCGCGAGCCCGACTCGATAAGTCGCGCTAACGGGTACTTATCCTTATAATCCAATACACTCACTTCAGCATCTCCACGCGTTATCCGATTACAACTACGGTGCAACCTTGATTCGCGCAGGGATGGTGCATATACATTTTTTTCCACCGAATTTGCAATTTGGCGAGGCCGGTGGAGACGCCCCTGTGTAAAATGTGCTTTTATTCTTACACTCGCAGCAGCCAGGGCCGCAGCAAAAACAATTATATATTCAAAATGAAGGACTTAGAGAGATTTCTGGGAAGACATAGTAAATGAAGAGTCAAAATGATGTTGTTCCCCCTTCAACACCCCCGGTTCAGCCGCAAGCCCAATTCGTAACGATCGCCGAGGAAGAGGCAGGCCAGCGCATCGACAACTACTTATTAAGAGTGTGCAAGGGAGTGCCTAAAAGCCACATCTACCGGATCTTGCGATCGGGAGAAGTGCGGGTTAATAAAGGCCGTATCGATCAGCTGTACCGTCTCGCCGCTGGCGACGTGGTGCGCATTCCCCCCGTGCGCGTGGCCGAAAAGGCGCCAACGGGCGCGCCGGCCGCCGAATTCAAGATCATCTTTGAAGATGCGCAGCTGCTCGTCATCGACAAGCCGGCCGGCGTGGCCGTGCACGGCGGCTCGGGCGTGTCGTTCGGCGTGATCGAGCAATTGCGCGCTTCGCGCCCCGACGCCAAGTTCCTGGAACTGGTGCACCGCCTGGACCGCGACACGTCCGGACTGCTGTTGCTGGCAAAGAAGCGCTCGGCGTTGACGAACTTGCACGAGCAGATGCGCGATGGCGTCACGGACAAGCGCTACCTGGTGCTGGTGGCCGGCGACTGGAAGAATGCGCGCCAGCATATCAAGTTGCCGCTGCATAAATATACGACGGCCGAAGGCGAGCGCCGGGTGGCCGTGCAGGCCGATGGCCTGGCGTCGCACACGGTGTTTTCACTGTTGCATAAATATCACAACTTCGCCTTGCTGGAAGCGGAATTGAAGACGGGACGCACGCACCAGATCCGCGTGCACCTGTCTTCGTCCGGTTTCCCCATCGCCGGCGACGATAAATATGGCGACTTTGCCCTCAACCGTGCCCTGTTGAAAGCCGACAGCACGCGCGGCGCCCTGAAACGCATGTTCCTGCACGCGCACCAGATCACGTTTACGCATCCGGAAACGGGCAAGACGATGACCCTGAACGCGCCGCTGGCTGCCGAATGCGAGCGTTTCTTGGTAAGCTTGGGCAAACCATTGGCCGTTGCCGCACGATAAATAAGCACCGTGCGCGTGACACTACTCACAAGGTAGTCAGTCGCCGTCATTCACTATCAAGGAGCCGGCGGCTATGCCGTCGGGAAACATGGCAAGAAAGCAATTTGATCTGATCGTCTTCGATTGGGACGGTACGCTGATAGACAGTACCTCGACCATCGTCAAGTGCATCCAGGCTTCGGCCAAAGACTTGGGCTTGCCAATTCCCACCGAGTTGCTCGCTTCGCATGTGATCGGCCTGGGCTTGCAGGAAGCCATGCAGCTGGTGATGCCCGACGTGGAGCCGAAATACCATGCGCGCATGGCCGAGCGCTACCGCTATCACTACCTGTCGCGCGACCATGAGCTAGCCCTGTTTCCGGGCGTCTACGAAATGCTGCAGGAACTGTCGCAGCAGGCGTATTTCCTGGCGGTGGCCACGGGCAAGAGCCGTGTCGGCCTGAACCGCTCCTTGAATGCCGTCAAGCTGCTGTCCCTGTTCGATGCGACGCGTTGCGCCGACGAAACCTTTTCCAAGCCCCATCCGGCCATGCTGCAGGAACTGACGCGCGAACTGGGGCAGGATATGCGCCGCACCGTGATGATCGGCGACACCAGTCATGATTTGTTGATGGCAAGCAATGCCGGCGCGGCCAGTATTGCCGTAGAGTATGGAGCGCATCCGGTGGAGCAGTTGCAAGCTTGCCATCCCCTGTATTCGGCCGCCACGGTGGCCGACCTGCATCAATGGCTGAGCGAGCACGCATGATGAACGATGTTGTCGATGTATTCATTTGCGCCGCCGACGCCGTGGCCGATGGCGGCAAGGGCGTGCGCTTTCCCGTCTCGGCCGGTGGCGAAGCGACCACCGGTTTTGTCGTGCGCCACGGCGGCAAGGCGTATGGCTACCTGAACCGCTGCGCCCACGTGCCGATCGAACTGGACTGGGCCGAGGGCGAGTTTTTCGAGTCCAGCGGCTTGTACCTGATGTGTTCGACGCATGGCGCCATCTATGTGCCGGAAAGCGGCCTGTGCGCGGGCGGCCCCTGCAAGGGCGGGCGCTTGCGTCCGATTGCCGTGGCCGAGCGCGATGGCCAGCTGTACTGGCAACCCGACGAATATGTCCAGCCACTGCCGGCCTGAGGCCGGGACGGGCTTTCTGTAATTTAAGCAAAGTGAACCATGAGCGATAACACGAATGACAAGCTGGCCAGCAGCGCGCCAGCCGCCGGCCACGGCGCCCCTGCGGGACATTGGGAGCGCGACGTGCTGGAAAAGCTGGTATTTGCCACTTTGCAAGAGCAACGCGCACACCGCCGCTGGAGCATCTTTTTCAAGGTCTTCAGCCTGCTGATCGTGCTGTTCGCCCTGTGGGTGTTTTATGACTACAACACGGCCGACGACAGCGAAACCCTGGGCCGCCACACGGCCCTGATCGACATCAGCGGCGCCATCGAGTCCGAAGGCAGCGGCTCGGCCGCCGTCGTCATCCCCGCGCTGGACAAGGCATTTTCCGATGCCGGTTCCGTGGCCGTGGTGCTGCATATTAATAGTCCGGGCGGCAGTCCCGTGCAGGCCGGCATGATCGTCGACGAGATGCAGCGCCTGCGCAAGGGCTATCCGGACAAGCCTTTATATGTGGTGGTCGATGAAATGTGTGCCTCGGGTGGCTATTACATCGCCGCCGCCGCCGACCGCATCTACGTCAACAAGGCCAGCGTGGTCGGTTCCATCGGCGTGCTGATGGATGGCTTCGGCTTCACTGGCGTGATGGAAAAAGTCGGCGTCGAGCGCCGCTTGCTGACGGCGGGCGAGAACAAGGGCTTCATGGACCCGTTCAGCCCACTGACGGAAAAACACAAGGCGTATGCGCAGAGCATGCTCAATGAAATCCACCAGCAATTCATCGACGTCGTGCGCACGGGACGGGGCAAGCGCCTGAAGGAAACGGCCGATACCTTCTCCGGCCTGTACTGGACGGGCGCGAAAGCCGTGGAAATGGGCCTGGCCGACGATTTCGGCACGGTCGACAGCGTGGCGCGCGATATCGTCAAGGCGGAAGACATTGTCGACTACACGCAGCATGAAGGCTTGCCGGAACGGGTGCTCAAAAAGTTTGGCGCCGCCATGGGCGCGGGCGCCATGAAGGCGGCCGTGCAGCAGTCACAACCGACGTTGCGCTGAGGACATCACTCTTGGCTAGCAGGCAAGCCAATCGAGAATGATTTTCAATAAGGTGGTAAATTGGCTTGAAAACGGGGCTGCTTGGGCTATAGTGAAAGCGTAGTTCTTTTCAAGGAGGGGCGATATATCAACTATGTTGTCAGTACTAACTTGATTGGCAGGTCTTGGAACTACTCGCCGCATCGCAGATGTGGTTTTGAGTGAATTTACATTCCTCACTAAAGTCCCGATGGGGCTTGGGAACGGCGGCGCAATGCCGCCGTTTCCTTTTGTGTGTGCTGGATGGGCCGGTGTCGGCGGATGCGTCTGGGTGCGCTGGCAAGGCAGGCATGCGAGGGCAGGGCATGGCTGGTCGGACGGGCCGCGCTCAGACGGCGCAGCCGTTGCAGTGCGCTGGCAGGGGCTGCCTGGCTGCCGCAGCGCCGGCGCTGGCGTTGGTATCGGACGGGGTGTCCGCCATGGCAGGCGCGGCCACGCTGTCGGTTTCCGCATCCGCGTGCGCAAAACCACCCAGTTCCAGCCAGCACATGAAATGGCATTGCGCCTCGGCATGCCAGTGCGTCTGGCTGGCTGGCGATGGTGGCGCGTCCGCATCCTGCGGCGCAGATGTGCTGCTCCAGCGTGCCACGCCGAGTCTGACTTTGTGCATGGCCGCCTGTTCCGCAGCGATGCGCTGGCGCATGTCGGCGATGCTGCCTTGTAAGGCGATGGTATCGGTATGCTTCATACAATGTCCTTGTGGGTCGTTGCCTGGTTATTATTCCTAAAGCTCGTTAGGCGGATTCCTACCGAAGTTTCAGTCTATCAATGCGATATTCCGAGCGCTTGATATTTCTCAAAGGAATCAACCATTTCTCGCCAAATCTCACCTTGTGCTTTTTGGTATTTCTGCGTGTGCCATGGTTTCATGCTGCCTGGACCGCCGCGCGGGTGCCAGGTGCCGCCGCTTCACGCTGCCAGCCGCTTCTGGTAAAGTCACGCCCATGAGTAAATTATCCCTAGACCGCATCCTGCAATCGCAGGGTTTTGGCACCCGTAAATATTGTCGTTCCCTCATCGAGGATGGCGATGTCGTCATCGATGGCGTCACCCAGACCAATTACCGCACCACCGTCGAGACCGAAGGCCTGGTGCTGCATGTGTTCGAAGAAGAGTGGGTGTTCCGCGCGCACCTGTACCTGGCGCTGAACAAGCCTGCCAATTTCGAATGCTCGCGCAAGCCCAGTCATCACCCTGGCGTGTTGACCTTGCTGCCGGAGCAATTCACCTGGCGCGAAGTCCAGCCCGTCGGCCGGCTCGACCACGATACGACCGGTATGCTGCTGATGTCCGACGATGGCCCGTTTATCCATGCACAATCGTCGCCGAAGCGCCACGTTCCCAAGATTTACCAGGCCACTACGCAAGAACCCGTAACGGATGAACTGGTGGCCCTGCTATTGGCTGGCGTGCAATTGCACGACGAACCGGCCCCGCTGGCGGCCCTCGTCTGCGTCAAGCGGGGCGAGCACCAGCTGGAAATCGTGCTGGAACAGGGCAAGTACCACCAGGTCAAGCGCATGCTGGCCGCCGCCGGCAACCATTGCAGCGCGCTGCACCGTTCCGCCATCGGCAGCCTGACCCTGGAATCGCTGGGCATCGCCGAAGGCGAGTGGTGCTACCTGACGCCCGAGCAGATCGCGCTCCTGGCCTAGTCCCCTCCTGACCGCCAAAGCCGGGGATATCCCGGCTTTTTGGCGTCTTTAGCCTCCATTGCCTGCATTTGACGAAGTTTCCCGCCCATGAAATTAGCAACACTGAAGGATGGCACGCGCGACGGCCAGCTGGCTGTCGTCTCGCGCGACCTGAAAACGGCCCATCTGGCCGATGGCATTGCCCCGACCCTGCAAAAGGCGCTCGACGACTGGAGTTTCATCGCGCCCCAGCTCGATTTGCTGTACCAGACCATCAATAGCGGCCGCGGCCATCGCGCCTTCGAATTCGACCCCGCCAACTGCATGGCGCCCTTGCCGCGCAGCAGCCTGCGCGTGGCCGGCGCCTCCTACCTGCCGCAGATCGAGCGGGCCTGCAAGGCCGCAGGCCGCGAGGCACCGGCCAACTTGCGCGACGCACCGCGCATGTACCAGGGTGCCAGCGACGATTTCCTCGGTGCCCACGACGAGATCATCCTGGCGCACGAGCAGTGGGGCATCGATTACGAGGCAGGCATCGCCGCCATCACGGACGACGTGGCCATGGGCTCCACGCCCGACCAGGCGCACCTGAACATCAAGCTGTTGATGCTGGTCAACGACATCACCCTGCGCAACTTGGTGCCGGACGAGCAGGCGAGTGGTTATGGTTTCCTGCAAGCGAAACCGGCCATGGCCTGCTCTCCTGTCGCCATCACGCCTGACGAGCTGGGCGATGCCTGGCGCGGCGGCAAGGTGCATCACGCCCTGCGCTGCAGCCTGAATGGCAAGTTGACGGGCCAACCCCACGCGGGCGCCGACATGGCGTTCAATTACCCGCAATTGCTCGCCCATCTGTGCCAGACGCGCAACGCGCGCGCCGGCAGCGTGGTCAGCGCGGGCGGGGTCGCCAACAAGGAAGTCAAGAAGGGGTTTTCCAGTATCGTTGAGCGACGTAACCAGGAGATGATCGCCGATGGCGTCGCCAGCACGCCATTTTTGTTGTTTGGTGATGTTGTTCGATTGGAGATGCTGGGCGATGACGGCAAGTCCTTGTTTGGCGCCATCGAGCAGACCGTCAAGCAGGCCGAGGCGAGAAAAAGCCGTTAGGAGCCCCGAGAAAATGGCCATGACTGCGTTGCAACCCCTCGCCGTACTGTTCGTACTGTCTTCGGGGCTGCGCCTTGCCCTGACCATTTTTCGGTCTCCTTTGAAGTTGGCGCCTGCGGCTGTTTCATTTAGGCAAAGGAAAAGCAGGGGATTCGCCCTCCTTTTCCCTTGATGGCGTTGCGGTAATTGAACCGATAATGCCACATGCCCAGTCCGTATTGCGCCTAGCCAGGCCGCAGGACTTCACCGGAGTTGATTGATGTCGGAAGACAGCGACGCAGAAAAGACCGAAGCCGCGTCACCGAAGCGCCTCGAGCAGGCGCGTGAGGAAGGCGACGTTCCGCGATCGCGTGAAGTGGCAACGTTCACTGTGCTGATGGCGTCCGGCTGCTGCCTGTGGTTTGCCGGCGACGCCATCGTGCGGCGGCTGACGGCCGTCATGGTGTCCGGGCTGACCCTGGACCGGGAGCAGATACTCAATCCCGATGCGATGATGCTG
Organism: Janthinobacterium sp. BJB446; assembly: GCF_002735655.1. Lineage (NCBI taxonomy): Bacteria > Pseudomonadati > Pseudomonadota > Betaproteobacteria > Burkholderiales > Oxalobacteraceae > Janthinobacterium > Janthinobacterium sp. BJB446. Next base: position 3,374,977 of record NZ_PDZK01000001.1, on the reverse strand, counting down.
CGCATCGGCTACGACGTGGGCTCCGTCTTGCTGACTTGCCTGCCGTACGCGCTGGCCATCATGCTCGTCGCCCTAGCCTCGCCCGTGCTGGTGGGCGGCTGGCTGTTCAGTTCCAAGGCGTTCACCCCCAATTTTGGCAAGCTCAACCCGATTCGCGGCCTGGGCAATATGTTTTCGAAGAATGCGCTGGTGGAGTTGCTCAAGGCCATCGCCAAGACCCTCGTCGTCGGCGTCGTCGCCTGGATGGTGATGCAGCATCAAAAGGATGCCGTGCTGGGCTTGTCGGTGGAATCCTTGCGCGCCGGCTCGGCTCATCTGATCAGTTTGCTGATCACGGCCTTTTTGCTGATCGTCGGCGCGCTGGGCTTGATTGCCGCCATCGACGGTCCGTACCAGATGTGGCACTACGCTAACAAGATGAAAATGTCCTTGCAGGAAGTCAAGCAAGAGTCGAAGGAATCGGACGGCAATCCGCAGATCAAGGCGAAGATACGCCAGATGCAGCATGAAATGTCGCGCCGCCGCATGATGGCCGATGTACCGACGGCCGACGTGGTGGTGACCAATCCTACCCACTACGCGGTGGCCTTGAAGTATGGCGAGAATTCGCGCGGCGCGCCGCAGGTGGTGGCCAAGGGCATCGACGAGGTGGCGGCGAAGATCCGCGAACTGGCCGGCGAACACAAGGTTGCCATCCTGGAAGCGCCGGCCCTGGCGCGAGCGCTATATAAGCACACGGATATCGGCGACGAAATTCCCGAGGCGCTGTATGGCGCCGTGGCCGAAGTGCTGGCTTACGTGTTCCAGCTGCGCAGCTATGGCAAGGGTCAGGGCGAGCGTCCCGACAAGCCGAAGAAGCTCGATGTGCCGCCCGAGCTCGACCCGCAGAACCCCGCATCGCAGACACCGCCCGCAGCAGGCGCGGCAGACAATAATAAAGGAAGTACACCATGAACGGCCTGAGAATGCCAGCCTGGCTCAGTGGAATGGGCAACAACGCCAGCAAGGGCATCGCCGCGCCGGTCATCATCATCATGCTGCTGGCGATGATGGTGCTGCCGCTGCCGGCCTTCATCCTCGACATCTTCTTCAGTTTCAATATCGCGCTGTCGATCATCGTGCTGCTGACGGCGCTGTACACGGTCAAGCCGCTCGACTTCATGGCATTCCCGACCATCCTGCTCGTGTCGACCATGCTGCGCCTGTCGCTGAACGTGGCGTCCACGCGCGTGGTGCTGACGGAGGGCCATACGGGCGCCGACGCGGCCGGTAAAGTGATCGAGGCGTTCGGTCACTTCTTGATCGGCGGCAACTACACGGTCGGTATCGTCGTGTTTATCATTTTGACGATCATCAACTTTACCGTGGTGACCAAGGGCGCGGGGCGTATCGCCGAGGTGGGCGCCCGCTTCGCGCTGGACGCCATGCCTGGTAAACAGATGGCCATCGATGCCGACCTGAACGCGGGCCTGATCGGCGAAGACGAAGCGCGCCGCCGCCGCACGGAAGTGGCGCAGGAAGCGGAATTCTATGGCGCCATGGACGGTGCCAGCAAATACGTGCGCGGCGACGCCATCGCCGGCATCATGGTCACCGTCATCAATATCGTCGGCGGCTTGCTGGTGGGTTTGCTGCAGCACGACATGGGCTTTGCCGATGCGCTCAAGAACTACACATTGCTGGCCATCGGTGACGGCCTGGTGGCGCAGATTCCTTCGCTGATCATTTCCACGGCGGCCGGTATCGTCGTCTCGCGCGTGGCCAGCGAACAGGACATCGGCACTCAGCTGGTGGGGCAATTGTTTGCGAAACCGCAGGTGCTCTATATTACCGCCGCCATCATCGGCGGCATGGGCCTCATTCCCGGCATGCCGAACATGGTCTTCATCCTGCTGGCGTCATTGCTGGCCGGCTCCGCCTATCTGATCAGCAAGAAGCGCACGCAGGAAAAGGCGGCGGCCGAAAAGCCGGCCGAAGTGCCGCAAGCGACCGTGGCGCCCGAGCAGGAAGAAGCCAGCTGGCAAGACATCATGCCCGTCGATACCCTGGGCCTGGAAGTGGGCTACCGTTTGATTCCCCTGGTCGACAAGACGCAGGGCGGGGAATTGCTCAAACGCATCAAGGGCATCCGCAAGAAATTTGCCCAGGAAGTGGGTTTCCTGGCGCCGCCCGTGCATATCCGCGACAACCTGGAATTGAAGCCGTCCGCCTATCGCATCACCCTCAAGGGCGTGGAAGTGGGCGTGGGCGAAGCGTTCAACGGCCAGTTCCTGGCGATTAATCCCGGCATGGCCAGCGGCACCTTGCCGGGCCTGGCCACGAACGACCCCGCCTTCGGCTTGCCCGCCACCTGGATCGACGCGAGCTTGCGCGACCAGGCCCAATCGATGGGCTACACGGTGGTCGACGCAGGCACCGTGGTGGCCACGCACCTGAACCACCTGATCACCTCGCACGCTTCCGAGCTGCTGGGCCGCGCGGAAGTGCAATCGCTGCTCGACCACCTGGGCAAGGAGTCGCCGCGCCTGGTGGAAGACCTGGTGCCGAAGATGCTGTCCCTGTCGACCTTGCAGAAGGTGTTGCAGAACTTGCTGGCCGAAGGCGTGCACATCCGCGACATGCGCACCATCATCGAAACCCTGGCCGAGCATACGGTCAGCACGCAAGACCCGAACGACCTGACGGCGCTGGTGCGCGTAGCCCTGGGCCGCGCCATCGTGCAGCAACTGTTCCCCGGCGCGGCCGAACTGTCCGTGATGACCCTCGACAGCCGCCTGGAACGGCTGCTGATGCAGGCGATGGGCAATGGCGGCGACGGCGCCGGCATCGAGCCGGGCCTGGCCGACACCATCGCGCATCAGGCGGGCCTGGCCGCGCAGCAGCAGGAAGCGCTGGGCCTGACGCCGGTGCTGCTGGTGCCGGCGCCGCTGCGCGCCTTGCTGTCGCGCTTCCTGCGCCGCGCCTTGCCGCAGCTTAAAGTGCTGTCGCATGCGGAAGTGCCGGAAACCAAAACGATCCGCGTCACGGCGCTGGTGGGGGCGCAGTAGTTGGCAGCATTAGTACCGGGGTCAGACCCGCCGGGTCTGGCCCCAGCCCTTGCCTTTGGTCAAATAAACATCAATTTCCTCTCGGCAAACTGAATAACGGGTACTTTCCCGCCCTGTTCCTTCGATCGTTTCCTGCAAGCATCGCTAATAATGGAAACTGTCCGGGTGATCTGTGTCCATGTGGAAGACAGCACTCAAGCAACAGGAGTCGATGATGGTCACACAGTTCAGCCAATATTGCGCCACCCCCGCCTTGGGAGGCCGGTCATGAATGTGAAGAAATTTACGGGCGCCTCGTCGCGCGATGCGCTGCGCAAGGTGCGTGAAGCGCTGGGCCCCGATGCCGTGATCTTGTCGAACCGCCAGGCCGATGGCGTGGTGGAAATCCTCGCGCTGGCCAATGACGATGCCGCTTCGCTGGCGTCGCCGCCGGCCGCTTCCGAAATGGCCCAGCCCCGTCCCCAGTTGCAGACCCAGTTCGCCACGCCGCAGCGTCCGGCCGCCCCGGCCCAGCGCCCGGCTGCGCCGCGTCCCGCCGCGCCCCGCCAGGCTGCGTCCGAGCCAGTGGACATGGCCCGCATGCAGCAGATGATGGCCAGCGCGCTGGCGCACGTCAAAGAGAACGCCGCCGCCGAGATGAGCGGCATGATGAATGAAATCCGCGCCATGCGCGGCATGATGGAAACCCAGCTGGCGGAAATCTCGTGGGGTTCGACGCAGCAGCGCGAGCCGCAAAAAGCCGTCGTGCTGCGCGAAATGCTGGCCGCCGGCTTCTCGGCCAGCCTGGCGCGCTACCTGATCGACAAGCTGCCGGCCGGCCTCGATGGCGCGCAAAGCATGCGCTGGATCAAGACCGTCCTCAGCCGCAACCTGAATACGGTGGCCAATGAAGACGCCATGCTGGAGCAGGGCGGCGTGTTTGCCCTGGTGGGCCCGACCGGCGTCGGCAAGACCACCAGCACGGCCAAGCTGGCGGCCCGCTGCGTGATGCGCCACGGCCCGGAAAAGCTGGCCCTGATCACCACCGATGCCTACCGTATCGGCGCGCACGAACAGCTGCGCATTTACGGCAAGATCCTCGGCGTGATGGTGCATTCCGTGAAGGACGAGGCGGACTTGCGCATCGCCCTGAAGGAATTGAAGAACAAGCACACGGTGCTGATCGATACGGTGGGCGTGAGCCAGCGCGACCAGATGGTCACGGAACAGGTGGCCATGCTGTCGGGCGCCGGCGCCGATGTGAAACGCCTGCTGTGCCTGAACTCCACGGCCACGCAGGAAACGTTGAACGAAGTGGTGCGCGCCTACCAGGGCAGCGGCCTGGCCGGCTGCATCATGACCAAGCTCGATGAAGCGGCCTCGATCGGCAACGTGCTCGACGTGGTGATCCGCCAGAAGCTGAACCTGTTTTATGTGTCGAACGGCCAGCGCGTGCCGGAAGACCTGTACCTGGCCGACCGCGGCTACCTGATCGACCGCGCCTTCAAGCTCAAGCGCGATGCGGCGGCCACGCAGTTTTCCGATGCCGAACTGCCGCTCCTGATGGCGCAGGCGGCCGCCCGCAATAATGAAGCGCGCGGGGTGCACCTTGGCTAATTTCGATTTCGACCAGGCCGAAGGCTTGCGCCGCATGCTGGCCGGCCCGCAGCCGCGCGTCATGACGTTCCTCTCGGCCACGCCGCAGGACGACAAGGGCGCCATGCTGGTCAATCTGGGCGCGTCGCTCGTCTATGGCGGCAATGACGTGCTGCTGCTCGACGCCAGCGGCGGCAGCGATGGCGTGGCGGCGCGCCTGGGACTGGCGCACGGCGCCAGCCTGCGCGACGTGGCGCGCCAGCAGTGCGGCTTGAACCAAGTCATCCACCAGGTGCCGCAAGGCTTTGGCGTGGCCAGCCTGGGTGCGCGCAACCATTTGATGGACAGCATGGACTATGCGGGCGAGGACGAACTGCGCCGCCTGGGCAAGACGTTCGAGGTGCTGGCGCGCCAGAGCGGCATCGTGCTGGTCGACGGCGTCGTGGCAGACGAGGGCGATTGCTTCCCCGTGCCGCTGATGGCGTCGTCCGATATCGTCGTGCAAGTCTCGACCAGCGCCACCTCGATCAAGGCGGCGTACTGCCTGATCAAGCGCCTGAGCCAGGAGCTGGGACGCCGTCCGTTCGGCATTCTCGTCACCGGCGCTTCCGAATCCGAGGCAAAAGTGGTATACGATAATATGGCGCAGGCGGCGAGCCGCTACCTGGCAGTGAAGCTGACTTCGATGGGTTCGGTGCCTGCCGACGAGTATCTGCACCGCGCGGCGCGGCTGGGCCGCAGCGTGGTCGATGCGTTTCCGCTGGCGGGCGCGTCGGTGGCGTTTCGCGGACTGGCCGAGCGGCTGGCCCGTTCGGCGGCGCCGGTGCTTGGCGGCACCTTGTACCAGACGGGGAGCCCGCACCAGTTCAGCGCCTGAATCGAACCGTAGCACCAGATAAGATGAGAAAACAATAAGCAGCCTATGTACACGGTCAAAGGGAAATCGAACAAGGACTATTTGCTGACGGAGCACATTCCGCTGGTGAAGCGTCTGGCGCACCATATGAAGGCGAAATTGCCGCCTTCGGTCGAGGTCGATGACCTGATCCAGGCCGGGATGATCGGCCTGCTCGATGCCATTAGCCGCTATGAAGAGACGCATGGCGCGCAGTTCGAGACGTATGCCGTGCTGCGCATCCGCGGCGCCATGCTCGACGAATTGCGCACCAGCGACTGGCTGCCGCGCAGCATGCGCCAGAACATGCGCAAGATCGAAGAGGCGATGAGCACCTTGCAGCAGCGCCTCGGCCATCCGCCGACGGAGTCGGAAGTGGCAAAGCTGCTGAAAATGTCGCTGGCCGACTACCAGGAAATGCTGGGCGACGGCGGCGGCCACCAGCTCGTGTACTACGAAGACTTTCATGACCCGGACGGCAATGACAGCTTCCTCGACCGCCACTGCGTGGACGAAGACAGCGACCCCTTGCGTTCCCTGCTCGATACCGATTTCCGGCAATCCGTGATCGATGCCATCGACGCGCTGCCACCACGCGAGAAAATACTCATGGGCCTGTATTACGAAGAAGAGCTGAACCTGAAGGAGATCGGCGCGGTGATGGGCGTGTCGGAATCGCGCGTCTCGCAGCTGCATACCCAGGCCGTCGCGCGCCTGCGCGCAACCTTGAGGGAGCAGGCGTGGACTGGTCCAGCGTAATCGGGCTGGCGCTGGCGCTGGCGGGCCTTTTGGTCGGCCAGGCACTGGAAGGCGGCAAGATGGCCTCCCTGCTGCAACCGGCCGCCTTTGCCATCGTTGTCATCGGCACCTTCGGCGCCGTGCTGCTGCAAACGCGGCTGCGCACCTTCGTGCGCGGCCTGGAAATGCTGCGCTGGGTCTTCCTGCCACCGGCCGACACGCGTGCCGCGCTGGCGCGCGACATCGGGCAGTGGAGCCTGACGGCGCGGCGCGACGGCCCGCTGGCGCTCGAGCGCCTGATGGAAAACACGGCCGACCGCTTCAACGCCAAGGGCTTGAGGATGATCGTCGACGGCATCGCGCCCGACAAGCTGCGCCAGCTGCTCGACGTGGAAATCTCCGCCTACGAAATGGCCGAACGCCAGGCCGTCAAGGTGTGGGAATCGGCGGCCGGTTATTCGCCCACCATCGGCATCCTGGGCGCCGTGCTGGGCCTGATCCACGTGATGGAAAACCTCACCGATCCGAGCAAGCTGGGCGGCGGCATCGCTGTGGCGTTTGTCTCTACCATCTATGGCGTCGGCCTGGCCAACCTGCTGTTCCTGCCGGTGGCGAATAAACTCAAGGCCATCGTTTCGCGCCGCGTGCTGCAATACGAAATCACGGCCGCCGTGCTGTACGACATCGCCACGGGCGACCATACGCGCATCATCGAAGAGCGCGTTTCCAGCCTCTTGCACGAGCACTGACCATGATGCGGCGCGCGCGCAGGAAGTATGACGAGGAACCGGACAACCAGGACCGCTGGCTGATCTCGTATGCCGACTTCATCACCCTGCTGTTCGCCTTCTTCGTTGTCATGTACGCGATTTCGCAAGTCAACGAAGGCAAATACCGCGTCTTCCAGAATGCCATCGGCCAGGCCTTCAGCCTGGAAAAGGGCGCGCCGCCCATCATCATGGAAGCGCCGCAGGCAATCCCATTGCCGAACCCGGCCCTGAAACGCCGCACGGAAGCCATCCGCCGCGAGCGCGAACACATGACGCGCCTGGCGCAGGACCTGACCTCCACCCTGGCGCCGCTGGTGAAGGAAGGCAAGGTGCGGGTCACGCAGACGAGCCGCGGCGTGAGCGTGGAAATCAATGCCAGCGTGCTGTTCGACCCGGGCGCGGCGCGCCTGACGGTGGAATCGGACCAGGCCCTGCGCGCCGTCGCCGTGCTGCTCAAGGACGATACGCACGACGTGCAGGTGGAAGGGCATACGGACGTGCAGCCGATCAGTAATTCCAACTTTGCCTCGAACTGGGAATTGTCGGCCGCGCGCGCCAGCGCCGTGGTGCGCCTGTTCATCGCCAGCGGCGTCAAGGCGTCGCGCCTGACGGCCGTCGGCCACGCCGACAACATCCCCGTGGCGCCGAACGAAACGGCGGAAGGGCGCGCGCGCAACCGCCGGGTCGCCGTGACGATTTTGTCGGGCATCCCCGAAACGGTGACGGAAGTGCCGACGGCGCCGGTGGCGCCTGCGCCGGCCAACTGACGCTCGTCAACTGCGGACCGCCGCTTGGTACAATCGCGCTTTCTTCCTCTTTTATCTTTCCCTCATGAAAAGCAGCTCCCAGGGCGGTCTCGTCTATTCCACCGAAACGGGCCGCATGTGTCCCGCCTGTCGCCAGCCGCTGGCGCAATGCGCATGCAAGGCGCAAGCCAAGGCGGCGCCTGCGGGCGATGGCGTGGTGCGCGTGTCGCGCCAGACCAAGGGCCGTGGCGGCAAGAGCGTCACCGTGGTCAAGGGTTTGCCGCTGGATGCCATGGCGCTGGCCCTGCTGGGCAAGCAGTTGCGCACGCAGTGCGGCTCGGGCGGCACGGTCAAGGATGGCGTGATCGAGGTGCAGGGCGACCATGTCGATACCATCCTGGCCGCGCTGACCAAGCTGGGCCACCAGCCGAAAAAGGCCGGCGGCTGAGCGTGCGGAGGCGTGCGGCCCGCTGCCGCAGGCCTGTGGTAACGTGTATTTCCTTTTATGCGTCACCTCATCATGAATAGCAAACTGACCGGCATCGCCAGCGCCGCTGCCATCGCGGCGGTACTGGCGCTCGTGTACTGGCCCGCGCCCGACGCCGGCGCGCCGCAAGCGGATGCGGCTGCCGCCAGCGCGCCGGTGGGGCGCAGCCTGGCGTCGTATCTGAATATCGACGCCGCCCCCGTCGCCGATGCCGCGCCCGTTCCCGTGACCCTGGGGCAGCAGCTTGCGCGCCTGGCCGCCAGCGGCAGGGCGGAAGACGCGTATGCGGCGTTCAGCCTGATCGACGACTGCATCGTCTTCCAGCACGAAGGGCGCTTGCCGGGCATGGAATTCGAGCTGGGCCGCGAGATGACGGTGGAAGAAAAAGCCGCCCAGCAGCAGCTGTGCGCGGGCCTGACACAGCGCCAGCGCGAGGACCGGCTCGGCTACCTGGCCACCGCCGCCAAGGCGGGCGTGCCGGGCGCGGCCACCCTGTTCCTGTCGGAAGGCCCGTTCGGCGACCGCAGCGCGCTGCGCAACCGTCCCGACGATCCGCTGGTGCAGGCATGGAAGCGGCAAGCCATCGCCCAGCTGACGGCGCAGGCGGACGAGGCGGAACTGACCAGCGTGGCCACCCTGATGATGGCGTACTTGCGCGATGGCGAGGTGGTGCAGAAGGATGCGCCGCAAGCGTATGGCTACCTGCTGGCCCTGCGCCAGGTCTACGACGATATCCTCGCGCCCGGCGTCACCAATCCGTATCAGGATGAATACTGGCACTGGCTGCAGGCGGAGCTGACGCCGGAGCAGCAAGCCGCGGCCAGCGCCAGGGCGCAAGCCATCGTGGCGAAATATCGCCAGCATGCGGGGCGTCCCGCGCACGGTTGAGCTGGCAAGGCCGCTGCGCCTTGCCGGGTTGCTGTTAACTAAGGGGGATTAGCCGATGACGACGCGCCGGCTGGCCGTGTTCGTCGTCGGTTGGCCGCTGGGGCCGTAGAAATTGCCGCTTTGGGCCGGGGGGCGCATGGCGTTCAGGGCGCCTTGCGTATGTACCATATGCTTGTTGACGAGCAGGCTGTTCAGGCGGTTTTGTTCCTTGGCTTCGCGCGTCGTCTCGAGCAGGGCTTTCCACAGGGGCGCCGCTTCCGCTTCGCCGGCGCCCACCAGCCAGTCTTCCATGCCCGCTTCTGCCGCCATGAAACCGGCCGCCGCCAGCGCCTGGTGGCGTTGCGCCGCCAACTGGCTCAATTGTCCTACGAGTGCCGTCTTGCGCACCGTGAGCTCCGTGATTGCATCGATGTCAGCCGCAACCAGATGCCGCTGTTCTTCTTTCATCAATGCCAGCAATGTGGTCATGAGCTGTTGCTCGTCGCGCAGGCTGGAAAACGGAGTCACTGATTGCATGAGGGAACCTATCTATTTCGTGAGTGCAGCAAGTCCTTGACCGTGTCGAGGAGACCGTCCGCCACTTTTTCTGAGTTGACCTGGAACTGGCCGTCGGCGATCGCCAGCTTGATGCGTTCGACTTTTTTCGTGTCGAACACGGCGCCGCTGCCGGCAGTTGCACTGGCCGCTAATGCCTGTCCTTGCGGCGACAGGCGTACATTGTCCGACGTTGTCGGTGTTGCCTGGGCTTTCTCGGCATTCCGGGCGCCCGAGGTACTCGCGGGCGCCACCGGCAGGCCGGGATTGCTTTTAATAGTGTTGTCGGTAATTTTCACAGCGTGATCCTCGTCTGGTCGAAGTCAAAAAACTCCGGGATATGTGTCATTATCGGCACCTTCTCCCGAAACTTTAGTGCGCCAGACCACAATATCGCTGTCCATCCGTGTTTAAAAGGCGACCTCCACCAAGCCGCCTGCGCGCGCCACGCCGCTGATCTGCTGGCCGCTCTGCGTGCGTACCTGCACCGTCTGGCCATCGCCGGCGCTGCCGATGGCGCGCCCTTCAGATGCCACCTGGAAACCATTGCCACTGGAAACGACGCGTACCAGCTGGCCTTGCATCACCACTGGCTTGCGGCGCAGGGTGTCGAGGCGCATCGGCGTGCCGGGTGGCAAGGAAATATTCGTGCTGGCGCCCACCACCTGGGCCATGTCCGTGGCGATGCCTGCCGGCAATGCGGCCAGGTCGCCCTGCATCGTTACCAGCTGGCTGGCGTCGATGGCTTGCCCTTGCGCCAGCGGCACGGCGCTGGCCACGTAATCGCCGACGACGGCCACGTTCGCTTGCAGATAGATGGTCCAGTTGCTTGGCGCCGTGCAGCGCACGCCGACGGTGGTCTTGCCCCAGGCGCGCGCGCCCGGCGCCATGAATGCTTGCGGCGCGGGGCAGGCGGCCAGGTTCAGGCGCGGATCGACGGCGCCGACGGTCACCGTCACCTTGCCGGGCAAGCCGTTGCTTTGCACTTGCAGGAATTGTTCCACGCTGTTGCGCAGCGCTTCCGGCGTCTGGCGGCCGGCGTTTTGCGCCTGGGCCAGCAGTGGCAGGGAGGCAAGAGCGAAGAGGAAAGCAAGCGGTGTTTTCATGGTGATAGGCCTCTGGAATAGTGCCATGATAGTGCGCGCCGCCCCGTTCGAAGCGCCGATTAAGGGGTAAAAGTACGGTCTGATCCGGCGATGGTCTTGCTGGTGGGCGCCGTACTATGTTTCCTGTCATCACTAATCCGCCATCCTTCCGCCATCTCGGGCGCCAGTGGCAGATCTTTCCGGAGCCTGACATGATAGGGAAACTCGACGATTACATGCGCTTCAACGAGACGGCGCTGAGCCTGCGCTCGACGCGCCAGGAATTGCTCGCCTCGAATATCGCCAATGCCGACACGCCCAACTACAAGGCGCGCGATGTCGATTTCGCCGCCGCGCTGAAGGGCGCGATGGCGCGCAAGGATGGCGTGCCGCCGGCCCTGAAGGGCACGGCGCCGCAGCATATGCCGGGCAAGGGCGTGGCCGCGGCTGCGGGCGCAGCCGGCGGCGGCAAGGTCGAGACCCTGGCCGACGGCACGCCGCTGCTGTACCGCGCGCCGGCCCAGGGCGCCGTCGATGGCAATACGGTCGACATGGATCTCGAACGCAATGCCTTTGCCGACAATGCCATCCGCTACGAGGCGGCCGTGACGTTCCTCAACTCGCAGATCAAGGGCATGCTGACGGCCATCCAGGGAGGACAATAATCATGTCGCTATTTAATATCTTCAATGTTTCCGGTTCGGCCATGAGCGCCCAGGCGCAGCGCCTGAACACGGTGGCCAGCAACCTGGCCAATGCCGACAGCGCCACCAGCGCCACGGGCGAAGCCTATCGTGCCAAGCAGGTGGTGTTTGAAGCCGTGCCGATGGCCAATGGCGCCACGGCCGTCAAGGTGCAGAAGGTGATCGAAGACCCGTCGCCGATGAAGCTGGTCTACGACCCGAAGAACCCGCTGGCCGACGAAAAGGGCTACGTCACCATGCCCAACGTGAATACGGTCGACGAGATGGTCAACATGCTGTCGGCTTCGCGCTCGTACCAGACCAACGTGGAAACCATGAACGCGGCCAAGTCGCTGCTCCTGAAAACCCTCACCATCGGCCAATAAGGCTGACTGATCATTATGGCAACCATCGATACCAGCACCTCCAAAGTCACCGACCTGATGGCGACGATGAATCCGAAGAAGACGACGGCCGAGCCAGGCAGCGTCGAAGCGGAAACGAACAAATTCCTCACCCTGCTGGTTACCCAGCTGAAAAACCAGGATCCGATGAATCCGCTGGACAATGCACAGCTGACCAGCCAGCTGGCCCAGCTGTCGACAGTGACGGGCGTCAACAAGCTCAATACCACCGTGGAAAGCTTGAAAGCCAGCTATCAGCAAGCCGAATCGATGCAGGCGGCCAACATCATCGGCCACGGTGTGTTGACGGCGGGCAAGGATATCAACCTGAGCAAGAGCGCCGCGCTGCTGGGCGTGGACCTGGCCACGCCAGCCGACAAGGTCAGGGTCGTCATCTACAAGGCTGGCAAGGAAGTCCATTCCATCGACCTGGGCGCACAGGCGGCGGGCACCTTGCCGCTGGGCTGGAACGGTTCCACCGCCGATCTCGACAAGGATGGCAAGCCGGTCGTGCTGGCCGACGGCGCCTATACCTTCACGGTGGAAGCGACGCGCGGCGGTACCAAGCTCACGGATGCAACGGCGCTGATGTTCGGTTCGGTCGCCAGCGTGTCGACGGGCGCGAACGGCGTGAAATTGAATGTCCCAGGCGTGGGCAGCATCACCATGGCCGACGTGAAACAGATTCTGTAAGCCGCTTCCCCTTAGCGTGACCCTCTACCCCTAATTTCTACCAGGAGAACACAATGTCTTTCCAACAAGGCCTGAGCGGCTTGAATGGCGCCGCCAAATCGCTGGACGTCATCGGCAACAACATCGCCAACTCGTCGACCGTGGGTTTCAAGCAGTCGCAGGCCCAGTTCGCCGACATTTATGCCAACTCGCTGTATGGCGTGGGCGGCAACCAGGCGGGGATCGGCGTGTCGGTCTCGCAAATCGCCCAGCAATTCAACCAGGGTAACCTGGAATCGTCGTCGAATCCCCTCGACATCGCCATCAATGGCGCCGGCTTCTTCCGTACCAGCGTCAACGGCGCCATCCAGTACTCGCGCAATGGCCAGTTCCAGGTCGACAAAAGCGGCTTCATCGTCAATGCCCAGCTGGCGCAGCTGACCGGTTATCCGGCCGACGCCAACGGCAAGATCGTTGCCGGCGCCATCGTGCCCCTGCAGATCGACCAGTCGGACATGAAACCGCAGGCAACGACCAAGATCAGCACGGAAGTCAACCTGAATTCGAATACGGCCATGCCGACCACGGTGCCATTCAAGACAACGGAAGAGACCTCGTTCCACAAGTCGTTTCCCGTCGAAGTCTTCGATTCGCTGGGCAATTCCCACATCATGTCGAATTTCTATGTCAAGACGGGCACCAACACCTGGGATGTCTACTCGGCCATGGACGGCACGGAAGTGACCAGCATGAAGGCCGCGGCCGCCCTGCAGACGGATCCTGCCTCGCTGGCCGCGCGCGCCGCCTACCAGGCCGCCGCCACGGCCGTGCCGCTGGTGCCGGCCAATGTGACGGCCGCCGCCGTCGCCTATGGCAATGCCGTCGGTGCCGCCGTCTCGGCGGCCGCCGCTGCCGCGGGCGCCACGCCGGCGCAACTGGCCGCCATCGCCGCCACCTATGGCAGCGCCGTGCCGAATGGCATCAACTCGAGCCGCACGCCCGACCAGATCGACGCTGCCATCCGCGCCGTCACCAATGTGCCAGCCGTCAAGACCGGTTCGCTGGTCTTCAACACGGTCGGCAGTCTGGACCGGGCCGCCATGCTGGCCCTGACGCCGCCGCAAACCTTGCCCGTCACCGTCAACCTGCCGATCTTCCCGGCCACGGGCGCGAATCCGACCCTGTCGGTCCAGGTCGATTTCAGCAAGTCTTCCCAGCTGGGCACCACCACGGCGGAAAAGAAAACGGAAGCGGACGGCTACAAGGCCGGCCAGCTGAGTCAATTCATCGTGGGCGACGACGGCGTCATCCAGGGCCAGTACAACAATGGCAAGACGCGCAGCCTGGGCCAAGTGGTGTTGAGCAACTTTGTCAACCCGAACGGCCTGGAACCGCTGGGCAATAACGCCTGGGTGGAAAGCTCGGCTTCGGGCAAGCCCGTCACGGCCGAGCCCAAGACGGGCAACCTGGGCAACTTGCGCGCCTCGGCGGTGGAAGTGTCGAACGTCGACCTGACGGCGGAACTGGTCAACATGATCACGGCCCAGCGCGCCTACCAGGCGAATGCGCAGACCATCAAGACGCAGGATTCTGTTTTACAGACTCTGGTGAACTTGCGCTAACGGATTGAACCCCTAACGGTGAAAGGCTGGGGTCGGACCTTAAGGTCCGACCCCGGTTTCTGCCTTGGGTTGAAGGCAACAGGAGAAATAAAAAATGGACCGTCTCATCTACACCGCCGGCTCGGGCGCCAAGCATATCCTCGACAAGCAGGCGACCACGGCGAATAACCTGGCGAATGCCACCAGCACGGGTTTCCGCGCCCAGCTCGACTCGTTCCGCGCCGTGCCCGTGGTGGCCGACGGCATGATGCCGACGCGCGCCTTTGTCGTCGATTCGACGGTCGGTTCCGACTTCACGCAAGGTCCGATGCAGCACACGGGCCGCGCGCTCGACGTGGCCGTGGAAAACGGCGGCTGGATCGCGGTGCAGTCGGCCGACGGTTCCGAAGCCTATACGCGCAACGGCGCCTTGAAACTCAATGAAAACGGCATGCTGCAAACGCAGTCGGGGCTGATGGTGCAGGGCGATACGGGCCCCATGGCCATTCCGCCCGGCGTGACGGTGGCCATCGCCAGCGATGGCACAGTGGGCACGATTTCCACCGACGTGCCGCCAGGCCCGTCGACGGTGCTGGGACGCATCAAACTGGTCAACCCGCCCGAGCAGCAACTGGTGCGCGGCGATGACGGCCTGTTCCGCCTGAAGGATGGCACGGTGGCGCAAGCCGACCAAGCCGTCAAATTGACCACGGGCGCGCTGGAAGGCAGCAATGTCAGCCCCGTCGACTCCATGGTCAGCATGATCGCCCTGGCGCGCCAGTTCGAAACGCAAATGAGCTTGTTGAAGAATGCCGAGAATAACGCGGCGAAAGCCACCCAGATCCTCGCTTTGAATTGACGGGGGCCACCGCATAATGGTCACATAGAAATAGTCTACAGGGCTGGTTAGCGCTGTTATTGGAGAAAAATCATGATTCGTTCCCTTTGGATTGCCAAGACCGGCCTGGAAGCGCAGCAGACGCAGATGGACGTGATCGCCAATAACCTGGCCAACGTCAGCACCACGGGCTTCAAGAAGTCGCGCGCCGTGTTTGAAGACTTGCTCTACCAAAATGTGCGCCAGCCGGGTGCGCAATCGTCGCAGCAAACCCAGCTGCCATCGGGCTTGCAGATCGGCACCGGCGTGCGCACCGTGGCAACCGAACGCATCCATACGCAGGGCAATCCCCAGGCATCGGGCAATTCGCGCGATGTGATGGTCAACGGCACGGGCTTTTTCCAGGTGCTGATGCCGGACGGTGCCACCGCCTACACGCGCGACGGCTCGTTCCAGACGGATGCCAATGGCCAGCTCGTCACCTCGGAAGGCTTCGTGATCCAGCCCGCCATCACCGTGCCGACCAATGCGCTGAGCCTGACCGTGGCGCGCGACGGCACCGTGTCCGTCACCTTGCCCGACACCGTTGCGCCATCGCAAATCGGCTCCCTGCAACTGACCACCTTCGTCAATCCCGCCGGCCTGGAATCGAAGGGCGAAAACCTGTACATGGAAACGGGCGCTTCCGGCGTGGCGCAAACCAACACCCCGGGCACGAACGGCGCCGGCGTGCTGATGCAAGGCTATATCGAGACGTCGAACGTCAATGTGGCCGAAGAAATGGTCAACATGATCCAGACGCAGCGCGCCTACGAGATCAATAGCAAGGCCATCACCACATCCGATCAAATGCTGCAGAAATTGTCGCAACTTTAATTTTCATAGTCGTCATGCCATCCGCCGCCGGATGGCAGCGGAGGTTCGCCATGCAATACCCCATCATCGCTTTGTTCTCTGCAGCCCTGCTGTCCGGCTGCGCCATCACGCCTACGTCCATCGTGCAATATCCGACCAGCACGCGCGCGCCGATGCCGGAACCGGTGGTCGTCAACAACGGCTCCATCTACCAGCCGTCGACCTACCGTCCCGCCTTCGAAGACCGCCGCGCGCGCCACGTGGGCGACACCATGACGATCGCCATCACCGAGCGCACGAATGCCGTCAAGGCGGGCGCCAGTTCCGGCAACAAGTCGGGCAGCGTGGGCTTCAGCACGCCGGGCATGCTGCAGGGCCGCCTGGGCGGCACCGTGGCGGCAAATGGCGCGACGAAATTTGCCGATGGCGACAACCAGTCCGCCAGCAACACGTTTTCCGGCGTGATCGGCGTGACGGTCATTGAAGTGCTGCCGAATGGCAACCTGATCGTTGCCGGCGAAAAACAGATCGCCATGAACAAAGGTACGGAATTCATCCGCTTCTCGGGCATGGTCAATCCCGACACCATAGGCACGGGCAACGTCGTGCCATCGACCCAGGTGGCCGAAGCGCGCGTCGAATACCGCACCAACAGCCAGATCGACCGCGCCGAAATGGCCTCGATGGCGTCGCGCTTCTTCCTCAGCCTGCTGCCTTTCTGATCATGGCAACGTTGACCTTTCCCCGTTTTCTCGCCATCTGCGGCCTGGCTGCCTCGCTGCTGGCGCCCGTGGCGCAAGCCGAGCGCATCAAGGACCTGGCCAGCATCGCCGGCGTGCGGCAGAATCAGCTGATGGGCTATGGCCTCGTCGTCGGTCTCGACGGCAGCGGCGACCAGACCACGCAAACCCCATTTACCATCCAGAGCGTGGCGGCGATGCTGCAGCAGCAGGGCATCAACTTGCCACAAGGCACCAGTTTGCAGCTGAAAAACGTGGCCGCCGTGATGGTGACGACGGCCTTGCCCGCGTTTGCCCAGCCGGGCCAGTTGCTCGACGTGACGGTATCGTCGATGGGCAATGCGAAAAGCTTGCGCGGCGGCACCTTGCTGATGACGCCGCTGAAGGGCGCCGATGGCCAGGTGTACGGCATGGCGCAGGGCAACGTGCTGGTGGGCGGCGTGGGCGCGCAGGCGGCCGGCAGCTCCGTCGTCATCAATCACCTGAGCGTGGGCCGCATATCGGGCGGCGCTACGGTCGAGCGCAGCGTGCCTTCGGCCTTGGGCGCCAACAACACCATCCGCCTGGAATTGAATGCCACCGATTTCGCCACCGCCAGCCGCGTGGTCGACGCCATCAACAGCCGCTACGGCGCCGGCACGGCCGCCGCGCTCGACGGCCGCGTGATCCAGGTGCAGTCGCCCAGCGGCAGCGACCAGCGCGTGTCCTTCCTGGGCCAGCTGGAAAGCATCGAAGTCAATCCGGCCCGCCTGGCGGCCAAGGTCATCATGAATGCGCGCACCGGTTCCGTCGTGATGAACCAGTCCGTGACCCTGGAAACATGCGCCATTTCGCACGGCAACCTGTCCGTCACCATCAATGTCGAGCCGCAAGTGAGCCAGCCGGCGCCCTTGTCGGGCGGGCGCACGGTGGTCACGCAGACGGCGCAGATCGATATCAAGAAGGAACCGGGCAAAGTCATGCTGGTCAAGGGCGGCGCCTCGCTGTCCGACGTGGTCAAGGCCTTGAACGCCATCGGCGCCTCGCCGCAAGACTTGCTGGCCATCCTGCAGGCGATGAAAGCGGCCGGTTCGCTGCGCGCCGAACTCGAAATCATTTGATGGGCACGCCATGATCAGTCAAACCGACCTCAGCAATACCGCCGCCTATGACGTCAAGGGCATGGATGGCTTGCGCCAGTCCGCCAAGGCGAAGGATCCCGCCGCCCTGAAAGAGGCGGCCACGCAATTCGAAGCCATGTTCATCAACATGATGATGAAAAGCATGCGCGAAGCCACGCCGCAGGACGGCATCATGGATAGCCAGCAAAGCAAGATGTACACCTCGATGCTGGACCAGCAGACGAGCCAGAACCTGGCCAAGCGGGGCACGGGCCTGGCCGACGTGCTGATCCGCCAGCTGTCGTCGTCGAACCAGGCGCTGGCCGCCGATGGCGCCGAAGCGCCGTCGCCCCGTTCCTCGAGCATGGCGCAGGCGCTGGCCGCCTTCCGCCAGCAGCAGGGCGCCCTGACGGAAGGCGCCGGCAGCGTGGCCGCCAGCGGCAAGACCCTGAGCGACAAGGCCAACGCCACGCAGGCGCCGCACGTGCGCGCCTTCCAGGAAAAGCTGGGCGTGCATGCGGAAGAAGCCAGCCGCGCCACGGGCATCCCGGCCAAGTTCATGCTGGGCCAGGCGGCGCTGGAAACGGGCTGGGGCAAGCGCGAAATCATCGCCCGCGACGGCAGCAGCAGCCATAACCTGTTCGGCATCAAGGCATCCAGCGACTGGAAGGGCAAGGTCACGGAAGCCGTCACCACGGAATACGTGAATGGCAAGGCGCAGCGCAAGGTGGAAAAATTCCGCGCCTACGACAGCTACGCGGACAGCTTCAAGGATTATGCACAGTTGATTACCAACAACAAACGCTACGAAAAAGTGCTGGCCAGCGCGGGCGACGCCAGCACGTTCGCCCATGGCTTGCAGAAAGCCGGCTATGCGACGGACCCGAATTACGCTGCCAAACTGACAAAAATTATCAAGAATTCGCTGGTCGGCTGACGCCCCGCCTTGCCCCCGTGCAAGCCGCGCGCTTCAAGTTTTCGCCGCGGCTGCCGTAAATACATTTGACGGTAACCAATAAGACACCATGACTTCGAATCTACTCAGCATCGGTAAGAGCGGTTTGCTTGCAGCGCAGGTGGGCCTGTCGACGACCGGGCATAACATCACCAATGCCAACGTGGACGGCTACAACCGCCAGGTGGTGCTGCAGCAGACGGCGCAGTTCAATAATGCCGGTTATGGCTTTGTTGGCAATGGTACCGAGGTATCGCAAGTCAAGCGTCAGTACGACGGTTTCATGGCGGCCCAGGTGAATGGCGCGCAGTCGGCCACCAGTTCGCTCGATGCGTATTACACGCAGATCAGCCAGATCGACAATATGCTGGCCGACCCCACGGCCGGGCTGTCGCCGGCGATGGCCGATTTCTTCAAGGGCGTGCAGGATTTCAGCTCGAATCCATCTTCCGTCTCGTCGCGCCAGGCATTGTTGTCGAGCGCAAATTCGCTGACGGCCCGTTTCCAGGGCCTCAGCGCGCGCCTGACGGAAATCGGCGACGGAGTCAATTCGCAGATCACCTCGAACGTCAAGGTGATCAACTCCTACGCCAAGCAGATCGCGGAACTCAATACGGCGATTACCAACCTGACCGTGAATGAAAGCAATCAGCCCAACGATTTGCTGGACCAGCGCGACCAGCTGATCACGGAGCTGAACAAATACGTCAAGGCAACTGTTCAGCCTGGCGCAGGCAACTCGATTACCGTTTCGATCGGCTCGGGCCAGCCGCTGGTGGTGGGCGACAAGAACTTTGAACTGGCCACCACGCCGTCGCCGACGGACCCGAACCGCCTGGACGTGGGCTATGTGACGGGCACTTCCGTCACCAAGCTGTCGGAAAGTTCCCTCAGCGGCGGTGCGCTGGGCGGCTTGCTGGAATTCCGCAGCGGCAGCCTGGACCGCATCCAGAATTCGCTGGGCAAGGTCGCCATCGCGCTGGCCTCCACCTTCAATGAGCAGCACAAGCTGGGCCAGGACTTGAATGGCGACATGGGGGGCGATTTCTTCAAGTTGCCCGATCCCGTCATCGGCGCCGACTACCGCAATAACGCAACCAGCACGACCGTGCTGTCGGCCAAGGTCAGCGATCCGACCAAGCTGACGGCCAGCGATTATGCCGTCAAGTATGACGGCGCCAATTATGTGGTGACGCGCCAGAGCGACGGCGCGAAAACGACCATCAACCCCTATCCGCAAACCGTGCCGCAAACCATCGACGGCGTGGATTTCTCGATCACGGGCGCGGCTGCCGAAGGCGACAACTTCATGGTCAGGCCGACCGCGCACGGCGCTTCCGACCTGGCCGTGGCGATTACCGACCGCAACAAGCTGGCCGCCGGCGCGCCGATCGCCACGGGCGCGCCCGTCAGCAACACGGGTAGCGGCAAGCTCGGCGCAGGTAGCGTGGACAAGGCGTATCTAACGCCGGGCAACGCCTTGACGGGTACCGTCACCTTGACGTATGACAAGGCGACCACTTCGCTGTCGGGTTTCCCGGCGGGCCAGGCCGTGACGGTGAAAGGCTTGAACGGCGCCACCACCACGTATCCGGCCGGCACGGCGAACATCCCGTACACGGAAGGCGACAGCTTCAGCTTTGGCGGCATCAACGTCAACATGACGGGCGCGCCTGCGCAAGGCGATAAATTCACCATCGCGCCGAACTCGGGCGGCGTGGGCGACAACCGCAATGCCTCCTTGCTGGCGGGCTTGCAGACGAAGAACATTCTCGATGGCGGCAAGGCCACGTTCCAGGGTTCGTACGCGGAAACTGTCAGCTATGTCGGCAACAAGACGCGCGAAGTACAAGTCAGCGGCCTGGCAAGTCTTGCGTTGTTGCAACAAACCAGCACGCAGCAGCAGGCCGTTTCCGGCGTCAATCTCGATGAAGAGGCGGCCAACCTGCTGCGCTACCAGCAAGCCTACCAGGCTTGCGGCAAGGTCATGCAGATCGCCAGTACCCTGTTCGACGTGGTCATCGGCCTCGGACGTTAATTATTCAAGCGGCGGCGCCTGGCGTCCGCCGCCATCAGGAAGGGCAGCATCATGCGCATCAGTACCAAAATGATCTATGACGCGGGCAGCACGCAGCTGAACAATCTGCAGGGCGCGTTGAACCGCACCCAGATGCAGCTGTCGGCGAATCGCCGCAACCTGACGCCGGCCGACGATCCGATCGCCTCGGCGCGCGCGCTGGAAGTGACGCAGTCGCAAACGATCAACACGCAATTCGTGACGAACCGCTCGAACGCCAAGAATTTCCTGTCGCAGGAAGAGCTGGCGCTGGCCAGCACCACCTCGCTGATCGCCGATGTGCAGCAACTGGTGCTGAAAGCTGGTAATCCGGCATTGAAGGATATCGACCGCCAGAGTCTGGCCACGGAGCTGAAAGGCCGCTTGACCGACCTGATGGGCATCGCCAACACGTCCGACAACGCGGGCGGCTACCTGTTTTCCGGCTACAAGTCGACCACCCAGCCGTTCAGCCAGACGCCGGGCGGCGCCACCTATGTGGGCGACCAGGGCCAGCGCGAACTGCAAGTGGGCTCGGCGCGCTACCTGGCCACCAGCGACTCGGGTGCGACCGTATTCGAGAACAATTTGACGGGCAATGGCAAGTTCACCACGGCGGCCGATCCGGGCAACTTCACGCGCGGTGGCGCCGGCATCATTTCCGGCGGCACCGTCACCGATCCCACCAAGTTGACGGGGCACAAGTACACGATCGACTTCCAGGTGACGGGCACGGGCACGGATGCCAAGACGACCTATACCGTGACGGACGTGACCCTGGGCCAGACCATCCCGAATCCCGCCGTGCCGGTGGCCTACAAGTCGGGCGACGCCATCAACTTTGACGGCCAGCAAGTCAATATCGCGGGCAAGCCGGCCGACCTGGACAAGTTCACCCTGGAGCCCAGCAGCAAGGAATCGATCTTTACCACGATTACCAACCTGATCGGCGCACTGGGCCAGCCGGCCACGGGCGACGCGGGGCAGGCGCGCCTGACGGCCAGCCTGAACGCGGCGCACGATCTGCTCGACACGGCCTACGACAACGTGCTGTCGGTGCGCGCGGAAGTCGGTTCGCGCCTGAAGGAGCTCGATACCCTCGACAGCGCCGGCGACGACCTCGACCTGCAATATGCGAGCACCCTGTCGGGCTTGCAGGATCTGGACATGGTGAAGGCGATTTCCCTGTTCAGCCAGCAGCAGATCACCCTGCAGGCGGCGCAGAAGTCATTCACTTCCATCTCGGGCTTGTCGCTGTTCAACTACATCAGCTAAGCGGCCGGCATCGCAGGATGAGCGGCAAGCCGGGGCAGGGAGGCCATCTCCCGCCCCGGCTTTTTTGCGTCCGCAAGATGGTCGTCTTGACAAGATATGCAGTCAAACTGTGCAGTCTACCTGTCTATCTGTTATAGTAGGGGCTGTTGATCCACCACACGGCTAGTATGCGCACCCCACAAGAAGACCACGAACTAGTTCTGCAACTGGCCGGCGAATTGCGCATCCTGGTCGGCAAATTGCGCCGCCGCCTGCGCGAAGAGGCGCACCTGGGCGATGTCAGCATGTCGCAGGCATCCGTGCTCAGCCGCCTCGAACGCGACGGTCCCGCCACGGCCAGCAGCCTGGCGCGCGCCGAAGGCATGCGGCCCCAGTCGATGGCCGCCACCGTGCAAGCGTTGACGGAGGCGCAGATGGTGACGGGCTCGCCCGACCCGCTGGATGGCCGGCAAACCATCTTGACGCTGACGGACAGCTGCCGCGCCTGGATCGCGGCCAGCCGCGCCGCGCGCGAAGACTGGCTGGCGCGCACCATTGAAACCCGGCTCACGCCGGACGAAGTCACCGAACTGGACAAGGCGGTGGCATTACTCAAACGCTTGGCGGAGTGATCCGCTGAATTTTTCACCACGACCCCGGCAAGGAGCCCGCACGCCCAGATGAACAACACATTCCGTTCGCTACGCATTCCCAATTACCGTATCTGGGCCGGTGGTGCCCTCGTGTCGAATATCGGCACCTGGATGCAGCGCACGGCGCAGGATTGGCTGGTGCTGAGCGAATTGACGCAGCACAATGCCAGCGCCGTCGGCATCGTCATGGCCTTGCAATTCGGCCCGCAACTGCTGTTGCTGCCGCTCACTGGCATGGCGGCCGATTTGCTTGACCGCAGGAAATTGCTGCTGTGCACGCAGGCGGCCATGGGACTGCTGGCGCTGGGACTCGGGATATTGTGCATCAGTGGACAGGTAGCACTGTGGCACGTGTATGTGTTTGCTTTCCTGCTGGGCTGCGTGACGGCCTTCGATTCGCCCGTGCGCCAGACTTTTGTTGCTGAAATCGTCGGCGAAGAAGATTTGACGAATGCCGTGGCGCTCAATTCCACCTCGTTCAATGCGGCGCGCATGCTGGGCCCGGCGGTCGCCGGCTTGCTCATCAGCAGCGTTGGCAGCGGCTGGGTCTTCATCATCAACGCCGTCTCGTTTGCCGCCGTGATCGGTTCGCTGTTGCTGCTGCGCGTGGAATTGCTGCGCCGCGCGCCGCGCCTGAAGGCCACGCGCGCCAGCCTGGGCGAGGGTTTCCGCTATGTGCGCCAGCGGCCGGACCTGATGGCTATCTTGCTGATGCTGTTCCTGATCGGCACCTTCGGACTGAACTTCCCGATTTTCCTGTCGACCATGTCGGTGACGGCCTTCCATGCGGGCGCCGGCCAGTATGGCGTGCTCAGTTCCGTGATGGCGTGCGGCTCCGTGGCCGGCGCCTTGCTGGCGGCGGGACGCGGCCAGCCCACGCTGGCCTTGCTGCTGGGGGCGGCTGCGCTGTTCGGCCTGGCCTGCGCGCTGGCCGCCGTGATGCCCAATTACTGGCTGTTCGGCATGATGCTGGTGGTCATCGGCATCGCCGCGCAAACCTTTACCACCAGCGTCAACAGCAGCGTGCAACTGTCGACGGCGCCCGCCATGCGGGGCCGCGTGATGGCGATACTGCTGGCCATCTCGGCGGGCGGCACGCCGCTGGGCGCGCCCATCGTGGGCTGGGTGGCCGACACCTTCGGCCCGCGCTGGGCGCTGGGCATAGCCGCCCTGTCGGGCCTGGCGGCGGCCCTCGTCGGCGTGCGCTACCTGGTCAGGCATCACCAGTTGCGTTTGAATGTCGACCTGCGGCGCTGGCGCGTGGCGTTGAGCACAGACCAGGCTTGATGCCTGTTCTTATGGTGCTGGCGTTGCCGGTGCTGCGGGGCGCAAGGGATTCGGTGGCGCGGGCGGCGGTGGCCGGTCGCGCGTGGCAAAGCCGCGCGGCAGCAGGCGCGCTGTTTCTATGCCGCGCAGGAACATGTTCTGGAATGGCGTGGCCAGGTAGGGCAGGACCATGCCGATCACCAGCAAGCCCACGCCCAGGGTGACGGGGAAGCCGATACCAAAGATGTTCAGCTGCGGCGCGGCCCGTGTCAAGATGCCCAGCGCCACGTTGGTCAGCAGCAAGGCAGCGATGATGGGCAGCGAAATTTGCAGGCCGGAACGGAAGATTTCCCCGCCCCAGGCCGCCAATTGCTGGAAACCGCCGCCGCTGATGGGACTCGACGAAATCGGCAGGCTGACAAAGCTTTCCGCCAGCGCCGCCAGCAAGACCAGGTGGCCGTTGACGGTCAAAAACATCAATGTGGCCAGCATGACGAGGAACTGGCTGATAGCCGAAGACCTGCCCTTGGTTTGCGGATCGAAGAACGAGGCGAAGCCCAGGCCCATGGTGAGACTGCTGATCTCGCCGGCCATTTCGATGGCAGAAAACACGATGCGGATGGAAAAGCCCATGGCCAGGCCCACCAGCATCTCCTGTGTGAGGATCAGCAAGCCGGGCAAGGACATCGGGTTGACGGCAGGCAAGGCCGGCACGGTGGGGGCGATGATCATGGCCAGCAGCGCGCCCAGGGTCACTTTCACTGTGGCGGGCACGGCCGCGTTGCCGAACAGGGGAGCGGCCGCGATCAGGCCGAGGATGCGGCTAAGCGGCCACAGCAGTGCTGCGATCCAGGTATTGAGTTCGATGCTGGACAGGGTCAGCATAGGAGGATCAGCGATGGCTGCACTAACCCACCAGGTTCGGGATGCCCGTGAAGACCTGGCGCATGTAGTCGAGCATGACGGACAGCATCCAGGGGCCCGCCACGACGATGGCGACGAAAATGCCGACCAGCTTGGGGATGAAGGACAGGGTCGCCTCGTTGATCTGCGTGGCCGCCTGGAAGATACTCACGATCAAGCCGATGATGAGGGCGACCAGCAGCATGGGCGCCGCCACCATCAGGGTGATTTCCATCGCATGGCGGCCCAGGGTCATGACGCTTTCGGGTGTCATCGTATTTCCCCTAGTAAAAACTCTGTGACAGCGAGCCCAGCAGCAACTGCCAGCCATCGACCAGCACGAACAGCATCAGCTTGAACGGCAACGAGATCGTGGCCGGCGACATCATCATCATACCCATCGACATCAGCACGCTGGCGACCACCATGTCGATGATCAGGAACGGGATGAAGATGGCAAAGCCGATCTGGAACGCCGTCTTCAGTTCGCTGGTGACGAAGGCCGGCACGAGGATGCGCAGCGGCACGTCTTCCGGACCTTGCAGGGCCGGCGAGCGCGACATCTTGGCGAACAGGGCCAGGTCGGCCTGGCGCGTCTGCTTGAGCATGAAGGTTTTCAGGGGATCGACGCCCTTGTCCATCGCCTGCTGCATGGTGATCTTGTTTTCCTGATAGGGCTGGTACGCATCTGTATAAATCTTGTCGAACACGGGACCCATGACGAACAGGGTCAAAAACAGGGCCAGGCCCACCAGCACCTGGTTCGGCGGCGCCGATTGCGTGCCGATGGCCTGGCGCAGCAGGGACAGCACGATGATGATGCGCGTAAAGCAGGTCATCATCAGCAAGGCTGCGGGCAGGAAGGTGAGCGACGTCATCAGGATGAGCGTCTGCACCGGCAGCGAGTAATTCTGGCCGCCGCCCGGCGCCGGCGTGCTGTTGAAGGCCGGGATGCCCGGCTGGGCCATGGCCCATAGCGGCAAGGCCAGGGCGGCTGCCGCCAGCAGCCAGGTCAGGGGAGTCTTCAAGGTGGACCACGCCATCTGCTGCTTATTTCCCATTGCGTTTTTCGATGGTCTGTTTCAGCCACTCGGAAAAATTGGCGGCCGCGGGGCCGTTTTGCGCCGTGGCCAGTTGCGGCAGATCGCCTTCCTGGCGCGGCATGGTGGCCAGCGCGTTGATCCTGCCGGGCGAGGCGCCGACGACGATCCACTGGTCGGCCACTTCGACGAGGACGATGCGTTCGCGTCCGCCCAGGTTGAGCGAACTGACGACGCGCATCTTGTTGTTGCCGCCCATGACCTTGGGGCCATAGCGCTTCATGAACCAGGCCAGACCGATCAGGAGGGCCAGCACGAACATCAGCGCCAGGATGGTTTGCAGCAGGCTGCCGGCCGAGCTGGTCGGCGCCATCGTCATCGGCGCGCCGGGCGGCATGGCGGGCAGGACGGCGGCAGGCGCGGAGGCCGGCACCGCTGCGGCGGCTGGCACCGTCGCGGCTGGCGGCGTCTCGCTTGCCACCGCCACGGAAGCGCTGGCGGTGCTGGCCGCAGGTGCCGAGGCCGCTGCCGGTTCAGCTTGGGCAATGCTGCATGCCGCCAGGAGCGGCAGCACGGTGGAAATCAACAGGCCAGGCTTCATTTATTGAGTTTTCGGATACGTTCGGAAGGCGTGATGATGTCGGTCAGGCGGATGCCGAACTTGTCATTCACCACCACCACTTCGCCCTGGGCGATCAGGCAGCCGTTCACCAGCACGTCCATCGGTTCGCCGGCCAGGCCGTCGAGCTCGACCACGGAACCCTGTGCCAGCTGCAGCAGGTTCTTGATGGCGATCTTGGTACGGCCCAGTTCGACCGTCAGTTGCACGGGGATATCGAGGATGAAATCGATATCGTTGTGCGTTTCCGACTTTGATGCCTGCTTGGAAAAGTCCTTGAACACGGCGGCGCTGGCCGCGCTGGCCGTATTGGCGGCCTGGTTCTGCAGCGCTTCGGCTTCCGCCTTGGCCTGCTCGGCAATGGCCGCGCCCCAATCGTCTTCCGCGCTTTGGTCGTCTTGGTTGTCAGACATGTGTTTCTCCTGTTGTACTGATACGGACCGCAGCGGCCCGGGTATTTTATTTAGTGGTTATTCATGTTATCGGCATTGGCGAGGAGTTTCTCCACCTTCAATGCATATTGTCCGTTCAACACGCCGTAGGTGCAATCCATCACGGGCACGCCGTCGACGGTGGCGGCGATCAGTTCGGGAATATTCAGGGGGATGATGTCGCCCACCTTCATGTTCAGGATTTCATCGAACGACACGCGCGCCGTGCCCAGCGAGGCCACCAGCTCGACTTCGGCGATCTGGATCTGCTGCGTCATCAGGCGGATCCAGCGCTTGTCCACCTCCAGCGCCTCGCCCTGCAGGCTCGAGGTCAGCGAATCGCGGATCGGCTCGATCATCGAATACGGCATGCAGAAGTGGATTTGTCCGGAAACGGAGCCCAATTCCACCGTAAACGTGGACGCCACCACCACCTCGTTCGGCGTGGCGATGTTGGCGAACTGCGTGTTCATTTCTGAACGGATATATTCGAACTCGACGGGGAAGACCGGCTCCCACGACTTGGTATAGGCTTCGAAGACGATGTCGAGGATGCGCAGGATGATGCGCTGCTCCGTCTGCGTAAAGTCGCGCCCTTCGACGCGCGTATGGAAACGTCCGTCGCCGCCGAACAGGTTGTCGACCAGCAGGAAGACCAGGCCCGGATCGAAGACCATCAGGGCCGTGCCGCGCAGCGGCTTCATGTGCACCAAATTCAGATTGGTCGGCACTACCAGATTACGGATGAACTCACTGTATTTCGAGACGCGCACGGAACCGACCGACACTTCGGCGCTGCGGCGCAGGAAGTTGAACAGGCCCACGCGCAGCAGCCGGGCGAAACGCTCGTTGATAATTTCCAACGTTGGCATCCGGCCGCGCACGATGCGCTCCTGGGTTGCCAGGTTGTAGGTACGAACTCCCGTGACATCTTCCGGCGCCTGCGCGTCGTCCTGGTCTCCGTTGACGCCCTTCAGAAGGGCATCGACTTCTTCCTGGGAGAGGAAATTATCGGCCATGGCTGCTTATTGAATGATGAATGCGGTAAATAATACGTCCGTCACGTCCTGCTCCGGCCCTTTGTCCTCGAACGGCTGGTTCACCTGATTGATGATTTCGGCCGCCAACTGCTGCTTGCCTTCCACGGTATTGAGTTCGGATGCCTTCTTGCCGGACAGCAGTAGCAGCAGGCGGCTGCGCACCTTCGGCATGTTTAGCTTGATGGAATCCATCTCTTCCGGACTGCTCACCTGCAGGGTAAACGCGATCTGCAGGTATTGTTCGCCATTTTCCGGCTGCAAGTTGACGGTGAAGGCATCGACGGGCACGAAGACGGGCGGACCTGCCTTGGACGCGGCATGTTTTTTCTTGCTGGGCGCCGATTCTTCTTTATCGGCCTTGCCATGCAGGAAGTACCAGGCGGCACCGCCACCGATACCGCCAGCCACCAGCACCGAGGCCAGCACGATGATCAGAAGCTTCTTTTTCGAGGCGCCGGCGGGAGCCAGGCCTGCATCTGCTTTCGGATCTGCTTTCATTTTTGGATTTGCTTTCAATGGTACTCGAGTGCATGGAAGTGGATCACGACGCCATTATGTCATTATCGGCAAATTCTGCGCAGAAGGATGCAGTGAAAAGAGGGCGGAAGCGCCCTCAACTCGCTGTTTTTAGACGAAAAGTTACGCTGTGGGGCACGCCTGTGGCCCGAGGACGACGAATTATCCTCAGGCAAAGGTATCCACGGCACTCAGGCTGGGCCGGCTGCGTGTGCCGGTGGCCGGCGCGATGGCGATCTCGCCACCGGAGACGCCGCCACCCTGGCCATTGCCGCGGCGTCCGCCAGATGCTTCCCGGTTACCCTGGTCCTGCTGTTCCGGCGTGCCGGCCGAGACCGTGGCGCTGCCAAAGGCGATGCCCGCTTCGCTCATCATTTCGCGCAGGCGCGGCATGGCCGCTTCGAGCGCCTGGCGCACTTCCGGCTGGGCCGACATGAAGGCGGCATCGGCCTGGTCATTGGTGACCGTCAGTACCACTTGCACGGGTCCCAGGTCGGGCGGATTCAGGGTCAGCGTGGCGCTCTGGTCGCCGCCGGCCGCCATCCACACGACTTTCTGTCCCAGTTGCTGGTCCCAGGCCGGCGTGCCGACCCGGCCCGCCAGCTTGTCGCTCGGCACGGCCACAGCGGCCGCGGCCTGCTGCAGCGCGCCCGGCTGCAACTGGGCCGCCAGGCGGCTCAGGTCGGCAGGTGTTTCCTTGATGATCGGCTCGGCCATGGCGGCGCCAGCCTTGGCGGTGGCTGCCAGTTGCGCGTCGATGGCCAGCTTGCCAGGTTCGGCCTTGCCGGCCGGCACGCTGGCGCCTGGCGCGGCGGCTGTCTTGCCCTGGGCCTGGAGCAGGCTGTCGGCAAAGTCGCCGCTGTCGGCTTGCGCGATGACGGTGGCGGCGGCCTTGCCGCTGCCCTGGCCGGCTGCCAGCAAGGGCCCTGTTGCCAGGTTCTTGCCCTCGGCCTTGACGCTGGCGCGGGCCGGCAGTTCCGGCACGGCCTTGGCCGCTGGCGGCTGGATGGCCAGCTGGATGCTGCCCACCAGGGCCAGCATCTCGGCGGCCGGATCGGCTGGCGGCGTGACTGTTGCGGCGGGGGCGGCGGGCACGCTGGCCTCGGCCGTGGCGCTGTCGGGTGTCGCCGCCTCGCTCGATTGCACGGGCGGCTGTTCGCTGCTGGCCGCCTGTTCCGTGTCTGCCTGCGCCGGCTTCGCTTCGGTCGCTGGCGATTGGGCGGGTGCTGGCGTGGCAGCAGGGCGGGCCGTCGGCGCAGGTGCTTGTACTTGCGCTTGCGCCATATTGCGGCTGGCCTGGCGCTGCTCGATCTGGCGGTTCAGGGTGCGCTGGAAGTCGCCCGCCGTGCCGCTGGCGGACGGCTGGCTGCGGTTGGCGGCGCCCGGCGTGGCGTTCGGCGAGACTATCTGGGAAATCGGGGTTGGCTGGGTTTGCATGATGCTGCCTCAGTGTTGCTTAGCGTTTGTAATAGGCTTGTCGCGCCGCGTGCTCATCCATTGCTTTCTGGTCGCGCTTGTTTTCCAGCTTCAGCGCCTGTTCCTGCGCCCGGTTGTTCAGGGTGGTGTACGACATGCGCTTGCGTTCGGCCAGCTGCCAGCGCATCTTTTCATTGTCGCTGCGCGCCTGTGCATGCTCGACTACTTGCTGCTGGCCCAGGATGGCGCTGTCGAGCTTGACCATGAAGGCCTGGAAGTTACGGTAAGCCATGGGCGTGATCCCGCTGCTCATGCTGGCCTCGAAGCGCTTGGCATAGTCGTCGCGGTAGCCGGACAGCATGTCGAGCTTTTCGCGGCAATCGTCGAGCGCTTTCAGGGCCGCGCCCAGGCGCTTGGCACAGTCGTCCGTTTCGCGCTGGGCAAGGTCGATCAGGGTTGCAAGTTGGGAAGGAGAAGCCATGACTGATTATATTCCCGCTATGCAAGCCCTAATCACTCGAATAGAGCGGTAAGTTGCCCCAAGCTCTCGTCCATGCTGACCCGCTCCGTGATTTGCTGTTGTAAAAACGCTTCAATCTTTTCATGCAGGGCGATGGCCTGGTCCAGCACGGGATCGGTGCCGGCGCTGTAGGCACCCACGCTGATCAGGTCGCGGCTGCGTTCATAGCGCGAATACAGCTGTTTCAGCTTGCGCGCCTGCTGCTGGTGCTCGTGCGTGGTGATCGAATGGGCCGCACGCGAAATCGATTGCTCGATGTCGATGGCCGGATAGTGTCCCGCTTCGGCCAGGCGGCGGTTCAGCACGATGTGGCCATCGAGAATCGCGCGCGCCGAGTCGGCGATCGGGTCCTGCTGGTCGTCGCCCTCGGTCAGCACGGTGTAGAAGGCCGTGATCGAGCCGCCGCCTTCCTCGCCATTGCCGGCCCGCTCCACCAGCACGGGCAGCTTGGCGAAGACGGACGGCGGATAGCCCTTGGTGGCAGGCGGCTCGCCGATGGCCAGGGCGATTTCGCGCTGCGCCATGGCGTAGCGGGTCAGCGAATCCATGATCAGCAGCACGTTTTGCCCCTGATCGCGGAAGTGTTCGGCAATCGCCGTCGCATATGCGGCCCCTTGCAGGCGCATCAGCGGCGGCGTGTCGGCCGGCGCGGCCACGACGACGGAGCGGGCCAGGCCTTCGGCGCCGAGAATCTGCTCGATGAATTCCTTGACTTCGCGTCCCCGTTCGCCGATCAGGCCGACGACGATCACGTCCGCTTCCGTGTAGCGGGCCATCATGCCCAGCAGCACGCTTTTACCCACGCCGGAACCGGCAAACAGGCCCATGCGCTGGCCGCGGCCCACGGTCAGCATGGCATTGATCGAGCGCACGCCCACGTCGAGCGTGTCGACGATGGGCGCGCGGCCCAGGGGATTGGCGGGGCGCACGTTGATGGGGGCGCTGTCGGTCGTGTGCAGCGGGCCCAGCTGGTCGAGCGGACGGCCCGCGCCATCGAGCACGCGGCCCAGCAGTTGCGGACCCACGGGCAGGTGGCGCGCGCGGTCGCTGGGGCGGCGGCGCGGGTGCGCCACGCTGCCGGGGCGGGGAATGGCCGGTTCGACGGAAAACACGCGCGTGCCGGGCACGATGCCTTCGACGTCGCTTTGCGGCATCAAGAACAGGCGTTCGCCTTCAAACCCCACCACTTCCGCCTCGACCCGGCCGCCATTCGGCAGCGGCACGGTGCAGGCGGCGCCGACGGCCAGGCGCAGGCCCACGGCTTCCATCACCAGGCCGGCCACGCGCGTCACCCGGCCTGAAATCTGCATCGGTTCGACAAAACCGACCACGGCCGAACAGTCGCTCAGGTAGGCGCGCCAGCGCGCCGCATGGGCTGTGGGGCCTTTGACGGGCTCGCTCACGGCGCCAGCCAGTCCAGGTCTTTGCCCAGCGCATGCGTCAGGCGGTGCCAGCGGGTGGACGTCTGCGCGTCGATCTGGTTGCTGGCCGTGTCGATCTTGCAACCGCCGCGTTCCACGCTGGGGTCTTCGATGACACGCCAGCCACCCTTGTCGAGCTCGTCTCCGATGCCGTCGCGCACGACTTGCGCGTCTTCCGGGTTGAGCATCAGCAAGGCAGGTTGTTGTAGTACAGGCAAGTATTCGATGGCTTCGCGCACCACGGGCAGCATCAGTTCGGGACGCACGGGCAAGGCCGTCTTCAGCATGCCCTTGGCCAGCTGCAGGGCCAGTTCCATCACGTCATTGGCGATCAGTTCGTCGGCCTGGTGCACGGCCGTGCCGAAGTCGACGGCGATGGTTTGCAGATGCGCCAGCTCGATGGCGGAAGCCGCCTTGCCTTCCGCATACGATTGCGCGTGGCCATCGGCATGTCCGGCCGCATGGCCTTCCGCATAGCCGGCCGCGCGGCCTTCGTCGAAGGCCGTGGCGCGCGCCTCCTCGCGGATGGCGTCGAGTTCTTCCTGCGTCGGATATTCGAGCGGCGGAGCCGGTTCTTCCTCGTGCAGCTCGGCAAATGGGTCGAACTCGGGCTCGGGGTCCGGTTCGAGCAGCTTGCGCGCCGCCACCACGCTGGGACGCTCGTCGCCAAACGAGGTCATTTCCCAGCGCTGGTAGGCGGTTTGCTGCTCTTTGGGAATCAAATTAGACAAACGAATCCTCGCCTTTTCCGCCTAAGACAATCTGCCCCTCGTCCGCCAGGCGGCGCACGATCTGCAGGATCTGTTTCTGCTGCGATTCCACTTCCGACAGGCGCACGGGGCCTTTCGACTCCAGGTCTTCGCGCATCATCTCGCCGGCGCGCTGCGACATGTTCTTGAAGATCTTGTCGCGCAGCTCTTGCGAGGCGCCTTTCAGGGCGATGATCAGCATTTCCGACTGCACTTCGCGCAACAGCAGCTGGATGCCGCGGTCGTCGATATCGATCACGTTGTCGAACACGAACATTTCGTCCATGATCTTTTGCGCCATGTCGTTGTCGTAGTTCTTGATATTGTCCATGACGGAGCCTTCCTGCTCGCCGCTCATGAAGTTCAGGATCTCGGCCGCCGCGCGCACGCCGCCCAGCGACGATTTCTTGATGTTTTCGTTACCGGACAACAGTTTCGTCAGCACGTCGTTGAGTTCGCGCAAGGCGGCCGGCTGTACGCCGTCCAGGGTGGCGATGCGCAAGACCACGTCGTTGCGCAGACGGTCCGTGAAGTGGCCGAGGATTTCGCAAGCCTGGTCGCGTTCCAGGTGGACGAGAATGGTGGCGATGATCTGCGGGTGTTCGTTGCGGATCAGCTCGGACACGGATTGCGAATCCATCCACTTCAGCGATTCGATGCCGGACGCATCCTTGCCGCCCAGGATGCGCGACAGCAGCACGGACGCCTTGTCGTCGCCCAGCGCCTTGGTGAGGACTTGGCGGATGTATTCGTCCGAATCGAGGCCGACGGTGGAATTGAGTTCCGTCTGCGCGCGGAAGTCGTCGAGCACCTCGACCACCTGCTCGTGCGCGATGCCCTTCATGGTGGCCATGGCGGCGCCCAGTTTCAGCACTTCGCGCGGGCCGAGGAATTTCATGACCTCGGCCGCTTCGCTTTCGCCCAGTGCCAGCATCAGGATCGATGCTTTTTGCAGTCCCGTTGTCTCAGTCATTATTGCCTATCCATGCTTTGATTACGTTGGCCACCACGCGCGGGTCTTCCTGCGCCAGTTTCCTGGCCATCGCCAGGTTTTCGCGATAACCGCGGGCCGTATCTTCTTCCAGTTCTTCCAGCTCCGCTTCGCTGAGCAGGACTTCGTTTTCTTCGCCGTCCTTGGCCAGTTCCGGCTCGATGACGGGCGGCGGCGCGCCGAAATCGTCGATCTTGCGCATCACGGGGCGCAGCATCGGACGCACGATCTTGATGAAGATGTACAGCAGGATCAGGGCGGTGATGAGGAATTTCGCCAGTTCCTTGGCCAGCGGCAAGTTGGCCGGGTCGCGCCACCACTCCAGCTTGCCTTCCGGCGCGCGGTCGATGCCGTCGAAGGGCGAGTTGGCCACGCTGAAACTGTCGCCGCGTTCCTTGTTGTAGCCCATCGCTTCCTTCACCAGATTATTGATCTGGACCATTTCGGCAGGGGAAATCGGCTTGACCGTGACCTTGCCATCCTTGTCGAAAGTGCGGCGGTAATTGACGACGACGGCGACCGACAGGCGGCGCAGGCCGCCCATGGATTTCTGTTCGTAGCGCACGGTCTTGTCAACTTCGTAATTCGTCGTCGATTCCTTCTGTGTCGGCGCCGTCGGCGCGCCACCCGGGGCGCCAGGCGCCTCGGCCGTCAGCGGCGCCGTTGCCACGCCTGGCGGCTGGTTCGACAGCGCGCCCGGCACGCCGGACGGGTTGGCATTGCCGGCGCCCGTCGATTCGCTCGTCTGCTGGCTGCGGATGGTGGATGCTTCCGGCGGCGAATTCGGCTTGTAGGTTTCGGCCGCCTGCTCGCTTTGCGAGAAATCCACGTCGGCCGTCGCTTCGGCGCGCACATTGCCTTCGCCGACGATGGGCAGCAGGATCGATTCGACTTGCTTGATCACGCTTTGCTGCAACTGCTGCACGTACTTTAATTGGTTCGGGTCCAGGCTCTTGATGCCGTTGGCGCGGTCCTTGTCCTTTTCCTGGTTCGACAGCAGGGTGCCGGCCTGGTCGACCACGGTGACATTGATTGGCAGCAATTCCGGCACGCTGGATGCCACCAGGTGCACGATGGCGCTCACCTGCAACTGGTCGAGGCCGCGGCCCGGGTGCAGGTTCAGCAGCACGGAAGCCGTCGGTTTTTGCTGTTCGCGCACGAAGACGGACGGTTTCGGCAGGGCCAGGTGGACGCGCGCCGTATCGACGGCGGACACCGATTCGATCGATTTCGCCAGTTCGCCTTCCAGCGCGCGCTGGAAATTGACCTGTTCCAGGAACTGCGACACGCCCAGCTTCTGGTTCTCCATCAGCTCGAAGCCCACGTTGCCGCCTTTCGGCAAGCCTTGCGCGGCCAGTTTCAGGCGCGCATCGTGGACTTGTTCGGATGGCACAAGAATGGCGCCGCCGCCTTCGGAAAACTTGTGCTTGATGCCCAGCTGGTCCAGCGATGCGGTGATGGCGCCGCCGTCGCGGTCCGTGTAGTTGGAGAACAGGACTTTGTATTCGGGCGGCTGGTTCCACATGTACAGGGCCACGCCGATGGCGATCAGTGCCGCCACGCCCAGGCCGCGCAGGAAATTCTTGCCCATCGGCGTCTTGGCGAAGGCTTGCACGGATTCCACGGGCGAGCGGGCAGGCGCCGGTTCAGGCGGTATGCGGTTTACATCGATTTCTTCGGCTACAGCCATGATTGCCTTCCAGGGCGTGTGGTTTGACGGGTATTCGGTGCTGCGTGGGGCCGCTTCCTCGGGAGGAGGGGGCGATATGCAGAATTATCCGCCACTGTCACGCGCTTCAATCGTCCAAATAGAAGGCGCTTTTGCCGCCTGCTCGGCCGAGCGGCTGGCGTTGGCGCTGGTATTGTGGAACCCTGGCAACATGTGACGGAAGTTATTGTACCCGTCGTTGCCAGGCAAGCCAGGGTTTTGTTCTCTGGGTGCAACA
The DNA here is from genome assembly GCF_002735655.1 of Janthinobacterium sp. BJB446. Taxonomy (NCBI): domain Bacteria; kingdom Pseudomonadati; phylum Pseudomonadota; class Betaproteobacteria; order Burkholderiales; family Oxalobacteraceae; genus Janthinobacterium; species Janthinobacterium sp. BJB446. The sequence goes on along the minus strand of NZ_PDZK01000001.1, from coordinate 3,339,543 downwards.
GGCAAGGAACAGTTATGCAGCAGACCAGAATCGGGAGGCAAAGTGAAAACAGGCGGTATCGATAGCAGCAGGATCGAGGCGATGATCGCGCAACTGAAGTCGGCGGCCACGCGGCCGGAGGCGAAAATACCGGCGATCCAGACCGAGATGCCGGCAGCGAAGGTGAATTTTGCCGATGCCTTCAAGAGCGCGCTGGACTCCGTGAGCGGCGCGCAAAAGGCCTCGTCGGCGCTGGGCCAGCGCTTTACCATGGGCGATGAAAAGGTCAGCCTGTCGGACGTGATGGTGTCGATGCAAAAGTCGAGCATCGAATTCCAGGCGACGGTGCAGGTGCGCAATAAGTTAGTTTCTGCATATCATGAGATCATGAACATGCAGGTTTAACTGTTGATGACCCAAAACGAAGACTGGGGTCGGACCCTCAGGGTCCGACCCCAGCCCTTGCGTTCTGGGTCAACTGACGCTTAGCCCAGCCCAGCCATGCGCGCATTCCGTTCTCGTTCGAGACGCGTGATATAGCGCTGCACGTGCGCGAGCATGCTGCGCGGCAGGTCGACGAACTGGCAGCCGAGGCGGCGGTTCAGCTTGTTGTTCAGCAGGGTCATGTCCAGCGAATTGCGAATTTGTAAAGTCGCGGTGACGATGCCGACATCGGGCAAATCGATGCGGCAACCGGGATAGTCCCTGCCGATGGTTTCGCCCAGCATCAGTTTATTGTCGAGGATGGCGATGCCGCCGCAGCTGATGTCGGCCAGCGGGAACAGGGTGTCGGCGCCGCCCAGCGAGGGCGGCAGGGGAATTGCCACGCGCACGGGATTGCTCACGGGCGTCGTCATGCGGTAATACTCGCGCCGCTGCAAGCGGATCAGTGTTTCTGGAATAGCAATTTTCAAGGCGGGCGTGCCGCCATAATTGCACTCTTCCACCAGGGCGCTGGCAAACAGGATGCGGATCTTGTCGAGCGAGGTTTCAAACGAGATGCCTGTGGCGGCCACCATGCGCCGGTTCTGGTCGGCGTTCACGGAACGGTCGAGGATGACGGTATCGCGTTCGGCATCGACTTCCAGGATGGAGGTGACGCACACATCGGATTCACCGTGGATCAGCATGCGGATCAGCTGGTTCTTTTCGCTGATGCTGCGCAGCAAGGCGATGATTTCCCGCCGCGATTCCACTTCAAAATCATGCCAGTTTTCGAGGCCGGAATCCATAATATGTGCTTGCATTGATGCCTGTCTATGTATCGGTGAGGTTGACGCTGGTGTCGGGCGGCGGCGGGATCGGCCCGCCATTCGCAGATTCAATATGATATAACCAGGCCAGCAGTTCCGCAATCGCCCGATACAGGCCGGGCGGAATCTGGCGGTCCAGGTCGACATCCATCAACAGCGCCACCAATTCCTTCGATTCATGCACGAAGACGCCGTGTTCGCGCGCCGTGCTGATGATCTGGTCCGCGATCAGGCCGCTGCCCTTGGCCACCACCTTGGGCGCCGGCGTGCCGCTCTGGTAGGCCAGCGCGACGGCCGTCTGCGGCACCTTGCGCCTGGTGTCGTCAAGCATCATCTGCTTCCGCTGGCTCGGCAGCGTCCGGCTTGCCGGCGATCGTCAGCGACGATAGTGGCCATCCCGCCGCGTCGAGCGACGCTTCCAGCCGCGCCGCATGCTGGCGCAAGGTGTCGGCGCTGCCTTCGCTGCCCGCCTGCAGCTGGATGGCCACGCGGCCGCCCTGCAAGACCACGTGCGCGGCCAGATCGCCCAGCAGGGGAAACTGGAAGCGCACATTGCTGCGCCAGGCCGTCGCTTCCTCGTCGCCATCGCGGCCATCGTGCTGCTGTCCTTCCGGCGCATCCTTGCTGATATCCCACTGCATCTTCTGGCCGGGCCAGGCTTCGCCCTGCCACTGCACGCGCGCCTGTTCGTGCGTATGCAGCTGTAAATTGATCAGTTGCGCCGAGGCCAGGTCGGTACCCGTTCTGGCCATGTCGCCCTGTGCCGCCTTCTGCATTTGCGGCTCCAGCAGCAGCGACGCCAGCGGCCGCTTGCCTTCGGCCCATTCGGCCACATGCGATTCATAGAACAGGCCGCTGCTGCCGACCGCATCGCGCAGGTTCTGGGCTACCTGGGCCGGGGCGGCCCCCGGCGTGGCCATCAGCGGCGTCTTGCCGACCAGCGACAGGGGCGCGCCGGGCACGCTTTCGGCCTGGCTGAGCACGCTGCTGATGGCGCGCGCGGTGGTGCTCAGCTCGGGCGCAGGCGAGTCGCCTGCGAGAGCGGGCAGCAGATTGGCTGGCGTCAGGGGGGCACGGCTGAGCAGGGTGGCGGCCGTGCTGCTGGCGCGCGTGCCCGCCTGGGCGGCGCCGGCCTGGGGACCACGCGTTTCGGCCGCGTCCGGTTCTGCGTCCGCGTCCGCATACGTCAGCAGGGCGCTGGCGGGCTGGTCGCGGTTATTGCCGATCTGAAAAGAGGGGCGGGGATTGATGCCGATCAAGGTCAGGGGGATTTCCGTACCCGGCTGGGCGCCGGCGGGCAGCTGCATGCGGGCGGGGGTGCCGGCCACGCGCACGAGGAAGCTGCCGTCGCCCATGCGGGCCAGTACTTGTCCCTGCATGGATTTGCCGATGAGTCCCTGCAGCGAGCGCTGGAACTCGGCCTGGCGCGGGTCGGCGACGGCATCGGCCGCCCGCGTGGCCTTGACCGGGGTCAAGGGCGTCATGCCGATCGCATCCATCTTCGGCAACATGGCGCCCCCGTGTGCGCTTACGCGCCGTAGGCGTTGGCCAGGCGCCGTTCAGTGCCGGTGCTGTTGATCAGCTTGGACAATTGCGCCATCCATGGCATGGTCAGGTCACGGATCTTGCGGTCGTCTTCCAGGATCTGCTTGATCAGGGCAACCTTGCGCTGGCGGCCAGCACTTTCCAGCACGACTTTTTCTTCATTCGCCTTCAGCGTGGCCACATGCGCGCTGATGCGCTGTTCCAGCGCTTCGAGCTCGTCCCAGTCGGCGTTGGTGGCGGCGGTTACCATCTGGCCCGTCAGGGTCTGCATGGCTTCGTAGGTGGTCAGGACTTCTTGATTCGTCATCATGGGTCAGGCGCTCGCAAGGCTGGGCATACGTTTCAAATCGGCACCGGGAATGGCGGCGGGGGTGGCGCCGATGGCGTTCCAGGTTTCGCGCAGGTCGGTCAGCAGGCGCTGTACTTCTTCCAGCAGGGTAACATCGTTGTTCAGATTGGCCGTCAGCAGGCGCGCGCTCATGTATTCATACAGGGCGTCGAGGCCTTCGGCGATCTGGCCGCCCGCTTCCTTGTCCAGGCTGGCGCGCAAGCCATTGTCGATGATCTGGATGGCTTTCGAGATGGACTTGCCTTTTTCCGGCACATTGCCCGATTTCATGTGCATCTGCGCGCTGAGCACAGCCACCAGGGCGCCGTCGTACAGCATCACGATCAGCTTATGCGGCGAGGCCGAAACGATGCCCGTCTCCAGGCCGACCTTGGCATAGGCGTTGACGCCGCGTTGTTGGGTTCCAAACATATGTTCTCCTGATGGTTGGGCTTAGCGGTTGGCGGCGATGGAGGCCAGCTGCTGGGTCAAATAAGTTTGCGTGGACGTCAATTTGCTCAGCGTCACGTCCAGGCGCGAATACTGGGCGCGGTAGCGCGCCTCGATGGTATTGAGCTTGTCGGCAAAGCGCTGGCGCTGGTCGGCCACATCCTTGATGCTGTTATTGATGCCCGCGGTGCGGCCCGTGATGAGGCCGTCCGTGCCAAGGAAGGAGGCGGCCATGTTGTTCAGCTGGTAGGCATAGCCTTGCGAAAAGCTCACCGTGCCCCGGTCGCCCAGGCCACCGCCCGTCACTTCGACCTTCAGGCCGTCGGCCGGCGAACCGGGCGCGCCTGTCAGGGTCTGGCCCGAACCGATGACGGGCTGGCCGCCGATGGTGCCGGCCACGTCCGTGCCCTTGGTGGGGGTGATGCCGGCGCCGATCAGCGACTCGACGCCCGTACCGGTCACGCTGGCCACGGCCAGGTTGGAGACGGAACCATACCGGGCCGACGCTACCACCAGGCGGCCGCTGCCATCGATCGAAGCCGTCACCGATCCGCCGTTTTCACTGAAGGTCTTCACCCCGTTGATCGACGACTGGATCATGCCGGCCAGCTGGGCGGGCGTATAGTTACCGGCAGGAATGGTCACGGTGGCCGTATTCTTGGCCGCCGCAGGGTCCGTGTCGTTCAGGGTGACGCTCCAGGTGGTGTCGCTGGCGATCGTCGTCGATGCTGGCAAGGTCAGGGCGCCCTTCAGAGTGCCCTGGCTGGCCATGTTGGTGATGTTCAGCGCGTACGTGCCAGGCTTGGTGGCGGCCGTCGAACTGGTGAAGCTGACGTTGCTGTCCGTGGTTTTCCCCAGCGCGGAGAAGAGGCCGGCCACGTCCGAGAAGTTGGCGCTGATGGCCTTGTCCAGCACGGCCGAGTCCAGCACCAGGCTGCCGTCTTTCTGGAAGGTAATGCCGACCTGGTCCAGGGTCTTCAGGTTGCCGGCCAAGCCACTGATCGAGGTGCTCAGCTGCTTGCGCAGCTGGGACTGGATCGATTGCGTGGTCGAATCGCCCAGCATGACGCCGGCCTGCTTGGTTTCCGCATTGTAGGACGTCATCTTGGCGATCGACGCGTTCAAGTCGTTGTAAGCCTTGACAAAGGCGGTGACGCTGGTCTTCACCGTCGACGTATCCTTGGAAACGGACAAGGAGCTGCTGCCCACCTTCAGCACGTTCAAGGTGACGCCTTCGATGGCGCTGTCGATGCTGTTCGAAGTGTTCGTGATGGGAATGCCATTGACGCTGAGCATGGTGTTCTGCGCGGCGCTGTTCTGTTTCAGGTTTTGCGTGCCCGACGCGTCGTACGACAGCAAGTCGCTCAGCGCGCTGTCGGCTGGCTGGCCATCGCTGCCGCTGAGTGAAATCTTCATGCTTGAATTGGCGCCCGACTTTGCCGAGCTCAGCACCAGATGGTGGGGCTTGTCCGAACCATCGGAAACGATGCTGGCGGTCACGCCCAGACCCGCATTGTTGATGGCGTCGCGGATGCCTTGCAGCGAGTTGTTCGTGGAATCGATGACCACCGTGCCGGTCGCCTGCGTCGCATCCTGGGTAAAGCCGCTACCGATATAGGCGCCGCCCGTGCCGGCCGTCAGTCCGGCGGCGGCCGGATTGCTGCCGGCAACCGTGATGGGGCTGCCGTTGGTCGAACTGAGCGTGATGGAACTGGCGACGGTGACGTTGAAGCCCGTGTTGGTGGCCGTGGACGCATGGCCGATGCCGCCCTTGACGTCGCCCGTCACCACTTCCTCGATCTGGATGTTCGTGCCGTCGGCGCGCGTAAATTGCAAGGTGCCGTCGGCCGCCTTGCCGGTGACGGTGATATTGGCATCGGCCAGCGCATTCGAGATGGCGTTGGGGCCGGCCAGGGTGGTGTCGAGCGAGGCGCCAGTGATGCCGGCGCCCGCAGCTACGCCATTGCCTTGCGTAACGATATTGATGCCGCCGACGGACAGCGCATAGGTGCCATCGGCACCGGTGGCAACATTGCCATAGCCGGCGAACAGGGTGGCGCTGCTGGCGGCCGGCTGTGCCGTGGCCGTCACGCCCGTGGTACTGCTCTTGGCATTGATGGCTTCGGCCAGCGCGCGCGCGCTCTTGATCGTGCTATCCGTGGGAATGGCCGTGCCATTCAGTGTCAGGGAGCCGTTGCTGATGCCATTTTGTAAAGTCGCGCCGCTGAGCGCCGTGCCGTTCATGCCGAAGGTGCCGCCGGCAACTTTACCGAGCTGGAAGGAAATGGTCGTCTTGGCGCCCGAGCCGATGGTGGAAATCTTGCTGGCGTAGCCGGCCGAGGTCAAGGTTTGCGATTGCGCCAGCTGGCTGACATTGATATTGTAGTTGCCGGCCACGGCCTTGGCGCCGGCCGTGGCCGTAAATACCAGCGGGTCGCCAGGCATTGCCGAGACGGCGCGGAAATTGTTACTGTTGCTCAGGCCGGAGAGCGACGTTTGGAAGGCGCCCACGGCGCCGCTCAGGGTGCCCAGCGCACTCAGCTTGGCCTGGTAGGAAGCGGTTTTCTTGTCATAGCCTGCCAGGGGCGCCGATTCGGCGGTCATCAGCTTTTCGATGATGGAGTTCACGTCCAGGATGCTGTTGCCGATACCCGGGGAGGATAAGGTTGGTGCGATGGCCACTGTCTGCTCCTAGGAAAACACTAATATAAGCTGTTATCGGCAGAATTAATCAGGACTTGAGAGGGGCTTTTATGGCCCTGTTTCCTATTTGCGGAAAAGTCAGGCGGGAAATGCGGAGGAATGTTGCATGAGTGGCATGATAAAAGGCAGGGCCAGACCGGAGGTTATTTGGCTGGCCCTGGCTCGCGCTTCCCTTGCTATGTTGCGATACTGCATTGGTTCTGCGCTTGCTGTAGGCATGGGCCTAGACGCTCTGGCTGATCAGCTGGCCTTTTGCCGAGGCAAATGACTTGGCGATTTCCAGCGCTTCCCGGGTGGGGATCTGGCGCAGGACTTCCTGCGTTTCCTGATCAATCACTTTGACCACGGTGCGCTGGCTGTCTTCGTCGATGGAAAATTGCAAACCCTGGGTTTTGACCTGTGGCGACTGGTTCAGTTCCGAAACGGCCTGGTCCAACTCTTCGCGGCTCGGTTCCTTGGCTTTGTTGGCCGTCGCGTCGATGCCGGTGTTCGCGCTGCGTGCCGTCTGCGGGCGTGCGATAGCCGCTTCCGCGGATGGATAGTTCTTGTCGATGCGCGCTGCGGAGGCGGCAGCTATGGTGTCGATAGTCATGTTGCTCCCCTAGTGAAAATTCCCCTGCCGAAGAAATCCGGCAGGGGAACCTGAGTCCAGCGATGTAGCGTTGCTAATCGGAGATTAGCCGCGCAGCAGGCTCAGCACGCCGTTTGGCAGCGAGTTCGCTTGTGCCAGCATGGCGGTACCAGCTTGTTGCAGGATCTGGCCACGGGTCAGGCTGGCCGTTTCTGCAGCAAAGTCGGTATCGACGATACGGCTGCGCGAGGCGGACAGATTTTCCGTCGTCGATTGCAGGTTGCTGATCGCCGAGGAGAAGCGCGATTGCAAAGCACCGTACTGTGCGCGTTGGCTGTTGACCGTGGACAAGGCTGCATCCGTGATCTTCAGTGCCAGCTGAGCGCCATCAAAGGTCGTCACATCCAGGGTGGACACTGCTTTCAGGGTCGAGCCCTTGTTCACGCCTGCAGCTGCACCCGACAGGCCCAAGCCAGTTGCGGTTGTTTCGCTGACCGAGAAGCTGCTGTCGCCGTCGAAGGTGACGCGGCCGTTGGCAACTGCCGATGCAGTCGATGCTGCAACGGTTTGCGGCGAAGCCAGCTTGACACCTTTTTCATCATAGGTGCCCACGCTCAATACCGTATTGGTTTGCGTGTTGGTGATCTGGATGTCTGCGCCACTTGCGTTGCTCAGTTTGATGCCGCCTTGCGAAGCATCGTACTGGGCAGTCACGCCGGTTTTGGCCGTTTGCGCATTGATTGCGTTGATGCCAGCGGCGAAGTCGGCAGCTGTACCGGCAGTGCCAGTGACGGCGAACGATACGGTGACGGCGTCCGCTGCGGCTGAGTTATCCGAATTGATCTTGAAGGAATATGCTTCCACGCCCAACGTCAGGTTGGCGTCGGTACGCGCGTCAGCCGTTACGCCGGTATTGGCAGTCTTGGCATTCACGGCGGCAGCGATCGACTTGGCCGACGAAGTGGTTGCGGTGGCAACGGTTGCGGCGCCAAACTTGCCCGAAATTGCCAGGGCACCAGCGGCGGCTTTGCTGACCGTGCCAGCTTGGACTGCGGCATTTTCCACGCGGTTGTTACCGTAGGTGCTGGTCAGGAAGTTCGCGCCATTGGCCGAAATCAGTTGGTTGGCATCGGCGCCGACCTGGAAGTTGGCCGTACCCATCGTGCCGTCCAGCAAAGCCTGGCCGTTGAACGAGGTGGTGGTAGCGATACGGTTCAGTTCCGAATTCAGCTGGCCGACTTCAGTTTGCAGCGCTTGACGGTCGCTGGCCGAGTTGGTGGCGTTCGACGATTGCACGGCCAGTTGGCGGATGCGTTGCAGGATGTCGCCCGAGCTCGACAGTGCGCCCTCAGCCGTTTGCGCCAGCGATACGCCGTCGTTGGCGTTGCGGGTCGCTTGGGTCATGCCGTTGATTTGCGACGTCATGCGGTCGGAAATCGACAGGCCGGCGGCATCGTCTTTGGCGCTGTTAATACGCAGACCGGAGGACAGGCGTTGCAGCGAGGTGCTCAGGGCCGATTGCGAGGTCGACAGGTTGCGTTGCGAGTTCAGGGAAGCGATGTTGGTGTTAATTACTGCAGCCATTTTAATTCTCCAGACAGGTACTACATTGCGCTATGTGCTATTCACGTTGGTCTGCCTCTGTACTTTGAAGCAATCAAACCGTCGTTGTAATGTTTATCGGTGGCTGCCTGAAAAAGTTGATAGGGAAAAACATTCTTTATTTTATTTTTTTACCCTCATTTTTCCGTGCCGCGGCACGCTAGACGACAGGTGTGGGAAAAACTTGAGGGTGGAAAATTTTTTATTTTCAGTATGTGGGGCGGCTGCTTTACGTGCACAGGAGTGATGAGGGCCTTCATCATCATTCTGCAAAGCATCTATAAGCCCCCCCTTTCCCCTCATACTCCTCGTCTTGGCGCAAGGCGTAGCTGGTAATATTGTTACCAAATCGCACATTCCGCCTGCCGTGGCTGTCGTGGCAGCGCGATCTGGCCTAACTTCGAGCTTTTATGATAACGACTGATATGGACGCAAACAGCTCCGCCGCCGCGCCGCTGTCGCAAGAGGTAACACAGGCCATCAATGCGGCGCTGGACATGGCGCAGCAGCATTTGCGTGACAACGAGCTGGACCTTGCCGCACAACTGTTCCTGGCGGTCCTCGAACTGGCGCCGCAGGAGCCATTTGCTAATCGACAACTTGGCTTGTTGTGGATGCGGGTTGGCGACGCTGCCGCTGCCGTGCCTTGCTTTGCTGTCGTACTCGCGGCGCAACCTGATCAATCCACGAGCTGGCTCGACTATATTGAAGCGTTGATCCTGTCTGGCCAGCATGAAACGGCACAGCAAATGCTGGCGCTGGGGCGCAAGCACGGGCTCGATAGTCTGGACGCGGACCGCTTGCAACAGGCATTGCTTTTGGGTATGAATGGCATACCCGATGGGGCAGCCATGCAACCGACGCCGGCAAGCACCCCGTCCGAGTCCGATCAACAGCCGAATGCCCACATGAATGTGCTATTCGATCAGCAACGCTATGCTGAGCTGGAACGTGAGGCGCGCGCGCTGACGCGCCGCAAGGCGAATGACGGCGTGGCCTGGAAGATGCTGGGACTGGCCTTGTTGATGCAGGGGCAGCTCCGCTCCGCGTTGCCGTGCATACAAAAGGCTATCCGGCTATTGCCGCGCGATGTGGAAGTGCAGAACAATATGGGGCTGGTTCTGCAGGAATTGGGGCGGCTCGGCCCGGCGGAGCTCAGCTATCGCCGGGCGATCACCATGATGCCCGAGTTTTTCAGTGCCCATAGTAACTTGCTGATGTTGCAAAGTTACAGCGCCACGAGCGCCACAGGTCGCCACCTGGCCGAAGCCAGGCGGTACGGCAAAGCGGTGGCGTCCAGTGCCAGCAAGCCTTTCGAAAGCTGGTCTTGCCGGCGCGATGCCGTGCGCTTGCGCATCGGCATCGTCTCGGGCGACCTGCGCAAGCATCCGGTCGGATATTTCCTGGAAAGCATGCTGGCATCGCTGAACACGCGGCGAGTCGAACTGATTGCCTATCCGACCGTGATCAAGGTGGATGACTTGACGGACCGCATCGCTCCGCATTTTTCCGCCTGGCGTCCCATTGTCAACAAGACAGACGAGGAGGCCGCGAAAATGATCGAAGCCGATGGCGTGCATGTCTTGCTCGACCTGTCTGGCCATACGGCCGATAACCGGTTGCCGCTGTTTGCCTGGCGGCCCGCTCCCGTGCAGACCACCTGGCTCGGCTATTTCGCCACCACGGGCGTGCAGCAGATGGATTATCTGCTGGGCGACCGCTTTGTCGCGCCGCTGGAAGAGAGCGGCGCTTTCACGGAAACGCTGTGGCATATGCCGGACAGCTATTTGTGCTTCACTCCGCCAGACTTTGATATTTCCGTCAGCCCCTTGCCCGCCCTGGAAAACGGCTTTGTCACGTTTGCCTGCTTCAATAAACTGAACAAGATGAATGATGGCGTGGTGGCCGTGTGGGCCAGGATCTTGCATGCCGTGCCCGGTTCCCGACTGTTTCTGAGAGCGCTGCAAATGGGTGACGCCGCCGTACGCAGCCGTACTATTGCCCGGTTTTCCAGTTGTGGCATTGGCGCTGACCGCCTGCGCCTGGAGGGCGCCTTGCCGCGCGACGAACTGCTGGCAGCCTACCAGCAAGCCGATATCGTGCTCGATCCCTTCCCGTATCCGGGAGGCACGACCAGCATGGAAGCACTATGGATGGGCTTGCCCATCGTCACGCGCTGCGGCAAAAGTTTCCTGTCGCATTTAGGGGAATCGGTACTGCACAATGCGGGCTTGCCGGACTGGGTCGCCGCGGACGACGAGGAATATGTGGCCATCGCGGCCCGGAAAGCCGGAGACCTGGCGCAGCTGGCGGCCCTGCGCGCCGGCTTGCGTGCCCAGGTACTGGCCTCGCCCCTGTACGATGCGCCCCGTTTTGCGCGCCATTTCGAAGACGCCATGTGGGGCATGTGGCAGGCGCGGATGGCTGTGATTGATAACGCAGGAGAACAATGATGGCCCGTACCACCCTGATTACCGGCGGCGCCGGCTTCCTCGGCTCGCACCTGTGCGACCGCATGATCGCCGATGGCCACGATGTGTTGTGTGTGGATAATTTCTACACGGGCAGCAAGGACAATATCCGCCACCTGCTGGGCCACAAGCGCTTCGAGCTGCTGCGCCACGACGTCTGGCTGCCGCTGTACGTGGAGGTGGACCGCATCTATAACCTGGCGTGTCCGGCCAGCCCCGTGCATTACCAGAATGACCCCACCTCGACCACCAAGACCTCGGTGCTGGGCGCCATCAACATGCTGGGCCTGGCCAAGCGCAAGCGCGCGCGCATCCTGCAGGCGTCCACTTCGGAAGTGTATGGCGACCCGCAAGTGCATCCGCAACGCGAGGATTACTGGGGCCACGTCAATCCGATCGGCCCGCGCGCCTGCTACGATGAGGGCAAGCGCTGCGCCGAAACCCTGTTCTTCGATTATCACCGCCAGTCGGCCGTGGATATCCGCGTCGTGCGCATCTTTAATACCTATGGCCCGCGCATGCATCCGAACGATGGCCGCGTGGTCAGCAACTTCATCGTGCAGGCGCTGCGCGGCGATCCGATCACCCTGTATGGCGATGGCCAGCAGACGCGCTCGTTCTGCTATGTCGACGACTTGATCGAAGGCATGGTGCGCATGATGAACCAGACGCAGGAAATCGGTCCCATGAACCTGGGCAATCCCGCCGAATTCACCATCCGCGAACTGGCCGAGCTGGTGCTGCGCCTGACGGAGTCGAAAAGCGAACTGGTCTTCCGTCCCTTGCCGGCCGACGATCCCGTGCGCCGCCAGCCCGACATCGCCAGGGCGCGCGCCGCCCTGGAATGGGAGCCGACGGTGAGCCTGCATGATGGTTTGAAAGAAACTATTGCCTATTTCAAGAAAGTGATCTTCGCATGAAACAGCAATTGCTCCCGGCAGTGTGCCCGGTCTGTGCCCACACGGTGGCGGCGGCGTTTTTCGACGGCGGCCAGCAAGCCCTGGCTACCCTGGGCTGGCCGGCCAGTGCGGCCGAAGCGCAGGCAATGGCCGTGCAGCCGCACGATTTCGTGCAGTGCCCGCAGTGCACCCACGTATGGAACCGCGCGTTTTCCTATGACGCCATTCCCTATCAAAACAATCCTAACCGCATGTTCAACAAGGGCGGCATCTGGAAAGGCCACCTGGCCGACACGCGCGACGTGCTGCTGGCCCAGTTGCCGGCTTCGCCGACGGTGATCGACATCGGTTGCGGCGAAGGCCATTTCGTGCGCGCGCTGGCCGACGCGCGCAGCGAGCAGGGGCGGTTCATCGGCTTCGATCCGAACGCCACGCCGGAAACGGGCCGTGGCGTGGAGTTTCACGCGCGCTATTTCCAGCCGCTGCAGGACGTGCCCGAATTCGCGCCCGATGCGCTGGTGATCCGCCATGTGCTGGAACATCTGACCGATCCTGCTTCGCTGGTCGAGCAGATGGCGTGGGCCGCTTCTCGCTCCGACAAACCAATCTGGCTGTTTGCCGAAGTGCCGTGTATCGACCGGGTCTTCGCCACGGGCCGCCTGGCCGATTTCTTCTATGAGCACATGTCGCATTTCACGACGGAATCGTTCCGTACCCTGATGCAGCGCGCAGGCGAGGTGGTGCAACTGGCGCATGGCTATGACGGCGAAGTGGTGTATGCGCTGGTGCGCCTGCAGATTCCGAAGGCGCTGCGCGACCAGGCGCGCCACAGCAATGCGTTTGCCGTTGCCGCCCAGCGCAGCCGCAAGACCATTGCCGCCCAGCTTGACACCCTGGCCACGGGCGGCCAGCGCGTGGCCATCTGGGGCGGTACGGGCAAGGCCGCCGCCTTCATGCATCAGTTCGGCGCCGATGCGCAGCGCTTCCCGCTGGTGGTCGATTCCGATCCCGACAAGGCCGGCACCTTCGTGCCGGGCCTGGGCCAGGAAATCGTCTACCGCGACGTGCTGAAAACAGCGCCCGTCGACGTGGTCATCATCCCCACGCAATGGCGCGCGCGCGATATCGCCGCGGAAATGGCGCGCGAGGGCATTATCGCCAAGTCCATCCTGATCGAACACGAAGGTGGCTTGATCGATTTCTTTGCCGACGAGCATCCTTACCGCTGATGCTCCCCGTCAGGTGCCCAACTGGCGCCGGAATGCAAAAATGCCGCTCGACGAGCGGCATTTCTATTGGCGCGTACCGTTTGAAGTGGCTCAGTCCGCCACCACCACCCGGTTCTTGCCCGTCTGCTTGGCCTGGTACATGGCGCGGTCGGCGCGCTTGACCAGTTCGGCCTGGTCTTCGTTGGGCAGGCGCAGGGCCACGCCGGCGGAAAAGGTGATCAAGACCTTTTCGTTGTCGTGCAGGAAGAAATGCCGGGTCAGCTCGCGCTGCAGGCGCGTCATCGTCGACGAGGCCGCCTCGACCGTCGTTTCCGGCAGCAGGATGAGGAATTCCTCGCCGCCGAAGCGGGCGATGACGTCCATCGAGCGCAGCGTTTCCTTGACGATCTTTACCAGGTGTTTCAGCGCCGCATCGCCAGCCAGGTGGCCATAGGTGTCGTTCAGGCGCTTGAAATCGTCCAGGTCCAGCATGGCGATGCACAGGGGCGTGCCGCGGCGGTCGGAGCGGGCCGTCTCGCGCTCGAACACGTCGTCCAGGCCGCGTCGGTTCAGGCTGCCCGTCAGCTGGTCTTCCCGGACCAGTTCGCTCATATGCTGGAGCTTCGCTTCCAGGGTGTGGATGCGCTGTTCCGCATCCTGCACTTCCTGGCGCGCCAGCACCATCTTGTCGCGTGCGCGCAAGGCTTCGTTCTGCACCATGCGCGTTTCGCGCAAGACTTCGTCGAGAACGCTGTTCAGTTCGCTGATATTTTCCGCCTGGCTGATCTTTTCCGAATAGCCGCCGATCTTTTCATGGAAGTCGCCCGTGCTGGCCGCCACTTGCCCCAGGCGGTCGATGAAGGTCATCATCATGTTCTTGACCGTCAGCTTGACGTCGGACAGGCTGTGCTTGAGCTGGCCTTGCTTGTAGATGACTTCCTTCAGGCTGCGCGTGGCGTCTTCCAGCGCGCGCTGGTCGAGCGGGCCGGCGATCAGGTTTTGCACGGCATCGACCTGGCCGCGCAGCCAGCTGTCGTCGTCGAGCAACTGGCTGACGTTATCGAGCAGCAACTTGAACAGGCGCAGCAGCAATTCCTGCTGTTCGGCCGTGTCGCCGCTTTTCAATTCGATCTGGTAGCACAGCTGTTTCAGGCGCAGGGCCGCTTCGTTCAGCGCTTCTTCCGTGTGGGCCAGCTTGATGGCCGCGCCCAGCGATTCGGCCTCTTCCACCAGCGCGGGCGTTCCCGTCAGCAAGGTGGCGACGGCAAAGCCCAGGGTGCGGCTGAGCAATTCGCGCAGGGTGCGCGTCTGTTCGCCGTCCGGCAGGGGCGGCAATTCGATGCCGCCGCCTTTCTTGACCTGTTTTTCCGCCAGTTGTGCCAGGGTGCGCGCATAGCTGTCCCAGTCGCGCGCTTTCAGGGCGCGCTGGAAGCGCCGGCCAAAGTCGCCCAGTTCGCCCGCCGATTCGCTCATCTTGGCGGCAAACTGCGTCAGGACGTTTTCCGCGCCGCTTTCCACATTGGCGCTGGCGGCCAGCACGGCGGCGGGCGCGCCGGGCGTCTCCGCCGGTTCGCTGATACCGGCGATTTCATTGTAGATATCGCGGTAGGCGCTCGGCGTGGGGGCGATGCGGCGGGTGGCCAGGCGGCGAAACGCTTCGCGGGCGATATCGGCCGGGTTCATCGCCGCAGCGGCGGCAGTACTCGTGGCGCCAGCAGGAGCGCTTGCTGGTGAAGATGGCAATTTACTGGACATGTAGGCACAGCCTTTTTAGATATTTCTCATTATCCTCATGATATGCGAGTTGGCAAAGAACTTATTGTGCGAGAAGCAAGGATAAGTCCTGTCAATTCGCCCGATGCCAGCATGCATGCCGCTTTGCCGTCAATCCACCAGCTGGTTGCGGATGGCGTAATGTGTCAGTTCGGCACTGTTCTTGAGTTTCATCTTGACCAGCAGGCGGGCGCGGTATTCGCTGACGGTTTTCACGGACAATTTCAGCTCTTCGGCGATGGCGCCCACGGCCTTGCCCGAGGCGATCATGACCAGGGTCTGGTACTCGCGGTCCGACAGGGTATCGTGCAAGGCCGTTTCGTGGTCTTCGCCCACCGTGTTGGCCAGTTCCTGCGCCAGCGAGGCGCTGATGTATTTCAAGCCCTGCGCCACCTGGCGGATGGCCGTGACCAGTTCGCGCGGCGCGCTCTGTTTCGTCAGGTAGCCAGCCGCGCCCGCCTTGAGCGAACGGATGGCGTACTGGTCCTCGCGGTGCATGGAAAGCATCAGCACGGCCAGTTCCGGCTTTTCCTTCTTGATCTGCTTGAGCACCTCGATGCCGCTGCGGTCGGGCAGGGAGATGTCAAGCAGCAACACCTGGCATTTCGAGCCGCGGAACAGTTTGATGGCGTCGTGGCCATTTTCGGCCTCGCCGGCCACGATGATGTCCTTCGTATCGGCGAGGATTTGTTTCAAGCCCTCGCGCACGATCGCGTGATCGTCGGCGATGAATACCCGGATGGTGGCTTTTTCTTTCATGACTGCGTTGTTTCCTATCTAATTCACCCACTGGCCGCTTCTGGTGGCGGCCCGCTGTGCGCGGGCGCACTGGCTGCAGCCGCTATTATCGCCTCTCGCGGCGTGGTCAGCCGGATTTTTATGCTCAGGATGGTACCGCCGTCCGGCCCATCCATCAGGCTCAGGGTGCCGCCCAGCGCGCTGGCGCGTTCGGCCATGCCGCGGATGCCGAACGATTGCGGCTTGGCGCGATCGGACAGGCGCATGCCGACGCCGTTGTCGGCGATGGTCAGGCGCAGATGCTGGCGCTGCCTGGCCAGGCGCACGCTGACCTTGCTCGCCTGCGCATGCTTGGCGATATTCGTCAGCGCTTCCTGGGCGATGCGGAACAGGCTGGTCGCCTGGTCCAGTTCCAGTTCGATGTGCTGGCGGTTCGACATGAACTGGCATGCGATGCCGGCCTGGCGCGCGAATTCCTTCACTTGCCAGTCCAGCGCGGCGACCAGGCCCAGGTCCAGCATGGAGGGGCGCAAGTCCAGCGAAATGCGGTGCACGGCGTCGATGCTGCGGTCGACCAGAGCATCGACATAGTCGGCCTTTTCCTGCAGCAGCGGGTCGTCCGGCGGCAGGCGGCGCGCCAGCATGGCCAGCGCCATCTTGATCGCCGTCAGATTGCCGCCCAGGTCATCGTGCAGTTCGCGTGCCAGGCGCGTGCGTTCGTGTTCCTTGACCTTGTCGATATGCGCAGTCAGCTCGGCCAGGCGGGCGCGCGACTGGCGCACTTCGATCTGTTCCAGCCGGCTTTCCGTGATATTCGTCATGATGCCTTCCCACTGCACCGTGCCGTCGGCCAGCGCGCGCGGCGTGGAGCGCAGGTTGATCCATTTGACGTCTTTCCAGGCATCGATCCAGATGCGGCCTTCCCAGTTCCAGCTCCACAAGGCGTTTTTTGAGGCCTGCATCGATTCCAGATACGAGGCGCGGTCGTCGGCCAGTATCAATTGATAGAACAGTTCCGGACGCGCGTGCAGCTGTGCCGGCCCCAGGCCCAGCAGGGCCTGGCAACCGTCGCTCAGGTAGGCAAAGGATGCCCGTCCATCCGCATGCAGGCAGAACTGGTACACGAGGCCAGGCGTATTCGAGACGATGGCGTTGAAGCGCGACTGCACCTGCGCCAGGGCGGCCGCCGTCGCCTGCGGCGTGTGCAAGTCTTCGCCCTCGGCCAGGAGCAGGGCGCGTCCCTGGCGGCTGGCGCGCGACAGTTGCAGGCTGAGCGAATACAGGCTGCCATCGCGGCGGCGCTGCTGTACATGCAGCCGGGCTTGCGCGCCGATGCTGTCGTCCAGGGCCGCCAGCACGGCGGCCAAGTGCTGCGCGTCAAGCTGCGGCGCCAGCGTGAAGGGCGTCATCGCCAGCAATTCCTGGCGCGTGTACTGCAAGTTGTCGCAGGCGGCGTCATTGGCATCGAGCAATTGCAAGCTGGCAGAGTCGTACAGGTAGATTTCCGGCGCCGCCGCGCGCATGGCGGGGGCCAGCTGGAGAGTGTCGTGCATGGAGTCGTCTTTCTTCATCAGCGGCGGGCGCGCCAGAAGGCGGCGAAGCGGCGCAGCACCCTGGCTGGGCGGGAATTATGCCGGCCTGGCGTGCCCTTGCGCAAGCGTTGCCACCAAGCACGGCGGGCGCGGCCCAGCGCGGCCGACAGGCGGCTGATCCTGCGCCACGGACGCGTGGCGCGCAGGCGGGCGATCCAGCGGTCCTTGGTTTCCATGAACAGGCCATGCCAGCGCGCAAACCACGGCAAGGTCAGCAGAGTGGGGCGCGTCAGGCTGTACAGGCGGGCCACGGCGGCCGCGCCACCCAGCTTGGCGATGACGATCACGCCGATGCCGGAAAACGCATGGCCGCGCGCGATCGCCAGCAGGGCCAGCAGCTTGACGGGAAACAGCAGTACGGCCGGCAGCACGAAGATGGCCAGCGCCCAATACGGCGGCAGGCGCCTGATCCACGCTTCCAGTGCATGCAGGGGCGGAAATTGCGCCACCACCTGCATGATGCGCGCGCCCGTCGCCCACAGCCATTCCTCGATCAGCAGGAAGATGGCGGCCAGGTAGACCAGCGGCGCGAACAGCCAGCGCCTGACTCTGTAGAATTTTTTCATCCGTCTCCGTGTGCGGCGCAGGTTTGCCGCGATTGCCACGATGATACGTCAAAAAAGCCCGGCTGCCCCCGCATCCCGTGTGCCTGCGGGTCTCTGGCGGGGCTACAATAGGCAGATGAATAAAGCCTTTGTAAAAGAATCCGACAACGACGACGATGAAGAAGCGGCCGCGCTGGCGCTGGCCATTCCCGCCGGCGCCAAGAACTACATCACGCCGGCCGGTTACCAGCGCATCAAGGATGAGCTGCTGCAGCTGATCGACGTCGACCGTCCGGAAGTCGTGCGCATCGTCCATTGGGCGGCGTCGAATGGCGACCGTTCGGAAAATGGCGACTATATCTACGGCAAGCGGCGCCTGCGCGAAATCGACCGCCGCATCCGCTTCCTGACGAAACGCATGGACCTGGCCGCCATCGTCGACCCCAGCGTGCACCATGGCAACGACCAGGTGTTTTTCGGCGCCACGGTAACTTACCGCACCAGCGACGGCGAAACGCACACGATCACCATCGTCGGCATCGATGAATTCGACCCCCTGAACGGCAAGATCAGCTGGATCTCGCCCATGGCCCGCACCATCACCAAGGCGCGCGAAGGCGACGTGATCACCCTCACCACGCCGCTGGGCGAGCAGGAACTGGAGTTGCTGGAAGTGACGTATCCGGCGCCAGGGGAGGGGTAGGCTTGCGGTGGCGCAGGGCGGGCGCTGACAGGCATGTCAGGCTGGGGCTTTTCCCGATGGGAGTGTCTCATGGCCCGCATCCAGCGTTTGTTTATGCCGGGCATGCCCTTGCATGTGGTGCAGCGTGGGGCGGACAGGCAAGTTTGCTTCTTTGAGGCCGCCGATTTTCTCTGGTATTTGCAACAATTACAACGACACTCGCGTACGCAAGGCTGCGCGCTGCATGCTTATGTACTGATGACGAATCATGTGCATTTGCTGCTCTCTGCGGATAGTGTCCGGGCTGTCTCGCGCATGATGAAGGCGGTTGGGCAGGAGCATGCGCATTACATCAACTGGCGCCGCCGCCGTACCGGGCCGCTATGGGATGGGCGCTACAAGTCCTGTGTCGTGCAGGATACGACCTATCTGCTGGTATGCCAGCGTTATATTGAACTCAATCCCGTGCGTGCCGGCATGGTGCGCTATCCGGGGCATTACCGCTGGTCCAGCTATCGGTGCAATGCCGAGGGGAAGGACGATGCCTTGGTCCAGCCACATCCACTTTATATCAGCATGGGGAAAAACCAGGGGGAGCGGCGGTACGCCTATGCCGCTTTATTTCATGCCGATGAGGAAGCGGCGCTGCAGGCTTTACGTGCCGCCAGCCGTGGCAATGGGGCGGTGGGAAGTGACGAGTTTGTGAGGGAATTGCAAACCCGTAAAGCGTAAGGGCCGGGGTCGGACCCTGAGGGTCCGACCCCAGTCTTCGCTTTGGGTTTTAGTTACGTTCGCGCAGGATGCGGTTGACCCCGGCGACGCGGCGCACATTGCGCAGCAGGGCGGCCAGGTGGACCCTGTCCTTGACTTGCACGGTGAAGCGCAGCTGGTCGAGGACGTTGTCCTTGTCTTCGTCCATGCCGACATAGATGATGTTGGCGTCGGACTCGCCGATTTCGGCGGCCACGCGGGCGAGGATGCCCCGTTCGCTGTTGATCAGCACCTTGATGCGGCAGTCGAAGCGACGGTTCAGTTCGGTTCCCCAGCGCACGGCGATCCAGCGGTCCGGTTCCTTGGCGCGCTGGCGCTTCGCTTGCGAGCAGTCGCTCGTGTGTACCAGCAGCCCCTGGTCGCGGCGTAGCTGGCCGATGATCTGGTCGCCCGGGATCGGCAGGCAGCATGGCGCCAGCTGTACCGAAACGCCTTCGCTGCCGCAGATGGTGACGGGGTCGAGCTCGCTGCCGCTATTGTGTTCCACCGGCATGCTTGCCGCTTCGCCGCCGATCAGGCCGAAGATATGGCGCGCCACCAGGGTGGCCATGCGCTTGCCGATGCCGATGTCCGCGTACAGCTCGTCCATGGAATTGGCGCTCGATTCGTTGAGCAGGCGTTCGATCAATGGCGCCGGCAGGTCGGCGTCGATGTTCAGGGTGTGCAGCGCCTGCGACAGCAATTGCTGGCCCAGGGCGATCGATTCGGGCAGGTTGATCGTGCGTAAATGGTGGCGGATGGCCGAACGGGCCTTGCCTGTACGCACGAATGACAGCCAGGTCGGGCTGGGGCGCGACGAGGAATCGGTGATGATCTCGACAATGTCGCCATTGTGCAACTCGGTGCGCAGGGGCGAGGTTTCGTTGTTGATCTTGACGGCCACGGTCTGGTCGCCGATGCCCGTATGGATCGAGTAGGCGAAGTCGATGGCCGTAGCGCCGCGCGGCAGGGCGATGATCTTCGACTTCGGCGTAAATACGTAGACGGAATCGGGGAACAGGTCGACCTTGACGTGTTCGAGGAATTCGGCCGAGTCGCCCGTCTGCTGCTGGATGTCGAGCAAGGATTGCAGCCACGCATGGGTGCGCTGCTGCAGATCGGACGGGTTCGATTCGCCGCTCTTGTACAGCCAGTGCGCCGCTACGCCGGATTCGGCCGTGCGGTGCATTTCCTGGGTGCGGATCTGGAATTCGACGGGCGTGCCGTAGGGGCCGATGACGGTCGTGTGCAGCGACTGGTAGCCGTTCAGCTTGCGGATCGCGATGTAATCCTTGAACTTGCCCGGCATGGGCTTGTACAGGCTGTGCAGGGTGCCCAGGGTCACGTAACAGTCGGCAAAGCTGCCGACCACCACGCGGAAGCCGTACACGTCCAGCACTTGCGAGAACGACAAATGCTTGCTGCGCATCTTCTTATAGATGTCGTACAGGGTCTTTTCGCGGCCCGTGACGTCGGCCTCGAGCTCGGCCATGGACAAGGTGCTTTTCACCGCTTCCATGATCTTGTTGACCACTTCGCGCCGGTTGCCGCGCGCCGCCTTGACGGCTTTCGCCAGGGTGCGGTAGCGCATCGGGTACAGGTGGGAGAACGACAAGTCCTGCAGCTCGTGGTAAATATTGTTCAGACCGAGGCGGTGCGCGATCGGCACGTACACTTCCATGGTCTCGCTGGCGATGCGGCGTTTTTTTGCCGCCGTCATGAAATCCAGCGTGCGCATATTGTGCAGGCGGTCGGCCAGCTTGATGAGGATCACGCGCACGTCGGACGCCATGGCCAGCAGCATCTTGCGGAAGTTTTCCGCCTGCGCTTCGATCTGGCTCTGGAATTCGATCTTTTCCAGCTTCGACAGGCCGTCGACCAGGTGCGCCACGGGTGCGCCGAAGCGCTCGATCAATTCATCCTTCTTGACGTCCTGGTCTTCCATCACGTCATGCAGCAGGGCGGCCATGATGGCTTGCGCGTCGAGCTTCCAGTCGGCGCAGATTTCGGCGACGGCGATCGGATGCGAGATATACGGCTCGCCCGAGCGGCGCATCTGGCCCAGGTGCATTTCGTCGGAGAAGCGGTAGGCTTCCTTGACTTTTTTCAGGTCGGCAGGGGAAAGGTATTCGGCCAGCTTGTCGGCCAGGTGGCTGACGGAGGCCACGCCCAAGGCGGGCGCTGGCGGTGCTGCGGGGGTGTTGCTGCCGGACGTGCCGGTGCCGGGCGCGGAAGCGCCCTGCGATTTTGCCGCCTGGCGCGAGGCCAGGGACGGCAGTGCTGCGGAAGTCGTGTCGGCTGGGGTCAGACTCATAAAACGTCGCGTTGCTTCACAGTGTGAATAAAGGATACGGTAGAACCAGGGGTCAGCACTGTTCCGGCACGCGGCTTCCCACTACATCGGGACCTTTTTCAGCATTTCGATGCCGACTTTACCGGCAGCGATTTCACGCAGTGCGACAACGGTAGGCTTGTCCTTGGCTTCCACCTTTGGGGTGTGGCCTTGCAACAACTGACGTGCGCGATAAGTCGCAGCCAGGGTCAGCTGAAAACGGTTAGGGATCTGCTTCAGGCAATCTTCGATTGTGATACGGGCCATAGTAACTCCTAAATTTTATGCGTGGTGCGGGGCGCTGTGTGAACTGGCGTGCAGACTAATTACTCTGCGTGCAGGCCCAGCTGGGCGAATAGCGATGCGTTGCGGGCCGCTTGTTGCGCAAACCGGCAACGGGCCGCTCTCACGATCGCGCTCAGTTCGGACAAAGCGACCGTAAACTCTTCATTGATAATAACATACTCGAACTCGGGAGCGTGTGCGATTTCGCCGCCAGCCGCCAGCAGGCGGCGCGTGATCACGTGCGGCTCGTCCTGGCCGCGCTTGTTCAAGCGTTCTTCCAGCGCATCGATCGATGGCGGCAGGATGAAAATGCCGGCCGCGCGGGGGAATTGCTTGCGCACCTGGCGCGCGCCTTGCCAGTCGATTTCCAGCAGGATGTCGGTGCCGGCGGCCATTTGCTGTTCCACCATGATGCGCGAGGTACCGTAGTAATTGCCATGGACTTCCGCCCATTCCAGGAATTCGCCCTGGTCGGCGCGCGCGACAAAGTCTTCCGCCGTCGTGAAATAGTACTCGCGGCCGTGCTGCTCGCCCGGACGGGGGGCGCGCGTGGTGGTCGAGATCGACAATTTGATGCCGGGCTCTTGCGCCAGCAATGCATTGACCAGTGTCGATTTGCCGGCGCCCGATGGCGCGGCGACCACGAACAGGCTGCCGGAGAAGGCGGTAGGGTGGCTCATGCGGATCTTTCCATATGCGTGTGATGGCGGCGTTTGCGCTTGCACGGGCGCCGCCCAATCCGGTATTTTACCAAGAGGCAAGGCGGCGAGCCAGCCCCCGCTGGCGACATGGTAAAAAATCAAGCTGGCCGGGGCGTTTCAGCGGGGCAGCCGTCCCAGCGTGATTTCGCCCGTGTTCAGGATGATGGCCCGGCCATTCACATCTGTACAGTCGCGGTTGCTGATGCGCACGACCGTGCTGTCGACCGACACTTCCGCGCCCAGGCTGCTGCGCGAGCAGATGCGGTAGGAGGCGGCATCGGCGCCCGTGTAGATGGATGCACCGCGCTCCTTGAGGACAACACAGCCGGCCGTGCAGCTTTCGATCGCATATGGCGACGGCAACTGCGCCGTTTGCGCCTGCGCTCCGGCTGCCAGCAGCGCCAGGGCGCTGGCGCCGAGTATCCAGATGCGGTGTGCGCGCATAGCTTACTCCAGGTTCTGCACTTGTTCGCGCATCTGCTCGATCAGCAGCTTCAAGTCCATCGAGGCGTCGGCCAGTTCCTTGACGGACGCCTTGGCGCCCAGCGTATTGGCTTCGCGATTCAGTTCCTGCATCATGAAGTCGAGGCGCTTGCCCACTTGCCCGCCCTTGGTGAGGATGTGGCGCGTTTCGCCCAGGTGGGCCGACAGGCGTGCCAGTTCTTCCGACACGTCGATGCGGATGCCGTACAGGATGACTTCCTGGCGGATGCGTTCCATGGCGTCCTGGCGCGACAGGGCCGAATTCGAGCCCTGGCTGGCCAGGCCCAGCGCATCCTGCATGCGTTCGATGGCTTTTTGCTGGAAGGCCGCCACCACTTGCGGTATCAATGGCGTGATGCGCTTGACGATGGCTTCCATCGCTTCGATGCGCGACACCAGCACCGCTTCGAGCGCCGCGCCTTCGCGCTTGCGGCTGTCGACGAAGGCCGCCACGGTGCGCTTGGTCAGCGCGCCCACGTCCGCCTGCAGGGATTCCTGCCCCACTTGCGCTTCTTCGATGATGCCAGGCCAGCGCAACAGTTCGGCCACCGTCATGACGGGGGCGGAGACAAAATGCTGGCCTACTTCGTTTTGCAGGCGCGCCAGTTCGGCCAGCAGGGGCAGGTTCAGGGCCTGCGTGCCTGCCGTCGCGGCCTTGCGGCCAAAGCTCAGGCGTACCTCGACTTTGCCGCGCGTGATGGCGGACATGACAGCGGCGCGCAAGTCTGGCTCCAGGGCCCGCAGATCGTCGTTGATCCGGAATTGCAGGTCGAGAAAGCGCGAGTTGACGCTCTTGATTTCAATTGTCAGTGTGCCTGCAGCACCTTCGCTGGTGGCAACCGCGTAGCCTGTCATGCTTGAAATGCTCAAAGGATTCCCCGATTTGATCTTGTATACAGTCACTTATACACTTAATCAGCCAGCGCAGGCAATACCGCCCGCGCCGCAAAACAGGACCGAAGAGCACGATGGCCTGAAAATTGCTGAATAGTGTGCGTTTTACGGCATTGTAAAGAAAATTGTGTTTGGCGGGGCAGGATTGTAGGGATCATGTGTGCGCCGCCTGCCATTGCGTCTTGTGCTGTTGCATGACTGCAAATAGACGGGCGCGCGGTGGTAAAATCGCTGCCGCAACCCCAATCACACAGGACATCCCATGACATTTGAATCCCGCCCGAGCGGCCGCGCCGTCGACGCGCTGCGCGCCATCCGCATCACCCGCCAGTACACCAAGCATGCCGAAGGCTCGGTGCTGATCGAGTGCGGCGACACCAAGGTCATCTGCACCGCCAGCATCGAAGACAAGGTGCCGGGTTTCCTGAAAGGCAAGGGCCAGGGCTGGTTGACGGCCGAGTACGGCATGCTGCCACGCTCGACGCACACGCGCATGGACCGCGAAGCGGCGCGCGGCAAGCAGTCCGGCCGCACGCAGGAAATCCAGCGCCTGATCGGCCGCTCGCTGCGCGCCGCCTTCGATTTGCAGGCGTTCGGCGAGCGCACCCTGCACCTCGATTGCGACGTCATCCAGGCCGATGGCGGCACCCGCACGGCCTCGATCACGGGCGCCATGGTGGCCGCGTATGACGCGTTTTCCCAGTTGCAGGCACGCGGCGCGATTGCCGCCATTCCCGTGAAAAGCTTTGTGGCCGCCATCTCGGTCGGCGTCTACCAGGGCATGCCGGTGCTGGACCTGGACTACGTGGAAGACTCGGGCTGCGACACGGACATGAACGTGGTCATGACGGAAGCGGGCCACTTCATCGAAGTGCAGGGCACGGCCGAAGGCGCCGCGTTCGACCGCGCCGGCATGAACCGCTTGCTGGACCTGGCGCAGGGCGGCATCGCCGACCTGATCGCCCTGCAGAAGCAGGCATTGGGGATCTGATCTTTACATAGATTTACATCCTCTGGCCCGCCGCGCCGGGCAAAAAGCCCACAGCTGCCGCTTTTTGCGGCAGCGGCAGGCCAGGGTGAGGGGCGCGCAAAAGGTTTACAATGTCGGCACTTCAACCGGACTACTGACATGACCCAACGCCTCATCCTCGCCTCCAACAACGCCGGCAAGCTCAAGGAATTCAACGAGCTGCTCTCGACCATCGGTTTTTCCGTCCACGCCCAGGGCGAGTACGCCGTGCCGGAAAGCGACGAACCATTCCACACCTTCGTTGAAAACGCTCTGCAAAAGGCGCGCCACGCGTCGCGCCTGACGGGCTTGCCGGCGCTGGCCGACGATTCGGGCGTGTGCGTCAATGCGCTCGGTGGCGCGCCGGGCGTGTATTCGGCCCGCTATGCGGGCGAGCCGAAATCGGATGCGGCCAACAGCGCGAAGCTGATCGCCGACCTGGAATCGCATGCCGACAAGTCCGCGTACTACTACTGCGTGCTGGTGTATGTGCGCCATGCGGACGACCCGCAGCCGGTGATCGCCGACGGCCGCTGGAATGGCGAGATGATTGCTACGCCGCGCGGCAACGGCGGCTTCGGCTACGATCCGCATTTCTTCCTCCCCGCGCTGGGCAAGTGCGCGGCCGAATTGACATCCGATGAAAAGAACGCGCTGTCGCACCGTGGCCAGGCCCTGCGCGCGCTGGTGGAAAAGCTGCGATGATCCCGATCAAACTGGTGGGCGCCGTTGCCAAATCCGCAGCGAAACCCGGAGCCTCGCCCGCGCCGCAGGAAGGCATTTCCGGCGCGGCCGGGGCGGCCCTGAAATACCTGCAGCCGGGCGCGCTGAACCTGACGGCACTGCCGCCGCTGTCGCTGTACATCCATTTCCCGTGGTGCGTGAAAAAATGCCCGTACTGCGATTTCAATTCGCACGAGGTGCGCGGCGACTTGCCGGAAGGGGAATACCTGGCGGCCCTGCGGCTGGACCTGGAAATGGCGCTGCCGCTGATCTGGGGCCGCAAGATCCACACCATCTTCATCGGCGGCGGCACGCCCAGCCTGATGTCGGCGGCGGGCCTGGACCGGCTGATGTCGGACGTGCGCACCTTGCTGCCATTGGAGCCCGACTGCGAAATCACCATGGAAGCCAATCCGGGTACCTTTGAAGCGGAAAAATTCAAGTCCTACCGGGCCAGCGGCATCAACCGCCTGTCGATCGGCATCCAGAGCTTCAATGGCCGCCACCTGCAGGCGCTGGGGCGTATCCACGACGACAACGAGGCGCGCCGC
Source organism: Janthinobacterium sp. BJB446 (assembly GCF_002735655.1). NCBI lineage: Bacteria > Pseudomonadati > Pseudomonadota > Betaproteobacteria > Burkholderiales > Oxalobacteraceae > Janthinobacterium > Janthinobacterium sp. BJB446. The sequence continues at coordinate 3,313,476 of NZ_PDZK01000001.1, read as the reverse complement.
GCGGTGGAGATCGCGCACGCCAATTTCGACAATTTCAACCTCGACCTGATGTACGCGCTGCCCACGCAAACCCTGGCCGAGGCGCAGCAGGACCTGGAAACGGCGCTGTCGTTCGCGCCGCCGCACCTGTCGCTGTACCACCTGACGCTCGAACCCAATACGCTGTTCGCCAAGTATCCGCCCGTGCTGCCGGACGACGACGAGAGCGCCGACATCGCCGACATGGTGGCCGCGCGCGCCGCGCAGGCCGGTTACGGCCGCTATGAAGTGTCGGCCTATGCGCAGCCGGGCCGCCAGGCTAAGCACAACCGCAATTACTGGGAATTCGGCGACTACCTGGGCATCGGCGCGGGCGCCCACTCGAAGATCTCGTTCCCGCACCGCGTGCTGCGCCAGGCCCGCTACAAGCAGCCGCGCGCCTACATGGACGCGGTACTGGCCGGTAAGCCGGTGCAGGAAGAGCGCGAACTGGCGCGCGAGGAGATGGGTTTCGAGTTCATGCTCAATACCCTGCGCCTGACGCAGGGCTTTACACCGAACCTGTTCGCCGAGCGCACGGGCCTGGCCATCAACGCCATCGAGCAGCCGCTGAACGCGGCCGAAGCGAAAGGCTTGCTGTACCGCGACCACCAGGTCATCCGCCCGACGGAACTGGGGTTGTGCTTCCTGAACGATCTGCAGCAGATGTTCCTGGAAGACTGACGCGGCCTAATGCGCGGTGGCGGCGCGCAGGCGCTGCAGCTTCGCCGCGTACAGCCCGTGCTCGCTGCGCGTGGTGCTGTTGTCCATCGCCAGTTCCAGCTGCCGGCCCGCCTGCGAGAGTTGTCCCATGCGCGCATATGCCTGCGCCAGCCAGAAGTGGAATTCATGGTAGTAGGGATCGCGCGCGATCTCGCGCTTGAACAGACGCGCCGCTTCCTGGTAGTCGGCGGCCTCCATGGCGCGCTGGCCCAGGTTGAAGAAGTGGAACGGAGGTTCCGGCTGCAGGGCCAGCAATTTTCTCCGTAGCAGCTGCGCTTCGTTCGTTCGTCCCAGGCCGTCGAGTGCCTGCGCCAGGTTCGACAGCAGCACGGTATTCGATGGCGAGCGTTCCAGTGCGTAAGCGAGCGTGCGCCGCGCCGGTTCTGTGTCGCCGTGGCGCAGCTGGATGATGCCCAGCGTATTGAAAGCGCCCGCAAACGTGGGGTCTTGCAGGATGGCGGCGCGCGCATACCAGTAGGCTTGATCGAGCTCGCCGCTGGCCATGGTTTCGGCGGCGCGATTGTTGAGGTACATGGCCAGGATGGTCGCCTCGCTGATTTGCAGCGTGCGCTGGCCGGCAAGGTCTTCGCCAGGCAGGAAGTCGATGAGCATGATGGCGTCGGCCTCGTAGCCGACGGTATTGCCGGCGGCACGGCGTTCCAGCGCGAGGTTGACGTGGCCGGCGACGAAATACATGCCGCCGCTGCGGCTCCAGCTCTCTTCTCCCAGAACCAGCTGGTAGTGCACATTGAGTCCCATTTCCTTGGCCAGCGCGGCCGTCATCAGCACCAGCGACAGGCAATTGCCGCTGCGCGCATCGAACGCCTGTGCCGCCGTGCGCGTCATGGCGGCATCATATTCAAGCTGCAGCCCGGCCCTGTTGCGCAAGGCATCGGCCAGCGCGCGGCGGGGATTCTTGCTGCGCCCCTCGCGCGCGATATCGACGCGCACATACTGCCGCATGGCGTCGCTCATGGCAAACGCCTGCCGCGGGTCGACCGGCACGGCCGGCGCGGCAAAGCTGGCATCGTTGAAAAGGTTGGGCGGAGGCGGGGTGGCGGGTGCCGTGGCGCAGCCGGCAAGGGCTGCACACAGCAGCAAGGGGGACAGGAGGCCCAGGCGCAGTTGTGCGCTGACGCGGCGGATACATTTCATGTTCGTGCTCCCGCAGAACGATGTCAGGCGCAACACGTATTGCTGCCGGTGGTGCGCCCTGCCACCTGAAACAAGTATCCTCGCGCGCCACGGCGCTGTCAAACCCTTTTGACTGGCCCTGTTGCCAGTCTTAAAACTCTTCCCAATCCTGCTCGCCAGCCACCTGCGCCTGGGGCTTGCGCGCAGCAGGCGCGCTCCTGGCCGCGATGGCTGGCTGCCTGGCGGCGGCGCTCCTGGCCGCCGGCTTGGCCAGCTGGGTGGGCGCCGGCCGCGCGCTGCGTACCGGCGCCTTTGTCGCCATGTGTTCGAGCTGGAAGCCGGCCGCCACCTGCGCCAGGCGCGCGGCCTGGTCCTGCATGCTTTCGGCCGCTGCCGCCGCTTCCTCCACCAGGGCCGCATTTTGCTGCGTCACCTGGTCCATCTGCGCGATGGCCTGGTTGACCTGGTCGATGCCCATGCTCTGCTCGGCGCTGGCGGCAGTGATCTCGGCCATGATGTCGGTGACGCGGCGTACGCTGTCGACCACTTCGTTCATGGTGCTGCCGGCCTGATGTACCAGCCGCGTGCCATTGTTGACCTGTTCCACCGAGTCGCCGATCAGGGTCTTGATTTCGCGCGCCGCCGCGGCCGAGCGTTGCGCCAGGCTGCGCACTTCCGTGGCGACGACGGCAAAGCCGCGCCCCTGCTCGCCGGCGCGCGCCGCTTCGACGGCTGCGTTCAAGGCCAGGATATTCGTCTGGAAGGCGATGCCGTCGATGACGCCGATGATGTCGACGATTTTCGTCGATGCCGTATCGATGGCGCCCATGGTGTCGACCACCTGGCTGACGATGCTGCCGCCCCGTTCGGCCACGCCGGAAGCGGCCACCGCCATCTGGTTGGCCTGGCGAGCATTGTCCGCATTCTGCTTGACGGTGCTGGTCAGTTCTTCCATCGACGACGCCGTCTCTTCCAGCGAACTGGCTTGCTGCTCCGTGCGCGCAGACAGATCCTGGTTGCCGGCGGCGATTTCGCCGGAGGCCGTGGCAATTGCATTGGTGCCCGTCTGCACTTCCGACACCACCTTGCGCAGCGCTTCGTTCATGCCGTGCAGCGCGCGCATCAGGTCGCCGATTTCATCGCTGGCGGGCGTGCCGAAATGCGTGCGCAAGTCGCCGTCGGCCACCGTTTCAGCCACCTTCACGGCGGCCTTCAATGGCTGCGTGATCGAGCGCGTGATCAGCCAGGCACAGACGCTGCCCAGCGCCACCACCAGTGCGCACAAGGTCAGCAGCAGGGTGAAGCTGCGCCCGTTGGCTTCCTCGATCGCTTGCGCCGTGGCGTCGATGGCCTGGCGCTGCTGCGACAGCAGGGCCTTGACGTTGTTCTGGTACTTGGCTGCGGCCGGCGCGAAGCTGTCGCGGTAGGCGCTTTCCGCCTGCGCCGCGTTGCCGGCCTTGCGCGCATTCATTACCAGGGTCTTGGCATCCTGGTACTTGACGCGTTCGGCGATGGACGACTTGAAGATGGCTTTTTCTTCATCGCTGTCGAGCAGCGTCTCGATCTTCTTCAGCAGTTCGCTGCCCTGTTTCGTGCTGTCGGCGATGGTGTCGGCAAACACGCTCGACAAGGTTTCATCCGTGCTTTTGGCGATCATCGAGGTACGCGCGATGGCCGAGTAGATCAGCACGTACCAGTCCGATACCAGGCGTTCCTTGGCCAGCGGTTTTTCCATCATTTGCCGCGTCGCTTCGGCATTCACATGGGCGCTGTACAGCGCGTACGAGGTGGAGATCACGGACAGCAGCAGCACCAGCGCGAAGCCTGCAGCCAGGCGCGTGCCGATACGAAGGTGGGAGAGGGCGTGCATGGTTGAAACTCCTGTCGCAGAGGGATTGAAGGTTGCCTGTGCGACATAGTATGCACTGATAAGTGACCAATAGGCGAGGGAAAAGCGCGCTTGTCTTTGCGCGTGTTGCAGTCTCGCCCTTGCTATAGGTCGAGCGCCTGGCGCAGGTCCGGCTGCTCGGCCCAGCGGGCGAAGGCGGCCGCCATGCGCTCGCTTTCCGCGATGGCGCGGCGCCAGTCGCGCATGCGCGCCGCGTGGTCCTGCCCGTAATGGGGGAAGTCGCGCCGGTCCGGCAGTTTGCCATTCGGCAAGCTGGCCACGAAGGCGGGCGAGGGCGAGACGAGGATCATGTTGTCGAGTGCGCTATCGCCGCTGCGCGCGCGGCGCCAGGGCATGGCCTTGTCCAGCCAGCCCGGCACGATATGGTCGGCAAAATGCGGGTACAGCACCAGGTCCGGTTCGCGCTGGTAGGGCAGGTGCAGATGGTAGTCGACCAGGCCGCCGTCCCAGTAGCGCCCGGGCGGCGCGCCGGCGATGTCCGTCACGGCGTCGAGCACCAGCGGGATGGAGCCGGAGGCCAGCAGTGCGTCGCGCAGGTTCTCTTGCGCCAGGGGCACGAAATGCGAATGAAAGGCGTCGAAGCGCGAGCGCAGCCAGCTGGCGCCGTCCGGCCCCGCATGGAACACCGCGCGTTCCAGCGAGGCGGCCAGGTGCGCCCGCGCCACGGCATTGCCGGCGGCGGCCAGCAGGAAGCCGCGCCGGTCGCGCCATTTGCCCGGCTGCGCCAGCGCGCCGATGCCGCGCACGGCCAGCACCGACAGGCTATGGCGCTCGTGCCGCAGCAGCTGCGCATCCTGGCCATCGAGGACCGCGTCGAGCAGGGCGCGGCAGGTGCGGCTGACGTGCGCCGCATCGGGCTTGTCGGGATAGCGCTGGCCCACGTATTCGCGCACCAGGCGGCGCTGCGCGGCCACCGGGTCGGGGAACACGGCGGCGGCCATGCGCCAGGCGCCGATCGAGGCGCCGACGAAATGGCGCGGGCGCGGCGCCTGGGCCAGGAAGTCGCCGAACAGCCAGCAATCGAGCTGGTGCAGGATCAAGCCTTTTGGCCCGCCTGCGGCAGCAGGGACGATGGCGACGTCAAGCGCGCGCAAGCCGTTGTCGGCGATGCGCGCCCGGGCGCGGCGGCCCAGGCGGATGGTGATGGCGGACGAAGCAGGCAGGGGGAAGGACATGCGCGTGGCGGCTGGTGGCGATTGCCTATTGTAGCGTCATGCCGCGCCAAAGGAGGGTGGCAGGCGTGCGACAGTTGAGAGGAAAAAGCAATATTATTTGAAAACTAAAGATGCTTTGCAAGCGTGCCGTCCTTGCCTTTTTTTGACTGATAAGAGATACATGAAAAAACCAATCTGCGCTTCCTTCCTTGTTCTGCCAGTCTTGCTGGCTGCCACCCTCAGTGCCTGCGGCGGCGGCTCTTCCTCCTCCGATGCCCAGGTTGCCGTGAATCCGGCCCAGCCAGTCAATCCAGCCGCCCCGGTGACGCCGGTCACCCCGCTGCCCGCCGGCAGCGACACGGGCAGCGTCAGCGCGCCGTTTGCGAAGGGACTGAGCCCGCGCTACCTGCTGCTGGCCGTTGCCAATCAGGCCTACGGTACCTTGGGCAGCGTGGCGCAAGACAGTTCCGGCGCCCTGAGCGAGATATCGGGCGCCAGCTTCAGCGGCACACCCGCCATCACGCGCGACATCAGCGGCGACGCGGCATTTGCGCAGGGGCGCTGGTTCACCGGCACCATCACGCGCAGCAGCGGCAGCACTGTCATGAGCGGCAACAATGCCAGCGCCCATTACAGCGTCTACAACACGGTGGCGGCCTTGCCCTTCACCGGCGCCTTCCAATGCGATGCGGGCAAGTTCACGGCACCCAGCTATACGGGCGGCAGCAGCGTGCAGCAGGATGGCTATTTCGGCACGGCCAGCGGCAGCGCCACCTTGTCCTTCGGCGCGGCGGGCGCCGCACTGGCCATGACGGTCGATGCCACGGCTGGCGGCAGCACCGGCAAGGCCAGCGGCACCGGCACGATCAATACGCCGGACATGACGGTCATCAGCGGTGGCTTCCTGGGCGGCAGCTCGGGCATGCTGCTGGCGCTGGGTGACGGCGGCACGGGAACCTATCTCGTCACGGGAGGCTACAAGGTGGTCATGGCGAATGGCGCCAATTACCAGGGCGTGGCCACCTTCCGCTGTTCCTGATCACGCGGGCATGAAAAAAGCGGCGCCGTGCATTGCACGGGCGCCGCTTTTTTTTATGCACGTCGTGCCTAGAGCCTATCCCGGTAGATGAATACATCCCCCGCTGGCGCGCCTCAGAAGCGGGGACTGCGTTGATCGTCGTCGCGTGGCTCGCCACGCGTCCTCCTCACGCCTTGTCCGCGCTCCTGATGTGCTGCCAGCAGAAGACGCTCCCTACCGGGATAGGCTCTTAGCGCAGTGCCGAGATCATCTGTTTCAGCTTGCCGGAATCGACGCAGAAGGCGCGGATGCCTTCTGCCAGTTTTTCCGTCGCCATCGCGTCTTCATTCATCATGAAGCGGAAGGCTTCCTCGTTCAGCGACATTTGCACGATGTTGGTCGATGGCGCCGCTTCGGCGCTCAGCTTGCGCTCCACCGGCGCATCGCTGTCGGCCAGCTTTTGCAGCAGGTCGGGGCTGATGGTGAGCAGGTCGCAGCCGGCCAGTTCGAGGATTTGCGACGTGTTGCGGAAGCTCGCGCCCATCACCTCCGTCTTGTAGCCGAACTTGCGGTAGTAGTTGTAGATGCGGCGGACCGATTGCACGCCCGGATCTTCCGCGCCCATGTAGTCGATACCCGTCGATTTCTTGTACCAGTCGTAGATGCGGCCGACGAACGGAGAAATGAGCTGCGCGCCCGCTTCGGCGCAGGCGATGGCCTGGGCCAGCGAGAACAGCAGGGTCATGTTGCAGCGGATGCCTTCCTTTTCCAGGATGGCGGCGGCGCGGATGCCTTCCCAGGTGGAAGCGATCTTGATCAGCACGCGCTCGCGTGGAATGCCGGCGTTCGAATACAGGGCGATCAGGTCGCGGCCCTTGGCGACGGTACCTTCCGTGTCGAACGACAGGCGCGCATCGACTTCGGTGGAGACGCGGCCGGGGATGGTTTGCAGGATTTCCACGCCAAACGCGATCAGCAGGCGGTCGATGATTTCGGCTGTGGAGGCGTTCGGATGGTCGCGCACGGCCTTTTCCAGCAGCGGCTTGTATTCATCCTTTTGCACGGCCTTCAGGATCAGCGACGGATTCGTCGTCGCATCGCGCGGCGTGTAAGCCTGGATCGATTGGAAGTCGCCGGTGTCGGCCACCACGGTAGTAAATTGCTTCAGTTGTTCGAGTTGGTTCATGGCTGCACGGGAAAGAGTGAATGGGCTTGCCGGAGTATTGTACCGAATCCGTTGCATCAAGCATCGACTATTGTCCTCCCCGTGCGCTACTTGCTCAATTGAATCTTGCTTTTTTGAGAACTCGCGCATAATTGCCTGGACTTGTTTATTTTGCACACTGTTCTGATAAGCAATGTGCGATGCCACACTCCAGATGAAGAGCATCTTTTGACACAAGATATCGTTAGCGCAGTGGCCGCCTTCAACGGCGCGGCCCGCCTGTATGCATTGGCTATCGGTGACGATGGCCAGGACAGCAGCTTGCTGGTCGAAGCCTTTGCCGCCGACGAAGGGCTGCAGGAGGTCGGCGCGCGCGACATCATTGCCTTGTCCACCAGCGCCCATGTTGCGCTGGCGTCCCTGCTGGGCCAGCCGGCCAGCCTGCATATCAGCCTGGCGGACGGCACGCGCACGCAGTTTTCCGGCTACATCAGCGAAGCGGCCATGCTGGGCAGCAATGGCGGCCTGGCGCGCTACCGGCTGCGCATCACGCCTTGGTTGTTTCTGCTGACGCAGGTGCGTAACAGCCGCGTCTGGCAAGATCGGAGCGTGACGGCCATCGTCGACGAGGTATTGCAGGCGTATGCGCCATATGCGCTGTGGCGCTGGAGCGACGAGGTCGCATCTTTCATGCAGGATGCAGGCGAACGCAACTATTGCTGCCAGTACCGCGAATCCGATTTCGATTTCGTGCGCCGCCTGCTGACGGAAGAGGGCATCGCCTGGCGCTTCGAGGCGCACACACTGGTCCTGTTTGCCGATAGTAGCCAGCCCTGCGCCACGCCCGAGGACGCCAGCAGCGCGCAGGCGGGCGGGCTGCGCTTTCATGGCGCGCGCGTCGGCGAGCCGGGAGACAGCGTGCAAGCCTTGAGCGCGCGGCGCAGCCTGCAGGTGGGCCTGAGCAGCGTGCTCAGCTATGACTACAAGGCGAAAAAGGCCGTGACCGCCAGCGTGCCGGCCAACATCGCGCTTGGCGGCAAGAACGCGCCGGTGCTGGAAAGCTACGACACACCGGGCCAGTACTGGTATGCCAGCGCCGCCCAGGCGCAGCGCTACGCGCAGTTGCAGATGCAAGCCCATGAAGCGCGCGCCCAGCTGTGGCAGGCGCGTTCGACCGTGCGCACCCTGCGCGCCGGCACGCGTTTTACCCTGACGCAGGGACCGTTGCAGCCAGCCGATGGGGCGGCGCCCGAGTATGTCGTGCTGCGCGTGGCCAGCATCGGCGTCAACAACCTGCCGGCGCCGGCCCTGGAGGGATTGGCGGAACTGTTCGGCCCGATACCGGAATTGCTGGAAGAAACCGTGGCGGAGTGGGGCGCAGGATTTTCCGATGTCGCTGCCGCGATCGCCCAGGCGCAAACCAGCGGTTACGCCAACTGCATCGAGATGATCACCGCAAGCACGCCGTGGCGTCCGGTGCATGACAGTAACGATGCGCGCCAGCACGCCACGCCGACCGCCCTGGGCAGCCAGAGCGCCATCGTCGTCGGCGCCGATGGCAATGACGCGGCCAGCGGCGCCGATGAAATTTACTGCGACAGGCTGGGCCGGGTGCGTATCCGCTTCCACTGGCAACAGGAAACGGGCGCGACTTGCTGGGTGCGCGTGGCGCAGCGCGCGGCCGGCGGCGGCATGGGCAGCCAGTTCCTGCCGCGCATCGGCCAGGAAGTGCTGGTGCAATTCCTGGAAAACGATATCGACCGGCCCGTCATCATCGGCGCGCTGTACAACGGGCAGGGCGAGGGCGGCACCGCAGCCACGCCGGGCGGTATTGCGCGCGATCAAAACGACGCTGGCGTTTTCCAGCCGGCACACGATCACGCGGTAGCCGGCCAGGGCAATCTGGCGGGCGGCAACAGTCCCTTGTGGCATGGCGCCGCAGGCGCCAGCGCGGCGCATCGGAATGCCAGCGCGCAATGGGGCATCCGCAGCAAGGAGTTCGGCAAGGCGGGCGGCATGGCCGGTTACAACCAGTTGCTGTTCGACGACAGCGACCAGCAGGGACGCATCCAGCTGAAAAGCAGCCATGCGGCCAGCGAACTGAGCCTGGGGCATCTGATCCACGGTGCCGACAATTACCGTGGCAGCCTGCGCGGCGCCGGCGCCGAATTGCGCACCGATGCATATGGCGCAGTGCGCGCCAGGGCGGGCTTGCTGATCACCAGTTATGTGCTCAAGCACGAGGCTGCGCAACGCGATCCGGCCGGCGACAATGCCGGCGGCATCGCGCTATTGAAGCAGGCAGTGATGCTGGGCGATACCTTCAGCGCTGCCGCCAAGACGCATGAAACGGTCGCCTACGCCAGCCATGTGGGCGTCACCGCACCGAATGCCAGCGAACTCGACGAGCAGGCGGCGCCCCTGAAAGCCATGCAGGCCAGCGTGGCGGGCATGCACGAACAATTGCCGCACACCAAGGACTCGCTGATCGCGATTGCCGCCAAGGCTGACCTGGGCCTGATCGCCGGGCAGGACTTGCAACTGGCCAATGGCGAGAGCGTCGTCCTGATGAGCGGGCAAGACACGCAATGGAGCAGCGGCGGCCAGTGGCGCCTGCACACGGGCCAGGCCATCGGCATGTTGGGCGGCGCCGTCAAGGCCGGGGAGGGGGATGCCGGGGTGCAGCTGATCGCCGCCCAGGGCATCATCGACGCACAGGCGCAAGGCGATACCTTGCGGCTCCAGGCGCGCGACGAGGTCAATGTCATCAGCGCCAACGCGCATGTCGACTGGGCGGCGGCGAAAAGCATCCGCCTGTCGACGGCGGGCGGGGCCAACATCACCATCGAGGGCGGGAATATCACCATCCAGTGTCCTGGCAAGATCACCGTGTTTGCAGGCAAGAAGAGTTTTGTCGGGCCGACACGGCTGGCTTATCCATTGCCCAGATTTTCTCGTTCCATATGCAAACGATGCAGGCTTAACGCCGCCGAATCAGGTTCTCCTTTTTCCATGGTGGAAGAGTGAATAGCCAAAACAACGTTAGAGGAGCATGACTAAGTGGGTATCAATATGTTTCCCTCTGACTGGAAGGTGTCATTGCACACGCGATTGCAGGCGTTTCGACGTCAGTTTCCCGAGGCGTATATTTATGCGCTGATCGATGGCGTTTTTGACGAGTCGTGTTATCCATTGCTTAAGCGTGCCCGGCACCTGCGATATGAGGCGTTGTTTGCAGGTACGCCATGTGCTGATGAAGAAACGTTGACAGTTTCTCCGCTGCTGGTTGAGTTTTACGATGCAGGTCGCTTTACTTGGGAACGGCTGCTTGAGAAAGCCAATGGTCATCCGGCGCTCAGCCTGATTGTCACGCCGGAGCCGTTGCAACAACTGGCAGCCCGTTTGGCGCCATGGTGCATCGTCGATGCGGCAGACTATACGGTGGCATTGTCGTTTGCCGATACCCGCATTTTGCCGCAACTTTTCAAGACCTTGACGGCGCAGCAGCTGGGCCAGTTTTGCGGGCCGGCACACCATTGGCAGTATGTCACGCGCAAAGGTGACTGGGATGATTTGATCTTGCCTGCAGAAGCGCTTCCGGCGGCAGTTGACATATCGTTAAGCGAGCAGCAATGCGCTCAACTGATGCGCGCAGCGGAAGGCGACGGTATCCTGTTCCAGGTGCGCGCGACCAGCCCTCGCTTGTTAGAGCCCCATGCTGCAGAACAGGCCCATGCCCTGGTCGAATATTGGCTGGGTTGTGCCGATCATGCGCGGCTCGAAACACCGCCAGATCGATTGGACGTATGCATATTTGGCCTCGAAAACCCAGGTCTGCAAGCGCGGCCGCAACTTGCGTCCTGGCTCGCAGAACCTGCCCGGGCACAAACGCCAGATTCATTGTTTGAACGATGGATGGCAGAGCAATCCTCTGTCGATGTGCCGACCTTATCAGTGGAGACAAAGTCATGATTATCTTGTTCAGGCAGTGGCTGTGGCGAGGTGTCTTGCTGGCCGCATGTTTACCCGGCGTCGCCATGGCCGCGAGTATTCAGGCGTTGAATTATTCTTCGCGCGAGGTCAATTATATTGCGGTTGAAAATCCGGGCAATACCAACAGCGGCGGCGGTGGCGATTCGATCCGTCCATATGGGCAGGGCGGATCGATATGCTGTTTCAGCGTGCCTGAAAAGTGGCATGCGGATTTGAAGGTGGTGGTGGTCTATCAGTTGTCCCCGGACCCGACCTTTCATCGCGAGACGGTCAGCATTCCGCCTTATCAGGATGGGAAGGGCGGTGATATCTGGCTGATCGTCTATGAAGATGGCAGCGTGGGAGCTGTGGCGTCGCATTACGGACCGAGCCGGCCGGAGTGGCCGGGGAAAATCAAGGGGTATCCGGTGCCAACGAAGGAGTATCGGGACGAGCGTCGTAAGGCAAAAATAGAATTGGAAAAAAAATGGTTAGATACAATGGAAAAAGGATTGGAGCGTAATAGTCATAAGATGACGGCTGCTGAAGTTGATGAATTAAAGGATGTAATTGAGTATAAGAAGAAACTCATCCAGAGCCTTGAGGGAATGCATCCATGACTGCATTTTTGGCCACTATTTATTCTGCTGAGAAAAATGAACCAGCAGATTCAGCTAAATTTTTTGATGATGAGACAGAACTAAAAATATTAGGTGATTTAGTCAGGAAAAGGGAATGCCCCACCCCGGGATTCCCCCCATCATGCGATGCGAATCTATTTTTCGGTTTCTTCTTCGATGGCACCAATAACAATATGAAACGGGATCTGGCTTTTCATTCGCATAGTAATGTGGCGCGCCTGTATCATGCTTTTCCAGGTGATAAAGATACGCATGGCAGCGAGGCGTGGCCGGACTTGGATGCAAAATACCACAAGAGTTACTTTCGTACCTACGTTCCCGGAGTGGGAACACGTTTCGACGAGGTTGGTGATACGGGAGAGGGATTTAGCGCTCTCACCAGCGACCGTGCGCGTGGCCTGGCCTTTGCCTACAAGGGAGAAAATCGCATCATCTGGGCATTGGTGGAAGCACTCAATAATGTGCACAGATATTATACCGATGCTCCTCTGGTGGACGATAAGTCCTTTAAAAAGGACTTCAATACGCTCAGTTTGCCCAGCAAAGTGCAGCCTTCAGAGGCGCTGGTGAACGCTTTCACGCAGGCTCTGCAAAAGTTGCACAGCAATTTGCGGCCATTTGTGCCAACCGATGCGCCGGCGAAAAGCGTCAATAAAGGCAAGGTGCTCAATATCTTCGTGTCGATGTTCGGTTTCTCGCGTGGCGCGGCCGAAGCGCGCTCGTTTGCCAACTGGTTCATCTGGTTATGCAAGCTCGATGCGCAACTGACCGCTAGCAAGGGCGTCAAGGCTCGCCAGTTAAGTATTGGCACTATCGAGGTGATCTTCGACTTTATGGGCCTGTTCGATACCGTCGCTTCGGTTGGCTTGGCGGCTTCAGTGCCCCTCCCGAACAGGATGGTGGATGGACATGGCGGCTGGGCCGACGCCGAAGTGTCGCTCAGAATACCCACATCACCGGGGCCAAGCAAGTGCCTGCATCTGGTGTCGGCGCATGAAGTACGCCGGTCTTTTCCCTTGGACTCCGTTGCTCACCTGGGCAATATTCCCCCTAATTGCACGGAAATTGTTTTTCCTGGCGTTCATTCGGATATCGGGGGCGGCTATTTGCCGCGAGAACAAGGGCGCGGCACAGATCCCAGCGGAGGCGACTTGATGTCGCGCATTACGTTGGCCACGATGTATCGGGCTGCCCGCCTGGCCGGGGTGCCGCTGAAGCTGGAAGAGGCCAGTGAAGCGACGAAGCGGGCCTTTCGCATCGATCCGCGCACAATAGCCACTTTCAATGCGTATATCGGCTTTTGCCATGCGCAGCAAGGCGCCGAGCCATCATTGCGGCTACATAGGGTCATGGAATTCCAGCACATGCTGTACATACAGTGGCGCAAGAAAATGCTAGGCAAGATGGGAGATTTACCGAATGTCAAGAATCTGGCAACAAGCTATAAAAGCGGGAAATTCGATTTTACTGATCTCACTATGGCGGACAAGGAGCTTGAAGAAGAGGTTGCGAGCTTTGAAAAATGGCGCGCCAATCAGCGCACGACCAGCAGTAGAGGGCGGCCCCGTAATCCTGAATGGGAAGCTATCGCCGAATTTTGGGACAAGCCAGTACCACCCGCGGAAGTAAACAATTTTTTTGAACAATTCGTGCATGACTCGCGCGCGTGGTTCAAGCCGTTGGGGAAAGACATTCCCGACTTGTGGTACGCGCTGGAATTGCTTGTGGCTCAGGAAGAGCGAGCCCGTGACTGGGAGAACGGACCGAATGCCGACCCTGGGAAACCCAATCCCTATAGCTTGAGCAATAAGGAAAAGGAGCAATTGCTGCGATACAAAGCTGTCAAAGGCACTGAAAATGAAATGGATGCGATCGAGCCGGACAAGGGCGGACGCGAGAACAGACTCCTGGGAGGTGGCTACTTGCGTTTCCGGTCAATTTACATGGGATCGGATACCTTCAAGCCGTCGGGCGCTCAGTATGCGGGCATGCTACCTGTTTTGCACAAGGAACAGCGCGGTATCGCGGTGGCCCATCACAGATCTGCCGATGCAGTGGAGCAAGCGAAGACGGCGTAAGTCAGGCTAAGTCATTGAGCTACCCGTGCGGCCCGGCGGAGTTTGACAAATTTCCCTAAGTGACACCGCCTTCGCCGGGGGCAGTTTTGCAGGCAAGAAATTGAAAATCCCTTCTATGGCATTCCCCGCAAGCGTCACAGGGAATGACGGATGGGCAACCGGCTGGCGCCGGCATGGAATCAGCCGATGAAGGAATCGAACTGCATGTCGAATTCCTGCAGCGCCTTCTGTGCATTCTGCATCTTCTTGCGGAACTCCGGGCCCCGTTGCAGGGCCAGGCCCACGGCCAGCACGTCGATCACCACTAGGTAGGCCAGGCGGGCGGAAATCGGTGTGTAGGGGTCGGTATTGAAGACCAGGTCGATCGGGATCAGCACGGTCGCCAGGTCGGCCAGCGGCGTGCCCGATGGGGCCAGCACGACGACGTCGGCGCCGCCGCGGCGCGCCAGTTTCACGGAGCGGACCAGGGCGGGGCTGTTGCCGCGCTGCGAGATGGCCACCAGGCAGTCGCCGCCGCGCAGCAGGGCCGCCGCGATGCTGTGGATGTTCGGGTCGCTGTAGGCCACCGTCGGCACGCCCGAGCGGAAGAACTTGTGCTGCGCGTCGGCCGCCACGATGCCCGACGTGCCCTGGCCATAGAATTCGATCTTGCTGGCGCGCGACAGGATGTCGAGCGCGCGCTGGATCGCTTCCGGGTTCAGGTTGTTGCGCAGGTCGAGCAGGGTGTTGATCGAACGGCTGCAGATTTTATTTACCAGGTCGGCCGCCAGGTCGTCCTGCGCCGGCTGTTCGTTTGCGCCCGGCATGGCCAGGGCCAGGCCCTGCGCCAGCTTCAGCTTGAATTCATGCCAGCCGTCATAGCCCAGGGTGCGGCAAAAGCGCACCACGGTCGGTTCCGACACCTGCGCGCTTTTCGCCAGCGCCGTGATGTTCTGGCTGACCGTCTGGTTGGGCTGGTCAAGCACGGCCAGCGCGACCTTTTTCTCCGACTTGGAGAGCGAATCGAGCTGGGTGCGGATGGAGTCAAGCAGCATTAAATTAGTCTTCTATCTTCTGGCAGGGGTGGAGCAGGGGTTTCGTGGAGCACTGCTCCACGCCTGCGTAACGGTCTGGCCTTGCAAGGCCAGACTCCTTGCGCTTCCAAACTAGTCTTCAGGCAGGGGTGAAGCAGGAGTTTCGTGGAGCACCGCTCCACGCCTGCGTAACGGTCTGGCCTTGCAAGGCCAGACTCCTTGCGCTTCCAAACTAGTCTTCAGGAAGCGCCTCTTCACGCCACTGCAAGCCATCGCGGCCGATCAGGGCGCTGGCGGCTGCGGGGCCCCAAGTGCCGGCCGTGTACGGAATCGGCGCGCTGTCGTTCTGTTCCCAGTTGTCGAGAATCGGCTCGACCCATTCCCAGGCCGCTTCCAGTTCGTCGCCGCGCATGAACAGGGTCAGCTGGCCGCGCAGGACGTCGAGCAGCAAACGCTCGTAGGCGTCCATGCGCGGGGTCTTGAACGATTCGCGGAAATCGAGTTCCAGTTCCGCCGGTTTCAAGCGCATGCCGTCGCCCGGGGTTTTCGCCATCAGGTTCATGCGCAAGCCTTCGTCCGGCTGCAAACGGATCACCAGGCAGTTCGGCTGGAAGCTCGACGTGGGCTGGTTGAAGATCGAGTGCGGGATCTGCTTGAAGCGCACGACGATCTCGGCCAGGCTGTCGGCCATGCGCTTGCCCGTGCGCAGGTAGAACGGCACGCCGGCCCAGCGCCAGGTATCGATTTCCGCCTTCAGCGCAACGAATGTTTCGGTGCGCGAATGTTCCGGCGCATCCGGCTCGTCGCGGTAGCTCGGCACGGTGGCGCCGTCGACGTGGCCGGCGCGGTACTGGCCGCGCACGATGTTCTGCGCCAGGGTGGTGGGCGTGAATTTTTTCAGCGAGCGCAGCACTTGCAGCTTTTCATCGCGCACGGCGTCCGGCGCGATCGAGGTCGGCGGTTCCATGGCGACGATGCACAGCAGTTGCAGCAAGTGGTTTTGCAGCATGTCGCGCAGCGCGCCCGAGGTGTCGTAGTAACCCATGCGGTTGCCCACGCCCAGTTTCTCGGCGATGGTGATCTGCACGTCGGAAATCCATTCGCGGCGCCACAGCGGTTCGAACAGGATATTGCCGAAGCGCAGGGCCAGCAAGTTCTGCACGGTTTCCTTGCCCAGGTAATGGTCGATACGGTAGATCTGCGATTCCTGGAAAACCTTGCCCACTTCGGCATTGATCTGCTTGGCGCTGGCCAGGTCGCGGCCCAGCGGCTTTTCCAGCACCACGCGCGAATTCGGCGTCACCAGGCCGTTGTCTTCCAGGTTGTCGCAGATGAGAGCGAACAGATGCGGCGGCGTCGCCAGGTAATACACGCGCGTCAGGTCGGCATCGCCGCGCAGCGCTTCGACCAGCGGCGCGTACGTGGCCGCATCGCTGGCGTTGAGCGACACATACACGATGCGCGCGCAGAATTTGCTCCAGGTGGCGGCATTCAGGGTGCTGGCCTTGATGTGGGGACGCGAGTTGCTTTCCACCATTTTCAGGAAGGCATCCTGGCCGCTATCCTGGCGGCCCACGCAGATGATGCGCGCCGTCGGCGGCAAATCGTTCGCGACGTCGCGCGCATACATTGCAGGCAACAATTTGCGCATTGCTAAATCGCCGCTGCCGCCAAACAGGACCAGGTCAAAATCGGTAAGTGCCATAAGTGAGTGTCGTCGCAAAAGTAAAAGGGCCGGAGCGGGGAGGAAGCCGACCGGAAGTGCCAGTCTGTCGCTACTATAATCGGTGGTGTAAATTTACTACGTAGAACAGGCAATTGCAAGAAATTTTACTACATTCCAGCCCCTGCCGTCGCCATTTTGCCCCGTATGCCCGCCAGCGGCGCCGGCATGGCCATTATATGCCGTTCGCCGGCGCCGGCGCGGTGTCCTGCTTTTCATAGCCTTTTCAAAGCAACCATGGTTGCCAGGGAAATTTCTAGTTCTCTCCGTCATCATTTGCGCTGTAGCAACAAGCAAATCAAGAAATGCTGTCAGGATCGCTGTTGCCAGCGTAAAGTAGCTTTGAAGAAAGTAAAAAACCGTATAATTCAAGCTCGAATCGATAGCAACTATTGGTTGTAAGAAATTGTACGATATACACTGCACCGCTAGCGCCGGCCATGCCCCGAACCCGCCATCCGACGTCCATGCGACGTGCAGTCCGCACTGTCCGCAGCATCAAAGGCAGGCGACTTAACTTTACAAGACGGCTCAAGGGGACACAATGAATTCAATGCAGCAAGATGTCGATGAACGCACGAGCCTGACAGGCAATAACAAATTCGAACTGTTCCTGTTCAAGCTGGGCACCAGTGATCACTCGACCAGCCGCGAACTATTCGGCATCAATGTGTTCAAAGTCCGTGAAATCATGGAAATGCCGGCCATTACGGCAGTGGCCGGTTCGCATCCGCACATGCTGGGCGTGGTCAATATCCGTGGCCAGATCGTGCCCGTGATCGACTTGCCGATGGCGGTCGGCTGCAAGAGCAATGGCTTGAAGATCCTGATGGTGACCGAATTTGCCCGCTCGACACAGGCGTTTGCCGTGGAAGAGGTCGATGAAATCGTGCGCCTGGAATGGAACCAGGTGCTGTCGGCCGAATCGAGTGTCGGTGGCGGCCTCGTCACCAGTATCGCGCGCCTCGATGGCGACACGGACAAGACGCGCCTGGCGCAAGTGCTGGACGTGGAGCAAATCCTGCGCAACGTGCTGCCGTCGGGCGACCCCGACGTGGACGAGAACAGCATCGGCCCGCAAGTGCGCTTGCCGGCCGGCGCCGTGATCCTCGCGGCCGACGATTCCTCGCTGGCCCGTTCGCTGATCGAAAAGGGCCTTGAAGCGATGGGCGTGCCTTTCATCATGACCAAGACGGGCAAGGAAGCATGGGAACGCCTGCAGGCCATCTCGGCCCAGGCGGCCACGGAAGGCAAGACGGCGAAAGACAAGGTGGCGCTGGTGCTGACCGACCTGGAAATGCCGGAAATGGATGGCTTTACCCTGACGCGCAACATCAAGAACGATGGCCGTTTCGCCAACATCCCCGTGGTGATCCACTCGTCGCTGACGGGCTCGACCAACGAAGACCACGTCAAGGGCGTGGGCGCCGATGGTTATGTGGCGAAATTCGTGGCGGCCGAATTGGCTGAAACCATCCGCAAGGTGCTGGCGCGGTAAGCTGAAGCAACCGTAGGTCGGATTAGCGGTGTATGCCGCGTCATCCGACGCCACCATGGCCAACACTGTTGTCGGATTACGCGGGACCTTGCCCCGCTAATCCGACCTACGTGAGCGTAAAAAAAGCGCCGGACCCTCGCAGGTGCCGGCGCTTTTTCATGTCTGGAACGATTACGCCTGGTAAGCCGTCTCCGGCTGGCCCGCCACGTCCACGCGCACGGACAGCACGTGGCCGGTCAAAGGGGAGTTGGCAATTTCCTCGGCCGAGCGGTTATGGCTGGCGCTGGTGATGTACAGGGTGCGCAGGTCGGGGCCGCCAAACGTCACCATGGTGGGGCAGCGCACGGGCACGGTAATTTCGCCCAGCAGTTGGCCATCGGGGGCGAAGCGCAAGATCTTGCCGCCTTCAAACATGGCCGACCAGTAATTGCCTTCGCTGTCGACGGCCGCGCCATCGGGGCGCCCGCCGTAGTCCGCAGCTTTCTTGTCCATGGAAAAACGCTGGAACGGCTGCGGCGCGGAAATGGCTCCGCTGGCCGCATCGAAATCGAAGCGGTCGATGCGGTGCGTGGTGGTATCCGAGTGATACATGGTGCGCTTGTCGGGGGAAAAGCCCAGGCCGTTCGAGACGGTCATGCCGCCCGACCAGGCTTTGCGCACTTGTCCCTTTTCCAGCACGAACATTTCCGCCGCATCGGCGTTGCGCGGCTCGAAAATCGTGCCGACCCAGAAACGGCCTGCCGGGTCGACCTTGCCATCGTTGAAGCGCGTGGTGGCCATGTCGAACGGCGCCGGGGCGATTTCCGCCAGGCTGCCTGTCTTCGTGTCGAGGTGGGCAAAACCGCTGCGCAAGGCCACGATCAGGCCGCCGCCCGCGTTGATCGCCAGCGCCGATGGTTCCGTCGGCATGCTCCACTGGTCATGCTTGCCGCTGGCCGGGTGCAAGCGGTGCACGGCGCGGCCATCGATGTCGACCCAGTACAGGGCCGCTTCCTTGCCATGCCATAGCGGGCATTCGCCCACTTGCATGGGTTTGTCGCTGACTACTTTAATTTCGTAAATATTCATCTATCTCTTTTAGTATGCGGCTTTTGCAGCTTTAGCCAGCGCAATCAAGCCATTGGTCGAGCTGTCGTGGTGGTCGGGACGGGCTTCGCCCGTCAGTTCGGCCTGGATTTTCTTGGCCAGTACCTTGCCCAGTTCCACGCCCCACTGGTCGAAACTGTTGACGTTCCACAAGACGCCCTGCACGAAGGTCTTGTGTTCGTACAGCGCGATCAGGGCGCCCAGGGTGGTCGGGGTCAGCTGGTCCATCAAAATGGTGTTGCTGGGGCGGTTGCCGGGGAAGGTCTTGTGTGGTACCAGCGCCTCGATCTCGCTGTCCGGCAAGCCTTGCGCCTGCAGATCAAGACGCACTTCATCGCCCGTCTTGCCCGTCATGAAGGCTTCCGACTGGGCAAAGCAGTTCGCCAGCAGGGCGTCGTGGTGGCCCGGTAAATCGTGCGTGGCGCGCAGGGCGGCGATGAAATCGATGGGCGTGATGTCCGTGCCCTGGTGCAGCAGCTGGAAGTACGCATGCTGCGCATTCGTGCCGCAGTCGCCCCAGATGACGGGGCCGGTCGGCACGTCGACGGGCACGCCATCCTTGGTGACGCGCTTGCCGTTGCTTTCCATGTCCAACTGTTGCAAGTAGGCGGCAAAGCGGCTCAAGTCCTGGTGGTAGGGCGCGATGGAAACGGAGCCGCAATCGAGGAACTGGCGGTTCCAGAAGCCCACCATGGCCAGCACCACGGGCATGTTCTGTTCCAGCGGCGCCTGGCGGAAGTGCTGGTCCATCGCATGCGCGCCGGCGAGGAAATCGCTGAAGTATTCAAAGCCGATGGACAGCGCCACGGCCAGGCCGATCGACGACCAGACGGAGTAACGGCCGCCGACCCAGTCCCAGAACGGGAACATGTTGTCCGGCGAAATGCCGAAGTCGACGATGGCTTGCGTGTTGGTCGAGACGGCCACAAAATGCTTGGCCAAGTCGGTTTCTTCGCCTTCGAGCAGGAACCAGGCGCGCGCCGTGTTGGCGTTGAGCATGGTTTCGGCCGTAACGAAGGTTTTCGAGGCGACGATGAACAGGGTCGTTTCCGGATCGACTTTCGACAGGGTCGCTTCCATGTCGTGGCCGTCGACGTTGGAAACAAAGTGCATTTCCAGGCCCGGGTTGGCATACGAGCGCAGGGCCAGGCAAGCCATTTTCGGGCCCAGGTCCGAGCCGCCGATGCCGATGTTGACGATGTCGCAAATCGGCTTGCCCGTGTAGCCGAGCCAGCTGCCATTGCGCACCTTGTCCGTAAACGCCTTGACGCGTTGCAGCACATCTTGCACGTCGGTATCGATATCCTGGCCGTCGACCACCAGCTTGGTGCCGCGTGGCGCGCGCAAGGCGGTATGCAGAACGGCCCGATGTTCGGTAAGATTGATTTTCTCGCCAGTGAACATGGCTTCGCGCTGCGCTTCCACGCCGCGCTCGCGGGCCAGGTCCATCAGCAGACGCATGGCGGTGGCGTCGACACGGTTCTTCGAGTAATCGAGCAGCAGGCCGGCCGCATCGACCGTCATCGTCGAGAAACGCGCGGGGTCGGCCGCGAACAGCTGGCGCAGATGCACGTCGCGCAGGCTGGCGCCATGCGCTTGCAGGGACTGGAAACTGGCGGTGGCGGTGATGGCAGGAGTAGGTGCTGGCTGGCGCATGGCGGTCGGCTTGGGTGCTTGTCTCGGTTGAAAGGAGCGCGGCGCGTTCGTGATGGCGAACAGCGGATCCGGCATTGGTATGAGAATAATACATCAGAAAAACGTAATTTCACTACAGTTTGTGCAGGTGCCTGGCATTTTCAGCGTTTTTTCAGCGTTTTATCCGTGCTGCAATAGATAGGCAAGCAAGACAAGTGGGCGTGGCACGCTGTTGTTTTGCCTTGAAAGGTCGTGGAAAAATGGATTATTTCTGCCACTAGCCACTGCAAGAGTGCTTCTGCACGACCATTTTGTAGTAAAATTTCACGAAATACTCATTTTTAAGGAAATCCATATGGCGCTGCATCCAGTAGTCGAATCCGTAACAGCGCGCATCATCGCGCGCAGCCGGCCATCGCGCGGCGCCTACCTGGCGCATCTGGATGCTGCCCGCATCCAGGGCGTGCAGCGCGGCGCCCTGTCGTGCACCAACCTGGCGCACGGCTTTGCCGCCTTTCCCGCCAACGACAAGCTGTCGCTGAAGGAATACAAGAAGCCTTCCGTGGCCATCGTTTCCTCGTACAACGACATGCTGTCGGCGCACCAGCCGTTTGAAGGCTTCCCGCAGATCATCAAGCA
Organism: Janthinobacterium sp. BJB446; assembly: GCF_002735655.1. NCBI lineage: Bacteria > Pseudomonadati > Pseudomonadota > Betaproteobacteria > Burkholderiales > Oxalobacteraceae > Janthinobacterium > Janthinobacterium sp. BJB446. Next base: position 3,292,070 of record NZ_PDZK01000001.1, on the reverse strand, counting down.
AGCCGTGCGCGAAGTAGGCGCCGTGGCCCAGTTCGCCGGCGGCGTGCCCGCCATGTGCGATGGCGTGACGCAAGGCCAGCCGGGCATGGAACTGTCGCTGTTCTCGCGCGACACCATCGCCATGTCGACGGCCGTGGCGCTGTCGCACAATATGTTCGACTCGGCCCTGTACCTGGGCGTGTGCGACAAGATCGTGCCGGGCCTGTTGATCGGCGCGCTGCACTTCGGCCATTTGCCGGCCGTTTTCGTGCCGGCCGGTCCGATGACGTCGGGCCTGTCGAACCAGGAAAAAGCCAAGGTGCGCCAGCTGTATGCGCAAGGCAAGGCCACGCGCGAAGACTTGCTCGAAGGCGAATCGAAAGCCTACCACGGCGCCGGCACCTGTACCTTCTACGGTACCGCGAACAGCAACCAGATGCTGATGGAAGTGATGGGCCTGCACTTGCCGGGTGCCGCCTTCATCACGCCGAATACCCCGCTGCGCGATGCGCTCACAAGAGCGGCCGCCCAGCGCGCCGCCGTCATCACGGCGCAAAGCGCCAGCTACTTGCCGGTCGGCCATATCGTTGACGAGAAATGTATCGTCAACGCCGTCGTGGGCTTGCTGGCCACGGGCGGTTCGACCAACCACACCTTGCACCTGGTGGCCATCGCCAAGGCGGCCGGCATCGTCATCGACTGGAACGATTTCAATGAACTGTCGGCCATCGTGCCGATGCTCACGCGCATCTACCCGAATGGCGATGCCGATGTGAACCATTTCCACGCGGCCGGCGGCACGGGCTATCTGATCCGCGAATTGCTGGACGCGGGCTTGCTGCACGACGACGTCAACACCATCCTGGGCCACGGCTTGCGCGCCCACTGCATGGAGCCGTTCCTCGGCGAAGACGGCAAGGTCTTCTGGAAAGATGCACCGGCCACCAGCGCCGACGAAAACGTGCTGCGTCCCGCCTCGAACCCGTTCGCGCCGGACGGCGGCATGGTATTGGTCGCAGGTAACCTGGGCCGCGCCGTGATGAAGGTCTCGGCCGTCAAGCCGCAGCACCGCACGGTGGAAGCGCCGGCGCTGGTGTTCAATTCGCAGGAAGATTTCATGGCCGCCTACAAGGCGGGAACGCTGGACCGCGATTTCGTTGCCGTGCTGCGCTTCCAGGGCCCGCGCGCCAACGGCATGCCGGAACTGCATGCGCTGACCCCGGCGCTGGCCAACCTGCAGGATGCGGGCCGCCACGTGGCGCTGGTCACCGATGGCCGCATGTCGGGCGCGTCGGGCAAGGTGCCGGCCGCCATCCACGTCTCGCCGGAGATTCTCGCCGGCGGCCCGCTGGGCCTGGTGCGTGACGGCGACATCATCCGTCTCGACGCCTTTACCGGCGTATTGGAAGCGCTGGTGCCGGCCGACGTCTGGCACGCCCGTTCGCTGGTCACGGCCGATTTGTCGCCGAACCACGTCGGCATGGGCCGCGAGCTGTTTTCCATGTTCCGTTCCACCGTCAGCGCGGCGGAAGAGGGTGCCACCACCTTCGGCCTGCCGTCGCCGATTCCCACCACCGTCGCCTTGCACGACGCCGACAATGTCGGTGATACCGTACCGGGTTCCGATGAAGACTTTTTGGCTAGGAAATAAGAGATGACCATGACACTACTGGAAATTATGCGCACTTCGAGCGTGATCCCCGTGATTGCGATCGACGATCCTGAACACGCCGTACCGCTGGCGCGCGCGCTGGTGGCGGGCGGCATCCGCGTGCTGGAAGTGACCCTGCGCACCAAGCACGGCCTCGAAGCGATCCGCGCCATGTCGGCAGTGCCGGGCGCCATCGTCGGCGTCGGTACCTTGACCCGTCCCGAGGAATTCGCGCAGGCGCGCGATGCGGGCGCCGTGTTCGGCGTCTCGCCGGGCCTGACTTCCGCCCTGGTGGCGGCGGCGAAAAGCAGCGGCCTGCCGTTGCTGCCAGGCGTGATGACGCCAGGCGAAGTGATGGCGGCGCGTGAAAACGGCTTCCAGCAGCTGAAACTGTTCCCGGCCGTGCCGGCGGGCGGCATCGGCATGCTCAACGCGATTTACGGCCCGCTGCCGGACATCACGTTCTGCCCGACGGGCGGCATCTCGCAAGAGACGGCGTCGCAGTTCCTGGCGTGCAAGAACGTCGCCTGCGTGGGCGGTTCGTGGCTGACGCCGAAAGACGCGATCGCGGCCGGCAACTGGGACCGCATCACGGAAATCGCGAAAGCGGCCAGCGGCCTGCGTTCAGCGTAAGCGGCTCCGGCGCGGCAGGCTTCCCGCTTGCCGCGCTTTATTTCTTTCTCTCATGCGAGTTTTGCGCCGTCCCCTCACCATCGGCGAAACCGCCATGGCCCGCAGCGTCTTCCAGGGCGCCATCGACTACGCGCGCGTGCGCGTCGTGCGCGGCTCCTTTCTTCCGTTTGGCTTGCAGGACCAGAACACGGCCATGACACCGCGCGGCAGCCTGCACTTCATGCCGGCCCAGTACCGCGACGATTTTTCCCGCGAAGGCAACAGCGGCAAGCTGTTCTTCATCCACGAGATGGTGCACGTGTGGCAGTACCAGCTCGGCTACGGTGTGCTGCTGCATGGCGTGCTGCTGGCGATGCGCGGCGGCTACATCGGGCAGCGCGCCTACCGCTACGATGCGCAGGCTGGCGGCGTCCTGTCCGACTTCAACATGGAGCAGCAGGGCGACATCATCGCCCACTACTTCGGCGCGCGCCAGCTGGGCATTCCCGCCTACGTGGCGAAACTGCCGCAGCTGCAGGATATCCTGCAAGGCTTCCTGATCAACCCTGCCGACCGCCGCCTGCTGCCACGCTGACGCCGCCGCTGATGCCACTGCTACGGCGCCGTGTTCGATGCCAGGCGCATGTCCGGCGCGCGCAGGCTGGCCGCCGCATCCTTGCCCAGCAATAAACGCAGGTCGGCGCCCGCGCCGATGCCGCTGTCGCCGGCCGCCTGCAGTTGCGGCATGCCGCCCAATGCCAGGGCCAGGGCGGCCGCTGCCTCGGCGTGGCCGGGACGGTAGACGATGCTGCTGGCCTGGATGCCGTACGGCCGCTGGTTGCCCAGCCGCAGCACGCTGATGCCCATGCCGCCCAGCATGCCGCGCATGCGCGCCGCCATTCCCGTTTCGCCATTGCCGTTGATGACTTCCAGCCGTGGCAGCGGCATCGCCGGCTTGGCCAAGGCGGCTATCGCCGCTGGCGCGGCTTGCGCCGCCACGGGCGCGTCGCGCCAGCTCAGCGCAAAGATATTCGGCTGCAATTGCGTCAGCTGCAAGCGGCTGGCCGGCGCCGCTGGCATGGGCGCCGGCGCCAGGTCGGGCGCGATGGCCTCCGCGGTGGCATCGACTGTGCCGATGCTGCGCGCCAGCGCCGCGATGGCCAGGTCCAGGTTGGCGCGCGCCGGCTGCTGGCCGTTGTCGAGCTGCAGCGACTGGCGCAGCGCGTCGGCCGCCTGGGCATACTCACCCTGCAGGTACAGCACGTAGCCGAGATTGTTGTAGGTCCTGGCCGTCGGCGCTTGCAGCGCCAGCGCCTGCAGCATGCTGCGGGCCGTTTCCAGCTGGCCCAGCTGCGCGTGCAGCACGGCGGCGCCATTGCGCGCATCGGCCGAGTCGGGCTCAAGCAGCAGGGCTTCGCGGTAGGCGGCCAGCGCCGCGCGCGGGTCGCCCAGTTCCAGCATGCGCTTGCCCAGCTTGCAGAACGCGGCGGTGCGGGTGGCGGGGCTGTCATCGATGCGCGCCTGGGGTGGCGCAACATGATTGCCCTGGCTGGCCGGGCCGGGCAGGTGGCCGCAGGCGGGCAGCAGGCCGGCGCAGGCGAGCATGAGCATCAGGGTGGTGTGCTGTGACATGGCGGTTCTCCGGTCAGCTGCCGCTGCCCATGCTGGGCAGGAGCACGCGGTAGATTTGCAGGAAGGCTGGTCCCATCAAAACGACCAGCAGCGAAGGGAAGATGAAAAAGATCAGCGGGAACAGCAGCTTGAGGGCGATCTTCGCCGCTTCTTCCTCGGCCATCTGGCGGCGCTTGGTGCGCAGCTGGTCCGACTGCACGCGCAGCGAGGCGGCGATGCTGGTGCCGAAGCGTTCGGCCTGGATCAGCATGGCCACCAGCGCGTCGACATCCTCGACGCCCGTGCGCAGGGCCAGGTTGCGCAGGGCCCGCTCCTTGGTGTTGCCGGCACGCAGTTCCAGCATCACCAGGTGCAATTCCTCGGCCAGCACGCTGCTTTTCAGGGCGATCTCCGCGGCCACCCGGGCCAGCGCGGCATCCATGGCCAGGCCCGCTTCCACGCACACCGTCATCAAGTCCAGCGCATCGGGAAAGCTTTCAAAGATATCGCGCTGGCGCCGCTTGATCATTTGTGCCAGGACAATATTGGGCAGGTAGTAGCCGATGGCGGCCACGATCAGCAGCCAGAACAGCAGTGCCTTGCCCGCCATCTGGCTGCCCGACGCGCTCAGGCCCAGGAACAGCAGCAGGGGCAGGCCGATGGCCAGCATGGTCTTGGCGGAAAAGAACAGGATGGGCGCCGATGCCTGGCGCAGGCCGGCATTCATGAAGCGTCGGCGCATCACGGAACCTTCCCAGCCCTGGTCGGGCAGCGACAGTTTGGCCAGCGGACCGCTCAGGCGCACCATGCGCGCCAGCCATGGGCTGGGCGCCGATGCTCCAGGCGCCGCCGCGCTCTTGCCGGTGGCGTTGTCCATGCGTTGGCGCAAGGGATCGGGGGCAAAGCTGCGCATGGCCACCAGCACGGTGCCGAAGACGGCAATGAAGAGCAGGGCGAGAAAGGCAAAATGGACGGGGTTCATGAGGGTTCTCCTTGCGGGCTCAGACACGGATGCGGATGATATTGCGCATGACAAGGACGCCGCACACCATCAGCAGCAGGGCGCCGACGAGCATCTTGCGTCCGCCCGGGTCGACAAACAGCATTTCCAGGAATTGCGGATTGGTCAGGTGGATCATGGCCGCCGCGCCGAAGGGCAGCAGCGACAGGATCCAGGCCGACAGCCTGCCTTCGGCCGACAGCACGCGCACCTGCCCCAGCAGCTTGATGCGCTCGCGGATGATGCGGCTGATGCTGTCGAGCAGCTCGGCCAGGTTGCCGCCCGTTTCGCGCTGGATCAGCACGGCGATGACGAAGTAGCGCAGGTCCGTGCTGGGCACGCGCGTGGCCAGGTTCATCAGGGCGTCCTGCATGGCGATGCCGAAATTGACTTCGTCGAAGGTGGCGCGAAATTCCACGGCCAGCGGCGCGTTCATCTCATCGCCGACCATTTTCAGGGCGGTGGGGAAGGCGTGGCCGGCGCGCAGGGCGCGCGCCATCAGGTCGAGCGCATCGGGCAATTGCTGTTCGATGCGCTGCAGGCGCTTGGCCTTGGCGCGCAAGACCACCAGCAGCGGCAGCAGGGCCGCGCCAGCCACCAGCGGCAGGCGCAGCATCCACGGCACGCCGAAGTAGCTGAGCAGCAAAAACGCGGCGCCGGCCGTGGCCAGCATCACGCCGGCGAAGCTGGCCACGCTCCAGGTCAGCCCCGATTGCTCCAGCAGGCGGTCTAGCGCATGCACGCGGGGCACGCTGAGCAGCAGGCGCTGCAGGGCCGGGGTGTCGCTCAGCAGGCGCTTCTTGATCATCGAGCTGCCCGTGTCGCCATGCGCGCCGGCCGACATGATGCGCAGGCGGCGCGCCACCCTTTCCGCTTCCGGGCCGCGCGAGGTGTTCCACGCCAGGTACACCCCCTCGATCAGCAGCACCACGGCGATGAAGGTGAGGATGGCGAATACGTAATAGAGATAGTCCATGATGCTCCCCTTAATGGTACTGGCGGGCGGGATCGAACAGGGTTTCCGGCAGGCTGATGCCGAAGGCGCGCAGGCGTTCCAGGAAGTGCGGCCGCACGCCGCTGGCATGGAAATGTCCCTGCACCGTGCCGTCCTCGCCGATGCCCGTCTGGCGGAAGGTGAAGATTTCCTGCATGGTGATCATCTCGCCCTCCATGCCCGTGATTTCCTGGATCGAAATGATCTTGCGCTTGCCATCCGTCAGGCGCGCCACCTGCACCACCACGCTGACGGCGGAACTGATCTGCTGGCGCATGGCCTTCACGGGCAGGCCCGCCGAGGCCATGCTGATCATGTTTTCCAGCCGCGTCAGCGCGTCGCGCGGGGTGTTCGCATGGATGGTGGCCATCGAACCTTCGTGGCCCGTGTTCATGGCGCCCAGCATGTCGAGCGCCTCGGCGCCGCGCACCTCGCCCAGGATGATGCGGTCGGGGCGCATGCGCAGCGCGTTGCGCACCAGCGCCCGCTGCGTCACTTCGCCCTTGCCCTCGATGTTCGCGGGCCGCGTTTCCAGGCGCACCACGTGCGGCTGCTGCATCTGCAGTTCGGCCGCGTCCTCGATGGTGACGATGCGTTCGGCCGTGCTGATGAAGCCGGAAATCGCATTGAGCATGGTGGTCTTGCCGCTGCCCGTGCCGCCCGAGATCAGGATGTTGACCTTGGCCTTGCCCAGCGCCTGCAGGGTGGTGCTCATTTCCTCCGTCAGGCTGTGCTTGAGCATCAGGTCGGCCAGGCGCAGCGGCTGGGCCGAGAAGCGACGGATCGACATCACGGGTCCGTCGATGGCCAGCGGCGGGATGATGGCGTTGACGCGCGAACCGTCGGGCAGGCGCGCATCGACCATGGGGCTCGATTCATCGATGCGCCGGCCCACGCGCGAGACGATCTTGTCGATGATCTTCATCAGGTGGGCGTCGTCGGTAAAGCAGATGTCGCTCAGCTCCAGGCGACCGTGGCGCTCGACATACACCTGGCGGTAGGTGTTGACGAGGATGTCGGACACGCCGGGATCGGCGAGCAGCGGTTCGAGCGGGCCGAAGCCCAGCACCTCGTCCTGGATGTCACGGATCAGCGAGCGCCGTTCCAGCTCGTTGATCACCACATTGTCTTCCGTGAGCACGTCGCTGACGAGGATTTTCAGCTCTTCGCGGATCTGCTCGCGCGACAGGCGCTGCATGCCTTCCAGGTCGACGCGGTCGAGCAGCGCCTGGTGGGTACGGTGCTTGAGTTGCTGGTAGCTCTGGCTCGATGCGCCCTGGTGCGCGGCATCGTCATTCAGGCTGGCGTCATCCTGGGCATAGCCCAGGCGGTCCCGCAGGGTGAGTTTTTCGGCAGTCATGGTCGGTCTCCGGTGAATGGGGTATCAGGCGCGCTGTAGGGGATCAAGCGCGCGCCAGCAGCCGCGAAACCCAGCCTTGCGCGGCGGGCGGGGTTTCGCCGGCCAGGCTGGCGGCCAGTTCCTGCAGGGCGCGCGAGACGGAATTGTGCGACGCCAGCTTGAGGATGGGCACGCCCTGGCTGACGGAGGCCGCCACCGCCTCGTAGTGGTTGGGGATGGATTTGTAGACGTGCTTGCCATACGCCGCTTCCAGGTCGGCCACGCGGATGCTGTCGCTGCTGGCATAGCGGTTCAGGATCAGGCGGATCTTGTCTTCGCGGTAGCCGAGGCCGCGGAATACGTCGAGCAGGCGCTTGCCGTCGCGCACATACGGCAAGGTGGCCTGCAGCACGGGGAAGATCAGGTCGGCCCGGTCCAGCGCGCGCACGCTGACGGGGTCGAGGCCGCGTCCCACGTCGAGCAGGATGTAGTCGTACTGGCTGCGCGCCAGGGTCAGCAAGCGGTCGATATGGTCCGCCTCGACGTCGGCCGCATGGGCGGGATCGTCGGCGGCGGCCAGCACGCTGTAGGCGGGCGTGATCTGGATCATGCTGGCGGTCAGCAGCGAGGCGTCGAGGCGCACGATCTGCTGCGACAGCTGCGATAGCGTGGTGGCCGGCTTGTGGTCCGAGACGAACAGGGCGGCGTCGCCGAACTGCAGGTTCAGGTCGAACAGCGCCACCTTGCGCTGTTCGCCGGCGGCCAGCGCGTAGCCGAGGTTGGCGGCGATGAAGGTGGCGCCGCTGCCGCCCTTGCACGAGACGAAGGCCAGCACCTGGCCCTTGCGCGTGACCTGCTTTTGCAGCTTGTCCTCGATGCGGCGCAGCGCGGCGCACAGGGACGCGTCGTCGTCCGGCAGCAGCACTTCGCGCACGCCGGCGCGCATCGCGCGCAGCAGGAATTGCGGACTTTGCTGCGGACATTGCACGATGATGGCCAGGTTCGGATGGCGCCCGCCCAGCAGTTCGAGCCGTTCCAGTTCCGTCTCGCCCGCCTGCTCCTGCTCCAGCAGCAGCAAGTCCGGCGTGGCGCCGTTGTCGAATACATCCGGTATGCTCGCCAGCAGCGCGACGCGGTCGGCCGCGCTGCGTTCGCGCAGCAAGCGGGTGAGCCGCTTGAGCTGGGCTTCATTCTTCGAGACGATGACGATATTCACTTGATACTCCCGGTAATGGCGTTCAGTTGATCTGGAAGCCCAGGCTTTCGGCGTGCATGACCACGACCGAGGCTGGCACGGCGATATTGAGAAAACCGAACAGGCTGACCATCGGCGTATAGCTGACGTTGTCGATCGACACGCGCACGCTGTCGATGCAGCTGGCCGTGCGCGTGATGTCGCCGCAGGCCGACAGGTTGTCGCCCGGATCGAGCGGCGGCAAGGTCACTTCGGCGCCGCTCTTGTTCAGGTAGCGGATGGTGATGTTGGCGGCCGTCAGTTCCGGCGCGGCAGGCAGGGCTGTGCCGCCGAACAGGGCCAGCGTCTTGACGGTGTCCGTCTGGTCGATCCAGCGCACTACCGCCTCGCGCGCGGCGCGGCGGCTCACTTCCTGCACCGTGTTGTACAGGTACAGCATGCGGCCAAATTCGAGGATGCCGAACAGCAGGGTGAAAAACAGCAGTGCCACCAGGGCGAATTCGACGGCGGCGGCGCCGCGCTGGCGGCCGGCTGGAGGAGACGATGAAAGGCGGTGGCGCATGGCGTTCTCCTTACAGCATGTAGCGCATGGTGGTGCGCGGCGAGAGCGGCGTGGCATAGCTGCTGGCCGCGCCGATCACGAAGGGCAGGTACTGGCCCACCGACAGCGTGTAGTTGACGACTTCGACGCGGATGCCGCCCGGCGCCGTGCCATCGGTGCAGCTGCTGTCGTTGAACGTCGCATCCAGGCAGGTGACCGTCACGTTGGCCGTGGTGAAGCCGCTGATGCCGGCGCTGGTGGCCGCATCGACGACCGTCTGCTTGGCGGCAGGCACGCCCTGCGAGGCGATGCCGGCCTTGGCCTTGACGGACATGTTGCGCGCCGCATCGCGCGTGGCCTTGGTCAGCGCGTCGTAGTACCAGAAGGCGCGGCCGAAGCCGAAGATGCCCGCCAGCAGGGTGATCAGCAGAGCCAGCACGATGCCGAATTCGACGGCGGCGCCGCCGCGCTGCCTGAGGGGGGAAAGGTGGATGCGCATGGCCGCCTCACTTGTAGAGTTTGATTTCGGAATTCGGCACGGGCTCGATCAGGCCCGCGAACTCGACGTCGAGGCGCTTGGTGCCGCCGCTGAAATCGGCCTTCATCGTCATGAAGAATTTGCCGATGCCCACCGCATTCATGACGCCGCACGAAGCCGGCCCCACGGGCGCCGTGCGGCAGTCGACCAGCACCACGTTGAGGATGCGCCGGTTGCGCTGGCCCGGATGGGCGGCCGAGGGCGCCTGGAACGTGGGGCCGCTGGTCTGGTTGTACGGCGAAGGCGGCGTACTGGCAGGAAAGCCTGCGCCTGGGCTGACGGGGTAGCTGGCCGTGTCGAAGTAATTCGCCTTGGCCGTGCTGTACATGGGGTTGGCGTTGGCGTCCGCGACGCTGTACGCCGTGCCGGCCTTGGCCGGAGTGGCGCCATTGCTTTGGTAGGCCGGGCCGTAGGACCACAGCACGCCGTAGCCGGCGAACTGGGCGAACGTGGCCGAGGGCGCGGGGACGGCGCCGGCCGACGGCAGCTGGTAATTCGGCTTGTTGCCGGACAGGCTGACGGGCTGCTGGCTTGGCAGGGTGCTGGCGCCCGGCTGCATCCAGCCGGTGGGCGGCGAGTTGGCGGCGGTGGCGGCGCAGGGCGACGCGCCGCCCACGCAGGGAAATTCCTTGATGTTGGTGTCGGGCGGCGCCGTCGCGGGGTCGCACACGGAGGGGCCGCCGTAATCGTCGAAGCGCGAATTGAGCGAGGCGGCCAGCGAGGCCGACATGCCCGTGTTCGTGTAGACCTGGCCCGTGCCGCTGGTGATGACGGCGCTGCTGCCCGTGCACATGAACGGCGCGGTGGAGGCGGCGCTCGAATGCGAGGCGCTGCAGCTGCCGGGCGGGGCGTCGACGGGATTGATCAGGTAGGGATCGGACGGGCCGCCCAGCGGATTGAGGCCGAACAGGTTGTAGGTGACGCCGCGGCGGAAACCGAATTCCAGCAGTTCCGTCAGGCCCGTGCCGGCCGGCGCGGCCGGATACGTGTATTGCGCCGTCTTGTTGGCCGGATCGACGGCGCACACGCCGATCGGCGTGACGTCGTTGACGAAGCGGCCCGCCACTGCCACGCCCGAGGTACTGGTGCTGGCGATGCCGGCGATGCCCATCAGGTAGGTGGCGAAGGTCTTGCTGCCCGTGTCGACGCGGATGAAGGTCTGGCCCTGGGGGCTGGTGCGGGCGCTGGCGCCGGAAGACCACGGCCCATCGGGGCTGGGGCCGAAACTGATGTTGGCGGCCGTCAGGGTCAGCGTGGTGGAAAAGTCGTAGCGGTTCTTTTGCGCGATGGCGATGGCCTTGGCCTGCGCGTTGTCGATGCCGGTGGCGCTTTGGTTGAGTTCCACGGCGCCGGCCAGGGCGGCGCTGTCGGCGCCGTTCTGCAGCTCCGTCTTGGCGATGTACAGGTGGCCCAGGTCCAGCACCAGGCCGCCCATGGCAAACAGCACCACCAGGGTCAGCCCCAGCACGATGGCGATCGCGCCCTGCTGCTTGTCGTGCCTGCGAAATGCGGTGTTCATGGCTGTCTCCTGGTGGCCTGGGAAAAGTGCATCGCGGGACTGGCGCCTACTGGCGTCCGCCCACGCCGATGGTGAAGACATTCGGTTGCGGTTCCGGCGCCGCAAACGATTTCTGGTAGCGCTGGTAGGCGCTGACGCCGGCCTTGCCGTCGATGCCGCTGACCGGGTTGGCATTGCGGTAGGCGTCCGGATACATGATCTGCTGCGCCTTGAGCAGGGCCACCGATTCGCCAAAGTGCGAATCGAGCACGGGCGTGGTGGTGGCGGCGCAGCCGGCCAGCAGGCAGAACAGGGCGGCGCAAGGCAGGCGATGTGCGGTTTTCATGGTGTTCTCCTATTTGAGGTCGAAGCCGGCGGCAGGCTGGGGTGCAGCCGCTTGCGGCTGCATGGGGGCCGGTGCCTGTGCCGCTGCGGGGGCGGGCGCCGGTGCGCTGCCTTCCATTTTTCCCTGCATGAACATGTCGCCGCGCGTCGGCTGGATGTAGCCGTCGGTGGGCAGCTTGTAGTCGGGCGGCAGCGGCTTGACCAGGTGCGGCGTGATGATGAAGACCAGTTCCGAACGGTCCGTCTGGAAGTCCGTGCTGCGGAACAGGGCGCCCAGCACGGGCACTTCGCCCAGGCCTGGCAGGGCCTTGATATTGCTGGTCACGTTGTTCTTGATCAGGCCGCCGATGGCGAAGCTCTGGCCGTCGAACAGCTGCACCGTGGTGGTGGCGCGCCGCGTGGTAAACGATGGCAGGATGGCCGTGGCCGAGATGCCGGTGGCGGTGATGCCGATGCCGTCCTTGTTCAGGTCCGACACTTCCGGCGCCACCCTCAGGTTGATGCGTCCCCCTTCGAGCACGGTGGGCGTGAATTTCACGGCCACGCCGAATTCCTTCTCTTCCAGGGTGATGGTCGGCACGCCGTTATTGTTGGTCTGGCTGACGGGGATGAAGATTTTGCCGCCGGCCAGGAAGCTGGCCTCCTGGCCGCTGATGGCCATGATGTTCGGTTCGGCCAGCACCTTGATCAGGCCATCGCGTTTTTGCGCGTCGAGGTTGAAGAAGTTGTTCTTGCTGGCGCCGCTCAAGCCGCTGGGATTGTTGCTGAGCAGGCTGGACAGCAGCGAGTACGACCAGCTGCCGATGGTCTTGTTGATGCCCAGGCTGGCGCCCAGCTGGTCGACCAGCACTTTCGACACTTCGGCCACCTTCACTTCCAGCATCACCTGCTGCGGCGCGGCGATCGACAGCAGGTTGATCACGCGCGGCATGCCCGCATCGGGCGCAGCGGCGGGAGCGGGCGCGGCGGCGCCTGCGGCTGGCGCGGCGCCGGAGGCTGCGTTGCCGCTGCGGGCGCTGCGCTGCACATAGGCGTTGGCCAGCGACAGGGCCTGGTCGGCCTTGACGACATCGCTGACCATGCCCGACAGGATCAGGGTGTCGCCCGCCACCGTGACGTTGATCTTTTCGTTCGGCAGCAGCTCGGCCATGCGTGCCTGCAGGCTGCTGCTGTCGATGCCGACGGCCAGGTCGATGATGGTGGCGTCATTGCTCTTGTTCCACAGGATCAGGTTGGTGGTGCCGACGGAGCGGCCCAGCAGGTACACCTCATTGGGATTGAGCAGGATGACGTCGGCGATGCGCGGGTCGCCGACGGACATGCGGCTGGCGGCGAACGGCAGGCGCATCAGGGTCGACTTGCCTTCGGCCAGACTCATTTGCGGCGCCATCTCGGTGCGACCGGCGCGCGATTCGCTTTGCGGCGGCGTGGCCTTGGGGCGGGCGGCGGCCCGGCTGGTCCGGGCGGCGCCGGTGTCGGCGGCAACGGCGGTGGCGGCAACGGGTTCGCTGCGTGCCTGGGGCGCCAGGGCGCCGATCATGGCGAGGGCAAGCGCCAGGCTGAGTACCCGGCTTCCGCTTGCTGTGCAATATGTGCTCATGGCGTGACTCCTCTGGTGCAGGTTAGAATTGTTGGGAGCTGCGTTCCAGCCCCTTGATGACATCGACGCGTGGACCGGCCTGTGGCGCGGCTGTGGTTGCAGGACGGCGGCGCGGGAGCGGCTTGGCTTGCACCATGGCGGCGGGGGCTGCCATGGCGACCTTTTCATCGAGCAAACTGGACTTGGTGGCGCCCTCCGTGTTGACGGGCTTGTCCTCGACCTGGTTGCGCAGCACCAGCGACAGGGTGCCCACGCTGCGTGCCAGGTCGAGTTTTTCCGCCTGCTCCGGCGTCAGCTCCAGGGTCACGGCGTTGACCACCTTGGGCTTGGTGTCGTCGCGGCTCGATTCCTGGGCAATGGCCAGCACGAGGATGCGTTCGAGCACGATCTTGGAAATGTTCGGGTCGCGGTCCGGCGTCTTGCGGGCACCTTCTCCCTGGGTATTGACGAGGATGTCGACGAAATTGCCGGGCAGGGCGAAGCCGGCCACGCCCACCACATCGTTGACGCGCACGGTCATGGCGCGCTTGCCCTCGGCGACGACGGCCGACAGGCCGCCTTGCGTGCCGGGAGGCGCCAGCTTGCCTTCCATGATCGGTTCGCCGTGCTGGATGCTGGTGCGCGTGACGCGCGTTTCTAGCAGTTTCGGATCGTTGACGGCGCCCGGCGGCAGCGCATTCGATGGCCAGTCCACCATGCGCACCATGTCGGGCGTGAGGCGCGCCCCCAGGCTGATGTCGACCTGGGCCACGGCCACCTTGTTGATGTTGCCCGAGGCTTGGGCATTGATCCAGCGCGCGGCCACGATGACCGCGGCGAACGCCAGGATGACCGCAATGGCCATCATCGTCAGAGCGCGTGCGTTTCTCATTTTGCTTCCCCTTTGTGCTGGACCGCTTCCGGTCCGGTGTGTGTGCTTGCAAGGTCGTCATCGCTGCCGAAATAGTTTTGCCATGCCCAGAACAGGACTTCCGGAGACAGTTGCGCCGGGTGGTCTTCATAACGTGCCTGGTCGCAGATCTGCGCGAGGATGTCGCGCGGATAGCAGGCCAGCAAGGGCCGCTTGTAGAGGCTATGCAGGTGCAGCAGGTAGGTGTAGGAGGCTTCGTCGAAATTGATGCCCAGCTGGGCGCAGGTGCTGCGGAACACGGCCAGGTAGTGGTAGGCGCTCAGGGGGCCGACATGGATCTTGTAGCCGATGCGGCGCAGGAAGGAGTCGTCGGCCAGGTGCTGCGGCGCCAGGTTCGACGAGAACACGACGATGACGTCGAAGGGCACGGGGAACTTGTAGCCCGTGTGCAGCGACATGTAATCGATGTGGCGCGCCATCGGCACGATCCAGCGGTTCATCAGTTCCACGGGCGAGCAGCGCTGGCGGCCCAGGTCGTCGATGACGAAGATGCCGTTGTTGGCCTTCAGGTGCGGCGGCGCCTGGTACAAGCGGTTGCCATGGTCGAATTGCAGGTCCAGCATGTCGAGCGTCAGCTCGCCGCCCGTCAGCACGGCGGGGCGTTCGGCACGCACCCAGCGCGGGTCGGATGGCACGAGGCCGCCGCGCGACAGGGTGTGCAGCATGGGGTCGAGGAAGGGCAGCACTTCGCCATCGACCATCACGGCATGGGGCAGGGCGATGGCGCCGCTGAGCAGGCCGTTCAGCCGCTCGGCCAGGTAGCTCTTGCCGCTGCCGGCGGGGCCGTGGAAGAACAGGGCGCGTCCGGAATTCATGGCCGCGCCCAGCTGGTCGAGCACGGCCGAACTGGCCACCACGTCGCGGAACTCGCGCTGCACGTCATCGCGGGTGACCTGCATGTCCGCCACGCTTTGCGCCAGTACCTGGTTGCTGTAGTCGGCCAGGGTGACCGGGGCGGGGCCGCTGTAGGCGTTGCGGCGCATGTACTCGGCGGCGCGCAGACGGCCCTGGTCGCCCAGCAGGTAACACAGGTCGGCGTCGGTGCCGCTGCCGCCGTTGCGGCGCGCTTCGCACAGCTTTTCGGCGCGCATGAAGGTGAGCAGCGGTTCGAGCACGCCGGCGCCCAGTTTTACGTGTGTCGACAGGGCGGGCAGGCCGATCTGGCCGCGCAGGAAGAGTATCTTGACCAGCAGTTCGACCAGGAACAGGAAGGGTAATCCCGTTTCCTCGACCGTGCGTGGCGCGCGCTTGGCCGCCGGTTCGACGCCGCCGCCGTCGCTGCGTTCTGGATAGGTGTCAGGCATGATGGGTACTCCTCGTTCGGGTGGCCGGATATCAAAAGATGAAAGGCAGCAGGCGGTACTTCACCTGGCGCATGTAGACGCGATAGCGCACGTCGGTGGACAGGAAACGCTCCTCGCGCAGCAGGCGCATCACCATCATGCTCATCGTCGCGACATAGATGACGGTATTGGCGGGCGAGGTGTTGGCCAGCAGGTAGCCGCTCAGGGAAATCAGGTAGCTGGCATACAGCGGATGGCGTATCACGCGGTAGACGCCGCCCGTCTTGATTTCGCGCTGCGCCGCCACCAGGCCGAAGCTGCGGTTCAGCGACAGCAGGCCGGCGATCTGCAGCAGGCTGCCGACGGCCAGCAGGTAGCGCGCGCCGGGCCAGATGGCCATGTCGGCGGGAGACAAAAGGAAGGGCGCGAAGGTGGCGCCGATGGCCAGCAGCCAGTCGCCCGCATCGGTGGAAACGCTGACGGGGGCCGTGCGCACGATGAAGAACAGGGCGGCCAGGGTTTCGGCGGCGCAGAACAGCAGATAGCTCCAGTCGCCGCTGTGCAGGAATCCCATCACGTGGGCACTGGCGAAGAACGTCCACAGGCAAGCCATGGCGATGCTGGTGAACAGGCTGGCGTGGCGCGAGTGGCAGAGGGTGGTGAGGGTGTGCATGGTCAGGTCCTAGGGGGCTGGTCGTCGGAGCGGCGCGTTTCAGCGCAGGCTCCACAGGTGGGTGTAGTGCAGGAAGACCTGCAGCAGGGTGCCGCTGGCAATGGCGAAGGCGTAGGCCAGCTTGCCGGTGGCAGGCGGCGGTTCGGCGATCGTGGCGGCGCCGCCGGCAAGGCTGTGCAGCAGCGCGCCCAGCATCATGTGATAGGTGTTTTTCAGTACCTGGCGCAGGCGCTGACCGGCCAGCGCGGCGGCCAAGGCCAGCACGCCGCCGCACAGGAAGGTCAGCAGGGCCGCTTCGAGCACGGCGTCGGGACCGAGGAAGGCGCCGCACATGGCCATCAGCTTGACGTCGCCGGCGCCCAGGGCGCGCAGCAGATACATGGGCAGCAGCAGGGCCAGTCCGGCGGCGGCGCCGGCCAGCGCCTGCAATAGGCCCAGGCCGCCGAAGGAGGCGTCGAACAGTCCGGCGCCGGACGGCACGAAGCTGTTGATGATCAGTCCCGCCAGGGTGCCCCACAGCACCAGCCGGTTCGGGATGCGGCGCGTGCGCAGGTCGTGCCACAGGGCGGCGGCGAGCAGGGTGGCGAGTACGGCCAGGCACAGCAGCATGGGCAGGTGGGCGTTCATGATGTCAGTCCTTCCTTGCTCATGCAGGGAGCCGTGGCCATGTGCATGGCCGGCGCCGCGGCCTGGCTGCCCAGCAGCCGTCCCACCAGGCGCCACACCAGCGCCGCGCCGGCCGCACCCACATAGCCGTCGAGCGCATAGTGCCAGCCCAGGTGGATGGAGCCGAGCAGGATCAGTACGGCAAAGGCGGTCAGCGAGATCCCGGCGGCGCGGTTGACGCGCCAGCCCATCATGGCCAGCAGCACGGCCGTGGCCACATGCATGCTGGGCATGGCGGAGATGCCCAGTTCACCGTTCGCGCCCTTGCTTTGATAGCCTTGCCACAGCATCTCCTGCACTTGCAGGGCCCAGACGGGGACGTGCTGGTTGGCGTCATGCAGGTAGACCATCAGCGGCGCATACGGGTCGCTGGCATGCAGGTGGCCGTAGTAGCAGGGGCCGACCGAGGCAAACAGCACGGCCAGGATGCTGCCCAGGGCGATCCAGGTCAGCGCAAAGCTGAGCAGGAACTGCATGCGCAGCAGGGGGCGGCGCGTGTCGAGGATGAGCCAGTACAGGATGGCGTAGAACAGGAAGAACCAGAAGTGGTAGCTGAAGTTGAGCAAGCCCGTGACGAGCGGGTGGCCCAGCAGTGGCTGCAGCCTTTCCCATGGGGCCTTGCCGCCATGCAGCGCGATGTCCCAGGCGGACAGGGTGGCATCCCAGGTGTAGGGATGCAGACGGGGGATGGCGCCCTTGATGACGGTGAAGCTGGACGCGAAGACGGGGATCAGCAGCATGGCCGGCAGCGCGTGCAGCAGGCGCTCGTTGCTCAGGTAGCTGCGCAGATCGTGGTACAGATAGTGGCACAGGCGGTGCGGGCGTTTCATCACCATGACATGGATGGTGTAGCCGCACAGGATGAAGACGGGGCCGATCAGGATGGCCATGAAGAAGCCGGCCAGCACGTTGAGGGTGTCCGATGCGCTGGGCAGGCCGCCGGCCAGCAGCATCGCCACGGCGGCGTACGGCAGCACGATCAGCAGCAGGGCGCGGTGGGTGCGCAGCGAGGCGCGCAGGGTGTTCATGACAGGGCCAGGACCACTTGGTCCTTGACGTAGACAAACAGCAGCTTGACCTGGTCGCCAAGCAGGGTGATCGTGACCACCAGCACTGCCGCGATCAGGCCGGCCAGCAGCGCGTATTCGATCGCTGTGACGGCGGACTCGTCGGATAAACGGCTGAAGAAAGATTTCACGATGGGCCTCGCTATGCGTTCGTCAAGGTGGGCGTGCCGGGAATATTGGGCGGCGTAGTCCGGGCTGGCGCTGGGCCGGCCCGGACAGCAGCGCGTCAGGCATTGGCGGTGGTCAGCTTGGTGCCGATGGTGCTGAAGGTTTTTTTCAGCTGCGTGCCGACGATGGTGACGGCGGCGATGATCACCACGGCGATCAGGGCAGCGATCAGGCCGTATTCGATTGCGGTGACGCCATCTTCTTCGCGGATAAAGTTTTTGATGAGGTTCATGACAACTCCTGGTGGTGGTTAAGGTACGACGGTGGATGAAACGGTTTTGCAGCGTTGCTTCCTGGTGCTACGACCTGGCGCGCTCATGGACTTTCGCCCAGTGCCAGCAATCCGATGATGCAGACCACCGCCATGAGGGCCGCCACTAGGGCATAGCGGTAGAACGCAGCCTTTTCCTTGCCCTGTAAATAGGTGATCAGGGCCGTCGGAAGAAACTTGTCAAGGCGCATGCTGTGCTCCGTGTCGTGGTGGGCCGCGCGGTGATTTGCACTCCGGTAAATCCACTATAGAAGTCGGCACCTTGATCTACATCAGAAGAACATCCTTTTATTGCAAGGAGGAACTGCTCGTTTTTTTCGTGACAATTGTCATGGTCGAGTCTGGCGCGCGCAGGAACGCAGGGGCGCATGCCGCGCCGCTGGTTTGCGATGGGAGGGAATGCGCGGCCGTGCAGTGGCCGTGCAGGAGGATAGTGGTATCAGGCGCCGGGCGGCAATTGGCCCAGCTGGTGCTTGGTGGCGTAGGCGTACAATTCCAGGCGGTTGTACACGCCCAGCTTGCGGTAGATCGATGTCAGGTGATTGCGCAAGGTGTGTTCGGAGATGAACAGCTGGTCCGCCAGCAGCTTGGCCGGCGTGCCGCTGCCGTGCACCAGCGCGGCGATGATCTTTCTTTCCTTGAGGGTCAGGCTGGCGATGGCGATGGCGTGCGCCGAGCCGCCGCCGGGCTGGGTCAACTGCGTCAGCATGCGTCCCAGCATCGCGTGTTCCAGCCACAGCTCGCCCTGGTACACCTTTTCGATGGCCTTCAACACCATCTCCGCCGGCGCATCCTTGCTGACGATGCCGCGCGCGCCTTTCAGTACCGTCTGGTCCAGGATGGCCTGGTCGTGGCTGGCCGTCAGCACCAGCACGCGCGTGCCGCCGCATTGGGCCAGCGCGGGCAGGATGGCCAGCGAGCTGATGCCGCCCAGGTCCAGGTCCAGCACGATCACGTCCGGTTGCAGCGCCTTCGCCTGCTCCAGCGCCTCGGTGCCGTCGGACGCCGTGGCGACCACGCGCATGCCGGAGTGCTCGCCGCCGATCAGGCGCTCCAGACCCCACAGCATGGTCTTGTGATCATCGACCAGCATGACGCTGATGACATGGCTGGCCGGTGGCATGTGGCGTACGTCATTCATATGGGGATCTCGATCTGGACGGAGGTGTTGCCCAGCATGCCATGCGTGACGCGGGCCGTGCCGCCGAGGGCGGCGGCGCGCTCGGCCAGCGAGTCGGGCAGGAAATCGGGGACGTGCGCGGCGGCGCATTCGTTGTCGATGCTGATGTGCAGCGCGCCCTGCACGCAGGTCAGCTTGACGGCGCCGTGGCGCGCCGACGTATGCTTGCGGATATTGCTCATGCCTTCATTGACGATCTGGAACACCTCGGCCGCCAGGCGGTCGTTGATGTGCAGGTCGCCTTCGATATGCAGGGCGATGTCGATGCCATAGAATTCGCGGATCTGCGTGGCCTGGCGGCGCAGCGCGACCAGCAGTTCCGGCTCGCTTTGCACCTGGCCATTCTTGAACGTGCGCGCGTAGCTGCGCAGGTCGGTGATCACCTGGCCCGACATGATGATCAGCTTTTCCAGTTCCGGCAGCAGCGGGTTGCCCGGCGTGGCTTCGTTGCGCAGGGCGGCCAGGCCGTGGCGCAAGCCGATATACGGCTGCACGGCCGTATCATGCAAGTCGCGCGCGATCTTTTCGCGCTCGCGCGAGGCCGCCTGCGACGCCAGGCGGTCGAGCAGGTTGATGTTTTCAATGACGGGAAACGCCTGCGCGCCGATATGGCTGAGAAACAGGGCGTCCGTCTTGCTCATGCTGGTGGCGGACACGATAAAGATCCGGCCTTTGCCATTGCGCAGGGGCAGCGGTGCGCTGATGAAGGCGTGCGCTTCGAGCAGTTCGGCCAGGCGGGCGCCCGCCGCGTCGTCATGCCGCAGCCAGCGTCCGCTGTTTGGCTCGAGCATGCGCGCGCCGCCTATCCATGGCAGCCAGGGGCCAGCGGGCTGGTTGTACAGCGCGATTTTATCGTGCGGGAAAGCGAGCAGGGGGCTGGCCGCGTCGTCGCTGAGGAGCGAGCTGGTATGCACGACGCCCGTGCCCGTGTGAATCACGCTGCGCAAGGACCAGACCCGCGTGCCCTTGTCCTGCATGATCAGCAGGCAACTGCGGCCGTTGAAATAACTGCGGGTTTTTTCCAGCACCGAGGTGATGGTCTGGTCGACGCCGAAGCGGGGATTGGACAGCTGGCTGACATCGCGCAGCAGCGCCAGGTGGCTGCGCTGGGTGATGGCCGAACCACCCCAGTAGGCGATCATGTAGCCGAGCGCCAGCAGGAAGGTGGTGCGCAGCAGCAGGCGCGACAGTTCCGCATCCGTTTCGCCGAACAGGGCGGTGGCGGCGAACAGGCCGGCAGAGGCCAGGGTGACGCGCGCGCCTTCCTCGAAGCCCCGCTGGAACGACGATGTCAGGATGGCAAAGAAAAAAAACAGGAAAAATAAATTGTTGTGGCTGCTGGTGGAAAATACGATCAGCGCATACCAGGCCACGTCGAGCCAGTACAGCAAGATGTCCTGGGGCAGGCTGAGGCCCAGCAGGGCCAGCACGTAGAGCAGCAGGCTGTGCATGGTGTACGCGGAAAAGATCAGCCAGGTGATCTTGGTCAGCTTGCCGGCGCTTTCGGGGTCGATGAACAGGGTCAGCAGGGTGGCGCTCGACAGCAGCAGGCGCATGCCGTTCACCATGGTCGTATCCATGCCGGCACCCGGCAAGCCTGATCTGAGGGGAGGATCGAGATTCACAAGCGCTCCTGGCCATGTCCCGCATGGTGGGGCCATGCGCAGGGATAGATACCACAGATAAATTCTTGTTATTGTTGCTGCAAGCAATGACGAGTCTACGCACACGCCGTAAAGATGTCTACTGGAATCCTTTCTCCGATGTTGCTTTTTTTACAGCGACTGCACCATCACGCGGTTGCGTCCGGCGCGCTTGGCCAGGTACAGGGCGCGGTCGGCCGCGCCGATCAGGGCGGAAATGGCCAGCGGCTGCTGCGGCTGCTGCGTGGCGATGCCTATGCTCACTGTGATGTGCTTGACGTCATTGCCTGTCTTGGCATGCGGAATGCGCAGCTCGGCCGCGTGCTGGCGGATCGCCTCGGCCATGCGCAGCGCCTGCGCCGCGTCCGTGTCGGGCAGGATGGCGGCAAACTCTTCGCCGCCATAGCGGGCCAGCAGGTCGGTGGGGCGCTGCAGCATGGCGGCCAGTTCGGCTGCCACGCGGATCAGGCAATCGTCGCCCTGCTGGTGGCCGTAATGGTCGTTGTAATCCTTGAAATGGTCGATATCGATCATCAGCAGCGACAGCGGGCTGCTGGTGCGCATGGCGCGCCGCATTTCCTTCTCGATCGCCACGTCGAAATGGCGGCGGTTGGCGATGCCCGTCAAGCCGTCGGAAAAGGTTTGCGAGCGCAAGACCATGGTCTGTTCGCGCAGCAGCTTTTCGCGCCCCACGGCGATGGTGACATCATTGATCTGGATCAGGCAATGGCGTGGCGAGCCGGGCAGGTTGATCGGCGTGACGGCGATGGCTTGCTGCATGCGTTCCTCGCCGTCGCTGCCGCCCGTGGCCGCGCCATGCGTGTACAGCGCAAACGGCGCCTTGTGCAGGGTTTGCGACAGCAGCGACTGGAAATTGTCGCGCAGTGCCTGGGTGATGGCCGAATCCATGCGCTTGTGCCGCAGTTCCGGAAAGACGGCGAAGAAATCCTGGCCCAGCACGGCGTCGGCCTGGCAGGCCGAGTGGCGCGCCATCCACTTATTCCACAGCACGATGCGGTGCTGCTCATCGAGTACGATGGCGCCCAGGTTGACGGCGCCGAGTATGCTCTCGAGCAGGGCGAGTCGATGCAAGACATCCGGCATGATCGTCACGCCTGTCCCAGCACCTTGGCCAGGTAGCGGCTGACTTGCTGTTTCAGGTCGTGCAAGGCGGACAGGTCGAGCACGAATGCCACATAACCGTGGATCTGGTGCTTGGACAGCACGAAGTCGATATGCAGCATCAGCACGACGGCTTCGTCATCCTGGCCGCCGAACGAGGAGAGGATTTCCGCGCTGGTGCCCACGTGGTACAGGGGCAGCGAGCCATGCAGTTCGCTGTCGAACAGGTTGGCCAGGGTTCCGACGCAGGAGTTGAGGATGATGTTGCCGATCTCGCTCATCGCTTCCTGTTCCATCTCCGTCAGTTCCTGCAGCGGCATGGCGTCGCCCACCATCAGGCGCACGATTTCCAGGCTCTTGTCTTCCGGGAACATCAGAATGGCTTCGGTGGCGAAAGCGCCATCGTAATGCTGGCTGACGCCGCAGATGCGTTCGCCATCCTTCTTGCTGCCGAGCAAGGCTGCCGCGTCGGCACGGTTCAGGAAGGTGATCGACGGCACCGACATGGTGACTTCTTCATTCACGATCTCGCTCATGGCCGCCGCCGCATGGCCCACCCCGATGTTGAATATCTCTACCAGGGCGTCGTTCTCGAGTTCGGAAAGATTGACCATGCTCACAGTCCCAGTGATTCGATCAACTGGTGGATGCGCGTTTCCGTGATCGGTTTTTCCATGAAGCCCACGCCCAGTTCGCTGGCGCGGTTGCGGGTGGCGTTTTGCACATTGGCCGTGACGAGAATGATGTGCGTCTGCGGGCACAGCACGCGCAATTGTTCTGCCGCCGCCATGCCGCCCATGCCGGGCATGTTGACATCCAGTAGTATCAGCACAGGGTTGACGGTCTTGACTTTTTCCAGGGCTTCCTCACCCGTCGCCGCATCAATCACTTGCCAGTCGGCATGTTTGCTGAGGATGAATTGATGCGACATCAAACGTGAAACCCGGCTGTCATCGACAACAAGTACCTGTTTACTGTGATTCATGTGCTATTCCTGAAACGTCATATCGGACTATCGTGCCATTTTCGCATATTTTAGAGGGCATAGAGTGTATTTGGGTGCGCGATTGCCCTAGGGCAAAGTTTTCCCGCTTGCCTGTTGTATTGAGTCGCATCGCCGGGCATGCTGGCCGGCTGGCCAGGCTGGCAATCCGTTAAAATAGCGCCATTCCTCACTTTAGCCTGAATGCCATGACCCAAGACGAATTGAAGCAAGCCGTAGCCCGCGCCGCCATCGACTACGTAGTAAAAGGTGAAATCATCGGCGTCGGCACCGGTTCCACCGCCAATTTTTTCATCGATGAACTGGCCAAGATCAAGGACAACATCAAGGGTACGGTCGCCTCGTCCGAAGCGACGGCCGCGCGCCTGGCTGGCCATGGCATTCCCGTCTTCGACCTGAACGATGTCGAGTCGATCGCCGTCTACATCGACGGCGCCGATGAAATCACGGCCAGCGGCGCCATGATCAAGGGTGGCGGCGCGGCATTGACGCGTGAAAAGATCGTTGCTTCCGTCGCGAAACAGTTCGTCTGCATCGCCGACGGCTCCAAGCTGGTGGAAACCCTGGGCGCCTTCCCGCTGCCGGTGGAAGTGGTGCCGATGGCGCGCGCTGCCGTATCGCGCCAGCTGGCTGCGCTGGGCGGCACGCCCCGCCTGCGCCTGAAGGCCGGCAGCACGGAAGCGTTCATTACCGACAATGGCGGCGAAATCATCGACGTGCTGGGCTTGAAAATTGCCGACCCGGTGGCGCTGGAACAGCAGATCAACCAGATCGTCGGCGTCATCGCCGTCGGCCTGTTCGCCGTGCGCGGCGCCAATGTCTGCCTGCTGGGCATGCCGGAAGGCGTGCGTACCCTGGCGTACTAAGATGATAGCCGGCGTTCGCCGGCGTGTGCATCTGTGTTACACGGCGGCCCCTTGCGGGCCGCTTGTCATTTGCGCCTGGCGGTACACGGCCACGGTGCGCAGCAAGCCGCCGAGGAAGATGCCGCTGAAGCAGCCATAGGCGAGGCAGATGGGCACCATGAAGCCGGTCGCATGGGCATAGGCCGGGGCGATGGCCAGGGTCACGG
This sequence comes from Janthinobacterium sp. BJB446, assembly GCF_002735655.1. NCBI lineage: Bacteria > Pseudomonadati > Pseudomonadota > Betaproteobacteria > Burkholderiales > Oxalobacteraceae > Janthinobacterium > Janthinobacterium sp. BJB446. The sequence continues at coordinate 3,268,109 of NZ_PDZK01000001.1, read as the reverse complement.
CGACCGCATATTTCATGCAGAAAATGCTCATCATCAAGATCATGGGCACCCAGCTGCCGGGACGCTGCACGCTGGCCCGTTCGGGAATGGCGGCTATCTTGCGCGCATCGGCCAGCCTCCACGCCAGCGCCGCGCCGGCCAGCGCGCCGGCGCCCCAGGCGAACGGCGCCACGCCAGCCAAGCCGAAACTGCCGTACACGCCGCTCAGGGAGAGGACCAGCATGACCAGGGGAATGATGCACAGCTTGCGCAAGCTCACTTCGCGCGCCCGGCTGGCCAGCACGCCGCGGTAGACGAGAAAGCCCAGGATGGCCCAGACGTAGAGGGGAGTGTGGCTGAAGATTTGCTGCAACATGGTGTCCGCCTTGGAATGAGGTTGTCGATGGACGTACTGTGCCAGCCGGCGGCATGGGCGGCGAGCCGTGTGCGACGAAACGGGGAAGGGCAGCCGTGAAACAGCGTCAGGCGGCGTGAAAGGGGGAGGGGAGAATCAAGGGGAAACTACCCGCGGCGCGGTGGCCACGGGCGGGAATACGGAAAAACTTACTCGGTCGGCGGAACGTAGCCCATGGCCGCATCGGCGCCATCGCCGAAGAAATGTTTTTCCATCTGCGTGGCCAGGTATTTGCGGGCGCGCGCGTCGGCCAGGTTCAGCCGGTTTTCATTGACCAGCATGGTCTGGTGCTTGAGCCAGGCAGCCCAGGCTTCTTTCGACACGGATTCGTAAATCTTCTTGCCCAGTTCGCCCGGGTACGGCGGGAAATCCAGTCCTTCGGCTTCCTTGTTGAGTTTGATGCAGTGGATCGTGCGGGCCATCTGTGCTCCTGAATCAGTGTAGAGATAAAGCGTGATTATAAGGCACTTTGCGCCAGCCCTCGCGGGGCCGTCGCGGCCTGGCGACACGCCGTTTGCCGCGCCCTTGCGCTGGATCAAATTTGATCTGCGCCGCCCTAGCTAGTAAGATGCCTTATCGCGCCAGCCGCTGGCTGCGCCCCTTCCAACCAAGTAGTAGTAATTAACCAAGATGGAATCCCTATGACCTCAGTGAAAGTCCATGGCATCGATGTCAGCAATACCGGCAGCTTCGCGCTGTTTGGCGGCATCAACGTGCTCGAATCGCGCGATCTCGCCATGCGCGCCTGCGAAGAATATGTGCGCGTGACGCAAAAACTGGGTATTCCATATGTGTTCAAGGCCAGCTTCGACAAGGCCAACCGCTCGTCGATCCATTCCTACCGCGGCCCGGGCCTGGAAGAGGGCATGCGCATCTTCCAGGACGTCAAGGCGGCGTTCGGCGTGCCCGTGATTACCGACGTGCATGAGCCATGGCAGGCGCAGCAGGTGGCCGAAGTGGTCGACGTGCTGCAATTGCCTGCTTTCCTCGCGCGCCAGACGGATCTCGTCGTGGCCCTGGCGAAAACGGGTAAAGTCATCAACATCAAGAAGCCGCAATTCCTCAGCCCTGGCCAGATGGCCAATATCGTCGAGAAATTCAAGGAAGCGGGCAACGATCAACTGATCCTGTGCGACCGCGGCACCTGCCTCGGCTACGACAACCTGGTGGTCGACATGCTGGGCTTTGGCGTGATGAAGAAAACCTGCGACGACTTGCCGATCATCTTCGACGTCACGCATGCGCTGCAGCAGCGCGATCCCGGTGGCGCCGCTTCGGGCGGCCGCCGTCAGCAAGTGGCGGACCTGGCCCGCGCCGGCCTGGCCGTCGGCATCGCCGGCCTGTTCCTGGAAGCCCACCCGGACCCCGACAATGCCCGCTGCGACGGCCCCAGCGCCTTGCCGCTGGACCAGCTGGAACCGTTCCTGGCGCAATTGAAGGCGCTGGACGACCTGGTCAAGTCGTTTGCCCCATTGAATATCAAATAACGATCTGAATGTAAAAAAAGCCCGGCATGCCGGGCTTTTTCAGTTTTACAGTGTCTTGATGAGCACTTGGGATTTACGTTGCCAGTTATACATATGCTGGCGATCCTTCGGCAAATCGTCGACGGTGGCCGGCACGAAGCCGCGTTTCTTGAACCAGTGCGAGGTGCGCGTGGTCAGCACGAACAGCTTGTTCAGGCCGGCGGCGCGCGCGCGGTTTTCCATGTGTTTCAGGATGCGCTCGCCGTCGCCCTGGGCTTGCACTTCCGGGTTGACCGTCAAACATGCCATTTCCGCCATTTTCTGCGCGGGGAACGGGTACAGGGCGGCGCAGCCGAAGATCACGCCATCATGCTCGATGACGGAGAAATAATCGATTTCGCGTTCGATCAGCTCGCGGCCCCGCTTCACTAACGTGCCGTCCGCTTCCAGCGGTTCGATCAGTTTGATGATGCCGCCCACGTCTTCGATGGTGGCCTGGCGCAGGCTTTCCAGGTTTTCATGGCTGATCATGGTGCCCACGCCATCATGGGTAAACAATTCCAGCAGGGCAGAACCATCCATCGAGAACGGCACGATGTGCGAGCGCTCGACGCCGTTATGGCATGCCTTGACACAATGTTTCAGGTAAAACGCCGTCGCGTCCGGCAGGAAGCCCGCCATCAGCACGGCTTCGGCCTGGTGCGACGACAGTTCGCGGATTTCCACGCCCGTGGCGTCTTCCATCATCGGTGTTTCCGTGATGAAAATCAGCTTGTCCGCGTGCAGGGCGATGGCGGCGCTGCACGCTACGTCTTCCATGGTGAGATTGAATGCTTCGCCCGTCGGCGAAAAGCCCAACGGCGACAGCAGCACCAGGCCGTCCGAACCGAGGATGGAATGGATGGTTTCGGCGTCGACCTTGCGCGTGATGCCCGTCAGTTCCAGGTCCACGCCATCGATCACGCCCAGCGGGCGCGCCGTGATGAAGTTGCCGGAAATGATACGGATGGCCGCATGCGACATGGGCGTGTTCGGCAAGCCCTGGCTGAACGCGGCCTCGATATCGAGGCGCAGCTCGCCGGCGGCTTCCTTCGCGCATTCCAGCGCGGCGATATCCGTGATGCGCACGCCGTTGTGGAAGCGGCCTTCGACGTTACGCAGGGCCAGTTGTTCCGCCACCTGCGGCCGCGAGCCGTAGACGACGGTGACATTGATGTCCAGCGCATGCAGCAGGGACAAATCATGGGCCAGCACCTGCAGCGCCCCGGCGCTGACGAGTTCACCGGGGAAGGCGACCACGAAGGTCTTGCCGCGAAAGGCGTGGATGTAGGGCGCGACTGAGCGCAGCCATTGGACGAATTGGGTAGGGTTTTCCATTAAGCGCATTATAATTCGCTGCGCGATGTGCGCGCTTAAAATACCTGTAAAAAACAATGTCTTCAGCCAGCAATAAGTCTTCCCCTCCTTCCAACGTTGCAAATGTGCCCGCCAGCGGGGATGTTTCCGCGCCTGCCGCCACGCCTGCGCAGGGCCGCCAGCGCCCGCCCGTGAGCCAGCAAAGGCAGCAGCCGCCGCGCGCGGAGCAGCAGAAACAGCAACAGCAGCAGCGATCGGGAGACGGCAAGCCCCAGGCCGCGCGCGCGCCGCGCGAGGGGCAGGAAAGCCGCGAAGCCCGCGATGCGGCCCGCGCAGCGCGCGAGGCGGAAAAGGCTTTCCGCAATCCGCTGCCGCCGATTACGTATCCGGAAGACTTGCCCGTCTCGGGCCGGCGCGCGGAAATCGCCAAGGCCTTGATGGAAAACCAGGTGATCATCGTCTCGGGCGAGACGGGTTCAGGCAAGACGACCCAGTTGCCGAAGATTTGCCTGGAACTGGGACGCGGCCAGAAGGGCATGATCGGCCACACGCAGCCGCGGCGTATCGCCGCTTCCTCGACGGCCAAGCGCATCGCGCAGGAGCTCGGTACGCCGCTGGGCGAAACGGTGGGTTTCAAGGTCCGCTTTACCGATACCCTGAGCCGTGGCGCGTCCGTCAAGCTGATGACGGACGGTATCTTGCTGGCCGAGACGCAGACCGATCCGTTGTTGAAAAATTACGACACCATCATCATCGATGAAGCGCACGAACGCAGCCTGAACATCGATTTCCTGCTCGGTTATCTGAAACAGCTGCTGCCGCGCAGGCCGGACCTGAAAATCATCATCACCTCGGCCACCATCGATGCGGAACGCTTCTCGCGCCATTTCGGCACGCCGGAAAAACCGGCGCCCGTGATCGAAGTGTCGGGCCGTCTGTACCAGGTCGAAGTGCGCTACCGTCCCGTGGAGCGCGAGCAGGTAGCCATGCCTGGTTCGGGCGCGAACGCCGACAAGCCGGGCCAGCGCACGGCCGCCGCGCGCGAAAAGCGCGACTTGATGGATGCCGTCGTCGATGGCGTGGAAGAACTGTGCCGCATCGGCTCGGGCGACGTGCTGGTGTTCTTGCCTGGCGAGCGCGAAATCCGCGACTGCGCCGAGGCGCTGCGCAAGCACCATCCGCCGCACGTGGAGATTTTGCCCCTGTTCGCCCGTTTGTCGGCCGAAGAGCAGGAGCGCGTCTTTAAAACCAGCAATGCGCGCCGTATCGTGCTGGCCACCAACGTGGCGGAAACCTCGCTGACGGTGCCCGGCATCCGCTATGTGGTCGATGCGGGCCTGGCGCGCGTGAAACGCTACAGCTATCGCAACAAGGTCGAGCAGCTGCAGGTCGAGCCGATCGCCCAGTCGGCCGCCAACCAGCGCGCCGGGCGTTGCGGCCGCGTGGCCGACGGCGTCTGCATCCGCCTGTACGAAGAGCAGGATTATTTGCTGCGGCCCAAATTCACGGAGCCGGAAATCCTGCGCTCCTCCTTGGCGGCCGTTATCCTGCGCATGAAATCGTTGCACCTGACGGACGTGGAAACCTTCCCCTTCATCGAGCCGCCGCTGGCGCGCGCGGTGGCTGATGGCTACCAGTTGCTGCAGGAACTCGGCGCCGTCGATGAAGTCAACAAGCTCACGCCGCTGGGCAACAAGCTGGCCAAGCTGCCGCTGGACCCGCGCGTGGGCCGCATGATCCTGGCCGCGCTCGATAACGCGTGTTTGACGGAAGTGCTGATCGTCGCCTCGGCCCTGTCCGTGCAAGACCCGCGCGACCGTCCGATGGAACACCAGCAGGCGGCCGACGAGGCGCACAAGAAATTCGCCGATGAAAAGTCGGAATTCCTCAGCTACCTGAAAATCTGGCGCTGGTTCGAGTCCGCCATCGAGCACAAGAAAACCAACCGCCAGTTGCAGGATAATTGCCGCACGAATTTCCTGTCGCAGATGCGCTTGCGCGAATGGCGCGACGTGCATTCGCAGCTGCTGACCATCGTCAAGGAGCAGGGCTGGCGATTGAATGAGGCGCCGGCCACCTATGACAACCTGCATATGGCCTTGCTGACCGGTTTGCTGGGCAATATCGGCTTCAAGGGCGAAGACGAACCGGGCGCCGGCTACCTGGGCGCGCGCGGCATCAAGTTCCATATCTGGCCCGGTTCCTCGCTGTTGAAAAAGCCGGGCAAGTGGATCATGGCGGCCGAACTGGTCGACACGACGCGTTTGTACGCGCGCTGCGTGGCGCAGATCCAGCCCGAATGGCTGGAAAAAGTCGGCGTACACTTGCTGAAGAAATCCTGGGGCGAACCGCGCTGGGAAAAACGCTCGGCGCAGGTGACGGCGTCCGAACGGGCTACTCTTTATGGCCTGGTGGTGTACAGCCAGCGGCGCATCAATTACGGCAATTTCAACTTGCCGGAAGCGCGCGAAATCTTCATCCGCGACGCCCTCGTGGGCGGCGACTTCGACACGCGCGCGCCGTTCTTTGCGCACAACCACAAGCTGATCAAGGATATCGAAAACCTGGAACACAAATCGCGCCGCCTGGACGTGCTGGTCGACGATGAACTGATCGCCGCCTTCTACGACAAGCTGCTGCCGGCGGACGTGTGCAATGGCGCCGGTTTCGAGAAATGGCACAAGGAAGCTACGCGCGAAAACCCGAAGCTGCTGTATTTGAACCGCGAAGAGCTGATGCGCCACGAGGCGGCCGGCGTGACGACGGACCTGTTCCCGAAGACCATGTCCGTGACGGGCCTGGAAATGGGCCTGACGTACCACTTCGAGCCGGGCAGCGTGCGCGATGGCGTGACCTTGAGCGTGCCGCTGTATGCCTTGAACCAGTTGCCGCGCGAGCGCTGCGAATGGCTGGTGCCGGGCATGCTGAAGGAAAAAGTGCATCTGCTGCTCAAATCCCTGCCGCAAAAGCTGCGCCGCCACTGCGTGCCGCTGCCCGATTACGCGGCCAAGTTCTGCGAGCGCGTGCATGAGGCGGGCGTGTTTGGCCGCGGCGACCTGATCGACGCCATCATCGCCGACATCCGCACGCAGATCACGATCAATGTGCTGACGACGGACTTCAAGCCGGAAACCCTGCCTGCCCATCACTTCATGAATTTCAAGGTGATTGACGAGCATGGCCGCCAGCTTGACATGGGCCGCAACCTGGCCACTTTGCAGGCGGAATTCGGCGGCCAGGCGCGCCAGAGTTTCCAGAAGCTGGCCGAAGTGTCGGGCGTATCCGGCACCGGCACGCCCGGTGCCAAGGTGGCGGGCGCGCAAGTGGCATCGCGGCTGCAGGCGCAAGCCCAAGGCGCCGCCGCCAACGCGGCGGCAGGCAAGGGCGGCGCGCCGGCCAAGGGAGTGGCTGCCGCTGCAGCGCCGGCGTCCCCGAATGCCACCGTCTCGCAGCACATGGGCTTGACGGGCTGGACCTTTGGCGAGTTGCCGGAGTTGCTCGAAATCGTGCAAGGCAAGCTGACCCTGATCGGTTTCCCCGCCCTGGTCGACAAGGGCACGCATTGCGACCTGGAAGTGTTCGATGATCCGACCGTAGCCGCCCGCACGCACAAGGTGGGTTTGCGCCGATTGTTCGCGCTGCAAATGAAGGAACAGATCAAGTACGTCGAGAAAAGCATCCCCGGTCTTCAGCAGATGGGCATGCAATTCATGGCCCTCGGTTCGCAGGAAGAGTTGCGCGAGCAAATCATCAACAAGGCGCTCGACATCGCTTGCTTGCAAGATCCGCTGCCGCTGGACGCCGCCTCGTTTGCCAAGCGCCAGGCGGAGGGCAAGTCGCGCCTCGTTTTGCTGGTCAATGAAATCGCCCGTTTGCTGTCGCAAGTGCTGACGGAGTTCCACGGCTTGCCCAAGCGCCTGCAGAATATTCCCGCAGCGGCAGCTGCCGATATCCAGTCGCAGCTGCAAGGCCTCGTGCATAAGCGCTTCCTGACGGAAAACGAGTACACGCAGCTGGCGCATTTCCCCCGCTATCTGAAGGCGATCAACGTGCGTCTGGAAAAGCTGCGCGCCGACCCCGCGCGCGACACCAAGTTGATGGCCGAGTGGCAATCGGCCGCCGCGCCGTACTTGCGTCAGGCCAAGGACCGCCAGGCTGGCAAGAATACGGACCCGAAACTGGTCGACTTCCGCTGGATGCTGGAAGAGCTGCGCGTGTCGCTGTTTGCGCAGGAGTTGCGCACGCCGATGCCTGTTTCTGCCAAGCGTTTGCAGAAAGTGTGGGAGTCGATGCAGCGGTAGGTCGGATTAGCGGGGCAAAGCCACGCGTAATCCGACAACATCGTTGGCGCTACCGGTGGTGCCGTGTCAACGGTGTTATCGGTGTCGCTGGTGGTGTCGGATTACGCGGCTAGCCGCTAATCCGACCTACCCGACCCATGTTTATCGAACTCATCGTCGCCGAGCGCCGAACGCGAGCCCAGGTCGCCCTGGCTGCTGCCCGTGCCAGCGCGGCTGCCGCTCATGGAGGTGCCGGTCAGGCTGCCTTCGCTGCCCGATTGCAGGCTGGCGCCGCTGCGCAGGCCGCTGCCGGATGGCATGCGGCTGCCTGCCATGGCGCCGCTGCCGTAGCGTATGCCGCTGCCATAGAACGCTTCCATCTGCTGGTTCCAGGCATCGCTGCCCATGTCGGGCCAGTTGTTCTTGTCGAAACCGGGAGCCTCTTTCAGCAAGTCTTTGTCCACGTTGAGCAGGAAGCGCTTGTTGACGGTGTCCAGGGTCAGGCGTTCCCAGGGCACGGCAAACAGCTTGTCGCCCATGCCCAGCATGCCGCCGAAGGACAGCACGGCATAGGCGATCTGGCCGGTGCGCATGTCGAGCATGATTTCCTTGATGTCGCCCAGTTCCTCGCCGCTGTGATTGTAGACATCGTCGCCGAGCAGGGTGTCAGCCCCCATCAGGGCCGGCCCCGGGCCGTCGTGGTTGCGGTACATGCCCAGGATGTCGCGGTCCAGATAGCTCATGGTGTTCTCTCCTCGTGAAGTGCTGATCGAACACCCAGATTACGCATGCGCACCAAGTCGCGCTTGATCTGCCTCAATGGTGCCAGCGGCACTTTTATCGGTGTGCAAGCGTACGGTGTGGTCAGCCAATTGCGGTACTCTATGCGTTCTAAAGAGGAGGCCGCACATGCTGACGATGCAACGATGCAGTGGGATGAACTTGCGGTACGCTCCACCACGACATGGGCGCCGCTTGCCATGGTAAAGCCCGCCACCAAATGGCTGCGCGGGTTATTGCGCGCCGGTAAGGCGCAGCAGCGCACGGCAACCAAGCTGGCCAAGGTGCTGTTCGGGCCCGTGCCGGCCAAGCCCACGCCTAAATCTAAACCTAAGCCCCGCAGCAAGCCCGTGGCCAAGACCAGGCCGACGCCGCGCGTCAGGCCCGCCAGCGACGCCGTGCCCTCGCTGGCGCCCTTTGCCACGCCCCTGTCGCCCCCGCGCGTGCGCAAGCGAACGCCGCCCCCGCCAGGCAAGTGGCTGGCCGCCCACTATGCGCCATTGCCGGAACTGGGACAGTTGCCGGGCCGGCGCCTGCCCTATTTCCTGTACCTGCCCGAGAAGGCGCCCAGCGCCGCCATGCGCAGCCGTGGCCGGCCGCTGCTGGTGATGCTGCACGGCTGCGAGCAGAGCGCCACGCAGTTTGCCGAAGGCACGCGCATGAACCGCCTGGCCGAGCGCAAGGGTTATGCCGTGCTGTATCCGCAGCAATCGCTGCGCTCGCATGCGCGCCGCTGCTGGAAGTGGTACGACAAGCTGACGCAGGAGGGCGGCGGCGACGTGCGCCTGATCGTCGGCGCCATCGAGCAGGTGGCGGCCCGCTATGTGATCGACCGCGCGCGCATCTATATCTGCGGCATTTCCGCCGGCGCCGGCATGGCGCATATCGTGGCCTTGAACCATCCCCATCTGTTCGCCGCGCTGGGCCTGCATTCCGGGCCCGTGTTTGGCGCCGGGCATAACCTGATCGGCGCGCTGGGCGTGATGCAGCATGGCGCTGCCGCCCGTGCCGACGCGGCCATCGATGAAGTGCTGGCGCGCCAGCCCGCGTTTCCCCGCTTGCCCACCATCCTGCTGCAAGGGCTGGCCGACAAGGTGGTGCGGCCCATCAACCAGACGCAGCTGGTCCGCCAGAGCGTGCGCGTGAACCGCTTGCCGTTTGATACCGTGGTGACGGCGCAGCGTCTGCCTGGCGGCGCGGCGGGCGGACGCAATCCGGCCCATGCGTATGCGCTGCACGACTATCAGGTGGACAAGGATGTGCTGCTGCGCGTGGCGCAGGTCGAGCACCTCGAGCACGCGTGGAGCGGCGGCGATGCCAGCCTGCCGTTCAACGACAAGGCCAAGCCCGACGCCAGCAGGATGCTGCTCGATTTCTTCGCCAGCCACCGCCGCCGGTAAGCCAGCGTGCCTGCGCGCCGCAACGGCGCGCAGGCACTGGTACGCATCGTTCTTGAATTTCCCCTCAGGGCCGCTGCCGCGCGCCGGGGCGCTGGCCGCGCCCATTTCAGCACAGATTCCACATGCCGCAGCACCATCGAGTTTATTTAATTGGTATTGCTGCGGTATTTAAAAATCACAAAAACAAGCGCTAAAAATACGAACTGGTATACAATTGGTACACGTTTTCAGTGTGAAGCGTGTCTGCCGTCCCATGCCCCGACGGCAGATATGCACTGACGGCAGCCACCCACGTTACGGAACGCGCCATGTCCATCAAGTCCAAGCAGTTGCTGTGGTTTTTTGCGTTTTTCCTCGTCTTTGAACTGAATATCTATCTGTCGAACGACATGATCATGCCAGCCATGCTGGGCATCGTCGGCGAGTTCCAGGCGGAGGAAAAATTCGTCCCCCTGTCTCTGAGCCTGTATCTGCTGGGCGGCAGTTCCCTGCAGATTTTTCTGGGGCCTTTGGCCGACATCATCGGCAAGCGCAAGCTGGTGCTGACTGGTAATACCTTATTCCTGCTGGCCACGCTGGCCGTGCCATTTGCCGCGTCGATCGAGCAATTTCTCGCCGCGCGTTTCATCCAGGGCATGGGCTGCTGCTTCATCTTCGTCGGCTATGCCATGATCCATGAACTGTTCGATGACATGGCTGCCGTCAAGCTGAGCAGCATCCTGTCGAGCACCACCATCCTCGCGCCCCTTGCCGGCCCCATCCTCGGCAGCGCCATCATCAGCCGGCTGGACTGGCGCTACGTCTTTTTCCTCTCCGGCCTGCTGGCGCTGCTGTCCTTGCTGGGCCTGTTCAAGACCATGCCGCGCGCGGCCCCCAGGGTCACGCGCCTGGACCTTGCCGCCATCGTGCGCAGCTACGCGGCTATTTTCAGCAACAAGCGCTTCATGTTCGGCATGTTCACGGCCGGGCTGGCCACCGTGCCCCTGACGGCCTGGATCGGCTTTTCGCCCATCTTCGTGCTGCAGGAAATGGGCGCCTCCTACGCCACGTATATCGCCCTGCAATGCGTGATTTTGTCGGGCTTTGTCCTCAGCAGCATCGCCATCCAGCGCCTGCGCCAGGATTTCCCCCTCGTGCATCTGCTGCGCCTGGGCGGGCTGGTCGCGGCCGCCGGCATGCTGGGCGCCGGCGCGGGCCGCCATCACGTCGACGTGTTCGCCGCTTGCATGTTTGTCTATTCCATCGGCTTCGGCCTGTTCAATGGCGCTCTGATACGCAGCGCGATCACTGCCAGCAAGGAATCGGTGACCTTGACGACGGCTGCCATGAGCTTGTTGTACTGCATTTATCTGTCCGCCTGGCTGCAGCTCTATAACGTGCTGTGCCAGCGTTTCGGCTATGCGCTGGAAACGTATGCGCTGCTGAATATCCCCGTCATCGTGGTCATCGCCGCCTGCCTGCTGCTGTTTACGCGGGGCATGGCGGGGCGCCGGGAAAGCGAGGTGCTGCTCGCCCGGCACTGATGGCGCAGCGATGCGCATGTTGTCGACCTTGTTTTACCTCCTGCGAAGTTTATTGACACTCTCCTGCGGAAAATGGTGCGCCCATGAAAATAGATGACCTGGCCTCGAAACACGATCAAGCAAAGATTTTCAACCTGGAATACGAGTTCCGCATCAACCGGCTGAAACTCGATTACATCACCCTGGCCGATGTCCGGCCGGCCGGCAGCGACCTGGAACAGCTGGCCGTGGAGCACGAGGTGGGCATCGCGGCCCTGCGCAGCTTCGTCGCCCTGAACTTCAACCATTTCAATGCAGCAAGCTGCTCGTCGCTGAGCTGCATTCCCACGCGCGCGCTCGGCGACGACGAGCGCTACCTGCACCGCATCTGGATGGGCGGACCGTTGCCGGCCATCGCAGCCGAAGCGATCCAGCAGTGGGGTGCGGCGCTGGAAGCGGTGCGGCACAACGGCGGCGCGCCGTACGTCTCCATCCTGTGGGTGTGGGATGCGCAGCAGCTGCGCAATGACGAGCGTTTCAGCCCCACGGGCGGCGCCGGGCGCTACACGATAGGCCGCTACGCCATCGGCGGCACGACCCTGCATATCAATTCGCTGCGCGCGCTGGCGCTGGATTTCGCGCCGGCCCGCTTCGGCGTACTCGATACCCTGCATATGCAGCGCTACTTCGCCACCTTGTCCGATTATTTCCGCATCCTTATCATGTGCGAATACGGCGGCATGTATATGGATGTCGATACGATCCCGCACAATCCGGCGACGATTTTCCTGATGAAGCCGGAAGTGCCCGATTATTTCCAGCGCAAGGATGGCGACAGCGAAGAGCGCCAGCATGTCAGCTGGATGAATCTGTTTCTCGATGAAACGGGCATGCTGATCGCCAAGAAGAACGATGCCGCGCTGCGTGTGATCCAGCGCAATGTGAACATCGCCTATGCGGGTATCGATGCGCGGATTCCCCGTTCCTGCCCGCAATTCGAGGCGCAGCTGTTTGGCCAGTTCTATGCCGAATGGAAGAAAAACCTGGGCGTGACCCTGCTCAGCCATGCCGAGTTCTACCAGCGCTATTGCGTGCTGTATGACGGTGCGCGGGAAGCGGTGGCGGGTGGCATCCGGGGCATGCGCTTGCTGGACGATATCATTACCGACGTGCACATTCCCCTCAGTGACGAGGAACGGCGCGCGTATGCGCGCTGCGTCGCCAGGCTCGACGAAATCGGCTGGCAGCTTGACGATCCTTTGAGCCTGCCCGACATCGTCGATGTGTTCGATATCGAGGAAGTGCCGCGCATGGCGTATGCGGCCCAGCTGCGGGCGGACATCGAGCATTTTCACTATTACTCGGTGCTGTCGGACGACCCGCAGCTCGATCGCGTGAATGGCGTCTTTTGCCGCTACCTGCTGGCCCACCGTTCGCGGCATATTGCCGCTGGCGATTTCTGGCGCCCGACCGTGGGCCGCCACGGCAGCCGCATGCCGGCCGCCAGCGATGCCGTCCCGTCCGGCGACGAGACGCAGGCGGGCCTGCTGTCGCATGCGCCGCTCAAGCTGGTGCCGGGTGAACTGCTGGGCGATGAGACGAGGAACCGCATGGCGAAACTGCTGTTTGCCACCAGCTATCTCGAATACTGCTCGTTCGGCAATAAACTCAATCTGCAGTTCGTCGAATTGCAGCGGCGGCAGAATATCGACCCGTATCTGCAGCACATCCACGGCCTGCACGACGAAGACGGGCGTTTCATCGGCTTCTTCACGGCCGCCACGATGGCAGAGTTCCAGGCCTGCGGCGCCGTCTCGTATTACCGGGACGACATGAAGGCGCTCGACGATGCGTATGACACATTCGTGCTCGCGCATGCGCGCACCGACGACTGTTTCGTCAGCAGCCTGGCCATCGACGAAAAATACCGGGGGCAGGGCCTGTTCCGGCAAATGTTCCATGAAATCCGCGACCTGGCCAGCCGCAAGGGCTGTGCGCGCATCACCTTGACGGTATGGGAAAAAAGCGAAGCGCTGCAAGTGTATCTGCACAAGGGTTTTCGCAGCGTGGGCACGTTCGACTATGCCTACAGCCTGTTCTATGACCGGCTGCATTTCCTCGTGTATGAGGGAAACTGAAGAGGGAAATTGAAGGCAGCAGGGGCGGCCGGCAGCCGCCCCGTGATGAGGCTTACAGGGCCAGGAAGGCCAGGCCCGCCACGGCCGTCGGCAGCAGGGCGCCGGCCAGCAAACCGACGGCGCCGATCGATTCATCCTTGAAGCCGCGGCGCAGCAGGGCTACGCCGGCCGGGTTCGGCGCATTGGCGATGACGGTCAGGCCGCCGCCGGCCACGGCGCCGGCCATCAGCATGTATTTCGCTTCGTCCGTCATGCCGACGATCAGCGAACCGAGGTAGGTGAGGGCCGCATTGTCGGTAATGGCCGTCAAGCCCAGCGCGCCGAAGAACAGGGCCAGCGGCTTCAGGCTCGAAACGATGGGCTGCAGCCACCATTGCTGCATGCCGCCCAGTACCACCAGGCCGCCCAGGAAGAAGCCGACCAATAAACCCTCTTTCAGGATCAGCGGGCTTTGATAGCGCTCATACGCCTGCACGAAGCCGAGGAAGAACAGGAACAGGCCGATGAATAGCACGGGATGGTGCGCCAGGGCGACGACGCCGGCCAGCACGATCATGTGCACCAGGCTGACGGCCAGCGGCACTTTCGGCGCTTCCACTTCACCGGCCTTCGGCTTGATGTCGGAGGTGTTGCTGTGCAGGTATTTGCGCAGCAAAATGCTCACGCCCGTCGCGTTGACGAGGACGGCGATGGCGGCCTTCCAGCCGAAATGGCTGGCCATGTAGGCGCTATCCCAGTTCCACGTGGTGGCCACCATCAGCACGGGCGGCGCCGCGTACGAGGTGAGCGTGCCGCCGATGGAAACGTTGACGAAGAGCACGCCCAGCGCGCCGTATTTCAGCCATTCAGGAATGCCCGGGCGGAAGATTTGCGGTGCCAGCATCAACGCAGCCAGGGTCATGGCGGCCGGTTCCGTGATCAACGAACCCGTCAGGGGCACAAGCGCCAGGCCCAGCCAGACGAGGGCCAGTTCCGTGCGCAGCGGCATCACGCGCGCCACGCCTTTCAACAGGCGCTGCACGGCGTCGAGCACGGGGCGCGAGGCAGCCACGACCATGACGACAAAGACGAACAGCGGCTCCGTGTAATGGCGCGACTCGGCATACTCGATGGCCGCATCGCCGCCCGAGACAAAGGCCATGATGATGATCAGGATGAAGGCCCAGAAGCCGAACACGACTTCCACTTCGCCCAGCAAATGCAGCAGGCCCGCATGGCGGGGGTGGCGGCGCGACAAGGTTTCAAACGACTTGGCGGCGAAGGTGTGGATGAGCGCAAGCCCGAAGACGATGGCGCTGATGATTTGGATGGTGGTCAAATGCGTTTCCTTTGGACGGAGGAAGCCGCCCGATGCATTGCCGAGCGGTAAGGAGAGTGCTTATGGTACAGCAATCGATGTGAAAAACGGTGTTTTTCGGACGTGGCGGGACGGCCCCGGGGAGCTGCGGCGCAGATAAGTCTTGCCAAAAGCGGGACTGGATAGTACTGTATATGCATACAGTATTTATCTTCATATTCAATTATGCAACATTCCGAATTGATGGCCTCGCCGGAAGCCTTGCACCCGTCCCTGTGGCGCGCATCGCAGCTGGGGCAGGGCGCCACGCGCTGCCTGGATACGGGCTTTGCCGCCCTGTCCGCGCAGTTGCCCGGCGGCGGCTGGCCCAGCGGCAGCCTCATCGATCTGCTGGTGCAGCAGCCGGGCAGCGGCGAATTGCGGCTGCTGGCGCCCGCGCTGGCGCAGCTGCCGGGCTTGCCCATCGTGCTGCTGCAACCACCCCATCCGCCGCAGGCGCTGGCCTTGGCCGCGCAGGGGCTGGCGCCGTCGCAATTGCTGTGGTTAAAGAGCGCCAGCAGCAAGGATGCCTTGTGGGCGGCGGAAAATATCTTGCGCAGCGGTAGTTGCGGCGCCTTGCTGTTCTGGCAGCCGCATGTGCGCGCCGACAGCCTGCGCCGGCTGCACCTGGCCGCGCAGTCCGGAAACACCCTGTTCTGCATGCTGCGCCCGCTGCACGGCGCGCAGGATGCGTCGCCGGCGCCGCTGCGCCTGTCCGTGCGTCCGGCCGCCGGCGGCATCGAGATCGGCTTCATCAAGCGCCGGGGACCGCAGCGCGACGCGCCCCTGTTCCTGCCCCTGCAACCTCCTTCATTACTGCTACGCCATGCGACTCTGGATCGGCCTGTGCCTGCCCCGGCTCCCGCTCGAAGTGTTTTGCCCGCGCTGGTCGGTTGACAGCCTCGGCGTGGTGCTGGAGCAGGAGCAAGTGATGGCCGTGTCGTCGCTGGCGCGGGCAGCCGGCATCCGGCCGGGCATGCGCCGCGCCGGCGCGCTGATGCTGGCACCACAGGCGCGCCTGCACGAACGCTCTCCCGAACTGGAAGCGCAAGCCTTGCAAGCGGTGGCGCTGGCGCTGCTGCAATATTCGCCGCTGGTGGCGCAGGGCGAGGAAGCGACCCTGCTCGTCGATGCGGGCGCCAGCCTGCGCCTGTTCGGCGGCGTGCGCGCCCTGTGCCGGCAAATCGCGGCCAGCTTGCGCGCGCTCGGCTACACGGCCCAGCTATCCTGCGCGCCCACGGCGCGCGGCGCCTGGCTGCTGGCGCGCGCCGCTACGCACCGGGGCCGGACATTGAGCATGGCCAGCCTGGTGCGCCGCCTCGACCGCCTGCCGTGCGCCTTGCTGCCGCCGGCGCGCCCCTACCTGGAATGGCTGGACGGCATCGGCTGCCGCACCCTGGGGCAGCTGCGCCACTTGCCCCGGCCCGGCTTGCAGCGCCGCTGCGGCGGGGCCTTGCTCGACATGCTCGACGATGCGCATGGCCACGGCACGGAACTGTACCTGTGGCTCGAAGCGCCACCCACGTTCCGCGCCAGCCTGGAATTGTTCGACCGCGTGGAGCACGCCGACGCGCTGCTGTTCGGCGCGCGCCGGCTGCTGCAGCAAATGACGGGCTGGCTGTGCGCGCGGCAATTTGCCGTCGAGCGCATTCAATTGTTGCTGGCGCACGAGCGGGGCCGGGTGGCGCGTGCGCCCACCGTCATCGACCTGGCGCTGGGCGAGGCCGTCTGGCGCGACGAGCACCTGGTGCGCCTGCTCAAGGAACGCCTGGCGCAGCTGGCGCTGGACGCACCCGTGATCGGCCTCACCCTGGAAGCGCTGCAGGTGCAGCCGATGGCGCCGCCCAGCGACACCCTGTTTCCAGAGCCGGGCGGCACGCCGCAAGAGCGCCAGCGCTTGATGGAATTGCTGGTGGCGCGCCTGGGCACGGAGAATGTCTTGCAGGCCGCGCCGCGCGCCGATTACCGTCCCGAGGCGGCCAACCAGTGGCTGCCGCTGCCTGCCAAGGCCGGCGGCAGAAACGCGGTGCCGGACTTGCCGCCCGGCTTGCCCGGCATGCCCCGTCCCGGCTGGCTGCTGGCCCAGCCCATCGCCCTCCTGATGCGCGAGCACCGGCCATTCTATGGCTCGCCCCTGAAAATGGTCTCTGTCGCCGAGCGCATCGAAGCGGGCTGGTGGGGCCAGTCGCAGGCGCGCGATTACTTCATCGCCGAAGGCCTCGACCATGCCCACTACTGGGTCTATCGTGAACGCATCGCCGGCAGCGGAGAAGATGCCGCGCCGCGCTGGTTTTTGCATGGCTTGTTTGGCTGAATGCGTTGTCCTGCTGAAACTGCCATGCTTGGCTATACTGGCTTCCCGGCGCCGCATCTTTAATTGAAATGAAGGATATCCATGACACAGCTTTCCGACTTCCCCATCACCCAAAAATGGCCTGCCCGGCATCCCGAGCGCCTGCAACTGTACTCGCTGCCGACGCCGAACGGCATCAAGGTCTCGATCCTGCTGGAAGAGCTGGGCCTGGCGTACGAGCCGCACCTGGTCAGCTTCGAGCAGAATGACCAGCTGTCGCCCGCCTTCCTGTCCCTCAATCCGAACAACAAGATTCCCGCTATCCTTGACCCGGACGGTCCCGATGGCAAGCCGCTGGCCCTGTTCGAGTCGGGCGCCATCCTGCTGTACCTGGCCGAAAAGACGGGCAAGTTCATCCCCCAGGACGCAGGCCTGCGCTATGAAACGATACAGTGGCTGATGTTCCAGATGGGCGGTATCGGCCCCATGTTTGGCCAGGTGGGCTTCTTCCATAAATTCGCCGGCAAGGATTACGAGGACAAGCGTCCGCTGGAACGCTATATCGGCGAGGCCAAGCGCCTGCTGGGCGTGCTCGAGCAGCGCCTGCAGGGCCGCGACTGGATCATGGGTAGCCAGTACACGATTGCCGACATCGCCATCTTCCCGTGGGTGCGCTGCCTGGTGGGTTTCTATGGGGCGGGCGACCTCGTCGGCTTTGGCAATTTCCCGCATGTGCAGCGCGCGCTGGACGCGTTTCTGGCCAGGCCAGCCGTTGCCAAAGGAGTCAATATTCCCAAGCGGGATTAAAGCAGGAAGTGGCCGGGCGGCGCTACAATGCGCCATCGGCCGCCCTGCGCGGCAGCTTTGATCTGAGACAATGAAATCCACCCGGCAAGATTTTCCCGGCGCGCACGGCCATGTGCTGGCGGCGCGCCTCGATGCGCCCGACGGCGCCATCCGCGCGTATGCGCTGTTCGCCCACTGTTTTACCTGCGGCAAGGATGTGCTGGCCGCGCGGCGCATCGCGCAAGGTCTCACGGAACACGGCATCGCCGTGCTGCGCTTCGACTTCACGGGACTGGGCGCCAGCGAGGGCGAGTTTGCCGCCACCAATTTCTCGTCGAACGTCGACGACCTGGTCGCCGCCGCGGATTTTCTGCGGGCAAAACATGCCGCGCCGCAATTGCTGATCGGCCATAGCCTGGGCGGCGCGGCCGTGCTGGCCGCTGCCGCGCAGGTACCGGAAGCGACCGCCATCGCCACCCTGGCCGCGCCCAGCACGCCCGCCTACGTGACGCGCATGTTCAGCGAGCACCTGGAGCAAATCGCCGCCGAAGGCGAAGCGCTGGTGCAGCTGGAAGGGCGGCCCTTCCGCATCCGCCAGCAATTCGTCGACGACGCGGGCAGCCACAGCCTCAAGACCCACATCACAGGCCTGCGCCGCGCCTTGCTGGTGATGCACGCGCCGAACGACACGACGGTGAGCCTGTCTAACGCGATGGATATCTTCACGGCCGCCAAGCACCCGAAAAGCTTCGTTTCGCTCGACGATGCCGACCACTTGCTGACGGGGCGCGATGACGCGGCCTACGTTGCCAACGTCATCGCTGCCTGGAGCGCGCGCTATATCAGCTAAGTAAGCAAGCGGTCGCCCATGAAAAACGCCGCGGCAGCAGAAGCTGGCGCGGCGCGGATACTATTGGTACTTTACAACACCTGACAAAATCGTAGCGAGCGGCAGTGATTTGTGGCCGAGAAGCGCAGCCGTGCTAAAGCACGGTGAGCATCGCCGGCCGCAAAGCGCGACGCGCAGTAGATTTGGTCAGGTGTTCTCAGTCTTCGTCAAATTCGGCGGATAGATCCTTCCAGCCCTTGCTTACGGCAAAGGCTGAAAATTCCTCGGGCGCTTCCAGAACGATCAGTTTCTTGTCTTGCAAGCCAAGGTCGCCGTGGCCGAAATCGGGGCCTACGTAGCCGAGGCTGCGAAGGCGCGCCAGGATGTGGCCGACCAGGGTCTTGTCCTTATAGGCGCCCGCTTCGAGCGGGGCGGCGAAATCGACGTAGACGTCGATGATGCCGTAGCCTTCGTCGAAGATGCGGATGGCCTTGATGTCGTGGGCACGGCCGGAGCCGTCGGTGGCCTTGAAGGGGCCGCTGAGCTGGATGTCGGTGTCATTGTTCATGCCGCCAGCATACACCAAAAGCCGGTGCCGCATGGGGGACGCCATGCAAAATCCTCTTGGGCTGGGCATGTAAAAATTTCTTACAAATTTGGCGGCGTCTGGGGCGTTTTTCGCCAATTTCAAGGCCTTGAAAGGGGCTGGAGAGGCCGTATATCGGTAACAAGCGGATGCTCATGGTGAGGTCCGCCCCTCTTATCGCTTCATTTGAAAAGGATATTTATCATGCGTACTTTTGACCTTGCTCCCCTGTACCGTTCCGCCATTGGCTTTGACCGCCTGGCACAGCTGCTCAACGAACAGCGCGCCGATGCGCAACCGAGCTATCCGCCGTACAACATCGAACTGGTGTCGGAAGATAAATACCGCATCGTGATGGCATTGGCCGGCTTCTCGCGTGAAGAGATCGACATCATCACCGAACGCGATTCCCTGCACGTCACGGGCCGCAAGCAGAAAGATGGCGTTGAGCGCACCTTCTTGCATCGCGGTATCGCTGCCCGCGATTTCGAACAGCGTTTCCAGCTGGCCAACCACGTGAAGGTCACGGGCGCCACGTTTGAAAACGGCATGCTGACCATCGACCTGGTGCGCGAAGTGCCAGAAGCGCTGAAACCGCGCAAGATCGAGATCGGCTCCGGCAGCGGCGCCACCGTCAGCGCGCTGGAACAGCGTCAGGCGGCCTGATCTGATCGTGGCGCCCTCCGGGCGCCCGGGCAGGTTCCTTTCATGCAGTAAAATACTGGCCGGTTGATCCGGCCAGTGTCACGTCCGGAGCCCGTTCGGACCCTTCATCGCCCGCCATGCGCGGTGCGCGCGGCACGCAAGATTAAACCCTGCTTAAAGGCGCAAATGCCTGTTTCCAAATAGAAAAATGTTAAGCACCGCCTAAGACTCGTGGCCCAATATTGCATACATCAAAATCTCATTGAATGAGGAGCAATTCATGGAACAGCAAACGAATACCGCATCCCTGAAAATCAAACGCACCGTAGCCGCGCTGGCCGCGATCGGTGTGCTGGGCGCCGGTGGCGCCATGGTGGTGCATCAGAACAATGCTGGCGCGAATGCCGCAGCGGCTGCGGCCGCCCCCGTGGCAGCGGCAGTCGCGCCCGCCACCGCCGCCGCGCCGCTGGTGGCCTTGCCCGACTTTAGCCAGATCGCCGCGCGCAACAGCCCGGCCGTCGTCAATATCAGCGTCACGGGCAGCACCAAGGTGGCGTATGACCCGTCGGCCCAGGCCGGCAACGACGATTTCGGCAACGACCCCTTCTTCGAGTTCTTCCGCCGTTTCCAGGGTCCGCAAGGCGGGCAGCGCGGTGGCCGCGACGTGCCCACGCATGGCCTCGGTTCCGGCTTCATCGTCAGTCCGGACGGCATCATCATGACGAATGCCCACGTGGTGCGCGATGCGCGCGAAGTGACCGTCAAGCTGAACGACCGCCGCGAATTCCGCGCCAAGGTGCTCGGTACGGATCCGAAGACCGATATCGCCGTGCTGAAGATCGACGCCAATAACCTGCCCATCGTGCCGCTCGGCCATTCCAGCGACCTGAAGGTGGGCGAGTGGGTGCTGGCCATCGGTTCGCCATACGGCTTCGACAGCACGGTGACGGCTGGCGTCGTCAGCGCCAAGGGCCGTTCCTTGCCGGACGACAGCAATGTGCCGTTCATCCAGACGGACGTGGCAGTGAATCCAGGCAACTCGGGCGGCCCGCTGTTCAATACGCGCGGCGAAGTGGTCGGCATCAATTCGCAGATCTACAGCCAGACGGGCGGTTTCCAGGGCCTGTCGTTCGCCATCCCCATCGACCTGGCTAGCCGCATCAAGGACCAGATCGTTGCAACGGGCAAGGCCAGCCATGCCAAGCTGGGCGTGACGGTGCAGGAAGTCAACCAGGGCTTTGCCGACTCGTTCAAGCTGGCCACGCCGGAAGGCGCGCTGGTCGCCAACGTGGAGCGGGGCAGCCCGGCCGACAAGGCGGGCCTGAAATCGGGCGACGTGGTGCGCAAGGTGAATGGACAGCGCATCATCGGTTCGGCCGACCTGCCGGCGCTGGTGGGCACCTCTTTGCCAGGCGACAAGATCAGCATGGATGTCTGGCGTGACGGCAAGATCGTCAGCCTGACGGCGACCTTGGGCAATGCGGCCGACAAGGTGGCCGAAGTGGCGAAGAGCGACAGCGCCGCCGGCAAGGTAAAGCTGGGCCTGGCCCTGCGTCCGTTACAATCGGATGAAAAACGCGAGGCGGGCATCAGTGCCGGCCTGCTGGTGGAAGACGCGGGCGGCGCCGCCGCGAATGCCGGAGTGCAGCCGGGCGACGTGCTATTGTCGGTGAATGGCCGTCCCGTCAACACGGTCGAGCAGGTGCGCGACGTGGTGGAAAAATCCGCCAAGTCGGTGGCCTTGCTGATACAGCGCGGCCCCGATAAGATCTTCATTCCCGTGCGTTTGGGCTGAAAACAAGAGTAACTAGAGAGAGGCAAGCCATGCGCTTATTGCTGGTAGAAGACGATACGATGATCGGCGAGGTGGTGCTCGATCTGCTGCGCGCCGAGCATTACGCGGTGGACTGGGTCAAGGATGGCGACATGGCCGATACGGCCCTGCAGACGCAGACCTATGACCTGGTGCTGCTGGACCTGGGCCTGCCCCGCAAGGATGGCCTCGACGTGCTGCGCTCGATGCGTTTGCGCAAGCTCGACACGCCGGTGCTGGTCGCCACGGCGCGCGACGCCATCGAGCAGCGCATCGCCGGCCTCGACGCGGGCGCCGACGATTACGTGCTCAAGCCGTATGACCTCGACGAATTGCTGGCGCGCATACGCGCCCTGCTGCGGCGCGCCTCGGGGCGGCCGGAACCGATCTTCGAGCACCAGGGCGTGAGTATCAATCCGCTGACGCGCGAAGTGATCGCCGAGGGCCATCCCGTCAACCTGTCGGCGCGCGAATGGGCCGTGCTGGAAGCGCTGATCGCGCGTCCCGGCATCGTGCTGTCGCGCGCGCAACTGGAAGAAAAGCTGTACAGCTGGAAGGATGAAGTCAACAGCAATGCCGTGGAAGTGTATATCCACGGCTTGCGCAAGAAGCTGGGCAGCGACTTGATCCAGAACGTGCGCGGCCTCGGTTACATGGTGCCCAAGGCATGAGGATGAAGGTCACGGTGACGCACTCGCTGCGCGGCCGCCTGCTGTGGTTTTTGCTGGCGGCCATCATCATGGCGGCCCTGGCGCAGGCGTCGATCGCCTACCGCAGCGCCCTGTACGACGCCGACCAGATTTTTGACTATCACATGCAGCAGATGGCCCTGTCGCTGCGCTCCGGCGCGCCGCTGGCCAACCATGCGCAAGCCTTGCCGGCCGACCCCGTCAACAACGACATGGTGGTGCAGGTATGGACGCCGGACGGCGTGCAGGTGTTCCGCTCGATCACGCGCGCGGAACTGCCGCAGCGCGCCGTGCTGGGCTTTTCCAACGTGAAAGCCAACGGCACGACCTATCGCATCTTCTCCGTGCAAACCAGTTCCCAGACCGTGCAGATCGCCCAGGACATGGCCGTGCGCAAGCGCATGGCCGGCAGCCTGGCCTTGCGCACGGTGGGCCCGATCGCGCTGATGGCGCCGATTCTGATGCTGGTCGTCTGGTGGGTCGTCAGCGGCTCGCTGGCACCCGTTTCGCGCGTGCGCAAGCAGGTGGCGGCGCGCCAGGCGGACGATCTGTCGCCCGTCTCGGAAGCGGGCTTGCCCGACGAAGTACGGCCCCTGGTGCATGAACTGAATTTGCTGTTCGGTCGCGTGAAGACGGCGTTCGACGCGCAGCAGCATTTCGTCGCCGACGCCGCGCATGAATTGCGCACGCCGCTGGCGGCCCTGAAGCTGCAGGTATTGAGCCTGGAGCGGGCCGAATCGGAAGAAAAGCGCAGTCTGGCCATTTCCCGCGTGAGCGCCGGCATCGAGCGGGCCACGCGCCTGGTCGAGCAGCTGCTGGTGCTGGCGCGTCAGGAGGCGAGCGCCGCCAGCGGCGACCAGCTGCAGGCGGTGGACTTGAACGATGTCGTCAAGCGCGCGCTGGGCGACATGGCCGGCATCGCGCAGGCGCGAAAGATCGACCTGGGCCTGCATCACATGGACCCGGCCAAGGTGGCGGGGCAGGCCGATGCCCTCAACATCATGCTGCGCAATCTGGTCGACAACGCCATCAAGTACACGCCGCAGGGCGGCACGGTCGACATCGACCTGCGCGCCAGCCCCGTCGGCGTGACCTTGTCGGTGGAAGACAGCGGCCCGGGCATCCCGCCCGAAGAGCGCGAGCGCGTCTTCAGCCGCTTCTACCGCGTGCCCGGCACGGATGCCAACGGCAGCGGCCTGGGGCTGGCCATCATCAAGGCCATCGCCGAGCGCCACGGCGCGCGCCTGGTGCTGGACAAGTCCGAGCGCCTGGGCGGCCTGTGCGTGCGCGTGGAATTCCCGCAAGCCGTGAAAAAATAACGTTTTGATCATGATCTTTGGCATGTTGCATTGACGCGCGCGCCGCTGGCATATATTGTCTGCGCAATAAGCATTCAAGCAAATGGAGCGCAGCATGCAGAAGATCGGCTTTTCAGGAACCCTCGACCCTATCACCAACGGCCACATGTGGGTGATCGGCGAAGCGCGCTCGCTCGCCGACGAGGTGATCGTGTTCCTGTCGCAAAACCCCGCCAAGAAGCCGCAATTTCCCGCCGAAGACCGCAAGCGCATCATCGAGCAGAGCGCGCGCGAGTGCGGCTGGGACAATGTGCAGGTCGTCATCGTCAAGGGCGACTACACGGCGCGCGCGGCGAAAAAGCATGGCTGCGACTACCTGATCCGCGGCATCCGCACGACGGCCGATTTCGACTATGAAAATCTGATCCAGCAAACCAATGTGGACGTGCTGCAGGGCGCCAAGACGATTTTCGTCATGCCGCCGCGCGACCTCGGTTCCGTCAGTTCCAGCTTCGTCAAGGCGCTGGAAGGCCCCGTCGGCTGGAACTGGACCATGAAGAAATTCGTCCCCGGCCCGGCGTACCAGGCGTGGATCCTCGATTGCCTGCGCAAGGAGTGGGAAGCGCTGTGGAATTACGCGACAGCCTCGCAAGCGGACATCGCGCTGGCGGACCACTGGTTCGCGTACCTGACGGGGCCGCAGGCGTATGGCGGCGCGGACCGCCACTATCACAACCTCGACCACCTGGTGCACGGCCTGTCCGAGATCCGCGTGTGGGCCGACAATACCTTTGCGCCCAAGCGCGACAGCGCGCTGGTCAAGAAGGCGTTCTGGTTCCACGACGCCGTTTACAGCCACGACGACGATGCCCTGTATTCGAGCGAAGAGGCGAGCGCCCAGCTGTGGCTGGCGAGCGGCCTCGATGCGGGCGACAACCTCGATGTGGCGCAATTGATACGCGTTACCGACCATTTCCAGGGCCCCGGCATCAGCCATCCGCTGAAGGACGCCATGCTCAGCGCCGACCTGGCCATCCTCGGGCAAGATGAAGAGGTGTATCAAGCCTACACGCAAGCCATCGTCCGCGAATACGCGCACGTGGACCCAGTGCGCTTCAACGAGCAGCGGGGCCTGGCCCTGCAGCACCTGTGCGGCAAGGCGCAGGCGGGCCAGCTGTTTGGCGATGCGTATTTTGCCGACCAGTACAACGAGCGGGCCATTGAAAACATGCAGAAGGAAATCGCGGCGCTGGCGGGGAGTGGGGTTTAACGGCGGCTGGCTACCGCATGCAGCAGTGCATCCTCGAGCCGATCATTGCCCCAGAATAATTCCCCAGCGCTGACGAAGCTGGGGGCGCCGAACAGGTTCAGCGCTTGTGCCTGCTCGGTCTGGCGGCGCAGCCGCAGCTTGTTGTCCGGTGTCACAGCCAGCGCCAGAACGGCGCGTGCGTCGAGGCCCAGCCCCTCCAGGGCCTCGCTGACGGCTTCGATGTGGTCGATGTCGCGGTCTTCGGCAAAATTCATCGTCATCATGCGGCGCGCAAAGGGCGCAATCCAGCCCTGGTCCGCGCCGATCAGCGCCACGCGCATGGGCAGCAGGGCTGTGCGGGGGAAGGAACTCGGTTGCTGCCATGGCAATGCGTACTTTTCGCACTGGCGCGCCATGTCGCGCCACGTGTAGTCGCCCTTGAGTTTTTGCAAAATGAAGGGCGATGTCTCCCAGCCCAGCGCCTTGAAGACGACGCCCAGCAGGAAGGGTTTCC
Organism: Janthinobacterium sp. BJB446; assembly: GCF_002735655.1. Lineage (NCBI taxonomy): Bacteria > Pseudomonadati > Pseudomonadota > Betaproteobacteria > Burkholderiales > Oxalobacteraceae > Janthinobacterium > Janthinobacterium sp. BJB446. The sequence goes on along the minus strand of NZ_PDZK01000001.1, from coordinate 3,242,755 downwards.
AGATCACATGCACCTTCTTTTCACGCGCCAGCGCGTCGATGCGCATGGCGCTCAGGTAGCTGTAGTTGCTGCCGAAATCGAACCAGAATTCCAGTGTGGCCATGGTCTCTTTTCTATGCGGTCGCGCAGGGTTGATTCCTGCGCCGGGGCGCGAAGGCGCGACTGCCGCGCCGGCCCCCGCTTGTCGTCCTAGCGGGCCGCCGCCTTGGCGCGCGCCGCGTGCAATTTCTTGAAGCTGTCGATCAGGCGCTGGTGCCGGTCGAGGCCTTCCAGTTGCATGCTGGTCGGGGTCAGGCCGAAGAAGCGCACGCTGCCGTCCACCGAGCCCAGCACCGCATCCATGCGGGTGTCGCCAAACATGCGGCGGAAATTGACGACGTAATCGTCCAGCTCCAGTTCGTCATCCAGTTCCACTTCCAGCACCACGTTCAAGGCTTGATAGAACAGTTTGCGCTCGAGCGTGTTGTCGTTGTACTGCAAGAAGGTTTCCACCAGCTCCTTCGCTTCCTCGAACTGCTGCAGGGCCAGATGAATCAGCAGCTTCAATTCCAGGGTCGTCAGCTGGCCCCACACCGTGTTTTCGTCGAACTCGATGCCGATGAGGGTGGCGATGTCGCCGTACTCGTCGAGCTCGCTGTTTTCCAGGTGGTCAAGCAAGTCTTCCAGGCTGGCATCGTCCAGGCCATGCAGGTTCAGGATGTCGGCGCGGAACAGCAGCGCCTTGTTGGTGTTGTCCCAGATCAAATCCTCGACCGGATATACCTCGGAATAACCGGGCACGAGGATACGGCAGGCCTTGGCGCCCAGCTGGTCATACTCGGCCGTGTACACTTCCTTGCCCATCCCGGCGAGGATGCCGAACAGGGTCGCCGCTTCCTCTGCATTCGAGTTCTCGCCGTGGCCGGAAAAATCCCACTCGACAAAATCGTAATCGGCCTTGGCGCTGAAGAAGCGCCACGAGACGATGCCGCTGGAATCGATGAAGTGTTCGACGAAGTTATTCGGCTCGGTGACGGCTTCGCTGGCAAACGTCGGTTGCGGCAAGTCGTTCAAGCCTTCAAAACTGCGGCCCTGCAGCAATTCCGTCAGGCTGCGCTCGAGCGCCACTTCCAGGCTCGGGTGCGCGCCGAACGAGGCAAACACGCCGCCCGTGCGCGGGTTCATCAGGGTGACGCACATCACCGGGTACACGCCGCCCAGCGACGCATCTTTGACCAGCACGGGGAAACCCTGTTCTTCCAGGCCGACGATGCCGGCCAGGATGCCCGGGTATTTCGCCAGCACTTCCTGCGGCACGTCGGGCAGGGCGATTTCGCCTTCGAGGATTTCGCGCTTGACGGCCCGCTCAAAAATTTCCGACAGACATTGCACCTGTGCTTCGACGAGGGTATTGCCGGCGCTCATGCCATTGCTGACGTACAGGTTTTCGATCAGGTTGGACGGGAAATACACGACCTCGCCATCGGACTGCCGCACATACGGCAGCGAGCAGATGCCGCGCTCGGCATTGCCGGAGTTGGTGTCGATCAGGTGCGAGCCGCGCAGCTCGCCATCGGCATCATAGATGTCGCGGCAGTAGGCATCGAGAATCTCCTTCGGCAGCGCATCCTTGCGGCCCGGCTTGAACCAGCGCTCGTTCGGGTAATGGACAAACTCCGCGTTGGCGATGTCGTTACCCCAGAACGATCCCGCGTAGAAATGGTTGTTGCTGAGGCGCTCGATATACTCGCCCAGGGCCGACGCCAGCGCGCTTTCCTTGGTCGCGCCCTTGCCATTGGTGAAACACATGGGCGAATGCGCATCGCGGATATGCAGCGACCATACATTCGGAATGATGTTGCGCCACGAGGCGATTTCAATCTTGATGCCCAGGCCCGCCAGCAGGCCCGACATATTGGCGATGGTCTGTTCCAGCGGCAAATCCTTGCCGACGATATAGGTATTCGCGCCTGGGGCGGGATTCAGGGCCAGCAAGGCCTGGGCGTCGGCGTCCAGGTTCTCTACCTCTTCAATCACGAATTCGGGACCCGTTTGCACCACTTTTTTTACCGTGCAACGGTCGATCGAGCGCAGGATGCCCTGGCGGTCCTTGGCCGAGATGTCGGCGGGCAACTCAACCTGGATCTTGAAAATCTGCTGGTAACGGTTTTCTGGATCGACAATATTGTTTTGCGACAAACGGATATTTTCCGTGGAAATATTGCGCGTATCGCAATACAACTTCACGAAGTAGGCCGCGCAGAGTGCCGATGATGCCAAAAAGTAATCGAACGGGCCTGGCGCCGAGCCATCGCCCTTGTAGCGGATGGGCTGGTCGGCGATGACCGTAAAATCGTCGAACTTGGCTTCGAGACGCAGCTTGTCGAGAAAGTTGACTTTAATTTCCATGAGGTAATCCAATACTGTGCTTATGAGTTAGCCGCTATTATCCGTGCTTTCCGCCGCAGGGCAAAGATTGTTCGCGGCGGCCGGGCTGGCGGGGAGCCGCCGGGGGCCGGAAAAGCGAACGTGTGCGAAAAACATGGGGCTGATGCCTTCTCCGTGCATGCGGGCGATCGTCCATCGGCGGTCACCGGTGCTTCCGTGATAATGCAGGAGTTTTTCGGATTGATAATTGGCTATCCTCCATGGGGGCTGTCAGCAGCCACTACTGGACGGTTGACAGCATCTGAATCTCCTGCCCGTTACCACTCCGTCACTTTCGCTTTGCCTAACTTGATGCAAGGATGAGCTGATGCAATTATCCAATCAAGCTCCTGCCATCTGACCATGCATTGATGCCGATATAAAAAAACAGCGGCTGCCCAAGCTGGCGCAGCCGCTGTTTTTATGCGGACACGGTGATCAGAACTTCACCCACAGCCGGCCGAAGTACGAAGCGCCGTTCAGGCCGAACTGCACGCTGTCGTATTTGAAGCCGTTATCCGTTTCGTCCGCGTTCTGCGTGGTGGGCTTGACGTTGAAGATGTTGTTGCCGCCAAAGGTCAGCTTGGTGTTCTTGCTGATGCTGTAGGTAAAGCTCAGGTCGGCGGACGTCTTGGCCTTGTAGCGGGCGTTCGGTACGCCTTCGGCCGTGCCGCTGAAGGTGCCCAGGGTTTGCGGGCCAAAGTAGATGATGCGCAAGTCCGATTCCAGCTTGCCCGTGATGTAGTCGAAGCCCAGGGTGGCTTTCGCGCGCGGGCCGCCCTGTTCGATGAACAGGCGTTCGCGTTCGGACAGCAGGACATCCTCGAAGCCCGTCAGCGAGGCGGGCGTCTTGACTTTCGTCACTTCCGTTTTGCTCAAATTCAAGGCCAGGAAGGTGTTCAGACGGTTGCCGGCCAGCTCGCCCTTGTGCGAGGCCGTCAAGTCGAGTCCGCGCGTGCGCGTGTCGACGGAGTTGACAAAAAATTGCGCTTCCGTCACGCCCAGGAGGGCCAGGCGCGCGGCCAGGTCCGGGTAGTTGTCGGCATTGAAGCGGCCCGACAGCACGATGCGGTCCTTGATCTTGATGTTGTACAAGTCGGCCGTCACGGAAATGGCTTGCGTCGGCGTCCAGGTGGTGCCCAGCGTAAAGCTGGTGGATTTTTCCTCTTTCAACTTGGGAATGCCGGCCGCGTTGGCGACGGCGCCGCCATTCGGCGCCAGCACCACGTCGGTGGCCACGCCGCTGACGAAGTCGGTAAAGGTGGACGAGAAATACACTTGCTGCAGCGATGGCGCGCGGAAACCCGTGCTGGCCGAGCCGCGCAGCAGCACATCCGGTGCCACTTTGTAACTGGCGGCCAGCTTGCCCGTCACGGTGGAACCGAAGTCGCTGAATTTTTCATAGCGCAAAGCCGCCTGGGTTTTCAGGCGTTCCGTCCAGTCCAGTTCCACGTCGCCATACGCGGCGATACTGTGGCGTTTGGCTTTCGTCACGTCGCTGGGCTGGAAGCCGGGAAAGCCCTGGCTGCGTCCATTGCCGCCCGTGCCCACGCCGTCGGCATCGATGTAGGAGCCCGGTTCGCCGGCCATGATCTTGTATTCCTCGCTGCGGTATTCGGCGCCGAAGGCCACGTTCATGCCGCGCATCACCGTATCGTAATAGCGGCTGAAATCGGCATTGCTGGTCAGTTGCTGGAACGAGAAGCCGCCCGCATCAAAGCTGCTGGGGCTGACGCCCTTGCCGCCGTTCATCAGGTCGAGGTTGGCGATCGATGCGTTCAGCGTGTTGCTGATGTCGTAGCGCATCTTGTTGTAGCCATAGGTCTGCGAAAAGTCAGCATGCCATTCGCCGATCTGGCTGCGGTGGCCGATGGTGGCGTACTGGTCGTCGATCTTGCCATTGATGAAAGGCACGAACCCGTCCGGGTACATGGCGGCCGAATTGCGCGCAGGGATGTCGTCGCTGCCGATGCCGCCCCGGCCGAACGCGGCGCTGGACGCGTCGCGCGTCTGCGCGCCGGCAGTGAAGTACAGCTTGCCCGCGCCGCTGGTGGCGTAGTCGCCATTGATATACAGGGTTTTGTTCTTGGACTTGGTGTCGCCGATGATGCGCATGCTGTCGGAATCGGCGCGGTTCGAGCGGCCCCGGTCCAGGTATTCGCCCGTGATGGCCAGGGTGCCCTTGTCGCCCAGCGCGATGCCGCAGTAGGCCGAGGTCATGTAATTTTTGCCGTCGCCTTCGGAATACTGGCTGTAGCCCGCCACGGCTTCGCAGCCCAGGCTTTTCTTGAGTTCGATGTCGATCACGCCGGCAATGGCGTCCGAACCGTACTGGGCGGCGGCGCCGTCGCGCAGCACTTGCACGTTTTTGATCGCCAGCAAAGGAATCGCATTCATGTCCGTACCCGTGTTGCCGCGGTTGCGCGCACCGAACAGGTTGACGAGGGCCGTCGTGTGGCGCCGCTTGCCGTTCACCAGCACGAGGGTCTGGTCCGAGCCGAGGCCGCGCAGGGCGGCCGAATCGATCAGGTCGGCCCCGTCGGCGCCCGTCTGGCGCGTGGAGTTGAACGAGGGCGAGATGTATTGCAGCGATTGCGCCAGATCAAACTGGCCGCCTTGCTCGGCCACCTTGGAAATGGGAATGATATCGACCGGCACCATGGTATCGGTAGCGGAACTGGCGACCCGGCGCGAACCGACCACGCTGACCGTTTGCACGGGACCGTCCGTGGCGGCCGCTTCCGTGCTCTGGGCCATGGCGGCGGGACTGAAGGCGGCCAGGGCGGCGCTGCCGTACAGGCTGATGAGGACTGCTTTACGCAAGGTGGTGAGGGTCGGCACGCAGTATCTCCAAGTGGCTGATGAGCAAGATTCGTGACTTGATTCTAGTGCCATCATTTCAGCATTCACCAGCGATACTTTGTTTTGTTATTACAAATTTGCTGTAACTGTTGTTTCCTGGTTGATTATCTTTTGGCCGCTGCCTGGCTTGCCTTGTGCTGGTGCGGCGCGCCCCATTCAGGTGCTGCGTTGCACCATGCCGCCCACCCAGATGGCCTGCGCGCTGTATTGCACCTCGATCAAACACGGCTGCTGCGTCACGTGGCCCTGGTGCAGACGCAGCGACTGTTGCAAATGCACCGCCAGCGCCCCCGCCGCCACGCCCGTGGCGCTGTCTTCCAGCGCCGGATCGAGGTGGTTGAAGTTGCGCCCCTCATACTCGTGCTCGCCCGTGCGGCAATACGCATAGCAGCCGCTGACCTGATGCAAGGCGCTCCAGTCGGCGATCAGTTCCAGGTTCGGCCGCAGCGCGCGCAGGGTGGTGCGGTCGGCCACTTCCAGCAGCAGCTTCGGACTGCCGACGGAGGCGACCACGGGCGGCGACAGCAAGTGCATATGCTGGCCCATCAGCTCGGATGGCACATACTTTTCCACCGTGACGGCAGGCGCCGGCTGCGGCGCCAGGCCGATGAATAATCCCTCCGCGCGGCGCACCAGCTGCAAGGCTTGCCCGCGCATGGCGGTGCGTACCGTCAGGGTTGCCGGCGCGCCAGGCGCCGTCAGCAGCACATGCGCGGCCGCCAGGGTGGCATGCAGGCACAGGGGGCTGCGCGTGTGCGGATAAAAATAGTCGAGAACGAGGCATCCCTCCGCGCCGTCCGCCTGCCGGTCGAGGAAGACGCAGGCGCTCACTTGCCGCTCCTGGGCGAATTGCTGGCGAGCCGTTTCGCTGCCGTGGTCGTTTTCCACGACCAGTGCCGCATTGCCGCCACCTGGTGCGGCGCCGAAACATTTCAAGAGATGGACGATCATGGCGGTCGATGTGGAGGTAAAACACCAGCATAAACGATAAGCCCGATTCCAGATAAGTATAATATACTGTGTTTATATACAGTATTGAGGTGGATCATGTGGGGCGCAGTCTTACCCGAGTATGCTGAGTTGTACTGCCTGAGCAATTTCAGCTTCCTGCATGGGGCCTCGCATGCGGAAGAGCTGGTGGCGCGCGCCGTCCAGCTCGGTTACAAGGGGCTGGCCATTACCGACGAGTGTTCGTTGGCGGGTGTCGTACGCGCCCATGCGGTGGCCAAGCGGGCCGATTTTCCCCTGATTATCGGGGCACATTTTCACTTGACGCAGTCCGACGGCAGTCCGGCCCTGTCCTTGCTGGCGCTGGTGCAAGACATCGACGGTTACGGCAACTTGTCTGAACTGATCACCATGGCGCGCACGCGGGCGGCCAAGGGGCGCTATTTGCTGACGCCCGATGATTTCGCCGCGCCATCGCCAGAGTTTGCCCATTTGCGGGGGCTGCCCGGCTGTCTGATGATCTTGCTGCCCAGCTATCCGGCCCAGCCCGAGGCGCTGTGCGCGCAGGGGGCGTGGATGGCGGCTACCTTTGGCAGCGAGCGCAGCTGGATAGGCTTGAACCTGCTGCAGCGGGCGCAGGATGACGCGCACCGCAGCGCCGTGCAGGAGGCGGCGCAAGCGCTGGGCTTGTCCGTGGTGGCCGTCGGCCACGTGTGCATGCACGTGCGTTCGCGCAAGCCCTTGCTCGACACGCTGTGCGCGATCCGCGTGGGCAAGCCCGTGGGCGAGTGCGGCTATGCGCTGGCGCAAAACGCGGAGCAGCATCTGCGCGCGCGCTTGCGCCTGGCCAATGTGTATCCGCCGCAGGCGCTGGCGCAAACCCTGCGCATCGCGGAGCTGTGCACATTCTCGCTCGACAGCCTGTGCTATGACTATCCAATCGAGCTGGTGCCGCACGGCCACACGCCGGCGACGTATCTGCGCGAAGAAACGTATGCGGGCGCGCGTATCCGCTTTCCGCTGGGCATTCCGGCGAACGTGCAGGAGCAGGTCGAGCAGGAGCTGGAACTGATCGCGGAGCTGTCGTATGAAGCCTACTTTTTGACCGTGTACGACATCGTGCGCTTTGCCCGCTCGCAAAACATCCTGTGCCAGGGCAGGGGCTCGGCCGCCAATTCGGCCGTCTGCTATTGCTTGCACATCACGGAAGTGGACCCGGCGCGCGGCAACTCGCTGGTCGGGCGTTTCATGTCGCGCGAGCGCAACGAGCCGCCCGATATCGACGTCGATTTCGAGCACCAGCGGCGCGAAGAAGTGATTCAATATATCTATGGCAAATATGGCCGCGAGCGGGCCGCGCTGGCGGCCGTGGTGATCAGCTACCGGCCCAGGAGCGCCTTGCGCGACACCGGCCGGGCGCTGGGGATCGACCTGGCCATCGTGGAAAAAGTGGCCAAGGCGCATCGCTGGTTCGATGGCAAGCGCGATCTGCTCGAGCGCCTGGCCGAATGCGGACTCGACCCGGAAGCGGCATTGTCGCAGCAGTGGGCTGGCCTGGCGCAGCAGTTGCTGGGCTTTCCTCGTCATTTGTCGCAGCATCCGGGCGGCTTTGTCATTGCTCAGGGCAAGTTGTCGCGTCTGGTGCCGATTGAAAACGCGGCCATGGCCGAACGCAGCGTCATCGAGTGGGACAAGAATGACCTCGAGGAGCTGGGCTTGATGAAGGTCGACGTGCTGGCGCTGGGCATGCTGTCGGCCCTGCGCCGTGCGCTGGAACTGGTGGGGGCGCGGCGCGGCGAGGAATTCCGCCTGCAGGATATTCCCGCAGAAGACCCCGTCACCTATGACATGATGTGCGAGGCGGACACCATCGGCGTGTTCCAGATCGAGTCGCGCGCCCAGATGAGCATGCTGCCGCGCCTGCGTCCCCGGGAATTCTACGACCTCGTCATCGAGGTGGCGCTGGTGCGCCCCGGCCCCATCCAGGGCGGCATGGTGCATCCGTATCTGCAGCGGCGCCAGAAAAAGGAGCCAATCGATTATCCGAAGGGCCTGGAAAAGGCGCTGGGACGCACCCTGGGCATCCCGATCTTCCAGGAGCAGGTAATGCAGGTGGCCATCATCGCGGCCGATTTCACACCCGGCGAAGCGGACCAGTTGCGGCGCGCCATGGCGGCCTGGAAACGCAAGGGCGGCATGAACAATTACAAGAAACGCATCGTCGAAACGATGGTCAAAAATGATTACGATCGGACGTTTGCGGAAGCCATCTTCAGCCAGATCGAGGGCTTTGGCGAATACGGTTTTCCCGAATCGCACGCTGCCAGTTTCGCGCTGCTGACGTACGCCAGTTCCTGGCTGAAATGCCACGAACCGGCCGCCTTTCTGTGCGCCTTGCTCAACAGCCAGCCCATGGGCTTTTACAGTCCCTCGCAACTGGTGCAGGATGCGCGTCGGCATGGTGTGCAAGTGCTGCCCGTCGATGTGGCCATCAGCGGCTGGGAGGCGGAGCTGGAAGAGCAGGGGGGGCGGGGTGTCGCACCCGCCGTGCGCCTGGGCTTGAACAGCCTGTTCGGCATGCGCGCGGAAGCGGCCTGGCGCATCGAGGATGCGCGCGCCATCGCTGCCTTTCTTGATGTGGCCGACCTGGCCCTCCGTGGCGGCCTGGACCGTCATGATTTGCAGGTGCTCGCTGCCGGCAACGCGCTGCACGCGCTGGCCGGGCACCGGCGCGCGGCGCTGTGGCAGGCGGCCGGCGCCGTGCCCGACAGGGATTTGCTGCGCGCCACCTCACAAGAGGAAGACTTGCCCGTGCTGGCCGCGCCGACGGAAGGCGAGAGCATCGTCAGCGATTACCGCGCGCAAGGCCTGACCCTGGGCCGCCACCCGCTGGCGCTGCTGCGCAGGCAATTGCTGGAACAGCGTTTCCTGCCCGCGTCCACCTTGATGACTTACACGAGCGGACAGCTGGCGCGCGCCTGCGGCATCGTCACCGTGCGCCAGCGGCCGGGCACGGCCAAGGGCGTCATCTTCATGACCCTGGAAGACGAGACGGGCACGGTCAACGTCATCGTCTGGCCCGACCTGGTGGAAAGCCAGCGGCGCGAAGTGCTGAGTGCGCCGCTGCTGGGCGTGTACGGCGTGTGGCAGCGCGAAGGCATCGTGCGCAACCTGGTGGCCAAGCGCCTGGTCGACATGTCGCATTTGCTGGGACGCTTGCGGACCAGCAGCCGCGATTTCTGTTGAGAGTTGCCGGCGGGGAGGAGGCCATGGCATTATTTGAAGATGACAACCTTGCCCGAACCGACACTGCGTCCCGCCCTGGTCGCCGACGCGCCCGCCATCGTCGCCCTGATCGACGACCTGATGCCCTTTTTGACCCTGCACCCGGATGGCGCGGGGGCGGAAAAATTCATCGAACATTGCCGCCAGCCGGCCATCGAAGGCTATCTGTCGCAGACTCGCTATGCCTACCAGCTCGCGCATATCGACGGTGCACTGGCCGGTGTGGTGGCCATGCGCGACAACACGCATCTGTTCCACATGTTCGTGCCGCGCGCCTGGCACCGGCGCGGCATGGCGCGCCGCCTGTGGCAGGCAGCCCGCGATGCGTCGCTGGCCAAAGGCGATGTGACGGCGTTTACCGTCAATTCCTCCCTGTACGCCTTGCCCCTGTACACAAGCCTGGGCTTTGTCGCCACGGGGCCGAAGGTGGAGGAGGGCGGTATCGCTTTCGTGCCGATGCGCATGGCAGTATAGTTACCAGCGCACGATCTTCCCCGGATTCATGATGTTCTTCGGATCCAGCGCGTGCTTGAGGGCGCGCATGGTGTCGATCGCGCCTGCACCATGTTCTTCCACGAGGAAGGCCATCTTGTGCATGCCCACGCCGTGCTCGCCCGTGCAGGTGCCGTCCATGCCGATGGCGCGCGTGACCATGTCGCTGTTGACCTTTTCCGCGCGCGCGATGTCGGCCGGGTCATCGGGATTGACCAGCATCTGCACGTGGAAGTTGCCGTCGCCCACGTGGCCGATGATGGCGTAGACCAGGCCCTGCGCTTCGCAATCGGCCTTGGTAGCCAGGATGCATTCGGCCAGGCGCGAAATCGGCACGCAGCAATCGGTGGAAATGGCGCGGCTGCCGGGGCGCAGTTGCAGCAGGGCGAAATACGCATTGTGACGCGCGGCCCACAGGCGCGAGCGGTCTTCGGGACGGCTGGCCCACTCGAAATCGCTGGCGCCATGCTCCGCCGTAATGGCTTGCACCAGCTGCGCCTGCTCGGCCACGCTGGCTGGCGTGCCGTGAAATTCAAACAGTAATAATGGCTTTTCCGGCAGCGCCATCTTGTCGTAGGCATTGATGGCTTTCACGCCATTTTCATCGAGAAACTCGACCCGCGCCACGGGAATACCCATCTGGATGGTCTGGATCACGGCGCTGACGGCTTCGCCCGTGCCGGGGAACGAGCACACGGCGGCCGAGATGGCTTCCGGCAGCGGATACAGTTTCACGGTCACTTCCGTGATGATGCCCAGGGTGCCCTCGCTGCCGACGAACAGGCGCGTCAGGTCGTAGCCGGCCGACGATTTTTTCGCCCTGGTCCCCGTCTTGATGATGCGGCCATCGGCCGTCACCACCGTCAGGGCCAGCACGTTTTCGCGCATGGTGCCGTAGCGCACGGCGTTCGTGCCCGAGGCGCGCGTGGCGGCCATGCCGCCCAGCGACGCATTGGCGCCCGGGTCGATGGGGAAGAACAGGCCCGTGTCGCGGATTTCCTCGTTCAGCTGTTTGCGCGTCACGCCCGCCTGCACGGTGGCCGTCAAGTCTTCGCCATGCACCGCCACCATCTGGTGCATTTGCGACAGATCAATCGTCACGCCGCCATGCAGGGCCAGCACGTGGCCTTCGAGCGAAGTGCCGCTGCCGTAGGCGATGATGGGCACGTCGTGCGCGCTGCACAGCTTGACGGCAGCCGCCACTTCCTCGGTGGAATGGGCGAAGATGACGGCGTCCGGCAGCATGGGAGGATAGCTCGACTCGTCGCGGCCATGGTGTTCGCGCATGGCTTGCGTCATGGAAAAGCGGTCGGCAAAGATCAGGGAAAGTACGGCAGCAAGGGATACGGGCAGCGGTTTTTTCAGTACCGCCAACTGGTCAGTTTGATTCACGCGAGTCCTCCGTTTTTTTTATTCTACTCCGCGCCCGGGGATTTCACCGAAGCAGCATATTGGTTTTTGCCAGTAGTAAAAAAATCTGTATGGTTCGCCATGCATTGGTTGTAAATGAGAATCATTTCTATTAAAATGCCCGCCAGTAGTTATTTTGCAATGCGTGCTTAGACCCGAAAGGCCATGCCCATGAAATTCTCCCTGTCCATCGCTGCCGTCCTGCCCGCCTGCGTGCTGGCCCTGAGCGCCTGCAGCAGTGTCGCCCCCGTAACTGGTGCGGCCACCGGCGGCGCCGCGACGTCCGCCGCGCAGGATGTGCGCCAGTTGGGCGAGATCGTCGACTTGCGCAGCGGCCAGCGCGTCACTGCCGAGCAACTGCTGGCCCAGCTGGCCGCCGCGCCGAGGATCATCGTGGGCGAACAGCATGACCAGCTCAGCCATCATCAGATCGAGCAATGGCTGTTGCAGCAGTTGCAGGGCCGGCGCCCGCAAGGCAGCGTGCTGCTGGAAATGCTGAACCCGGACCAGCAAGCCAAGGTGGACAAGGTCAAGCCGTGGCTGCAGACGGATCCCGTCGTGCGCCCCGAGCACGTGGCCGAGCTGCTGGCCTGGCAGCCTAGCTGGAAGTGGGAACAGTATGGCGACCTGGTCATGACCGTGATGCGCGCGCCGTATCCCGTCTGGTCGGCCAACCTGGACCGCAGCGAGATCAAGCAAATGTTTGTCGACAAGCCGGCCGTGCAGGGCAAGCACTCGAACCTGGCCAACGATGGCAAGGTGCATGCCAAGCTGAAAGATATCATCCGCGTCATGCATGACAACCAGATCGACGAACCGCGCCTGGCCGCCATGCTGTCGGTGCAGCAGCAGCGCGACCGCCGCATGGCCGAGCGCCTGTTGGCCGCGCCCGCGCCGGCCGTGCTGATCGCCGGCGCCTACCATGCGCACAAGGACCTGGGCGTGCCGCTGCACGTGCAGGACTTGACGGGCGGACCTGCGCCGCTGGTGCTGGTCCTGGCGCAGAAGGGCGCCACGGTGCTGGCGCCGCAGGCGGATTTCGTCTGGTTCACGCCGGTTGCCGCATCCGCCATCGCCAGCGCCAAGTAAGCCGTTTCACCTCCGCCGGGCGGTCAGCCCGGCATTCTCCCCCAGCAAGCTTCCCCGCAGCAGCCAGGTAGTCCGTCCGATTTTGTTGCATGCGCGTGCGCGCCGTTGGCGCAGCCATGCCTGTTACCTGTTGAAGCTCCCATGCGTATCCCCTTGTTCCGTATCAAAGCCGCCGCTGGCGGCATGTTTCTTTCCCTGTTCCATGCCACCGCGCAAGCGTCCGCCTTGCCGCACGATATGTCGCCGTTGGGCATGTTTTTCGCCGCCGACCAGGTTGTCAAAAGCGTGCTCATCGGCTTGCTGATTGCCGCGCTGGCCACCTGGGTGGTCTTGCTGGTGAAGGGCGCCAGTTTGCTGCAAGCCCGGCGCGCGGCGGCGCAAGCCGTCGCCATGCTGAAGACGGCCACCTCGCTGCCTGACGCGGCCGCCAAAGTGGAGGGGGCAGGCAGCACTTCGCTGGCGCAGCAGTTGCTCGACGATGTGCAGCAGGAACTGAATCTGTCGCACGCCAGCGCGCCGGCGGCGGCCCTGAAAGAGCGGGCCGGCTTTCGCCAGGAACAGTTCATTGCGCAGCAGGTGCGCGCCATGACGCAAGGCATCGGCCTGCTCGCCAGCATCGGCGCCGTGGCGCCGTTTGTCGGCCTGTTCGGCACCGTGTGGGGCATCATGAACAGCTTCATCGGCATCGCCGTCAGCCAGAGCACGAATCTGGCCACCGTCGCGCCCGGCATCGCGGAAGCCTTGCTGGCGACGGCGCTGGGCCTGGTGGCGGCGATTCCCGCCGTCGTCATCTATAACGTGCTCAGCCGTGGCATCAACCAGTACAAGGCGCAGTTGCGGGCCGCTTCCGCGCAAGTGCTGCTGATGCTGAGCCGCGACCTCGACACGCGCAAGCAGGCCTGAGCCATGGCCAGCCTCTTTCCTTCCCAGGACGACGACACGGCCGACATGCCTGAGTTGAGCGAGATCAATGTCACGCCCTTCATCGATGTGATGCTGGTGCTGTTGATCATCTTCATGGTGGTCTCGCCGCTGGCCACGGTCGACCTGAAAATCGACTTGCCGGCCGCCACGGCCAAGCCGGAACCGCGCCCCGAAAAGCCCCTGTTCGTGTCCCTGAAAGCGGACCACAGCCTGTATCTGGGCGAGTCGCCCGTGGCGCGCGAGCAGCTGGGCGGTTTGCTTGACGCCCAGACGGGCGGCGACCGCCAGCGCACCCTGTTTTTCCAGGCTGACAAGCAAGCGGCGTATGAGGATGTGCTGGGCGTGATGGATGCCCTGCGCCAGGCCGGTTATCTGAAAGTGGGCCTGGTCGGCCGGGAGGGTGGGTGAATCCGCGCCCTGTATTGAACTGGGGCATCGCCACGGCGCTGGTGGTAGCGGGCATGCTGGCGTTGCTGCTGTGGGCCGGCTGGCAGCCCGTCGCCGTGGCGCCCGCCAACCCGGCGGCCAGCGTGATGGTGGTATTTGCCGCACAGGCGATGTCGCCGGAAACACAGGTCGCGCATGCCGTGGGCGCGCGCCAGTCGGCTGCCTCCAGCTCGGCCCGGCCGCCAAGGAGCGCCATCCGGCAAGAGGCGCTGCCCGTGCTGGCGCGCGCCGCCGCGCCGGAGATCGTCGCGGCGGAAAAAGAGGAAAAGGCGGCTGCCAGCCCATCGACGGAGCCGGGCAAGGATGCCGCCAAGGAAGCTGCCGTGCCCGCGCAGGCCAGCAGCAGCGCCACGCCGGCACCGGCTGCCGTGCGCGGTCCGCAGGCGGCGCCGTTCAATAGCGACACGCCGTCAAGCAGCGCGGCGCCGGCCAGCTGGCAAAGCCGTGTGCTCGGCCATCTGGCCCACTTCAAGCGCTATCCGGGCGATGCGCGTCAGCGCAAGCGGGCTGGCGCCGCCTGGGTGCGCTTCCAGGTGGACCGCGAGGGCAAGCTGCTGGCCAGCGAACTGGTCACTTCATCGGGCACGGTGCTGCTCGACCGCGAAGCGCTGCAAGTGCTTGAGCGCGCGCAACCGTTGCCGGCGCCGCCCGACAACGTCCTGCACCAGGGCACGGTGACCGTCACCTTGCCCGTCTCGTTCAAGCTGGAGCCAGGACAGGACAAGGCATGAGGATGCCATCGCTTTTCATTCAAAAATCTATCCATAACAAATCGAGGGTGTATGCATATCAAGACAATGACGCAGGCCGTGGGCATCTGCATGGCTTTGCTCGCGCAGCAGGCATGGGCACAACAACTCCAAGACAGTGGCAAGGTGGAATTTCCACCATTGAATGTATCGGGTGAAACGGTGCCGGCGGAACAGCAGGCGCTGGAAAAACCGGGCGCCGTCAGTGCGCGCGGGCCGGACACGCGCTTGCAGCCCGTGGACCAGATCGTGCGCAGCATGCCGGGCACGTTTACCCAGATCGATCCGGCGCAGGGCGCCGTCAGCGTCAACATCCGCGGCTTGTCGGGCCTGGGGCGCGTCAACATGATGGTCGATGGCGTGAGTCAGAATTACTATGGCAGCGCACCCTCGTCCGTGTCGCACGGCGGCGTGCCCAGCAGTCAGTTCGGCGCCCTGATCGATCCGAATTTCATCATTGGCGTGGACGTGTCGCGCGGCAATGTCGTCGGCGGCGACGGCGTCAATGCGCTGGCCGGCAGCGCCAATTTCCGCACCATCGGTGTCGATGACGTCGTCTTTGCCGGGGAAAAAACGGGGGCGCGTACGAAGATGTGGACCGGCAATAACGGCGTGGGGCGCAGCGCCATGCTGGCCGTGGGCATGAAAAATCCGGCCTTCGACGGCGGCAGCGTGGGTTTCATGGCAGCCACCAGCGCGAGCGTGATCGGCAACAACTACAAGAATGCGAAGGGCGTCAACAGCGAGGAATTTGGTTTTGGCTACAACCGCTATTACAAGCAAAAACCCAAGTCGCAACTACTCAAGCTGGACCTCAAGTTGAGCGACTTCCATGCGCTGGAACTGTCGGCGCGCGATTACCGCAGCACGTTTACGCGCCGCGACATCCAGAGCGATGACTACTACGTAAAATATCACTACACGCCGTTTTCCGAGTTGATCGATCTCAATGTGGTGGCCAGCAGCAGTCGCGGCAAGCAGAAATACATGCCCGAGGCGCTGACCAATTTCATCAACACGAATGCGGCCAACCGCGCCGACGCCTTCGACATCAACAACACCAGCAGCTTCAGACTGGCCGGCGGCGATGCGCTGGTGACCATTGGCGGCAAGCTGATGCGTAATAAATACAGCAAGCACGTGGAAAGCCTCGTCGACGATCCGGACAACCCGGATGCGAACAAGCAATCGATTGAAAACAATACGTTCGGCCCCGAGGGCGTGCAAAAGATCAACAGCCTGTATGCGGGCCTGCAATACAACCGCGGCATTGTTCAAGTCAATGCGGGCCTCAACTACACGCACTTTGATTTGACGGGCCACAAGCCCGCCTGCGATTTGCGCGTGCAGTGCTTCCCGCAAGGGGCAAGCAATATTGCGCTCAAGGAGCATGGCATCAATCCCTCGCTGCTCGTTTCCGCGCAGGTGACGCCGTGGTTCCAGCCGTTTGCCAGCGCCGAGCGCACCATGCGCGGCCCGAATCCGCAGGAAGTGTTTTTCTCGAATGACGGCGGGGCGTCGATGAACCCCTTTCTGAAGGGAGAGAAAGCGACGACCTATCAGCTGGGCTTTAATTCCAGCCTGCATGGTTTGCTGAGCGCCAACGATGCGCTGAACTTCAAGGCCCTGTATTTCAAGAGCAAGATCGATGGCTATATCACCAGCCAATCCTTCCTCGTGTGCGATAACGGGCGCAAGTGCAATATATCGGAAGTGATCGCCACGGATTGGGAGACCGTCGATGCGTACATGACGAATATGTATATCTACATTAACTCGGCCACACCCGTGCATACGCGCGGCTGGGAACTGGAAGCGCAGTACCAGCTGGGTCCTGCCTATGCGCGCCTGTCGTACACGCGTGAAAAGACCAGCCAGCCCACCTCGATCGCCAGCGCGTGGTTTGGCGCGGCCGACATCAGCGAGCTGCCCAGCACGTATTACAACCTCGACGTGGGCACGCGCTTGCTGGACAACAAGCTGGAAGTGGGCGCCATCATCAAGCACACGGGATCGAACCGCCGCCTGTCGCCGGATAATGAAGCCGATGAAGCGACGGGCGAAGTGCTCAAGGCCGACAATCCTAAGATACCGGCCGTGATCGACCTGTATGCGAGTTACCAGGTCAGCAAGAACCTGTTCCTGCGCCTGTCCGTGCAGAACGCCATGAACAAGAATTACTCGGAAGCGCTGAACCGCTTGAACTCGATGCCGTCGCAGTCGAACGACAATACGCCGATGAGTACGGCGCGGGGCAGGACGTATGTGGCAGGGCTGGAATACCGTTTTTAACCAAACCCAAGTGCAAATACTGGGGTCGTACCCTCAGGGTACGACCCCGGCCCTCCGCTTCGGGTTAATTAATACTCGCGCGGCGTGGTGCCGTAGTAGCTGTGAATCGAGTTCACCCATGTGGTATCGGCCATGTTCGGCCAGTTATCCGTATCGAAGCCGGGCGCGTTTTCGATGCGCTCCTTGTCGACGTTGAGGGTGAAGCGCTTGTTGACGGTGTCGAGCAGCAGCGCTTCCCACGGCACGGCGAACAGCTTTTCGCCGATGGTGAAGACGCCGCCGTGCGACATGACGGCGTAGGCGATTTTGCCGCTGCGCATGTCGATCATGATTTCCTTGATTTCGCCCAGATGTTCATCCTTGGCGTTGTGTACATGGTCGCCGATCAGGGTGTCTGCACCCATCAGTTCAGGGCCGGGGCCTTTGTGGCCGCGGTTGACATACATGCCGTAGGCGTCGCGTTCTTCGTAGCTCATGATGTACCTCCGTTGAAAAATTCCAGTCTGGACGTATGCCGTGGCAGGGTCTGTTCGGTCTCCCACACAAAATATGGAATTGGAAATATTTCAATTATTGTTATTGGGTAATTTTGTTGCGCGTAGACAGCAGGAGGGGGAGGGATAGTCGTCATTTGGCGCAAATTTCCGCGCGCGGGGAGCGACGCAGGCGGGCTTTAGTGTATAATTTCAATTTCCCGCACGTGCCGTTCGGCACCATCTGCAATGACCAAATTTGTCTTCGTCACTGGTGGCGTTGTGTCTTCCCTTGGAAAAGGGATTGCCGCCGCCTCCCTCGCCGCGATCCTCGAATCGCGCGGCCTTAAAGTCACCATGCTCAAGCTCGACCCGTATATCAACGTCGATCCTGGCACGATGAGCCCTATGCAGCACGGTGAAGTATTCGTCACCGATGACGGGGCCGAAACCGACCTCGACCTCGGTCACTACGAGCGCTTCATCTCCACCCGCATGAAAAAGGTGAATAACTTCACCACTGGCCAGATCTATGAATCGGTGATCCGCAAGGAACGCCGGGGCGAATATCTGGGCAAGACCGTGCAGGTGATTCCGCATATCACCAATGAAATCCAGGATTACATCCGCCGTGGCGCCGAAGGCTACGACGTGGCCCTGTGCGAAATCGGCGGCACCGTCGGCGATATCGAATCGCTGCCATTCCTGGAAGCGGCGCGTCAGCTGAGCCTGCGCGCCGGCCGCAAGAACACGGCTTTCGTCCACCTGACCCTGGTGCCTTACATCGCCTCGGCCGGTGAACTGAAAACCAAGCCGACCCAGCACTCGGTGCAAAAGCTGCGCGAAATCGGCATCTTGCCAAACGCGCTGCTGTGCCGCGCCGACCGCGCCATCCCGGAAGACGAGCGCGCGAAAATCTCGCTGTTCTCGAACATCGAGGAAGACGCCGTCATTTCCGTGTGGGACGTCGACACCATCTACAAAGTGCCGCAAATGCTGCACGACCAGGGCCTCGACAAGATCATCTGCGACGCGCTGGACCTCGATCCGGCACCGGCCGACCTGTCGATCTGGAGCAAGCTGATCTACACGATGGAGCACCCGAAGGCGGAAATCACCGTCGGCATGGTCGGCAAGTATGTGGAACTGACCGAGTCGTACAAGTCGCTGATCGAAGCGCTGCGCCACGCCGGCATCCACACGGAAAGCCGCGTCAACATCGAGTACATCGATTCGGAAGAAATCGAAACGACCGGTTGCGACAACCTGGGCAAGTACGATGCCATCCTGGTACCGGGCGGCTTCGGCAAGCGCGGCGTGGAAGGCAAGATCAAGGCGGCCCAGTTCGCCCGTGAAAACAAGATCCCTTACCTGGGCATCTGCCTGGGCATGCAAGTGGCCTTGATCGAATACGCGCGCAACAAGGCAGGCATGCCAAACGCGAATTCGACCGAGTTCGACCTTGATACGGATCAACCTGTCGTTGCACTGATCAATGAGTGGCAAAACCACGATGGTAAAGTCGAGTTGCGCGATGAAAACTCGGACCTGGGCGGTACCATGCGCCTGGGCGCGCAGACCTGCGCCGTCAATCCGGGCACCCTCGCCGCCGAGATCTACGGCAGCGTGGTGACCGAGCGTCACCGCCATCGCTACGAAGCCAATAATCACTACCTGGCCCGTGTCGAAGCGGCTGGCCTGATCGTGTCGGCCCGTACGCCGAGCGAAGATTTGTGCGAAATCATGGAATTGCCACGCACGGGTGAGAATGCCCACCCATGGTATATGGGCGTGCAATACCATCCTGAGTTCAAGTCGACGCCACGCACCGGCCATCCGTTGTTTACCTCGTTCATCAAGGCAGCGCTGGCGCACAAGGAAGCCAACGCCGTCGCTGAATAACGCCGGTCGATAGCGACAGTATTACCTGTAAGACAGCTCCCGGCCTGATAGTCTCCGCCGGGAGTTTCTTTGCCCACTTTGTGCAATTGCGCATCAGAACGCAGTGTGCAGCCCCTGTTACGCTTAACTTTGGAGAATGACATGAGTGCTATTGTTGATATTATCGGTCGCGAAATCCTGGACTCGCGCGGTAACCCGACCGTCGAATGCGATGTGTTGCTGGAATCGGGCGTGATGGGCCGTGCGGCCGTGCCGTCGGGTGCCTCGACCGGTTCGCGCGAAGCCGTGGAATTGCGCGATGGCGACGCCAAGCGCTACTTCGGCAAGGGCGTCCTGCAAGCATGCGAAAACATCAATACCGAAATCTCCGAAGCCATCATGGGCCTGGACGCCAATGAACAGGCTTTCCTGGACCGTACCCTGATCGACCTGGACGGCACGGAAAACAAATCGCGCCTGGGCGCCAACGCCATCCTGGCCGTCTCGATGGCTGTCGCCAAGGCTGCCGCTGAAGAAGCGGGCTTGCCGCTGTACCGCTATTTCGGCGGTTCGGGCGCCATGCAGATGCCAGTGCCGATGATGAACGTCATCAACGGCGGCGCACACGCCGACAACAACCTGGACATCCAGGAATTCATGATCATTCCCGTGGGCGCACCGTCGTTCAAGGAAGCCGTCCGCTACGGCGCGGAAGTATTCCACACGCTGAAAAAGATCCTGCACAAGAAGGGCCTGAACACCAACGTGGGCGACGAAGGCGGTTTCGCGCCATCGCTGGCCAACCATGAAGAAGCCATCAAGCTGATCATCCAGGCCATCGAAGAAGCGGGCTACGAGCCAGGCACGCAGATCGCCATCGGCCTCGATTGCGCCGCGTCCGAGTTCTACAAGAACGGCAAATATGAAATGGAAGGCGAAGGCCTGAGCCTGACGGCCACCGAATTCACCAACCTGCTGGCGACCTGGTGCGACAAGTACCCGATCATCTCGATCGAAGACGCGATGCATGAAGGCGACTGGGACGGCTGGGCGATCCTGACGGCGGAACTGGGCAAGAAAGTGCAACTGGTCGGCGACGACCTGTATGTCACCAACACCAAGATCCTGAAAGAAGGCATCTCGAAAGGTATCGCCAACTCGATCCTGATCAAGATCAACCAGATCGGCACCCTGACGGAAACCTTTGCCGCCATCGAAATGGCCAAGCGCGCCGGTTACACGGCCGTCATTTCGCACCGCTCGGGCGAAACGGAAGACTCGACCATCGCCGATATCGCCGTGGCCACCAACGCCCTGCAGATCAAGACCGGCTCGATGTCGCGTTCGGACCGCATGGCCAAGTACAACCAGCTGCTGCGTATCGAGGAAGACCTGGGCGACATCGCCAGCTACCCTGGCCGCGATGCGTTCTATAATCTGAAGTAAGCTGATGTAAAACCCACTGGCCGGCCGGAGATGTTCCGGCCGGTTTTTTAACTGAATGCCCCATGCGCCTGATTACGCTCGCCCTGGCAGCCCTGCTGCTGTTGATACAATTTCCCCTCTGGCTGGGTAAAGGCGGCTGGCTGCGTGTTGCCGACATGGAAGCCCAAGTGGCGGTGGCCAACAAGAAGAACGTGGAATTGAAGGCGCGAAACGCCAAGCTCGAATCCGAAGTGCGCGACCTGAAAGATGGCACGGGCGCCGTCGAGGAGCGTGCCCGCTATGAGCTGGGCATGGTCAAACAGAATGAGATTTTCGTGCAGATCGTGCGCAAGGGCCAGACCCCGCCACTGCTGGAAACGCCGGTGGACGCGGCTGCGCCACATTAAGACAGTACTAACTTCCCACTTGCCAGCCTGGACCGATTGCCAGGCTGACATATCACATGATTACCTTGTACTTATTACCTTGTACTGCTGCACATGCATGGCGCGGCGTGCTGCCGACTGATTAGAAACGGGCCTTGCCGGTCGTGATCAGGTAAAAATGGATGCCGGTGACCACGACGGCCACGGCGATCAATGCGGTTTCGAGAAACATCATAAAAATTCCTTGTTAATATTTAGTTAGCTTAAAAAACGTCCAGGGCCAGGCGTCAAGCCGAAGACAGTACGTCAGTACGGCGAGGCGCAGGCAACGCCGCCCTGGGAGTTTTTAGCCGCGCGACGCCAGGAAGCGCAGTTCTGCGGCCAGATTCGGCATCAGCTTTTCGTAGCGGTTCGCTTCCGAGTTCAGCAGGGCGAAATCGCGCTTGCTTGGGCGCACATAGCGCTGTTCTTCATCGGTGACGCTGCTGGCGATGACTTCCTTCTGCGCCAGTTCGCTGTATGGCTTGGAAGCGAGCAGGGCGCCCAGGAAGGCGCGCGTGGCGCGGCCCAGGTTGCTGAAGTAGTTATTGTTGTCGTTGCTGTAGGTGTTGGTAAAAGTGGACATATGCCCTCCATGAATGGTCTGTTGTTGCATTGCACAATAATGGAGTTTGCGATATGCGTCCAATTTCAAATTCCAATTTCAGAAATTCAAGAAACGCATAATAAGGGCGTAGCCATCGGCCACGCCCTGAAAATGAATTTGTTACGAAATGTTTATCCGACGGCGATGCGTCCCAGACCCGGATCGTCGCTGAAAAAGCCGTCCAGTCCCGTCTCGATATAGCGCCGCATTTCCGCCACGGAACCGGCCTCGTTGCGCGCATTCTCGCCATTGCCGTCGCGGAAGTCGGCCGCCAGGAAACGGTTTTCCGGACGGAAGGTCCACGTGTGCAGCAGCAAGCCCGCCTGGTGCGCATCGTCGACGATGGAAGAGGGCTTGGCCAGGCGCTGGTCGGCGCCCAATGGGATGACGCCCCGCGTGGGCGGCGCCACCACGTCCGCGTAGGCGGCGATGTCGCGCAGGCCGGACGGCGTGATCATTTGCCCGAAGGTCAGCTTGCCGTCCGCCTTGGCCACATCCATCGGGCGCACATCGCCGCCCACCACCAGTTGCATCAGGCGCACGTTGGCGCGCCGTCCCAGCTTTTCGCGCAGGTATTTCAGATTCGCCACTTCGAAGGACTGGATCTCGATCGGCGCGCGGCGCGTGTACTCGTGCGCCAGCATGGTCGACAGGAAACGGTCTTCCAGCGCCAGGCCCGCATCGCGGAAGTAGGTCGAGCTTTTCAGTTCCGGCACGAGGCCGATGATGCGCCCGCTGGCGGCCGATTGCGCTGCAACAAAATCGATGATTTCTTCCCACGTCGGGATCTGGAATTGTCCATCATATAAGGTGTTGCCGGTGCGTACTTTCGGCAGCCGTTCGATGGCGCGCAGGGTTTTCAGTTCGGCCAGGGTGAAGTCGTCGACGAACCAGCCTTCGTGCCATTCGCCATCGACCAGCTTCTTGCCGCGCCGGCTGGCGAACTCGGGACGGCGCGCCACATCGGTGGTGTCGACTAGGTTGCTTTCATGGCGCGCCACGAGGATGCCATCGCGCGTGGCGACCAGGTCCGGCTCCACGTAGTCGGCGCCGTCGAGGATCGCCTTGGCGTAGGACGCCAAGGTATGCTCGGGACGCAGGGCGCTGGCGCCGCGGTGGGCGAAGACCAGCGGACGGCTTGGTTTTGTTTCCAGCAGGCCGGCCGCAAAGCCGGGCGCGGCGGCCAGGGCCAGGCCGCCGACGGCCGCCTGGACGAAGCTGCGGCGCGAAAAGTGACGCCGGGGCAGAGCGGGCGGGCGCATCAGAAATCCGCCGTCAAGGTGAGGAAGCCCTGGCGCGGGGCGATCGGGAAGGTGTTGTACGTCTTGTCGGCCGCGCCGACCACCACGTTCAGCGAGCCTTCGCGGTTGGCCAGGTTGCTGACATTCACTCTCCAGCGCGGATTTTTCAGCCAGCTGGCCATGACCGGCAGCTTGCCCGACACGCCCAGGCCCATCAGGAAATAGCTGGGCACGGACAGATCGTTGGTGTACGTCGCGTAGCGCTTGCCCACATAGTCTCCCGTCAGTTGCACTTCGATATCGCCAACCGTGGCGGAAGCGACGAACTTGTTCAGCCATTCCGGCGAGCCTGGCACGTTCTTGCCCGCCGTCAGCACCAGCGCGGCGCCATTGTTGTAATTGTCCGCGTACTGCGAGCGGTTGTACGACAGGGCATTGTAGAACGAGAAATTGTTGCCAAAGTGAACGGTGCCCGCGATATCGATGCCGTCCGTGCGCACGCTGCCCACGTTGGCCAACACGGGGTTGCCACCGATGATGGAGGAAATCACGGGCGTCGGGCTGATCTGCAGCAAGCGGTTGCTGAAATCGACGTGGTAGACGTTGACCTGGCCATCGATGGCCGTGATGGCGCCCAGGTTCAAGGCGTGGCTGCCGCGCACGCCCACTTCATAGGTGAGGGCCGTTTCCGGCTTGGCATCGCGCTTGAACAAATCAAACGCGGCCTGGCTCGACAAGCTCCACGGCGAGGCGCCGCCGCCGCCGTAGGTGACGAACTGGCGCATGTTTTTCTGGATATTGAAGTACAGCTGGTCTTGCGGCGTGAAGTCCCAGCGCGCCCCCACTTGCGGCAAGAACCATTTTTTCGTGTTGATGGTGCCGACCGGCAAGGCCGTCGAGCCGCCGGAAATGGCGCCCTTGGCCGGTTGCACGGGGAACTTGCCGTCGGCAAACTGCAGGCTGGATTTGAAGCCGGCCTGCAGGGCGATATCGGGGCGGATGCGCCATTCATCCTGCAAGTGCAGCTGCACCACCTTGTTGTCGATCTCGCTGCCGTATTGCGTGATCAAGGGATTGCTTGGGCGGTCGTACGGCGAAGTCGGGTTGTTGACGTCCAGCGCATACCAGCGGCGGTAGGCGGATGAACGGTTCTGTTCCAGCCACAAGCCCGCTTCCAGCTGATGCTCGCCGATTTCCTTGCGCAGCGTGGAAAGGAAGCCGCCGCGCTTGATGTCGTATTCCGTCGTGCGCACGGCGTAGCCCGAGTTGCCGAACACCTGTTTCAGGTTCTGTTTCGGGTAATACACGCTGAACAGGCCGGGCAAGCCGGCCACGCCGATGGGGCCGGCCACCACGCCAGCGCCGTCATCCTTGTGGTAATACACCTGGTTCGACCACGTCATGCCCTCGGACAAATTGGCGTCGAACTTGGCGTAGGCCAGGTAATCGGTGCGCTGCGCATCGCTGTAGTAATTGCGGTAATTGTTGCCGTCCGCGGCAGGCGTCGCGCCCGTCGGCGACAGGTAATTGAGGGCCGCCTTGAAATCCGGATACAGGAAGGGACGCGTGTATGGCGAGCTCGTTTCGCCGGCCACGTGCACGGTGCTGTCCTCGTTCGGTTCGATCTTGTCCGAGTAATTGAAGAACAGGGTCAGCTTGCCCGCCTCGCTGCGGTTGACGTACTTGGCGTTGAACTGGTCGCCGCCCTGGCGCGCATCGAAGTCCCAGGCGCGCGCTTCATGGTGCAGGATGGAAAAATAGGCGCTGCTGCCGTCGCCAAAGGCGCCCGTGTCATAGCGGGCAAACGTGCGCGAGGTACGGTGGCTGCCCACGGTTTGCTGCACGCTGGCGCCCTGCGTGGCCAGCGGGTCGCTGGAATAGGTTTCGATGGTGCCGCCCAGGTTGCTGGTCGAGGCCGTGGCCAGGTCGCCCGCGCCCGAGGACAGCACGACGCTGCGCACGTTTTCGCTGATTACGGCGCGCTGCGGCGACAGGCCGTTGTAGTTGCCGTACTGCTGGTCGCCCAGCGGCACGCCATCCATGGTGTAGCCCAGTTGTTGGCCGGAAAAGCCATGCACGAACAGCGACAGGTTCTGCTCGTTGTTGCCCCATGGATCGGCCGTCTGGAAGCTGACGCCGGGCAAGGTTTGCAAGGCTTTCAGCGGATTCGTGCCAGGCAGGATTTTCTGGATTTCACTCTTGCTCAGGGCGACGGAAGAACGCGTCTTGCGCGAGGAAATCTCCACGGTGGTGATCGGGGCATTCTCGTCGGCAGCCGGGGCAGCAGCAGCGGCCATGTCGGTGGCGGCGGACGCCACGGCGGCGGCGACGGCCGTTTGCGCCAGTGCCGGCAGGCTCAAGCCCGCGGCGCAAGCGCCCAGCAACACGTGAAAGGAATGGCGGCGCAGGGCCAGCGTCAAGTGGGTGGTCATCATCAGCCTGTGGAAAGTGGGAAGTAATACAAGCTGCGCAGCGTAACGGCGGCGCGTGACGGGCTGATGACGAACTGATGACGGGAAGATGACAGTAGAAACAATTGCGCCGCCTGAGGGGCGGCGCGGAGATTATTACAATTAGTTAATGCTGGCGGCTGGCGGGATGAGCACTTCGGCCGGCGCATCCGTGATGAACAGTTGCGCGCAATCGACCTTGTCGAACTCGTAGTGCTGGCCGCAGAAATCGCAGTTCACGCCCACCTGGCCCACTTCTTCCAGGGTGCTGTTGACTTCTTCCTCGCCCAGCATCTTGAGCATATTGCCCACTTTTTCGCGCGTGCAAGTGCAATGGAAGCTCGGGTGCAGCGGGTCGAAGACGCGGATCGTTTCTTCCCAGAACAAGCGCTGCATCAGGGTATCGATGTCCGTCGACAGGAT
Organism: Janthinobacterium sp. BJB446; assembly: GCF_002735655.1. Lineage (NCBI taxonomy): Bacteria > Pseudomonadati > Pseudomonadota > Betaproteobacteria > Burkholderiales > Oxalobacteraceae > Janthinobacterium > Janthinobacterium sp. BJB446. Next base: position 3,216,926 of record NZ_PDZK01000001.1, on the reverse strand, counting down.
TTCCGCCTCTTTCAGGGTCGACGCCAGCATCACGGCGCGGTTCCACGTGTCCAGCGCATCTTCTTCCGAGACGGGCGTCGCTTCGGCCTTGCCGCCATGGTGCGGCAGCTTTTGCAGCAGCAGGCCGCGCGAGACGGTGTCGTCCGTGGCCAGCCACAGGCGCGTATCGAGCTGTTCCGAGCGCAACATGTAGTTTTCGATCACGGTGGCCATGTCGTCGCCGTCCAGCGGCACGATGCCCTGGTACGGTTGCTGGCCGGGCACCTTGTCGGCTGGGTCCAGGGTGATGATGAAGCGGCCCTTGCCCGTGGCGTTGAGCAGCTGCGGCACGGTGGCCACGTCGGGAATCGTGGCGTCCGGGTCCAGCTTGGCCGTGGCGCGCAGGCGCAGGTCGGAATCGCACTCGACCACCATCAGGCGCACGGGACCGTCACCGTGGATCTGCATGATGATGGAGCCGTTGAATTTCAGGTTGGCCGACAGCAGGGCGGCGGCGGCCACCATTTCGCCCAGCACTTTTTTCACGGCCGTCGGGTAGGCGTGGCGCGACACCACTTCCTGCCAGGTGCCGGAAACGTCGATGAACTGGCCGCGCACGGCGGCGTTGTCGAAAATAAATTTTTGCAGGGTATCCTGGCCGGTAAGGGCTGCGCTGACTGCGCCCGTGGTTTCAGTCGTCATTCTTTTATCCAATCTTCTTGAGTTGCGTATTAAATAGCTGGCCGCGTTGCACATAGTTCACGGCGTTGCCTTGTAGCCTGGTGATATCGTCTGCCGTCAGGGCCCGCACGGCTTTCGCCGGTGAGCCGAGGATCAGCATATTGTCGGGAAATTCCTTGCCTTCCGTGACCAGCGCGCCCGCGCCGACCAGGCAGTTCTTGCCAATCTTCGCGCCGTTCAGGATCACGGCCTGGATGCCGACCAGGGCGCCATCGCCGATCGTGCAGCCATGCAACATTGCCTGGTGGCCGATGGTGACGTTCCGGCCGATGTCGAGCGGGTAGCCCGGATCCGTATGCAGCACGGCGCCTTCCTGCACATTGCTGTTGGCGCCCACGGTGATGCGTTCGTTGTCGCCGCGAATCGTGGCGCCGAACCATACGGACGTATTCGCTTCCAGGGTCACCTTGCCGATCACATTGGCCGTGTCGGCAACAAAAGCGGAAGCATCAATCAGCGGCGCATCGGCGCCCAATTGGTAGAGTGTCATCGTTAGCCTGTGGCGGTGGTGGAAGCGCCGGGCACGGCCGGACGCGGAAGTTTTGCGCTATTTTACGCTGTTGCAGGGCAAGTCCGAGCGCCGGGCGTTAATCCGGTATAATTATCGAACGGTCGTACTTTTATGCGCGCCCTATCTACAGACACAGCATGTGGCGCCATCTGCGCCACTTTCAAGGCAGGCATCCGATGAAACCCATGAAACTTTCCCGTTCCGAATTCATCAACATCCGCGGCGCCCGCACGCATGTGCGCCACTGGGGCCGCGAAGGCGCGCCCATCCTGTTCATGGTGCATGGCTGGATGGACGTGGCCGCCTCGTTCCAGTTCGTCGTCGACGAGTTGCAAGGCGACTGGCATGTGATCGCGCCCGACTGGCGCGGCTTTGGCCTCAGCGACTACACGCAATCGGATACCTACTGGTTCCCCGACTATCTGGCCGACCTGGACGCCATGCTGCTGCACTATTCGCCGGACGCACCCGTCAACCTGCTGGGCCACAGCATGGGCGCCAACGTGGCCGGCCTGTACGCGGGCGTGCGGCCCGAGCGCATCAGCCGCTTCATCAACCTGGAAGGCTTCGGCATGATGGCCACCAAGCCGGAGCAGGCGCCGGGCCGCTACGCCAAGTGGCTCGACGAATTGCGCGAGCCGCCCGCCATGCGCAGCTATCCCACGCAAAAAGCGGTGGCCGAGCGCCTGCAAAAGACCAATCCGCGCCTGCCGGACGAGCGCGCGGCTTTTCTCGCCGAACACTGGTCGGCGCAGAACGAGGCGGGCGAGTGGGACATCATGGGCGACCCGCAGCACAAGCGCGTCAATCCCATCCTGTACCAGGTGGAAGAGGTGATGGCCTGCTGGCGCCGCATCACGGCGCCTGTGCTGTGGGTGGAGGCCGATGACACGAATATGTGGCAATGGATGGGGCCAAAGGAGCAGGCGCGCGTTGAGATCGACCGGCGTTTGGCCTGTATCAAGGATGTGCGCTGCGAGATGATGCTCGATGCGGGCCACATGCTGCATCATGACCAGCCGCAAGCACTGGCACGGCTGGTGGAAGCCTTTTTGGCCTGATGTGTGTCGGGAACGCTGCAGCGCTATTTGACAAGCAGCGTACAATGAAAACTTCTTCCATGCTGAGCCCGTGCAGGGTATTGTTTTCACATGCTTAAAGTCGACCTGCATTGTCATTCGAATATCTCCGACGGCGTGCTGTCCCCCGCCGCCGTGGCTGCGCACGCACGCAAGGCGGGCGTCGACGTGTGGGCGCTGACGGACCACGATGAAGTGTCCGGCATCGCCGCCGCGCGCACGGCCGCGCTGGATCTGGGCATGCGCTTCGTGGCCGGCGTGGAAATTTCCATTACGTGGGCCGGCGAAACCGTGCACATCGTCGGCTTGCAAGTCGATGAAAACAATCCGGGTCTGGTGCAGGGCTTGCACCAGACGCGTTCCGGGCGCGACGCGCGCGGCCGCGAAATCGCCCGCCAGCTGGACCTGGCCGGCATCCCCGACGCCTATGAAGGGGCCTTGAAATTCGTTGGCAACCCAGACCTGATGTCGCGCACGCACTTTGCCCGCTACATCGTGGAAATGGGCAAATGCGCGAACATTCCCGACGTGTTCAAGAAATACCTGTCGGAAGGCAAGCCGGGCTACGTCGAGCACCGCTGGGCTACCCTGGCCGAAGCGGTGGGCTGGATACGCGGCGCGGGTGGCGTGGCCGTCATCGCCCATCCGGGCCGCTACCGCTTCAGCGACATGGCGCAAGGCGTGCTGTTCGATGAATTCAAACAACTCGGCGGCGTGGCCATCGAAGTCGTCACGGGCAGCCACAGTCCGGACCAGTATCCGGAATACGCGCAACTGGCCAACGCTTACGGCTTCCTCGCCTCGCGCGGCACGGATTTCCATGCACCGGGCGAGTCGCGCGTGGATTTTGCCATGCTGCCGCCACTGCCAGCCAACGTCACCCCGATCTGGCACGACTGGTTTTAGCTGACAGCCAGGCAAATCTGCTGCGCGGCGCGCTTTGCGGCCGGCGATGCTCACCGTACTCCAGTACGGTTGCGCTTCTCGGCCACAAATCACTGCCGCTCGCGACGATTTTCCTGGCTGCCGATGCGCCGTCGTGTCGCTGCTTGAAATCTGCGGTAGCGTGCATATCTTTTTGTTATTCTTGTTATACATAGTCATCCGGAGCCATCGCCCATGAAACGTATCGTCCTGTTTATCGCAACCAACCTGGCCGTGATGCTGGTGCTGTCGCTCGTGCTCAGCTTGCTGGGCGTGGGCAATCCGGCGCGCGGCAGCACCCTGAACCTGGGCAGCCTGCTGGTGTTTTCGCTGGTGGTGGGCTTCACGGGTTCGATCTTTTCATTGTTGATCAGCAAGCCGATGGCCAAGTGGAGCACGGGCGCGCGCGTCATCGACAACCCGACTTCGTCGACGGAATTGTGGCTGGTCAATACCGTGCGCGCCTTGTCCGAGCGGGCCGGCATCCGCATGCCGGAAGTGGCCGTGTACGAGGGCGACGCGAATGCGTTCGCCACGGGCGCCTTCAAAAATTCCGCGCTGGTGGCCGTCTCCACCGGTTTGCTGCAAAGCATGAACCGCGATGAAGTCGAAGCCGTGCTGGGCCACGAGATCGCCCACGTGGCGAATGGCGACATGGTGACCCTGACCCTGATCCAGGGCGTGGTGAATACCTTCGTCGTCTTCATGGCCCGCGTGGTGGGTTTCTTTGTCGATAACGTGCTGTTGAAAAATAACAACCGCGAAGGCGGCGGACGCGGCATCGGTTACTTTGTGACCGTCATGGTGTGCGAAGTGATCTTCGGCTTGCTCGCTTCCATCATCGTGGCCTGGTTCTCGCGCCAGCGTGAATTTCGCGCCGACGCCGGTTCCGCCAAGCTGCTGGGCAGCCCCACGCCGATGATGCACGCGCTGGCCCGCCTGGGCGGCGTGCCGCCGGGCGAGCTGCCGCAATCGATGCAGGCGCTGGGCATCAGCGGCGGCAATGGCGGCTGGGGCGCGCTGTTCGCCACCCATCCGCCCCTCGAACAACGCATCGCCGCGCTGCGCGGCGTACAATAATGCTAACTTAACAAGCTGGTTCGCCAGAACGCTTACACATGAGTCAATTTTTCCAGATTCACCCTGACAATCCGCAAATGCGCCTGATCAAGCAGGCGGCGCAGATCATCCAGTCCGGCGGCGTCGTGGCCTTGCCCACGGATTCCTGCTACGCGCTGGTGTGCCAGCTCGACGACAAGGGCGCCGTCGAGCGCCTGCGCCGCATCCGTGGCGTGGATGAAAAGCATCATTTAACCTTGCTGTGCCGCGACTTGAGCGAGCTGGGCGTGTATGCCCGCGTGGACAACCGCCAGTTCCGCCTGCTCAAGGCGGCCACGCCGGGTGCTTATACTTTCATCCTGGAAGCGACGAAGGAAGTGCCGCGCCGCCTCAGCCATCCTTCGCGCAAGACCATCGGCCTGCGCGTGCCGCAGCACCGCATCGTGCAATGCCTGCTGGAGGAGCTGGGCCAGCCGCTGCTGGGCGCGACATTGACCCTGCCCGGCGATGAAGACAGCCTGACGGACGCCGACACGATCCGCGAGCGACTGGAAAAACTGGTCGACCTGATCATCGATGGCGGCGTCTGCGCGCATGGCCCCAGCACCGTGATCGACCTGACGGGAGCGGAGCCGGAAGTGGTGCGCGTGGGACGCGGCGACCCGGCCGTGCTGGGTTTGTAGGCGGCATCGCAGGCCTGTTCTGGCGCCGTTCTTCATCTGTTCTTAATGGCAACGTAAGAAAGAGCCTAGTTCGCCTCTGGTAGAATCGCGGTCATGAGCGATTTCAATACGATAGTCCAGACCGTTGCGGTGTACCTGGTGCCGGTGCTGTTTGCCATTTCCCTGCATGAGGCGGCGCATGGCTATGCCGCCCGTTATTTCGGTGATCCCACGGCCTCGAACGAGGGCCGGCTGAGCCTCAATCCCATCCGGCATATCGACCCTTTCGGCACGATCTTGCTGCCCCTGATGCTGTATTTCACGATCCAGGTGCCGTTCGGCTATGCCAAGCCGGTGCCCGTCGATTTCAGCCGCCTGCGCAATCCGAAGAAGCAGATGGCCTGGGTGGCGTTTGCCGGTCCTGGCGCCAATTTCGTCATGGGCCTGGGCTGGATGATCGCCTTTGTCGTGCTCAGCGTGATGCCGCCGACGGAAATGGGCATGTTTTTCCGCAAGATGGCGGGCGCCGGCGTCAGCGTGAATGCGGCCATGTTTGTCTTTAACCTGATTCCCGTGCCGCCCCTCGATGGCGGACGCATCATGACGGGCTTGCTGCCGATGCAGCTGGCGCGTCCTTACGCCAGCATCGAGCGCTACAGCCTGTATGTCTTCGGCGCCCTGGTGCTGCTGATGTACACGGGCGTATTGAACCGCGCCTTGCTGGCGGCGATCGAATTTGTCATTGGCATTTTTGTCACCCTGGTCACGCCCCTGACGGCCCTGTTGACTTGATGCAAGCAACTGGATGGACGCACATAATTGATGGAAGTACCGATGCAAGTAACTGAACCAATTTTAGAAACCGAAGCGATTTCCGGCTGGCTGCGCCGCTGGGCGCCCTTGATCCCCGGCGGCGAAGTGCTGGACCTGGCGTGCGGCGCGGGCCGCCACGCGCGCCACCTGGTAAGCCTGGGCCACCCCGTGATCGCGCTCGACCATGATCCGGAAATGCTGGAAAAGGCGGCCGGCGCGGGCATCACCACGTCGCTGGTGGACCTGGAAGCGCAGGGCGCCGTGTGGCCTTTCGCTCCCGGCCGTTTTGCCGGCATCGTCGTCACCAATTACCTGCACCGGCCCCTGCTGGAAGCCATGATTGCCAGCCTGGCGCCCGATGGCGTGCTGCTGTATGAAACGTTTGCTGAAGGCAATGAGCAGTTCGGCAAGCCGTCGAATCCGAAGTTCCTGTTGAAGGAAGGCGAAATGCTGACCTGGGCGGTCCAGCACGGCTTGCGTGTGGTAGCGTATGAGGATGGGCGCGTGGAACAGCCAAAAGCTGCTCTGGTGCAACGAATTTGTGCCGTCCGGCCGGATTTTCCACGGTTGGCAGCCCTGCTGCCGACGTTTTGAGCGGCCATACTATGTCAGAATGCACCACAGGCGCGGGCTATCCGCTACAATCGTTGTTTTATTTATCGGCGCTATAAACTTACTATGATCAAGGGCAGCATTGTAGCAATCGTCACCCCGATGCACGCAGACGGCAGTCTGGACTTTCCAGGTCTGCGCAAGCTGATCGACTGGCATATCGCCGAGGGTACGGACGGCATCGTCATCGTTGGCACGACGGGCGAATCGGCAACAGTCAGCGTGGAAGAACACTGCGAACTGATCCAGTTGACCGTCGAACATGCCAAGGGACGCATTCCTATCATCGCCGGCGCCGGAGGCAACTCCACGGCCGAGGCCATCAAACTGACGCGCTACGCGAAAGAAGCAGGCGCCGATGCTGTCTTGCAAGTGGTGCCGTACTACAACCGTCCTACCCAGGAAGGCATGTACCAGCACTTCAAGGCCATCGCCGAAGCCGTCGACATCCCCGTCATCCTGTACAACGTACCTGGCCGCACGGTTGCCGACATGAGCAACGAAACCATCGTGCGCCTGTCCGCCATCCCGAATATCGTTGGTGTGAAAGATGCGACCGGCAATATCGGCCGCGGCATCGACCTGCTGCGTCTCGTGCCGGCCGACTTCGCCGTGTACTCGGGCGATGATCCGACCGCCATGGCGCTGATGTTCTGCGGCGGCCACGGCAATATCTCCGTGACGGCCAACGTCGCGCCGCGCGCCATGCACGACATGTGCGTCGCGGCCATGGCGGGCGAGCGCGCCACGGCGATTGCCATCAATAACAAAGTTTTTCCTTTGCACCAGAAATTGTTTGTCGAGCCCAACCCGGTGCCCGTCAAATGGGCGCTGGCCGAAATGGGCCTGATGCCAGCTGGCATACGCTTGCCACTGGTGCCGCTGGCTGAGAATTGCCATGCCACCGTGCGCGATGCCTTGCGCGACGCTGGCATCCTGTCTTAAGCCGAACTTCAAGCCCGGACTCGACCAGTCCGGACCTTCCCTGATTCCAGCTGCTACTTAGCTTCTTATCCAGTTACGACATGACTAATTGCAAGAAAACCAAATCGGCGCCTGCCACCATCGCCGTCCGCGGCATCGTCATCGGCGCCGTCGCAGCCAGCCTCGCGGGCTGTGGCATGATCAGTTCGGTAGTCGGTGGCGACAAGGTCGACTACAAGTCGGTCAAGAAAGCCGGCACCCTGGACGTGCCGCCTGACCTGACGCAATTGCAGCAGGACAACCGTTATTCCTTGCCGGATTCGAAAAATGGCGTGGCCACGGCTTCCGGCTACAACGCGCAGCGCAACGCCACGGCCGGTACGCCCGTCGTCGTGGGCGCCGACGGCGTGGTGGGCGTCGTGCCGGTCACGGCAGGCGGCGTGAAGGTCGAGCGCGCGGGCAACCAGCGCTGGCTGGTCGTCAAGCAGTCGCCTGAAGTGCTGTGGCCGCAGCTCAAGCAATTCTGGGAAGATTCAGGCTTTACCATCGCCATCGACCAGCCGACGGCTGGCATCATGGAAACAGAGTGGAACGAAAACCGCGCCAAGATCCCGCAGGACTTTATCCGCAGCACCATCGGCAAGGCTTTCGACGGCCTGTATTCGAGCGGTGAAAAAGATAAATACCGTACCCGCGTGGAGCGCCTGGCCGATGGTTCGACCGAGATCTACATCAGCCACCGTGGCGTGGAAGAGGTTGTCACGGGCCGCGACAAGGAAACCACCACCTGGACCGCGCGTCCGAACGATCCGGGCCTGGAAGCGCAATTCCTCGCCAAGCTGATGACGCGTCTGGGCGCGGCCAGCGACGATGCGCAGGCGAAGATGGCTGTCGATGCCGCCATCGTGCAGCCGCAACACGCCAAGCTGGTGGGCGACGCCGCCACGCCGGCGCGCGCCATCGAAGTCGATGAAAGTTTCGACCGCGCCTGGCGCCGCGTCGGCCTGGCACTGGACCGCGTTGGCTTCACCGTGGAAGACCGCGACCGCACGCAAGGCACGTATTTCGTGCGTTACGTCGATCCGGATGCCGTCAAGAAAGATGGCTTCTTCTCGAAACTGTTCAGCTGGGGCTCGTCGTCCGACAAGGACAAGGGCGCGCAGCGCTATCGCGTTCTGGTCAAGGCCGGCAATGGCTCGACCAGCCTGGTCAGCATCCTCAGCAACGAAGGCCAGCCGGACGTCTCGCCAGTGGCAGAGAAGATCCTGGGTCTGCTGAACGACCAGTTGAAATAAGGTTCGCTGAGTGGCGGCTATCAAAAGCTGTCACACATCATAAAAAAGGCTGGCCCGGTAAAAACCGGGTCAGCCTTTTTATTTTGGGTGTGCAATAGGTGTTTGCGACGTCCAGCAAAACCGTGGCGAGCGACAGTGATTGGTGGCCAAGAAGCGTAACCGTACTTGAGTACGGTGAACATCGCAGGCCGCAAAGCGCGGCGCGGTAGGTTTGCTTGGGCGTTTGCCCAATAAAAAAGCCGGCCCGAAGGCCGGCTTTCTTTAGTGCAGGGTGCTAAATTACTTAGCAGCCGATGCAGCAGCCGAAGCAGCCGAAGCAGCGTCGGTAGCGGCCGAAGCGGCAGCCGAAGCAGCAGCAGCAGCGTCGGTAGCGGCCGAAGCAGCAGCGTCAGCAGCAGCAGCTGGAGCAGCTTCAACTGCTGGTGCTGGTGCTGGGGTTTCAACTACTGGTGCTGGTGCAGGAGCTTCTTCTTTTTTGCTGCAAGCAGCCAGAGCAACAACCATCAGGGAGGCGATCAGCAGGGATTTTTTCATTTGTTTTCCTTAATTATTTCAAAAAATAAATCAATATTGTTGCGATGAATAATTACCGGTAATTATCGCTCGTTAGGTCGTCTTCGAAGGCTTTTCGTACCAGGTGGTGCCTGCCAGACAACGGAAACTTCCTAACCGAATATTATAGCGATTTTTGGTGCGTCGCAATAGGAGCAAGAGGCAAATTCGCAACTATTTTGTGATATCGCAATATTTGCCGAAGCAAATTGCAAGCAAGTGTAAGCGATTTGCGAAAGCGCGACAAAACGATATAAAAATAATATGTTTTATTGCGCTAGCGCAGATGCCGATATTCCCCCTGCTGTAATACCACTTTTACTACGCTGCACCCATTCAAGCCAGTTCGATCCAGCCATCCTGATACCACGTATATAAGGCATCCATCACGTCATCGGAAGCCTGGGCTACGGCTGTGCCATCGAGGGCGCGTTCGTTGGCCAGGGTTTCCAAGGCCGTTTTATCGGCCTTGCCAATGGCAAACGATTCGCCATTGATGAAGACATTCTTGCCACGATACAGCATCAGCGTCTTGCGCGACAACACGACACCCTTTTTCTGTGCGGCGTCCGCGAAGCGGCCCACCGTCAGCGGCTTGGACAGCGGCGTGAAAAACACATTGTGCTTCGGTTCCGACAGGTGTTCACCGAGAAAAATGGTCACATCTTCTTCCGTGAAGCGCACCTTGTTCATTTCTTCCGTGATGGTGCTGAGCATTTCACGGGGGATTTCCGCCGGCTTGCCCGACGCCTTCAGGTCCGGATCGCTATAGATGCCCGGCAAGTCGATCGAGTCGGCCATGAATTGCAGGAAAGCTTCGCCCAGTTCCTGGAACGATGGCGAGCGGAATCCGATCGAATACGTCTGGCAGTCGCCGATGGCCACGCCGTCGTGCGCGTAGTGGGGCGGCAGGTACAGCATGTCGCCCGGTTCCAGCGTGAATTCCTCGTCGGGCGTGAAGTTGCTGAGGATTTTCAGCGGCAAGCCGTCGATCAGGCTCAGGTCTTTCTGCGCGCCGATGCGCCAATGGCGCTTGCCCTGGCCTTGCAGCAGGAACACGTCATACGAATCGAAATGCGGGCCCACACCGCCGCCATCGGTGGCGAAGCTGACCATCAGGTCGTCCAGGCGCGCGTCCGGCAGGAAACGGAACTGGCGCAGCAGGGCGTCGGCCTTGGCGCTGTGCAAGTTGGCGCCCTGTACCAGCAAGGTCCATTCCTTCTGTTTCAGCGAGGGCAGGCTGGTCAATGGGCCTTGCTGCATGTTCCAGTGGCCATCCGCATGGCTGACCAGGCGCGATTCGACGTGGTCCAGGGTAGCCAGCTCGGCCAGGGCCTTGAAATCGAACAGCGCCTTGAAACCAGGCACAGCTTGACGGATCAACAAGGGTTTTTTATGCCAGTAGTCGCGCAGGAATTGCGCCGGCGTGATATCGCCGAGGAGAGTTAATTTTTTCATGCACCCATTATAACAACCGGAAATGCAGGAATGCGCCTGCCGTTGGCGGCGTGAAGGTATAATTTGCCAGCTTATACAATGAAAGGAAGCATAATGAAGATTGCCAAAAATACGGTCGTGACTGTCAACTACAAACTGTCAGACGCGCAAGACAATCTGATCGAAGACGGCCGTCAGCCTATGGTCTACCTGCACGGTGATTATGAAAACACCCTGCCGAAGATCGAAGAAGAGCTCGACGGCAAGGAAGTTGGCTATTCCAACACGATCCAGATCGAACCGGATGATGCTTTCGGTGAATACGATCCAGCCCTGGTGAAGGTCGAGCCGCGCAATCGCCTGCCTGAGCCGCTGGAAGTGGGCATGCAGTTCGAAGGCATGCCGGAAAGCGACTCGCCGGACGAAGAAGCGATGATCTTCACGGTCACCGATATCGCCGACGACAAGGTCGTGCTGGACGGTAACCATCCTCTGGCCGGCATCGCGCTGCGCTTCTCGCTGACCGTCGCTGACGTGCGCGCAGCCACCGACGAAGAAATCGCCCATGGCCACGTGCATGGCGCACACGGCCATGACCATGGCGATGAAGATGATGAAGGCGAAGAGGGCGATCACTTCCGCACCCACCCTATTCATTAACACCTGACCAAACCTGCTGCGCGCAGCGGGGCGCGGCCGGCGATGCTCACCGTACTCTGGTACGGTTGCGCTTCTCGGCCACGCCGCGCAGCTGCTCGCTACGGTTTTGTCAGGCGTCGTGACGTCTGTTGGGCGTGACGCTGCTTGAATGAAAACAGGCCGGCTACATGCCGGCCTGTTGCTTATGCGCTAACGGCGCACGGTCGACGCCCTGGCCCTGGCTTGCGCCGATGGCCTGACGGCGCGTTGACGCACCTCAAAGAAGGGCGTCTTGCCGGGCCGTACGGCGATGGCGGCCCAGTCATTGTTGATGCTGACGTGGCCCAGGTTGCCTTTCCAGCTGATCTTCGGCCCGCCTGTTTTGGCTGCGGCTTTTTTGGTTTTCCCCTCCTTGCCATCCGTGTCGCCATCGCGCTGCGTATCGACCAATAACACCTTGCCGTTGAACTTTTTCGCCAAGGTGCGGATCTGCTTGCGCGGTCCGGCAAAGCCGTCCTGTTTCGAACTGAAGCTGGGCAGCAGCGAATTGTCGTCTTCATCGAGCACGCCCGCGTCGCCATCGGAAAACAGCACGATGCCGTCGAGCTGCTTGCGCTGCGCCATGGCGAACAGGCGCTGCAGCCAGGAGCGGTTGGCCACCAGACGGTCTTCGAATTCGCTGTTGCGTCCCGCTTCTGGCAAGAAATGGTTGTTGTTCGCGGGCAGGTTGACGGTAGCAAACAGCACGCCGCCGTATTCCCAGTGGGCGTTTTCCGCATAGCTGCGGAACTTCGCCGTCGATGACAGCCGCGACAGGGTCAGCTTGCGCTGGCCCAGGCTCTGGTCATCGGCAAAATACACGTCGCGCAGGCGGTTCAGGCGTTCGATGGCGTTGACCCTGCCGCGCGAATTGCGGCAGTTGGCCCAGTCGCTGGCCGACAGCGAGACGATCAGCGGCGGGCCGCTGGCGTCGAGCAAGTCCTTGCGCTGGCCATACAGCTTGTCGCTGCATGATTCGCTGGCGGCCTTGATGCCGGTGGCCACGACGAAGGAGGCATTGAAGGCGCTCGTGTCGGCGATGGCTTTTTTCAGGGGGCCATCGTCCGGCCCCGCGTTGAAGGAGTGGCCCAGTACGGCAAACTCGAAGCCGGCCTGGTCGCCTGGGGCGGCCAGCGCTTGCCATGGCAGGCTGGCAGCGAGCAAGCCGGCGGCCAGCAGGCGTATCGAGCTGCGCCGGAAGGTCATGCGGCGGCCAGCCTTTTCAATTGATACAGCTGTTCCAGCGCATCGCGCGGGGTGAGCGCATCGGGATCGAGGTCGGCGATGGCGTCGAGCAAGGCTTGCTGCGCCGCGTTCAGCGCAGCCAGCGGCGCCGCCGCTTCCTCTTCTTCCTCTTGCGCATACGGATCGGCGGAGGGCAGCGCGAACAGGTCGCGTTGCGGCGTGGCGTCGAGCGCCTGCGCTTCCAGGCGCGCCAGGTGCTTGCGCGCCGCCTTGATCACGGGCTGCGGCACGCCGGCCAGTTGCGCCACCTGCAAGCCATAGCTTTGCGAGGCGGGACCGGCTTGCACGGCGTGCAGGAAGACGATGCTGTCCTTGTGCTCGACGGCGGACAGATGCACGTTGGCGGCGCTCGGGTGGCTGTCCGGCAGTTGCGTCAGCTCAAAGTAATGCGTCGCGAACAGGGTGAAGCTGCGGCTCGTATCGATCAGATGGCGCGCGATGGCCCAGGCCAGGGCCAGGCCGTCGAAGGTCGAGGTGCCGCGGCCCACTTCATCCATCAGCACCAGCGAGTGCTCGGTGGCGCCGTTCAAAATCGCCGCCGATTCCGTCATTTCGACCATGAAGGTCGAGCGTCCGCCCGCCAGGTCGTCGGTGGCGCCGATACGCGTGAAGATGCGGTCGATAGGGCCGATGGTGGCGGAAGCGGCCGGCACGTAGCTGCCCACGTAAGCCAGCAGGGTGATCAGGGCCACCTGGCGCATGAAGGTCGATTTACCGCCCATGTTCGGGCCGGTAATCAGCAGCAAACGGCGCTCGTTGACGAAGCGGCAATCGTTGGCGATGAAGCGTTCGATCTGTTTTTCCACCACGGGGTGGCGGCCTTCGACGATGTTGATGCACGGTTCCTCGACCAGCTGCGGCGCGGCCCAGTTGTGCTGCTGCGCATGTTCCGTCAGCGCATTCAGGGTGTCGAGCTGGGCCAGGCCTTGCGAGATGGTCTGCAGGGTGCCGATGTGCGGCGCCAAGTCGGCCAGCAGCAGGTCGTACAGCAGCTTTTCGCGCACCAGTGCCTTGTCTTGCGCCGACAGGGCCTTGTCTTCGAACACCTTGAGTTCCGGCGTGATGTAGCGCTCGGCGTTTTTCAAGGTCTGGCGGCGACGGTAATCATCCGGCACCTTGTCCGTCTGGCCGTGGGTGACTTCGATATAGAAGCCGTGCACCTTGTTGTATTCGACGCGCAGGTTGGCGATGCCCGTGCGCGCCCGTTCGCGCGTTTCCAGGTCGAGCAGGAACTGGCCTGCATTTTCCGACAGCGCGCGCAATTCGTCGAGTTCCGCGTCGAAACCGGTGGCAAACACGCCGCCGTCGCGCACCATCGCGGCCGGTTCCTGCGCCACGGCGCGCACCAGCAAGTCCAGGCACGCGGTTGGTGTGGCCAGGGCCGTATGGATGGCGGCCAGCAAGCCGGTTTCGCCGCCCTGGCCAGGACCGTAGCAACGGACCACGTCGCCGCGCAGGGCCGGCAGTTGCAGCAAGCCGTCGCGCAGGGCGGCCAAGTCGCGCGGACGCGCCGACAGTAGCGCGATGCGCGTGGTGATGCGTTCGATATCGGGTACTTGCGCCAGGGTGGCGGCGAGCGGACCGGCCGCTTCGCTTTGCGCCAGCGCGGCGATGGCTTCATGGCGCGCGCGCGCCACGTTCTGGTCGCGCCGCGCATGGTGCAGCCAGTGGCGCAGCATGCGCGAACCCATGGCCGTGCGGCAATGATCCAGCAAGGAGAACAAGGTCGGCGATTCCTGGCCGCGGATCGTTTCCGTCAGTTCCAGGTTGCGGCGCGTGGCCGCGTCCAGTCCGATGAATTCGCTTTCCGTTTCCGTCGTCAGGGAGCGCACGTGCTGCAAGCCGCGTCCCTGCGTCGATTGCGCATAGCGCAGCAGCGCGCCGGCCGCGCCGAACGCGGCGCCGAGGCCGTCGGCGCCAAAGCCCGTCAGGGTCGCCACGCCCAATTGGTCGAGCAGGGCCTTGTGGCCGCCGACCACGTCGAAATGCCAGTCCGGCACGCGGTTGATGTGCGTGCCCGCGTAGTCGTCGAACAGGTTGCCATTGTCGCCGCTGAGGATTTCGGCCGGCACGATGCGTTCCAGTTCCTGCTGCAATCGCACGGCCACGGTGCCGCTGTCGCCGGAAAATTCCATCAGCTTCAAAGCGCCGCTGGCCAGCGACAGCCAGGCCAGGCCAGTGGTGACCGTCTTGCGTTGCGTGATGCTGCACATGGCCAGCAGCGGGCGCTCGGCCTTCTCTGGCAGCAAGTCCGCATCCGTCAGGGTACCGGGCGTGACGACGCGCATGACCTTGCGCTCGACGGGACCCTTGCTGGTGGCCGGATCGCCGATCTGCTCGCAAATGGCCACCGACTCGCCCAGCTTGACCAGCTTGGCCAGGTAGCCGTCCAGCGAATGAAACGGCACGCCGCACATTTTAATCGGGTTGCCACTGGCCACGCCGCGCGCCGTCAGGGTAATGCCCAGCAGGCGCGACGCTTTCTCCGCATCCTCGAAAAACAGCTCGTAGAAATCGCCCATGCGGTAGAAGACCAGCATCGTCGGGTGGTTTTCCTTGATGCCTAAATATTGTTGCATCATTGGCGTAAGCTTTTCAGCCGAATTTTTCTTTGCCGCGGCGGCGTTGATTTCTTTTGGGACGGTGGTCATGTGTTCTTTGTCGTTGGTCCGGCGGCCGGAAAATGCGTGCCTGCCGGGCTGTGGGTGGTGCTGTGTGCGTGCCAGGCCGCGCCAGGGGGCGGAGCTAGGGTTCAAGGCCGTCATTTTACCGCTTTCGGCGGGCGGGGCGGCGTATTGCGTGCGGATGTGAAAAAGCCGCGCCGGTGTGGGGGGCCTGGGAGTTGACTATGCTGTGCTCAACGGAGAGCGTGACGACACGGATCGTGTCCGGATAGCAGAACTGACCCTGGCCCCGGTGAGTGCCTGTAGGTAGCCTGTGTTTACCGATGCGTTTTTGGCTGGTGGGTCCCGCCATGCTGGCATATGGCGGGACAAGGAGTTTTACCAGTCGGTATTGCCGCCAACTGAGCTTTCCGGGTCGAAGGAAAAAACGCGTAGCTCTGGTTGAACGCCTTCGCCGCGCATGATGCGCACTGTCATGACGAAAGACAATTCCCAGCGGCCGCTTGCATATCCCACATCCAGATTGTGCTTCCATTCCTGGCGGATGCGGTGCAGGGCCGGCAGTTCCGGTTCGCCCAGTATTTGCTGGATTTCGAAGTCCAGCGGCAAGCTATAAGTGGCGCCTACGGCTTGCAGGAAGGGCGAAGGCGGCGAGTAGATGGTTGCTACTTTCGGGCCGATCTGTGTCAGTTGCGGCACGCTGATGATGCAGCAGTCGACGATCTGGAACGAGGTGAAGCCGCTTTCCTTGGAGCCGCAGCAGGTGACGTCGAGATAGACATGCTGGCCTTTCTGGAAGTGCACGCCGCCCATGTAGGGGCCGTGACGTGGATCGGCCGTACCATCGCACGAGGTGAAGCTGTAGTCGAGTTGATTGGTGATCTGATCTGCGTCAAAATGCACGGACAATTTCATCCAAGGGCTTACATAGGTCATTTTTTATCGTTTCTTTCTATATCAAGTAATTGCTGGTAGCGAGTATCTCGCCGAAGATTCAACAGATCGGGTGTGGATTCGATCAGATTGATAGGGTAGCCACGCTTGATCGCATGCGTCAGGGCGGTGAATGCTTCAGCTCGATTTCCTATGAGTTCATAGGTCAAGGCGGCGCGAAAATGGATATCGGGCGCCTCGGGCGCCAGCGTGACAGCCTGTTTCACATGAACTAGGGCTGACTGTTTGATATTTGCGTAAGCGCAATACAATGCCATCCTGGAGTTGAATGTGGGATCATGGGGCAGGCGTTTCAGCAGCGGCGTCAATAGTTCGATGGCCCGTTCGTAGGAGCGCTGCGATGCTTTCGCCTGGGCCGGCACCCAGCGCTGGGCATCGGCCAGATTTGCCCACAGCCAATAGTTACCGGGATTTCCCTTATTGTCGGAAACGGCATTCTCGAATGCCTGGACGGCACCCGAATAGTCGCCCTTGGCAAATAGCGATGTCCCCAAATTAGTGTATAGCTCCCAGTCAGGACGTACCTGCAATCCCTGTTGCAATACTTGCAATGCTTCATCGGGACGATTCTGGCGTAGCAGGACGGCGTTCAGCTGGGCATAGGAGCCGGGCGTTTGCGGATCCATTTTGATGCTTTTGCGAAAAGCCTGCTCGGCAGCCATATAGTTAGCCTGCTTGTAGTACATGGCGCCAAGCTGAGATATGAAGAGACGCTCCTGTGGATAGGTCGCAATGGCATGTTCCAACAAAGCCTGTGCTTGCTCAAATCTTTGTGCATGGATCAACAGGCGCACTTTCCCATACAGCGCCATGACATTGTTGGGTTCCAGGTTCAGGGCCGCGTTGGCCAGTTGCATGGCTTCGGCGCGTTTTCCTTGAAATTCCAGGACCCAGGCTTGCGCCACATGGGCGAGTGCAAGTTGATTGTCCGCTGCTAATGCCAATTTGGCACTGATATCTGCACGCTGCAGCCAGGTGGGATCGCGGCCATTGCCGATGTAGCGCAGGCCGGATGCCAGCGACAAACCGGCGGCCGCCGCTGAATGGTTTGGAGTATGTGTCAGAACCTTGGTAAATTCCTGGATGGCTAGTTGCTGGTTGGTGTCTCGATCAAACACCCGCAACGCCTCCATCCCCGCCGCCATGCTGGCCATTTCCGAATACGGCGCAGGCGCCTTTTCGCCTGTGACGAACGATTTGACGGCAGGAACGATATTGGGCAACTGCCATCCTGCCAGCACGGCCAGCAGTGCCACGCCCGCGCCCCATTTCAGGGTGCGCTTGCGGGGCAGGGGCAGGCGGATGGAGACGCTGGCGGGCGGCTCTTCCTTCGCCGGCGGCTCGTCGGCCAGGGGCGCAGCCAAGGTGAGCGGTTCGCCGCGCTGCGCGCCTAGCGCCTCGCGCACGGCGCGCATGGTGCGTGGCCGTTCCGCCGGGTCGTGCGCCGTCATCGCGCGCACGAGGGCGTTGATGGCGGGTGGGACGGAGTCGGGCAGGTCGGGCCACGGCTGCGTCGCCTGCATGTGGGCGGCGGCCAGGGCCAGGCCGTTCAGGTGGGCGAAGTGGCGCTGGCCGGCCAGCATTTCGTACAGCATGGCGCCCAGGGCATACACGTCGCCGCGCGTGTCGGGCAGGCGGCCCATCAGGCGCTCGGGCGCCATGTAGGCAATCGTGCCCTGCAAGTCGCACAGGGTGGTAGTTTGCGTTGCTTGCGGGTCGATGTGGCGGGCCAGGCCGAAGTCGAGGATGCGCACCTTGCCGTTTGCCTCCAGCATCAGGTTCGAGGGTTTCAGATCGCCGTGCACGAGGTCCATGGCGTGCGCCTCGTCCATGGCATCGGCGATCTGGTAAGCGATGTCGAGCGCGGCTTGCAGGTCAGCCTTGCCGCTGTGCATGAACTGGCCCAAGGTCTGGCCTTCGACCAGTTCCATGACGATGGACTGGCTCGTGCCCTGGCCTTCGATGGCGAAAATGCGCACGAAGGCGGCATGCTTGAGCGAGGCGGCCAGGCGTGCTTCATTGATGAGTTTTTCCGGATGCAGCACGTCGGCTTGCGGTTTCAGGCGTTTCAGCGCCACGCTGCGGCACAGCTTGGCATCCCAGGCTTCGAATACATGGCCGAAACCGCCTTCGCCCAGCAAGCGGCGCACTTCATAGTGCCCGCTGATCGTGTCGTCTTGCAGTGGGGGCTGACGCAGGGAGTCGAGCAGTTCCATATACCTTGGCTTCAGAGTGCATCAACGTGGGCGTCCAGCATCGAAAAGGGCAATGCGATGTTTGAATGCTCAAGATGATTGATTTTGAGTAACTTCCTGATTTAAAACGATTGTTTAAAATAAGTCAATTAATATTGGCAAGGAGTGAACAAAAGTTGCTGGTCGAGGCCCTTGCGCATTTCTGCCGCGGCTTGCGCGGCTACGCCACGCACGCATCGATGGCCGTGCCCAGCTTGTCGACGATTTCATCGACGTGGCTGGCGTCGATGATGTAGGGCGGCGCCACCAGGATGTGGTCGCCATGCAGGCCATCGATGGTGCCGCCCATGGGGTAGCACATCAGCCCGTTCTGCATGGCTTGCGCCTTGATGCGCGCATGCAGGCGGCGGGCAGGGTCGAAAGGCTGTTTGCTGGCGCGGTCCTGCACCAGTTCCAGTCCCAGGAACAGGCCGCGGCCGCGGATGTCGCCCACGTGCGCATGGCCATCGAAACGCGCAAGCAGCCGCTCTTGCAGCAAGCCGCCCATGGCGCGCACGTTGAGCAGCAAATCGCGTTCCTCGATCTGCCGCTGCACGGCAAGGGCGGCGGCGCAGGCCGTGGCGTGGCCGATATACGTGTGGCCATGCTGGAAGAATCCCGTGCCGGCGCGGATGGTGTCGCGGATGTCCTTGGAGACCATCACGGCGCCGATGGGCTGGTAGCCGGCGCCCAGGCCCTTGGCGATGCAGATCAGGTCTGCCGTGATGCCTTCCTGCTCGCAGGCGAACAGGCTGCCCGTGCGGCCCATGCCGCACATGACTTCGTCGAGGATCAGCAGGATGCCATGGCGCTGGCAAATGTCGCGCATGCGCTGGAAGTAGCCGGCGACGGCGGGCAGGGCGCCGGCCGTGGCGCCGACGACGGGTTCGGCGATGAAGGCCATGACCTTGTCCGCGCCCAGCTCGGCGATAGTGTCTTCCAGTTCCTGACCCAGGCGCGCCACGTAGTCGCCGTCCGTTTCATGGGCTGGCTGGTCGCGCCAGGCGTAGCAGGGCGACACGTGCGTCACGTCGATCAGCAGCGGTTCGAATTGCTGGCGGCGCCAGGCGTTGCCGCCCGTGGCCAGTGCGCCCAGTGTGTTGCCGTGGTAACTCTGGCGGCGCGCGATGACGTGGCGGCGCTGCGGCTGGCCCCGTTCCACGAAATACTGGCGCGCCATCTTGAGCGCGCTTTCCACCGCTTCCGAACCGCCCGAGACGAAATACACGCTGTCGATGCCGTCCGGCGCACGGGCGACGAGGAAATCGGCCAGCTGCTCCATCGGCTCGGTGGTGAAAAACGAGCTGTGCGCGTACGCCATCCTGGCAACCTGCTGCTGCACTGCCGCGATCACGGCCGCATCCGCATGGCCGAGGCAGGAGACGGCCGCGCCGCCGCAGGCGTCCAGGTAGCGCTTGCCGTCGGCATCGATCAGGTAAGGGCCATCGCCGCCCGTGGCGACGGGATAGCTGGCGGTCAAGCTGCGGTGGAAGACATGGCTCATGGCATCGCTTTCTTATCGGCAAGGGGAAGACCGATTATAGAAGGCGTTGCGCCATTTAACAACGTTTGATGTATTTGTTTTTAATTTACATCATTTGGTGTTTTTGCGTAGGCGCCCAGCGCCCGCAGCTGGCTTTCCGCCGCGCCGATGGCGGTGACGGCATCGGGCCCCGCGCGCGCCACCAGCAGTTCCACCAGGCTTTCGACGGCCGCGACGCCGGCCACGATGGAGGGGAAGAACGAGGGGCTGTCGACGGCGATGACGATGCTGGCATCGGCTTGCAGGGCCAGCGGCGACAGGGGGCTGTCGCTGATGGCGACCACCTGGCAACCAGCCCGGCGCGCCGTCTGCGCCACCAGCAGCGCTTCGCTGGAATAGGGCGCGAAGCTGACGACGACGACGGCTTCGTCTGCCTGCAGGGCGCGCAAGTCCATTTCCAGGGTGCCGCCCTGGCCGCTCAGCAGCTGCACGCTGGGGCGCAGCAATCGGTACAGGTAGTGCAGGGTGTAGGCGATGGGGTGGGCGGCGCGAAAGCCGGCCACATGCACGCGGGGTGCCACCTGCAGCAGGTTGGCGGCCGCGTCCAGGGCGGCGTGGTTGGCACTTTCCGTGGCGGCCAGGTTGCGCTGCTGCACCGTGAACACTTCGGTGACCAGGTTCCCGTCCTTGCCGGCCAGCGCATCTGCCTTTGCCGCATAGCCGGCCGGTGCGGTGCGCAGGCGCTCGACGAAGATGGCTTTCAGTTCCGGCCAGCCGGCAAAGCCCAGCTGTTGCGCCAGGCGCACGAGGGCGGCCGACTGCACCTGCGCGCGCGCGGCGATGCTGCGCATCGATGAGACGGCCACTTCGTCCGGATGGTCGGCCAGGTAGCGGGCGCCGGCCTGGAATTGCGGGCTCAGTTCCGCATGGCGGGCCTTGATCAGGTCCATCAGTGCCGCATAGGAGTCGTGGGGTGTCGCTGCCTGCATCGCCGTGCCTCATGTGATCGGTTGCGGCGATGGTACAGGATTCGTCAGCGCGCCGGTAGCGGCAAGCCTTGCGCCAGTGCGGCCGTGCGCGGGCGCAGGCGTGCAAACAGGTGCGGCCCGGCCGGTTTGCGGCGCGGTCCCGTCGTCAGCACGCGCAGGGCGGTGGGCAGCGGCACGTCGTGGCAGTGCAAAAACAGGGCGGCGGCGCCCGTGCCGGCCATTTCCTGCAAGGCCAGCGCATGCTCGACCAGCGCCGCCGTGCGCATGTCGAGCCGCACCGGGATGTCGGGTTGAAATAACTGTGTGTCGACGTGCCGTGCATTGCGCATGCTGTCCCCGCCGGGTTCGCTAGTCAAGCTGCCAGCATAAAAGCCCCCGGCGGCGCCATTTTGCGTTAAATCAATTCCACTGTCGGATAGATTCCGCAAAGCAAAAAAACGCCAACCGTTGCCGGCTGGCGCTGAAAACCCTCAAGGAAGAAAGAATATGTATTTCAATGACGTTTCGACGCCTGACAAAACCATCGCCGGCCGCAAAGCGCGCCGCGCGGCCGGTTTGGTCAGGTGTTATTGCCGGTGCTAAAAACGTCCAGGGCGAGGCGCGGCAACAACGCCCTGGGCGTTTTTAGTAGCTCCAGCGTACCGACAGGCCGACAACCTTGTCATAGCGCCGCACATCGCGCACATACTCGGGCGTGTCGTGGTAGTCGCGGTAGGTCGAGTCGAGCAGGTTGTTCGCGTCCAAAGTCACCGTGGTGTTCGGGTTGAGCTTGTACGAGACCGAAGCGTCCAGGGTCTTGGTTGGCGCGACGGTCAGGTGGATGCCCTTGCCGCGGTAGTTGTAGTCGTCGACGTACTTGTCGCGCCAGCTGTAGGCCAGGCGCGCCGACCACGGTCCCTGTTCGTACAGGCCGACGATATTGGCCGACCATTTCGACATGCCCGTGAACGGATGCGCGCTGCCATTCAATTCTTCCAGCTCGCCCGTCATGTAGGTGGCGTTCGCCTGCAGGCCGAGGCCGCTCATCCAGCCTGGCAGCTTGTCGTAGAACTGCTGGTAAGCCATTTCCACGCCTTGCAGATGGCCCTTCGAGGTGTTGCGCGGACGCGTGATGTCGTACTCGATGCCGCCATACGTTTCCTTGGCCGAACCGGACAGGATGTAATTCTTGAAGTTGTGGCGGAACACGGTGGCCGTGACGGAACCCGTTTGCGCGAAATACCATTCCAGCGCCACGTCGAGGTTCTTGCCTTCCACGGGTTTGAGGTCGGGATTGCCGCCGTTGCCCGTCGGGCGCACCATCTCCAGGCTCTGGCCCAGAGTCACGCCGGGGTTGAAGTCGGCGAAGTTCGGGCGCTGCACGGCCTTGCCTGCCGTCATGCGGGCGATCAGGTCCTGGCGCAGCATGGCTTTCAGGGTCATGCTGGGCAGCACGTCCGTATCCGAAGTCTTCACGCGTACGGGCGTGATGATGCCGTTTTGCGAGGAATTGCCTTGCAAGTCCTGCTTGGTCTGCACCACGCGCACGCCCAGGGTGCCATCGACCGGTACTTGCGCCAGGTCAAAGCCGATGCGCGCCTTGCCGTAGACGGCATTGGTTTTTTCCACATCCTTGAAGTGGGTCATCGGATCGTCCGGGCTGCGCTCGCTGCTGCCCGTAAACAGCTGGCGCAAGGTATCCGTGTTGTTGAGCATGAAGTCGCGGCATGGCGTGAGCCAGCTTTGCAGGCCGAAATTGCCCGTGTTCTTGTGCGAAGTGCAGGCCAGGCCGGGCAGGGCGTCGGCAGTCATGATCGACGTCAGTCCGCCTTGCACGTTCTTTTCGCGTATGGATTCCGCCTTGCGCTTGGCCAGGCGCACGCCGCCCGAGAATTCGCGGAAGAAGCCCGTGCTGTCCATGTCGTAGGTCACGTCGCCGCGCCAGTCGGTCGAGCTGCCTTCGTCGTGGCTGTGATTGTCGTAGAAGCCGAGCAGGGTGTAGTTCTTCGGATCCGTCATGTTGTAGCCGGGGTAGCTGATCTGCGCGCCGCCGTTGACGTTGGTGCTGCCGATCACGCTGGTCGGATGGGCGAGGAAGTCGAGGATGGGAAATTCGCGCTCGAAGTTGCTGACCGTGCGCGCCAGTTCCGTGGTGGCGCGCAGCTGCGGCGTGATGTCCCAGCGCGCGCCGATGGCGCCTTGCGAACCGATCGAGCGGTCGCGCCGCGCCTGGGTCGAGCCCAGCGTGAACGGCGACCATGGGCCGTCGATCTTGCCCACCGTGGACGCCTGATTGGTGCCGGGGATCAGGGTGATGTCCGGGTTCTGGCCCCACGGCAGTGAACCGACGAAGAACTGGCTGTCGAACGCATGCTTGATCAGGGTCGACATGCCTTCCGCATACACTTCCACCTGCGAGTTCGGGCGCCACTGGAAGGCGGCATTCGCCGCATAGCGCTTGCGGTCGCCCACGGTCGGGATCATGCCGACGGAATCGGGACCCGTGATATTGCCCGCTTCGGGGCGCTTGACGGGTTCGGCATTCCAGATCGTCTCGTCATAGTATTTGCCGCGCTGGTAGGACAGGCCGAGCAGTGCGCCGAACTCGCCGTATGGGGTCTTCCAGCGGTTCGAGACCATGCCGCTGACGTTCGGGTCCGTCGAGCCGGATTTGTCGCGGTGCTCGGCGCGCACGTTGCCCGATGCCGTAAAGCCCTTGAAGTCGAAGGGGCGGTTGGTGCGCACGTCGATCACGCCGGCCGTGCCGCCTTCGACCATGTCGGCGCCCTGCGATTTGTACACGTCCACGCGCTGCAGCATGGCCGTCGGGATGTCGGCCAGGTACAGGCTGCGGCCCACTGAGGTGAACATTTCGCGGCCATTGAGCAAGGTCACCACGCCGGGCAAGCCGCGGATGATGACGGTACCCGCTTCGCCGCCTTCGCGGCGGATCTGCACGCCCGTCACGCGGCCGAGGATTTCGGCCACGTTCTTGTCGGGGAATTTGCCGATTTCATCGGCGACGATGGAATCGACCACCTGGTCGTTGTTTTTCTTGATCGTCTGTGCGCTTTGCGCCGCGCGACGCACGCCGGTGACGGCGACGACGGCGATGCCGGCATTGTCGGCCGCCGGTGCTGCTGCCGGTGCCGTTTCCTCCACTGGCGTGTCCACGGCGGGCGCCTGTTGCGCCCAGACGGAAGCGCTGCTCAGCAGGCCGGCGCCGGCCAGGGCGGCCACCGTGGCCTTCAAGGTCAACCGTGTGTTTTGTCGGGACGTGCGGGTGCCCGTTGCCATCAATTGCTTCATCTTGTCTCCACCTGTATTTTAGTTATGTTGAGAACGCTGCGGCAGTCGCCGCCAGAGCTGGAACTTGCTCAGAAACATGGTAGGTGGGAATGACTTTGCCCCACAAATGACTTCTTTTGCGATGTCAATACCAATTCCGGTATCCCTGCTGCATTCATGCGCCCTGGCGGCCGCCGCGCGTTGTCGAAGCTGGCGCCTGCGCGTTGCGGGCGCTCCACAGGAAGTGTCAGGCGGCGCAGGGCGCGGTGGTTTGCGCCAGCCAGGCCATGAAGTGCGCCTGCGGCATGGGGCGGGCAAAGTAATACCCTTGCAATTCATCGCAGCCGGCATGACGCAGCACGTCGGCATCGGCCGCGCTTTCCACGCCTTCGGCGGTGACCGTCAGACCCAGGGTATGGCCAAGGCCGATGATGGTTTTCGTCACCGCCAGATTCTGCGGCGAACCGTGGATGTCCTGCACGAAGCTCATGTCGATTTTCAGCTTGTCGAGCGGGAAGCGGCACAGATAGTTCAGGCTCGAATAGCCGGTGCCAAAATCGTCGATCGACAGCGCAAACCCCAGTGCCTTGATGGCGTGCAGGGTGGCGATGGTGTCGTCGACGTTGTCCATCAGGATGGACTCGGTCAGCTCGAATTCGATCTGTCCCGGCGTGACGGGAAATTCGCGCAGCACTTCGCGCAAGGTGGCCACCAGGCCGCCGCTTTTCAACTGGATGGCCGACAGGTTGATCGACACGGCGATGTCGCCCGCGCCCGCTTCGCGCCAGGCCACTTGCTGGCGGCACGCCTCGCGGATGACCCACGCGCCGATGGAGACGATCAGGCCCGATTCCTCGGCGGCGGGGATGAAGCTGTCGGGCGCGATCAGGCCGTGCTGCGGATGCTGCCAGCGGATCAGGCTTTCCACGCCATTCAGGCGGCTGCTTTTCGCATCGATGCGCGGCTGGTAGTACAGCACCAGTTCCTGCCGTTCGATGGCGTGACGCAGATCGCTTTCCAGGTGCAGCTGCTGCAACTGCTGCTCCTGCATCTGCGGCGTGAACATGCGCGCGTGATCGCGTCCGCCGCTCTTGGCCTGATACATGGCCGCATCGGCGTGGCGCATCAGGGTATCCATGTCGCCGCCGTGGTCCGGATAGATGGCCACGCCCACGCTGCACGAGACATACAGCTCGTTGCCTTCCACCTGGTGCGGCTGGCGCATGGCCGGTATCAGCCGCGTGTCAAGCAGGGCGGCGATGGATGCGGCGTCGCCGATGCCATTGAGGATGACGACGAATTCATCGCCGCCCAGGCGGCTGACGGTATCGCCTTCGCGCACCAGCTGCAGCAGGCGCGCCGACACCGATTGCAGCAGCGCGTCGCCCACGTGGTGGCCCAGCGCATCGTTGACGTGCTTGAAGCGGTCCAGGTCGACGAACAGCACGCCCACCTTTTCGCCGCTGCGGCGCGCCTGCGCGATGGCTGCCGCCAGGCGCAGGTTCGACACGTGGCGGTTCGCCAGTCCCGTCAGCGCGTCGTGGTGGGCCATGTGCTCGATCTGCCGCTCGCTGGCCTTGCGTTCGCTGATATCGAGCGAACTGGCGATGAAATGCGTGGTGACGCCATCGAGGTCGCGCACGGCGTTCATCACCAGCCAGGCGGGATAGCTTTCCAGCGACTTGCGCTGCACCCGGATCTCGCCCTGCCAGTAGCCGCGCCGCGCCAGGGTCCGGCGCAGGCTGTCGAGCTGCTCGGGACTGTTGTCGGGGGCGAGCAAAAAGGCCGGGCGCTTGCCGATCAGCTCCACCATGTCGTACAGCGAATGGCGGCGGAAGGCCTGGTTGACGGTGATGATGCGCATGCCGGCGTCCATCACGATCAGGCTTTCGGCGGACGCCTCGAAGACCTTGGCCCACAGTTCCAGGCGCGACTCCATCAGCTTCATCTTGTTGATCGGCGTGAAGGTCGACAGCACGGCGCGCTGGCCCTGGTAGTCGATCAGGCGCGCGGAAATCAGGGCCCACGTTGGCGTGCCGCTGCCGCTCCAGCACACCTCGAATTCATCGACGGCGCCCAGGTCGCTCAAGCGCTGGAAGAAGCGCGAACGGGCTTGCGGACTCATGCCGCCCACCCACGGGTCCAGTTCCAGGCCGCCCTGCCACGCGTGCGCGGCCTGGTTCGCGTGCAGCACCTGGTGATGGGGGATCGAGGTGACCATCAGCGGGATGGGAATGGCGTCGACCAGCTGGCGCTGCGCATCGGCCGCGCTGGCGCTGGCCACCAGTTCCTGCTGCGCCATGCGCTGGAAATCGAGCTGCTGCAGCATGGTATTGAAGGCGCTGACCAGGCGCCCCGTTTCGTCTTCGCTGTCCCAGATGGCGCGCAGGCTATGGTCGCCCGTTTCGCGCACTTCCTGCGCCACGCGCGCCAGGCGGCGGATGGGCAGGGCGATCTGGCGCGCGACGAAAAACACCAGGCCCAATATCATTACCAGCAGCAGCACGGCCGTGCCCAGGTGCAGCCACATGCGCGTAAAGAAGCCGTCCACGCGCAGCTGGATCAGGCGGTGCAATTCGCCTTCCGCTTCGCGCCAGGCATGCAGCAGGGCCGCAGAGGCGGATGCATCGTGGCGCAGCAGCGCGGCGCTGCCAGCGGCAAGGGACGGCGCGCCGGCCAGCGCCTGGGTGCTGGCGCGAAACTGCGCCACGGCTTGCTGCATGGCCGCGCGCGAGCCGTCCAGGTGCTGGCGCAGCAGCGGCGTGCTGGCCGCGAACGCCTCCGTGTAGTCGCTGCCGATGCCGCCCATGGTGGCGTCCATGCGCCCTTCCAGGATCAGGAACTGGGTTTGCAGGCGCTGGCGCTGCGCGCCTTCGGCCGTCGCCAGTTGCAGGGCCAGGGCGCGCGTGCTGTTGATCACTTCCAGCAGTTCCGGAAAGCGCAGGATCACCAGCGACATGGTGTAGTAGCTGTCCAGGTCCGGGTCGAGGATCAGGTTCGACTGGTTGCCCACGCGCGTGAGCAGTGCGCGTCCTGCAACGAAGGCGGGCGAGGGCGCGATGCCGTCGTCCGGCGCAAAGGTCGTACTGCCGGACTGGCGCAGCAGGGCGGAAAATTCCCTGCTCAATTCCGCGCTGCGCATATCGCTGCCGAACTGGCGCTCGGCCAGTTCGATGGCAGCTGCCGATCCGGCTGCATCGGCTTGCGCGCGTGCCAGGGGCAGCAGCGCATCGCGGATCGCGGCGATGTAGTCGTTGCCCGCCATCTCCTTGCGCGAGAAATCGATGGCGATGTATTTTTCGTTGATGAGGATGCCGGAAATGAAGATGACGGCGGACAGGTCGAGCAAATAGATCAGCGCCAGTTTGCGCCCCACCGTCAATTTCCCGATCATGCGCGAGATTCTGCCCACCATGCGTGCCCCACCTTCTTGTCAGCCCATTTATGTTTTCTTATGAGCAATTTCCATGCCTGAATTTACAAGCTTGCAAGGAGGCTTTTGCACCATGCGGGTGCGCGCAGGGAGGCGGCGCGCGCGCATAAAAAAGGGCGGCCCGCAGGCCGCCCTTGTGCGCGATGATACTGCGCTTATGCTTCGGCGACGCGCTTGGCGATGTGCGCCAGCGCTTCTTCCACCTGGTCGATCAGGATCAGGCACAGATCGCCTTCGTTCAAGCGCGCCAGGGCCTTGTCGATGGCGACGAATTCGCCGTTGATTTCATCGATATGGCTGGTGCGCTTGGCGCCGTTCAAACCCTGGCGCAGCAGCGCCACGACTTCGCCGTCTGCGCGGCCGCGCTGGCATTGATCCTGGTACAGCAGCACATCGTCGAAGGCGGCGCCGAGGATTTCCGTCTGCTGGCGGATGTCTTCGTCGCGGCGGTCGCCGGCGCCGCTGATGACCACCGAGCGGCGCTTGGCCGGCATGCTTTCCACGGCTTGCACCAGCGCCAGGATGGCGTCCGGATTGTGGCCGTAGTCGGCGATCAGCGTGGCTCCACGATAATCGAAGACGTTGAAGCGGCCCGGCGCATTGTCGGCTTCATTGGCAAAGGTTTTCAGGCCCAGCGCGATGGTTTTCCAGTCCAGGCCCACGGCCCAGGCGGCGGCCAGCGACGCCATGACGTTGTCGACCTGGAACCCGATGGCGCCGTTGCGCGTGATCGGCACCTGCGACAGGGCGATTTCGTGGCGTTCCTTGCCCTGCGCCGCGACCAGCTTGCCGTCTTCCACGTACACCACGCGGTTGCCCTGTGCGCGGTGCGTGGCCATCACTGGATGCGTCTTGTCGGCGGCGAAGAAGGTCACCGTGCCGCTGCAATTCTTGGCCATGCGCGCCACGGCGGGGTCGGTGGCGTTCAAGACTGCCACGCCGCTGTCGGCCACGTTCTGCACGATCACGCGCTTCAGGACCGCCAGGTCTTCCACGGTGGTGATGTAGTTCAGGCCCAGGTGGTCGCCGGCGCCGATGTTGGTCACCACGGCGACCTGGCAACGGTCGAAGGCCAGGCCTTCGCGCAGCATGCCGCCGCGCGCCGTTTCGAACACGGCCGCGTCCACGTCCGGGTGCAGCAGCACGTTGCGCGCGCTGCGCGGGCCGCTGCAGTCGCCGCTGTCGATCTGGCGCCCTTCGATGTACACGCCATCCGTATTCGTCATGCCCGTGCGCAGGCCCGAAGCCGTCAGCAGGTGGGCGATCAGGCGCACGGTGGTGGTCTTGCCGTTGGTGCCCGTGACGGCGACCACGGGAATGCGGCCATCGTCGCCTTCGGCGAACATGGCGGCGATGATGGCTTCGCCCACGGGACGCGGCTTGCCGAACGACGGCGCCAGGTGCATGCGCAGGCCCGGTGCGGCGTTCACTTCCACGATGCCGGCGTTCTGCTCTTCCAGCGGTTTCAGAATACTTTCGGAGACGACGTCCACGCCGCAGATGTCCAGGCCCACCATGTGCGCGGCCGCGACGGCGCGCGCCGCCACTTCCGGATGCACGTCGACGGTGACGTCGGTGGCCGAGCCGCCCGTCGACAGGTTGGCGTTATTGCGCAAGATCACGCGCTGGCCTACGGGCGGCACGGATTCGGCCACATAGCCCTGCTTGGCCAGGCTGGCCAGGGCGATGTCGTCGAAGCGGATTTTCGTCAGCGAGGTGGCGTGGCCGCTGCCGCGGCGCGGATCCAGGTTGACCTGGTCGACCAGTTCGCGCACCGTGTGCTGGCCGTCGCCCACCACTTGCGGCGGGTCGCGGCGGGCGGCGGCCACCATCTTGTTGCCGATGACGAGCAAACGGAAATCATGGCCCGGCAGATAGCGCTCGACGAGGATATCGTCGCGGAATTCCTGCGCCGCGAGGAAGCCGGCCGTCAGTTGTTCGCGCGTAGTGACATTGACGGTCACGCCCTTGCCCTGGTTGCCATCCTTCGGCTTGACGACGACGGGCAGGCCGATCTCGCAGGCGGCGGCCCAGGCATCGTCCGCGTCGACGGCGACACGCCCGTGCGGCACCGGCACGCCGGCCGAGTCCAGCAGCTTCTTGGTCAGTTCCTTGTCTTGCGCGATGGCTTCGGCAATCGCGCTGGTGCCGTCCATTTCGGCGGCCTGGATCTTGCGCTGCTTGCTGCCCCAGCCGAACGTCACCAGGCTGCCTTCGGTCAGGCGGCGGAACGGGATGTTGCGGGCCACGGCGGCGTTGACGATGGCGCCTGTCGATGGGCCCAGGCGCACGTCTTCATCGAGTTCCTGCAACTGGTGCAGCGCGCCGGCCAGGTCGAACGGCGCATCGTCGAGCGCGGCCTGGCACAGCTGCTGCGCCAGTTCCAGCGCCAGGCGGCCGACGGCTTCTTCCGAGTATTCGACGACGACCTGGAAGATGCCCGTTTCCAGGGTCGGCGTAGTGCGGCTGAAGGTGACGGGGCAGCCGGCTTGCGCCTGCAGGCCCAGCGCCGCCAGTTCCAGCACCTGCGCCATCGGCGCCGCGTTGTAATTGCCCAGCGGTTGCAGCGGGCTCAGTTGCGGAAAGCGCGCGCGCAGGCGGGCTTCGAAGCCGGGCAGCTGGGCGATGTCGAGTTCCTGCGTGGTGCAGGAAACAATGGCTTCCACGGCGGTGTCGTGGCTCCAGAGGTTAGGGCCTCGCAAGGCCCGTACGCGAGATACTTCCATAATTAAACCGTAATCCTGTTGTGTTCTTGTGGGCCCGGCCGTCATGGCCGGGCTTGAGTGCTGCTTTGCCTGTGCTGTCAGTTGCCGATGCAGCCGGGGGCCGCGTCGAAGGTGCGCAGTCCGGCGCAAATCAGATCGACGGGCAGGTTCAGGGCCCAGGCGGCCGCCGCGACGGCCAGCACGCTGTCGACATTGCCGGCTGTGGCCGGTTTCAGCAGGTCCAGGCACAGCAAGACCGTTTCGATGCCGCCTTCGGCCAGCACGATGTGGTTGCCGCGCACGAATACGGCGCGCTGGCCGGCGGCCAGTTGCGCCGCGATGGCGGCCAGGCTGCCATCCTGCGCATACAGGGTCACCGTGCCGTCGCACAGCTCGGCCAGTTCCAGCACATGCGCGTTGGCGGCATTGAGCACGGCCACGCCCGTCGGCACCACCACGTCGACCTGGCTGCGCACGGCCTTGTACAGGCCCGCTTCGTCCAGCACGTCGAAATCCTTGACGCTATCGAGGCTGCCCATGTCCGTGACGACGCCGATCTGGCACTTGTCGTAAGCCAGGCCTTCGGCCAGGATCATGCGCGGATTGCTCTCGAACAGGGCCGTCTGCACGGTGCGGTTGAGCAGCAGGCGCTGGCCTGCGTCCCAGTTCACGCAATCGCTGCTGACGACTCTGCGCTGGTCCAGATACATGCCTTCGCTGCAGACGGCGCCCGTGTGCAGGCCCGACAGGTTGAGCAGCTTGCACAGCATGCGCACGATCAGGCTGGCGCCGCGCGTACCCGTCACGCCGATCAGCGGAATGCGGCCCGTTTCCTCGGGCGCGAACAGGTGGTCGACGATGGCCGCGCCGACAGGGCGGGGCTGGCCCACGCCCGGCTTGATGTGCGCCAGCAGGCCAGGGCTGGCATTGACTTCGATGATGGCGCCGCGCTGCTCTTCCAGCGGACGCGTGATGTCGGTGGTGACCAGGTCGATGCCGGCGATATCCAGGCCAACCACGCGTGCGGCCAGCAGGGCCGCATGCACGACGGACGGATGCACGTCGTCCGTGACGTCGATGGCCACGTTGCCGTTCGGCTGGATCAGCACTTTCTGGCCCGCCTGCGGCACGGACAGGGCGGTCATGCCCTGGCGCTGCAGTTCCAGCACGATTTCGCCCGATTCATGCGGCTTGACGGTACCCAGCGGGAAATCCTCGCCTTCGCCGCGGCGCGGATCGGTATTGATCTGCGTGTTGACCAGTTCCAGCACGGTGGAGACGCCGTCGCCGTCAACCCACAGGGATTCGCCCTTGGCGGCCGCGATCAGCTTGTTGCCGACCACGAGCAGACGGTGTTCATCGCCGGTGATGAAGCTTTCCACCAGCACGGCCGAGCTGTCGCCCTTGCGCGCGGCCAGGTCGTAGGCTGCCTTCACGTCCGCTTCCGTCATCAGGTTCAGGGACACGCCGCGGCCATGGTTGCCGTCATAGGGTTTGACGACGACGGGCACGCCGATGTCTTGCGCCTCTTCCCAGGCCGCTTCGGCGCTGCGTACCAGGCTGCCTTCGGGGACGCGCACGCCGCACGATTTGAGCAGGAATTTGGTGAGATCCTTGTCGCTGGCGATGCCTTCGGCGATCGCGCTGGTGCGGTCCGTTTCGGCCGTCCAGATGCGGCGCTGCGCGGCGCCGTGGCCCAGTTGCACCAGGTTGCCGTCGTTCAGGCGCAGCGAAGGGATGCCGCGTTCGGTGGCCGCATCGACGATGCTGGCCGTGCTCGGGCCCAGGCAGCGCGCGTCGACCATGTCGCGCAGGGGCGCCAGGGCCGCTTCCAGGTCGTAGGCTTCATCGTTGATGGCAGCCATCAGCAGTTCGCGCGCGGCGGCCAGGGCGGCGCGGCCCACGTGCTCTTCGCGCGTGCGGAAGGCCATCTTGTAGACGCCGCGCTGGCTGGTCGAGCGCGTCTGGCCGAAGCCCGTGCGCATGCCTGCCAGGTTTTGCAGTTCCAATACGACGTGTTCGAGGATGTGGGCCGACCACGTGCCTTCGCGCAGGCGCTCGAAAAAGCCGCCCCGTTCGCCCACGCCGCAGCGGTGCTCGATCATGCCGGGCAGCCACGCCACCAGGCGCTCGTACAGGCCGGGCAAGGTATTGGATGGGTAGTCTTCCAGTTCGCCGATGTCGACCCAGGCTTCAATCACCGGGCGGTAAGTCCAGATGTTGGGGCCGCGCAAGTGGGTGACGCGGGCAAATTCGATGTTCTTCTTCTTGATCATGTAAGTGGTTTCTTGATAACAAGCCAGGCGTCTGGGCGCCAGATACTTTATGTTGGCTCTACAGAGTCTTTTCAGGCTCGTGCTTGGTTCTTTATCCCGGGTATGCGCAGTGTGCCACTTTTAGCGGCCTCTTGTCGCGTTTGCTTCTCGTATTCTGCTGGTGTTGTCATTCTAATTGTTACTAATTGTTGCCATACTTGTTATAAAGATACCGACTCTGGGCTAAGCTGGAGCATTTGCGCAACAGCGGGCTGTTGTATACTTGCCGCTGGTCGATGGCCGCTCATTTTTTTGCTCCGTTTTGCCATCATTCCTTACCGGCAGGCATCCATTCGATACAATACAGGAAATTGCCACTGGTGCATCTGCCTCGCCATCGCGCAGTACACAAACATTGATCGGGCGTCTGCCCCATCCCCCAAATCCCGCCCTGAAGGGCTTGGCCTCGAGCCGGAGTATGCTTTACGATGACAACTGAACTGAGTGTTCCTGCAACAACTATTCCCCTCACTTCGCTGCCGGAACACTGGCTGGCGGAAGTGGAAAGCAACCTTTCTCCAGGGGAGAACGTTTTAAGTAGCGTTGAGGTTGACCTCGATGCGCGATTACGTTTCACAAAAGGCATAATTGTTGTCACAGAGAAGCGTTTACTGGCCCGTTCCCCGGGCGATACCGTCTGGAAAAGCTGGTCTTTCCGCCCCGGA
The DNA here is from genome assembly GCF_002735655.1 of Janthinobacterium sp. BJB446. Lineage (NCBI taxonomy): Bacteria > Pseudomonadati > Pseudomonadota > Betaproteobacteria > Burkholderiales > Oxalobacteraceae > Janthinobacterium > Janthinobacterium sp. BJB446. The sequence goes on along the minus strand of NZ_PDZK01000001.1, from coordinate 3,183,746 downwards.
CTGCGCCTGACGCACCATGACCACGCCGGTGTCGGCCACCTGGAACTGTTCGACGACCACGGCCGCCTGGCGTCGTGGCGCTTCACTTTGGGCCAGAACCTGCATGCGATCCGCGTGCTGGAACAGTTCGTCGAGCGCCTCGACAGCCACCTGACGGGCCAGCCCGTGCTGGAAGCGGAGCAGGAAGTGTGCCCCAGCTGCAAGGCGCCCCTGGAACCGGAGCAGGAAGAATGCCCGATCTGCGCCAAGGTACTGCACACGCCGCCATCGACCTGGACCCTGTTCCGCCTGTGGCGTTTCGCCCACCCCTACCGTGGCCAGCTGGCCCTGGGCTTCATGCTGATGCTGCTGAGTACGGCCGCGCACATGATTCCGCCCTACCTGACGGCGCCGCTGATGGACAATGTGCTGATCCCGTATCAGAACGGCAAGCATATCGACCCCTGGCTGGTGGTGTACTACATGAGCGGCTTGCTCGGTTCGGCCCTGCTGGCCTGGCTGCTGGGCTGGGGCAAGACCTATGTGCTGGCCCTGGTATCCGAACGCATGGGCGCCGACTTGCGCTCGGCCACCTATGAACACCTGATGAAGCTGTCGCTGGAATTTTTCGGCGGCAAGCGCACGGGCGACCTGATGGCGCGCATCGGCAGCGGCAGCGACCGCATCTGCGTCTTCCTGTCGCTGCATTTGCTCGATTTCGCGTCCGACGTGCTGATGATCATCATGACAGGCGTGATCCTGTGGTCGATGAATCCGTGGCTGGCCATCATGACCCTGGCGCCGCTGCCGTTCATCGCCTGGATGATCCACCTGGTGCGGGACCGTTTGCGCACGGGCTTTGAAAAGATCGACCGCGTGTGGAGCGAAGTGACCAACGTGCTGGCCGATACCATCCCCGGCATCCGCGTCGTGAAGGCGTTTGCGCAGGAAAAACGCGAAGCGGCCCGCTTCCGCGACGCCAACGCGCACAACCTTGCCGTCAACGACAAGCTGAACAAGGTTTGGTCGCTGTTCTCGCCTACGGTTTCCTTCCTGACGGAGATGGGCTTGCTGGTCATCTGGTGCTTCGGCATCTGGCAATTGTCGCGCGGCGAAATCACCGTCGGCGTGCTGACCGCCTTCATCGCCTACAGCACGCGTTTCTATGGCCGCCTCGATTCCATGAGCCGCATCGTCTCCGTGACGCAGAAATCGGCGTCCGCCGCCAAGCGCATCTTCGACATCCTCGACCACGTGTCGAGCGTGCCGGAACCGGCGCAGCCCGTCAAACTGGACAAAATCGAAGGACGCATCGACTTGCGCGAAGTCGGTTTCCGTTATGGCAACCGCGCCGTCAACCGCGGCATCACCCTGAACATCAAGGCGGGCGAGATGATCGGCCTGGTGGGCCACAGCGGTTCGGGCAAGAGCACGCTGGTCAATCTGATTTGCCGTTTCTATGACGTGTCGGAAGGCGCGATCCTGCTCGATGGCGTCGACATCCGCTCGTTCGCCGTGTCCGACTACCGCCGCAACATCGGCCTGGTGCTGCAGGAGCCGTTCCTGTTCTTCGGCACCATTGCGGAAAATATCGCCTACGGCAAGCCGCATGCGACGCGCCAGGAGATCATCGCCGCCGCGCGCGCCGCGCATGCGCACGAATTCATCCTGCGCTTGCCGCAAGGCTACGATTCGATGGTGGGCGAGCGTGGCCAGGGCTTGTCCGGCGGCGAACGCCAGCGTATCTCGATCGCCCGCGCCCTGCTGATCGACCCGCGCATCCTGATCATGGATGAAGCAACATCGTCGGTCGACTCGGAAACGGAAAAAGAGATCCAGAAGGCGCTGGATAACCTGGTGCAGGGCCGCACGACGATCGCCATCGCGCATAGGCTGTCGACCCTGCACCGGGCCGACCGCCTGGTGGTGCTGGATCGCGGCCAGGTCGTCGAAGTGGGCAGTCACGATGAACTGATGGCGAAAGAGGGCGCCTATTTCCGCCTCTACGAAGCACAGGCGCGCAACAACGAACTCGCCCTGGATGACAAGGAATAAGCATGGCCAGTACAACTTTTACATTAAGCCGCGACACCTTCGGCAAGCTGGTGATGACGGACGCGGACGGCCAGGTCTTTGAGGGCGTGGCGCCCGTGCGCGCCTTCCCCATCCAGTCGCCCGACGAAGGCATTTCGCTGGTGCTGGGCAATGGCAAGGAAGTGGCGTGGATCGACCGCATCGACGCCTTGCCGGAGCCAGCGCGCAGCCTGCTGCAGGAAGAGCTGGAAGGGCGCGAATTCATGCCCGAGATCGCGCGCGTGAAAAGCGTCTCCAGTTTCGCCACGCCGTGCACCTGGCATGTCGATACGGACCGGGGCGAGACGCAATTCGTGCTGAAAGGCGAGGAAGACATCCGCCGCATCGGTGCCACTTCGCTGCTGATCGCCGATAACCACGGCATTCACTTTTTGATCCGTGACATGTTCAATATCGACAAGACGACACGGAAGATACTCGACCGCTTCCTGTAAGCGATTGCCTGTCTTGAAAACCGCTGCCTGCAGCGGTTTTTTTTCGTCTGCAGGGAATGAAAAAAGCCGCATGAATATGCGGCTTTTGGGAGAGTATCGGCAGCCATTTCAGGCCACCGGGGGATTGCGCTACATTACATGAACTTGTAGCCTGCGCCGATGTAGAAGTAACGGCCACGCACGTTATACAACTGGGCAAAGCCCAGGGTGCCGTACTGGTTGCCTGCGCCCATGATGCTAAACGGCGGCATCTTGTCGAACAGGTTCTTGACGCCGGCCGTGAAGGTCAGGTTTTTCATCGCCACGTACTGGCCCGTCAGATCCACTTCGGTGTGCGAAGGAATCGTGCGGGTGCCAGGCTTGATTTCGTCGCGGCGCAAGTCCGAGTCGATCATGTCGCCTGTCGTGCGGATGACCAGGGAGCCGGACATATTGTCCTTTTCCAGACTGGCCGTGAACGTGTTGCGGTACTTCGGATTCATGAACGTCTTGAGCGTGCTTTGCACCGGATCGGTTTCTGTATCCTGCGTTTCCATGCGGGTGTAGATGGTGGACGCATTGCGGATCGTGAATTTGCCGAACATCGTTTGCGGCGAGGTGTAGCGCAGGTCCGTATCGAAACCGCGCACTTCGGTGGTGGCCAGGTTCTGGTTGTTCAGCAGGATGCGGGCGTCGCCATTCTTGATTTCGACGTTGCCGCGCTCGATGGCCTTCAGTTCCGACAGGGTGCCGATTTCGTTCTTCTTGTCGATCTTGAAGTAATCGATGCTGACCGTCAGCGAGTTCACTGGCGAGAACACCATGCCCAGGTTGTAGGTCTTGCCCGTTTCCGGTTTCAAGTCCTTGTTGGAGCCGGAGACCTGGTAGTAGGAGAAGTTGGTACAGTTACCCGAGATCGAAGGGAAGGCATTGCAGACTTCCTTGTCGTTCGTCGTGTAGGCGCCGGCATCGACGCCGCCGAACATCTGTTTCAGCGATGGCGCCAGGTAGCTGCCCGCATACGAGCCGCGGAACATCAGGTTGTTCAGCGGCTGATAGCGCAAAGCCAGTTTAGGGCTGGTCTTGCTGCCGACATTCGAGATGTCGTCATAGCGCACGGCGACCTGTGCTTCGACGTTTTTCAGGAATGGAATCGACAGCTCGCCGAAGATGCCCTTGGAATTGCGGTCCGCCTTGACGGCAGCCTGCTGGATGCTGCCGAAGACCACGCCATCGATCTGGTTCTGGTCGGGCTGGTCGCTCAGCGTTTCCTTGTTGTACGACACGCCGACGGCGTAAGCCATCGCGCCGCCTGCCAGGTCCATGATCGGCGCGGAAGCCTTGGCATTGAAGAAGGTCAGTTCCGACTTGCCGGCGCGCGTAGGCGTCAGGCGGATCTTGTCGACGGCTGCCTGCGCGTTGTCGGTACGGGTCGGGTCGATCGAGCCATTCTTGATCGCTTCGTTGAACAGATCATAGTGCGCGTAGTTCGAATCGCGGTTGGTAGCCTTGCTCACGCCCTTGCCGATGGCTACATCCCAGTCGATGCCGCGCGTCGTGCCTTCCAGGCCCGTCGAGAACTGGGTCATTGTGCCCTTGCGGTTGGTCTTGCGCGGACCCATTTGCATGAAGCGGCCGGCAACAGTCTTGCCGTTGACCTGGAAATTGCCAGGTGCGGCCTGGGATTCGAAGTCATCCTTGCTTTCGGAATACGTAAATTCCGCAAACGCGCGGATGCTGTCGCTGATTTTCAGGCTGCCGATCAGCATGCCGCTGGCGCGGTCGGCGCCATTGGTCGAGGTCAGCAAGGTCTTGTTGACGTCGAAACGGCAGGAGCCGGCGCTCAGATCACCCGGTGGGCATGGCACCAGGGTGCCGCCGCCGGCGATATTGCCGCTAGGATGGAAGCCGCTGCGGCCATCGGGGCCGCCAAAACGGCGGAAGTCGGCCGAACGGGTCAGGTCGCGGTCCTTGCGGTAGATCGGATCGCGCTTGAACACGTCGACCGTGGCCAGCACGTTGAAGCCCTGGGTGTCATAGTCGCCAAAACCGTAAACGAGGTTAGCTGTCTTTTCCTTGGCGTCCGAACGCGAGCTTTGACCGTAGCTGGTTTTCGCTTCCAGGCCCTGGTAGTTCTTTTTGGTGATGAAGTTCATCACGCCGGCCACCGCATCGGCGCCATAAATGGCCGAACCGCCGTCTTTCAGGATTTCAATGCGTTCCAGCGCGCTCAGCGGGATGGCGTTGACGTCGACTGCGGCGCCCGCGCCCGAACCGTCAGCCAGCGCATTGGTCGGCAGGCGGCGGCCGTTCAACAGGATCAGCACGTTGCGCTCGCTCAAGCCGCGCATCTTGATGTTGGTAGTACCGGAGCCGGAAGGCGAGCTGGCGCTCAGTTCGCCCTGGTCATTGATGTCGATGGAGGCCAGGTTGCGTACCAGCTCGGCGACGCTGGTGGCGCCCGTGCGCTCGATATCTTTCTTGCTGTAAATTTCCACTGGCGCGGCGGTTTCCGCGTCCACGCGCTTGATGGCGGAACCGGTGACGACTACGCGTTGCAGTTTTTCCTCGCCAGCCTTGGCATCCTGCGCTTGGGCGGCCTGGTGCATGAAACCTGCGCTCATGACCAAGGTGCCGGCAAACATCATGCGCAAGGATTTGCTTAATTTCTTTTCAATCATTGTCTGTCCTCCAACTAGGAAACTTTAGTTTCCTTAGGGTTTTATTTAGCTATTTGAAATTATTTTCAAAGTTACCATGTTTACAAATTTAGTATTTTAAATTTGCAATTCATCAGACCATTTTTTGATCTTGACTGTCAAGAACTGCCGGGCATTTGTGCATGCGCATGGCACACGCCAGAATGACGAGACATGAATTGAATTTGTGATGAGCAGGAAAGTATTAAATTCCAATTGTTAAATAAATTAAATTTGCCATTAGGGTAAATGATCGTTGAAAGTTCGGTGTTTGCCTGTTGCCTGTCTAGACAGCTGTTGTTTTTTTGTGACGATATTTTCGTCGTATAAGGCAGGGGGCCGGCATTGCCGTGACTGGGGGCGTGGCAAAAAAAAAGCCGCCCGGCGAGGGCGGCTGACGTGGCGCATGGCGGGTGTTACTGGAACGCGACCTCGGCAAAACTGCGCAATTTCCGGCTGTGCAACCGGTCCACGCCCTGGCGGCGCAGCAGTTCCACGGCGCGGATGCCGATGCGCAGATGCTGGTCGACCCGCTCGCGGTAGAAGTGATTGGCCATGCCGGGCAGCTTGATTTCGCCGTGCAGCGGCTTGTCGCTCACGCATAGCAGGGTGCCGTAGGGGACGCGGAAGCGGAAGCCGTTGGCGGCGATCGTCGCGCTTTCCATGTCCAGCGCGATGGCGCGGCTCTGGCTGAAACGGCGCTCCGGCGTGCGCTGCGGCAGCAGTTCCCAGTTGCGGTTGTCCGTGCTGGCCACGGTCCCCGTGCGCATGATGTGTTTCAGATCGTGCCCCGTCAGCTGGGTGATTTCCGCCACGGCCGTTTGCAGCGCCTGCTGGATTTCCGCCAGCGGCGGGATCGGCACCCACAGCGGCAAGTCTTCGTCGAGCACATGGTCTTCGCGCACATACGCATGCGCCAGCACGTAGTCGCCCAGGCTTTGCGTGGTGCGCAAGCCCGCGCAATGACCGAGCATCAGCCAGGCGTGCGGGCGCAGCACGGCGATATGGTCGGTGATGGTCTTGGCATTGGCGGGACCGACACCGATATTGACCATGGTGATGCCGCTGCCGTCCGCGCGCAGCAGGTGGTAGGCGGGCATCTGCGGCAGGCGCGGCGGCGCGGCGCCCAGCGCATCCTCGCTTTCGACCGTCTGGCCGACCCGGCGCGTGACGACGTTGCCCGGTTCGACAAAGGCGATATAGCCATCGTCGTCCGATGGCGCGGCCGCATCGGGTGCACGGTCCATCATGGCGTGGCCCAGGCGGATGAATTCATCGATGTAGAACTGGTAATTGGTAAACAGGACGAAGTTCTGGAAATGCTGCGGCGACGTGCCGCTGTAGTGGCGCAGGCGCTGCAGCGAGTAATCCACGCGCGGCCCCGTGAACAGCGACAGCGGCTGCGCTTCGCCATGCGCCGGTTCGTGCGTGCCGTTGGCGATGCCGTCGTCCATGGCCGACAGGTCGGGCAGGTCGAACAGGTCGCGCATGGCCAGGCGGCGGCCCGCGTCCATATTGCCTTCGATATGGTCATGCTCGGCGAACGAGAAGTGCACGGGAATGGGCTGGGCGCTCACGCCCACTTCCAGGTGCACCTTCTGGCCGCTGTTATGGTTTTTCAGCAGCAGGGTGAACTGGTCGAGGTAATAATCGCCGAACAGGTCGGGGCGCGTCAGGGTGGTTTCAAATACGCCGGGGCCGGCGACAAAACCGTAGGCCAGCGGCGAGTCGGCGCGCGCCACGGTGTCCGTCTGGATGCGCACGAAGGGGTAGCAGGCGCGCACTCTTTCGTGCATGTCTTCGCCGGCGACAAAACGCTGCAGCGCATCGCGCAAGTGTTCGATGCTGCTGCGGTAGATGGCTTGCACTTGTTCCAGCGCCAGGCGTGGATCGTCGAAGCGGGAGGAGGCGATGAAGGGGGGCGTAAGCAAGCGGATTCTCCTTGTGGCGGTTCGTGCATACCATTGTAAGGCAGCGAGGCAACTCTTGTTTGTCCCGTCTTCGCCGATCGGGAGCGCTTGACGGATTCAAATAGAATCTGTATTCTATTTGAATGGTCAGACTAGCCAAATTCAACGAAAACAACTTCATCGACAGCGCGATTGCCGTCGCCGCCCAGTGCGGCGTGGGTGCCGTCTCGATGGCCGCCATCGCCGTCAAGGCCGGTGCGCCCATCGGCTCCGTGTATCACCGCTTCGATTCGCGCAACGCCATCCTGGCGCGCGCCTGGCTGCGCGTGAAGAGCGACTTCCGCGAGGAAGTAGCCAGCCGCTGGCTCGGCGGCGACACCTGGGCCGGCGTGCACGGCTTGCTGGACTGGTGCCGGCGCAAGCCCGTGTATGCGCGCTTCCTGCTGCAATGCGCGGACAGCCCCGATTTCAGCAGTGGCCTCAGCGAGGAGTTGCTGGCCGCCGTCGAAGAAGAGCAGGCCGCGCTCGACGCCTGCTTTGTCCGCTGCGCCGAAGCCATGCCCGCCACCACGGAACTGGACCTCGATCACATGCTGCTCAAATTTGTCCTGATCGACGCGCCCGTGGCCGTCGTCAAGCCTTACCTGACCCAGGAGCGGCCGATACCTGCCAGCGTCGACGCCATGCTGCGCGCCTCGCACGATGCCGTGCGCGGCTGGGCCGCCCACACCACACACTAACCAAGAAGAAAACCATGCGCTATTCCACCCAGCTTGAACACGGCAAGAAAATCCCCCTGCACGACGAAGAAGGTTTCATCGGCATGCGCGCGGCCGGCCGCATCGCCGCCGACACGCTCGACTACATCGCGCCTTTCGTCAAGCCTGGCGTGTCGACGGCCAAACTCGACGCCCTGTGCGAAGAGTTCATGCGCGCCGCCGGCGCCATCCCCGGCACCATCGACTACCACGGCTACAAGCACGCCAGCTGCATCTCCGTCAATCACGTGGTCACGCACGGCATCCCGTCCGAAACGAAGATACTCAAAGTGGGCGACATCCTCAACATCGACGTGACGCCGAAGTTCAACGGCTGGTTTGGCGACACCAGCCGCACCTTCAAGGTGGGCGCCGTCTCCATCCTGGCCAACCGCCTCGTCAACACGGCGTATGAAGCCATGATGGCCGGCATCCACACCGTGCGTCCCGGGGCTACCTTGGGCGACGTGGGCGCCGCCATTGAAGCGGTGGCCAAGGCGCAGGGATTTTCTTCCGTGCGCGATTTCTGCGGCCATGGCGTGGGCCAGGTCTTCCACGACACGCCGCAAGTGCTGCATTATGGCCGCGCCGGCACGGGCATCGTGCTGGAGCCGGGCATGATCTTTACCATTGAACCGATGCTCAACGTGGGCAGCTACCAGGTCAAGGTCTTGCCGGACAAATGGACGACGGTGACGAAAGACCGTTCGCTGTCGGCGCAGTTCGAACACTCGCTGGCCGTGACGGAAACGGGTTTCGAGATTTTCACCCTGACCGGCTCGACCGCGCCGCTGGTGTAAGCATGGATGACGCGCGCCGGCAGCAGCTCACCGATATCGTCGCCGCGAAAGCCGGCGTGGATGTCGCTTGCGCGGCGCGCCACCTGGCGCTGCATGATGGTGACGTGGCGGCCGCCCTGCGCGGCATCGACGTGGAACGCTACACGCTGACGCAGCGTCTGTTGAACAAGTACCGGCGCGATCCGGACGACGCGCTGCAGCACGTGGCGCTGGCCGTGCTGCAGCACGAAGGCATCCGCAGCGACAGCGTGCTGCGTGCCGAACGTATCGCGGCCCTGGCGCCGGAAGTGGCATGCGTTCTCACGCTGGCCGAGTGGCTGGCTTATGTGGACTGGGAAGGCTTCGACAGCGCCCTGTACGCGAATATCGACGCGGTGGCGGCGATCATCGCCGGTGCATTGGGCCTGCCCGAGGTGGCCGCCAACCTGCTGCAAACGCGCGATGCAGCCGTGTTTGAAACGCAGCGCCCCGCGCTGGCTGCCGCGGCCCTGCTGTTTATCGAGCGCCACACTACGCAGTTTCCCTGACGGCTGGCGCTTTGCCGCCGGGCGGCGCGCATCTTACAATGGCGGCAAGCACTGTTGCCCCATTTTGAAGATTTCCGCATGAGCGATTTTCCCGAAGATATCTATACCGAGCCGTCCGCCGACGTGCACACCCTGAACAACCTGGGCCCATTGACCGGCATGGCCGGCATCTGGACAGGCACGCGCGGCCTGGACGTCAAGCCGAAGGCCGATGGCCCGCGCAAGCAGGCTTTCGTCGAGCGCATCGAACTGCAACCGATCGACCCCGTCACCAACGGCCCGCAACTGTTCTACGGCTTGCGCTACTACATCCACATCACCAAGCCGGACCAGGTCAAAACGTATCATGAACAGGTCGGCTACTGGCTGTGGGAGCCGGCCACGGGCGCCGTGATCCAGACCCTGGCCATCCCGCGCGGCCAGATCGCCATGGCGTCCGGCACGACGACGGCGGACGCCACCAGTTTCGAACTGGTGGCCAAGCGCGATTCGACGGCGTACGGCATCTGCTCGAACCCTTTCCTCGAACATGCGTTCACCACCGTCGAATACCGCATCAAGGTCGATATCCACGCCGATGGCACCTGGGGCTACGACGAAGACACGGTCATGCTGATCCGTGGCAAAGATGAACCGTTCCACCATACGGACCGCAACCTGCTGACCAAAGTCGGCGAGCCGACGCCGAACCCGATGGCCCTGCAGGCGCTGGCGGCGGTGTAAAAATCAAAAAGCGGCGACTTTTTCCGCCGCTCTGCTGGAGCGCCTGAAAAATGTTCAGGGCTAGGCGCGTTGCCGCAGGCAGTACGAACGTACGGCCAGGCAACGCAACAACGCCATGGGCTTTTTCTCAGGTGCTCCTTAAGGCTGTCCCTGGGCCACGGCCTTGATCGCGCGCTCCTCGCCCATGGCGGCGGCGATCTTCCAGCGCTGCATGGCGCTGGCGCGGTCGGGGCGTTTCAAGCCCGCGCCTTCCCAGTCCATCAGCCCCAGGTTGTAGATGTCGCCCGCGCTGCCCTTGTCGGCGGCCAGGGTGAACCATTTGCGCGCTTCCTTGTGGTTGACGCGGATCTGGTAGCCGCGCACATGGTACAGCCCCAATAAGTGCATGGCTTGCGCATTGCCCTTGTTCGCGGCCTGTTTCAGCAGGTCGAGTCCGCGCGCCATGTTGCGCGGTTCCTGCCAGCCTTCGGCCAGCATCACGCCTTTCGCCGTCAGCGCATAGCTGTCGTTCTTCACGAGGCCCTTGCCGATCAGGGGCTTGGCGGCCAGCTGGCGCGCTTCGCGCTGCTGCGCCGTGGGCGCCGTGACGGGGCCGGGCTTGCCTTCGCCCATCAGCAGCATCCAGCCATACAGGCCATACGCGCCGGCGTCGCCCTTGCCGACCAGGCTTTCCAGCATGGCCAGCGCCTGCGCCTTGTCGCCATTTTCGTACAGCTTGACGGCTTTGGCGCTACTGGCGTCCGGCGGCACGGCGGCCGGCGCATGGGGCGCGACAGGCACGGACGCCATGGCCGCCTGCGGCGGCGCAGAAACCGGGCGCACGCGCACGGGCAAGCCATAGCTGGCGGCCAGCACGGCCAGGCTGGCGGGAACGAGGATCAGCACTTGCGCCAGTTGGTTGCGGCGGCCCTTGCCGGCGATGCCCATGGCGCGTTCGGCTTGCTGCTCGCCGCCCAGCGCCTCGCTGAGCACGGCCTTCACCTTGCGGTTGAACAGCCAGTAGCCGGCGCCAGTGACGAGTAAACCTGCGACGGCGGCCGCACCGCGACCGGCGAAGAACCAGGTGGCGATGGCGGCGGCCAGGGCGGCCAGCGCGCTTTTCCACCAGAATTGCTTGGCCAGCCGCGTGTAGACCTGGCGCAGGGCGCCGAGCACGCAGGTGCGCACATTCTGCGCATAGTCGGCGGAGACGACATCGACGTGCGCGTGGTCCGCGTCGCCGCTGAGGACCGATTCGATCACGTCCGCATTCAGTTCCGAGGCGGCCACGTCGCGCAGCGGCGTCAATAAACCCTGCACGTGGGCCGAGAACAGGCCGTCGTCGGCGCTGCCGGCCAGCGCATCGCTGAGCGCCTTGAGGTCGCCGCGCAGCAGCTTTTCCACGATGTCGTCCAGGGTCAGCCAGCGCAAGTCCGTGCCGTACGCCACCAGGTGGTGCTTTTCTGCGTTGCAAGATGCGTCCAGGCGCACGATGCGCAGCTTGGCCGCATACAGGGCGTCGACTTCCTGCGGCTGGTCTTCATTGTAAATGCTCACTTTTGCCAGGGCCAGGCTGCTGGCGATGGCGGCCAGTGAGTGCACGCTTTCCTTGTCTCGGATGCGGCGCGCGTCGTCGGGCGCCTGCTTGGGCAGGCTGACGCTGTAGCCGGGCGCCACGTGCACGTCGACCCAGGCCGCCTTGCCCACCTTGCCGGAGCCGTCGCAGGGGTTGCAGCGCAGGTCGCCCACGCCGCTGCAGGTGCGGCAGGTGACGCTGCCGCTGGCGCGGCAGGTGCCGCAATTGATGTTGCCGGACCCATGGCAGGTGCTGCAACTGACCTTGCCGTAGCTGCAATGGTAGCAAGAGCGGTATTCGGTGCGGTACTGGGGCCGCGTTTCGCTGTGGTAGCTGGTGTGCGAGCTGCCGTTGCTGTAGGTGGTAGTGGGCACTTGCACCGTGATGTAGTCGGTGACCTGCTCGGACACCGTGCCGCTGCCGCTGCAATACGAGCACGATACCTTGCCGCTGCCGTAGCAGCCATAGGCGTCGCAGCTGACGGTGCGCCCGCCGTGGCAGCTCCAGCAGGTTTCCGTCGTCGCGCCGTGGCAGGTGTGGCAGCTGATGCGGCCTTTGCCGATGCAGTTGCTGCAAGTGTCCAGGTGCCAGTACTTGACGGCATGCGGCAGGTAGACGCCCGCTTCGACGCCGTTGTAGGCCTGGCTCGCCTGACGCAAGGCATTGTCGAGCTTGCCCGCCGCGCGGCGCAGCCGTTCCTTTTCCTGCGCGTGAGCGAGTGCTCCCACCTCGTGCGAGCCACAGTGGCAGTCATTGCCCGCTGGCGCGAAATAGCCATTGATGACGCGCTGCTCGAAGCGCGCTTCCAGTGCGTAATTGGCTTGCAGGGAAAAATCCTGCAGCACGTCTTCTTCGCCCAGCGGCGTGATGTCGTGCGGCTCGAAACGCGTCTTGTCCTGCACCAGGCTGCGCAGCTTGCCCAGGACGGTGGGTATCTCTTCCTTGTCGAGCTTGATGGGCGCTGGCGCCGTTACGGCCGTTGCTGATGCCTGGGGCATGTCCTCGCTGCCTTGGGTATCGGTGGCCGTGTCGGTGCTGGGGTTCATGCGCGTCCTTTTGCTCTCTGGAAAGATGTTTGAATTTTAGCATCCCCATATGACAAAGCCGACAGCCCTGGTCCGCTTTTTCAGCGCAGGCCGCGGCGGAACTGGTCGGGCGTGCCGCCGCTCTGGCGCCGGAACATGGCGATGAAAGCGGAAGCCGTGCTGTAGCCCAGTTCCAGCGCGATCGCTTGCACGGTGTCTCCCTGTTCCAGCAGGGGCAGGGCGGCCAGGAAGCGCTGGCGCTGGCGCCATTCGCCGAACGGCATGCCCAGTTCGCGCTGGCAGCGCCGGGCCAGCGTGCGCTCGGTGACATGCAGTTGCGCGGCCCACTCTGCCAGTGAGCGGTTACTGCCCGGCTCCGCCTGCAGGGCCGCCAGCAGCGCCGCGATGACGGGCTCGTCACTGCCCGGCAGGTAGTTGCGGCTGCACGGCGCCAGCTGCAACTGGTCGACCAGCACTTGCGCCAGGCGCTGGTCGGCCAGGGTGGCGGGCGTGGTGACGCCGCGTTCGGCAAAGTCGCCGAGTATGGCTTTGAGCAAGGGACTCAATACCAGCGCGCACGGCTGCGCCGGCAGCTGCGCGCACAGGCTGGCATCGATATAGGCCGAGTGAAACACGACATCCTGGCGGATATAACCGTCGTGCAAGGTCTCGGGCGGTATCCACACGGCGTACTGGGGCGGCGACAGGTAGCGCTGGCCCGCCACCATGATTTCCATCACGCCCGTGGAGCAATACGTGAGTTGGCCCCACGGATGGCTCTGGTAATCGAATTGCTGGTGCGCGTGGTAATCGTCGAGGCGGAAATACACGGGATAGGGCAGGGCGTCGGAAACGGCGGGGAAATGCTGGTTGCTGGCCATGGTGTCTTTGTCCTGTTCTTCGCATCATTTGTCCGGTATTCATTATATCCATGGAATCAGACCATGCGAAAATGACGGTCTTGAATATTGGAGTTCTTTGCATGCAAACCAGGCATTACCTGTTTCCCGTGATCGCCGTGCTGATCTGGGCCATCAATACCATCGTCAGCAAGATGGCCGTGGGCGTGATCGATCCGGCCGCCATCTCGTTCTACCGCTGGCTGCTGGCCGGCGTGCTGCTGGCGCTCGTGTTTGCACGCGGCGTGTGGAAGCAGCGGACCATCGTAAAACCGTATCTGGGAAAACTGTTTGTGCTGGGCATGCTGGGCATGGTCATGTACCAGTGCCTCGCCTACATTGCCGCGCAAACGACGACGGCGACGAATATGGGCATCCTCGCCTCCCTGATGCCGCTGCTGGCCGTGGGCCTGTCCGTGCTGTTATTGAAAGAAGCGCCCACCGTGGGCGGCGTGTTTGGCGGCCTCGTGTCGCTGCTGGGACTCGGCTATCTGCTCAGCCATGGCGATCCGGCCGCCCTGATTTCCCATGGCGCGGCCGTGGGCGACGCCCTGATGCTGCTGGCGTGCCTGTCGTATGCGGGCTATGGCGTGTTGCTCAAGCGCTGGAAGATTCCCCTGAATAACTGGCACTCGCTGCTGATCCAGGTGTGGTGCGCCGTGCCCGTGCTGTTCGTGTATTACCTGAGCCAGTCCGCGCCGCCCGTGACCGGCGCCGGCTTGCCGCTGGTGCTGTTTGCCGGCATCCCCGCGTCCATCATCGCGCCGTTCTTGTGGATGCACGGCCTGGCCAAGCTGGGACCGAGCCGCGCCACGACGCTGATGAATCTGCTGCCCGTGTTTACGGTCATTATCGCCATGCTGTTCCTCGGTGAAACCTTGCACAGCTACGATGTGATCGGCGGCGGCGTGACCCTGCTGGGCGTGGTGATGGTGCAATATCTGAAGCGCCCCCTGCGCCGTGCCAAAGCCTAGTTTTCTTGCTATGCTGATGTTTTGCACAAGGAGGCGGCATGCACAGCATCGATACTCTCGATACCCTGTTAAGCGAACTGGAAGCATTCGGCAACGCCAATGACGCGGCGCATGTGGAGCGGGCCAGCCGCATGCTCAACATCACGCGCGACACGGGCGAATTGCTGGCCGTGATGGTGCACGCGCGCGGTGCGCGGCGGGTGCTGGAAATCGGCACCTCGAACGGTTATTCCACCCTGTGGCTGGCGCGCGCGGTACAGGCGCTGGGCGGTAGCGTGGTGACGGTGGAAAAGGCGCAGGACAAGTTCGACATGGCGCATGCCAACTTTGTGCGCGCACAATTGCAGGGCGTGATCGGGCAATTGCTGGCGGACGCGGGCGACGTGCTGCGCGATGCGGTGGACGGCGCCTACGATTTCATCTTCCTCGATTCCGCGCGCCAGCAATATGAGTCCTGGTGGCCGCAGCTGGATCGCGTGCTGGCTGCCGGCGGCGTGCTGGTGGTCGACAACGCCAGTTCGCACTACGCGGACATGGCCGGTTTTATCGAGGCCATCCGCGCCGACAGCCGCTACACGACGTGCCTGGCGACGGTCGGCAAGGGCGAATTCATCGCCGTCAAGGCGGGCAATTAGTTAATTATTCGGCGACGATAGCCGCTTCCAGCACGCGCACCAGCGATTCGACGCCCTGCGCGTCGACATCGTCGAAGCGGCCGGGCAAGGGGCTGTCGAGGTCGAACACGCCGATGATTTGACCCTGCGCAAACACGGGCACCACCAGTTCAGAACGGGAATTGACGTCGCAGGCGATGTGGCCGGGAAACGCGTGCACATCCTGCACGACGATGGACTTGCCTTCGACCACAGTGGTGCCGCACACGCCGCGGCCCTTCTTGATGCGAATGCAGGCCGGCTTGCCCTGGAACGGTCCCAGCACCAGTTCCTCGCCTTTCAGGAAGTAAAAGCCGGCCCAGTTGAGGCCCGGCATCGTATTGAAGACCAGCGAACTGAAGTTGGCCGTATTGGCGATGAAATCGCTCTCGCCCGACAGCAAGCCTTGCAGCTGGGAGCTCAGGTCCGCATACATGGCTTGCTTGGCTGCGGGAGTATCGGTGCCGTAGGCGGCGTCGCTGATGGTAAACGTCATGGTCGTGGTGGCGCTCGAAAATGGGGAAGGCGCCATGGTAGCGCGTCTGGCGCATCCGCGCGCGGCCTTCACTTTTTCAGATGTTCTTGCGCCAGCCGGCGCAGCAGGGGCATGGCCGCATGGCCGTGGTCTTCCGGCCAGGCCAGGCCGATGCCGGCTGCCAATTCCTCGCCCTCCACCAATGGCCGGTAGGCCACGCCAGCCAGGCGCAGCGCGCGGAACGAGTCGGCCAGCAGGGCCATGCCCTTGCCGGCCGCCACATCGCCGAGCAGCACATGGTGGTCGGGCGCTTCGCGCAGGAATATCGGCGAGAAACCATGCCGGCGGAAAACTACCTGGCAATGGTCGAAGAAGGCGGGCTGGCGCGCCCGTTCGAACCAGTAAATCGATTCTGCCGCGATGTCGGCCAGGCTGAGCTTGCGCTTTTTCGCCAGCCGGTGCCCGGCGGGCAGGGCCAGCATCATGGGCTGGCGCGCCAGCGGCTGCACGGTCAGCTCGAACGTGGCGCTGGGCAAGGCAAGCAGGGCCGCGTCCAGCTGGCCCTTGCGCACGGCCGCGACCAGGCGCGGCGACGGTGCGGCCGTCAGTTCCAGGCGAATATTGCCCAGTTGCCCCTCCAGCGCCGCCAGCAGCGGGCGGAACAGGCCGGCCGCCACGGCACTCGTCAGACCCAGGCGCAGGCGCGCTGGCGCGCTGTCACGCTGCAGCGATGCTTGCGCCATCTCCAGCAAATCGAGAATGTGCAGCGCCTGCGGCAGCAGGGTGCGGCCCGCTTGCGTCAAGGCCACGCCCTGCGTGTCGCGCTCGAACAGACGCGCGCCCAGCCGCTCTTCCAGCCCCTTGATGGCGCGCGACAATGGCGGCTGGGTCATGTGTAACTGTTCCGCCGCCTGGCGGAAGTTCAGGCAGCGGGCGACGGCGCAAAACAGGGTCAAGGCATGGGTATCGAGGGCTCTCATACCAGAAAGGTATCACGAAATCGCGCATTCCCCCGCCAGCCGGTGCGGCCTAGACTGGCTGCATTGAGTCAACGTGAGGGAGATCTACATGCAACTGCAACAACGACGGATCGGCCATAGCGGCTTGACCAGCTCGGCATTGGGCCTGGGCTGCATGGGCATGTCGGAATTCTATGGCGCGACGGACGAGGCGCAATCGCTGGCCACCCTGGAAGCGGCGCTGGCGGCGGGCGTGACCCTGTTCGACACGGCCGACGCCTACGGTTTCGGCCACAACGAGCAATTGCTGGGGCGCTTCCTGGCAGCCCATCGCGGACAGGCCCTGGTCGCGACCAAGTGCGGCCTGGCGCGCGAGGCGGGCAGTTATGCGCGCCGCGTCGACAATTCCCCCGCCTACATCCGCCAGGCATGTGTAGCGTCGCTGGCGCGCCTGGGCGTGGAGAGCATCGACCTGTTCTACCTGCACCGCCTGAACCTGGATACGCCGCTGGAAGACTCGATGGGCGCGCTGGCGCAGCTGCTGCAAGAGGGCAAGATCCGCGCCGTGGGCCTGTGCGAAGTAAGTGCCGCCACCCTGTTGCGCGCGGCGGCGCTCTGCCCGGTGGCCGCAGTGCAGAGCGAATATTCGCTTTGGACGCGCGAACCGGAGCAGGGCGTGCTGGCCGCCTGCCGCGAAGTGGGCGCCAGTTTCTTCGCCTACAGCCCGCTGGGGCGCGGTTTCCTGACGGGTGCCATTGCCGATGCGGCCAGTCTCGACGCGGGCGACTTTCGCCAGTTCAATCCCCGCTTCGCGGCCGGGAACCTGGCGCGCAACCAGGCCATCGTCGCGCAAGTCAAGGGCATCGCGCGCGCAAAAGGCTGCACGCCGGCCCAGCTGGCGCTGGCCTGGCTGCTGGCGCAAGGCGACGACATCATTCCCATTCCCGGCACCAAGCGCATCGCCTACCTGCACGACAACCTCGGCGCGCTGGCCGTGCATCTGGACGGGGCCGAACTGGCGGCGATGAACGCCGCCTTTCCCTTGGGCATGGCAGCGGGCGCGCGCTACACGGAGGAAGGGATGAAGGGCGTGGATGCCTGAAAAAGATGGCGCAGTGTACGCCAGCGTACCTAACTGATACTTTCCCTGCGGGATAGTCGCCAGTGATCTGCTAGCATTTGGCAGTGCTGCATGGTGTGCGTTGCACTGTGTTCAACGGTCTGGTATCCGATGAGGTGGATGTTGTTAGATGACGATATTTTCGATATAGAACTGAAGTTATTGCTTGAGGGAATACTGCTGCGGTATCAGCACGATTTCCGCGACTATTCCGTCGCGTCGCTGCGCCGGCGCATGCGCCAGGCCATGGAGCGCTTCGGCTGCGCCAGCCTGTCGCAATTGCAGGACCGCATCTTGCACGAGCCGGCCATGTTCGCGCAGATGCTGCAGTTTTTCACCGTGCAAGTGAGCGAGATGTTCCGCGATCCCGCGTATTTCCGCGCCTTGCGCGAAAAAGTCGTGCCCATCCTGCACACCTATCCCTCCATCAAGATCTGGGTGGCCGGCTGCAGCAGCGGGGAAGAGGTGTGGTCGCTGGCCATCTTGCTGGAAGAAGAGGGCTTGCTTGAGCGCAGCATGATTTACGCGACCGATATCAATGTGGAAGCGCTGGCTGCGGCCGAAGCGGGCATCTATCCGATCGAGCGCATCGCCCAGTTCAGCGAGAATTACCAGCTGGCGGGCGGCAAGCGCTCGCTGTCCGACTATTACACGGCCGCCTACAAGGGCGCCATCTTTGAGCGGCGCTTGCGGCGCCAGTTCGTCTTCGCCGACCACAGCTTGGCGACGGACAGCGTGTTTTCGGAGGTGCACATGGTTTCCTGCCGTAACGTCATGATTTACTTCAATAAAGACTTGCAAGACCGCAGCCTGGGCCTGTTCCACGAAGCGCTGGTGAACCGGGGCTTCCTGGGCCTGGGCATGAAGGAAAGCCTGCACTTCAGCCGCCATGCGGCCAGCTTCAACGAGCTGAGCCCGGCTGAACGCATCTTCCAGCGTGCCTGACATGCTGCCGACCAGCGACGTCGCGCCACCGCCCGCCGGCCTGCGCCTGATCGCCATCGGCGCCTCGGCCGGCGGCGTGGAAGCGCTGGGCATCGTGCTGCGCGCCTTGCCCGCCACCTGCCGCGCAAGCGTGGTGGTGGTGCTGCACCTGGCGCCGGGCCGCTCGAGCCAGTTGCCGCATCTGTATGCGGAACGTTGCCACTTGCCCTTGCGCGAGGCGCAGGACAAGGAACCTCTGGAGACGGGGGTCGTGTATTTCGCCCCACCCGATTACCACCTGCAAGTCGAACCCGATGGCAGCTTTTCCCTGTCGCAGGAAGCGCCCGTGTATTTTTCGCGCCCGTCCATCGATGTTCTGCTGGAAACAGCCGCGTACGCCTACCGGCGCGCCATGCTGGCCATCATCCTGACGGGTGCCTCGGCCGATGGCGCGGCGGGCCTGGCGCGCGTGCGGCAGCTGGGCGGCAGTGCCTGGGTGCAAGACCCGCAGCGGGCCAGCTATGGCATCATGCCGGCCGCCGCGCTCAAGCGGGCCGGCGCCGACCGCGTGCTCGATTTGCCGCAGATGGCCGCAAGCCTGGCTCTGCTGGATAAAGGGGAGGACAAGTGAATGGCGGCATGACAGTGCGTGTAATATATATGCAAAGACTGAAACAATATTAATTTCCATATCAAAACATTATGGCATTTTGCCGTGACGATGCCTGAAGACCGATCCGTGACCGCTCCTATCCATATCCTCGTCGTTGATGACATCGCGCAAAACCTGGTCGCCGCCGAAGCCGTGCTGGCACGGCCCGGTATTATCATCCTGAAGGCAAGCTCGGGCGCGCAAGCGCTGGAATTGCTGTTGACGCATGAAGTGGCGCTGGCCCTGATCGACGTGCAAATGCCGCAGATGGATGGTTTCGAGCTGGCCGAGCTGATACGCGGCAGCGAGCGCACGCGCAGCATTCCCCTGATTTTCCTCACGGCCGCGTCGCGCGAACCGAGCTACAGCTTCCGCGGCTACGAGGCGGGCGCCGTCGATTTCCTGTACAAGCCCATCGACGTGAAAGCCTTGCAAAGCAAGGTGGCCGTGCTGGTCCAGTTGTACCAGCAGAAACGCGAATTGTCGGCCCAGCTCGATGAGCTCAAGCATGCCTTGCACCTCAATGAACTGTTCACGGCCGTGCTGGGCCACGACTTGCGCACGCCCTTGTCGGTGGTGATGAACGGCGCCATGCTGTTGCCGATGATGAGCGACCATCCGAAGGTGGTCGTCACGGCGCAGCGCATCGAAAGCAGCGCCAAGCGCATGGGCCGCATGGTCGACCAGTTGCTGGACCTGGCGCGCATCCGCTCGGGCACGATGGAGTTGCGCAGCAGCACGCACGACTACCTGGCGCTGGCGCGCGCCATCGTCGACGAGTTCGAGACGGCGGGCCAGGCCCCGCAGGTCGAGATCAGCAGCGTGGGCGAGCTGCACGGGCAATGTGATGCGGGCTTGTTGTCGCAAGTCATCTCGAATCTGTTATGCAATGCCATCACGCATGGCGAGGCGGGCACGCCGGTGCAACTGGCCCTGGACGGACGCGATGCCGACAGCATTGAATTGCGCATCGCCAATCGTGGTGTTATCCCGGCCGCCTTGCTGCCAACCCTGTTCGAACCGTTCCAGCAGGCGGGCGAGAAACGCAGGACGGGGCAGGGCCTGGGGCTGGGCCTGTACACGGTGAATATGTTCGTCAAGGCCCACGGTGGCACGGTCGAGCTCAGTTCGACGGCGACGCAGGGCACGGTGGCGACGGTGCGCATCCCGCGCCAGTGCCAGGTGCGCGTGCAAGCGGGACTGTCCACATGAGCGCGCCAGCCTGGCCGCGCGGCGGCGGCAGCATGGGCGAGCTGCTGCGCCAGCGCGACTGGTCCGCCACCAGCCTGGGCGCCCTCGATGGCTGGCCCGCGAATTTGCGCACCAGCGTCGACATCGTGCTCCATTCGCCGATGGCGATGGTGCTGATGTGGGGGCCGCAACACGTGATGATTTACAACGACGACTACATCCAGATCGCCGGGGAGCGCCATCCGGCTGCGCTGGGCGGCACGGTGCCGGCCGTCTGGCCCGAGATATGGGACTGGAACGCGCGCATCCTCGAAGCGGGGCTGCGCGGCGAGACGCAGGTGCACCGCGAGTGCTGCCTGCCGCTGTTGCGTGACGGACAGCGCACGGACGTCTGTTTCGACCTGTATTACACGCCCGTGCATGGCGCCGACGGCCAGGTGGATGGCGTACTGTGCACGGCGCTGGAATTGACGGCGCGCATGGAGGAGGGGCGCCAGCTGAAGCTGGCCACGGCCGAGCTGGGCGAACTCAACACCACCTTGCAGGCCGAGGGCGAGGCCGTGCGCGAGGCCAACCGCCGCCTGGGCGAGGAGCGCGCGCTGCTGCGCGCCCTGTTCCAGCAGGCGCCCAGCTTCATGGCCATGCTGCGCGGGCCGCAGCATGTGTTCGAGCTGGCGAACGAACATTATCTGCGCCTGGTGGGGCACCGCGATTTGCTCGGCAAGACAGTCGAAATGGCCTTGCCCGAAGTCAAGGCGCAAGGTTTCATCGAGCTGCTCGACCAGGTCTACCGCACGGGCGTGCCATTCGAAGGGCGCCAGGTGAAGGTGGATTTGCAGACGGCGGACGGGCTGACGGGCCAGCGCCATATCGACTTCGTCTACCAGCCCATCAAGGATGACGAGGGCGTGGTCACGGGCATCCTCGTCGAAGGCATCGACGTCACCGAGCGCATGGAAGGCGAGGAGCGGCTGCGCCTGGCCCAGCAGGCGGGCGGCATCGGCACCTTCGAATGGTTTCCCGATACGGGCGCGATGGTGGTGTCGCCTACCTTCCGCCGCCTGTGGGGCATTGCCGACGAGGAAGTGGTGACGGAACGCCTGCTGGTGAGCCTGGTCGATGCGCGCGACCAGCAAAAGGTCGGACCCAGCAAGCTGGATCTGGCGCCCAATCCCCTCGAATACGTGGAGTACCGGATCCGCCGTCCCGCCGATGGCGCGCTGCGCTGGATCGCGCGTCAGGGCGAGGTGGTGGCCGGCCGCGTGCCGGGCCAGCGCCGCTACGTGGGCGTGTCGTTCGACGTGACGGAGCGGCGCCACATCGAAGATGAACTGAACGCCAGCCAGGAGCGCATGGCGGCCATTTTCGGCCAGGCCTCGGTGGGCTTGTCGGAGCTGGGCCTCGATGGCCGCTTCCAGCGCGTCAACGGCGCCCTGTGCCGCATGCTGGGCCGTTCCGCCGAAGAACTGCTGAGCTTGAACATGAACGACATCATGCATCCGGCAGACGTGCCTGGCAACGGCGTGCTGTTCCAGCGCCTGGTGGAAACGGGCGAGTCGTTCTCGCTGGAAAAGCGCTACCTGAAGCCCGATGGCTCGCAAGTGTGGGTGTCGAGCAATGTCAGCCGCCTGGTCGATGAGCAGGGTCATACGCGTTCCCTGATCGCCGTCAAGACGGATATCACGGACCGGCGCCGCGTGGAAAAAGCGCTGCATGAATTGAACGAAACGCTGGAACACCGGGTCGAACAGGAAGTGGGTGAGCGCACCAAGGCCGAAGACGCCTTGCGCCAGGCACAAAAGATGGAAGCCGTGGGCCAGCTGACGGGGGGGATCGCGCACGATTTCAACAATGTGCTGCAAATCATTTCCGGCAATTTGCATTTGCTGCATCACCTGGCGGGCACGGATGGCTTGATGCGCCAGCGCCTGGACACGGCGATTGCCGCCGTCGAGCGGGGCGCCAAGCTGTCGTCGCATTTGCTGGCATTTGCGCGGCGCCAGCCCTTGCAACCCGTGGTGGCCGATCTGGCGCGCGTGGTGCGCAACATGGATGCGCTGTTGCGGCGCGCCCTGGGCGAAGCGATCGACATCGTGCTCGTGGGCGGCGGCGGACTGTGGAATACCCTGATCGACCGCAGCCAGATCGAGAACGTCATCCTCAACCTGGCCATCAATGCGCGCGACGCCATGGATGGCGTGGGCAAGCTGACCATCGAGCTGGGCAACGTCGTGCTCGACGAACAGTATGTGCACAACCTGGTCGACGTGCCGGCAGGCCAGTACGTGATGCTGTCGGTGACCGATACGGGCCGCGGCATGAGCGGCCCCGTGCTGCAGCGCGCGTTCGAGCCGTTCTTCACGACCAAGCCGGAAGGCGCGGGCACGGGCCTGGGCCTGTCGATGGCGTATGGCTTTGTGACGCAAAGCCGCGGCCATATCCGCATCTACAGTGAACCTGGCGTGGGCACGGGGGTCAAAATCTATTTGCCCCGCTCGCTGATGGCGGAAGCGGACGAGGAACTGGAGCTGAGCGGCGTCGTCACGGGCGGCACGGAAACGGTGCTGGTGGTGGAAGACGACGTGGGCGTGCGCACCACCGTGGTCGACATGCTCGGGGCGCTCGGCTACAAGGTGCTCAAGGCCGAGGATGGCGAAAGCGCGCTGGCCGTGCTGCACAGCGGCGCGCAGATCGACTTGCTGTTTACGGACGTGATCATGCCCGGTCCCGTCAGCAGCACGGAGATGGCGCGCCAGGCGCGCGAGTTGCAGCCCGATATCGCCGTGCTGTTTACCTCGGGCTACGCGCAGGATGTCATCGTGCACGAAGGGCGTCTCGACGCGGGGGTGGAATTGCTCAGCAAACCGTACCGGCGCGAAGAGCTGGCGCGCAAGCTGCGCCATGTGCTGGCCAACCGCCAGCAGCAAATGCGCGCGCGCCAGTTTGAACGGTCCGGCGCGCCGGTGGCCGGCGGCACCTCGGCCAGCGTGCGGGGAGGCGGCACGCCGGGGCTGGACTTGACGGGCCATGCGCCAACACCGCAGGGTGACATGCCGACATCGATGAAAATACTCGTGGTGGAAGACAATCTCGATTCGCAGCTGATGGTGTGCGAACTGGTGGGCATGCTGGGCCACACGGTCAGCGGCGTGTCCGATGGCGAGGCGGCGTGGGATCTGCTCAACGAGCAAGACTTCGATATCCTGTTTACGGATGTCAGCCTGCCCGGCATGTCCGGCATCGCGTTGGCACGCATGGTGCTGCGCGATAAACCGGACATGCGCATCATCTTTTCCACGGGCTATGGCAAGGAATCGATGGATGAGCTGGGCTTTTCCGCCAGCGTCCTGCGCAAGCCTTATGATTTGATGGAGTTGCAAGCGGCACTCGACCAACCCTGACAGGCATGCGCCGGCACGGCTTGCCCGTCTCACCCGCAGAGGTAAAGGATGACCCCTGAATTGACGATGCTGGCCTGTACTTTGGTGCTGGCGCTGCTGCAAATCCTGCTGCCCGCGCTGTTTCGCACGCGCGAAACAGGCACGGCCTATAACGTGAGCGCGCGCGATGGCGACGGGCCGCCCGTGGGCAAGATCACGGGCCGCTTGCGGCGGGCCCAGGCGAACCTGTTCGAAACCCTGCCCCTGTTCGCCGCCGCCGTGCTGATCGCCCACGTGACGGCGCAGGAAAGCGCGCTGACCCTGTACGGCGCCGCCCTGTACCTGGCCGCGCGCGTGCTGTACTTGCCCCTGTACGCGTTTGGCGTGCCTGTCGTGCGCACGCTCGTCTGGTGCGTGTCGATTGCCGGTCTGCTGATGCTGTTCTGGGCCATCCTGTTTGCTTCCTGAATTCCTACGCCGGCTGTGGCGCCCGTCCTATGGCGGTGCGCCAGGCCCGGCCGTAAAGTAGCTGCACCTGGGCGCTGGGGCGCCGGCATCGCAGTGTTACTTTCGGGACGACAATGATGAGCAGTGCAGCGAACCAATCCGGCAAGCCAGGCAAGCCTGGCAAGCCAGGCAAGTACATCCAGCGCCTGCTGCGCTCGGTCTTTGGCGTGGCGCGGCTGCGCACGGGCCAGCAGGAAGTCATCGACAGCGTGCTGGCCGGGCGCGACACCCTGGCCATCATGCCCACCGGCAGCGGCAAGTCCCTGTGCTACCAGTTGCCCGCCGCCCTGTTGCCCGGCGCGACTTTGGTCGTGTCGCCGCTGATTTCGCTGATGAAAGACCAGCTGGAAAAGCTGCAAGAACTGGGCATCACGGCCGTGCAGCTCAACAGCAGCCTGTCGCGCGCGGAAGAGGACGAGGCCATCGCCCGCATCGGCCAGGGCGGCAGGATCATCATCTTTTGCACACCGGAACGCCTGACCAGTGCCGCCTTCCTGTCCCTGCTGGGAGCCTCGCCGCCCAGCCTGGTCGTCATCGATGAAGCCCATTGCATTTCCCAGTGGGGCCATGACTTCCGTCCCGCCTACCTGGAAATCGCGGCCGCCCTGCGCGCGCTGGGCCGTCCGCCCGTGCTGGCGCTGACGGCCACGGCCACCGGCGAAGTGGTAGACGATATCGACGCGCAACTGGAAGCGCGCAAGCTGCAGGTCATCAATACCGGCATCTACCGCGCCAATTTGCGCTACCGCGTGATCCAGGTCACGAATGCGGGAGAGAAACAGGACGAAGTCTTGCGCCTGCTGCGCGAGACGGCGGGCGTGGGCATCGTGTATGCGGCCACCGTCAAGGCCGTCGAGGACCTGGCGGCGCGGCTGGCGGAACTGGGCGAGAGCGTTACGTGCTACCACGGCAAGCTGGCGGCGCGCGAGCGCAAGCACAACCAGGATTTGTTCATGAATGGCGAACGCCGCATCATGGTGGCCACCAACGCCTTTGGCATGGGTATCGACAAACCCGACACGCGCTTCGTCATCCACTTGCAGGTGCCGGCCAACCTGGAAGCGTACTACCAGGAGTCGGGCCGGGCTGGGCGCGACGGCTTGCCCGCCGACTGCACCTTGTTGTATTTCCAGGAAGACAAGCGGGTGCAGCAGTTCTTTCTGGCGAAGCATTACCCAACGGAAGGGGAATTGGCGGCCATCGTGGCGGTGGCGCAAGAACTGCCAGCCACGTTTGCTTTCGCTGCGCTGGCGTCCAGCCTGCCCGAGTTTTCCGACGGCCACTTGAAGGTGTGCCTGAAACTGTTGAAAGACGGCAAGCTGCTGCGCCAGGACCGCAAGCTGGGCTACAGCTTGAAAGCCCCCTCGGCCGCCACGCCCTCGTTTGCGCAGCTGGCGCAAGTCTATGTCGACAAGCAGGAGCGCGACAAACAGGCGCTCGAGCAGATGGTGGCGTATGCGCAAAGTGGCCTGTGCCGCTGGAAACTGCTGCTCGATTACTTTGGCGATGCCGGCGATTTCGAGCGCTGCTGCACTTGCGATAATTGCCAGTCGCCGCCCGCACTGGCCGCGCCCATCACCCTGGACGAGTTGCCGCCGGCGCCTGCGGCTGTCCCGGCGCCGGCACCGGCGCCCCAGATCGCCGTCGGCAGCCGCGTGCGCGTGCCCCGCTACCAGATCGGCACCGTGCTGTCCGTGGCGGGCGACCAGGTCACCATTGCCTTTCCAGAAAACACCACGCGTACCTTCATGGCGGAATTCGTTGTCCCCGCATGAAGCCATGGTGCGCTGCCGAACAGTGATCTGCCGCAAGCGCGCTAGAATCAGCCCATTCCAACGCGCTTTTTTAACGCAGGGAGCAGGGCATGACAGACATGGTGGTGGTGCGCAAGGAAGGCTTGTATTGTGTGCCGGGTCAGTTCTACATCGACCCGTGGCGCCCCGTCGAGCGCGCCATCATCACGCACGCGCACGCCGACCATGCGAGAGTCGGACACCGGCATTACCTGTGCGCCGCTCCCGGCGAGCAGGTGCTGCGCGCGCGCATGGGCGCCGTTTCCATCCAGGCACTCGCGTATGGCGACACGATCGAACACCACGGCGTGCAAGTGTCGCTGCATCCTGCCGGCCACGTGCTGGGCTCGGCCCAGGTGCGCATGCAGTACGGCGGTGAAGTGTGGGTGGCGTCCGGCGACTACAAGCTGCAGCCCGACCCCACCTGCGCACCGTTCGAACCCGTGCGCTGCGACACCTTCATCACGGAATCGACCTTCGGCCTGCCCATCTACCGCTGGCAGGCGCCGCAAGAGATTTATGACGATATCAACCAGTGGTGGCGCAGGAATGCGGCCGAGGGACGCACCAGCGTGCTGTTCTGCTATGCCTTCGGCAAGGCGCAGCGCATCCTGGCGGGACTGGACGCGACCATCGGTCCCATCATCTGCCATGGCGCGGCGCAGGCATTGACGCAGGTCTACCGCGAGTGCGGCGTGGCCTTGCCCTCCACTGTCATGGTCGATGAGGTCACGGACAAGGCGGTCCTGAAGACGGCGCTGGTGATCGCGCCGCCGTCGGCCGCCGGCTCGCCGTGGATGAAGCGTTTCGGCGACTACAGCGATGCGTTTGCCAGCGGCTGGATGCTGCTGCGCGGCGCGCGCCGGCGGCGTGGCGTGGACCGGGGTTTTGTCCTGTCCGACCATGCCGACTGGCCCGGCCTGATGCAAGCCATCCAGGCTACGCAGGCTGAACGCATCATCGTCACGCATGGCTCGATTCCCGTGATGGTGCGCTGGCTGCAGCAGAACGGCTGGCAGGCGGGCGGCTTCGAGACGGAATATGGCGACGACGAGGCCGATGACAATGCGCCCGGTGCGTCCACGGCAGCGGAGGACGTCACCCATGCGTGACTTTGCCCGGCTGTACGCGGAACTCGACGAAACCACCTCCACCAGCCGCAAGCTGGCGGCGCTGCAAGCCTATTTTCGCGGCGCCTCGCCGGAAAACGCGGCCTGGGCCGTGTATTTCCTGGCCGGCGGCAAGCCGCGCCAGGCCGTGCCCACGAGGTTGTTGCGCGAGTACGCGACCGAGCGGGCGGGCCTCGATGCCTGGCTGTTCGACGAGGCCTACCACGCCGTGGGCGACCTGGCCGAAACCATCGCCCTGATCCTGCCCGCACCCGCCAGGTGCAGCGACATCGGCCTGGCCGAGTGGGTCGAGCAGCGCATCGCGCCGTTGCGCGGCGCGGCGCCCGACACCATCCGCGCCGACTTGCTGGCCTACTGGGACGAGCTGGAAACGCGCGAACGGTTTTTGTTGCTCAAACTGATAGGCGGCGGCTTTCGCGTGGGCGTGTCAAAATTGCTGGTGACGCGCGCGCTGGCATCCATCGCGGCCGTCGACAGCAAGCTGATCGCCCAGCGCCTGATGGGCTGGACCGATGGCAAGGTCAGCCCCACGGGCGCGGGCTTTCTCAAACTGATCGCCGCGCAGTCGGAGGGCGAGCATGCGCTGCGCGGCGGCCAGCCTTACCCGTTCTTCCTCGCGCACCCCTTGCAGGCGGGGCCGGAGACGCTGGGCGGCATCGGCGACTGGCTGGCCGAATGGAAATACGACGGCATGCGCGCCCAGCTGCTGCGCCGCGAGGGCGTGAACTGGCTATGGTCGCGCGGCGAGGAATTGATCACGGAGCGCTTTCCCGAACTGGCGCAGCTGGCCTTGCCCGAGGGGACCGTGCTCGATGGCGAAATCCTCATCTGGCAGCCGGGTGACGTGCCTGCGCCATTTGCCGACTTGCAACAACGCATGGGCCGCAAGACTGTGTCGCCCAAGCTGCTGGCCGAGCTGCCCGCCGTGCTGGTGGCCTACGATGTGCTGGAAATCGATGGCGTCGACGTCCGCCAGCTGCCCCAGCTGGAGCGCCGCGCGCTGCTGGAAACCGTGGTGGCCGGCGTGAATTCTCCCGCGCTGCGTCTGTCGCCGCGCATCGAGGCGGCAAGCTGGGAGGCGCTGGCGGCCATCCGCAGCGAATCGCGGGCGCGCGGCGTGGAAGGCTTGATGCTCAAGGCTGTGTCGGCTGCGTATGGCGTGGGCCGCACGAAAGATGTGGGCACCTGGTGGAAATGGAAGATCGACCCGTATGCCATCGACGCCGTGCTGATCTACGCCCAGGCGGGCCATGGCCGGCGCGCGTCGCTGTACACGGACTACACCTTTGCCGTGTGGGACAGTGACACGGATGAGGAGGGCGGTGAAGAACGCAAGCTGGTGCCGTTCGCCAAGGCGTATTCCGGCCTCACGGATGCGGAGATCGGCCAGGTCGATGCCGCCATCCGCAAGACGACGATAGAAAAATTCGGTCCCGTGCGCAGCGTGCGGCCGACGATGGTGTTCGAGATCGGTTTTGAAGGTATCGCTGCGTCGAGCCGCCACAAGGCGGGCATCGCCGTGCGCTTTCCCCGCATCCTGCGCCGGCGCGAAGACAAGGCCATCGCCGACGCGGACACGCTGGCCACCCTGAAGGCCATGCTGGCCCAGACCACATGAGCAAGCGATGAGCACGCCGGCGCAGCGCATCGATGCGTGGTTTGTCACGCGCGGCTGGACGGTGTTTCCGTTCCAGCGCGCCGTCTGGCGTGCTGGCGCGCAGGGGCGCTCCGGCCTGCTGCATGCGAGCACGGGTTCCGGCAAGACGTATGCCGTGTGGTTCGGCGCCTTGCTGCGCGCCGAGCGGCTGGCGCGCAAGGGGAGAAAGCAGGGCTTGCGCGTGCTGTGGATCACGCCCATGCGGGCACTGGCCGCCGACACCGTGCGCGCGCTGCAAGCCTCGGGTGCGGAGCTCGCTCCCGGCTGGTGCATCGAGGCGCGCACGGGCGACACGAGCGCCGCGCAGCGGGCGCGGCAGGCGAAGGCCTGGCCCGAGGTGCTCGTCACGACGCCGGAAAGCCTGTCCCTGATGCTGAGCCAGGCGGACGCCCGGGAACGTTTCAGCCTGCTGGAAACCGTGATCGTCGACGAGTGGCACGAATTGATGGGTAGCAAGCGCGGCGTGCAGGTGCAACTGGCCCTGGCCCGTTTGCGCCGCTGGCAGGAAAACCTGATGACGTGGGGTTTGTCGGCTACCCTGGGCAACTTGCAGCAGGCGCAGGACGTCTTGCTGGGCGAGGAAAACGCCGGCGTGCTGGTGGAAGGTAAAATTAGAAAGCGCATCCTTGTCGACAGCCTGATCCCCGTCAACCCCACGCGCTTTCCCTGGGGCGGCCACCTGGGCATCCAGATGCTGCAGCCCCTGATCGCCGAGATCGAGGGCAGCGCCACCACCCTGGTATTCACCAACACGCGTTCGCAGGCCGAGCTGTGGTACCAGCATTTGCTCGATGCGCGGCCCGACTGGGCGGGACTGATCGCCCTGCACCACGGTTCGCTGGACCGTGAAGTGCGCGAGTGGGTCGAACAGCACCTGAAAACGGGCGAACTGAAAGCCGTCGTGTGCACGTCCAGCCTGGACCTGGGCGTCGACTTCCTGCCCGTCGAGCGGGTCTTGCAGGTGGGCAGCGCGAAGGGCATCGCGCGCCTGGTACAGCGGGCCGGGCGCAGCGGCCACGCGCCGGGGCGCATCTCGCGCGTCACCCTGGTGCCCACCAACAGCCTGGAATTGCTGGAAGCGGCCGCTGCCCGCGCTGCCCTGGCGCAGGGCCACCTGGAAGCGCGGCCCGTGCCGGACAAGCCGCTCGACGTGCTGGTGCAGCACCTGGTGACGATCGCGCTGGGTGGCGGCTTCCAGTCGGCCCAATTGTATGAGGAAGTACGCGCCGCCTGGTCGTATCGCCACCTGACAGCGGACGAGTGGCAATGGGCGCTCGACTTCGTTGCGCGCGGCGGGCAAAGCCTGACCGTGTATCCGGAATACCGGCGAGTGCTGCCGGACGATGAGGGCGTGTACCGCGTGCCGGACGTGGCCCTGGCGCGGCGCCACCGCATGAGCATCGGCACCATCGTGTCGGAGGCGGCGATCCAGGTCAAGTTTCTCGGTGGCGCGCGCATCGGCAGCATCGAGGAATCGTTCATCGCGCGCCTGAAGCAGGGCGACCATTTTTTGTTTGGCGGGCGCATCCTTGAATTCGTGCGCGTGCACGAGATGACGGCCTACGTGCGGCGCGCAACAGGCAGCCGCGGCGCCGTGCCGCGCTGGCAGGGCGGCAAGATGCCGCTGTCGTCGGAACTCGCGCATGCCGTGCTGGACCAGTTGCAGCTGGCGCAAGAAGGGAAGGCCAGCGGGCCGGAAATGCGCGCGCTGGCGCCGCTGCTGGCCATTCAGCAGGCATGGTCGAGCCTGCCCACGCGCGCCAGCCTCTTGCTTGAAACCTTGTCCAGCCGCGAAGGCCATCACCTGTTCGTGTATCCGTTTGCCGGGCGCTCGGTGCACCTGGGCCTGGCGTCGCTGCTGGCGTACCGCATCGCGCGCGTGCAGCCGGCGACCTTGTCGATTGCCGTCAACGACTACGGCTTTGAATTGCTGGGCGCGGACGACATCGATTATGCGCCGCTGTTGACGGCCGCCAGCGGCGCCGATATTGCCCTGTTCAGCACGGACAATCTGCTGGAAGACGTGCTGGCCAGCCTGAACGCGACTGAATTGTCGCAGCGGCGCTTCCGCGAAATCGCCCGCATCGCCGGCCTCGTGTTCCAGGGCTATCCTGGCCAGCCGAAAAGCGCGCGCCAGCTGCAGGCGTCTTCCTCGCTCTTCTTTGAAGTGTTCCGCAAGCACGACGCGGCCAATTTGCTGCTCACGCAGGCGCAGCGCGAAGTGCTGGAACAGGAACTGGAATTGACGCGCTTGCGCGCCACCTTGCGCGAGCTGCACGGCCGGCAGATTTCCCTGCAAGCGCTGGAGCGGGCATCGCCGTTTGCCTTCGGCCTGATGGTCGAGCGCTTCCGCGAACAGCTGACGACGGAAAAGCTGTCGGACCGGGTGGCGCGCCTGGTCAGCGCGCTGGAAAAGGCGGCCGCATGAGCGGCCCGCAGCAAGCGCACTGCGTGGTGGAACTGGCCGGCGAGATCCTGTGGCTGCTGGCGCACAAGGCCGTGTATTGGCCCGCGCGCAGTATGCTGGTCATCGCCGACATCCATTTCGGCAAGGCAGCCGCGTTTCGCGCGCTGGGCGTGCCCGTGCCGCGCGGCACCACCACGCAAAACCTGCTGGCGCTCGACGCCTTGCTGGCCAGTTACGCTTGCGAGGAAATCGTCTTTCTCGGCGATTTTTTGCACGCGCGCGCCGCGCATGGGGCCGCCACCGTGGCCGCCATGCTGGCCTGGCGCGCGCGCCATCCGGACGTGCGATTGACGGTGGTGCGCGGCAACCACGATGCGCATGCGGGCGACCCGGCCGCCGCGCTGGGGATCAGCATGGTCGATGAGCCGCATCAGGTGGGCAATCTGTCGTTCTGCCATCACCCGGACACCGCCGCGCCCGGTTATGTGCTGGCCGGCCACGTGCATCCCGTGTTTCACTTGCGCGCTGAAAGGGGCGGCTTGCGCCTGCCATGTTTCCTGCTGGGCCAGCATCGCGCCATCCTGCCCTCGTTTGGCGCATTCACGGGCGGCCATGCGGTGCGGCCAGCCGCTGGCGAGCGCGTCTACGTGACGGCCGACGCGGCGATTTTCGCACTACACGCTAACTGCTGAGTGTCTGGTACTTTTGGTGGAAAACTGAAAGTAACTGCGTTACCGTAGGCGGGACACATCCTACATACGCTCTTGCCATCCTCCTATTTCTTGTGCCCCATGTGCGCACTAAGATGACTGTTCCCTTGCCATGCGAGGGGGAAGAATTGCATGGTTTGCACTGTTTCTGATTCCATCGATCAAGGAGATCATCATGGCCACATCGAGCGACAATAAACAGCAAGGTAGTAAAACCAGTAGCAGCGGCGGCAACAAGCAAAGCGATACCAGCAAACGTGGCTTCGCTTCCATGGACCCCGCCCAGCAGCGCGAAATCGCCAGCGAAGGGGGGCGTGCCGCGCATGAAAAAGGCACGGCGCATGAATTCACCTCGGAAGAGGCCCGCCGCGCAGGCAGCCAAAGTCACAAGAACGATGCCAGCCGGCAAAGCGCAACCAGCTCCAGCGGCTCGCGCGACAATGCCAGCATGAACCAGGAAGGCAACCGCGACAGTGGCAACAAGCAAAGCGGCGGTTCGGGATCGAGTTCAGGGTCGCGCAACAAGTAGTCGCCAGCAGTATTGAGCAGTAGCAAGGAGCAGTAGCAAGTGAGCATGGCCAGCGGCAGGCAGGCACGCCGCTGGCCATGGCCGCATCTGTCCGGCAGCCGCAAAATTTTGATGCAATGCAGCAGGCATGGACTATGATGAATGAGCTGCGCCGGCAATGTGCGATCACCTGGCAATCACCTCGCAGTCAACCGCATCGATGATCAGGGAGAAGATAATGGGCAACTCGAATACGCCGCAACCGGGCAATAGCCAGGGCGGCACGCCATCCACGGCGGGCAGCAAGCAAAGCACGGCCGACTCGGCTGAAAACTTTGTGCTGGTCGATAGCGAGCAAGGCCTCGATATCGGCGACGATCTGTTTTCCATCGGCGAAGTGCGGCGCGCCGACCGCTTGCCCCATCACCAGTCCGGTTCCGCCGGGCAGAGCAGGCAGAGTGCCGACGATGGGCCGGACACCACGGGCAGTACCGGCGTCTGAGCTTCCCTTCTTGACTGTCTGGTAATCCCCGCAGGGCCAGCCGTTGGACGTGTTCGCGCACGCCGGCTGGCCATTCCTCCGTACGGGGAGTAACGCCGGCTGCTTGCCGGCGCGGGTAACACTGGCGAGTCGGCTACAGATCGACCCTGCCGTGTTCGCCCAAGTCCTTCGGCGGCTCGCCCGTAATGGCGGCCTTGGCCATTTCATAGAATTGCATCATCTTGCTGGCGCTGCTATCCCAGTATTCGGCCGACTGGATCGTCACCTTGATCAGCGACAGCTTCGGATCGTCGAGTCCGCCCGGGAACCAGGCTTTGACCAGCGGGTTCCACAATTCCTCCGCCTTGGCGCGGTCCTTCAGCAGCTGCGCGTGGCCGCAGACGGATACATACAGGCTGTCGCCCGTGTCGACAAAGCTGACATTGACTTGTGGATTGTTCAGCAAGTCGCGCGTGTAGGCGGCCTCGTCCGAGACAAAGAACCAGATGTGCCCTTCCTTGTCGACCTGCTGCTGCGTCAGCGGCCGGCTGGTGAGGGTGCGCATGTCGTCGCTGGTGGTCAGCATGCCGAATTTGACATCCTTGATCTTGGCCGCGATGCTGGCCAGTTGTTCGCTGGAATACGCTTGCATATTGTGCTCCTGTTTGATTGTCCTGAACAACAGCATAGGCGGGCATGGCTCGCGGCTCTGTACGGCAGCTTACGTAGCGGCGCGCATCGCCCTGTCACGCCATGCATGTTTCAAAGCTGTTACAAAACGCTGGCCCGGCGGGGCGCCCCATGTATTGACTTAATAAATGATAATCATTATCATTTGTTTGAAAATGTCGGCATGAACTTTGATTGAAGGATGGGAATGAAGCACACTGACTTGTCGCGCCACCTGGCCCGCTCCTTGCCGGGAGCGCTTGATGGGTAATGCGGGCGCCGCAGACAAGGCCAAGAACAACGCCAGCCGCGCCGTCTGGCTGAAGAACTTGCATCAATGGCACTGGATCAGCTCAGCGCTTTGCCTGCTGGGCATGTTTTTGTTCGCCATCACCGGCATCACCCTGAACCACGCAGGCCAGATCGAATCCAAGCCGGCGATCACGCGCCAGAAGGCGGCGTTGCCGGCACCCCTCGTCACGGAACTGGCCGCGTATGCCGCCAAGCACGATGGTGCCAATGCGCCCATGCCGGCCGCCGCCGAAGCCTGGCTCAAGCAGCAATGGTCGCTCAATGCGGGCGGCCGTCCCGCCGAATGGTCGATCGACGAAGTGTATTTGCCGCTGCCCAAGGCGGGCGGCGATGCCTGGGTGCGCATCGGACTGGAAGACGGGGCCGCCGAATATGAATTGACGGACCGGGGCTGGGTATCCTGGCTCAACGATGTCCACAAGGGCCGCAACACGGGCGTGGCCTGGAGCTGGTTCATCGACATCTTTGCCGGCGCCTGCATCGTGTTTTGCCTGACGGGGCTATTGATTTTGAAGTTCCACGCGGCCAACCGGCCATTTACCTGGCCGATGGTTGGTCTCGGTATCTTGATACCTTGCGCGATCGCCTTGCTGTTTATTCACTGATCGTTTTTATTTTTCCTTTTTACAGGCACACCATGAAATTACGCTACTCCCTGGCGCTTGGCCTTCCCCTGATCGGCACTTCGGCGATGGCGGCCGACCTGGCCCTCAAGATTGAAATCCCGCAACTGAACGTGGCGGAGTACCACCGTCCCTACGTGGCGGCATGGCTGGAAACGGCCGATCAAAAGGTCGTCGGCAATCTGACGGTGCTGTATGACGTGAAAAAGAAGGACAAGGCCGGCGAAAAATGGCTGAAGGACATGCGTCAATGGTGGCGCAAGAGCGGCCGCGACCTGGCCATGCCCGTTGACGGCGTCAGCGGCGCCACGCGTGCGCCGGGCGAACATACCCTGACTTTCCCCGGTGCCAAGGCCTTGCTCGACAAGCTGCCGGCCGGCGAATACCAGGTGGTGGTGGAAGCGGCGCGCGAAGCGGGTGGACGCGAGCTGGTGCGCGTGCCGTTCCAGTGGCCGCTGAAGTCGGCCCAGTCCGTGCCTGCCAAAGGCAAGGAAGAACTCGGCAATGTCGTCGTCCAACTCAAACCATAAGGCGCACATCATGTTCAATCGACTCAATCAATCCCTGATGGCTCTGGCCCTGGCCGGCCTGGCCATGAACGCCCACGCCCACCGCGGCTGGATGGTGCCATCGAGCACGATGGTGGAAAGCAAGGACGCCTGGGTGACGGTGGACGCAGCCGTCTCCGACGGCCTGTTCGAGATCGACCACCAGCCGCTGCGCCTGGACGCGCTGCAAGTCACCGGTCCGGACGGCGCCAAAGTCACGCCGGCGAACACGGTCACGGGCCGTTTGCGCAGCGTCTTCGATGTGAAAATGGAAAAGCCTGGCACGTATAAAGCGGCCATCGTGTCGCAAAACGTGATGGGCAGCTACAAGCTCAATGGCGAGCAGAAGCGTTTCCGTGGCAACGAGGAAACGTTCAAGAAGGAAGTGCCGGCTGACGCGCAAGAACTGAAAATCACGCGCACGGCAGCGCGCCTGGAAACCTTCTTCAGCAATGGCGAAACCAGCACGGAAGTGTTCAAGCCGACAGGCGTGGGCCTGGAATTCGTGCCGGTGACGCACCCGAACGACTTGCGCGCCGGCGAGAAAGCCACGTGGCGCTTCCTGGTCGATGGCAAGCCGGCGGCGAACCAGGCCTTCAGCCTCGTGCCAGGCGGCGTGCGCTACCGTGGCGTGCTCGGTGAAATCCGCCAGCGCACGGATGCCAAGGGCGAGATCACGTTTACGGTCCCGGCGGCCGGCATGTACTACCTGAGCAGCACCTGGCCAGCGGCCGCACCGGCCGTGGCCGGCCAGCCGCCAGCCATGCCCGAGCGCCGCATGACGTACGCGGCCACCGTGGAAGTGTTGCCGCAGTAAGCGGCGGCATCTTCGCGAGCGAGAGCGCCGATGCGCCGGGTCCTGCTGCCGCAGCATATTTCCGATCAGGTCGCGCCGCCCGGTGCCGCGATCCGGGACTTGCGCGGCCTGTCGATGGGCACCAGCTGGTCGGTACGCTTGCTCGAGCCCGCCATGCCGGGACGCGCGGGCAGCGCCGACTTGCAGCAGGGCTTGCAGCAGCAGCTGGACCTGGTGGTGGCGCAAATGAGCCACTGGAGCGACGAGTCCGACCTGGGCCGCTTCAACCGGGCCGAGCCTGGCAGCTGGCACAGCCTGCCCGCCGCGTTTTGCGAGGTGCTGGGCTTTGCCATGCACGTGTCGCAAGCGTCCGGCGGCGCGTACGACCCGTGTGCGGGCGCGCTCGTCAACCTGTGGGGCTTCGGCCCCCGCAACCGTTATGACGAGCCTGGCTTCCTGCCGCCGAAAGACGATACCGTGGCGCTGCTGCTGGCGCAGCGCCAGCGCCGCCGCCTGGAACTCGACTTGCCGGCCCGTCGCGCGCGCCAGCCGGGCGGCTTGCAGCTCGATTTGTCCGCCGTGGCCAAGGGCTATGGCGTGGACCGCCTGGCCCGCTACCTGGACAGCCAGGGCATCCACCATTACCTGGTGGAAGTGGGCGGCGAGCTGCGCGGCGCCGGCAGCAAGCCCGATGGCCAGCCGTGGTGGGTCATGCTGGAACAGGCCGATGGCGCCGCCGATAGTGCCGATAATGCACAGCATCCGGCGGAAATGCTGCTGGCGCTGCACGGCTTGTCCGTGGCGACCTCGGGCGACTACCGGCGTTTCTTCCAGGACGGCACAGTTCGCTTCTCACACACCATCGATCCGCGCAGCGGCATGCCGATCGCCAACCAACTCGCTTCCGTCACCGTCGTGCATGCCGAATGCATGGCGGCCGATGCCTGGTCGACGGCCCTGACCGTGCTGGGGCCGGAAGCCGGCATGGCGCTGGCCGAAGAGCAGGGCCTGGCTGCGCGCTTCCTGCAGCGCGACGGCGAGGGCTACCACGAAACGCTGAGCAGCCACATGCTGGCCATGCTCGACGAATGAACGATTGATTCCATGATTTTTACGCACGATACGACGCGGCTGGCCTTGCTGGCGGCCCTGTCCCTCAGTTATGCGGGCGTGTGCCTGGCGCCCTGGCTGCGCGCGCGCGCCAAGCGCCGCGCGTCCGACGCCGCCAGGGCGGCGCTGGCCAACAGTCCCGCCTGGCTGGTGGCGTATGCGAGCCAGACGGGCAATGCCGAGGAACTGGCCACGCAAACGGCGCAGAGCCTGCAACTGGCCGGCATCCCCGTGCGCCTGTGTGCGCTGGCCGACCTCACGGCCATTGATCTGCAACAAGCCGAGCGGGCCTTGTTCCTGGTCAGCACGTATGGCGAAGGCGACGCACCCGACAATGCGGCCGCCTTCATGGGACGCTTGATGACGGGCGAGCTGGCGCTGCCGCAATTGCATTACGCCGTGCTGGCCCTGGGCGACCGCAGCTATGGCCATTATTGCGGCTTCGGCCGCGCGCTCGATGCCTGGCTGGCGGCGCAGGGCGGGTCGCGCCTGTTCGAGCGCATCGAAGTTGACCGCAGCGCCAGCGCCGCCATCGAGCAATGGTTCCAGCACCTGAGCCACCTGGCCGGCACCAGCGACGCGCCCGACTGGAGCGCCCCCGCCTTCGGCGACTGGCGTTTGACGCAGCGGCGCCACCTCAACCCTGGCAGCGCCGGCGGCGCCATCTACCACGTGGAACTGGCGCCGGTGACGGGCAGCTTGCCGGAATGGCAGTCGGGCGACCTGGTGCAGGTGGCCGCGCCCGCCGATCCGGCGCAGCCGCGCGAATATTCGATCGCCTCGATTCCGCATGATGGCAGCGTGCATTTGCTGGTGCGCCAGCATGCGCATCCCGATGGCAGCCTGGGCCTGGCCTCGGGCTGGCTCACGGCGCAAGCCAAGGTCGGCGACGTGGTGCAGTTGCGCCTGCGCCAGCACAAACGCTTCCGCCTGGAAGACAATGCCCGGCGGCCATTAATTCTGATCGGCAACGGCAGCGGCATCGCCGGCTTGCGCGGCCACCTGAAGAGCCGCGTGCTGGCGGGGCAGCGGCGCAACTGGCTGATCTTTGGCGAGCGCAACCTGGCCCACGATTTCCATTATCGCGAGGAAATTGAGCGCTGGCACGCCAGTGGCGACTTGCCGCGCCTGGACCTGGCGTTTTCGCGCGACCAGGCGGAGCGGACCTACGTGCAGGACCGCCTGCGCGGCAATGCCGACGAGGTCAAGCTGTGGCTGGAACAGGGCGCCGCCATCTACATTTGCGGCAGCCTGGCCGGCATGGCGGGCGGCGTCGACCAGGCCCTGCAAGAGATGCTGGGCCGGCCCGCGCTCGACGCGCTGGCGGCCGAAGGGCGCTACCGGCGCGACGTGTATTGAGTTTTTGACGCCGCCAGCGCGTTCGCGCACACACGGCTATCATGATTGTTTCATCCGAGGAGACACATCATGAGCGACAGCATTTACGACATTCCCTTGCGCCGCATCAATGGCGAACCCACCAGCCTGGACGCTTATCGCGGCAAGGTCGTGCTGGTGGTCAATGTGGCCTCCGCCTGCGGCTTGACGCCGCAGTACGAAGGACTGGAAAAACTCTACGCCGACAAGCAGGCCGAGGGCCTGGTGGTGGCCGGTTTTCCCGCCAATGAATTCGGTGCGCAGGAGCCGGGCACCAATGCCGAGATCGCGGACTTTTGTCGTGGCACGTTTGGCGTGCAATTTCCCATGTTTGAGAAAATCGTCGTCAAGGGCCCGGGCCAGCATCCGCTGTACCAGCGCCTGGTGCAAGAGCAGCCGCGGGCGCAGGAAAAGCCGGGCAGCGATTTCCGCGCCAAGCTGGCCGGCTACGGCATCACGCAGGAGCAGCCGAGCGACGTGCTGTGGAATTTCGAGAAGTTTTTGATCAGCAAGGACGGCAAGGTGGTGGGGCGTTTCGCGCCCGACACCACGGTCGACGATGCGCTCTTGCGCGAAGCCATCGCGCGCGAGTTGCAGGCCTAGGTTTTAGTCGGAGGCGTCCAGCGCGGCTGGCTCCATCTCGCCACTGACTTCTTGCAAGCCCCGTGCCAGGCTGGAAATGCTGGGGTTGTCGATGAAGACGCAGCGCTTGCCCGTGCGCTTGCAATAATCCTTGACGCGCCAGTAGGCGCTGTGGCTGATGCAGCCCGTCTGGCAAATCACCAGGTCGGCCGCCGCCAGACTCGAATCGAGCAGGTTGGCATTGTCTTCCAGGCCGCCGTCGTGGTGGGCGAATTGCGCGCCGACCCGCTCGATCAGGGCGCGGTAGGTGGCGACATTGCCGCTGCGCCCGCCCACGCACAGCACGCTTTGGTCGACCAGGCGGATCGGCATTTTCAGCTTGCCGCCGGTCGGCACTTCCAGCTTCGGCGCCGGTGGCGGCGCGGCAGCGGCCGGGCGTGGCTGGGCCTGTTTCAATTCCGCGATTTGCTGGCGCAATTCCTTTTCGCGCTCATCCATTTGCGCCAGGCGTTCGACCAGGCGCGTGCGCGATTCCAGCGCCGGGATTGCGGCCTGCAATTGCGCCAGTTCCGCGCGCAAGCCATCGATCACGCTATCCTTGCCGATGGCCTCGGCACGCGTGCGCAGCAGCACGGCTTCCTGGCGCTCCAGCTCGCCCGTTTTTTCCATCAGTGCGGCCTGGCTGCGCTGTTGCAGCTTGGCCAGTTCATGCGCCAGGCGCGCGTTTTCTTCCTGCAAGGCCGTAAATTTGCCCATGTCGGCGCGCACGCAGGCGCCGGCCTGGTGCTGGATCATGTGCAAGTCTCTGCACATCTGCTCTTCCAGCTCGGCATCGCAGCGCGGGTGCGTCAGGCCAGCCCAGAAGGCGCCCGACACGTCGCCGTTGGCGACGGCCGTGCGCCACAGTTGCGCTACCTGCTCCGTGGTCTTGGCGCCGCGAAAGCGCAGGATCACGGGAGCGTAGCGGCGTTCGAGTTCCTTTTGCAGCGCTTCGGACAGGCGGTTGCGCGCGCCGCATTCCGTCACGGCGCCCACGTGCACTTCATAGTCGTCTGCCAGCACGCGCCCGCCCGTCATCTTGCCCACCAGCTTGCGCAGGTAGCCCAATGGCAAGCCCACGCCGACCAGCGGACAATGGCAGGTATGCGACAGTTCCCACAGCCGGCGGCGGCGCGAAGCGAGCGCGGCCGTTTCGGCTCCGTCGCTGGAACAATTGCTGATGACGGGCAAGGACTGGTCTTTGTCACACATGGCGGTATCCTGTTGGGCGGTGGCAGTGTTGAAGAGAAATTATTGAGGCAGGGGCGAGGCAGGGCGCTTGGCGCTCAGCATGCGTGCCAGGCGCTCGAGCAATGTGGTCTTCGGCGGCGCGGGCCGGTGCAGCGCCACCAGGGCGGCCCACTGCTGCGACAGCTGCTGGCACGTCGCTTGCAGCACGGGGCCCAGGCCGGGCGAATTCGACAGCACTTGCAGATGGCGTTCGATGACACCGGCCAGTTTCTCGCAGGGACTGCCCGCATGGTAGTGCGACATCAGATGCAGCACGGCCGACAGCAGCAATTCAGGCTGTTGGCCTTGCGGGGAAGGAAACATCGTGGAAGGTCGGTCGTTCGCCATCAAACACTCCTGTGCGGTGGTTTGGCTGGCTGCGCGCACGGAGCGCGACTGGCTGGCGAGTGTGGTGACTGGCTGCCGTGCTGCTTCAGGCAGTCAGGATCAGCTTGTTCAACTGGGTGACGCGCAGGCGATAGATCTTGCCGCTGTGCTCAATCTCCACTTCGCGGCCCTGCTGCAGCAGCGCTTCGCTGGTGATGCGGCGCGCCGGCTGGGCCATGCTGACGGGAGGACGGACGTGGGCGGTAGCGGCATCCTGGATCAAGGCTGGTTTTGAGCTTTGCATGTTGGGCTTTCTTTATCTCAGTTGAGAATGATTCGTATTTGCATTATTGTTGAATGTGGCCCGAAAAGCAAGGCTTATTTGTGTGGAATCCGCGCTTTTTTGCGGCGAGATGGCAGCGTGGAAGATGCTGCTGCGCAAAGGTGGCCGCTGGCGCGGCGCGGAAGGGGAGTGGCCGCAAAAAAGACCCGGCAAGGCGTTGCGCGCCTTGGCCGGGCCAAGCCTGTGCCAAGCTTGAAGAAATCGGGATGGCGCTAAATGGTGGCCAGCAATTGCGCCGAGGCGGTGGCGGCTGCGGTGGTATCGGCCTTGAGTTTGGCGGCGGCCAGCTGCTTGGCGCGCGAGCGCGACGGCGGCAGGCGGCGCAGGGTTTTCAGGGCGTCCGGATCCTTGATGCCGATGGTGCGCTGGTCAACCGTGATGAGGCCAATTTCATTGAATGCGGACAAGGTGCGGCTG
Source organism: Janthinobacterium sp. BJB446 (assembly GCF_002735655.1). Classification (NCBI taxonomy): domain Bacteria; kingdom Pseudomonadati; phylum Pseudomonadota; class Betaproteobacteria; order Burkholderiales; family Oxalobacteraceae; genus Janthinobacterium; species Janthinobacterium sp. BJB446. The sequence continues at coordinate 3,142,470 of NZ_PDZK01000001.1, read as the reverse complement.
ACCGTTTCCAGGGTCAGGCCCAGGTAGCTGCCGATTTCATGGCGCGTCATGCGCAGGTTGAACAGCTTGCTCGAATAGCCCATCTGCGCGAAGCGGTCGGCCAGCGAGACGAGGAAGCGCGCCACGCGGGCTTCGGCGCTGAGGGCGCCCAGCATGCCGATCATGGCTTGCTCCCGCACGAGTTCGCGGCTCATCACGCCATACATGACGTTTTCCAGTTCCAGGTGCACCCTGCCCAGCGCCGTCAGCTTCTTGAACGGCAGCAGGATCAGGTCGCAGTCGGACAGGGCCACCGCTTCCGAGGAGTAATGGCGCGAGTGGATGCCGTCGACGCCCAGCATGTCGCCCTTCATGGGGAAGCTGAGTACCTGCTCATTGCCGAATTCATCGATGAGCACGGTTTTCAGGAAGCCCGAATTGACGATGTACAGGGTGTCGAACGGTTGGCCGATGGTATGCACGCGCTGGCCCGTCTTGAATTGCACGTGCTGGAACAGCAGTTCGTCAGCGGCGATGGTGCAGGCGCTGGAGATATGCAGCAGGTCGCACACCTCCTTCAGGTTCGACCAGAGCCGGCCCTGGCGCTGGCGTCCCGCTTCCATCGGGGAGGAGGGGGCCAGCGACGGTGAGGCAGCGCGGGTGTCGGGCGTTTGCGTGGACAGCATGTTCATCTCCTGGTGACAGGTAGTTCAGAGTTGAATGACGGGGTGCTCGGGGCGGCGGGCGGGCAAGGGTCGGCGGCGCGCGTCCAGGCAGGTAATGCTCAATTCGCTGAAGACTTGCTGTGTGATGAAATAACTTTCCAGCAACTTGATGACTGGTTTCAGTATGCCAACAACCGTATGCAATTAATATCAGCAGTGGCTGAATATGGCAGTAGGAGCTGCGGTAGGTGAGGTAGGATTGTTCCTACAGTTGGCGCGCGGACGCGCGCCAGGAGGATCACGTCTTGAAGGGCGATAGCAGGCGGTGCGCGACGGCATACTGGACCATTTCCGATAGGGAACTCATGCCCATCTTTTGCATGATGCGCGTCTTGTGCGTACTCACCGTCTTCACGCTCAGATGCAGGTTGTTGGCAATTTCCGTGATCGACTTGCCGGCCACCAGCAGGGAAAAGACTTCGAATTCGCGGTCCGACAACTGTTTATGCAGCAAGCTTTCATTCGGCATCATGATGTTGAGCACGAGCTGCTCCGCCACCTCGGCGCTGATGTAGGGGCGTCCCGACGCCACCTTGTGGATGGCGCCCACGAGCTGGGTGCCCGCGCTTTCCTTGGTCAGATAGCCTTGCGCGCCGGCGCGGATGGCGCGCACCGCATATTGCTCTTCCTCATGCATGGTGAGGATCAGGATGGACAGCTTGGGCGCCTCGCTGCGGATTTGCCGGATCAGGTCGACGCCGCTGCGGCCCGGCATCGACAGGTCGAGCAGCAGCAGGTCGAAGCCGCCCTGGCGCACGTGGTTGAGGACTTCAAACCCGTCGATGGCCTCACCCACGATGTCGATATCCGGCGCGCCGTCAAGGATGCGCTTTAATCCTTCACGCATGATGGTGTGGTCGTCGGCAATCACAATACGTATCATAGGCGGGCAATCTGGTGGCGTGTAATCTGCTGTGTCCGTTACCGGACAATCAAATGTTAAGAAACGAGAAATGTTGTCATTTTAACTGAAGTGGCCGCACGTTTGCCTTTTTCTTGCTGTGCCGGCAACGGCGGCCTCCGTGGCCATGTGACCCCTTATTTTGCCGGGGGTTCCTTGATCAGCCTATGCACGAGCACGGGCAATTTCGAGTGCGACAGCACCTTGTTGGTGACGCTGCCCAGCAGCAACTGGCCCCAACCGCTGCGGCCATGCGAGCCCATGAAGATCAGGTCGCATTGCTGCAATTGCGCCACTTCCACGATTTTCAGGGCCGGGCTGTCGGAAAAGGCCGTCAAGCCCGTCGCCTGCAGGCCCCGCTTGGCAGCCGCGTCGAGGATGGGCTGCCAGTGGTCGGCGCCCGCCTTGCGCATGGCGATGCGGTATTCCTCTTCGCTGGGATAGCTTGGCGGAATGATTTCGATATACACCGGGTACTGGTACTCGGGTGCCACGTACACGGCAAGGATGTCGGCGTGCATCTGTTCGGCAAAGGCAACGCCGGCGCAGGCCGTCAAGTTGGAGACGGTGGAGCCGTCCGTGGCGATCAGAATTTTCTTATACATGGCAGGTCCTTTGGCGATGACTCAGCGCGCGCAACGCCTCTTATTGTAGACGTGGCGGCAGCATTGTATTCATGTAAAGACTTGATAATTGTCAATACTACTGCACCTTCAGTATAGACAACATTGGCAGAAAGATCGTGTTTAAGGTGCAACGATGTCCCAGCGATATCCATATGGCGCTGTTGCGCAGGCGCCCGCGGGCAGGATTTCTTGTGCGGCGCGTGGTCTTGCACGCACGCCAATGGTAGTATTTCAAAATACAACAGCAGGAACACTTATTTCCTGGCGGAAAAGCTCTTGTGGGCCAGCTTTGCACCGGGAAGCGCGTTTTGAGATTTACCAACAGGGCGGCGCCCTGCTACACTCGCACCATCGCAGCGGTATTGCCTCAAATCATCTTAATCGAGAAATTGTGGGTATCAGTCTGTAAAACGCACAGTTCAGGCGGAATTTTGACAAATTATGGAGAAGCAGGGATATGACCAACGCCGCTGATGATTTCGATGCATTATTCGATGAAGTATCCGCGCAAAGCGCGGCCGCAGCCACGCCGGCGCCTGCCGCCGCGCCCGCTCCCGCCGTGATCGCGGATGACGATTTTGACGCGCTGTTCGACTCCGTGTCGGCCAGCGCCGCCGCACCGGCAGCTGCAGCCGCAGCGGCGCCGGTGGCTGCCGCGCCAGCCGCAGCGGAAGCGACCCCCGTGGCCAGCGCCGGTGCGCCTGGCGAAGCGGCCGACCCGGTCGACCAGTCCGACAAGCCGATGTTCGAGCGCCTGGGCGGCATCGTGCGCCTGCTGCACGATTCGCTGCGCGAACTGGGCTACGACAAGGCATTGACGGAAGCGTCGTCGCAGATCGTCGACGCCCAGGACCGCCTGGAATATGTCGCCACCCTGACGGAGCAGGCCGCCAACAAGGTCCTGAATACGCTCGACGAAGGCATGCCGGCGCAAGACGTGCTGTCGAAGAAAGCCAAGGACATGGACAGCCGCTGGACAGCCTTGTTCGATGGCAAGCTGAGCCTGGAAGAATTCAAGGCCCTGGCCGGCGATTCACGCCAGTTCGCGCAAGCCGTTGCCGAAGCAACGGAAGCGGAAAAAGCACGCTTGCTGGAAATCATGATGGCCCAGGACTTCCAGGACATCACGGGCCAGCTGATCAAAAAAGTGGTCAACATCACCAAGACGGTGGAGCACGAGCTGGCTCAGCTGCTGCGCGACAACGCGCCGGCCGAGGTGCGCGAAAAGCTGGCGCAAAAGCCGGTGCCGCTGATGCAGGGCCCGTCCGTGCCGTCGGTGGCGCTGGACCAGGATAATGTAGACGACCTTCTTGCGGATTTGGGATTCTAATGGACGATATGCTCAAGGATTTCGTCGTTGAGGCGATGGATCTTGCGGTTAATGTTGAAGAGCACTTATTGCGCCTCGAGCGTGATCCTGACAACAAGGAAACACTGAATGCCGTGTTTCGTTCTTTCCACACCATCAAGGGCGGCGCCGGCTTCATGGGCTTGCCCGCGCTGGTGGCGGCCTGCCATCTGACGGAAAACCTGTTTGACGCCTTGCGCACGGGCGCAGCGCCGGTAACCCCCATCGCCATCGAGGCGGCGCTGCAAGCGTCCGGTTTCGTGGCCGACCAGCTGACGGAACTGGCGAATGGCGCCGCGCCGGAAAGCTTGCCGGCCATGCCGGAAGAGCTGGAACATATCCTGACGAACGCCATCGAAGGCAAGGGCATGGACGCGCCTGCGCCGGCCGCCGTGGTGGCGGAAGCGGCCGTGGTCGTTGCCGAGGTCGCAGAAGTTGCCGTGGCCGCGCCCGCCGCCGCCGTTTCCACCGCCGGCGCCGATGGCCTGGACTGGGAAGGCATGTATAACGCCGTCGTGCCCGAGGGCAGCCGGGTCGCTGCCGCGCCGGTGTCCGCCGTCGCCGCTGCGCCTGCCGTCGTGGCCGCCGCGCCGGCCGCTGCCGCTGCCGCCAAGCCGGCCGCCAAGAATTGGGATGGCGCCGAACGACGCGAAGAGCGTCCGGAAGTGCGCCATGCCGCGCCCGTCAAGGAAGACAGCATCCGCGTCGACGCCGTCAAGCTCGACGCCCTGCTGGAAGTGGCCGGCGAATCCGTGCAGGCCGCCAACCAGGCTGCCGTGCTGCTTGAGCGCTTGCTGCAATTCAAATTCGAAGGCCAGGCTGCCACCCTGATGGCGACTCTGGCGGAAACCCTGGAACGCGCTTCGCGCTACTCGACGGAATTGCAGCGGGCCACCCTGGCCACGCGCATGCAACCCGTGGGCCGTCTGTTCCAGAAATTCCCGCGCCTGGTGCGCGAGCTGGCGAAGGACCTGGGCAAGGATGTCGAGCTGACCATCGAGGGCGCGGAGACGGAAGTCGACCGCGTGGTGGTCGACAGCTTGTACGATCCGCTCGTGCACATGCTGCGCAACTCGCTCGACCATGGCGTCGAATCACCGGAAGCGCGCCTGGCTGCCGGCAAGCCCGCCAAGTCGTATATTTCACTGAAAGCATGGCAGGAAGCCAACAGTGTCATGATCGTGCTGCAGGATGACGGCAAGGGCATGGATCCGGCCTTCCTGCGCAGCAAGGCCCAGCAAAAGGGCTTGATCAGCGAAAACGCGCAATTGAGCAACGACGAATGCTTCCAGCTGGTGTTCCTGCCGGGCTTCTCGACCAAGGAAGTCGCGTCCAGCGTCTCCGGCCGTGGCGTGGGCATGGACGTGGTGAAAACGGCCGTGGAGAAAAACCGCGGCGCCATCCATATCGAGTCGGCGCTGGGCAAGGGCACGAAATTTGCCATCCGCCTGCCGATCGAACTGTCGATCGTGCCGACCATGCTGGTGTCGACGTCGGGTGCCGCGCTGGCGCTGCCGATGGCGGTGGTGCAACGCGTCGTCGAATTGCCGGAAACCTTCATGGAAGTGGGCGGCGCGCCCGTGCTGAAAGACCAGGGCCGTCCATTGCCCGTGCGGTCGCTGGCCGGCTCCCTGGGCTATGAATCGTGCAGCGAGCGTGTCGGCATCGTGGTCGCTGCGCCACAGCCTTACATCCTGGCCGTGGAAGCCGTCGATGGCACGGCCGACCTGGTGATCAAGCCGATGACGGCCATCACCGTGGAAGGCATCACGGGCACGGCCCGCTCGGCCGAGGGCGAGCTGGTGCTGGTTGTCGGCCTGTCGTTCCTGATGGATGGGTGCCGGGGGAGCGTGCGTTTGGCTGCATGAGAGCACCTGACCAAACCTACTGCGCGTCGGTATAGGCGGCCTGCGATGCTCACCGTACTAGAGTACGGTTGCGCTTCTTAGCCACCTCTCCCTTCCGCTCGCTACGGTTTTGTCAGGCTCCGTAAGTAAGTATTTGCTTTATTCATTGAAAGCCCACTATGCGTAGTGGGCTTTTTCATTGGGTAATCAAACGCCGCCGGGGCGTAAAGTTCCCCCTTCAAGCCAGCGCTGCACGCGCAGCACTTCCTGAGCGCGCTCCGCCTCGTCCTTCGGTGGCGGCAGGTAGATATCGGGCATGATGCCACCGAGATCCACCTGCAGCTGCGGCAAGCGGGCCGAGCGCGAGGTGGCGTATTGCAGGTGGCGCTGTCCCGATGGCAGGGCGTGCAGGCGCAGGTTGGAATAGTCGAGTGCACCGTAACTGTTGCGGCCGATCAATTCCACATGAAAACTTTGCCGCGCCGCCAGCAGGAATTCTTCGCAGGAGCTGGCGCAGTCGCGGTCGACCAGCACGGCCACGCGCGCCGGCCGGCGCGGTTCCGGCGTGTCCGCGCGCATATAGCTGATGGTGCCGCTACCGTGCTGCGGCGCGTATTGGCCCGGCTTGACGCTGCGCATCTGCGTCACGGCCTGGGCCGCAAAGGCGGCGCATGCCTGGTCGCCGGGCGCCAGCAGCGCGCAGACGTTTTCCTGGCCTTCGATATTGGCCGGCGTGGACAGCCATTCGGCGCCCATGCGGACGATCTCTCCCGAACTGATCCAGGACAGCAGCGGCGCATACGTGCTGTCGCTGCCGCCGCCGTTGCGGCGCACGTCGAGGATCCAGTTGGGGCGCGCCGCCAGTGCCGCGCGATGCGTATCGAGCAGGGCGGCCACGGCGGCGCAGTAGCTGCCGTGAAAGCTGGGCAAGGTCAGCAGTACAGTCGAGTCCGACAATATCCGCAGCGCCGGTTCCTTCGATGCTGCCGCCTGTCCCGGCGCGGCGGGCCGTGCCGGCGCCGGTTTGGCGATATCGAGCGCGCTGCCCGGCTTCACATGCAGATGGCCCTTGCGCCACATGCGCGCATAGTTTTCCAGCACCGCATCGCAGGCCTGGCCATCGGCCGCGCCGGCCGCCGCCGTGGTGGCCGTGGCCAGCGCCAGGTCGAAATACGCCTGTCCCTTTTGTTCCAGGTGCTGGCGCGCGCCCGTGTCATTTTCCAGCAGGAAGGGCGCAATGGCGCGCAAGTCCTGTACGCATGTTTCTCCCGGCGTGGCGGCCGCCGCATGGGCGCCGGCCAGGGTCAGGGCGGCCAGCGCCAACAAGTTCAGTTTCATCGAAGTCCCAGTGTGGTGGCGCGCGTGCGCCGGTCATTATTGTCGAAACACAATACACGAAAGATTGAGGAAAAAACATGCCTTTCTGCCGCCGCCGTCAGTCCTTCGGCAAGCCGCGTGCGGATGGGCTTGTGATGGCGCTGATAAGCCGATATCGGCAATTTCCAGCTCATATCGAACAATGAGGCCAAACTTTGTATCGCCAATCCCACGCTTTTGCCTGTTTCGGTTCTGTATTCCCCAATATATGGCATAATCCTTGTGGATCACCGTATGACCTGGTATCACTTGATCACTTAAACAGGCTGTGGCAACGCTGCATAAATCATGATGAAGACGCTTTACGACAAACTTTGGGAATCCCACGTTGTTCGGGCCGAAGATGATGGCACGACAATTCTGTACATCGACCGGCACCTGCTGCACGAAGTCACCAGCCCGCAAGCCTTCGATGGCCTCAGCGTGGCGGGCCGCCAGCCGTGGCGCACTTCCGCCAACCTGGCCGTGGCCGACCATAACGTGCCCACCACCAGCCGCGTCGACGGCATTGCCGACCCGGTCTCGCGCCTGCAGGTGGAAACGCTGGACAAGAACGCCAAGCACTATGGCTTGACCTACTTCAACATGAACGACAAGCGCCAGGGTATCGTGCACGTGATCGGCCCCGAGCAGGGCGCGACCCTGCCCGGCATGACGGTCGTCTGCGGCGACTCGCACACGTCCACGCACGGCGCGTTTGGCGCGCTGGCGCACGGCATCGGCACGTCCGAAGTGGAACACGTGCTGGCCACGCAAACCTTGCTGCAAAAGAAATCCAAATCCATGCTGGTGCAAGTCGACGGCGCCTTGCCGGCCGGCGTGACGGCCAAGGATATCGTGCTGGCCATCATCGGCAAGATCGGCACGGCCGGTGGCACGGGCTACTGTATCGAGTTCGGCGGCTCGGCCATCCGCGCGCTGTCGATGGAAGGTCGCATGACGGTGTGCAACATGGCCATCGAGGCGGGCGCGCGCGCCGGCATCATCGGCGTGGACGACACCACCATCAATTACGTCAAGGGCCGTCCGTTTTCCCCGGCAGGTCCGCACTGGGAGCGCGCCGTGGCCTATTGGCGCACCCTGCATTCGGACCCTGGCGCCCGCTTCGACCTCGTCGTCACGCTCAACGCGGCAGACATCGTGCCGCAAGTGACCTGGGGCACCTCGCCCGAGATGGTGATCGGCGTCGATGGCCGCGTGCCGGACCCCGACCTGGAAAAAGACAGCGTCAAGCGCGATGCGATGGAAAAGGCGCTGGTTTACATGAACCTCAAGCCCAACACGGCCATCGAAGACATCCGCATCGACAAGGTATTCATCGGTTCCTGCACCAATTCGCGCATCGAGGATTTGCGCGCGGCGGCCGCCGTGGTGCGCGGCAAGTACCGCGCCTCGAACGTCACCCTGGCGCTGGTGGTGCCCGGTTCCGGCCTCGTCAAGGATCTGGCCGAGCGCGAGGGACTGGACCGCATCTTCAAGGATGCCGGTTTCGAATGGCGCGAGCCGGGCTGCTCCATGTGCCTGGCCATGAATGCGGACCGCCTGGAGCCGGGCGAACGCTGCGCTTCCACGTCGAACCGCAACTTCGAAGGCCGGCAAGGGCAGGGCGGCCGTACCCACCTGGTGTCGCCCGCGATGGCGGCGGCGGCAGGCATCGCCGGCCACTTTGTCGACGTGCGGGGATTGCGATGACGGCAGGGACCGGCGCCGCTGGTTTACACTAGCGTTCCCGGTCCCTTACTTACTATCAAGAAATCATCATGAAAAAACTCTTCGCCCTCCTCATCGCCACCGTCATCCTGTCTGGCTGCAACACCGTCTCCGGCATCGGCCGCGATGTGCAGAAAGTCGGCCAGGTCGTCACTGGCGCCGGCGGAAAATAAACCGCGACGTGCCGGCGCCCCGTGCCGCGCGTCCTACCGAGTAGAAACAGCATGGATAAATTTACGATTTACGAAGGCCTGGTCGCCCCGCTGGACCGCGCCAACGTCGACACCGACGCGATTATCCCGAAGCAATTCCTGAAATCGATCCACCGCAGCGGCTTCGGCCCCAACCTGTTCGATGAATGGCGCTACCTCGACCATGGCGAGCCTGGCCAGGACAACAGCCGCCGTCCGCTGAATCCGGAGTTCGTGCTCAACGAGCCACGCTACCAGGGCGCTTCGATCTTGCTTACGCGCAAGAACTTCGGTTGCGGCTCCTCGCGCGAACACGCGCCGTGGGCGCTGGATCAATATGGCTTCCGCGCCATCATCGCGCCATCGTTTGCCGATATCTTCTTCAATAACTGCTACAAGAACGGCTTGCTGCCCATCGTGCTGTCGGAAAGCCAGGTCGAGCACCTGTTCAATGAAGTCAAGGCTTTCCCCGGCTTCAAGCTGGTGGTGGACCTGGAGCAGCAATGCGTGCGCACCAGCAACGGTTCCGTCTCGTATCCGTTCGAGATCGACGCCTTCCGCAAATATTGCCTGATGAATGGCCTCGACGATATCGGCCTGACCCTGCGCCACGCCGACGATATCCGCGCCTTCGAAGAACGCCATCTTTCTGCTCAGCCCTGGCTGGCCAACGTCATTTAAACGATTAAAATATGAAAATTGCAATCTTACCCGGCGACGGCATCGGTCCTGAAATCGTCGCGCAAGCTGTCAAGGTCTTGAATGTGCTGGGCGAATCGTTCGAGCTGGAAACGGCACCCGTGGGCGGCGCCGGCTATGCGGCCCATGGCCACCCTTTGCCGGAAGGCACCCTGGCCCTGGCCAAGGCGGCTGATGCCGTGCTGTTCGGCGCTGTGGGCGACTACCAGTACGACAACCTGGAGCGCCAGTTCCGTCCCGAGCAGGCGATTTTGGGCTTGCGCAAGAACCTGGGCCTGTTCGCCAACCTGCGTCCGGCCATTCTGTATCCGGAGCTGGCGGGCGCTTCGACCCTGAAGCCGGAAGTGGTGTCCGGCCTGGACATTTTGATCATCCGTGAACTGACGGGCGACATCTATTTCGGCCAGCCCCGCGGCGTGCGCGAGTGCCCGGATGGTCCGTTCAAGGGCCAGCGCGAAGGTTTTGACACCATGCGTTATGCGGAAGGGGAAATCCGCCGCATCGCCCACGTGGCTTTCCAGGCCGCGCAAAAGCGCGACAAGCGCCTCACCAGCGTGGACAAGGCGAACGTGCTGGAAACCTTCCAGTTCTGGAAAGACATCGTTACCGACGTGCACAAGGAATACCCGGATGTGGCGCTCGATCACATGTATGTCGACAACGCGGCCATGCAGCTGGTGCGGGCGCCGAAGAAATTCGACGTCATGGTGACCGGCAACATGTTCGGCGACATTCTGTCGGATGCGGCCGCCATGCTGACGGGCTCGATCGGCATGCTGCCGTCGGCTTCGCTCGACGCCAACAACAAGGGCCTGTACGAACCGTCGCACGGCTCGGCGCCCGATATCGCGGGCAAGGGCATCGCCAATCCGCTGGCGACGATCTTGTCGGCGGCCATGATGCTGCGCTATTCGCTCAACCGCGAAGAGCAGGCAAGCCGCATCGAGGCTGCTGTCAAGCAAGTGCTGGCGCAGGGCCTGCGCACGGCCGACATCCATGAAGCGGGCACGATTTTGGTCGGTACCGAGGCGATGGGTGATGCAGTTGTAAAAGCGCTGGGATAAAATAGTCTAATGACGGCAGTCGCCGTCTCATCTTGAGGAATGGTAATGAAATTAGTTGGCTTGGTAGGTTGGCGCGGTATGGTCGGTTCGGTCCTGATGCAGCGCATGCAGGAAGAGGGCGATTTCGCCCATATCGAACCGGTGTTTTTCACCACTTCGAACACGGGCGGCGCGGCGCCGGCCATGGCGAAGAATGAAACCATCCTCAAGGATGCCAACAACATCGCCGAACTGTCCAAGTGCGACATCATCATTTCCTGCCAGGGCGGCGACTACACGAGCGCTGTCTTCCCGCAGCTGCGCGCAGCGGGCTGGAATGGCTACTGGATCGATGCGGCATCGACCCTGCGCATGGAAAAAGACGCCGTCATCGTGCTCGACCCCGTCAACCTGCACGTCATCAAGGATGCGCTGGGCAAGGGCGTCAAGAATTACATCGGCGGCAACTGCACGGTATCGTGCATGATGATGGGCTTGGGCGGCCTGTTCCAGCACGATTTGATCGACTGGATGACGTCGATGACCTACCAGGCGGCATCGGGCGGCGGCGCGCAGCACATGCGCGAACTGCTGACGCAATTTGGCACCATCAACGGTTCCGTCAAGGCGCTGCTGGACAACCCGGCTTCCGCCATCCTGGAAATCGACCGCCAGGTGCTGGCCACCCAGCACGGCTATTCCCCGGATGAAATCAAGCAATTCGGTGCGCCGCTGGCCGGCAACCTGATCCCGTGGATCGACAAGGACCTGGGTAACGGCCAGTCGAAGGAAGAGTGGAAGGCGGGCGCGGAAACGAACAAGATCCTGGGCCGCGGCATCGACTTTGGCACCAAGGAAATCCCGGTGGACGGCCTGTGCGTGCGCATCGGCGCCATGCGCTGCCATTCGCAAGCCTTGACCATCAAGCTGAAAAAAGACGTGCCGCTCGATGAAATCAACGACATCATCGCCAGCAACAATGAGTGGGTGAAATTCGTGCCGAACACGCGCGAAGCGTCCGTGCGCGACCTGTCGCCGGCGGCCGTCACGGGCAGCCTGACGATTCCTGTCGGCCGCGTGCGCAAGATGAGCATGGGCGGCGAATACCTGTCCGCGTTCACCGTGGGCGACCAGTTGCTGTGGGGCGCGGCCGAGCCGCTGCGCCGCATGCTGCGCATCCTGCTGGACGCGTAATGGCAATAAATCAGTAATAAATTGCTGATCAAGATCAAGCCGGGGCTGTTTTCCCGGCTTTTTTTTCGTCCTGAGCCCCTCAAGGCTCAACCATGCGGAGCTTGCATAGCTCTGGGCATGATGATATGTTGATACCTCTGGAAAAGTAACAGTTTTCCCATGTCAACTAAGATGCCGCCAACTATGCCTGTACACACTCGTCCCCGGGTCGCCTCCCTTGCCATTAAAACACTCAGCAGCGCTGTCGCCTGTGCGGTGTTATTGTCACCGGCGGCATCCGCAGCCGAGCTGGGCAAGATCACGGTGCTGTCCGCCGCCGGCCAGCCGCTGCGCGCCGAGGTCGAATTATCGGCCGTCAAGCCAGGCGAGGCCGCGAACCTGCTGGCCAAGCTGGCGCCGCCGGACGCCTACCGCCAGGCCAACGTGGAATTCAATCCCGCCCTGAACGCGCTGACGTTTGCCGTGGAAAACCGCAATGGCAAGCCCTTCATCCGCATCAGCTCGGCGCAACCGGTGGCCGAACCCATGGTGGATCTTTTGCTGGAGCTGAGCAGCAAGAGCGGTCGCCAGGTGCGCGAATATGCGTTTGTGCTCGACACGCCCGAAGCGCGCCAGACGCGCGGCGCGCAAGTGACGGCGCCAGTCGAGCCAGGCAAGGCCAAACCGGCTGCCGCCGCGGCCGATGCTGCGCCACCGGCCGCGAAAAAGGCGGCAGGCGAATACAAGGTCAAGGCGGGCGATACCCTGAGCCGCATCGCCAGCGAGCTGAAGCCTTCGGGCGTCTCGCTCGACATGATGCTCGTCGCCCTGTACCGGGCCAATCCCGATGCCTTCAAGGGCGAGAACATGAACCGCATGCAGGCCGGACGCATCCTGGCCGTGCCGGGCGCGGACACCGTGCGCGCCACGGGCGCGGCTGAAGCGAAGGGCATCGTGACGGCGCACGCCATCGATTTCGAAGCCTACCGCAACAAGCTGGCTGGCCAGGTGTCGCAAAGCAAGCCGGCCAAGGCGGCGCAAGCGACGCAAAGCACGGCTGGCAAGATCGGCGCGACGAAGGTGCAGGAAAAGCCGACGGCCGTGAGCGAGTCGCAAGACAAGCTGAAACTGTCGAAGGCGGAGCCGGCGGCCAAGTCGGCCGGCAAGAGCGCCGTCGCCAGCGAGGAAGACAAGATCGCCAAGGCGAAGCAGGTCGATGAAGCTGCCGCGCGCGTCAAAGAGCTGGAAAAGAACGTCAGCGACCTGGAAAAGTTGATGGCGGTCAAGAGCAAGGCCATGGTGGACAAGAGCGCCCCGGCGCCCGCCAAGCCGGCCGAGACCGCTGCCAGCGCACCGGCCAGCGTTCCTGCCCCGGCCGCCGAGGCGCAGCCGCCCGTGCCGAAGGCGAAACCGGTGCCGCTGGTGAGAAAGCCGTCGCCGCTGGAACCGACCTTCGCCGACAAGATCAATGACCATATGGGTGCCATCGGCATCGGCCTGGCCGCGCTGCTGGCGGCCGTGGCCGCGCTGGTGATCGCGCGCCGCCGCAAGGAGACGCCGCCGCCCGCCGACAATGTCGCCCCCGTGTTCGAGCCGGAAGCGCCGGTGACGCCGCCGGCCGGCCTGGCGCCGGAAGACCAGCAGTCCGAAGCGAGCAACCACCTGTTCGGCACGGGTGCCGCCGCTGCCGGCGTGGCCGCCGTAGCGGGTGCCAGCATGCTCGATGCGAATGAAACGGACCCGGTCGCCGAAGCGGACGTGTATATCGCCTACGGCCGCGATGGCCAGGCGGAAGATATCCTCAAGGAAGCCTTGCGCATCCACCCGGAGCGCCATGCAGCCCGCCTGAAGCTGCTGGAAATCTATTCGGCCCGCAACGACGTGCGCGCATTTGAAGACCAGGCCAGCGAGCTGTACAGCCTGACGCGGGGCCAGGGCGAGGAGTGGCCGCAGGCGGCCGCGCTGGGCCTGGCGCTCGATCCCACCAATCCCCTGTATGGCGATACGGAAGACGACGCCGTTGTCAGCCTGAGCAAGGCTGCGGGCGACGACTTGCATGGCCAGAGCATGGACTTGTCCGACGATCTGTCTGCTCCTGAATCAGCGCCGGCAGCTGACCTGGCGCCCGCCGAGCCCGTGTCCTCCGTGATGGCCCGCGACGATACGCGCGCGCCCCTCGACTTCGACCTCGACAGCCTCGATTTCGAGCCCGTTTCTACCAGCGACCCGATCGTCATGCCGGGACCGGACAGCAAGCCGGTCTCCACCGCGCAGGATGCGCAGTATGACGCCAGCATGGATTTCGGCCTGGACCTGGAGCCGCCAGCCGGCCCCGTGAATGGCGTGGGCGCCGGCTTGACGCCATTGCCTGATCCGTTGAAGGATGTCGACCTGGCCCATTTCGACCTCGACGAACCCGTGGCGCCCGCTGCCGCGCCGGTCGCGGCGGCCGAGCCTTCCCTCGAGAGCCTGTTCGACGACGCGCAAACGCCCGCCACCTTGCCGGAAGCCATACCGCCGGCACAGGAATTCGACCTGTCCGGCATCGACCTGGACCTCAACGATGGCAAGACGGCCAGCGCTGGCGTGGACGACCCGCTGTCGGCCATCCACATGGAAATGGATACCAAGCTGGACCTGGCGATCGCTTACCAGGAAATCGGCGACAAGGAAGGCGCGCGCGAGCTGATCGATGAGGTCATCAAGGGCGGCAGCGCCGAACAGGTCGCGAAAGCGAATACGATGAGGGCTTTGCTGAGCTAGCAATACCCGCCGGTGCGGCAGGCTGCCGCGCCGGTATAATGCTTCGATGCAAAATATTACGACAGCAACGCCATTGAAGCGTATCGTCCTCGGCCTGCAGTACGACGGCACGGCCTGGCATGGATACCAGAAACAGGAAGACGGGCAAACGGTGCAGGATCAGCTGGAAAACGCGCTGGAACAGTTTGCCCGCGTGCGCCTGGCCACCACCTGCGCCGGCCGCACGGACACGGGCGTGCATGCGCTCGAGCAAGTCGTGCATTTCGATACGGAATTGAACCGCGACGTGCACTCGTGGGTGCGCGGCGTCAACGCCTTCCTGCCGAAATCCATCGCCGTGCGCTGGGCCAAGGAACTTGAAGGCGATCCGACGGTCAATGACTTCTTCCACGCCCGCTTCAGCGCCCGCGCGCGTACCTACCATTATGTGTTGTACAACAACGCCACCCGTTCGCCGCTCGTGGAAGGGCGCGCCGGCTTCTTTTTCCGTCCGCTGGACGTGGAACTGATGCGGCAAGCCGTGCAACCGCTGCTGGGCTGGCACGATTTCACGGCTTTCCGCGCCGCGCAATGCCAGGCCAAGTCGCCCGTCAAGCTGATGCATGACATCCGCATCGAGCGGCGCGGCGATTGCGTGATTTTCACCATTACGGCCAATGCCTTCCTGCACCACATGGTGCGCAACCTGGTCGGTTCGCTCGTCTACATCGGCACGGGGCGCGAAAAGCCGGACTGGCTTGGGCATTTGCT
This sequence comes from Janthinobacterium sp. BJB446, assembly GCF_002735655.1. Classification (NCBI taxonomy): domain Bacteria; kingdom Pseudomonadati; phylum Pseudomonadota; class Betaproteobacteria; order Burkholderiales; family Oxalobacteraceae; genus Janthinobacterium; species Janthinobacterium sp. BJB446. Next base: position 3,127,338 of record NZ_PDZK01000001.1, on the reverse strand, counting down.
TGAAAGTAAAGACCGCCACGCGGCGGCGCCGACCTTCATGCCGGACGGCCTGTACCTGGCACAGATCGATTACGATCCGAAATGGGCATTGCCGCAAGACAGTAGTAGCGCTTTGCCCTGGTTTTGATCTGCATCAAATCAAGTAAAGGATTGCCATGCCTCGCACACGCATCAAGATCTGCGGCCTGACCCGCGCCGAAGACATCCAGGCCGTCGTGGCCGCGGGCGCCGACGCCATCGGTTTCGTGTTTTATCCGAAAAGCCCCCGTTACGTCACGCCGCAGCAGGCCGCCAGCCTGATCGCCGCCATGCCGCCCTACGTGACGACGGTGGGCCTGTTCGTCAATGCCACGCTGGACGAGGTGCGGGCCACGAGGGCCGTGGCGCCCTTGTCCCTGCTGCAATTTCATGGCGACGAGACGCCCGAACACAGCGCCGCGCTGGCTGGCGCCGTGAATACGCCCTTTACGCAAGTGTTCCGCGTCAAACCCGACACCTCCTTTGAAGATTTGCTAGAATACGAACAGCGCTATCGCGCCGCCAGTCCCTTGTTCTCCAGCCTCTTGCTCGATACCTATGTGGATGCCTACGGCGGTGCAGGAAAGGTATTTGATTGGTCCCTCATTCCAAAAGAACTCGCGCCTCGGGTCGTTTTAAGTGGTGGCTTGAGCGTACAAAACGCGACTGACGCAGTGGTGCGCGTGCGCCCTTACGCCGTCGACATCAGCAGTGGTGTCGAAGCGTCCAAGGGCATCAAGGACGCATCCCGAGTCCGCGCGTTTATCGCCGCGGTGCAGGATGCCGATGCCATCATTGCCAGAGGAAACCACCATGAATGACCACACCACCGCGCCCGGCGCAGCCGCCGCATTGTTCCACGCCACCGATTACCCTTTTCCTGACGTACGCGGCCACTTCGGCCCCTATGGCGGCTCGTTTGTTGCTGAAACGCTGACCCACGCGCTGGCCGAGCTGAAGGACGCTTACGCGCGCTACAGCGCGGACCCGGAATTCCTCGAAGAGTTCCGCTACGAGCTCAAGCACTTTGTTGGCCGTCCGTCGCCCATCTACCACGCCAAGCGCTGGTCCGAGATGGCTGGCGGCGCGCAAATCTATTTCAAGCGCGAAGACTTGAACCACACGGGCGCGCACAAGATCAATAACGTGATCGGCCAGGCCCTGCTGGCCAAGCGCATGGGCAAGCCGCGCATCATCGCCGAGACGGGCGCTGGCCAGCATGGCGTGGCCACGGCCACCATCTGCGCCCGCTTCGGCCTCGAATGCGTGGTCTACATGGGCAGCGAAGACGTCAAGCGCCAGGCGCAGAACGTGTACCGCATGAAATTGCTGGGCGCGACCGTCGTGCCCGTCGAATCCGGCTCCAAGACCCTCAAGGATGCGCTGAACGAAGCCATGCGCGACTGGGTCACGAATATCGAAAACACCTTTTATATCATCGGCACCGTGGCCGGCCCCCATCCGTATCCGATGATGGTGCGCGACTTCCAGTCCGTGATCGGCGAGGAATGCCTGGTGCAGATGCCGGAAATGACGGGCCGCCAGCCCGACTACGTGCTGGCCTGCATCGGCGGCGGCTCGAACGCCATGGGTATCTTTTACCCGTACATCGACCAGAAGGACGTGAAACTGATCGGCGTGGAAGCGGCCGGCGAAGGGCTGGACACGGGCAAGCACTCGGCTTCGCTGACGGCGGGCTTTCCGGGCGTGCTGCACGGCAACCGCACCTACCTGCTGCAGGATGAAAATGGCCAGATCATCGAGACGCACTCCGTCTCGGCCGGCCTCGACTATCCGGGCGTGGGCCCGGAACACGCGTGGCTGAAAGATTCGGGCCGCGCGCAATACGTGTCGATCACGGACGACGAGGCGCTGCAAGCGTTTCACGACTGCTGCCATATCGAAGGCATCATCCCGGCCCTGGAATCGTCGCACGCGCTGGCCTACGCGGCCAAGCTGGCGGCTACCTTGCCGAAAGATAAAATTGTATTGGCCAACCTGTCGGGCCGTGGCGACAAGGACATGCATACCGTGGCGGAGCGCATGGGACTCAATTTCAACTAGCAGCGTGTCAACGGGGTCAGACCCGCCGGGGGAGTGCGCGCCAGGGGTGCGCATTCCGATCCCGCAGGGACTGACCCCAGCCTTTGCTTTGGGTTGAAATCATTCCATCTATCCATCATTAAGAAAGCTCATCATGTCCCGTATCTCCGCCACTTTTGCCAATTTAAAATCCAACAACAAGACCGCCCTGGTCACTTTCATCACCGCCGGCGACCCCGGCCCTGACGCCACCGTGCCCCTGATGCACGCACTCGTCGAGGGCGGCGCCGACGTGCTGGAGCTGGGCGTGCCGTTTTCCGACCCCATGGCCGAAGGCCCCGTCATCCAGCGTGCCTGCGAACGGGCTTTGAAATTCAATGTGGGCATCCACGATGTGTTCGGCTATGTGCGCCAGTTCCGCGCAACGAACCAGACGACGCCCGTCGTGCTGATGGGCTATGCCAACCCCATCGAGCGCATCGGCAGCGCCGCGTTTATTGATGCAGCGCAAGCGGCCGGCGCCGATGGCGCCATCGTCGTCGACTATCCGCCGGAAGAGTGCGAGGAATTCGCCGCCGCCATGCGCGAGGCTGGGCTCGACCTGATCTTCCTGCTGGCGCCCACCTCGACTGAAGAGCGCATTGCGCAAGTGGCCAAGGTTGGCGGCGGCTTCAGCTATTATGTGTCGCTGAAAGGCGTCACGGGCGCCGGCAACATTGATACGGAACAGGTGGCAGAGCGCCTCGCGGCCATCCGCCAGCATGTAAAATTACCTGTCGGCGTGGGCTTCGGCATCCGCGATGGCGCCACGGCCAAGGCCGTTGCCAAGGTGGCCGATGCCGTCGTGATCGGCAGCCGCATCATCCAGGAGATTGAAAATGCCCCGGAAGGTGGCGCCGTCGACGCCGTGCGCAGCTTTACGGCAAGCATCCGCGCCGCACTGGACGCCTGAGCAAGCTTGTTGTTTACGCAAGCTCGGGTGGCGGCAAAGTTCGACAGCCCGGCGATAAACGGCTACACTTCGGCCACTGATTTGCCTGTTATTGTGCAATAGATAAAATTTTTGGTGGCGCCCTGCGGGGCGTCGCCGTTTACCGTCTGCCGGGGGCGTCCACCGACGCTACCCCTACAAGGGCCCAAGGAGAAAATATGAGTTGGTTGGAAAAACTGCTGCCACCGCGCATCCAGCGTTCTGATGCCGCCGCGCGCAAGACCATGCCGGAAGGCCTGTGGGTCAAGTGCCCGTCGTGCGAAGCCGTGCTGTACCGTACGGACCTGGAGTCGAATTTGCACGTGTGCCCGAAATGCGACCACCACATGCGCATCCGCGCGCGTGAACGCCTCGACAGCCTGCTCGACGCGGGCGGCCGCTATGAAATCGGCCAGGAAATCCTGCCCGTCGATACCTTGAAATTCAAGGACAGCAAGAAATACCCGGACCGCCTGAAGTCCGCCATGGAAGCGACGGGCGAGACGGATGCGATGGTCGTCATGGGCGGCGCCATCATGAGCCTGCCGGTTGTCGTGGCGTGCTTCGAATTCGAATTCATGGGCGGCTCCATGGGCTCCGTCGTGGGCGAGCGCTTCGTGCGCGGCGCGCAGATCGCGCTGGAACAGAAAGTGCCGTTCATTTGCATCACCGCCACCGGTGGCGCGCGCATGCAGGAAGGCTTGCTGTCCCTGATGCAGATGGCGAAAACCACGGCCATGCTGACCAAGCTGTCGGAAAAGAAATTGCCATTCATCAGCGTGCTGACCGACCCGACCATGGGTGGCGTGTCCGCTTCGTTCGCCTTCATGGGCGACGTGGTCATCGCTGAACCGAAAGCGCTGATCGGCTTTGCCGGTCCGCGCGTGATTGAAAACACCGTGCGTGAAAAACTGCCGGAAGGCTTCCAGCGCGCCGAGTTCCTCGTCACCAAGGGCGCCGTCGACATGATCGTCGACCGCCGCAAGATGCGCGAAGAAATCGCCCGCCTGCTGGCCTTGTTGCAAAACCAGGCTGTCGAAGTACTTGCGTAATTTGATTTACCCCAAAACCTGAACTGCCGGGGTCGGACCCTCAGGGTCCGACCCCAGTCTTCGGTTTGGGTCTCATGTCTTTTCCGCCTCGCGCACTCTTTTCAAGAAGTCTCCCATGCAAAACCTCCCCACCACCTTGCCGGACTGGCTAGCCCTGCTGGAAACCCGCCATTCGGAAACCCAGATCAACATGGGCCTGGACCGCGTGCAAGCCGTCAAGGCGCGCATGCAGCTGGCGTTTACTTGCCCCGTGATCATGGTGGCAGGCACGAATGGCAAGGGGTCCACCTGCGCCATGCTGGAATCCGTGTTGTTGCGTGCCGGCTACAAAGTGGGGCTCTACATCAAGCCGCACTTTCTTGATTTTAACGAGCGCGCCCGCGTGCTGGGCGAGATGGCCAGCGATGAACAGCTTGTCGCCAGCTTCAATGCCGTCGAAGCCGTGCGTGGCGACACGCCGCTGACGTATTTCGAATTCACCACCCTGGCGATCCTGCACCTGCTGTCGCAGGCCAAGCTGGACGTGGCCATCCTCGAAGTGGGCCTGGGCGGGCGCCTCGACGCCGTCAACGTGATCGACGCCGACGTGGCTATCGTCACCAGCGTCGATATCGACCACACGGATTACCTGGGCGACACGCGCGAAGCGATCGGCTTTGAAAAGGCGGGTATCTTCCGTCCGGGCAAGGCGGCCATTTGCAGCGACCCCGTGCCGCCGCAGTCGCTGATCGACCACGCGGAAGCCATCGGCGCGGACCTGTGGCTGATGGGCCGCGATTTCAATTATTCGGGCGACAAGCAGCAGTGGAACTATGGCGGGCGCGAGCAGCGCCGCAATTCGCTCGCTTACCCGAGCTTGCGCGGCGCCAACCAGATCCTCAATGCGACGGCCGTGCTGGCCGCGCTGGAAGTGCTGAAGCTGAAACTGCCCGTGGGCGCGCAGGAAGTGCGCACCGGCCTCGTGACGGTGGAACTGCCGGGCCGCTTCCAGGTCTTGCCTGGCCGCCCCAGCGTGATCCTCGACGTGGCGCACAACCCCCATGCAGCCTCGGCGCTGAACCAGAACCTGGGCAATATGGGTTTCCACCCGTACACGTATGCCGTGTTCGGCTCCATGCTGGACAAGGATATCGATGGCGTACTGGCCGCGATGAGCGAGCACGTCGACCACTGGTGCCTGACGGGCCTGCCTTCACCGCGCGCGGCCACGGCCTCCGAACTGGCCGCCAAGGTGCAGATCATGCTCGAAGACAAGCCCGACAGCAGCGAACATACTGTGTCTATTTTCGATGATCCGGCACAAGCTTTTGCAAATGCAATGAGCCGGGCCGGTGAGAATGATAGAATTGTGGTCTTTGGTTCTTTCCTCACCGTTGCCGGCGTGATGAAGGCCCGAAAATCCTCACTTCACTGAAACGCACTCGACTGAAAATCACGCATGGGCTTGTTCTCGAAACTGTTTAAAAACAAGCAAGAATCCTCTGGCGAAGACAGCGGCTTTTATGTCCCTGGCGAAGCACAGTCGCCGACCCGCAAGCGCGCAGCCAACACCTCCGGTGGCGGCGGATCGCGCCGTGGCGGCAAGGAAGCGCCGGATCCGGTCTTGCCTGAAAAGAAGCGCGCACGCCGCCGCCTGGTCGGGGCGATTGCCCTGGCCCTGGGCGTAGCTGTCGGCTTGCCAATGCTGCTCGATTCCGAGCCGAAGGCGCCCTTCAACGATATCGCCATCGACATTCCGTCGAAGGAAAAGGCCGCCGCACCTGCACCGGCGCCCGTGCCGGCCGTTCCGGCCCAGGCCGCAGCGAATGGCCTGGACCAGTCCGAGGAAATCGTCGATGCGCCGCTGCCGCCTGCAGCCAAGCCTACGCCCACACCGGCGCCCGTGCTGGCCGCCGTGCAGCCTGCAACGGTCAAGCCGACCTATGTGGAACCGAAACCTGAGCCCAAGCCTGAGCCCAAGCCGGTCAAGGTGGAGCCGAAACCGGAAGCGAAGCACGAACCCAAGCCTGAGCCGAAACACGAGCCCAAGCCCGAGCCCAAGCATGAGGTGAAACCGGAAGCGAAGCCCGAGACTAAGCCTGCCAAGCCGGCGCAATCGGCCGACGATGCCGCGCGCGCGCTGGCTATCCTGGAAGGCAAGCCGCAAGAGAAAGTACAAGACAAGGCGCACGACGCCGGCAGCGGCAAGTTCGTGGTGCAGGTGGCGGCCTTGGCGACGCAGGACAAGGTCGACGAATTGCAGGACAAGCTGCGCGAAGCGGGCATCAAGTCGTACACGCAAAAAGTCTCCAGCCCGGCGGGCGAGCGCATCCGCGTGCGCGTGGGCCCGTTCGGCAGCCGCGAAGACGCCGAAAAGACCCGCGCCAAGCTGCAAAAGCTGGGCCTGGGCGGCAGCCTGGTACCGGCGTGATGTTGCACTGAGCGCGCGTGACGATCTTCGATTACCTGGTGCTGTTCGTGCTGGTGACGTCCGTGCTGATCAGCATGATGCGTGGCCTGGTCAAGGAAATACTGTCATTGGTCAGCTGGATCGTGGCTTTCGTCATTGCCAACGCCTATGGCGCCACGCTGGCGAAATTCCTGCCGGAAGCCGTGCCGGGCGAAGCCATCCGTTTGTTGCTGGCTTTCGTGGTGCTGTTCATCGGCGTACGCATTTTGATGGGATTGCTGTCCATGACGGTCGACGCGCTCGTCAAGGTGACGGGCCTGAGCCTGGCCGACCGCACCCTGGGCAGCCTGTTTGGCGTGGCGCGGGGCCTTGTGATCGTGCTGACCGCCGTCATCTTGTGTGGCATGACGTCCATACCGCAGCAGCCATTCTGGAAAAACGCGCAGCTCAGCCCGCTCGCGGAGCAGGGCGCGCGCGCCATCAAGCCTTATCTGCCTGCCGCTTACGCGCAGCATGTGAAATTTTGAATTTTTTTTAAAATCAGTAGCACAGTTTAGGAGCACACCATGTGTGGCATCGTCGGCGTCGTTTCCCATCAACCTGTCAATCAATTGCTCTATGATGCATTGTTGCTCCTGCAACATCGCGGTCAGGACGCGGCAGGGATTGCGACCAATCACAGCAGTATGTTTTCCATGCACAAAGCCAATGGCCTCGTGCGTGACGTCTTCCGTACGCGCAACATGCGTTCGCTGCAAGGCACGACGGGCATCGGCCATTGCCGCTACCCGACGGCCGGTTCGTCGAGCGAAGAGGAAGCACAACCGTTCTATGTGAATGCGCCGTTCGGCATCACCCTGGCGCACAATGGCAACCTGACCAACTGGGAACAGTTGAAGCTGGAAATGTTCAAGAATGACCGCCGCCACATCAATACCGATTCCGATTCGGAAGTGCTGCTCAACGTGCTGGCGCATGAAATCCAAGAAGCGACGACGGGCCTGAACCTGGACCCGGAAGCCATCTTCAAGGCCGTTACCGTGCTGAACCGCCGCGTCAAGGGTGGTTACGCCGCCGTGGCGCAAATCGCCGGCGTGGGCTTGCTGGCCTTCCGCGATCCGCACGGCATCCGCCCGCTGTGCCTGGGCATCAATGAAACGGAGCAAGGTCCGGAATACCTGATCGCTTCCGAATCCGTGGCCCTGGAAGGCATGGGCTTCCGCTTCGTGCGCGACATCGGCCCCGGCGAAGCCGTCTTCATCGATGCTGACAAGCAATTGCACAGCGCCCAATGCGCCGACAATGCCAGCCTGAACCCGTGCGTGTTCGAATTCGTCTACCTGGCCCGTCCCGACTCCGTCATCGACGGTGCCTCCGTGTACGCCACGCGCCTGAAAATGGGCGAGTACCTGGCCGAGAAGATCCGCGCCGAATTGCCAGGCGTGCATATCGACGTGGTCATGCCGATTCCCGATTCCTCGCGTCCGGCCGCCATCCAGCTGGCCATGGCGCTGAACATCGAGTACCGCGAAGGCTTCATCAAGAACCGCTATATCGGCCGTACCTTCATCATGCCGGGCCAGGCGGCGCGCAAGAAATCCGTGCGCCAGAAGCTCAACGCGATCCCGTCCGAATTCAAGGACAAGGTCGTGCTGCTGGTCGACGATTCCATCGTGCGCGGCACCACCAGCCGTGAAATCGTGCAGATGGCGCGCGAAGCGGGCGCGACGAAAGTCATCTTCGCCTCGGCTGCGCCGCCGGTGATCTACCCGAACGTGTACGGCATCGACATGCCGACGCGCGACGAACTGATCGCCTATGGCCGCACGACGGAAGAAGTGTGCCGCGAAATCACGGCCGACTACCTAGTGTACCAGGACATCGGCGCGCTCAAGCAGGCCATCGCCGACGTCAACCCGGCCCTGACCAACTTCGAAGCGTCGTGCTTCGATGGCGTGTACGTGACGGGCGACGTGTCGCAGGAATACCTGGACCGCCTGGAATATGCGCGCCATCATCCGAAGGCGGCAGCGCCCGAAGATACGCCGCGTTCCCAGCTGAACCTGAACCTGGCGACAACAGAAGCGTAATTATCTTGCCCGGCTAGCGCCGGGCTTTTTTTGCTCCGCGATCATGAACGATAAAAAAAACTACGGCTTTACCACCACCATCCTGCATAACGACCGCCGCAAGGGCATCGAGCACGGTTCCCTGCACAAGCCCGTGCATACTTCCGTTGCCTTCGGCTACGGCGATGCGCGCCAGCTCGCTTCCGTATTCCAGGGCAAGGAGCCCGGCTTCCGCTACGGCCGCCAGGGCAATCCGACCGTTTCCGCGCTGGAAGACAAGGTCAACAAGATGGAAGACGGCGTCGCCACGCTGTGCTTCGCCACCGGCATGGGCGCCATCGGCGCCGTGGTGCAGGCGCTCTTGCGCGCGGGCGATCATGTCGTGTCGTCGGCCTTTTTGTTTGGCAACACCAACAGCCTGTGGCAAACGGTGACGGGGCAGGGCATCGGCGTGTCGTTCGTCGACGCCACGGACGTGGCCAACGTGGCCGCCGCCATCACGCCGCAAACGCGCATCGTGTTTGTGGAAACCATCGCCAATCCGCGCACGCAGATCGCCGATCTGGCGAAGATCGGCGCGTTGTGCAAGGAACGCGGCATTTTGTACATCGTCGACAATACGATGACGACGCCCTACCTGTTCCGCCCGAAAGCCGTGGGCGCGGGCCTGGTGGTCAATGCGCTGACAAAATCCATCGGCGGCCACGGCAATGCCCTGGGCGGCAGCTTGACGGACACGGGCGTGTTCGACTGGACGCAGTATCCGAACATTTTCGACAATTACAAGAAGGCGGCGCCGGCGCAGTGGGGCATCGCGCAAATCCGCGCCAAGGCCTTGCGCGATTTCGGCGCATCCCTGGGGCCGGAAGCGGCGCACCATATCGCCGTCGGCGCGGAAACCATGGCCTTGCGCATGGACCGCACCTGCTCGAACGCCCTGGCGCTGGCCACCATGCTGGCTGCCGACCCGCGGGTAGCGGCCGTGCATTACCCGGGCCTGGCCGCGCATCCGCAGCACGCGCTGGCGACGGATTTGTTCCGCAGCTATGGCTCGCTGTTCAGCTTTGAGCTGAAGGATGGCATCGATTGCTTCGATTTCCTCAATCGTCTCAATCTTGCCATTCCAGCGAGCAATCTCGGCGACACGCGCACCCTGGTCATTCCCGTCGCCCACACGATCTTTTACGAGATGGGCGCCGAGCGCCGCGCCAGCATGGGCATCGCCGAATCCCTGATCCGCGTGTCCGTCGGTATCGAGGATGAGGCGGACTTGCTCGAGGATTTCCGTAGCGCCCTGGACGCATAAAACGCCTGGGCAATAAAAAAGGGCCGCAACAGTCATGCTGTTGCGGCCCTTTTTACATGCGGAGGTTCAATGCCAGCTGCGCATCAAGCCTACCGCCAAACCTTCCAGGGCGAATTCATCTTCCGGCGATACGGTAATGACCTTGAAGTCGGGGTTTTCCGGCAGCAATTCGATGACGGAACCCGTTTTCTTGTAGCGCTTGACGGTGACTTCGTCGCCGATGCGGGCGACGACGATCTGGCCATTCTTGGCGCTATCGACCTTCTTGACGGCCAGTAAATCGCCATCCATGATGCCGGCGTCGCGCATGGACCAGCCGCGCACCTTCAGCAGGAAGTCGGGCTTGGCAGAAAACAGGGCGGGGTCCACGTTGTAGCTCGCTTCCAGGTTTTCCTGTGCCAGAATGGGCGAGCCTGCCGCCACCCGGCCGATCAGGGGCAGCGACATCAGCAGCGCTGCCGGCACTTTCGATGGCAGGGCTTCAGCGGCCGCGCCGATCAGGCGGATGCCGCGCGAGGTGCCGGGAGAAATCTCGATCGCGCCCTTGCGGGCCAGGGCCTGCAAATGCTCTTCGGCCGCATTGGCCGATTTGAAACCCAGTTCATTGGCGATTTCGGCACGGGTGGGAGGAAAGCCCGTGTTTTCAATCGCGTCCTTGATCAGGTTCAGGATTTGTTCTTGTCGTGCTGTCAGCTTGATCATGAGCGGTGGGTGCATACTAAAATGCTGTCTATATGAACAGTCTGTATTTTTGTACAGTATCGCCCACTATGCAAGGGGATTTCCGTGTTTTAGGCGAATTTCGCAAGAAATACTTGTCCAGGGGCGGAAAGCACGGTGGCGCGCGGGCTTTTCGGGCGCTGGTGGAAGGAATGATTGAAACGTTTGCAAAAGGCGGTTATAATCTTCGGCTGACCTTCCCACACCCGTCTTGACGCCGGGGTGGGCGATTATCAATCCGACCTGAAGGAGTTTGCATGCGTCATTATGAAATAGTCTTTATCGTCCATCCGGACCAAAGCGAGCAAGTGCCCGCGATGATCGAACGCTACAAAGCCAGCGTAACCACCCGCGGCGGTTCGGTTCACCGCGTGGAAGATTGGGGCCGCCGTCAAATGGCTTACTCGATCCAAAAGCTGCCTAAAGCACACTACATCTGCCTGAACATCGAATGCGACAACGAGACCCTGGTCGAGTTGGAAACAGCATTCAAATTCAATGATGCCGTGTTGCGTCACCTGACCGTTAAAATGAAGAAAGCTGAAACAGCTCCTTCGCCGATGATGAAATCGGTACAACGCGAAGACGCGGCCAAAAGCCACCGCACCGAAGCACCAGCAGCCGCTCCAGCCGCAGCAGCAGCTTAATTCTTGACCAGGATCGTGCGCTGAACCAGCTACAAGTAACCGCCATCATTGCCGAGCGCGAAATATTGCGCTATACCCCGGCAGGGCTGCCGATTGTGAATGCAGTATTGCAACACAGTTCGCAGCAGATGGAAGCAGGGATTGCCCGTTTGACCGAGTTTGATGTTGCCGCGCTAGCCGCTGGCGAAATTTCAGGCAGGTTCAGTCAGGCAAGCTTGGGCGGGGTATATCAGTTCACGGGTTTCCTGGCCAGGAAGAGCCGCAACAGCAAGAGTTTGGTGTTTCACATCATTGATTTTAGTGCAGTCAATTCTGACTAGCGCATTTTAGATACAGGAGCCTGACATGGCATTCGGTAAAAAGTTCGACAAAAATAAGCTCAAGCTTAAAGAAAAACGCAAACAGCAAAACCCGTTGTTCAAACGCAAGAAGTTCTGCCGCTTCACCGCAGCTCACGTTGAGCAAGTCGACTACAAAGACGTCGACACGCTGAAAGACTTCGTCCAAGAAAACGGCAAGATCATGCCAGCACGCCTGACCGGTACCAAAGCGCACTACCAGCGCCAAGTTGACACCGCAATCAAGCGCGCTCGCTTCCTCGCGCTGCTGCCATACACCGATCTGCACCACGCTTAATCGGTCAGATATTCCTGGAGAAGAACTATGCAAATCATTCTGTTAGAAAAAGTTGTTAACGTCGGTAACCTCGGCGAAGTCGTCAAAGTCAAAGACGGTTACGCACGTAACTTCCTGATCCCGCAACGCCTGGCACGTCGTGCTACGGCAACCGCTGTGGCTGAATTCGAAGTCAAGCGCGCCGAACTGGAAAAAGCTGCTGCCGCCAAACTGGCCGCATCGCAAGCCCAGGGCGAAAAACTGAGCGGCCTGACCGTTCAAGTTGCTCAAAAAGCTGGTGTTGATGGCCGTCTGTTCGGTTCCGTCACCAACTTCGACATCGCTGAAGCGCTGACCAAGCAAGGTTTTGCTGTTGAAAAAGCACAAATCCGCATGCCTACCGGCCCGCTGAAGATCGTTGGCGAGCACAACGTTTCGGTTGCTCTGCACACCGACGTGGTCGTGGAAGTTGTTATCGCTGTCGTACCAGACGCGAACGCGTAATCGTCTGCGGGCCTGGCCCGCAAGCGTTGCCGCACTATGAAAAGCCGGGTTCGCCCGGCTTTTTTGTGGCCTTTTTTTCGCTCAATTTCAGCCCTTTATTTTTGCCAGCACGCCGAAGCGGGTATAATTCGCGCCATGAACGCCCCCTCTGATCCGCAACTGGATTCCCTCCGTATTCCGCCGCATTCGATCGAAGCAGAACAATCCGTCATTGGTGGTCTGCTGCGCGACAATGCCGCGTATGACCGCATCGCCGACTTCATGCATGCGGAGGATTTCTATCGCTATGACCATCGCATCATCTTCGAGCAAATCGTCAAGATGGTTAACGCTTCCAAGCCAGCCGATGTCATTACTGTTTTTGAAACCCTGACCCAGCTCGGCAAGGCCGATGATGTGGGCGGACTCGCTTACCTGAACGCCATGGCGCAAAACACGCCATCGGCCGCGAACATCCGGCGCTACGCCGAGATCGTGCGCGACCGCGGCGTGCTGCGCAAGCTCATCACCGTCGCCGACGATATCTCCGGCACGGCCTTCAGCCCGCAAGGCAAGGAAGTCAAGCAGATGCTTGACGAGGCCGAATCGAAGATTTTCGCCATCGCCGAAGAAGGCGCGCGCGGCGCCCAGGGCTGGACCGCCATCCAGCCCCTGCTGACGCAAGTGGTCGAGCGCATCGACGAACTGTACAGCCGCGACAACCAGAGTGAAATCACGGGCGTGCCCACCGGTTTCATCGACCTCGACCGCATGACCTCCGGTCTGCAGCCGGGCGACCTGGTGATCGTGGCGGGCCGTCCGTCGATGGGCAAGACGGCGTTTTCCGTCAACATCGGCGAAAACGTGGCCATCGACAGCGGCTTGCCCGTGGCCGTGTTCTCGATGGAGATGGGCGGCGCCCAACTGGCCATGCGTATGCTCGGCTCCGTCGGACAGCTGGACCAGCACCGCCTGCGCACGGGCCGCCTGAACGACGAGGACTGGCCGCGCCTGACGAATGCGATCCAGAAGATGAACGACGCGCAGTTGTACATCGATGAAACGCCGGCGCTCAACTCGATCGAATTGCGCGCCCGCTCGCGCCGCCTGTCGCGTCAATGCGGCAAGCTGGGCCTGATCATCGTCGATTACTTGCAGCTGATGTCGGCCAATACGCCGGGCGACAACCGCGCCACGGAGATTTCCGAGATTTCGCGGGGCTTGAAAGGCCTGGCGAAAGAACTCGGCTGCCCCGTGATCGCGCTGTCCCAGCTGAACCGCTCGCTGGAGCAACGCCCGAACAAACGTCCTGTCATGTCCGACTTGCGCGAATCGGGCGCTATTGAGCAGGATGCCGACGTGATCCTGTTCATTTACCGCGACGAGGTGTATAACCCCGACTCGCCAGACAAGGGAACGGCCGAAATCATCATCGGTAAACAACGTAACGGTCCAATCGGCAGCATCCGCCTCACCTTCATGGGGCAGTACACCAAATTTGGCAATTACAGTGGTGGCCTGGCGCTTTACCAAGGCGACTAACACAGCAGCACTGATATTCCATTGGCCGCCCCTTCATCAAAAGGGGCGGCTTTCTGTAGTAAATAACACGACTCAATGCTTAACGGAGAATGACATGTTTGGACGCTTGATGCCCACTGAGGGCAAGTTTTTTGAATTGTTTAACCAGCACGCGGAACTGTGCGTCAAGGGCGCCAAAGAGATGCTCGGCCTGATGACCAATTTCGACGACCTGGAAAACCGCGTGCATGCGATCGAAAGCATCGAGAAACAGGCGGACAAAGTCACCTACGCCACCGTGGAAATGCTGCACAAGACCTTCATCACGCCGATCGACCGCGACGACATCCATCAGCTGATCACGCGCCAGGACGACATCCTCGACCTGCTGGAAGATGCGGCGCAAACCGTTTCGCTGTACGATCTGAAAGCCGTCACGCCGGAAGCCAAGCGCCTGGCCGAACTGGTGCTGGCCTGTACCGAAAAAGTGCGCGACGCCGTCGCCATGCTGCATAACATGGACAACTCGCGCAAGATCGTCGCCATCTGCGAAGAGATCGACCGCCTGGAATCGGACGCCGACCACGTGATGCGCGCCGCCATGTCCAAGCTGTTCCGCGATGAGCCGGACGTGCGCAACCTGATCAAGCTGAAAGCGATCTACGAAATTCTGGAAACCGTGACCGACCGTTGCGAAGATGTGTCCAATATTATCGAAGGCATCATCGTCGAAAACGCGTAAGCGTTGGGCCTGTCCTGAACCAGAATCAGAAAAGAAACTACAATGACCATACAAATCAGCATCTACGTGCTAGGCCTGTTGATCGTCCTCGCGCTGCTGTTTGACTTCATGAACGGCTTCCATGATGCCGCCAACGCGATCGCCACGGTGGTCTCGACGGGCGTATTGAAACCGCAGACCGCGGTTGCCATGGCCGCCACGTTCAACTTCGTCGCCATCTTCGTGTTCCACCAGCTGACCGTGGCCGCCACGGTGGGCAAGGGCACCATCGACCCGGCGGTGATCGACCAGTACGTGATCTTCGGCGCGCTGATGGGCGCCATCTTCTGGAATTTGTTTACCTGGTACTACGGCATTCCCTCGTCGTCCTCGCACGCGCTGATCGGCGGCCTGGTGGGCGCCGCTGTCGCCAAGTCCGGCACGGGCGCGCTGGTCGCGGCCGGCCTGTGGAAAACCGTGGCTTTCATCGTCATCGCACCCGTGCTGGGCTTTGTGTTCGGTTCGATCATGATGCTGCTCGTGTCGTGGATTTTCGTGCGTTCGACGCCGCGCAAGGTCGACAAGTGGTTCCGCCGTTTGCAGCTGGTATCGGCGGCCGCCTACAGCCTGGGCCACGGCGGCAACGATGCGCAAAAAACCATCGGCATCATCTGGATGCTGCTGATCGCCGCCGGCTACTCGAGCGCGGCCGATGCCATGCCGCCGATGTGGGTCATCATCTCGTGCTACACGGCCATCAGCTTCGGTACGCTGTTCGGCGGCTGGCGCATCGTCAAGACCATGGGCCAGAAGATTACCAAGCTCAAACCGGTGGGCGGCTTCTGCGCCGAAACCGGTGGCGCGATCACCCTGTTCGTCTCGACGGCGCTGGGCATTCCCGTGTCGACCACGCACACGATCACGGGCGCCATCGTCGGCGTCGGCTCGTCGCAAAAAATGTCGGCCGTGCGCTGGGGCGTGGCGGGCAATATCGTCTGGGCCTGGATCTTCACGATTCCGGCTTCCGCCTTCGTTGCCGCAGTCGCCTGGTGGATTGGCCACCACATCATGTAAGGCGCCCCTGCAAACCTACTGCGCAACCCCCTATCGAATCTCCGTTGCTCACTGTACTAAAGTACAGCTCCGCTACTCAATCCGATATCGGGCTTGCTCGCTACGGTTTTCAGAGGGCCTTGCACCAATTGGGCACATTCAAAAAAAGGAACCGCAAGGTTCCTTTTTTTTATGCGCCGGCCAGGTCCACCGTCAGCCCCTCGTAGGCGAGGAACACCTGCAGGCCGTCCAGGCGGCTCGCATAGCGGCCCATCACGTCGGCAAACACGGCTTCGAGCTGCTCGTCGCTGCGGGTCGGTTCGTGGTGGGTGCAGTACAGGCGCCGCGCGCCGCAGCGCAGGGCCAGGTCGAAGGCGGCGTCGAAGGTGCCGTGGCCCCAGCCCTGCTTGCCCGGATATTCCTCGCGCGTGTACGAGCAATCCATGATCAGCGCGTCGACGCCGGCGACCAGTGCGTCGATGCCGGCCTGGCGCTGTGCATTGCGCGCCGCGCAGGCCGCGTGCTCGGCATGGCCGGGCGGATGCAGGTTGTAGAACGGTTCATGGTCGCCGCTGAAAAACAGCGCGGCGCCGCCGCAGTCGATGCGGTAGCCGAGGTTGACGACGGGGTGGTTCATTTCCGCGCCGCGCACCTGCGCGCCGCCTACCTCGACGGCCTCGCCGGGCGCCAGGGTGCGGTACTCGATGCAGGCCGCCATGGCCGCTTCGCTGACGGGAAAATAGCTGTTTTGCAGTTGCACCGCCATCACGTGCTCGATGCCGCGTCCGGCGACGGCATCGTGGGCGCCGTACAGGCGCATGCGGTTGCCGGCCACGAACAGGGGCGAAAACATGGGCAGGCCGTGGATGTGGTCCCAGTGGCTGTGCGTGATGAAGACGTGCGCGTCGACAGGCTCGCCTGGCGGCAGTTGCTGCGCCAGCGAGAAGATGCCGCTGCCCGCATCGAGAATGATCAGGCCATCGCTGTCGGTGCGTACTTCGATGCACGTGGTGTTGCCGCCATAGCGCGCCGTGCGCGGGCCGGGAGAGGGGATGGAGCCGCGCACGCCCCTGAACGTGAATTTCATTCAGTACCTTGTTACGGTGTAATTATTGTTGATTCTATTCTAATTAATGAGATTGGCGGCAACATTTATGCGTGTTGCGATACGGAAAGTTATTTCATTTTGTTGTAACTAAGTAATGTACAGTGCGCAGGGTGGCCGTTACACTGGCGCTTGCCGACTTCCCTTTTTTGCTTGCCCATTACCTGATTGCCGCCAACATGCCTCAGCTGCACCCTGAGAAAATCGCCCACAGACTGGAGCAATTGACCGAACTCAGTGTCGCGCTGGGCCATGGCCTGGGCGGCGAGGGGCACGATATCGGCGCGCTGTTGCAGCGCATCGTGCTGCTGGCAAAAAGCATGAGCGGTGCCGATGGCGCCACCCTGTACCGGCCCATGGCCGAGGGCCGCCAGCTGGCGTTCGACATCAGCGTCAACGACAGCCTGGGCATCGCGCAGGGGGCGGACATGGGCTTGCCTGGCGTGCCCCTGTTCGATGCTGCCGGCCAGCCGAACCTGGCATCGGTGGCCGCGTATGCGGCGAACCTGCGCCGCAGTGTGAATATCGCCGACGTCTACCGCGACGAGGGCTTCAATTTTTCCGGCATGCGCGAGTTTGACCGCCACCACGGCTACCACACGCAATCGATCCTGACGGTGCCCATGAGCGACCACGAGGGCGACTTGATCGGCGTGCTGCAGCTGGTCAATGCCAAGGATGGGGAAACGGGGCAGGTGCGCGCCTTTTCCTCCACCGACCAGCGCTTCATCGAGGCGCTGGCCGCGCAGGCGGGCGTGGCGCTGACGAATCAACTGCTCATCTCGCAGCTGGAAGAGCTGCTTGAGTCGCTGGTTACCCTGATCAATATCGGCATCGATGAAAAGTCGCCGTACACGGGGCGCCACTGCCAGTTCGTGCCCGAGCTGACGATGCTGCTGGCGGACGCCGCGCATGCGACGGACACCGGGCCGCTGGCCGATTTTAGGCTCAGTGACAACGAGCGCAAGCAGCTGTGGCTGGCCGGCCTGCTGCACGATTGCGGCAAGATCACCACGCCCGTGCACGTGGTCGACAAGGCGACCAAGCTGGAAACCATTTTTGACCGCATCGCCCTGATCGATACGCGCTACGAAGTGCTGCTGCGCGACGCCGAGATCGCGGCCCTGCGCCAGCAGGCGGCGCAGCCGCAGCAGAAAGATGCCATTGCCCGCGCGCTGGCGCAGGAGCAGGCCGCGCTGCGCGAAGAGCGCGACTTCATCCGCACGGTGAACATCGGCGGCGAAAGCATGGCGCAGGCGGACCAGGAGCGCGTGCGGCAGATCGCCAGGCGCCGCTGGCGCGCGGCCGATGGCGAACTGCGCGATTTTCTGGACGCCGACGAGACGGAAAACCTGACCATCCGCGCCGGCACCCTGACGGCGGCCGAGCGGGCCATCGTCAACAACCATATCAGCGTGTCGATCCGCATGCTCGAAGCGCTGCCGTGGCCCAAGCACCTGCAAAAGGTGCCCGAGTATGCGGGCGGCCACCACGAGCGCATGGATGGCAAGGGCTATCCGCGCGGGCTGACGAAAGAGCAGATGTCGGTGCCGGCGCGGCTGATGGCCATCGCCGATATTTTCGAGGCCCTGACGGCGCGCGACCGGCCCTACAAGAAGGGCAAGTCGCTGTCCGAATCCCTGCGCATCCTCGGCAATTTCAGCCTGAACGGGCATATCGACCCGGAGCTGTTCGACGTCTTCATCCGCAGCAAAGTCTATCTGACCTTCGCTGAAAAGCACATGCATCCGAGCCAGATCGATGCCGTCGACGAGGCGGCCATTCCAGGCTATACCCCTTGAAGTCCTCGCTGGCCTTGCGCAAGCATGGGGCGCGCTGCTTGCTGGGCATACTGCTGACGCTGGCGGCGGCCGTGCTGTGCCTGGCCGGCAACGACAACATCGCGCGCCTGGACGCCATGCTGGGCGACTGGCGCATGCGCGCGGAAAAGCCGCAGCTCGACCGCCGCATCGTCATCGTCGACATCGACGAGCAAAGCCTGGCCCGGGTGGGCCGTTTTCCCTGGAGCCGCGATATCCAGGCGCGTCTGGTACGCCAGCTCACCGGCCATTACGGCGTGTCTGCGCTGGGCTTCGATATCGCGTTTCCCGAAGCGGACACCAGTTCCGGCTACGCCGTGCTGCAAGGCCTGGCGCATGGCGAACTGGCGGGCGTGGCCGGCTTGCCGGCGCAGCTGGAAAAACTGCGCCCCGCCATGGATTACGACGGCCTGTTTGCCGAGGCCATGCGCGGCCAGCCCGTGGTGCTCGGCTACAGCGTCTCGGAGCAGCAAAGGAAGGGCGTGCTGCCCAAGCCGGCCTTCACCGTGGCCGATTTGAACGGGCGCAGCGTCACGGCCTACGTGGCGCGCGGCTACGAAGCCAATATCGCGCCCCTGCAGGCGGCCGCGCAAGGCGCCGGCATCTTCACGGCCCTGACCGATGCCGATGGCGTGGTGCGTTCCTCGACCCTGTTGCAGCGCATCGGCGACGGCTACTATCCTTCGCTGTCGCTGGCCACCGTCGCCGTCTACCTGCAGGCGCGCGCCATCGCCCCACGCTTCACGGGCACGGCCGACACCCTGTCGGCGCGCGAGCTGGCCAACGGCGGACTCGAACACCTCATGCTGTTCACCCCGCGCGGCGCGATGGCGATCCCCGTGGGCGAAGCCTTGACGACCACGGTGCAGTACCGCGGCACGGGCGGCCCCGATGGCGGCGCCTTCCGCTACGTCTCGGCGTCCGACGTGCTGGCCGGCACGGTGCCGCCCGCGCTGCTGAAGGGCGCCATAGTGCTGGTGGGCACCACGGCGCCCGGCTTGAACGATATCCGCGCCACGCCCGTGAATGCCGAGTATCCGGGGGTGGAGGTGCACGCCAACCTGATCAAGTCCATGCTCGATGGGCGCTTCAAGGCGCGGCCCGACTATGCGCTGGCATTGGAACTGGTGCAGATCGTGCTGTGTGGCCTGCTGCTGGCGGGCGCCCTGGCAGTGCTGCCGCCGGCCGGCGTGATGCTGGCCACCGTGGGCGCGCTGGCGGCGGCCATCGGCATCAACCTGTACCTGTATGCAGCGCACGACCTGGTGCTGGGCGGCGCCGTGCTGCTGCTGCTGATCCTTGCACTGTTCATCGCCAACCTGGCGTGGGGCTATTTTTTCGAGGTGCGCAAGGGACGCGCGCTGGTGGCGCGCTTCGGCGAATATGTGGCGCCCGAGCTGGTGGCCGAGATGGCCGACGATCCGCAGCGCTACACCATGGAGGGCGAGAACCGCGAACTGACTGTGCTGTTTGCCGACGTGCGCGGTTTCACGGCCATTTCCGAGCAGCTGGCGCCGGCCGCGCTGCGCGAATACATCAATGAGTACCTGACGGCCATGTCGGAAGATATCCGCGACAGCCATGGCGGCACCCTGGACAAATACATCGGCGACGCCGTGATGGCGTTCTGGGGCGCGCCCGTCGCCTTTGGCGATCATGCCAGCCGGGCCGTGGCCAGCGCCTTGCTGATGCAGGGCAGCGCGGCGCGGCTGAACCGGCAGTTTTGTGCGCGCGGCTGGCCGGCGCTGCGCATCGGCATCGGCATCAATACGGGATCCATGCATGTGGGCGACATGGGCTCGCGCATCCGCCGCGCCTATACCGTGATGGGCGACAGCGTCAACCTGGCCGCGCGCCTGGAAGGCGCCAGCAAGCTGTATGGCGTGGGCATCGTGGTGGGCGAGGTCACGCGCGCCGCCGCCCCGGATTTCCTGTACCGCGAGCTCGATCGCATACGCGTGCTGGGCAAGCAGGAAGCGGTGGCCATCTTCGAGCCGCGCGGCCTGCTGGCCGACGCCGGCAAAGCGGAGCTGGCGCAGCTGGAACGCTGGCATGCGGTGCTGGCCAGTCTGCGCGCGCGCGACTGGGAGCAGGCTGGTGCGCAGCTGGTCCGCTTGCAGGCGGACTTTCCCGATGACGGCCTGTACCGGCTGTACGCGGCGCGCCTGGAGCAGTACCGCAACGCGCCGCCGCCTGCCGACTGGGATGGCGTGACAGCATTGCACAGCAAATAGCCCGCCATCGCGCCCGAAAATGCAAGCGATGGCGGCATTTTTCACCCTCGCCGGCGCACGGTTTGTTGCGCTGCGATAAAAATCAGGGAGAAATGTTAGAAATTTCTGACTGGAAACTAAAAGCCGTCTAAAATTTGTCTTCAATCCATTGCCGGACATGCTGGCGCCTGCGGGCCGCGCGCTTGTCCTGTTACACAAGAAATCCTTCACATGACATATCGTTTGGTGCACCTGCTTGCGGGTTCCGCGCTGCTGTTTGCCGTCGGCGCCGCCGGCGCTGCCGTTCCCATGGATGAAGTTGCTCCTGCCATGCAGGAAGACGGCGTGCCGCGCTTCGAGATCCGCCGCTTCGACGTCCAGGGCAATACCCTGCTCACGTCCGCGCAGGTGCAAGCCTTGCTGGCACCTTACACGGGCGCGCAGCGCGATTTTTCCGACATCGCCCGCGCCGTCGAGGCGCTGGAAGCGGCCTACCGCGAGCGCGGTTACAGCGCCGTGCAGGTGCAATTGCCCGAGCAGGAACTGGAACGGGGCGTGGTGCGCCTGAGCGTGCTGCAAACGCCGCTGGGCAAGCTCGCCATCAGCGGCAACGCGCATGTCGACGAGGCCAACGTGCGGCGCGCCCTGCCGTCCCTGCGCGAAGGCGAGACGCCGAACGTGCCGGCCCTGTCGCAAAGCCTGAGGCTGGCCAATGAAAACCCGGCGCGCAAGATCGAAGTGCGCCTGCAAGCGGACGAGCCGGCGGGCGCCATCGACGCCATCGTCACGGTGGCCGATGAAAAGCCCTGGAAAGCCATGCTCAACGTCGACAATACGGGCAATGCGCAAACGGGCAAGACGCACGTGGGCGTGGTGCTGCAGCATGCCAACCTGTTCGGCCGCGACCATGTCGCCAGCCTGCAATACACGAGCAGCCTGGAAAAGCCGGACAAGGTGGGCGTGTATGGCGCCGGCTACCACCTGCCGCTGTATGCGCTGGGCGACTCGATGGACTTTTTTGCCAGCTATTCGAACGTCGATTCGGGCAGCGTCTCGGCCGGCATCTTCGACCTGGCCGTCAGCGGCCAGGGCAGCATGGCCGGCATCCGCTACAACCAGAACTTTGCCCGCAGCGGCGATTTCGAACCCAAGCTCGTGTACGGCGTCGATTACAAGGCTTACCGCAACAGCGTGCAGCTGTTCGGCATGGAGCTGGGCGCCGACGTCACCGTGCATCCGCTCAGCGTCAGCTACATCGGCAACTGGACCTTGCCCACGGGCGAGACCAGCGTGGCGGTCACCTTCGCGCACAATATCCCTGGTGGCAAGCATGGCGCGCAAGCCGATTTCGACCGCGTGCGCGCGCATGCCAAGGCGGCCTACAACACCCTGCGCCTGAGCGCCAGCTCGGGGCGCGTGCTGGCCGGCGACTGGCAATGGCGCGCGCTCGTCAACGCGCAAGTCACGCCCGATGCCTTGGTGCCTGGCGAGCAGTTCGGCGCCGGTGGCGCTGCGTCCGTGCGCGGCTTTGCCGAGCGCGAGGTATCGAATGATTCGGGCGTCAACCTGAACCTGGAACTGTATACGCCGAACTGGTGCGGCCAGGCACTCGGCTACCAATGCCGCGCACTGGCGTTCTATGACACGGCATGGCTGCGCCGCAACCATGGGCTGCCCGGCGAAAGCGCGTCGCAAGGCATCAGCAGCGGCGGCCTCGGCCTGCGTTTATTGCTGAGCCGCTATGCCAATCTGCAACTCGATTACGCTCATGTCGTCAATGGCGGCGACACGGGACAGCGGGGCGCCAACCGCCTGCATTTCCGCCTCGCCTTGGCCTACTAGTATCAGGATGAACACCATGCACAACCATGTCCAGCACGCTTCCGTTTTCATCCTGACGCCATCCTTTTCGTCACCCTTTGCGCTGCCCCTGCGCCGCACGGCGCTGGCGCTGCTGCTGGCCGGCTGTTTCGGCGCGGCGCAGGCCAACCCCGCCTTGCCGCAGGTAGTCAACGGACAAGCGACGTTCAACCAGCAGGGCAACATCTTCTCGATCACGAACACGCCCAACACCATCATCAACTGGCAGAGCTTTTCCATCCATGCGGGCGAAATCACGCGTTTCATCCAGCAGAACGGCAATAGCGCCGTACTCAACCGCATCACGGGACAAGACCCCAGCAAGATCCTGGGCGCGCTCGAATCGAACGGCAAGGTCTTCCTGATCAACCCGAACGGCATCGTCTTTGGCCAGGGCGCGAAAGTGGACGTGAACGGGCTGGTGGCGTCCAGCCTGGGCATGACGAACGAGGATTTCCTGGCCGGCAAGCGCCAGTTCACGGCCGGCGGCGTGGCCGGCGGTGTCAGCAATGCGGGCCTGATCCAGGCGGGCAAGGGCGGGCAAGTGCTGCTGATCGCGCCGAACGTGGAAAACACGGGCATCATCACGGCGCCAAATGGCGAAGTGACCCTGGCAGCCGGACGCAGCGTGCAGTTGGCCGACCCCGGCAATCCGCAATTGCGCGTGCTGGTCTCGGCACCAGCGGACCAGGCCCTGAACCTGGGCCAGATCATCGCCCAGGGCGGCAGCATCGGCATGGCCGGCGCGCTGGTCAGCCAGCGCGGCGTGCTCAACGCCAACAGCGCCGTCGTCGGCGAGAATGGCCGGATCGTGCTCAAGGCCAGCGGCAAGGCGTTGCTCGAGGCGGGCAGCGTCACCAGCGCCACTGGCGCGGTGGGCAAGGGGGGAGACATCCAGGTGCTGGGCGAGCAAGTGGGTTTGCTGGGCAATGCGGCAATCGACGCCAGCGGCGCCACGGGCGGCGGCACGGTCTTGCTGGGCGGCGACTACCAGGGCAAGAACGCGGCCGTGCAGAATGCGCGGCAGGTGCTCGTCGGCAAGGACGCCAGCGTCAATGCCGATGCCATCCATGGCGGCAACGGCGGCAAGGTCATCGCCTGGGGCAATGAATCGGCCCAGGTACACGGCAGCATTTCCGCGCGCGGCGGCGCGCAGGGCGGCGACGGGGGCTTCGTGGAAACATCCGGCCATTACCTGGCCGTCGATGGCATCCGCGTCAATACCAGCGCGGCGCATGGCAAGCGCGGCAACTGGCTGCTCGATCCTTACGATATCACCGTGGTCGCCGGTTCGGGCGGCCAGTTGAGTTCCTTCGATCAATTCGCCGACTCTCCGGCCACCGGCAACGCCAGCATCGGCGCCGACCTCATTTCCGGCGCCAGCAGCAACGTCACGCTGCAGGCCCTGCACCGCATCAATTTCAACAGCGCCATCAACATCGCGCAGCAAGGCGTGGGCTTGACGGCGCAGGCGGGCGAGATCATCAATGTCAATGCGCCCATCACCACCAATGGCGGCCATATCACGCTGTCGGCCAATGATGCGGCCGCTGGCATGGCCTATGGCGCCGGCTCGAATGTGAATCTGAACGCGGCGCTCGGCAGCGGCAATGGCGACGTACGGTTGTCGGGCGCCGGCGTCACTTTCGGCGTCGGCTCCGTCAATGTCGGCAACGGCAATTTGACCTTGCGCGCGAATGTCGCCGGTGGATCCATCGACCTGACGGGCAGCGGCGATCAGCTGCTGGGCAGTGGCGTCACCGGTCAGACGGTGCTGCTGGAGGCGGACAACATCAGCATCAACGGCGCCATCAATGTTGGCGGCGCCGCCGGCAATGCCGGGGTGACCCTGCAAGCGTTCAGCGCGGGACGGCAGATCGCGCTGGGTGACAAGCCCGGTAGCGGCCTGCGCCTGACAAACGCCGAACTGAACCGCATCGCCGCCGGCAGCGTGCATATCGGCAGCGCTGCAGGCGGCGACCTGACGGTGGAGCAGGCGATCGACTTGGCAACGGTCGCGGCGGACGGCGGCGTGAAAAACCTGGTGCTCGAAAGCGGCGCCAATGTGCTCGTCTCGAACACGCTGGCGCTGCGCCAGGACGGCAGCAGTCTCACCGCCACGGCCGGCGGCTTGCTGTCGCTCGCCAGTGGCGGCGGCTTGTCCGCCGGCGCGGTCAATCTGGTTGCCGACAATATGAACCTGGGCGGCGGCGCGCAATCGATAGCGGCCACGGCGGGTGGCACCGTCAGCCTGAACCGCCGTTCCAGCGTGGGCGCCATCACCCTGGGCACGGTCGCGGCGGACAATGCCGGCAGCCTGGGTTTGAGCGAAGCGGAATTGAAGACCATCAGCGCCGGCACCGTGCAGGTGGGCGGCGACAGTTTTGGCGGGGTCGTCAATCTCGTGGGCGCGATGGACCTGGCGTCGCAAGGCGAGTTGAACCAGCTTGTGCTGCGCACGGGCGGCAATATCAACCTGAACGGCCCCCTCAGCGTGGCCAAGGGCTTGACCCTGGCTTCCGGCAATAACATCAGCGCGAGCGGCGCCGTCAGCGTGGGCGGCGACTTCCTGCTCGATGGCGGCCGCTGGGTGCAGAACAGCGCCAGCCTGCCCGCGTTTTCCGCGCGCGGTTTCAGCATCGCGCAGGGGAGCTTCCTGCGCGCGGCAGGCGGCGATGGCGGTTCGTCCTCGCCCTATCTGATCGCCGATATCCATGGCTTGCAAGGCATCGGCAGCCTCGGCCTTGGCAACAGCTATCGCCTGGCGGGCAATATCGACGCCAGCGGCACCGCGAACTGGAACGATGGCCAGGGTTTTGTGCCGATCGCCGGCAGCGGCAGCGGTTTTTCCGGCGTGTTTGATGGCGCCGGATTTACTCTCAGTAACTTGAAAATCGACCGCAGCCTGGCGTCCGGTTCGGCGGCAGGCCTGTTTGGCACCGTCCAGGGCGGCACCTTGCGCAACCTGACCCTGAGCGGCGGCAGCGTCACCGGTACGGCCAACGTGGGCGCGCTGGCGGGCGAGGTCGTCAGCGGCAACATCGATGGCGTGAACAGCAGCATGGCCGTCAGCGGCCAGCGCAATGTTGGCGGCCTGGTGGGCAGCAACGGGGGCGCCATCACGTTGTCCGCCAGCAGCGGCGCCGTCACCGGCATCAATGCCGATGGCGGCGGCGCCATCGGCGGCCTGGCGGGATTGAATGCGTCCGGCGCCAGCATCACGACCTCGTATGCCACCGGCGTGGTGACGGGCGCGCGTGAAATGATCGGTGGCCTGGTTGGCAATAACCAGGGCGCGCTGAGCCAGTCTTATGCCACCGGCAATGTCACTGGCGCGCGCAGCATCGGCGGCCTGGTGGGCCTGAACGGCGGCAGCATCGATGATGCATATGCCAGCGGTGCCGTGGGCCGGGCCGGCGTTGCCGATCCCATCCTCGCCTGGGAAAACATGGGCGGGCTGGTCGGCGAAAGCACGGGCAGCGTCAGCCATGTCTTCAGCAGTGGCGCCGTGACTGGCAGCGGCTATGCGGCAGTGGGCGCGGTAGCCGGCCGCGTGTCTTCCGGTTCCCCGTTCAGCTATGGTTTTTTTAACTATGAAACATCGCTGGTGCTGATGGATGGCGGTGGTTCCAGCGGACGCAGCACGGCGCAGATGAAGCAGCAGGGCATGTTCAACGACTACAATTTCAGCAGCGTGTGGCGCATCTACGATGGCTACACGACGCCGATGCTGAAGGCTTTCCTGAAACCGCTGCAAGTGAACCTTTCTGGCAATGCTGCGGGCAAGGTCTACGATGGCCAGCTGGCTGCCTTCCTCGGTTCGATCGGCTATGTGGGATTGATCGACGGCGACACGGGCGTAAATGGCAGCCTCGGCTACGGCAGCAACGCGCGCAATGTGGGCAGCTATGCAGCGACAGGCCTGTGGTCGACCAAGTACGACATCAGCCTGGGCGGCACGACGACTTTCGCCATCACGCCGCGCGCGCTGACGGTGAGCATCGGCGGCAATGGCAAGATCTATGACGGCACCCTGGGTTACGACGGCGCCAATTTCGTGCTGGGCAATGTGGTGGCGGGCGACAACATCAGCATCAGTGGCAGCGCCGCCTTCCTCGACAAGAATGCGGGCAACGGCAAGGCCGTGCATGCCAGCGGCCTGGCCCTGGGCGGCAATGAACTGGGCAACTACAGCCTGGCCGCGACCACGGCGGACGGCACGGCGGACATCAGCGCGCGCGTGCTGAACTATGGCGTCACTGGCGCGCAAAGCCGCGTCTACGACGGTACCTTGCAGGCTGGCCTGAACGGCTACTTCGAAGGCCTGGTGACGGGCGATCAGGTCAGCATGGCCGGCTTGCAGGGCAGCTTCCGCGACAAGCATGTGGGCACTGGCAAGGTGGTCGATTATCAGGTGGCGACGGGCCAGCTGACGGGCGCCGATGCGGGCAACTACGTGCTGAATGGAAATGCGGGTAGCACGACGGCCGACATCACGGCGCGCGTGCTGAACTATGGCGTCACGGGCGCGCAAAGCCGCGTCTATGACGGCACCTTGCAAGCGGGTCTGAACGGCTACTTCGAGGGCCTGGTGACGGGCGATCAGGTCAGCATGACCGGCTTGCAGGGCAGCTTCCGCGACAAGCATGTCGGTACTGGCAAGGTGGTCGATTACCAGGTGGCGACGGGCCAGCTGACGGGCGCTGATGCGGGCAACTACGTGCTGAATGGAAATGCGGGCAGCACGACGGCCGACATCACGGCGCGCGTGCTGAACTATGGCGTCACGGGCGCGCAAAGCCGCGTCTACGACGGCACCTTGCAGGCTGGCCTGAACGGCTACTTCGAAGGCCTGGTGACGGGCGATCAGGTCAGCATGACTGGCTTGCAGGGCAGCTTCCGCGACAAGCATGTCGGTACTGGCAAGGTGGTCGATTACCAGGTGGCGACGGGCCAGCTGACGGGCGCCGATGCGGGCAACTACGTGCTGAATGGAAATGCGGGCAGCACGACGGCCGACATCACGGCGCGCGTGCTGAACTATGGCGTCACGGGCGCGCAAAGCCGCGTCTACGACGGCACTTTGCAGGCTGGCCTGAACGGCTACTTCGAAGGCCTGGTGACGGGCGATCAGGTCAGCATGGCCGGCTTGCAGGGCAGCTTCCGCGACAAGCATGTCGGTACTGGCAAGGTGGTCGATTACCAGGTGGCGACGGGCCAGCTGACGGGCGCCGATGCGGGCAACTACGTGCTGAATGGAAATGTGGGCAGCACGACGGCCGACATCGCGGCGCGCACCCTGAACGTGAGCTTCAACGGCATCAACAAGACGTATGACGGCACGACGGGCGCGCAAGTGAATTTCGGCGACGACCGCATCCAGGGCGATGCCTTGACGGTGGCTGGCAATGCCGCGTTTGGCAACAAGAACGCGGGTACCGGCAAGGCCGTCAATGTTACGGATGTGGCCTTGAGCGGCGGTGACGCGGGCAACTATGTGCTGGGCAGCAATGCGGGCAGCACGACGGCCGACATCGCGGCGCGCACCCTGAACGTGAGCTTCAACGGCGTCAACAAGACGTATGACGGCACGACGGGCGCGCAAGTACACTTTGGCGACGACCGCATCCAGGGCGATACCCTGACGGTGGCGGGCAATGCCGCGTTTGGCAACAAGGATGCGGGTGCCGGCAAGGCCGTCAATGTCACGGATGTGGCCTTGAGCGGCGGTGACGCGGGCAACTATGTGCTGGGCAGCAATGCAGGCAGCACGACGGCCGACATCGCGGCGCGCACCCTGAACGTGAGTTTTAATGGCGTCAACAAGACGTATGACGGCACGACGGGCGCGCAGGTGCACTTTGGCGATGACCGCATCCAGGGCGATGCCTTGAGCGTGAGCGGCAGCGCCGCGTTCGGCAACAGGAATGCGGGTACCGGCAAGGCCGTCAATGTCAGCAACGTGGCGCTGAGCGGCGGCGATGCTGGCAACTATGTGCTGAGCAGCAATGCGGGCAGCACCACGGCCGATATCGCGGCGCGCGCGCTGAACCTGTCCGGCGTGGTGGGCAGCAAGGTCTACGATGGCACGACGGGTGCGCAGCTGAGTTTGGGCGATGACCGTATCGCTGGCGACAGTTTGACGGCCTCGGCGGTAGCCAGCTTTGCGGACAAGAACGTGGGCGCGGCCAAGGCCGTGCAGCTCAGCGGCGCGGCGCTGACGGGCGCCGATGCGGGCAATTACTTTATCGTCTTGCCGACGGGCTTGCTGGCCAGCATTACACCGGCCAGCCTGACCCTGGCAAGCCTGAGCGCCGCCGGCAAGGTGTATGACGGAACCACTTCCGCGGCGGTCAGCGCGTCGGCGAACGGCGTGCTGGGCCAGGATGTGGTCAGCGTGGTGGGCGGCAGCGGCAGCTTTGCCGACAAGAATGCGGGTACGGGCAAGCTGGTGACGGCCAGCGGTTTCCGCCTGGCGGGCGCCGATGCGGGCAACTACACCCTGGAAACGACGGGCGGCACGGCGCAGGCATCGATTGCGCAAAAACAATTGTCGACCTGGGTCGGCAGCGGCAGCGGCTTGTGGAGCGATGCCGCCAACTGGGACGGCGGCGTGGTGCCGGAAGGCGCGAACGTGCTGGCGGTCGACTTCAGCAACAGCAAGGGCATCGTCACCTACAGCGCGGCGGCCGGCAGCACCATCCTGAAAAACCTGAACTCGGCGACGGGCTTGCTGTTGACGGGCGGCAGCCTGACCTTGGGGGAAAGCGCGCTGGACCTCTCCGTGCTGAGCGGCCTGGCCGGCCTGGAAATCAACGGCGGCAGCCTGTTGCTGAACGGCAGCCTGTCGGCGGACCGCTACGCGCAAGGCGGCGGGCTGCTGAACGGCAAGGGCAACTTGCTTGTCGCAAACAGCTTCAGCCAGGCGGCCGGCGCCATCCGGCTGGCGGGCCAGCTGGCCATTACGCAAGCGGCTGGCGACTTGCGTTTCGCCAGCCTGGCGGCGAACGAAGTGAAATTGAGCGCCCTGAACGGCGCCATCGGCCAGGACGGCGCGCTGCTCGCCAGCAGCCTGGCTGCGCAGGCGCGCGATGGCATCGTGCTGGGCAATGCGGGCAACCAGGTGGGTAGTTTTACCGCCAGTAATAGTGCAGGTGGCGGCATTGCGCTGAACAATACCTCGGCGCCGGGCACCTTGACCCTGGGAACGCTCACCACGGGCGCGGGCAATATCGCCATCGACAACACGGGCGGTGTCGCGGCAGGCAATATCAATGCGAACGGCGGCAACGTCAGCGTGACGGCGCACAGCCCCGTCACTGTCAACGGCAAGATCGAGGGCAATGATATCGCCCTTAATGCCAGCACGGACGTGCTGCTGGGCGATGGCGCGCAGTTGGCAGCGACGCGCAATGTCAGTTTGACGGCGGGTCGCGACATCCATGTCGGCGGCAATGCGCAGATTGTTAGCGGTGGCAATTTTTCCGCCACCGCGGAAGGCCATGTGCGCTTCGCGGACACGGCAAGCGTCGCTTTGCCGGCAGCGTCCAGCATGAGCGTGCTGGCGAAAACGGGCAGCATCACGGGCGACTCGGGCGTGCGCATCAACCGCCAGCGTAGCGGCGTGATTCTGCTGGCGCCGAATGGCACGGTGAGCATGGCGGACGCCATCTTCCTGCCGGCGACGACCATCGACAAGCCCGTGATCGATGCCGCCACGAGCGCGGCCATCGACGATGCCTTGCGCATCATCAAGCAGGCTGACCGTGCCAACGATACGCTCGCGTCCACGCCGCCAGCCAAGCTGGACGACAAGAAGCCGGACAGCAAGGATGTTGCCGATGCTGCAGATAAACCTACAGGATACAAATTCGATGACCCTACTAAAAAAATGTACTGCAATTAAGGCCCTGCTGTGGCTGGCCCTGATGTGCATGGGCGCGCACGCCTGGGCTGGCCAGGTGGCCGGTACCGTCATGCAATTGAGTGGTCCGCTGATGGCCAAGAAGGCGGATGGCAAGGTGAAGATCCTGGCCATCAAGTCCGAAGTCGAGCAGGGGGACACCTTGCTGACGGAAAAGGAGACCTATGCCTTGATCAAGCTGATCGACAATAGCGAAATCACCCTGAAGCCGAATACCAGTTTCGTGATCGAGCAATTCAGCTACACGGCCGAGCAGCCTGACGGCGACCATGCCATCTTCAGTTTGCTCAAGGGCGGCTTGCGTTCCGTCACGGGATTGCTGGGCAAGCGCAACAAGGAGCGCTTCGAGATGAAGACGCCGGCCGCCACCATCGGCATCCGCGGCACGACGTTTGTTGCCAGTTACGTAGCGCCGTCGGCACCGGCGCTGCCAACGGTATCGCCGCCAGTCGGGGCGGCGAGGGCGCCGGGCTTGTATGTGCAGGTGCTCGATGGCTTGATTCATGTCACCAATCCTGCCGGGACGCAAAATTTTGCTGCCGGCCAGTTCGGTTTTACGCCCAGCTTCAAGCAGCCGCCCGTGATGCTGCCCGTCAATCCCGGCATCCCGTTTACGCCGCCGCCGGCGTTTTCGACGCCACTGTCCAGCACGGGCGCCGGCGCCAACAGCGGCAAGCCCGCCGCCATCGACTGCGTGGTGCGTTAAGCATCCGCAAACAAGCCCGCACACTTTGCAAATAGGGCTTGACCTTCCCATCGTTGGATAGCAGATCCTGACCCTATTCGTTAATCTTTCGTACAGGATCTGCCATGAACCAGAGTGCACTCGTCCCCGCCGCTTTCCCTCCCGACGCCGCGCATGCGCAGGCGCTGGCCATTGAAGGGATGAGCTGCGCCTCGTGCGTGGGCCGCGTGGAAAAGGCTCTGGCCGCCGTGCCTGGCGTGAGCCAGGCCAGTGTCAACCTGGCCACCGAAGTGGCCAAAGTCACGTCCAGCACGCCGATTCCCCTGGCCACCTTGCAGGCGGCAGTGGAAAAGGCCGGCTACACGGTGGCGCAGCGCGAGATCGACCTGAGTATCGCCGGCATGACGTGCGCCTCTTGCGTGGGCAGGGTGGAAAAAGCCTTGCTGAAAGTGCCAGGCGTGCTGGCCGCCAGCGTCAACCTGGCCACGGAAAGCGCGCGCATCAAGGTGACGGGCGGCCTGGAAGCTGGCACCCTGATCGCCGCCATCGACAAGGCCGGCTATGCCGCCAAGGCGCCCGCCGCCAGCCAGGCCAGCGCGCCCGCTGCCGCACCGAACCGCGACGGCATGAAAGTGGCGTTCGCGGCCGTGCTGGCTTTCCCCTTGATGCTGCCCATGCTGCTCGAGTGGGCCGGCATCCATTTGATGTTGCCAGGCTGGCTGCAGTTCGCGCTGGCCACGCCCGTGCAGTTTTACTTTGGCGCGCGCTTCTACAAGGCGGGCTGGAAGGCGGCCCGCGCCGGTAGCGGCAACATGGACTTGCTGGTGGCGCTGGGTACGAGCGCCGCGTATGGCTTGTCCGTCTACCAATGGCTGACGGCGGGCGAGATGCTGCCGCACCTGTATTTCGAAGCGTCGGCCGTCGTCATCACCCTGGTGCTGTTGGGCAAATGGCTGGAAAGCCGCGCCAAGCGCCAGACGGCCTCCGCCATCCGCGCGCTGCAAGTCTTGCGTCCGGAATCGGCGCGCGTGCGCCGCGACGGTGTGGAGCTGGACTTGCCCGTGGAGCAGGTGAAAGTGGGCGACCTGGTGGTCATCCGTCCCGGCGAGCGGGTAGCCGTCGATGGCGTGGTGGTGGAAGGCGCCAGCCAGATCAACGAATCGCTGATCACGGGCGAAAGCTTGCCGGTCGATAAGCATGTGGGCGACAAGGTCACGGGCGGCGCCATCAATGCGGACGGCTTGCTGCTGGTGCGCACGCAAGCCGTGGGCGGCGAGACGACCCTCTCGCGCATCATCCGCCTGGTGGAAGATGCGCAGGCGGCCAAGGCGCCGATCCAGCATCTGGTCGACAAGGTCAGCGCCATCTTCGTTCCCGTGGTGCTGCTGCTGGCGCTGCTGACCATGCTGGGCTGGTGGCTCGCTACCGGCGAGCTGGAGAACGCCATCATCAATGCCGTGGCCGTGCTGGTCATCGCCTGCCCCTGTGCGCTGGGCCTGGCCACGCCGACGGCCATCATGGCCGGCACGGGCGTGGCTGCCCGTTACGGCATCCTGATCAAGGATGCGGAAGCGCTGGAAGTGGCGCATGCCGTCAATACTGTCGTGTTCGACAAGACGGGCACCCTGACGGTGGGAAAACCTGCGCTGGCGGCCTTGCATGCGCATGGCATCGAGGATGCGCGGCTGCTGCAGCTGGCGGCCAGCATTCAGCGCGGTAGCGAGCACAGCCTGGCGACGGCCGTGCTGGATGCGGCTGCCGCGCGCCACATCGACCCCTTGCTAGCTACGGCCCTGTCGGCCTTGCCGGGCCGCGGCCTGGCGGCCCACGTCGATGGCCTGGAACTGAAGCTGGGCAGCACGCGGCTGATGCAGGAGTTGCACGTGGACATGACGCCGCTGGCCGCGCAAGCGCAGGAACTGGAAGCCACGGGCAACACGATTTCGTGGCTGGCGTCGGGATCGGAACTGCTGGGCCTGTTTGCCTTCAGCGACCAGGTCAAGCCAAACGCGCAGGCGGCCATTGCCCATCTGCACAGCCTGGGCATCCGCACGGTGATGTTGACGGGAGATAACCAGGGTAGCGCCGACGCCGTCGGCAAGCTGCTGGGCATCGACACGGTGGCGGCGAAAATGCTGCCGGCCGATAAAACCGCTAAAATTGTCGCGCTGAAAGGCGAGGGCGCGAAGGTGGCCATGGTGGGCGACGGCATCAACGATGCGCCGGCGCTGGCGGCCGCCGACGTGGGCATCGCCATGTCGACGGGGACCGATGTGGCCATGCATGCGGCCGGCATCACGCTGATGCGCGGCGATCCGGCCCTGGTGGCGGACGCCATCGATATCTCGCGCCGCACCTACAGCAAGATACGGCAGAATCTGTTCTGGGCATTCATTTATAACCTGATCGGCATTCCGCTGGCCGCCTTCGGCTTGCTCAACCCCATGGTGGCGGGCGCGGCGATGGCCTTCAGTTCGGTCAGCGTGATCAGCAATGCCCTGTTGCTGCGGCGCTGGAAAGCCCGCAGTCATGCAGCTAGCGCGCATACCAAGGAGTCATAGGATGAATATCGGCCAAGCGGCAAGCGAAACGGGCGTATCGGCAAAAATGATACGCTACTACGAGAGTATTGCATTGTTAAAACCCAGCGCGCGCAGCGACGCCGGTTACCGCATCTACACGCCGAACGACTTGCACGCCTTGCGCTTCATCAAGCGCGGGCGGGGTCTTGGCTTTTCGCTGGAACAGATCCGCGAGCTGCTGTCGCTGTGGCAAAACGACCAGCGCGCCAGCGCGGACGTGAAAGGCATCGCCCTGGCCCACGTGGCCGAGCTCAACAAGCGCATCGCCGAACTGACGGAAATGCGCGATACCCTGGCCCACCTGGCGCAATCGTGCCACGGCGACGACAAGCCCGATTGCCCTATCCTGCAAAGCCTGGGGTTGGCTGGTGACACGGACGCGAAAGCATGTTGCCATTGATGTGAATCAACGGAGGGGCTATGGCGTATGAACTGTATTACTGGCCCACGATACAGGGGCGCGGCGAATTCATCCGGCTGGCCCTGGAAGAGGCGGGCGCCGACTACCGCGATATCGCCCGTTTGCCTGAACGCAAGGGGCAAGGCGTTCCCGCCATGCTGGCCTGCCTCGATGGCGACAGCATGCCGCAGGCGGCCTACGCACCGCCCGTGCTGCGCGATGGCGACGTGCTGATCGGCCAGACCACGAATATCCTCTTGTACCTGGGCCGGCGTCTGGGGCTGGCGCCGCGTACGGAAAGCGGCCGTTTGTGGCTGAACCAGCTGCAACTGACGATGGCCGACTGGCTGGCGGAAGTGCACGACACGCATCATCCGCTGTCGATGAATCAATATTACGAAGAGCAACAGCAGGCGGCCATGCTGCGCAGCGCGGATTTTCGCACAACACGTTTGCCCAAGTTTCTTTCCTATTTCACGCAAGTGTTGTTGAATAATCGCAGCCGTGGCCAGTACCTGGTGGGTGCCAGACTCACGTATGGCGACCTGTCGCTGTTCCAGATGCTGGCCGGCCTGCGCTATGCGTTTCCGCAAGCCATGGCGCGCCTGGCGCCGCAGTATCCAGCCCTGTTTGCGCTGCACGATGCGGTGGCGGCGCGGCCGAATATCGCCCGCTACCTGAAGTCGAAGCGCAGAATCGCCTTCAATGAAGAAGGCATCTTCCGCCATTACCCCGAACTGGACGGATAAAAAAACAGCCGGCGCAAGGGCCGGCTGTCCTGGTGCTGCTCTGCTTTTATTGTGCGCTGGTGACGGGGTAGCCCGCCTCCACGATGGCGGCGCTGATGGCGCCCAGTTCGCTTGATGACTCCACCGTGACGCGCTTGCTGGCCAGGTCGATCTGCACCTGTGCCGCAGGATCGATCGCCTGCACCGCTTTCGTGACCGAGCCGACGCAATGGCCGCAACTCATGTTTTCAACTTGTAACTGATACATGACAAGCACTCCTTGAATGATTAAGTGCTTCCACTGTAATCCTTGCCCCGGTGGGAAGGTCAAGCGGAAGCGTTGTGGCGTTTTAATGGAGCAGGAAGTCGACGGCTTGCATGGGCGGCGGCACGTTTTCGTCCTGCACGGATTCGCGCAAGCTGATGTCGATGGCGCGGCACATGGCCGATAGCGGCAGATCGTTGGCATCTTCGCCGAACGGCTCCTCGATCTCGTCGCCCAGCGCATCGAGGCCAAAGAAGGTGTAGGCGACGATGGCGACGACGAAGGGCGTCATGAAACCGAGCGAATCGACCAGGCCGAAGGGCAGCAGGAAACAGTACAGATAGGCCGTGCGGTGCAGCAGCAGCGAGTACGAGAAGGGAATCGGCGTGCTGCGGATGCGTTCGCACGAGGCGCCTGCCGCTACCATGGCCGAGACCGTGTTATCGATCTGCGTGGCAAGGATGCTGTCGATGCGGCCTTGCCGGACGCAGTCGGCCAGGTCGTGGCCCATCTGCAGCATCAGGTAGTCGGACGGGTTCGCCGCCTTGCAGGCCGCTTCCCATTCGGCCGGGCGCAGCAGCGGCTGCAAGTCGGCCGGTCCGCGCGTGTCGCGCAGCTGGTGGCGCAAGGCGTGGCAAAAGGCGATGGTGCGGTAAATCATGCGCACACGCACATCGTTGAGGCCCAGCCTCGCGTGGGCCGGCGTGTCGCTGCGTATCATCGTCTGGCACTGGCGCGAGAAATTACGGCTGCGCAAGACCAGTTCGCCCCACAGCTTGCGCGCTTCCCAGTAGCGGTCATAGGCGGCCGTGTTGCGAAAACCCAGGAAGATGGCCAGTGGCAAGCCGATCAGGGTAAATGGGATGGTGGTGAGGATGACCTTGTGGTCGAACAGGGTGCCGTGGCACCAGGTGACGAGGGTGGCGATCAGGGTATTGACGATGAGCGTGGTGCGGATGCGCGGCAGGACGGAGCCGCGCACCACGAGGAACAGCCGTAGCGCCGAAGGACGCTCGCGCACGATCATGCTGTACTCCCGGTTTGGGGCTGGGCTGGCGGGGAAACGCGCACCTGGTGATCGGTAAGAGGGGAAAGAAAGAGTGGCAATTGCCGGGAACAAAAAGCCCGCGATATATGCGGGCTGAGCAGGGTGTGCATGGGAAGCAAAGTAGGGGAGACGGCATGAGTATAGGCCGCAGGCCCGCTTCCAGCCAATTCACAGTGATAATGGGTATTATTCATTTCATGAATGAATATTTCATTTGTAAGTATTCGTGTGAATTTCAGTTGTCCGGGTTCTGCCCTTGCCTGATCTTCTTGCGATGTGCCGCCTGCTGCTGTTTCAATGCCTTGCTTGTCATATAGCCATTGCGAAACCAGCATGTCTGCTTATGCTGACCCGGCCAACTGCAGTTCAGTACATTTGCCACGTCGGCGCAGTCGCAGGCGCAGTCGACCAGGGGCACATCGCAGTCGCAATACCCCGCCTGTGCCTGCCTGCGCGCACTGTGCCGTGCCGGTGGCTGCAGCGCGCCGTGCTGGCGATGGCGTTCGCCGCAGGCGCGCAGGCGGCGTTGCAACAGCGCCAGTCCCGGACGCAAGCCGTGGCGCGCGATGACCTTGTAGCCATAGGCGGAACAGCTGTCGCGGCCTGTCAGCACGCGGTGGGCGCAGGAATAGCCTTTATAGGGCGACAGGTAGCGCTGGTAAGCGCGAATGGCCAACAGGGCCAGGCGTTTGCCGCAAGTGTCGAATGAGAAAATGCCAGCTCCTTTTTCCTATGCCATCAAGTCACTGGTGCGAGCATACGATAGGTATCCCGAAAATAATAGCGTCAGCAGGCACAAACTATCATGGTGATAAATGGAGAGAATTATGCGTGACGCGTCTGCTAGGCTGGGTGGGCAAATTTGAAATATTGTCTAAAAAAATTATCCCATCCCGATAGCCGCCGCCAGGGGCATGGCCAAGCTTGTTTATCCTTCCAATGAAAGTGATCTGCATGTTTACAGTTTCCAGCATCTGCCTCGCCACGTTGATCCTGTTGCAAGCGCCAGCCGGCTGGGCTGGCCAGCCGGCTCCCCTGAGCCAGCAGCAGCAAGCGCTGGCCGCGCAAATCGACGCCAGTATCGCTCCCTATTACAAGGCCACGGAACCTGGCGCCGTCGTCATCGTCGTCAAGGATGGCCAGCCCCTGTTGCGCAAGGCGTATGGCCTGGCCAGCGTGAAGGATGGCCAGCCGCTGACGCCTGACATGTCGCTGCGCCTGGGTTCCATTTCCAAGCAATTCACGGCCGTCGCCATCCTGCTGCTGGCCGACCAGGGCAAGCTGGCCATCACCGATGACATCACGAAGTTCCTGCCCGACTATCCGACGCATGGCAAGACAATCACGATCGAACAGCTGCTCGCGCATACGTCCGGCATCCACGACTACACAAGGAAGCCGGAATTTGTGCCCAACAGCACGAAAGACTTGAGCGTGGCGCAGATGATCGATTTCTTCAAGAACGATGCGCCCGACTTTGAACCGGGCACGCAGTGGAGTTACAGCAGTTCCGGCTATTTCCTGCTGGGCGCCATCATCGAAAAGGCATCGGGCCAGCCGTATGCCACGTTTGTGGAACAGCAGATATTCGTTCCGCTGGGCATGAACGACACGGCATATGAAGGCCACGAGCGCCGGCCCGCCAAGCGCGCGGCCGGGCATATCCGCTCGGGCGAGACCTATGTGCCGAACTTGCCCCTGAGCATGACGCAGCCGTATGCGGCCGGCGCGCTCGTGTCCACCGTGGACGACCTGGCGCGCTGGGACGCGGCCATCTCCGACGGCAAGCTGCTCAAGGCTTCCACCTGGCAGCAGGCGTTCACGCAGGCCAAGCTGAACGATGGCAAGGCGACCCGTTCCGGCTTGGGCTGGAAGGTGGGCACCTGGCAAAACACGCCCGTCATCCACCATAGCGGCGGCATCAATGGTTTTGCCACGTATGCGATGCGTTTGCCGAAGGAAAAAGTCTATGTGGCCGTGCTGGAAAATTCGGACACGGGCCTGGTCAATCCCGACGTGGTGGCACGCAAGGCGGCTGCTGTCGCCGTGGGCCGGCCATATCCCGAGATCAAGGTCATCACGCTCAAGCCCGCCATCCTCGATGCGTACGCGGGCGTGTACGCCATCAACGACAAGGCTGGCTATACGATCCGCAACTTCGAGGGCAACTTGCTGCTGCAGCGCACGGGGCGTCCCGCCCAGCGCATGCTGGCGTACTCGCCAAATGGCTTTCTGATTGAAAATACGCTCACCACTGCCGAATTCGAGCGGGGACCGAAGGGCGAGGCGCAGCTGATCCTCAATGACGGCGGCGAATCGAAGACGGTGCACGAACGCGCCAGCGCCGCCAAGCCGGCGCGTACGGTGGTCGCCATGACGACGGCGCAATTCGATGCCTACGTGGGCAGGTATGCGCTGGCGCCCGAGGTCTACCTGGAAGTGACGCGCGAAGGCGATAAATTCTTCGCCCAGGTGACGGGTTTCCGCAAGCTGGCCATGCTGCCGATGAGCGAGACGGCTTTCTTCTCGAATGAAGTCGATGCGGAAGTGCGTTTCAGCAAGGATGCCGATGGCAAGACGCAACAACTGGTGCTGCGCCAGGAGGGGCAGGATATGCCGGCCAAACGCGTGAACTGATCGCCGCAATACAGCGCATGCCTGCCGGCCAGTCGATACTGCCGGCAGGCATTATTTTTTCGTGTCCAGCCTGACCGATTCGCATTCTCAAGGCACCTGCTAAGTAAGGGAATCATTTCAGCAGTCCATTTGAGAGGCTTTACACCATGTCCGTTCGTCGCAAGCAGCGCTACTATATTTCTACACCGCAAATCCTTCCCATCGCCCGTGCCGTGTCGCTGGCCGTGTGCAGCCTGGCGCTGTACGCCGCCACGCCAGCCCTGGCGCAGGCGCAAGCGGCCAATGCCCAGCAGGCTGGCGCCATGCGCCTGGCCTACGACATTCCTGCCGGTCCGCTGGCCCCCGCGCTGCGCAGCCTGGCCAGCGCGGCGAATGTCTTGCTCAGCTACACGCCAGACCAGGCCAGCGGCAAGAGCACGGCCGGCCTGCAAGGCCAGTACACGCCGCAGGCTGCCCTGGCCGTCTTGCTGGCGGGTACGGGCTTGCAGGCGGTCGAACTGGAGGCGGGCAGCTACGTGCTGCGCGCCGCGCCTGCCGTGGCCAGCACGGCGCCCGACGCCGTCATGCCATTGATTTCCGTCATGGCAGCGGCTGACGCGGGCGAGGGCACGGTGTCGCGCGGCTATGTGCCCATCAGCGTGGCCGCCACCAAGATGGGCACGCCATTGCTCGAGACGCCGCGCGCCATTTCCGTTGTCACGCGTGAACAGATCAAGACGCAGGCCCCGAAAAGCATCGAACAGGCGCTGGCCTATACGGCGGGCGTGCTGACGGACGTGACGGGTGCCGACGTGCGCATGTCGGGCGCCACCATCCGTGGCTTCAGCGATGGCAGCTCGTACTACCAGGATGGCTTGAAGCTGCTGTCGGCGGGCAGTTATGGTTCGTGGAATAGCGAAATGGCAGATCTCGACAGCGTCGAAGTCATCAAGGGGCCCGCGTCCGTCTTCTACGGCCAGGGCCGCCCGGG
Organism: Janthinobacterium sp. BJB446; assembly: GCF_002735655.1. Classification (NCBI taxonomy): domain Bacteria; kingdom Pseudomonadati; phylum Pseudomonadota; class Betaproteobacteria; order Burkholderiales; family Oxalobacteraceae; genus Janthinobacterium; species Janthinobacterium sp. BJB446. The sequence goes on along the minus strand of NZ_PDZK01000001.1, from coordinate 3,087,494 downwards.
CGGCATGATCAATGTCACTTCCAAGCTGCCGGATGCAGACCACGTCAATAGCGTGGGGTTTTCCGCGGGACGCTATCACCGCTATCAGATCAATGCCGACCTGGGCGGCGCTGTCGCGGGCTACGATGGCTTGCTGTACCGCGTCACGCTGACGGGCCGCGATGCCGACGATCGTCCCATCGAATCGAAGAACAACCGCGTTTCCATCTCGCCCTCGCTGCGCTGGGACATCTCGGCGCGCACCAGCCTGACCGTACTGGGCACATATTCGCAAGAGCGGGGCACGCCGAAGCCATGGTGGCCCAGCCTGTTTGTGCATCCGCAGATCAAGGACTTGCCCGTCAGCCGCACGGCGGGCGACCCGTCCTTCGACTATTTCGACCGCGATACGCGCGCCCTTGGCTATATGTTCGAGCATGCAACAGGGAATGGATGGAAGCTGACGCAAAACTTGCGCTATGCCACCATCAAGGTTGATTACCAGCATATCTACGCCATGGATTTGCTGCCTGACGGGCGCACGGCCACGCGCGGCAGCCTGGCGGAAAAAGTGGACGGCAAGACCTGGACGGTCGACAGCCGCGCGCAGAAGGACTTTCGCTGGGGCGAGATCGAACACCGCTTCGTGGCGGGCATCGATTACCTGAAATACAAGGAAAACGATGGCCTGGGCTTTGGCTGGGACGTGCCGAACCTCGATATCCATGCGCCGGTCTACCATCAATCGATCGCCGCGCCCGGACTCGACTACACCGACACTGAACTCAAGCAGACGGGCATCTACACGTTGAACCAGTTCAAGCTGGGCGCATGGGTGGCGAATGCCAGCCTGCGCCACGACCGCGCGCGCAGCACGCAGCTCAATTCTGCGAGCACGCGCATCGACGACAATGCCACCACGGGCAGTGCCGGCCTGCTGTACCTGTTCGACAATGGCGTGGCGCCGTATGCCAGCTATGCCACCTCGTTCGACCCGGCCACGGGCCGCGACTTTGACGGCAAGGCTTTTCAGCCACGCAAGGGCAAGCAGGTGGAGCTGGGTATCAAGTACCAGCCTGCCGGCACATCGACCATGTTGACGGCATCGCTGTTTGATCTGACGCAAACGAATGTCACCACGCCGGATCCCCTCCACCCGCGTTCGTCACTACAGACGGGCGAGGTACGTTCGACGGGCGTGGAACTGGAAGGTACGTTCAAACCCTTGCCCGAGTTGAGCGTGCTGGCAGGCTATACCTATCTGGACCCGCGCACGACGAAGAGCAACCGCGACTACGAAATCGGCCGCCAGACCCTGCAGACGACGCGCCATGCGGCCAGTGTCTGGCTCGACTACCGGCCCATGGCCGTGCCCGGCCTGATGCTCGCTGGCGGCCTGCGCTACCGTGGCAGTTCGCCCTACAATGGCGCGGCCAATGCGCTGTACATGAATGATCCGTACACCCTGGCCGATATCGCCGTGGCCTACGAAACGGCGCGTTACCGCCTGGCTCTGAATATCGGCAATGTATTTGACAAGAAATACTTTGGCGGCATCTTCCGTGGCGCCGAACGCGAAGCCCTGCTGAGCCTGAAGATGAATTTCTAGCTGTAGCAGGGTGTAAGCAGCTGGGGCTGTGCGATTACAGCCCCAGCGCGCGCCAGCAATACACGGCCAGTACTGCCGCCCACGCCAGCAGGATCGCCAGCCCCGGCAGCAACAGCCATTTTGCTGCCGTCTCTTCCCACGTCACATACGGCTTGCCGCCGCGCGCGATGGCCAGCAGCGCCTGTCCCCCGTTCAAGCCGGCAAACGGCAACAGGTTCAAGGCGCACAGTTTCAACGAGAACAGGGCGAACGCCAGCGCAAAGCCGTGTGTGCGGGCAAACGCCTCTCCATTGCCCAGCAATTCCTGCGCCGTCGACAACGGTGCCAGCGCGCCGTGGATGATTTGCCCGAAGGCCGCGACAAAGCTGTCCCAGCCCGAGGCTCCCATGATGCCCAGCGACAATGCCAGCAGCATCCCCACGCCGCTCAATGGCAGCAGCACCTGCTTCCACAGCGGCTGGAAGTTGTAGGCATCGAGGCAGGGATCATCGTCATACAGTTCTTCTTCACGCGTATCTTTCAGCACCAAGCTGCCGGCCAGCGGCAGCAGCTTGACGTGGACTTTTCCCCAGGTCAGCACGGTCGGTCCCACGCCATAGCTGACGCTGCACACCGTGATGCCGGACAGCCTGGCGCAGGCCGCCATGACGGAAATGTGGATGAACATGAAGAGGATGAAGCAGAGCAACAACTGAAAGGCGGGATGCATCGGGCTATGTGTCCAGAAGGAAAGGAGCGGTATTAGAACATGCCGCCATGAAAAGTCGCGCACATGAAAAAAGCCCCGCCTGCATCGCTGCAGCCGGGGCTTCGAATGACTGGGCAGCTCGCGCCGCCCGCTATCACTTACAGTACTTCGCTGGCGTGGTCGGCCAGGCGCGAGCGCTCGCCGCGGGCCAGGGTGACGTGGCCGCTGTGGGTCCAGCCCTTGAAGCGGTCGACCACGTAAGTCAGGCCGCTCGAGCCTTCCGTCAGGTATGGCGTGTCGATCTGCGCGATGTTGCCCAGGCACAGGATCTTCGTGCCGGGTCCGGCGCGCGTGACGAGGGTCTTGACTTGTTTCGGCGTCAAGTTTTGCGCTTCATCGATGATGAGGAACTTGTTTACGAACGTGCGGCCGCGCATGAAGTTGAGCGACTTGATCTTGATGCGCGAGCGGATCAGGTCTTGCGTTGCCGCACGGCCCCATTCGCCGCCATCGGAGTCGGACTTGTTCAGCACTTCCAGGTTGTCGTCGAAGGCGCCCATCCATGGCGACATCTTTTCTTCTTCCGTGCCCGGCAGGAAACCGATGTCTTCGCCCACCGGTACCGTGACGCGGGTAACGATGATTTCATTGTAGAGCTTGGTTTCCAGCACTTGCGCCAGGCCGGCGGCCAGGGCCAGCAGGGTCTTGCCGGTACCGGCCTGGCCCAGCAGGGTGACGAAGTCGCATTCCGGATTCATCAGCAAGTTCAGCGCGAAATTCTGCTCGCGGTTGCGCGCCGTCACGCCCCACACATTGTTCTTCGTATGGCTGAAGTCGCGCAGGGTTTGCAGCACGGCTGTCTTGCCGTTGATCTGTTTCACCTGGCCGTAGAACGGCGTTTCGCCGTTTTTCGGTTCCAGGTAGATGAACTGGTTGACCAGCAGCGACGGGATGAACGGGCCCGTCACGCGGTAGAACGTCGAGCTGTAGCCGTTCTTGCTTTCCTGCCACGATTCCATGTCCTTGCCGTGCTTGTTCCAGAAGTCGTCCGGCAATTGCACGATGCCCGAGTACAGCAAGTCCGTGTCTTCCAGCACATGGTCGTTGAAGTAATCTTCGGCCGGCAGGCCCAGGGCGCGCGCCTTGATGCGCATGTTGATGTCTTTCGACACCAGCACGACAGGGCGGCCTTCCTGTTCCGATTCCAGCGAGCGCACGACGGCGAGGATCTGGTTGTCGGCCTTGCCCACTGGCAAGCCAGCCGGCAAGTCGGCGCTTTGCAGGCGCGTCTGGAAGAACAGGCGGCCCTTGGCATCCTTGTTGCCCAGCTTGGACAGCAGGATGCCGTGTTCGATGGCGTCGTCATCCGTGTTGCTGATCAGGGCGTCGAGCGTGCGCGAGACCTGGCGTGCATTGCGCGCCACTTCCGTCATGCCCTTTTTATGGTTGTCCAGCTCTTCCAGGGTCATCATCGGCAGGTACACATCGTGTTCCTCGAAGCGGAACAGCGAGGATGGATCGTGCATCAGCACGTTCGTGTCGAGCACGAACAGCTTGCTGATGCCGCGCTGGTCGGCGGCGCGGCTGGCGGACGACTTGAGCTGCACTTCGACAGCCTTGTGCTTGGCAGGATGTGGCTGCTCGGCTTGCTTGACGGGCTTGATCGGCGTGACCTTGCCTTTTGCCGCCGGCTTGGCTTTCGCTGCAGGCGCAGCAACAGCGGCAGGCGCGGCCGCGACCGGCGCCGGTGCAGCAACGGCTGGCGCCGGCTTGGCGACCATCAGGGCCGCCACTTGCTTGATCTTCGTGGCCGCATTGCGGACCGGCTTGGCAACTTCGGCGATCGCCGCTTCAATAATCGGTGCAGCCACTTTCTTGGCTGCCGGGGTTTTGGTGGCCGGGCGCGCTGCGCCTGCGGTTGGGTAATCTTGGGTGGCCAGGATGGTGGCTGGCTTGCTCGGTAATTTTGGCAGTGGCATCAGGATCTCAATCAAAAAATTTCTGGAATGAATCGCCCATGGGCAGCCAGCTTCTGGCGGCACTTCTCATGGGGTGGATGCGGGGGAACAACAATGCTACAGGACGAGTAACTGCCGGAAGGCCGGCAGCATGGCCGGTCATGGACGCCATCGACGGGCTGCATGCCCGCCTGGCGGAGTGGATGGAGGCGCTTCGTTGACTCAAAATGGCGATAGGTACCGTGAACTGAACTGCGGTTGAACCAGGCTCGCTGGAAGCCGACAACGCGCATTGGATCAAAAATGGACGATCAATTCAGATGCGCTACGAATTCCAGCACTTCTTCCACGTGAGTTGCGACCTTCACGCCTCTCCATTCTTTCACCAATCGGCCCTGGGCGTCAATCACAAACGTACTGCGCTCGACGCCACGGACCGTCTTGCCGTACATCTGTTTCATCTTCATGACGTTAAACAGCAGACAAACGGCTTCGTCGGGGTCGGAAATGAGCTCGAACGGCAGTTCCAGCTTGGCTTTGAAACTTTCGTGCGAGCGCAGGGAATCGCGGCTGATGCCGTAGATTTCCACGCCTGCAGCGACGAATTGCGAATACGCATCGCGGAAGGCGATGTTTTCCGTGGTGCAGCCAGGGGTGTTGTCCTTCGGATAGAAAAACAGCACCGTGGCCTTGGCCGGACGGCCCAGCAACTGAAAGGTCTTGCCGCTGGTCATGGCGGCGCTAAAGTCGGGTATGCTAACGAGGGATTGGCTATCAGCCACAGGTTCTCTCCTGAACGGTGATCATCAGCGCTGTTTTTAATCTGGCAACGCATCCAGGTGCAACAATACAGCATTCAGGCCGCTTTGCCCTGCACAATCAGGCGTCCCGAACGGCCTGGCAACTCATCCCAGGTGACGGGACAAACGGGCAAGTCCGTATTTTTTATCTTTTCATAATAATCGCCCATCGCTGCAAACTGGTAGCCCTGGGCTTTCCAGCCAGCCAGCAGTTGTTCGAAAATGGGGGCGAGTTTCTGTCCTTCAAGTTCCGCATGCAAGGTATATACGTGATCGCGGGGATTGTCCGCCGTCAGCGACAATATATGCGCGGCAACATTGCTCGTTGTGATCAGTTTGCCGTCGATTTCGCAGCCCAGCAATTCATCCAGGGTGGGCAGGGTGGTAGGCAATTGCACGCATTGCAGGATGGTGTTGCCGTTGCGCACGCGGTGTGGGCCATTACCAGGATGCACCATGGCGCCGCGTGCGTCGAGCATGGCGCGGCCATCGGAGGCAAAGCGGTAGCCGGCCGTGTCGTGTTCGACAAAGGCGCTGACATTCATTTGCCAGCCGGCCGCGCCGTGCGTGTGCGGCTTGGTGCCAAATACCTGTTCGTAGCGGTTGGCGGCCTTGCGCATCATGTTGATGGTCCAGGCGGCGTTGCGCTTGGCCACGTTGTCTTGCCACAGGGTGTGATCCCAGGTGTGGATGCCGCACTCGAAACCGGCATCGCGCACGGCGCGCAATTGCGCCGCGCACAGCTTGCCGATATCGGGTCCCGGCAGCAAGGTGCCGTACATCAATGTTTTCAAGCCGTAGTGTTCGACCACCGAGGTGCGCGACACCTTGCTGAAAAAGCCGGGCCGCAAGGCGCGCCGCAGGGCCCAACCCGTGTGGTCGGGGCCCAGCGAGAACAGAAAGGTGGCCTTGGCCTGGTGCGCGGCCAGCATGCGCACCAGATTGCCCATGCCTTCACGGGTGCCGCGATAGGTATCGACGTCGATTTTCAGGGTCAGGAACGGCTTGCTCAACATTAATCCATCAGGGCTTTGGCTTGGGCTACCTGGCTGCGGTAGGCGTCGAAAATATTGCGCAGGGAATCGGCCATGGTGGTGGTCGGCACCCAGCCCAGCTCTTCGCAGGTATTCGTGATTTTCGGCACGCGGTTTTGCACGTCCTGGTAGCCGGCGCCGTAGTAGGCGCCCGAGGTCGTTTCCACGATTTTCACGTGTTTCGCGCCTTCGGCGTATTCCGGGTATTCGGCGGCCAGGGTCAGCATCATGCCGGCCAGGTCGCGGATCGAATAGTTATTGATCGGATTGCCAATGTTGTAAATCTTGCCGCTGGCGATGCCGTTCTTGTTGGCGATGATGCGCATCAGCGCATCGATGCCGTCGTCGATGTAGGTGAACGCGCGTTTTTGCGCGCCGCCGTCGACCAGCGAGATGTTCTCGCCGCGCACGATATGGCCGAAGAATTGCGTCACCACGCGCGAAGAACCTTCTTTTGGCGTGTGGATCGAGTCCAGGCCGGCGCCGATCCAGTTGAATGGACGGAACAGGGTGAAGTTCAAGCCTTCCATGCCGTAGCCCCAGATCACGCGGTCCATCAGCTGCTTGGCGTTCGAATAGATCCAGCGCGGCTTGTTGATCGGGCCGCAGATCAGTTCCGAGTTTTCCGGATCGAATTCCTCGTCATGGCACATGCCATACACTTCCGAGGTCGACGGGAAGACCAGGTGCTTGCCGTACTTGGCGGCCGAGCGGACGATGGGCAGGTTGGCTTCGAAGTCCAGTTCGAAGACGCGCAGCGGCTGCTTGACGTAGGTCGATGGCGTGGCGATGGCCACCAGCGGCAGGATCACGTCGCACTTCTTGACGTGGTACTCGACCCATTCCTTGTTGATCGTGATGTCGCCTTCGAAGAAGTGCATGCGCGACTTGTAGTTGTCATCTTCCAGCAATTCGGTGATGCGGTCCGTGTTCATGTCCATGCCGTAGACATGCCAGTCGGTGGTTTCCAGGATGCGCTTGGACAGGTGGTGGCCGATGAAGCCGTTGACGCCTAAGATGAGGACTTTTTTCATGTGAGATTCTCTTGAGTGATATCAGTGTGTGCTGACGCGGGTGGTCAGACTTGCTTGCAATTGCTGAGCCGAAATCGGCTCCCCGGCAGCCCTCAGCGCGGAAATGGCCAGCATGCGGCCGTCTCCGCAGACGCCAAAGATGCAATTATCCACTACCGCCAAGCCCGGTGGCAAACTTCCTGCGGAATGCTTGCTCAAGCGGGCTTTTTCGATGGTGTAAATGACATCGTTGACTTCGGTGAAGGCGCCGGGATAGGGCGGCGCGACGGCCCGGTGCAGGTTGTACACCTGCTGCGCGGGTAACTTCCAGTCGATGCGCCCGTCTTCCGGCTTGCGCCCGCCAAAGTAGCCGCCCTGGCGCAAATCGTTGAGCTGGCGTGGCGCCGTGCCGTCCAGCAAGGCCGGCAGCACGTTCCACAGGGTTTGTTCCGCCGCCACGGTGACCTTGCCGAAGACTTCGAAGGCCGTGTCATCGGGCAGGATGGGCACGGCCGTTTGCGCGACGATGGCGCCGGCATCGGGCTTGACCGTCATTTCATGCAGGGTGGCGCCCGTTTGCGGGGCGCCATGCAGCACGGCCCAGTTGACGGGCGCGCGGCCGCGAAACTGCGGCAGCAGCGAGCCGTGCATATTGTAGGCGGGCGCGACTTCCAGGATGCTGGCGGGCAGCATGTGGCGGTAGTAAAAGCTGAACAGCATGTCCGGCGCTGCCGCCTGCACCTGCGCCAGCAGCTCGGGCGCGCGCGGATCGCCGGGCGTGATGTACGGGATGCCTTCGGCCTGGCACAGGCTGGCGACGGACTCGAACCACAGGTTTTCCGTGGGGCTGTCTTCGTGCGTGACGACCAGGGCGATATCGACGCCTCCGGCCAGCAGCACCTTGATGCAGCGCACGCCCACATTGTGGTAGCCGAAGACGACGGCGCGCGGGGCGCCCATCAGCGGCCCACCTGGCGCTTTTCCAGGCGCACGTACGATGGCGCCTCGGCTTCCGCCTGGGCCATGCCGTCCTGCAAGATGGTTTGCACCACGTAGCGGGGACGGGCGCGCACTTGCTGGAAGATGCGTCCCACGTATTCGCCCACGAGGCCGATGCCGAACAGGATCACGCCCATCAGGAAGAAGGCGATGGCGAACAGGGTGAACACGCCCTGCGCCTCGGCGCCGAACAGGAAGCGGCGCGCCAGCAGATAGATCACCAGCAGGGCCGAACTGAGTGACAGCAGCATGCCCAGCATCGAAAAGATTTGCAGGGGAATCAGCGAAAAGCCCGTGACCAGGTCGAAATTGAGGCGGATCAGGCTGTACAGCGAGTATTTCGACTCGCCGGCCGAGCGTTCCTCGTGCTCGACGGTAATTTCCGTGGGCTTGCGGGCAAACGTGTAGGCCAGGGCGGGAACAAAGGTGTTGACTTCGGCGCACTGGTTGACCAGGTCGATCACGTTGCGGCCATACGCGCGCAGCATGTTGCCCTGGTCCGTGATCTTGATGTTGGTGATGCGCTCGCGCAGCCGGTTCATCATCTTCGACGCCAGGGTGCGCCAGGCGGAATCTTGCCGCTTGCGCCGGATCGAGCCCACGTAATCGTAGCCTTCGCGCATCTTTGCCACCAGGTTGCCGATTTCTTCGGGCGGATTCTGCAGGTCGGCATCGAGCGTGACCATGATTTGCCCGCGCGAAGCTTCAAAGCCGGCCAGGATGGCCATGTGCTGGCCATAATTACCGTTGAACAAGACTACGCGCGTGACGTCGGGGCGCTGGCGGAACTGTTCCGCCAGGATGGCCACCGAATTGTCGCGGCTGCCATCATTGACAAAGATGATCTCGTAGCTCGTCTGCAGGGCATCGAGGGCCGGATACAGGCGGGCGAACAGGCTGGCCAGGCCATCCTGCTCGTTGTAGATTGGAATGATAATGGACAGTTCAGGTTTCATCGGCGCGCTGCTCATTTGATGAGAATGGATTTGACGGTGGCGACGGCGCGTTCCACGTCCTGTGTCGTCATGGCGTAGAACATCGGCAAGGTCACGGTCAGGCGGCCGATCTTTTCCGAAACGGGGAACATGCCTTCGGTAAAGCCGCGTTCGCGGTACATGGTAAACAGGTGGATCGGTGCGTAATGATAGCCCGTTCCCACGTTCTGCTGCGCCATTTGCTGCATGAAGGCGGCACGCGTGCCGGGGCCATTGTCGGGCAGGATGATCTGGAACAAATGCCAGTTGCTGTTTTCAAAGTCCTGCACGGGCAGCTGGGCGCCGCTCTGCGCTTCGAAATCGCTGCCGAATTGCGCGAAATAGTGGCGTGCCAGCGCGCGGCGGTGGGCCGTGATCGCGTCGATATTGGCGAACTGGCCCAGGCCGATGGCGGCCATGATGTCGCTCATGTTGTATTTGCCGCCCAGTACATCGACGTCGATGCCGTCGACGCCGCTGCGCGTGACGCCCTGCAGCCGGTATTTCTCGGCCAGCTTCGCTTCTTCCAGATTGTTGAGGACGAGGCAGCCGCCTTCACCCGTGGTGATGTTCTTGTTGGCCTGGAAGCTGAACGAGACGAAGTCGCCAAACGCGCCGATGCGCTTGCCCTTCCAGCTGGAGCCGAATGCTTGCGCCGCGTCTTCCACGACCCTTAAATTGTACTTTTCAGCAATCGCATACAGGCGGTCCATGTCGACCGGCAAGCCGGACAGGTAGACGGGGATGATGGCCTTCGTACGCGGGGTGATGGCCGCTTCCAGCTTGTCGAGGTCGATATTCCGCGTGACGGGGTCGATGTCGGCAAACACGGGCGTGGCGCCCACTTCGATGATGACGTTGGCTGTCGCTACCCACGACACGGGCGTGGTGATGACTTCGTCGCCGGGGCCGATGCCGGCGATGCGCAGCGCGATTTCCATGGTGCACGTGCCCGAATTGAAGGTGCGCACGGGACGCCCGCCGAAATACTCGGACAGCTGGGCTTCGAATGCCTGCACTTTCGGGCCGCTGGTGATCCAGCCCGAGCGCAGCACTTCGCCGACGGCGGCGATGGTCGCTTCATCGATGGTGGGTTTGGAAAATGGCAAAAAGGGCAGGGTAGAGGTCATGGGGCGCAGTTCTTGGATCTGTATTGTGTCAGGGTATCGGCGTCGCCGAGGCTGCCAGTGCGGTGAATGGCCGCTGGCAGGCATGGCTATTTTATATCGTCAGTACGGCGGCGCAGCCGGTTCAGCGGTGAAAAATCCTGCTGATGCGGGGGCGGGGCAAGCTGGCCGGGGGCGCGATCCATACTGCCTCGCGCCCCTTTAAACATTTATTTGTTGGCAATGACCATGCGGCGCGCATCCTTGGCAATGACACGCATGGGCACGCCACGCTCCTGCAATTCCTTGTAACGGTTCAGGCTGATAATGGCCATGTCGCGCACGCCGGCGTTGGCATCGTTCGTCCATTGCGTGATGAAAGTCTCGATGCTCGGGATGGACAGCTCGGGCTGCTGTTTCAGGCCAAACGTGAACTCATCCCAGTAATCGACGAGGATCACGGGCCGCTGCAGGTAGTACGTCAGCGACTGTTCATAGATGCCGACGGAGTAGAGCTTGGTATCGGCCGTCAGTTCGGCCTGGATCTGCGGCAGCATGTCGGTGCCCGCGCGGTTCTGGCCATACAGTTCGGAGCCGGCCAGGATGCAGTGCGTGGCCAGGAAGCCGGCGCCGGCGATGGTCAGCACCGTCATGTCGCGGCGCAGCTGGCGCGCATGCAGCAAGGCCAGGGCGCCACCGGCCAGGGCGAAGAAGCCGGCCGCCATCAGCCATGGCTGGTATCCCTTGAGCGCGATCAAGGCTTCCGCGTCGCGCGCGCTGGCCTTGCCAAAGGCGATCGGTCCGCCGATCAGGACGGCCGCGCCCAGCACGCACAGCAGGCCGGCGGCCAGCATGCGCTGGCGGCGCGAGGCCGATTCCAGGTACAGCGCCACCAGCAGGGCCAGCGCCGGGAAGATGGGCACGATGTAGCCAGGCAGCTTCGAGGTCGAATAGCTGAAGAAGAAGAAGATGAAGACGGCCCAGACCAGCAGCATCAAGCGGGGCTGGAAGGCGCCTTCCTGGCGCTGGAAGGCGGCGGCCAGGCTTTGCGGCAGCACGCCTATCCACGGCAGGATGCCGGGAATGAGCAGCACCAGGAAGTAATACCAGGCCCCTTCGCGTTTGTGGCCCTTCATCAGGAAGCGCTGGAAATGCTCATGGATGAAGAAGAAGTGCGGCTGTTCCGGATTGCGCAGGGCGACCAGCACGAACCACGGCGTGGCGATGGCAAAGAACACCAGCAAGCCCTTGACCAGATGCAAACGCGTCCAGATGCGCCAGTCGCGCGCGCACAGCGAATACAGCACCAGCACGGCGCCCGGCAGCACGATGCCGATCAGGCCCTTGGCCAGCACGGCCAGCGCCATGGCGGCCCAGCAGGCCAGCATCCAGTTGCGCCGTTCAAGTGCCGTGGCGTCGTCGCGCTGGGCGATCAGCAGGCTGCCCATGGTGAGGGTCATCATGCCCGACAGGCCCATGTCCAGCGAATTGATCTGGCCGGAAGCGAGCCAGAACAGGCTCGACGCCAGCACCAGGCCGGCATACAGCCCCACGCGCGGGCCGAACACTTTCTTGCCCGCGTAGGCCGTCATGCACACGCCGATGATGCCGCACAGGCCGGTCCACAAACGGGCCTGCCATTCGCCCAGGCCGAAGGCGGCGAAGGTCAGCGCATTCATCCACGTTTGCAGCGGCGGTTTTTCAAAGTACTTGATGCCGTTCAGGCGCGTGGTGATCCAGTCGCCCGTGACGAACATTTCGCGCGCCATCTCCGCGTAGCGGCCTTCGTCGGGCGGCACCAGGGTGCGCACGCCCAGCGCATACAGGGTGACGACGATGAAGATGCCCAGCAGCGACCACATCAGCACCCGCGACGAGTGCAGCTCGTTGACGTTGATTTTCATGCGGCCTTGCCTGCAGCCGGGGCCAGGATCAGTGCCAGGGTGACCTTGCGGCCTTCGCCCATGAGGATATTGTAGGTGCGGCAGGCAGCCTGGCTATCCATGCATTCGACGCCGATGCGGCGCATGGTCAGCGCGGCCGTCAGCTTCGGGTGCACGAAGCGCTGGCGCTCGCCCGTACCGAGGATGACCACGTCGGGCGCATCGGCCAGGATTTGCGCGAAATGCGCCTCGTTCAGCTGTTCGAAACTGTCCACCTCCCACGCCCGCGGGGGCATTTCCGGCATGACGATCAGACTGTAGTTATACGGCTGGGCATTGATCTCGACGCCGTTTTCGTCATAGCCGGTGACAGTCTGGTATTGTTGGGTGCTGCTGGCATGGAGTTTCATGGCGATATCGGGGGCTGGTCGTGTCGGTTGATCGGTGCGCGCGCGGCCAAATTGCGTGCCGCGGCCAAGGGCGTAAGCATGCCATAAATGACAGAAAAGAGCGACTGAAAAGCAACATCCTTTCCAAATTGCAATGTTCGGCGCCACAGTGGCGATGCCTGCTTTCGCCATGGTAATGCTGCAAGATTAAGGGAAGATGAAGATGGCGCCCGCCCGATTGTCGTCGGGAGGCGCCGGCGTGGCAGAATCGGCGTCAAATGCTGGGGTTGGCCATGTTTAATTTGATAAAATGGCCTGTTTTCGGCGAGAATGGTTGTTTTCGCCTTGCAGTCTTTCGCATTGCAGTTTCACGGGTTCATAGTTCTGGCGCGGCTATCATGCTGCAAGTTCTGGTCACCGCGCCGCATCACGACAGGGATTTATTTTGCGACCGATTCAGAAATCGAATAAATTGGCGGACGTCTGCTACGACATCCGCGGCCCGGTCCTGGAAAAATCCAGGCAAATGGAAGAAGAAGGCCACAAGATCACCAAGCTCAATATCGGCAACCTGGCCGTATTCGGCTTCGATCCGCCCGACGAGATCGTGCGCGACATGATGCTCAATCTGCAGAACGCGGCCGGCTATACGGATTCGAAAGGCATGTTCGCGCCGCGCAAGGCCGTCATGCACTACACCCAGGGCAAGAATATCGCCGGCGTGACCATCGATGACATTTATCTGGGCAATGGCGCTTCCGAACTGATCGTCATGTCGATGAACGCGCTGCTCAACAGTGGCGACGAAGTGCTGGTGCCGGCGCCCGACTACCCGCTGTGGACGGCCGCCGTCAGCCTGTCGGGCGGCAATCCCGTGCACTATGTGTGCGACGAGCAGAACGAGTGGTATCCCGACATCGAGGACATGCGCCGCAAGATCACGCCGCAAACGAAAGCCATCGTCGTCATCAACCCGAACAATCCCACGGGCGCGCTGTACCCGGTTTCCGTGCTGCTGCAGATCGTCGAACTGGCGCGCCAGCACCAGCTGATCATTTTCGCCGACGAGATCTACGACAAGGTGCTGTACGACGAAGCCGAGCACGTGTCGATCGCCTCGCTGGCAGACGACGTGCTGTTCATCACCATGAACGGCCTGTCGAAGAATTACCGCTCCTGCGGCTACCGTTCCGGCTGGATGGTGGTCTCGGGCGAAAAGCGCCACGCAAAGGATTACATCGAAGGCCTCAACATGCTGGCCTCGATGCGGCTATGCGCCAACGCGCCGGGGCAATTTGCCATCCAGACGGCGCTTGGCGGCTACCAGAGCATACAAGACCTGGTGGGGCCCGGCGGGCGCCTGTTGAAACAGCGCGATCTGGCGCACAAGCTGCTGACCGATATTCCGGGCGTCACCTGTGTCAAGCCGAAGGCCGCGCTGTACATGTTCCCGCGCCTGGACCCGGAGATCTACCCGATCGCCGACGACCAGCAGTTTGCCTATGAATTACTGGCCGAAGCCAAGGTCCTGATCGTGCAGGGCACGGGGTTCAACTGGATCGCGCCCGACCATTTTCGTGTCGTCTTCCTGCCCAACTCCGATGACCTGACCGAGGCCATGGGGCGCATTGCGCGCTTCCTCGAAGGTTACCGCAAGCGTCACGGCCGGGGCTGAATCAGCCAGCAGCAATCTCGATCAACCTGGCGCCGCCCAAGGGGGCGCCACTTATGAGCAGTCAAGCACAACTATGAAATCCATCAAGATCGGCCTGCTGGGCCTGGGCAATGTCGGTTACGGCACGTTCAGCGTCCTGAAACGCAACCAGGAAGAAATCAAGCGCCGCGCGGGCCGCGGCATTGAAGTCGTCGCCGTCGCCGTGCGCGACGTGGCGCGCGCCGAAGCGCTGGTCGCCGGCGGCTGCAAGGTCGTCAATGACCCGATGCTGATCGTCAACGATCCCGAGATCGACATCGTCGTCGAACTGATCGGCGGCTACGACCTGTCGAAAACCCTGGTCATGCAGGCGATTGCCAACGGCAAGCATGTGGTCACTGCCAACAAGGCCCTGCTGGCCGTGCACGGCAACGAAATCTTCGCCGCCGCCCAGGACAAGGGCGTGATGGTGGCCTTCGAAGCGGCCGTCGCCGGCGGCATCCCCATCATCAAGGCGTTGCGCGAAGGCTTGACGGCCAACCGCATCGAATGGATCGCCGGCATCATCAACGGCACCACCAATTTCATCCTGTCCGAGATGCGCGACAAGGGCCTCGATTTCGCCACCGTGCTGAAACAGGCGCAGGAACTGGGCTATGCGGAAGCTGATCCCACCTTCGACATCGAAGGCGTGGACGCCGCGCACAAGGCCACCATCATGTCGGCCATCGCCTTCGGCATCCCGGTGCAGTTCGACAAGGCTTACGTGGAAGGCATCAGCAACCTCAATGCCGTCGATATCCGCTACGCCGAGCAACTGGGCTACCGCATCAAGCTGCTGGGCATCACCAAGCGCGCCACCGTCAACGGCGTGGAAGGCATCGAGCTGCGCGTGCATCCGACCCTGATCCCGGCCAAGCGCCTGATCGCCAACGTGGAAGGCGCCATGAATGCGGTGCTGGTGCATGGCGACGCCGTCGGCGCCAGCCTGTACTCGGGCCGCGGCGCGGGCGCCGAGCCGACCGCCTCGTCGGTGATCGCCGACCTGGTCGACATCACCCGCCTGGCCACGGCTGACCCGGAACACCGCGTGCCGCACTTGGCGTTCCAGCCGAACGCGATGACCGATATCGCGATCTTGCCGATGTCGGAAATCACCACCAGCTACTACCTGCGCATGCACGTGGCCGACCAGCCGGGCGTGCTGGCCGACCTGACGCGCATCCTGGCCGAACGCGGCATCTCGATCGACGCCATGCTGCAAAAAGAGCCGGCCGAGGGCGAGACGCACACGGACATCATCATGCTGACGCACCAGACGCAGGAAAAGAACGTCACGGCCGCCATCGAGAAGATGGAAGCGTTGAACAGCGTGGTGGGCACGGTCACCAAGATCCGCCTGGAAAACCTGAGCTGAGCGTTTTCAGCGATCCATGCAAAACGGCGCCCGCGGGCGCCGTTTTTTCATCCGATGGCGGTCTTAATGCTGCGGCACGTCGGGCGCGCCGACGGGGCCTACATCCATGCCGTCATAGCTGGCCAGCTGGTTGTCCTGCGCAAACGCCATCAGTTCGCCATTGCGCGCGTGCAGACTGTCGACGCCATGCACTTCGGCCTTTTCCACGTGCAGCACCCACACGGGCGGTGCTGCCGGATCGTCGAGTTCCGGCTGGTACAGTTCCACCGGGCGGTAGCCCTGCAGCGCCAGCAGGGTGGCGGCCTGCTCCAGCGGTTCGGACGTCGGGTTGGTGAAGTAATAGCCCCACAGCAGCGGCTGGGACAGGTCCCATGGCGCGTTCTCGGCGATATTGGCAAACAGTTCGCTTACATCTTCTTTGGTCATCATGGCGGTGCCTTCCTTAAAATCTCAGGGCGCGATCTTAGCATCCATGCCGCCTGCTTACCATTCACCCATAAAAAAACCGGCTGCATGGCCGGTTTTTTTATCAGCCGCTAACAACGGCTTGATTCTGATTCGCGCGAGCGTGAATTAGAACTTGTAACGCAGGCCGATCGACAGCAGGTCGGCTTTCAGTTTCATGCCATCCTGGCTCATCGTTTTGCCGAAGTTTTCATATTCAGCAACGGCCGACAGGTTTTTATTGAAGTTATAAGCAGCACCGATGCCAAACAGGGCAGCGGTTTTGTTTTTCGATTCGCTGGCGCTGAAACCGATCAGGTTCAATTTGGCTTTGGTGTGGTTTTGAGTAACGCCAACTTTTGCAAACAGCGAGAATTCAGCGTTCAGTGGCAAGGTGCCGGTCGCGGCTGCGTAGATTGCGCTGGTTTCCATGCTCAGCGATTCCTTGCCTTCGCTTTCTTTCAGTTTGCCGAAATTGACGTAGCCGGCTTCTGCGCCGAAGTTAGGCGTGAAGTCGTAACCGGCATAAACTTTAAAACCGGTTTTGTTTTCTTTGCCCGAAGCGACATCGCCCGACAATTTCAATTCCGAACGGCCGGCATTCGCGCCGACATAAATGTTTTCAGCTTGTGCAAACAAAGGGAATGCCAGAGCGGCGCCGACGACTACTGCAAACAATTGCTTTTTCATATTAATCCTAGATAATTAATGCGGAGAGACTGTCTCGCCGCTTAATGGGAGCCGAATTGTATAGGGATGAATATATTTATGTAAGGCAATTATTTTAAAAATATTAGAAATAAATCATTTGTTGTTTTTAAGCAACGTAACATGTGAACTGCCTGTCTGCGCAATCCGTCATGCGGCACCGCTGAAATGCACGCTGACTTTCAGTCCATGTCCATTCGCCGCCGTCGCCAGTTCCAGCCGGGCGCCGTGCAGGGCCGCGATGTCGCGCACGATGGCCAGGCCCAGCCCGGCGCCGCCAGGATTGCTCTCGAGCGCCGCGCCGACCCGGTAGAACGGCGTCAACACGCGCTCGCGCTCGGCCGGCGGGATGCCTTTGCCGCTGTCTTCCACTTCCAGCACGGCGCCGTGTTCGTGGCCGTTCCCCGCCTGCGCCGCGCGCACGCGCAGGATCACGCTGCCGCCCTGCGGCGTGTAGCGCAGGGCGTTGTCGACCAGGTTGGCCAGCAGTTCATGCAGCAGCAGGGCCTGGCCATGCACGGGTGCCTCGTCGGGCGCTTCCAGCGACAGGTCGATATGTTTGGCGACCGCGGTCATGGCCATTTCCAGTCCCACCTGCTGCGCCACGTCGCGCAGCGCGACGGTATCCATCGCCAGATTCTCGCCGCCATGCTCGATGCGCGCCAGGGTCAGGAGGCGGTTGGCCAGCAACACGGTCGAATCGGTGGTGGCGGCGATCGAACGCACGATGTCGCGCAGGGCGGCGATGTCCGGCGGCGCGCCCGCCTGGCGGTCGCACTCGCGCATGGCCAGTTCGGCCTGGGTTTTCAGCACAGTCAACGGCGTGCGCAACTGGTGCGAGGCGTCGGCGATGAAGCGACGCTGGCTGGCGATCAGCTGCTGCAGGCGCGACATGGAGCCGTTCATGGCACTGACCAGCGGGCGCATTTCCTTGTGCACCAGCGTGGGATCGACGTCGGACAAATCGGACAGGGTGCGCGTCTCGACTTCCGTTTTCAGGCGCATCAGCGGGCGCAGCACCAGGCGCACGGCAAACCACACGAGGGCGCCCATCACCAGTATCATTGCCGCCTGCCAGATCAGGGTGTCGAACAGGATCTGGTTCGACAGGCCGCGCCGCGCGTCCAGCGTCTCGGCCACCTGGATCAGGGCGATGCCGCGCATCGAGTCGTCATACACGGGTTGCAGCAGGGCGGCGATGCGGATCGGCTTGCCGTGGTAGTCGGCGTGGTAGAAGCGCACCAGGGCCGGATAGTTCTGCGAGCGTGGCACATTTTTCGGCACGGGCGGCAAGTCGCCATAGCCTGACACCAGCTCGCCATTGATGCCCGTCACCTTGTAGTAGATGCGGCCCAGAGTGTCGGTCTCGAAGCTGTCGAGCGCCACGTAAGGCACTTCGGCGACGACCTTGCCGCCGACGATGGAGACGCGCTCGGCCAGCGCCCGCGTCGATGCCAGCAAGGAGCGGTCGTAGGCCATGTCGGCCGCGTCGAGCGCGTTGCGGTAGACAAAAACGGCATCGAGCAGCACCAGCATCACCAGCGGAATGAGCAGCCAGCGCAGCAGCTGGCTGCGCAGGCTGCCCAGCGGCCGGCTCTGCGCCCAGCGCCGGCGCAGGCGTTCGAGCAGAGGCAGGCGTGGGGCGCGCACGGTCATTTTGGCGCGGCCGGCGCCATCGCGCTGCGCGGCTGCAGCAGGTAGCCGATGCCGCGCAGGGTGGTGATGACGGCGCCGTCGGGCGAGCCGCTTTCCACGCCGTTCTCGAGTTTTTTGCGCACGCGGTGGATATACAGCTCGATGGCGTCCAGGTTGGCGTCGTCGGCCAGCGCAAAGACTTCGTCAAACAGCTTTTCCTTCGACACGGCCCGCCCCGAGCGCGTGATCAGCGCTTCGAGCACCGCGTGTTCGCGCGGCGTCAGGGCCAGCGCCGCGCCGCCATAGCTGAACATGCGCGTGACGGTGTCGAAACTGAGGGCGCCGCAGGTGTGCACGAGTGCCTCGTTGCCCTGGCTGCGGCGCAGCAGGGCTTTCACGCGCGCTTCCAGTTCGGCCAGCTCGAACGGCTTGGCCATGTAGTCGTCCGCGCCCAGGTTCAGGCCCTGCACTTTTTCATCGAGGCCGCCGCGCGCAGTGAGTATCATGACGGGAGTCTTGCCGCGCGTGCCGCCGCGCGCGCGCAGGCGGCGCAGCACGTCCAGGCCATCCATCTTCGGCAGGGTCAGGTCGAGCAGCACCAGGGAGTATTCCTGCGTATGCAGCAGGGCGTCGGCATCGGCGCCGTTGTGGGCGGTCTCCACCGTCAGGTGCGCGTCGCGCAGGGCCTTTGCCAGCCAGTGCGACAGCTCCAGATGGTCTTCCACTAATAATATGCGCATGGTCTCCGCCATTCGTTTGAATTGGTGCAGTGTAAGCCTGCCGGCGCCGCGCCGACAGGGGCGGCGATGAATATGTTTGCCCTCCTTGTGGCTGGCGGACGACACCTGTCAGTCTGAAAGCGAATTGAAAGGATCGCGCTCATATAGTGTGATCCTGATTCATGAAAATGATCAGGCATATCACTAATAACTATATCTAAGGGAGACACTCTACATGAAGAAAACTGCATTCTCGCTGGCCGCCATGGCGCTACTCGCCGCAGCCGGCAGCGCCCACGCCCAGTCGAACGTCACCCTGTACGGTCGCCTGGACGCCGGCATCAGCAACACCAGCAATGCCGGTCCGAACAAAAGCTCGATGACGCAGGTGAGCTCCGGCGGCATGAACACCTCGCGCTGGGGCATCCTGGGCAGCGAAGACCTGGGCGGCGGCCTGAAGGCCGTCTTCAATCTGGAAGGCGGCATCCTGGTCGACACGGGCGCGGCCGACGGCGCCCTGTTCAAGCGCCAGGCCAACGTGGGCCTGGAAGGCGCGTTTGGCCGCGTCGTGCTGGGACGCTCGTTCACCACCGTGTATGACTTCGTGCTGCCATTCGATCCGATGGCCTATGCGCCGTTCTACTCGTGGGCCACTTCGGCACACGCGACGGGTCCGAGCAAATACGGCATGACGACGGCCTTCGACAATATGGTCAAGTACTCTGGCAAGACGGGCGACTTCAGCTACGGCGCATCGTATGGCTTCGGCGAACAGTCGACGGGCAATTCGGACAGCGCCAAGCTGTCCACGGCCGTCACCTACAAGACGGGTCCCGTCAGTTTGCTGGCTACATATGAACAGGTGAACGGCAATGCCATCGCCGGCGGCGCGCGCGACAAGACCACCGTCTACCACCTGGGCGCCATGTATGACGACGGCCCGTGGAAAGTGCAGGCGGCGGCGCGCGACTACAAGCTCGATCCGGCTGCCGCCGGCAAGGCCGATGTGCGCGGCACCCTGTACTGGGGCGGCGTCAGCTACAAGACCACGCCGGTCGTCACCCTGACGGGCGTGATCTACTACCAGGACGTGAAGAACGTGGCCGCCAACCTCGATGCCGATCCGATCATGTACGTGGCGCGCGTGCGCTATGCCCTGTCCAAGCGCACCGACCTGTACGTGGCCGGCGCCTACGCCAAGGCCAAGCACAAGCAGCTGGTCAGCCTGTCGCGTGACGATGCCGGTTTTGGCGACACGCAGCGCGGCCTGATTGCCGGCATCCAGCACCGCTTCTAAGGGATGACCATGCTGCGCACCGCGTTCCTGTCGCTGCTGCTGTTGTCCGCGCTGCTGCCCGCGCTGGCAAATGCTGCCGCGCCTGAAGTCGACTGCGTGGTGCCGTCCAAACCTGGCGGCGCCATGGACCTGACCTGCAAGCTGGCGCAGAAAGGCTTGCTGCAGCCCGATCCCGCGGCGGCGGCACCGTTCGCGTCCTCGGTGCGCATCAGCTATCTGCCAGGCGGCATCGGCGCGGTGGCGTGGCGCTCGATGGGCTCGCAGCGCCGGCGTGCCGAAGCAAACACCCTGGTGGTGTTTTCGGGCGGCTCGCTGCTGAACCTGGCGCAAGGCAAGTTCGGCAACGCCAAGACGGGCGACGTGCGCTGGGTGGCGGCGCTGGGCGCCGACTACGGCATGATCGCCGTGCGCAGCGACTCGCCCTACAAGACCCTGGCCGACCTGATCGCCGCGCTCAAGCGCCACCCCGACAAGGTGCTGATCGGCGTGTCCGGCACCATCGGCAGCCAGGACTGGGTGAAGATGGCGCTGGTGGCGCGCCGGGCCGGCATCGACCCGAAAGTGCTGCGCTTCGTCGCGCTGGAAGGCGGCGGCGAGATCTTCACGGCGATGCAGGCCAATTACGTGCAGGTGATGTCGGGCGACACGTCGGAAGCGACCCTGAACGCGGGCGACAGCCATGCGCGCGTGCTGGCGGTGCTGTCGGAAAAGCGCCTGCCCGGCGTGCTGGCCAGCGTGCCGACGGCGCGCGAGCAGGGCATCGACGTGGTGTGGCCCATCATCCGCGGCTTGTGGATGGGGCCGCAGGTGCCGGAACAGGATTACCAGCGCTGGGTGGCCACGTTCGACCGTGCCATGGCCACGCCGCAGTTTGCCCAGTGGCGCACGCAGGCGGGCATGTATCCGTTCGCGCTGACGGGCGACAAATTGACGCAGTACGTGAACCAGGCGGTCGAACGCTACTCCAGGCAGGCGGCCGAATTGGGCCTGATGCGCTGAATCCAATAGCAAACCATACAACAATCACAGACGGAGACAAACCATGCAAACCAAGACCATTCTCGCCATCGCCCTGGCCGCCGCTTTCGCCGGTACCACCGGCGCCGCTTTCGCCCAGGTACCGGCAGGTTATCCGGCCGACTACCAGAAGATCATCGACGCGGCCAAGAAGGAAGGCAAGGTGGTGATCTACAGCGCCACCGACAGCAAGGCCGCCGCGCCGCTGATCAAGGATTTCAGCGCCCTGTATCCCGGCATCTCGGTCGAATACAACGACATGAATTCCACCGAAGTGTACAACCGCTTCATTTCCGAAGTGGCCGCCGGCGGCAACACGGCCGACGTGATGTGGTCGTCGGCGATGGACTTGCAGATGCGCCTGGCCTCGGACGGCTATGCGCTCAAGTACAAATCCGTGGAAGCGTCCAAGATCCCCGGCTGGGCCATGTGGGACGACCAGGCTTACGGCACCACGTTCGAGCCGGCCGCCATCGTCTACAACAAGCGTTTGCTCGATCCGAAGGAAGTGCCGAAGAACCACGACGACTTCGCCAAGCTGATCGCCACGCCGAAATTCAAGGACAAGGTCACCACGTACGACATTGAAAAGTCGGGCGTGGGTTTCATGTTCATGTCGCAGGACGCCAAGGAGTATCCGAAATTCCTGGCGCTGCAAAACGCGTTTGGCGTGGCCAAGGTGCGCGTGCAGTCGTCGACGGGCACCATGATGGAGCGCATTTCGTCGGGTGAAAACCTGATCGGCTATAACGTGCTGGGTTCCTACGCCCTGGTGCGCGCCAAGACCGACCCGTCGATCGGCGTGGTGCTGCCCAAGGACTACACCCTGATCCTGTCGCGCGTGCAGTTCATCAACAAGAACGCGAAGAACGTCAACGCCAGCAAGCTGTGGCTCGACTACATCCTGTCGCACCGCGGCCAGACCATCATCGCCAACGGCGCCAAGCTGTACGCGATTCGCGCCGACGTCACGGGCGAGACCACCTCGGCGGACCTGATCAAGGAAATCGGCGCGGCCAACGTCAAGCCGATTCCCGTGCATCCGATCATCCTGCAATTTTTGGGACCTGCCAAGCGCATGGCCTTCTTAAAGCAGTGGAAAGAAACAGCCGGCAAAAAATAGGAACATCCGAAAAACCTACTGCGCGTCGCGATTTGCGGCCTCCGATGCTCACTGTGCATTCGCACAGCTCCGCTTCTCAGCCACAACTCACTGCCGCTCGCTACGGTTTTATCGGAGTTCCTTGGCCAGCCGCGGGCGTTCGCCGGCGGCTGGATGCCGCACCCTTCATTCATTGGATTCATCATGCAAACTGCTATCTTGCCGCTGCCTGCACGGTCGCGCTCTCCCTTGTCGCGCCTGAACTGGTCGCGCGGCGTGGTCGTGACGATTACCCTGATCGCCATCTTCCTGCCGCTGTTCCTGATTTTTTACCAGAGCTTTTTGAACGCGCCCTTCTTCATGCCCGTGCGCGAATTCGGCTTTGACTCCTACCGTTTCATCTTCGATGATCCCGATTTCTCGATGGCCTTCAAGAATGGCCTGATGCTGGCCTGCGGCCTGACCGTGATCGCCGTGCCGCTGGGCGGCATGCTGGCCTTCCTGATGGTGCGCACGGATTTGCCGGGCCGCGGCTGGGTGGCGCCCATGCTGCTGGTGCCGATCTTTGTGTCGCCGATGGTGATGGGCTTTGGCTACGTCGTGTCGATGGGGCCCGTGGGCTTCTATTCGATCTGGGCCAAGGAGCTGTTCGGCTTCGTGCCCTGGAATATCTATTCCTTCACCAGCATCGTCATCATCGCCGGCCTGACGCACGTGCCGCACGTCTACCTGTATGCCTCGTCGGCCCTGAAAAGCCTGGGCTCGGACGTGGAAGAAGCGGCCCGCGTGGCCGGCGCTTCCCCGATCCAGGTGATGCTGAACGTGTCGCTGCCGATGATCATGCCGGCGCTGGCATATGCGGGCGTGCTGGTGTTCTTCCTCGGCTTCGAAGTGTTCGGCCTGGTGCTGGTGCTCGGCGATCCGGAAGGCCACCTGGTGCTGCCAACCTATCTGTACAAGCTGACGAACAAATTGGGCACGCCGTCGTACCACCTGATGGCCGCCGTCGCCGTCTGCCTGGTGATGGTGACCATGCCGCTGGTGATGATACAGCGCTGGCTGCTGAAATCGGCGAACAAGTATGTGTCGATCAAGGGCAAGGGCGCGCGCAGCAAGGCCATGCCGCTGGGCCGCTGGAAGTGGCTGGCGTTTGCCTTGCTGGCCGGCTGGCTGATCTTCACCATCATCCTGCCGTTGACAGGCATCGTGCTGCGCTCCTTCGTGCAGTACTGGGGCGAAGGCGTGCACCTGGCCGACGTGCTGACCCTGCAGCATTTCCGCGACATTTTTGACCAGCCATCGCTGGTGCGCGGCATCGTCAACACCATCCTGATCGGCGTCGTCGGCGGCGCGCTGGCCGTGGGCTGCTACAGCTTCATCGCGCTGGCCATGCACCGCAAGCAGGACGGCATCACGCGCCTGCTCGATTACAGCGTGCTGGTGCCGCGCGCCGTGCCGGGTCTGCTGGCCGGCCTGTCGTTCCTGTGGGTGTTCCTGTTCGTGCCGGCCTGGCTCGACGGCATATTGAAAGGCATGGACAACGGCGTGGCCTTGTGGCTGAGCGGCCATGTGATTCCCGTGCTGCGTGAAGTGCGCTCGACGATCTTCGCCCTGTGGCTCGCGTATTCGGTGGTGTGGATGGCCTACGGCATGCGCCTCATTTCCACGGCGCTGCTGCAGGTGGGACCGGAGCTGGAAGAGGCGGCGCGCGCCGTTGGCGCCAGCCGCGGCCAGGTGACGCGCGATGTGACCCTG
Organism: Janthinobacterium sp. BJB446; assembly: GCF_002735655.1. NCBI lineage: Bacteria > Pseudomonadati > Pseudomonadota > Betaproteobacteria > Burkholderiales > Oxalobacteraceae > Janthinobacterium > Janthinobacterium sp. BJB446. The sequence goes on along the minus strand of NZ_PDZK01000001.1, from coordinate 3,063,314 downwards.
CCGCTGATCAAATACGGCTTGCTGGGCGCCTGGCTGATGGTGTTCCTGATCTTCGAGCGCGAATATTCGACGGGCGTGTACCTGCTCTCGCCGGGCACGGAAGTGATCGGCGCCATGCTGGTATCGCTGTGGGCAGGCGGCTCGACCGACCTGGTGGCGGCGCTGTCCTTCATCAATATCACCCTGGTGGCCATCGGCCTGGGCATCGCGCTGCGCTTCGGCGTGAAGTTACACAACTGAGTTGCATAACTAAATACAAGAACTGAGACCACATCATGAATGAATTGACCGTCAATGAGCTGTACCTGGACTACGGCACCGGCGCCGCCGCCAACCAGATCCTGAAGGGTGTCTCGATGCACCTGAAAAAAGGCGAAGTGGTCGCCTTGCTGGGGCCTTCGGGCAGCGGCAAGACCACCTTGCTGCGCGCCGTCGCCGGCCTGGAAAGCCCGAAGGCGGGCACCATCCAGATCGGCGAGCGCAATGTCTTCGACGGCGCGCAGCATTTCGAAATGCCGGCCGAGCATCGCAACCTGGGACTGGTGTTCCAGTCGTATGCGCTGTGGCCGCACAAGACTGTGTTCGACAACGTCGCCTACGGCCTCAAATTGCGCAAGATGGGCAGCACGGAGATCGCCGCGCGCATCAAGGAAGTGCTGACGCAGCTGGGCCTGGGCCACCTGGGCGAGCGCTATCCGCATCAGCTGTCCGGCGGCCAGCAGCAGCGCGTGGCGATCGCCCGTGCGCTGGTGTACAACCCGCCCGTGATCCTGCTCGATGAACCGCTGTCGAACCTGGACGCCAAGCTGCGCGAGGAAGCGCGCGCCTTCCTGCGCGAACTGATCGTGCGCCTGGGCCTGTCGGCCCTGATGGTGACGCATGACCAGGGCGAGGCGATGGCCATTTCCGACCGCATCCTGCTGCTCAATAACGGCAAGATCGAGCAGCAGGGCACGCCGCAAAGCATGTATGAAACGCCGGACACCCTGTTCACGGCCGAATTCATGGGTAGTAACAACCGCCTGCCCGGCAAGGTGGTGCAGCGCGAAGGCAATCAGGTGCGCCTGCTGGTCGATGGCGCGTCCATGCAGGGCGTGGCGCGCGGCGCCAACGTGGGCACGGAAGTGACCACCATGATCCGCGTCGAGGAAGTGAAGATCAGCGCCACGCAGGTCGACAACGCCATCGAGCTGCCGCTGCTGACGTGCATGTACCTGGGCGACCGCTGGGAATGCCTGTTCGAGCGCGGTGGCGCCGAGAACATCAGCCTGCGCGCGTACTCGCGCCACAAGCTCGAGGCGGGCAAGTACTGGCTGCACATGCCGGCCGATAAGCTCTGGGTGTTTTAACGATGACGAGGTGGCCATGCTGGCCACCTCGTCCGTGCTGCCGCGTCCTTAATTCCCCCGCACGACGATTTCCTGCACCTTCGGTTCGCGCTGGCGCATGAAGCGCACGATGGAGTCGACGGTGACGACATCGATCTGGCGCGTCATGCGGCGTTCGAACGGGTGATCGTCAAAAGCGATATTGGCGCGGAACATGCGCGCGCCCAGGCGCGTGGCGGCGGGTATGCTGAGCGTTTGCGGCGCGTAGCTGGCGCTGCGCAGCCAACCTTGCGCTTCGGCGCGCGTTTCGATCTTGCCCGGCTCGTTGCTGGCGGCGGCCAGGGTTTCCAGTACCCACTGATTCGAATTCTGGTACTTGGTGGAAAACGGGTAGGCCAGCATATTGTAATGCGGCTCATGCAGACGCTTGGGCGTGTTCGACGTCAGCAGGCGCACCAGTTGCTGCTGCGTATCCTGGCCGGGAATCAGGATCAGGGTTTCATACATGAACACATCATCCATGAAGAAATTGCCCAAGCCTTCGTTGTACAGCGACGATTGCGCCGTGCCGCATTCATTGAGTTCATGCACCACCAGCCAGCGGCCCTTCGGGTGGTCGCGCCAGGCCAGCGCCATGTGCGAATAGCGCAAATTGTACTTCGACAGGTCTTGCCCGGCGCGCGCCACCAGCGCCACCTGCGCGCCCGAGCCATCGAGCGCCTGCAGGGTCTTTTGCGCCAGGTCCATCGATTTGACGAGGGTGCTCGCATCCGTTTGCTTTTCCTCGCACGAGCGTCCCGCATGGGCGGCGCCGGCCAGGGCCAGGCTGATGACAATCACTGTCAGGCGTTTCATGGGATTCACGCTTTCGAATGGTAGAGGATGGCCTGAGCGGCCGCGTTCGGCACATAGGCGATGGCCTTGCCCGACAGCACCAGCATGTGGCCCGTCGACACGGCCACCACGTTGACGACCGTGCCGGCCGCCAGCGACAGGCCTTGCGTGGCCTTCTGGCTCAGTTTGACGGAAGCCGTGGCTGCCTGCGAGGCGCCCCGGGCCGTGCTTTTCAGTACGAGGACGCTGCCGTCGGCCACGTCTTCCACCTTGTCGATGACAATTTCACCGGCGGCGGCCAGCACCGACATGGAGCCGACCAGCACGATGGCCGAGGCCATGCTGGCGTTGTCGGACGCGTTGGTGGTGTCGGAATTGGCGGCCTGGGCCAGCGGCGCCATGGCGGCGCACAGCAGGGCAGTGGCGAGCAGATGTTTCATTGGATGTCCGTTCTTCATTGGTGGTTACACTTTGGAGTGGTGCAGCAGCGCCTTGCCCAGTTCGTTCGGGATGAAGGCGATGGCCTTGCCGGAAAGAACGAGCATGTGTCCGGTGGACAGCGCCACCACGTTGACCACGGTGCCGGCGGCCAGCGACAGGCCCTTGGCCGCTTGCGTGCTCATCTGGATGGATGCGCCGCCAGCCTCAGAGGCGCCTTTCAGCACGATGACGATGCCTTCGCCCACCGTTTCCACGCTGGCGACGACCACCTGGCCGGAGGCGACCAGCATCGACATGGAACCCGCGACGACCACGGCGGAGCCCTGGCTGAGGTTTTGCGAGCCTTTCGACAGGTTCTCGGAGGCGGCGGCGTGGACCAGGCCGGGAGCGGCCACGGAGAGCGTCAACAGCGACAGGGACAGGCAGAGGGGCAGCAGGCGTTTCATGTGTTTCTCCTTCAAGTGTGCCAAGTGGCAACGCCATCATTGTAGACTGTGGGCAATTGGTCAATGAAAACGCTACTCGTAGCGGGCAGGCATACCGCAGGTAGCGTATTGCGCTACTTTTTGCCGCTGGAACCGATGCTATTTATATAAAGGAAGTGCATGCCGCAAACCCACGCCTTGATCGAAGCCCTGAAACGCCTGTTGAAAGCGCGTTCCGTCACGTATGCCGAGCTGGCCCAGCGCATCGGCGTATCCGAAGCCAGCGTCAAGCGGATGTTTTCGCAGAAGCAATTTACCCTGCAGCGGCTGGATCAGATCCTGGTGGCCATCGGCAGCGATTTCCAGCAGCTGGCGCTGGCCGTGCAGTCAGCCCAGGCCGCGCCCACCCTGATTACGGGGCTGACGTATGCGCAGGAAAAGGAAATCATCGAGGACACCCGGCTGTTCGTGGTGGCCGTGTCCGCCCTGAACCTGTTACCGCTGGAACAGATCGTTGCCATCTACGACATCAGCGAAGCGCAAGCCGTGAAATACCTGCTGCGTCTCGACAAGATCGGTTTTCTGGAACTGCTGCCGAATAACCGGGTCAAACTGCTGGTGGCGCGCACGTTTGCGTGGATACCGAACGGTCCCATCCATACGTATTTCAAAAAGGAAGCCTATGGCGACTATTTGAATTCGCAATTCGATGGCGAAACGGAATTGCTGCGCCTGGTCAACGTGATGCTGTCGAAAAAGTCCACAGCGGCCTTGCTGGAGCGCCTGAAGCAAGTCGCGGTGGAATTCTCGCAGCAGCACCAGGAAGACGCGCGCCTGCCTGGTGAGGAGCGCCTGGCCATCAGCTTCATGCTGGCGGCGCGGCCGTGGATGCCGCAGACGTTCAAGGCGCTGCTGCGGCAGTAAGGCAGCGAAATCGCGGCCAACCGGCTAATGTTGCTGCTTGTCGGTACTGCCTTGTTCCTCTTTCATCTGCGTCAGCAAACGCCAGGCAAAAAAGCCCAGCACGCCTACGCCCAGCAGCAGGGCCGCCCATAGCGCGGCCAGGCGCCATGGCGCACTGGTGCCAGCCGGTGCCGGCGCGGCATCGCTTGCGCCAGCGCGCGCCGTCAACGCACCCAATGTGGCAATCGGCAGCGCCTGCAGTTCGCCGTCGCGATAGCCTGGTGCCACCTGCGACAGCGGCTGCGCCACCGGTTGCGCGTCGGCTTTGCCGAATACCAGATGATATGGTCCCTTGCCGCCGGCCAGGAACACCAGCGTTTCCGGCGTCCAGCCAAGGCGCAACAGCGGCGCGCTGGTCGGCATCGCCGTACTTTGCGACTCGGGGCGCAGCACCCATTGCGTGGTCTGCACCACGGGCATGGCCAAGTCGCCGGAGACGCGTTCCTTGCCAGCCTCGCTGATGCGGTAAAAGCTGGTGGTCAGCAGCGGCTCAAAATATTCGCCATTTGCCGGTCGTGTTTGCCGGTGCAGGGACAGGCGGCGCTGCGGCACATAGTTATTTTGGCGATACACGCCCAGGGTGACGGGCAGCACCACGTTGCGCTCCTTGAATTGCAGCGCAATGCTGTCGGCGGGAATGGCGATCGGCGTGGCATACGCCCAATCGCCAGCCAGTTTGCCTGGCGCACCGCGCAGCACGATGCTCGCGCGTGGCGGCGCCGCCTCGGTTTCGCTGACGGCTTGCGCCGCAATCGATGCAAACACCAGCGGCTGGCCTTCCTGCCAGCTCAGGCGCGCGTAGCGGAAAGCACGCGGCGCAAAAGCGATGCTGTCGTTGGCCAGCGTTTGCGTGTCACTGTTGCTGAGCCAATTCAAGGTGGTGGTGCCGATGGCATCCCAGTGCTTCAGGTCGTCGCTCACTTCCAGCAGCACTTGCGCACTGTAATTTTGCGTGCGCTCCGGTGGCGTGAAGCGCAAGGCGGCGATGCGCCTGTCTTGCGTCTGCTTGCCCAGGTCGAGTATCAGCGCTTGCAGCGCCGCCGTGGCCGCTGCCGTGCCGGCTCGGGTGCTGACCGACAGCAAGCGGCCATCGTCCGCCGTGCGGATGTCGATGCCTTGCAAGCCATCGCCAGTTGCCGGCGCGCCCGTCACGGGGAAAATGCGGACGGGAATGGCTGTCCGCTGCGTCGCCGATTGGGCGGGCGGCGCGCCGATGGCATAGGCCAGGCGCTTGCCGTCGGCATCGAACAGACGCACGTCGGCCAGGCTGGCCGAACTGGCGTGCAGGTAGACTTCCCTGGGCAATGCCAGCTTGACGATGCCCGCGCCGAGCGGCACGGTCACCGGCATGCTCCAGCCGTAGTCCTGTGGCCTGTCCTGGCCAGGAGCGGCCAGCGCGGCGCCTGCCAGCAGCAGGCTGCAGCAGATCAATGAGTGTTTCATGCTGCTCCTTGTTGCGGTTCGGCTAGCGCTGGCGCGGCAGCCTTGGGGAAGGGCGCCAGGTAGCCGATCAAGACCATCAGCAAGCCGACACCGACAAAGGAGATGATGCGTTCGATGCCGCCCACATTCGACAGGTCGATCAGGAACAGTTTCAAGACAACCAGCCCCAACAGCACAGCGCCCATGCTCCATTGCTGGCGCCGTTGATGGCGCGCCGCGTGGCGCATCAGCAGCAGGGCCGTGATGCTCCATACCAGCGACAGCATCGCTTGCACGAATTGCGAGGCCAGCATGGCGTCAAAGGTATACGGCACGCCGACATAGTGCGATACCGTGCGCAGCAGCATCAGGTTGAACCACAGATACACGCAGCAGGCGGCCACTGCAGGCAGACGTGCTTGCCACAAGGCAGGCAGGGGCAACTGCTTCGCCGGCAGCAGGCGGTAGCTGGCAATGGCCAGCAGGATGGCAAAGCCCGTGCTCAAGTCCAGCGGATTGAGCAGCGGCAAGTAGGGCAGCGGTGCCATGGCGCCATCGTCGAAGATATTCCAGGCGGCAATCAGCAGCAACGACCAGAGTGCGCCCAGCGGTATCAAGGTGCGCTGGTACCACTCTGCAATCGGCGCCACCGGCCAGGCGCCCGCGCGGCAGCGGCGGATCAGCAAGGCCAGCACCAGCATCATGGCCCAGGCCGGCAAGTAGCGGGCCCAGGCCGGGCTGACGCGGTCTTCATGCTGTGCCAGCCAGGCGTTGACATGCATGGCGCCGACCGGCCACAGCATCAGCCATGGCGCGGCAGTGCGCAGCGTATGCAGCAGGCGCTGCGCGCGCAGGCCGAGTTGCCAGCCCGCTTGCGGCCAGGCCAGCAGCAGGTATTCGCCGGCCGCCAGGGCGCTGGCCAGCGCCAGCCAGCTCAAGCCGGTCGGCAGGTAATCGCGCAGGTACAGCGCCAGCAGCATGTTGGCGCTCCACAAGCCCAGACCGAGCCAGGTGGCGATGGTGAACCAGCGCAGCTGCGGCCAATCGAGGCGCCGCGCCAGGATGGCGAACGCGGGCGTCGTGACGCACACGGCGATCAGGTACAGCGCCAGCCAGTGCTCGCCCGCGTGCGGCTGCAGCTCCAGGTCGCCGTCGATCAGGCGCAGCAGCCAGCTGACGAGCGGCACGAGGATGGCGGCAAACCACAGCAAGCCGCTCCAGACCAGCAGGGGGCGTGCTGCCAGAGCCAGCAGTTCGTCGCCGCCGCGCGCGCGCAGCGCAAGGAAACGGGCGCTGGCGAAGGCGGCGGCGCCCAGCAGCAGCGCGCTGAGGAAGGAACCGTCGAACAGGCTGGCCGGGTGCTGGTCCCAGGCCCAGCTGGCGCGGCTGAGCATGACCATGCCGGCCAGCACCTGCACGGCCAGCAGCAGCGCGCGCGGCGCATGCCATTGTTCGCGCCGCGCCAGCACCGCCAGCAAGGCGGCCACAGCCAGCGCGCTGACGGTCAGCAGGTTCAGTTGCGTGGTGGCATCCGTGCGCAGCAGGATTTCGCTCCAGATGCCGCCCAGCAGCCAGGCTGCGGCGGCCGTCAGGAAGAGCACGGACAGGCTGCTCATGAACTCCGGATGCAAATGGCTGGCGTGGCGGCGGAAATTGTAGGCCATCACCAGCGCGGCGGCGGCCAGCAGCGCGCAGCCGAGCCAAATGTTGGCGTGCAGGGCCGCGGCCGTATCGAGTTCCTGCATGGCGATCAGGAAGGCAATCCAGGCGGCCCCCTGCACCAGCAGGCCGAAGGCCCAGGCCAGTGTCTGGCGCTGGCGCAAGCCGACCCAGACGATGCCCGCGCCTTCCAGCGCCCAGGCGGCGGAGGTCCAGCGGCCATCGAGGGCGAACGGAATGGCCAGGGTGCCGAAGACGATGCCCAGCGCGAGGAAGGCTTCGGCCAGCAGTTTGAAACCTGCGCGGCGCCACAGTGCCACGGCCAGTCCCGTGTAGCCCAGGCCGGCAATCAGCGCGGAAAAGGCCAGGCCGAAGTGAAAGTGCTGGACCAGGCCGTATTGCAAGCCCATGGCCGCCAGCGGCGTGCCAAAGACGAGGGTGCCATCCACGTAATGCTTGAGGCGCGGCGCCTGGCGCGCGCAATAGGCGATGGCGATGCCAATATAGAACAGCACGAAGAGGATCAAGAACAGCTGCGTCGACAGGTAGTGCTCGGGCGTGTAGCGCAGCAGGCCCCAGGTGGTGGCGACGACGAAGGTAAAGCCAAAGCTCAGCACATTCAGGACGCGCCAGGCGCGTTTCAGGGCGATGGCGAAGACGCCCGCATTGAGCAGCGCGTAATAGCTGAACAGGCCGATATGGTTGCCGCTGCCCGTCGACACGAGCAGGGGCACGGCAAAGCCGCCGACGATGCCGAAGACGGCCAGCCAGACGGCGTTTTGCAGCACGGCCAGCAAACACGTGAACGCCGTCAGCACGAACAGCACGGCAAACGCCAGGCCGGCCGGGATCAATTCATACAGGCGGAAGGCGCCAAACGTCACCAGCATCAATATCGCCAGCGCCGTGCCCTGCAGCGGCAGGCTGATGCCGGGACGGCTGAGGCGGATGCGCCAGGCCCAGGCCAGCAGGGCGATATCGGCCAGCGCGATGCCGGCCAGGCGCAGTTCGATGGGCAGCGTGACCTGCGCCGACACGTACTTGAGCAGGAAGCTGACGCCGAGAAAGAGGATCAGCAAGCCCAGCTTGGCAACCAGGTTGCCCGTGAATAGCCAGTTCTTTGCCTTGGCAACGAGGCCGTCCGGGTGCGCGATCCAGGAAGGGGTGTTGGGGACGGCAGGAGCGGGCCTGGCTGGAATCGGCGGGGCTGGTTTTGGCGGCACGGGCGCGGCGGGTGCGGGCTCTGCTGCCGGCGCGGCCTGCGCCACTTCGGCCACCTTGATCGCGGCCGCCTGCGGCACGGGGGCGGGCGTGGGCGGTGGCATGGGTGCCGGCACGGCCACCGGCGCCACGCTAGCGGGCTCGGCGGGTGCTACGGCAACGACGGACGTAGCCGCAGGCGCTTCGGCCTGGCCTTCCAGCGCCCGCAGGCGCTGCTGGATACTGTCGACTTCCTTGCGCAAGCGCGCCGTCAGCAACTCCAGATCCGCTACTTTCCTGCGGTGCTGCAGCACCAGCACGAAGGCGGTGACCAGCAAGGCCAGGATGGTCAATGATGTGAATCCAGACATGGAGGCAGCTTTCCGGAAGGGGCGGGCAGGGGCGCCAGCGGTATGCGCACATTACCTTATTATCAAGAAACAAGCGATTTCTGTTGTGTCAGGGTAAGTGCCAGCCAGCGCATGGAGCGGCAAGGCGAGCATGACGCGGCATGCCGTTTTCCATATTGACGCCAAGCAAGATGTCGACATTCAGATTGTCGTGCGCAAGATAGTGCTGTATTTTAGCAATTCCTTAATTGCCAGTTCCCCATGCCATGAGTCAAAGCAGCCAGTTTTCCTTATTGTCGCAGCGCCGTTTCGGGCCCTTCTTCTGGACCCAGTTCTTTGGTGCCTTCAACGACAATCTGTTCAAGACGGCCTTGATGGTGATCCTCGCCTACGATGCGCTGAGCTGGACCACGCTCGATCCGTCCACCATCACCAACCTGATTCCCGGCCTGTTCATCCTGCCCTACGTCGTGTTTTCAGCCACGGCGGGCCAGCTGGCCGACAAGTTTGAAAAGGCGGGCCTGGCCCGTTTCGTGAAATGGATGGAACTGGCCATCATGGCCGTGGCCGCCGCCGGCTGGATGACGCATACGCTGTGGCTGCTGGTGGCGGCCGTCGTGGGCATGGGCGTGCATTCGACCCTGTTCGGCCCCGTCAAGTATGCGTACCTGCCGCAGCAGCTCAAGCCTGAAGAATTGGTTGGCGGCAATGGCCTGATCGAGATGGGCACCTTTGTCGGCATTTTGCTGGGTGAAATCCTCGGTGCCGTCCTGATCGTGCACAAGCCGCTGGGCGTGGAACTGGTGGCTGGCGCCACCATCGCTGTGGCTGTGTTCGGCCTGGTCGCCAGCTACCGCGTGCCGCGCACGCCGGCACCGGCGCCGGACTTGAAGGTGAGCCTGAATTTTGTTGCCGAATCATTCCGCAACCTGAATTTTTCGCGCAAGAACCGTCCCGTCTTCCTGGCCATGCTGGGCAATTCCTGGTTCTGGTTCTATGGCGCCCTGATCCTGGCGCAGTTCCCCGTGTACTCGAAAGATTTCCTGCATGGCGACCACAGCGTGTTCGTGCTGCTGCTGACCGTGTTTTCCGTCGGCATCGGCACGGGTTCCTTGCTGTGCGAACGCCTGTCCGGCCACAAGATCGAGATCGGCCTGGTGCCGTTCGGCTCCATCGGCCTGTCGCTGTTCGGCATCGACCTGTATTTCGCCAGCAATGCGTATGCGAATACGCAAGTGGTCGACGCGCTGGCGTTCGTCAGCCAGGCGGGCGTGCCGCGCATTTTGATCGACATCGTCATGATCGGCGTCTTCGGCGGCTTCTTCATCGTGCCCTTGTTCGCCCTGATCCAGACGCGCTGCGACCCGAAACACATTTCGCGCACGATCGCCGGCATGAATATCCTCAACGCGCTGTTCATGGTGGCGGCGGCCGGCGTGGCCATCGTGCTGCTGGGACAAGGATTTACGATTCCGCAGCTGTTCCTCGTCACGGCCATCCTGAACGCGCTGGTGGCCGCCTACATCTTTTCGCTGGTGCCGGAATTCCTCATGCGTTTCCTCGCGTGGATACTCATCCAGACCGTGCACCGCGTCAAAGTGGTCGATGGCGAACGCATCCCTACGGAAGGGGCGGCCGTGCTGGTATGCAACCACGTCAGCTATGTGGACGCCATCGTCATCATGGCGGCCAGTCCGCGCCCCATCCGTTTCGTCATGGACCACCGCATCTTCAAGATGCCGCTGATGGGCTGGATCTTCCGCACGGCCAAGGCCATCCCCATCGCGCCGGCCAAGGAAGACCCGTTCCTCATGGAAAAGGCTTTCATCGATATCGCGCAAGCGCTGCACGAAGGCGAGCTGGTGTGCATCTTCCCGGAAGGCAAGCTGACGCGCACGGGCCAGATCAGCGAATTCAAGGGCGGCATCGCCAAGATCGTCGAGCGCAGCAAGGTACCCGTGATTCCGCTGGCGCTGCGCGGCTTGTGGGGGCATCTGCTGAGCCATCGCAATGGCCATTTGTTCGAGCGCGCTTTCAAGGCGGGCTTGCGCTCGCGTTTGTCGCTGGCCGTGGGCATGCCCGTGGCGCCCGAGGCTGCCACGCCGGAACTGTTGCAGCAAAGGGTGCAGGAATTGCGCGGCAAGTGGAAATAAACGCTATTTTGTCCGCGTAGCTGTCCGCTTCCGCCGCGCCAGGTGCTGTTCCAGCAGGGCGGCGATGGCGGCGAAGTCCACCGGTTTCGTCAGATGATGGTCGAAACCGGCTTGTTCCGTGCGTGAGCGCGCCTCGCCCTGGCCCCAGCCCGTCAGGGCGATCAGCAGCACTTCGCGCCCCTGCGCACGCTGGCGTATCTGGCGCGCCGCTTCATAGCCATCCATGTCCGGCATGCCCAGGTCCATCACGACCAGGTGCGGCCACGCCATATCGACGGCCTCCAGCGCCTGCGCGCCGCCGTACGCGACCTTGGCGGCATAACCTTCGAGCTGGAACAGGCTTTGCAAGGAATCGGCCGCATCGAGGTTGTCATCCACCACCAGCACTTGCACGGGCGGGTCCGCGCCGATGGGCGCCTCGCCGCTGGCCGCCGCCGGGGTGGCTGTCAGGGCGTCGCCGGCGCTGGCCGGCAAGGTGACGATGAAGCGGCTGCCGCGGCCGGGGCCGTCGCTGTACGCGTCGATGCTGCCGCCATGCATCTCGGCAAATTGGCGCGCCAGGCTCAAGCCGATGCCCAGGCCGCTGGCCATCTGGCCTTCCACCGTGCGCCCCTGTTCGAACATGGAAAAGATGCGCGGGATGGCGTCCGGCTCGATGCCGATGCCATTGTCTTCGACCGTCACCTGCAGCTGCCCCTGCGCCAGGCGCACCGTGATGTGGATACGGCCGCCCTCCGGCGTGAACTTCACGGCATTCAAAACGATATTGGCAAAGATCTGCACCACCCTGGCATAGTCGGCGTGCAGCGTGATGGCAAGCGTCGGCAACGCCTGCGTGATGCTGATGTGCCGGCTGTCGGCAGCGGGCTGGCACAGTTCGATTACATGGTCGAGTACTTGCTGTAATTCAATATTTTCGCGCTGCAACAGTACCTTGCCGCTGGTGATGCGCGCCACGTTGAGCAAGTCATCCACCAGCCGCGTCAGATGCGTCACCTGGCGCTCGATCACGCCGCTGACCTTGCTGACCTGCTCCGAGGCCGGATACAGGTGCTTGAGCAGGGCCACCGAAGTCTTGATGGGCGCCAGCGGATTGCGCAGTTCGTGCCCGAGGCTGGCAAGGAATTCGTCCTTGCGCCGCTGCGTCTCGCGCACCTGGTACTGGCGCTGGCGCGCGCGCAGCATGGCGTGGGCCGAGGTGATCAGGGTCAAGATGTGCACGGGGCGTTCCAGCAGGGTCAGGTTGCCCAGGGTGGCGACGGCTTGCCGCAAGGGCAAGGAGTCGAGTCCCGCATGCGTCAGCAGGATGATCGGCAAATCGGACCAGTCCGGCTGCTGGCGGGTGTAGGTGTCGAGCACGGCGTAGACGCCTGCATGCAAGGCCTCGTCCACCGTCAGCACGCCGCTGGCGCCCAGCGCCAGCTGCTCGGCCAGCTCGTCGGCGGAGCGGCAGGCGTGGCTGGCGATGGCTACGCTGGCGAGTACCCTGGCGGTCAGGGAGGCGTCCTGGCCGCCAGGCGCGTAGATCAGGATACGCTGCTCCATGGCATTCCTAGGGGAAGGGCGTGCCGCCGACGGTGGGCAAACCGGACAGGATGCCGTGAAAGCCGGCCAGGGCCGGGCCGATGCGGATGCCCTGCGGACTGATCTCGAAGCGGCGGATGCTGCGCTCGTGCGCGCTGCCGCGTTTCTTGAAGACGGAAATGGCCTGCCGCACCTCGCCCTCCGTTTCGTAATAGCGCAGCATGATGACGCCGTCGGCCAGGTAGCTGGCGTCGGCCGAGGTCGTCATCGCGGTGCCCAGCATGTTTTGCTGCACGCCGACGAGCAGGGTGGCCACGCCGCGCTGGCCCAGGTAATTGAGCAGTTCATGCAGGTAGGTGCTTTGGAAGCGCTCGTCGGGCACCGCGTGCATGTAGCCGTTCAGGCTATCGATGACGATGACCCGGGCGCCACGTTCTGCCGCGTCGACCACGGCCTGGGCGAATTCTCCCGGGGTCAGCTCGGCCGGATCGATCTGCTGTGCGCTCAGCAGGCCGGAGTCGAGCGCCGCCTGCAGGCGCATGCCCACGTTGTCGGCCCGGTTCAGCAGCTTGCTGCGCGCTTCCTCGAACAGGAACATGGCGCACGATTCGCCGCGCGCCGTGGCCGCGTGCACGAATTGCGCCGCCAGGGTGGACTTGCCGCTGCCGGCCGGGCCGGAAATGAGCGTGCTCATGCCTTCTTCCAGGCCGCCCCCTATCATGGTGTCGAGTTCCGGCACGCCGCTCGACAGGCGCCGATGGTCGCCATCGCGGCGCGTGTCGGCCGCCACCAGGCGGGGAAAGACGAGCAGGCCGTCATGGGCGATCTTGTAGTCGTGCGTGCCGCTGCGAAACGGCACGCCCCGGTATTTCACCACCCGCACGCGGCGCCGGTCATTGCCGTAGGCCTGGTTTTGCAGCTCCAGGGAAATGACGCAGTGGGCCACGCTACGCACTTGCAAGCCGTCGTCCAGCGCGGAACGGTCATCGATCAGCAGGGTGGTGCAGTGCCGGCTGGCCAGGTATTGTTTCAACGCGACGACCTGGCGCCGGTAGCGCAGGGGGTTTTCCGCCAGCAACTGCAGTTCGGACAGCGAATCGAGCACGAGGCGGGCAGGGCGGTGCTTTTCGATGGCGGCGAGGATGCGCTGGTTGGTCGAGGCCAGTTCGATTTCCGACGGGTGGAAGATGGTGTACTGGCGCTCGGGGTCGAGGATATCGTCGCCGGGCGCCACTTCTTCGATGGCGATGCCGGCCAGATCCCAGCCATGCGACAGGGCCGCGCCGCGCAGTTCGATCTCGGATTCCGCCAGGGCGATATACAGCACGGGCACGCCGCTGCGCGCGCCTTCGGCCAGAAATTGCAGCGCCAGGGTGGTCTTGCCCGTGCCGGGGACGCCTTCGACCAGGTACAGGCGCTCGGCCAGCAAGCCGCCCGAGAGGATGGCATCGAGGCCTTCGACGCCGGTCGACAGCAGTGGCGGCGTGTCCGGGCCGCTGGCGCCATCGTGCCGCCGTGTTTTTCGCGCCTGTGCTGTCATCGTTGCGCCCCCGCTTTGCCACGCTGTGGAGACTATACTAGCGCGTTCGCCGCGGCATGTCTTTTCGATACCATTGGTAAATATTCATGGCGGCCGGCGGCCGCGCGTGGGGCAGTGTTGCGCGCGCGATCAAGGCTTCAGCAAAAAACGCATTACCCTGCTACAGTATTCATTCAATCCAACTTTCCCGCATTGCCGTTTTGCCGCCGTCCGCCAGCTCCCTGTTCGAATTGGCTGACGTGCAGACGCTGTCGCTGTCCTCATTTTATTGCTTCATTGATAATTTAATTCGCTTGATAGTTACTATGTTTCAATTGTAACGATGCTTGACGATTTTAGAATGATCGTTCATTCTTTGATCTGCGTTAATAAATTTAGTCATTTCTAACGACACTAGCCAGCTTCTTTTTCAGAAAGTCCAAGATGCAACCAACTTTTTCCCTGACGTCGCCGCGTACGAGCGGCGCTATTGCCGTTCTGTGCGCCACTGTAATCATGGCCGGCTGCAGTAAAAAACAGGAAGCACCTCACGCGCAGCAAGCGCCACAGGTGGTCGTGTTTACTGTTAATCCGGCCGCGTTGCCGATGAGCGCCGAACTGCCCGGCCGCACGAATGCCTACCAGGTCGCCGATGTGCGCCCGCAAGTCGGTGGTTTGATCCAGAAGCGCCTGTTCGTCGAAGGCAGCGATGTGAAAGCAGGCACGGCCCTGTACCAGATCGATTCGGCCACCTACCAGGCGGCCTACAATTCGGCCAAGGCCGCCTTGTCGAAAGCCAAGGCCAACCTGCTGACGGCTGGTCCGAAAGCGTCGCGCTACAAGGAACTGGTCTCCATCGAAGGCGTGAGCCGCCAGGAATACGATGACGCCGTCGCGGCGTTCGAGCAAGCCAAGGCAGACGTCGAGTCCGCCACAGCGGCGCTGGAATCGGCGAATATCAACCTGAAATACAGCACCGTGACGGCGCCGATCAGCGGCCGCACCAGCCGCTCGACCGTGACGGCCGGCGCGCTGGTCACGGCGGGCCAGGCGGAAGCACTGACCACCGTGCAGCAACTCGATCCGATCTATGTCGACGTGACACAGTCGAGCACGGATTTGCTGCGCCTGAAGCGCCAGATGGCCGACGGTTCGCTGAAAAAAGTGGGCGAAGGCCAGGCCAAGGTCGATCTGATCTTGCCGGATGGCAGCAAGTACAGCGAACCGGGCAAGCTGCAGTTCGCTGGCGTGACGGTCGATCCGACCACCGGCAACGTGGTCTTGCGCGCGCTGTTCCCGAACCCGAAAGGCGAATTGCTGCCAGGCATGTACGTACGTGCCCAGCTGGAAACGGGCGTCGATGAAAAAGCCATCACCGTGCCGCAAGTGGGTGTGACGCGCAACCAGAAGGGCCAGGCAACGGCCCTGATCCTGAACAAGGAAAACAAGGTCGAGCAACGCGTGCTGACCACCAGCGGTACGGTCGGCAACGACTGGCTGGTGACGTCCGGCCTGGCCGCAGGCGATCGCGTGATCGTGGAAGGCTTGCAAAAAGTCAAGCCAGGCGCACCAGCCGTTGCCGTGCCGGCCAAGGCGCCTGACGCGCCTGCCGCTGCCGCCTCTGCCGCAGCATCGGCTGCCAGCGCCCACTAATTCAGGAGAATATTAATGGCCCGTTTTTTCATTGACCGCCCGATTTTTGCCTGGGTGGTCGCGATCGTCATCATGCTTGCCGGCGTGATTTCGATCCTCAGCCTGCCGATCGCGCAGTACCCGAGTATTGCTCCGCCGTCGATTTCGATCAGCGGCTCCTATCCTGGCGCCTCCGCCAAGACCGTGGAAGACGCCGTCACCCAGGTCATCGAACAAAAGATGAAGGGTATCGACGGCTTGCGCTACATGGCTTCGTCGAGCGACGCCACTGGCGGCATCAGCATTACGCTGACGTTTACCAGCGGCACCAATCCCGACATCGCCCAGGTGCAGGTACAGAACAAGCTGCAGCTGGCCACGCCACTGCTGCCGACGGCTGTCACGCAACAGGGTCTCGTCGTGTCGAAGGCCACCAAGAACTTCCTGATGGTGTTCGGCTTCATTTCCGAAAACGGCAAGATGGACCAGACCGACTTGAGCGACTATGTGGCCGCCAACGTCGTCGACCCATTGAGCCGTGTTGCCGGCGTGGGCGATGTGACGCTGTTCGGTTCGCAGTACGCCATGCGTATCTGGCTCAATCCGGCCAAGCTGCAAAGTTTTAACCTGGCCCCGGCGGACGTGATCACGGCCGTGCAGGCACAGAATGCGGAAGTGTCGGCCGGTGAACTGGGCGGCACGCCGTCCATCAAGGGCCAGCAGCTGAACGCTACCGTGTCGGCGCAAAGCCGTTTGCAAACGGTGGAGCAGTTCGGTGCTATCTTGCTGAAAACCACGACCGACGGCGCCATGGTGCACCTGAAGGACGTGGCCACCATGGAGCTGGGCCGCGAGAACTACAACACCGTGGCCCGCTATAACGGCCATGCGGCAACCGGCGTGGCGATCAAGCTGGCGACGGGCGCCAACGCGCTCGATACGGCCAATGCGGCGAAAGCCATGCTGGGCAACCTGAGCAAGCAATTCCCTGAAGGCATGAGCTACCAGGTGGCGTTCGACACGACCCCGTTCGTGAAACTGTCCATCGAAGAAGTGGTCAAAACCCTGGTCGAAGCGGTGATCCTGGTCTTCCTGGTGATGTATCTGTTCCTGCAGAACTTCCGCGCTACCCTGATCCCGACCATGGCCGTGCCGGTCGTGCTGCTGGGTACCTTCGGCATCCTGAATGCATTCGGTTACTCGATCAATACCCTCACCATGTTCGCCATGGTGCTGGCCATCGGCTTGCTGGTCGACGATGCGATCGTGGTGGTGGAAAACGTCGAGCGCGTGATGAGCGAAGAGGGCTTGTCGCCGCTGGAAGCGACGCGCAAGTCCATGACGCAAATCACGGGCGCGCTGGTCGGTATCGCCATGGTGCTGTCGGCCGTGTTCGTGCCAATGGCCTTCTTTGGCGGTTCGACGGGCGTGATTTACCGCCAGTTCTCGATCACGATCGTCTCGTCGATGGTGCTGTCCGTCGTCGTCGCGCTGGTGTTTACGCCAGCCTTGTGCGCCACCTTGCTGAAACCGGTCGAAAAGGGCCATCACGCGACCAACAAGGGTTTCTTCGGCTGGTTCAACCGCAGCTTCGATAGCAGCAGCAACAAGTACCAGGGCATGGTTGGCAGCATGATCCGCCACCGCGCCCGCTCGATGCTGCTGTATGTGCTGTTGCTGGCCGGCCTGGTATTCATCTTCATGCGCTTGCCAACGTCGTTCCTGCCGGAAGAAGACCAGGGCATCCTGTTTACGCAGATTCAATTGCCGACGGGCGCCACGCAAGAGCGCACCCTGAAAGTGATCGAGCAGGTCGAAGACCACTTCATGAACAGCGAGAAAGATAACGTCGCTTCCGTGTTTGCCGTGGCCGGTTTCAGCTTCGGCGGTAATGGCCAGAATACGGGTATCGCCTTCGTGCGCCTGAAAGACTGGTCGCTGCGCAAGGACGTGGCGCAAAAAGCGCCGGCAGTAGCGGGCCGCGCCATGGGCAAGTTGTTGCAGATCAAGGATGCGATGGTGTTTACGTTTGCACCGCCTGCCGTGCTGGAACTGGGTAATGCCACCGGTTTCGACATGCAGCTGCAGGATATCGGCGGTGTCGGCCATGACGCCCTGATGGCGGCGCGTAACCAGTTGCTGGGCATGGCGTCGCAGAATCCGGCCATGGTCGGCGTGCGCCCGAACGGCCAGGAAGATACGCCGCAGTACAAGATCGACATCGACCAGCAGAAGGCAACGGCGCTGGGCTTGCAGATCTCGGAAATCAACCGCGTGCTGAGCGTCGGCTGGGGTAGTTCGTATGTGAACGACTTCCTCGACCGTGGCCGCGTGAAGAAAGTGTTCATCCAGGGTGACGCCAGTTCGCGCATGCTGCCGGAAGACTTGAACAAGTGGTTCGTGCGCAATACCGCTGGCCAGATGGTGCCGTTCTCGGCCTTCGCTACCGGCAAGTGGATTTACGCGTCGCCACGCCTGGAACGCTACAACGGCTTGCCGTCGGTAGAGATCCTGGGTACGCCGGCGCCGGGCCAAAGCACGGGCGCCGCCATGAACGCGATGGAAGAAATGGTGGCCAAGCTGCCGCCTGGCATCGGCTTCAGCTGGACCGGCGTGTCGCTGGAAGAGCGCGAATCCGGTTCGCAGACGCCGCAGCTGTACGCGCTGTCCCTGCTGATCGTCTTCCTGTGCCTGGCCGCGCTGTATGAAAGCTGGTCGATTCCATTCTCCGTGCTGCTGGTGGTACCGCTGGGCGTTATCGGCGCCGTGCTCGGTACGTGGATGTTCGGCCTGTCGAACGACGTGTACTTCCAGGTGGGCTTGCTCACGGTGGTGGGGCTGTCGGCGAAGAATGCGATTCTGATCGTCGAATTCGCCAAGGAAATGCAGGAATCGGGCATGTCGCTGCTGGACGCGACCTTGCATGCGGTGCGTCTGCGTCTGCGTCCGATCCTGATGACCTCGATTGCCTTCGGCCTGGGCGTGTTGCCACTGGCCATTTCCAGCGGCGCCGGTTCCGGCAGCCAGAACGCCATCGGTATCGGCGTGCTGGGCGGTATGTTGACGGCCACGTTCCTCGGTATCTTCTTCGTGCCGGTGTTCTTCGTGCTGGTGCGCGGCTTCTTCTCGAAGCCGGACGCGCCAACCACGCCGGCGACGCCTGGTTCGCCAGCCGTCACGCTTTCCAAGGATGCACATTAATATGAAAAAATCGCTACTCTCCATGGCGGCACTGGCCTTGCTGGCCGGTTGCAGCCTGGCCCCTACGTATGAGCGTCCGGCAGCGCCGGCGCCCACAAGCTGGCCGACCGGTCCTTCCTACAAGGCCGACACGGCCGCCGCCGACGCCAAGCCGGTGGCGGACGTCGCCTGGCGCGAGTTCTTTGCCGATGCGCGCCTGCGCCAGGTACTGGAACTGGCGCTGGCCAACAACCGCGACCTGCGCGTCTCGATCCTCAACATCGAGAAGGCGCGCGCCACCTACGGCATCGAACGCGCCGCGCTGATCCCGACCCTGTCGGCGTCCGGCGGCCAGTCGGCCAGCCGCGTGCCGAAGAACGCCAGCGCCAACGGCGAAGCGTCCATCAACCGCCAGTACACGGCGAACCTGGGCGTGTCGGCGTACGAGCTGGACTTCTTCGGCCGCGTGCGCAGCCTGTCCGACAGCGCGCTGGAACAATACCTGGGCACGGAAGAAGCACGCCGTGCACAGCAGATCAGCCTGGTGGCCGAAGTGGCCAGCACCTATCTGAACCTGGTGGCCGACCAGCAGCGCCTGCGCGTGGCGCAAGATACCTTGAAGAGCCAGCAGTCGTCGTATGACCTGGCCGTGCGCCGCTTCAGTGCCGGTGCTACCTCCGGCCTGGACAAGTACGATGCCCAGACCAGCGTCGAGTCGGCCCGTTCCGACGTGGCTGTCTACACGAGCCAGGTAGCGCTGGATCAGAATGCGCTGGTCCTGCTGGTGGGCGGCCCCGTGCCGGCCGACCTGCTGCCGCAAGGCGAGTTCGGCGCCGTCACTGCCCTGGCGGACATTCCGTCCGGCTTGCCGTCGGACGTGCTGCAACGCCGTCCCGACGTGCTGGCGGCCGAGCGCACCTTGCGCGCTGCCAATGCCAACATCGGCGCGGCGCGCGCGGCCTTCTTCCCGCGCATTTCGCTGACGGCCACGGCCGGTTCGCTGAGCGACAACCTGTCGGGCCTGTTCAAGGCGGGCAGCGGCACGTGGAGCTTCATTCCGCAGATCAGCTTGCCGATCTTCGATGGCGGCGTGAACCGCGCCAACCTCGATATCGCCAAGGTGCAGCGTGAAATCTCCGTGGCGCAATACGAAAAGGCGATCCAGGTCGCCTTCCGTGAAGTGTCCGATGCGCTGGCCCAGCGCGGCACCATCGACGAGCGCCTGCAATCGCAGGTCTCGCTGGTCGAGGCGTCGACGAAGAGCTACACCATCCACGACGCGCGCTACAAGCAGGGCGCCGAGTCCTACCTGAACGCCCTGGTGGCCCAGCGCGCGCTGTACACGGCGCAGCAGAGCCTGATCACGGCGCGCCTGGCCAAATCGACCAACCTGGTGACCTTGTACAAGGTGCTGGGCGGCGGTTGGCAGCCTGAGCAGACAGCCGTCGCGGCGGCTGGCGGCGCCCAATAATCACGGGGACGCCGACGCCGGCCTTGCCCGCAAGGGCAGGGCCGGCGCGCTACTGGAAAATCATGAACCAAGTTGAAAAGAAGCATCCGGACCCCGAGCGCGCCAACACGCGGCGCAAGCAGGTGCTCGATGCGGCCGAAAGCTGTTTCAGCCGCCGCGGGTTCCACGGCGCCAGCATGGCCGAGATCTCGAAAGCGGCCGGCATGAGCGCGGGCCACATCTATAACTATTTTGACAGCAAGGATGCGATCATCGCCGCCTTCGTCATGCAGAATACGGAGCGGGTGTCGAACCTGATGCAGGACCTGGCGCAGCGCGAAGACCCGCTGCAGGCCGTGATCGACAATGCGGGCGAGCATGTGCTTGAAGCGCTGGACCCGAAAACGTGGATGATGCCGCTGGAAATTTTTGCGGAAGCCTCGCGCAATCCGGTGATCGCGGAAATGCTGCAATGCTCGGACCAGCGTTCGCGCCAGTTGTTTCTCTCCATCATCCGCGATGCGCGCATCAAGCGCGGCTTGCCGGCCGATGAAGAGATGCTGGAAGGCCGCCTGAATGCCCTCGTCGCCATTTACCAGGGCTTGCCCGTGCGCCTCATTCACAATCCGGACGTGAAAGTCGAGCCGTTGATCGCGGGCTTCCGCATCGTCCTGACGGCGCTGCTGCTGAACGAATAGGCCGCTTGCCAGGGCCATGCAAAAAAGTTTGCGCAGTTCGATATGAATCACGCGCAAAGCATGGCAAAAACCTAAAAGGCTCTGCTATAATTCCCACCTCGTCGGGGCGTAGCGCAGCCTGGTAGCGTACATGCATGGGGTGCATGGGGTCGGAAGTTCGAATCTTCTCGCCCCGACCATTAGATTCAAGGAGTTACAGCGCAAGCTGTATAGAAACCCAGTACTGTATATTATACGTTTGTATAATATCGGTGCTGGGTTTTTCCGTTTACGCGACGTATGGCGTATCGAATGAAGCAGTTCGGAAGGAGACACGGCATCGTGTTGCGACACATCTCTTCCCTGCCTTAGGCGCACAGCATGCATACGTGCGCGCGGTAGAGATGAGCGGCGGTTTTCACGATGCGCACAATGACGGTCCGGGGGATAGGACAAACTTCATGTGCCTTGGAATTCACGACCTGGATGCAGTCCATCTGGGAAGCGGCACATTAACCGAAGAGTTAGCAAATCTCTATGGCGTTGATGTCGGTATGGTGGATTTTGATGTCGGCGTGCCGAAAATAATACCGCGCGAGTGACTATTCCTGTTTCGTGAATTTACGCCCTAATTCGGGTGGCTGAATGAGGCGACGCAGTCATATGCAGGCTGATAGCGGCAACCGGCCAGAGGCAGACATTTGATCAACAAACGAGAGTGCGCCATGGAAGACAAAAAGATCGTGGAACAAATCACCGAGGCTCTTTTGAGTCTCGAAGAGCGAGGTGAGCTGGTTCTTACGACGACGTTTCCGGAAAGGGCGGCGGAGCTCCTCTTTAATACTGCGATAAAAGCGTGGCTAGAAGAAGCCTTGAAAGCTGATGAGCCTATTGAATGCACGATCCCCCACCTTTTAAAACTAACTGCAGGCGAGATAGCAGCGAGATTTGGCGTCGAACAGCATCATGCACGTGAGATTGCATATAGCTACTACAAGGAATGGTTGAAAACTCGCACCATGGCAGAAGTAGCGGAAATCTACTGGCATGAAACACCTTTCGAAATCGCCGGTCGCGCCTATTATCATATTGAATTAGGTAACCCCGACAATCGCGACCTCGACTATCTGGAATGGCGCAAACGTCGTCATGCTGCATAGGAGTATCCGATACAGGTGGTACGACGTCTGCTTTGGGCGAAAGCAGCCATAATGTCGACGGCCTTGCCGCTGGTTTTTTGTGTCTTGCTTGGCTTGATCCTGATCCACCCATCTTCGATCTGTGATTCTTTCAGCATGCGGATATCGATGCCGCGTGCCCACAGCAGGTAGGACATGTCGATGATGCAGGCGAACATGGGGCCGCTGGCAGTTGGCCACCGCGCACAGGTCGCCGGCCTTGTCGAAGATGCCGATTTCGCGTATCCACCCGCCGCCCACGTGGCGACAGCTGGCCCTGCGTATACACGGCGGCCCGGGCCTTGCGCCTTTCCCTTTTCTCTTGACCATCCCAGCGTTGAAGCCAAACACTCCCTATAAGAGCATGAATGTCGTGGCATGCATTGACTACCTTGATGGGGTGCATGGAGAAGAAGGTGCGCATCTTTTCGCCGCGCGCATTGGATTCAAGGGCGCAGGCCGCTCTCCGGAGTGGCCTGTTTCTTTTCTTGCGGCGAAACAAAGATGTCGGCATAGAACTCGTCTTCCGGCAGCTGGCACAACCGCACGCAATCGCGGCGCGCGCTTTCCACCATGGCGGGCGCGCCGCAGGCGTACACCTGGTGAGCGGACAGGTCGGGAAAGTCGGCGATCGCGGCACGGTCCGCATGGCCGACGCGGCCTTGCCAGCCATCCTCGGCGAGAGGCGCGGAGAGCACCGGCACATAGCGGAAATGCGGCAGCCGCGCAGCCCATTCGCGGCACAAGCCATCCATATACAAGTCATGCGGCCGCCGTCCACCCCAGTACAGCACCATCGGACGAGGCAATTCGAGCGCGATCAGCTGTTCGACCATGGCCTTGAGCGGGGCAAAGCCGGTGCCCGTCGCCAGCAGCAGCATCGGTTTGTCCGAATCCTCGTGCAGGAAAAAGCTGCCATGCGGACCTTCAAGGCGCAGGATGTCGCGTTCCTGCATTGCACGAAACACCTGTTCACTGAAGCGGCCGCCGGAGATGTGGCGGATATGCAGGGTCAGCGCGCCTGTCTGGTCGGGCGCATTGGCCACGCTGTAACTGCGCCGCGTCCCATCGCGCAACATGAAATCGACATACTGGCCCGCGCGGTATTGCAGGCCGGCCGCCAGCTGCAGCGTGAGCTGCATGACGTCCGGCGCGAGCTTTTGCATCGCGCTGACGCGGCAAGGCATTTTGCGTACCGGAAAGTCGCCATTGCCGGCCACCTCGCTGGCCTCAAGCAGCACATCGGTGCAGGCAATGGCGCAGCAGGGCAGGCAGACGCCGCGCGTGGCCTGCTCCGGCGTCAGCGCGCGTGGCGCCGCGCCCGGGTACGCTACGGTTCCGCCCGCGATAGTTGCCGCGCAGGCGCCGCAGCTGCCATTTCTGCAGCTGTAAGGCAGGCCGACCCCGGCACGCAGTGCCGCCTCCAGAATGGTTTCCTCTGCTTCGCAAGGAAAGTGCTGGCCGCTGGGCTGGAGATGTACTTGAAAATTCATACGCGCCTTGAAGTGAAAGTGTAGGGGAGCTCTTGTTAACCGTGGACCTGCCGTTCCGCTCACCGCATGGCGAGGGGGATCACGTTGCCGGCGCGCTGCGCCATGCCGGCCCGTGAGCGATGGCTCAGATCAGTCCCAGCGCCATGCCTTTGGCGATCGCCTGTTGCCGATTGACGACATTCAATTTGGCCATCACATTGCAGATGTGGAAGTAGATGGTGCGTTCCGACGTCTTCAGGATGCATGAGATTTCCCACGTCGATTTGCCAGCTGCGGCCCAGCGTATGCATTCATGCTCGCGCGGCGTGAGGGTGGGGGAGAGGACGTTGAGCTGTTTTGCGGCAATTTTTTGTACGGCTTCGTACAGGAAGCTGGCCAGCAGCTGGCTTTGGCCCAGGATCTGTTCCGTGTAGCCATCGATGCAGGCATCGTCGGAAGCCAGGCTGAGCAGGCCGAATTCGCGGCGCACGCTGCCGTGCAAAGGCACGCTGACGCCGCTGCGGATGCCAAACATGGCGGCTTCTTCAAACATGGCCGCCGCATACGCATTCGAATACTGTTCGCGTTCCCACAGTAACGGGCGGTGGCTGGTCTTACAGTGCGCGACGATGGGATCGATGCGGTCGAAATCATGCTCCTGGTAGGCTTCCCACCACCGCTCGGGGTAGCCGCTCAGCACGAAGTCTTCCGTTGGCTGTCCGACTATTTCCATGCGCAAGCCAAACAGAAAATGCTCAAATCCCAGTTCTTGCACGATACCCGAGGTTTTCTTGTGTAAATCGGCAAAGCTTTTGCATTGCAACAAATTTTCAAATTTACTCAGAGGCTGAAGCATATAGAAACTCTTTCTCAATAAATATAATATTTAATTATTAACTATCTTGACATCCATTTGCTGTATTTGATACGCAACGATATTGTTCAAAAGCGTGGCGCCGCTGTGCTTCTGATTTATCTTGCTGTAATTTATCAAATTTTAGATGTTGTTCTTTTCAAAATTCAATATTTTGTATCGGAATTTATGTTATTAAATAAAACACTGTATTTATTTCAGTTTCCACCGGAGTGGCGCATGTGGCTGTGCGCGAATATCTTTCCCTGCGGGGCTGGCAATATAATGGGCGGCATCGGCTAATACCAATTTGCGCAGCGACTGGCCGTGGCGTATATAGGGATAATATTTCCTTATTGTGATATTTCGTGTAAATTGCAATGCATGCAATGGCGGCGCATTTCCGATGGTGCGCATTCCCGCCGGGGAAATCGCCCGCATATTTCATCAGGGAGGCACGTGCATTCCGATCTGTCCTGGCTGTTATCGCAGCCCCTCGATCCCCTGGCGGCGCGTTTTGACGGCGCTGCCAGTGCTACGGTCACCATCGTGGCGGCGCATGCCTACCGCCTGCAGGCCGTGGCGTGCGACATGCCGTTGCTGCTGGTGCCGCTGCAAGGCAAAAAAGGCCTGCGCTGCGGCGATGTGCAGTTCGACTGCGGCGCCGGCGATTTCCTGCTGGTCCACCGCGCCTTGCAATTTGACGTGGAAAACACGCCGGATCGCGATGGCCCCTACCGCGCCCTGGCATTGGCGTTTCCCTGGCATGTGGTGGAACTGGCGCGCAGCCTGCTCGGTCCGCACGCCGGCGCCGGTAGCGGGCCCGCGCACGCCGCCAGCATCTCGGTCGGCGCGCTCGAAGCCATCGTGATGCCCCTGCGCGCCTATCTGGAAGCGGATGCGCAAGACCCGCTGATGACCGATTACCTGGCGCTGGGCCTGCTGGTGGCGCTGGCGCGCCTGGGCCACAGGGCTTTTCTCATGGCCCACGATCCGTCCACCGCCGCGCGCGTGCGCCTGATGATCGCCGCGGCGCCCGCGCAGGACTGGAAGTCGGCACACGTGGAACAGCAGCTGCAGATGAGCAGTGCCACCTTGCGGCGCCATTTGCACGAGGAAGGCACCTCGTTCCGCGCGCTGCTGCTCGATGTGCGCCTGCATGCGGGCCTGGCGCTGCTGCAGACCACGCGCCGGCCCGTCAAGGCAGTGGCGGGCGCCTGCGGCTATCGTTCCGTGCCCAGCTTTTCGCGCGCCTTCGCCAGGCGTTTCGGCGTCGACCCTTCCGCCGTGGCGGGCGCCTGAGCGATTGGCGATGCATATCGAGCGTTTCGGCTTGCTGGCCTGGCCTACACTTCCTGCGTTGTTTAACATAACCGGAGGTAAGATGCGCAAGCTGCTATTCATGATGTTGTTCTCCGCAGGTGTGTGTTCGGGCACGCAGGCATTCGAGTTGAAAAGCCGGGACTTGCAGGCCGGCGCACCGCTCGGCAATGCCCAGGTCTACGCCGGTTTCGGCTGCAGCGGCGGCAACCGCTCGCCGGAACTGTCCTGGGCCGACGCGCCCGCAGGCACCAAGAGCTTTGCCGTCACCGTTTTTGATCCCGATGCGCCGACCGGCAGCGGCTGGTGGCACTGGGTCATCTACGACATTCCGGCTGGCGCGACAGGCTTGCCGGCTGGCATCGGCAAGCAGGCGAGCCTGGCCGACGGCAGCAAGCAGGCCCGCAACGATTTCGGCAGCAACGATTTCGGCGGCGCCTGCCCGCCACCAGGCGACAAGCCGCACCAGTACATCTTCACGCTGCATGCCTTGAAGACGGACAAACTGGGCGTGCCCGTCGATGCGTCGCCGGCCATGATCGGTTTCATGCTTGGCGCCAATCGTCTTGGCACGGCTGTCTTACGCACCAGCTATAGCCGTTAAGGCCGCACATGGCGGTGCGCCGCACCGCCATGTCGCCGCGGCTGCCTCAGTCCAGCTGCGCCGGTGCGGCCGGACGTCCGCCAATGTAGACGGCTTTGGGCCGGATCAGGCGGTTGTCCTGCGCCTGTTCCAGCACATGCGCGCACCAGCCGGCGATGCGGGTACAGCAAAAGGTCGGCGTGT
Source organism: Janthinobacterium sp. BJB446 (assembly GCF_002735655.1). Lineage (NCBI taxonomy): Bacteria > Pseudomonadati > Pseudomonadota > Betaproteobacteria > Burkholderiales > Oxalobacteraceae > Janthinobacterium > Janthinobacterium sp. BJB446. The sequence continues at coordinate 3,036,947 of NZ_PDZK01000001.1, read as the reverse complement.
ACAGGGTCTTCGGCACGCCGACGGCGCGCAGCACGGCGGCGGCCCAGAACTCCACGTTCGGGTACAGGTTGCGCCCCGGCTTGTGTTGTTCCAGCAGGGCCACGGCGGTCTTTTCCACTGCCAGGCTCAGGTCGAGCAGGGGGTCTTTGCCGTGCAGGCTGGTGGCCACTTTCTTCAGCACCGCCGCGCGCGGATCCCAGGTCTTGTAGACGCGGTGTCCGAAACCCATCAGGCGTTCGCCTCTTTCCAGCTTGCCGCTGATGACCCGCTGCGCCTGGTCCGCGCTGCCGATCTCGTCGAGCAGGTCGTCGACCTTGGACGGCGCGCCGCCATGTAGCGGGCCAATCAGCGCACCGATCGCGGCGCAGACCGCCGAGACGATATCGGCCTGGGTCGAGGCCACCACCCGCGCCGCGAACGTGGACGCGTTGGTGTCGTGGTCGATGCACAGGATCAGATAGGCGGACAGCGCGCGCGCGAAGTCCGGATCCGGTACTTTGCCGCTCAGCATGTACAAATAGTTTTCAATGTGCGACAGGCCGGCGCGCGGGGCCACCGGCGCCAGCTTCTGGCTCAGGCGGTAGCGGTGCGCGATCACCGTCGGCGCGATGGCAAAGATGGCCAGCGCCTGGTCCAGCGTCGGCGGCCAGTCGGCGCCGGCAATGGGCTGGCAGGACAGCACGGCGCGCAGGGCGGCCATGTCGCTGGCCTGCGCCGGCAGGGCCGCGATCATCGCAGACGTAGCACTGTCGAGCACGCGCAGCGCTTCGAGCCTGGCGCGCAGCTGCGCCAGCTCGGCGGCATCCGGCAGGGTACCGAACAGTATCAGGTGCAGCACTTCTTCATACGATTTATCCAGTGCCAGTTCGCCGGCCCAGTAGCCGCGGTAGATCAATTCACCCTTTTCACCGTTCGCATAGCTGATTGCGCTGTTGGCAATCGCGATGTTTTCCAATCCTATGTGCAGCTCCATATCGCTCCCTTGTTAAGAATTACCGGTCTCGCCGGCCTCGTGCGAAAGCGCTTCCTGCCGCCCGCGTTGCGCTGTTGACCTCAGTCAGCCATGCCACCTTAGCAAGCGGCAGGCGCCGACACTAGCTGTTCCTCTCAACAGCTGCGGGCGCCCACAGGTGAGGAGGCGGACAGGTTTCGCGCCTGCATGATTCCGGTAGTCTTTATCGCAAGGAAACGTTTGTGCCAGGTCAAATCCAGGCGTCGCGCTTCCCGCAGAACGGTCTTGCAAGCTCGCTGGTGTGCCGTGGCCGACAGCCAAGGCGGCGGTCCCCGAGTGGCAGCGCCACCCTTAGTGTTTTTTCATAGGACAGACGATGGACATGAATCTATTAAGGCATGTGAACATTTTCGACACCACGCTGCGCGACGGTGAACAGGCGCCGGGCTACGCCCTGGCGATCGACCAGAAGATCAAGATCGCCGAAGCGAGCGAGCACCTGGGCGTCAACACCATCGAGACGGGCTTCCCGGCCTCGTCGCCGGTCGATTTCGAAGCGACCCGCGAGATCTGCCGCATCCTGTCGCGGGCCACGCCGTGCGGCTTTGCGCGGGCCGTCAAGGAAGACATCGATGCCTGCGCCAAGTCGATGAGCGATGCCAGTCATCCGCAGATCGAGCTGGCCTCGGTCGGTTCGGATATTCATATCAAGTACAAGCGCGGCGTCACCCGCGAACAGATCATCCGTGAAGCGATCGAGGCCATCGAACATGCGAAGGCCGTCGGTTTCCGCGACATCTCGCTGGCGCTGGAAGACGCCACCCGCGGCGACATGGCCTTCATGAAGCAGCTGATCAGCGAAGGCATTGCGCACGGCATCACGGCCATCGCCGTGCCCGACACCGTCGGCTGCTGCCTGCCGGCGGAATACTATGCGCTGGTGCGCCAGCTGCGCGAATTTGTCGGTCCGGACCTGCGCATTTCATCGCATTGCCACAACGATCTGGGCCTGGCCGTCGCCAACTCCCTGGCCGGCATCGAAGCGGGCGCCGACGAGGTACAAACGACCATGTGCGGCATCGGCGAACGCGCCGGCAATGCCAGCATGGAAGAACTGGTCGCCGCGCTGACCTACAAGAGCGACCAGCTGCACTGTACCCACGATATCGTCACCCACCGCCTGCTCGACAGCTGCCTGCTGGTGGCCGACTACCTGCAGTTGAGCGTGCCGCTGCACAAGCCCATCATCGGCCGCAACGCCTTCGCCACGGAGGCCGGCATGCACCAGCAAGGCGTGATGAAGTACCGCTTCACGTATGAATTCATGCGCGCGGAGAACTTCGGCGCCGAGTCGAAGACCGTGATCGGCCGCCACAGCGGCCGCAATATCCTGCGCCAGCGCCTGATGCGCGCCGGTGTCAAGCAGGTCAGTTCGGCGGTGCTCGACGCGGTGTACACGGCCATCATGAGCGAAGACGACGTGGCCAGCTACAACGACGCCCAGCTGCTGGTGGAGAAATACCGGCTGCTGTCCGAAGTGTCCACCCGCCCGGCCACCCGTGGCGGCGAGCGCAGCGACGCCGAATCCCCGCTGGCGGTGCTGTAAGCCGGCAGTCTCCTAGCGAAATCCTCCACACCATGAATGCACATTCCATGCACTATGAAGACAGCGGCACGGCCCACACCGAGCACGACGTGCGGGCCAGCTGCGATGCCTTTGCCGCCGGCAGCCTGGTCTTGCTCAAGGGCGACATCGGCTACGGCCTGCTGGGCCACTCGGAGCGCGCCATCCGCAAGATGTACGAAGCCAAGGGCAGGGTCCACACCAATCCCTGCATCGTCATCGGCAACCTCGACATCCTGCGCGAAGTCGCCCTGGTACCCAACGATGTCATCGGCGACTGGATCGCCGCCACCGCCGCCGAGACGACGCTGGCGGTGGTGTTGCCCGTCAATCCGCACAGCAAGCTGCTGGGCAAGCTGTCGCCGTGGGTCTATGGCCAGACTGTTACCAACGGCACCATTGCCGTGTTCCTCAACGTCGGGCCCTTCCTGGAAGACGTGATTGCCCGCCTGCGCACGGCCGGCTTGCTGGTGGTGGGATCGTCGGCCAATCCCTCGTCGCAAGGCAATATCTACCAGTTCGAGGACATTCCCGCCACATTGCGCGAGGCGGCCGACTTCGCCATCGACCATGGCCGTTCCAAGTACGCCAATCCGGAGCGCAACGCCACCACCATCGTCAACTTCACCAACTGGTCGCTCAAGCGGCGCGGTGTGAACTGGGAAGCTATCGAACCCGGTTTCCTGGCCCTGCAAGCACAGTCTTAACTCCCACTCAACCCTTTGGAGCCGTACATGAGCACGATACTGAACAGTCCACATCCGCTTCCCTCCGCCGCCGCGCCAGCGCAGCAGCAATGGAAGAAATACACCTCGCCCTTCGATTTCAAGCAATTCGATTCCGATTCCCACGTGCAGGAAGTGGGTGACAGCTGGGAACTCTACCTGCCAGAGGAGTTTGCGCATCGGCGCCCGCATGTGATCGACAATCCCCATGTGTCGCTGCGCCCGAGCCGCAACAAGACCTGGTATATCGACGGGCGCCTGGTGCCGAAGAACCAGGGCAATGGCGGCGTCGTCATGAGCACACCGGCCGAGATGGACTTTGCCAAGCGCAAGCCGGTGCCCGTGCCGATCCAGGCTTGCACCGACCCGGTGGCGCGCGCGCAGCTGATGCGCGACCAGGGCCTGGACCGCACCGTGCTGTTTTCCACGCTGTTCCTGGAAACCTTGACCGACGACCTGGTCTACGAGGCGGCGCTGATGCGTGCCTGGAATGACTGGATGGCGGAAATGCGCTCGAAGGCGCCGGACATGATCGAATTCGCCGCCCTGGTGCCGATCCGCTCGCCCGAGCTGGCGGTGCAGGAAATGCGCCATGCCAAGGAGAAGGGCGCCACGGCGGTGATGATCTTGCCGACGGCCGGCGAACGCATGCTGCACGATCCGCTGTTCGACCCGTTCTGGAGCGAAGCGCAAAACATGAACATGCCGGTCTGCGTGCATATCGGCTGGCCCAATCCGCGCCAGACCTTCGAGTGCACGACGCCGTCCAGCATTTTCCTCGGCGCCTTCGACCTGTCCGTCTGGTGGGCGTATATCAGTATCTTTACGGGCGGCATCTATGACCGCTTCCCGCGCCTGAAAGTATCGTTCGTCGAACACGATGCCCGCTTTTTCAGCCTGTTTCTGGAGCGGGCGATGCACTGGTGGCCGACGGCCGCATGCAAGCCATGGCCCGGCAAGAAGTCGCCCGAGGCGGTGCTGCGCGAACATGCCGTGTATTTCGGCTTCGAGGGCGATTACGACTACATGCCGGAATTTATGAAGCTCGTCGGCGATGACCGCGTGCTCGGCGCCTTCGACTTCCCCCACACGCATTACGGCGAAGCGAGCCTGAGCCAGTCATTCGATTTCATGCGTGACCACGTGGGCCTGAGCTTGCTTCAAAAGCGCCAGGTATTGCACGACAACGCCGCCGCCTTCTATGGCCTCAAGGATTGATATGGACTTGCACGCAAACGCCGGCCACAGCGGGGTGCGCCCCCCGCTGCCGGTCGAAGATGTCATCGCGCAATGCAATCAGATCGTGCATGAAAAACGCTACAGCCGCCACCAGTTCGTCGGCAGCGTGCAGCGCGGCTTGCCGGACAGGGCGGCGCTGGCCGCCTGGGCGCTGCAGAAATACCACCAGGTCTACACGCAGAACTTGATCTTCAGCATTATTCATTCGAAGACCCAGTTCGAGGATGTGCGCCATTTCATGATCGAACAGCTGGTGGCCGAGGAAACGGGCATTAATTGCGGCAGCGACAGCCATTACAACCTGATGCGCCGCTTTGCCGAGGCTTCCGGCGTCGGCGCCGACCAGTTCGGCCCGGGCACGCAGGCCGAACCCGTGCGGCGCTACGTCGACACACTGCTCGGCATCATGCGCGACGAGCATTTCGCCGTCGGCCTGCTGGCGATCTACGCCATTGAGTCGCAGTCGGGCGAGAGCGTGGGCAAGATGCTGGCCGCGCTGCGCGAAGCATATGGCTACAGCGAAGCCGAGCTCGAATGGTTCACCGTGCACAGCGATGCCGATGACGACCATGCCGAGGAAGGCGTGCGGCTGGTGCGCAAGTATGCGCCGCAGGTAGCCGGTTTTGACCAGCGCGCGCTGGCCGTGACCGAGCGTATCTGCGATGCATGGCTGCAGCTGCATGACTACTATGCCTCGCTGCTCAACCGCAGCGCGGTCCGCTAAGCCCGTCACTGGAGACTGCCATGATCGCTCCCATCGTCAAGTCGGACGAAGACTTCCTGCCGCGCGCCATCGAAGTGCTCAAGCGCGGCGGGCTGGTGATTTCGCCAACGACGACCAACTATAACCTGATCTGCGACGCCACCAACGCCGCTGCCGTCAGTCGTATCTTCGCCGTCAAGCAGCGTGTCAAGTTCGGCCCGCTGCCGGTGAGCCTGCCGCATCCTGCCGTGGCGGGCCGCTATGTCGAATTGCCCGAGTGGTTCAACCACGCCGTGCTCGACGATTTGCTGCCGGGGGAGATCTCATTCGTCTTCAAGCAGAAGTATCCGTTTCCGGACCAGCTTACCTGTGGCTTGCACAGTGTGGCCATCAGCTGCACCACGCATCCGATCTTCCGCATGCTGACGCAGGGGATCGACGGGCCCATCGCGGCCACCTCGGCCAATCTGTCCGGGCAGGGCAATATCTTCGTGCCCCTGGCCAAGGCCATCGAGGACATCGGCCATCTGGTCGACCTGATCATCGATGCCGGGCCGACGGCCGCGGAGCTGGCCGGCAGCGGGGACCGCGTCAACACCATCATCGACCTCACGTTCGACCGCCCCTACCTGGTGCGGGCCGGCTGGGTGGGGCTCGACAAGGTGAAGCCGTACTTCCCCGACCTGGTGACGGATACCGCGCGCTACCAGCAGGTGCTGGCGCAGCGCGTGGCCGAGCGCGGGGAACGCGCCGCATGAACCGGCACAAGGAGGCATGGCGCTTTCCCGCGCTGCTGCTGCTGACGGTACTGGCCAACATCGGCATGGGCATCGTCATGCCGGTGCTGCCCATCTACTTCAAGCAGTACGACGTCAGCGTCGCCGCCCTCAGCGTGCCGTACGCCACGCTGGTGCTGGGGCGGCTGTGCTCGCGCGCCTTCAGCCCGTCGGCGATCATGCGCTGGGGGCACCGGCGCGCGGTGATGGCCGCCTTTCTGCTGTACGCGCTGGTGTTCGCCGCCTACCTGGGGGCTGGCTCGCTGGCGCAGTTCGGCGTGCTGCGCTTCATCGAGGGCCTGGTCGAGGGCGTGCTGGCGATCGCCCTGAACGACCTGGCGATAGGTTATGCGCGGGGCGTCGATTCGCAGCAGCGGGTGCGGCTGATGGGCCGCTTCGGTTCGGCCTTCGGCCTGGGTTTTCTGCTTGGGCCGCTGGCCGGCGCCGCCATCGCGCACTGGCTGGGCTTGCAGGCGATCTTCGTCGCCGGTGCGCTGGTCGGGCTGCTTGCCATGCTGCTGGCCGGCGTGGCGCTGGCGCCGGTGGCGGCACGTGCGGGCCATGCCGGGCCACGTCCGGCGCTGGGTATGCTGCTGGCCCTGTACAGCCCGCAAAGCCTGCGGCGCGTGCTGTTTTTCTCGCTGATGATTCTGCTGCCTTTGCATGTGACGGGTGCGCTGGGGATGGAAGCGTCGCGGGTCGGCATGTTTTTCGCGGTATCGGCGGTACTGACCACGCTGCTGATGCCGCTGGCCGGCCATGTCAGCCAGCGCGTCGGCCAGGCCGCGCTGATCGACGGCGGCCTGTGGTTCATGGGCGCTGCGCTTCTGCTGATGGGCCTGGTGCAAGCGCCGCTCGGCTTTGCCGCGCTGTTCGTGCTTGAAACGGTGGCTTTCGCGCTGATGCTGCCGCCAGCCATGGCCTTGTTCAGCACCGCCGTCGAGGACCATCCCGAGCGCGCCAGGGTCATGGGATCGATGGCCTTTGCCACCGAGCTGCTGTCCCTGCCGCCGGCCTTCCTGCTGCCCGCGCTGTATGCGTACCTGCCGGCACTGGGCTGGGCCGCCGTGGCCGTACTTTGCCTGGCGACGCTGTGGGCCAGCCGGCGCGCCCGCCACCACCTGGCGCCGGCCTTCAGCGCCGCCCGCCTCACCAAGGAAGAACGCATATGAGCCTGACTTTGTTCGACAAGATATGGGCGCGCCACGTGATCACCCATTTCGACGATGGCAACGACCTGCTGTTCATCGACCGCCACCTGCTGCACGAGGTGACCAGCCCGCAGGCCTTCAGCAGCCTGCTGGAGCAGCAGCGCGACATGCCGTTTCCCCAGCTGACCGTGTCGACCGAGGACCACGTGGTCTCGACGGCGCCGGAGCGCAGCGGCGCCAGCTTTGCGCAGGGCCAGCAGCTGCTCGAGCATGCGCGGACCAATACCCGCCACTTCGGCGTGCGCCATTTCCCCGTCGACCATGCGCGCCAGGGCATCGTGCATGTGATGGCGCCGGAACAGGGGCTGGTGCTGCCCGGCATGACGGCCGTGTGCGGTGATTCGCATACCTGTACCCTGGGCGCGCTCGGATGCGTCGCCTTTGGCATCGGCACGAGCGAAGTCGAGCACGTGATGGCGACACAGAGCCTGGTGCAGAAAAAGCCTGCCAATCTGCGCGTGGTGCTCGAAGGCGCGCTGGCGCCGGGGGTGTATGCGAAGGATGTGATCCTCAAGCTGTGCCAGCTGCTGACGGTCAGCGGCGCCACCGGCCACGCGATCGAATTTGCCGGCGGCTTCGTGCGGCAATTGCCGATGGATGGCCGCTTCACCCTGTGCAATATGGCCATCGAGATGGGCGCGCGCATCGGCCTGATCGCACCGGACGGCATCACCTTCGAGTATGTGCGCACGGCGCTGGGCCGGCCCGCTGGCGATGCCGCCTTGGCGGCGGCGCTGGCGCAATGGTCGGCGCTGTCCAGCGATGCGGGGGCGCATTTCGAGCGCGAGCTGCTGCTCGACGTGTCGGACCTGCAGCCGCAGATCACCTGGGGCACCAATCCGGATCAGGTGATCGACATCGGCGCGGTGATCGGCGCCGACGATTCGGCGCGCGCCGGCGTAGCCTTCGACTACATGGGCTTGCAGGCGGGCGAACGCCTGCTGGCGCGTCCGGTCGATGTGGTGTTCATCGGCTCCTGCACGAATGGCCGCCTGTCGGACCTGCGCGTGGTGGCCGAGCTGGCCAGGGGACGCCAGGTGGCAGCCGGCGTGCGCGCCTTTGTGGTGCCCGGTTCTCAGCAGGTGCGCCGTGACGCCGAGCGCGAGGGACTCGATGCGATCCTGAGCGCGGCCGGTTTTCGCTGGGGCCAGCCCGGCTGCTCGATGTGCGCCAGCGTGAACCAGGAATTCGTCGGCGCCGGACAGCGCTGCCTGTCGACCTCCAACCGCAATTTCATCGGCCGCCAGGGCGCCGGCGCACGCACGCACCTCGTGAGCCCGGCGGTTGCCGCCGCTTCGGCGCTGACGGGCAAGGTGACGGATCCGCGCCAGCTGGGGCCACTTGGCCGTGTGGCCGCCTGGGCCGTGCTGCTGCTGGCGCTGGGCGGCAACGCGCCCGATGCCACTGCCGCCGATGCCACGCCGCCATCCGTGGGACGGGTGCAGCTGGCCTACCTTGACGGCGGTGTCGCGCGCGCTTCGCAATCGCATTTCGTCGCCTGGCCGTCGCAGCTGTTCCTGCTCGAAGCGTTCGACTACAACTACAAGCTGGGCCGGCATGCGCTGGAAACGGCGCGGCTGCAGGTCTTCGTCGGCGGGCCGGTACCGCTGCGCGAGGCGCCTCAGCTGCTGGGCTGGGTGGCGCGCCTCGACTACCTGAAACTGGGCGCGCCCGCAGGCGGGGCGCATGACCACTTGGCTGACGCGCGCCTGGGCGCACAACTGACGCTGCACCGCATCGCGCCGTGGAATGCCTGGTTCAAGCGCCATCAGGCGGAATTGTTCGTGCAGGTGTTTCCCGTGCATGGCAACGAGGATTTTGGCAGCTACGACACGTTCACGCGTTTTTCCAAGCGTTTCACGCCGCAGCTGGTGGCGCGTGGCGTCGTGCGCAGCTACCACTTTTCCGGGCTGGCCGTCGTCACGGCCGAGATGGACATGATTTATGAGCTGAGCCGCCGTCAGGACATGTATGTGCGTCTGGGAAAGTCCAGCCGCGATTACGCCGGCCTGGCCGACAAGAGCGCGTTGCTGGGCATCGGCAGCCGCATCAATTTCTGAGAAAAGGAGCATCGATGAACCGCAGCTTTCTGATCGAATCCGGACATGCCGCCCTGCTGGCGGTGCCGAATATCGACACCGACATCATCATTCCGCAAACCGAACTGGTGACCACTTCCCGGCGCGGCCTGGGCCAGGGCCTGTTCGCCCGCTGGCGCTACCTGGAGGGGCGCGTGCCCGACCCTGCCTTCGTGCTGAACCAGCCGCAGCACCGCCACGCCACGTTCCTGATCGCCGCCGATAATTTCGGCTGCGGCAGCTCGCGCGAGCATGCGGCCTGGGCCCTGGCCGACTTCGGCATCCGCGCCGTCGTGGCGCCCGGGTTCGGCGAAATATTCCAGCGCAACTGCGTGCGCAACGGCATCTTGCCGGCGCGTGTCAGCGCGGACGGCTATGCGCGCCTGGCAGAGGCGGCACGGCTGGCAGGCGGCGGCTTGCGCCTGAGCATAGACCTGCACCATCAGCGCATCAACTGCGCGCAATTTTCGCTGACCTTCGACATCGAGCCGGACGATGCGGCGCGCCTGCTGCGCGGAACCGATGAAATCGCCGAAACGCTGGTGCATGCGGGCGCCATCGCCCGTTTCGCCGCCGCCGACCGGACGCGCCGGCCATGGGTGTACGAGCCGGGCTGGGAGCAGGGTGAGGCGTGCGTGGCCGACGCGCTGGCGCAGGAGGCGACATGAGCCACTTTCGCCACCACGTCTTTTTCTGCTGCAACCAGCGCGACGGCGGGCGCGATTGCTGCGCCAACCACGGTGCCGACCAACTGCGCCAGCATGCCAAGGAGCGCCTGGCCGCGCTGGGCATGCTGGGCCAGGAGCAGGTGCGCATCAACCAGGCCGGTTGCCTGGACCGCTGCGAGCTGGGCCCGGTGCTGGTGATCTATCCGGAAGCGACCTGGTACACCTATCTCGATGCCAGCGACATCGACGAGATCATCGATGAACACCTGATCCATCACCGCGTCGTCGAGCGCCTGCTGGTGTGACGCGCCGCGTCGCGCATGCATTTCCATTCACCTATCTTAGCGAGGCAATTGCAATGATATTTCCGAACTTGGCAGTAAGCCGGGCGGCGCGCCTGCGCCGCGTACTGGGCGCGGCGGCAGTGGCGCTGGCGGCATGCATGGCGTGGGCGCTGCCGGCGGTCGCGCAGGCGGCAGGGCAGCTGAACTTGTATTGCGCCTACCCGGACGCGGCCATGTGCCAGGCGCTGGCGAATGGTTTCAGCGCGCGCCACGGCGTCAAGGTGAGCGTGGTGCAAAAGCCCACCGGCGAGCTGTATGCGCAGATTAAGGGCGAGGCCGGCAATCCGAAGGGCGACCTGTGGTGGGGCGGCTCAGGCGATTCCTTCCTGCAGGCGGCGCAGGACGGCTTGCTGGAAACCTACCGCTCGCCGCAGCTCGCGCAGCTGGCCGCCTGGTCCCTGATCCAGGCGGAGCAGTCGGCCTACCGCAGCGTCGGCGTGTACCGCGCCGTGATGGTGCTGGCGTATAACACCGAATTGCTGAAGAAGAAAAAACTCGCGCCGCCGCAGTGCTGGCGGAACCTGGTCGACCCCATCTACAAGGGGGAGATCGAACTTTCCAATCCCGCCTCGTCCGGCACGGCCTACATGATGCTGGCCACGATGGCCCAACTGTTCGGCGAAGACGGCGCCTTTCGCTACCTGCAGCAGCTGCATCCTTCGGTCACCAGCTATTCGCGCAGCGGTGCCGGTCCGCTGAAGGCTGTCGCGCGCGGCGAGGCCAGCATCGGCGTGGCGATGCTGCACGGCGTCATGACGGAACGCGAAAACGGCTTTCCCGTCGCCTATACGCTGCCCTGCGAGGGCACGGGGGCCGAGGCGGGCTCTATGGCGATCCTGCGCAATGCGCGCAACCTGGCAAATGCCAGGCTGTTCTATGACTGGGCCCTGGGGGCGGAGGCGCAGGCCCTGCCATATTCGCTCAGGCAGTATCCACTGCCAGCCAACCGTGGCATCAAGCTGCCACCCGGGATGCCGGACCTGGCCAAGGCGAAGTTCCTCGACTACGACTACGCCAAATTCGGCTCCCGCGAACAGCATGCCTTGCTGCTGGGACGCTGGAATAAAGATGTTGCCAGTGCCCAATGACAGGATATCGCGCCATGGCTGTTTCTGATGTGAACACGGCGAGCGCCACGGCCGGCGGCGCCGGCCGGCACCGCATTGCGTCCTGCTGGTACTGGGTTCTGCTCGGTCTGCTCGGTGCCTGTCTGTTGCCCTGGCATGCGCAGTCCGATGGACGCTGGCTGCTACCCCCGGCCTTGCTGTTGGGCGAGCCGGTCAGCATGGCCGGCGCGGTGCTGCTGTTGCAGTCGCGTGATGGCGGCGCGCTGCCGTCGCTGCTGCTGCCATTGCTGCTGGGCTGGGCCGCGTGGCGCCGTCGTCCGACCGCCGTGGCACTGCTGTTGGCGGGCGCTGCCGGCTTGCTGTGGCTTGGCCTGTGCGCTTTTGCCGCCAGCGGGGCCAGCATGGGGCCTGGCCAGCTGGCGTGCGCGGCCAGTCTGCTGTCCTGCCTGGCGCTGGGCCTGAGCCAGCGCGGCTATTTCGGCGGCGACGCGTTCGTGGCCGGCACGGTATTGTCGATCAGCCTGCTCGTAGGGGTGTTTACGCTGGTGCCGACCGCCGCCATGCTCTCGCATGCATTCGATGATGGCCGTGGCGGGCATGCCTGGACCGCGCCGCTGCGACTGCTCTACAGCGGCTATCTGTGGAGCGGCGCCTGCCTGACCGGCGCGGGACGCTGCGGCACGGTCTGGACCACGCTGTTCATCGCCGCCGTGTCTGCACTGCTGTGTACGCTTGTCGGCTTCGCGCTGGCGCTGCAGATGGCCCGCGTGCGCGGACCGCTGGCGCGCGTGGTGCAATGGCTGTCGGTCCTGCCGCTGATCGCCCCGCCTTTCGTGGTCGGCCTGGCATTCATCCTGCTGTTTGGCCGTTCCGGGCTGTTCAACACCCTGCTGGAAAGCTGGTTCGGCATCGTGCCCGGGCGCTGGATCTATGGCGTACAGGGCATCTTGCTGGCGCAGTTGTTCACGTTCACGCCGGTTGCCTGCCTGGTCCTGCGCGGCGTGGTCGAGGGTATTTCGCCGGCGCTCGACGAGGCGGCGCAGACCTTGCGGGCGGGGCCGTATCAGCGCTTCTTCAGCATTACCTTGCCGCTGGCCAAGCCGGGTCTGACCAGCGCCTTCCTGATTTGCTTCGTCGAATCGCTGACCGATTTCGGCAATCCCATCCTGCTTGGCGGCAATACTGAAGTGTTGGCCACCGATATCTTTTTTGCCATCGTTGGCGCGCAGCAGGATGTCGGCCGCGCGGCCAGCCTGTCGGCATTGCTCCTGGGGTTGACGCTGGTGGCGCTGTGGCTGCAGCGGCGCGTGCTGGGCAAGGCTTCCTACGCCACCATCGGCGGCAAGGGCGCCGCCACGCGCCATGCGCCGCTACCGGTGAGCCTGCAACGGGCCTGCGGGAGCGCGGCCATCCTGTGGAGCGCGCTGACGCTGCTGGTTTTCATGCTGGTGCTGGTGGGCGGTTTTGTCGTCAACTGGGGGCGCGACTACCGGCCCAGCATGGTGCATTACCTGAACGCGTTCGGTGTGACCCCTGGCGCGGCCGATCCCCTGACGGGCGTGGCCTGGGAAAGCCTGCTCGGCACGCTGGGCATGGCGTTGCTGGTGGCACCGCTGGGCGCGGTGCTTGGCCTGCTGGCCGGCTGGGTCATCAGCCGCCAGCAGTTTCCCGGCAAGCGCCTGTTCGAGGCATTCAGTTTCCTGCCGCTGGCGGTGCCGGGCACGGTGATCGGCGTGGCGTATGTGCTGAGCTTTAACGGTCCGCCCCTGGAGCTGACGGGCGGCGCGGCCATCATCGTCATCTGCCTGCTGTGCCGCAACCTGCCCGTGCTGGTGCAGACCACGGTGGCGGCACTGGCGCAGGTCGAACGCAGCCTGGGCGAGGCGTCGCTGACCCTCGGCGCCAGCAATTGGCAGACCCTGCTGCGCATCGAGCTGCCCTTGCTGCGCCAGGCGCTCACCGGCAGCCTGATCTATGGCTTCGTGCGCGCCATGACCACCATCACGGCCGTCATTTTCCTGGTCTCTGCCGGCCACGAGCTGGCGACCACGTTCATCATCAATCGCGTCATCAATGGCGATTACGGACTGGCGGTGGCCTACAGCACGCTGCTGATCGGACTCAGCCTGGTGGTCGTGGCCGTGGTGCAGCGCCTGGCCGGCCGCCGCCGCGCGGGGCCGGCTGCCGGCCCCGGTGGTATCCCTATCCATGTTTCCTGAGGAGCAGCACGATGGCAGCAGCACAGATTCAATTGCAGGGCGTCTCGAAGCGCTACGGCACGGTCACCGCCGTGGATGACGTGTCGTTGACGATCGAGGCCGGATCGCTGACGACCTTGCTGGGGCCATCGGGCTGCGGCAAGACCACGATGCTGCGCATGCTGGCGGGGCTGGAACTCGCCTCGGCAGGCCGGATTCTCATCGGTGGCCGCGATGTCACGCATGTCGGCGCGGCCGGGCGCAACGTCACCATGGTGTTCCAGAGCTACGCCCTGTTCCCGCACATGAGCGTGTTCGACAACGTCGCCTACGGCTTGCGCCTGGCGGGGCGTCCCAAGGCCGAGGTGCAGGAGCGCGCCATGGCCGGCCTGGCGCTGACGGGACTCGATGCGTATGCGCGGCGCTGGCCGTCCGAGCTGTCCGGCGGCCAGCAGCAGCGCGTGGCCATCGCCCGCGCGCTGGTGCTCGAGCCGGAGGTGCTGCTGTTCGACGAACCGCTGTCGAATCTGGATACGCAGCTGCGCCGCATGTTGCGCAAGGAAATCCGCGAATTGCAGCAGCGCTTGCAGCTGACCGTGGTGTACGTCACCCACGACCAGGCCGAGGCGCTGGCCATTTCGGACCAGGTGGTGCTCATGCATCGCGGCAAGGTGGCGCAGGCCAGCACGCCGCAGGGCATCTACCGCGCGCCGCGCGACGCTTTCGTCGCCACCTTCCTGGGCGACTGCAACCTTGCGCCGGGTCGCCTGATGGCCATCGAAGGTGCGCTGGGAAGAGTCTGCATGGGCGGCCTGGAGCTGCGCCTGCCCCATTGCGGCCAGGCGCCGGGGCCGGTGCAACTGGCCATGCGGCCGCAGGCGCTGCGTCTTGCGGGCGCGGGCCAGGCGGGCGGCGTGGCTGCCGAGATCACCAGCGTCACCTTTCTCGGTGGCTTGCTGGAGATCGAATTGCGCACCGCGTTCGGCCCGTGGCTGGTGCATGCGGCGCCGCAAGCCGGCCTGGCGCCGGGCATGCCGGTCACGGTCATGCTCGACACGAGTTCCATGGCGCTGCTGGCCGCGTAGGCGGCGTCCCCCCCCAATTTCAGAGAAGGACTTTCGCATGATGAACCGACGAACTATGCTTGCCCGGCTGGGCCTGTTGGCAGGCGGTGCCGCCGCCTGGCCGGCGCGCACGGCCGCGGCGGCGCCGCTGGCCCCCGTGCTGGCCGGGCACCCCGCCTACATCGTGAACTACCTGCCGCACATGGTCGCCTTGACCCAGCAGTACATGCGCGAGGAGGGCCTCGATTTCCGCCTCATGTCGTCCGATGGCGGGACCAAGCTGCGCGACATCGTCGCCGGTGGCCAGGTCAGCTTCGGCCTGGGCGACAGCACGCATCCGATCCAGCTGGCCAACCGGGGCCGCCCGGCCAAGATACTGCTGGCGATCGACCGCCGCTGTCCGTATACCAACGTGGTGGTGCGCAGCGACCTGTACGAGAAAGGCATCACCACCTTGCAGGCGCTGGCCGACTACCGCCGGCCGGACCGCGCACGTCCCATCGTGGCCGTGGCGACCCTGGGTGGCGGCCAGTATGTGTATGCCAGCTACCTGTTCGAGCAGATCGGCGCCGCCAACAAGCTGAATCTGGTGTCCGGCGGCGTCACGCTGACCATGCTCGGCGGCCTGCGCAGCGGCCAGTTCGACGCCATCGTCGCGCCGGCCGCCTGGCAGATCGAGGCCGAGCGCGGCGGTTTTGGCAAGACCATCTTTGACGTGTCCGACGACGCCAGCTGGAACCGCTATTTCGGCGGCCCCCTGCCGGTGACATGCGCCTATGCGCTGCAATCGACGATCGACCGGTATCCGCAACTGGTGCAGGCATATGTCAATGGCATGGTGCGCGCGCTGCACTGGATACGCCGCAGCAGCAGCGCGCAGATATGGCAGGAAGTCGGCGTCAGGCAGCTGCGTGAAACGCGCGCCGATACGGCCGTGCTGGAACTCGATGCCTTCAAGCGCACGGCCAGCTACGACGGTGAAACCGATGCCGCCGCCTTTGCCAACGGCGCGCCCATCTGGTTCCGTCCAGGCACTGGCATCAAGCCGATCCGCTACGCGGACGTCACCGACCTGTCTTTCCTTCACCTGAGTAGGCGCAAATATGGCTAGCACATTACAACCCCTGCATGAAGCGCTGCCCGGACCGCAGTTGCGGCTGGTGCCCGAAACGGCGCAGCCGCGCCTGGAATTGCGCGGACTGACGCGCGACTTCACCCTCAACGCGCGGCCCGTGCGCGTCGTCGACAACCTCTCGCTATCGATCGCCAAGGGCGAGTTCGTCTCGCTGATCGGCCCGTCCGGCTCGGGCAAAAGCACCATCCTGAACATGCTGTCGGGCGTGCTCGAGCGGACGGCAGGCGACGTGCTGGTCGACGGTGTCAGCCTGTCGTCGAGCGACATGATGCGCGAGCTGGGCTATGTCTTCCAGAGCGACAACTGCTACCCCTGGCGCAGCGTCGCCGACAATATCGGCCTGGGTCTGGAGCTGGCCGGCATTCCCAAGCCGGAACGGCGCAGGCGGGTGGCCGAGGCCATCGAACGCATCGGCCTGCAGGGATTTGAACGCGCCTTTCCCAAGATGCTGTCGGGCGGCATGCGCCAGCGCGTGTCCCTGATGCGTACGCTGATCATGCGCCCCAGCATCCTCCTCATGGACGAGCCATTTGGCGCGCTCGATACGCATACCAAGTTCGAGATGCACAAGCTGCTGCTCGAACTTTGGCAAGCCGAGCAGCAGACGGTGGTTTTCATCACGCATGATCTGGGCGAGGCCATTACGCTGTCGGACCGTATCGTCGTGCTGTCGGCGCGGCCCGGCCGCATCAAGGAAATCTTCGACGTCAGGCTGCCACGCCCGCGCGACGCGCTATCGGTGCGCGAATTGCCGGAATACAGCGCCCTGTTCGCACGCATCTGGCATTCGCTGGGCGAGGAATTCAACAAGGGAGAGGCGACATGACACTGAGCCGCTATACCTGGCATTCCGTCTGGTTCTGGCGCATCGCCGTGCTGCTGATCCTGCTGACAGTGTGGCAGTGGGGCTTCAGCCTGCAGCCGAAGCTGCCGTGGCTGGTGCCCAGCTTCATCGATCCCTACTTCATTTCCACGCCCACGGGAGTGCTGGACAAGCTGAGCCACATGGCGTGCATGACGGACGAGGAAGGCCAGCTGCTGCTGGGGCGTGCCGGGGCGGTGGCGGCCTGCTTCAGCGCTACCGACAATAATCTGCTGGCCGCCATTTCCGCCACGCTGCGCAATACCTTCTGGGGCTTTGCGCTGGGCGTGAGCACGGGATTCGTCGTCGGCCTGCTGCTGGGCCGCTCGCCTTTCTGGGCCAGCGTCTTCGACCCTTACATCGTCGGCTTCAACTCGGTGCCGCGCATCGCGCTGGTGCCGCTGATCGTGCTCATTTTTGGCCTGGGCGATGCATCCAAGATCCTCACGGCCTGGCTGATCGTCTTCTTCGTGGTGTTCTTTAACACCTTCGGCGGCGCGCGGCAGGTGCAGCGCGACCTGGTCCATGTGGCGCGCGTGCTGGGCGCGACGAACTGGCAGGTGATGACCCGCACTGTCATTCCGTCCACGCTGGAATGGGTCTTCGCCTCGCTGGTGCCCAGCGTGTCGTTTGCGCTGATCGGCGTCATCGTGGGCGAATTCATCGGTTCCGAACGGGGACTGGGACGCCTGATCATCGAGGCGCAGGGACGGGGCGACGCGGCCGCCATGATGGCGACGCTGAGCGTGCTGGTACTGATCGGCGTCATGTTGTCGGGGCTGATCCACCAGGTGCAGGAGTATTTGCTGCGCTGGCGCTGAAGAGCTGCACAGGCGGTGATCTGATCGATTCATTACATAGGACTGGTAACGATTTCATGAAAAAAAAGACAGGCATCCTGCTGGCGCTGGTGGCGGCGCTGGGCTGGCACAGCGCCGCCACCAGCGGCGAACTGAAACTCTACGGCCTCATGGACATGGGCCTGAATCTGGAAAATGATGGCAGCGGGGGAGGAACCGTCACGCGCCTGAGCAGCGGCGGCCAGAGCAGCAGCCGCATCGGCATCAAGGGCAGCGAAGCGCTCGGCGGCGGCCTGGTCGCCAGCTTTGTGCTTGAGAACGGTATTCTGGCCGATACCGGCGGCATCGACCAGGGGGGGGTACTCTTCGGGCGCCAGTCCTGGGTCGCCCTGGGGAGCGATTTCGGCATGCTCAAGCTGGGCCGGAAATACACGGTCAGCGCCGAGGTGCTCGACAGTTTTGATCCCTTCCACATCAATATGGCGGGCGATGCCAGCCGTCTGTTCAATGTGAGTGGCAAGCGCGTCAACAACAATCTCAGCTACACGACGCCGGAGCTGGGTGGCATGAGCGCGCAGCTGTCGTGGGGATTCGGCGAACAGCCCGGCAGCCTGGCGGCCGGCCGCCAGCTTGGCGCCAGCGCCAGCTACGCGCGTGGCCCGTTGGCGCTGGCGCTGGCCTATGTCGACCAGGACAGCGCCAGCACGCGCGCCAGTGCCAGCACCATCATGCTGGGCGGCGTGTACGACGCGGGCGCGCTGAAGCTGCACGCGGGCGCGGCGCGCAACACCGACAGCGCCGGCCTGGACACGCGCGACCTGCTGCTCGGCGTGAGCGTGCCGTTCGGCGCCTCGCTGCTGCTGGCCGATTACATCCGCAAATGGGATAGCGGCAAGGCTGGCGGCAATGCCGGCCAGTTCGCCCTTGGCTACAGCTATGCGCTGTCGCGGCGGACCAATCTGTATACCTCGTACTCGCAGACGCACAATGGCCGCGCCGCCAAATACAACGCCGCGCGCAACGGCGACACCGACCGCCTGTTCAATGCGGGAATCCGCCACTTCTTTTGAGGCGGCGCCTGTCTACCTGACCCTTAACGCGGCCTTGCCGCCCTGGACACGATGAAAACGCTCTACGATAAATTATGGGAATCCCACGCGGTGCAAGTAGACGAGGATGGCACCGCCATGCTGTATATCGACCGGCACCTGCTGCATGAAGTCACCAGTCCGCAAGCCTTCGAGGGCTTGCGCGCGGCCGGACGCAAGCCGTGGCGCGTTGGCGCCAACCTGGCGGTGGCCGATCACAACGTGCCGACGGGTGACCGCGCCGGCGGCATCGCCGACCCGGTCGCGCGGCGCCAGGTCCAGACCCTCGATACCAACGCCCGCTTCTACGGCCTGACCTATTTCGACATGCACGACAGGCGCCAAGGCATAGCGCACGTGGTCGGGCCGGAGCAGGGGGCGACCCTGCCGGGCATGACGGTCGTCTGCGGCGATTCGCACACCTCGACGCATGGCGCCTTTGGCTGCCTGGCCTTCGGCATCGGCACTTCCGAAGTCGAGCATGTGCTGGCTACCCAGACCCTGCTGGACCGCAAATCGAAGGCCATGCTGGTGCATATCGACGGCGTGCTCGCATCCGGCGTCACGGCCAAGGATATCGCCCTGGAAGTGATCGGGCGGATCGGCACGGCCGGCGGCACTGGCTACGCCATCGAGTTTGCCGGTCCGGCCATCCGCGCGCTGTCGATGGAAGGGCGCATGACGCTCTGTAACATGGCGATCGAGGCGGGCGCGCGCGCCGGCATGATCGCGGTGGACGAGACGACGATCGCCTATGTCAAGGGGCGGCCGTATGCGCCGGCGGGCGCGCAGTGGAAAAAAGCCGTCGCGTATTGGAAGACGCTGCACACGGATGCGGGCGCCAGTTTCGACCGCGTGGTACTGCTCGATGCCGCTGGCATCAGCCCGCAAGTGACCTGGGGCACCTCGCCGGAAATGGTCGTGGCCGTCGACGGCCGCGTGCCGGATCCCGGCGCGGAGCGGGATGCGGCGCGCCGCGAGGCCATGAGCAAGGCGCTGGCCTATATGGATCTGGCGCCCGATACCCTGATCGCCGACATCCGCATCGACAAGGTGTTCATCGGCTCCTGCACCAATGCGCGCATCGAGGATCTGCGTTCAGCGGCCGAGGTCGTGCGCGGCAAGCGGCGCGCCGCCAGCGTCAAGCTGGCCATGGTGGTGCCCGGCTCTGGCCTGGTGAAGGCGCAGGCCGAGCGGGAGGGGCTGGATCGCGTCTTCAGGGAGGCCGGCTTCGAATGGCGCGAGCCTGGCTGCTCGATGTGCCTGGCCATGAATGCCGACCGCCTGGAACCGGGCGAACGCTGCGCCTCGACCTCGAACCGCAACTTCGAGGGGCGCCAGGGCGCGGGCGGACGCACGCATCTCGTCTCACCGGCGATGGCCGCCGCGGCAGCCATTGCCGGTTGCTTCGTCGATGTGCGCAAGATGAGTTAAGGCCGGCATACGCCGCTTGCATATCAACGCGGCGCCGGCTGGACATCCGGCCGGCGCGCTCTTCAGGGGAGGCTCAAAGCATGGAAAAATTCACACAGCATACCGGCCTGGTCGTACCGCTCGACCGCGCCAACGTCGACACCGACGCGATCTTGCCCAAGCAGTTTCTGACGGCGATCCACCGCACCGGTTTCGGTCCCAATCTGTTCGACCAGTGGCGCTATCTGGACACCGGCGTGCCGGGCCAGGATAACAGCCGTCGTCCGCTGAATCCCGACTTCGTGCTCAACGAGGCGCGCTACCAGGGCGCCTCGATACTGCTGGCGCGCGCCAATTTTGGCTGCGGCTCGTCGCGCGAGCATGCGCCCTGGGCGCTGGGCCAATACGGCTTTCGCGTCATCATCGCTCCATCGTTTGCCGACATTTTCTTCAATAACTGCTGCAAGAACGGCTTGCTGCCCATCGTGCTGGGTGAAGCGCAAGTCCATTATCTGTTCAAGGCGGTCGGCGCCGAACCGGGCTTCCGGCTGGAAGTCGACCTGGCGCGCCAGCGCGTTGCCGCCACCGATGGCAGCTTCGCCTGTTCCTTCTTCATCTCCGCGTTCACGAAGTATTGCCTGCTGAATGGCTTCGACGATATCAGCCTGACCTTGCGCCGTGCCGATGCCATCCGCCGCTTTGAAGAACGCCATTTGACGAAAAATCCCTGGTTGGCCAACGTAATGTAAAGATCATTCCATGAAAATTGCAATCCTGCCCGGCGACGGCATCGGTCCTGAAATCATCGCGCAAGCCGTCAAGGTCTTGAATGTGCTGGGCGAATCGTTCGAGCTGGAAACGGCGCCCGTGGGCGGCGCCGGCTATGCAGCCCATGGCCATCCCTTGCCGGAAGGCACCCTGGCCCTGGCGAAAGCGGCCGATGCCGTGCTGTTCGGCGCTGTCGGCGACTACCAGTACGACAATCTGGAGCGCCAGTTCCGTCCGGAGCAGGCGATTTTGGGCTTGCGCAAGAACCTGGGCCTGTTCGCCAACCTGCGTCCGGCCATTCTGTATCCGGAGCTGGCGGGCGCCTCGACCCTGAAGCCGGAAGTGGTGTCCGGCCTGGACATTTTGATCATCCGTGAACTGACGGGTGACATCTATTTCGGCCAGCCCCGCGGCGTGCGCGAGTGCCCGGATGGTCCGTTCAAGGGCCAGCGCGAAGGTTTTGACACCATGCGCTATGCGGAAGGGGAAATCCGCCGCATCGCCCACGTGGCTTTCCAGGCCGCGCAAAAGCGCGACAAGCGCCTCACCAGCGTGGACAAGGCGAACGTGCTGGAAACCTTCCAGTTCTGGAAAGACATCGTCACCGACGTGCACAAGGAATACCCGGATGTGGCGCTCGATCACATGTATGTCGACAACGCGGCCATGCAGCTGGTGCGGGCGCCGAAGAAATTCGACGTCATGGTGACCGGCAACATGTTCGGCGACATTCTGTCGGATGCGGCCGCCATGCTGACGGGCTCGATCGGCATGCTGCCGTCGGCTTCGCTCGACGCCAACAACAAGGGCCTGTACGAACCGTCGCACGGCTCGGCGCCCGATATCGCGGGCAAGGGCATCGCCAATCCGCTGGCGACGATCTTGTCGGCCGCCATGATGCTGCGCTATTCGCTCAACCGCGAAGAGCAGGCAAGCCGCATCGAGGCTGCTGTCAAGCAAGTGCTGGCGCAGGGCCTGCGCACGGCCGACATCCATGAAGCGGGCACGACTTTGGTCGGTACCGAGGCGATGGGTGATGCCGTGGCGCGTGCCTGCGCCGCTGCCTGAGATGGCGCCGCGTCTATTGCACTACCCGCGCCGCCTGGCTGGCGCGTGCCGGCGGTGCCACATGCTGGGCGGCAAGCAACAGGCTCGAACGTGCCGCCGCCAGTTGCGCCGTCGTGACGTCGATCGAGAACGCCACCGAGCGCTCGTGCCCGACCATCATCGGCGGGCCGAAGCGCTTGACATGCAAGCCGATCTTGCGCAGCAGTTTTTCAAAGGCGACGGTCGTGACGCCGACGTAGCACGTGATGTTGTTGTCCAGGGCGAATTCCAGTGCCTCGACCACCATGTGCGAACTGGCCAGCGAGAAGCGGTGTTCGCCGCCTTTCGACTGCTCGAAGGCGAACCGGCTGAGCTCCCAGGTATCTTCGGCGTTCGGAATGGGATTGCCTTGCAGCAATTGCGGGAAAACGGACTTGAGCATGTAGTCGCCGGTTGTCGGCAGCAGGCGCGCGCAGCCGAACAGTTTGCCGCTGATATCGCGCGCCAGCATGTACACGGGGAACAAATCATCGTATTCGTCCGATTCCATGCCGTCCGCCGTATGCACGTCCCAGTGCAGCCGTTCGCAGAACACCATGTGGCGCAGCCGGTACATGGCATGGGTGTCTTCGGGTTTCATGTTGTCGCGTGTACAGGCGCTGACAGTGATGACCATGGTTCGCTCTCCATTCAAATTTGATAATGCTTCCATATAAACATTGACTGTAGTTAACTGATACTGTAGGTTCCAACAGGTGTCTGTCCGACAATAGACGTGTCATGACACTGGCCCAGGAAGCAACGGCTGGCATCTGCGAGTAGCAACAAGGTGTTGTGGCGCCACGCCTGCTGGCGCCGTGATCAGAAAAGAGTAATGCCGATGAAATTTCCAGAAGCGATGACGGATAGAATTTCCGTTTTGAAGTCGAACGGTGTGCGTGTCGATGGCTTGCGTGCACTGGTCAAGAAAAACAGTATCTTGACCCAGCAGGATCTGGTGGTGATCGAGGCAGGCGACTTAATCGTGCGGCAACTTTGCACGGGGCGCGAAGAGACGTATGAAGTGCTAGATCCGGGATTCCACGAGAAATTTTATGATATCCGGGCGGCCTACCATATGGAGGTGCGGCGCTGCGACCGCGCCAGACGCGGCAAGCTGGCCGCGGACTGACGCGGGAAGGCTGGCGGCCGGGGGCGTGCTGCCGCCCGTGCCTGCGCTCGTCAATCTTCGTTGGGAATCAGCATCAGCAGGTCGGTGACGCCGATGTCGATGCTGCTTTGCGACAGCAGGGTGGTGGCCTGGCCCCGGTGATGCGTCTGGTGATTGAAAAAATGCATGATCAGGCTCGAATAGCGCTTGCGCGACACCATGCCTTTCATGTTGGCGTAGCCGAGCGGCTGTTCCAGGTCGTTTGGCGTCAGGTCGGCGGCCCAGCGCTGTATGGTCTGGTCCAGCGTATGGCGCAGCCTGAGCAGGCCCGTCAGGTCTTCGGCCTGCGGCTGGTTCAGTGCCGCCGGGGCGGCCGCCGCGCGGATGGCGTCGAGCGCCGGCTGGCGTGCCGGATGTCCGCAGAAACGCTTGAGCCAGATCGTATCGGCGACGACAAGGTGGTTCATCGTGCCGAAGAGGGAGCCAAAAAATGCCTTGCGGTCGGCAAAGAGCTCCTCCTGAGATAGTTGCCCAGCTGCACTATACAGTTTCTCGTTCATTACTTCATTGTAGGCGGCCATTCGGACGATATGGTCACATGTGCTCATGAGTGCTCTCTCCATGTCAGGGCTGAATTACTGCACGCAGATAGTGTATGGTTTTGCAAGAATTGGCAAGCGTGCTACGTGCGCTCGGGTCGCGCCATCGGGCCATCGCGCCAGCGTCTTGCGCTTGCTCAATTCTTGCCTCCTGCATTTCATTCCCCGCTACAGGCATTCTGTTCCCCCGTTTCCTGATTTGGTCATTGTGATCAGCCTGGCAACAGCCGTTTGGCCTATGATGGCCTGGCACATGCACGTGTGAAGTTTCCCTTCATTCATCAACCATGAGGTGTCCATGATCCGCTATGCCCTGCCTGCCCTGTTGTTTGCCGCCGTCTTGCCGGCGCACGCCCAAGCCCCTGCCAATGACACGCCGCTGATCGAGCGGGCGAAGATTTTTGGCAATCCCAGCAAGTCCGGCGGGCGCATCAGCCCGGATGGCAAGTGGCTGTCGTGGATCGCGCCGCGCGACGGCGTGCTCAATGTGTGGGTGGCGCCGGCCAGCGATCCGGCGCAAGCTCGCCCGCTGACGGAAGAAAAGGTGCGGCCCATCCGCAGCAGCTTCTGGTCGCCCGATTCGAAAACCCTGCTGTTCATCCAGGACAAGGGCGGCGATGAAAACTTCCTGCTGTACGGCGTGAACGTGGCGAGCGGCAAGCAGGTCAACTACACGCCGTTCGAGAAGACCCGCGTGCGGATAGTCCAGATCAGCAGCAAGGTGAAGGACCGCATCCTCGTCGGCATCAATAACCGCGATGCGCGCTGGCACGACGTGTACAGCCTGGACCTGGCCAGCGGCAAGCTGACCCTGGTGCAGCAGAATGATGGCTATGGCGGCTATGTCGCCGATGAACTGCTCAACTTGCGCATCGCCAGCAAGGCGCGCGCCGATGGCGGCATGACGTATTTCCGCCTGGCCGATGGCAAGGTCGAGAGCACGCCGCTGGCCGAAGTGGGCCTGGAAGATGCGCAGACCACGTCGCCGCTGGCGTTCACGGTCGATGGCAAGACCCTGTACTGGAACGATTCGCGCGGCCGCAATACTTCGGCGCTGCTGGCGCAGGACGTGGCCAGCGGCAAGAGCACGGTGGTGGCGCAAGACCCGCGCACGGATATCGCCGATGCGCTGTACGACACGCGCACGGGCCGCGTGCAGGCCTACACGGTCAATTTTCTGCAGCAGGAATATCTGCCGCTGACGAACGACCTGAAAGCCGACCTGGCCTTCCTGAAAAAAAATACCCAGGGCCAGTTCACGGTAACGTCGCGCACGGATGCCGACGATAAATGGCTGGTGGCCGTCGATGCCGTCACGGCGCCGCCATCGAGCTGGCTGTACGAACGCAAGACCAGGAAGCTCACGCGGCTGTACGTGACGCGTCCGGAACTGGAAGGCGCACCGCTGGTGCCCATGTATCCGCAGCAAATCAAGGCGCGCGACGGCCTGAACCTGGTGTCGTATCTGACCCTGCCGCAAGCATCGAAGGCGAACGCCGGCGGCACGCCATCGCAGGCGGTGCCGATGGTGTTGCTGGTGCACGGCGGCCCGTGGGCCCGCGATACGTATGGCTACAATGGCTATCACCAGTGGCTGGCCAACCGCGGCTACGCCGTGCTGTCGGTGAACTTCCGCGGCTCGACGGGCTTCGGCAAGCAATTCATCTCGGCCGGGGACCTGCAGTGGGGCCGCAAGATGCATGACGACTTGCTCGACGCGGTGCAATGGGCGGTGAAAAGCGGCGTGACCACGGCCGACAAGGTGGCCATCATGGGCGGCTCGTATGGTGGTTATGCCACCCTGGCCGGCATGGCGTTCACGCCGACGACGTTTGCCTGCGGCGTCGACATCGTCGGCCCGTCGAACCTGTTTACCTTGCTGCAAACCATACCGCCGTATTGGGAAGCGGGCAAGCAGCAGTTCTACAAGCGCATGGGCGACCCGACCACGGAAGAGGGCAAGGCGCTGCTGAAGGAACGTTCGCCGCTGAACTTTGCGCAGAATATCCAGCGCCCGCTGCTGATCGGCCAGGGCGCGAACGACCCGCGCGTCAACGTGGCTGAATCGGACCAGATCGTGGCGGCCATGGCGGCCAAGAACATCCCCGTCACGTATGTGCTGTTCCCCGACGAGGGCCATGGCTTTGCCCGGCCCGTGAACAACATCGCCTTCAATGCGGTGACGGAAAACTTCCTGGGGCAATGCCTGGCTGGCCGCGCCGAGCCCATCGGCGCCACCCTGAAGGCGTCCACCGCGCAGGTCAAGCATGGCGCGGAGTTTGCGCAGGGTTTGAAGCAAGCACTGCAGTAAAGCTGACGACAGGTGGCATGGCCTGCCGGGCAACATGCCGGCAGACCATGCTGCCCGCTGGCAAGATTTCTGCGCGGGTGGCTTGCAAGGTGACAGCCTCCGGCGTGGCGTGCGTACAACTGATGGCAGGGTACGCGAGGCCGCATTCGATGCGGTCGCTGCTGCTGCAGCGGCAGGCATGCGCCGCCAGAATTTTCCCATCCAAAGCCGTCTTTCTGTTGGCGCACCGAGCGTACTCGACAGGGAAAATGGGCGGCAAGCCCTTGCTGTTGCCTATGCAGCCTAGCCTGATGCCGCGTCCGCATGGCTTACGGCGAGCAGGTCAATAGAGCCTGCCACGCGGGTTTCTTTTCCATAATTGTTGTTGAATAAATACACTATTTTAATAACAATTGATTTTTATTAAAAAACTTCCCTATTTGATAATATTTTATAGTTGCTTTCTTTGTAAGCCGTAGTAGCATAGATTGACTTAAAGCAAGGTTTAATCATGCTGGGAAGCCACCTTGAGTCCTGTTGACGGTAGTTGTCATCGGCGTGCAGGTTTGCCTTGACCGTTATCTGCAATAGCTCCAGCGCCAAGATAAATGTATTGAGGGAAGACAAATGTTTCTAAATTTCACGAAATTTGGATGGCTATCCACGCCTGTCCGGAGTGTTGATGGCTTCATTGCCAGGGCCCATGGCGCGCCGCCTGTCCAAGGCTTGCTGCCATCGTGGCTGATGCGTTTGGCGGGAACCCTGCTGTTTGTCTTGCTATCCCTCTTTTCCAGCCAGGCTTCCGCCGCCAGTGCCTGCCCGAGTCCGCGCAACATCAGCGTGGTGGCGGGGCAAGAGTATTACGAGGATTATTCCAATTCGGCTTGTTCCCCCTTCGGCCTGACGGGCACCCTGGTGCCGCCGCAACACGGCACGCTGGAGGATTCGAACCAGACGAATGCCGTGCGCTACAGGAATACGAATCTCAGCGCGACCTCCGATACCTTCACCGTCAAGGACGATGTGGCGCAGCCCATCGTGTACAACGTCACGATCACTTCCGCCATCGTGCTGTCGCCTGCCACCGTGCCGACTGCGACGGTGGCCCAGGCTTATCCTGTGACGGCCTTGAGCGCGACGGGCGGCGCGGCGCCCTACACCTACGCGGTGACGGCTGGCAGCCTGCCTGCAGGCATGAGCCTGTCCGGCGCCGGTAGTCTGTCTGGCACGCCGACGGCGGGAGGCACGTTCAATTTCACCGTGCGGGCCACGGACTCGCTGGCTGCCAATGGCACGCGCGCTTATGCGCTGACGGTCAATGCGCCAACCATCACCGTCGCGCCGACGGTCATGCCGGCAATGACAGTCGGTCTTGCCTATAGCCAGGGCATCACTGCGGCGAACGGCACGGCCACCTATACCTATGCCATCACCGGCGGCAGCCTGCCCACGGGCTTGAGCCTGGCCGCGAACGGCACCCTGTCCGGCACGCCGACGGCGGCGGGACCGTATAACTTTACCGTCAGCGCGACCGACAGCAGCGGCGGCAGCGGCCCCTATACGGGGTCGCGCGCGTATTCCGTCACCGTGGCGGCCGGCGCGCCCGTGGCCGGCGCCGCCAGCGCCACCGTGGCCTACGGCAGCAGCACCAACCCGATCACCCTGAACCTGAGCGGCGGTGCGGCGACATCGGTGGCCGTGGCCTCCGCCGCCGGCCACGGCACGGCGACGGCCAGCGGCACCAGCATCACCTACACGCCGACGGCCGGCTACGGCGGGCCGGACAGCTTCACCTACACGGCCAGCAACGGCATCGGCACCTCGGCACCCGCCACCGTGACGATCACGGTTGGCGGCCCCACCATCACGATTGCGCCAAGCACCGTGCCCGCGGCAGCCGTGGGTAGCGCATACAGCCAGAGCGTGACGGCCGCGAACGGCACCGGGCCGTACACCTACGCCATCAGCGCCGGCGCTTTGCCGGCCGGCCTGACCTTGAATGCCTCCACCGGCACGCTGTCGGGCACCCCGACGGCGGGCGGCAGCTTCAACTTCACCGTGCGCGCCACGGACAGTTCGACTGGCAGCGGCCCATATTCTGGCGCGCGCGCCTACTCGATGACGGTGGCAGCACCAACGATCAGCATCACGCCGACGGTCATGCCGGCCATGACGGCCGGCGTCGCCTACAGCCAGTCCATCAGCGCCGCCGGCGGCACGGCCACGTATAGCTATGCCATCACCGGCGGCAGCGTCCCGACGGGCCTGAGTCTGGCGGCGGACGGCACCTTGTCCGGCACGCCGACGGCGGCGGGGCCATTCAACTTCACCGTCACCGCGACCGACAGCAGCACCGGCAGCGGCCCCTACACGGGATCGCGCGCGTATTCCGTCACCGTCGCGGCCGGCGCGCCCGTGGCCGGCAATGTCAGCACCAGCGTGGCCTATGGCAGCAGCGCCAACCCGATCACGCTGAACCTGAGCGGCGGCGTGGCGACGTCGGTGGCCGTGGCCTCCGCTGCTTCGCACGGCACGGCGACGGCCAGCGGCACCAGCATCACCTACACGCCGACGGCCGGTTACGGCGGGCCGGACAGCTTCACCTACACGGCATCCAACGGCGTGGGCACCTCGGCGCCCGCCACCGTGACGATCACGGTCGGCGGCCCTACCATCACGATTGCGCCAAGCACCGTGCCAGCAGCAAGCGTTGGGGCGGCCTACAGCCAGAACGTGACGGCCGCGAACGGTGGCGCGCCATACACCTACGCCATCAGCGCCGGCGCCTTGCCGGCCGGCCTGACCTTGAATGCCTCCACCGGCGTGCTGTCGGGTACGCCGACGGCGGGCGGCGTCTTCAACTTCACCGTGCGCGCCACGGACAGTTCGACGGGCAGCGGCCCATACTCTGGCGCGCGCGCCTACTCGATGACGGTGGCAGCACCAACGATCAGCATCACGCCGACGGTCATGCCGGCGATGACGGCCGGCGTCGCCTACAGCCAGTCCATCAGCGCCGCCGGCGGCACGGCCACGTATAGCTATGCCATCACCGGCGGCAGCGTGCCGACGGGCCTGAGCCTGGCGGCGGACGGCACCTTGTCCGGCACGCCGACGGCAGCGGGGCCATACAACTTCACCGTCACCGCGACCGACAGCAGCACCGGCAGCGGCCCCTACACGGGATCGCGCGCGTATTCCGTCACCGTAGCGGCCGGCGCGCCCGTGGCCGGCGCCGTCAGCGCCAGCCTGGCCTATGGCAGCAGCGCCACCCCGATCACGCTGAACCTGAGCGGCGGCGCGGCGACGTCGGTGGCCGTGGCCTCCGCTGCTTCGCACGGCACGGCGACGGCCAGCGGCACCAGCATCACCTACACGCCGACGGCCGGTTACGGCGGGCCGGACAGCTTCACCTACACGGCATCCAACGGCGTGGGCACCTCGGCGCCGGCCACCGTGACGATCACTGTCGGCGGTCCCACCATCACGATTGCGCCAAGCACCGTGCCTGCGGCAGCCGTGGGTAGCGCATACAGCCAGAGCGTGACGGCCGCGAACGGTGGCGCGCCATACACCTACGCCATCAGTGCCGGCACCTTGCCGGCCGGCCTGACCTTGAATGCTGCCACCGGCGTGCTGTCGGGCACGCCGACGGCGGGCGGCGTCTTCAACTTTACCGTGCGGGCCACGGACAGTTCGACGGGCAGCGGCCCGTATTCCGGCGCGCGCGCCTACTCGATGACTGTCACTGCGCCGACGATCACGGTGGCACCAACGGTGATGCCGGCGATGACAGCCGGCGTCGCCTACAGCCAGGGCATTGCCGCCGGCGGCGGCACGGCCCCGTATAGCTATGCCATCACCGGCGGCGGCGTGCCGACGGGCCTGAGCCTGGCGGCGGACGGCACCTTGTCCGGCACGCCGACGGCAGCGGGGCCATATAACTTCACCGTCACCGCCACCGACAGCAGCAGTGGCAGCGGACCTTACACGGGGTCGCGCGCCTATTCCGTCACGGTGGTGGTGGCGCCCCCGGTGGCCGGCGCCGTCAGTGCGACGGTGGCGTATGGCAGCAGCGCCAATCCGATCACCCTGAACCTGAGCGGCGGCGCGGCGACGTCGGTGGCGGTGGCTTCCGCTGCCGGCCACGGCACGGCGACGGTCAGCGGCACCAGCATTACTTACACGCCGGCGGCAGGTTATTCCGGGCCGGACAGCTTCTCCTACACGGCCAGCAATGGTGGCGGCACGTCGGCGGAAGCCATCGTGACGATCACGGTAACGCCCAGCGTGCCCGTTGCCGGCGCCGTCAGCGCGACGGTGGCGTATGGCAGCAGTGCCAATCCGATCACCCTGAACCTGAGCGGCGGCGCGGCGACGTCGGTGGCGGTAGCCTCCGCCGCGAGCCACGGCACGGCGACGGTCAGCGGCACCAGCATCACTTACACGCCGGCGGCAGGTTATTCCGGGCCGGACAGCTTCTCTTACACGGCCAGCAATGGTGGCGGCACGTCGGCGGCTGCCGTCGTGACGATCACGGTGACGCCAAGCGTGCCCATTGCCGGCGCCGTCAGCGCCAGCGTGGCATATGGCAGCAGCGCCAATCCGATCACCCTGAACCTGAGCGGCGGCGCGGCGACGTCGGTGGCGGTGGCCTCCGCCGCCGGCCACGGCACGGCGACGGTCAGCGGCACCAGCATCACCTACACGCCGACGGCAGGCTATGCCGGGCCAGACAGTTTTACCTATACGGCCAGCAATGCCGGCGGCACGTCTGCGTCAGCCACAGTGACGGTCACAGTAGGCAATCCTAGCGTCAGCCTGACACCGGCCACCTTGCCCAATCCGACGGCGGAGGCAGCCTACACTGCGACCCTGGCGGCGGCGGGCGGCACGGCGCCGTATACCTACAGCGTGACCAGCGGCACCTTGCCCGTCGGCCTGAGCCTGAATGCGGCCACCGGCGTGTTGTCCGGTACGACCAATGTGGCCGGCAGCTTCCCTGTCAGCATCAAGGTCGCGGACAGCAGCACCGGCGCGGGGGCACCGTTCAGCGCCAGCAACAGCTATACCTTGATAGTCGTTGCCCCCGTAATCTCGGTGACGCCAGGTTCGCTGGCGGCGCCGAAAGTGGCCACGGCGTATAGCCAGCAATTGTCGGCCAGCGGCGGCGTCGCTCCCTATGCCTACACGGTGTCGGCCGGCAGCCTGCCTGCGGGCCTGACGCTGAGCAGCAGTGGTCTGCTCAGCGGTACCCCAACGGCGGGCGGCAATTTCACCGTGACCGTGCAGGCGGCCGATGCGCACCAGTTCACCGGCACGCAAAGCTATACCCTGGTGGTGTCCTCGGCCACGGTCAGCCTGACGCCGGCTACCTTGCCGAATCCAATGGCGGAAGCGGTCTACACTACGACGCTGACGGCAGCGGGCGGCACGGCGCCGTACACCTTCAGCGTCAGCAGCGGTACCTTGCCCGCTGGCCTGAGCCTGAATGCGGCAACGGGCGTACTGTCCGGCACGACGAATGTGGCGGGCAGTTTCCCGTTCAGTATCAAGGTCACGGACAGCAGCACGGGCACGGGTGCGCCGTTCAGCGCCACCAACAGTTATACCGTGACCGTCGGCGCGCCGACGATCACGGTCACGCCAGCCACCTTGCCGGCGGCGACAGTGGCCACGGCGTACAGCCAGCCACTGTCGGCCAGCGGCGGCGTCGCTCCCTATGCCTACACGGTGTCGGGCGGCAGCCTGCCAGCTGGCCTCACCTTGAGCAGCAGCGGCTTGCTGAGCGGCACGCCAACGGCAGCCGGCAGTTTTACCTTGACCGTGCAGGCGGCCGATGCGCACCAGTTCACCGGCACGCAAAGCTATACCCTGGTGGTGTCTTCGGCCACGGTCAGCCTGACGCCAGCCACCTTGTCCAATCCGACGGCGGAAGCGGCCTACAGCGCGACCCTCTCGGCAGCGGGCGGCACGGCGCCGTACACCTTCAGCGTCAGCAGCGGTACCTTGCCTGCTGGCCTGAGCCTGAACGGGGCCACGGGCGTAGTGTCCGGCACGACGAATGTGGCGGGCAGCTTCCCGTTCAGCATCAAGGTCACCGATAGCAGCACGGGCGTGGGCGCGCCATTCAGCGCGACCAACAGCTATACCCTGGCAGTGGCGGCACCGGTCCTGACGCTGACGCCGGCCAGCCTGGCGCCAATCCGTGCCGGCGACGCGTACAGCCAGACATTCACGGCGGCTGGCGGCATCGCGCCGTATGCGTACTCCGTGAGCAGCGGCTCCTTGCCAACGGGCCTGGTACTCAATGCGGCGACCGGCATCGTCAGCGGCACGCCAACGGTGGCGGGCAGCTACAACTTCACCTTGCAAGCGAAGGACGCGCACCAGTTCACGGTGCAGCAAGCGTTGACCCTGCAGGTGAACCAGGCGCCGCCGCCGGTGCCGAATGAAACGGCGACCACCTCGGCCAACCAGGAAGTGAGCCTGACCATCGCTTCCACGGATGGCAGCCCGATCACCGATGTGACCATCGTCACGCCGCCGCAGCATGGGCGCGTCACGGTGGTGGCGAGCGGTGCGGCGGGGGGCGGCAGCGGCCGCTCCTTCAAGGTGACGTATGTGCCGAATGCGAACTACTTCGGTCCTGACGCCTTCAGCTACACGGCGACTGGGCCGGGCGGCACGTCCGCGCCCGCCACGATTAGTGTGACGGTGGCGCCGCAGCCGGTGCCGGTACCTGTCGCCAAGACGGTCACGGTATTGGCGGGCACGCCGGTGACCCTGCCCGTGACGCAAGGCGCCACGGGCGGGCCATTCACGGCAGTGGCCATCACGACGCAGCCGGCCAGCGGCACGGCAGTGGTGAATGGCATGGACATCGTCTACACGCCAGGCATCAATACCAGCGGCCAGATCAGCATCGGCTACACCGTGTCGAACGTGTTCGGCACCTCGGCGCCGGTGACGTCGACGATTTCCGTCAATCCGATGCCGCAGGTTGCCAGCCAGAGCGCCACGGTGGTGGCCGGCCTGACGGTCAATGTGGATCTGACGGCGGGCGCCACGGGCGGTCCGTTCACGGCGGCGAATGTACTGAGCGTGGCGCCGGCGGAGGCGGGCAAGGCGGTGGTGCGCGACGTGGGCACGGCGGGCAAGCCGTCGTACCAGCTGAGCTTTGCGGCGTCGGGCAAGTTTGCCGGCGCAGCGGTGGTCAGCTACACCCTGAGCAATGCCTTTGCCACCTCGAAGCCGGGCGTGGTCAACGTCACCGTGACGGCGCGCCGCGATCCGTCGGTCGATCCGGAAGTGATCGGCTTGCAGGCGGCGCAAGCCGATGCGGCGCGGCGTTTCGCCAGCGCGCAGCTGTCGAACTTTACGCAGCGCCTGGAAAGCCTGCATGGCGACGGCTGGGGACGTTCCAGCTTTGGCCTGAGCCTGACGCCGCCGAACGACAGCGGCAACCCGACGGCGGCGCTGGCGCGCTGGCAGGCGGACGAAGCGGACCGCGTGTTCGGCACGGCCGTGAAACCGTTCATGCGCAAGGCTTCCCTGCGCCAGCCCGATGCCGGTTTCAGCAGCGAGCGGCAACAGGTGGATGTCAGCGGTGCCACGAACGGCTTGCCGGAAATGCCGCAGCGTCCGGACACGCAGAAGCAGGCCTTGGCGCTGTGGCTCGGTGGTGCCGTGGACTTCGGCCAGCACTATGTGAATGGCCGTGACACGGGCTTCCGTTTCCGCACCAACGGCGTGAGCGTGGGTGGCGATTACCGCATCAGCGACCTGGCGACCCTGGGCGTGGGCGCCGGCTTCAGCCATGACCGCAGCGACGTGGGCCAGAACGGCAGCCGCAGCACGGCCGACAGCGCCGTGGCGGCCGTGTATGGCAGTCTGCGTCCGAGCAAGGGCGTCTTCCTTGACGGCGTGCTCGGCTACGGTACCTTGCAATACGATGCGTCGCGCTACCTTACCGATGGCAGCGGTTTCGCCACGGGTGAGCGCGACGGCAAGCAAGTGTTCGGCGCGCTGGTGGGCGGCATCGAGATGCGCCAGGAAACGTGGATGTGGTCGCCGTATGGCCGGGTGGAACTGATGTCGGCCAAGCTCGATCCGTACACGGAGAAGGCGGCGGGCATCAACGCGCTGAGCTACTTCAAGCAGACGGTGCGTTCGCGCATCGGCGCGCTGGGCGTGCGGGCCGAGGGCATCTATGTGGGTGGCCTGGGCACGTGGTTCCCGCGGGCGCGGCTCGAGTACCGGCACCAGTTCCAGGGCGCCGACGATGCGCGCCTGGCCTATGCCGACCTGGCGGCCGACGGCCCCGTGTACGTGATCCGCACGGTGCCGCAGCAGACGGGCAACTGGACGGCGGGGCTGGGCGTGAAGCTGCTGCTGTCGAACGGCATGACCATTACCCTGGACTACAACAGCAATCTGAACATGGATAGCGGGCGTAGCCAGTCGGTGATGTTCGGCATTGCCATGCCGCTCAAGTAGCGCTACGGCTCAAGGAGGTGACGCCGCGGGGCGGGAGCAGCTTGCTCCCGCCCCGCGGTGCATATGACGCCTGGTTTTTCATGTCAATGCCGTGCCAGGGCGGCAATGATTCCATTAGAATCAGGCATCGTCTTTACCACACTGCTTACGGAATGGAATACCTGGAATGATGAATGTCCTGACCCTCGAACATTTTGCCGCGCGCGTCAACGAGACGTTTATCGCGGCCGGTGACGGGAATGCCGCCTTTGTCCTGAAGGAAGTGCGCCCGTTGCCGTCAGCAACCCTGGAGGGCTTGATGCGCAAGCCGTTCAGCCTGCTGTTTCACAATAGCTCTCCCATCCTGTTCAGCCAGAAAATTTTCCAGATGCAGCATGATGCGTTTGGCGAAGTGGGTATCTTTTTGGTGCCGGTGGCGCGTGACAGCCATGGCTTTCTGTACCAGGCGGTGTTTAACTGAGGCCGGTACGGGGAGAAGGGCAGGGCGGGCGCCGCGATGGCGCCGCCTGCCTGGATGCATCAAACTTAATCAAACGACGGGAATTCCCCTTGCAGGGCGATGCAGAAATTCACCGCCAGCATCGGCTGGCGGTTTTCGTGCGGCTGGCCGCCACCGGCAGCACCGATCGCGGTCGGGGACAGCGTGACATTGGGTGGCGTCGTTGGCACGAATGCGGACGTGCCGCCAAGCGCAATCAAGGCATCGCCAGCGAGCGGCGTGTTGTGCTGCAGGGCGGCCGTGGGCTGGCGATATACATTGAGTTGATGGGTGTGGTTCGGGATCTCCGTCACGTTCAACGTGACACTGTTGCTGCCGAACGTCTCGCCCATCACGCGCGGCGTCAGGCCCGGGCCTTGGCCCTGGCTGCAGGGCGCGCGTCCCGTGAAGTTGGGCAGCTGGAAGGTGTTAACCCCATCGCCTCCATACTGCGTGCCGATCAAGGAAAACAGGGCGGTATATTGCCGGATTTGCAGGGTGGCGCCATTGCAGCTGGCCCATCCGTAGGGTGTGAAATTGAAGCCGAAGACTTGTATCTCGCCAAGGTATGGTGATGTCACGGTAGGTTCTCCTGATCGATTTTAGGGGCTGCGCTTGCGTGCCGGCTGTTATTGCTGTGATGGGAAAATGCCTGCCCATGCGATGCAAAATGAGGCGGTCAGGGTTGGCATGGTGTTCTCGTGCGGCAGGTTGCCGCCTGTTGTGCCCGTGGCGGTCGTTGCCAGTGCATAGGCGGTCAGACCGGTCAGATTGCTGGTGTACATCTTGTCGTTATTCGACGGGGCCGTCAGCAGCAGATTGTTTGCTGGCACATTCGCCGTCGCCAGGGTGCTGTTCACATTGAACGGGTGCGTATGCGAAGGAAGCTGGGTTGCCAGCAAGGTCACCGATTCGCTGCCGCTTCGTTGCCCGATGGGCCGGTTGGTCAGGCCGGGACCGGTGCCCATATGCAGGGGAACCTGGCCGCGCAGGTCGGGCACGGCGAAAGTGTTGACGCCGTCGCCGCCGTAGGTGGTGCCCAGCAGGGTGAACAGTACTTCATTATTGGCGATCGGTTTCAGGCTGCCGTCGCAGGCGAACCATCCAGTGGGAATGCGGGGAAAGGCAAACAGGCGAATTTCGCCGACATAGGGTGTGGTCATGACTATGCTCCGTAAGAAATGGCTGATTCGTTAGTTGCGCGACGGGAAGATACCGCTCAAGGCGATATTGAAGTTGATGACCGAGAACGGCTGCATATTGTTATGCGACTGGTTGCCGCCGGTCAACGCCAGGGTTTGGTTGGAGAGGGTAACTTGCGGTCCGGCCGAACCATAGATGGATTCCGCGCCGCTGCCGCCAAACAGGGTATTGGTGGGATTTTTCGACGTGCCGGGCGTCGTTACCGTATTGGCCGCATGCGTGTGCGGCGGCATCTGTGTCGATATCAAGGTGACAGCCTCGGTCCCCGCCCGCGTACCGATCGGGTAGGGGGAAGGTTGCCAGGCGCCATCGACAGAACTACCGGCACCGACAGGGGTACTGCCTTGCAAGTTAGGCAAGGCAAAGGTGGTGGTGCCATTGCCGCCGTAGTAGGTACCCAGCAGTGCAAACAGCGCCTGATTTTGCGCAACGGGCAGCAATTGGCCGTTACATGCCGCAAATCCACGCGGCGCAAAATTGAAGCCGCCCATCATGATTTGTCCTAGATACACATCAGCCATCATCGTTCTCCCACGGTTGAATGCAATTAAATTTCAAATGGGAAATATTTTCCATTTGCAACCAATATTGCGTTTTAAAAAACCCTTTTTGTTATAGTTACTTTATTGAAATCTCGGGTTAGCATACGTTGTCATATGGCAAGCGTCAACATCTGTTGGCACTGTAGAAGAGCCTGGATAGGCATCGCTTGCAGCCTGAATTCATGTGCATTTTTTGTTTAAAAAACACTGTATTGGAGAAATTATGTTGCGCACTTGCAACGATATCGGCGCCCGTCCGGCACTTTCTTTTCTGCTTTCCTTTTTTGCCGGAAACAAGGGGCGAATGCCAAACAGTGCCGCTGAAAGGTCGCCAGTATCCGGCCGTTTCGTGCAGTGGCTTGCCTCGCTGTGCCTGCTGATGCTGGCGTTCGGCATCACGCCCGCGCAGGCGGCGGGCCCGAGCCTTATCTGCCCTCCGAATCAGAGTTTTACAGTTGCCTCGGGTGCCTCGTACATCATCGACCTGTCGAGCTGCAATACTTTTGGCCTGAACGATAATGCCGCCACGGCATTGCACGGCACGATTACCGGCCTCACCAACAATCAGGACAACAAGGCGACCTATACCAATAATGGAGATGGCGCGCTGTCCGATACGTTTGTGCTGCTCGATGAGTCGCAAGGAGAGATCACTTTTATGGTGACCGTCTTGCCCGCGGCGGCTGCCTTCACCGTGGCGCCCGGCAGTTTGACGGCACCCGTGATTGGCGTGCCCTACAGCCAGGGCATGTCGGCGAGCGGCGGCGTGGCCCCCTATACCTACGCGTTTGATTCAGGCACCTTGCCACCTGGCATCACCGTGTCGTCGAGCGGCGTGATTTCCGGCACCGTGACGGCTACCGGCTCCTTTGCGTTTGGCGTCAAGGTCACCGATTCGACGGCAGGCACGCCGCAGGTGGTCATCAAGAATTATTCCGTGACGGTCGCCATCCCTACCTTGTCCATCACGCCCACCACCCTGGCGGCAGGCGGGCTGTCGGCGCCCTACAGCCAGCAGATGTCCACTTTGAATGGCACTGCGCCCTTTACCTATGTGGTGGAGTCGGGCAGTTTGCCGCCTGGCCTGAGCCTGTCCTCCAGCGGCTTGTTATCGGGTACGCCGAGCGCCCTGGGCACCTATAACTTTGTGATCAAGTCGACGGATGTCACGGGCGGCAATGGACCGTACAACACGTCCAGAAGCTATTCCCTGGTGATCAACGCCCAGCCGCCGCCGACCATCACCGGCGTGTCGCCTGCATCCGGCCCTGCGACCGGCGGCACGGCCGTCACCATTACTGGTACCGGCTTTACGGGCGTTACGGCGCTGAAGTTTGGCGCCAATAATGGCGTCTCCGTCACCGTCGTCAATGCCACGACCATAACCGCCACGTCGCCTTCCGGTAGCGCTGGCACCGTGAACGTGACCGTCACCGCGACTGGCGGCACCAGCGCCACCGGCGCTGCCAACCAGTTCACGTATATTCCTGCGCCAACGGTCACCAGCATTTCGCCCACGGCAGGTCCTGCCGCTGGTGGCACGAGCGTCACCATTACGGGCACGGGGTTTACCGGCGCTACAGCGGTGACCTTCGGCGCCACGGCAGCCACCGGCTTCACGGTCAACAGCGCCACGCAGATCACGGCCACGGCGCCTGCCGGTACCGGTACGGTGGACGTGCGCGTCACCACGACGGGCGGTACCAGCGCCACCAGCGGGGCGGACCAGTACACCTTTGTGGCGGTACCGACGGTGACGAGCATTTCGCCCACGGCCGGCCCGGCCACCGGCGGCACCACCGTCACCATCACCGGCACGGGTTTTGGCAGCACCACGGCGGTGACCTTCGGCGCCACGGCGGCCACCGGCTACACGGTCAACAGCGCCACGCAGATCACGGCCACGGCGCCAGCGGGCACGGGTACGGTCGACGTGCGCGTCACTACGGCGGGCGGCACCAGCGCCACCAGCGCCGCCGATCAATTTACCTATGTGGCACGGCCGGTGGTGAGCAGCATTTCGCCCACTTCAGGACCTACTACCGGCGGCGCCACGGTCATCATCACCGGCTCGAATTTTAGCGGCACGACAGCCGTGACGTTCGGCGCCACGGCGGCCACCGGCTACACCGTCAACAGCGCCACGCAGATCACGGCCACGGCGCCGGCCGGCAGCGCTGGCACGGTGGACGTGCGCGTCACTTCGGTGGGCGGCACCAGCGCCACCAGTGCCAACGATCAGTTTACCTACGTGACGCTGCCTGCGGTCAGCAGCATTTCGCCGACAGCGGGCCCGGCCACCGGCGGCACGAGCGTCATCATCACGGGTACGGGCTTCAGCGGCACCACGGCGGTGACGTTTGGCGCCACGGCGGCGAGCGGCTTTACGGTCAACAGCACCACGCAGATCACGGCGACGGCGCCAAGCGGCACGGGCACGGTGGACGTGCGCGTCACCACGACGGGCGGCACCAGCGCCACCAGCGCGGCCGATCAATATACCTATGTGGCGGCACCGGTGGTCAGCAGCATTTCGCCGACGGCCGGTCCGGCTACCGGCGGCACCACGGTCACCATCAGCGGTTCGAATTTCAGCGGCGCGACAGCCGTGACCTTCGGCGCCACGGCGGCCACGGGCTTTACCGTCAACAGCGCCACGCAGATCACGGCGACGGCGCCCGCAGGCACGGGTACCGTGGACGTGCGCATCACCACTGCTGGCGGCACCAGCGCCACCAGTGCAGCGGACCAGTTTACGTATGTGGCCGCACCGGCGGTGAGCAGCATTTCGCCTGCCACGGGTCCTGCTACCGGCGGCACCACGGTCACCATCACGGGCTCGAATTTGGGCGGTGCGACTGCCGTGACGTTCGGCGCCACGGCGGCCACTGGCTTCACCGTCAACAGCGCCACGCAGATCACGGCGACGGCGCCAAGCGGCACGGGCACGGTGGATGTGCGCGTGACCACGGCGGGTGGTACCAGCGCCACCGGCGCGGCGGACCAGTTCACCTATTTCGGTGCGCCAGTTGCGGGTGGTTCCAGCGCCACGGTGGCGTACGGCAGCAGCGCCACCCCGATCCCTTTGTCACTTGGCGGCGGCACGGCGACCTCGGTGGCCATCGCCTCCAGCGCTTCGCACGGCACGGCGACGGCCAGCGGCACCAGCATCACCTACACGCCGACGGCCGGCTATGGCGGCCCTGACAGCTTCACCTACACGGCCACCAATATCGTCGGTACTTCGGCGCCGGCCACCGTGACCATTACGGTGGGCGTGGCAACGGTAACTGTCGTGGAAACCAGCGTATCGGGTGCAACAGTCGGCACGGCATACAGCCAGACTCTGACGGCCGCAGGTGGCACGTCGCCTTACACCTACACGATCAGCGCAGGCGCCTTGCCGGCAGGCCTCAGCCTGTCCAGCGGCGGGATACTTTCAGGCACGCCGACGGCTGCCGGTACTTTCAATTTCACCGTGCGCGCCCAGGATAGTTCGACGGGCAGCGGCCCGTATGCCGGCACGCAGGCCTACTCGCTGACGGTGGCGGCGCCAACGATCTCGGTAGCGCCGCCTGCCTTGCCTGCAATGACGGCCGGCGTCGCTTTCAGCCAGGCCATTACCTCCACCGGCGGGACGGCAGCATATAACTATGCCGTCACTGCGGGCAGTTTGCCGACGGGTCTGAGTCTGGCGGCGGACGGCACCTTGTCCGGCACGCCGGCAGCAGCGGGCGCGTACAGCTTTACCGTCACCGCCACCGACAGCAGCACCGGCGCAGGCGCTCCCTTCTCGGGCTCACGCGCCTATTCCGGCAGCGTGGCACCGGGTGCGCCCATTGCCGGCAATGTCAGCGCCACGGTGGCCTACGGCAGCAGCGCCACCCCGATCGCCTTGAGCCTGAGCGGCGGTGTGGCGACCTCGGTAAGCGTGTCCTCCGGCGCCTCGCATGGCACGGCGACGGCCAGCGGCACCAGCATTACATATACGCCGACGGCCGGTTATGGCGGGCCAGACAGCTTTACCTACACGGCCACCAACGGCATCGGCACCTCGGCGGTGGCCACCGTGAGCATCACGGTGGCCACGCCGACCGTGACGATTGTGCAAACCAGCGTAGCTGGTGCAACAGTCGGCACGGCCTACAGCCAGACCCTGACGGCCGCGAACGGCCTGGCACCGTACGCCTACGCGATCAGCGCCGGTGTATTGCCGGCCGGCGTGAGCCTGTCGAATGCCGGTCTGCTGGCTGGCACGCCGACGGCGGGCGGCACCTTCAACTTCACCGTGCGGGCCACGGACAGTTCGACGGGCAGCGGTCCATATGCGGGCGCGCGCGCCTATTCGCTGACGGTGGCGGTACCGGCGATCAGCATCGCGCCGGCGGCCTTGCCGGCCATGACGGCCGGCGTCGCCTTCAGCCAGGGCGTCACCGCCACGGGCGGCACGGCGCCGTATGGCTATGCCGTGACAGCTGGCAGTCTGCCGACGGGCCTGAGCCTGGCGGCGGACGGTACCGTGTCCGGCACGCCGACGGTGGCGGGCGCCTACAGCTTCAGCATCACCGCCACAGACAGCAGCACCGGCAGCGGACCGTATACAGGCGTGCATGCCTATTCCGGCACGGTGGCGATCGCCGTGCCCGTGGCCAGCGCCGTCACCACGACGGTGGCCTACGGCAGCAGCGCCAACCCGGTTCCATTGAACCTGGGCGGCGGCGCGGCGGCCTCCGTGGCAGTGGCGTCGCTACCCGCTCACGGCACGGCGACGGCCAGCGGTACCGGCATCACGTATACGCCGACGACCGGCTACGGCGGCAGCGACAGCTTTACCTATACGGCCACGAATGCCAGCGGTACCTCGGCGCCGGCCACCGTGACAGTCACCGTGGGCGCGCCGACGGTCAGCTTGACGCCGGCCACCTTGCCCAATCCCGTGGCGGAAACCCCCTACAGCGTCAGCGTCATGGCGACGGGCGGGATGGCGCCGTACACCTACAGCGTGACCAGCGGCAGCCTGCCTGCCGGCTTGAGCCTGAACACTGCCACGGGTGTGCTGTCCGGCACGACGAATGTGGCCGGCAGCTTTACCTTCAGCCTGCGCGCCAGCGACAGCAGCACGGGCACGGGTGCGCCGTTCAGCGCTACCAACAGTTATACCGTGGCCGTCGGCGCGCCGACGATCACGCTCACGCCGGCCACCTTGCCGGCGGCGACAGTGGCCACGGCGTACAGCCAGCCACTGTCGGCCAGCGGCGGTGTCGCTCCCTATGCCTACACGGTGTCGGGCGGCAGCCTGCCAGCTGGCCTCACCTTGAGCAGCAGCGGTTTGCTGAGCGGCACGCCAACGGCCGCCGGCAGTTTTACCGTGACCGTGCAGGCGGCCG
Source organism: Janthinobacterium sp. BJB446 (assembly GCF_002735655.1). Taxonomy (NCBI): domain Bacteria; kingdom Pseudomonadati; phylum Pseudomonadota; class Betaproteobacteria; order Burkholderiales; family Oxalobacteraceae; genus Janthinobacterium; species Janthinobacterium sp. BJB446. Next base: position 2,995,037 of record NZ_PDZK01000001.1, on the reverse strand, counting down.
ATGCGCACCAGTTCACCGGCACGCAAAGCTATACGCTGGTGGTGTCTTCGGCGACGGTCAGCCTGACGCCAGCGGCCTTGTCCAATCCGACGGCGGAAGCGGCCTACACTACGACGCTGACGGCAGCGGGCGGCACGGCGCCGTACACCTTCAGCGTCAGCAGCGGTACCTTGCCTGCTGGCCTGAGCCTGAACGGGGCCACGGGCGTACTGTCCGGCACGACGAATGTGGCGGGCAGCTTCCCGTTCAGCATCAAGGTCACGGACAGCAGCACGGGCGTGGGCGCGCCATTCAGCGCGACCAACAGCTATACCCTGGCAGTGGCGGCACCGGTCCTGACACTGACGCCGGCCAGCCTGGCGGCAATCCGTGCCGGCGACGCGTATAGCCAGACATTCACGGCGGCCGGCGGCATCGCGCCGTATGCGTACTCCGTGAGCAGCGGCGCCTTGCCAACGGGCCTGGTGCTCAATGCGGCGACCGGCATCGTCAGCGGCACGCCAACGGTGGCGGGCAGCTACAACTTCACCTTGCAAGCGAAGGACGCGCACCAGTTCACGGTGCAGCAAGCGTTGACCCTGCAGGTAAACCAGGCGCCGCCGCCGGTGCCGAATGAAGCGGCGACGACGTCAGCCAACCAGGAAGTGAGCCTGACCATCGCTTCCACGGATGGCAGCCCGATCACGGATGTGACCATCGTCACGCCGCCGCAGCATGGGCGCGTCACGGTGGTGGCGAGCGGCGCGGCGGGGGGCGGCAGCGGCCGCTCCTTCAAGGTGACGTATGTGCCGAATGCGAACTACTTCGGTCCTGACGCCTTCAGCTACACGGCGACCGGGCCGGGCGGCACGTCCGCGCCCGCGACGGTCAGTGTGACGGTGGCGCCGCAGCCGGTGCCGGTACCTGTCGCCAAGACGGTCACGGTATTGGCGGGCACGCCGGTGACCCTGCCCGTGACGCAAGGCGCCACGGGTGGCCCGTTCACGGCAGTGGCCATCACGACGCAGCCGGCCAGCGGCACGGCAGTGGTGAATGGCATGGACATCGTCTACACGCCAGGCATCAATACCAGCGGCCAGATCAGCATCGGCTACACCGTGTCGAACGTGTTCGGCACTTCGGCGCCGGTGACGTCGACGGTTTCCGTCAATCCGATGCCGCAGGTGGCCAGCCAGAGCGCCACGGTGGTGGCCGGCCTGACGGTCACGGTCGACCTGACGGCGGGCGCCACGGGCGGTCCGTTCACGGCGGCGAATGTGCTGAGCGTGGCGCCGGCGGAGGCGGGCAAGGCGGTGGTGCGCGACGTGGGCACGGCGGGCAAGCCGTCGTACCAGCTGAGCTTTGCGGCGTCGGGCAAGTTTGCCGGCGCCGCCGTGGTCAGCTACACCCTGAGCAATGCCTTTGCCACCTCGAAGCCGGGCGTGGTCAACGTGACGGTGACGGCGCGCCGCGATCCGTCGGTCGATCCGGAAGTGATCGGCTTGCAGGCGGCGCAAGCCGATGCGGCGCGGCGTTTCGCCAGTGCGCAGCTGTCGAACTTCACGCAGCGCCTGGAAAGCCTGCATGGCGACGGCTGGGGACGTTCCAGCTTCGGCCTGAGCCTGACGCCGCCGAACGACAGCGGCAACCCGACGGCGGCGCTGGCGCGCTGGCAGGAGCAGGAAGCGGATCGCGTGTTCGGCACGGCCGTGAAACCGTTCATGCGCAAAGCGTCCCTGCGCCAGCCCGATGCCGGTTTCAGCAGCGAGCGGCAACAGGTGGATGTCAGCGGCGCCACGAACGGCTTGCCGGACATGCCGCAGCGTCCGGACACGCAGAAGCAGGCCCTGGCGCTGTGGCTGGGCGGTGCCGTGGACTTCGGCCAGCACTATGTGAATGGCCGCGACACGGGCTTCCGTTTCCGCACCAACGGCGTGAGCGTGGGTGGCGATTACCGCCTCAGCGACCTGGCGACCCTGGGCGTGGGCGCCGGTTTCAGCCATGACCGCAGCGACGTGGGCCAGAACGGCAGCCGCAGCACGGCCGACAGCGCCGTGGCGGCCGTGTATGGCAGCCTGCGTCCGAGCAAGGGCGTCTTCCTTGACGGCGTGCTCGGCTACGGTACCCTGCAATACGATGCGTCGCGCTACCTTACCGATGGCAGCGGTTTCGCCACGGGTGAACGCGACGGCAAGCAAGTGTTCGGCGCCGTCGTCGGCGGTATCGAGATGCGCCACGACACCTGGATGTGGTCGCCATATGGCCGCGTGGAACTGATGTCGGCCAAGCTCGATCCGTACACGGAGAAGGCGACGGGCATCAACGCGCTGAGCTACTTCAAGCAGACGGTGCGTTCGCGCATCGGCGCGCTGGGCGTGCGGGCCGAGGGCATCTATGTGGGTGGCCTGGGCACGTGGTTCCCGCGTGCGCGGCTCGAGTACCGGCACCAGTTCCAGGGCGCCGACGATGCGCGCCTGGCCTATGCCGACCTGGCGGCCGACGGTCCCGTGTACGTGATCCGCACGGTGCCGCAGCAGACGGGCAACTGGACGGCGGGGCTGGGCGTCAAACTGCTGCTGTCGAACGGCATGACCATTACCCTGGACTACAACAGCAATCTGAACATGGATAGCGGGCGTAGCCAGTCGGTGATGTTCGGCATTGCCATGCCGCTCAAGTAATCAGTTAGCTTTCAGGCCAGCCCTGATCGCCGGCCCGGAGTCCATCCGGTCCGGCGATTTTTTTTTGGCTATGTCAGCGTGAGGAGCGGGGACTGTTCCATCGCCGCCACCACCTGCAGCAAGGTGTCGCCAAAGCCGCCGCGTGCCCTGGCATGGCGGCGGGCACTGGTCGTGACGCGCGGCGCGGCGCTCCAGGCGATGTGCGCACCGGATTCTTGCAGGGCTGCCACCATGGCCACGTCTTCGCTGCATGCCAATGGCGCGAAGCCGCCGGCGCGCAGGTAGGCACTGGCGCGTACGCCGAAGTTGGCACCATGGATGTGGCGGTGGCCGTCGGCGTCGGTGTAGGTGCGGGCGTAGTGTTCACGCAGCGCATCGGCGTTGGCCCCGTGCGGCGACCAGTCGTCCACGGCCACCGTGCCGCAGACGGCATCGGCGTTCAAGCCCAGCTGGGTGCTCAGCCAGGAGGGCGAGACGCGCGTGTCCGCATCCGTAAATGCCAGCCAGCGTGCGCCTTGCTGCAGCAGCAGCTGCGCGCCGGCGGCGCGTGCGGCGCCCACGTTATGGGCATTGACGGCGATGCAGTCGAGGCGCCAGCGCAGGTCTGCCTGCATGGCGTGCGCCAGCACGATGCGCTGCGACTGGTCGCTGCAGGCGTCGAGCACGATGACGATGCTGACGGCTTCGCCAGACAGCAGCGGGCAGGTGGCGGCAAAGCGCAGCGCCGCCAGGCAGTCGCCCAGGCACGCTTCCTCGTCATGTACGGGAACGACCACGCCTATCATGCGAAGCCCTCGCGTTGCGCCACCGAGCGCGCATCGTTCGACCAGATCTCCAGCAGGAAGTCGGTTTCTTCGTGGCGCAGCACCCGGTGCAGACCGTGCGCGTCCTGGAAGACAGCATGCACGCGCACGGTCGAGATGATGCGCTGCGCAAACGGCGCGCGCCAGTGGCAGGCGACGATGCTGCCGCCCGGCGCCAGGCTGGCGATGCTGTGTTCGACCACGCGCGCCAGTTCTTCCGGCGACAGGTAATAGGCGATCTCGCTGAAGACGATCAGGTCGAATTTCCCGGCGCCGGGCGGGATGCGCGGCCAGTCCTGCGGCAGCCGGTGCTGTGCCAGGGTGACATGCGCATCCTGTTCCGCGTCCTGCAGGCGCTGGCGGGCCAGGCGCAACGCTTCGGCCGAGAGATCGGCCGACAGCAGGCGCTCGCAGCGCCGTGCCAGTTCGACCGTCAATTCGCCGTTGCCGCAGCCCGGTTCATACGCGTGGCGGTAGCGCTGCTGCGGCAGGCTGGCCAGCAGCAGGGCCCGCTTGCGTTCCTCGTACCAGCGCTGGCGCACCAGCCACGGATCGGCATCCTGGCGGTACAGCTGTTCGAAATAGCTGCCGCGCTGGTCGTCTGGCATGGACGAGGCGCTCATAGAAAATACACTTCGCAGGCGTGCAGCAGGCGCTGCAAGGCATCGCCAGCCACGATGGCGGGACGGCCGGTAGACGGATCGGCATCCATCTGGCTGGCGAAGCAGCGCAGGGCGGCGCGCTTGCGCTGCAGGATCGGGTCCGGCAATGGCAGGCGATGCGCGCGGTGCCATGGTACGCGCGCATCGCCGGGCGCGGCCCAGTGCCAGCCCCAGACGGGCATTTCCACCAGGGTGGCGCCGCTGGCCGAGCATGCCGCAGCGCAGGACCAGCCACAGGCTTCATGGTCCGGGTGGCCATCCAGGCGCCAGGTGGTAAACACCGTGTCGCCGGGACGCAACTGCGCTGCCAGGGTCGTGCTCAGCTGCGGCGTCATGGTTTCTCCACTGCCGTCGGGCAGGTGCAGGCGCAGCCACGCGGGCGACGCCAGCCCCAGTACCTGCAGCGCCTGCGCGGATTCCTGCGGACGCACGCGGCGCAGGCGTTCCTGCGGCCAGAGTGGGGAGCCCGGGTGGCTGGCGTCGCCATCGGTGACAGCGACGAACAGCAGTTCGCTGCCCTGCGCCGCCAGCAGCTGCAGCAAGCCGCCGCAGGCGAGGATTTCATCGTCGGGATGGGGCGCGACGATGACGGCGCGCGATCCCGGCGGCACCAGTGTGTGGGCGCCGATGGCGGGGATGTCGTTCAGCCCCGGCCAGGATAGCCAGACGTCGTCCGGCGTGCCGCGGCCTTCGATGCGGCGCGCATGCGTATCGGGATGGGCGGGCATGTCAGAGCGCCCAGGGATGGTCTTCGGCACCGGCGACGATGCCGCCCAGCACGGCCTGATCGCGTTCCGCATGGCTTTGGCGCAGGAAGACGGGCAAGTCGGCCACCAGGCGGGCGAAGCGGGCATCGCGGCACAGGGGGCCGGCGCCGAGGGCGCGCGTGGCCAGGTGCAGGACCAGGGTGGCGGCATCTTCCACCGCCAGGCGCAGGCGCAGCGCCAGGCCCATGACGTCGCGCTGCGGCTGTGCGTCGATTTCGGCGGCGCCTTCGCGCAGCAGGGCGCCGGCGGCGCGCAGCGCGCAATCGATTTTCCCCAGTTGCGCCAGGCGGACGGGATCGGGGGCGGCGTGCTGCGCGCGCGCATGCAGGTGGCTGGCGACGGCGCAGGCCGCGCCATACCAGGCGGCCGCGATGCCGGCGCCGCCATGCCAGAAACCGGGGCGCTGCAGATACGCGCCCGGCGCACCCACGGGAAAGGCGCGCGCGGCGGAAAAGGTCACGTCGACGCTGGCGCAGGCGAGCATGCCGACGGCTTGCCAGCCTTCGTCCGTGACGTGCACACCCGGCTGCGACAGGGCCACGGAGGCCAGGCAAGCCTGGCCGTCCTCATTCCAGCAGCTGATCAAGGCGTGGCTGAGGCCATTCGCGCCGGAACACCATGCCTTGCGTCCATCGAGCACATAGCGGCCATCGGCTGCCTGCTGCAAGCGGACGCGCGCGCCCGGCATTTCCGCACACCAGACACCCCAGCTGCTGCCGGCCGGCACGCCGGGGCCATCGATTTCCGCCAGGATGGCGAGCGCATCGGTATGGCCTTCATACAGCTTGAGCAGGGAGAGGTCGATGGCGGCGATGGCGGCCAGCATTTGCCAGCGCTGCAGAGTGGCGCCGTGGCCGGGCAGGGGCAGCTGGTCCAGTCCCGCCTCGCGCAAGCGGCGCAAGCCTTCGACGGGGGAGAAAGTGCTGTCGTGTGGCCGCAGCAAGGCGGTCAGCTCGGCGTGGGATGGCAGCGTAAAGGCGGTGGGCGACATGGCAAGCTCCTGTTTTTCAACAGAATAGCTTTCTATTTTCGCAATGTATGTTCGGTTCTACACATATGTTCGCTAACGGACCCGAGGCGCTGAAGCTGCGGGGCCACGGGCTCCGCAGCAAGTTACGCGCTTATTTTTTTACATACAGCATGTCTGGTTCATAAGCGGTGCCGTTATGCGAGAAGGTGTAGAGGTTGTTGTCGCGCAAGACGATGCCACCTTTGATGGTTTGCGCCGGGCGCATGCCTTCGTCGAGCAGGCAGGTGGAGCCGCCTTCATATTCGATGCACCATTGCTGTTTGCCATCTTTCTTCACGTATTGCACGCCAGGGCCCGTGACGTTGAATGCATAGGCGGGAATGGACAGGTTCAGCTTGTCGATGCGCACGTTGCTCGCGGCACCATTTTCCGTCAGTTTGACCAAAACGTCGACCACGCCATCCGGTGTCGCGCTGATCTTTGCCGTCATGGTTTCCGTCCCCAGCAAGGTGCCGCCGCAGCCGGTCTTGAGATAGATTTCGGTGGTGGAGCTGAGTTCCATGGCGCCGCTGCCATCGGCTTTGGCTGCGACGACCATGATCTCGCGCTCGTGTCCATCGCATGGCGCTTGCCAGGTACCGACATAGGGAGCCAGCGCCGATCCCGCATTGGAATTGCCTGCATCGCCGCTGCCGCCGCCACCGCCGCAACCTGCCAGCAGTGCGGTGCTTGATGCCAATAAGACTGCCACTATTTTTTTCATGCCCCATCCTTTTATTCCGGCAAGCATGCGTGCCGTGAGCGCGGCAACAGTATAAAAGGATGGATGAGGGGCAATTCTCACCGAATGTATTCGTGACTTGATTTAAGTCAAGAGTAACTCGCTGCCGGCAGGAAAGGCCGGCTTAAAACTCTTCCCAGTCATCGCCTGCCGGCGTCTTGGCTTGCGTTCTTTCCGCTGGCGCCGGCTTGATCGAGGCGAGGCGCTTGCCTGGCGGCGGCGCCTTGACGGCTGGCGGCGTGCGCGGCGCAGCCACTGTCTTCACTGCCGGCACCGCCGCCTGTTGCTGCGCGCCCAGCTTGAACACGCTGACCACCTCGGCCAAATGGCTGGCCTGGTCTTGCAGGCTTTCGGCGGCCGCTGCCGCTTCCTCGACGAGGGCCGCGTTTTGCTGCGTCACGCCATCCATTTGCGCCAGCGCCTGGTTGACCTGCGCGATGCCGTCGCTTTGCTCGGTGGTGGCGACGCTGATGTCGGCCATGATGGCGGTCACCTTGCGTACGCTGTCGACCACCTGTTCCATGGTGGCGCCCGCCTCATCGACAAGCTTGCTGCCGACGGCCACCTTGCCCACGGAATCGTCGATCAGCAGCTTGATTTCCTTCGCTGCCGCCGCGGAGCGCTGCGCCAGGTTGCGCACTTCCGTGGCGACGACGGCGAAACCGCGCCCCTGTTCACCCGCGCGCGCCGCTTCCACTGCCGCGTTCAGGGCCAGGATATTCGTCTGGAAGGCGATGCCGTCGATGACGCTGATGATGTCGACGATCTTGTTCGACGAATCATTGATCGAGGTCATCGTTTCGATCACCTTGCCGACCACTTCGCCGCTCTTTTGCGCCACGTCCGACGCCGAGGCGGCCAGCTGATTCGCCTGGCGCGCATGGTCGGCGTTTTCCTTGACGGTGCCCGTCAGCTCTTCCACCGAGGCGGCCGTCTCTTCCAGCGAACTGGCTTGCTGTTCCGTGCGGGCCGACAGGTCGTTATTGCCTTGCGCAATTTCCGCGCTGGCACGGGCCACGTTGTCGGCGCTGGCTTGCACTTGCAGCAGCACGGCATGGATCTTTTCCACGAAGGCGTTGAAACCCTTGCCGATGACGGCCAGCTCGTCGGTGCCCTTGACTTCCAGCTTGACGCGCAGGTCGGCGTCACCGCTCGACAAATCCGTCATGGTGCGGCCCAGGGTGCGCAATGGACGCGTCAGCTGGTTGACGACGAGGATCAAAATGCCGGCCGTGGCCGCCGCGCACAGCAGGGCGACGATCAGGGTGTAGATCATCAGGTCGCGCGCCGAGGCCGTGGCCACGCTTTTCGGGAAGTTCAGTTCCACGCTCCACGGGGCGATATCGGGGTGGATCTGCAGCGGCTGCAGCAAGTGGATGTAGCCCTTGTCGTCCTCGTATTCATATGGCTGGCCCTGGCGCACCTTTTCCAGGCCGGCGGCCGGCACGTCGTCCGCCTTCTTGCCCAGGCGCTCAGGCACCGGGTGGCTCGCGTACAGGCCGCCATTCGAGATCAGGGCCAGCTTGCCGCCCTCGATCACTTTCAGGTCGGCAAGGATTTTCGCCAGGCGCGTGAGCATGAAGTCGGCACTGGCCACGCCCTTGAAGCTGCCGTCGATCATGATGGGCGCCACCAGCGAAGCCATCAGCACATTCTTGCCATCGACGGGGTAGATATACGGTTCCGTGAAAAACGTCTTGCCGGTGCGCTTGGGCACGTCGTACCAGTCGTTGGCGCCCGGTTTCGGGTCGAAGACGATGGGTTCGACTTGCAGTTTTCCGCCGGCACCGCGCGTCCAGTAGGGCATGAAGCGGCCGCTGGCGTCGTAGTACGGCTTCTGGTTGGCAAATTCCGCATCCTTGCCGTCGAGCGCGTTCGGCTCCCACGTCACGGCCGAACCGAGCAAGTCTTCCGAACTGGTCAGGGTCGCCTTGGTCAGCTCATTGATCTGTTCGCGCTGCAGGGGCAAATTTGCGCTTTTGGTGCCGCGCATGGCGCCGGCCAGGCTGGACACGCTGGACAGGTTGCTGGCGATGCGCGCCTGCAGCGCGCCGGCCACTTCGCGCGCCGAGGTGCGCGCCAGGTCCAGCGCGGCCGCTTCGGCGCTGGCGCTGCTCTTGTAGCCGATCACGGCCGCCGTGACGCCCAGGCTGAGGATGGCGAGCGCGGTGGCGGCGACGCAGATTTTACTGTTCAGTGAGAGTTGCATGAGGCTGTTCCTTGATGGGGATGGATATCGGTGTCATGGGCGTCGCGGGTAGCGCGCCTAGAAGGTCTTGCTGACGGCCAGCACGACGGTGGCCGCGGCGGGATTCGATGTGTCGAACTGGCCGGCCGCATTCGGGATGCCCAGGGTGTAATGGTCGTAGGCATCGGTGGCGCCCCAGGCGCGCGTGATGGCGGCGCTGGCGTTCCAGCCGCCGTCGAAGGCCCTGGTGACGCCGATCTTGGCGTCGCGCCAGTTCCAGATGGCATTGCCCGTGCCCGCCACCCGGCCATTGCCGGCGTGCAGGTTCAAGGTCCAGGCATTGCCCAGGTCGACATTCGCGCCCACGTCGAGGTAACCCGTGCCGCGCGCATTGCTGATGCCGAAAAAGTCGCGCGTGACCGTATGGTTGTATTTGGCGTACAGCATCTTGTAGCTGAGGCCCAGCGACAGTTCGCCATAGTCGTACTTGACACCCGTGGCGCGGTACACGGCGCCCGGATACTTGTAGTAATACGCGAGCAGGCTGTAGCCCAGTTCTCCCACCGTGCCGCTGTAGCCGCCGTACAGGTCCCATTCGATGGTCGCATCCTCGATATAGCGGTCGCTGACGGTGGAAGCCCAGGTGCCCAGCGACCAGCCGCTCGGGTGCGCGTAGTCGGCACCCGCCTGCAGGGCGGGCTTGCCCCAGGTCTGGCGAAAGCCGCGCGAAATGTATTGCGAAGTGAGGCTGGCGTTGGCGCTGAAGGTGGCGGCAGGGCTGTCCGTCGTCTGCGCCTGCACGGGCAGGGTGGCTGCCAGCAGGAGAAGGCAGCCGAGCAAGGGTGTTGCAGGAAAATGGTGGTGCGATGGCATGGCAGTCAGCTCCGTATTTGCTGGCAGCGGCCGTCCAGGCGCGTTGCCCTGATGGTTGCAATAAAAATGCGGAATGGACTTTTGTGGGGGCAAGGCGGCTTGCGGGCATGTTCGCATGAACATGCACACATTCTCACCAAACGTAACTGAAAGGATAGGGGCTGGGGCTAGTGGAAGTCAACAAAGTTGCGCTACGGAAATCGTAAGTTGTTGTTTCCTGGCACTTTTTCACGCGCTTGTCACACTCGGCCCGCCACGGCTGGCTGCCTGTCGCAGGCTGGCCAGCAGGCCGGGCAGGGCCGCATGCAAGGCTGGCATGTCGCCGGCCTGCAGTTCGGCCTGCATTTCCACCAGGCCCGATGGCTGGCCCCAGACAACCTGTGCGCCCAGCCGGGCGCCGGCGCCGAGGCCCGTGACGCTGACCAGCAGGGCGACTTCCTCGGGGGCATCGTCGGGCATGTCCTCGAGCAGGCAGGAAATGCCGAAGTGATAATCCTGGAAGGCGCTGGCCGTACCGCTGGAAAAGGCGAAGACGGAGGCGAGCGCCCGGGGCACGGCGGCCGCGAGTGGCGGCAGGGCGGCGCGGAACAGGGGCAGCAAGTCGTTTTCCAGCTGGAGCACCAGCGGGTGGGTGTGGACGAGGACGGTCATGGCAGGATGGATCAGGTGGCGGCGCGCGATAGTAGCAGTTTTTGCGGCCACTGTACTCATCTACTGGTCCTACCAGTGGCCTCAATCGTCGTCGCTGGTGACGCGCGTGCGCACGAAATCGATGTGGCTTTGCATGGCCGTGCGCGCTTCCTCGGGCTGGCTGGCGCAGATGGCCTCGCACAGGGTGCGGTGCTGCGACAGCAGGTGCAGCGACGTGGCGTCATCCTGCTGGCGCAAGCCCGTGCCATTGATGGTGATGTGTTCGCGCAGCATGCCGATGATGCTGGTGTGCAGGTGTAAAAACATGGTGTTGTGCGACGCTTGCGCGATGACTTCATGCAGCCGTGCATCGGCCTGCGCCTCGCCGTGCTTGTCGTCGCTGGCGCGCGCCTGTTCCAGCTCGGCCAGCAGCGCCATGATTTGCGCGCGCTCGTTCACGCTGGCCCGCTGCGCCGCAAAGTAGGCCGTCGCCCCTTCCAGCACGCGGCGAAATTCCAGGATGTCGTCGCGCAGGGCGGGGTGGTCGGCCACCAGCTGGCTCCACGGCGAAGCCATGCCCGTGCGCAGCTGATCCGTCACGAACACGCCCGCGCCGCGCCGGCTGCGCACCAGTCCCCGCGCCGCCAGCCGCTGCACCGCTTCGCGCACGGTATTGCGCGAGACCCCATATTGCAGCGCCAGCAGGCGTTCTGCCGGCAGCTGCGCGCCCGCCGGCAAGCTGCCGTCCAGCAGGGACGTTTCCAGCCTGCGCATCACCATCTCGACCCTGCCCCGCGTTTGCATGCCTGTCGCCATCGCTGTCTTCCGGTGTTGTTTTAAAGTGGTCCGAGCAATTTGAAGTGGCTTGCGGAAGCTGGAATTATGCGTGAACCGGTCATTCTTAACAACACACAGCGGCGCCGCAGCAACACACAGAGCGCCGGGGAGACACACTCATGCAGCCAGACCCGCGCCAGCCGCGCCACGCTCCACGCCACTACCCACATGCGCCGCTCCAGGTGTACCTGTTCGCCACCTGCCTGGTCGACCTGTTCGTGCCGCAGGCGGGGCTCGACGCGGTGCGCCTGCTGGAGCGGGAGGGCTTGCTGGTGCATTATCCGCGTGGCCAGAGCTGCTGTGGCCAGCCCGCCTACAGCAGCGGCAATCCGGAGCAGGCGCGCGCCGTGGCCCGCGCCCAGCTGGACCTGTTTGCGCAGCCGTGGCCCGTGATCGTGCCATCCGGTTCCTGCGCCGGCATGATGCGCCACCACTGGCCGCAGCTGTTCCAGGACGACCCGGTGGCCGGTCCCAAGGCTGCCGAACTGGCCGAGCGCGTGTATGAACTGAGCGAATTTCTCGTCTGCGTGCTGCAGCTCGACCTGGCCGGCTTGGCCCTGGCCGCCCCCGGGCAAGCGGAGGAAAACGTGGTGCTGCATACCTCGTGCGGGGCGCGCCGCGAAATGGGCACGCGGGTGCACGGCGTGGCCCTGCTTGACGCCTTGCCCGGCGTGACGCGCATCGAACACCAGCGTGAATCGGAATGCTGCGGCTTTGGCGGCACGTTTTCATTGAAACACCCGGATATTTCCGGCGCCATGGTCAGCGACAAGATCGCCTCGGCCTGCGCCACGGGCTGCGACCGGCTCGTCTCGGCCGATTGCGGCTGCCTGCTCAATATCGGCCACGCCGCGCAGCACCAGGGCGCGCCGCTGCCCGTCGAACATCTGGCCAGCTTCTTGTGGCGCCGCACGGGAGGCGCGGCATGAGCGCGATCTTGACGGCCCGCGAACGCATGCTGGGACGCCTGCGCGCCGCCGCGCCTTCCGCGCCCGAATCGGTGGAGACCATCGATGCCGCCATCGACAAGCACTACGCGGCGCGCCGCGCGCAAGCGCCGCTGTCGCCACGGGGCCGGATCGCCGCCCTGCAGGCAGCCTTGCGCGCCGCGCATGCGGAAGTCGACTGCGTGCGCGGCGATGCCTGGCCAGCCTTGCTGGCGCAGCGCCTCTGTGCGCACGGCGTACACCGGTTGCTGCTCGATGCCGGCAGCGCCGAAGGGCGGGCCTTGCGCGCCGCCTTGCCAACTGGCGTGGAAGCGCTGTCTTTCGAGCGTCCGCTGGCGCAGTGGAAGGGCGAATTGTTCGACACCGTCGATGCCGGTTTTACCGTCGCCCGTTCCGGCATTGCCGCCACGGGTACCCTGGTCATCGCGCCCGACGCGGCCACGCCGCGCACGGTATCGCTGGCGCCGCCCCTGCATGTCTGCCTCGTGTATGCCAGCACCCTGCACGTGGACTTGCATGCGGCGGCGCGCGCCGAGCGCTGGGCCGACGGCATGCCGGCCAACCTGGTGCTCGTGTCGGGTCCTTCGAAAACGTCCGACATCCAGCAAACCCTCGCCTATGGCGCGCACGGTCCGCGCTGGCTGTGGGTGCTGATCATCGATGACTTGCCCGCCCAGGAAGGAGGCCAGCCATGAACGCCAAGCCACTGCAATTCGTCAAGCCGGCCGACTTCCATGCGCGCGCCCGCGCCGCGCTGGACGACCCGAAGCTGCGCCAGAGCTTTCGCGGCGCCATGGATTTTTTACAGGACAAGCGCAGCGCCCAGTTCCCGGATGGCGACGAACTGGAACGCCTGCGCGACATCGGCGAAGCCGTGCGCCAGCACGCGCTGGCGCGCCTGCCCGACTTGCTGGTGCAGCTGGAAGACAAGCTGACGGCGGCCGGCGTGCAGGTGCACTGGGCCGAGGATGGCGAACAGGCCAATGCCATCATCCACGCCATCGCGGAAAGGAACCGGGCGACGCGCTTCATCAAGGGCAAGTCGATGGCCAGCGAGGAGATCGAGCTCAATCACTACCTGGAAGCGCGCGGCATGACGTGCCTGGAGTCGGACATGGGCGAGTACATCGTGCAGCTGGCCGGCGAAAAGCCGTCGCACATCGTCATGCCGGCGATTCACAAGACGAAAGCCGATATCGCCGGCCTGTTCGCCGAGCATATTCCCGACGCGCCCTACACGGAAGATGTCGACAGCCTGATCCAGACGGGGCGGCGCGCCCTGCGCCAGGCGTTTGTCGAGGCGGACATCGGCCTGTCCGGCGTGAACTTCGCGGCAGCCGACACGGGCACCCTGTGGCTGGTGGAAAACGAGGGCAATGGCCGGCTGACGACGTCCGTGCCGGAGATTCACATCGCCATCATGGGCATGGAAAAAGTGGTGGCCAAGCTGGAACATATCGTGCCGCTGGCCAGCTTGCTGACACGCTCGGCCACGGGCCAGGCCGTCACCACGTATTTCAACCTGATTTCCGGCCCGCGCCGCGCCGGTGAACAGGATGGGCCGCGCGAAGTGCACCTGGTCTTGCTCGACAACGGCCGCAGCCAGGCTTACGCGGACGAGCAGCTGCGCGCCACCCTGCAATGCATCCGCTGCGGCGCCTGCATGAACCACTGCCCCGTCTACACGCGCATCGGCGGCCACGCCTACGGCACCACGTATCCGGGGCCGATCGGCAAGATCATCTCGCCCCACTTGCTGGGACTAGCTGCGACGGCGGACCTGGCCACCGCATCGAGCCTGTGCGGCGCCTGCGGCGAAGTGTGCCCCGTGCGCATCCCGATTCCGCAGCTGCTGGTGCGCCTGCGCACGGAGGCCAATCGCAATCCCGGCGAGCAGGTGGCGCATCCGCTGCGCGGGCAGGGCGCCAAGTTCAGCCGTGGCGAAAGCCTGATCTGGCGCTTCTGGAGCGGCGCCTTTGCGCGCCCAATCAGTTATCGCCTGTTCCGCTGGGCCGCCACGCGCCTGCGCGCACTGACGCCGCGCGCGCAACTGGGCTGGACGCAGCATCGCAAGCCCTTGACGCCGGCGCCGCGCAGCCTGGCCGACCTGCTCAATGCGCGGGGCCAGGAAGAGTAGCGCCGGCTTCCACAGAAAAATACGCCGCAAAAAAATACAGCAAAGCCGTTTTTTCACTTAACCCGCATCCACCGGAGGAGACCCGACATGCAAACCTGGACCCAACTTTATACACCGCTCGGCAGCTTGTGGCTGTCGTCGCTGGCGGCAGCCGTTCCCATCATTTTCTTCTTCATCGCCCTGGCCGCGCTGCGCATCAAGGGACACGTGGCGGCCGCCGTCACCCTGGCGCTGGCGCTGGCCGTCGCCATCTTCGCGTATGGCATGCCCGTGCCGCAGGCGCTGGCGGCGGCCGGCTACGGCTTTGCGTATGGCTTGTGGCCCATCGCCTGGATCATCGTCACGGCCGTCTTCCTGTACAAGATCGTCGTCAAGACGGGACAGATCGAGATCATCCGCGCCTCCGTGCTGTCGGTGACGGACGACCAGCGCCTGCAGGTGCTGCTGATCGGCTTTGCCTTCGGCGCCTTCCTGGAAGGGGCGGCCGGTTTCGGCGCGCCCGTGGCCATCACCTCGGCGTTGCTGGTGGGCCTGGGCTTCAACCCGCTGTATGCGGCGGGCCTGTGCCTGATCGCCAATACGGCGCCCGTGGCCTTTGGCGCCATGGGCATCCCCATCATCGTGGCGGGCCAGGTGACGGGCATCGACCCCTTCCTGATCGGCGCCATGGCGGGCCGCCAGTTGCCGCTGCTGTCGCTGGCCGTGCCATTCTGGCTGGTGTTCATGATGGATGGCGCGCGCGGCGTGCGCGAGGTGTGGCCGGCCGCCCTGGTGACGGGCGCCAGCTTTGCCGTTACCCAGTACTTCACGTCCAACCATATCGGGCCGGAGCTGCCGGACATCACCTCGGCCCTCGTCAGCCTGGTGTCGCTGACCCTGTTCCTGAAAGTGTGGCAGCCGAAGAATGCCAAGGTGGTCAACGCCGTCGGCGGCGGCGCCGCTGCGCTGTCCGGTTTTGGCGGCGCAGGCAGTGCGGACTTGCGCGGCAGCGGCAGCCGCGCCGCCTCGCCCTATACCTTGGCGCAAACGGCGCGCGCCTGGGCGCCGTTCGGCCTGCTGACGGCCATCGTCACCGTCTGGAGCCTGCCCGGCTTCAAGTCCCTGTTCGCCGCCGGCGGCGCGTTATCCAGCCTGGTCGTCAAGATCCACGTGCCTTACCTGGACCAGCTGGTGATCAAGACGATGCCCATCGTGGCGGAGCCGAAAGCGTATGACGCCGTCTTCAAGCTCGACCTGTTGTCGGCCGTGGGCACGGCGATCTTGCTGACGGCCGTGCTGTCGATGTGGATGCTGCGCATGAAGCCGCGCGATGGCATCAAGGCCTTCGTGGAAACGCTCGTGGAATTGCGCCGTCCCGTGCTGTCGATCGGCCTGGTGCTGGCGTTTGCCTTCGTGGCCAACTATTCGGGCATGTCGTCCACCCTGGCCCTGCTGCTGGCTGGCAGCGGCGCCGCCTTCCCGTTCTTCTCGCCGTTCCTGGGCTGGCTGGGCGTGTTCCTGACGGGGTCCGATACGTCGTCGAATGCCTTGTTCTGCTCCCTGCAAAACACCACGGCGCACCAGATCGGCGTGTCCGATACCTTGCTGGTGGCGGCCAATACGACGGGTGGCGTGACGGGCAAGATGATTTCGCCCCAGTCGATCGCCGTCGCCTGCGCCGCCACTGGCCTGGTGGGCAAGGAATCGGACCTGTTCCGCTTTACCTTGAAGCACAGCCTGCTGTTTGCTGTGATCATCGGCATCATCACCATGCTGCAGGCGTACGTGTTCACCGGCATGATCCCGCACTGAGCGATCCGTAGAAGTACGTAGTAAAACTAGATGAAATGATAGTAAAACGTGCAGAAGGTCATGAAAATGACCTGATGCACTGCAACATATCGAGGATGGCCCGGCGCAATGCCGGGTCCGCGGCGATACCCTCCGCATCGAGACCCGACCCCAGCAGGGGCAGGCTGATACAGGCTTCGTCGATCAGCCGCGCCGACATGGTGCGTACCGTTTCGCGCAAGGCCGCCTGCGCATGCGTGGCGCGCGGCGAGGCGTTCAGCAGCACCAGCGGCTTGTCGATGAACGATTCATTTCCCACCATCCAGTCCAGCCCATTTTTCATGGGGCCGCTCACGCCGTGCGCGTACTCGGGGCTGGCCAGCATCAGCACATCGGCCGCCAGGATGGCGTCGCGCAGGGCCGTCACGGCCGGCAGGCTGTCGGCGTCGAGGTCGGGATTGAACAGGGGTAATTCACCGAGTCCGGGATAGATGCGGATCTCGAATAGCGCTGGGGCAAGCCCTGCGATGGCGTGCAGCAGGGCGGTGTTCAGCGAGGCGGCGCGCAGGCTGCCAGCGATGGCGAGGATGGTAATGGGCGTTTGCATCCCGCCTGTATAGCCCATCCTGTGCTCAAGCGCAAGGCGAGCAGGATGGCGCTATCGTTGTTGCTACAGCCGATGATGGGCTGCGTGCTGCAGTACTGATTAACGGCTCAGGCCGCTCATCCAGCTTGGCTGCGGGTTGGCGCGGGCCAGTTCGCGCATGCGGTATTCCAGGTCGTAACGGTCGGTCGATTCGGCCAGGTAGGCTTCTTCGTAAGCGCGCTCGCGGCGGTCGCTGCTTTGGTTCAGCCAGGCGCCCACGCGCTTGGCGGCGTGAACGAGGGTGGCGACGATATTGCTGTTTTGCGTGGTGTGGTAAGTAAATGCGGTAGACATGGCAGACTCCTTGTGTGGCGTGCCGCGTTGTGCTGCACTGCAATATAATTATAGCGATTCCAAGTTATAAGGCTACTTTTGATTTCAAATGTCAGCTATTCATTTTTTAAATAACAGGCGGGAAAGCTGCGCAATACGGGGCTTTAAGGCATAATGCCGGCGCAGTATCGTAGTTTTACTACAAGACGTTTTTGTCCTGGATGTTGTTTTCAGACGCAGCCCGCAGGCGTGCCGCGCCCACAAGACATCGTTCTGACGAGAAACGGTCGGCCGTGCGCCTGCCGCGCGCGAGACGTGCCATGCCTGCCCCTCTATCGTTGATGGCAGTCATGGCCCACGCTGATATCTGCGTGACGCTCGCGCGTCCTGGCGCTGCCCGGGTGGAAACGCTTCCATGCCTGGCGCGATCAACTTGGAATTGAAAAATGGAGAAGGTATGGAATACGTAAAGCAAGGCCAGGGCGTACCGTCCGCACGGGCCGGCACGCAAAACAATACAGGCGCCCTGATCATTGTCACGGTGCTGTTTTTCATGTGGGGATTGCTGACATCGCTCAATGATGTGCTGATTCCCCATCTGCGCTCGATCTACACCTTGACCTATGTCCAGGCGATGCTGGTGCAGTTCTGCTTCTTTGGCGCCTACGCCGTCGTCTCGCTGCCGGCCGGCATGCTGATCAAGAAGATCGGCTACCAGCGCGGCGTCGTCGCGGGCTTGCTGATCGCGGCCGCCGGCTGCGCCATGTTCTACCCGGCGTCCACCGGCAGCTATGCGCTGTTCCTCTTGTCCTTCTTTATCCTGGCGGCCGGCATCACCGTGCTGCAGGTGGCGGCCAATCCGTATGTGACGGAACTGGGCGACCCGCAGACGGCGTCGAGCCGCCTGACTCTGACGCAGGCGTTCAACGCGCTGGGCACCACCGTGGCGCCGGCCCTGGGCGGCATGCTGATTTTGTCGGGCACCGTGCTGACGGTGCAGCAGTTCGACCTGCTGCCGGCAGCCGAGCAACTGGCTTACCGCGCCAAGGAAGCGGCCTCCGTGCAAGGCCCGTACCTGGTGCTGGCCGCCACCCTGGTGATACTGGCCGTGCTGTTCGCGCTGGCCAAACTGCCGAAGATTTCACACGCCGATGATGCGGCTGCCGTGGCGCAGGATGGCCACAAGGTTTCGATCTGGTCGCACCGCCACCTGGTGCTGGGCGCGCTGGCCATCTTCCTGTATGTGGGCGGTGAGGTCAGCATCGGCAGCTTCCTGATCAACTTCCTCGGCGAGAGCCATATCGCTGGCCTCAGCCACGCCGATGCCGCCTATTTCGTCAGCTATTACTGGGGTGGCGCCATGCTGGGCCGTTTCGTCGGCTTTGCCGTGATGCGCTATGTCAGCCCGGGCAAGACCCTGGCCTTCAACGCCGCTGTCGTCATCGCGCTGATCCTCGTCGCCGTGTTCTCCAGCGGTCACACGGCCATGTGGGCACTGATCGCCGTCGGCCTGTTCAACTCCATCATGTTCCCGACCATCTTCAGCATGGCCCTGAACAAGCTGGGCGCGCAAACGGGTCAAGGTTCGGGCATCCTGTGCATGGCCATCGTCGGCGGCGCCATCGTGCCGTTCATCCAGGGCTTCCTGGCCGACCACATCAACCTGCAGCTGTCCTTCCTCGTGCCGGCCCTGTGCTACACCTTCATTCTGTACTTCGGCTGGAAATACGCCAGCATGTACAAGGACGACGCCGCCAAATAAGCAAGGTGGCGCGATCAATCAAAAGGGTGGCCTCGGCCACCCTTTTTTTACGTCAGTGCGCGAACGGCGTGCCCAGCACGTCCTGGCATACCTCGAGCCAGGCGCGCGCCGCGTGCGACAGATAACGTCCGCTCCAGACATGCGCCACCTGCCATGCCACTTCCGGTTCGACGATGCGCACCGCTTCCAGCCGTTCGCCGGCCAGGCGGTGGATGAACGGCTCGGGCAGCAGAGCCACCCCCAGGCCCGCCGAGGCCA
This sequence comes from Janthinobacterium sp. BJB446, assembly GCF_002735655.1. Classification (NCBI taxonomy): domain Bacteria; kingdom Pseudomonadati; phylum Pseudomonadota; class Betaproteobacteria; order Burkholderiales; family Oxalobacteraceae; genus Janthinobacterium; species Janthinobacterium sp. BJB446. The sequence goes on along the minus strand of NZ_PDZK01000001.1, from coordinate 2,976,073 downwards.
TCGCCACCAGCCAGTCCCACTGGCCGCTCTGCGCGGCGATGGTCGGCGTGAATCCCGCTTGCGCGAAATGCTGGCGCAGGCTGCGCGTGAGGGCGAAATCATCCTTCAATAACACCAGCGGCAGCTCGGCCAGCGCCTTGAAGGGCAGTGTCGTGCGGTTTTTCTGGAACGTGCCCGGCTCGGCCAGGGCCCAGATCGGGTAGTTGGCCACTTCCACTGCCACGAGATCGAGTTCCGGGTCGGCCGGCAGCACCGTCATGCCGATTTCCAGCTCGCCCCCCGCCACCTTGCGCTCGATCTGCTGGCCCGTGTCTTCCTGCAGGGTCAGGCTGATGTTCGGATGGCGCGCCCGAAAGGCTTTTAATACGGGCGTAAACAGCACGTTGATCATGGGCGGGATGCCGACCGCCAGGCTGCCGCGCTGCAAGGCCTGGGTGTCGCGCACTTCCAAGGTCAGCTGGCGCATATTGGCCAGCATCTCCTGGCCGTGCTGGTAGACGATGCGGCCCGTGTCCGTCAGGGTCAGCTTGCGTCCGTCGCGCACCAGCAGCTGGGCGCCCACCTCGTCTTCCAGCTGGCGCACCATCTTGCTGATGGTCGACTGAGTCAGGTGCAGCGATTCGGCCGCCTGCGTAAAGCTCGACAGGCGCACGGTTTCGACGAAATAGCGCAGGGAACGGATATCCAAGGGAGTGCTCAGCGTTGGCAGGGCATGAAAATATCGACTGGATGTGACGAAATTAATTCATGCCATGCATGTGGACGGGATTTTATACTGAAACCACTTATGGGGCTGGTGTATGACAGCCATCCAGTTTGAGAATATTAAGAATATCAGGAGCATCACGATGTACGAGGACCGTATCCGCCACCCAGGCTTGCTCAGTAAAATCATGAGCGCCGATGAGGCAGCCAAATTGTTCCACAACGGCATGCGTGTCGGCATGAGCGGCTTCACCCGTGCCGGCGATGCCAAGGCCTTGCCTCGCGCGCTGGCCGAACGCGCCCTGCAAGATCCATTGAGCCTGACCCTGATCACGGGCGCTTCGCTGGGCAATGGCAGCGATGGCCTGATGGCCGAGGCGGGCGTGCTGGCGCGCCGCATGCCGTTCCAGGTCGACCCCGTCTTGCGCGGCAAGATCAACAACGGTGAAGTCATGTTCATCGACCAGCACCTGTCGGAAACGGCCGAGCAGCTGCGTTCGGGCAACCTGGCCGCCGTCGACATCGCCGTCATCGAAGCGACGGCCATCACGGCCGCCGGCGCCATCATCCCGACCATGTCGGTGGGCAACTCCGCCGCCTTTGCCCAGCAGGCCACGCAAGTCATCATCGAAATCAACCTGTCCACGCCGCTGGCGCTGGAAGGCTTGCATGACATTTATATCCCGCAAACCTTGCCGGGCCGCGAGCCGATACCGCTCACGCGCGTCGACCAGCGCCTGGGCAGCACGGCCATCGCCATCGACCCGGCCCGCATCGCCGCCATCGTCATCACGGACAGCCCCGACAGCCCGTCGAACGCCTTGCCGCCCGACGCGGAAACGCAGGCCATCGCCGGCCACGTGATCGCTTTTCTCGAAGGCGAAGTGGCGGCCGGGCGCATGGGCCCGGAACTGCTGCCCCTGCAAGCGGGTATCGGCACCATCGCCAACGCCGTGCTGCATGGCCTGATCGGCTCGCCCTTCCAGAACATGACGATGTATTCGGAAGTGCTGCAGGACAGCGCCATCGAGCTGCTCGATTCCGGCCAGCTGGCGTTTGCCTCGGCCTCGTCGATCACCCTGTCGGCCGCCGTGCACCAGAAGCTGATGGACAATATCGACCATTACCGCTCGAAGATCGTGCTGCGCCCGCAAGAGATCAGCAACCATCCCGAGATCGTGCGCCGCCTGGGCATCATCGCCCTGAACACGGCGCTCGAGTTCGATATCTACGGCAACGTCAATTCCACGCACGTGTGCGGCACGCACATGATGAACGGCATCGGCGGCTCGGGTGACTTTGCGCGCAATGGGCAAGTGTCGATGTTCGTGTCGAAATCGGCGGCCAAGGGCGGGCGCATTTCCAGCGTCGTGCCGATGGTCTCGCATGTCGACCATACGGAGCATGACGTCGACGTGCTGGTGACGGAGTGGGGGTTTGCGGACTTGCGCGGACTGGCGCCGCGCGAACGGGCGCCGCTGATCATCGAGCGCTGCACGCATCCCGATTACCGCGCGCAACTGCGTGCTTATTATGACGCGGCATGCCAGCGCGGCGGCCATACGCCGCACATCCTGGAGCAGGCGCTGTCGTGGCATGTGCGCTACCAGGAAACGCAGAGCATGCTGGCAGCGTAGCAGGCTTCGCTAACCTCAGGACAGGCAGGGCAGGGCGGTGCTGCACCGCGCCTGCCTTTTTGTTTTTCCTCAGTAGATATGCAGCGCCTTGGCGCCCAAGCCCAGCAGGGCAAACGTGGTGGTGGCCTGTATCCCCATGAACCACAGGAAGTGGGTGTGCATGTGCTTGCGGATGTCGCCCAGTTCCGTGCGCAAGGCGTGGCAGTCGCCGCGCAAGTCGCCGCGAAACTGCGTCAGGTCGGCGCGCAGCAACTGCGATTCGTCGCGCAACGCCGTACGTACATTGTCGAGGCCGTCGCCAAGACGCTGTTCCAGGGTCTTGAACCATAGCCGGTCATGTTCCCGGTCCGTTTCCAGTTTTGTCAGGCGCGCTTCCATGCGTACAGCATTGTGCGCGCCTTGCTGTTTGTCAAGCTGGTCCGTGGCATAGGCTTCGTTCATCTCGCCCTCCTTCGCGCGAGCCGCGCTGCACCAGCGCAGGCGGCTTCACTCCACTGTCCGCCTTTTCTGTCGGGACGGTTTGCGCTGGATCAAACGTCAGGAAGCCGGTGCAAAGCGTAAACGGATGCCTGCCGTGACGACGGCCAGCAAGTCGTCGATATGCGCGTTCATTTCCGGGTGCGGCGTCCATGGGTCGCCCGCATCCATGACGATGCGCAGCGAGACGAGGCCGTGCAGCGATTGCCAGAAGATCTGCGTCATCGTGTGCAGCGCCGGCTCGCCCTGGCGCACATGGCCCGCCTGCGCCAGTTCGCCGAACAGGTGCAGCGCATAGGCGTACGGATCCTGCTCGATATTGCCGTGTTCGACTTCGACGGCGTCGAGCTCCGCATGCGGACGCAGCTCCATGAAGATCAGCGAATATTCGTCGGGATGCTGGAAGCCGTACTCGATGTAGGCGCGGCCGACCAGGCGGATGCGTTCCCACGGCTCAGTGCTGGCGGCGCAGGCCGTGCGCATGGCGCGCACCAGTTCCAGCAAGTCCTTGTCCATGGCCTGGGCGATCAGGGTGGCCTTGTCGCGGAACAGGGCGTACACGACGGTGGTGGAAAAGCCGGCCGCCTCGGCTACCTTGCGGATGGAGACGGCGCGCGCGCCTCCTTTCTTGATGAGATCTTTGACGACGTCGATGATGTGCTCGCGCCGCGCCTGAGCCTCGCGTAACTTTCTTTCCTGGATATTAGTTAACTTCTTGTCCACGACTCTTTCCTGGCGACTCTATGAAAGCAAGAATTATAGGGGGGCGATTGAGCGCCAATGTGTCAGCGGCTGTTACAAATCAGTTTTTTGTCCGGTAGATGCAACAGCTGACCGATTTTTCGCGCTTTTGCCCGTCACTTTTCCATCGATGCCCCGGATTGGTGCATAAATCGCCTGGCCAGGCTTTGCGAACGGGCCCAAAGGGCGGAAAATAGCGGGATAGCTTACACTGCGTTTTTAAGTAATCCCCGGGAAATTATTGTGAATTTATAGCGAACAGAAGCGGATGCGATGCAAGGCGCTCGCCGCGACGCAGTGCGAGCACTGCTAGCGGTGGGCAACACAGCAGCGCGCCGATTGTGGAGACTAGAAATCAGAAGAATTTATTGGGGGTTACTTAGCGCGCCGGCGCCAGCCCACGAGGCAACGCCGGAACACTTACATTCGGACGGGATCATTACATGACCATTAAAATCAGCCAGAACTTCGACTCGGGCGCCATCGACGTGGTGAGCGCCACCAGTGCCGGCGCCATCGACCTGAACTTGCGCAAGGATAGCCACGCCGACATCCACCAGTGGTTCCACTTCCGCCTGCAGGGCGCGCGTGGCCAGGCATGCACGATGCGTTTCCTGAACGCGGGCCAGGCCACCTATCCGGCCGGCTACGAAGACTACCAGGCCGTGGCCAGCTACGACAGCGAAAACTGGTTCCGCGTGCCGACCTCGTTCGACGGCCAGGTCATGACGATCTCTCACACGCCGGAACTCGACAGCGTGTATTACGCTTATTTCGAGCCGTATTCGTGGGAGCGCCATCTGCGCCTGCTGGGCGAAGTGGCCGAGCATCCGCTGGCGCGCGTGTCCGACCTGGGCAGCACGGTCGATGGCCGCGACATGAACATGGTGACCATTGGCAATCCGCAGGCGGAAAAGAAAATCTGGGTCATCGCGCGCCAGCATCCGGGCGAATCGATGGCGGAATGGTTCGTCGAAGGCTTGATCGACTCGCTGCTGGACGACGCCAACCCGATCGCGCGCAAACTGCTGCAGCGCGCCGTGTTCCACATCGTGCCGAACATGAACCCGGACGGTTCCATCCGCGGCAACCTGCGCACGAATGCGGCAGGCGCCAACCTGAACCGCGAATGGATGACGCCTTCGCTGGAATCGAGCCCGGAAGTGCTGTGCGTGAAAAACAAGATCCATGAAACGGGCGTCGACATGTTCTTCGACATCCATGGCGATGAAGCGCTGCCGTACAACTTTGTGGCCGGCAATGAAATGCTGGAAAACTTCACGCCGGCGCAAGCGGCGCACCAGAAAGCCTTCATCGAGCGCTACAAGCAGGCCAGCCCCGATTTCCAGGACAAGTTCGGCTATGCGGCCAGCAAGTACAAATCGGACATGCTGACCCTGGCGTCGAAATACATCGGCCACCACTTCGGCTGCCTGGCGCTGACGCTGGAAATGCCATTCAAGGAAAACGCCGACTTGCCGGATCCGGCCGTCGGCTGGAACGGCGCGCGCAGCGCGGCCCTGGGCGCGGCCATGCTGCAGCCTATCCTGCTGTCGCTGGATTGAACGGCGTTGTTCATGGGTATCGAGATCGAGCGTAAATTTTTGCTTGCCGGCGACGCCTGGCGCGGCCTGGGCCAGGCGGTCCTGCTGCGCCAGGGCTATCTGTCGTCCGCGCGCGAGCGCGTGGTGCGCGTGCGCATCGAAGGCGAGCAGGCGATGCTGACCATCAAGGGCGCGAACGTGGGCGCGACGCGCGGCGAGTGGGAGTATCCGATTCCGCTGGCCGATGCCGCCGAGCTGCTCGACGGCCTGTGCGAACAGCCGCTGATCGAAAAGGTCCGCCACCGCATCGAACATGCGGGCATGGTGTGGGAAGTCGACGAGTTCCTGGGCGCCAATGCGGGCCTGGTGGTGGCCGAGATCGAACTGGCCTCGGAAGACCAGCCGTTCGAGAAGCCGGAATGGATCGGCGCGGAAGTGTCCGGCGACGCGCGCTACTACAACGCGAACCTGATCCGCCACCCGTTTTCGCAGTGGTGACGAGGCGTCAAAAAGCTTGTTGAAATGAAAAAGGCGGAACCTCGGTTCCGCCTTTTTTTGCATCAGGGGTATGGTCGGATTACGCCGTACCGGCTAATCCGACCTACGGCCTATGCCAGCAGCGTAGGTCGGATTAGCGCGCAGCGCGTAATCCGACAACACCGTTACAGCATCAATGGAAGTGTTCCGTGCCTTGCGGCGTATCTTCCGGCATTTCCGCATGCGCCAGTTCGCCCACGGGATCGGCAAACAGGGGCGCGCCGCAATCGTCGCAGTATTCACCGACAAAACGTTCCGCGTGGCGCTTGATCTGCGTCACGCCGGCGGCGTTCAGGTGCTCGATGATTTCATCGACGGGCGTCTTTTGCTTGTCCAGCGCGGCGATGCCGACCTGGATCAGGCCTTCGATCGGCGTGCCATCCTCATCTTCCTGGCCATATAAAGGCCAGACGATGCCGTAGATCACGTCCGGCGCCTGGCGCAGGGTGAAGGCGATGCGGTACTCGTCCACCTGGCCATCGGCCGCTTCCTCGCCGAAACCGGCGATCACGGCGCGCAGTTCCGACGGCTCGATGGCCAGCGTGTGCGTCAGGTAGTGCACGGCGGCGCGCACGGAGACGGGACGGATCAGCTTGTCCGCTTCGCGGCAGGCCACGTAATACGCTTCCGGCAGCAGCAATTCCAGGCCGCAGCCGGGCAGCAGGCGGGCAATCGTCGGCGTGGCCTGCGTGCGCCATTGTTCCAGGGCGGCGCTGCGCTCGGCGATGAAGTCGAGCTGGCTCGACGGCGTCTGCCAGCGGAACAGCGGTGCGCCAGCAGGGGCCACCACGGCCACCAGCAGGTAGCGCGTGTCGGCCAGGAAGGGCGCCGTTTCCGCCTCTTTGGCCGACGGCTTGACAGCCGTGCCCTTCAGGGCGGCCAGTGCCAGCTTCTGCGTCTTGGCATAGGTCTCGACGTGGCTGCGCGGCAGCTGGTCGATCGAATACAGGGTGGGCGCCATGGCCATCTTCGTGCCATCGGCCAGCAGGTGGGCGGCGAAATGCGCCGACAGCACGCCGTGCGCGTCGCCGGCCATGGGGCCGGAGGCGATGGAAAAGCGCGTCCACGCGAGGATGGGCACGGCGACCAGCAGGGCGTCGTAGCGCACGTCTTCGTGCGTGATGACGGTCGATTCGCTGACGGCTTCAACGCAGTCCATCAGCACGTCGTAGGCGTTCAAGTCTTCCTTGAACAGGCTGCCCAGGGTGTTGTCGATGGTGTCCTGGTGGCCGGTTTTGAGTAATTTCTGGAGCTGCGTATCCAGGCTGTGTTCCCAGGACCGCTCTTCGAGACGGCTGGCTGCCTGTACGATCGCCTGGGCAAAGGTGACCAGGCGCTGGCTGTCGGCAGTCAGTTTATGGGATGAATCTTTGGAAGGACGACGCATGGCGGGATAAGAGTCTCGGAAAGTGAAAAAAATGGATCAGTCAAACAATGATAAACCCTTATAACCGTATTGTAGAGGATTCAGCCGCACGCAATACGTAAGCTATCCTCAGATCATGCCAATAGTCGGAATTTCAAGTCGGAACGGGGCGCAGGGACGAAAAAAAGCGCCGGTCGGAACCGGCGCTTTTATCTTACCTCACAGCTGGGCTGATTACTCGGCCAGCAGTTGACGCAACACGAATGGCAGGATACCGCCATGCTTGTAGTAATCGACTTCGATCGGCGTATCGATGCGCAGCAGCACTTTCACGTCGACGCTGGTGCCGTCGGCGCGGTGGATCACCAGGGTGGCCAGTTGCTGTGGCTTGATTTCGCCTTCGAGGCCTTTCAGGTCGAAGGTTTCATTGCCGGTGATGCCCAGGGTTTGCACGCTGTCGTCGCCGATGAATTGCAGCGGCAACACGCCCATGCCCACCAGGTTCGAGCGGTGAATACGCTCGAACGAACGGGTGATCACGGCTTTCACGCCCAGCAGTTGCGTACCTTTTGCCGCCCAGTCGCGCGACGAGCCCGTACCGTACTCTTCGCCGCCGAAGACCATGGTTGGCGTGCCTTCAGCAACATATTTCATCGCTGCGTCGTAGATCGACATCTGTTCGCCGGAAGGCTGGTGAATCGTGATGCCGCCTTCGACCGCCGAACCGTCCGCCTTGGCAGGGATCATGCGGTTTTTGATACGCACGTTGGCGAACGTGCCGCGCATCATGATTTCATGGTTGCCGCGACGCGAGCCGTAGGAGTTGAAGTCCGCTTTCAGGACGCCGTTTTCCTTCAGCCACTTGCCTGCAGGACCGTTTTCCTGGATCGAGCCGGCTGGCGAGATGTGGTCGGTGGTGATGGAATCGCCGAACACGCCCAGTGCGCGCGCGCCTTCGATGCCGGTGGCCACTGCCGCTGGCGTCATCGAGAAGTTGTCGAAGAACGGTGGTTCCGCGATGTAGGTCGATTTCGGCCAGTTGTAGACTTGACCGGACACGGTCGTGACTTTTTCCCACAGCTTGCCTGGTGCGCCCTTGACGTCGGCGTAGTTGTCCTTGAACACCTTGGCGTTCATGGCGAATTTCATCATGGCCGAGACTTCAGCCGAGGTCGGCCAGATGTCGCCCAGGTAGATATCCTTGCCGCCCTTGCCCTTGCCGACAGGTTCCGTCATCAGGTCGCGCGTCATGTTGCCGGCGATGGCGTAAGCGACGACCAGCGGTGGCGAAGCCAGGAAGTTCGAGCGGATGTTCGGGTGAATACGCGCTTCGAAGTTGCGGTTGCCCGACAGTACGGCCGACGCGACGATGTCGTGCGTGGCAATGGCGGCGTTCAGCTCAGGCGTCAGGTCGCCCGCATTGCCGATACAGGTGGTGCAGCCGTAGGCGGTCACGCCGAAGCCCAGTTTTTCCAGGTATGGCAGCAGGCCGGCAGCCGTCAGGTACTCGGTCACGACGCGCGAGCCGGGGGCCAGCGAGGTCTTGATGTGCGGAGCGACTTTCAGGCCGGCTTCCACGGCTTTCTTGGCCAGCAGGCCGGCAGCCAGCATCACGCTCGGGTTCGAGGTGTTGGTGCACGAGGTGATCGCGGCGATCAGCACGTCGCCGTTCGACACTTTCACGCCGTTCGTCGTTTCGTACACGGCAGCCAGGTCGGCCGGGTTCTTGTTGAAGCCGTTTTCCGTGGTTGGCTTGGCGAACAGCTCGGCGAAGTTCGCTTTCACGTTGCCGATTTCGATACGGTCTTGCGGGCGCTTCGGGCCGGCCAGCGACGGAGCGACCGTGGCCAGGTTCAGTTCCACCACGCGGGTGTAGTCGATCTCGCCGGCTTTTGGCACGCCGAACAGGTTTTGCGCCTTGAAGTAGCCTTCGAACGCGGCGATTTCAGCCTTGCTGCGGCCGGTGCCCTTGAAGTAATCGATGGTGGCTTCGTCGACCGGGAAGAAGCCCATGGTCGCGCCGTATTCCGGTGCCATGTTGGCGATCGTCGCGCGGTCGGTCAGGGTCAGCGATTCGGTGCCTTCGCCGAAGAATTCGACGAACTTGCCGACGACTTTTTCTTTGCGCAGCAATTCGGTGATGGTCAGTACCAGGTCGGTGGCGGTGCAGCCTTCGCGCAGCGCGCCCGACAGGTTCACGCCGATGACGTCAGGCGTCAGGAAGTAGACCGGTTGGCCCAGCATGCCGGCTTCCGCCTCGATGCCGCCCACGCCCCAGCCGACCACGCCGATGCCGTTGATCATGGTGGTGTGCGAGTCGGTGCCGACCAGGGTGTCAGGGTAGTACACGTCGCCGGCTTTCTTGCCTGCGTGGTGCACGCCGCGCGCCAGGTATTCCAGGTTGACCTGGTGGACGATGCCGAAGCCTGGTGGCACGACGCCGAAGGTGTCGAATGCCTGCATGCCCCATTTCATGAACTGGTAACGCTCGTTGTTACGCGAGAATTCCAGTTTCATGTTCAGGTCCAGCGCTTTCTTTTCGCGGTAGTGATCGATGGTCACCGAGTGGTCGACCACCAGGTCGACCGGTACCAGCGGTTCGATCTTCTTGGCGTTGATGCCCATCTTGGCGGCCACGTTGCGCATGGCTGCCAGGTCGGCCAGCAGCGGTACGCCGGTGAAGTCTTGCAGCACGACGCGCGCCACTACGAACGGGATCTCGTCGGTGCGCTCGGCGGTCGGGCCCCAGCTCGCCAATTGCTTGACGTGTTCTTCGGTGACTTTTTTGCCGTCGCAGTTGCGCAATACCGATTCAAGCACGATGCGAATCGACACTGGCAGGCGGGAGACATTGATGCCCAGGCTTTTTTCCAGTGCAGGCAGGGAGTACAGCTTGCCCTTCTTGCTATCCGAAATATTAAAGTCCTTGAGCGTGTTCAGAGTGTTGCGGGACATGACCTCTCCTTGTTGGGTATCGTCTATTTATTGATTATTCAAATTACAAAACATGACTGAGCCCCCGAAGAGGCCCTTGCTACGCACATCAGCCGCCGGTGGCCGGCAGCACGCCCAGCGATGGCGCGGCTTCCACCACTGCCGCCGGCTTGGCTTGCTCCGCATCCTTGCATTCATTGGCCAGCTGGCGGCCCTGCTTGGAATCGAGCAGCATGCCTTTGGCCGGGATGCCGATCCAGACGAGACCGTATAAACGGTTCTCGAAGCGGTTGGCGCCGGTGGTGGTGCCAACGCGGCTCAGGCGGTGCAGGCGCTTCTTCCAGCGCAGGGCGATGTGTTTGTCGTCAGTAGCATTGGTGTAGATGGTAATTTTATTACCAAGTTCACAATTGAAATCGGTGGAGGCCGAACCCGCGGTGTCCGGCTCGTCGGACTCTTCCTTGTCGACCATGGACATGGCCAGCGGATGCGCTTCCTTGGCGGCAGCCTTTGCCTTGGTGGCCTTGGCTTTCGGCTTGGCCTTGGCTTTGACCGCCTTGGCGTTTGCCGCTTCCTTGGTATCCGTGGCGGCGAAGCTGGCTGGCGCCAGCGTGAGGGTCATGGCGCCCAGCGCGACGCTGCAGGCAATTGCTAATTTGGAGAGGGACATCGTGTAATTCCTGTCAGTTTTCAGTGGTGCTGGAAGAGGGGGCGTTGAGTAATGCAGCGGCCGCCTCGGGCAGGCCGAGGCCTGCCAGTTTGGCGCGTTGCAAAACGGTCCAATAATATCGGTAGCTGGCGCGGTCGTGCAAGCGGCCATTTTGCGCAATCGGTCCCCAGTTGGCGCGCAGCGCTTCATTCAGGATGTTGCTGGCCTCGTTGACTTCGGACAGGCGCGGCGTGAAGGCCTTGATGATGGGCTTGATCTGGTCCGGGTGGATGCTCCACATGCGTGTGTAGCCGAACTCGGCTGTTGCGCGCTGGGCATCGTTGGCCACCACGGCCGAATCGCGCACGTCCGTCGTCACGTTGTGCGACGGCACCTTGCCGTGCGCATGGCAGGCGGCCGCCACTTCCAGCTTGGCGCGCACCACCAGCGGGTGCGTGAACTGGCCCGGCGTGCGCATGGCGGCGGCGGGAATGGCGCCGTAATGGGCCGAAACGAAATCCATGATGCCGAAGGACAGGCATTCGACCTGGGGCAGGGCGGCGATCGCATAGGCGTCGCGCAGCGCGCCATGCGTCTCGATCAGGATGTGCACGGGCAGGTTGTCGCGGCCGGCGCGGCGCGCGTGCAGGTTGATCAGGTCGATGGCCAGCATGGCATCCTGCACGCCGCCCACCTTGGGCACGGCGATGTAGGCCAGACGGGAGGCGGCGGTGCAGATGATTTCCACGTCGCGCGCGAAAAACGGGCTGTCGACGTCGTGCACGCGCACGCCGATGCGGTTGAACTGGTTCTCGTCGCTGGCCAGCAGGCCCGCGATCATCAGAGCGTGGGATTCTTCATTGCCGGCGCTGGCGCCGTCTTCGCAGTCGAACGTGATGTCGAACAGGGGGCCAAGCTCTTGTTGCAAAGCAATCGATTTACGCATCAGCTTTTCAGAGCCGGCGTAGTGGTCGCAAGCGGCGAGCAACAGCGGCTGGCGTTTGCCTTGGAATAAAACCTCGGAAGGGTGCATGCTTAAGGCATTTCTGCAGGTAAAAACTACTTGATAAAACAGCCGCGCCGCGAATCTCGCAGGGCGGCCTTCTTTGGCGGGCGGCGCATTGCCGCGCCGCCAAAACTGGACTTAGGCCAGCAGGTGTTTCACGCCTTCGCGCTCTTCGGTCAGTTCTTTCAGGGTCAGGTTGATGCGCTCTTGCGAGAATGCATCGATTTCCAGACCTTGAACGATGGTGTACTCACCGTTGTCGGTGGTGACCGGGAAGCCGAACACGGTGCCTTCAGGGATGCCATACGAGCCATCCGAAGGAACGCCCATGGTGGTCCACTTGCCGGCGGTGCCCAGCATCCAGTCATGGATGTGGTCGATGGCGGCGTTCGCTGCCGACGCTGCCGACGACAGGCCGCGCGCTTCGATGATGGCGGCGCCGCGCTTGCCGACGGTTGGCAGGAAGGTGTTGGCGTTCCATTCCTGGTCGTTGATCAGGTCTTTCACAGCCTTGCCGTTCACGGTGGCGAAGCGGTAGTCGGCGTACATCGTTGGCGAGTGGTTGCCCCACACGGTCAGCTTCTCGATGTCTTTCACGGCGGTGCCGGTCTTGGCAGCGACTTGCGACAGCGCGCGGTTGTGGTCCAGGCGCAGCATGGCGGTGAAGTTTTTCGCTGGCAGCGATGGCGCCGATTTCATGGCGATGTAGGCGTTGGTGTTGGCGGGGTTGCCGACCACCAGCACTTTGACATTGCGCGAAGCGACGGCGTCGAGCGCCTTGCCTTGCACCGTGAAGATCTGGGCGTTCGCTTCCAGCAGGTCCTTGCGTTCCATGCCTGGGCCGCGCGGACGCGCGCCAACCAGTACGGCCACGTCGACATCCTTGAATGCGGTCAGCGGATCGGAGTGGGCGGTCATTTCCGTCAGCAGCGGGAATGCGCAGTCGTCGATTTCCATCATCACGCCCTTGAGCGCCTTCTGGGCTTTTTCGTCCGGGATTTCAAGCAGTTGCAAGATGACAGGCTGGTCTTTGCCGAGCATGTCGCCATTGGCGATGCGGAACAACAGGGCGTAGCCGATCTGGCCGGCGGCGCCGGTCACTGCAACACGCATTGGGGTTTTAGCCATGATGAATCTCCAAAAATGGGAAAGAAAACGGGCTTGAAGCTGGGCTTACGCTTATCCGGAAAAACTATAATGATACCAAAACCGGCCCGCGCCACCGAATTGCTGGTGTACGCTGCCGTCACGCTTGTGCTGCACGAGGCCAGAGTGGCTGGCCGACAACATAAAACGCTGGCTCACAAGTTTTATCGAGGGCAGTTTAGGCCCCTGATCTGCATCTGTCAATCATATCTTATGTCTTATATAAGACAGATAACTACGAGTCTTTTACTGGACGCGGGCAGTGATTTGTGTTGAAATGTCGGACTATGAATTCCGCCTCGTCCAATCTGACCAACAATGCCACTGCTGCAAGCGGGGCGGTCAGTCCGACCGCGGGCACCCCGGCCACGCCCGTTGCCGCAACGGCCGGCACTGCCGCCACCCCTGTTGCCAGCGTGAATACCACTGCTGCCGTGGCCGCGCCTGCCGCGCCTGCCGCGACTGCATCGCCCACCTTCAGTCCCCTGTACCAGCAGATCAAGGCGCTCATCACGCAAAGCCTGCAATCGGGCGAATGGAAGCCGGGCGAGCTCATTCCCAGCGAAGTCGAGCTGGCAGGGCGCTTCAAGGTCAGCCAGGGCACGGTGCGCAAGGCCATCGATGAACTGGCCGCCGAAAACCTCGTCATGCGGCGCCAGGGCAAGGGCACCTTCGTTTCCACCCACCATGAGGCGCGCGCGCATTTCCGCTTCCTGCGCCTGGTGCCGGACGAAGGCGTACCGCATTATCCTGAAAGCAAGTTTATCGAAGTCAAGCGCGTGCGCGCGCCAGCCGACGTGGCGCGCCTGATGGACCTGAAGTCCGGCGACGCCGTCATCTTCATCAAGCGCGTGCAGTATTTCGACGGCGTGCCGACCATCGTTGAAGAGCTGTGGCTGCCCGGCCTGATCTTCAAGGGTCTGACGGCCGAACGCCTGGTGGAATACAAGGGCCCCATGTACGGTCTGTTTGAGACGGAATTTGGCACGCGCATGATACGCGCGTCGGAACAGATCCGCGCCGTGTGCGCCGACGCGGGCGCCGCGCAATTGTTAAATATCGATCTCGGCACGCCCCTGCTCAGTTCCGAGCGCGTGTCGTTTACCTACGGCGACAAGCCGGTCGAACTGCGCCGGGGCCTGTACCTGACCAGTCGCCATCATTATCAGAATGAACTCAGCTGAAGCGGCGGGGCGCCCGTGGGCGTCCAAACAAGCAGCAAGGCTGAAGTGCATCGCTTGCAAGATGCCTGCCGCAAGGCGGGCAACGGAGACAACGGAAAGCGCAGCGACAGCATGGCCCGCCCCGGCGGGCCGTGTTTTGCCGGCGATTCTGTAATTAAATTACGTGAACTACGGAAAGTAGCGCGGTATTTTGTAGTAAAAAACCATTTTGGTTATATGTAACAATAGATATTGGTATCGGTTGCGAAAATCGGCGAAAATCGCGGCTTCAATATTTAGTTGAAATTCAAAGGGGAGGTTTTTGTTATGTCTGAAGCCGTAAGAGAAGTACCAAAAAAAGAACGGCCGCAATTCCGTAACATCCATGTTACCGAATTGTCGAACTACCGCATGGCGATCGGCGCCATCGTCTCGATCCTGCATCGTATCAGCGGCATCATCATTTTCGCCCTGCTGCCGTGCATCCTGTACATGCTGGAACTGAGCCTGCGTTCCGAAATGTCCTACGCCTACTTCCAGGGCATCGCCTCGCACTGGTTCGTCAAGCTGATCACGCTGGGTCTGGTCTGGGCCTTCCTGCATCACTTCTGCGCCGGCATCCGCCACTTGCTCATGGACGTGCACGTCGCCGCCGAGAAAGAGCCCGCGCGCAATACCGCCAAGTTCGTTCTGGTGATCAGCCTGGTACTGACCGCTCTGGTCGCTTTGAAACTGTTTGGAGTATTTTAATGGCAAACAATAACATCGGACCGAAACGCCTCGTCGTCGGCGCCCATTACGGCTTGCGCGACTGGCTGGCGCAACGCGTCACCGCCCTCGTCATGGTGGCCTACGTCGCCATCCTGCTGATCGCCTTCCTGACCGGTAGCAACTTCAGCTATGAAGGCTGGGCAGGATTGTTTGCACAGCAATGGTTCAAATTATTCAGCCTGGTGACGTTTGTCGCCCTGTTCTACCACGCATGGGTCGGCGTACGCAATATCTGGATGGACTACGTGAAAAGCGTTGGCCTCCGCATGACCCTGCAAATTGCCACCATGCTGTGGTTGATCGCTTGTGCCGGCTGGACGGTACAGATACTCTGGAGTGTGTAATCGTGGCAGCATATAAATCTGCAATCCCTACCCGCCGCTTTGATGCGGTAATCGTTGGCGCCGGCGGTTCCGGCATGCGCGCGTCGTTGCAGCTGGCTGAAGCCGGTCTGAACGTCGCTGTCCTGTCGAAAGTTTTCCCGACCCGCTCGCACACCGTTGCGGCGCAGGGCGGTATCGGCGCGTCGCTCGGCAACATGGCCGAAGACAACTGGTTCTGGCATATGTTCGACACCGTCAAGGGTGGCGACTATCTGGGCGACCAGGATGCCATCGAATTCATGTGCCGCGAAGCACCGAAGGTCGTGTACGAGCTGGAACACTTCGGCATGCCATTCGACCGCAACCCTGACGGCACCATCTATCAGCGTCCTTTCGGCGGCCACACGGCCCACTTCGGTGAAAAGCCGGTGCAGCGCGCTTGCGCGGCAGCCGACCGTACCGGTCACGCCCTGTTGCACACCCTGTACCAGCGCAATGTGCGTGCGCGTACGCACTTCTTCGTCGAATGGATGGCACTCGACCTGATCCGTGACGCCGACGGCGACGTGATTGGTGTTGTTGCGCTGGAAATGGAAACCGGCGAATGCATGATCCTGGAAGCAAAAACGACGGTCATGGCAACGGGCGGCGCAGGCCGTATCTTTGCCGCGTCGACGAATGCCTTCATCAACACCGGCGACGGCATGGGCATGGCGGCACGCGCCGGCCTGCCGCTGCAGGACATGGAATTCTGGCAGTTCCACCCGACCGGCGTGGCCGGCGCGGGCGTATTGATCACCGAAGGCGTGCGCGGCGAAGGCGGCATCCTGATCAATAGCGAAGGCGAACGCTTCATGGAGCGCTATGCGCCAACCTTGAAGGATCTGGCGCCGCGCGACTTCGTTTCGCGTTCGATGGACCAGGAAATCAAGGAAGGCCGCGGCTGCGGTCCGAACAAGGACCACGTGATGCTGGACCTGCGCCATATCGGCGCCGACACCATCGCCAAGCGCCTGCCGTCGATCTTGGAAATCGGCCACAAGTTCGCCAACGTCGACGCCACCAAGGAACCGATTCCTGTCGTGCCGACGATTCACTACCAGATGGGCGGCATTCCGACGAACATCCACGGCCAGGTCGTCACCCCGACCGGTCCGGACAATTCGGCCAAGGTTGTCAACGGCCTGTACGCGATCGGCGAATGCGCCTGCGTCTCCGTGCACGGCGCCAACCGCCTGGGCACGAACTCGCTGCTCGACCTGGTGGTCTTCGGCCGCGCGGCCGGTAACCACATCGTCAACAGCGGCCTGAAAGCCAAGGAAAACAAGCCTTTGCCAGCCGACGCTGCCGATTTCGCCATGGGCCGCCTGGCGCGCCTGGAAAACTCGACCGGCACGGAAACCGTGCAGGGCGTGGCGAACGAGATTCGCGCCACCATGCAGAAGTACTGTGGCGTGTTCCGTACCGACGCGATGCTGGACCAGGGTGTGATCGAAATCATGAAGCTTGACGAGCGCCGCAAGCACGTCTCGTTCAAGGATAAATCGATGGTGTTCAACACGGCCCGCGTGGAAGCGCTGGAGCTGGACAACCTGATCGAAACGGCGAAAGCGACCATCGTCTCGGCAGCAGCCCGCAAGGAATCGCGCGGCGCCCACGCTCAGGATGATCACCCGACCCGCGACGACGACAACTGGATGAAGCACACGCTGTGGTACTCGGAAGGCAACCGCCTGGAATACAAGCCAGTCGTGACCAAACCGCTGACGGTCGATACCTTCAAGCCAAAACCACGTACTTTCTAAAGGTCAGAACATGGCACGCACTCTCAAATTCAAAATCTACCGCTACGATCCTGACCAGGATGCCAAGCCTTACATGCAAGACCTGACGGTCGAACTGAAAGACACCGACAAGATGCTGCTCGACGCACTGCAGCGCATCAAGTCGGACGTCGATGACTCGCTGGCCCTGCGCCGCTCGTGCCGCGAAGGCGTGTGCGGTTCGGACGCGATGAACATCAACGGCAAGAACGGCCTGGCATGCACCACCAACCTGAACGAACTGTCGGAGCCTATCGTGCTGCGTCCGTTGCCAGGTTTGCCAGTCATCCGCGACCTGATCGTCGACATGACGCAATTTTTCAAGCAGTACGATTCGATCAAGCCTTTCCTGATCAACGACTCGATCCCGCCTGAAAAGGAACGCCTGCAGTCGCCGGAACAGCGCGAAGAACTCGATGGCCTGTACGAGTGCATCCTGTGCGCATGCTGCTCCACGTCGTGCCCGTCGTTCTGGTGGAATCCGGACAAGTTCGTCGGCCCGGCCGGCCTGCTGCAAGCCTACCGCTTCATCGCCGATTCGCGCGACGAAGCCACCGGTGCGCGTCTGGACAACCTGGAAGACCCGTACCGCCTGTTCCGCTGCCATTCGATCATGAACTGCGTCGACGTCTGCCCGAAAGGGTTGAACCCGAACAAGGCGATTGGCAAGATCAAGGAGTTGATGGTCCGCCGCGCGATCTGATCCCCTGATCGCGTCCGCCGGGCGCCGTTTGCGGGAAGAGGGTATCCTCTCTTGCCTGCAGGCGGCGCCTGCAAAGCAGCACCGTGCCGCAAGGCACACGTAAAGTGGTAAACCAAATGACAGAATCAATTTTGTCCTCGCATCAGGCCGACCCGGCCAACCGCGCCCGCCTGCGCTGGCGTTCACGCCGTGGCCTGCTGGAAAACGACATTATCCTGACCCGTTTTCTCGATGCGTATGAAACCGAATTGACCGATGAAGAAGTTGACGCGCTGACGCGTTTGCTGGATTTATCGGACAATGCGTTAATGGATCTGGTACTGGCCCGTAAAGAGCCGGAAGGCGAAGTCGATCTGCCGCATGTGCGCGCACTGCTGCAACGACTGCGCATTGCCTAGACGCCTGGGCGATATATTGCAAACGGTGCGAGTGGCGCGCTGTAGCACTGCCGAATTGCGGTGCGAATTGCAGCCAGAATTTTTGATTTTAATTTCGACTCACTCCCGAGAAGGAAGAGCCCATGAATATCTCTGACACAAAAGCTACCCTGTCGTTCTCCGATGGCAGCCCATCGCTTGAATTTCCAATCTACAAAGGCACGGTTGGCCCGGACGTCATCGACATCCGCAAACTGTACGCCGGTAGCGGCAAGTTCACCTACGACCCAGGCTTTATGTCGACGGCCGCCTGCAACTCGTCGATCACCTACATCGACGGCGACAAGGGCGAGCTGCTGTACCGCGGTTACCCGATCGAACAGTTGGCCGTCAACGCCGACTTCATGGAATCGTGCTACCTGCTGCTGAACGGCGAACTGCCGAACGCGGCGCAAAAAGCCAAGTTTGTCGACACCGTCACCAAGCACACGATGGTGCACGAACAGATGCAATTCTTCTTCCGTGGCTTCCGCCGCGACGCGCATCCGATGTCGGTCCTGGTGGGCACCGTCGGCGCGCTGGCATCGTTCTACCATGACTCGCTGGACATCAACGACCCGCGTCACCGCGAAGTGTCGGCCATCCGCCTGATCGCCAAGATGCCAACCCTGGTCGCCATGACCTACAAGTACTCGGTCGGCCAGCCGTTCGTGTACCCACGCAACGACCTGTCGTACAGCGCCAACTTCATGCACATGATGTTCGCCAACCCGTGCGAAGAGTACAAGGTCAATGACGTGCTGGTGCGCGCCCTGGACCGCATCCTGATCCTGCACGCGGACCACGAGCAAAACGCATCGACATCGACCGTCCGTCTGGCCGGTTCGTCGGGCGCCAATCCGTTCGCCTGTATCGCTGCCGGTATCGCCTGCCTGTGGGGCCCTGCCCACGGCGGCGCCAACGAAGCGGCACTCAACATGCTGAAGGAAATCGGCACCGTCGAGAACATCCCTGCCTTCATCGAGCAAGTCAAGGACAAGAACTCCGGCGTCAAGCTGATGGGCTTTGGCCACCGCGTGTACAAGAACTTCGATCCACGCGCCAAACTGATGCGTGAAACCTGCTACGAAGTGCTGCAAGAACTGGGTCTGCAAGACGATCCGCTGTTCAAGCTGGCGATGGAACTGGAAAAGATTGCACTGAACGACGAATACTTCGTTTCGCGCAAACTGTACCCGAACGTCGACTTCTACTCGGGCATCGTGCAATCGGCGCTGGGCATCCCTGTGTCGCTGTTCACCGGTATCTTCGCTATGGCCCGTACGATCGGCTGGATCGCCCAGTGGAACGAAATGATCGCCGACCCAGAGCAAAAAATCGGCCGTCCGCGCCAGCTGTTCGTCGGTTCGACCACGCGCGAAGTACCGCCACTGGACAAGCGTTAATCCAGAGCGGTATCAAGCAAACAAAAAACGGGCTTCGGCCCGTTTTTTTATGTGCGTGTTCGATGCAAGCCAGGGCCGCCGGGCTGTTATGCTCGGGCCCTGGTTCAACAGGAAGTACAACGCGATGAATGAAGAAATCTGCGCGCCCAGCGGCGTGGCCCTGGGCGATACGGCATTTGGTTATACCTTGTCGCTGATCGGTGGCAAATACAAGATGCTGATCCTGTATGCGCTGGCGGAAAATACCGTGCTGCGGCATAACGAACTCAAGCGCCATCTCGGTGGCATCGCCTTCAAGACCCTCAGCGTCGTGCTGAAGGAGCTGGAAGCCGATGGGCTGATCGTCCGCAAGGAATATCCGCAAGTGCCGCCGAAGGTGGAATATTCGCTTTCCAGCAAGGGCGCCTCGCTGATCCCCGTGCTGCATACCTTGTGCGCGTGGGGCGAACTGCACCAGCCAGCCTGAGGCGGATACGCATGGCCAAACGTCTTTCCACGGCTTTGTAGCTTACTTTTCTTACTGTATGAGTGGTAAATGTGCGTACTTGTGAAAAGTACTCGGCATGGTTATGCTGTTTTTGCCCCTGCAGGCGCGCGGCCACATGCCGCGTGCCACGGGGCAGGGTACCGGCTTGCCTGCTTTCCTGTGCAGGCGGGCCGGTGCATCCATCCATTTTCAGGAAAGCAGCATGATGAAAACCCTCGTTATCGTCTTCCATCCCGCCATCGACACGTCGGTCGCCAACAAGCGCTGGCTTCAGGAACTGGCGCAGTATCCGGACCGCTACACCATCCACGACGTACAGCAGGCTTATCCGGATGGAAACATCGACGTGGCGCGCGAGCAGGCGCTGGTGGAGGCGCACGCCAATGTGGTCCTGCAATTCCCCATGTACTGGTTCAACTGCCCGCCCTTGCTGAAGCGGTGGCTCGACGAGGTGCTGGCATATGGCTGGGCTTACGGCACGGGCGGCGATGCCTTCCGGGGGAGAAAGGTGGCGCTGGCCGTCACGGCCGGCATCCGCGAGGAGGATTTCACGCCGGAAGGCAAGTGGAACGTCACCCTGGCGCAGCTGCTGGCGCCGTTCGATGTCACCCTCGCGTACATCGGCGCCGACAACCGCCGCTTCTTTGCCTTCTATGGCGCGGAAGACGGGCCGAAGGAAACGGGCTATGCCGAGCGGCTGGCGCGCAGCGCGCAAGAATACGAGCGCTTCCTGGGTGCGTTGTAGGGCAGGCCTGCGTCGTGTCAGTTGAAGGCCGCTTCCAGCTGGCGCAGGGCGACGTGCCGGCCTTCCAGTTGCAGGCTGTCGCCCTCATAGGGCTGGGGCATGACGATGCGGTGCGGCGCATTGTGCTTGAGGATGCCGCCCCAGTGGGCGACTCTGGCGCCGGCCTGGCGGCGGATCGCCTCGACCGTGGCGCCGCTGGCGAGGATGCGCGCTTGCGGAAAGGCTTGCTGCAGCACGCCCAGGCCGAAATAGGCTTGCGGTTCGGCCGCGCTGATATAGATGGTGGTCAGGCGCTTGCCGCTGGCGGCGATGGTGTGCGCTAACTGCGCTGCATCGCCGCGCAGGAACTGGGTGTTGACGAGGATGGCGTCCGCCATGCCGCTCAGCAGCAGCGAAGTGGACGGTGCGCGGCCCAGCACATCCAGGCGGAAGGTCTCCAGCGTGCGGGAGGGGCGGGCGGCGCGTGCAAACATATTATTCTTTCTGCATTGGATGCTCTTGTCGCATATTATCCTTTCGACCAGGCGCGAGAAATAGGGTAGATTGCAATACTTAGTTGCATGGATCGGACGAATCAAGGGAGCACCGCATGGACCGCATCACCGCCGCACAAGTATTCGTCGCTATCGCCGAGCGTGGCAGCATGGTGGCCGCCAGCGAAGCGCTCGACATGTCGCGCGCCATGGTGACGCGCTACCTGGCCGAAATGGAGCAGTGGGCGGGCGCGCGGCTGTTGCATCGCACCACGCGCCGGCTGAGCCTGACGGATGCGGGCGATGCCACCCTGGCGCGCTGCCGGCAGATGCTGGAAGTGGCTGGCGCCATGGCCGTCACTTCGCCCGAGGGCCTCGATACGCCGCACGGCTTGTTGCGCATCACCTGTTCGCAATCCCTGGCGCAGACGGCGCTGGCTGGCGCAGTAACCGCTTACCTGCGGCGCTACCCGCGCGCCGCCGTCGACCTGCAGATGGAGAACCGCGCCGTCAACCTGGTGGAGCAGCGCATCGACCTGGCGATCCGCATCACCAACGCGCTCGAGCCTAACCTGATCGCGCGCCAGCTGGCCAGCTGCGCCTCGGTGGTGTGCGCCGCACCATCGTACCTGGCGGCGCACGGCACGCCGCGCCGGGCGCAAGACCTGGCCCTGCACAACTGCCTGACGTACACGTATTTCGGCAAGAGCCTGTGGCAGTTTACGCATGACGGGGAAGCGCTCACTGTCCCCGTCAGCGGCCGCCTGTCGGCGAATGAATCGCTGGTCCTGCTGGTGGCCACGGTGGCGGGGGCGGGCATCGCCATGCAGCCGCGCTTTTCGGCCACGCCGCTGATCGCCAGCGGGCAGCTGGTGGAGCTCTTGCCCGCGTACCAGCCGCAGGACATGGGCATCTACGGCGTCTACACCTCGCGCCAGCACATGTCGCCCCTGCTGCGCACCATGCTCGACTTCCTGGTGGAGTGGTTTGCCGGCGATCCCGATTGGCTGGCGGCCATCGCGGCGGCGCCGTTGCCGGGCAGACCAGTTGGGCGCAAGCGGCACGCCGGCAGGGCCGCCGATGTGTTGTAAGCATAACAGTGACAGGCTTGCAAGCCCGGGAAAATCAACAACACAGCTTACATTTGCTTGCCAAATAAAATTCAACTAGGCGTTGTTGCGTTACAATACCGCGTGCTATTCTAAATGACGGTATGCAGAATGCTGGTGCAATAAAAAAGCCCTTCCCCACAACTTGATGTGCAATCCGCTAACCGGTCAGGCCGTGTCGCGGAAGGTTAGATTAACCCGCTAATTCCTCGCGAAGCGCGAAGAAAGGTGAGCAATATATGCAGCAATTAACGACCAACTCCTACCTGTTCGGTGGGAATGCTCCGTACGTGGAAGACCTGTACGAGGCGTATCTGAACAATCCAGGCTCGGTACCCGATAACTGGCGTTCCTACTTCGACGCAATGCAGCACGTGCCTGCCGTCGATGGCACCAACAAGCCTGACGTGGCGCATGCCTCCGTCGTCGCCTCGTTCGCCGAGCGCGCAAAAGCAGGTCCTATCCGCACAGTGACCGCTTCCTTCGATGCTGAAATGGGCCGAAAGCGCGTCGCCGCCACGCAGCTGATCGCCGCTTACCGCTACCTCGGTTCGCACTGGGCCAACCTGGATCCGCTGCAACGCCAGGAACGTCCGATGATCCCGGAACTGGAGCCGAGCTTCTACGGCTTCACCGACGCGGACATGGACACCGTGTTCAACATCAGCAATACCTATTTTGGCCCCGAGACCGCCACCCTGCGCGATCTGCTGAACTATCTGCGCGATACCTACACGCGTTCGATCGGCGCCGAATTCATGTACATCTCCGACCCGGCCGAAAAGCGCTGGCTGCAAGAGAAACTGGAAGCGATCCGCTCCACCCCGAATTTCACCCCAGAGAAAAAAATCCACATCCTCGACCGCCTGACCGCGGCTGAAGGCCTGGAACGCTATCTGCACACCCGTTACGTGGGCCAGAAGCGCTTCTCCCTGGAAGGCGGCGAAACCTTCATCGCCTCGATGGATGAAACCATCCAGCGCGCCGGCGAAAAAGGCGTGCAGGAAATCGTTATCGGCATGGCCCACCGCGGCCGCCTGAACGTGCTGGTGAACACCCTGGGCAAGGCGCCGCAGGAACTGTTCGAAGAATTCGAAGGCAAGCATGGCGACGACCTGCCTGCCGGCGACGTGAAGTACCATCAAGGCTTCTCGTCGGACATCTCCACCGCGGGCGGCCCGGTCCATCTGTCGCTGGCGTTCAATCCGTCGCACCTGGAAATCGTCAACCCTGTGGTCGAAGGTTCCGTCAAGGCCCGCATGGATCGCCGCGGCGACGCGCAGGGCGCGCAAGTGCTGCCTATCCTGGTGCACGGCGATGCCGCTTTCGCCGGCCAGGGCGTGGTCATGGAAACGCTGAATCTGGCGCAAACCCGTGGCTACCACACGGGCGGCACGGTGCATATCGTGATCAACAACCAGATCGGTTTCACCACCTCGGATCCGCGCGATGCCCGCTCGACCCTGTACTGCTCGGACGTCGTCAAGATGATCGAAGCACCGGTCCTGCACATCAACGCCGATGATCCGGAAGCCGTGGTGCTGGCGACGCAGATCGCGCTCGACTACCGCATGGAATTCAAGAAGGACATCGTCCTCGACATCATCTGCTACCGCAAGCTTGGCCACAACGAGCAGGATACTCCGGCACTGACGCAGCCACTGATGTACAAGAAGATCGGCCAGCATCCAGGCACCCGCAAGCTGTACGCGGACAAGCTGGTAGCGCAAGGCGTGATCCCTGCCGATGGCGGCGACAAGATGGTGGCCGCATTCCGCGACGCCATGGACGCCGGCAAGCATACCGTCGATCCGGTCATCTCGAACTTCAAGAACAAGTACGCCGTCGACTGGCTGCCGTTCCTGAACAAGAAATGGACCGATTCGGCCGATACCGCCGTGCCGATGACGGAACTGAAACGCCTGGCCACCCGCATCACCACCGTGCCGGAAGACTTCAAGGTCCACTCGCTGGTGGAAAAAGTACTGGGCGACCGTGGCACCATGGGCCGTGGCGAAATGAACCTGGACTGGGGCATGGGCGAACACCTGGCCTACGCATCGCTGGTATCGTCCGGCTACGCCATCCGCCTGACAGGCCAGGATGCCGGCCGCGGCACCTTCGTGCACCGCCACGCCGTCTTGCATGACCAGAACCGCGAGCGTTGGGATGCAGGTACCTACATTCCGCTGCAAAACGTGTCGGACAACCAGGCGCCGTTCACCGTCATCGACTCGGTGCTGTCCGAAGAAGCCGTACTGGCCTTCGAATACGGCTACTCGACCGCTGAACCGAACACGCTGACGATCTGGGAAGCCCAGTTCGGCGACTTCGCCAACGGCGCGCAAGTGGTGATCGACCAATTCATCAGCTCCGGCGAAGTGAAGTGGGGCCGCGCTTCGGGCCTGGTCATGATGCTGCCGCACGGTTACGAAGGCCAGGGTCCTGAGCACTCGTCCGCGCGTCCGGAACGTTTCCTGCAGCTGTGCGCAGACAACAACATGCAAGTGGTGCAGCCGACGACGGCTTCGCAGATCTTCCATTTGCTGCGCCGCCAGATGGTGCGCCAGTTCCGCAAGCCGCTGGTCATCCTGACGCCGAAGTCGCTGTTGCGCAACAAGGATGCCGGTTCGCCGCTGACCGACCTGGCCAAGGGTGGTTTCCAGACCGTCATCGGCGAAGTCGACGACAAAATCGACGCCAAGAAAGTCAAGCGCGTGGTCGCCTGCTCGGGCAAGGTCTACTACGACCTGGTCAACGCACGCAAGACACGCGGCCAGACCGACACGGCCATCGTGCGCCTGGAACAGCTGTATCCGTTCCCGCACAAGTCGTTCGCTGCCGAACTGAAGAAGTTCCCGAACCTGGTCGAAGTCGTCTGGGCGCAGGACGAGCCGCAAAACCAGGGCGCCTGGTTCCAGATCCAGCACAACATCTTCGAAGGCCTGGAATCGGGTCAGCGTCTGGCCTACGCCGGCCGTCCTGCTTCGGCGTCGCCTGCTGTCGGTTACTATGACAAGCACTACGCCCAGCAAAAAGATCTGCTGGAAACGGCATTCTCGAAGCTGAAGGGTTTTATCCTGACCAAGTAAGTGGCAGGATAGCGGGTGCCATGCGCATGCATGGCGCCTGTTCGCATACATCGTGACGGAGCGCCGCCCTTGCTACGCAGGGGCGGCGCCGCAATAACAAAATAAACGGAGTTTTACATGGCACAAATCGAAGTCAAAGTTCCCCAGTTGTCGGAATCGGTTGCAGAAGCGACCCTGCTGGCATGGCACAAGAAAGTCGGCGAACCAGTTGCGCGCGACGAAAACATGATCGATATCGAAACCGATAAAGTGGTGCTGGAACTGCCGGCGCCTGCCGCTGGCGTGATCGTGCAGATCATCAAGGATAACGGCGCCACCGTCGTCGCCGGCGAAGTCATCGCCATCATCGACACCGACGGCTCGGCCAAGGTCAGCCCGATGGAAGTGTCGGCCGTTGCCGCGCCAGCCCTGGCTGCCGCAGCGCAAGACACCGCTAACGCTACGGCGCCAGCCGCCGCGACCAAAGGCGATGTCGCCATGCCTGCCGCTGCCAAGATCCTGTCCGAAAAAGGCCTGTCCGCTGGCGACGTCGCCGGTTCCGGCAAAGACGGCCGCGTGACCAAGGGCGACGCCCTGGCCGCTTCCGCCAAGCCTGCTGTCGCGCCACTGGCGCCAGCCGCTGCCAAGCCAGCGCTGCAACAAGTTGCCACGCCGTCGGCCGCCAGCCTGGGCGACCGCCCTGAAGAGCGCGTGCCGATGAGCCGCCTGCGCGCACGTATCGCCGAGCGCCTGCTGCAATCGCAATCGACGAACGCCATCCTGACCACGTTCAATGAAGTGAACATGCAGCCGGTCATCGACCTGCGCAACAAGTACAAGGACAAGTTCGAGAAAGAGCACGGCGTCAAGCTGGGCTTCATGTCCTTCTTCGTCAAGGCCGCCGTCGCCGCCCTGAAAAAGTACCCGATCATCAATGCCTCCGTTGACGGCAACGACATCGTCTACCACGGCTACTTCGACATCGGTATCGCTGTCGGTTCGCCACGCGGCCTGGTCGTGCCTATCATCCGCAACGCGGACCAGCTGTCGATCGCCGACATCGAGAAAAAAATCGGTGAATTCGGCGCGAAAGCCAAGGAAGGCAAGCTGACCCTGGACGACCTGACGGGCGGCACGTTCTCGATCTCGAACGGCGGCACCTTCGGCTCCATGCTGTCGACCCCGATCATCAACCCGCCACAATCGGCCATCCTGGGCGTGCATGCGACCAAGGACCGCGCTGTCGTGGAAAACGGCCAGATCGTGGTACGTCCGATGAACTACCTGGCCATGTCCTACGACCACCGCATCATCGACGGCCGCGAAGCCGTCCTGGGCCTGGTGGCGATGAAAGAAGCGCTGGAAGATCCTGCACGCCTGCTGCTGGACCTGTAAGCACCGTAGTCCCCCGGCGTCGCCGCCGGGGCAATGTAGCTGATACCCCTTGCCAGAAGACGCAGCTGGCTGATCTCAATGAAAGAGGATTCCCATGAACGTCTCTGAAGAAATCAAGCGTCTGCACGAGTTGCACCTGGCGGGCGCCCTGAGCGACGCGGAATTCGCGCAAGCGAAAGCCAAGCTCCTGAGCAATATCAACCTGGACAAGCCGGACAGCAGGTCCGGCGCCGGCGCCGATGCGGCGGCCGGCCCGGCGAACGACCTGGTGCAGGAATTCAACCGCCTGCGCCGTTCGCGCAACGACCGCTGGCTTGGCGGCGTCTGCGGCGGCCTGGGCCGCGCTTCCGGCATGGAAGCGTGGATCTGGCGCCTCGTCTTCGTCCTGTTTACATTGACCTTCGGCTTCGGCGTGGTGATTTACCTTCTATTGTGGATTTTCGTACCAGACGAAGAGATTGGAATAACAAAACATGAGTACTAAACAATTTGACGTAGTTGTCATCGGTGCGGGCCCTGGCGGCTACATCGCCGCCATCCGCGCAGCGCAGCTGGGCTTTTCCGTCGCCTGCGTCGACGAGTGGTCGAACGCCAAGGGCGGCGCCGCTCCTGGCGGTACCTGCACCAACGTCGGCTGCATCCCGTCGAAAGCGCTGCTGCAATCGTCCGAGCATTTCGAACACGCGGGCCACAGCTTCGCCGAGCACGGCATCGATGTCGCCGGCCTGAAGCTGAACCTGGGCCAGATGCTCAAGCGCAAGGACACCGTCGTCAAGCAAAACAACGACGGCATCCTTTACTTGTTCAAGAAGAACAAGATCGCCTTCTTCCACGGTCGCGCCGCTTTCGCCGCCGCCGCCGCTGGCGCGTACGAGATCAGCGTGACGGGCGAAGCCAACGAAACCCTGACGGCCAAGCACGTGGTCATCGCCACGGGTTCGAATGCGCGCGAACTGCCGGGCGCACCATTCGACGAGAAACTGATCCTGTCGAACACGGGCGCACTGGCCATCGACGCCGTACCAGCCAAGCTGGGCGTCATCGGCGCCGGCGTGATCGGCCTGGAAATGGGCAGCGTCTGGCGCCGCCTGGGTTCCGACGTCACCGTGCTGGAAGGCCTGCCGGTCTTCCTGGGCGCCGTTGACGAGCAGATCGCCAAGGAAGCGTCGAAGCTGTTCACCAAGCAAGGCTTGAAGATCAACCTCGGTTGCAAGATCGGTGCTATCACGCCGGGCAAGAAAGACGTCACCGTGGAATTCGTGGACGCCAAGGGCGAAGCGCAAAAAGCCGTGTTCGACAAACTGATCATCTCGATCGGCCGCACGCCGAACACGAATGGCCTGGGTGCCGACAAGGTCGGCCTGCAGCTGGACGAGCGCGGCTTCATCGCCGTCGACGGCGACTGCAAGACCAACCTGCCGAACGTATGGGCAGTGGGCGACGTCGTGCGCGGTCCGATGCTGGCGCACAAGGCGGAAGAAGAAGGCGTTGCCGTGGCCGAGCGTATCGCCGGCCAGCATGGCCACACCAACTTCAACACGATTCCCTGGGTGATCTACACCTCGCCGGAAATCGCGTGGGTCGGCAAGACCGAGCAAACCCTGAAGGCCGAAGGCATTGCCTACAAGGCCGGCACCTTCCCGTTCATGGCCAACGGCCGTGCGCGCGCGCTGGGCGACACCTCGGGCATGGTGAAATTCCTGGCCGATGCGACCACCGATGAAATCCTCGGCGTGCACATCGTCGGCCCGATGGCGTCCGAACTGATTTCCGAAGCCGTCGTGGCGATGGAATTCAAGGCCTCGGCCGAAGACATCGCGCGCATCTGCCACGCTCACCCATCCCTGTCGGAAGCGACCAAGGAAGCGGCACTGGCGGTTGACAAGCGCACGTTGAACTTTTAATTGTAGTTAGTCCTACAGGGGCGCTCGCGGATTTTTTCCGCCGGCGCCCTTGTGCGTTAAAGCGAATCCCATGAACGTAGAAGAGTTTTACCAGCACGCGCTGCAGAAGCGTGATTTCAAGGCCGATGCCGCCCAGCGGCGCGCGGTCGACCGCCTGCAGCTGTGCTATGACGAGTGGGTGGCCTACAAGGGCCAGCGCTCGAGCACCTTCAAGCGCCTGCTGAACCGTCCTGCCGTGCCGAAAGGCGTGTACATGTGGGGTGGGGTGGGGCGCGGCAAATCGTTCCTGATGGACAGTTTTTACTCGGTCGTGCCCCTGGTGCGCAAGACGCGCCTGCACTTCCACGAATTCATGCGCGGCGTGCACCAGCAGCTCGATGAATTGAAAGGCGTGGCCGACCCGCTCGACGAGGTGGCCAAGCGCATCGCCAAGAAATACCGTTTGATCTGTTTCGATGAATTCCACGTCTCCGACATCGCCGACGCGATGATCCTGTACAACCTGCTGTCGGCCCTGTTCGCCAACGGCGTGTCCTTCATCATGACTTCGAATTACGATCCGGACCTGCTGTATCCGGACGGCCTGCACCGCGACCGCATGCTGCCGACCATCGCGCTGCTCAAGGACAAGCTCGACGTGATGAACGTGGACGCCGGCGTCGATTACCGCGGCCGCGCGCTGGAACAGGTGGAAAGCTACTACACGCCGCTCGGCGCGGACACCGACAAGGCCCTGCGCGACGCTTACACGCGCATCGCCGAGACGGCCGACGAAGACGCGCGCATCCGCATCGAGAGCCGCGAAATCCATTGCCTGCGCCGCGCCGGCGGCATCATCTGGTTCGATTTCGCCACCCTGTGCGGCGGTCCCCGCTCGCAAAATGATTACCTGGAAATCGCCAGCCGCTTCCATACGGTGATATTGTCCGGCATACCGGCCATGTCGGCGGCGCAGTCGTCCGAAGCGCGCCGCTTTACGTGGCTGATCGACGTGTTTTATGACCAGAAGGTGAAGCTGATCATGTCAGCCGAAGTGCCGCCGGATGAGCTGTACACGAACGGCATGCTGGCCAATGAGTTTCACCGCACCGTTTCGCGTATCATCGAGATGCAATCGCGCGAATACATGGAAAAAGAACAGCGCGGCGCGGCCGACGCGATCGTTTGAGGCAGGGATAAGGAACATGATGGCAAATACACTATACAAGCTGGGCGCGGCGCTGGGCCTTGCCCTGGCGTTGTCCGCCTGCGCGCATCAGGGTAGCGCAGCATTGGATGAGGTCGGCGCGCCGCAGGTGCCCGCCACCTTGTCGGTGGAAGAAGCGGACGCCAAGCTGAAGCAGTCGGCCAGCGAGCGCGAGGCGGCGGAAAATGAGTTTGCCGCGCGCGAACTCGAGTGCTACAACAAGTTTTTCGTGAATAACTGCCTGGACCAGGCCAAGGAAAAGCGCCGCCTGATCCTCGTGCGCCTGCGTGCCGTCGACGCGGAAGCGAATTACTTCAAGCGGGCCGAATCCGTGCGCCTGCGCGATATCGACCTGGCCCGGACGCAGGAAAGTGCGCGCCTGGATGCCGAGCAGCGCGCCGCGGCCGTGCCCAAGCCCGTGAAAGTGGTCGCGCCCGAGCCGGCGCCACCGAAGGCGCAAGGCAAGAGCGTGGCCGAGCGCGAAGCCGAGCACGCGGCGAAGATGGCGAAACAGGCCGCCGCCGATGCCGCCGAAGCGCCGCGCCGCGCGGCCCGTGAAGCGCAGTATGCGAAAAAACAGGCGGATGCCGTGGCGCGTCAGAAACGCGTGGCGCAACGCCTGGCCGAGCGCCAGGCCGAAGCGCAGGCCAAGGCTGCCAAGGCGGCTGCAGCCGCTGCCGGCACGCCGGCCGTGGCTGTGCCTGTGCCGCCTGCCAAATAAGACCTGCCGCGCAGGGGGCATGCCGGAAATGGCGTGCCCTAACGCGCGCGGCAGGTTAAACTACGCACTATGGCTGCCTGTGTACGCTGCGCGCGCCGGTTTCCCATTACTGTTACCAACACTGCCTGGAACGCAACACATGAGCGATGCACAGCAAATAGAGCGGCGCCTGATTGAACTCAACGTGGAACACCGCGACCTCGATGCCGTCATCGAGTTGCTGATACTCGATGGCCACCATGACGAGCTGCAGCTGCGCCGCCTGAAAAAGCGCAAATTGCAATTGAAGGATCACATCACCTTGCTGAAAATGCAGTTGGTGCCCGACGTTCCCGCCTGAGGGGCGCCAGTAGCGTCCAGTCCAGCCTTCACCTAAGTATATTTTGACCGATCACAATTTATTGCCCGCAAGTCCAGATGGCCAGCCTGCCGATCTGCCAGCCGAACCCCAGGCGGCGCCTGGCAAGCATGATGCCGACATCGAGCGCCTGTTTGGCGCCGGCGGCCCGCTCGGTCCGGCGGTGGGCAGCTACAAGCCGCGCCGTTCGCAAACGGAGATGGCGAAAGCCATCGCCAGCGCCATCGACAGCCAGACGACCCTGATCGCCGAGGCCGGCACGGGCACCGGCAAGACCTTCGCCTACCTGGTGCCGGCCCTGATGTGGGGCGGCAAGACCATTGTTTCCACCGGTACCAAGAACTTGCAGGATCAATTGTTCCTGCGCGATATACCCACCGTGCGCGCCGCGCTGCAGGCGCCCGTTTCCGTCGCCTTGCTGAAAGGCCGCTCGAACTACGTCTGCCATTACCACCTGGAACGCACCCTGCAGAACGGCCGCATGACGTCGCGCGACGACGTGGGCCATCTGCGCGAAATCTCGCGCTTCATCAAGATGACCAGCTCGGGCGACAAGGCGGAACTGACCAAGGTGCCGGAAAACGCCATGATCTGGAACCTGGTGACGTCCACGCGCGACACCTGCATGGGCGCCGAGTGCCAGTATTACCAGGATTGTTTCGTCATGAAGGCCCGCAAGGAAGCCCAGCAGGCCGACGTGGTGGTGGTCAACCACCATCTGTTCTTTGCCGACGTGGCCCTGAAGGACACGGGCGTGGCGGAATTGCTGCCATCGGCCAACACCATCATCTTCGATGAGGCGCACCAGCTGCCCGATACGGCCACTTTATTCTTTGGTAACACGGTGTCGACTTCGCAAATCCTGGAACTGTGCCGCGACGTGCTGGCCGAAGGGTTGGCGCATGCGCGCGGCATCGACTGGGCCAAGACGGTCACGGTGGTGGAAAAGGCGGCGCGCGACCTGCGTTTGACCTTCCCGCAGGATATCGTGCGCCTGTCCCTGCCGCAGATCGCCCCGTCGAGCGATTTCTTCCCCGCGCTCGACACCCTCAAGGATGAGCTTGACGGCATGGTGGCCGTGCTGGAAACCCAGGCGGAACGGGCGGAAACCCTGGAGCAGTGCAGGGTGCGCGGCGTCGAACTGGCGCAGCAGCTGAGCGGCTGGAAGTTCGATCCGAAGGCCAAGGTAGCGGCTGGCGAAGAAGCCGTGTTCTGGGTGGAAGCGTTTTCCAGTTCCTTGCAGTTGCATAAAACGCCATTGTCGATCGCGCCGATCTTCAACAACCAGCGCGAAGGCACGCCGCGCAGCTGGATTTTCACGTCCGCCACTCTGGCCGTGAAAAACGATTTCAAGCATTTTTCCGAGCAGATGGGTTTGACGGGCGAACCGTCGCATACGTGGCCGAGTCCGTTCGACTATGGTCAGCAAGGCTTGCTGTTCGTGCCGCAAAACCTGCCGCAACCGAATTCGCTGGGCTACACGGATGCCGTCATCGACTGCGCCCTGCCCATCATCGAGGCGGCGGGCGGGCGCACCTTCTTCCTGTGCACCACCTTGCGCGCCGTCAAGCGGGCCGCCGAGCGCCTGGCCGACGAATTCAAGCAGCGGGGTCTGAACTTCCCCCTGTTCGTACAGGGAGAGAAGGGCCGCACGGAATTGCTGGACCAGTTCCGCGCGGCCGGCAATGGCGTGCTGATCGGTAGCCAGAGCTTCTGGGAAGGCGTCGACGTGCGCGGCGATGCCTTATCCCTGGTGATCATCGACAAGCTGCCGTTCGCGCCGCCCGACGATCCCGTGCTGGCCGCGCGCATCGAAGTGATGGAAAAGCAGGGCAAGAATGGTTTCATGCACCACTCGCTGCCGGAGGCCATCATCAACCTGAAGCAGGGCGCGGGCCGTCTGATCCGCGACGAGGGCGACCGTGGCGTGCTGATGATCTGCGATCCGCGCCTCATTTCCAAGCCGTACGGCAAGCGCATCTGGCAAAGCCTGCCGCCGTTCAAGCGCACGCGCGACACCGCCGAAGTGGTGGAGTTCTTCCGCAGCCTGCCCGCCAAGGGCGCTTAAGCCCGGCTTGCCGGCGCCGTCCGCGCGCCGGCGTATTTCCCTTTGTTATCAAGCGAGTAGCGTTTTATGCGCGGCGCCGCCTTGGGCGCCTGGCATGCCAGAAATCGGCGCGATCACGCCAGTTCCTGGCTTTTTTCTGCATGTCCAGGACGCCAGACACATCTTTGTGCCAGCGCAAACAGGCTTGTTGCCGAGCGGTCTACAGTGAGCTCATGCCTTGCAGGATCAAGGCGCGGCGATGGCAGGCCGCACGGGGAACAGGGGGATGCCATGGAGATCCGCTACGGCTGTTTCTTGAGCTACGCGCACGGCCAGTATGCGTTCATGAACAAGTTCAAGAATGACCTCATCGAGGCGCTGGCGTGCTATCTGGAGCCGCACCTGGACCGCGAGGAAGTCCTGTTCATCGACAGCGAGCAGCTGGGTGGCGGCGACGATATCGACCTGCGCGTGGCGCGCGCCATGTGCCAGAGCGTCTGCATGATCGTGCTGTACACGCCCAAATATGAAGCGCACGGCTATACGCGGCGCGAATTTGCCGCCATGCAGCTGATCGAACAGGAGCGGCGCGCCTGGTATGAACTGCCCAGCCACTTGATCATCCCCATCATCATGACGCGCCATCCGGACGGTTTGCCGCCGCAAATCACGGAGTCGGGCCTGTACGTCGATTTTTCCGGCTACACCCTGGCCAGCGGCGACCTGAAATCGAATCCGCAATACCTGCCCGACATCGAACGCATCGTGCAGCGCATCGCCACGCATTACCACTTGCTCAAGCGGTCAACACCGCCCGGCCACGATTGCAGCCGTTTCGTGTTGCCCGATATTCCACCGGAATGGCGCGCCATTCCGCCTCCCCACTTTCCGCGTTAATCACGTAAAAGGTCCTGTCATGGAATGCCAACGCCTCTCCCTGCCGCCTTTGAGCGCCCCTGGCGAAGTCGTCACCTTCTATTCCTACAAGGGCGGTACCGGCCGCACCATGGCCCTGTCGAACATCGCCGTCCTGCTGGCGCGCCGTGAGAACGCCAGCGTGCCCGTGCTGATGCTGGACTGGGACATGGAAGCGCCGGGCCTGCACCATTATTTCGAGCAGCACGAGGAGCGGCCTGGCGTGCTCGAGTTCTTCGAGGCGTGCCGCCAGCAGCTCGAGCGCATCAGCCTGGAAACGGCGGGCGGTCGCGCCGGCGGGCAGGCCAGGGGGCGCGAAGATGGGGGGCGCGAGGACGCGGCGCTGGCCCAGCGCGTGCTCGACGCCATCGACTGGCAGCAGTACGTGGTGCGCGTCGACCAGGGCAGCCCCCTGTACCTGATGCGCGCGGGACGCTTCGACGCCAGCTACAGCGAGCGCCTGGCGCAGATGCGCTGGGATCAGCTGTTCGACACGTGCCCGGCCCTGTTCCGCTGCTTCGCCGATACCCTGGCCCAGCATTTCCGCTATGTGCTGGTCGATTCGCGCACGGGACGCACGGACAGCGCCGGCATCTGCACCACCTTGCTGCCGAAAAAGCTCGTGGTGGTCTTCACGCCGAACCGGCAAAGCCTGGAAGGCGTCGATGCGCTCGTCACGCGGGCCATCGAGTACCGCCGCAGCCATGAAGACGAACAGCGTCCGCTGCTCGTGTACCCCTTGCCCTCGCGCATAGAAATGGGCGATGGCGCGCAGCGCGCCGAGTGGCGCCGCGGCGACGCGCACAAGGGCATCGCCGGCTTCCAGCCCATGTTCGAGCGCCTGCTGCGCGCTTCCTACGGCTTGCCGCAGATCGCTCTCGACAGCTATTTCGACGAAGTCCAGCTGCAGCAGACGAAAACCTTTGCCTACGGCGAGCAGCTGGCCGTGCGCATCGACCAGGGCGGCGACCGCTTTTCCCTCACGCGCACCTTCGAAGCGTTTTTGCACTGGCTGACGGGCGGCTACTTCCCCTGGCAATCGAGCCGTGAAATCGCCTTGCTGGGCGCCATCAGCGAAGCGCGCCAGGCCTTGCTGGCCGAACCGGGCCGCGCCGTGGCCCTGCCGCTGGCGCGCGACCTGGCCCGTCTGGGCGAGCTGTACCGCAAGGATGGACGCAGCGGGCAGGCGCTCGACGCCTTCCGCCAGAGCGTCGAGATCCGCGTGCGCCTGCTGGGCGAGGAGCATCCCGACAGCCTGGCGTGCAAGAGCGGCATGGCGCGCCTGCTGCGCCAGCTGGGCAAGCTCGATGAAGCCCGCTTCCTGGAAGAGGACGTGCTCGATGTGCGCGAGCGCGTGCTGGGCAGCGAGCATCCCGACACCTTGGCTGCCCGCGCCTGCCTGGCGAAAACCCTGTTGCTGCAGGGGGAGCTGGCGGCGGCGCTGCTGCTGCAGGATGCCGTGCTGGCAAGCCATGCGCGCCAGCTGGGCGGCGAGCATCCGCTGACCCTGGAAGCGATGGATGGCCGCGCCGCCACCTTGCTGCGCATGGGCCGGCTGGCGCAGGCGCAGCAAGTGCTGTCCACGGTGGTGGCGGCGCGCGAGCGCCTGTTTGGCGCCGAGCATGGCGATACCTTGCGCAGCAAGCTGGCCCTGGCGCAGGCCTTGGGGCGCGAAGGCGACCTGGAAGGGGCGCGGCGCCTGTTCGCTGCCGTGCTGCAGGCGCAGGAGCGGCGCCTGGGCAGCGACCATGCGGCCACCCTGGCCACGCGCGATTTGCTGGCCGATATCGTGGCCGGGCAGGGTGACTGGGCCGGCGCGCGCCAGTTGCATGAAGACCAGGTGGCGGCGCGCGAGCGCACGCGCGGGCTCGACCATCCGGAAACCCTGATGAGCCAGCGCAAGCTGGCCGAGGCGCTGCTGCGGCGCGGTGAACTCGATGCGGCGCGCAGCGTGCAGGAGCAGGTGCTGGAAGTGCATGCGCGCCTGCTGGGCGAAGACCACCTCGATACCTTGCACAGCAAGACACAATTGGCCGGCACCCTGCAGCAGCAGGGTGACAGCGCGGCCGCGCGCCTGCTGGAAGACGCCGTGCTCAGCGGCAGCGACCGGCTCTTGAACGCGCCCGTCACGGGGCATGCGGACAGCGTGCTGGACGGCGCGCGGCATTTGCAGGAAACCATCCTGGCCGGCCGCGCCAACGGGCACGAAGGAGCCGAGCCGGATATCCTGGCCAGCATGATCTCGATGTTGCAAGGCATGATAGAACGCGAACAGTATGCGCAGGCGGGCGAACTGGCCGAGCATCTGAAGTCCTGCCTGCTGCGCCCGGGCGTACCGGGCAAGCTGCGCAGGCGCGGCATGGCGCAGCTGAAAAGAATGTACAAATTGCAAGGCGACCTGAATGCCTTGCTGGCCTTGCAGGAAGATGAAGTGCAGGCGCTGGAAGGGGCGTTGTCGGAAGCGCGCATCGAGCAGCGCTGATGCGGCGCGCCATGTCCGCGCGGCAGCACAAATAATGCTGTCTATCGGCGTGCGGCATGCGCAGTGTTGGCATCGCTTCGGGTAAAATCCCGTTATGAGAATTCTTATCAGTAACGACGACGGTTACCTGGCGCCAGGCCTGGCGGCCCTGGCCGACGCGCTCGCACCCATTGCCGACATCGTCGTGGTGGCGCCCGACAGCAACCGTTCGGGCGCATCCAATTCGCTGTCCCTGGACCGGCCCCTGTCCGTGCACAAGGCCGCCAACGGCTTTTACTTCGTCAACGGCACGCCCACCGATTGCGTGCACGTGGCGCTGACGGGCATGCTCATCGAGCGCCCCGACCTGGTGGTCTCCGGCATCAACAACGGCCCCAACATGGGCGACGACACCCTGTATTCGGGTACCGTGGCGGCTGCCACGGAAGGCTATCTGTTCGGTATTCCCGCCATCGCCTTTTCCCAGTCGCAGTTCGGCTGGGCCAACCTGGACGCTGCCGCCCGCGTGGCCAGGGAAATCGTCGAGCGCCAGTTTGACGCCCTGCAGAAACCGTACCTGCTGAACGTGAATATCCCCGCCATCCCTTACGAGCAAATGCAAGGCGTGGTGGCCACGCGCCTGGGCAAGCGCCATTCGGCCGAGCCCGTGATCCGCGCGCTCGACCCCCGTGGCCGTGAAATCTTCTGGATCGGTCCTGCCGGCGCGGCCAAGGAAGGCGGTCCTGGCACGGACTTCCATGCCGTTGAGCATGGACAAGTATCGATCACGCCGCTGCAGATCGACCTGACCCATACCACCCAACTCGATGCACTGGCAAAAGGCCTGGCATGACCGCTCACTATGACCGATAAGCCGCGTACCTTCCCCCTTACCCTCGATTCGCTGGCCGGCAAGCCCGCCAGGCAGGGCGGGGGACAGTCGCTGGCCCAGTCCAGGATCGCCACGCCGCAGACGGCCACGCAGAATGCGGCGCAAAACGCGGCGCGGGGCGTGGCGCAGCCGTACGGCACGCACGCGGCCATCGCGCCGTCGCGCGCCCAGGCCATCGCCAATGAGCGGGCGCAGCCTGCGGTGGTATCGCCGCCGCGACAAAACCCGCTCGTCTCGGAGGCCGTGCGCCGGGCCATGGTAGCCCGCGTGGCGAAGCAGGGCGTCAAGGACCAGGTGGTGCTCGACGCCCTGCAAGCCGTGCCGCGCCACATGTTCATGGACGAGGCGCTGGCGTCGCAGGCGTATATCGACGCCTCCTTGCCCATCGGCCACCACCAGACCATTTCGCAGCCGTACATCGTCGCGCGCATGATCGAAGTGATGCGCCAGGGCGGCAGCCTGCAGCGCGTGCTGGAAATCGGCACGGGCTGCGGCTACCAGGCGGCAGTGCTGTCGCTGGTGGCGAAAGAGGTGTATTCGATCGAGCGCATCCGGCCCCTGCACGAGCTGGCGAAGGCCAATCTGCGTCCGCTGCGCGTGTCAAATCTGCGCTTGCAGTACGGAGATGGTATGCTTGGCCTGCCGCAGGCGGCGCCCTTCGACGGGATCATCCTTGCCGCAGCCGGCCTGGAAGTCCCGCAAGCCCTGCTGGAACAGCTGGCGCCCGGCGGGCGTCTGGTTGCGCCGGTGGGGGCTAAATTGCAACACTTACAACTCATTACCCGGGTGGGGAAAATGGAATGGACTAGCCAAACCCTGGAAGATTGCCATTTCGTACCTTTGCGCCCGGGCACCATATGATCCCCGGATCAGCTAGCAAGCAGGACATACAATTACATGCGAATGATTAAGAAAAGTAACATACTTCTATGTAGCATCACCTTGGCCGCGCTGTTGAGCGGTTGCGGCACGACGGGCGTCCAGGCGCCCGTCGTGGAGCGCCAGCCATCGAGCAGCAGCGCCGCAGCCAGCGATCCGCGCGACCGTGACCCGGCTTATTACACGGTCAAGCGTGGCGACACCCTGTTGCGCATCGCCCTCGAGCACGGGCAGAATTACCGCGACCTGGTGGCCTGGAATGACTTGAGCAACCCGAACGACATCAAGGTCGACCAGGTGCTGCGCGTGTTGCCGCCAAATGGCGACACGGGCGGCGCGCAAACGTCGGCCATCGTCATGCCGCCGGTGACGGAAGTCAAGCCGGCCGCGCCTGTCGTGCCGAAGAAAACGGGCCCGCGCGGCGAGAAGCGCGCGTATTCCGACGCCACCCTGGCCGAATTGCGCGCCGATGGCGGCAGCAGCGACGTCAAGCCTGCGCCGGCCCCGGCGGCAGCCGTCGCCACCGCACCGGCCGCCGCCGCGGCAGCCCCTGCGGCATCGGCGCCCGGCGACGAGAAAATCAGCTGGATGTGGCCTTCCGAAGGCAAGGTCATCGGCACTTTCGACGAAGGCAAGAACAAGGGCGTGGATATCGCCGGCAAGGCGGGCCAGCAGGTGGTGGCCGCCGGCGCGGGAAAAGTCATGTATGCCGGGAGCGGAATCCGTGGTTATGGTAATCTTGTCATCGTGAAGCACAGTAATAGTTTATTGTCGGCGTATGCGCATAACCGCAGCATCCTGGTGAAGGAAGGGCAGAACGTCAACAAAGGCCAGGCCATCGCCGAAATGGG
Source organism: Janthinobacterium sp. BJB446 (assembly GCF_002735655.1). Lineage (NCBI taxonomy): Bacteria > Pseudomonadati > Pseudomonadota > Betaproteobacteria > Burkholderiales > Oxalobacteraceae > Janthinobacterium > Janthinobacterium sp. BJB446. The sequence continues at coordinate 2,937,232 of NZ_PDZK01000001.1, read as the reverse complement.
CGATTCCGATGCCGACCGCGTGAAGCTGCACTTTGAAATCCGCCAGCAGGGCAAGCCTGTCGACCCTTCGAAATTCCTGCCTAACCGTTAGGTAAAGCAATGACACACGCGCCGCACGATCAGCTGGACGATGACCCGGAACCCCCGGAAGACGGGGCAGACGAAGTCGTGACGGACGATGCCGGCGAACTCGACGGCATTGACGCCGTCGACGCGGGCGAGGGCGGCGAGGTGGCCAGCGTCAGCGTGCTGGTTGAAAGTGTCGATGAACTGAAAAAAGTGCTGGCGGCCGAGCTGTCGACCGATACCACGCAGCACTATCTGAACCAGATCGGCACGCGGCCCCTGCTGACGGCGGCGCAAGAAGTGCATTACGCCACCCTCGCCAAGCAGGGCAATTTCGAAGCCCGGCAAACCATGATCGAGCACAACCTGCGCCTGGTCGTGTCGATCGCCAAGCATTACATCAACCGCGGCGTGGTGTTGCTCGACATGATCGAGGAGGGCAACATCGGCCTGATGCGGGCCATCGACAAGTTCGAGCCCGAGCGCGGTTTCCGTTTTTCCACCTACGCCACCTGGTGGATACGCCAGAGCATCGAGCGCGCCATCATGAACCAGGCGCGCACGGTGCGCCTGCCAGTGCACATGGTGCGCGAACTGAATCAAATTCTGCGCGGCAAGTACCACCTGGAAGCCCAGCACCACGATGGCAAGGATGCCACCGCGGAAGACATCGCCCACCTGGTGGGCCGACCCGTGGAAGAGGTGCAGGATATCCTGGCCCTGTCCGAGCACGCCACTTCGCTTGATGCGCCGCTCGACAACGACCCGCAATCGTCGCTGATGGACATGTTGCCCGGCGCCAGCGAAGACGGTCCTGACGCGCGCGCGGAGCACCATGAAATGACGGTGCTGGTGCGCGACTGGCTGACCAAGCTGCCCGACAAGCAGCGCGTGGTCATCATGCGCCGTTTCGGCCTCGACAACGACGATCCGGCCACCCTGGAAACCCTGGCCGAGGAAATGGGCGTGACGCGCGAGCGCGTGCGCCAGATCCAGCAAGAGGCCTTGATCAAGCTCAAACGGGCTATGGCCGCACGCGGCGTCGTGCGCGACTCCCTGCTCTAAGGCGTCCGGTCCCGGTATTTCCGGGGCCGCATCTGCTATCATACGCCCCGCTCGCGGCGCCTGACCTTTCCCCATTCTTTCAAGTTCCAGCGCGGCCCTGCGTCCTGGCCCACTCTTACCTATTGATCGCTATGCAAGAAAATATCATCGAAATCAAATCGCTCGACATGGACGCCCGTGGCGTTGGCCATATTGAGAACGAAGACGGCTCGCCGGGCAAGGTCGTGTTTGTCGAAGGCGCATTGCCGGGCGAGCGCGTCAGCTTTGTGACGTTCAAGAAAAAGAAGAACTGGGAAATGGCCCGGATGACGGCGCTGCACCGCGAATCGTCGATGCGCGTGACGCCCAAGTGCAAGCATTTCGACAATTGCGGCGGTTGCTCGATGCAGCATCTGGAGCCGTCGGCGCAGGTGGCGATCAAGCAGCGCGTGCTGGAAGATAATCTGTGGCATATCGGCAAGGTGCGTCCGCAAAGCATCATGCGCCCCATGTATGGCCCGACCTGGGGCTACCGCTACCGCGCGCGCCTGTCCGTGCGCCACGTCAAGAAGAAGGACGCCGTGCTGGTGGGCTTCCATGAAAAGAAATCGGCGTTCGTCGCCGACATGGATAGCTGCGAGATCTTGCCGCCACACATCTCGGCCATGCTGCTGCCGCTGCGTGGATTGATTGCTTCGCTGTCGATCTTCGACCAGATGCCGCAGATCGAACTGGCCGTGGGCGAAGACGTGACCGCCATGGTCTTGCGCATCATGGCGCCGTTGACGGCGGACGATGAAACGAAACTGAAGGCCTTTGCCGACGAGTACGGCGTGCAATGGTGGCTGCAAGTCAAGGGCCCGGAAACGGCCGTGCCGTTCTATCCACTGGACAAGCAATTGCATTACCTGCTGCCGGAATTCGGCGTCAAGATGCCGTTCAAGCCCGTCGATTTTACGCAGGTGAACCACCACATCAACCGCGTGCTGGTATCGAAAGCCCTGCGTTTGCTGGAAGTGCAGCCGACAGACCGCGTGGCCGACCTGTTCTGCGGCCTGGGCAATTTCACCTTGCCGCTGGCCACGCAGGGCAGCGAAGTGGTCGGTATCGAAGGCAGCACCACCCTGACGGAGCGGGCGCTGGAAAACGCGCTGGCCAATGGCCTGGCGGAAAAAACCTCGTTCTCGACGCGCAACCTGTTCGAAGTGACGACGGATGACCTGATCGCGCTGGGCAAGTTCGACCGCATCCTCGTCGACCCGCCGCGCGATGGTGCCATGGCCCTGTGCCAGGCGCTGGTCGGCCTGTCGCAAGTGCGTCCGGACCTGCTGCCGAAACGCATCGTGTATGTGTCGTGCAGCCCGTCCACCCTGGCGCGCGACGCCGGCATCCTGGCGCTGGAAGCCGGCTATGTGCTGAGCAAGGCGGGCGTGGTGAACATGTTCCCGCATACTTCCCACGTGGAATCGATGGCGGTCTTTGATTTGCCTCAATAAGTAGTGCCGCGCGGCGGGTGGCCAGGCAGGCACCCGCCGCTGCCGCGTTCAGCGGCGCCGCGAGCTCCCCCAATACCACTTACAGCGTGTTATAAAACTGGTCTGTATTTTCCCGATCCAGCGTCTTTTTACATCCTTCCTCTGCCGTTTTTCCATTGTCCAGTAGGACAACACGCCATTTGCCTCCGCCGCTGCGCTTCTTGCGCAAAGTGGTATTGCCCACTTTGAGGCCACTTCAAAACCACTTGACCGCCTATTTTTTCAGCAGCATGCTGTTCTTGCAACTGCAAAAAACAAAATCACAGGGTAGCTCTTCATTGAAGCAAAGTGGTATTTCCGCAAACCTGAACAGGAGACAACGTGGAAAATTTAATACTCAAAAAAACGATCAGGAACATGATGGTATGTCTGGCCAGCGGTGGCGTGCTGGCGGCATGCGGCGGTGGCGGCGGTGACGCCGGCGCGCCGGCTGGGTCGCAATTGCTGGCGGCCAGTACGGTGGTCGCTTGCGTGCCGTGGCAAGAGGGCGGCACGTATAACGCGGGCACGGTGGTCACCTACCTGGGCGCCAACTATACGGCTCTGGTGACGCAGACGGATCACGTGGGCTCGGGTTGGAATCCCGTTTCCACGCCGAGCCTGTGGAGCGCCGGCGGCACCTGCGACGGCGGCACCACGCCGACGCCGACTCCCACCCCAACGCCGACTCCAACTCCCACGCCAACCCCGACCCCGGCGCCTACGCCGAACCCGACGCCCACTCCGACGCCAACGCCAACCGGCGGCACCTGCGCGCTGGCGTGGGTGGCCGGCACGGCTTACAGCGCGGGCGCCACCGTCAGTTATGCGGGCACGAATTACCGCGCCAACTACTGGACGCAGGGCGACAATCCGTCGACCAGCAGCGGCGCCGCCGGCACGGGCAAGCCGTGGACCAGCCTGGAAATCTGCAGTACCACGCCGACCCCGACACCTACTCCAACGCCGACGCCGACGCCGACGCCGACTCCAACACCGACGCCGACACCGACGCCAACGCCAACTCCAACTCCAACGCCAACGGGCCGCGAAGTCGGCTCCTATTTTGCGCAGTGGGGCGTGTATGGCCGCGACTATGAAGTGGCAAACGTGCACACGAGCGGCGTGGCCGACAAGCTGACTTTCATCAACTATGCCTTCGGCAACATCTATCCGAAAAACGGCGGCTATGAATGCGCCATGATCACCAAGACGGAGCCGGGTGCGACGAATCCGAATTCGCCGGACGCGGGCACGGGCGGCGATGCCGAGGCCGACTACATCCGCACGCCGAAGCGCACCGTCGATGGCCAGGCGATTCCTTGGGATGCACCGTTGTCGGGCAACTTCCTGCAGCTGAGAAAACTCAAGGCGGCGCACCCGAACCTGAAATTGTTCATCTCGCTGGGCGGCTGGAGCTGGTCGAAGAACTTCTCCGTCGGTTCGGCCACGGATGCGCTGCGCAAACAGATGGTACGTTCCTGCATCGATATCTACATCAAGGGCAACCTGCCGGTGCAGGGCGGTCGCGGTGGCGTGGGCGCGGCGGCCAACATCTTTGACGGCATCGACATCGACTGGGAATATCCGGTCGGCGGCGGCCAGCCGTACAACACGGTCAGCCCCAACGACAAGCGCAACTTCACCTTGCTGATGGCGGAATTCCGCAGCCAGCTCGATGCGCTCGGTGCAGCCAACGGCAAGCGCTACCTGTTGACGGCCGCTGTCGGTGCCGGCAAGGACAAGATCGACAACACGGAACCGGCCCTGTACTCGCAGTACATGGATTGGATCAACCTGATGACCTACGACTTCCACGGCGGCTGGGAAACGAGCACTAACTTCAACGCCCAGCTGTTTGCCGACCCTGCCGATCCGTCGACAGGCATGGCACGTGAATACGTGGGTGACAAGGCGGTGCAGTACATGATTGCCGCCGGCGTGCCGCGCGACAAGCTGCTGCTGGGCATACCGTTCTATGGCCGCGGCTGGACGGGCGTGGCGCCGGGGCCGAATGGCGATGGCCTGTACCAGGCGGCCACGGGCACGGCGCCGGGCACGTACGAGTCGGGTATCGAGGACTATAAAATCCTCGTGGCCAAGGCTGGCACGCGCTACTACCATCCCGTGACCAAGCAGCTGTACCTGTACACAGGTGCAGGTGGTCAGTGGTGGAGCTATGATGACCCGACCGTCATCGGCACCAAGGTGAAATATGTGAAGGACCAGGGCTTGCGCGGCGCGTTCTCGTGGGAACTCGATGGCGACGCGAATGGCGTGCTGGCAACCGAGGTGTGGAAGGTGCGGTAATACTGCGCTAGAGTAGGAGGCGGCCGGGCGGCATACGCTGCCCGGCCGCTTGTTCACATAAAAAACAGGAGACGGGCGATGGCGGCGGTATCGACATTCGGAGTCAAGCAGAAAGAACAGCAGCCGGAACAGGAGCTGAGCCGCGAATGGCGCAGCTGGATCGCGGAAAACCTCATGCTGGGGAGCCACCCGTCGGCGCTGATGCCGGTGCTGCAAAAGGCAGGCATTACGGAGCCCCTGGCGCGCCGCGAAGTGGAGCTGGCGCTGCAGAGTCCCTACCTGGCCGGCGCCGTGCGCCTGTCGAACCGGCTGGCCAAGCGCGACTGGGTGATCGACATCCAGCGCAAGCTGAACCAGTTGCGTCCACCCGAGATTCCCCGCCGCGAGAAACTGACGGCGCACGAGTTCCTGACGGAGTTCTATTCCACCAACCAGCCCGTGATCATCACGGGCATGATGGACGACTGGCCCGCCATGGCCAAGTGGAGCCCGGCCTATTTCCGCGAGCATTACGCGCAGCGTGAAGTGGAAGTGCAGTTCGGCCGCGAGGCGGATGCGCAGTACGAAATGAACAGCGTGGCCCACAAGCGCAAGATGGCGTTTGGCGAGTACGCCAGCCTGGTCGAGGGCAGCGGCGCGACCAACGATTTCTACATGACGGCGAATAACAATTCGCAGAACCGGCAGGCGCTGCGCGAGCTGTGGGACGATATCGGCCAGCTGCCCGAATACCTGGAGCAGAGTGGCGGCCCCACGGGGTTTTTATGGTTTGGCCCGGCCGGCACGGTGACGCCATTCCACCACGACCTGACGAACAACTTCATGGCGCAGGTGCAAGGGCGCAAGCGGCTGCGCATCATGGCCGCCTGCGAGGTGGCGCGGGTGTACAACCAGCGCCACTGTTTTACGCCCGTCGACGGGCGCGATATCGACCTGCAGCGCTATCCGCTGATGGCGGACGTGCAGGTGCGCGAATGCGTGCTGGCGCCGGGCGAGATCCTGTTCCTGCCCGTCGGTTGCTGGCATTTCGTCGAAGCGCTCGACATATCGATGACGGTGGCGTTTACCAATTTCAAATGGGATAACGATTTTTACAGCAAGTATCCGCCGAATCACGACTTTTGATCGTGGGCTAAGCTGCCGCGAACAGCCGCCGTACAGGCGGCTTTTTTCATGCTTCAGAGCGTTTCGTGCAAAAAATATTTCCATGAAAAAATTGATTCAAATCATTTCACAGCAAATATTTTGATATGAATGGCCATGATGTTTCATTATCCAGATGGCGATGGCGGGCGGATAATTTTATGGCTGGCGCGGCGCCGGGCCGCGGAGTGGACTTGCCGGCGCGCCAGCACCGACAACCATCTGGAGGCGGCAGGGCATGAACACGCAGCACACGACACAAGCATCTATGCAGTTGCAGCACACATCGAAAGTCACGCTGGACACGCGGCTGACGCGCGAAGCGGCCGAATTGCTGGCGAAGGCCGACATCCATTTGAATGGCCGCGCCGCCTGGGACATGCAGCTGCGCAAACCGGGCGTACCGGAGCGCGCCTTCGCCAGCGGCAACCTGGGCCTTGGTGAAGCGTACATGGATGGCGACTGGGATGCGAACCAGCTTGACGAATTCTTTTGCCATTTGCTGCGCGCCAGGGTGGCCGACGACGTGCGCCCCATGCGTCTGGCCTTCCATGCGCTGGCTGCGCGCCTATTCAACCTGCAGACGGAGCGCCGCGCCTGGATGGTGGGCAAGGAGCACTACGACCTGGGCAATGCCTTCTATGCGGCCATGCTCGATCCGCGCATGACATATACCTGCGGCTACTGGAAGGATGCCGGCAACCTGGCCGAGGCGCAGGAAGCCAAGCTCGATCTGATCTGCCGCAAGCTGCGCCTGGAACCGGGCATGCGCGTGCTCGATATCGGCTGCGGCTGGGGCAGCTTCATGCGCTATGCAGCGGAGAAATACCAGGTGCGGTGCGTGGGCGTGACGATCTCGAAGGAGCAGGCAGAATATGCGCGCGGCATGCCGGGCGGCGAGCACCTGGACTTCCGCCTGCAGGACTACCGCGACACGGATGAAAAATTCGACCGCATCGTCAGCATCGGCATGTTCGAGCACGTGGGGCACAAGAACCACCGCACCTTCATGGAAGTGGCGCACCGCTGCCTGGAAGACGACGGTCTGTTCCTGCTGCACACGATCGGCAAGAACAAGCGCCATTCCACGTGCGATCCGTGGATCGACAAATACATCTTCCCGAATGGCGACTTGCCGTCGCTCGGCCAGATCGGCGACGCCATCGATGATCTGTTCGTGGCCGAGGACCTGCATAACTTCGGCGCCGACTACGACAAGACCCTGATGGCCTGGCATGCGAATTTCGAACAGGCGTGGCCGCGCTTTGCCGCCCAGCTGGGCGAGCGCTTCCACCGCATGTGGTCCTACTATCTGCTGTCCTGCGCCGGCGCCTTCCGCGCGCGCGACCTGCAGCTGTGGCAATGGGTGCTGGCCAAGCAGGGCGTGCTGGGCGGCTACGAGCGTGTCAGTTGAGATGTGCGGCAACTGATATGATGGATTGATGGATATCAATCAAGCGCGTACCTTCCTGGAAGTGGCGTCCTGCGGCAGTTTCATCATGGCCGCTGAACGCATGCACGTGACGCAGACGGCCGTCAGCGCCCGCATCCGCTCGCTGGAGCAGCAACTGGGGCGCCAGCTGTTCGTGCGCAACAAGGCGGGCGCGCGCCTGACGTCGGCCGGCGAGCGCTTCATGCGCCATGCGGCCACCATGGTGCAGGTGTGGGAGCGGGCGCGCCACCAGGTGGCCTTGCCGCCGGGGCGCGACGACGCCGTCAGCATCGGCTGCGAGCTGAGCCTGTGGCAGCCGCTGCTCGGCGACTGGCTGATACGCATGAGCCGCGACTGTCCCCAGATCGCCTTGCGCGCGGAAGTCGACAGCCCCGCACGCCTGCTCGACGCCGTGCATGACGGCTCGCTGGACCTGGCCGTGCTGTACAACCCGCCGCAGCGCCCGGGCCTGGCCAGCGAATTGCTGGCCGAGGAAAAGCTGGTGATGGTGACCACGCGCGCTGATGGGCAGATGCATGCCGACACGTATGTGTATGTGGACTGGGGCCCCAGTTTCGCCGCCAATCACCAGGCGGCCTACCCGGAGCTGAGCAGCCCGCCTGTCTCGATTTCGCTGGGGCCGCTGGCCCTCGTGTATCTGCTCGACGTGGGCGGTACCAGTTACTTTCGCATCGGCAGCGCGCAACCCTATCTCGATGCGGGGCTCTTGCACCGCGTGCGCGACGCGCCCGAATTCTCGCATTCGGCCTACGCCGTCTACGCGGCCCAGCGCGACAACCCGACCCTGGACCGCGCCCGCGCCTGCCTGCTGGAGGTGGCGGAAAAGGTGAAGTGAAGCTGCAGACGTAAAAAAGCCGACCCGTGGGTCGGCTTTCATTTTTAATGCGTATAAGCGCAGCGCATAAAACGTTCAGGGCAAAGCGCGGTGCCGAAGACAGTACGACTAGTACGGCGAGGCACTGCAACGCCGCCCTGGGCGTTTTTGCGTTAGCGCTTAGTCGCGGCTGCCGCCGGCGAAGCCCAGCAGGGACAGCAGGCTGGTGAAGATGTTGTACACGTCCAGGTAGATGCGCAGGGTGGCCGAGATGTAGTTGGTCTCGCCGCCGTTGATGATTTGCTGCACGTCATACAGGATGTAGGCCGAGAAGATGGCGATGGCGACCATGGAGATCACGATCGACAGTGCCGACAGGCCCAGGAAAATGTTCGCTACCGATGCCAGGATCAGCACGATCACGCCGGCGAACAGCCATTTGCCCATGGCCGAGAAGTCGCGCTTCGAGACCGTGGCGATCGTCGCCATCACGGCCAGGATGGTGGCCGTGCCGCCGAATGCCGTCATGATCAGCATGCCGCCATTCGAGTAGCCGAGCGTGCGCGTCAGGATAGGCGTGAGCATCAGGCCCATGAAGAAGGTAAAGCCGAGCAGGACGGCGACGCCGAGGCCCGAGTTCTTGGTCTTCTCAATCGCGTACATGAAGCCGAAAGCGACGGCCATGAAGATGATGAAACCCATGCCGCCGGTCAGCATTGGCAAATGCATTTGCACGCCGATGAAGGCGCCCAGCACGGTCGGGATCATGGACAGCGCCAGCAGCCAGTAAGTGTTGCGCAAGACCTGATGGCGGACTTGCTGCATGCCCCCCGACAGGTCAAAGGTGCGTTGCATGTTCTGATTCATAGTGCCTCCGTGTTGTCAATTCAAATTACTGCTTTACCCAAGGATAGCATGAGGGCCGGAATTTGCCAAAAAAGCAGCTTAAGATTTCATTAAACGGGGGCAGGGCGGCAAGATGCCCCCTGCCTGTCTGGGTGATATGGGGTGGAGTATGGTAAAATCAAAGGTTGATTGAGTTATCAATTTACCGTTTTAAACCTTACTTTTTATTGGAGTTTTCACACATGGCAATCGAACGCACCCTGTCGATCATCAAACCAGACGCAGTTGCAAAAAACGTAATCGGTCAAATCTACTCCCGTTTTGAAAACGCTGGCCTGAAAATCGTTGCAGCACGCATGACCCAACTGTCGCGCGAACAAGCCGAAGGCTTCTACGCAGCGCACAAAGAACGCGGCTTCTTCAAGGATCTGGTCGACTTCATGGTTTCCGGTCCAGTCATGATCCAAGCCCTGGAAGGCGAAAACGCCGTTCTGGCCCACCGTGACCTGATGGGCGCGACCGATCCGAAGAAAGCAGAAAAAGGCACGATCCGCGCCGATTTCGCCGATTCGATCGACGCTAACGCCGTACACGGTTCCGACGCTGTCGAAGCTGCTAAAGTGGAAATCGCTTACTTCTTCCCAGAACTGAAGGCTTAATTGCCTTAGATAACGTTATTTCCTGGCGTTATCTGTGAAATAACTTATCACCCCCTGTTCCCGCTGCGTTGTGGAGTTTTCGCTCCGGATGCGCGCGGGGACGGATTTTTAGAATAGACAAGATCATGAATACGACGACCCTCACCAACTTGCTGGACCTCGATCCCGCGCAACTCATCGCCTACTGCGCCGAGTTGGGAGAGAAACCGTTTCGTGCGAAACAATTGCAACGTTGGATACATCAGTTCGGCGCTTCCGATTTCGACGCCATGACGGACCTGGCCAAGTCGCTGCGCGACAAGCTGGCCACGCGCGCCGAAGTGCGCGCCCCGGCCATCATCAGCGACCACACGTCGACGGATGGCACGCGCAAGTGGCTGGTCGACGTGGGCAATGGCAATGCCGTGGAAACCGTGTTCATTCCGGAAGAAAACCGCGGCACCCTGTGCATCTCGACCCAGGCCGGCTGCGCCGTGAACTGCCGTTTCTGCTCGACGGGCAAGCAAGGCTTCAACCGCAACCTGTCCGTGGGCGAAATCATCGGCCAGTTGTGGATGGCGGAATTCGAATTGCGCCGCACCAAGGGTATCGAACCGGGCCCGAAAGGCGAGCGCCAGATCACCAACGTGGTGATGATGGGCATGGGCGAGCCCCTGCTGAACTTTGAGCCGACCGTCACGGCCCTGAAATTGATGCTCGACGACAACGCCTACGGCCTGTCGCGCCGCCGCGTGACCCTGTCGACGTCGGGCGTGGTGCCGATGATGGACAAGCTGTCGCAGGAAGTGCCAGTGGCCCTGGCCGTCTCGCTGCACGCCTCGAACGACGCCTTGCGCGACGGGCTGATTCCACTGAACAAGAAATACCCGCTGAAGGAATTGATGGCGGCCTGCAAGCGCTACCTGGAATTTGCTCCGCGCGACTTCATCACCTTCGAGTATTGCATGCTGGACGGCGTCAACGACAGCGACGAGCATGCGCGCGAACTGCTGGCGCTGGTGCAAGACCGCGAGTTCGGCGTGAACTGCAAGTTCAACCTGATCCCGTTCAATCCTTTCCCCGAGTCGGGCCTGTTCCGCTCGAAAAACCCGCGCATCAAGGCGTTTGCCCAGGTGCTCATGGATGGCGGCATCATCACCACCGTGCGCAAGACGCGCGGCGACGATATCGATGCGGCTTGCGGCCAGCTGGCCGGCGAAGTCAAGGACCGCACCCGGGTGCAGGAGCGCATGGAAAAGATGACTGAGTATCAACAGAAATTTGGCGCCAATTTCGGCAAGATCGTGGAGATCCGCTCCTGATGCGGGGAAGCATGGCTTATCCTGGCGTACTTGCCGTGGCTGTTGTCAGCCTGGGCGTGCTGCTGGCCGGCTGTGCTTCTACCGCAGACAAGGAGCAGGCTGCATCTGTCGAGCAGCGCGCCGCCTTGCGCTTGCAGTTGGCCAGCGCCTATTATATGCAAGACCAGTTTGTGGTGGCGTTGGCGGAAGCGGAGCAGGCGGTGCAGCTGGTACCGGGCAACGCCCAGGTGCGCGGCATGCGCGCCCTGATTTTTGCTGCTATGCGCCAACCCGTGGCTGCTGAAAAAGATTTTCTTTACGCATTGCGCCTTGCGCCCCACAATCCCGAGTTGAGCAATAATTATGGCCTGTTTCTGTGCCAGACCGGGCGCGCGGCGCAGTCGTTGGCGTATTTTGATGCCGCATTGCAAGATGTCGCCTATGGCACGCCTGAACTGGCGCTGCATAATGCGGCGGCGTGCAGCCTAGTCATGAAAGATTACCCGCGCGCCGCCGGCTACTGGCTCAAGGCGGAGCGCATCGCACCTGGCGCGGCAATTACCTATGCCGGCCTGGTGCGCGTGTATTACCAACAGCAAGACTACCGGCAAGCGGCTCATTACCTTGAGCGGCTCGGTAAAGTAGCGACAATGGAGGGCCAGACGGCCGATGTGCTGTGGCTCGGGATCAAGGTGCAGCATAAGCTCGGGGATGCGGGTGCGGAAGCTGGCCTGGGGGCGCTGTTGCGCAACCACCATTCCGGCTCCCCCGAATATGCTGCTTATCAAAATGGGGCGTTTGATGAGTGAGACAGGGATACCAATGAATTCAGAGTGGGCAGAAACGCCTCAGCAGCAGCCCCAGGGCAATCTTGCGTTGGCAGGCGCACAGTTGAAAGCGCAGCGCGAAGCGCTGGGCTGGCCGGTGGAGCAGGTGGCCGACCAGCTCAAGCTGGCGCCGCGCCAGGTGATCGCGCTGGAAGAGGGCGACATGGCGGCTTTGCCGAATCTGGCCGTGGTGCGCGGTTTCGTGCGCGCCTACGCCAAGGTGGTGCGTCTCGACGCGGCACCGCTGGTGGCCATGATCGAAGTCCATCCGGCGCCGGCGCAGCAGGACCCGGCCGCGCCCGTGCGGCGTGAAATTTCCGCCACGTTTTCCGAATCGCGCTTCCCGTCGATGACGCAGCGCTCGTCGAACCAGACTCCCCTCTGGATCGCCGGCGCCGTGGCTGTCGTCGTGGCGGCCGCTTTTGGCGCGTATAAACTCGGTTATGTGCCGGCCGGCCTGCTGTCCTCGCAGGCCGGGAAAGAAACGGCGCATGCGGAAGTGGGCCCCGTGGAAACGACCCTGATCAAGCCGGGCCAGGACTTGACGCCCGTGCAGTCGCCGTCCGTGCCCCTGATTTCCGTGCCGCCGCCGCCAGGCAACGATACGCAGACGGGCGCACCGGCCGCCGTCGCTTCGGCGCAGGCCGCTGCCGTGGTGCCGCCAGCCGCCGTGCCCGCGCCCGCTCCAGCGGCGACGGCTGCCGTCACGCCGCCCGCGGCTGCAGCTGCCGTGGGCGCGAATGCGCTGGTGCTGAAGGTCGAGCAGGATTCCTGGGTGGAAATCCGCCGTCCTGGCAGCACGCCGCTGATTTCGCGCATGGTCAAGGCGGGCAGCACGGAAACGTTCGATATCACGGGCCCGGCCACCCTGGTGGTAGGTAAGCCTGGTGTTGTGCAGGCAACTTTGCGCGGCGCCAAGCTGGATCTGCCGACCGTTGCCGGCGGCACGATTTCCCGTGTCAGCATCAAATAATTGCAGTAATCGTTCAAGCAAACTCAGAAGATAATATTATGGCTACCTCGAAAACAGCGATCGGCTCCGGTCCATCCGGCCGTCGCGACAGCCGCAAGGTGCTGATCGCGCACGGCCAGCGCCAGATCTGGGTGGGCGGCGACGCCCCCGTGGTGGTGCAGTCGATGACGAACACGGATACGGCCGACGCCATCGGCACGGCGATCCAGATCAAGGAACTGGCGCGTGCCGGTTCGGAGCTGGTGCGCCTGACGGTGGACCGTCCTGAAGCGGCCGCGGCCGTGCCCTACATCCGCGAGCAGCTCGACAAGATGGACATCGACGTGCCGCTGGTGGGCGATTTTCACTATAACGGCCATACCCTGCTCAACGATTACCCCGATTGCGCGCGCGCGCTGTCGAAGTACCGCATCAACCCGGGCAACGTGGGCAAGGGCGCCAAGCGCGATACGCAATTCGCGCAAATGATCGAGGCGGCTTGCCGCTACGACAAGCCGGTGCGCATCGGCGTGAACTGGGGCAGCCTGGACCAGGCCTTGCTGGCGCGCATCATGGATGAAAACGCGGGCCGCGCCGAACCGTGGCCGGCGCAAGCCGTCATGTATGAAGCGCTGGTGACGTCGGCGATTGAAAACGCCGTGCGCGCCGAAGAACTGGGTCTGGCGCGCGACAAGATCATCCTGTCGTGCAAGGTTTCGGGCGTGCAGGACCTGATCGCCGTGTACCGCGAACTGGCGCAGCGCTGCGACTATCCGCTGCACCTGGGCTTGACGGAAGCGGGCATGGGCAGCAAGGGCATCGTGGCGTCCACCGCGGCCCTGGCCGTGCTGCTGCAGGAAGGCATCGGCGACACCATCCGCATTTCGCTCACGCCCGAACCGGGCGGCGACCGCACGCGCGAAGTCATCGTCGGCCAGGAAATCCTGCAAACCATGGGCTTGCGCAAGTTCGCTCCCATGGTCATCGCTTGCCCAGGCTGCGGCCGCACGACGTCGACCACCTTCCAGGAGCTGGCTGACAACATCCAGACGTATCTGCGCGAGCAGATGCCGGAGTGGAAGAAATCGTATCCGGGCGTGGAAGCGATGAACGTGGCCGTCATGGGCTGCATCGTCAACGGCCCCGGCGAATCGAAGCATGCGAATATCGGCATCAGCCTGCCCGGCACGGGCGAGTCGCCTGCCGCGCCCGTGTTTGTCGACGGCGAAAAAGTCGTCACCCTGCGCGGCGAACGCATCGTCGAGGAATTCCAGGACATCGTCTTGAATTATGTTAAAAGCCATTATGGCAAGACCGCGCCGGTTGCCGCGTAATCGGGCGGGTAGGTCGGATTAGCGGGGCCGCCGAGGCGCGAAGCGCGTCATCCGACAATCAAGTTAAAGCAAAGAAGAACACTATGTCCGAAAATAAAAAAGCAGAAAAAATTACAGGCGTGAAGGGCATGAACGATGTCCTGCCAGCCGATGCCCCGCTGTGGGAATTGTTTGAAAACACGGCGCAATCCGTGCTGCAAAGCTATGGTTTCCAGCAAATCCGCACGCCGATCGTGGAAGAAACGAAATTGTTCGCGCGCGCCATCGGCGCCGTGACCGATATCGTGGAAAAGGAAATGTATTCGTTCACCGATTCGATGAACGGCGACAACCTGACCCTGCGTCCTGAAGGCACGGCCGGCGTGGTGCGCGCCGTGGTCGAGCACAACCTCGTCTACGAAGGCCCGAAACGCCTGTGGTACAAGGGCCAGATGTTCCGCCACGAGCGTCCGCAAAAGGGCCGCTATCGCCAGTTCCACCAGTTTGGCGTGGAAGCCATCGGTTTCACGGGCCCGGATATCGACGCCGAGATCATCATGCTGTCGCGCCGCCTGTGGGATGACCTGGGCCTGGAAGGCATCCGCCTGGAACTGAACTCGATCGGCGACGCGGCCGAGCGCCTGCGCCATCGCGCCGACCTGATCGCCTACCTGGAAAGCCACAGCGAGCTGCTCGACGAAGAAGCCAAGCGCCGCCTGCACAGCAATCCGCTGCGCATCCTCGACACCAAGAACCCTGCGATGCAGGACCTGGTCAATGGCGCGCCGAAGCTGCTGGACTACCTGGGCGAGGAATCGCTGGCCCACTTCCACGGCGTGCAGAAGATATTGAACCACAACAATATCCCGTTCACCATCAATCCACGCCTGGTGCGCGGCCTCGATTACTACAACCGCACGGTGTTCGAGTGGGTCAGCGACAAGCTGGGCGCGCAAGGCACGGTCTGCGCCGGTGGCCGCTATGACGGCATGGTGGAAATGTTCGGCGGCAAATCGACGCCCGCCGTCGGTTTCGGCATGGGCGTCGAACGCCTGGTATTGCTGATGAAAGATGCGGCCGAGCCCGAGCAGCCGGCCCAGTGCGACGTCTACCTGGTGCACCAGGGCGAGCAGGCAGGCTTGCAAGCCTTCGTGCTGGCCGAGCGGATTCGCGATGCGGGCCTGGACGTTGTGCTACATTGCGCAGCGAGCAACGGCGGCGGCAGCTTCAAGACGCAGATGAAAAAGGCCGACGCCAGCGGCGCGGCGTTTGCCGTGATCATGGGCGACGATGAAATCGCCAATAACGTCGCTACGGTGAAAGCCATGCGCGAAGCCGATGCAGGCGCGCAGCAGAACACGGTGCCGTTCGACGATGTCGTCGACTACGTGGTGGACCAGATCATCGGTGACCACGATTGCGGCCATGACCACGGCCCTGGCGGCCACGTGCATCACCACCATTGATTTCAGCAAGACCGTACTACCCTCGATCAACTACTCATTAAAACTGACGACCCATGGCATACGATCACGAAGAACAAGAACAACTGGCAACCCTCAAGGCCTGGTGGCAGCGCAATGGCAATCTGACCTCCTGGGTCCTGATCGTGGCGCTGGCAGGCTACAGCGGCTGGGCTGGCTGGCAATACTACCAGCGCACGCAGGCTGCGCAAGCGGGCCAGCTGTACGACGAACTGCAAAACGCCATCGCCGCCAAGGACACCGCCAAGGTGATGCGCGCGGCTGGCGACATGCAATCGCGTTTCAGCGGCACGGCGTATGCGCAGATGAGCGCCCTGGCCGCGGCCAAGGTGGCGTTTGACGCGAATGACCTGAAAACGGCCAAGACCCAGCTGCAATGGGTTGCCGAGCACGGCACGGAAGAGTACAAGGCCATCGCCAAGCTGCGCCTGGCCGGCGTCCTGCTGGATGAAAAAGCCTACGATGAAGCGCTGAAAGTGCTGGCAACGGCTTCCGTGGCGCAATTTGCCGGCGCCGTGGCTGACCGCAAGGGCGACATCCTGGTGGCGCAAAACAAGCTGGCCGATGCGCGCACGGCTTACCAGGCCGCACTGGCCGCGACGGACAAGAACAATCCAGGCCGTCAATTGATCCAGGTCAAGCTGGAAGCGATTGGCGGTACGGTACCGGAAGACAAGGCCAAGGCTGACAAGGCTGCCGCCTGACAGGAACACTGATGGCGTGGCCGGGCGGCGTTGTGCGCCGCCTGCCTCGCCCTTACAAGTACAAGAAAAAGGTTGGATAACACTTATGCGTGTCACTGAAAAGCTGGTAGCTGCAAGTCTGTTGGCCCTGATGGCCGGTTGCTCGTCCTGGAATCCGTTCGCCTCGAAAGATCCGAAAGTCGAACCGGCCAAGCTGGTCGAGTTAAAATCGAGCATCGCCGTGCGCGACGCCTGGAAGTATTCGATCGGCAAGGCCGGCGTCTACGCCTTCACGCCTGCGCTGGCCGGCAACAGCCTGTACGTGGTCAGCGCCGATGGCGCGCTGGCGCGCCTGGACGCGGCCAGCGGCCGTGAGACGTGGCGCGTCAAGGCCGGCAGCGACATCACGTCCAGCGCCGGCAGCGATGGCACGCTGGTGGCCGTGGGCGCCGCCAAGGGCGCCGTGCTGGCGTTCGATGCCGACGGCAAGCAGCTGTGGAAGGCGCAGGCGTCCAGCGAAGTATTGACGGCGCCCGTCGTAGGGCAGGGCGTGGTGGCGGTGCGCAGCGTGGACAACCGCATCGTCGGCTTCGACGCCAAGACGGGCGAACGCAAGTGGACGGTGCAGCGCGCCACGCCGGCCTTGACCTTGCGCAATGCGCCGGGCATGGTGCTGGGCGGCGCGAACATCTACGTGGCCCAGCCAGGCGGCAAGCTGCTGGCTCTGACGGCGGCCACCGGTGTGGTACGCTGGGAGATCGTCGTCAGCGAACCGCGCGGCGCCACCGAACTGGAACGCGTTTCCGATATCGCCGGCGCACCGGTGGTATTCGAAGGCGAAGTGTGCGCCGTCACGTACCAGGGCAAGGCGGGCTGCTTCGATGCCGCCACGGGCGTGCCGCGCTGGACCAAGCCGATCTCGTCCGATGTGGGCGTGGCCGTCGACCAGCGTTTCGTGTTTGTTGCCGACGCCCAGGGCGCCGTCGTGGCGTTCAGCCGCGAAGGCGGCCAGAGCGCCTGGAAGAATGAGACGCTGGCGCGCCGCCGCCTGTCGACGCCGGCCTCCTACGGCCGCAGCGTTGCCGTCGGTGACTATCAAGGTTACATCCACTTCCTGTCACGGGAAGATGGCGCATTAATAGGTCGTGTCAGCACCGACGGTAGCCCGATTGTTTCGGCTCCCGTTGTTGCCGGTTCGAATTTGATTTTTCAAACCCAATCAGGGACAGTGACCGCTCTCGCGGTCGAGTAATACAATGAAGCCGGTAATTGCACTAGTAGGTCGACCCAATGTTGGGAAATCGACTTTATTCAATCGTCTGACCCGCTCGCGCGATGCGCTGGTGGCGGATTTGCCTGGGTTGACGCGCGATCGTCACTATGGCGAAGGCCGTGTCGGCGAACGTCCCTTCCTGGTCATCGATACGGGTGGTTTCGAACCCGTCGCCAAGGAAGGCATCATGCACCAGATGGCACTGCAGACCAAGCAGGCCGTGGCCGAGGCCGACGTGGTGGTGTTCATCGTGGACGGCCGTCAGGGCCTGACCCCGCATGACAAGACCATCGTTGACTTCCTGCGCAAGAGCGGCCGCCCGGTCTTGCTGGTGGTTAACAAAAGCGAAGGCATGCGCTACACGGCCGTCGTGTCCGAATTCTATGAATTGGGCATGGGCGATCCGTATGCGATCTCGTCGGCGCACGGCGATGGCGTCAACGACCTCGTCGAAGTGATGCTGGACCTGGCGTTCGCTCAGCGTCCGGATGAGCCTGAAGAGCTGGAAAAGACCGACCGCGGCATCAAGATCGCCCTCGTCGGCCGTCCGAACGTGGGCAAGTCGACCTTGATCAACACGCTGCTGGGCGAAGAGCGCGTGATCGCCTTCGACATGCCGGGCACGACGCGCGATTCGATCGAAATCCCGTTCGAGCGCGATGGCCAGCAATACACCTTGATCGACACGGCCGGTATCCGCCGCCGAGGCAAGGTGTTTGAAGCGATCGAGAAATTCTCGGTGGTGAAAACGCTGCAGTCGATTTCCGAAGCCAACGTGGTCGTGCTGATGCTCGACGCGCAGCAGGATATCTCGGAACAGGACGCGCATATCGCCGGCTTTATCCTGGAATCGGGCCGCGCGCTGGTGGTGGCCGTGAATAAATGGGATGGCTTGCAATCGCACGAGCGCGATGAAATCAAGATCGATATCGACCGCAAGCTCGATTTCCTGTCGTTCGCGCAGATGCATTTCATTTCGGCGCTGAAGGGCACCAATATCGGTCCGCTGATGAAGTCGCTCAACGCCGCGTATGCGGCCGCCATGTGCGACCTGTCGACACCGAAGCTGACGCGTGCCCTGATCGAGGCCGTGGAGAAGCAGGAGCCGCGCCGGAAGGGGTCGATTCGTCCGAAGTTGCGCTACGCTCACCAGGGCGGCATGAACCCGCCTGTGATCGTTATTCACGGCAATGCGCTCGACGCCGTTGGCGATCCTTACAAACGCTATCTGGAAAAACATTTCCGCGATACGTTTGCGTTGGTCGGCACGCCGCTGCGCATCGAACTGCGCACGGGTAAAAACCCGTTTGCACGCACGCCAAGCAAGTAATGATTTAAATGCTGAATTAAGTGCATATTAAGGCGCCGCAGAGATAATGCGGCGCCGACAGCCAATTCAATGGCTTTTGCACGAGAATAATAAAGTGTTAATGCGCCATGCGCGACAGCGATCGCGAAAACAGGTTACAGTAGCTATGACGCATCTTTCTTTCTTTGGAAGGTGTGAGAGCACTTGAAATCAAGCGAGTCGCCTCCAATTCTTACACAACAACATAAACAACGGAGCTGTTATGAGCAACAAAGGGCAACTGTTACAAGACCCATTCCTCAATGCATTACGCAAAGAGCATGTTCCTGTCTCGATTTACCTGGTCAATGGCATTAAATTGCAGGGCCATATCGAATCGTTCGATCAATATGTCGTATTGCTGCGCAATACGGTGACACAGATGGTGTACAAGCATGCCATCTCGACAGTGGTGCCGGCCCGTGCTGTCAATCTCAATATTGAATCTGAAGCGGAGTAAAGCGTTGAGCTTGACGGCCCAGCGCCTTTCACCCTCTATCGCCCCCGTCCGCGCCAGCGGCGCTGATGCGTTTGCATCGGCGTCGGCGTCCGCCGCAACTCATCAGATGCCATCATGCGCGCGGCACTAGTCGGGGTTGACTTCGGTCACAGCGACTTCGCCGCCAGCATGGAGGAACTCATGCTGTTGTCGCGTTCGGCTGGCGCGGACCCGATTTCCACCATCACGGCCAAGCGATCCAGTCCCGATTCCGCGTATTTCGTCGGCAGCGGCAAGGCCGATGAAATTGGCGACGTCGTCGTCAACGATGGCCTGGAAATCGTCATTTTCAACCATGCCCTCTCACCTGCCCAGCAGCGCAATCTGGAAAAGCGCCTGAATGTGCGCGTGCTCGACCGTACCAGCCTGATCCTCGACATCTTCGCGCAACGCGCCAAGAGCCACGAGGGCAAGCTGCAAGTCGAGCTGGCCCAGCTGCAGCATCTGGCCACGCGCCTGATCCGCGGCTGGACCCACCTTGAGCGGCAAAAGGGCGGTATCGGCTTGCGCGGTCCCGGCGAGACGCAGCTCGAGACCGACCGCCGGCTGATCGGCGACCGCGTCAAGGCCTTGCGCGCCCGTCTGGAAAAGCTGCACAAGCAGCGCGAAACGCAGCGCCGCGCGCGCGGCCGCAATCACACATTCTCGGTGTCCCTGGTCGGCTATACCAATGCCGGCAAGTCGACCCTGTTCAATGCCGTGACCAAGGCCGGCGTGTATGTCGCCGACCAGTTGTTCGCCACCCTCGACACCACCTCGCGCCGGGTTTACCTGGGCCAGGAAGTGGGTAACGTGGTGATCTCCGACACGGTCGGCTTCGTGCGCGAACTGCCGCACCAGCTGGTGGCGGCATTCCGCGCCACGCTTGAAGAAACCATCCATGCCGATTTGCTGCTGCATGTCGTCGACGCCGCGTCGCCGGTGCGCATGGAACAGATCGAGCAGGTCAACCTGGTCTTGAAAGAGATCGGCGCCGATCATATTCCGCAAATCCTCGTGTGGAACAAGATCGATGCGGCCGGGCTGGAGCCTTCGGTGGAGCGCGACGAATATGCTACGATCAGTCGCGTGTTCGTCAGTGCGCAGAAGGGCAGCGGGCTCGACCTGCTGCGCGATGCGATAGTCGAGATGGCCAGGAAGGCGCCCGGTTCGGCCCACCTGTACCAGAACGATGAAGCACCGCAGGAAGATCAGTTTGACGGTCAGTACGACCAGCACGATGGCGCCGCCCCGGACCAGGACGAAGAGCCTGGCGAGGACGATAGGATTTCCACCCACTCCCAAGTCGGAACACGATAGTTATGCTTGTCTCCCTACTCAAAAAAACAGGCTTGAAGTTGTCCCTGAACGATCCCCGCTGGGGCAATCGCAAGGACGACGGCAAGAAAGCCCAAGAAGGCAAAAAGCCCGGCGAAGGTCCGCCGGACCTCGATCAGTTGTGGCGCGATTTCAATCAGCGCCTGAACGCCTTTTTCGGACAGAAGAACCGTCCCGACAACGGCGGCAATAACAACGGTGGCGGCGGTGGCCCGCGTCCCGACATGAAGGGCGCCGGCATCACCGCCGGCGTGGTCGGCGTGATCGCCGTCTTCATCTGGCTCGCCAGCGGCGCCTTCATCGTGCAAGAGGGCCAGAACGGCGTCGTGCTCACGTTCGGCAAGTACAGCCACACCACGCCGGCCGGTTTCAACTGGCGCTGGCCGTACCCGTTCCAGACCGACGAAACCGTCAACGTGTCGCAGGTGCGCACGGTGGAAGTGGGTTACCGCCAGTCGCTGCGCAACAAGCAGGCCAGCGAGTCGCTGATGCTGACGGACGATGAAAACATCATCGATATCCAGTTCGCGGTGCAATACACCCTGAAAGATCCCGTGGCGTGGCTGTTCAACACGCGCGACCAGGAAGACACCCTGCGCCAGGTCGCCGAAACGGCGATCCGCGAAGTCGTCGGCCGCAGCAAGATGGACTTCGTGCTGTACGAGGGCCGCGAAAAGGTGGCGTACGATACGCAGCAGCTGATGCAGCAGATTCTCGACCGCTACAAGGTCGGCGCCGTCATCACCAACGTGACGATGCAGGCCGTGCAGCCGCCGGAGCAGGTGCAAGCCGCCTTTGACGATGCCGTCAAGGCAGGCCAGGACCGCGAGCGCCAGAAGAATGAAGGCCAGGCTTACGCCAACGACGTCATTCCAAAAGCCCGCGGCGCCGCATTCCGCCTGATGGAGGAAGCGGCCGCGTACAGCGCGATGGTGACCGAGAACGCCGCCGGTAATGCTTCGCGCTTCAAGCAGGTGCTGGTCGAGTACCAGAAGGCGCCGGTTGTCACGCGCGACCGCATGTACCTCGAAACGATGCAGCAAGTGTTCAGCAGTGCCAGCAAGGTCATGGTTGACGCGAAGACGGGCAGCAATCTGCTGTACCTGCCGCTCGACAAGCTGATCGCCCAGACGGCTGCCACCGATGCCGCCGCTGCCGCCGCCCGTGCTGCCGCGACACCCGCAGCCAACACCGTTTTGCCACAGGAAGCCATGCCGACAGTAGAAGTCAATACGCGCCGCGACAGCCGCTCTTCGCGTGAACGGGAGAGCCGCTAATGAACCGTATCGTAGCCGCCCTGATCGCGGGCTTTATCGCGATCATGCTCTTGTCCTCGACCGTGTTCGTGGTCGACCAGCGTAAGTATGCGGTCGTCTTCGCCCTCGGTGAAGTCAAGGAAGTCATCAGCACGCCGGGCCTGTATTTCAAGCTGCCGCCGCCGTTCCAGAACGTGCTGTACCTGGACAAGCGCATCCTGACCCTGGATACGCCGGAACCGGAACGCTTCATCACGGCCGAAAAGAAGAACATCCTCGTCGACGCGTATGTGAAGTGGCGCATCGCCGACCCGCGGCTGTATTTCCGCAGCTTTGGCGGCGATGAAAAGCCGGCCCGCAACCGCATGTCGCAAATCGTCAAGGCAGCGCTGAACGATGAAATCACCAAGCGCACCGTGCGCGAAGTGATCTCGGGCCAGCGCGGCAAGGTGATGGAAGCGATCCTGGCGAAGGTCTCGGCGGAAGCCAAGGCCATCGGCGTGGAAATCGTCGACGTGCGCCTGAAACGCGTCGACTACGTCGAGCAGATCAACAACTCCGTGTACGAGCGCATGAAGTCCGAGCGCGTGCGCGTGGCCAATGAGCTGCGTTCGACCGGTTCGGCCGACTCCGAGAAAATCCGCGCCGACGCCGACAAGCAGCGCACGGTGATCCTGGCCGAAGCGTATCGCGAAGCCGAGAAGATCCGCGGCGAGGGCGATGCCAAGGCATCGCAGATCTATGCGGAAGCGTTTGGCAGGAATCCGGAGTTCTACAAGTTTTACCGTAGCCTGGAAGCCTACCGCGCCACGTTCAAGGACAAGGGCGACGTGATGGTGGTCGATCCGAGTTCGGAATTCTTCAAGTACTTCAAGGGCGGCGGCGCAGCCGGTTCGGCCAAGAAGTAAGGCAGTATCCAGACTGCGCCCGGCCGCAAGGACGGGTGCGGCAGCAGCGGGGCCGGCATCAATGCCGGCCCCGTTTTTTTGTGCCCGGCACGCTGTTGCGGGAAGGCGTAAAATGCGGTGTTTTTAGGGCTGTGCGGCAGCGTTTCGGACAACTTATCCCTAAAGGCCCGTGTTTTCGCGTAAAATATCAGGTTCGGCCTCTTGCCTGGCGCGCCTGCCGCTGCCTCGCATGATGCATTTTTTCAACTTTCTTCCGTATCTCGCTCCCTCATGCCGAATTGGCTTTTGCCCGAAAATATTGCCGATGTTCTGCCGTCGGAAGCGCGCAAGATCGAAGAGCTGCGCCGCCTCATGCTGGATAATTTCCGTCTGTACGGATATGAACTGGTGATGCCGCCGCTGCTCGAGTATCTGGAATCGCTGATGACTGGCGCTGGCAAGGATACCGACCTGCGCACGTTCAAACTGGTCGACCAGCTGTCGGGCCGCATGCTCGGCCTGCGCGCCGACATGACGACGCAAGTGGCGCGCATCGACGCGCACCTGCTCAACCGTGCCACCGTCACCCGCCTGTGCTACGCCGGCAGCGTGCTGCATACCCGTCCGTCGGGCCTGCACGCCACCCGCGAGCCGCTGCAGATCGGCGCCGAAATCTATGGCCACGCCGGCCTGGAAGCGGATGCCGAGATCCAGGAACTGGCGCTCGCTTCGCTGGCACTGGCCGGATTCGACGCGGTACGCCTGGATTTGTCGCACGTCGGCCTGTTGCGCGCTATCATTGCGCAAGACGCCAATGCCGAGCGCGACGAAGCTGCGCTGTACGCCCTGCTGCGCGCGAAAGATGCGCCGGGCCTGCGCGCTCTCACGGCCGGCTATGACGCCGTGACGCGCGATGCGCTGCTGGCCTTGCCGAACCTGTACGGCGACATCGACGTGCTGGCGCGTGCGCGCGAAGTGCTGCCGCCGCTGCCGGGCGTGCTCAAGGCGCTGGCCGAACTGGCCGCGCTGGCAGGATCCGCGCTGGGCCGCGCCGAAGTGGCGATCGACCTGGCCGACCTGCGCGGCTACCAATATGAAAGTGGCGCGATGTTTGCGCTGTATGTACCTGGCTTGCCGAACGCGGTTGCGCGCGGCGGCCGTTATGACCACGTCGGCGAAGCGTTCGGCCGGGCTCGTCCCGCGACCGGCTTCTCGCTCGATTTGCGCGAACTGGCGCGCCTGTTGCCGACCGCGGAACGGAAGCATTCGATCCGCGCGCCGTGGGGCAGCGCGCCAGAATTGAAGGAAAAAATCGCCGAGTTGCGCAAGGCGGGCGAGGTCGTGATCCAGAGTATGCCGGGTCACAGTAATGAACAAGACGAGTTCGAGTGCGATCGCGTGCTGGTACTTGCCGATAATGGTAGTAGCTGGATTCTTAAAAACTTAGGTTGAGTGATGTCAAAGAAAATTATGGCAAAGAACGTTGTTGTCATCGGCACCCAATGGGGCGATGAAGGTAAAGGCAAGATCGTCGATTGGTTGACCGATCACGCCCAAGGTGTGGTGCGCTTCCAGGGCGGCCACAATGCAGGCCACACGCTGGTCATCGGTGGCGTGAAAACCGCGCTGCAGCTGATCCCGTCGGGCATCATGCGTCCAGGCGTCGCCTGCTACATCGGTAACGGCGTGGTCGTTTCCGTGCCGGACGTGCTGCGCGAAATCGACAAGCTGGAAGCCGTCGGCGTCGAAGTCGCCTCGCGCCTGAAAGTGTCGGACGCCGCACCGGTGATCCTGCCTTACCACTCAGCACTCGACCTGGCGCGTGAAGCTGCGCGCGGCGCGGCCAAGATCGGCACCACCGGCAAGGGCATCGGCCCGGCCTACGAAGACAAGGTGGCGCGCCGCGCCATCCGCGTCGCCGACCTGCTGAACGAGAGCCGTTTCGCTGAAAAACTGGCGGAAAACCTCGATTACCACAACTTCGTGCTGGAGCACTACCTGAAAGCTCCGCGCATCGATTACCAGAAGACCCTCGACGACGCGTTGGCCTATGTGCCGCGCCTGCGCCCAATGGTCACCGACGTGTCGAGCGCGCTGTACAAGGCGCACAAGGCTGGCGCGAACCTGCTGTTCGAAGGCGCACAGGGTTCCCTGCTCGACGTCGACCACGGCACCTATCCGTTCGTCACCTCGTCGAACTGCGTGGCCGGCAATGCCGCCGCCGGTTCGGGCGTCGGTCCTGGCATGCTGCACTACATCCTGGGCATCACCAAGGCGTACACGACGCGCGTCGGCTCCGGCCCGTTCCCGTCGGAACTGCCAACGGATGCGGGCGTCGGCCACCACCTGGCGCAAGTCGGCCATGAATTCGGCACCGTGACGGGCCGCGCCCGCCGCTGCGGCTGGTTCGACGCTGCCTTGCTGCGCCGCTCCGTACAGATCAACGGCGTGACGGGCATGTGCCTGACCAAGCTGGACGTACTGGATGGTATCGAAACGCTGAAACTGTGCACCGGCTACACCATCGACGGCGTGGCCACGGACATCTTCCCATCGGGCGCCGAAGAAGCCGCCCGTTGCGTACCGGTGTACGAAGAGATGCCAGGCTGGACGGAAAGCACGGTCGGCGCGAAATCGCTGGCGGCCCTGCCGGCAACGGCGCGCGCTTACATCAAGCGCATCGAAGAACTGGTCGGCGTGCCGGTGGACATGGTTTCGACCGGTCCGGATCGTGAAGAAACGATCGTGCTGCGCCACCCATTCGAGTAAGCTGCTGGACACAATCCGCCGCAAGGCGGATTTTTTTAATCACGCTAATAATAAGATTCCACTATCATGACTACCCCACAATCGAACGATCAACATCTCTGGGTCAACTGGGAAGAATACCACCGCCTGATCGAGCGCCTGGCGCTCAAGGTCTACGAATCGGGCTGGAAATTCGACCAGGTATTGTGCCTGGCGCGCGGCGGAGTGCGTCCTGGCGACGTGTTCTCGCGCATTTTTGATTTGCCGTTGGCCATCCTGTCGACCAGCTCCTACCGCGAAGACGCGGGCACGGTGCGCGGCGACCTCGATATCGCCAAGTACATGACCATGACCAAGGGCCCGCTGGCTGGCCGCATCCTGCTGGTCGACGACCTGGCCGATTCCGGCGTCACCCTGGACAAGGTCACGCGTCACCTGAAGGAAAACTTCCCTGACGTGACCGAAGTCAAATCGGCCGTGATCTGGCTGAAAGGCTGCTCCGTCGTGCGTCCTGACTACTTCCTGGACGAACTGCCGCACAATCCGTGGATCCACCAGCCGTTCGAAGACTACGACGGCCTGCGTCCGCACCAGCTGGCGGCGTGGATCAAGAAGGGCGAAGCAGGCAAGTAATCGCGTGTGCGCTTGCAAAAAAAAGACGATCGTGTATCGTCTTTTTTTTCGTCCAAGGAAATGCCATGACCATACTGACGACGGCGCGCCTGCGCCTTGAACCGATCACCGAGCAGCACTACGAGCGCATGCGCACCCTCAACACGGATCCCGAGGTGATGACCTATCTGAATGCGGGCCAGCCCGAGACGGAAGAAAATACGCGCGCGGCCGTCACGCGCATCACGGGCCGCTGGGCCGAGTGGGGCTATTCGTGGTGGGCGCTGATACGCCTCGATGATGGCGAGATGGTGGGCATGGCCTGCCTGCAGCATCTCGATGGCGACAAGACTAAACCGCATGAAATCGGCTGGCGCCTGGCGCGTACAGGCTGGGGCCAGGGCTATGCCAGCGAGGCGGCTGCCGCCATCGTCGCGCACGCGTTTGACGTCGTCGGCGCGCCCGCAGTGGTGGCCGTGGCCCACCCGGACAATGCCGCCTCGATCAAGGTCATGACGCGCCTGGGCATGCAATACGTGGGCATGGGGCGCCATTACGACCTCGATTGCGTCGTGTACCGGCTGGCGCGCCCGTGACGGCGACGCGCAAGCCCATGAAGCTGGGCTGCAGCTACGGCGTGCAGTTTTCACCCGATGGCACGCGCCTGGCCGTGCTGGGGCGCGACCTGGTGCTGTGGGACGTACCGGCACGACAGAAACTGTGGCGCGGCAAATTCATCGCGCACATGTCGGGCATGGCCTTCTCGCCCGACGGCAGCCGGCTCGCCATCAAGAGCACGACGGGCCAGCTGGCCGTGGTGGATGCCAATGCGGGACAATTGCTGTTCAATTTCCAGAACAGGAAGGATGGCGAAGGCTGCGGCCCCGCGTGGTCGCCGTGCGGCCGGTATCTGGTCGATGGCGGCTGGGATGGCCGCCTGCGGGTGCGCGACGCGCAGACGGGCGAGGCGCTTTTCACGCAAGCGCACCCGGGCGAGATGCTGCGCGGCATGTGGGCTATCGATGGCGGCCGGCGTTTGCTGCTCCTGCATGGCGTCAAATCGGTGGAAGAGGGGCAAGTGCAGCCGCCCGACTATTGCAGCGTGTGGGACTGGCCGCTGCAGGCGGGCGCCGGCCGCGTGGTGCTGTCGCTGCCGAAGCTGGCGTCGTGCGCGCCGTCGCCCGATGGCATGCTCCTGGCAGTGCTGCATTACGCTGACGGCCAAGAGTCACTGTCCGTGCATGCGCTGGACGATGGCCGCCGGCTGGCCACGGTGGCCGTGGAGGCGGGCGGCGGCACGGGCGACGCCTTGCGCTGGCTGCCCGACGGCAGTGCGCTGGGGCGCATCGGCAAGGGCAAGCTGCTGTTTTACGCCTGGCCGGGACTCGGCGTGCTTGCCGAACACGCCGTTGCCTATCCTTGCGCGCTGGACTTCTTGCCTGGCACGCCACTGGCCGCCATCGGCTCCTGGGAAGCGGGCATGCTGATGGAACTGAAGTTACAAAAGGAAGACTCATGATCACCTGCTACCTGCGCTACATCATCGATCCGTACAAACTGAAGGAATTCGAAACCTACGGCAAGCTGTGGATACCGCTGGTCGAACGTTTCGGCGGCCAGCACCACGGCTACTTTTTACCCTCCGAAGGCGCCAGCAACGTGGCGCTGGCCATGTTCTCGTTCCCCAGCCTGGCCCTGTACGAGCAGTACCGCAGCGACTCGATACAGGACGCCGAATGCCAGGCCGCCTTCCGCTACGCCGAGGAGACGCGCTGCATCGTCAGCTACGAGCGCAGTTTTTTCCGCCCCGTGTTTGCCTGAACAGGTTTACTGAACAAGCTCAGTCGCGCTGCGGTGCGCCCAGGGGGAAGAGGTGGCGGTATGGGCGCGCTTCTTCCACCGCGCGGGAGAACGATGGGCGGGCCAGCAGGCGCGCGCGGTAGGCGCGCAGCAGGGGCAGCGTTGCGGGAATCGGCTGGGTCCAATCCGCATAGAACAGCGCGGGGGCGGCGGCGCAGTCGGCCAGGCTGAAGTGGTCGCCGGCGGCCCACGTCTTGCCGGCCAGGCGCTCTTCCAGCCAGGCGTAGGCGAGGTCCAGCTTTTCGCCGGCAAACGCGCGGCCTTCCCTTGTCTTCACCGGGTCGCCGGTCAGGGCGGCGCCGACGGCATGCTGCACGGGTGTCATGACATGCAGGTCGAAATAGCGGTCGAGAAAACGCACGTCCAGCGCCTGCATCGGATCGTCCGGCAGCAGGCGCAGCGGGCCGGGATGGGCCAGTTGCAGGTATTCGATGATGATGCTGGTCTCGGCGACGTTGCGCTCGCCGTCCACCAGCAGCGGAAACTTGCGCAGCGGCCAGCGTTCCAGCCATTGCTGCAGGTGCTGCGGCATGTCCGGCGCCAGGCAGCGGAAGGAGAACGGGATGGCGTTCTCGTACAGCGCGATGAGCACCTTCTGCGTGTACGAGGAAAAGGGATGGCCGTAGAGTATCAGCGACACGGTGGGAACTCCTGTCATTGTGAAAGGTTGGCAACACGCGCGTGTGCCAACGATAGTGCAATGACAGGATCAATGCAAGCGGTCCGCGCCGTTCCCGCTTGCCTTCGTGGCGCGCCCGCCTAGCCGAGGTTCGCCAGGTAGCGCAATCCCGTGATGCTGGGGAAGAAGCAATACACGCCGCCACGCGTGATGACACTGCGCGAGAAATGCTGCAGTTCGGTATTGCCGCTTCCCTTGGCGCCCACGCCGGGCAAGGTGAAGGAACTGACGGCGGGGTCGTTGATGCCCAGGAATACGTCCTGGCCGCTGATGTTGAACGTGGCATCGCCCGCCTTGGGACCGGCCGGGCCGACGGCCGATTTGACGAAGGCATCGTCATTGTTCCATTGCTTCATCAGGAATTCGAACTGATTGCGCAAGCTGGCATTGATGAAATAGCCGACCAGGCCGCGCCGCTCTGCGATGGGCGCTGCCGGATCATATTCGCTGCCGTAGGGCATGGCGCGCCGCACGATGCGGTGGTGGCGGGCGGAGGCGCCCACGACGGCTTCGTCGCGCGGATTATTGCGCCGGATGTGCGCGCCGATCGGGCATTTCAGGCCCAGCGTGTCATCGAGGTCCGGCTGTCCATCGACATAGTGAAAGCGGTTCAGGCTGGCGTCTGGCAGCACGGGCCCGGCCTCGTCCGGCCTGAGCACGAGCGGATTGCCGTTGCGCCAGCGCCCGCACATCTTGGCGGCCACCATTTCGGTCGTGAGTCCTGAACTGGCCGCGCCCTGGCTCAGGATGCTGTCGAACAGGGGCAAGTCCTGCTCCAGGATGCGGAAGGCGGCATAACTGCCATTGGTGGATAGCTGCGGCGGCTGCACCTGGTAGGTGCCGCCGTTTTCATTCGGATAGCCGAGCAGGAATTCCCCCGTCTTCACGCTGTTGAGCGGGTCAGGGTCGTGTTCGCGCTTGCGCTGCGGGGCGCCATCGACGTCGGGCTGGGCGATGCTGTCGCGGTAGCCGAAATGCACGCGGTTGTCTGGCAGGGCCACGCCGTCATGCGCATACAGTTCGCGCCAGCCCGCGGCAAAGGCGCGGCGTAGTGTGGCCGAGGTCGCCTGTAGCACTTCCGTCGATTCGCTGACCCACAGGCTCAGCAGCGCATGCACCTGGCCATGCTGGGTAGCCGGCCCCAGGTTGCCGAGCCAGTGCTCGGGGGCGCTGTCGCCTACGTCGCCCACGGCAGTGACGCTGGCCGGATCGGCCGCGCCCCGTTGAAATGCCTGGTCAAAGGTGGTCAGGTCGGTCGCGGCAACGCCCAGCGCCGACAGGCCGGGAGCGGTAAAGCTGAGATTCAGGAAGCAGGGCGGCTTGGGGTGGATGTGCCGCGCGGTGGTAATGGACGGCAAGCCGTCGCTGCCGTCGAGCAGAGCCGCGATGGTGCGCCGTGCCTGCGCCGCATCCGTGATGCTGAAGATGAAATGGCGCGCCAGGTTGACGCGGTAGCCGCGCAGGATCGTGCCTTGCACGTCGTCGTAATCGATGGTGGAATCGGCCATGCTGTCTCCGGGGGCTGGGGTGGTGGCTGGCAGGGTGGTGGGGCCGCTTGCGCAGCCCCGGCGTGGCTTTCGGCTCAGGTTCGGAATGCGGCGATGATTTTCTGGACGGTCTGTGGATAGGCGCTATACAGGCCGTTATTGGGCACGTGCTGCGCGGCGTCGTTGGCCGTGATGAAGGCTTCAAATGCGGCCACATGGTTGGCAACAGGAATCAGCGCCTTGCCGCCCACGACAAATTGCAGCAGCGCGTCGAACACCTCGCCCAGTTTGCCCACGAAATCTTCGATGTAGTCGTTGAAGTTGCCGTCATACTCGGTGATCACGCCGATGATCAGGCTATCGGAAGTGCCTGCCGATTGAATGTTGGGCAGCAGATTGGGCTGGGAGCGGTCCAGCAGGGTGAAGCGGGCAAAGTGCACGGTACCGATCTCGGTGAGGGCGGCATTGATCTTTGCCTGGAATTCCACCAATGTTGCGGCGATGGCGGTCGGATTGGTGCCGGGTAGCGCCGGCATCATTAAGCACAGTGGATTTGCCATGGGAGGCTCCTCATTACGTGGTTGTCGGGAGGACCGACACTACGCCGCGGCGCCCACTGCGTCAAAAGCTATATTTTCGCATTTGTTGCTAAATGCGCACTATTGCAACATGATAGTCGATATGAAATCCGGTCTCATGTGGATAGTTGCCGAGGCTGGCCAGCGCAGGCGGACACTCTGCCGCCGTGCTGTTCCAGCCTGTTTCGGGAAGCGCAAGGGGCGCCGCCGGCAAGCCGGGTTCCGTCGCCATTATTTTTGCAGGATGGGACGCTGACGCTCCCGATTGCCACGCCTCAATCCTCGGCCTGGAATTCGCTGGCCGAGACGAACAGATCCCACGAGGCGATGAACAGGGCCGCCACCACGGGGCCGATGACGAAGCCGTTCAGGCCAAACAGGGCCATGCCGCCCACGGTCGACAGCAGCACCACGTAGTCGGGCATCTTGGTGTCCTTGCCGACCAGGATGGGGCGCAGCACGTTGTCGACTAGGCCGATGACGAAGACGCCGAAGGCGGCCAGGCCTGCGCCTTGCCAGATGGCGCCCGTGGCCAGGAAGTAGACGGCCACGGGCGCCCAGACGAGGGCGGCGCCGACGGCCGGCAGCAGCGACAGGAAGGCCATCAGCACGGCCCACAGCAGGGGTGCGGGCACGTCCAGGAACCAGAACGCCAGGCCGCCGAGGGCGCCCTGGGCGATCGCCACGAGGATGTTGCCTTTCACCGTGGCGCGGATCACCGTGGTGAAATTGGTGAACAGGCGCTGCTTGTATTTGCGGCTCAGCGGCACGGCGCCCTTGATACGGGCTGACAGGGCGGAGCCATCGCGCATGAGGAAAAACAGCAGGTACAGCATGATGCACAGGCTGGTGAGGAATTCAAACGTGTACAGGCCCACATTGATGGCTTTCACGGCCACCACCTGGCTCACCTGCGTGGCGCCCTCGGCCAGCTTGTCCTGCAGGCTGGCCAGGCTGGACAGGTGGAAGCGCTCGAGCAAGTTGATCAGCCATTGCGGCAGCACTGCCATGATTTTATCGAAGAACATGGCGACCGTGATTTCGCCCGAACGCACCATTTCCACGACGCTGGCCGCCTGGTTCACCAGCGACACGGAAATGAGCGACAGCGGCAGGATCACGATGACGACGATGAGCAGCAAGGTCAGCAGCGACGCCAGGCCGGCACGGCCCCTGGTTTTCCGCAGCAGCCAGCGGTACACGGGCGCGAACAGGATCGCCAGGATGACGCCCCAGAAGATGGCGCCCGCATACGGCGCCAGTATCCAGCCGAAGCCGATGGTGACGATGCTCAGGAGGAGCAAGAACACTTTCTGGTGCAGCGTGAGTGTATGCATGGGCGGTAGCGGAATGATAATGGTTGAGTTGTGCCATCATAAGCGAGGCCAAGGGCCGTGTGCTACACAATTGTGGTGCTGCGTGCGCGAGCGCACCTGGCGGCGGGCTGGCAACACGGTAGCGGCAAATCCAGTAAGCTGTCGCTCCAGGCGTTCCATCCCGGGCGCCTTTGACTTGGACTTCAGGAACGCGCGTGGCCGACAACATTCACTTTTATGAACCTGCACAGGGCCACGGCCTGCCGCATGATCCCTTCAACGCCATCGTGGGGCCGCGGCCCATCGGCTGGATCGCTTCGCGCAGCGGCGAGGGCGTGCTCAACCTGGCGCCGTACAGCTTTTTCAATGCCTTCAATTACCACCCGCCGCTGATCGGTTTTTCCAGCATCGGCCGCAAGGATACCTTGCGCAATATCGAGCAGACGGGTGAATTCGTGTGGAACCTGGCAACCCGGCCGCTGGCCGAGGCGATGAATGCCAGCTGCGCGCCGGCGCCGCCCGAGGTCGATGAATTCGCGCTGGCCGGCCTGACGCCGGCCGCCTCGCGCATCGTGAATGTGCCGCGCGTGGCCGAAAGCCCCGTGTCCTTCGAATGCCGGCGCACGCAGATCATCGAGCTGCAGGGCGTCAATGGCGCTGGTGTCGGCAGCTGGCTGGTGCTGGGGGAAGTGGTGGGCGTACATATCGCGCGCCACCTGCTGACCGATGGCGTGTACGACACGGCGGCAGCGGCGCCGATATTGCGCGGCGGCGGTCCGGCCGATTATTTCGAGATCGGACCGGACAGCCTGTTCCACATGCGCCGGCCCAGCTATCCCTGAGCCAGGATTTATTTCTGCATGATGGGATCGCGTCCCAGGGTGCGGGCCAGCGCGCCGCCGTCGCCGCGCCAGAATTCACGGTCGGCCAGGCGCACGCGTTCGGCCGCATGCTGCATGTGTTCCATGGCCGCCTGGCGCGCCCGCTGCGGGTCGCCGTCGGCAATCGCCTGCACGATCTTTTCATGTTCGCGCCGCACTTCGATGGAAAAGTCCGTGCGCCGCGCTTCATTCGCGCGCGTCACCTTGACGGCCGAGCGGATCGGGTCGGCGAACATGGCAACAAACTTCGGCCAGTAAGGGTTGCCCGTCGCCTCGGCGATGCACAGGTGCAGGCGCACGTCTTCTTCCACGCCATCGACGCCGGCCGCCACGGCTTCCTCGATGCGCCGCAGCGCGTGCTCGATGTCGGCCAGCTGGCCCGGCGTGCGCCGCACGGCTGCCAGCGCGGCGATTTCCGCTTCCAGTCCCTGGCGCACTTCGATCAGGTTCAGCAGCGATTGCACCGATTGCTCCGTCAGCGCATCGCCCCGTTCCCCGGCCTTCGCGCCATCCTGCGCGCAGACGAACGTGCCGCTGCCCTTGCGTGTGACGAGGATGCCGTCCGCCTGCAGCAGGGCGATGGCTTCGCGCAGCACCGTGCGGCTGACGCCAAAGTGGCTGGCCATGGCTTGCTCCGACGGCAAACGCGTGCCGCCGGCCAGGCCATCGTGGTGGAGCTGCTGGCGCAGCCGTGCCGCCACGCGCGCACCCAGGGTGCCGGTCGTGAAGCTGCCCGCGGCGGGCTCCGGCGGGGGAAGGGTGAAGCTGAACGTGCGGTCCATCGGGTGCATCCTTGCGCTAACGGTTTTCAAATGGGGATTGCCTGCTTGCCATTATATGGAATATACAGCTTGACACACATAAAACACACACATAATATACATCCATACAAATTTTAGACAAGTTGCCAGCCACCACCGGTGGACCATAAAAACCCGGCACGGTCGATCCCCCAGTGATCAGGAGACAAGCATGGAAGTGTCACAGACAATGCCGGGCCAGCCGGCCGGCGCGGCCGCAAGCCAGAAAACCATCGATGACGCCGTCTACCGCAAGGTGACCTGGCGCATCATTCCCTTCCTCATGCTGTGCTACATCGTCGCTTACCTCGACCGTGTGAACGTGGGCTTCGCCAAGCTGCAAATGCTGGCCGACCTGCAGTTTTCCGAAACCGTGTATGGCCTGGGTGCGGGCGTGTTCTTCCTTGGCTACTTCCTGTTCGAGGTGCCCAGCAATGTGATGCTGCACAAGATCGGCGCGCGCGTGTGGATCGCCCGCATCATGATCACCTGGGCCATCATCTCGGGCGCCTTCATGTTCGTCACCACGCCAACCCAGTTCTACGTCATGCGCTTCCTGCTCGGCATCGCCGAAGCGGGCTTTTCCCCCGGCATCATCCTGTATCTGACCTACTGGTATCCGTCCGAGCGCCGCGCGCGCATGGTGTGCACCTTCATGGCCGCCATTCCCGTGGCGGGCCTGATCGGCGGCCCCCTGTCGGGCTGGATCATGGAAACCTTCGCCGGCTGGCACGGTTATGCGGGCTGGCAGTGGATGTTCGTGCTCGAAGCGATTCCCGCCGCGCTGATGGGCGTGGCCGTGCTGCTGTACCTCGATAACAGCATCCGCGCCGCGAAGTGGCTTACGGAAGATGAAAAAGTCATCCTCGAACAGCGCATCGCCACGGAAGCGCAGGGCAAGGTCTCGCACCCGTCGATCCGCGCCATGTTTGCCGACCCGCGCATCTGGGTCATGGCCTTGATCTATTTCTGCTGCGTGATGGGCCAGTATTCGCTGACCTTCTGGCTGCCCAGCCTGATCAAGGCGGCCGGCGTGACGGGCGTGCTCAATATCGGTCTCTTTACGGCGATCCCCTACTCGGTAGCCGTGGCCTCGATGATACTGCTGGGCCGCAGTTCGGACAAATACCGCGAACGCCGCTGGCACATGGCCATCCCGCTCGTGGTGGGCGCCGCCGCCATCGTCTGCAGCGCGCTGGCCGGCGCCCACAACACGGGCTGGGCCATCTTCTTCCTGACGATCGCCGCCGGCGGCATCCTCGCCGCCTCGCCCATGTTCTGGAGCTTGCCGACGGCCTTCCTCGGTGGCGTCTCGGCCGCTGCCGGCATCGCCGCCATCAACTCGGTGGGCAACCTGGCAGGCTTCGCGGCGCCGTACATGATCGGTTCGATCAAGGACCTGACACAGTCGACCGACATCGCCATCTACCTGCTGGCCGGCATCCTGGTGATTGGCGCCATCATCATCATGCGCGTGCCGGCCAAGCTGGTGAACAAATAAAACTGGAGTAGAAGATGAACGTAGCAATCAAAAAAGTGGGCGTGATCGGCCTGGGCGCCATGGGCATGGGCATCGCGCAATCGTTGCTGCGCGCGGGCTTCGACGTGCATGCCTGCGACGTGCGTCCGGAAACCGTGCAGACGCTGGCCGGCCAGGGCGCCCATGCGGCGCAGTCTCCCGCCGCGCTGGCGGCGCAGGTGCAAGCTTTGCTGATCGTTGTCGTCAATGCGCAGCAGACGGAGGCCGTGCTGTTTGGCGAACACGGCGCGGCGGCCAGCCTGGCGCCGGGCAGCGTGGTGATCGCCTGCGCCACCGTGGCGCCCGAGTTTGCCGAGGCGCTGGGCGCGCGTCTGGCGGCCATGGGGCTGCGCTTCATCGACGCGCCCATTTCCGGCGGCGCGGCCAAGGCGGCTGCCGGCGAGATGTCGGTGATGGCGGCCGGCGCGCCCGATGCGTTCGACGCTTGCGCCGGGATTTTCGACGCCATCTGTGCAAAGCTGTACCGTCTGGGCGAACAGCCGGGGCAGGGTTCGAAAGTCAAGATGATCAACCAGTTGCTGGCCGGCGTGCACATTGCCGCCGCCGCCGAAGCGATGGCGCTGGGCCTGCGCGCGGGCTGCGATCCGGACGCCCTGTACGAAGTCATTTCGAACAGCGCCGGCAGTTCCTGGATGTTCCAGAACCGGGTGCCGCATATTTTGAAAGGCGATTACGCGCCGCTGTCGGCCGTGAATATCTTCGTCAAGGATTTGGGCATCGTGCTCGATTACGCGAAAAAAAGCGTGTTCCCGCTGCCCCTGTCGGCCACGGCGCACCAGATGTTCATGCAGGCGTCGGCGGCAGGCTTTGGCGGCGAGGACGACTCGGCCGTCATCAAGACTTTCCCGGGCATCGATCTGCCGGCGAAAGCGTAACTGAATAAAAAGGAACAATCATGACCGTACTACTGGGATGTATCGCCGACGATTTCACGGGTGGCACCGACCTGGCCGGCATGCTGGTCAAGGCCGGCATGCGCACGGTGCAGCTGATCGGCGTGCCGCAAGGTCCGCCGCCAGCCGATGTCGACGCCGTCGTCATCGCCCTCAAGTCGCGCACGAATGCGCCCGAGGAGGCGGTGGCTGAATCGCTGGCCGCGCTGGCCTGGCTGCAGCAAGCCGGATGCAGGCAGTTTTACTTCAAGTACTGCTCCACGTTCGACTCCACGCCGCGCGGCAATATCGGCCCCGTGGCCGAGGCACTGATGCGGGCGCTCGACACGGATTTTACGATTGCCTGCCCGGCGTTCCCCGCCAACGGCCGCACCATCTACAAGGGCAACCTGTTCGTCGGCGACGTGCCGCTGGCCGAATCTGGCATGCGCGACCATCCATTGACGCCGATGACGGATTCTAACCTGGTACGCGTGCTGCAGCAGCAGGTGCAAGCCAAGGTAGGCCTGGCCGATTTCTCCGTGGTGGAGAAGGGCGCCGCCGCCATCGCCCAGCGATTTACGGACTTGCGCGGCCAGGGCTGCCATTTCGCCGTCGTCGATGCCGTCTCGAACCGCGACCTGGAAGCCATCGGCGCCGCCTGCGCGGACCTGAAACTGATCACGGGCGGCTCCGGCATCGCCCTGGGACTGCCACAGAATTTCCGCCAGCGGGGCCAGTTGGCGCCATCGCCTGCGGGCCAGGCGGGACGTTTGCCGCCACCGACGGGCTTGCGTGCCGTGATCTCGGGCAGCTGCTCCGTGGCCACGCAGCAGCAGGTGGCGCACTTGCGCGAACTGGCGCCATCGTTCCACGTCGACCCTTTGCAGCTGGCGGCCGGTGGCGAGGTGGTCGACGCCGTCGTGGAGCAAGCCCTGGCCTGGGCCGGCGCGCACCTGGCGCAAGGCCCGGTGCTGATCTACGCCACGGCCACGCCGGACGCCGTGCGCGCCGTGCAGGCGCAACTGGGCGTGGAGCGGGCCGGCGCCCTCGTCGAGGAAACCCTGGCCGCCATCGCGCAGGGGCTGGTGCGCCTCGGCGTGGGCCAGCTGATCGTCGCTGGCGGCGAAACGTCGGGCGCGGTAGTAAAAGCGCTGGGCGTGGCGGGTTTGCGCATCGGGCCCGAGATCGATCCCGGCGTGCCGTGGACGCAAGCCTTGCCGGCGCTGGGCGAAGATGGCGCGGCGCCGTTGGCGCTGGCCCTCAAGTCCGGCAATTTCGGCACGGTGGATTTCTTCAGCAAGGCCTGGCAGGTGCTGGCATGAGCACCACGGAATCGCGCCAGCGCGAGCTGATCGTCGACTTCGGCAAGTCGCTGTTCGAGCGGGGCTTGACGGCCGGCAGCAGCGGCAACCTGAGCGTGCGCCTGTCCGACGGCTGGCTGCTTACGCCAACGAATGCCAGCCTGGGGCGGCTCGATCCGGCGCAATTGTCAAAGCTGGACTGGGACGGCAACTTGATCAGCGGCGCACCGCCGTCAAAAGAGGCATTCCTGCACCGCGCCATGTATGCGGAGCGGGGCAGTGCCGGTGCCATCGTGCATTTGCACTCGACGCATTCGGCGGCCGTGTCGTGCATGTGCGGCTTGAACCATGACGACTGCATTCCACCCCTGACGCCATATTTTGTGATGAAGGTGGGGCGCTTGCCCCTGGTGCCGTATCACCGGCCGGGCGACCCGGCGCTGGCGGGCGCGATTGGCGCCATGGCGCGCAAGCATTCGGCCGTGCTGCTGGCCAATCACGGTCCCGTCGTCTCTGGCACGAGCCTGGAAGCGGCCGTGTATGCGGCCGAGGAACTGGAAGAGACGGCCAAGCTGTTCCTGCTGCTGCGCGACGTGCCCACGCGCCCGCTCGACGCGGCGCAGATCGCCGACCTGAAGCACACGTTCAAACTCGAACTATAAGATTCCCAAGGAGATACCGCATGCCTCGCTTTGCCGCCAACCTGACCATGATGTTCAATGAAGTACCCTTCCCGCAGCGCTTTGCCGCCGCCGCGCAAGCGGGTTTCCAGGGCGTCGAATTTCTGTTCCCTTACGATTACGCGCCGCAGGAAGTCGCGGGATGGCTGCGCGAGCACGGCTTGCAGAACGTGCTGTTCAACCTGCCGCCGGGCGACTGGGCGGCCGGTGAGCGGGGCATCGCTTCGCTGCCGGGCCGCGAAGCGGAATTCCGCGCTGGCGTGGCGCGCGCCATCGAATACGCGCTGGCGCTGGGCACCCCGCGCGTGCACATGATGGCGGGCTTGCTGCCCGTAGGCGACGACCTTGCCCTGCACCGCGCCACCTACCTGGCCAATCTGCAGTACGCGGCCAGGGCCGTGGGCGAGCATGGCATCGAGCTCTTGATCGAACCGATCAACGGACGCGACATGCCCGGCTACTTCCTCGTCACGCAGGCGCAGGGCCATGCGCTGCGCCTGGAGTCGGGTGCGGCCAACGTCAAGGTACAGATGGATTTTTATCACACGCAGATCGTCGAAGGCGATATCGCCATGACGTTCAGGAACAACTTCGATGGCATCGGCCATGTGCAGATCGCCAGCGTCCCGGCCCGCAATGAACCGGACGATGGCGAAGTCAATTACCCGTATTTATTCACGCTGCTGGATGACCTGGGCTACGAGGGCTGGATCGGCTGCGAATACCGTCCGCGCGGGCGCACCGAAGATGGCCTGGGCTGGCTCGCCGCTTACAACAACAAACAAGGAGCATGAAGATGAAAGTACTCATTACCGGCGGCGCCGGTTTCCTGGGGCAGCGCCTGGCGCGCCAGTTGCTGGCGCAAGGCCAGCTGACGGACAGCCAGGGCCAGTTGCAAACGATCAGCGAGCTGGTATTGGTCGACGTGGTGGCTGCGCATGACTTCAACGATGCGCGCGTAACAGTGGTCACGGGCGACATCGCCGACGGTGCCCTGATGCGCGCCACCATCGATGCGCAGACAAGCTCGATCTTCCACATGGCCGCCATCGTCAGCGGCCAGGCGGAAGCCGATTTCGAGCTGGGCATGCGCATCAACCTCGATGCGTCGCGTTTGCTGCTCGATATCTGCCGCGAACTGGGACACAAGCCGAAAGTGGTGTTTACCAGTTCCGTGGCCGTCTACGGCGGCAAGCTGCCGGACGTGGTGCAGGATACGACGGCGTTGAACCCGCAGTCGTCATACGGCGCGCAAAAGGCCATCGGCGAACTGCTGCTCAACGATTACAGCCGCCGCGGCTTTGTCGATGGCCGCGTGCTGCGCTTGCCCACCATCAGCGTGCGTCCCGGCAAACCGAACAAGGCGGCGTCGTCGTTCGCCAGCGGCATCATCCGCGAACCCTTGAATGGCGAGGCGGCCGTCTGCCCCGTGCCCACCGACCTGCGTCTGTGGCTGCTGTCGCCGCGCGGCGCCATCGCTTCCCTGATCGCCGGCCATGAATTGGCGGGCGAGGCGTTTGGCGCCAGCCGCACGGTGAACTTGCCGGGCTTGAGCGTGAGCGTGGGCGAAATGATCGCCGCACTCGAAGCCGTGGCCGGCAGCGAAGTGGCGGCCCGCATCAGCTACGCGCCCGATCCCGCCGTCGAGCGCATCGTCAAGAGCTGGCCCGGCGCCTGGGATACGGCACGGGCCGAAGCGCTGGGTTTGACGGCCGATGCGGATTTCGCCGCCATCATCCGTGCGTATGTCGACGACATGAAAGCGGCCGGCTAGGCGACTGTCGCCAGCTGCGAGCGGCGATAGTCGAGCGGCGTACTGCCCACCAGTTCCGCAAAACTGCGGCTGAAATGGGCCTGGTCAAAAAAGCCCAGTTCATGCGCCAGGCTGGCCAGGTCGGGCGCATGGGGCTGCGCCAGGCGCCAGATCGCTTCCTGCAGGCGGTAGCGCTGGATCACCCATTTCGGCGGCACGCCCACGTAGTTGGCGAACAGGCGCTGCAGCCGGCGTTCGCCGATGGCCATCTTTTCGCACAACCGCGCCACGCTCGCCGGGCCGTTGCGGGCCGCCGCCGCGGCAGTCAGCCTGGCGGCCAGCAGGGCGGCGTCATCGACTTGCGGCAGCCTTGCCTGCAGCAGCGCCTGTGCCTGCGCCACCATGGCCGTATCGCCGGCTTGCCGCAGTACCAGCGCCTCGGCTTGCGCAGCCGGCATGTCCAGCAGGGCATCGGCGGCGATGGTCGTATCGGTGAACGACGATAAGGGCTGAGTGATGAACGGGCGCAGGCCGCCCGGCGCAAAACGCACGCCCAGCACCTTGCCTGCACCAATCAAGGGCCTGTCAAAGGCGCCGCGCACCACGCCATGGATGGCGGTGCGCCCAAGCTCGAAAACCAGGTGGGCGTTCGGGTAGGGCAGCACGCGCTGCGTCTGCGGCGCGCAGCCCCGCCTGTCCCATTCCACGACCCAGAAGTACTCGACGAACGGCGCCAGCGCGCCAGCCGGCGGATAGGTCGCCAGCCGTATGCGGCGCGCCGCTGCCTTCGGGTCGACGATGCCTTTCGGCGCCTGGCCGCGCGCGGCGAGCACATTGCGCGTGCTGTCGGTTTTATCCAATATTTGTCTCCTGCGCTGCCTTAAGCTGGTTCTCTCGCATCGATTGAAAGGGACTCATGAAATCACACAGCTTGCCGGGCCTGGTGCTGGCCGCATGTTGTCTATCGGTGGCGCCAGCCGGCGCCGCCTCGTTTGCAGAAGGGGATCATCGCATGCATGTGCACGCCACAGGAAGTTTCAGCATCACCATGACGCCATCCGCGGCGCCGCAGCGCTCCGGGCGCACGACCTTGGGCAAGGTACTGCTCGACAAAGTCTATGCCGGCGACCTGGTCGCCACTGCCACGGGCGAGATGCTCAATGCCGTCACCGAGACCAAGGGCGCGGCCGCTTATGTCGCCATGGAAGCCATCACGGGCGTCCTGCAGGGCAGGGAAGGCAGCTTCGTGGCGCAGCATGCGGGCACGATGGCCGATGGCAAGCAGCAGCTGTCCATCGTGATCGTGCCGCATTCCGGCACGGGGCAGCTGACGGGCATCAGCGGCACGCTGGCCATCCGCATCGTCAACGGCCAGCATTTCTACGACATCGATTATTCGCTGCCGGAGTAGGGCAAACCCATGGGCAGCAATCCTGTACTCGCTGGTACGGTCAAGCCACAGCCCAGGACTTCGTGCCGAGCGGCTTTTCAAGTAGGTAGGATTAGCGGCAAGGCCGCGTAATCCGACACCACCACCAGCGCCAACAATGTTGTCGGATTACGGCCCGCAGGGCCTAATCCGACCTACGCATGGCGTGGTATTCATTTGCCCAGGATCGACGCCACATTGTCGGTGCCGGGCGCGCCGAACAGCTGCTGCTTGAGGACGTGCAGCTGGTCGCGCACCTGCGCCGCCTTTTCGAACTCCAGGTTCTTGGCGTGGTCGACCATCAGTTTTTCCAGGCGCTTGATTTCCTTGCTGACCTGTTTCTCGCTCATGGCTTCGAACTTGGCCGCTTCCTGCGCCACTTGCAGGGTTTCGCGCGCTTCCTGCGGGCTGTAGACGCCGTCGATCATTTCGCGGATCGATTTCTTCACGCCGATCGGGATGATGTTGTTGGCCGTATTGAAGGCGATCTGCTTGGCGCGGCGGCGTTCCGTCTCGTCGATGGCGCGGCGCATGGAGTCCGTGATGCGGTCGCCGTACAGGATCGCCGTGCCGTTCAGGTTGCGCGCGGCGCGGCCGATGGTCTGGATCAGGCTGCGCTCGGAGCGCAAGAAGCCTTCCTTATCCGCGTCGAGGATGGCGACCAGCGACACTTCCGGCAAGTCGAGGCCTTCGCGCAGCAGATTGATCCCCACCAGCACGTCGAAGGTGCCCAGGCGCAGGTCGCGCAGGATTTCCACGCGCTCCACCGTCTCGATATCGCTGTGCAGGTAGCGCACCTTGATGCCATGGTCGCCCAGGTATTCCGTCAATTGTTCCGACATGCGCTTGGTCAGGGTCGTCACCAGCACGCGCTCGTCCTTCTTGATGCGCTCGACGATTTCCGACATCAGGTCGTCCACCTGGCTGCTGGCGGGGCGCACGATGATCTGCGGGTCGACCAGACCGGTCGGGCGCACGACCTGCTCGACCACCTGGTCGGAATGGCTCTTTTCGTATTCGGCGGGCGTGGCCGAGACGAATACGGTCTGGCGCATCTTCTGTTCGAATTCCTCGAATTTCAAGGGCCGGTTGTCGAGTGCCGACGGCAGGCGGAAGCCGTAGTCGACCAGATTCGTCTTGCGCGAACGGTCGCCGTTGTACATGGCGCTCAGCTGGCCCGTCAGCACGTGCGACTCGTCGAGGAACATCAGGGCGTCGGGCGGCAGGTAGTCGACCAGGGTCGGCGGCGGCTCGCCCGGCAGCGCGCCGGACAGGTGGCGCGAGTAGTTCTCGATACCCTTCGTGAAACCGATTTCCGCCATCATTTCCAGGTCGAAGCGCGTGCGCTGCTCCAGCCGCTGCTCTTCGATCAGTTTATTTTCCTTGCGGAAGAACTCGAGGCGCTCGCGCAGCTCGTCCTTGATGGTCTCGACGGCGCGCAGCACGGTGGAGCGGGGCGTCACGTAGTGCGAGCCCGGGTACACGGTGAAGCGGGGGATTTTCTGGCGCACTCTGCCCGTCAGCGGGTCGAACAGCTGGATCGATTCGATCTCGTCGTCGAACATTTCCAGGCGCACGGCCAGCTCCGCATGCTCGGCGGGGAAGATGTCGATGGTATCGCCGCGCACGCGGAAGGTGCCGCGGCCGAAGTCGACTTCATTGCGCGTGTACTGCATCTGGATCAGGCGCGCGATGACGTCGCGCTGCGCGACCCTGTCCTTGACGCGCAAGGTCAGGATCATCTGGTGGTACTCGTTCGGATTGCCGATACCGTAGATGGCCGAGACGGTGGCGACGATGATGACGTCGCGCCGCTCCATCAGCGACTTGGTGCACGACAGGCGCATCTGCTCGATATGTTCGTTGATCGACGAGTCCTTTTCGATGAACAGGTCGCGCTGCGGCACGTAGGCTTCCGGCTGGTAGTAGTCGTAGTAGCTGACGAAGTACTCGACGGAGTTTTGCGGGAAAAAGTCGCGGAATTCGCTGTACAGCTGCGCCGCCAGGGTCTTGTTCGGCGCGAAGACGATGGCCGGCCGGCCCATGCGCGCGATGACGTTGGCCATGGTGTAGGTCTTGCCCGAACCGGTCACGCCCAGCAGGGTCTGGAAGGCCAGTCCGTCGGCAATCCCCTCTGACAGCTGGTCGATTGCCGTGGGCTGGTCACCGGCCGGAGGGAAGGGCTGGTGCAGCTTGAAGGGGGAGTCCGGGAAAGAGATAATTGCGCTTTCCGCCTCGCTGGCGGTAGATAATTCGGGCATGTGAATCAGACCTTTGTTAGAATAGTGCTCTGCTGGCGGCCCTGGCGTTGTATTTTGGGGCGCTGTCTACAACTCCGCTGTGAACCTGCTTCCAATCGAATCCAATCTTATCATGACGAACCCAACTGTTTCTGCCAGTCTGTTTAGCGCCATCGAGATGGCCCCACGCGACCCGATCCTGGGCATCACCGAAGCATTTAACGCGGACCAGAATCCCGCCAAAATCAATCTGGGCGTTGGCGTCTATTATGACGACAACGGCAAGGTGCCTCTGTTAGCTTGCGTACGCAAGGCAGAAGCCATCCTGATCGAACAGGCGGCGCCACGCACCTATCTGCCGATCGAAGGCCTCGCTGCCTACGACAAGGCGGTGCAAGAACTCGTATTTGGCGCCGATAGCGCCGTAATTCAAGAGCGCCGCGCCGTGACCGTGCAAGCCATCGGCGGCACGGGCGCATTGAAGATCGGTGCCGACTTCCTGCAGCGCTTCGCGCCGGGTGCCCAGGTCTACATCAGCGACCCAAGCTGGGAAAACCACCGCGCGCTGTTTGAAAACGCCGGTTTCGTCGTGAATAACTACACCTATTACGATGCCACCACCCATGGCGTGAACTTCGACGGCA
The DNA here is from genome assembly GCF_002735655.1 of Janthinobacterium sp. BJB446. Taxonomy (NCBI): domain Bacteria; kingdom Pseudomonadati; phylum Pseudomonadota; class Betaproteobacteria; order Burkholderiales; family Oxalobacteraceae; genus Janthinobacterium; species Janthinobacterium sp. BJB446. The sequence goes on along the minus strand of NZ_PDZK01000001.1, from coordinate 2,892,841 downwards.
TGCTGGCCAGCCTGAACGCCATGCCAGCCGGCTCCATCGTCGTGCTGCACGCCTGCTGCCACAACCCGACCGGCGCCGACCTGAGCGTAGCCCAGTGGGATCAGATCATCAGCGTGGTGACCTCGCGCGGCCTGGTGCCGTTCCTGGACATGGCGTATCAAGGCTTCGCCAACGGCATCGCCGAAGATGGCGCCGTGGTGCGCCGCTTCGCCGACGCGGGCGGCCCGCTGCTGGTATCGAACTCGTTCTCGAAATCGTTCTCGCTGTACGGCGAGCGCGTGGGCGCCCTCAGCGTCGTCGCCGCCAGCGCCGATGAAGCGGCCCGCCTGCTGTCGCAGCTGAAGCGCGTCGTGCGCACCAACTACTCGAACCCGCCAGTACACGGCGGCAAGGTGGTCGCCACCGTCCTGGCCACGCCGGAACTGCGCCAGTTGTGGGAAGAGGAACTGGCCGGCATGCGCGTGCGCATCCGCGAAATGCGCAATGCCTTCGTGGAAAAGCTGAAAGCCAAGGCGCCAGGCCACGACTTCGAATTCGTGCGTCAGCAAATCGGCATGTTCTCGTACTCCGGTCTCACCAAGGAGCAGGTGGCGTCGCTGCGCGAGCAGTCGATCTACGCCGTCGACACGGGCCGTATTTGCGTAGCAGCATTGAATTCGCGCAATATCGACATCGTTATTGACGCGATCGCCAAAGTGCTTTAAGATCTTGCTTCTTCGGCGCTGCATGCAAGTGCGGCGCTGATGGCGGTAGAAAGTCGGCGATAGCCGTGTTTGTGTAGATGCAGTATCAGTCTTGCAAATATGGAACAAGCGACATATAATATTGCCTCTTTTCCCTGATAGCTCAGTTGGTAGAGCGACGGACTGTTAATCCGCAGGTCCCTGGTTCGAGTCCAGGTCGGGGAGCCAGAATTCGGAAGGCCACGTTGAAAAACGTGGCCTTTTTTGTTATTGCGCCGCCGGCATGGGTGCCAGGGCAAGAAAGATTTTCCCTGGGGAAATCTGGACAGCGCCAAGTTTGGCCTATATAATACGGCCTCTTTTCCCTGATAGCTCAGTTGGTAGAGCGACGGACTGTTAATCCGCAGGTCCCTGGTTCGAGTCCAGGTCGGGGAGCCAGAATTCGGAAGGCCATGTTGAAAAACATGGCCTTTTTTGTTTTCTGCCGCAGCCCGCAGGGCCGGCCGGTGCGTTATCGCGTTTTGCGCTATCCTGAATGCATCACTTCAGGAGCACCTTCCCATGACTTGTACCTCCGCCTTGCGCCATATCGTCCTGTGCGACTTCCTCGATGGCATCACGTCTGCCAAGCACGCCGAGCTCGTCTACGAGTTTTCCCAGCTGAAACACCGCATTCCCGGCGTGCGGCAATTTGAATGGGGGCCGAACGTCAGCCCGGAAGGCCTCGACGATGGCTTTACCGATTGCTTTACCCTGACCTTCGATGACGCCGGCGCGCGCGACGTGTATCTGAGCCATGCGGCCCACCTGGCCTTTGTCGAGCAGCTCAAGCCATGGCTGGGTCGCGTGCTGGTCTTTGACTACTATCCGCAAGAGCATCCCGGCTGACCGCTGCCAGGCAGGGTAGCGCCGGGAAAATACACATTTTTCTGGGGGAAATCTGGACATCGTAAAATTTACCCTATAGAATGCGGCCTCTTTTCCCTGATAGCTCAGTTGGTAGAGCGACGGACTGTTAATCCGCAGGTCCCTGGTTCGAGTCCAGGTCGGGGAGCCAGAACATCAGCAGTATCGAAAAGCCCAGCCTTCACGGTTGGGCTTTTTGCATTTCAGGGGCCCGTTTATTTGCACATAGTGGCTCGGGGTGAGGCCGTTGGGCTGTTGGGATCGCCTACCCCTAGGGCTGGCTTCCGTTGGCGTAGGGAGGCAGCCTGTGGGGGGCTCTTGATGTTGGCCGGGGCACAGGGCAGCGCTACTGAACCGACGCAACAGGCTGGAGTGGGCGAGGCCTCAGGGAGGGGAGCGGGTCTATTTGCGCATAGTGGCCCGAGATGAAGCCGTTGGAGTAGCGGGATGGCCTACCCGTTGGGCTGGCTCTCGAGGCGCCGGGAGGCAGTTTGCACACGCGTTGAGCAGTGCTTCGCTTGAAAAGCGTGATAACGTTGCTCCAAGGCTTCTTTGTTTGGCATTTCTGATAAAGGATGTCGAAGTTCCTCTCCCTCTAGATTTTTATACTCCGAAGAAAGAAGGGTAGATGCAAGTCGAATCCGTAGTAGGGCATCGACCGCGAGCAAGCCCAAATCAAATAAAGTATGAAGGTCTACACGTATCCATGAGTAAACCAATATTCATTCTGACCCATAGGTCGGGCTACAAATGAGGAACGTGCTTGCGGGAAACGTCGGATAATCCGCTTCCAACCACAAACAGAGATCATCACCTTACGCCTATGGAAGTATCAGACCTGTTTCCGCCTGAGGGCAAAGTACAAAGACTCTACTGCGACCACTGCGAAAGCCACCTTGACCTTTCGTTCGACGAATTCGACGAGGACGTGTCAGGCATACGTATCCATCTCACTGGGATCCCGATTCTCCTGTGCCCGCAGTGCGGCATAAAGCACTATCCTGACAGGTCGCGGATATCCCTTATCGAACTGCATAAGCGGGGGTTCACAAACGGAGAGTCCCATGTCCGCGTCGTTCGAAACAAGACGGCCAGTGATTTCGGACTCACTAAGATTCCGTTCGAGTACGATTCTGACGATTATCATTACATCCCAGGTCTGACACGGCCATTCGACCAAGGCTTCTTGACTCCGGTTTTCTTCAGCAAGGAGGTATTGATAAAGTATGACGTGCACCCGTCGTACCGAGTTAAGTTCGCGTCCCGAACATACGGCGAGATTTGGCAGGCTGACTTCAGCATCCCCTTCGGAATCAACCGCCACGGCAAGCTGGTAATGTGGCTCGGGGATATAGCAAAGCTGCCCGAGAAAGAGCAGTACTACCTCCGTTCCGAGAACCTGCCGTCCGACCACTCGATAGGTTCCGAATTCTACGAGGGGCAGATCGAGTGTGTGTTCACGGACCGGGCACCGGAAGACGACCTCTTTAGGCAGCGGTCGAGCTTCATCGAGGCCAGCCATTCTCGGTTCGGCGAAAGGATCTCGCACCTGGACAAGGAGGTCCTCGACCTAGCAATCGGCGTACGGCGGCCAGTCGTCGATACTCCAGCCGAGAGGCGCAACATTGCCGACAGCCTCAATAAGATCTACCTAGAGTCGATGGACAACGCCGCGCTCGGCAGAATTTTGGAGGGGCAAGGGCACAGTGCGAAAGACTTGGGAAGCCTCAAGCGTCTGCAAAAAATACTGGAGTCCGCGACTGCGAGTGCGGATATCGCTGGTGCTATGAGCCCGCTATACGTCCTGTACGACCTGCGCGTCGCATACTCTCACCTGGGTTCCGACGACGGGCAGGAAAAGCGCCTCAATACCGTGCGAGGACGCCTTGGCCTAGAAGCAAACTCCGACCTGTTCGCGATCTACGACGCCTTGGTCCAAGCCCTGCGGGATAGTTTCAGGAAGCTAAGCGAAAGCATTGGGATGTAGAATGCGTAAGGCGCGGTTCCTTGAAAGAAGCCGTTCGTCAATCCTCGCCCCGCAAAGGTGGGACAACCTTAACACCAAAAATATGCAAAAATTCGACGAAAAGGCATTCAGAGTGATTGCCCGCGCACCGGATACCGGAAAGGCCGAATGGTTTCTTCAGGCGGAGGACTCTATTGCCTTTCTAAAGGACAACGTGCAGCGGGACGAGGTTGTGATCTATGCGGTATCAGATGCCGTCCTTATACGCGGCGTGCTGGCTCCGACAGCGCAGGTCACTCCGGTCGATCAGGACGAGCTTCTGAACGCCAACATCATGTCAGGCGAAAGTTGGTGCATCCAGCGGTCGTGGGGCGGGGGTGAAGGACATCGTATCTATCTTGAACCACCGTTCAGCGATTCGAGATGCGGGTCGCTTCACGGAGGCGAGAGCCTGACCTTCCGCCGTTCATTCACAGGCGTCGCCGAAGGACCAGCCCCGGTCGAGCTCAGCCAAAAGCTAATCCATTGCCTAGACCTCCACTGGGTTGATGAACGCAGCGCCTACTGCCGCCTCGACAAGCGCGGCGACATTGAGGATGTGATCCGCGTGATCTGGCTAAGTCTGCCGGGGGCGGATGAGAAAGCAGTCGTCGTGACCATCCTCATCAAAGATCTCGCGACCTACATGGCCGTTGCCGGGATGTCGCTGATCCTGAAATTCGATTTCACTCGGTTCGAACTGAAAGCATTTGGAGGGTGGGATCAAGACCGCCAAACGCGGAAAATCCCCGCTGTGGACCTTTTCTACACTCTCGGGGTTTCGAGCAATGCAAGCTATGCCAACGGTTGTATGGTTCTCAGACCGGCTGTAACGGTTGACGACCTGATTCAGGAATGGATGGACGAGGACGATCCGGAAAAAAAGCAGTACGTGACCTTCAAGATACAAGATTGGAAAAACAATCGCCTCTTGGAAACTTCGTGCGCGCCTGATTTCTTGTCCAACTACTTCCAGCAGTCCGAAAAGCCTTTCGAGATATCTCCTGTTTTCTTCCGTCCCGAAGTCCTGATGCGCTTCAAGAACGACCCGGAAAAGTACGATTTGCAGGATCGGTCGATTAGCTGTCGGAATGCTTGGTATATAAAGACCTACGACATCAACGAAGCAGGTCAGGTTCATACCTATATCGGGTACCTCGCCAACTTACCCTTTGAGGAACAACTATACTGGCAGGCGTTCAACGAGTGGCCGAAGGGACCAATTTCGAATCGCGCCTATGAAAATGACTACCTCGGTGCATTCAGCAGCGAATACGATCCACTGCATGCGTTGAAACGCAAGATTCGCAAACTGGACGAAGCGCCGCCCGCTTGGTGGAAGCGTCGTGGCGAGGAACTTTCCGATGCGGCCCGGTATCCGGCGACCGATTCCGTCTCGGAGTGGGCAGATGAAATTCTTGCCCTCGACCAGTTGCTGAACGAAGGTTTCCTTTCGAAGCCGCTGCAAAAAATGGCAGACGACGCTGGTAGAACCGTAGACAAGCAATGGAAATCGCTGCGCCTCCTGCAGGACTATCTGGAATCCCGAGGCATGGGCGCCGATGAGGCAAGGGCATCATTGGAGCCTCTTGCAAGGCTGCATAGCTTGCGCAACCCCCTAAAGGGGCACGGTTCAATCACCGAGCGTAAGGTAGCGCAGAAACGAGCGAGGTCCGAGCATGGAACTTTGCGAGCGCATTTTACGGCGCTTGTCTCCGAGTGCGACACGGCTCTCGCGACTATTTTGCAAGCGTTTGGTCTCGCTGCCGATCCTGGCAATTGAGTGGTTGACGCGACCTAACCATCTAAGTCATGGAAAACTCTAGCCCAAGGCCTGCCCCAATACCCGCACCACACCGGCATGGCACTTTCGACCCAGAGCCGTTCGTCGAGTATATGCGCCGCTGGCCTGCGCAGGTCGCGCACGTACCAGAAGTCGTCATAGAGACGTGGATATACCGGCATTGGAATGACTTCCAGGCATGGCTACCCTTAGAGCCGTTATCTTGGGAATACGAGGTCGCGACCCTATCCAGCGAAGAGATCCTGCGGATCGGACACGTCAAAGATTGGCCTAAGATATTGGAGGGCTGGGGCGACCAGTTGTTCAACGATAAGCACCGTATGAATACCTGGCTTGGTCGACATATGCTGGATTCGGGAACCACGCCCGCGCCGATTATCATTGCGCTGAACGCAGGCGCTCACATGCATCCTCGGGAGCGCAGAAATATGTGCACTCCGTATCAACTCATCGAAGGGCATTTGCGACTCGCCTACCTCCAGGCGATGATTCGCAGGCCACACGAAAAATTGCAACTTTCGCACACTGTAATAATTGCAACACTTCCAGCCACATAGGTACGGTATCAGCAGGGAATATTGCGCTAATGAAATCTTGGTTGCGAGGTATGATCCATGAGAGAGTAGCAGAAAGTATTCCCAACTGTTCTGGCTAAGAATTAGTGTACATGCGGGTTTTCAGCCGAACGCGGGACGGACTGTTAATCTGCCGGCCCCTGGTTCGAGTCCAGGTTGGGGAGCCAGAATTTTTGTAAGGCCTAGAGCCCAGCCCTTATCCGATTGGGCTTTTTGCATTCCAGAGGCCTGTTTATTTGCGCATAGTGGACCGTGATGGGACTGCTGCGTGAGTGGCATGGGGGTAGGCCTAAGGCTGGGCTCACGTGGCACAAGGCGCTAGCAGGGCCAGCAGCGCTAAGCTTTGGGGCAGTGGGGGATGACTCAATCCGGCAAAATTCCCTTGATAAATGCATCCTTAAACTCCTGCGTCTTCATAGCTGATGCTAATTTCGCTCGTGCAAGTTCAGATGCTTTTACGAAGTTGAGCAGCTTCATGTAATGGACATCAATGACTTTCCCGGATTCATCCAAGTGGAGATTTGCAGCGGCACAGCCTTCCGGCCTTCGTATATCGAATCGCTCTAGAAAGTGATGCACCAACTCGTTGCGAAGATTGACTAATTCCTTGAATGAACAACACACAGCATCGTATTGTTCAGCGGTCAGTTCAATTTGATATTTGATTCTTATAAAAGCCTGCTGATCATTGGGAGGTGAAGGTGGGGCAGCGTCGACTCCGGTAGATGTGAAGACTGTTTTAGTCAGCATTCCTATTAAATTGCCCATCATCTCCTTTTGAAGGGATTTCGCCCTTGCATCTTTTATATCTTGTAGTTGATCTGGCGGTCCTGCGATGTCTGCATGTATTACCAATGACTTAAGCAATGATTCGCATTCTTGCAAGTGCAGCAGACAGCGTCCGAGTTTACGCTGTACGATCTCTAATGCAGTTGCTGAGTCTGTCATATTGAGTTCGAGTTGGTTTGGTTTTCCAGTAGCGTTCTGGCTACTTCATCAGAAAGCACCTCGTATTTCCATCGAAATGAGGAATAGAGAAATTGTGTGCCGCCTTCTCTGTCTGTTAATTTTGCATGAATTAGAAACTTTGTGCCGACCGGATGAGCATTGCGCATTTTGGATGAGCACTCTACGTTCAGGTTGGTCGAGAATCCTTGGCCTGACAATGGGCGTGCCCGTAAAGATGCGCCAGACGGCTCACCAGAATTTTGGTAAGTTTCTACAATGACCTTGCGGTAATCTCCAGGCATGCCTCTACTCCCTATCGATACGACATTGCAGTCACTCAATTGGTTCGTGAGATGTTTGCGTTGTCGAGCTTTCTATGAACATACGAAAGAATCCCAAGCACATCAATGGCATCTTGTTCTGGCATAGCCCATATGACTTTAGGTGTATGGGCGGTAGGGTTTCGTATTGCACCAAACACGCCGATAAGTAAGTTGGCAATACCCCTTTGTTCGCTTACTTCGGTCTCAGACTTAAGGGAGTTCAATGCTACTACTGGTGTCTTCGTTGATAACGCCTGGTTGACCAGCTCTGCACCGTCGCTTCCTAGGCCGGACATTTGGCGAAGTCGTTCTGCAATTCCTTTGACGGCCTCAAGGACTGCGTGAAAGTAATTCTCCTCAAGCAGTTCCGCCCTGCAGTACTTCAATACCTCGTCATGGGTAGCGCGACCTTTGAGCAGTGATTGCAAACGCCCAGCGCGAGTGCGAGCACCTTGTACAGTTGTCTCTCGTGTTGTGTGTATGACCTTGCCATCATCGCGAACCGCGTAGCCAGCAAAGGCAAGAGCCACGTTGAGGCCATCTTGACGCCAACAGAATAGCTCAGGGGTAGATGTGTATTTTGCCGGAGCCATAGCCTTGTTGACGAGCATAATGAGATGATTGCCGACAGCGTGCTTATTCTGTGCTTCCGCTAGTGCATTGAATATGCGTTTCCATTTCGTCATTGACGGCGTTGGGTCGGGCACTTCAATCTCTTGTAAGATGTATCCGATCTCGCTCCCAGACAGGCCGTTGGCCGTATCACCTAAGACCTTGCAAGCAGCCTCTAGCTGTGCGGATTCAAAGCATGGTAAACGATTCATAGGGCAATGGACGATGAAAATATTGAGAGTTCGCTCTATAAGATAGCCCTAGATGGTTAACTAGGACTACTTGTCCAGCGATGTTAATTTGAAAGATTTATTTGCTTGAGTCTAGTCCTCTTTTGGAATTCTCATGATCCCATAAACATCTTGATAGTCGGGAACTTTGGATGTTAGCCTAGTATACTGATAGATCGGGGGGCAACTAGTACTGTGGCGTTGGGACGCCGCTCCTGATAGAGGACACAAAAGATCAACACTCGTTGTGACATTTTAACGGCATGCCAATCGCTGGACTCAGCAAACCATCATGTATCTTCGCAGTTTAAGATAGGAACTCACGTACGGCCAGTGTGACCCGTTCGCGGTCACTAGCCGACATCCGATGAAACACTACCTGTAGCCAAGCGGATTCATCGTCTTTCGCGTAGAAATATGACTCAGGCACATTGAGAACCTTGGCGATTCGTTCGACCATCGAGAAGTCTGGTTCGTGCTTGCCTCGTTCGTATTGATTCATCCTAGCGCTCGACGACATCTCGTCAACTCCTGCCAGCACGCCTAGTCGTTCTTGTGATAGGCCGGCATGCTTACGTGCTTCCTTCATCCTTTTCCCAAACACTCGCATTCTCAGCCCCTAAAGGCTAAGATAATCTTAGTATTTTGTTGACCTCACACTAAGGAATCCTTAGTATTTGAGATCGTCATTTTACTTCTCTGTAACCGTAACAACCACAAGGACCCGTTCGAAAATGAAATTATCTCGAAGAAGCAGTATGAAATTGAAGTGTGCAATCTTAGTGGCAGTCATCACGGCATTGGGAGGATGTGCCGCCATGTTGCCCCCACCAAAAACGATAAGATTCTCGGGAGAGGGCGCGAAGTTCAGCTTTGTGAAAACAGGCTGCGTGCTGGATAGCGGCACGTATACGGACTTGTCAGGAAAGGGGAAATCTCGTCCAATGCTTAAATTTATCGCCGTCACTAGCGCTGGGAAAACGGTTGGTCAATGGACGGCAATTTGTGAGGCGGTCGTACCCAATGGCACGTCGAGCTGCAGTATTTTAGGTCCCAAGAAAGCCTATTATCAGTGTGATAATTATGATGAGTTCATGGTTACTAATTGAACGATAGTTGTTGTAGATGCATGCCTTAGTTTTAAATTGGCCTTCTCACCCTACGGTGGGCGGGCCATTTTTTCGTCCATCAATTTTAAGAAAGGAAGGAGCGTTATGAGCATATCCACCACCAAGCACGTAAACTTTACGATCATCGTCAACTGGAAGGAGAGGGGATTCGGATGTTCCAAGGCCTGCGCATACTGCAACTGGCGCGGCTCACCACTACTGCCGCAAGGAGCCCAGTCCTCAGAAGATGTGACAGCATTTGTACGGCAGTGCAAGAAGTCGTTTATTACGATCAGTGGCGGCGGTGACCCCCTGTACCGTTTCGATGAAAACTTTCCGGCATTGCTGTTGATGTCGGACACCATTAAGGCCGAGGGCTATAAGGTCCGCGTCATTACCAGGGAGGTGCCGCATGTGGCGAAGTTGACGGGCATTGCTGACTACGTATCGATCTCCCTGGACGATGACGTTCTTCAGATGCTGGATAGCTATCAGCACCTATGGCATAGCTCAAGCCAACACCCTGATATCGAGTTCTCCTTGGTGCTTCCGCCTTTGCCAATGGCTGACCTATTGGAGTTGAAGCCTCAGTACGCGGCATTGCATAAGCGGCTTAGAAGGCGACTGGTGCTGCGTGAGAACTTCAACAGCATCTTTCCTGTTGATGCGGCAGGAATGTCCTTCGGCCACAGCGGGATCGCCTTTGTGTCCAAGTCATTGTGTCTCAGTAGTCGGTATCTCTCGACCATTGATTGCTCGGGGCATGAGATCGTTCAAGACAATGAGGCACTCGCTGTTTTCCTGATGGCGCATCCTGATGCTTACCTGTTCGGCGGCTTTGTCCGGCACCTAATAGACCCAGCAGTGCATCTTGAATATAACGACATCGATGTAATCTCGCTCAGTACCGGCGTGATGGATACCTTGGCCTGTCAGTTCGGCTTTGCGTTCAAGGAGGTGTCGCCAGAAGGTGCCTATCCTCGCTATTTCATGGGCAAGTCAGTACGGGCAGGGAAGTCGATCCAGCTGATACTGATGGATTCGGCGGCCGATGCCAAACGCTTCATCTTTAATGCACAGTATGCCGTCGATCGCGTTGGGTTCAACAAGGGCTTCTTTTTCGACCCTCTGATTGGTGAGGATGCGATACACGAAGCGATTCACAACAAGGTAGCACAGGCAGTCCCTGGCGGCAGGAGCATGGACCTATTTCAGCCTGACCGGTCGCTGGTTGAGCAGCGGCACAAATCCAAGCTCATCAAGAAAGGATTCCTGATCGCCAGCCATCAGTAGCAGCATGTCGCAGTAGCACCACCTCACATCATCATCCCTCGCGTCACCCCTTCCTAGTTTCAAATCCCCTTCGTCAGTAGTTCAGCAGTCTTTCAGAATTTCAGAATCCACCGCAGCATCAGCATTTCTCGCAGCACTCATCACACCAACTCATCCCACTAACCAATCATTTAATTATGAGGAGTACCTATGCAAGCAACTATTTACGTCACGAACGAGGCCTATGAAACAGCACAAGCGATCAAGGACCTGGACTACTACGACCGGCTTAATTTGAGCGACGAGACGCCTGATTTCGACAAGCGGCCTGGCTACCATTTGAAGAACGCAAACGTTCTCAAGCTGGCCGTGCTGCCTGTTGATGCAATGGTCATTGACCCAGTTGCAATAGGTCGTCCAATTGCATTGTCGGCTCCGGCCAACCTGCGCGGCTGCATCTTTGATGGCGCTCCTGATCTTCCAGAAAAGTATGCAGACATCATCGCCTACTGGTCCGGTGCGAGCATCAACCTGAGTTCTTCCGGGGCCGCATATTTCCAATGCCCGCTCAATGAGTACATGGTCAACCTCGGGCCTGACCCACTGGGGGATCCGGTCGTCAATGATCGGTTGCTTTCAGAAGGTATTGTCATTCTGATCTCTGGCATATCGAAGCATTTGGATGGCCTGCCGCCCGACGCTTATATCGAAGTGAAGTTCCCCATTGATCCCACGATGCTCGGTGTGGAGATTGATGACTTCCGTTCGATGAAGGACTACGTGATGGAGAACGCACAAGGGCCTCATGTTGACAAAGTGTTCTTGAAGGCCTCAGATATTTTGCAGTCACCTGACCCGGACCGAATTTATGTTGAGTTGCTGCGGAATGAGCTTATCGACTACGGCTACTGGTACTGACAGCCAGCAGCAGTAAATGTGTTGCGAATTTATAGCCATCTTATATGAAGGTGTTGATCACCTTCTAAATTTTAACTACAGGAGAATTCGTATGGAAAGTTTGATCAATAACGACACAGAAGTGAGGGTGCTGAAGATTGGAGTGTGCCCATCGCTGTCAGGTCGATCCAGCCTGACTTACCACATCGGATGCAGAAGTGATCTGCTTGACAAGGCCGGTACGGAGTTCAATGACGGTGTCAGCTTTCGTATTCATGGCAACTCTGGGAGTGGCCTCTTCAGCGATCAATGGGTGCCCTCCACATCTCTGAAAACCATTTTTGATAAGGAGAAGTCGAAAGACGCAGTCACATCGTCGTCGCTCAATAGTGTGTTCGCTGGCAGGTCAGTCAATACCGCTGGCTTCATCCTGGCAGTGTTGAAGGCCGAAGGACTGGTGATCCACATGGAAGATATGCGGCGCTATTACCAATGCGCCAATGCAGATCAGTTCTTTGTGGAGATGAAGATACTGGCCGACACCATTAATGTCGGTGAGTCGGGTATGGCCATCGAGAGTGATGAAGTATCGACGGCCAAGCCTATGCCGATAGCGAAGTCGAAGAAGCGATAGATGACACTAACGTAGTTGTAGTCCGGCGGTCTCTTGGAATGGTGAAAACTAAGTTGTTGAGTTTAAAGAAGAAATTCCTTTTTTGCCGCGACTTTAAGATAACACCGAGCTATAACCGAACTACAACTAAAAATTGGCTTGGATAATAAGTGGCACTCTATAAGAGAGGAGAACTTTTGCTCGCATCCGCTACATCCATAGTGTTAATTTGCATTGTCTGTTTAACTTTTCCAAGCATGCAGCAGGGAGCCATAGCCGGCTTGCTAACTATAGTGATTCTTTGCCCTAAGGCTATCCTGGCAGCATTTTTTGTACTGATAATTTTATTCGTCGCAGGATCGAAAATTAAATGAGGAGTGATATGGTTATTGTTGAAGTGCCTAATGAAGTTGTTACTTCAGTAAGTATTTTAGATTGCGAACCCCGCACAGTGCATAGTTGCCAAGTCGAATTCATGATGAGGGTTGCTCAGGAGGGAAATTATACGAACGCCCTTAAGCAAATAGAGTAGCACTCTCTGAGAATTTTTTTGTCAGGTTGTGGTGTTGGATGATGTATGGGAGGGTTGGGGTTCTCATGAGCGCTCGGCCCTCCATATCCTCTTTACAGTATTTTAGTGTGCAAATTTGATGAGGATCAATGACTTGGAGATGTGATTTAATGCCGACGAAATCATACCGGGAGGGGCCAATTTGAGATCTGAAAATGTGAGGCCGGTACGTGTAGGCGCTTCAGCAGTTTCTGTTTCGGTGGGGCACACGGACCCACGTGTAGGGGGGAGGGCCTGAAAAGCTGCGAATCTGAAAACCTGAAAAGCTGCGGGCCTCGCTGCCGCCACATAGGGCTAGTGTGTATGGCCCTGCACCGACATCACTAATTTCCCCAGTCCATCTTAGGCAATTTTGCTCGGCGCGAAATTTTTATCTAACCTAGAGTTTTTCGGTTGACGGCGAATCCCTCGATGATCTATAGTCCTACCCCACCTTGCAAAAAGGCCAGCTTCGACAAGTATCCATCCAGAAGCTGGAACACCCTGATGGACGCATCACCAGTGCAGCGAAGGCAGCCTCGCCTTCTAAGCCACATAACATTATCTATGACGGCGAAATGTACTGCTCCATGCGGTCATCCAATGTCATATAGAACAGAAGCCCAGGCAATTAGCCTATGTAGTGCAAGGAACATGGACGTGAAACGGCTGAAGTGCGTCCGCTGGCCGATCTTCACGTACCCTCATGCGGGCGCTCTAACCATGAGCGTCAATGAAAAACCAATTAGAAAATTTTGATCTGGATCAGTGGGATGAAGCCCCTGTGCTGGATTCCGTAGTACCTTCGTATTCCGACCTGCACGTTGCAAAGATGTTGGATTGTGACTCTGTATCGTCAGAGCTTTCGCAAGTTTCCAATGCTGATTTTGTTGCGGCCATATTTCGTATTTTGCCGGAACGAGCCTCTGCGCTAGTGTGCTCAAAAAATGGTGATCCAAGTCAAGGCGGCTGGCCAGCAGTCTCCATCAATCGTTTGCACGGCGCGCTCCCGATCAATGCCAACAATTACCTGAACTGTGCGAGCTTTATACCTAGCCAAGACGGCCTCATCAAGGCACGTAAGGACAACTTCGCCGCAGCCCATTTCCTCATGCTCGATGATGTTGGGAGCAAGGTGCCTCTCTCTCGCCTAGCCGAGTTCAAACCTTCCTGGTTAATCGAGACGAGTGCGGGCAATTATCAGGCTGGGATTATTCTTGACTCTCCAATGACGGATCATGGGCAACTAACGCAGTTATTTACTGCCATCATCAACGCAGGCCTATGTGATCCGGGTGCGACCGGCCCTGCTACTCGTTGGGCTCGACTGCCACAGGGAATAAATGGTAAACCGAAGTATATGCCACCCTCTGGTGATGCATTTCGCTGCCGCCTCGTGCATTGGGCATCTGACCGCCGCTACACCGTTTCTCAGGTTGTCGAGGGCTTGGGTCTACCACCGCTTACTGCCCGGAACTGTGCAATGTTAAATGCGAGCTCAAGTATGAATCTTCCCTCATGTGTCCCGGCAGACGCTGAAGGTCAGCTGCGTATTTTGGCTGAATTGAAGGCGTTGCTAGATGTACTGAACTCAGAGTGTAACTATAGTGATTGGTTCAGTGTTTTGGTAGCGATTCATCACTCGACCAATGGCAGCGATGACGGACTGGAGCTCGCCCATCAGTGGAGTCGCACTAGCAAAAAATATGAAGGGTTCAAGGCACTTGAAAACAAGTGGCACTCCTTCAAGAGCGGCGTACAACATCCCAAGACTATACGTACTTTGAGGGCGATGGCAGCATCTTCCAAAAAAGGTGTTGCCGTCTCCGGACGCGCGGAAACTGCGCAGGGTGACAATGATAATTTTGAGCAGTGCCAGACGGTGGTGGTCTCGGAGGATCAACCCCAGCAGAGACAGGGAAAAGTCGCGGCTCACCCTTTGGGCAAGTACTCCATCAGCGACGATATTGAAACCCTTGAGCGTCAAATGGTTGAGCAGGTACCTTTGCTTGGGAATATCGCGCTTATGGGGCAGGCGACGGCGATCTTTGCTTCACCTAATACGGGCAAGACCTTGCTAACCTTGCGTTTGCTTACTGATGCGATTGACAGAAAGGTAGTAGATCCGAAAAAAGTGTTCTATCTCAATATGGATGATAACAGTACTGGTTTGGTTGAAAAGGTCAAAATCGCATCTGAATACGGTTTCGAAATGCTGGCTGATGGCTACAAAGGGTTTCAGTCGTCTGACTTCCGAAAGGCGATGGAGACCATGATTGAGACCAGCACTGCTCGCGGTGTCGTTATTGTGATCGACACTCTGAAAAAGTTCGTGGACACGATGGACAAAGCTCGTAGCACTGATTTCTCGAAAGTAATCCGCCGGTTTTGCTTACAAGGAGGAAGTGTGATTGTACTGGGCCATACGAACAAAAATCCCGGTGCCAATGGAAAGAAAACGTACGCCGGAACGACTGATATCGTAGATGACTTTGACTGCGCTTACATACTCGATACGCTGAAGGTACAACCGGAACCCGGTTGGAAAGTAGTCGAGTTTGAGAACCTCAAGCGCCGTGGCAACGTCGAAGTATCGGTCGCATACCGATACAGAAATGAGCCGGGTACGCCCTATGATGCGATGCTGCTCTCTGTCAAAGAGGAAGACTACTCGATGCTCCTTCAATTGAAAGAGGTTGTTGAGATCCAAAACGAAATGCCGGTCGTTGACGCACTAAGGAATGCCATCTCCGAGGGTACCAATACAAAAATGAAGCTCATCAAGGGCGTGGCCAAAACTGTTGGTATTAGTGAGCGCATCGTAGGGGGCATCCTTGAAAAATACACAGGTACTGACCCAGTTACAAACTACTGGCAATTTGTAAGAGGAGCACGCGGGGCAAACACCTACACACTACTAGGTCAAGGTGGCGGAGAGGCTGTCTGATATAGAGCGGCCATCGGTAGGCTGAGCTTGGGCTAACTTCGGCCCTTTTCATGCCTACCCCAGCGCCGCAGCTTTTCAGGATTTCAGCTTTTCAGGATTTCAGGGCCGCAGTTCGTGAGCCCTGTCCCCATTTTCACCAACCCATTGTGTTCACATCAATACTAAAGGAGCGTGCATGCCAGTAGTAAAACTTACCGATGCATTTATCACGAAGGAACTAACGTGCCCAGAAGGGATGGCCCGTATCGAATACTGCGATGCCGACCGCACCGGCCTATATGTCGAGGTCCGCGCTACAAGTCCAGGGCAGGGCACCTACTATCTGCGCTATAAAAATGCCCTGAACAAGACCGCCCATCAGAAGCTTGGTCGAACTACAGAAATCAGCTTAGGTGAGGCGAGGAGGAAAACCAAGCTGCAAAAGGCGGAGATTGCATTGGGGGCTGACCCTCGTGCTGAGGAACGGGCTCGGAAGGCCGTCATAACCTACTCGGAGTTCTTTGACGAGAAGTATCTGCCGCATGCCAAGGCCCACAAGCGTTCGTGGGATCGAGACGTGCAACTTTTTCGGCGGATTCGTGACGTTTTCGGCGGCAAGCGCTTGAATGAGATCACTCGGCACCAGATTCAAGACTTCCATTCGTCGGTCAAGGTCGAAGGTCTGTCACCAGCAAGTGCGGACCATCACCTTAAACTGATCCGCCATTCGCTGAATTTAGCAGTGGAGTGGGAGATGTTGGACAAGAACCCGGCCTTAGGCATCAAGCAGTTCAACGAGGATAACAAAGTCGAGCATTACCTTGATGATGACGAACTAGATCGACTGGTGTCTGTGCTGCGTGCAAACGATCCGCCGATGGTTTGCCAGGTGGCGCTGTTCCTGCTATCTACTGGCGCCAGGTTGTCGGAAGCTTTGAACGCTGATTGGGCTCACATCGATAGGCGTTCTGGGGTGTGGCGTATCCCGGCGACTAACTCCAAGTCAAAGCGTGTGCGTTCGATCCCGTTGAACAGCAGCGCTATCGAAGTTCTCGACCAACTCGGTACTGAGGGTAAGTCGGACCACCTGTTCATCAACTTGCAGACCAAGGAGCGGCTGACTGCTATCAATAAGGTCTGGGGGCGGTTGCGGGTGAAGGCCAAACTACCGCACCTGCGCTTACATGATCTTCGGCATCAGTTCGCTTCGTTCTTGGTCAATGCCGGCCACACTATCTACGAGGTCCAGAAGATCCTTGGGCACTCGGACACGAAGGTAACTGAACGGTACGCGCACTTGTCGCTGAGGACGCTTGAGAAGGCCTCTAATAGCGCGTCTGATGCTTTAATGGGGGCTGGGCGGTGCGTTGTTGTGGGGGAGATGTTGGAAGCGGCTTAGGAAGGCGGGGCGGTGCATGTATTGGCCGCTTTTTTGCTTGCAATAATTAGGCATTCGCACTGGGAAAATGTTATTCTTGCATGATTAAGAGTTTTTTGACAGAAGCTCGCACTGATTCACTCAAGCTGGCAGGCTCTTTAAGAGTTTTTCCAATGAGTGAAATTTATTTTGGTGGCTTCTACCCATTCAAGTTCAATCGATTTTGTTTTGAGTACGATAAATATGCCTGTGCTGAATATATCTTGGTGGAATGCCGGGAACTTTTATCATTTTTTACCTGAAAAATCAGACTTGCCGAGAACTCGTTGGCCTAAGTCAAAGGAGGTTTACGAAGAGCAACTACAATTTGTAGATGCGGCGTTCTCCGAGCTAACCACTGCCGTTGGGAAGCCTGATATTGCCTTTTTTTGTGAAATGACTTCAGAATCTTTGACTCATCTACGTGACAAATCCTTTCCTAATTACCGAATAATTTCATTGGATGTGTTGAAAGGTGCTCCAACATTGCAAATAGGAATTCTATTTGATGAAAGTAAAGGTAATGTGAAATTCGTAGAAGGAGAACCCATTGTTGTCAGTGGCACACCAAAAGGTACAAGGGCTATGGCGGTGGTGGACGCGATTTGCGAAAATTTTACGATAAGATTCATTGCATGTCATTGGACGTCGCGATTCGATGAAGCTGCGTCTCACCGAACTCGTTTCCGTATTGCGGATCACCTATCAAAATATATTTATCAATTCCTAAATGACGATAGGGAATCTAGGCATTGTGTAGTTCTCGGTGACTTAAATGAAGAACCTTTCGATGAAAATATGGCTGTGTTATATGCTCATAGGCATCGGGCCAGATCCAAATCTAAGGTTCACAGGGCCGACGATAGTGTCGAACGTGCTCATATGTATAATACGTCCTGGCGACTCATGGGCGAAAAAATCCCCCACTCAGCAACCAAATCCGATGCTAAATTTTATGATTGCGCTGGGACGTTTTACTGGGAGAGTGAGCGGACGTGGCATAACTTCGATCAAATTATAGTTAGCGGGGGGCTATTGCAGGATAGTGTTCCTTTTTTGGATGAGAATGATGTGCATGTAATATCGACCGCCAAGTTTTTAGCGGATGGTATTCCTTTAAAGTTTAAATCTGATAAAGGAATTTGTTCTGGTTTGTCAGACCATCTTCCCCTTGTTGCAAAAATTCATATTTGAGGATAAATGAAATGGATTTTGATTCTATTTTAAGGAAATCATTAACTGTTGTTAATGATGGATTTCAGGATGCATTGACGGATTTGAAGGGTGTGGTGGAAGCTGTATCTGAATCTGTAAAAAATAATGCTGGTCAAAAATTTGCACTGGCATTGGGTGAGGTTTCAAATGACTTAAGAGGTAGTACTTTTCGGGTATTTTTCGATACCGATGTTAATAATGTTCGAGCTCGGATTATAGATGTGCTCTACTTTAGAATCCCCGCAAGTGGTTATCCAATATTCGAGGGGCAATACGATAAAGGGTCAAAGAATTTTTCTGCTGGAAAGGAGTTAAAGGATAAGGATTCTATCGCTCAAGAATTCGGAAGTCTTCTCCGAAACCCCGATTCTTCACTAATTCAAGCTATTGGTTACGCTATGCGCACTAAGGATGATGACGATATACCTTTCTAACGTATTCTTCTTGAAATCGACTCAGCAGTAGATATGTAATTAGCTCCGGGAAGGGGGCGAACTAACTACCCGCTACTGATGGCGACTTACTCTCGGTGCCTGTTCGGCGTTCGGCAGCGCCAAGCCCTTGATCTACATCAGCTTTTTGCCGCCGCCGACACAGCAGCAGCCATACTGTCTCGGTATTAGGTCGGTCCTTGAGGGCCACGGCGGTAGGGGCTGGAAAACTCGTTGCGTTTCTTCAACTTGGTGCCCATAGCCTTGCGGGAGCCCCGTTCTGTTAATCCGCAGGTCCCTGGTTCGAGTCCAGGTCGGGGAGCCAGAACACGCAGTAGCAAAAAGCCCAGCCTTCACCGGTTGGGCTTTTTGCGTTGCAGGACCCGCGTGCGACGCCCGTGTCGCTCGGCGGTGGTCGAAGTTGCCGGGAGTCATGCCATTTACACTTCGCAAGCCCGCGCGGTGGCGTCGCTGATCCGCAAGGCCGCGGCGAGCATTGCCGGCGACTAGGCCGGCAGTACGCCGGCCAGTGCGCCGGCCCTCGGAAAGGGCCCCATGTCATGGGGCGTCGTATCAGAACTTGGCAGTCGCATCCAATGTCTTGATGATGGCTTCTTGAAATTGCACCGGTTCATCCTGGTGTATCTGATGCCCGGAATGCTCGAAGAAAAACAAGCCCTTCCTTGGCGCCTTCAAGGTCTCGAAATACGCTTGCGTGATCCTGGTCGAGGTCTGGATATCGTTTTTGCCGACGAAGAAATACACGGGGCAGTCAACGCTCTTCAAGGTCTTGGGCAAATCAATGTTCATGACCTCGTTCCAGACGGGCGACCAAGTTTTTGACCATTGCAGAAAACCCGTCTTGAAACCTTCGCTCGTCGCAAATGCCTTGCCATCCTTGTAAAAAAGCCATTTCCTTAAATAAAACATGCTTTCGTCACTTGCAAACGGAAAATTGATGCTGTTCAGCTCCTGGCTGGCGACGGCATTGTCCTTGAAATGCACTTTCAAGGCTTGCAGCAATTCCTTCTCGCTTTCCAGCTGGCTCACGACAGGATTCGACGCGAAATAGGCATGCAGCAATTCCGGGTGACGCTTGACGATATCAAAGCCCAGGACGTTGCCCCAGGAACTGCCCAGCAAGTATATTTTGTCCTGCTTTAACTCTTTGCGCAGAAACTGGATGACTTGATACGTGTCCTGCTCCATCTGCCCGACGGATGGCTGCGTGGGGGAGGGATTCAGTTTCAAGGTTTTTCCGGCATCCCGCTGGTCCCATTGCACAATCGTAAATCTGCTTTTCAGGAGATTCGTAAAGGCATCCGCCCCTTTGATCATGGAGCTTCCCGGGCCGCCGGATAAAAACAGCAGCACGGGCTTGTTCGCGTCGTCCGTCCTGATTTCCACCACTTGCTTGATTCCGCCAATATCGGGTGTCAGGGTGGTGGTGACTTCCGCGGAAGCCGGTTTCGCTTCCGCCGTGGTTTGCGCCTGGCATGCATAGAAGGGAATCAGGGCGGTCAAGAGCACTGCCAATGTCATTTTTTTTATCATGGTGTGAGGGTCAGTTTCAGGTTGCTTGTAAGGGCGGCGCATTGCACGCGGGGATTGCGCCGTAGTTGAACAGCTATCTATCGCATGGTCTTCAGCGGGTACGTCGACATGCCTCCTTGTCAGAGTTGGGTTTCATGGAAGTCATTGGCTTTGCCCGGCATGCAGCCGCAACGCTTCCAGCGCCAGATAGCCCGGTTGCAATTGCGCGGCGATGGCGGCCAGGCCGTCTGCTGCTGGTACTGGCGGATCGCCGCGGTAGACGGTGCCGTATTTCGCATGCACGCCGCCGCGCGCGCGCATCGCTTGCAGCTGCGTCGCTGTAGTGGCGATGCCGAAGCGGGCCAATAAATCGCTGAAGAGGATGCCTGGCAATTGCTTGTAGTTAATTAACTGCAACTGGCCGGCGGCCGCATGCGGCAGGGCGGCGTTGAGCAGGCTGGCCAGCACCAGGCCCGTATAACCGTCGATATCGCCCGGCGCCAGCTGGTGCGCGGGCAGCGGCAGCTGTGCCGGGTGCAGCATGCCGGGCACCATTTGCGGACCGCGCTGGCGCTGGTGCGAGGCGAGCACGGCCAGCGGTTCGCGGTAGACGAACAGGCAGGGCGTGCCGGGAAATGCTTGCCGCAGCAAGTCCAGGCTGTGGATGTGCCAGCAGTCGAACTTGATGATGAAGTGTGATTCTTCGCCGGAGCGGCGCTGGCCCAGTGCCAGGATGGCCTGGCGCAGCAGGGTGATGCTGGCCGCCGGGTCGCCGCTGTCGTGATGCAGGCGCAGCAGCGAGTCGATAACGGGCGGCTCGGACATGACTATGCATTGCGGCAACGACGCCAGCAGTTGGCTCAGCAGGGTTGAGCCGCAGCGCGAGACGTGGAAGATGAAGGCGTCGGGCGCCAGGCAATCGCCGGGCGTCGCCAGCGCGGCCAGCGGCGTGCGGCAGACGCGGCGCTCCTCGTGCGGCTGGCGCGTCAGCGTATTGACAAAGAAGGCGTCGCTGAAAGCCGTTTCTCCCAGCTCGCGCCAGCATATGGCAGCGTCCGCCAGCGCATCGCCGCGCTCCACGTACAGCGGATACCAGCCGCGCAGATCCATGCCCTCGTGCCATGCCACCGTCTCGCCCCTGGCCAGCAGGCGTTCTTGCTGGGCCAAGCCCGGCGCGGCGCTCACGGCGCGCTCCCGTCGGCCAGGGCGGCCAATTCCCTGGCCAGTGCCAGGCTGGCAGGCGAGGGCGACAATCGCAGCTGGGCGATGACGGCCCGCACATTGCCATCGTGGATGCCGGGGTCGCCATACTTGTGGGCCGCTTTCGGCACGAATCCCGCCGAGGCGAACAGCGCTTCGAGCCAGGCATTGGTGACGCAGTCGAGCACGAGGTGGATGCGCGGCGTCGTGCCCCGGTTGTGCACCGCGTGCAGGCAGCTGGCGTCCATGTACCAGGCGTGGCCAGCCGTGAAGTGGACAGTTTCACCATCGATGGTAAACAGCACCTGCGGCGAAGTGTGGATTGGGATGTGGATGCGGATCAGGCCATCGGCCAGCGACGTGCCGGCGTCGCGGTGCGCGCGGATGATGGCGCCCGGCGCCAGCGCCATCAGGCGCGCGGCGCGGATCTCGCATGCGAAGCTGTCGAGCACTTCGCGCAGGCAGGGGCAGCGCGCCAGTTGCGGCGTGCCTGCGTAGGCGGCGCCGTCGACGGGCATGATGTTGTCGGCTGCACCGCCGGGCGAGCGCAGCGGCACGCAGCTCCAGCCCTGGTCGTAGGCGCCCGTATTGAAATGGCTGATCCACTCGTCCGTGGCGAACTGGTCGCTGTCGTCCTGCATGCGCGCCACGTCGAAGTGCAGCGACAGCTGCAGCCAGCTGCTGGGGATATGCTGCGCCGGCACTATGGCGCGCTCCATTCCAATTGCTCCTGCACCTCGTTTTCTCCGCGCAGGCGAAAGCCCAGCCGCTGGTACAGGGTGCGCGCGGCGGCGTTGCTTTTGTTGACGGCAAGGTGGATCTGGCATTGCTCCGCGCCCGCTTGCGCCTGCAGGCCGCGCAGCACGGCGCTGCCGGCGCCCTGGCCTTGCGCGGCGGGCAGGATGGCGATGTCGACCAGGTGCAGCACCTGATCCTGGCGGTCCAGGATCAGGCGGCCGATGGGGGTATCGCCGTGCTGCAGCACCAGGTACACGGCGTGCGGATAGGCCTGGCGGTAGCCGTGGCTTTGCATGCGCTGCTGCATGGCGATCAGCTGTTCGATGACGGCGGGCTCGGCCGGCATCTGGCGCAAGTCGCCGCGTGTGGAACTGTACAGCGCGGCGGCAAAGCCATCGTCGCCGTCGCGCTGGGCGCGCAACTGGTAGGGGGCGGGCAGGCTGGCGAGGACGAGGGTGAGGTCGGAAAGCGGCAAGGCGTGCATCGATGCTCCGGTAGGTGTTTGCGGCTGGAGATAAATTAACAGGCGTACAGTTATTTGCTATGCTGCCAATTTTTCCGCGTACTTGCAATCATTTCAAGGAAGCCGCCATGCATTCTGTCTTTATCCCGCCTTCCCAGTGGAGTCTCGCATGAATCCGGCACGCGCGGAACTGGCCGCCATCGCGGCTGCGCTGTGCGATCCGCAGCGTTCGCTGGCAAGCCTGGTCGGCGAAACGGTGCAGCTGCGCCAGCTCGTCGAACGCCATTCGCGCCTGCCCATGGACCGGCAGGACGGTTTGCGCGACGGCGAAAGCTTTCTTCCCAGCGGCTGGGCCATCTCGCCCGTGCAGGCGGGCCTGTGCGCGCGCGAGCCGTACCGCAGCGCCGCCTTCATCCAGGGCCTGGCCCTGGCCGTGCGCGAGCGCCTGGAGGTGAGCGGTGGCCGGCCGGTGCGCGTGCTGTATGCGGGCTGCGGACCGTTCGCCTTGCTGGCCCTGCCTGTGATGGCCGTGCTGGATGCGGATTTGGTGCAGTTTGTCATCCTCGACGTGCATGCCGAGACCCTGGCCTATGCGCGCGAACTGATTGCAAGCCTGGGCCTGGATAGCCATGTCACGGCATACATTTGCGCCGACGCGGCCGCCTACCGCATTGCTGGCGGCGCCATGCCGGACGTGATCGTCAGTGAAACCATGAATACGGCGCTGGGCAAGGAGCCGCAGGTGGCCATCCTGCGCAATCTGCACGCGCAAGCGCCTGCGGCGGCGCTGCTGCCGGCATCCGTCACCGTGCACCTGGGCCTGGACCGGCGCGCGCCGGATGCACCGTGCACCGACTGGGGCCGCGTGTTTGCCCTCGATGGTGACGCCTTGCGCACCTGGCAGGGCAGGCAGGACGAGCAGGGCGACAGCTTGCCGGCCGCCAGCATCCGCCTGCCTGACGTGCTGGAGCAGGCGCCGCGCCTGCTGACGCGCATCCGCGTGCATGGCGACATCGTCCTGGGCGACCATGACTGCAGCCTGAACCTGCCCCTGGCCCTGCCGGGCAAGCCGGCCCTGGCTGGCGGCAGCGTGCTCGACTTCCATTACCGCCTGGGCGGCCAGCCGGGACTGGCGTTCAGCGTGCGCGACACGCCTGAATCCATCCAGGAATTGCACCAGCCAGTATCTCGGTCGTAATACTACATTGGCAGACAATTTACTTCTGTAGGATAATATGGAACCGGTTCCATGTATGCGCAAATGCAATGTGGCGCAATCATCGAAGTCAATAAAACAACAAGTCTTGCGGGAGTCTCATGAACCATCCAGGCAGCGAACCATCTGCAACATCCGTTTCATCCCTTCCCCGCATCAGCCGCCGCCACGCCCTGATCGGCCTGGCCGCCTTGCTGGCGCAGGCAGGTTTCTGGAGCAATCCCCTGTCCGCCGCCATGCAGGCGCCGGCCAGCGCTCCGGCACCCGGCCTGGCGCCCGTCACGATGCTGTTCTATACCTTGTCGCAAACGATCACGGGCCACCGCGATTTGTCCGCCGACACGGCGGCGCGCATCGAGCAAGCCATGCGCACGAACGTGCCCGGCTTCGCCGGCCGCTTGCCGCAGCTGGGCGCGCTGCTCGTCACGGGCCAGGAAGCGAAAGCCCTGCTGGCGGCCGCCAGCGCTGCGGACACCGGCCTGCGCGAGCTGGCGCTGGCCATCGTTGCCGCCTGGTACACGGGCACTGTCGTCGGCAACGCGGCGCAGGGCACGAAGTCCATCGTTGTCGCGTATGCGGAAGCGTTGATGTACCGCACGGTGGCCGATGGCCAGGTCGTGCCGACCTATTGCAATTACGGCCCCCTGTGGTGGCTGAAGGCGCCGCCGGCCGTGCGCGTCTCCGCGCCCGTGGCGCCAAAACCCGTACCGGCCCCGGCCACCACCGGCACTCCCGAACCGAAAGGCAAGCAAGCAAAATGAAATCACCCCAATTCAAGAGTAATGGCGACGTCGTCGCCGATGTCGTCATCGTCGGTACTGGCGTCGTCGGCGCCATGATGGCCGACCAGCTGGCCGCGCAGGGCCATTCCGTGATCATGCTGGAAGCGGGCCTGCGCATCGAGCGTGGCCAAGCCGTGGAAAACTGGCGCAACATGCCGTTCGAGAACCGCGTCGGCTCCGACTTCCAGGGGCTGTATCCGCAGGCGGACAACGCGCCCGCGCCGCTGTATTTCCCGAAGAATAACTACGTGGAATTGTCCGGCCCCAGCGGCAGCAGTTTCCAGCAGGGCTATCTGCGCACGGTGGGCGGCACGACCTGGCACTGGGCCGCGTCGTGCTGGCGCCATTTGCCGTCCGACATGCGCATGAAAAGCGATTATGGAGTGGGGCGCGACTGGGCCATTTCCTACGATGAGCTGGAACCGTACTATTGCCGCGCCGAACAGGAAATGGGCGTGGCCGGCCCCAACGATCCCGCCTTGCAGTCGCCCAGCGAACGCAGCGCGCCGTACCCGATGGACATGGTGCCCTGGGGCTATGGCGACAAGCGCTTCGCCGAAGTGGTCAACCCGCACGGCTACCGCTCCGTGCCGATCCCGCAAGGCCGCTCGACGCGCCCATGGCAGGGCCGCCCGACGTGCTGCGGCAATAACAATTGCCAGCCGATCTGCCCCATCGGCGCCATGTACAACGGCATCCACCACGTGGAGCGGGCCGAGTTGAAGGGCGCGGGCGTGCTGGCCGAGGCCGTCGTCTACCGCATCGACACGGACCAGAACAACCGCGTGACGGCCGTGCACTGGTATGACGCGAAGAAACAGTCGCATATGGCGACGGGCAAGGCTTTCGTGATTGCCTGCAACGGCATTGAAACACCGCGTTTGCTGCTGCTGGCGGCCAACCAGAACAATCCGAACGGCATCGCCAACAGTTCCGATCAAGTCGGCCGCAACATGATGGACCACTCGGGTTTCCACTGTACTTTCCTCGCCAATGAACCGATCTGGACGGGCCGTGGTCCTGCGCAGAGCAGCTGCCTGGTGGGCCCGCGCGACGGTGCCTTCCGCGCGCAGTATTCGGCCAACAAGATGATCCTGAACAATATCACCCGCGTCGGACCCGCTACGCAGCAGTCCTTGAAGCTGGGACTGGTGGGCAAGGACCTCGACGATGAAATCCGCCGCCGCGCCGCGTTCGGCGTGGACTTGTCGATCAGCCTGGAACCGCTGCCGGAAGCGCACAACCGTTTGACCTTGAGCAAGACGCGCAAGGACCCGCTGGGCCTGGCCTGCCCGGACATCTACTATGACGTGGGCGACTACGTGCGCGATGGCGCGAAGGCCGCGCATGCGCAGCTCGAGCACATCGGCAAGCTGTTCGGCGCCGTGGAATTCCATATCACCGACAGCCTGAACGCGAACAACCACATCATGGGCGGCGTCATCATGGGCAGCAACCGTCTTGACTCCGTGGTCGACGGCAATTGCCGCGCGCACGACCACGCCAATTTGTGGCTGCCGGGCGGCGGCGCCATGCCGTCGGCCAGCGTGGTCAACACCACCCTCAGCATGGCCGCGCTCGGCTTGCGCGCGGCCGACGACATCGCCCGCACCCTGGCAAGGGAGGCAGCATGATGCGCCGTTTATTACTGAGCCTGGCGCTGGCAGCCGGCTTGCCGCTGGCCGCCCACGCCGTGCCACCGGCACCGCCTGTCACCCTGACGCCGGACCGCCCGGCCGCGCCTGCCGCCGCCAGTCCCGATGCGCGCCTGGAGCGGGGCCGCTACCTGGCCATCGCGGCCGATTGCATGGCTTGCCATACGGCAGCGGGCGGCAAGCCGTATGCGGGTGGCTACGCCATCGATTCACCGCTGGGCACGATCTACGCGACGAACATCACGCCGTCGAAACAAGGCGGCATCGGCCACTACACGGAAGCCGACTTTGCGCGCGCGCTGCGGGAAGGCGTGCGCGCCGACGGCAGCCATCTGTATCCGGCCATGCCCTACACCAGCTATGCGCAGCTGACGGATGCGGACGTGGGCGACCTGTATTACTACTTCATGCAGGCCGTCAAGCCTGTCGACGAGCCGGCGCGCCAGACGGCCCTGCCATTCCCGTTCAATGTGCGCCTGTCGATGCTGGGCTGGAATACCTTGTTCCTCGACAATAAACGCTTCGTGCCGGACCCGGCGAAGAGCGCGCAGATCAACCGCGGCGCCTACCTGGCCGAAGGCCTGGCGCACTGCAGCGCCTGCCACACGCCGCGCAACGCGCTGATGGCGGAAATCGGCAGCCAGACCCTGGCCGGCGCGTCGCTCGGTTCCTGGCATGCGCCGAACATCACGTCCGACAAGGTCAGCGGCATCGGCGCGTGGACGGATGCGGAAATCACGGCCTACCTGAAGACGGGCCACGTGGAAGGCAGGGGGCAGGCGGCGGGCGGCATGGCCGAAGCCATCCAGAACAGCCTGCAATTTTTGCGCGACGACGACGTGGCCGCCATCGTGGCCTGGCTGCGCACGGTACCGCCCGTGCGCGCGCCGGGCCAGACGAAAGCTGCCTTCAGCCATGGCAGCGCCGCCAGCGAAGAGCCGCTGCTGCGCGGCATGGCCGGTTCCACCGAGCACCATTCGCTCAACAGTGGCGCCGTGCTGTTTTCCGGCTACTGCGCCAGCTGCCATTCGGCCAGCGGCGCCGGCAGCACGGGCCAGGCGTATCCCGCCCTGTTCCACAACACGGCGACGGGCGGCAATACGCCGGCCAATCTGGTCTCGGCCATGCTGTTTGGCGTCGAGCGCAAGATCGAAGGGGAAGAACACGAAGCGTTCATGCCCCGTTTCGACCAGCGCTCCTACGTGCAGCCATTGACGGATGAGCAGATCGCCTCGATCGCCAATTACGTATTGAAACAGTACGGTAACCCGGATGTGTCCGTCACGCCCGCGTATGTGGCGCAGGCGCGCAGCGGCGGCGAGAAGCCCGTGCTGGCGCGTGCACAGCCCTTCATGCTACCGGGCGGCATCGTGGGAATCTTGCTGCTGATCGCGCTGTTCGTGTGGCTGCGCCGGCGCCGCCAGCGCAAGGGACAAGGGTAGAAGCGACGCCGCAGCGGCGGCGAATATGAACGTTGGGCGCAACTTGCAGTAAAATGCAGGCTGAAAAATGGTTACGAGCAATCGTAGCCATTTTTTATTCTGGCCTGATCCTGGCGATTGTTTTCGTCTTATTTGAAAATTGACAATGTCCCATTCCCTGCATCACCAATTTTTACGTTTCGCCGCCGTCGGCGCTTCCGGCACGGCCGTGCAATACAGCGTGCTGTGGGGCGGCGTGGAATGGGCCGGCATCAGCGCCGCCGCCGCGTCCGGCATCGGCTACATCCTCGGTTCCGTCGTCAACTACCTCCTCAATTACTTTTTCACGTTTAAAAGCGACAAGGGCCATGGCGAGGCGGCTTCCAAGTATTTCACCTTGCTGGGCATCGGCTGGTGCATCAATACGGGCCTAATGTGGCTGCTGGTACACCAGCTGGGCTGGTATTACTGGCTGGCGCAGGTGCTGGCGACGGGCATCGGGCTGGTCTGGAATTTTGCGGGTAGCCGCTGGTGGGCCTTCAAGCCGGCCGGCGCAGCGGGGAAGTAGTCATTTCGTCATAAAAAGAGGCGCACTGGCCACACGCAGGCGCCCGGTTTTACCAAAACAAGGGGTTAATCATGCAGTTCCTGGAACGCTATTTCAAACTGAAGGACAATGGGACCAATGTGCGCACGGAGCTGCTGGCCGGCCTGACCACGTTCCTGACGATGGCCTACATCATCTTCGTCAACCCGTCCATCCTCGGCGACGCGGGCATGCCGAAAGACTCCGTTTTCGTCGCCACCTGCCTGGCGGCCGCCATCGGCACCCTGATCATGGGCCTGTATGCGAACTACCCGATCGCGCTGGCGCCGGGCATGGGCCTGAATGCGTACTTCTCGTACACGGTGGTCAAGGGCATGGGCATGAGCTGGGAAGTGGCGCTGGGCGCCGTCTTCATTTCCGGCTGCCTGTTCATCCTCGTCAGCCTGTTCAAGGTGCGCGAGATGATCATCAACAGCATCCCGCCTGCGTTGCGCACGGCCATCACTGTCGGTATCGGCCTGTTCCTGGCCATCATTTCCCTGAAAAGCGCGGGCGTGGTGGTGTCGAACCCGGCCACCATCATCGCCCTGGGCGACTTGCACCAGGCGGCGCCCATCCTGGCCATCCTCGGTTTCTTCATCATCGTCGCGCTGGACCGCCTGAAAGTGCCGGGCGCCATCCTGATCGGCATTCTCACCATCACCGTCGCCAGCTTCTTCTTTGGCGGCAACCAGTTCAACGGCATCGTTTCGGCGCCGCCCGCCATCGAGCCGACCCTGTTCAAGCTCGACATCATGGGCGCGCTGTCGATCGGCATCGTCAACGTGGTGCTGGTGTTTTTCCTGGTGGAATTGTTTGATGCGACGGGCACCCTGATGGGTGTGGCCAACCGCGCCGGCTTGTTGAAAGACGGCAAGATGGAACGCATGAACAAGGCCTTGCTGGCCGATAGCACGGCGATTGCCGCCGGCGCCTGCCTGGGTACGTCGAGCACGACGGCCTTCGTGGAAAGCGCGGCCGGCGTGCAGGCGGGCGGACGCACGGGCTTGACGGCCGTCGCCGTCGCGCTGCTGTTCCTGGGCAGCCTGTTCTTCGCTCCGCTGGCGCACACGGTGCCGCCGTACGCGACGGCGCCCGCGCTGCTGTACGTGGCCTGCCTGATGCTGCGCGAACTGACCTTCATCGACTGGGATGACAGCACGGAAAGCATTCCTGCCGCCATTACGGCGCTGATGATGCCGTTTACCTATTCCGTGGCCAGCGGCGTCGCGTTCGGCTTCATCACCTATGCCGTCTTGAAACTGTTGACGGGCAAGGGCAAGCAGGTATCGGTGGTGGCTTACATCATCGCCGCCATCTTCCTGTTCAAGTTTATCTACCTGGGCGAATAGCAAGTTTGCCGGCAAGCAGTTGCCGTCGCTTGTGACAAGGCCGCCCGTGCATCCGCATCGGCGGCCTTTTTTGATGGGCGGCTGAGAACCTATCCCAGTAGATGAATACATCCGCTGCTGGCGCCCCTCAAAAGCGGGGACTGCGTTGTTCGTCGTTGCGTGGCTCGCCACGCGTCCTCCTCACGCCTTCTCCGCGCTCCTGATCCGCTGCCAGCAGAAGACGCTCCCTACTGGGATAGGCTCTTACATCAGCAGCGCGGCCACCAGGTCTTTCTTGTGGTCGCCGGCGCTGCCGTCGAAGCGCAACGCCGCTTCCACATGCGCCAGGTGCTCGACCATCAGGCGCGCCGCCAGGTCGGCGTCGCCGCTGCGCGCCGCGTCGAGAAAGCGGCCGTGTTCGTCGCACGAGCAGGCCGCGTCGTGGCCGGACTGGTACAGCATGGTGATGAGCGAGCTGCGGCCCACGAGTTCGCGCACGATGTCGCGCAGCACGGCGTTGCCGGCGATATCGGCCAGCAATACGTGGAAGTCGCCCAGCAGTTGTGAGCGCAGCGGCGTGTCCCGTGCCAGCGCCTGGCGTTCCGCTTTCAGGTGCCGCTCCAGCATCCGGTAGTCGGCAGCTTTGGCCCGCGCGACGAATTCGCGCGCCAGGGCCGCCTCGATGATGCGCCGCGCGGCAAAGATGTCGCGGGCCTCCGCCTCCGTTGGCTGGCTGACGAAGGCGCCCTTGTCGGGCACCATGCGTATGAGTTTGTCTTTCGAGAGTATCAGCAGGGCGGCGCGGATCTTGGTGCGGCTGACGCCATACAGCCGGCACAGCGCCTCTTCGCGCAGGCGCGTGCCGGGCGGCAATTGGCGCGCCACGATGGCGGCCGCCATATGCTCGGCAATTTCCGCCGAGCTGTCGCCGCTGCCGGGTTGGTCCACCAGGGTTGCGCTTGATTCTGTCATGTCGGATGAGAGCAGTAAGCCAGGGGCAAGGCGAACCTTGCAAGCGCATGTCCGCGTGGCGGCGTGGTTGACGCCCCGCTGTCGGCATGCGGTTGTGCGCCTTGCGTGTCGCTAAGGCCTGGCTATTCTACTATCTTGCGTGGCGCAGCGCAGACGGACCCTGCCATCTGGCGAGGCTCGCTCGCTGGCGGTCTGTTTTGCTGGCCATGCAGATTGAAACTGGACATGGGAAATTTTGACGTATATAATTCGGCCTCCTTTCCCTGATAGCTCAGTTGGTAGAGCGACGGACTGTTAATCCGCAGGTCCCTGGTTCGAGTCCAGGTCGGGGAGCCAGAACAAGCAGCAGCAAAGGGCCACGTGGCAACACGTGGCCCTTTTGTCATGCGCGCACGGTTTCCCGTTCGCGCTGGCCATTGCTTCAGTGCCTTGGCGACGTGCGCGATGCCGGCCCGCTGGTGGCGGGGGCGCGCGCAGTGTTTCCCGGATCAGGGATCCACAAACACGTCGAAACGCACCTTCAGCGGGCTGCCCCACGAGATATCCACCCAGGCCCGGAAACCGCCGTTATACGGTGCGATGTTGTACACGGCCATGCGGGCTGAGCCGATAAAACGGTCCTGGGGCGTCGCGGCATACTCGCTGATGTTGAGCAATACGCGCGAATTGGCCTTCACGTTGGCATTGGCGAAGTTGACCGAAGGATGCACGCCATTGGCCGTCCACGTGTAATAGGTGGTGAAGGCGGCGGGGCTCAGGTTCAAGTCTTGTGCTGCCGCGCCTTTTGCACTCTTGCCTTCCTGTTCCATCGGCGCATCGGTTTCTTCCAGTGCCAGGTTGCTGCCGGTGCGGTGTTCTACTTTCATTTCCATGATGTACTCCTGATCGATAGTTTGGACGCCGCGCCTGTCGTCGTGCGGCAAGACGCCTTATCTGTTGCCGTGACGGCCAGTGTCACGTCCTGGCTGATAAGGTAGCCGTCTGCTCCATGCTGTTGGAGTAAGCCATTCTAGGCAAACGCGCGGGCAAAAAGCGCGCGGCGCCGCCGGAAAAACGGCGCTCACTTGTGCTGGCGCAAACACCTTGCAGGCAGGCGGGAATATCTTTTCCAGTAGGCTATTTTTACGGGGCGCCACGCATGCCGTGCAGGACAATGGCACAATAGGCCCAGCCGACCTGCCGATGCGAGCCTAGCCCATGCCGATACTGAACCTGAGCGCCGAAACCGATATCTATTACGAATTGATCGAAGGCGACCCCGCCAAGCCTTGCCTGGTATTCCTGCACGAGGGACTCGGTTGCTGTGCGATGTGGAAAGATTTCCCCGCGCAGCTATGCCAGGCGACGGGGTGCCGCGGCTTGCTGTATGACCGCCATGGCTATGGGCAGTCGTCGCCGCTGGCGGCGCGCCGCCAACTCCATTATTTGCACGACTATGCGCTGTGCGAGCTGCCGCAGGTGCTCGCGGCACTGCTGCCGGGACAGGACCATTTTCTCGTCGGCCACTCCGATGGCGGCAGCATTGCCCTGATCTATGCGGCACAGCAGCCGCCGCGCTTGCGCGGCATCATCACCGAAGCGGCGCACGTGTTTGTCGAGGGCATCACGCTCGATGGCATACGCGTGGCGGATGCGGCGTTTGGCGCGGGCAAGCTGCGCGCGCTGGCGAAATACCATGGCGACAAGACGGAGACCATCTTCAAGGCCTGGTCGGATACCTGGCTCAGTTATGGTTTCCAGTTCTGGAACATCGAATACCTGCTGCCCTCCGTCGAATGTCCGGCGCTGGTGGTGCAGGGCAGCGAGGACCAGTACGGCAGCGCGGCCCAGGTCGACACGATCGTGGCGCAGGCGCTCAACGCCGTGCCCGCCATTGTCGAGCAGTGCGGCCATACGCCGCACCAGGAGCAGCCGCAGGCACTGCTGGCGCTGATGGAAGGTTTTTTGCAAGGCCGCATGGACGCGGCCACTCACCCGAGAACTGTATGATAGACCACCTGGATCACCTGGTATTGACCACCCGCGACAAGCCCGCCTGCATCGATTTCTATACGCGCGTGCTGGGCATGCAGCTGGAAACGTTTGGCGCCGGCCGCCATGCGTTCAAGTTTGGCGCGCAAAAAATCAATCTGCATGAGGCTGGCAAGGAATTCCTGCCCAAGGCGGACTTGCCCACGCCCGGCTCGCTGGACCTGTGCTTCATCGCCGCCGTGCCGCTCGACGCGTTCATCGCCCACCTGGCGGCGCTGGGGATTGCCATCGAGGAGGGACCGGTGGCCCGCACGGGCGCCAATTGGCCCATCCGCTCCGTGTATCTGCGCGACCCGGACCGCAACCTGATCGAAGTGTCCGAACGCGCCTGAGGTTCGTCAACCGCCAGCAATACCCATCAATGGCAGGCGGGATCGCTGTCCCAGCGGCCCGAGCAGATGCGCGAGCGGCACAGCATGCCTTCGATCAGGCCCAGCTGCTGACAGCGCCGCAACAGTTCCGCCGTTTCCTGTTCCCCCTCCCGCTGGCGCAGCACCACGTCGCGCAAGGGCGCCGCCGTGCTTTCTTGCCGGTGCGCATGGGCCACCATCGCCGTCAGCAAGGTCACGTCGCTGTCGCCGGGCGCGGCAACCGGCCTCGGCCCCTGAGGGCGCGCGGCGGCCTGGCGCACGGGCGGTAGCGTCTTGTGCGGTGCGCTTGCTGTCGTGGCGGCCATCGCAGGCAAGGGCGGTCCCGCCGTATTGACGATGGTGGCCGCCTGCGCCGCGTGCGGCGGCACCGTTGGCGCCGGCATTGCGGGCGGAGCCTCAGTCACGGCCGTGACGGGCGCCGGCGGCAGGGGCAGGTCGTCCGTGTCATAAGCGAGCACGGCCGTGATCAGCACCGCCAGGCACAGCGCGCCAGCAGCCCCGTGCCGCCAGCCGGGGCGCCAGCGCAGTGCAGGTCTGGCCACAGGCGCGGCGATGCCGTGTTCGAGCTGCGACAGGATGCCCTTGCCTTCGATGCGCGCGCCAGCCGCGCCGGTCTTGCTCAACAGGTCAGGGCTGCGCGCCTGGCCATCCCCGTTTTTCAGTAAAGACAAAATATCACCTCCGCAGTGGAACAAACTCGACTGACCTTGATGTAAACCGCGCTCATGCGGACCGCGGACGCCTACGATCTAGCGATGCCGCCGAGCATGCTGCCCGGCGCCCGCTATTCCCGTCACGGAGCGCCCATGTTCGTCGCCCTGGTCTTGATGTATTTCCTGCTCGCCTGTCTTGCCTGCTGGCTGCTGCTGTTTCCCGGCGGCCGCGCCATCGTGCTGCACACGCTCGTCAACCTGGGCTGGCGCATGCAGCGGCGCGCGCAGTACCTGAAGGGCGGCAGCGGCGCGCAGTGGCGGCGCGTGCAGCGGCAAACGGGCTCGGGCATGGCGCGCGCCTGGCAGCTGCTGTGGCTGCATCGCTGGCTGAGTCTGGCGGGCAGCGTGCTGGTCATCGTGCCGCCGCTGCTGGCCTGGCTGTCCAGCGACCGCATCGTCTTGCGCGGCTATGCCGACCAGCAACACGCGATCAATGACCAGGTCAGCGATTTGCTGAAGGGCGAGCAGCTGGTGCCGCCGCCGGCCTTGCCGCCGCTGCTGTTTTCCACGGCGGAAGTAACGCAGCTGCGCCCGCTGCTGGGCGGCGCCAGCCGCAACTGGCAATTGCTCGACCACGATTTCGCGCAGCGCCTGCTGCTGGTCTTCAAGATCATGAAGGACGTGTATGGCTACGACATGGTCTTGCTGGAAGGCTATCGCAGCCCTGCGCGCCAGGATCAATTGGCAGCGGCCGGCCCGAACGTGACGAACGCGAGGGCATTTCAAAGCTATCACCAGTATGGCCTGGCGGCCGATTGCGCATTCATGCATGAAGGAAAGCTCATCATTTCTGAAAAAAATGCCTGGGCCATGCGCGGCTACCGTTTATATGGCGTGACGGCCGAATCGGTGGGCCTGCGCTGGGGCGGGCGTTGGACCATGATGGATTTTGGCCACACGGAATTGCCGCAACCGCGCGTGCTTGGCAAGTAAGCCGCGCCAGTCATTCTAGCGCCGGGTTTCGGCCTGATTTTCACCGCTGCAAGCTTGCTTGCGCGGCGTCAATGGCAGGCCAGCGCCTGCCGCGCGCTGGCACCTGGTACTTGTCATATGTCAACAAAGGTGCGCCGCATTGCTGTCAGCATGGGCCGAATCCGCCTCGCTGCGCGGCGGCGTTCCTCCTGCTTTGCGACCTCACCCTGGGCTCATCATGCTGCGACGAATCTGGCATTTCCTCACCGACAGCCGCAATCTGACCATCTTCGGCTTCATGGCGCTGGCCGTGTTCCTGTACCTGGGCGCCGAGGTGCTGGAAGTGGCGCTGGTATGGGCCCTGGCCTTGCTGCTGCTGGCCTTTGTCACGTGGCTGGGCCTGTGGCTGTGGCGCCGGCGCCGCGCGCGGCGCGATGCGCAGGCGCTGGGGCAGGCCATCCTCAACGAAGCCGAGATCGCCGCCGCGCAAGCCGCTTCGGCATCCACGGCCGGCAGTACGCAGCGGGGGGAACTCGATGCCGTGCGCACGGGCATGCTGGCCGCCATCGAGACCATCAAGACGTCCAAGCTGGGCATCAAATCGGGTGCCGCCGCCTTGTACGAACTGCCGTGGTACATGATCATCGGCAATCCGGCCGCCGGCAAGAGCAGCGCCATCCTGCATTCGGGCCTGCAGTTTCCCTTTGCCGACGGCAAGATCATGCAAGGCGTGGGCGGCACGCGCAACTGCGACTGGTTTTTCACCACGGACGGCATCGTGCTCGACACGGCGGGACGTTATTCCGTCGTCGACGAGCATCGCGGCGAGTGGTTCGGCTTTCTCGACCTGCTGAAAAAATACCGGCGCAAGGCGCCCATCAACGGCATCCTCATCGCCGTCAGCATCGCCGAATTGAAAGGCGACCCTGATGTCGGCATGCAACTGGCGCGCAGCCTGCGCAAGCGGGTGCAGGACGTCATCGAACGCCTGGAAGTATTCGCGCCCCTGTACATCGTGTTTACCAAGGCGGACCTGATCGCCGGCTTCACGGAGTTTTTCGCGGATGCCGAGCGCAGCGAGCGCGAGCGTGTATGGGGCGCCACCATGCCCTACCAGCGCAAGTTGCACACGGCGGATTTGCTGGCGTTTTTCGACCAGAGTTTCGATGAATTGCACGATGGCTTGACGGAACTGAGCCTGGCCAACATGGCGCACCGGCAACGCAAGACGATGGCGCCCGGCGTCTTTACCTTTCCGCTGGAGTTTGCCGCCATCAAGCCGGCCTTGCGCGCCTTCATCGCCACCCTGTTCGAGGAGAACCCGTTCCAGTTCCAGCCCGTGTTCCGCGGCTTTTACTTTACCAGCGCGCTGCAGGAAGGCGAGCCCGTCAGTGCCTCCTCGCAGCAGGTGGCGCGCCGCTTCGACCTGGCCTTCGCGCCGGCCCCGGCCGCGGCGCCGTCCTGCGCGCGCCAGCATGGCTATTTCCTGCTGGAGCTGTTCCGCAAGGTGATTTTTGCCGACAAGCACCTGGTGGCCAACTATGCCAACCGTGCCAAGCTGCGCTTCAAATATGCCGTGTTCTTTGCCGCCACGGTGTCGCTGGGCGCCTGCCTGGGCGGCTGGAGCTGGTCCTATCTGGGCAATCGGCAACTGGTGGCCAACGTCGAGGCCGATTTGAATAAAGTGGTGAAGCTGCAGGAGCGGCGCCTGGACTTGCAGTCGCGCCTGGAAGCGCTCGAGATCTTGCAGGACCGCATAGAGCAGCTGGAAGCGTACCGCACGCAACGGCCGTGGTCCCTGCGCCTGGGCCTGTACCAGGGCGAATTGCTCGAACGCAAGCTGCGCGAGGAGTATTTTGCCGGTGCGCGCCAGGTCATGCTCGGCCCCGTGGCGGGCGCGCTGGAAGCCTTGCTGTTTGAAATGAACGCCAGCGCGGACCAGCTGCAGCCCACGGTGCGCACGCCGCAGACGCCGGCCGCCGCGCCGGCAGCGCCCACGGCACCGCGCAGCGTCCAGTACCAGGCGGCCAGCGCGACGAATGTGGAAGATGCCTACAACGCGCTGAAAACTTATCTGATGCTGGCCGATAAGATGCATGCGGAAAGCAGCCACCTGAATGACCAGCTGACGCGTTTCTGGCGCGCCTGGCTGGAGGGCAACCGGGGCGCCATGCCGCGCGAGCAGATGATACGCAGCGCCGAACGGCTGCTGACGTTCTACCTGGCGCAGATCGGCGATCCGTCCTGGCCGCGCATCGAGCAGAAGCTGGCGCTGGTCGAGCAGGCGCGCGAAAACCTGCGCCGCGTGGTGCGCGGCATGCCGGCGCGCGAGCGCGTGTATGCCGACGTCAAGGCGCGCGCCTCGACGCGCTTTCCCGGCATGACGGTGGCGCGCATCGTCGGTGAACAGGATCAGGCGCTGCTGGCGGGCAGTTACGCCGTCTCCGGCGCCTTTACGCGCCAGGCCTGGGAAAAGTTCGTCGAGGGCGCGTTTCGCGATGCCGCCAACCGCGAGCTGCAAAGCGCCGACTGGGTGCTGAAAAGCGTCTCCACCGACGACCTGACCCTGGAAGGCAGTCCCGAGCAGATCGAGAAAAACCTGGTGGCCATGTACAAGGCCGACTATGCGCGCGAGTGGCAAAAATTCGTGCAGGGCGTGGCCGTCGCCGACCTGCAAGGTTTTGACGGCGCCGTGCAGGCGATGAACCGCCTGGGCGACCCGCAGTCGTCGCCGATCGCCAGGCTGCTGACGACCATCTATCAGGAAACTTCGTGGGACAACCCGGCGCTGCAGAATGCCCAATTGCGCCAGGCCGAGCGGGGCATCGTCGGCTGGTTCAAGGAAACCGTGCTGCGCCGCGCGCCGTCGCCGCTGACGGCCAGTCCCGCCGCTCTCAATGCGCAGCTCGACCCGGCCCGGCTGGACAAGCCCATGGGGCCTGTCGGGCGCGAATTTGCCGGCGTGGGCAAGCTGGTGGCGGCCAGGGACAATAATGCATCCCTGATGCGCGCCTACCTGGAAGCGCTGTCGAAACTGCGCAGCCGCCTGAACCAGCTGAAGAACCAGGGCGACGCGGGGCCGGGCGCGCGCCAGTTCATGCAGCAGACCCTGGAGGGCAGCGGTTCCGAACTGGCCGACGCCCTGAAACTGGTCGACGAGCAGGTGCTCACGGGGATGAGCGACGCGCAAAAGCAGGCGATTCGTCCCCTTCTCGTGCGCCCGCTGATGCAGACCTTTGCCGTCATCGTCGCGCCGGCCGAACTCGATATCAACAAGACCTGGGCGGCGCAGGTGTATGAACCGTTCCAGAAATCGCTGGCCAACAAATATCCATTCGCGCCCACGGCGCGCATCGAGGCGAGCAACCTCGAGATCGGCCAGTTCTTCGGCCCGGAAGGCCTGGTGGCGAAATTCGTCACCACGTCCATGGGCCCGCTGGTGGTGCGGCGCGGCGACGTGCTGGCCCCGCGCACCTGGGCCGACATGGGCATCAGCCTGTCGCCGCAGGTGGTGGCGCGTTTCCCCGGCTGGATCGCGCCGCTGGGCGCGGGCGGCGTGGCGGCCACCTCGACGGCGGCGCAAACCGTCTTCCAGATCCAGCCGTCGCCCGCGCCGGGCACCCTGGAATACACGGTGGAGATCGACGGCCAGCAGCTGCGCTACCGCAACACCCCGGCGCAGTGGACGAACATGGTCCATCCGGGCCCGCAAGGCGCGGCGGGCCAGCAGGGCGCGCGCATCACGGCCGTCACCTTCGACGGGCGCACGGTGGAACTGTTCAACGAGCCGGGCCAGTTCGGCTTGAAGCGCATGATCGACGCGGCGGCCAAGAAGCGCAAGGAGGGTGGCGTGTTCGAACTGCGCTGGGCGCGCGGCGAGGTGGCCGTGGCGATCGACCTGAAAATCACCAGCAGCGCCGAGACGACGGGCGCGGGATCCGCCACGGCGGTGCAGGAGCAGGGCTTTCGCGGCATGCAGCTGCCCGAGACGATCGTCGGCGCGCCCGGTGCTTCTGCCGCGCCTCCCGCGCAGGCCATCGCCGCCGCAGTCATGCCCGGAGTTTCGCCATGATGCGCGCGGCGCAGCAGGTGCGCCTCGGCTACTTTGGCAAGATTCACGCGCGGGGCGACTTCATCAAGGCTTGCGACAATCACGCGCTGGTGCAGCTGCTCGACGACTGGCTGGCGCAGGTCATGACTGCCCTGACGGTGGAACCGCGCTGGAAGCTCAATTACGACGCCTTGCCGCCGCTGCGCTTTGCCTTCGTCGGCACGCGCAGCCGGCGCGCCATCGCCGGGCGCCTGGAAGCGAGCAATGACCAGTCGTTGCGGCGCTTTCCCTTCATGGCCATGGGCGCGCTGGAAGTCGATGACGCCGAGACCTTTGTCGCTTGCAGCCCGCTGGCGCTGGCGCCACTGTGGCAGCGGGTGGAGCAGCTGTCGCAAGGCATCGTGGCCAGCGCCGAACCGGGGCCGGCCCTGCTGGCGCTGGCCGGCAACGTGGTCGAAGTCGAACCGGCGGCACCTGATCACGCGGCGCGGCTGGCTGCCTTCTTGCAGGCGCAGACGGTGCACGGCTTGCAGACGCTGCTGGCATCGCCCGCGTTTCCCGTGACGGTGCGCGAACTGCTGCTGGGCCTGGGCATGCTGCTGCAGCCGGTGCGCCAGAGCGGCTTGCCGCGCCTGGAAAAAAGCCTGGTGCTGCCGCTGCCGCAGGACGCGCAGCTGCGCGAGCTGGTGGCCAGCTTGTGGCTGCACCTGATCGCACCTTTTCTGAGCCTGGCCGATTTCGAACTGGCGCTGTTCTTTTCCCACCTCGACGAGGCGCCCGTGCTGGTGATCGGCTTTTGCGGCGCCGACCCGCATGGCTTGCGCGCGCTGATCGATCCGCAGGCCGGCTGCGAACGGCTGATCGTGTTCGACCAGCTCGACTGGGTCGAGGAGCAGTTGGGACGCGATGCCGCCCTGCGCCAGTTTTCCGCCTGCCTGCAGCAGGAACAGCTGTCGCTGCGCTCGGCCTGCGCCATGTTTGCCGATACCTTTGTCTGAAGGATTGCGATGAAACCGCTTGCCACTTTCCTGCTGCTTGCCGCCACCGCGCCCTGCCACGCGCAGGCGCAAGCGCCCCAGACACCGATGCCGGGGCAGATCCTTGTCACGGGCACCCTGGCCGACGAGGCGGGCAAGGCGGCCGTGCTGGCCCGCCTGCGCGAACTGTATGGCGCCGAGCGCGTGGTTGACCAGATCGCCATCGGCAGCGTGGCCGTGCCGGCCAACTGGAACGCCTACGTGCACAAGCTGATCGCGCCGAACCTGAAGCTCATTTCACGGGGGCAGATCAGTATCGACGGCAATAACGTCAGCGTGCGCGGCGAAGTGGCGAACGAGGCGCAGCGCCAGCAGATCGCCAGCGACATCGCCACCAGCCTCAATCCCACCTACGTCGTCAACAACGGCTTGCGGGTCAAGGCGGCGGAGGCGGAACAGGGCTTGCTCGATGCGGCGCTGGATAAACGCATCATCGAATTCGACAGCGGCAAGGCGTCCATCACGCCGGCGGGCCTGGCCATCCTCGACGAGATGGCGGCAGCCATGCTCAGGCTGCGGGGCCGCAAGGTGGAGGTGATCGGCCACACGGACGACACGGGCCTGCGCGCCAGCAATGTGGCCCTGAGCCAGGCGCGCGCCGAAGCCGTGCGCGCTTACCTGGCCACCAAGGGCGTCGCGGCCGATTCGCTGCTGGTGTCGGGCCAGGGACCGGACCGTCCCGTGGCCAGCAACGGCACGGCCGATGGCCGGGCGAGGAACCGGCGCATCGAGTTCCGTATTGAGCAATAGATTGGCTTGACACCTCACAGAACCGTAGCGAGCGGATGAGAGTTGTGGCCGAGAAGCGCAGGTGTGCGAATGCACGGGGACGCCGAGTCATTGAGCATCGCAGGCCGCAAATCTCGACGCGCAGTAGGTTCTGTGAGGTGTTCAGGGCAGGGTGATGGTCAGGTGCGCGGGACGCGGCGCCAGTTTGACCAGGTCCGCATACGCGGCCAGGGTCGTTTGCGTGCCGCGCGTCAGATGGGTTTTCAGGCCCAGGTAGGCGCAGATGGCCAGCAGGGCGAAAAAGCTCGACAGCGCCCACAGCGGCACGTCGCTGCCGCGCTTGTTGACCACCTGGTCGGGGCGTTCCGCGCGCGGCGCGAAGCCGCGGCTCTTGCCCTTGATGTGGGCGATCTCGTCGCCCAGGCGCGCCGTCAGGTAGCTGAGTTTTTCGCCGCCGTCGATCGCATACTTGCCCTGGAATCCCAGCAATAAACACATGTGGAAGACCTGCAGCGCCTGCACGCGCATGGCGCCCTTGCCGCGCAAGGCGTCGAGGCGGTCGAAAAAGTGTTCGCCGGCCAGCTGGTCGCCAAAGATCAGCAGCTGCAGCGGGCGCCGCTCCCACTGCTTGCGCAGGGCGAAAGGCGAAGCCAGGATGATTTCATCGACGGCCGCGCAAAACGCATACTTGGCTGCCTCGATATCGTCGCCATCGGCGCGGATCTTTTTTGCTTCGCGCTCGAAGTCGTCGAGGAAGGCCGTGATGCGGTCCATGAAGCTTTGCTCGTCGCCGGGCGCCGAACCGTGCTTCAGCATGAACAGCATGTAAAAGCCTTCGTGCATCAGGTCCAGCAGGGCGCTGCCGGCATGCCGGCTGCCGCCGGTTGGGGCGGAACCGCGTTGTCCCAGCAGGGAGGGCGCTGCGCGCCGTTCGATGAGCTGGCTCATGCCGTCACCGCGATCAGTTCCAGCTGCAGGTCGCGTATGCCGGCCGGCACGTACACGGAGATCGACTGCGCCTTGAGCATCTGTTCATATAGCACGCCACGGTTTTCAATCGCAAAATAATAGGTGTCGGGGCGCACGGGAATGGCGGCCGGCACTTGCGGCGCATGCGACGGTTTCAGGCCGGGCATGGCCGTGAGCACGCATTTTTCCACGTCGTCGGGCGCGCCCACTTTCACGCGCAGCGGCACCACGTCCACCAGTTCGATGGCGGGCATGGCGGCGCGGATCGCCAGGTACAAGGTGGTGTGCTGGTCGATCTTGCCCGAATCGAGCTTGCCCAGGTAGTACGACGGCTGGTCCTCGAGCAGGGCGATGGAAAAATACTTCGACGAGATGACGGTGTCGAGCAGTTCGCGGATGATGCCGTCGATGGCGTCGAAGCAGGCGCCCGGTTGCGCGTGGTCGTAGGCGGGCAGGCTGGCCAGCGTGTAATGCTTGGAGTAGCTGAGCAGGCCGCCCGCCAGTCCCAGCAGCGCTTCGTACAGGCGCTCCGGATGCAGGGCCGGATGGCGCACATAGTGCATCAGCGCGGCGGCGGCCGTGCTGACCGTATGCAGCAGCCAGAACGAGGACACGTCGCCGGAGCGGAACTCGATCACATTGCGGCTCGGTTCGCGGTGGTGGCCGTGCAGCGCGCTCACCTTCGCCTGCAAGGCGTCGAGCAGGTGTTCCAGCACGCCCTGCAGGCGCGGCGCGCCGGCGATGGCCAGGCTGGGGGCCATGAACGAGGGCACGGGTTCGAAGCCGCCAGATACCGTGCGCCGCAGGGCGATCAGCGGCAGGCAATCGTAGGAACCGCGCGCCTCGCTGTCGGGAATCAGCCGCACGGTTTTCTTCAGGTAGGCCACGTCGGCCACGGCGGACTCCGTAAACAGGTCGGGCGTGGCGCGCATGGCGTGCGCAAAGCGCGTGGCCGCCGGCATGCCTGCCGTCGATGCCTGCGCCGTGTAATTCATGCCTTCGCGGTTGAGGATGGGCAGCGCCGCGTAATACGTCACTTCCTGCACCGCCGGCGGCAGCGCTTCCAGGTCCACGGGCGGGGGCAGGGTATCGCTGCCGGGCGCGCCGTCGCCCAGCGACTCGAACACTTCGCCGT
Source organism: Janthinobacterium sp. BJB446 (assembly GCF_002735655.1). Lineage (NCBI taxonomy): Bacteria > Pseudomonadati > Pseudomonadota > Betaproteobacteria > Burkholderiales > Oxalobacteraceae > Janthinobacterium > Janthinobacterium sp. BJB446. The sequence goes on along the minus strand of NZ_PDZK01000001.1, from coordinate 2,850,480 downwards.
CGCGGAAGATCGCCGACAGGGCATGCAGGCGCAAGGTGCCCGTCTTCAGCGCCGCCAGGTCCCACGCCATGTGCGCCACGCCCCACAGGTAGGGATGCAGCGCGCTGGCCGTGTGATGCAGGCGCGCTTCGTGATACTGGTCCTGGCGCTGGAAATGCTGCGGCCGCAGGAACAGGCCCTCTCCCCACAAGATTTTCGCTGCCATGCCCATCTCGTTTCTCCTTGAATGTGTGGCGTGCCGGTGTGCCTTGCTGCCCTGCGCTACTGGCAGCGCAGGGCAGCCAGCGGCGCCATGCCGCTATCCATGCTGGCGACGCTGAGCGCGCAGGCGTGCAGGCCGACGGTGATGCCTCCGCGTTCCGCGTCGGCGGCGACAAAGGTGGCGCGCCAGCGCTGTACCGCAGGCGCGCGGAACAGGGCCACCACGCCGATGAAATATGCTTCCTTGCTGACTTTTTCCTGCACTTCGTAGCGCTGGCCCGGCACCAGAAGCACTTCCTTCACTTCCATCAGGTCGGCGCCCAGCGCGGTCTTTTCACGCTGCGCGTCGAGGAAGCTGTCGTAGGGCGCCTGCTCGAAGGCGGCGCGCTGGCGCAGCTTGTAGACGCGCGCCACCAGCGCCAGCGGCCGTCCGTCGGCATCAGTGTTGAGGCGCTGCGCCGCATGCAGGCGGATGCTGACATTGCGCGGCGGCTTTTGCGCGTCGGGCAGTTCCGCTGGCGGCCTGGCCACGCCGGCCACTTGCAGCGCCGCGTTGACCAGGGTGCCGATGGCGCCGCCCGCACAGCCGGCCAGCAGAAGGGCCGGCAGCAGTGGCGCGGTGGCGCGGGCCAGGCGGCGGAGCGGGGCGTCAAATGGCATGGGTGATCTTTGCAAGGTGAACGGTGGAAATAAAAGTGTTGCAGTCATTTAAGCGCATGCAGGGGCGACCCGCTTGCGTTGGCACAAAGTCCGCCTGCGATCAAGATAATTACTGCGCCAGATCAGGATTCATGTCGCTGCGCGCGGCTGTGATGTGGAACTTCTTCTTTGCTGATTAATCTCAATTTGGCAAAAAAATTGGCGATCAATAATGGCCTCCACCAAGGCGCCGCCCATCTTTCCCAGCGGTAGCGTCCTCCACGTGAAGGAATGCCCCGATGAAGCCAGCCACCATGTTGCCCCGTATTGCCTGCCTCGCCAGCGCCCTGCTGCTGGTCGCCTGCGCCACGCCAGAACAGCCGGCGCCCCAAAAACCTGCCGCGCCGACCCTGGCGCAAGTGATGAGCGATGCCGATGCGGCTGCGCGTGCCGGCCAGTACGAGCGCGCCATGACCCTGCTCAAGGCCGGCGGCAGCAGTTACCCGGCCGACAAGGCGCCATGGCTGCAAATGGCGCAGATGAAGTTCGACCGCGGCCAGTACGGCGACGCCATCGGCCATGCGCTCGAAGCGCTGGAGCGCGACCCGGACGACAAGGTCGCCAACAGCATCGTCGCCGTCAGCGGCTTGCGTTTGTCCGGCAAGGCGCTGTCCGACCTGTCGCGGCAAAACAATCTGAATGGCTCGCTGCGCTCGGAAGCGCAGGACCTGGCCAAGCTGCTGCGCGCGAGCATCGGCGAAGACGTGCTGGTGCCGCCGGCCAAGCGCCCGCCGGCGGCCGCCAAGCGCGCTGCGATGTCCGGCTCCGGCACGCCGGCGGCGAAGGGCGCGGCAGCGCCGGCAAGCGTGGCCGATCCGTTCAGCGGCTTGAAATAAGCGAGCATCCCCACCATCCCCTTGCAAAGGAAGCGACATGCCCAAGTCCGACAGCGTGCAGAAACGCCTGCAGAAGATACGCGCGCCGCGCGTGCAAATGACCTATGACGTCGAGATCGGCGACGCGATTGAAAACAAGGAGCTGCCCTTCGTGGTCGGCGTGCTGGGCGATTTTGGCGGCAATCCGGACAGCGAGAAAAAGCGCCTGAAGGACCGCAAGTTCGTCGCCCTCGACCGCGACAACTTCGACGAAGTGCTGGCCGGCGTGGCGCCGGTGGCGCGTTTCGCCGTGCCGAACCGCCTCAGCGAGGCGGGCGGCACGTTCGCCGTCGATCTGCATTTCCGTTCGATGGACGACTTCCGTCCCGAATCAGTGGTGCGCCAGGTGGCGCCCCTGCGCAAGCTGCTCGAGGCGCGCACCAAGCTGGCCGACCTGCGCAACAAGCTGGCCGGCAACGACAAGCTGGAAGACTTGCTGACGGAAGTGCTGAACAACACGGACAGCCTGGCCACTCTGAAGCCGCAGTTCCCGGCGCAGGAGGATTGAGATGAGCGCCCAGGCAGAAGCCCCAGAATCCCTCGCTGTATCCGCATCCGATGCGCCGGCCGCCACCGATTTGCTGGACCAGATCGTCGAGCAAAGCCGCGTCGCCAAGTCCGGCGCCGAACATGCGCGCGCGCGCGATCTGATCTCGGAGCTGGTGGCACAGGTGCTCGATGGCACGGTGCTGATGTCCAGCAGCCTGTCGGCCACCCTGGACGGGCGCGTGGCGGAAATCGACCGCCTGATCTCCGCCCAGCTCAGCGAAATCATGCATGCGGCGCCGTTCCAGCAGCTTGAGCAAAGCTGGACGGGACTGCGCTACCTGGTCGGAAATTCCGATACGGGCACGCGCCTGCAGATCCGCATGTTCAACGCCACCAAGCGCGAACTGGTGAAGGATTTCCAGGCCGCGCTGGAGTTCGACCAGAGCAGCATGTTCAAGAAGGTGTATGAAGAAGAATTCGGTACCTTCGGCGGCGCGCCGTTTGCCGCGCTGCTGGGCGACTTCGCCATCTCGCGCCAACCGGAAGACATGTATTTCGTCGAGCAGATGTCGCACATCGCCGCCGCCGCGCATGCGCCTTTCATCGCCTCGGCCGCGCCGGAACTGTTTGGCCTGGAAAGCTATGGCGACCTGGGCAAGCCGCGCGACCTGGCCAAGGTGTTCGACACCATCGAGTACGCGAAATGGAAAGCCTTCCGCGAATCCGAGGATGCGCGCTATGTCGGCCTGACTTTGCCCCGCTTCCTGGGCCGCCTGCCGTTCAATCCCGTCGATGGCACCACGGTCGAAGGTTTTAACTTTGTCGAGGAAGTCGATGGCAGCGACCATCACAAATACCTGTGGTGTAACGCCGCGTATGCGTTCGGCTGCAAGCTGACGAGCGCCTTTGCCGACTACGGCTGGTGCGCCGCCATCCGCGGCGTGGAGGGCGGCGGCCTGGTGGACGACCTGCCGACCCACACCTTCAAGACGGACGAGGGCGACGTGGCCCTGAAATGCCCGGCCGAAGTGGCGATCACCGACCGCCGCGAAAAGGAATTGTCGGACCTGGGCTTCATCTCGCTGGTGCACTGTAAGAACACGGCGTATGCGGCGTTTTTTGGCGCGCAGTCGGCGCAGAAAAGCCGCAAGTACAACAGCGATGCGGCCAACGCGAACGCGGTGCTGTCATCCCAATTGCAGTACATCTTTGCCGTTTCGCGCATCGCCCACTACATGAAGGCGATGATGCGCGACAAGATCGGCAGCTTTGCCGCCGCCTCCAACGTGGAGGATTTTCTGAACCGCTGGCTGATGCAGTACGTGCTGCTCGACGATAACGCCAGCCAGGAACAGAAGGCGCAGTTCCCGCTGCGCGAGGCATCGGTGCAGGTGCATGAAGTGCCGGGCCGGCCCGGCGTGTACCGCGCCGTGTCGTTCCTGCGGCCGCACTTCCAGCTCGATGAGTTATCCGTTTCGCTCCGACTGGTCGCGGAGTTGCCGAAGTCGACCAATTCCTGATTCACCCATCTTTCAACCAGAGGAGCACACCATGGCAATCGATGTATATCTGCAGATAGACGGCATCAAGGGCGAGTCCACCGATGACAAGCACAAGGACTGGATCGAATGCAAATCGGTCAGCTGGAGCGTCGCGCAGCCGAAGTCCGCCACCGCATCGACGGGCGGCGGCCACACGGCCGAACGCTGCGAGCACAAGGACATCGTCATCTCCAAGCTGGCCGACCTGGCCTCGCCGGTGCTGCTGCAGACCTGCTCGGCCGGCAAGACCATCCCCAAGGCGCGCTTCGAATTCATGCGCGCCGACGGCCAGGGCGAGCGCGTCAAGTACTTTGAAATCGAAATCGAGAATGTGCTGATCGGCGCCGTGACGCCGAACGTGGAAGAGGGCGATATCCTCGGTGAACACGTCGGCTTCAAGTTCTCGAAAGTGAAGTGGAAATACACGCAGCAAAAAGTGACTGGCGGCGCCGGCGGCAATACCTCGGGCGGCTGGGACCTGGCCGCGAACCGCGTGGCTTGATCCATGGCGCGCGGCGCGCGGCGGCCACCTTCGCCCGCGCGCCGCGCCGACTTTTCAGGAGAGCGCATGGACAGTTATGTACCTGGCCTGTTCGACCGCCTGATGGGCGACGGCGGTGCGGCGGGCGGCGTGGCGGTGCGCCTGTCGCTGGAACAATTGAAGGATGCGGTGGCGCGCGACCTGGAAGAGCTGCTCAACACGCGCGTGGCCCTGCCGCCCGGCGCGCTCGACGCCTATCCGGAATGCGCGGCATCCATCGTCAACTATGGCCTGATCGATTTCGCCGGCATGTGCTTGTCCAGCAGCGATGACCGCGCCCGCATCTGCGCCGCGCTGAAGGCGGCCATCGAACGCCACGAGCCGCGCCTGCGCAATGTGCGCGCCCGCCTGGAGCGCGAAGCGGGCGCCATCAACCGGGTCGGCTTTATGATCAGCGGCACCCTGGCCGTGAGGTCCTGCGGCGAGACGGTCAATTTCGACGCCGTGCTGCAGCCGTCGTCGCTGCGCTATTCGATCAACCGCAAGGGAGCCGCCGCATGAGCAACAACCTGAAAATCCTGATCGCCAAGTTCAATGACACGGCGCGCACGGCCGCCACCCGCGCCGCCGCCATCTGCGTGGGCCTGGGCCAGTACGAAGTCGATATCGAACACCTGTTTTTGGCCTTGCTGGAACAGGAGCGCAGCGATTTCGTCACCATCGCGCGGCGCAGCGAAATCAGCCTGACGGCGCTGGAGGCGGACCTGCGCCGCGAGATCGGCAGCTTCAGGACGGGCAGCGCGCGCACACCCGTGTTCTCTCCCCATTTGCCGCTGCTGTTCGAGCACGCCTGGCTGATTGCCTCGCTGGACACGGCGCAGCCGGGGCCTATCCGCAGCCGCCACCTGTTGCTGGCGCTGCTGACGGAGCCGGAACTGTCGCAGCTCGCGTACCGCGGCTCGAAGCTGTTCGCCCGTTTCAGCGTGGAGCAACTGAAGCACCATCCGGACAAGCTGACGGCCGGCTCCGGCGAGCAGGAAAGCGCGGCAGTGCCGCAGCCTTCCGAAACACCTTGCGACCCGCTGACTGCCCTGGCCAGCAAAACCCCGGCGCTGGACCAGTTCACCACCGACCTGACGCAGCTGGCGCGCGACGGCAAGCTCGATCCCGTGATCGGCCGCGAGGCGGAGATACGCCAGGCCGTCGATATCCTGCTGCGCCGGCGCCAGAACAATCCGATTCTCACGGGCGAGGCGGGGGTGGGCAAGACGGCCGTGGTGGAAGGCCTGGCCTTGCGCATCGCCGCCGGCGACGTGCCCGAGGTGCTGCAGGGCGCGCACATCCACGCGCTCGACATGGGCTTGCTGCAGGCCGGCGCCAGCGTGAAGGGAGAATTCGAAAGCCGTCTGAAGAATGTCATCGACGAGGTGGCGAAAAGCCCGCATCCGGTCATCCTCTTCATCGACGAGGCGCACACCATGATCGGCGCCGGTGGCCAGGCGGGGCAGAACGATGCGGCCAATCTGCTGAAACCGGCGCTGGCGCGCGGCGCCCTGCGCACGATTGCCGCCACCACCTGGAGCGAGTACAACAAGTATTTTGAAAAGGATGCGGCGCTGGCCCGGCGTTTCCAGGTGGTGAAGGTGGAAGAGCCGAGCGAAGACATCGCCTGCGCCATGCTGCGCGCCATGGCGCCGCTGATGGAGCGCCATTTCGGCATCCGTGTGCGCGACGCCGCCCTCGTCGAGGCGGTGCGCCTGTCGCACCGCTACATCAGCGGGCGCCAGCTGCCCGACAAGGCCGTCAGCGTGCTCGATACGGCGTGCGCCAAGGTGGCGCTGGGCCAGCGCGCCACGCCGGCGCAGCTGGAAAACGCGCACCGACGCCAGGAACGCGTCGGCGCGGAAATCGCCGCCCTGGCCCGCGAGGCGGCCGATGGCGAAGTGTCCGATAAAGCCGGCATCACGCGCCTGGCGCAACTGCGGCGCGAACATGACGAGGGGCAGGCGGCGGTCGCGGCGCTGGCGCAGCGCTGGGAGCGCGAAAAGGCGCTGGTGGCGCAGATCGGCGAGCTGCGCGCGCAGCTGCGCGGCGAGCGGCCGGGCGAGATCGGCGCGGCGCGCCTGCTGGCGCTGAAGGAAGAACTGGCGGCCCTGCAGGGAGAGGCGCCGCTGTCGCCGCTGGAAGTCGATGCGCAGGTGGTGGCCGGCATCGTCGCCGGCTGGACCGGCATCCCGCTGGGAAAAATGCTCAAGGACGAAATCCGCACGGTGCTGACCCTGGACGGCGCGCTGCGCGAACGGGTGCTGGGACAGGAGCACGTCATCGAGGCGGTGGCGCAGCGCGTGCGCACGGCGCGCGCCAGCCTGGACGACCCGAACAAGCCGCAAGCCGTGTTTTTGTTCACGGGGCCGTCCGGCACGGGCAAGACGGAAACGGCGCTGGCGCTGGCCGACCTGCTGTATGGGGGCGAGCGCAAGCTCATTACCATCAACATGAGCGAATACCAGGAAGCGCACAGCGTGGCCGGCCTGAAAGGCTCGCCGCCCGGCTATGTCGGTCACGGAGAAGGCGGCGTGCTGACGGAAGCCGTGCGGCGCCAGCCCTACAGCGTGGTGCTGCTCGATGAAGCGGAAAAGGCCCATCCCGACGTGCTGGAACTGTTCTTCCAGGTGTTCGACAAGGGCGTGCTCGATGATGCGGAAGGGCGCGAAGTCGACTTTCGCAACACCATCATCATCGCCACCTCGAACCTCGGTTCGGGCGCCATGATGGCCGCCTGCCTGAACCGGGCAGCGCAGGACTTGCCCACGCCGGCTGCGCTGGAAGAACTGGTGCGCCCGCAACTGGTGGCGCACTTCAAGCCGGCCTTGCTGGGGCGCCTGAAGGTGCTGCCGTTCTATCCCCTGAACGACGCGGTGCTGGCCGAGATCATCGTGCTGAAGCTGGCGCGGATAGGCGCGCGCATCGCGCGCAACCACCAGGCGCAGTTCAGCCATGACGCGGGCCTGGTCGACGCCGTGCTGGCGCGCTGCACCGAGGTCGATTCGGGCGCGCGCAATGTCGACCAGATCCTCAATGGCAGCTTGCTGCCGGCGATCGCCGAAGCGGTGCTGGCGCGCATGGCAGGAGGCGAGCCGGTGGCGTCGATACGCGTCAGCGCGAACAAGCAGGGACAGTTCAAGTACACGATCCGATAATCCATCTTCCGGAGAGCGCCATGTTCAATCTGGAGCAGTTGCTGCACCCCGTCAGCGCCGTCAGCCCATGCGGCGAAGACCTCACCTTCAGCCAGGAGCTCGACGCCATCGCGCGCGCGCGCCAGCACGATGATCCCACCCTGGACCAGGGCGAGTGGGTGACGGCGCTGAAGGAAGCCGACTGGCCTTTCGTGGCGACGCGCTGCGAACAGCTGATCGCGGTGCGCAGCAAGGATTTGCGCGTCGCCGTGTGGCTGGCCGAGGCGCATGCGAAGACGCGCCACTTCCGTGGCCTGGGCGATGGCTATGCGCTGCTGGCCGGCCTGTGCGAGCGATACTGGGATGGCCTGTACCCGCTGGCGGAAGAGGGCGACCAGGAACAGCGCATCGGCAATGTCTTCTGGCTGCTGTCACGCACGCCGCAGCTGCTGCGCGAGATCCCGCTGACCGAAGGCGCAGATGGCCTGTTTTCATCGCAGGATTTCGATGCGGCGCGCCAGCGCGCGGCCGCCAGCCTGGCGCAAGGCGCAGCGGATCAGGGCTGGGGCGATACGCGGCACGACGAAGGGGCGACCCTGGCGCAGATGGAGGCGGCGCGGCAAAGGAGCACGCGCGCCTTTTCCGACGGCTTGCTGGCCGATGCGCAGTACTGCATGCAGTCGCTGCTGGCGTTCGAGCGCAGCGTCGATGCGCGTTTCGGCGCTGATGGCCCGAGTTTTCGCGCCGCGCGCGAAGCGCTGGAAAACGTCATTCACTTCATCGCGCCGCTGTCGCCTGGCGCGGATTTTATCGGTGCGCCGCCCGCCGCTGGCCAGGGCGCTGGTGGCAGCGGGGGCGTCATCGTGCAGCGCCAGCAGGCGCTGGCCCAGCTGCGTCAGGTCGCCGATTTCTTCCGCCGCACGGAGCCGCACAGCCCCGTCGCCTACCTGGCCGAGAAGGCCGCCAGCTGGGGCGAGCTGCCGTTGCACCTGTGGCTGCGCGCCGTCGTGAAGGACTCCGCCACCCTGGCGCAGCTCGACGACATGCTGGGCACGAACAGCGCAAACGGATGATGGCGTTTGCCCCTTCCATGCTACTCTTCGGGCATGTTCAGAATGCTCTTTTTTCCTGCCGCGCTATGCCTGTTCATCGCTGCCAGCGCGCGGGCCGGAGCTGCGGTGCCGCTGGTGATTTATGGCGACGATGATTATCCGCCGTACTCCTATGTTGAACATGGCCAGATGAAAGGCATCTACACGGAGATCGTGCGCGAAGCCGTGCAATCGATGCCGCAGTATGCGGTGCAGCTGCGCCCCGTGCCCTGGAAACGGGGCGTGCTGATGCTGCAGACGGGCGAGGCGTTTGCCCTGTATCCACCGTATTCGTGGCGCAGCGAGCGGCCGTATGTGCGCTATTCCGTGCCGCTGCTGATGGAACAGCTGGTGGTGCTGTGCAACCAGGACGTGCTGGCCAAACGTACGCTGCGGCAGTGGCCCGCCGATTACGGCGGCCTGCACATCGGCGTGAACGCGGGTTTTTTGCTGGGCGATGCGAAGCTGACGGCTGCCGTGCAAGCGGCCAACATCGTGTTCGATACGGCCAAGGGCACGCGCACGAATCTGCTCAAGCTGATGCGCGGGCGCATCGATTGCTATGTCAGCGACCGCCTGTCGGCGCAGTGGGAATTGCAGCGCATCCGGCGCGAGGGTCCGCCGGGCACGCCGATGCAGGCGATACACGAAACCGCGCAGCTGGCCAGCCAGCAGGGCCACCTGGGTTTTACGGAACGCCGGCCTGCCGCCTACCCGTATCGCGATGATTTTATCGAACAATTCAATGCCGCCATCGTGCGCATGCAGAACAATGGCGCGATCCGCCGCATCGTCGACCACGCATTGCAACCTTGACGTTGCAACCTTGATTTCCCCCGATGGAGAAGACCATGAAAAAATTGCTGTTCCTGTGTGTGCTCGTGCTGGCCGGCTGTGTGGGCCGGCCAGAGAATATTCATCCCGTCAATAACTTCGACACGGCCCGCTATCTGGGCAAATGGTATGAGATCGCGCGCCTCGATCATTCCTTCGAGCGGGGCCTGAGCCACGTGACGGCCGACTACAGCCTGCGCCAGGATGGCGGCCTGAAAGTGCTCAACCGCGGCTACAAGGATGCGGACGCTGTCTGGAAGGACGCGGAAGGCAAGGCGTATTTCGTCGACAAGAAAGACGTGGGCTACCTGAAGGTGTCGTTTTTTGGTCCCTTCTATGGTTCCTACATCGTCTTTGACCTCGACCAGCAAAATTACAGCTATTCCATGATCAGCGGCCCCGACAAGTCTTACTTCTGGTTGCTGTCGCGCACGCCAACCATGGACCCGGCCTTGCAGCAGCGCCTGGTAGAGAAAGCCGCTGGCCTGGGTTTCGATACGTCAAAATTGATCTATGTAAAGCAAAACTGACCTTGCTTGCCTGCCGCCCGTTCGTGGCGGCATACCGCCTTCTGGCTGTTGCTTTTCTGCATGTTATTTCTTGCAATACCACTCTGATTCACTCACAATCTGCTCCAAAGTAGTGCGCTGCGGCGCGCTGCCATTCCGGTGGCGAGTGTCCGTTGCGCCACCGCTCGTGATTGCCGCACGGCAGATGCCTGCTATATGATACGTAGCAGTAGGTCGGTTTCGTGGCGTCTGTGCATCGTTTTTCTTCAGATAGGAATCACGCAATGAAAAACCTCAAAATCGGCGTACGTCTCGGTGGCGGTTTTGCCGCCGTCCTGCTCCTGTTGACCAGCCTGACTGTGGTGGGCATCGTGCAGATGCAAAGCGCCAGCAAGGAAACCGATGCGCTCGTCAACGTCAAGGTGCGCAACGAGCGCCTGATCGGTGAATGGACCAAGGTCATCGAGGTCAATGCGGCGCGCACGGCGGCCGCCTGGAAAGTCAGCGATCCCGAACACCAGAAGCAGTTTGAACAGGAAATGGCGGTCTCGTCTGCACGCGCCACGGAAATCCAGAACGATATCGGCAAGAGCGAACTGAGCCCGGACGAGCAGGCGCTGTACCAGGAAGTGCTGAGCACGCGCAAGGCCTACACGGAAGTGCGCAAGAATGTGTTCAAGGCCAAGAATGCGGGCGACCTGGAACTGGGCAAGCGCCTGTACGAAGGCGACATGGCCGTCAAGCGCGACATCTACCTGGCGTCGCTGAAGAAGCTGGAATTGCTGGAAGCCAAATTGCTCGATGAAACGGCCGCGCAAATCCGTTCGCGCTACGAGAATGGCCGCATGCTGTTGATCTCGCTGGGCGTGGTGGCCATCTTGCTGGGCATCGCCTGCGCCTACTGGATCACGCGCTCGATCACGCGCCCCATCACGCGTGCCGTCGAAGTGGCGGAAGCCGTTTCCGCCGGCGACCTGACCAGCCATATCGTCGTGGAAAGCCGCGATGAGACAGGGCAATTGATGCATGCGCTGAAAAACATGAACGATAAACTGGTCAGTATCGTGGGCCAGGTGCGCGCGGGCACGGAATCGATCAGCACGGCGTCGAGCGAAATTGCCGCCGGCAACCTGGACTTGTCGTCACGCACGGAAGAGCAGGCCAGTTCGCTGGAAGAGACGGCGTCTTCCATGGAAGAGCTGACGTCCACCGTGAAACTCAATGCGGACAATGCGCGCAGCGCCAACCAGTTGGCCATCGACGCGTCGCAGATCGCCAGCAAGGGCGGCGTGGTGGTGTCGGAAGTGGTCAGCACCATGGGCTCGATCAACGATTCCTCGCGCAAGATTGTCGACATCATCAGCGTCATCGACGCTATCGCCTTCCAGACGAATATCCTGGCCCTGAATGCGGCCGTGGAAGCGGCCAGGGCTGGCGAGCAGGGCCGTGGGTTTGCCGTCGTGGCGTCCGAGGTGCGCAACCTGGCGCAACGCTCCAGCGCGGCGGCCAAGGAAATCAAGGGCTTGATCGACGATTCCGTGCAAAAGGTCGAGGCCGGTTCGCAGCTGGTGGACAAGGCGGGCCGTACCATGGACGAGATCGTGCAAAGCATCAGCCATGTGACGCAGATCATGAACCAGATCACCGACGCCAGCGATGAGCAGCGCGCCGGCATCGAGCAGGTCAACCAGGCCATCGGCCAGATGGACCAGGTGACGCAGCAAAACGCGGCCTTGGTGGAAGAAGCGGCCGCGGCGGCCGAATCCATGCAGGAACAGGCGGCCAAGCTGGCTGACGTGGTGGGCCTGTTCAAGCTCGATGCAACGCAGCACTATGTTTCGGCCAGTGCTGGTCTGTCCGTGACAGCGTCTGCGCCAGGAAAATCTGCGATGCGACCCGCCATCCAGCCTGCCAGGCACCGCGCGCCGGCGGCAACCGTAGCCGCGCCCGCGCCGGGCAAGGCGGCGCAAGCGGAAGCTGCGCGCGCACGCGTGCCGAAGGCGCCGGTGGCGTCGGGCGCCGACGAATGGGAAGAGTTTTAAGCGCAGATTCCCCGTAGCATGGCGTGGGCGCTACAATCGCGGCTTGAAGACAGCCGCGAACCCGCTCCGCCATGACTACCCGCCGTACCTCCAGCCCGATTTCCAGCGCTATCTCCAGCCCTGCCGCTGCCTCGTCCTCCCTGGCGGAACCGGCCAAACGGGCGCGCTGCCCAGCCTGCCTGCGCGCCGCATCCAGCTGCATCTGCCGCTGGATCTCCCCCGTTTCCCACGCGGTGGAAGTGCTGATCCTGCAGCATCCGCTGGAAATCCACAATGCCAAGGGCAGTGCCCGATTGCTGCACCTGAGCCTGCCCAACTGCCGCATGTTGACGGGCGAGCAGTTTGCCCCGGATACGCTCGCCGAATTGCTGGCAGACAAGCACAATGTGCTGCTGTATCCGGAGACGCCCGGCGACCGTTCGCTGGGCATCGCGCCGCCGCCAGCGCTCGACCCCGCCATCTTGCTTGATCCGGCCCGATTCTCGGCCCGGTTGCGGCTGGTGGTGCTGGACGCTACCTGGCGCAAGAGCCGCAAGATGCTGTATCTGAATCCCCCGTTGCAACAATTGCCGCGCCTGCCCCTGCGCGATACGCCCGCTTCCCATTACCTGATCCGCAAGGCGCACGCGCCAGACCAGCTATCGACCCTGGAAGCGACGTGCTATGCGCTGATGCAGTTGGAGCAGGACGCGGACCGCTTCGTTCCCTTGATCGCGGCATTTGACGGCTTTGTCGCGCAGCAGTTGAGTTATGTCATGCCGCATGGCGAAAAAGCGTGAAACGGCATTACGCCAGCCCTTGATCTTGTCCGCACAGCGGCATAGTATACTGTACGTATATACAGTTGATGGGGCCGTTCATGAAAGCAATCATTCCAGAGCACGATGACAGCTTCGCCGGGCAAGCCATATTGCCGCCGCAATCGCTGAAAGCCCGCAAGGGGCGCGGTGCCGTCTCGAACCTGCAAGGGCGCTACGAGGCGCACGCGCGCGCCGGTTTCGACGATGGCTGGAGCGTAGGCGGCCTGGATGCGGCTGGGGACGAGGCGGCGCCGGGCTGGAAGACGCAGGTCAGCGAGGAACAGGCGCGCACCATCCTCACGCGCAACGCTTCGCCCGATTTGCCGTTCAATGTGTCGCTGAACCCGTACCGGGGCTGCGAACATGGCTGTATTTATTGCTTTGCCCGCCCCACGCACAGCTATCTGGGCCTGTCGCCGGGCCTGGACTTCGAAAGCCGCATCTACGCCAAGGTGAACGCCCCCGAACTCTTGCGGCGCGAACTGGCCAAGCCATCCTATGTGCCCGAACCGATCGCCCTGGGCGTTAATACCGATGCGTATCAGCCGTGCGAACGCGAACGGCAGCTGACGCGGCGCGTGCTGGAAGTGCTGCACGAATGCGACCACCCCGTGGCGCTGATCACGAAATCGTCGCTGATCGAGCGCGATATCGACATTCTGGCGCCGATGGCGGCCCGGCGCCTGGCGGCCGTGGCCGTCACTGTCACCACGCTCGACCCGGCCATCGCGCGTACCCTGGAGCCGCGCGCTGCCGCCCCGGCGCGGCGCTTGCGCACGATCCGCACCCTGACGGAGGCGGGCATCCCCGTAGGCGTGAGCATCGCGCCCATCATTCCGTTCGTGACGGAACCGGAAATCGAGCAGTTGCTCGAAGCCGTGCGCGACGCGGGCGCCATCCACGCCCATTATGTGGTGCTGCGTCTGCCGTGGGAAGTGAGCCCCCTGTTCCAGCAATGGCTGGAAGCACACTTCCCCGAACGGGCCCAGCGCGTGATGAACCGGGTGCGCGAAATGCGTGGCGGCAAGGATTACGACAGCGCATTCGGCGCGCGCATGCGGGGTGAGGGCGTATGGGCCGACCTCATCCGCCAGCGCTTTGAAAAGGCGGTGCACCGGCTGGGCTTGCATGGCAAGGGCGGCCGCTTCAAGCAGCTCGATTGCACGCAGTTTCGCCGCCCGCTGGTGGTGCCGCCGCTGGGCGCGAAAGTAAAAAATGGCAATGCGGGGCAGCTGGATTTGTTTTAAGTTAAGTCATTGTCACGGCCGAGAATGCTGGGGCGCGCTCACAAGCTGAAAGGCGGGCGACGCTGACCTGCGGCCGGGGGATTGCCGCAGGTCACCGGGAGCGGCGCGCCATCGTCCGGGAATCTTGATGCAGGGTCTTGCCCGGGCACGGCAGGGTGCCACGGTGCTGCCGTGCGGTGCTATCTTGGGGCGTTATCCTGCCGCGTTATTCTGTGTCTGTGCCTGCATCTGCGCCAGATGTTGTTCGATGGCAAAGACATGGGGATCGCTCTTGCCCAGCTCGCGCAGGGCGCTGGCCAGGTGCAGCAGGTATTCGCTGTTCGGGCCGCTGGGGCCGTTTGAACGGGCGATCTGGCGCGCGATGTCCAGTTCCGGAGCGGCACCGAGGAAGGCGGCGTTTTCCTCGTTGGCGATGTACACCAGGCCTTCGACCTTGCTGCCATCGTCGAAGGTGATGTCGGTGGCTAAACGCAGGTAGCCGTTCTTTTCGCGGTGGTCGAGGTGGGCGAAGACTTCGGGCGTGATCAGGTAGGCCATGCCGTCGCACACGGCGCCCGCCTGCGGCACGATGGTGGCGACCCGGCCCGGCGCCATCGGCGTGCCGCGGTGGTCGTGCGAACCTTGCCAGAAGCGCCGCGTCCAGCCGGCGATGCTGGCCGGGCGGCGCTCGATGTAGGGGAAATCGGCCTTGTAGATCAGCGAGCCATAGCCGAACAGCCAGACCTGTGCATGGCCGTCGAATTTGTTCATGCGCTGGTTGATGGCGATGGTGGCGGCGTCGATGGATGACAGCTCGTTCAGGGCAGCTTGGGTCATGGTGCGGGCGGTATGGAGTGATGCGCCATTATAAAGGGGCGGCGGCCGAACCGTCCGCAGGCAAGGCCACACGTGCTGCGCCGCCGTTCGCCCCCACGTTCCATTCGTGCGTCTCGACGAACTGGAACAGGAAGGCCATGAAGCTTTCGGCCGCCGGCGACAGCGATCGTCCCGTCTTCGTGTAGACGAAAAAGCGCCGCGTCAGTTCCGGCTCGTGCAGGGCGCGCATGTGCAAATTATATAGTTTGACCATCGGTTCCGCGTACGGCAGGCAGACCGTGATGCCCAGGTTGGCGCTGACCATGGCCAGCGCCGTCGTCATGAACGTCACTTCGTTATAGGGATTGAGCGACAGCTCGCGAAACGCGCCGTGCATGTCGCGCAGCAGGCGTTCCGTAAATTGTCCCTGCAGCGAAATGAACGGGTGGTCGCCCACGTCGGCCCAGGTGACCCTTTCCTTTTGCCGCAGCGGGTGCTGTTCGGGAAAGACCAGCACGAAGGGCATTTCGAACAGCACTTGCGCGGCGATTTCCGCCGTCGGATCGCGTTCGGGGCCGATGCCGAAATCGACTTCGCCGCTGAACACGCGCGCCGACACGTTTTCCACGGGGCAGTCGACGAGGCGCAGCTGCACGTCCGGGTGCGCCTGCCGGTAGGCGGCGATCACTTCCGGCAGCAGGGTGCACGCCATCATCTGCGGCGCGGCAATGCGCACCAGGCCTGTCTTCAGGGCCTTGCGCTGGGCGATGCCAGCCATGGCGCCATCGAGGTCTTCGATCATCTTTTCAAACAGCGGATACAGTTCGCGGCCGATTTCGGACAGCTGCGTCTTGCGCGTGCTGCGCTCGACCACGCGCACGCCCAGCACGCTTTCCAGTTCCTTGATCAAGCCGCTCAAGGCGGACTGCGTCACGTGCAGGTATTCGGCGGCCAGGGTAAAACTGCCGGTCTTGGCCAGTGCCACGAAGGCGCGCATCTGCCGCAGGCTGGGACTCATAAGATAATCCGATAAATCAATGGTTAAAAATTGTTTGTATGATAGCTGGAACTCGATTCTAATGGTGAAAAGCTGAAAAACAGGCCAGCCATTGCGCCCAGGGCGCCATCCATTGGAGACAAGCACATGAAGATCAAGCAAATCCACCACGTCGCCTACCGCTGCATCGACGCGAAGAAGACCGTCGAGTGGTACGTCAAGCATTTGAACATGAATTTTGTCCTCGCCATCGCGGAAGACCTGGTGCCGTCGACCAAGGCGCCGGACCCGTACATGCACGTCTTCCTCGACGCGGGCCAGGGCAATGTGTTGGCCTTCTTCGAGCTGCCGACGCAGCCGCCGATGGACCGCGACCGCAATACCCCGGCCTGGGTGCAGCACCTGGCGCTGGAAGTGGGCAGCATGGACGAACTGCTGGCCGCCAAGGAGCGGCTGGTGGCCGGCGGCATCGAGGTGCTCGGTCCCGTGAATCACGCCATCTTCCAGTCGATCTATTTCTTCGACCCCAACGGCCACCGCCTGGAACTGGCGGCCAACGTGGGCACGCCTGAAATGATGGCCAAACTGGACGCCGTCAAATGGGAAATGCTGGAAGAATGGTCGCAGACGCGCCGCGCGCCCAAGCACGCCGCCTGGATGCACGCGCCGGCGGAAGCCTGAGCGCAGCAGATTGAATGCTGCAAACCGACACTCTCTGAAATACACAGAACAAGGAACACCATGAAACTCGCAACCCTGAAAAACGGCAGCCGCGACGGCGCCCTGATCCTCGTCAGCCGCGACCTGCGCCAGTACCAGCGCGTGGCCGCCATCGCGCCCACCCTGCAGGCGGCGTTCGACAACTGGGACGCCGTCGCGCCCAAGCTCGAACTTGCCTACGCCGACCTGAATGCAGGCCAGGCGCCGGACGCCCAGCCCTTTGACGCGGCGCTGTGCCACTCGCCGCTGCCGCGCGCCTACCAGTGGGCCGACGGTTCCGCCTATATCAACCACGTGGAACTGGTGCGCAAGGCGCGCAACGCGGAAGTGCCGGCTTCGTTCTACACGGACCCGCTGATGTACCAGGGCGGCTCCGACAGCTTTATCGGTCCGCGCGACCCGATCTTCGCGCTGTCGGAAGAATGGGGCATCGACCTGGAAGCGGAAGTGGCGGTGATTACGGGCGACGTGGCCATGGGCGCCAGCGTGGACGACGCGGCGCAGGCGATCCGCCTGGTCATGCTGGTCAACGACGTCTCGCTGCGCAACCTGATCCCGGGCGAACTGGCCAAGGGTTTCGGTTTCTTCCAGTCGAAGGCGGCCAGCGCGTTTTCGCCCGTCGCCGTCACGCCCGATGAGCTGGGGGCCGACTGGGCGGACAGCAAGCTGCACCTGCCGCTGCTGGTGGACCTGAACGACAAACCGTTCGGCAAGCCGAATGCAGGCGAAGACATGACCTTCAACTTTGCCCAGCTGGTGGCGCATGCGGCGAAGACGCGCGAACTGGGCGCCGGCAGCATCGTCGGTTCGGGCACCGTGTCGAACAAGCAGGGCAACCTGTTTGGCTCCAGCATCGGGAACGGCGGCGTCGGTTACTGCTGCCTGGCCGAGGTGCGCATGTATGAAACCATCGAACACGGCGCGCCGAAGACGGCCTACCTGAAGTTCGGCGACACGGTGCGCATCGAGATGCGCGACGCGGCCGGTGCCAGCATCTTCGGCAGCATCGAGCAGACCGTGGCCCCGTACGCTGGCCGCGCCTGAGGGGAGGGCGCCTCATGAAGCTGTACACCTATTTCCGCAGTTCGGCCGCCTATCGCGTGCGGATCGCCCTCAATTTGAAGGGTATCGCCTACGACAGCATCCCCGTGCATCTGCTGCAGGACGGCGGCCAGCAACTGCTGCCCGCCTACCGCGCCGTCAACCCGTCGGCGCTGGTGCCGGCCCTCGACGACGACGGCGCCATCCTGACGCAGTCGCTGGCGATGCTGGAATATCTGGACGAGACGCGGCCAGCCGTGCCGCTGCTGCCGGCCGACGCGCTGGGACGCGCCAGGGTGCGCGCGCTGGCGCTGGCGATCGCCTGCGACGCCCATCCGCTGACGAATCTGCGCGTTTTGAAATACCTGAAAAACACCCTGGGCCTGTCGGACGAGGCCAAGCAGGAGTGGTACCGTCACTGGATGGCCGAGGGCCTGGCGGCCGTGGAAGCGCTGCTGGCGCAAGGCGACCCGGCCGGCACGGGCCTGTTCTGCCATGGCGGCAGCCCGACGATGGCCGACTGCTGCCTGGTGCCGCAGGTATTCAATGCACAGCGTTTCGCCATCGACCTGGCGCCGTACCCGCGCGTGGCGCGCATTCACGCGCATTGCACCGGCTTGCCTGCGTTTGCCGCCGCGCATCCGTCGCAGCAGCCTGACGCAGAATAAGTTTGATCCGCGTCAAGCCGCGAACCGCCCCGGCCAGCATGCAGGCCGGGGCTTTTTTATGCGTGCTTGATTTTGGGCAGTCAATGTCAGCTTGCCGGTAGGCTACAATTTGCGTTTGCCCAAATACTTCACGCCCCATGACCGCAACAATCGTTCCTGCCAGCATCACCGATGCACTGTCCCTGGCGCACGCTTCCTGGCGTCCCATCCTGCTGCGTGGCTTGCAGGCCGTGATGGCGGCCGATCCCGCCTACCTGCCGGCGCTGGCCATCGACGACTACCTGCCTACGCAGGGCCGGCTGTTTGCCGCCTTTGCCTTGCCGCTGACACAGGTGCGCTACGTGCTGGTGGGCGAGGGGCCGTATCCGCGCGCCGACAGCGCCACGGGCGTGTGCTTCATGGATGGTGCCGTCGGCAGCCTGTGGTCGGCGACGGGCCTGTCGAAGCCAGTCAACCGCGCCACGTCCCTGCGCAACTTCATGAAGATGCTGCTGGTGGCCGATGGCCAGTTGCAGGGTGGCGACACGTCCGGCGTGGCCATGGCGCCCGTGGCGGCCGCCGCGCAGCTGCCGGGCAGCGGCATGATCCAGACCCTGCCCGACTTGCAGCGCAAAATGACGGAGCAGGGCTTCTTGCTGCTCAACGCGGCGCTGGTGTTCCGTTCCCACGTGCCGCCCGTGCAGGATGCGCGCGGCTGGCTGCCCTTCCTGCAGGTGGTGCTGGAAGCGCTGGCGCAGCCGGGCGGGGCGGTGCAGCCGCAACTGGTGCTGTGGGGCAAGATCGCCGAGCTCATCAAACGCCTGCCGGTGGCCGCATCCTTGCCGCAGGTGACGGCGGAACATCCGTATAATCTGTCCTTTATCGGCAATCGTGACATGCAGGCCTTGTTTGGCCCGATGCAACTATTGCGTGCTTGAGCTTGAATCATCGCCTGTCTGGCGGAAGTGCGGGGAATATGCAAATCAGTAACGTGGAAGAATTGAAGGCGTGGATCGCGGCGGGCGGCGTGCCTGACTATCTGTATTTCTGGGGCCACACGCCGGCGCAGCCGCAGGTGGCCGACAAAAGCTGCTTCAGCCAGTGGTTTCCGTCACCCTTCAGCCTGGCCGGCGTGACGTATGCGACGGCCGAGCACTACATGATGGCGCAAAAGGCGGCCCTGTTTGGCGACACGGCCGTCCAGGCGCGCATCGTGGCGGCCGAGCGGCCGTCGGAAGTGAAGAAGCTGGGACGCGAAGTGGCGAACTTTGACGCCAAAGTATGGGAAGCGGCACGTGCCGGCATCGTCTTCGATGGCAATTTTGCCAAGTTCTCGCAAAAGGCCGCTCTGCGCAAGTTTCTGCTGGGCACGGGCGAGCGCGTCATCGTCGAAGCCAGTCCCGTCGACCGCATCTGGGGCGTGGGCCTGGCGTCGGACAATCCGCGCATCCTGGACCCCGCCAGCTGGGACGGCTTGAACTTGCTGGGGTTTGAACTGATGAAGGTGCGTGCCGCCTTACGGGGCTGAGAACTGACGCCAAGCACGTCCGCGATTTCCCGACTGTTGTTTTCCTGAAGCCGCCGCGCCTGGCGCGGCCGGCCATGCCCCTTCCAGCCCTGTGGTCATCGAGGGGCGCTCTGACAAACCCCGCCGAATTTGTTATACTTGACTAAATCATTCAACTACTCGGGGTTTGAGGAGTTGAAAAACCGCAATATTTTAAACCAGTTGACCAGAGGATGTATGCGTCTGACTACAAAAGGCCGTTTTGCCGTGACAGCGATGATCGATCTTGCCCTGCGCCAGGGCAAGGGACCGGTCACCTTGTCCGGTATCAGCCAGCGCCAGTCGATTTCCCTGTCCTACCTGGAACAGCTGTTCGGCAAGCTGCGCCGGCATGAGATCGTCGAGTCGATCCGCGGCCCAGGCGGCGGCTACAGTCTGGCGCGCCGTGCAGACAAGGTGACGGTGGCCGACATCATCATCGCCGTCGACGAACCGCTGGACGCCACGCAGTGCGGCGGCAAGGAACATTGCCACGGCGCCGATGCGGCCACGGGTGCGCGCTGCATGACGCATGAATTGTGGTCCACACTCAACGAAAAAATGGTCGATTATCTGGATTCTGTGTCCTTGCAGGACCTGGTCGACCAGCAGAGACAAAAGATTGCCGAGCAAAGCGTGATGGTGATGCACCGTAACCACGCCGCCCTCGGTTGATAATGACAAAAATACCAGTTGCTGATTGCAGGAGTTATTGATGAACGCCCCAGAAAAAAACGTAGGCCAAGTGCACTTTGAAACCGCACCGCATTTCCCGATCTACATGGATTACTCGGCCACCACGCCGATCGATCCACGCGTCGCCGACAAGATGATTCCGTACCTGCGCGAGCAGTTCGGCAATCCGGCATCGCGCAGCCACATGTATGGCTGGACGGCGGAAAAAGCCGTGGAAGAGGCGCGCGGCTACGTGGCGGCCCTGGTGAACGCCGATCCGCGCGAAATCATCTGGACGTCCGGCGCGACGGAAAGCAACAACCTGGCCATCAAGGGCGCGGCACAGTTCTACAAGACCAAGGGCAAGCACATCATCACCGTCAAGACCGAGCACAAATCGGTGCTGGACACGGTGCGCGAACTGGAACGCATCGGCTTTGAAGCGACTTACCTGGAACCTCAGGACAACGGCTTGATCACCGTCGAGCAGCTGGCCGCGGCCGTGCGCCCGGACACCATCCTCGTGTCGGTCATGCTGGTAAATAACGAAATCGGCGTGATCCAGCCGATCGACGAAATCGGCGTGTTCTGCCGCTCGAAAGGCATCATCTTCCATTGCGACGCCGCGCAAGCGACGGGCAAGGTCGTCATCGACCTGCAAAAGACCAAGGTCGACCTGATGACCTTCACGGCACATAAAACCTACGGCCCGAAAGGCGTGGGCGCCCTGTACGTCTGCCGCAAGCCGCGCGTGCGCCTGGAAGCGCAGATGCACGGTGGCGGCCATGAGCGCGGCCTGCGTTCGGGCACCCTGCCGACGCACCAGATCGTCGGCATGGGCGAAGCGTTCCGCATCGCCAAGGAAGAAATGGACAGCGAAATCGGCCGCATCAAGGCCTTGCGCGACCGCCTGGCCAAGGGCTTGCAAGAGATCGAAGAAGTCTACATCAACGGCGACATGGATCACCGCGTGCCGCACAACCTGAACGTGAGCTTCAACTACGTTGAAGGCGAGTCGCTGATCATGGCGATCAAGGATATTGCCGTGTCGTCCGGTTCGGCCTGCACCTCGGCCAGCCTGGAACCATCGTACGTGCTGCGCGCCCTGGGCCGCAGCGACGAACTGGCGCACAGCTCGATCCGCTTCACCATCGGCCGCTTCTCGACCGAGGAAGACATCGACTTCGCCGTGAACCTGCTGAAATCGAAAGTACACAAGCTGCGCGACCTGTCGCCGCTGTGGGACATGTTCAAGGATGGCATCGACATTAATTCCATTCAATGGGCAGCCCACTAACCAACACCGTGGCCCCTGTTGACGGGGCCGGCAAGAATATTAAAGGAGCATCAAAATGGCTTACTCGGACAAAGTACTCGATCACTACGAAAACCCGCGCAACGTGGGCGCTTTCGACAAGGGTGATGAAACCATCGGCACCGGCATGGTAGGCGCGCCTGCCTGCGGCGACGTGATGAAACTGCAGATCAAGGTCGGCGCCGATGGCCTGATCGAAGACGCGAAATTCAAGACCTACGGCTGCGGTTCGGCCATCGCGTCGAGCTCGCTGGTGACCGAATGGGTCAAGGGCAAGACCCTGGACCAGGCACTGGCCATCAAGAACACGCAGATCGCCGAAGAACTGGCCTTGCCGCCAGTGAAGATCCACTGCTCGATCCTGGCGGAAGACGCCATCAAGGCGGCAGTATTGGACTACCAGACCCGCCATCCGGCAGCGTAGAGCGCCTGAGAAAACGCCCATGGCTGCGTTGCATTGCCTTGTCGTACTAGTCGTACTGCCTTCGGCAATGCGCCTTGCCCTGAACGTTTTTCAGGCACTCTAGAATTTGTTGGATTTTGATACCTGTTCCCATGTGGGAACAGGAGCGGAGAAATACATGATCACACTGACCGAAAAAGCGGCGAAACACATCAACCGTTATATCGAACGGCGCGGCAAGGGCATGGGCCTGCGCTTTGGCGTGCGGACCACGGGCTGCTCGGGCCTGGCTTACAAGCTTGAGTATGTCGATGAAGTGGCGGCCGAAGACAGCGTCTTCGAGTCGCACGGCGTGAAAGTCTTCGTCGACCCGAAAAGCCTGCCTTACATCGACGGCACGGAACTCGATTTCGCGCGCGAAGGCTTGAACGAAGGCTTCAAGTTCCACAATCCGAACGAAAAAGACGCCTGCGGCTGCGGCGAGTCCTTCAGGATTTAAACAGCTGGCAAGACCCCGGTCGGTGCGCTGTACCCATCGATTGCGGTACAGCGACCACTGACCATTATGCAAAACCACTTCGAATTATTCCAGTTGCCGGCGCAGTTCTCGCTCGACATGAGCGCGCTCGACTCTGCCTACCGCGACGTGCAGGGCAAGGTCCACCCGGACCGTTTCATTAACGCCAGCAGCGCTGAAAAGCGCGTGGCGATGCAATGGGCCACGCGCGCCAATGAAGCCTATCAAACCCTGAAAAGCCCGCAAAAGCGCGCGCAATACCTGTGCGAACTCAATGGCGTCGACCTGCAGACGGAGTCGAACACGGCCATGCCCGTCAGCTTCCTGATGCAGCAGATGGAATGGCGCGAAGAGCTGGGCGACGCCCGTGCCGGCAAGGATGCCGATGCGCTCGACGCCCTGGACCGCCAGCTGCGCGGCGAACGCAAGGCCTTGCTGGCCCAGGTGGCGGCCCAGCTGGACGCGGCCGACTACGCGAATGCCGCGCAAAGCGTGCGCGCCCTGATGTTCCTCGACAAATTCGGCGAGGAAGTGCGTTTTGCCTATGAGGCCATCGAGGCTTGACCAGGCGATCGCTTGACCGGCGTGCCAAGCGCCAGTCTGGCCCGCGACTTATAATGCGCGTCAGGCATCAACTGCATCACGCAAAAAATTAATCGAGGCACGAATACAATGGCACTTCTGCAAATTTCCGAACCAGGCATGTCGACCGCGCCGCACCAGCACCGCCTGGCCGTCGGCATCGACCTTGGCACCACCAATTCCCTGGTCGCCACCGTCCGCAACAGCATCCCCGAGGTGCTCAACGACGAAGACGGGCGCTCCTTGCTGCCCTCCGTCGTGCGCTACCTGCCGAACGGCCACGCCAACATCGGCTACAAGGCCCTGGCCGCGCAAACCACCGACCCGAAGAACACCATCGTTTCCGTGAAACGCTTCATGGGCCGCGGCCTGGCTGACATCGCCTACGCGGAAAACCTGCCGTACGACTTCCAGGATACGCCTGGCATGGTGCAGCTGAAAACCGTGGCCGGCGTGAAAAGCCCCGTCGAAGTGTCGGCGCAAATCCTCGCCACCCTGCGCCAGCGCGCGGAAGATTCGCTCGGCGACGACCTGGTGGGCGCCGTGATCACCGTGCCAGCCTACTTTGACGACGCGCAGCGCCAGGCAACCAAGGATGCGGCGCAGCTGGCCGGCATCAACGTGCTGCGCCTGCTGAGCGAGCCGACGGCCGCCGCCATCGCGTATGGCCTCGACAACGCTTCCGAAGGCGTGTACGCCGTATATGACCTGGGCGGCGGTACCTTCGACATCTCGATCCTGAAACTGAGCAAGGGCGTCTTCGAAGTGCTGTCCACGGGCGGCGACTCGGCCCTGGGCGGCGACGATTTCGACCGCCGCCTGTTCTGCTGGATCAGCGAGCATGCCAAGCTGGCGCCGCTGTCGGACGAAGACACGGCCATCCTGATGGTCAAGGCGCGCGAAATCAAGGAATTGCTGTCGACCAAGTCGGAAACGACGATCGACGCCAAGCTGAACTCGGGCGAAGAAATCCATCTGCGCATCACGGCAGAAGAATTCGCCGCCATGACTTCGCACCTGGTCGTGAAAACCATGAACGCCATCAAGAAGGCCTTGCGCGACGCGAACGTGGATGCGGACGACGTCGACGGCGTGGTGATGGTGGGCGGCGCCACGCGCATGCCGCACGTGCAGCGCGCCGTCAGCGAGTTCTTCCACACGACGCCGCACGCGAACATCGACCCGGACAAAGTGGTGGCGCTGGGCGCGGCCATCCAGGCGAACTTGCTGGCAGGCAACCGCGCCGCCGGCGACGACTGGCTGCTGCTGGACGTGATCCCGCTGTCGCTGGGCATCGAGACCATGGGCGGGCTGGTGGAAAAAATCATCCCGCGCAATTCGACCATCCCGTGCGCCAGAGCCCAGGAATTCACGACATTCAAGGATGGCCAGACGGCCCTGGCCGTGCACGTGCTGCAGGGCGAGCGCGAACTTGTTAGCGATTGCCGTTCGCTGGCGCGCTTCGAGCTGCGCGGCATTCCGCCGATGGTGGCGGGCGCCGCGCGCATCCGCATCACCTATCAGGTCGATGCAGACGGCTTGCTGTCCGTCTCGGCGCGCGAACTGCGCTCGGGCGTGGAAGCGTCGATCAGCGTCAAGCCGGCCTATGGCCTGGGCGACGACGACATCGCCCGCATGCTGCAGGATTCGTACACGTCGGCCGACGTCGACATGGTGGCGCGCGCTTTGCGCGAAGAGCAGGTGGAAGCGGAACGTATCCTGCTGGCCACGCAGTCGGCGCTCGATGAAGACGGCGGCTTGCTCGATGACGCCGAACGCGTCACCGTGGATGGCTTGATGAACAAGGTGCGTGACGCCATCGTGCAGTCGCAAAGCGGCGCCATCGACCACCAGGCCCTGAAGCTGGCGATCGAGGCGCTCGCCGACGGCACCGAGGATTTCGCCTCGCGCCGCATGGACCGCAGCGTGCGCACGGCTCTCACCGGCAAGTCCCTGGACCAGGTCGTTTAACAAAAATTGAACAGCGCGCCGCTGATGCCGCGGCCGCGCCCCGAATGACAGACTGAAAGAAGACACCATGCCACAAATCGTTATCCTGCCGCACGCCAAGCTTTGCCCGGACGGCGCCGTCATCGAAGCACCTGCCGGCAAGTCCATCTGCGACATCCTGCTGGAAAACGACATCGACATCGAGCACGCCTGCGAAAAATCGTGTGCCTGCACCACCTGCCACGTGCTGGTGCGCGAAGGCATCGAATCGCTGAATGAAGCGACGGAACTGGAAGAGGACATGCTGGACAAGGCCTGGGGCCTGGAAGCCGTGTCGCGCCTGTCGTGCCAATCCATCGTGGCCGAGGCCGACCTCGTCGTCGAAATCCCGAAATACACGATCAATCAGGTCAGCGAAGGCAGCCACTAACATGAAATGGTCCGACATTCACGTGATCGCCGAGGCGTTGTTCGACGCGCATCCGGACATCGATCCCCTGACCGTGCGTTTCACCGACCTGCACAACTGGGTGGTGGAACTGGACGGCTTCGACGATGACCACACGCGCGGCGGCGAAAAAGTGCTCGAAGCGATACAGATGGCGTGGATCGATGAAGCGCGTTAAGGGCGCGGCAACCGCCGCCACCGTCGCCGCTGCGCCGAAAGACGTCATCACGGCCGCCAGCAACATGCCTGAGATCAAGGATGGCCAGTCGGTCGCCTTGCTGCAGGAATTGCACATCCTGACGCGCGACGGCAAGATGAACCAGGACAGCCGCCGCAAGCTGAAACAGGTATATCACCTGACGCAATTCATCGAGCCGCTGCTGCGCGAAGTGCAGCTCGATCACCCTGGCGTCTCGCTGGTCGACCACGGCGCCGGCAAGTCGTATCTGGGCTTCATCCTGTACGACCTGTTCTTCAAGAATGGCAACGACGGTTCGCACATCTACGGCATCGAGACGCGCGAAGAACTGGTGCAGCGTTCGCAGGAGCTGGCCAAGAAATTCAAGTTCCCCGGCATGTCGTTCTTGCCGCTGTCCGTGGCCGAATCGACGGAATCGACCTTGCTGCCGCAGCAGATCGACATCGTCACGGCCTTGCACGCATGCAACACTGCCACCGATGACGCCATCCACTTTGCCTTGAAGAAAAAGGCGAAATTCATGGTGCTGGTGCCATGTTGCCAGGCGGAAGTTGCTTCCGTGTTGAAGAAGAACAAGGGCAAGAGCCTGGGCAAGAGTGTCTTGACGGAATTGTGGCGCCACCCGCTGCACACACGCGAGTTCGGCAGCCAGATCACCAACGTGCTGCGCTGCCTGCAGCTGGAAGCCCATGGCTACCAGGTCAGCGTGACGGAACTGGTGGGCTGGGAGCATTCGATGAAGAATGAGCTGATCATCGCCAGCTACAAGAACTTGCCGCGCCAGCGGCCGACGGAGCGCCTGCAGGAAGTGCTGCAAACGCTGGGCCTGGAAGAGATGGGGCACCGCTTCTTTGCCGAGGAATTGGCCAAGGCCACGGCCTGATTGTTGGATTACGCGGCAAGCCGCTAATCCAACCTGCCTGATGCGCCACGTAGGTCGGATTAGTGCAGCGTAATCCGACAACCACCTGCGCAATCAACAAGAGGGGAGGAGCGGGTCGGTTACAATACCGGCTTTCTCCTCCTCTTGCTTTTTGCGCCTCCCCATGACCACACCTATTGAAATGCCCACCGTCCGCCTGGCCAAGCGCCTGTCTGAAGACGTGCCCTGTTCGCGCCGCGAGGCCGAGCTGTATATCGAGGGCGGCTGGGTGACGGTCGATGGCGTGCTGGTGGAAGAGTCGGGCGCGCGCGTGGCCGATAATCAAACGGTGGTGCTGCTGCCGAATGCGACCCTGGAAGAAATGCCGCCTGTGACGATCCTCCTGCACAAGCCGGCTGGCATCAACGGCGGCGTGGGCGCGGAAGGCAAGCCAGCCTTGAGCGGTTTGCGTCCCGAAGAAATTTTCACACCGGAAAATGTGGCGCCCAGCTCCGTCACGCGCTTCCTCAAGCGCCACCTGATCGGCCTGACCATCACCAATCCGCTCGAGACCATGGCTTCCGGCTTGCTGGTATTCACGCAGGATTTCCGCGTCGCCCGCAAGCTGGTCGACGAAGCGAGAACGGTGGAACAGGAATTCATCGTGGAAGTGTCGGGCGCCATCGCCGAGAATGGCCTGGCGCTGCTCAATCACGGCTTGCCCTTCAATGGCAAGCCTTTGCCGCCGATCAAGGTCAGCTGGCAAAATGAAACGCGTTTGCGCTTTGCCCTGAAAAACGTGCAGCCGGGCCAGATCGCCCATATGTGCAAGATGGTGGGGCTGGAAGTGGTCGCCATAAAACGGCTGCGCATTGGCCGCATTTCGATGGGCGCCATGCCGTCAGGTCAGTGGCGCTACCTGCAGGGTTACGAGAGGTTCTAAAGCTGCGGCGCCGTGATGGCGTGGTTTTCCGCAAAGCTTTTCCATAGCCGTTCGGCAATATTCAAGGCGATGGTATCGGCCTTCTCTTGCAGGGCCGCATTGCCCATGCTCTCGGTCGTGGCGAAGAACAGGGTCAGCCAGCGGCGGAACATGCAGGGCGTCAAATTTTCCATTTGCGCGTGCTGGGCCAGCGGCTTGCCGTGGTAGCGCATGGTGCCACGCAGCAAGCCTGACCAGAAATCGATCAATGTTGCCAGATGGGCATCCCAATCCTTGACCTCGGCGGCAAAGATGGGACCCAGCATGGCGTCGTCGCGCGCGGCCGCATAAAAGGTGTGGACGAGATGCTTGACTTCGTCTTCGCTGCAGACTTCCTCGCGGTAGGGGGCGAAGCGTGTGTGGGGGAGGGGGGCGGTATTATTCATGGCATGCCATGATCGCAGAGCCCCCGTGGCGCTTCAATGACCCAGGTCAAGCCGCGCAAAAACTCAGGCGGCGACTTTCTTCGACTTCTTTGCGGGGGCCGGCAATTGGACGATCTGCGTGCCGACCAGCTTGTCGTGCAGGAATTGCCCATTGCCCGTGAACAGGGCCGTGCTTGACCAGGCCAGGATGCCGATGCCGATGGCACCCAGGGCAGTCCAGTGCTGCAGGTCGAAGGCATACGCCGCCACGAGCGCTGGCAGCAGCCATATCCATGACAGGACGTAACGGTACGCGGCTACGCGCAGCGGCACGTGAGCATGGCCCGGCAGTACCAGTTGCAAACGCCACGTCTTCATGGCCAGGGTTTGCCCTTCGCGGCTCCATTGATGGATGAAATACGCCCCCATGACGAGGAAGGCCAGGCATTGGCGCATGTGTTCCGTCAACGGCGTATGCGCGCCTTGCACGGCCAGTTCAAACAGCAGGAAGGGCAGGAACAGCACGGCCAGGGCCAGCAGCGACTCGTACACCATGGAAATCAGGCGACGCTTGATCGTGGGATGGGAAGTGATGCTGGCGGCAGGCGTGCTATTTGACATTGGTTGGCAGTGGGGCAGGCGTGGTAGGTGGCGTGACTGGCACGGCGGCAGGATCGCTTGCCGGCACTGCCGGCGCTGCGGGAGCGGGCGGCAGGACGGGCACGGCGGCGACAGGCGCTGCTGGCGTGGCGGGCGCCATGAGCACGGGCGGCTTGCTCGTGTTGGAATTGATCGCGGGCACTTTGCCCAGCGGTTTCTTCGGCACGAGTTCCGTCGCCAGCTTTTTCTTTTGATCTTCCGGCAATTGCTGGTATTGCTCCCATTGCGCGGTTTTTTGACCCGGATCAATCTTCTTCGTGCGCGTATAGTTTTCGCGCACGAGGCGGCGCTGTTCCGGCGTCAGCTTGACCCATTCGCGCATGCGTTCATGCACGCGGGTTTGCTCGTCCGGCGTCATGGAGGCAAAACGGCTGGCGATATCGAGCCATTTCTGCTTGCGCAAGGCTTCCAGCTTGTTCCATTCGCCCGCCAGCGGCTGCAGGGCTTCCTGCTGCGCGCGCGACAGCTTGTTCCACGATGGATTCTCGCCGGCCTTCGGCGTGCCGCCTTTGCCTGCCGTGCGGGGGGAGCCGGGCTTGGCGGCCGGGGCGGGGGGCGGCGCCACCACGGGCGCGGCCGCCACGGGAGGGGCGACGGGAGCGGCATGTTGCTGCGCGCCTACCCAGGCGGCGCCAGCGAGGGCGCAGGCACCCAAGCCGATGCCGCCAGCCAGCCAGCCTTTGCGTACGCTCGAGCGTGCCATGTTTATTGCTCGCGTTTCGTCAGGTAGGCGTTGAAGCCATGGTCCATGTAGGCGGAGAGCGGCAGTTCGTCCGACAGCACGGCGGCGTCGATTTCGGCCAGTTCGGCAATATGTTGTTCCTGCTCAAACTGATAGATGCCCACCATGCCGCCGACCAGCAGCAGCAGGGGGATGATGACGCTCATGCGGCCCAGCCACGACAGCGGTTCGACAAACAGGCTGCTGGCCGCGCCGGCGAACACATTCTGGCGCACGGTGACGGCGGCGGGCGCGTCCGCCTTCTTGCGCGACAGGGCCAGTTTGCGTGCCGCTGCCAGGCGATCGGTGGCCGATGCGGGCAGGTCGTCGAGTTTTTCGTTCAGTGCATGGCGCACTTTGTAAGCGAAATTGAGATCGTCGGTGTTCATAATTTAATTCCCTTGGCTTTCAGCGATTCGGCGAGCGTGTGGGTAGCTCTAGAGCAATGTGTTTTCACGCTACCTTCGGAGCAACCCATCGCTTCCGCTGTTTCAGCCACATCCATGTCCTGCCAATAACGCATGAGGAAGGCTTCGCGTTGACGTGAGGGCAGTTTTTGTACCTCTGCATCAATCAAATCAAGGATTTGCGCGCGTTCGACCTGGTCGGCCGAGGATTCGGCGGCGCTGGAGCCCTGTTCCGATTCATAAGTATCAAGTATATCAAAATCCTCATGCTCGTCGCCCGAGGGCTTCATGCCGGAGAAGAGGCTGACCCAGGTGTTGCGCACTTTTTCGCGACGGAAATAGTCGAGTATGGTGTTTTGCAAGATGCGCTGGAACAACATCGGCAGCTCGGCGGCCGGCTTGTCGCCGTACTTTTCGGCCAGCTTGATCATGGCGTCCTGCACGATGTCGAGTGCCGATTCTTCCTTGCGGACCGCGTAGGCGGCCTGCTTGAAAGCGCGCCGCTCGA
The DNA here is from genome assembly GCF_002735655.1 of Janthinobacterium sp. BJB446. NCBI lineage: Bacteria > Pseudomonadati > Pseudomonadota > Betaproteobacteria > Burkholderiales > Oxalobacteraceae > Janthinobacterium > Janthinobacterium sp. BJB446. The sequence goes on along the minus strand of NZ_PDZK01000001.1, from coordinate 2,820,152 downwards.
CATTTTCTAGAAAGTCGGATAATTCTTTGTCTGTTGCCATGCGGTATGGGGCGAGCTAACGGCTGCGTGTGCTGTGGGCGGAGAGGAGGCGGGACTGCTTTTCGTAAACTGAGCGCATGCTAGCAAAAAATGTGCGTTTCCGCATGGTTTTTGCATATCGGGTGAGCAAAAAGGCAGCAGCGCTGACATTTTCCTTGACCATAATGGTGCAACGCGATAACGTATGGGACGCTTTGAACACCCCAAAGCCCTATGGTCAGGTCGCGACCGGCACACAAGGCCATCCGCGGCAAGACGCGCTTTCATTTGTAGGCAGTTTGTTCTAACCCGCGCCACAAGCGCGAGCGGTTCGTACAGGCGCCACAGAAACTCCGGCCAAACGAGTTGCGTTAAGCGTTGTTTTGTAAGGTATCTATGGGTGCCCAAAGAAATGTCGTGACCGCATGAAAAGGGAAGCAGGAGCACTGTCGCGCACGGCGAACTTCGTCAGGAAAGAACATCCGATCAATCTCCAATGGACCTTGAAAGGAATGTTTCATGAATACCGAAGCAGCAGCAGGACCAATTACGGGCGCAGAAATTGTCGTGCGCTGTCTGGCTGAAGAGGGCGTCGAGCACGTCTTTGGATACCCGGGCGGAGCCGTACTCTACATCTACGACGCCATCTTCCAGCAAAACAAATTCCAGCATATCCTGGTACGCCACGAGCAGGCCGCGATCCACGCCGCCGATGCCTATTCGCGCAGCTCGAACAAGGTCGGTGTCGCCATCGTCACGTCCGGTCCGGGCGTCACGAATGCCGTCACGGGCCTGTCCACCGCGTACATGGACTCGATTCCCATGGTCGTGATCTCCGGCCAGGTGCCGAGCCACGCCATCGGGCAGGATGCGTTCCAGGAATGCGACACGGTCGGCATCACCCGCCCCGTGGTCAAGCACAACTTCCTCGTCAAGGACGTCAAGGACCTGGCAGCGACGATCAAGAAGGCTTTCTTCATCGCCCGTACCGGCCGTCCGGGACCCGTGCTGGTCGATATCCCCAAGGATATCAGCATGCACAAATGCCATTTCGACTATCCGAAGGAAGTCGAGATGCGTTCCTACCGTCCCGTCGACAAGGGCCATTCGGGCCAGATCCGCAAGGCCGTCCAATTGCTGCTGCAAGCGGAACGTCCGATGATCTACACGGGCGGCGGCGTGATCCTGGCAAATGCCTCGGCCGAGCTGAACAAGCTGGTCGACCGCCTGGGTTTCCCATGCACCAACACCTTGATGGGCCTGGGCGGCTACCGCGCCTCGAGCGAGCAGTATGTCGGCATGCCCGGCATGCACGGCACCTATGAAGCGAACATGGCGATGCAGAACTGCGACGTCCTGATCGCCATCGGCGCCCGTTTCGATGACCGCGTGATCGGCAACCCGAAACATTTCGCTTCGCATCCGCGCAAGATCATCCACGTGGACATCGATCCATCGTCGATTTCCAAGCGCGTGAAGGTCGATATTCCCATCGTCGGCAACGTCAAGGATGTGCTGATCGAATTCCTGGCGCAACTGGACGCGGCCGAAGCCAAGCCGAACGTCAATGCATTGAGTAACTGGTGGAAGCAGATCGCCGAATGGCGTGGCCGCGAATGCCTGAAATACCCGACCTCCGACCTGGTCATCAAGCCGCAAGCGGTGGTGGAAAAGGTATTCCAGATCACCAAGGGCGACGCCTTCATCACGTCCGACGTGGGCCAGCACCAGATGTGGGCTGCGCAATATTACGGCTTCGACAAGCCGCGCCGCTGGATCAATTCCGGCGGCCTGGGCACCATGGGTGTCGGCTTGCCGTATGCCATGGGCGTGCAGATGGCCAATCCGGACGCCACTGTTGCCTGCATCACGGGCGAAGGTTCGATCCAGATGTGCATCCAGGAATTGGCGACGTGCAAGCAGTATCATTTGACGCCGAAGATCATCATGCTCAACAACCGTTTCCTCGGCATGGTGCGTCAGTGGCAGGAAATCGATTACGGTTCGCGCTATTCCGAGTCGTACATGGATTCGCTGCCCGACTTCGAGAAGCTGGCTGAAGCCTACGGACACGTGGGCATGAGAATTGAAAAACCGGGCGACGTCGACGGCGCCCTGAAAGAGGCGTTTGGCATGAAAGACAGGCTGGTATTCATGAACTTCATTACCGACCAGTCCGAAAACGTGTGGCCCATGGTGAAAGCCGGCAAAGGCCTGTCCGAAATGATGCTCGGCTCGGAGGACCTCTAATCATGCGCCATATTATTTCTGTCTTGCTGGAAAACGAAGCGGGCGCTCTGTCGCGCGTGGTGGGCCTGTTCTCGGCACGCGGCTATAACATCGAAACATTGACGGTGGCGCCGACGGAAGACTCGACCCTGTCGCGCATGACCATCGTCACCAGCGGCTCGGACGACATCATCGAGCAGATCACCAAGCACCTGAACCGCCTGATCGAAGTGGTGAAGGTGGTGGACCTGACCGAAGGCCAGCATATCGAACGCGAGTTGATGCTGATCAAGGTTCGTGCCGTGGGCAAGGAGCGCGAGGAAATGAAGCGCACCGCCGATATCTTCCGTGGCCGCATCATCGATGTCACCGAAAAGACGTACACGATCGAACTGACCGGCAACAAGGTCAAGCTCGACGCGTTCATCGATTCGATCGACCGCGCCGCCATCCTGGAAACCGTCCGCACGGGTGGTTCCGGCATCGGCCGCGGCGAACGCATCCTCAAAGTATAAAAAGACAAGCAGCACTACGCGGCCCTGGCGCCGCATTTAAAACAACAACGCATCATCAAATTATAGGAAATACCATGAAAGTTTTTTACGACAAAGACGCTGACCTCTCCTTGATCAAAGGCAAAAACGTTGCCATCATCGGCTACGGTTCGCAAGGCCATGCACACGCACAAAACCTGAACGATTCGGGCGTCAACGTCACCGTCGGCCTGCGCAAGGGCGGCGCTTCGTGGACCAAGGTCGAGCAAGCGGGCCTGAAAGTAGCGGAAGTCAACGACGCCGTGAAAGCAGCCGATGTCATCATGATCTTGCTGCCGGATGAAAACATCGCCCAGGTCTACAACGAAAACATCGCCCCGTTCGCCAAGCAAGGCGCCGTACTGGCCTTCGCTCACGGCTTCAACGTGCATTACGGCCAAGTCGTGCCACGCGCCGACCTGGACGTGATCATGGTCGCGCCGAAAGCCCCGGGGCACACCGTGCGCGCCACCTACACCCAGGGTGGCGGCGTGCCCCACCTGATCGCCGTGTACCAGGACAAATCGGGCATCGCCCGCGATATCGCCCTGTCGTACGCCTCGGCCAACGGCGGCGGCCGTGCCGGCATCATCGAAACGAACTTCCGCGAAGAAACTGAAACGGACTTGTTCGGCGAACAAGCCGTGCTGTGCGGCGGTGCCGTGGAACTGATCAAGGCCGGTTTCGAAACCCTGACGGAAGCCGGTTACGCGCCTGAAATGGCCTACTTCGAGTGCTTGCACGAACTGAAGCTGATCGTCGACCTGATCTATGAAGGCGGCATCGCCAACATGAATTACTCGATCTCGAACAACGCCGAATACGGCGAATACGTGACCGGTCCTAAAGTCGTGACCTCGGCCACCAAGGATGCGATGCGTCAATGCCTGAAAGACATTCAAACGGGCGAATACGCGAAGAGCTTCATCCTGGAAAACAAGGCTGGCGCACCGACCCTGATCTCGCGCCGCCGCCTGACGTCCGAGCACCAGATCGAAGAAGTGGGTGCGAAACTGCGCGCCATGATGCCTTGGATCGCCAAGAACAAGATGGTCGACCAGTCGAAAAACTAAGCAGTTCCAGGTCTTCAGGCAAAGCCGGCGTAAGCCGGCTTTTTTGTGCGCAGGCGCCTGGCAGGCAACATCCGTTACAATCAGGCCCATTCAACAATACCGTCAGCCTCATGCTTGTTTTTTCTAAAGTTTTTGTCGGGAATCTTCATGTGGTCAAGCGCCCCGTCGCGGTTGCCGTCAGCTGCTGGTTTCTGGTCATCGGCTCGCTGTCAGCGCTGGCGTCGGCTTTCCTCGGCCGCCACGATCCCGCCATGCTGGCCGCAATGGGGGGCGGCGTGATTCCCGCCGGGGTGCAATACGCGATTTTGCTCTTCAGCCAGGGCATTACCCTGGTGGCAGCGCTGGCCATGCTGCAAAGGCAGCGTGGCGCGCGCACGGTGTATCTGGTGTGGGGCGTGATCGACATTGCATTCTGCCTGGCGACCTTGCCGGTCAAGATGAACGTCTTGCCTGGCGCGCTGACGTTCGCCGTCATCTGCGCCTTCCTGTACAGTCCGAAATCGAATGCCTGGTTTTCGCCGCGCAAGGCGGCCAATGATGCCTGCATGACACCAGCTTGAGCACTGCCGGTTCAAGCACGGCTGTCTTGGCGCGCACGCTTTTCGCCCGCCTCCTATATAATTCCGCCCTTCCTTTGCAGTTTCCTATGGACTGCATCTGTTTCGGTATCTGCCGACCGCAACGCGCATCACCGCTTTTGTAGCACGCCAGGCGCTAATTGATCAGCCGCTTGCGCAACCTGAAGGACCCCTATGACCGACCGCATTACCGCCACAGTACCCATGCCGGGCACTGCAGAATCCTCCGTTTCCGAACGGCTTCCCGTCCTGGCCTTGCTGGCCCTGGCCATGACGGCGTTTCTCGCCCTCCTGTCGGAAACCTTGCCGGCCGGCTTGCTGCCGCAGATTGCCCGGGACCTGAATATTTCCGAAGTCATGACGGGCCAGCTGGTGACCGTCTACGCCATCGGCTCGATCCTGACGGCGATTCCCCTGACGGCCCTGACGAGCGGCTGGCGCCGGCGCAATGTCTTGCTGCTGGCCATCATTGGCTTTTTGATCTTCAATACGGCGACGGCCCTGTCGCCCAACTATATGGTCGCCCTGGCCTCGCGCTTCGTCACCGGCATGGCCGCTGGCCTGGCCTGGGGCTTGATGGCCGGCTACGCGCGCCGCATGGTCAGCGTCGAACAGCAGGGCAGGGCGATGGCCATTGCCATGATCGGCACGCCGCTGGCCCTGTCGCTGGGCGTGCCGCTGGGCACCCTGATGGGTGGCGTGCTGGGCTGGCGCAGCATCTTCGGCATCATGTCCGGCATGGCCGTGGTGCTGGTCGCGTGGGTGTTGCTGGCCGTGCCCGATTATCCGGGGCAAAAGAATGGCGAACGCCTGTCGATCCGCCAGGTGTTCATGACGCCGGGCGTGCGGCCGATCTTGGCCGTCATCGTCGCCTGGATGCTGGCGCATAACATTCTATATACCTACATCGCGCCGTTCCTGGCGCCGTCCGGCTTGCGCCCCCGCGTCGACCTGGTGCTGCTTGTGTATGGCGTGGGCTCGCTGGCCGGCATCTGGCTGGTCAGCCAGCTGATCGACCGCTGGCTGCGCCCGCTCGTGCTTGGCTGCATCGCCGCGTTTGCCCTCGTGATGGTGGCGCTGGGCCTGGCGATGGACTCCCCGATCGTCATCTATGTCAGCATGGCCATCTGGGGCATCACCTTTGGCGGCGCCGGCACCTTGCTGCAGACGGCGTCGGCGGACGCGGCTGGCGACGGCATGGATGTGGCGCAGGCCATGGTGGCGACCATCTGGAACGTGGCCATCGCGGGCGGCGGCCTGGCGGGCGGCATGCTGCTCGACGGTTATGGCGCGGCGTCGTTCCCGTGGGCCATGCTGGCCTTGCTGCTGGTGGCACTGACCATCGCCTGGCGCGCGCACCGGCACAGTTTCAAGCCAGGCCGGCGCAGCGGCGGTGCAGTGCACGGTCACTAAGAACACTGTTATTTTGAATGTCGCTGTGTTGAAATGTGAGCAGATGTGACTGGCAAGCACATTTTGTGACGATTTGTTAATTTGCGCCACAGGAATGAATGAGGCGTTAGAATCTACACAGTTTGACAAGTTTCTCAGGCGAAAGGGATGGCAAAAGCGTCCCCTTCGCTGGCTGTCAGCCATATTAACTACCTAGGAGTACCCCCATGACCGTGATGAAATCCGTCCTTGTTGCCGCCGCCGCCACCGTTGCCCTGAGCGCACAAGCCCAATCCCTGCCGACCAACGGCACCCTGGTGGTCGTACCTGCGTTTGGCGAAGTCAAGCATGTCAATGACCAGGTGGTCGCTACCCTGGCCGTCGAAGAACAGGACAAGGACAAGGCTGCGGCCGCGTCGAGAGTCAACCAGAAGATGAACAAGGGTATCGCCATCGTCAAGCAGGCCGATCCATCGGCAGCATTGAAATCGTACGGCTACTACACCTATCCCGTGTATCCGGAAGAGCGTCCATTGCCGGCTGGCGCCGTTGCCAAGCCGCGCCTGCCAACGGCCTGGCGCGTGGGCCAGTACCTGGAAGTGACGACGGCCAACCTGGCGTCCCTGCCAAAAACCGTGTCGGCGGCGCAAGGCGTGCTGACCTTGAACGGCTTGAATTTCGGCCTGAAGCCGGAAACCATCCGCCTGCTGGATGACCAGCGCATCGCCGCCACGTATAAAAACCTGAACGAGCGCGTGGCCGCCATCGCCAAGGCCATGGGCCGCAACGTTTCCGACGCCGTGCTCGATACGGTGGACTTCGAAGGTTCGGGTAACTATGTCACCGAAAACCGTGCCGCCGCCGCGCCGATGATGATGCGCAGCGCCAAGATGGCTGAAGACAGCACCGTTGCCGAACCGAGCTTCGAGCCGGGCGAAACGACGCTCGACATGCGCGTCGTCGGCAAGGTCAAGTTCAAGTAAGCTCAAGTAAGCTGAGTCGCGCGGAAATGCTTCCGCATTAGCATGTTGTAAAGATCATGGGGCTGCTGGCCCCATGGTCGTTTTTGCCCCATTATTCCAGGAGAACACTATGACCGTCATGAAAGCTATGCTGGCAGCCGCCGCCGCTACCGTTGCCCTGAGCGCACAAGCCCAGGCCCTGCCCACCTCCGGCACACTCGTGGTGGTGCCCGCCAACGGCGAAGTGGTGCATGCGAACGACCAGGTGACCGTCACCCTGGCCATCGAAGAGCAGGACAAGGACAAGGCCGCCGCCGCCTCGCGCGTGAACCAGAAGATGAACCAGGGCGCGGCCATCGTCAAGAAAGCCGATCCGCAAGCCGTGCTGAAGACCCAGGGCTACTACACGTATGCCGTGTATCCGGAAACGGCGCCCCTGCCGCCAGGCGTCGCCGCCAAGCCGCGCGTGCCGACCGGCTGGCGAGTGGGCCAGTATCTGCAGGTCACGACGACCAACCTGGCCGCCTTGCCGAAAACCGTGTCCGCGGCGCAAGGCGTGCTGACCCTGAACCGCCTGAATTTCGGCCTGGCGCCCGCCACCATCCGCAAGCTCGATGACCAGCGCATCGCGGCCGCGTACAAGAACTTGAACGAGCGCGTGGCCGCCATCGCCGGCGCCATGGGCCGCAATGTCAACGATGCCGTGATCGACACCATCGATTTCGAAGGTTCGGGCAATTACGCGCAGCGCGTCAGCGTCGCCGGTGCGCGCAACATGAGCGCCGATGCCATGGGCTATGGCGGCAACCAGGTGGCCGAACCGAGCTTCGAAGCGGGCGAAACGACCCTGAACATGGGCCTGGTGGCGAAGATCAAGTTCAAATAGGATAGTATCGGCGTCAATATTGCCAGCTTGACGCCGCCGCGCTTTTCTTTGGCGGTGGCTCCTCTATAATGGCAACATCGGCAGGCGCATGCCGCAAGACGAATGCGCCTGCCATCTGGCACCGAATCCCCGCAGTACACAAGATATGGAACAACATGGCAAACTTCCCCCGTCGTAGAGGCAAGAACGGCACCCCCGCAGTATCCAAAGCGTCCCGCTTCAGCAAATTCGTGCGCCAGCCGGTGAGCGATGGCACTGGCAAGAAAACCTTGCGCCGCCGCGGCATCTATCTGTTGCCGAATGCCTTCACGACGGCAGCCCTGTTTTGCGGCTTCTACGCCATCGTCATGGCCATGAACCAGAAATTCGAACACGCAGCCTGGGCCATCTTCATCGCCATGATCCTCGACGGCCTCGACGGCCGCATCGCCCGCTTGACGAATACGCAGAGCGAATTCGGCGCCCAGTACGACAGCCTGTCCGACATGGTGTCGTTCGGCGCCGCGCCGGCGCTGGTGATCTATGAATGGTCGCTGCGCGGCATGGGCAAGCTGGGCTGGCTGGCCGCCTTCGTGTATTGCGCCGGCGCCGCCTTGCGCCTGGCCCGCTTCAACACCAATATCGCCGTGGTCGACAAGCGCTTCTTCCAGGGCTTGCCCAGCCCGGCGGCGGCAGCCATGGTGGCCGGTTTCATCCTGCTCATGAACGACCTGGAATTTGCCGGCAACCAGCTGGCGTGGGTCTCGTGGACGATCGCCCTGTTCTCCGGCCTGACCATGGTCACCAACGTGCCGTTCTACAGTTTCAAGGATGTGAATTTCCGCAAGTCCGTGCCCTTTATCGTGGTATTCCTGCTGGCATTGTTCTTTGCGCTCATTTCCATCGATCCGCCGAAAGTGCTGTTCCCGATCTTCGTCGCCTATGGCCTGTCCGGCTACGCCGTGTTTTTCTGGCGCATGGCGAAGGGCAAGCCCGTCAGCATCATCCAGACCGACCCCGAGCATTGATGCGCTGAGTCGGTAGCGTCGCCAGTCTTCAGCCAGCCAGGAGCAGCCATGAACACCAGCAACCGACTCATCATTTTTGACACCACCTTGCGCGACGGCGAGCAATCGCCGGGCGCTTCCATGACGCGCGAGGAAAAGCTGCGCATCGCCAAGCAGCTCGAACGCATGAAAGTCGACGTGATCGAAGCGGGCTTCGCCGCTGCCTCGCAGGGCGATTTCGAGTCGATACGGGCGATAGCCGGCGCCGTGCGCGAGTCCACCATCTGCTCGCTGTCGCGCGCCAACGACCGCGACATCGCCCGCGCCGCCGAAGCCCTGCAACCGGCCGAGCGCAAGCGCATCCACACCTTCATCGCCACGTCGCCGCTGCACATGCAGATGAAGCTGCGCATGACGCCCGAGGAAGTCTTGCTGCAGGCACAGAACGCCGTGCGCTTTGCCCGCCAGTTCACGGACGACATCGAATTCAGCCCCGAAGACGGCAGCCGCTCCGACGAGGATTTCCTTTGCCGTGTGCTGGAAGCCGTGATCGCCGAGGGCGCCACCACCATCAATTTCCCCGACACGGTCGGTTACGCCGTGCCGGAGATCTTCGGCAATACCATCAAGCGCTTGCGCGAACGCATCCCGAACTCCGATAAAGCCATCTGGTCCGTGCATTGCCATAACGACCTGGGCCTGGCTGTGGCCAATTCGCTGGCCGGCGTCATGATCGGCGGCGCGCGGCAGATCGAGTGTACCGTCAATGGCCTCGGCGAGCGGGCCGGCAATACGGCGCTGGAAGAAGTGGTGATGGCGCTGCGCACGCGCGCCGCCTATTACAACTTGACGGTGGGCATCGATACGACGCAAATCGTGGCGGCATCCAAGATGGTGTCGCAAATCACGGGCTTTGCCGTGCAGCCGAACAAGGCCGTCGTCGGCGCGAACGCATTTGCGCACGCCTCCGGCATCCACCAGGACGGCATCTTGAAGGCGCGCGAAACGTATGAAATCATGCGCGCCGAAGACGTGGGCTGGACGGCCAACAAGATCGTCCTCGGCAAGCTGTCGGGCCGCAATGCCTTCAAGCAGCGGCTGCACGAACTGGGCATCGCGCTGGAATCGGAAGCGGACATCAACGCCGCCTTCATCCGCTTCAAGGAGCTGGCGGACCGGAAATCCGAGATTTTCGACGAAGACATCATGGCTCTCGTCAGCGAGGAACAGCAGGCGCAGGAAAGTGAGCACTACCGTTTCATTTCACTGACGCAGCAGTCGACGACGGGCGCCGTGCCGCATGCGCGCGTGGAATTTCTCGTCGGCGGCAAGCAACTGAGCTGCGAAGGGCGGGGCGACGGCCCCGTCGACGCCACCGTCAACGCCATCGAAAGCGCGGCCGCCAGCGGCGCGGAACTGGTCTTGTTTTCCGTCAATGCCATCAGCACGGGCACGCAGTCGCAGGGTGAAGTCACCATGCGCCTGTCGCGCGACGGGCGCATCGTCAACGGCGTGGGAGCCGACCCGGACATCATCGTCGCGTCGGCCAAGGCGTATCTGTCGGCGTTAAATAAACTGCACGCCAAGGATGAGCGTATCGATCCACAGCCTTGAAAACGCTAGTCCGCGACCGGTGGGCTCTTAACGCAAGGGCAAGTCGCTGCCGTACCGGATCGACATTTGCGTGCGCGTGCCGGCGCACATGTCGTCGATATCGAGCGCGACCCGCGATGGCTGGCCGGTGGCGTCACGCGCAAATTCGAGCACAGTGAAGCTGCCTGCAGCAGACGTGCATTGCGGTAAATTGTAGCGTCCGAGCAAACCGCCCTCGACGCCGTCAGTGTTGCCCGGCCCATAGGAAAAGGTGGTGCCGGCCTGCCAGGCCTGGTTGGCCGGCAAGCCTGTCAGGAAGCGCAGATGGCTCCGGGTGGACATGATATCGAGCACGTTCTTGTCCAAAAAGTAGCGCACATAGCTGGCTTCCGCAGTGGCGGCGTTGCTGTCGATCACCGGGGCGCCCGTACCGATCCGATAGCTGAAGACCAGCGCCTGTGTGGTATCGGTCAGTACATCAATGCTGATGCGCTGCTTGTCGGATTCGCCTATGGCGTTGCTTGCTTCCAATTCAATGACGGCCACGCCCTTGGCTGGCGTCGGGCTCGACAGCGTGACGCGTTGTGCATTCGGCTGATCCATGACGAGCGCGGGGCCGGAAAGCTGCCGCCAGCGCGTGCCGCTGGCCGGCGCACCATGGGCCGACGAGCCGCCGGCATCAAGTGTCAGCGTGGCGCCGGCGCCCAGCATCAAGGCCGGCGTTCCATTGGTGCCGATGACTGCGCTGATGCTTTGTGTCACATTCACGATGCCGGCCGGCGCACTCAGGGCATTGCCGGCCATATCGCGTATGGGATCGCTTTGCAGGTTATCGAATGTCAGTTGATAAGTGGCACCGGCCCGCAGTTGTGTGGCCGGCTGGACTGTCAGTATGGCGCCATTGGTGCTGATGGTTGCCGGAATATCCACCGAATCGTTGCCCTGCTGCCGGAATAGCGCGTTGTGCAGCCGTGGCGTGTCCAGCGTGCGCGTATATACCCAGGTCAGTGTGCCGGCCGGAGCCAGTTTGGCCGTGTCCGGCGCGATCAGCAGCTGGAAGCCGCTGGGCAGGTCGGACTTTGTGTCGTAGCGGTCCAGGCTGGCATTTTGTGGCCGCCAGGCGCCACTACTCCATAAAAAGCCTGTGCCTTGGGCCGGGGCGGTAGCCAGTACGGTGTCGCCGAGCAAGATGTTGAGCTGGTCCGGCGCCGGGCGTGGATTGACGCGCAGGCTGGCCTTGCTGTTGTTCGCACCGGTCAGCAGCAGTTCCCCGGCGTCGGGGTAGGTGTCGAACCAGGCGCGCCATGGCGTTGCCGTGCTGACCTCAAGGCTGCCGCCGAGCAAATCGCTGGCCAGGTGGTAGCGCATGCTGGTGGTGGCGCGTGCCGTATCGATGCGCAACTCGTGCTGTAACTCCAGCGCGGTAATGGTTTCCTTTTTAGTCTGGTTGGCGTCGGAATACACCATGATGAATGGTTGCGTGTCGGAATGAATGCGCAGCATCCGCGAGAGTGGCCCGATGCTATGGTCAAAGCGCAGGCTGCCCGCCAGATCTTCGCGCGGTGTGCTGGTGTGGTCGCCAAAGCCGGGAGCAAAGCTGATCGCTCCCGCCAGATGCTGGTCGTTGACAGGCGCCGCAAACGTGACATTCATGGTGCCGTCGACAACGCCTTCCAGTTCCTTTGAATAGCAAGCGACATATGTCACGCTGAGCTTGTCGCCCGCGTCGACCTTGCCGTTGGCGTTGGCGTCGCTAAACGTGGCGCTTTGCGTGCCGCCACCGCGGCAGGGCTTCGTTTGCGTGGTACTCGTGCTGAACTGGCCAGCCCAGTCGACGACCATTTGTGCTGCGCCCAGCGCCACGGCGCCATTGCCGAAGGCCAGAACGGGGGCTGCCGAGGCATTGCCTGCCGTGAGTAGCAGTGGCGTATCGCTGCTGCTGGCGGGTGGCGTCACCGGTGGCGTGACGGGCGACGATACGCCGCCACCGCCCCCACCACCGCCGCCGCAGGCGGACAGCAGAAGGGCGAGTGCGAGGAACAGGGGAGGGGCGAAACGATGATATGGACGGCTGACTTCCTGCTGATGCGGCATCTGATTCCTTGCAGTCGATTGAATGTGTGGCCAGCACGGCACGGGCCATTTTATCCGCAGGACTTTACACAATGTTCACAGGTGAAAAGTCACACATTGTCACAACACGCAGGAGCACGGCTGCTTGCCATGCCAGCTACCAGAAAAAGCGCCGCTCTTCCTTGGCCGGATCGGGCCCGTTCATCATCATGCGCACGATGCCGTCGTGGTCGAAGTGCACGTGCATCATGGAATCCCAGACGCCCGATTCCTTGTAGCGGTAGGACCAGACGTGCAGTTTCGGCAGCGACAGATACGATGTTTCCGTCGGGCGGCCCAGGGTGTGCAGCACGTCTTGTTGCGTCGACACGCCCACCTTGATGCGGGCAAAGCCAGGCGTATCGAGCACTTGCTCGTAGGAAATTAGCTTGTCATCGGGGCCGAAGCGGGCCATGTACGTGTACTGGCCGTAGGGGCCCGTCGCGTATTCCAGTTCAGGCCCGGTGGGCAATTGATAGATATTCGTCGGCCGGCCCAGGCGCGCTTCCACGGCGGCGCGCGGCTCGCCCGGCTGGGGCGGCGGGACGTTCCAGCTGGCGCAGCCGGCCAGTGCGGCAAACAGCAGCGGTGTTGCTAATTTGAGCAGATTTTTCATGTTTGACCTCCTGAAATGCAGGAAAACCCTATCATGCACCGAGAAAAGCGCGCACGGCAGGATACAGGCGGGCATTTTTCCGATATACTTGCGCGTCTGGTTGGCAGCATAGGCCAGTATTTTAATAATCGTAGTTCACGGTGGATAGGGTTCAGACTCTGTGCACCGCATGTGAAAGGTTTATCATGACAGTAGAAAACATCAACAAAGCCGCTATCATCGCGGACAACGCACGTGGTCAAAACGACACTGGCTCCCCTGAAGTGCAAGTTGCACTGCTGACAGCTCGTATCAACGAACTGAACGGCCACTTCAAAGCCCACTCGAAAGATCACCACTCCCGCCGCGGCCTGATCATGATGGTCAACCGTCGTAAGAGCCTGTTGTCCTACCTGAAGGCTAAAGACGCTACCCGTTATCGCGACCTGATCGCTAAACTTGGTCTGCGCAAGTAATTTTTGCCGTACAAGGTTTATACAGAAATGCCTGCGCCAGTTCGCTGACGCGGGCATTTTGTCATTTGAATTCCGGATTTATATCGAGAAGTACAGTATTCTCTCCCGATATCATGTTTTAAAAGTAAAGTAGCAAAGGTGGCAACAAGTAAAGGCAGCATTTTTACGCCGCCTGTGGTGAGGTGAACGACAGCCCCTGAAAATCTGTCGGCAATTAGAAAAGGGATACCCCATGTTTAACAAAGTTACGAAAACCTTCCAGTACGGTCAACATCAAGTGACCCTGGAAACCGGCGAAATCGCACGTCAGGCATCCGGCGCAGTGCTGGTGTCGATCGAAGATACCGTCGTTCTGGCAACGGTAGTGGCACGCAAAGATGCCAAGCCAGGCCAGGATTTCTTCCCTTTGACGGTTGATTATGTCGAGAAAACCTATGCTGCCGGTAAAATCCCGGGCGGTTTTTTCAAGCGCGAAGGCCGTCCTTCCGAAAAAGAAACACTGACATCCCGTTTGATCGACCGTCCTATCCGTCCGCTGTTCCCGGAAGGCTACCTGAATGAAGTGCAAGTCATCATTCACGTGCTGTCGGTCAACCCTGAAATCGATCCAGACATCGCCGCCATGATCGGCGCCTCGGCTGCCCTGTGCGTATCGGGCGTGCCTTTCAACGGTCCTATCGGCGCCGCGCGCGTCGGTTACGCCAACGGCCAGTACATCCTGAACCCGACCGTCCAGCAACTGAAAACGTCGGAAATGGACCTGGTTGTCGCCGGTACCGAAACGGCCGTGCTGATGGTCGAATCGGAAGCGAAACAGCTGTCCGAAGAAATCATGCTGGGCGCCGTGGTCTTCGGCCACGACCAGATGAAAGTCGTCATCGACGCGATTCACGACCTGGTGCGTGACGGCGGCAAGCCGGAAGTGGAATGGGCGCCTGCGCCGAAAAACGAAGCACTGATCGCCCGCGTCGCGCATTTCGCCAACGCCAAGATCAATGACGCGTATCAAACCAAGGACAAGCAAGAGCGTACGGCCAAGCTGAAAGCGGCGACGTCGGAAGTGATCGCCGACCTGTCGGCCGAAGCGGCTGCCGCCGGCGGCGCGTCCATCGACAGCGCCGAAGTCAACAACATCCTGTTCGACATCGAAGCGAAAATCGTGCGTACGCAAATCCTGGACGGCGAGCCACGCATCGACGGCCGCGACACGCGCACCGTGCGTCCGATCTCGATCCGCACCAGCGTGCTGCCACGCACCCACGGTTCGGCCCTGTTCACGCGCGGCGAAACGCAAGCGCTGGTCGTGGCGACGTTGGGCACCGCCCGCGACAGCCAGAAGATCGATGCGTTGATGGGCGAGTTCACCGATTCGTTCATGCTGCATTACAACATGCCTCCGTTCGCCACCGGCGAAACGGGCCGTGTCGGTACGCCAAAACGCCGTGAAATCGGCCACGGCCGCCTGGCAAAGCGCGCGCTGATCGCCGCCCTGCCAGCAGCTGAAGAGTTCAGCTACTCGGTGCGCCTGGTGTCGGAAATCACGGAATCGAACGGTTCCTCGTCGATGGCATCGGTGTGCGGCGGCTGCCTGGCACTGATGGACGCTGGCGTGCCGATGAAAGAACACGTGGCCGGTATCGCCATGGGCCTGATCAAGGAAGGCGGCAAGTTTGCCGTGCTGTCCGACATCCTGGGCGACGAAGATCACCTGGGCGACATGGACTTCAAGGTAGCCGGTACCCGCAACGGTATCACGGCGCTGCAGATGGACATCAAGATCATGGGCATCACCAAGGAAATCATGCAAGTGGCACTGGCGCAAGCCAAGGAAGGCCGCGAGCACATCCTGGGCGAAATGCAAAAAGCCATGCCGCACGTCAAAACCGAACTGTCCGATTTCGCACCGCGTCTGATCACCATCAAGATCAACCCGGAAAAAATCCGTGACGTGATCGGCAAGGGCGGCGCCGTGATCCGCGCGCTGACCGAAGAGACGGGCACTCAGATCGACATCAGCGACGAAGGCGTGGTCACCATCGCTTCCGTCGACGCCGCTGCCGGCCAGGAAGCCAAGCGCCGCATCGAAGAACTGACCGCTTCCGTCGAAGTGGGCAAGACCTACGAAGGCACCGTGCTGAAACTGCTGGACTTCGGCGCCATCGTGCAAGTCATGCCAGGCAAGGACGGCTTGCTGCACATTTCGCAGATCGCCAACGAGCGCGTCAACGCCGTGGCCGACTACCTGAAAGAAGGCCAGCTGGTGCGTGTAAAAGTTCTGGAAACAGACGACCGCGGCCGCCTGAAACTGTCGATGAAAGCTGCCGAAGGCAACGAAGCGCCAGCCGCTTAATGTCCTTCAGGTACGCCTGAGTGCGGCTTCGGCCGCATGCTTAAAAACCGCCGGCGCGCAAGCCCTGGCGGTTTTTTTATGCGCCGCGTTTGCGCTGTATCGAAGGCGTGTGCCGGCTTGCCCGCCTGTCTGCACCGGCCTTGATCCAGCGCGTATCGGCCGCTGCCGCGCCTTGTAGATTCGGAGTGGGATCTTCCCCTGAACGAGTCTTCCAAGGAGATGCAGCATGCGCACATTCTGCGGGCTGGCCGCCGCCTTTCTGCTTGCCGTCGCGCCCGGTGTCCGGGCACAGCTGGACAATGCACCCACGCCGGTGCCGCTGCCGATTCCCATCGCCGCCGCGTCCGCGGCCATGCCGGCGCAAGACCTTGACGCCTTGCGCGCCGTGCATGCGCGCGAAATCAATGACCTCAGCACCTTCAAGACGGCGGGATTGCAGCGCGAAGCGATCGATCCCTACCTGGACAGCGCACCGGGCCGGCAATTCCTGCGCGAACTGCGCGCCGCCGATCCCGCCGCCCCGGCCGAGACGATTTACGCGCGCGCGGTCGAGCAGCTCGCTTCCGGCAGCACCTTGCCCGATTTGCAAGCCATGTCGGCCGCGCTGGTAAAAATCGTGCCGCATGGCCAGAATGTGTCGCCGTACTCGCCATACTTCACTACCAGCGCGCAATTGCAGCTGGCGTCGGGCCGTTGCGCCAGCCTGGCAGACTGTTTCGGCTTGCCCTTGAAGAGCGAGGCGCCGCTGTATGATGTGTATCAGATCATGCCCAAGGGCACTGTCAACGTGTTCGTCAGCCAGGTGGCACCGACGCAAGAGCTGGGTGGGCTGGTACGGCGCAAGGGCGGGGCGCAGCAGTATCTATTGCCCAACCGCAGCCTGTGGTCGGCCCCCGTGCTGATCGGCACGATCAAGAATTAAGGAGAGATGATGGATCAACAGCGTTTGCAAGCCCATGCCGCCGAACTGGAACAATTGCTGGCCCGGCTGGCGCCTAACGATGGGGAGGTGGCCGACCTGCGCAGCGCGCTGGAACCGCTGCTGGCCCTGGCGGGCAGCGGGGCCTTGAGCGCGCCGCTGCCGTGGGGCGACATCCCCGGCGGGCGTTACTTTACGGAAGGCGGCTTGCGCCAGTACCCTGAACTGGAGCAGGCATTTGCCCGGTTCCGCATCGAAGCGACGGGTGGTGAATCGCCGGCCCTGCGCAAGCTGCGCGGCGAGCTGTAATTAATATATGGTATCAATTGTTGTTTATGGGTAATTGACTGTCAGTATTGCTTGACGACAAAATCTTATTCATCGACCATGGCGCATCCCTCCCGATTTTCTCTTTTTTATTGGATGCACCATGTTGTCCTCCCTTAAGGCGCGGCTGATCGCCATCGCCGTTTCCATCGTCGTGCTGGCCATGCTGGCCGTTGCCATCGCCAATTTCTTCACTACGCGCTCAAGCACCTTGGCTGCGCTCGACACGCAGATGCTGCAGTTGTCGCACAGCCATGCCGCGGCCATCGCCGAATGGCTGCGCTCCAAGCAAGCCGTCGTGGGCTCGCTCAAGCAGGGCGCCACGGCGGCCGATCCGCTGCCGGCCCTGAAGGCGGCCGAACAGGCGGGCACGTTTGACATGGCGTATATCGGCTTTACCGACAAGCACGCCGTCTTTTCGCAAGAGCGCAAGCGCGCCGCAGACTATGATCCCACGGCGCGGCCCTGGTACAAGCTGGCGTCCGAAGCGGGCGGCCCCGTCATTACGGCGCCGTATATCGGCGCCAGCACGGGCAAGCTGGTGGTGACGTTTGCCGAGCCGCTGGGCGGCAAGGGCAGCGTGACGGGCGTGCTGGCGGCCGACGTGATGATGGATGCCGTGGTGCAAAACGTCGCATCGATCAAGCCGACGGCGTCCAGCTATGCCTTCCTCGTCGATGGCGGCGGCAAGATCATCGCCCACCCGGACGGCAAGCTGACCTTGAAGCCTCTGGCCGAACTCGATCCGGGCCTGAGCGCGCAGGCGCTGGCCGATATTGAAAAGAGCGGCGATGGCGCCGCCATTCGCCTGGGCGAGCGTGACGGCATCTTGCATGTAAGTAAGGTGCCGGGCAGCGACTGGTTGCTGGCCACCGTGCTCGACCGGGCAGAGGCAACGCAAGCATTGACTTCCATGCTGCGCGCCTCGGCCTTGACGGCCTTGCTGGTGCTGGCCCTGGCCGCCACGGTATTGAGCGCGCTGGTGGCGCGCGCCTTGCGCCGCCTGGGCCTGGTGCGCGATGCGATGGAAGCGATCGCCACGGGCGACGGCGACCTGACCAGCCGCCTCGACGCGGAAGGCTCGGACGAGCTGGCGCAGATCGCCAAGGCGTTTAACTTGTTTGTCGAAAAAATCGCCACCGTGCTGGTGCAGATCCGCAGCATCAGCACCCTGGTGCGCAGCGAGTCGGCCGATATTGCCGCCGGCAATGCCGACCTGTCCTCGCGCACGGAAGCGCAGGCGGGCGCGCTGGAAGAAACGGCCAGTTCGATGGATGAGCTGACCTCGACCGTCAAGCAGAATGCGGAAAACGCGCATGCGGCCAATGAGCTGGCCGTATCCGCCTCGGAGGTGGCGGCCAAGGGCGGCCGCGTGGTGCAGCAAGTGGTCGGCACCATGGCCGGCATCCAGGAAAGCTCGCGCAAGATCGTCGACATCATCGGCGTGATCGACGGCATCGCCTTCCAGACGAATATCCTGGCCCTGAATGCGGCCGTCGAGGCGGCGCGCGCGGGCGAGCAGGGCAGGGGCTTTGCCGTGGTGGCGTCCGAAGTGCGCAACCTGGCGCAACGCTCCGCTGGCGCGGCCAAGGAAATCAAGGAATTGATCGGCGACTCGGTGGAAAAAGTGGATGCCGGCGGGCGCCTCGTCGATGAAGCAGGCCAGACCATGGACCAGGTGGTGGCGTCGGTGCAGCAATTGACCACCATCATGAGCGAGATCACGGTGGCCAGCCGCGAACAGAGCGCCGGCATCGGTGAAATCAATACGGCCGTCACGCACATGGATACCATGACGCAGCAAAACGCGGCCCTTGTCGAGCAGGCGGCCGCCGCCGCGGAAAGCCTGCAGGAGCAGGCCGTGGACCTGGCGCAAGCCGTCGGCATGTTCCGCCTGGGCGATGCGCCTGCTGCGGCACCGGCGCCTGTGACGCGCCTCAAGGCCAAGCCTGTTGCTCCTGCGCCGCGCGCGCCGGCCCGCGCGCTGTCGCCGGCCAGGCCCGTCAAGGCGGCCAAGGCGGGCGCCGACGAGTGGGAAGAGTTTTAAGCGCGCAGCAGTAAATCGACGTTTATCCGCGTTTTTGTCAGGCCAGCCTGCCAAAAACGCAGTTCGTCGCAATCGGCGTGTCTGCCGGGAGCGGTATGGCTATAGTGATCACATACCGCAAGCCCACTGCCAGACACCCGAGGAGAACAACATGAACGTCGCTAAAAACATGGAAGTCATTGCCGTTGCCGCCGCCATCCTGATCAGCGCCAGCTGCTACGCCATCGCCCCGGCCCTGCAAGTGGCCAGCTCCACCGCCACCCTGGCCGTGCCAGCGGGCAAGACTGCCATGCACGTGGTGGTCGTCAAGGCCAAGCGCCTGAACGCCGCCGAAAAAGCCCGTTTCGCATAATTGATTGTCAGCAATTTTTGCTGCTGCTACAGTGGCAGCCAGTGGCAATGCGCGGGAGCTCCACGAGGGCGCCGCGGCACATAAAAACAAGATACCGAGGATGCATTACATGAAAAAGACACTGCAACTGGCGCTGCTGTTCCTGGCGACTCTGGGCCTGGTGCGCGGCGCGGCCGCCGAGACCCGCTTGCTGGAAATGCGCAACGTCGACGCCCGCGTGGTGCGCGTCAAGCTCGATGGCGTGATGGAAGTGCGCATTCGCCAGGGCAACGTGCCTTCGCTGAGCATCACGGCCGACAAGCGCTATATCGCCGATGTCAGCACGGCGCAAAGCGGCGATACCCTGCACATTGAAACGGAAGTGCGCGGCTTCAAGATCGGCCCTTCCTCGATCCGCGCCGACCTGGTCTTGCCGAACTTGCGCGAACTGAGCTCGGAAGGTTTTGGCAGCACGGACATCACGGGGTTCAAGGGCGAGGAACTGACCCTGTCGCTGGAAGGGGCGGGCAGCATCAAGCTGGTGGGCGATTACCGCAAGCTCAATGCCAGCCTGGGCGGCGTGGGCAGCATGCAGATATGGATAGGTAACAATGAGCGGGCCGAGCTGGACTTGCAGGGCGCCGGCTCGGTGATGCTGGGCGGACGCGGACGGCTCCTGAAAGCCAGCCTGGGCGGCCTGGGCAGCCTGAATGCACAGCAGTTTGAAGCGGACGCCGTCAACCTGGAATTGAGCGGCCTCGGCAACGCCACGGTGAATGCCCATACGAATGCCAAGCTGAATTTGAGCGGGCTCGGTTCGGTGGTGGTGTACGGCAAGCCGGTCAACCGCGATGTTAGCGTCGAGGGCCTGGGCAAAGTTAGCTGGAAGTAAAAGCATCCTGCCGCAGGCCTTATTGGCAGGACAAGAATAAGTAGTCAGACCACATCCCATTCCGATGAAAAAACTGATCATTACATTACTCATGCTGTTGACGATACAGCTACCCGCGCGGGCTGGCTTCGCCGAAGGCGCCAGCGCCTACAACAACAAGAATTACGCGCTGGCCTACAAGGAAATATTGCCACTGGCCAAGACCGGCAGCGCCGATGCCCAGCACTTGCTGGGCTTGATGTATTACATGGGACGGGGCTTGCCGCAGGATTACAAGCAAGCCATGTTCTGGCACCGCAAGGCGGCCGAGCAGGGCAAGGCCGACGCCCAGTATGTGGTGGGCGCCATGTATTACACGGGCAACGCCGTGCTGCAAGACCATAAGCAGGCCGTCGGCTGGTTCCGCAAGGCGGCCGAGCAGAACCATGCCGAGGCGCAGCAGGTGCTGGGCCTGATGTACCGCTACCACATGGGCGGCGTGCAGCAGGATAACGTCATCGCCTACATGCTGTGGAACCTGGCGGCCGCGAATGGCAACGCGAATGCGGCCGACCAGCGCGCCGCCGTGGTGCGCAAGATGACGCATGAGCAAGTCGAGGAAGGGCAAGCCCTGTCGGCGAAATGGAAGCCGGGTACGCCATTGCCGCGGCAGTCGAAGACGGGCGGCGCCTAAGGGGAAGCGGTGCCCTGCAAGGGCTGGCGGCTTGGCGTACAATCGCCGTTTTCCCTTGAGAAAGTCCCGCCATGCGTGCAGTTGCCATCAGCCAGCCAGGTCCCGCCGACGTTTTGCAGATCGCCGAACGTCCCATGCCGCAATATAAGGCGGGCGAACTGCTGATCAAGGTGCACGCGGCCGGCATCAACCGTCCCGACGTGTTGCAGCGCCTGGGCAAATACGCGCCGCCAGCCGGCGCGTCGGACTTGCCGGGCCTGGAAGTGGCGGGCGAAGTCGTCGATGGCGACTTCACTAATACCGCATTCAGGAAAGGCGACCTGGTCTGCGCACTGGTGCAGGGCGGTGGCTATGCCGAATACTGTGCCGCGCCCGCCGGCCAGTGCCTGCCCTTGCCGAAAGGCTTGACGGCGCTGGAAGGCGCGTCCCTGCCCGAGAATTTCTTTACCGTCTGGAGCAATGTCTTCGACCGCTGCGCGCTGGCCGATGGCGAAACGTTATTGGTGCAGGGCGGCACGTCCGGCATCGGCGTGACGGCCATCCAGCTGGCTGCCGCGCTCGGTCACCGCGTGTTTGCCACGGCGGGTAGCGACGAGAAGGCGCGCGCCTGCGAGGCCTTGGGTGCCGAACGGGGCATCAATTACCGCACGGAAGATTTCGTTGCCGTCGTCAAGGAATTGACTGAGGGCAAGGGCGTCGACGTCATCCTCGACATGGTGGGCGGCGACTACCTGCCGCGCGAAATCGATTGCCTGGCCGACGATGGCCGCATCGGCCTGATCGCCGTGCAGGGCGGCACCAAGGCGGAACTGGACCTGGGTAGCTTGCTGCGCCGTCGCCTGACGGTGACGGGTTCCACCCTGCGTCCCCGTTCGGTCGCCTTCAAGGCGGCCATCGCCAACCACCTGCGCGCGACCGTCTGGCCGCTGATCGAAGCGGGCAAGATCAAGCCCGTGATCTATCAAACTTTCCCGTTGGAAAAAGCCAACGAGGCGCATGCCTTGATGGAGGCGAGCACGCACGTGGGCAAGATCATGTTGCAAGTTGCCTGAAACGGGGCACTGCCTGTTTGACCGGCATCGGTGCCGGAGTTAGAATGACGGGTTATTAGAATTTAGGCTACTATGCGTCGCAAACTCGTCGTCGGAAATTGGAAAATGAACGGCAGTCGCACCTCGAACGCGGTGTTATTGTCTGAAATAGTTGCTGGCCTGGCTGCCTCTGGCGCCGCCAGCGCCGTCTGTGTGCCTGCGCCGTATCTGGCGCAGTGCCAGGCGCAATTGGCAGGCACGGCTCTTGGCTGGGGTGCGCAGGATGTGTCCGCGCATGCCGGCGGCGCCTACACGGGGGAAATCTCGACCGCCATGCTGCAGGATTTTGGCTGCGGCTACGTGGTGATCGGGCATTCCGAGCGCCGCGCCTACCATGGCGAGAGCGATGCGCAAGTGGCGGCCAAGACGGTTGCCGCGCTGGCGGCAGGCATCACGCCTATCGTCTGCATCGGCGAAACGCTGGCGCAGCGCGAAGCGGGCCAGACCAATGCCGTGGTGGCGCAGCAGCTGGGCGCCGTGCTGGCGGCGATTTCCGCCGACGACGTGGCGAAACTGGTGCTGGCCTATGAGCCAGTCTGGGCCATCGGCACGGGCAAGACCGCCACGCCGCAAATGGCGCAGGACGTGCATCAGGTATTGCGCGCCCAGCTGGTGGCAAAGAATGCGGTAGCGGCCGCCGGCGTGCAAATCCTGTACGGCGGCAGCATGAAGCCGGAGAACGCAAAAGAATTGATGGCGATGCCGGATATCGATGGCGGTCTGATCGGTGGAGCAGCATTGAAGGCGGCGGATTTCTTGGCAATTATTCACGCCGCTGATTGAATTAATTTAAACTAAGAATGGAATTGCAATGAACATGATGTTCAATCTGGTAGTGGTAGTACAGGTTATTTCGGCATTGTCGATTATCGCGCTGGTGTTGCTGCAGCACGGCAAGGGCGCCGACATGGGCGCCGCCTTCGGTTCGGGCGCCTCGGGCAGCCTGTTCGGTGCGACGGGTTCGTCGAACTTCATGTCGAAATCGACGGGCGTTGCCGCCGCGATCTTCTTCGGCGCCACCCTGGCTCTGTCGCTGATGGCCAATCAGCGCGCCACCACGGTGGGCGGCGGCGTGATGGATAAAGTCGTCAAGCCAGTGCCGGTCACCGGCGCGGGCGCGATCCCGACGACGGTGCCAGCAGCCCCTGCGGCACCAGCGGCCAGCGCTCCAGCGGCGGCGGCACCTGTTGCCAGCACCCCGGCCGGCGCGATTCCGAAGTAATTCGGTATTAACTCGATGCCTCATCGAGAGTAATTCTCATTACGGGCAGATTATTGCTCAATGTTTTGGCAGTGCGGCAGGAAAAAATCGTGACGCGCTGGAAGATGTAAAAATTTATCGTTTTTATCTGTGTTTTGATGCATTTGTGCATTAACTTTAGCGGCAAAGCAGAGTAGAATACGGGCCTTACCGCCGACGTGGTGAAATTGGTAGACACGCTATCTTGAGGGGGTAGTGGCGAAAGCTGTACGAGTTCGAGTCTCGTCGTCGGCACCAGAAATCAGAAGCCAGCAACGGCGCACGAGCCATGGCTCGTACAAAGTTGCTGGCTTTTTTTACGAGGATGTGTCGTTCGATCCTGGTCTTAGCTTTGATTGGGGTCGTGCGTTAGATACGCTGCAAATGATCGCAGCGTCCTCATTTAACCGATCGTTCAATATAAGCTCATCAATCGTGAACCTCGAAAATTACTTCCCCGTCCTGCTGTTCATTATTATCGGCCTTGGTGTCGGTATCGCTCCCCAGCTCCTGGGGCGCCTGTTAGGTCCTAACAAGCCTGACGCAGCAAAACTCTCCCCGTACGAATGTGGCTTTGAAGCATTCGAAGACGCGCGCATGAAATTTGATGTGCGCTACTATCTGGTCGCAATCCTGTTTATTTTGTTCGATCTGGAAACGGCATTCTTTTTCCCATGGGGCGTTGCAATGCGCGACCTGGGCTGGGCCGGTTTCGTCACGATGATGGTGTTCATCGCTGAATTCGTGGTCGGATTTTGGTACATTTGGAAGAAAGGTGCCCTTGACTGGGAATAAGCCATGGCTATTGAAGGCGTATTAAGCGAAGGTTTCATCACCACCTCGGCCGACAAGCTGATCAACTGGGCGCGCACCGGGTCTATGTTCCCGATGACGTTCGGTCTGGCCTGCTGTGCGGTCGAAATGATGCATGTGGGCGCAGCCCGCTACGATATGGACCGTTTCGGCGTCGTGTTTCGTCCGTCGCCGCGTCAGTCCGACGTCATGATCGTTGCCGGCACCCTGTGCAACAAGATGGCGCCGGCCCTGCGCAAGGTCTACGACCAGATGGCAGAGCCACGCTGGGTCATCTCGATGGGTTCCTGCGCCAATGGCGGCGGGTACTACCATTACTCCTATTCCGTGGTGCGCGGTTGCGACCGCATCGTGCCCGTCGACGTGTATGTGCCTGGCTGTCCTCCGACCGCTGAAGCCTTGCTGTACGGCATCATGCAGTTGCAGAACAAGATCAAGCGTACCAGCACGATCGCACGCTAACGGGGCCGCTTCAGATTATGACAACACATTTAGAAGTATTGCAAAACGCCCTCGGCACTGCCCTGGGCGATCGCGTTAGCACGACGGTTGCGCTGGGCGAAGTCACCCTGGTCGTCAAGGCCGAGGACTACCTGGCCGTGATGCAGACCTTGCGCGACGATCCGACCCTGCATTTCGAGCAGTTGCTCGACCTGTGCGGCGTCGACTATTCGACCTATGGCGACGGTAGCTGGGATGGCCTGCGTTTCGCGGCCGTGTCGCACTTGCTGTCGGTCAAGCACAACTGGCGCGTGCGCGTGCGCGTGTTCGCACCGGACGACGACATGCCGCTGCTGCCTTCCGTGGTGGGCATCTGGCGCGCCGTCAACTGGTACGAGCGCGAAGCATTCGACCTGCTGGGCATCCTCTTCGAAGGCCACAACGACTTGCGCCGCCTGCTGACCGACTACGGTTTCATCGGCCATCCGTTCCGCAAGGATTTCCCCGTCTCCGGCTATGTCGAGATGCGTTACGATCCGGAACAAAAGCGCGTGATTTACCAGCCCGTGACGATCGAGCCGCGGGAAAACGTGCCGCGCGTGATCCGCGAAGAACATTACGGGATGAAATAATGGCTGAGATTAAGAACTACACCCTGAACTTTGGGCCGCAGCATCCGGCCGCGCACGGTGTGCTGCGCCTGGTGCTGGAGATGGATGGCGAAGTCATCCAGCGCGCCGACCCGCATATCGGCCTGCTGCACCGCGCCACCGAAAAGCTGGCCGAACAGAAGACCTACCTGCAATCCGTGCCGTACATGGACCGTCTCGACTATGTGTCGATGATGTGCAATGAACATGCGTACGTGATGGCCATCGAAAAGATGCTGGGCCTGGAAGTGCCGCTGCGCGCGCAATACATCCGCGTCATGTTCGACGAGATGACGCGCATCCTGAATCACCTGATGTGGCTCGGCACCCACGCGCTGGACGTTGGCGCCATGGGCCCGTTCCTGTATTGCTTCCGCGACCGCGAAGACTTGTTCGACGCCTACGAGGCAGTGTCGGGCGCGCGCATGCACGCGGCCTACTACCGCCCGGGCGGCGTGTACCGCGACCTGCCGGACGCGATGCCGCAGCACAAGGCATCGATCATCCGCAACGCCAAGGCCATCGGCAAGCTGAATGAAAACCGCCAGGGTTCGCTGCTGGACTTCATCGAAGACTTCGCGCGCCGTTTCCCGAACTCCGTGGACGAGTACGAAACCCTGCTGACCGACAACCGTATCTGGAAACAGCGTACCGTCGGCATCGGCGTGGTCTCGCCGGAAGATGCGCTGGCCATGGGCTTTACGGGCGCCATGCTGCGCGGCTCGGGCGTGCAGTGGGACTTGCGCAAGAAACAGCCGTACGAAGTGTACGACTTGATGGATTTCGACATTCCTATCGGCACCAACGGCGATTGCTACGACCGCTACCTGGTCCGCGTGGAAGAGCTGCGCCAGTCGAACCGCATCATCAAGCAATGCGTGGAGTGGCTGCGCAACAATGAAGGTCCTGTCATGACCAGCAACCGCAAGGTGGCGCCTCCGGGCCGCGTCGACATGAAGACCAACATGGAATCGCTGATTCACCACTTCAAGCTGTTTACGGAAGGTTTCCACGTGCCGCCAGGCGAGGCCTACAGCGCCGTGGAGCATCCGAAGGGCGAGTTCGGCGTGTACCTGGTGTCCGATGGCGCCAACAAGCCGTACCGCATGAAACTGCGCGCGCCAGACTACGCCCACTTGCAGTCGCTCGACGAGATGGCGCGTGGGCACATGCTTGCCGACGCCGTGACCATCATCGGGACGCAAGATATCGTGTTCGGCAGTATTGACCGCTAAGAGGCAAAAAGTATGTTGTTATCAGAGCAATGTTATAAGAAAATTGACCGTGAGTTGGCCAAGTACCCGGCCGACCAGCGTCAATCCGCCGTCATGGCCGCGCTGGCCCATGCCCAGGATGAACTGGGCTGGCTGGCACCGGAAACCATGAAGGAACTGGCCGATTACATCGGCATGCCGGCGATTGCCGTGCAGGAAGTGGCCACGTTCTACAATATGTACAACGTGAAACCCGTGGGCAAGCACAAGATCACCGTGTGCACCAACCTGCCATGCGCCCTGTCGGGCGGCGTGCGCGCTGCAGACTACCTGAAGCAGAAGCTGGGCATCGATTTCCGCGAAACCACCCCTGACGGCCAGTTCACCCTGGTTGAAGGCGAGTGCATGGGTGCGTGCGGCGATGCGCCTGTCTTGCTGGTCAGCAATAAAACCATGTGCAGCTGGATGTCGAACGAGAAGATCGACGCCATGCTGGAGGAACTCAAGAAATGACGTCACTCCACAACCGCCATATCGATCCATTGATCCTGAAGGATCTGGATGGCAAGAACTGGCATTTGCAAGATTATGTGAACCGCGGCGGCTACAGTGCCCTGCGGCGTATCCTGGAAGAGAAAATCACGCCGGAACAGATCATCGCCGACCTCAAGGCTTCGTCCTTGCGCGGCCGTGGCGGCGCGGGTTTCCCTACCGGCTTGAAGTGGAGCTTCATGCCGCGCCAGTTCCCGGGTCAAAAATACCTCGTCTGCAATACAGATGAAGGCGAACCGGGCACTTTCAAGGACCGCGACATCATTCGTTACAATCCCCATGCCCTGATCGAAGGCATGGCCATTGGCGCTTACGCGATGGGCATCACCGTGGGTTACAACTATATCCACGGTGAAATCTTCCAGGAATACCTGCGTTTCGAAGAAGCGCTGGAAGAGGCGCGCGCCGCCGGTTTCCTGGGCGACAAGATCATGGGCAGCGAGTTCTCGTTCCAGTTGCATGCGCACCATGGTTATGGCGCCTACATCTGCGGCGAAGAAACGGCCCTGCTCGAATCGCTGGAAGGCAAGAAAGGCCAGCCGCGCTTCAAGCCGCCTTTCCCTGCCTCGTTTGGCCTGTACGGCAAGCCGACGACGATCAACAACACGGAAACCTTCGCGGCCGTGCCATTCGTGCTGAACATCGGTCCAGAGAAATACCTGGCGATGGGCAAGCCGAACAACGGCGGTTCGAAGATCTTCTCGATCTCGGGCGATGTGGAAAAACCGGGCAACTACGAAGTGCCGCTCGGCACCCCGTTTGCGACCCTGCTGGAACTGGCAGGCGGCATGCGCGGTGGCAAAAAGATCAAGGCCGTGATCCCTGGCGGCTCGTCCGCTCCGGTGATCCGCGGCGACATCATGATGCAGACCGACCTGGACTACGACTCGATCGCGAAAGCCGGTTCGATGTTGGGTTCGGGCGCCGTCATCGTGATGGACGAAACACGCTGCATGGTAAAGGCGCTGGAACGCCTGTCCTACTTCTACTTTGAAGAATCGTGCGGCCAGTGTACGCCTTGCCGTGAAGGCACAGGCTGGATGTACCGCATGGTGCACCGCATCGAGCAGGGGCAGGGTCGTCCAGACGACCTGGACATGCTCAACTCGATCGCCGACAACATCCAGGGCCGCACCATTTGCGCGCTGGGCGATGCGGCTGCCATGCCGGTACGGGCCTTCATTAAGAATTTCCGTGAAGAATTTGAATATCATATCGAGCACAAGCATTGCTTAGTGCCCGCATATATCTAAGCTGCGTCAGGTAACGATCACCATGGTTGAAATCGAAATAGACGGCAAAAAAGTCGAAGTCCCTGCTGGTAGCATGGTGATGGACGCCGCCAACAAATTGGGAACCTACATTCCGCACTTCTGCTATCACAAGAAATTGTCGATCGCAGCGAACTGCCGCATGTGCCTGGTCGA
Organism: Janthinobacterium sp. BJB446; assembly: GCF_002735655.1. Taxonomy (NCBI): domain Bacteria; kingdom Pseudomonadati; phylum Pseudomonadota; class Betaproteobacteria; order Burkholderiales; family Oxalobacteraceae; genus Janthinobacterium; species Janthinobacterium sp. BJB446. Next base: position 2,791,752 of record NZ_PDZK01000001.1, on the reverse strand, counting down.
AGTGGAAAAGGCGCCCAAGCCTTTGCCCGCTTGTGCGACCCCGGTCAGTGCCGGCATGATCGTGCGCTCCGCCAGCGATAAAGCTGTGCAGGCGCAAAAGTCGGTCATGGAATTCTTGCTGATTAACCACCCGCTCGATTGCCCTATCTGCGATCAGGGCGGCGAATGCCAGTTGCAAGACTTGGCAGTGGGTTACGGCAAAAGCGAATCGCGCTACAAGGAAGACAAGCGCGTCGTGCAGCCTAAGGAAGCCGGTCCGCTGGTGTCCATGCAAGAAATGTCGCGCTGCATCCAGTGCACCCGCTGCGTACGCTTTGGCCAGGAAGTGGCTGGCGTGATGGAGCTGGGCATGATCGGCCGCGGCGAACACTCGGAAATCGTGTCCTTCGTCGGCCAGACGGTCGACTCCGAACTGTCGGGCAACATGATCGACCTGTGCCCGGTCGGCGCACTGACCTCGAAGCCGTTCCGCTACAGCGCCCGTACGTGGGAACTGTCGCGCCGCAAATCGGTCAGCCCGCATGATGGCCTGGGCGCGAACCTGATCGTGCAAGTGAAAGCTGGCAAGGTCAAGCGCGTATTGCCGCTGGAAAACGAAGCCGTCAACGAGTGCTGGATCTCGGACAAGGACCGTTTCTCGTACGAAGCGCTGGACAGCGCCGAACGCCTGACGTCCCCGATGCTGAAACAAGGCAACGAGTGGAAAGAAGTCGATTGGCAAACGGCGCTGGAATACGTGGCGCACGGCCTGAAAAACATCAAGCACGAGCATGGCGCTGACGCCATCGCCGCGCTGGCAACGCCGCATTCGACCGTCGAAGAGCTGGTACTGCTGCAAAAAGTGGCCAACGGTCTCGGTTCCGAGAACGTCGACTTCCGCCTGCGCCAGACCGACTTCGCGCTGGACGCCGGCGTCAAGCCATGGCTGGGCATGCCGATCAACGAATTTGGCCAGATCAAGCGCGCCTTCGTCATCGGCTCGTTCCTGCGCAAGGATCACCCATTGCTGGCCACGCGTTTGCGCGCGTCCGTCAAGGGCGGCGCCAAGCTGTCGATCCTGCACGCCTCCGACGATGACCAGCTGATCACCATCGCCAACAAGATGATCGTCGCACCTGGCGATTGGCTGGCGGCCTTGTCGGAAGTGGTCGTCGCCGTTGCCAAAGCCAAAGAAATCGCCGCGCCAGCCGGTTTTGAAGCGATCGCCGCTTCGGACGTGGCTGTCGCCATCGCCGCCAGCCTGATGGCTGGCGACCACGGCGCCGTACTGCTGGGTAACGCGGCAACGCAACACCCGCAAGCGTCGCAATTGCATGCTGCCGCGCAATGGATCGCCGAACAGACGGGCGCCAAGCTCGGCTACCTGACGGAAGCGGCCAACACGGTTGGCGCGCACCTGGTCGCCAAGCCGCGCGCCAATGTGCAAGCTGCCTTTGCCGCGCCGAAGAAAGCCTACGTGCTGCTGCACGCCGAGCCGGAACTCGACGCTGCCAATCCACAAGCGGCCCGCGCCGCCCTGGATGGCGCGGACATGGTCGTGGCGATGTCGGCCTTCAAGCACGGCATGGATTACGCCGATGTCTTGCTGCCGATCGCTCCGTTCGCTGAAACCTCGGGCACCTTCGTCAACTGCGAAGGCCGCGCGCAAAGCTTCAACGGCACCGTGAAACCGCTGGCGGAAACCCGTCCAGCCTGGAAAGTGCTGCGCGTCCTGGGCAACATCCTGGGCCTGGCCGGTTTCGACTACGACACTTCCGAAGCGATTCGCGACGAAGCGTTTGGCGCCGGCGTGACCGATCTGTCGGCACAGCTGAACAACATCGCCAAGAACGCACCGGAAGCGGCAAGCTACGCACCGGCTTCGCCTGCGCTGCAACGCATCGCCGACGTGCCGATCTACTTCGCCGACGCGCTCGTGCGCCGCTCCGAACCGCTGCTGCGCACGGTCGATGGCGCCGCGCCGCAAGCCCATCTGTCGCCAGTATTGGCCGAGAAGCTGGGCATCAAGGCGGGCGACAAGGTCAAAGTGGCGCAAGGCTCCGGCAGCGCCATCCTGGTGGCGGCAATCCATGCCGGCCTGCCAGCCAATGTGGTGAAAGTGTCGGCGGCGCATGCCTCGACGGCTAGCCTGGGCGGCATGTTCGGTGACATCACAGTTGAAACAGCAGAGGGGAAAATCTGATGGCTCTGCCTGAATTTGTAAACGTCATCAACAGCAGCGGCCAGGATTTGCTGGGCGGCTCGTGGCCGTTCTTCTGGACCCTGATCAAGATCCTGTGCGTGCTGCTGCCGCTGATGGGCCTGGTTGCCTACCTGACCTTGTGGGAACGCAAGCTGATCGGCTGGATCCAGATCCGCGTCGGCCCGAACCGCGTGGGTCCGCTGGGCTTGCTGCAGCCGATCGCCGATGCGCTGAAACTCTTGTTCAAAGAGATCATCATCCCGTCCAAGGCCGCCAAGGGCCTGTTCGTGATCGGCCCGATCATGACCATCATGCCGGCCCTGGCCGCCTGGTCGGTCGTGCCGTTCGGCCCGCAAGCCGTGCTGGCCAACGTCAACGCAGGCTTGCTGATGCTGCTGGCGATTACCTCGATGGAAGTCTACGGCATCATCATCGCCGGCTGGGCCTCGAACTCGAAGTACTCGTTCATGGGCGCCATGCGCGCTTCGGCACAGATGATTTCGTATGAAATCCCGATGGGCTTCGTGATGGTCATCGTGCTGATGGTGTCGGGCAGCCTGAACTTCATCGACATCGTCAGCGGCCAGCAAATCGGCTTCTTCGCCGACAAAGGCGTGAACTTCCTGTCGTGGAACTGGCTGCCGCTGCTGCCGATGTTCGTCATCTACCTGGTGTCGGGCCTGGCTGAAGCCAACCGTCACCCGTTCGACGTCGTCGAAGGCGAGTCGGAAATCGTCGCCGGCCACATGGTCGAGTACTCGGGCATGGCCTACGCCATGTTCATGCTGGCCGAATACGCCAACATGATACTGATCGGTGCACTGGCTTCGATCATGTTCCTCGGTGGCTGGTCCGCACCATTTGCTTTCCTTGAGTTCTGGGGTGGTTTCGGCGGCTTCTTCTGGCTGTTCGCCAAGACCTTCTTCATCGTGTCGGTGTTTATCTGGGTGCGCGGTACTTTCCCACGCTACCGTTATGACCAGATCATGCGCCTCGGCTGGAAAGTGTTTATCCCGTTGACGCTGGTCTACCTGGTCTTCGTCGCTGCCTGGATGCAGACATCCTGGAATATTTGGAAGTAAGAGAGTGCATACGAATGGATAAGGTAAAAGATTTCTTCAGCAGCCTCTTGTTAGGCGAGCTGATCAAGGGCATGGCGTTGACAGGCAAGTACATGTTTTCGCGCAAGATCACGGTGCAATTCCCGGAAGAGAAGACACCGATCTCGCCGCGTTTCCGTGGCTTGCACGCGCTGCGCCGCTACCCGAACGGCGAGGAACGTTGCATCGCCTGCAAACTGTGCGAAGCGGTTTGCCCGGCGATGGCCATCACGATCGAATCGGAACAGCGTGACGACGGCTCGCGCCGCACCACGCGTTACGATATTGACTTGACCAAGTGCATCTTCTGCGGTTTCTGCGAAGAGTCCTGCCCGGTCGATTCGATCGTCGAGACGCAAATCCTGGAATACCACGGCGAGAAACGCGGGGATTTGTATTACACGAAAGAGATGTTGCTGGCCGTGGGTGATCGTTATGAAAATGACATCGCCGCTGCGCGCGCCGCCGACGCACCTTATCGCTGATGGATGCGCCGCAGCTGACCAGCTGCGGCGCGCCCCTCGTTCATCTGTACGTCTATTGGGTTTTTTATGGACTTTAAAACAATTTTGTTTTACGCCTTCGCGCTGATCTTGATTCTGGCAGCGACGCGCGTCATCACGGCCCGTAATCCGGTCCACGCAGTACTGTTCCTGGTACTGTCCTTCTTTTCCGCAGCGGGCATCTGGATGCTGCTGCAAGCTGAATTCCTGGCCATCGTGCTGGTATTGGTGTATGTCGGCGCCGTGATGGTGCTGTTCCTCTTCGTGGTCATGATGCTCGATATCAATATCGACCGCATGCGCGAAGGTTTCTGGGGCTATCTGCCACTGTCCGTGACGGTGGGCGTGATCATCGTGCTGGAAATGGCCGCTGTCCTGTGGCACGGTTTCCGCAACTTTGCGCCTAGTATCGCTCCGGTCAACGTCAACCTGGGCGGCACCAAGGAACTGGGCCTGCTGATCTACACGAAATATGTGTTCGCCTTCGAAATCGCTGCCGTCGTGCTGCTGGTGGCCATCGTTGCCGCGGTTGCACTGACCCTGCGCAAACGCAAGGACACCAAGCACTTTGCTCCAGGCGATGCCGTGCGCGTCAAGCGCAACGACCGCCTGAAGATCATCAAGATGGACGCGGTCGTCGAGCGTCCTGCGGCTGAGCCGGAAGTTAAGGAGGCACCATGACATTATCGCTCACACATTTTCTGGTCCTGGGCGCGATCCTGTTCGCAATCTCGATCGTCGGTATTTTCCTGAACCGCAAGAACATCATCGTATTGCTGATGGCAATCGAATTGATGCTGCTGGCGGTGAATATGAATTTCATCGCGTTCTCCCATTTCATGGGCGACGCGGCCGGTCAGATCTTCGTTTTCTTCATCCTGACGGTTGCCGCCGCTGAGTCGGCTATCGGTCTGGCTATTCTGGTGGTGATGTTCCGTAATCTGGATACCATCAACGTCGAAGACCTGGACAGCCTCAAAGGCTGATGTTTTTCAGACTCGATCTCTCGAATAATAACGATTAAGGTTCATCATGGCGGGGCAACTCCTCAACCCTAACCTCCTTCTTGCCGTACCGCTGGCGCCGCTGGCCGGTGCCGCGATTGCAGGTTTGCTTGGCACCCAGTTCCTGGGTAATTTGGTCGGACGCAAGACGTCGCATACCGCGACGATCCTGGGCGTACTGATTGCGTTCATCCTGTCCGTGCAGACACTGCTGGCAGTGATGGATGGCGCGACATTCAATGGCACGATCTATAACTGGATGACGATCGGCACCCTGAAGATGGAAGTGGGCTTCCAGATCGATTCGCTGTCGGCGATGATGATGTGCGTGGTCACCTTCGTCTCCCTGATGGTGCACATCTACACGATCGGCTACATGAAGGACGACGAAGGCTACAACCGCTTCTTCGCCTACATCTCGCTGTTCACCTTCTCGATGCTGATGCTGGTCATGGCCAACAACTTCCTGCAACTGTTCTTCGGTTGGGAAGCCGTGGGCCTGGTCTCTTACCTCCTGATCGGTTTCTGGTACCAGCGTCCGACGGCCATCGTGGCCAACATGAAGGCTTTCCTCGTCAACCGCGTGGGCGACTTCGGCTTCATCCTCGGCATCGGCCTGCTGCTGGCCTACGCCGGCACCATGAACTACCAGGAAGTGTTCGCCAAGAAAGACGAACTGGCGCTGCTGAGCTTGCCAGGTACCGACTGGGCCCTGCTGACCGTTGCCTGCATCTGCCTGTTCATCGGCGCGATGGGCAAATCCGCGCAGTTCCCGCTGCACGTGTGGCTGCCTGACTCGATGGAAGGTCCTACCCCGATCTCGGCACTGATCCACGCCGCGACGATGGTGACGGCCGGTATCTTCATGGTCTCGCGCATGTCGCCGCTGTTCGAACTGTCCGACACGGCACTGTCCTTCATCCTGGTGATCGGCTCCATCACGGCGCTGTTCATGGGCTTCCTGGGCATCATCCAGAACGACATCAAGCGCGTCGTCGCTTACTCGACCCTGTCGCAGCTCGGTTACATGACCGTGGCGCTGGGTTCGTCCGCGTACTCCGTGGCCGTGTTCCACCTGATGACGCACGCATTCTTCAAGGCACTGCTGTTCCTGGGCGCCGGTTCCGTCATCATCGGCATGCACCACGACCAAGATATCCGCAACATGGGCGGCCTACGCAAGTACATGCCAATCACCTGGATCACTTCCCTGATCGGTTCGCTGGCCCTGATCGGCACGCCGCTGTTCTCCGGTTTCTACTCGAAAGACAGCATCATCGAAGCCGTCGAAGCGACGCACATCTGGGGCGCGGGCTTTGCCCAGTTCGCCGTGCTGGCTGGCGTGTTCGTCACCGCCTTCTACTCGTTCCGCATGTATTTCCTCGTCTTCCACGGCAAGGAACGTTTCGGCCAGGCGCATGCGCATGGCCATGACGACCATCACGCACCGAAAGCGGCCCATGGCGCGCACGGCGATGCACATGACGACCATGGTCATGAAGAAGAGGAAGACGACCACGCGCACCACGGTCTGGAACCTGGCCAGAAGCCGCACGAGTCCCCATTCGTCGTATGGTTCCCGCTGGTGATGCTGGCGATTCCATCGCTGATCATCGGCTACCTGACGATCGGCCCGATGCTGCATGGCGATTTCTTCAAGGGCGTGATTTTTGTGGGCGAAAACCATCCAGCAATGGAAGAGTTGTCGCATGAATTCCACGGCGCAATGGCGATGGCGATCCACGGCCTGTCGACGGCACCGTTCTGGCTGGCATTGTCCGGCGTGGTGGCAGCCTACTACTGCTACATGGTCAACCCGCGTGTACCGGCCTGGTTCTTTGCCAAGTTCCACGCGATCCACACCCTGCTGGACAACAAGTACTACATGGACAAGTTCAATGAAGTCGTGTTCGCCGGCGGTGCCCGCTTGCTGGGTAATGGCCTGTGGAACTTCGGTGACAAGAAGCTGATCGATGGCCTGCTGGTCAACGGTAGCGCCAAGGTCGTCGCCTGGCTGTCCTCGCTGTCGCGAGTGCTGCAGACCGGCTACATCTATCACTATGCATTCGTGATGATCCTGGGCGTGCTGGGCTTCCTGATCTATTTCCTGCCATTCTGGCCCGCTAAGTAAGCTGACCTGATAAAAGAATACTGAGAACCATGATGCAGTCTACGATTTCTACACTACCTCCTTACCTGAGTCTGTCGATCTGGGTGCCGATCATTTGCGGCGTCCTGATCCTGGCTCTCGGCCGTGACAGCAAAGCGGGCTTTACCCGCTGGCTGTCGCTGGCTGGCGCCGTGCTCAGCATGCTGTGCACCTTGCCGCTGATCCAGCATTTCGACAACGCCGCGCACGGCATGCAATTCGTCGAAAAAGCACCGTGGATTGAGACCTTCAATATCTGGTACTCGCTGGGTATCGACGGCCTGTCGCTGTGGTTCGTGCCACTGACGGCGTTCATCACCGTCATCGTCGTCATTTCCGCTTGGCAAGTGATCGAGAAGCGCATCGCCCAGTACATGGGCTCGTTCCTGATCCTGTCGGGCCTGATGATTGGCGTGTTCTGCGCGCTGGACGGCTTGCTGTTCTACTTCTTCTTTGAAGCAACCCTGATCCCGATGTTCATCATCATCGGTATCTGGGGCGGTTCGAACCGCGTGTACGCGTCGTTCAAGTTCTTCCTGTACACCTTCTTCGGTTCGCTGCTGACCCTGGTTGCCATCATCTACCTGCGTAATGTGTCGGGCACCTTCGACATCCTGGCCTGGCATGCGTTCAAGCTGACGATGAACGAGCAGATCTTCATCTTCCTGGCCTTCCTGATGGCGTTTGCCGTCAAGGTGCCGATGTTCCCCGTCCACACGTGGTTGCCGGACGTCCACGTGGAAGCGCCAACGGGCGGTTCCGCCGTGCTGGCCGCCATCATGCTGAAACTGGGCGCTTACGGCTTCCTGCGTTTCTCGCTGCCGATCACGCCGGACGCCAGCCACTACCTGTCGGGTTTCATGATCGCCTTGTCGCTGATCGCCGTGATCTACATCGGTCTGGTTGCCCTGGTGCAAACGGACATGAAAAAACTGGTCGCCTATTCGTCGATCGCGCACATGGGCTTTGTCACCCTGGGCTTCTTCATGTTCAACGACATCTCGGTGCAGGGCGGTATCGTGCAGATGGTCTCGCACGGCTTCATCTCCGGCGCGATGTTCCTGTGCATCGGCGTGCTGTATGACCGCATGCATACCCGCAACATCGCCGACTACGGCGGCGTCGTGAACCGCATGCCGAAATTTGCCGCCTTCTTCGTGCTGTTCTCGATGGCCAACTGCGGTCTGCCTGCGACGTCCGGCTTCGTCGGCGAGTTCATGGTGATCCTGGGCGCGGTGAAATACAACTTCTGGATCGGTCTGCTGGCTGCAACGGCACTGATCTGGGGCGCGGCGTACTCGCTGTGGATGGCCAAGCGCGTGGTGTTCGGCAAGATCAAGAACAAGCATGTGGCCGAACTGACCGACATCAACAAACGTGAATTCTTCATGCTTGCTGTGCTGGCCATCGCCGTGCTCGTGATGGGTCTGTACCCAGCCCCGTTCACCGACACGATGCAAACTTCGGTTGCTGACCTGCTGCAGCATGTCGCCACCAGCAAGTTGCCTTAAATAGAAGACCGATAACATGACTAATGCACCTAATCTGGTACCGCTGTACGCGGAAATCTTTCTGCTGATCGCCACGTCGGCGCTCTTGCTGATCGATATGTTCTTGCCTGCGGCGAAGCGTTCGATTACCTATGCGCTGTCGCTGCTGACCCTGGCCGGCTGCGCCTTGCTGACCGTGGGCGACTTCAATGCGGGCACCACCGTCTACACGTTCCACAACATGTTCGTGTCGGACCCGATGTCGCAGCTGCTGAAACTGTTCTCGTACGGCGCCGTGGCGCTGACCCTGATCTACTCGCGCGCCTATGCCACCGACCGCAGCATGCTGTCGGGTAACCTGGGCGGCGAGTTCTACGTGCTGGCCCTGTTTGCACTGCTGGGCCAGATGATCATGATCTCGGCCAACAACTTCCTGATCATCTACCTGGGTCTGGAACTGATGTCGCTGTCGCTGTACGCACTGATCGCCTTGCGCCGTGACAATGCCAAGGCCACGGAAGCGGCCATGAAATACTTCATCCTGGGCGCGCTGGCCTCCGGTTTCATGTTGTACGGTATCTCGATGCTGTACGGCGCCTCCGGCACGCTGGACCTGGGCGAACTGCGCGTGGCGCTGGAAAACGGCAAGACCAACGGCACCATCATGGTCTTCGGCCTGGTGTTCCTCGTTGCCGGCCTGGCCTTCAAACTGGGCGTCGTGCCATTCCACATGTGGGTGCCTGACGTGTATCAAGGTTCGCCGACGGCCGTGACCCTGCTGCTGGGCGCGGCGCCGAAACTGGCCGCCTTCGCCATCACCCTGCGCTTGCTGGCCGAAGGCTTGCTGCCGATGGCACATGACTGGCAGCAAATGCTGCTGGTGCTGGCCGTGATGTCGCTGGCGATCGGTAACTTCACCGCCATCGCACAAACCAACCTGAAGCGTATGTTGGCGTACTCGACCATCGCACAAATGGGCTTCGTTCTGCTGGGCCTGCTGTCCGGTACCGTGGATGCACCGAACAACACCCTGAACGCGGCTGGCGCAGCCACCGCCTACGGCGCCTCGATGTACTACGTCATCACCTACGTGTTCACCACCCTGGGTACCTTCGGCGTGATCATGTTGTTGGCACGTAATGGTTTCGAAGCAGACGAACTGGCCGACTTCAAGGGCCTGGGCAAACGCAGCCCGATCTTCGCGCTGGTGATGACCCTGTTCATGTTCTCGCTGGCCGGCGTGCCGCCGCTGATGGGCTTCATGGCCAAGTACTCGGTGCTCGCTTCCGTGCTGGCGACGGGCCAGCTGTGGCTGACCATCGCTGCCGTGCTGTTCTCGCTGATCGGCGCCTTCTACTACCTGCGCGTCGTGAAAATGATGTGGTTCGACGAGCCGACGGACGGCAATGTGCTGGTCGTGCATGGCGATATGCGCGTCGTGCTGGCCCTGAACGGCGTGTTCGTCCTGGCGCTGGGTGTGATGCCTAACAGCATCCTGGCTGCCTGCGCGACCGCCATCACCAAGACGCTGGCGTCCTGACCGATGGATGTCACCGCCTCGAGCTGGCTGGTGATCGCCCTGGGCATCCTGGGCGCCAACCTGCCTTTCCTGAACGAGAAACTGTTTGCCGCCGTGCCCCTGAAAAGGGCGGCGCAAGCAGAGCAGGGCTGGCGCAAGCCGCTGGCGCTGCGCCTGCTGGAGATGGTGATTCTGTACTTCATCGTCGGCGCCGTGGCGTTCGCGCTCGAAGCACGCATCGGCAACGGTTTCCCGCAGACGTGGGAGTTCTATGCCATCACGGGATGCCTGTTCCTGGTGCTGGCTTTCCCCGGCTTTGTCACACGCTACCTGCGCAAGCGGCGCTAGCCCATCGACCGAAAGCGGCGCCTCTGGCGCCGTTTTTTTTTATTGAGCATAATCAAGGTATGGATACTGAACGCATGGATATGAATTTAACTGAGACCAAGGTGGACGGCGAGCTCGTCTACCAAGGCGGCTTCCTGCGCGTGCAGCGCGACCGGGTTGCGCTGCCGGACGGCAAGATCACGGCGCGCGAATTCGTCCTGCATCCGGGCGCCGTCGTCATTCTGCCGCTGCTCGACGATGGCACGGTGCTGATGGAACGCCAGTACCGCTATCCGCTGGACCGCGTCTTCATTGAATTCCCCGCTGGCAAGATCGACGCAGGCGAGTCCCATCTGGCGTGCGCCCAGCGCGAGTTGCTGGAAGAGACGGGCTACACGGCCAGCGACTGGCAATTCGTCTCCACCATTCACAACGCCATCGCGTATTCCGATGAACACCTGGAGCTGTTCCTGGCGCGCGGCCTGGTGGCCGGCGAACGCCAGCTCGATGAAGGCGAATTCCTGGAAACCTTTACGGCCACCGTGCCGCAGCTGCTCGACTGGGTCAAGGATGGCACGATCACGGACGTGAAAACCGTCATCGGCATCTTCTGGCTCGACAAGATCACCAGCGGCGCCTGGCAGCCGGCCTGATTCCGCACATGCGCACGGCGATCTTCCTGCTGCTGGCGTCTGCCAGCCTGGGCGCACACGGGGCCGCGCGCACGCCGTTCCAGGTGCGCTGCGAAGACACGATCAGCAAGACGGTGTCCGTGCTGACGGCGCAGCAGAATGGCTACAGCATCGACACGCATCTGCCGTACAAGGCCCTGACCGTGATGAAGGGCACGGCGCGCGCCAATACCTGGGTACTGGGATTGACGAAGACGGATTCGCGCGTGGCCATCGCCTTGGCCGGTCCCATGCTGCAAGACCCGGCCAGCGGCTATGAATGCGTGGCGCCGCAGATTACCGTGTCCCTCACGTATGCGCCCGTGGTGATCTATATCGGCCGCGAGTTTGCCCCCGGCACTTGCGCGTATGATGAGATACTCGCGCACGAGCTGCGGCACATGAAAACCTATATGGAACACTTGCCGCGCGTGGAAAAGACCGTGCGCGCGGCGCTGGCCAAACGCTTCGAGGCGCGGCCCCTGTATGCGCCCAGCGGCACGGCCAAGGCGGCGCTGGCGCGCGAGATCGACACGGGCTGGTTGCCGTATATCAAGGCTGAAATGCGCAAGGTGGAAACCTTGCAGGCGGCCATCGATTCTCCGCAAGAATATGCACGCCTGGGCAAGGCGTGCAAGGGCGAAATCCAGAACATCCTGGCGGGCAAGGCAGCGCCCGCCAACTAGACAAGGAATGGCATGACAGCAGCACCGAACACCGTCCGTTACTTTGCGCTGATCCCTGCCGCCGGCGTGGGCGCGCGCATGGAAGCGGGCAGTCCCAAGCAATACTTACCTATCGCTGGCAAACCCATGCTGCGCCACGCGCTCGACGCCTTTCTCGCCAGCCCCCTGATCGCGCACACGTATGTCGTCGTCAGCGCGGAGGATAGCGTGATTGACACGGTCGTGCCGGAGCAGGGCGTCACTGTGCTGCGCTGCGGCGGCGCCACGCGCATGGAGACGATCCTGAATGGCTTGCAGGCCGTGCACGGCAGCATCGGTGCCCACGACCAGGTGCTGGTGCACGACGCGGCGCGTCCCGGCCTGACGCCGGCCCTGATCGAAAAGCTCATCGGCGAGGTGGGCGACCACCCGGCCGGCGGCCTGTTGGCCTTGCCCGTGGTCGATACCGTCAAGCGGGCGGGGCCGGACGGCCTGTCGGCGCAGACGGTGCCGCGCGATCATCTATGGCTGGCGCAGACGCCGCAAATGTTCAGCTATGCGCTGCTGTACCAGGCCTTATCCGAAGCGCTCGACCCGCAAGCGATTACGGACGACGCCAGCGCCGTCGAAGCGCTGGGCCTGGCGCCCATGCTGGTCGAAGGCCACCCGCGCAACCTGAAGGTGACCTTGCCGCGCGACATATACACGGCCGAACTGTATTTGGCCAACCCTTGAATTCCAGAGAGACCCGCATGAACACAACGACTCCCGTACTGCCTTTCCGCATCGGCCAGGGCTATGACTGCCACGCGCTGGTGGAAAACCGCGACCTGATCATTGGCGGCGTGAAAATCCCCCATCACCTGGGCTTGCTCGGCCATTCCGATGCGGACGTATTGTTGCACGCGATCACGGACGCCATCTTCGGCGCCGCCGCGCTGGGCGACATCGGCCGCCATTTTCCCGACACGGACGCGCAGTTCAAGGGCGCCGATTCGCGCACCCTGCTGCGCGAAGCCGTGCGCCGAGTGCAAGCGACCGGTTATATCATCGGCAATATCGACGCCACCATCATTGCCCAGCGCCCGAAGATGGCGCCGCACATCGCCGCCATGTGCGCCAACGTGGCCGAAGACCTGGGCGTGAGTGTGGGCCAGGTCAACATCAAGGCCAAGACGAATGAAAAACTGGGCTACCTGGGCCGTGAAGAAGGCATCGCGGCCGAAGCCGTGGCCTTGCTGCTGCGCGCCTGAGCGTACCCGGCAGCTCCTTTTTAAGGATTCCTGAAAATTAATATTTCCAAATTGAAATTTGGTGAAAATTTAACGTTATTGTCATGATAATATTTGTCCGCTTTTTCGGACGCGACAAGACGTCACTTTATAACCACGGGAAATATTGAAAGAACGGAATCATATGCGTAGTCGTATGCAGGGACCAGCCGCGCGCTGGTTGGGAGCGGGTATGTTGGCCATGGCCATGCTGGCCGGGTGTGGCGGTGGAGGTGGTGGCAGTGAAACTGCGGCGCCGCCGCCCGTGGCGGCCGTGCCGCAGCCTGCCATCCTGTTTGCCGGTGCCGTGTCGGCGGCGGCAGAAGGTGCCGATGCCATCGGCAGCATGGGTGGACAGATTGAACTCGATGCCGGTGGCAGCAAGGATAGCGACGGCGGGACGCTGAGCTTTGCCTGGAGCATGGTCTCGAAACCTGCCGGCAGCGGCTTGAACATGGGCGCCGTCTCGACCCCGAAACTGAACTTCCAGCCCGACGCGCTGGGCACCTATGTCTTCAAGCTGCGCGTGACGAATGGCAAGGGCGGTTTTGCGGAAAAGAACGCCACCGTGCTGGTGAATAACCGGGTGCCGAATGCGGTGCTGGTGGTTAATGCGACGTTTACGGCGCAGCCGCTCGTCAAGGATGCCGTGAGTGTCTCGGCAGGCTCCGGCATCGTGCTTGATGCCACGGGCAGCGTCGATATCGACGGCGACAAGGTGACCACGACGTGGGAACTGATCCAGAAGCCGGCCGGCAGTACGTCCCTGCTGTTTGTCAGCGGTCAAACGGCGCGTTTCTCGCCCGATGTGCTGGGCCTGTACAAAGTGCGTGCCCGCGGTGCGGACGGCAAGGGCGCGTATGCCGAAACGGTGTACCTGTTCGATGCCAACAACAGCATGCCGATGGGCGTTATCCAGGGCACGGTCGCGGTGGTCAGCCGCAACAACCAGACCGTTCCCGTCGGCCAGCCGCTGGTCACCAGCGGCATCCTCAGTTATGACGAGGGTGGCGCTCCCCTGAGCTATGCCTGGGCGGTCGATACCCGTCCCGCCGGTTCTGTCGCGGCGGTAGGCGCAGCGACGGCGGCGATTCCTGCATTTACACCGGACGTGGCTGGCGCTTACGTGCTGTCGCTGACAGTGAGCAATGGCCGCCAGACGGCGATCGCTTACCTGAAATTCAATGCGGTCACGTCGACTTCGAGTGTGGTCGCATTGCCGTTCAAGCCGGTTGAGATGCGTTATAGCCTGGCTACCGACCGCCTTGTCGTCGTCACTGCGGAGCCGTACACCGTCAAAGTCATCAATCCGGTTAACGGGGCGACCAGCAGCGTTGATCTGCCGACAGCGGTCAAGGCCCTCAATCTGAGTCCGGATGGCAAGCTGGCCGCTGTGTTGCATGATGGCGTGGTCAGTCTGGTGGATCTGGTGTCGGGGAGCCTGTTGAAATCGACCGGCACCGGTGGCACGCAGACGGAGGTATTCGTTACCAATGCTGGCGTGGTATTTCTCTCGGGCCAATCGATTGGTTCATCCGCGCGGCCCGCTGTTGCTGTTATTAACGCACGTACGGGACAGGCATTGCCTTCGCTTGATTTTGCCAGTGGCGGTTTCTATGGCGCTCTGCGCGGCGTATTTGCAGCATCGAAGGACAAGGTCTTTCTCTCGCAGGGCAATTACTCAACGCTCTCGTATTTCACCTTTGACCCGCAAACGCATGCCATCCTCACTAACGGCGCTGTCTATGGCGACTATTACATTTCGTCACCGTTCTTCCTGTCGCCGAAGGAAGATATTTTGTTTACCGGAAACGGTACCTACTTTAATGCCGACACGCTGCAATACATGGGGCGCTTTACCTTCGGCTCAAGCAGCAGCGGCACCAGCAGCATGCAATCGATGACTTATTCGCCCACCAAAGCGGAAGTGCTGCTGATGGAAAGTTCGTTTGAGTACGCTTATCCAGGCTACGATACGGTATATCAGGGCAGTTACAAGAAATATAGCGGTGAATTGCTCTTCCCAGCAGGCAGCGTCAGCCTGCCGGTGATTGGCGGCGAGCAAAGTTATGGCATCGGCATCTTCCACACGGCCGCCGGCGATCCGGTGGCGCTGGTGCAGACGGGTGGCGCGCAGAAAACCACCGCGCGCCCGAAATACTATCTGGTGTATCGCTGATGGCATGAGAACGGCGGCGCGTCCGCCGTGCAATCTGTGCTATTTTTAAAGGCGGCGCGATGGCAAAGACCATCGCGGCCGCCTTTTTTATTGACGACACAGGAGAATTCCCGATGCCAACCATCAAGCGCACACGCCTTGCCACCGCCCTGCTGCTGGGAGCCTTCGCGGCCTTGGCCATGCCTGCCCACGCCGAACTGCAAGCTACGGGCGAGCCGCCTGCCGCGAAACAGGGTTGGAAGGCCGAGACCGTCGCGCAGGGCGTGCGCCAGCCGTGGGGCATCGCCTGGCTGGGCGAGGGGCGCGCGCTCGTCACCAGCAAGCAGGGAACATTGCATCTGCTGAATGGAAAGACTTTTACCGACGTGGCGCTGGAAGGCATGCCCAAGGTGTTTACGGGCGGGCAGGGCGGCTTGCTCGATATCGTGATTCATCCGCAGGATGCGGCCAAGCCGAATCCGCGCGTCTACATGACGGTGTCGACCGGCACGAATGACGCCAACCGCACGACCCTGGTGCGCGGCGTGTTCGACGGCAGGAAGGTGACGGGCATCCAGACCCTGTTCAAGGTCGCCACCGACAAGAGCGGCGGCCAGCATTTCGGTTCGCGCCTGCTGTGGCTGCCGGACGGCACTTTGCTGATGAGCGTGGCCGATGGCGGTAACCCGCCGTTGCGCATCGGCGACCGCCTGGCGCGCGAGCAGGCACAGAATCTGGCCACGCACCAGGGTTCCATCCTGCGCCTGACGGAGGAGGGCAAACCGGCGCCCGGCAACCCGCTGGCCGCCAAGGGTGCCTTGCCGGAAATCTGGTCGTATGGCCATCGCAACGTGCAGGGCCTGGCGCTCGATCCTGTTTCCGGCCGCGTGTGGGCCACGGAACATGGTCCGTATGGCGGCGATGAGCTGAACCTGGTGGCGGCGGGCGGCAACTACGGCTGGCCCCTGCAAAGCTATGGCGCCGACTACACGACGCACGAACCGGTCGGCAAGCACGAAGTGGCCGGCATGCTCAACCCGAGCGTGGCCTGGGTGCCGTCGCCGGCGCCGTCGGGCCTGGCCGTCTACACGGGCGACAAGATTGCCGCCTGGCGCGGCAGCATCTTCAGCGGCGGCCTGGCGGCCAAGGATATCCGCCGCATCGCCGTCGATGCCAGCGGCAAGGTGACGGGTCAGGACCGCCTGGCCATCGGCGCGCGCGTGCGCGACGTGCGCCAGGGGCCGGACGGCTATCTGTATGCGCTGACGGATGAAGACAATGGCCGCTTGCTGCGCATCGTGGCGCAGTAGCACGGCAGGCGCCATCTTCGCTTAAGATGGCGCCTTTACTTCATTCAAGGTGGCGGCATGGCCCGTGATACTTATGCATACCGGCACGTCGCCGTCGAATCGCGCGCCATTGATGGCCGCGTGGAAATCCGCCCCGTGCCGGGCCAGGCTTTTTCGCCCGAGCTGGCCGTGCAGTGCTCGCGCCGCCTCGTCGACGTGCAGCGCTACCCGCTGGGCAGCCGCTTTCTGCTCTTTGCCAAGCTGACGGATCGCCTGGGCGGCACGCCCTTCCTGTATGCGTATCACGGCGATGCGGACGTCGTGATGACGCCGGCCGAAGTGACGAAATTCCTTGGCGAATTCCGCCGCGGCCGCATTTGATTCCTACGATGTGACGCAGGCCGCGCCAGCCTTGGGGTTGGCCTGTGGCTTGCCAAAGATGGCGATCGTCAAGGCGCAGCCTAGGGCGAACAGGCCGCCGACCACCATCGCGCTCGCTACGCCCAGCCGGTCGACGGCCAGGCCACCGAGCAAGGCGCCCGATGCCAGCGACACTTGCACGATGGCGACAAACAGCGCGCTGCTGCCTTCCATCAGGTGTGGCGCCGCCTTGAACATCCACGTCTGCACGGCGATCGGCATGGCGCCGAAACCGAAACCCCACACGGCCACCAGCAGCATGGCGGTAAGCGAATGGCTGCCGAACGCGGCCAGGGCCAGGGTGGACAAGCCCAGCACGGCACCCGTCACCATCAGCGCGGCCCGTTCGTAGCGGCCGGCGGCCCAGCCGCCCGCGAGGTTGCCGATGAAGCCGGAAGCGCCATACACGAGCAGCATGGCGCTGACCGTGCCGGCCGCCAGGTGCGAGATTTGCGTGAGGAACGGCGCGATATACGTGTAGGCAGCGAACTGGCCCGTGAAGATCATAGCTGTGGCGATCAGGCCCAGCCTGGCCTTGCGGATGCCGAAAATCATCGGCAACTGGCGCAGGCGGATGGCTTGCGTCGGCGGCAGCTTGGGCAGCAGCAACAGCTGGCCGAGGAAGACCAGCACGGCAATGGCGCTGGCCGCGCCGAAAGCGACCCGCCAGCCCACCAGCTCGCCTACCAGCGCGCCGGCCGGCACGCCCGCCACCGTGCCCAGCGAGACGCCGGCGAAGATGATGGACATGGCGCGCGACGCATGCTGCGGCGCCACCAGGCGCGGGCCGATGGCGCTGCCGATGGCCCAGAAGCCGCCCACGCCCACGCCCAGCATGGCGCGGCCCAGCAGTATCCACGCATACGACGGCGCCAGCGCCACCAGCAGGTTCGACGCCACCAGCAGGGCCGTGAGGGCCAGCAGCACGATGCGGCGGTCCAGACGGCCCGAGCCGACGGTGACGAAGATGGCGGCAAACGCGGCAACGATGCCGGGCGTGGTGATCATCAGCCCCGCCTGGCCCTTGCTGATGGCCAGTTCGGCCGCCATGGCGGGCAGCAGGCCGACGGGCAGGAATTCGGAGGTGACGAGGGCGAAGGCGCCGATGCCGACCGATAAGACGGCCAGCCATGGCGCCACGGTGGTATCGTCGCCGGAAGCGTTGGAAGGTGTGTGCATAGGGGTTCCTGAAAAGCCGGGAGGTTTTTAACCGGTCGGTATATAATCAGGGAAGGCAGACAGTGTTGTCAATAATTTTTTACCGAACGGTATGAAACAAGATAAAAATGAGGAAGCGGTCAAGGCGAAAACGGGGCGGCCACGCACGTTTGACGCGGATCAGGCGCTCGATTGCGCCATGAAAGTATTCTGGGAAAAGGGTTATGAAGGCAGCTCCCTGCCGGAATTGACGAAAGCCATGGGCATGAACCGGCCCAGCCTGTATGCCGTCTTCGGCAACAAGGAGCAATTGTTCCACAAGGCGCTCGAGCGCTACAGCGACACGCGCATGCGGTTCTTCGACGCGGCGCTGGAACAGCCGACGGCGCGCCAGGTGGTGGAAGCCTTGCTGACGCAATATGTCGACGCGCAAACCATGCCGGACGGTCCGCACGGCTGCATGGGCGTCAATGCGGCGCTTGCCTGCAGCGACGATGCCTTGCCGATCCGCGATGAATTGTTTGCGCGCCGGCTGCGCGGTGAAATCAAGCTGCGCGACCGCTTGCGGCGCGCCAGGGAAGAGGGGGATTTGCCGCCCGATTCCTGCCCGGAGCAGCAGGCGCGTTTTGTCGTGACCCTGTCGCAGGGCATGGCCATCCAGGCGGCGGCCGGCGTATCGCGCGAGCAGTTGCAGCAAATGGTGGGATTGCTGCTGCGCAATTGGCCGTTGTAACTATCCTGTCGGGGCGATGGTCTTGGCCAAGTCGCTGGGCGCCTTGCGCCGCCAGGCGGCCGTCAGGGCGGCGGCCAGCATGTCCAGCTCGGCGTCCGCCAGGCGCACCGTGATGCCGGCCAGGCGTTCTCCCCACCAGAGTTTCTCGCAGCCCGATGGCGTGATGACGGTGGCGATGTGCGCCGCTTCCGCATCGAGCAGCACGTTGATGTGCTCGTCATCGGGCAGGGTGGCAAAGATCTTCCCGCCCACGCGGAACGCCGGACGGTCGTGGTGTTCTTCCTCGGTGGTGTCGGGAAACGACAGTGCCAGATAGCGTAGTTCTTCCAGGTCGACCATTCCTCTTTCCCCCTCATCGGACAGATAGCAGCGTGACTGCATTTTGCCATGCTGTTTCACCCCGTGGTGCAGAGGCATGCGAAAAGAAATGCGCAAGATGCGACACTGACGGACTGGTCTGTGGTGCAGCCGCGACACGTCACGTGCCGCGCATGGTCGCCGCTCCAGAGTGAGGGATGGGGTTTTTCTGCCGCTGGACAGGTGCTTGCCATAAAAATATCTTTCATGGTTAAAAGAAAAATACTTTTCTTCCAGGGAATTTGAGCTAGAATAGCTTCATCGCCTTACCTGACCCGTCAATTGTCTGGCCTTGTCCCGGGAACCCGAACCCTTTCCAGGACGCTTGCAGTGCCGCCATGGCACGCCGCAAGTCCGCGCTGTTTCGCGGAAGCCATGCCCCCGACCGCTCATTCCTGCAATCCCTAGCGCTACGCCGACACGCCTCAATGCAGCGTGTATTCAGCTCCAGCGCCCCTTGCTGCGCCCACTGAATACTTACTTACTGGATACCATCATGAAAAACTTGCCTAAAATCGCTTTGTCCCTGATCGCTGTCGGTGTGTTTGCCCACGCGAACGCCAGTACCATCACCCTGTCCACCGGCTATTCGGGCGCCGGCGCGCAAAGCTCCGCCGCCGACTACCAGTCCGTTGTGAATGCCGCCGTGGCCACGCCTGGCGCCGGTTATGGCTCGACGACGATTGCCAGCTATGACAACGTCAACAACAGCGGCCTGTTTGGCAGCGGCTCGAACATCGCCTTCAAATCCGTCATCAACTTTGGCGTCGGCGCGGCCGATGCGGGCACCTGGAGCTTCCGCAGCGGCGTCGATTTCGGCAAGGGCGGCGCCCTGTTCCTCGACGGCGTGGCGCTGGATTTCAAGAGCAATGACATGTGGTGGGCAGGCAACTACAACAATGGCAGC
This sequence comes from Janthinobacterium sp. BJB446, assembly GCF_002735655.1. Taxonomy (NCBI): domain Bacteria; kingdom Pseudomonadati; phylum Pseudomonadota; class Betaproteobacteria; order Burkholderiales; family Oxalobacteraceae; genus Janthinobacterium; species Janthinobacterium sp. BJB446. The sequence continues at coordinate 2,771,849 of NZ_PDZK01000001.1, read as the reverse complement.
CAGTTCCTCAGCGGTTCGAGCACCCTGGCGGCCGGCAACCATACCCTGAGCATCTACGGCCTGGAAGGCTGCTGCGATGGCGGCCAGCAAGCGCAGTTCAAGGCGGGCAACAACAATTTCGTCAGCTTCGGCGCCAATGATGGCTTGATCTCGGCTGTCCCAGAGCCAACCACCTACGCCATGCTGCTGATCGGCCTGGGCTTGCTGGGCTTTACGGCACGCCGCAAGCAGGAATCCAAGTTCTAAGTTTGTATCGCCGACATCGCCGCGCCTGATGGCGCGCGATAAAAAGCCCGCCGGTCTGTCAGGACACGGCGGGCTTTTTGCATGGCGGCGGCTTAATCGCCGCTGTCTTCGTCTTCGTCGGCACCCTTGGCCGCCTTGCCGCGCTCGGCATCGACGGCGCGCTGCAGGCTGGCCGCATCGCGGAAGAAGGCGTCCGTCGTGTGATCCGGGCTCAGGCGCAAGGCCGGCGGGTAGATCACGGACATGTACGGCTCGTCGGCCAGGCGGCCGCTGCTCTGCAAATTGCTCAGCAGGATCAGGGTCGAGCCAAGGATGGCCAGCACGACGGCAACGAGGCCGAAGCGGCGCGGGTGCTGCGGCTTGATCGTGCACAAATGGTAGTAGATCATGGCGCAGACGATGACGATGAACATGTGCCGTCCGTAGCGCGTCAGCACTTCCAGCGACAGCGCATACGCCGCCATGTTGCTGCCCAGTTCCCACGCCTCCATGGCCAGCAAGCCGCAGCCGATGATGAACAGGTGGCGGCCGAAGCGCGCCACATGGCCGAACAGGCGGTTTGCCACGGCCCAGATCGACGCCCACACGAGGCCGCCGGCCAGCGCGTAGGCGATGATCATCAGGTAGGAAATCGGGTCGAAGGCGTCCGCATCGCTGAGCCAGTTGCTGAAGGCGGCCGAGGCGCCGATCATGGCCAGGCCGGCGACGGCGGGGCGCAAGCCTTCCCAGTCATGCCGGGTGGTGTCGCCCAGTTCGGGCGCCACGGGATGGTCGCTGGCGCGCACGCGCAGGCGCGTGTGGCCCAGGCGCACGATGCTGTTGCCGGTCATGGCCACTTGCAGTTGCCGCTGGCCCCGATGGATCACGCCATTCTGGCTGCCCAGGTCGCGCAGCAGCAGGCCGCCTGCGCCGTCGTCCTCGACAATGGCGTGCGCGGCGGCCGTATGCGCATCATCGAGGATGAAGTCGTTGTCGTAGCCGCGGCCGATGCGGATCGGCAGGGATGCCATGCGCTGGCGCTGCCGCACTTCGCCATTCTCGGCGAGGATTTCGATGAAGTATGGTGCTTTCATGGCTTGCGTCCGCTTTCCCGCGACAGCGCTTCGAGGAAGGTGCGCGTGACGCGCATGCCGTTGGCGTAGGACACGCCGCGCGCGTCGATGCGGCTTTGCAGGCTCATCAATGGCTCATCGGTGCTGGCGGCCAGCAGGGCGAAGTCGTACAGTCCCGTAAACTTGCGGTAGGCGCGCACGCACAGGACGGCGCGCAAGGGCAAGGTCTTGTTCTTGACGAACTGTTCGGTGCAATGGGGGCCCGTCAGGTGCGCGCTCTTGTAGCTGCCGAAACTTTCATTCTTGAACGAGGCACTGGCCAGCTCGGAAAAGCGCAGCGGACCCAGTTCGCTGCTGCGCAAAAATTCGTGGCGCATCGACACCTGCCCCGTCTGCAGGGCGCCGGAGATGAAGATGGCCGATTCCATGGCACAGCTGGTATTGTCGAGCATATAGGGCTTGTCGGACTTGACGTTGGAGCGGCCCCAGCAGCGCATCTGGTTGGATTCGCGCACGGGCACGCGGTACGGGCCCATGGCTTTCAGGCTCAATGGCGTGTCGAGCAGGCGCGCCAGCATGACTTCCTGGTGCGCCAGCAGCTGCGCCGTCACCAGGGGCTTGAAGTCCTTCGGCGGTTTGCCTTGCTGCGCCACCTTGGCCAGCAATTGCTGGGCATAGCGGGCGGGCACGAGAAAACTGACGAGTTCGCCATCGAGGCGTTTCGACACGTTCACGCCGGCCACGTCGCCATTTGCCGTCACGCTGGGGCCGCCGCTCATGCCGGAATTGATCGGTCCCGTAAACATCAGCTGGTCGTAGAAGCTGCGCGTGACGACGCCATTATAGGAACCTTCCGAAATGGCGAAACCCAGGTCCAGTGGATTGCCCATCGAATACAGGTACTGGCCTTGCGTCAGCGGCGCCAGCCCTTCCGGCATCTTGAAGAAGCCCGTGCCATGGCGGTTCACGCGCAATACCGCCAGGTCGTGCAGTACGTCGACGGCCAGCAATTCCACATTGCCCCGCTGGCCGCTCGTGTCGACCCATTCGCCCACATAGGTGTCCGGGTCGAGGGCGAACTGGGAGACCACGTGATAGTTGCTCACCACCAGGTCGCCCGTGCCGATCAAAAAGCCCGAGCCGACGGACGACTGCGTGCGGCCGTTTTTCAGCAACACGCGCACTTGCAGGATGTCGGCGCGCGCGGCCGTGTACAGCTTTTGTGCGGCCGAGGAGGGCGGCGGCAGGGCTGCGTGTTCGGTGGCGGCTGGCGCGGCGGTTGCCGGCGGCGGCTTGAGGGGGGGAGTCGAAGCGGTGGGGGCCGCGGCTGGCGCGGCAGGTACAGGCGCTGGGGCCGCGTGGGCGCCTGCGGCAGCGCACAGGCTGGCCAGCAAGAAGGCGAGGTTAGATAATTTCATGCATCCTTTGTGCGTGAGCAGGAGCGAAGCGGGCGCGGGCCGGCGCGGCAAGGGCGCATACGCTGCGCCGGCCCGGCAAGCCGGAGCGGCAATTACAGGGCGCCGTCTTCCAGCGCCGGTGCTGTTTCCGGCGTCATCATGTGACCGAGCTTGCTTTGCTTGGTATTCAGGTAATGCTGGTTGAAGGCGTTGCGGTTGACCAGCAGCGGCACCCGTTCGGCCACCGTGATGCCCAGCGCTTCCATGGCGGCGATCTTGCGCGGGTTGTTCGTCATCAGGCGCAGGCTGTGGATGCCGAACTGCGCAAACATGGGTTTGCACAAGGTGTAGTTGCGCGCGTCGGCCTTGAAGCCCAGCTGTTCATTCGCCTGCACCGTGTCGGCGCCCGCCTCTTGCAGGCGGTAGGCGCGGATCTTGTTGATCAGGCCGATGCCGCGCCCTTCCTGGCGCAGGTACAGCAAGATGCCGCGGCCTTCCTCGGCGATGCGTTTCAGGGCGCCTTCGAGCTGGGCGCCGCAGTCGCAGCGCTGGGAAAACAGCACGTCGCCCGTCAGGCACTCGGAATGCACGCGCGCCAGCACCGGTTCGCCGTTGCCGATATCGCCCAGCACCATGGCCAGGTGTTCCTTGCCCGTGGCGTGCTCGACAAAGGCGTGCAGGGTGAACTGGGCCCACGGCGTCGGCAGTGCGCAGGAAGTCGTGTAATCCAATTCGCCTGTCGCCAGGATGTCTGCGCCGCTTTGCATGGTTGTGCTCATATAAGTAATTATCAAAAATAAAAGGCGCGCGACACCACTCCGGTGCCGGCGCGCCTTGCCATCATACCAAAAAGCAGGGAAACGTTTTCCCTGGCTGCCATTCGGTCGTTGCAATGTCTGGTGATAAGCCTTACTTAGGGACACTTCCTCCTTTTACAAGGTGAACTGCTGGCTTTGCCTGGCGGATGCCGCCGCCAGGCACGGGACATCAACTGCCGATGCGTCCGCCGTCGTTCTTGGTGATCACGATGGTGGCCGAGCGGGGACGCTTGCCGGCGCCATAGCCGGCGTTGGCCGGCCACTGGCTCGTGTATTTGGACGGATCGCCGATATTCGCCAGCGAGGTGTTTTCGCCCGGGTGCTGGATGTTGATGAACATGGTCTTGCCATCGGGCGTTTCGCTGATGCCCGTGATTTCCGAGCCGACCGGTCCCACCAGGAAGCGCTTGAGCGTGTCGGCAGTGGGTTTCTTGCCGATGAAGGTGTCGACCGCCAGGTTGCCGCCGGCCGCCGTCGCGTAGTTCAGGGTGGACTTGGCGCCATCGCCGACCTTGCCGGGAATGGCCGCCAGCATCATGCAGTTGGTCACATCCGTGTAGGCGCCATCATCGGTCTGGATCCAGCAGATGCCCGTGTACGGGCTGAAGGCCAGGCCGTCCGGGCTCGAGAAATCCTGATCGGCCGTCAGGTTCGACAGGTTGATCTTGCTGGCGTCGGCGCCGCTTTCGGCGCCAAACAGGTAGACATCCCAGGTAAAGCTGGTGGCCGCGGCCGCGCCCGTGCCTTCCTTGAAGCGGATGATGTGGCCGTTCGGATTGCCGTTCTGCGCGCTGCTGCCCTTCATGTCCGTGTAGGCGCGCGGGTTGGCGCTGTCCGGCGCCAGCTGCGACGAGCCGCTCGGATTGACGGTGCGGTTCGAGTTGTTGGTCAGCGTGTAATAGATCTCGCCATTCGCAGGATTGACCGAGCACCATTCCGGCCGGTCCATCTTCGTCGCGCCCACGGCGTCGGCCGCCAGGCGGGCATTGACCAGCACGTCGGCCAGGTCGGCGAACTTGTAGGCGCTGTACGCCTGGATCAGCGCGTTCGACATGGCCAGCTCGATCCACTGGCCCGTGCCGTCGGCGGCCAGCTTGGCAACGTACAGCTTGCCCGAATCGAGGTATTTGTCGCCGGTGGCCATGCGGTCGGCCGGGTTGGCGTCCGCGGCGGCCCAGACGGCGGTCGTGACGAACTTGTAGATGTATTCGTTGCGCGAATCGTCGCCCATGTAGACGGCCAGCTGCTGGCCCACGGCCGGCACGCTGAAGGCGGCGCTTTCATGCGCGTAGCGGCCCAGGGCCGTGCGCTTGCGGATAGCCTTGGTCTTGTCGTACGGGTCCATTTCGACGATGTAGCCCATGCCGTTCAATTCATTGCGGTAGTCGTCGCTGCCGTTGCTTGATGCGCCGATCTTGCTCAGGTTCCAGCGCGCGTACTTGTCGTCGCTGCCGCCCGTTTCCCAGCCGTGGCGCGAGGCGCCGCCCTGGCTGCGGCCATAGCGGTTCAGCGAAGCGACGGACTTGTCGCCGCGCGCCGCATTGTCGGTGGCCGAGCGGGTGAAATAGCCGGCCCAGTTTTCTTCGCCGGAAAGGTAGCTGCCCCATGGCGACTTGCCCGTGCCGCAGTTGTTGATGGTGCCGCGCGTCTTGGTGCCGGTCGGCGAATACTTGGTCACCACGAGGGCGTTGCCGCGCACGGGGCCGGCAATCTCGATGTCCGTCAGCGGCGTGACGCGGCGGTTGAAAGCGGAATCGTTGACGGTGGCCCAGGCGCTGCCCGTCTTCCTGACTTCCACCACGCTCAGGCCGTGGACGGCCACTTCCTTGTCGACTTCGGCGGCGGGACGCGGCAGCGTGGTGGTGCCGCCATTGACGTGCAGGAAGTGCGAGGACAGTTTTTCGTCCGTGGTCGCTTCGTGGTTCATGGCCAGCAAGCCCCGTTCCGCGCCGGACGCCAGCGGCGCGCCAGCGGCGGAGAGGCCGTAGTATTCCATGCCGTCGTGGTGGTCGCCGGCGCGGTTGTCGAAATCGGTATCGCTGCCGTCGTTCTTGTAGGCAGGCGTCGCCGCGCGCAGCGAGTCGCCCAGCGCATACAGGGCGGTGGCCGTGTAGCCGGCTGGCACCGACACGACGTCGGCCAGGCTTTTCGGCACGGCCGTGAAGGCCAGCAGTTTTTCAGGCGTTGGCGTTGGCGTCGGCGTGATGGCGACCGCATCGCTGCCGCCGCAAGCGGACAGGCCCATCGAACCCATGACGGCGGTAGCGGCCGTGACGGCGCTGCCGCGCAGCCAGTTGCGGCGGCTCAGGCGGGCGTTCAGGATGCTGTTGAAGTGGTTGTCGTGGGACGCGTTGCTGTCAATGTCGTTCAGATCGGTGGCGCTGATGGCCAGATCGTTGGGCTTGTTCATGGGCTGCGATGTCCTGTGGTTGCGTGATTTAAAGGCAACCGCATGATAGTTGTCGAATGTGACAGCGCCATGTCAGCTTGATGACAAAACGGTGACAGGCTGCCGGCCCGGCGGGGCGCGTCCATGACGGGCCCGTCCGGTCAGGCAGCCTTGGCCTTATTTGGCCTGGCGAAAACCGCGCTCCACCAGCAACAGCATGCCGCCGAAGATGGACAGGTTCTTCAGGAAATTCGTCAACTGGTCCTGGAAGTGGGCCGCGTCGGCGCTCCAGAAGGCGTGGAAGATCACTGTGGTGGGGATCAGGAACAGCGCCAGGGCCAGCGCCGCCCAGCGCGCCTGCCAGCCCGTGATCAGCAGCAGGCCGCCGCCCACTTCCAGCACGATCACGCCCACCAGCAAAATATTGGCGATCGGCAAGCCCTGGCTGGCCATGTAGCCGGCCACGCCCGCAAAGCCGCCGATTTTCAGCAAGCCCGAGACAAAGAACAGCACGCCAAGGGCGGCACGGCCGAGGGGCAGCAAGACGTTGGTTTTGTTTTCCATGATTTTTCTCTTTTTCTATATTGATCAATTATTTGGGTAAGTCGAAGACGAGGAATTCCGCGTCTTCCGGCTGCGTGATGATGACGCTGGCTTCCTGCGTCAGTTTCAGCGCATCGCCCGCTTTCAATGGCGTGCCGTTGACCACCAGGCTGCCGCGGATCAGGTGCACATAGGCGAGGCGGCCGTCGTCGAGCGCATGTTCGGCCTGTTCGCCTTCCTGCAGGATGCTGGCGTAGATGGCCGCATTCTGGTGGATCAGCACGGAACCCTGGCGGCCGTCGCTCGAGGCGATCAGGCGCAGCTTGCCCCGTTTGCTTTCCGGCGTGAAGTGTTTCTCTTCATAGCTGGGCGGAATGCCCGTCACGTTCGGCTGGATCCAGATCTGCAGGAAGTGCAAGCCATCCGTTGCCGAGTGGTTGAACTCGCTGTGGCGCACGCCGCTGCCGGCGCTCATGCGCTGCACATCGCCGTAGTGCAGGACGGAGCCCGTGCCCATGCTGTCCTTGTGTTCCAGCGCGCCGTCGAGCACATACGAAATGATTTCCATGTCGCGGTGGCCGTGCGTGCCGAAACCCTGGCCTGGCGTGACCCGGTCTTCATTGATCACCAGCAAGGGGCCAAAGCCCATATGCAGCGGATCGTGGTAGCTGCCGAAGGAAAAGCTGTGGTGGGAATTGAGCCAGCCGTGGTTGGCGGCGCCGCGTTCTTCGCTATGACGAATCTGTAACATGGTGGACTCCGTTTCTATAAGTTAATGTGCGATAATTTCGAAGGACCGTTGCCTGGCGCTGTGCCGTGGCGTCTTTTCTGCCCCTCGCTGTACGATGAACAAAGTATAGGCCCCTCTGCAGAGAAAGAAAAACGGAAAATCTTGCGACCTATGATCGAAAAAATCGAATGTTAAGACTGAGCCTGGAAGCCCTGCAAATCGTTGACGCCATCGACCGCCGCGGATCGTTCTCGTCGGCCGGCAAGGAGTTGCATAAAGTCCCGTCCACCATTTCCTATACCGTGGCCAAGCTGGAAGACGACCTGGGCGTGCAAGTGTTCCAGCGCAATGGCCCGAAAGTCATGCTGACGGCGGCCGGCCAGGAATTGCTGAAGGAGGGCCGTTATCTGTTGAAGGCGGCGCAGGACCTCGAGCACCGCGTGCGCAGGGTGGCATCCGGCTGGGAAACGGAATTGTCCATCGGCATCGACTCCATGTTTTCCGCCGTGGCCCTGGCCGACGACGTGCGCGCCTTCTACGACGTGGCGCAGCAGACGCGTTTGCGCCTGTCGCAGGACACCCTGTCGGGCACGTGGGAAGCGCTGCTGGACCGGCGCGCCGACTTGCTGGTGGGCGCGCCCGGCGACGGGCCGGCCGGCGGCGGCTATATCGCGCAGCCGATCGGCATGCTCGACTTCGTCTTTGCCGTGGCGCCCACGCATCCTCTGGCCCAGGTGCGGGAACCTTTGTCGCGCGGCCACCTGCAGCAGCACCGGGCCGTGGTGGTGGCCGATTCGGCGCGCCAGATGGCGCCGCGCACGGTGGGGCTGCTGCTGGGGCAAGATGCCTTGAGCGTGCCGAACATGCAGGTCAAGTTCGACTACCAGGTGCTGGGGCTGGGTTTTGGCTTCCTGCCGGGGCCGTGCGCCCGCGCCGCCATCGCGCGCGGCTTGCTGGTGGAAAAGGCCGTGGAAGAACCGAAACCGTCGGAAACGTTTTACCTGGCCTGGCGAGTGGGCGAGGATGGCGCGGCGCTGCGCTGGTGGATGGCGCGCATGCGCGAACCGGATGTGTTTGCCCGCCTGGCGCAGCATCTGCCGGGCCATTCGGCGTAGGCCTTAAAATGTTGACATACGCCAACACTTTTAAGTTACCATATTCACAGTATTTCCCGCCCGACCTCCACGCCCCATAGTGGGATTTTGATGATTACACACACCGCAGCGCCCCTGATATGTTCCCCTGACCTGGCTCTAGAGTGGGGTTGCCATGCTTGAGGCGAAGGTTGCGCTGTGCCTGCGCCTGGCCCAGGATGCCCGTGAACAGGCGGGGCCGCAGCAGGCCGCCACCATGGCGCGGCTGGAGGAAGAACTGGAGCGGCTGCGCGGCGCCAGCCGCCCCGTGGTGCGCGTGGCGCCGGCCGACGCCTTGCTGGAAATCGATCCCGATGGCTTTTTGATCGGCTGGAACCATGGGGCCGAACAGATGTTCGGCTATTCCGAACTGGAAGCGCTGGGCCAGCACATCCTGTTTTTGTATCCGGAAGACGACGCGGAAGCGAGCGTGCTGGAGCTGCATTTCACCCAGGGCGACGTGGCCACCGATGTGCGCCGGCGCAAGAAGTCGGGCATGGTGACGTGGTTGCGCATGCACCGCCACGTGATCCACGACCAGGCCGGCAAGGCGTGCGGCATGGCCGTGCGCCTGTCGGCCATGAGCGAGCCCCTGTCCGACGTGGACAAGGTCAGGTTGCACGCGCGCATCATCGAAGACAGCGAGCAAGCCGTGCTGATCACGGATGCGGAAGAGCGCATCGTCTCGATCAACAGTTCCTTCAGCCGCATCACCGGCTATTCGCCGGCAGAAGCCATCGGCCGCACGCCGGACTTGCTGCGTTCTGGCGTGCACGACCCCGATTTCCGCGCCAAGGTGCGCGCCGCCATGCGGGGACACGGCTCCTGGCGCGGCGAAATCATCGGCAAGCGCAAGAATGGCGAACTGTTCCCGCAAGACGTCACCATCAGCGTCGTGCGCGATGAATTTGGCGAAATCAGCCACGTGTTTTCCCTGTTTTCCGATATCTCGGTGCACAAGGATGCCGAAGCGCGCATGCAGCGCATGGCCAACTACGACAGCCTGACGGGCTTGCCCAACCGCTGCCTGCTGAACCAATTGGTCGACCAGGGCCTGGCCGAAGCGAAACGCCAGGGCACGCATGGCGCGCTGATGGTCATCGACATCAGCCGCATCGGTTCCATCAGTGACACGCTGGGCCATGAAGTGGGCGACCAGCTGGTGATCGCCATCGGCCAGCTGTTCCGTGGCGCCCTGCGCGACGCGGACATCCTGGCGCGGGTCGACAACAGCAAGTTCGTCGTGGCCCTGCTGCATATCGAAAAGCGCGAACACGCGGCGAATGTGGCGCAAAAGCTGCTCAATTTGCTCGAAGCGCCGATCAATATCGATACGCACGCCCTGCACGTGGGCGCCAGCATCGGCATCACCGTGTATCCGGAAGACGGCCTGGAAGCGCCGGCCCTGTTCCGCTTTGCCGACGTGGCCGTCTCCAAGGCAAGCCAGACCATCGAATCGACCTTCCTGTTTTACCGCGAAGACATGAACCGCCGGGCCAAGGAACATTTGCGGCTGGAAAGCGAAATGCGTTTGGCCTTGGGCGACAAGGAGCTGGAATTGCACTACCAGCCGAAAGTGAGCCTGGCCAGCGGGCGCATCGTCGGCGCGGAAGCCTTGCTGCGCTGGAAGCATCCGATGCGCGGCATGGTCTCGCCCGGCGTCTTCATCCCCGTCGCCGAGGAAACCAGTTTGATCCTGGAGCTGGGCACCTGGGTGCTGGACGAGGCGTGCCGCCAGATCCGCAGCTGGGAAGACCGGGGCCTGCACATGCCGGCCATCGCCGTCAACCTGTCGGCGCGCCAGTTCGATGAACAATTGCCCGCGCGCATAGCGGCCGTGCTGGAACGCTATGGCGTGCGGCCCGACCAGATCATGCTGGAAATCACGGAAAGCCTGCTGATGCGCGGCGCTGACAAGGTGATCGACATCATGAACCAGCTGGTGGCCATGGGCCTGGCGCTGGCGCTGGACGACTTCGGCACCGGCTATTCCAGCCTCGCCTACCTGAAGAAATTCCCCATCAGTACCTTGAAAATCGACCGCTCCTTCGTCATCGGCTTGCCCTTCGAGGAAAACGATTGCGCCATCGCCCGCGCCATCGTCACCATGGCGCAGCAGTTGCGCCAGGAAATCGTCGCCGAAGGGGTGGAAACGGCCGAACAGATGCGCTTCCTGCGCGAACTCGGTTGCGACCAGTTGCAGGGCTATCTGTTTAGCCCGGCCGTGCCGGCGGCCGAGTTCGAGCTGATGTTCGATGAAGGCCGGCAGTTGCGGCTGGAAGAGCTGGCCTGAGCCAGCGGCTGTCAGACCTTGAGTCGTCCACGGAAACCCCGGCTCGCATAATACGATTCGGCGCCATTGTGGTAGACGAAGACCTGTTCATAGCGGCGGTCGCAAAACAGGGCGCCGCCCAGCGCCCGGATGCTGTCGGGCGTCGCGATCCAGCTCGAGGTCTTGCGGTCGAACGGTTCCAGTTCCTGCAACTGGCGGTATTGCGCCTGCGTCAGCAATGCGATACCCATCGCTTGCGCCATGGCAACCGCGTTGCCGGCCGGCTTGTTGGCCTTGCGCGCGGCCAGGGCCGCGGCATCGAAACACAGGCTGCGCCGGCCGATGGGGCTTTCTGCGGAACAATCGCAAAACGTGACGGCGCCCGTGTCGCCGGCATGTCCGATGACGTCCGGTTCGCCGCCCGTGTCTTCCATTTGCTGCAAGGCGGCCAGGCTGGCGGGAGCGGCCTTCAAGCGCGCCAGCACGCTGTCCCACGTCAAGTCCGGATGGCGGTGCATGTGCTGGCTGAAGCGGGTTTGCAAGGTGTGGATCAAGTCATCGTGCATGACGCGGCTCCCTGAAGTTTCAACGATATCAACGATAGGGCCGATTATAGGACGCGCTGCTTGTCGGCGGCGCTCACCCCAGTTTTACTTTTTCCAGCAGATAATCAAGCATCACGCGCACCCTGGCCGGCACTTGCAGGCCCGGCCCCACGAAGACGGCGTGCACGAGTTCCTTGTCGCCCGGATTGTAGTCCTGCAGCACGGGTATCAAATCGCCTTGCTCGATATCGCGCAGCACGTGCTGGCGCGAAAAGCGTCCCAGTCCCATGCCTGCCAGCACCAGCTGGCGCATGCTTTCGCCATCGCTGACGCAGGTATTGCCCTGCGGCGCCACCTGCACTGTGTTGCCAGCCTCATCGAGGAAGGGCCAGGTTTCGTTCTGGCAGCGGAAATTGAAGGCCAGCAGATTGTGCGTGGATAAGTCTTGCGGTGTGCGCGGCAGGCCGTGGCGCGCCACATACGCGGGCGAGGCCACCACGACCATCGCGTCTTCGCCCAGCTTGCGCGCCACCAGGTTCGATTCCTTCAGCTTGCCCGTGCGGATGGCGATGTCCGTGCGGTCTTCCAGCAAGTCGACGATGGCATCGCTGACCACCACGTCAAGCACGATGTCGGGATAGCGCTGCGCGAATTCGGGCAGGATGGGCAGCAGATGGCGAACGCCGAACGGCACGAAGCAGTTGATGCGCAGGCGCCCGCGCGGCGCCGCGCCCTGGGCCGCTTCGCGCTCGGCGCCATCGATATCGTCGAGGATGCGCTTGCACTGCACGAAGAAGGCGTCGCCCTCGGGCGTCGTGTGCAGCTGGCGCGTGCTGCGCTGGAGCAAACGGGCGCCGAGCCGCGCTTCCAGGCGATTGACGAGTTTGCTGACGGCCGACGGCGTCAAGGCCAGGCGGCGCGCGGCGGCGGAAAAGGCGCCCGTTTCCACCACGGCCACGAACACGGCCATCTCGAACGCGCGGTTGATGTCTTGCCTGGCCATTATTGAATCCATTTCACAGGTGTTTCCATTATTGGAGTCTATATCAAAAGCGTTTCCATCGATACACTGGCTGGCTTGAACTCTGCCGGAGAAATACCATGACCACCGCAAGCCCTGTTTCCCCTTCAGCCAGCAAGATGCCGCCCGGCGTGCTGGCGCTGGCCGTCGGCGCCTTTGCCATCGGCGTCACCGAATTCATCGTCGTCGGCATCCTGCCGACCATTGCCAAGGATTTGCACATTTCCATCGAATCGGCCGGCTCGCTGGTCAGCCTGTATGCGCTGGCGCTGGCCATCGGCACGCCGCTGCTGGTGCTGCTGATGTCGCGCCTGCCGCGCAAGGCGGCATTGCTGGGCCTGATGAGCGTGTTCCTTGCCGGTAACCTGCTGGCCGCCTTTTCGCACACGTTTGAACTGTTGCTGCTGGGACGGGTCATCACGGCCGTGGCGCACGGCACCTACTTTGCCATTGGCGCCACCGTGGCCGCCAGCCTGGTGGACAAGGCGCAGGCGGGCAGGGCGATTTCCGTGATGTTTGCGGGCCTGACGTTGGCCATGGTGATCGGCGTGCCGTTCGGCAGCTTCCTCGGCAACCTGATGGGCTGGCGCTTGCCCTTTTTTGCCGTCGCCGTGCTGGCTGCGCTGGGTCTGGCGGCAATGGCGCGCTGGCTGCCGGCCGGCTTACAGCAGGGCAAGGGCGGCAAGGCCATGACGCAGCTGGCGGCCCTCGGCAGCGGCCCCATCCTCACCATGATGGCGGTGACGACGTTCGGCTTTGGCAGCAGCTTTGCCGCGTTCACGTTCATTACGCCCATCCTGACGGATGTGACGGGTTTCTCCGCCACCATGGCCAGCGCCTTGCTGATCGTGTTCGGTGTCGCCACCTTTGCCGGCAACCTGGCGGGCGGCTACCTGACCAGCCACCTGGGCTGGCAAAAGGCCTTGCGTGCGATGCTGCTATTGCTGGCCGTCACGCAAGCTGGCGTTGCCTTGAGTATCAGCTCGCCATGGATGATGACGGCGATGCTGTTCGTCTGGGGCGTGTTCGCCTTCGGCCTGTCGCCCGCCCTGCAGGCCGGCATGCTGGCCACGGCCGAGCGCTATACGCCGCAAGCCGTCGATTTTGCTTCGGGCCTGAACATTTCCGCGTTCAACCTGGGCATTTCCTTCGGCTCCATGCTGGGGGCGCTGATGGTCTCGCGCCAGTTGATGGCCTCGTCGCCGTGGGCAGGCGTGGCTGCCGCATTGCTCGCCTTGCTGCCGCTGGCGTGGCTGGCGCGCAAGAACCTGGCCGCCCATGTGGCGGGTGCGGCCGCGCACTGAGGTTCAGGTATGCACGGCGGCGGCCGGCGCCGCTTTCTTCATGCGCTGCGCCATGTAGGAGCTGCCCATCGATGCCGCCATGATCATGGCGATGGCCAGCCATTGCGGGGCACCGAGGCGCTCGTCGAGCAGGATGTACGCCAGCATGGCAGCCACGGCCGGTTCCATGCTGCTCATGATGCCGAACGCTTGCGGCGTCAGCCGCTTCAGGGCCACCATTTCCAGCGAGATCGGAATGGCGCTGGAAATGAGGGCCACGCCCAGCCCCACGGCCAGCACGACAGGCGAGAGCAGGGCGGCGCCACTGTGCATCACGCCGACGGGCACGACCACCAGGGCTGCCATGGCCAGGCCCAGCGACACGGAGTGGCCCGCATGCAAATGGCTGGCGCGCTTGCCGAAGACGATATACGAGGCCCAGCAGACTGCGGCGCCCAGGGCGAACAGCACGCCAGTAGGATCGAGGTTGCTGACGTCGTGGCCGAGCGGCAGCAGCAGCGCCAGTCCCGCCACGGCCAGGGCCACCCAGACGAAGTCGATGGGGCGGCGCGAGGCGAGCAGGGCCACGGCCAGCGGGCCGGAAAACTCGATCGCCACGGCGATGCCGAACGGAATCGTGCGCAAGGCCATGTAGAAGCACAGGTTCGTCAAGCCCAGCGCCGCGCCGTACAGGGCCACGGTGCGCAGGTCGGCGCGGCTCAGCTGCCAGCGCCACGGGCGCCAGAACAGCAACAGCAGCAAGGCGGAAAAGCCCACGCGCACGGCCGTCGTGCCCTGTGCGCCCACCAGCGGGAACAGGCTGTGCTTGGCCCATGACGTGCCCAGTCCCAGGCAGGTGACTGAGCCGAGGATGGCCAGCAGGGGAATCAACGAGGAATAGCGGCGTAATGGCATGGTGATAAAAGGCTTGATATCGGAATAGCGAAAGTTTATTGTGTCTGCTCCGATATTTGCACTGCATTTTGACCTTCATGACGCAACTTTCGCTCACGCCTTCCCTTGCCCTCGATACCTTCGACCTGGCGATCCTCGACATCTTGCAGCGCGATAACACGACCTCGCAGCGCGAAATCGCCCAGGCCGTGCACCTGTCCGCACCGGCCGTGCAGCGGCGCATCCGCCGCCTGCGCGAGAGCGGCGTGATCCGTCATGAAGTGGCCGTGCTCGACGCGAGCCGCCTGGGCCGCCCCCTGATCCTGACGGTGGAAGTGCATTTGCACGACGAGCACCCGCAGCGCACGGCCGGCATGCGCGCGCGCATCATGGCCGAGCCTGCCATACAGCAGTGCTACGGGATCACCGGCGAGGCGGACTACCTGCTGATCATTACAGCCAGCAGCATGGCCGAATACGAAGCGCTGACGGAACGCCTGTTCGGCGGCGACGACAATATCCGGCGCTACCGCACCTCGGTGGCCTTGACCTGTCTCAAGATGGGCTTGTACGTGCCGCTGGGATAGAGAAAAGGCCAGGCAGATGAAGCTATCCAAAAGCAAGCAAGCCGCCGTGACGGCAGCCATGCCCGCCAGCCTGTCCGCCGCCGTGGCTGCTTATCAATGGGCGCGCGACAGTGGCGGCGAGTCGGACGCTGCCGTCTACCGCCTGCATGGCAGGGACGGTGCGCCGGACCTTTACCTGAAGCACGGCAGGGGTTGTGCCGCCGCCGACATCGCCGATGAACTGGCGCGCCTGCGCTGGCTGGCGCAATACCTGCCCGTGCCTGCCGTGGTCGAGTTCGCCCGCGTGGCAGACCCGGACCAGGCATGGCTGCTGATGACGGCCATCCCAGGCACAACGGCGTCAGCGCTGCTGGAAGCGAACCCTGCGCTGGGCTTCGCCGTGGCCGACGCGCTGGCGGCCTTCCTGCGCCGCCTGCACGCGCTGCCCGTGAGCGACTGCCCGTTCGACGCCGGCCATGCTGTCCGGCTGCCCCAGGCGCGCCAGCGCATCGATGCGGGCCTGGTCGATGCGGGCGATTTCGATGCCGGCCGGGCAGGCTGGACAACGGAGCAAGTGTGGCTGGCGCTGCAGGAGCGCCTACCCCTCGCACCCGACCTCGTCGTCACGCATGGCGATTTCTCGCTGGATAATATCCTCCTGCACGAAGGCGCCGTCGTCGGCTGCATCGATGTAGGGCGGGCAGGCGTCGCCGACCGCTATCAGGACCTGGCCATCGCCTGGCGTGGTCTCGGTGAGTTGGACGCCTCGCTACAGCAAAGGTTGTTGCGGCAATATGGGATCCTTGATGCCGATCAAGGCAAGCTGCAATATCACTTGCTGCTCGACGAGCTGTTTTGAATGCGATCCGCGGGTAGCCGCCGCCTGCGTTCCGGGATAATCAGCAGGATGAATGTGGGAGCCGAATGATGGGTGAGCAAGAAAATTCGCGTCTGCTTGAGTCTGGCCTTCTTGCTGCCTGGCTGGCTGCACGTTCGATTGCCCGTGGCTTGGCGTTGCCCGTGCCGGATCACGGCGGGTGGCGCGTCGATACGGGCTTGCCAGGTGAAATCCGGCGCCATGTTTTTTCGGGACCTGTGCCAGGCATCAGCGTGCTGGCGGCCTCGATTGACCATCCGCATATTTTCATCAAGATGTGTGGCTCTGGAGAACAATTGCTCCGCCTCTTGCCGGATCGATGGCAATTACTACCCGGAGGGTTCTTCATGACGCATGAAGGCAGGCTGCAGGCGCCAGCTCTGCCGGCCGGGTACCTGCTTGACGTCACGGCGTCGCAGGCCATCACGACGGCGCGCATTCTGACCGGCGATGGCGCTGTTGTTGCCAGTGGCCATGCCGTGGAATATGCGGGCGTCTTTGTGTTTGACCGCATCGTCACCGAAGCCGGCCACCGGCGTCGGGGGCTGGGGCGGGCGCTGATGGCCACGCTGGCGGCCAGGCAAAGGTCGGGCGGCGCGCGCCGGGTGCTGGTGGCAACGGAAGATGGGTCGAAATTGTATGCGAGCCTGGGCTGGCATACTCAGTCGCCGTATTCGACGGCAACCATCATGTAAGGCCAGGATATTGCCCTTCCGCACGTGGATGCTGACAGGCCAGGGCACAGCTCACGGCACGTCGCGCTCGGCATCGCGTTCCCGGCAGCTCAATGACGCGTAATGGCCTTTCGGCAGCCGGGTCTTGATGGCGACGTCGTTCAGCGCATGTTGCACATCGACAGGGTCGGTCAAGGTGCAGCGCTGGGCGCGGGCGAACGCTTGCAGCTTCTGCGTGTTGCCGCGCACCTTCACCGTTACGCCGGCGCCGGGGCTGACACAGCAGCCGATGTATTGCGTGATGTATTCTTCCTCGATGAGCACCAATTCATGCCCCATGAAGCTGGCGGGCTTTTTCAGCAGGTAGTAATCGGTGTAGTCGGCGCGCTGGTCGGGGTGCTTGCCGATGTAGCCTTCGCGCATGTAGGCGGCGATGGCCTTGCCCGAGGTGCCGACTCTTTCCGTGGTGCCCTTTTTCAGCTGCAGCGCATGGAGCAAGCCGCTTTCGAGGCCAGGATCGGCCGCGGCGTGGGCGCTGGCGCAGCTGGCCGCCAGCAGAAACGAGCCGATCAGGCGGCGGGTGCGGCGCCATTCAAGCATGGGGTGGATTGCTGGCATACATTTCACGTGAAGAAGAGAAGAGGCGCAGTGTAGCGCACGCCACGCAGTGCGCATGGCACAATGCGTGATCCGCACGCCACGTGCCACTCATCCCAGGACTTTCATGACCCGTGCCATCCTTGACGAAGCCCAGATCCATTCCGCCGCCCGCCCCTTGATCGGCAGCAAACACAAGGACATCGTGCACGAGGTGCAGGCGGCCATCGCCGCGCACCAGGTGGTGGTGGTCGGCATGGCGCTCAATCCGTTTCCGCGCAAGGCGCGCAAGATCCTCGATGTGCTGGGCACGCCCTACCAGTACCTGCAATACGGCAGCTATTTGAACCAGTGGCATCGCCGCAATGCCCTCAAGATGTGGACGGGCTGGCCCACGTTTCCCATGGTCTTTGTCAACGGTGTGCTCATCGGTGGCGCCAGCGAGCTGCAAAAGCTGGTGGAAAATGGCGAGTTCAGCGCCATGCTGGCAAAGAAGGTGCGCCAGTTTTAAGGCCTGCCTTATTCCCCGGGCCGCCACGGCGACTTGCGCGTGCGCAAGGGGTCGAGCAAGCTGCGCAGATCGTTGTGGTCGAGCTCGTACATCAGCGCAATCAGACTGCCCAGTTCGCCCGAGGGGAAGCCCTCGCGCGCGAACCAGCCCAGGTAGTGTCCCGGCAAGTCGGCCAGCAAGCGTCCCTGATATTTCCCATATGGCATTTCGCGCGTGACCAGCAGCGCCAGTTTTTCTGAATTCATGGTGGTGATCCCGTGTGGATGCGGCCAGTGTAGCAGATCGCTCTATTGTTGATCTGTACGCAATTATCTTCTGTCTGATGAGGTATTTTTCGAAACAAAGAAAACCCCGATACTGCATGCCAACATCATTTATCGGAGTTTGCCATGCCCATTGCCTTGCTCGCGCTGACCCTCAGCGCATTTGCCATCGGAACCACCGAGTTTGTCATCGTCGGGCTGTTGCCCACCATCGCCGCGGACCTGGGCGTCAACCTGCCATCGGCCGGCATGCTGGTCAGCCTGTATGCGCTGGGCGTCGCCGTCGGCGCGCCCGTGCTGACGGCCCTGACGGGCAAGATCCCGCGCAAAACATTGTTATTGTCCCTGATGGTCTTGTTTACTTTGGGTAATTTGCTGGCGTGGAAATCGCCCGGCTACGAAACCCTCGTCATCGCCCGCATCCTGACGGGGCTGGCGCATGGCGTGTTCTTCTCCATCGGCTCGACCATCGCCACGTCCCTGGTGCCGAAGGACAAGGCGGCCAGCGCGATTGCCATCATGTTTACGGGCCTGACCGTGGCCCTGGTGACGGGCGTGCCGCTGGGCACCTTCATTGGCCAGCATTTCGGCTGGCGCGAAACCTTCCTCGCCGTCTCGGCCCTGGGCCTCGTGGCGTTCATCGGCAGCCTGCTGTACGTGCCATCGAATATCGCCCACAGCAAACCGGCGTCCTTGCTGCAGCAAGTGCAGGTATTGGGCCAGCCGCGCCTGCTGTTGGTGTATGCCATGACGGCCGTCGGTTATGGCGGCTCCTTCATCGCCTTTACCTACTTGGCGCCGATTTTGCAGCAAGTATCGGGTTTCAGCGCGGGCGCCGTGGGCGTGGTGATGCTCGTGTATGGCGTGTCCGTGGCGTTCGGCAATATCTGGGGCGGCAAGCTGGCCGACAAGAAAGGCCCTGTCAGTGCCCTGAAACTGATCTTTTTACTGCTGGCGGCCGTCTTGCTGCTGTTGACCTTCACGGCGCCGCATCCCGTGCTCGTCGTCATCACCGTGCTGCTATGGGGCGCCGTGGCCTTCGGTAACGTGGCTGGCCTGCAAGTGTATGTCGTGCAGCAAGCCGAGCACTTCACGCCCCGCGCCGTCGACGTGGCTTCGGGCTTGAATATTGCCGCCTTCAACCTGGGCATCGCCGGCGGCGCCTGGGGCGGCGGCTTGATCGTCGAACACCTGGGTCTCGTGCACACGGGCTGGATCGGTGCCCTCGTCGTGCTGGGCGCGTTCGGCTTGACGGCCTTGAGCGGCCGGATGGATCGGCGCTATCCCATCCCCGTGCGTGCTGGCGGTGAAAAGTCGATCCATGCGGTGGGGCATTAAATTTCTGGCGGCCCGGCCTGTACAGTAAGTTTCTGGCAGAAAACATCAAAACGGGCGAGAATAGGGCTTACCTTCCTCTGGCCCATTCTCCCCATGTCCGATACAGCAACGTCACCCCTGCGCTTGCGCGCCGCCATCAATCCGAAACCGCTGGGCGTTGCGCTTGTGCTCATCCTGCTCGGCGCGTGGTACCTGGCGCACACGGTCGGCATCAACCAGGCCGCGCTGTATGTGGTGGGCGCCTTGCTCGGCATCACCCTGTATCACGCGGCCTTCGGTTTTACGTCCGCCTGGCGCGTCTTCATCGCCGATGGCCGCGGCGACGGCTTGCGCGCGCAAATGCTGATGCTGGCCGTGGGCGTGGCGCTGTTCTTCCCCGCGCTGTCGGCCGGGACCCTGTTCGGCACGCCCGTCGCGGGCCTCGTTTCTCCCGCCGGCACTTCCGTCATCTTCGGCGCCTTCATCTTCGGCATCGGCATGCAGCTGGGCGGCGGTTGCGCGTCCGGCACCCTGTACACGGTGGGGGGCGGCAGCACGCGCATGCTCATCACCCTGGCCGCCTTCATTGTCGGCTCCGTGATCGGCACGGCGCACATGCCGTTCTGGACGGCGCTGCCGCAGCTCCAGCCGATTTCCCTCGTCACGACCCTGGGCCTGGCGCCCGCGCTGGCGCTGAACTGGATCGTCTTCGCGCTGATCGCCGGCATCACGGTGCTGGTGGAAAAGCGCCGCCATGGCAAGCTTGTCGCCACGCCCCTGCGCCCGGCACAGGCATCACCTTGGCTGCATGGCCCCTGGCCGCTGGTGGCGGGCGCCGTTGCGCTCGTCGTGCTGAACTTCGCCACCCTGGCGCTGTCGGGCAAGCCGTGGGGCGTGACGTCCGCGTTCGCCCTGTGGGGTGCCAAGGCCGCATCCGTGGTCGGCATCGACACGGCCAGCTGGGCCTACTGGTCGACCAAGGCGAATGCCGCCGCCCTGGCCGCTCCGTTGACGCAAGACAAGACTTCCGTGATGGACATCGGTATCGTGCTGGGCGCCATGCTGGCGGCGGCGCTGGCCGGCCGCTATGCGCCCGTATGGCGCATCCCGCGCCGCTCGATCATCGCCGCCATCGTCGGCGGCTTGCTGCTCGGCTACGGCGCGCGCCTGGCCTACGGCTGCAATATCGGCGCGTATTTCAGCGGCATCGTCTCGGGCAGCCTGCACGGCTGGCTGTGGCTGGTCTGCGCCTTTCTCGGCAACGTCATCGGCACGCGCTTGCGTCCGTGGTTCGGCCTGGAAGTGGAGAAAGTGAAACCGACCGGCTGCTGACGCCGGCGTAATCAGGGGCTTTGCTGTATATTTCTGCCCCTGTTCCCCTTTGTCGCCAGCGCATCGCCCATGTCCCCCCTCATCCTGTTTGCCGTCGTCCTCGCGTATTTCCTGATCCTGCTGGGCGTGGCATGGCGCACGTCGCGCCATGCCACCAACGACAGTTTTTTCATCGGCAACAAGGACAGCAACTGGATGCTGGTGGCCTTCGGCATGGTGGGGACGACGCTTACGGGCGTGACCTTCATCAGCGTGCCCGGCGCCGTGGGGAGCAACGGTTTCGGCTATATCCAGCTGATGATCGGCTATGTGCTGGGCTATCTGGCCATCACCTTCATCTTGCTGCCGCTGTACTACCGGCTGCAGCTCACGTCGATTTACCGCTACCTGGAACTGCGCCTGGGGCGGCGTTCCTACCAGAGCGGGGCGGCGTTTTTCATCCTGTCGCGGCTGCTGGGCGCCACGGCGCGGTTGTATCTGGTGGTCAATATCCTGCAAGCGACCATTCTCGATAGCCTTGGCGTGCCATTCTGGCTGACGTCGTGCGTCGTGCTGCTGCTGATCCTGTTGTACACGTATGAAGGGGGCGTCAAGACCATCGTCTGGACCGATACCCTGCAAACGGCGTGCATGCTGGCGGGCCTCGTGATTTGTAGCGTGTTTTTGCTGCGCGAGATGGACCTGTCCCTCATCGACAGCCTCGAGCGCATGCGCGCGCAAGGCCTCACGCGCATCTTCACCACCGACCCGGACAGTCCCGCCTATGTCTGGAAGCATATCCTTGCCGGCATGTTCATCACGGTCGCCATGACGGGCATGGACCAGGAAATGATGCAAAAGAACATTTCCGTGCGGACCTTGCGCGATTCGCAAAAGAACATGCTCAGCCTGACCGTGGTGCTGACCGGCGTGCTGCTGCTGTTCCTGTTCCTCGGCGGCTTGCTGCACCTGTATGCGCCGCTGGCGGGTGTCACCGCGACAGGGGATAAACTGTTTCCCGCCGTGGTGCTCGGGCATTTCCCCGCCGTGGTGCAACTGATCTTCTTCATCGCCCTCATTTCCGCCCTGTTTCCCAGCGTGGATGGGGCGCTCACCGCCTTGACGTCCACCTTCTGCATCGATATCCTCGGCGTGCAACGCAGGCAGGATTTGAGCCCGGCGGCGCAGATGCGCTGGCGCCGCCGCGTGCACTTGGGGTTTGCCGCACTGTTTTTGATCCTGATCATGGCCTTCAAATGGCTCGATGATCCCAGCATGATAGTCGTGATCCTGAAGCTGGCCAGCTATACCTATGGTCCGCTGCTGGGCTTGTTCGCTTTTGGCCTGCTCAGCCGGCGCGGCGTGCGCGACCGCTGGGTGCCTTTGGTGGCCGTGGCCGGGCCGCTGCTGTGCGCGCTGATCGAAGGGGAACAGGCGCTGCTGTTCGAGCATTACCGCATCGGACTGGAATTGCTGATACTGAATGGTTCCCTCGTGCTGGGCGGCCTGTTCCTCATTTCCACGCCGCCAGGGCAGGGCGCCCAAAGCGCGGCACACTTGTCAAAATAAGACGAATCCCAAGACGATCGCAGCCATTTTCAGCTATATTGATTTCCTTTAGGTACATAACCTCACGGAGCATCAATGTCACTCAACCCCTTCCCGCCGCTGCGCCGCGGCTTTGGCGCATTCTGGCGCGCGCTGGACGCCACCCGCCGCGCGGTCATCAACCTGATTTTCCTGCTGATCGTCATCGCCATCCTGATCGCCATCTTTGGCGGCGGCGCCAAGCCCCTGGCGGAAAAGACCACCCTGGTGCTGGACTTGCAAGGCCCGCTGGTCGAGGAAACCCCGGGCGGCGTGCGCGAGGCGGTGCTGGCCAATGTCAGCGGCGAAGTCAAGAAAAACGTGCAGCTGCGCGATGTGCTGGCCGTGCTCGACACGGCATCGAAGGACAAGAACATCGGCTCCATGGTGATCCTGCTCGACGAGTTGCAGGGCGGCGGCCTCGCTTCGCTGCGCGAAGTGGCGGCCGGCGTGGAACGCTTCCGCGCCACGGGCAAGAAAGTCACGGCCTGGGGTTCGAGCTACAACCAGCGCCAGTACCTGGTGGCGGCCAAGGCCGACGAGGTATTCTTGCACCCGATGGGCGGCGTCATGCTGGAAGGCTTTGGCCGCTACCGCAATTACTACCGCGACGCGCTCGACAAAGTGGGCGTGACGGTGAACCTGCTGAAAGTGGGCACGTATAAAAGCGCGGCCGAGCCTTTCATCGCCAACGGCCCGTCCGAAGCGGCGGCCGAAGCGGACCGTTACCTGAACAATGGCCTGTGGACCACCTATACGACGGACGTGGAAAAGGCGCGCAAGCTGCCGGCCGGCGCCATCATGCAATCGATCGATGCGTTGCCAGCGCTGATGACGGCGGCCGGTGGCGACCTGGGCAAGCTGTCGCTGGACGCCAAGCTGGTCGACGGCCTGAAAACGCGCGATGAACTGCGCCAGTTCATGATGGCGCGCGGCGCCAAGAACACGGAAGGCACGAATTTCCGCCAGGTGAACTATGCCGATTACCTGGCGCGCCTGCGCCCCGTGCACATCGGCGACGCCGTCGGCGTGGTCATCGCTTCCGGTGAAATCGGCGATGGCATCGCGGCACCGGGTTCCATCGGCGGCCTGTCCACCTCACGCCTGATCCGCCAGGCACGCGAAGACAAATCGATCAAGGCCGTCGTGCTGCGCGTCGATTCGCCGGGCGGCAGCGCCTTCGGCTCGGAATTGATCCGCCGCGAACTGGAGCTGACGCGTGCCGCCGGTAAACCGGTGGTCGTCTCGATGGGCAACGTGGCCGCTTCGGGCGGCTACTGGATCAGCACCTCGTCCGATGAAGTGATCGCCGACGCGGCCACCATCACGGGTTCCATCGGCGTGTTCGCGATTCTGCCGACGGCCGACAAGGTGGTGGAAAAGCTGGGCATCCACACGGCCGGCTCGCCGACCACCTGGCTGGCCGACGCGGGCAACCCGTTGCGTCCGCTCGACCCCCGCTTTGCGCAAGTGATCCAGGGTTCGATCAACCACGTGTATGGCGACTTCCTGAACCTGGCCGCCAAGGCGCGCAAGACGACGCCGGAAAAGATCGATGAAGTGGCGCAGGGCCGCGTCTGGACGGGCTTGCAGGCCAAGGAGCGCAACCTGGTCGACCGCATCGGCAGCTATGGCGATGCGCTGGCCTCGGCGGCCAAGCGCGCCAACCTGGGCACCGACTACCGCGTGACGTACCTGGAGCAGGAAACGTCGAACGTGGACCGCCTGATCGGCATGTTCGGCTCCAGGGCCATGGCCACACTGGGGCTGGGCGAACACGTGAAGCTGGGCCTGGCCACGACCGGCTTGCCGGCCGACGCGGCGCTGGGCATGGCGCAGGAGCTGAGCTGGCTGTCGGGCATCACGCGCGAGCACAAACCGTTCATGGCCCTCACGCACTGCCTGTGCGAAGTGCCCCTGGGCGGCAAGTAACACCAGCATAGACAAGCTACCCAAGCCGGCTTCGCCCGGCTTGTTTCATATGCAGGACAGCGATGAGGAGCAAGGCATGGCAAGCGACATGAGCGGAGAAATTGACACGGCGATCACCATCCGGCCGTGCGCCAAGGGTGATGAACAGGCGCTGGCGCTGGTGGGGCAGGCCACCTTCCTGGAAGCCTTCGCGGGCATCCTCGATGGCGCCGACGTCATCGCCCATTGCCAGCGCCAGCACGACGCGCAGCTGTACCGCGACTGGCTGGCGCTGCCGGCCATGCGCTTGTGGCTGGCCGAGGCCACGCCCGGTGGCGCGCCCGTCGGTTACCTGGTGCTCAGCCCCGCCGGCTTGCCGGTGGCCGACCCGCGGCCGGACGACCTGGAAATCAAGCGCATCTACCTGCTGCACCGCTTCCAGGGCCAGCGCGTGGGCCAGCGCCTGATGCAGGCGGCGCTGAGCCAAGCGCGCGCCAGCGGGGCAGGGCGCGTGCTGCTGGGCGTGTACGCGGAAAACCACGATGCGCTGGCGTTCTATATGCGCTGCGGCTTTGCGCAGGTGGGCCGGCGTACCTTCCGCGTGGGCCGCACCGACTATCAGGATGTCATCCTCGGCATGACGTTGTAAGCGCAAACGTCCCCGCGCGGCGCCAGGTCAAGCCGGCTGGCGGGAGATTTGTAGCGAGTTTGTATCTGCATGCGAGTCGCCCTCGCCACGCGGTTGCCCGCCTGCGGCGCCCCGCAAGCCTGATTTTTCCACCGTTCCCCCACAGTGGCGGCCTGCCTGCCGGCCCGCCTGATCCTCCCATGCCTGCCTGGCTGTGTGTAATTGTTTCAAGTAGAAATGAAACAGTTACATGACTATGCTAGAGTCGTTTCACGCTAGGGAGCGATGTTTTTTCAGCTGACTTTCAGCTCTTGACTCCCCCGGCTTTGTACCGAAACAACCCCGAAAAACGGTCGTCCGGCCTGAGTGTGTCCCACCTCGGCCGGCGCCACAGACTCGCCGTGCCAGCGGCCACTACAAGGATAAGCGATGGATTCGCAGACAACACCCAACACCCCGCGGCGCAGCCGCCGTTCGAAAATCGTCGGCACGGTCATCGCGCTGGCCGTGATGGCTGCGCTGGGGGGCGGTGCCTGGTACCTGACCCACTCCGGCACCAGCGCCCAGGGCGGCCCCGGCATGGGCGGTCCTGGCGGTGCCGGCGGCCCCGGTGGCCCCGGCGGGCGCCGCGGCGGCCCCTCTACCACCGTGGGCGTAGCCACGGCCGTGAAGTCCGACTTGCCCGTGGTGCTCGATGCGCTGGGCACGGTGACGGCCGCGTCCACCGTGACGGTGCGCCCGCAAGTGTCGGGCATTTTGAAAGAGCTGAAATTCAAGGAAGGCGGCATGGTCAAGGCGGGCCAGGTGGTGGCGCAGATCGACCCGGCCCAGTTCGAGATGGCGCTGATGCAGGCCACGGGCCAGCGCCAGCGCGATGAAGCGCAATTGGAAAACGCGCGCCTGACCCTGAAGCGCTATCAAACCCTGCTGGGCCAGGATTCCATCGCGCGCCAGGACGTCGACACGCAGGCCGCCCTGGTGAAACAGCTGGAAGGCACCGTCATGACGGACCGCGCGGCCGAAGGCACGGCGCGGCTGAACCTGGGCTATACCAAGGTGGTGTCGCCGATCAGCGGGCGCGCCGGCCTGAAGGTGGTCGACATCGGCAACCTGGTGAGCACCAGCGATACGGGCGGCGTGGTGGTGGTGACGCAGCTCTCGCCCATCGACGTGGAATTCTCCGTGCCGCAGGATAAGGTGCAGACCATCCAGGAGCGCCTGAATTCGGGTTCGGCCCTGGCGGCGCTGGCGCTGGACCGCACGCGCACGCATACCCTGGACAAGGGCAGCTTGAGCGCGCTGGACAACCAGGTCGACGTACAGACGGGCACCGTGCGCGCCAAGGCCCGCTACACGAATGACAAGATGGCCCTGTTCCCCAGCCAGTTCGTCAACGTGCGCCTGGAGCTGGGCAATATCACGGGCGCCGTGCTGGTACCCGTGACGGCCCTGCGTCACAGCAATAACGGCGACTTCGTCTACGTGCTGAAAGCGGATAAAACCGTCACCGTGCGCATGGTCACGCGCGGCCAGGCCACCACCGACATGGTGGAAATCCGCGCCGGCCTGGAAGCGGGAGAACAAGTCATCACGGAAGGCGCCGACCGCCTGAAGGAAGGCGCGAAAGTCACCCTGGCGGGCGACAAGCCTGCCATGGGCGGCGCCAGTGGCGCGGGAGCAGCCAACGGCGAACGCCGCCACCGCCGCCAGCACGCTGACGGCACGGCCAGCGCATCGGCCTCGGCATCCGCGCCGGCCAGTGCACCGGCTGCAACCCCCGCGAAGGGCGCAGCGCAATGAGTCCATCGACGCCATTCATCCAGCGCCCCGTCGCCACGGCGCTGCTGATGCTGGCCATCGTGCTGGCGGGGCTGGTCGGCTTCAAGTTCCTGCCGCTGGCCGCCTTGCCGCAGGTGGACTTCCCCACCATCCAGGTGCAGACCCTGTACCCGGGCGCCAGTCCCGAAGTCATGGGGCAGACGGTGACGGCGCCGCTGGAGCGCCAGTTCGGGCAGATGTCGGGTTTGCAGCGCATGAGTTCCACCAGCGCGGCCGGCGTTTCCATCATCACCCTGCAATTCACCCTGGGCCAGACCCTGGACGTGGCCGAGCAGGAAGTGCAGGCGGCCATCAACGCGGGCGGCTCGCTGCTGCCGACGGACTTGCCGGCGCCGCCCGTGTACGCGAAGATCAACCCGGCCGACGCGCCTGTGCTGACCCTGGCCATCACGTCCGACACGATGCCGCTGACGCAGGTACAGAACATCGTCAACACGCGCCTGGCGCTGAAGATCAGCCAGGTCAACGGCGTGGGCCTCGTCTCGCTGTCGGGTGGCCAGCGTCCCGCCGTGCGCATCCAGGGCGACACCAAATTGCTGGCCTCGTACGGCCTGGGCCTCGACAGCCTGCGCACGGCCATCGCGGCGGCCAACGTCAACAGCGCCAAGGGCAGTTTCGACGGCCCCACGCGCTCGTTTACCATCAACGCCAATGACCAGCTGGTCACGGCTGAAGACTACAAGCGCCTGATCATCACGTATAAAAATGGCGCGCCCGTGCGCCTGTCCGACGTGGCGAATGTCGTCGACAGTGCGGAAAACACGCGCCTGGGCGCCTGGTCCGGCAAGCAGCCGGCCATCATCCTGAACGTGCAGCGCCAGCCCGGCGCCAACGTCATCAAGACGGTCGACGCCATCAAGGCCCTGCTGCCGGACTTGCAGGCCAGCCTGCCGGCGGCCATGAAGCTCGACGTGCTGAGCGACCGCACGACGGGCATCCGCGCTTCCGTCGAACACGTGGAAATGGAACTGCTGCTGTCCGTGCTGCTGGTGGTGCTGGTGATCTTCGCCTTCCTGCACAGCATGCGCGCCACGGTGATCGCCAGCCTGTCCGTGCCGATCTCGCTGATCGGCGCCTGCGGCGTCATGTATCTGCTCGGCTACAGCCTGAACAACCTGTCGCTGATGGCGCTGACCATCGCCACGGGCTTTGTCGTCGATGACGCCATCGTCATGATCGAAAACATCGCCCGCTACATCGAAGAGGGCGAGACGCCGATGGCCGCCGCCCTGAAGGGCGCGTCGCAGATCGGCTTTACCATCATTTCGCTGACGGTCTCGCTGATCGCCGTGCTGATTCCCCTGCTGTTCATGGGCGACGTGGTGGGCCGGCTGTTCCGCGAATTTGCCATGACCCTGGCCATCACGATCCTGATTTCCGCCGTGGTCTCGCTCACGCTGGTGCCGATGATGTCGGCGCGCTGGCTGAAAAGCCGCGCCGATGAAAAGGTCAGCGCCACGGGCCAGCGCATCCAGGCCTTCCTCGACCGCGTCATCGTGCAGTACGACCATGCGCTCGTGTGGGTGCTGAAACGCCAGGGCTTGACCCTGCTGGTGGCCCTGGCCACCTTGCTGCTGACCGTCGTCCTGTATATCACCATTCCGAAGGGACTGTTCCCCACGCAGGACACGGGGCAGCTGAAGGCGCGCATCGAAACTTCGCAAGCCGTCTCGTACGAGCGCATGGCTGCCTTGCAGCAGGCTGCCGCCAGCGCGCTGCTGGAAGATCCCGCTGTCGATACCCTGAGTTCCCTGGTGGGCGTGGATGCGGCCAACAACACCATGCTGCATACGGGCAGCATGCTGATCAACCTGAAGCGTCCGCGCAGCGGCAACCAGGATGACATCATGGAGCGCCTGCGCAACCGCGTGGCCAAGGTGGCCGGCGTGACCCTGTATCTGCAGCCGACGCAGGATCTCACCATCGATGCGGAATCGGGGCCGACGCAGTACCGCGTGTCACTCGAAGGGGCTGACACGGCCACCGTCACCGAGTGGGCCGGCAAGCTGGCCGCGCGCATGCGCGAAAAATCGCAGCTGCGCAATGTCGTCACGGATGCGGGCGCCACGGGCGCCGCCGTCACCGTGGGGATTGACCGCGACAGCGCCGCGCGCATGTCCGTCACCACGGCTACCGTCGACGACGCGCTGTACAACGCCTTCGGCCAGCGCATCATCTCGACGATTTTCACGGAAACCAACCAGTACCGCGTGATCCTCGAAGCGCAGCCTGGCATCGTCACCACGCCGTCCGACCTGTCGGATCTGCAGGTGCGCACGGGTTCCGGCAAGTCGACGCCGCTGTCCGCCTTTGCCAGCGTCAGCGAAAAACAGGCGCCGCTGCAGATTACGCACGTGGCGCAATATCCGGCCACGACACTCGGCTTCGATACGACGCAGGGCGTGGCGCTGGGCAGTGCCGTCGACGCCATCCGCCAGGCCGCAAAGGATATCGCCTTGCCGCCATCGGTGACCCTGACCTTCCTCGGCGCGGCCGGCGCGTATGAAAACTCGCTGTCGAACCAGCTGTGGCTGATTCTGGCCGCCGTCGTCTGCGTGTATATCGTGCTGGGCGTGCTGTACGAAAGCTACATCCACCCGCTGACGATCCTGTCGACCTTGCCGTCGGCTGGCGTGGGCGCCTTGCTGGCGCTGATGCTCTCCGGGCAGGACCTGGGCGTGATCGGCATCATCGGCATCATCCTCCTGATCGGCATCGTCAAGAAGAACGCCATCATGATGATCGACTTCGCCATCGAGGCCGAGCGCGACGAGGGCAAGAGCCCGCAGGAAGCCATCCACCAGGCGGCGCTGCTGCGCTTCCGCCCCATCCTGATGACGACCCTGGCGGCGCTGTTCGCGGCCGTGCCGCTGATGCTGGGCTGGGGCGAGGGCGCCGAGTTGCGCCGTCCGCTGGGCCTGGCCATCTTCGGCGGCCTGATCGTCAGCCAGGTGCTGACCCTGTTTACCACGCCCGTCATCTACCTGGGCTTTGACCGCCTGGGCCAGCGCTTCGCTTCAAAGACACGTGGCGTGAGCCTGGACAAGCCGGCCGATAATGCGGGGAGCGCCGCGTGAACCTGTCCGAACCGTTCGTCAAGCGCCCCATCGCCACCGTGCTGCTGACCATCGGCATCGCGCTGGCGGGTATCGGCGCCTTTTTCGTGCTGCCCGTCTCGCCGCTGCCGCAGGTCGATTATCCGACCATTTCCGTCAGCGCCAGCCTGCCCGGCGCCAGTCCCGCGACCATGGCCACGTCGGTGGCCACGCCGCTGGAACGGCGCCTGGGCGTGATCTCCGGCGTGAACGAGATGACGTCGTCGTCGGGCACGGGCTCGGCGCGCATCAACCTGCAGTTTGACTTGAACCGCAAGATCGATTCGGCCGCGCGCGAAGTGCAGGCCGCGATTGCCGCCTCGCGCGTGGACTTGCCAGCAACCTTGCGCAGCAACCCGACCTACCGCAAGGCCAATCCGTCCGACGCGCCCGTGATCATCCTGGCGCTGACGTCGAAAACGCGCACGCCGGGCCAGATCTACGATGCCGTGTCGAACCTGGTGCAGCAGAAGGTGGCGCAAGTCAAAGGCGTGGGCGACGTGGAGCTGGGCGGCGGCTCGCTGCCGGCCGTGCGCGTGGAACTGCTGCCGTACCAGCTCAATCACTATGCCGTGTCGATGGAGGACGTGCGCGCGGCCATCCAGGCCAGCAACGCCAACCGCCCGAAAGGGGCGATTTCCGGCGACGAGCGCAGCCTGCAGATCTATTCGGGCGCGACGACGGCTTCGGGCGGGCGCAGCGCCGCCGATTACCGCAGCCTGGTGGTGGCCTGGCGCGACGGCGCCGCCATCCGCCTCGACGACGTGGCCGAAGTGGTCGACGGCGTGGAGAACAACA
Source organism: Janthinobacterium sp. BJB446 (assembly GCF_002735655.1). NCBI lineage: Bacteria > Pseudomonadati > Pseudomonadota > Betaproteobacteria > Burkholderiales > Oxalobacteraceae > Janthinobacterium > Janthinobacterium sp. BJB446. The sequence goes on along the minus strand of NZ_PDZK01000001.1, from coordinate 2,741,552 downwards.
ATACCCTGGGCCTGTTCAATGGCGATCCGGCCGTCATCGTGCTGATCACGCGCCAGCCGGGCGCCAACGTCATCGCCACGGTGGACGGCGTGCGCGCGCTGCTGCCGCAACTGCAGGCGCAGCTGCCGGGCGACATCAAGCTGCAGGTGGCGTCCGACAGCACCAACTCCATCCGCTCCTCGCTGCACGAGATCGAGTTCACCCTGATCCTCTCCATCGTGCTGGTCGTGCTGGTGGTCAGCGCCTTTTTGCGCAGCGTGCGCGCCACCATCATCCCGGCCGTGGCCACCATCGTCTCCCTGCTGGGCACCTTCGGCGTGATGTACATACTGGGTTTTTCCCTGAACAACCTGTCCCTGATGGCGCTCACGGTGGCCACGGGCTTTGTTGTCGACGATGCCATCGTGGTGCTGGAAAACACGCAGCGCCACATCGAGGCGGGTATGGACCGCTTCAAGGCGGCCCTGCTGGGCGCGCGCGAAGTGGGCTTTACCGTGCTGTCGATCAGCCTGTCGCTGGTGGCCGTCTTCATCCCGCTGCTGTTCATGGGCGGGCAGGTGGGGCGCCTGTTCCGCGAATTTGCCGTGACCCTGTCGGCCGCCGTGATGATTTCGCTGGTCATTTCGCTGACGACCACGCCGATGATGTGCGCCTGGCTGCTGAAAAGCGGCGAGCAGCACAAGCCACCGGGCCTTGTCGCGCGCTGGTTCGAACGCGGTTTCGAGCGCATGCTGAAAGTGTACGAGCATTGCCTGGACTGGGCCCTGTCCAGCGCCGCGCTCGTGATGACGATCCTCGTGTTCGTCGTCGGCTTGAACGTGTACCTGTTCGCGGCCGCGCCCAAGGGCTTCTTCCCGCAGCAGGATACGGGCCAGATCAACGGCGGCATGCGCGCCGACCAGAGCATCTCGTTCCAGGCCATGCAGAGTAAATTGCGCCAGCTGGTCGACATCATCAAGGACGATCCGGCCGTCGCCACCGTCGTCGGGTTTACGGGTGGCGGCAGGGCAGGGGGCGGCTTCATGTTCATCGACCTGAAACCCGCGTCGCAGCGCACGGACAAGGGCCAGGCCGTGATCGCGCGCCTGCGTCCGCAGCTGGCCAAGGTGACGGGCATCTCGCTGTTCCTCAACCCCGTGCAGGATTTGCGCATGGGCGGGCGTTCCAGCAATTCGACCTACCAGTACACCCTGATCAGCGACAACCAGGCGGACTTGAAGAAATGGGCGGCCAAGCTGGCCGACCAGATGAAGATGCAGCCGGCCCTGATCGACGTGGACACGGACCAGGCGGAAAACGGCGTGGAAACCTTTGTCAGCATCGACAAGGACCGCGCCACGCAGCTGGGCGTGCAAGTCAAGGATATCGACAATGCGCTGTACAACAGCTTCGGCCAGCGCCAGGTGGCGACCATCTACGATGAGCTGAACCAGTACCACGTGATCATGGAAGTGGCGCCCCGCTATGCGCAAAGCCCGGAAGCGCTGCGCTCCGTGTACGTGCCGGCGTCGAATGCGGCCGCCGTCGCCGCCACCGGCACGACGGCCACCGGTGCCGCCACGGCCACCACCAGCGTTGCCGCGACGGCATCCAACACGACGGCGGCGCGCGACCCGTCCAGCGGCTCGGCCTTGTCCACGACCCTGGCGCGCATGGTGCCGCTGTCGTCGTTCAGCAGCTTTGCTGAAAGCTCGACGGCGACGTCCATCAACCACCAGGGAGGGGAGCTGGCCACCACCGTGTCGTTCAACCTGGCCGACGGCTATCCGCTCAGCGACGGGCAGGCTGCCGTGGCCCAGGCGGAGTCGGAAATCGGCATGCCGGTGAATGTGCGCGGCAGCTTCCAGGGCTCGGCGAAGAGCGCGCAGGACAGCAACAAGGAGCAGCCGCTGCTGATCCTGGCCGCCATCGTGGTGATCTATATCGTGCTGGGCATCCTGTACGAAAGCCTGATCCACCCGATCACCGTGCTGTCTACCTTGCCGTCGGCAGGGGTGGGCGCCGTGCTGGCATTGCTGATGTTCCGCATGGAGTTTTCCATCATCGCCCTGATCGGCGTGTTCCTGTTGATCGGTATCGTCAAGAAAAATGCTATATTGATCATCGACTTCGCGCTGGAGGCCGAGCGTTCGCGCGGACTGACAGCTGTGGAGGCGGTGCGCGAGGCATGTTTGCTGCGTTTCCGCCCCATTCTGATGACCACCCTGGCGGCGGCGCTTGGCGCCTTGCCGCTGGCGATCGGTTTCGGCGAGGGGTCAGAGCTACGCCAGCCCTTGGGGGTCGCCATCATCGGTGGCCTGATTGCCAGCCAGTTACTCACATTGCTGACCACCCCGGTGGTCTACATCCTGCTCGACAAGCTGCGCACGCGCAGCGCCGACGAGCAGCAATTGAGCCGCATTCCTGGGCCAGATAACCCGAGCACACAATCATGAAGCAAGTAAAACCTATCGTATCGACCGTTCCCGCGCGCCACCTGCTGGCGCTGGCCGCTGCTGTCCTGCTGGCCGGCTGCGCCGTCAGTCCCACGTATGAAACGCCGACGGCCGCCGCGCCGCAAACGTTCAAGGAGGCGGCCGGCTGGCAGCCGGCCGTGCCGGCCGACACGCTGGAACGGGGTCCGTGGTGGACCCTGTTCGGCGATGCGCAGCTGAACCAGCTGGCCGACAGCATTGAAGTATCGAACCAGAACGTGGCGGCCGCCATCGCCTCCTACGAGCAGGCGCGCGCGCTGGTGCGCGAACAGCGCGCCTCGCTGTTCCCCACCGTGAACCTGACGGGCAGCGGCGCCCGTTCCGGCGGCGGGGGCGAGCAGCAGACGAACAACAACTTCAAGGCCGCCATCGGCGCCTCGTGGGAACCGGATATCTGGGGCCGCCTGCGCGCGGGCGTATCGGGGGCGGACGCCAGTGCCGCGGCCAGCGCGGCGGACCTGGCCGCCGCCCGCCTGTCGGCGCAGGGCGAGCTGGCCACCAATTATTTTTCGCTGCGCCAGAGCGATGCGCAGATCGCGCTGCTCAATTCCACGATCGACGGCTACAAGCGCGTGCTCGAGATTACCGGCAACCGCTTCAATTCCGGCATCGCCGCCAAGTCCGACTTGCTGCAGGCGCAGACGCAGCTGGCCAATGCGCAGATCGATTTGTCCAGCCAGACGCGCGCGCGCGCCCAGCTCGAACACGCGATTGCCATCCTGCTGGGCAAGGCACCATCCGACTTCAGCCTGGCCGTGGCGCCGTGGACCCTGACCGTGCCGGACGTGCCGCTGGGCGTGCCATCGACCCTGCTGCAGCGCCGTCCCGACATCGCCGCCGCCGAGCGCAGGGTGGCCGTGGCCAACGAGCAGATCGGCATCGCCCGTTCCGCGTATTACCCGAGCCTGAACCTGACGGGTTCCTACGGTTCCGGCGCCAGCAAGGTGGGCGACCTGTTCAATGCATCGTCGAGCCTGTGGTCGCTGGGCGTGTCGGCCGCGCAAACCCTGTTCAACGCGGGCGCCACGACGGCCAGCGTGGATGCGGCCAAGGCGGGGCATGAGGCGGCTGTGGCGCGCTACCGCCAGACGGTGCTGTCCGCCTTTGGCGCCGTGGAAGACCAGTTGTCGGCCACGCGCGCGCTGGCCGAGCAGCTGGCCTTGCGCCAGCAGGCGTCATCGGCGGCCGACCAGGTCGAGCAGCAGATGCTGAACCGCTACAACGCGGGCCAGGTCGGCTATACGGACGTGGTGACGGCGCAGGTGACGGCCCTGTCGGCGCGCCGTTCGCTGGTGCAGGCGCAGGCGGACCGCCAGACGACGGCCGTGGCCCTGATCCAGTCGCTGGGCGGCGGCTGGCATGTGCCGCAGACGCAGTAGAGGGCGGGAGTAAAGGGCAGGCTGGCGCAGGGCAAATCCCTGCGCCAAATTTGCGTTTTGCGGCGCATCTTGAGTGCTAGAATGCAAGATTATCAATTGCTGGCTATGGCAAGGTTTGCCGAGGCTGGTTTCTAGCAGACGATGATAACCCGCAAACGCAGCAAAACCAGTCTGGTCAGCCTGCCTACTGTTCCTGAAGCGCCCACCATCGGTTTTCCGGTGGTGGCCATTGGCGCTTCCGCTGGCGGACTCGACCCTATTGTCGCTTTCCTGACCCATGTGCCGCTGGAAAGCGGCATCGCCTATGTGGTGATCCAGCACCTTGATCCCACGCAAAAAGCCCTGTTGCCGGAACTGCTGCAGCGGGCCACCAGCATACCCGTCACGGAAATCACGCACCAGGCGTCATTGCGGCCCAACCATATCTATGTGATTCCGTCGAATGCCGACCTCGGCCTGTCGAAGGGCCGTTTCCTGCTCAGCGAACCGCTGCAGTTGCGCGGACACCGCTTGCCCATCAATGCCTTCTTTGAGAGTCTGGCGGTCGAGCTGGGCGAACTGGCCGTGGGCGTGATCCTGTCGGGCATGGGCAGCGACGGCACGCGCGGCTTGCAGGCCATCAAGCAGGCCGGTGGCCTGACCCTGGCCCAGCATCCCGATACGGCCAAGTTCGACATGATGCCGCAAAGCGCCATTGCCGCCGACGCCGTGGACCTCGTCGATTTTCCCGACAAGATGCCGGAAAAGATCATCAGTTACCTGTTTCGCAGCAGTTTCCTGGAATTGCCGGGCAAGGAGCCGAGCGGACGCAATTCTTTGCAGGAAATTGTCGCCTTGCTGGCCGAACATACGGGCAACAGCTTCTCGGACTACAAGGTCAATACGGTCCTGCGCCGCATCGAGCGCCGCATGAGCTTGTACCAGATGACATCGATGGAAGAGTACATTCCCTATCTGCGCAACAATCGCGTGGAAATCGACCTGCTGTTCAAGGAATTGCTGATCGGCGTGACGAATTTTTTCCGCGATCCGAAAGTGTGGGAATACCTGAAAATGGTGGTCTTGCCGCAAATGCTGGCGGCCCACCCGGAAGGGCGCGCCTTCAAGGCCTGGATTCCTGCCTGTTCCACGGGAGAGGAAGCGTATTCGCTGGCCATGGTCTTCCATGAAGTGGTGGCCGGCAGCAACCCGCCATCGAAGTACAGCCTGCAGATTTTTGCCACCGACCTGTCGGCCGACGCCATCGACCGCGCGCGCCAGGGCCGGTTTCCGCCAACGATCAGCAGCGATGTGTCGGCCGAGCGCCTGGAACGGTTTTTCTTGCAGGACAAGACCGATTACCTGGTCAGGAAAGAGATCCGCAACATGATCATCTTTGCCCAGCAAAACATCATTTCCGATCCGCCGTTTACCAAGCTCGATATCCTGTGCTGCCGCAACCTGTTGATCTACCTCAATGCCAAGTTGCAGCAGCGTTTGATTCCCCTGTTTCATTACGCCTTGAACCGCGACGGCGTTTTGCTGTTGGGCAGCGCCGACACGCCCGGACATTTTTCCGAGCTGTTCGCGCCGCTGACGACGTCGACCCGGCTGTACCGCCGGCTCGACAACCTGGCGCGCCAGCGCTTGCTGACGTACTTCCCCACGAAGGTATCGTCGGCCACTCCTCCTACCCCCAGCGACACGAGAGAAGTCAGCATGACTGGAAAAATCCAATCCCATGTCGAGCAATTATTGCTCCAGAAATATTCGCCTGCGGCCGTGCTGCTGAACCAGGATGGGGACATCCTGTATATCAACGGGCGCACGGGCGCCTTCCTGGAGCCGGCGGCAGGCAAGGCCAACTGGAATATCCACGCCATGGCGCGCGATGGCCTGCGTTACGAGCTGGCGGGCCTGATCAAGCAGGCGCTGCAAAGCGACAGCCTGGTACGCCTGAAAGGCTTGCTGCTCAAGGATCACGCAGGGCAGGCGCAGGGCGTGGATTTGACGGCGGAAGCCTTGCGCCAGCCCGAAGCGCTGCGCGGCATGCTCTTCGTGACGTTTGCCAGCGTGCCGCTGGCCGCCACCCCGCGCCGGGGCCGCTCGCTGAATCCCAAGGTGCTGGAACTGGAACAGCAGCTGATCCAGGCACGCAATGAAATCCAGGCCGTGCGCGATGAAATGCAGACCTCGCGCGAAGAACTCAAATCGGCCAACGAGGAATTGCAATCGACCAATGAAGAGCTGCAATCGGCGAACGAAGAGCTGACCACGTCGAAGGAAGAAATGCAGTCGTTGAACGAAGAACTGTACACGGTTAATGCGGAGCTGCAATCGAAGGTCGACGATTTGTCGCTGGTCAACAGCGACATGAAAAATCTGCTCAATAGTACCGATATCGCCACCATTTTCCTCGACAGCGAGCTGCGCATCCGCCGCTTCACGGCGCCGGCCACGCAAATCTACAAGCTGATCCAGACGGACTTGCGCCGTCCGCTCAGCGACATCGTCAACGACCTCGCCTACCCGAACCTGGAAGTGGACGCGCTGGAGGTCATCCGCAGCCTGGTGTTTTGCGAGCGGCAGGTGCAGACCAAGAACGGGCGCTGGTACAACGTGCGCATCATGCCGTACCGCACGGTGGAAAATGTCATTGATGGCGTGGTCGTGACCTTTATTAACATTACCGAGTCAAAGGTACTGGAAGCCCAGCTGCGCCAGATCCAGGCCGGCGCCGTAGCAGACGGGAAAGCAGGAGAGAGCGCGTCATGAGCGAACCATTCGACGAGGAGAGCGGGCCGGCCAGATTGCGAGAGCAGGCCGGGCAATTGGCAGCGCAGCAGCGCCAGCCCGTAGCGCCGCCGCAGTCGAATGAAGACGTGATGCGCCAGCTGCATGAGCTGCAGGTCAGCCAGATCGAGCTGGAAATGCAGAGCGCGGCCCTGGCCGAACTGGAGCAGCTGAAGAATGAATTTGAAAGCAGCCGCGACCGTTATGCGCAGCTGTATGAGCAGGCGCCCGTCAGCTATTTCTCGCTGGCGCGCGGGGGTGTCATCACACGCGTCAACGTAGCGGCCTGCGGCTTGCTGCAGCGCGACAAGAACCGGCTGTTGGGACGGCGTTTCGAGCAATTCGTTGCGCCGCAGGCGCAAGGGGACTTCCGCCGCTTCCTCGATGCGGTCTTTACCAACGGTGCGCGCCAGGTGCTTGAAGCGCAATTGTTCGAAGGCGAAGCGGGTGGCATGAGCGGCATGGTGCGCATCGAAGCCAATTACGATGCGGACAGCGCCACGGCGCGCATGGTGGTGACGGACCTGGGCGACGAGCACGCGCGCGAATCGGCCTTGCGGCGCGCTTTTGTGATACTCGACAGTATCCGCGAAGGCGTGCTGGTGACGGACAGCGCCAACCGCATCATTTCCGTCAATCCCGCTTTCACCACCATTACCGGCTACCAGGCGGAGGAAGCCATCGGCCGCGATCCGTCCTTCCTCGGCGGCGGCACGCATTTGCCGCATTTCTATGAAGCCATGTGGCGCAGCCTGCACCAGGATGGCAGCTGGTATGGCGAACTGGTGAACCGTCGCAAGAATGGCGAGCGCTTCGTCGAGTCGCTGTCGATCACGCCCATGCGCAGCCCGGATGGCGCGATCAGCCATTTTGTCGGCGTGTTTTCCGACATCACCGAGCGCAAGCTGGCCGAGGCGGACTTGCGCGAGCTGCACCGCGAGCTGGACCAGCGGGTGGTCGACCGCACGGCCGAATTGCTGCGGGCCAACCAGCATCTGCAGCTGGAAGTGCACCAGCGCGAGCGGGCGCAGGAAGCCTTGCGCGATGCCGAGCGCTTCTTTCACGCCACCATCGATTCATTGACGGACCGCGTGCTGGTGCTGGACCGGGCGGGCCGCGTCGCGCATGCCAACCAGGCGTGCCTGGATTTTGTCGGGCAGATGCAAAAACCGCAGAATTACCTGGAGTTTTGCGAGCTGGACCCGCGCTGGCAGCGCAGCGCCGGGCGCGAGCTGGCCGCCGGCATCCGCGCCGTCATTGCCGGCAATGCGGACACGTTTGCGCTCGAGTATGAGTTTGCCACGCGCGCCGGCCCCCGCTGGTCGCAGGCCAGGATCAGCCGCTTTCTCGGCGAAGGGCCGCTGCGCGTGGTGGTGGCGCATACGGATATCACCGAACGCAAGCTGATGGATGGCGCCCTGCGCCAGTCGCATGCGCAGCTGCGCCAGTTGGCGCTGCACCTGGAAACGGCCAAGGAGGACGAGCGCAAGCGTATCTCGCGCGATATCCACGATGAGCTGGGGCAAAACCTGCTGGCGCTGCGCATCGATATTTCCATGCTCAGCGCGCGCACGGAAGGTTCCCATCCACGTCTGCACCGCCGCGTCGGCGCCGTGCTCAGCAACGTCGACACCACCATCAAGAGCGTGCGCGGCATCATGAACGAGCTGCGCCCGATGGCGCTGGACCTTGGCCTGCAAGCGGCCATCGAGTGGCAGGTGGGCGACTTCCGCAAGCGTAGCGGCATCGCTTGCCAGCTGCTGATACGCGACGAGGCATTGTTTTCCTCCATCGGCAGCCAGGTCGAGATCGTGCTGTTCCGCATCGTGCAGGAAGCGCTCAGCAACGTCATGCGCCATGCCCAGGCCAGCCAGGTGGAGATCGAACTCAGCTCGGATGCCTGCGCCGTGTATATGGCCATCAGCGACAACGGCATCGGCATCACGCCGCAGCAGCAGCGCAAGAAGCAGTGCTTCGGCCTGATCGGCATCGCCGAGCGGGTGACGGCGCTGGGCGGGCAATTCGAGGTCGGCATGCCGGCATCGGGCGCCGGTTGCCGCCTGGCCCTGCAGATTCCCCTGCAGGGGACGGGGCGGCCGGCCGCCTGATACAGAAATTGCAATGGGTTAATTTTTGCCGACTCATGCCGCCTGGACAGGCTATACTTTCGCCTGCTATTTATGGAGGGGCATATCTTGTTCAAAACAATCGTTTTACCAGTCGCCTTGTTGGGCGCGTTCGCCGGCGCACACGCCGACGAAGGGCAGTGGCAACCACACCAGCTGCCACAGCTGAAAGCCGAACTGAAACGGGTCGGTATCGAAATTCCTGCAGAAAAACTGGCAGACCTGAGCAAGCACCCGATGAGCGCCATTGTGTCGCTGGGCGGCTGCTCGGCCGCTTTCGTTTCCGACGCCGGCCTGGTGGTGACGAACCACCATTGCGCGTATGGCGCCGTGCAGCGCAATTCCACGCCGGAACACAATTACATCACCAACGGCTTCCTGGCCAAGACGCGCGCCGCAGAGCTGCCGGGCGGTCCGAACAGCCTCGTGTATGTGACGGACAAGGTGGAGAACGTCAGCGACCGCGTCTTGAAAGGCTTGACGGCCGACATGAGCGGCCGCGCGCGCCACGAAGCCGTGGAAAAGCGCATCAAGGACCTGATCGCCGAATGCGAAACGGACAAGATGTACCGCTGCTCCGTGCCCGCCTTCCACCGCGGCCTCGAGTACTACCGCATCCGCCAGATGATGATACGCGACGTGCGCCTCGTGTACGCACCATCGGACAAGATCGGCAACTTCGGCGGCGATATCGACAACTACGAATGGCCGCGCCACACGGGCGATTATTCGTTTCTGCGCGCCTACGTGGGCAAGGATGGCCGTCCGGCCGACCCGTCGCCCGACAACGTGCCGTACAAATCGAAGGATTTCCTGGTGGTCTCGGCCGAAGGCTTGAAAGCCGGTGACGGCATCTTGCTGGCGGGCTACCCCGGCCGCACCAGCCGCTACAAGCTGCCGGCGGAAATCCGCTTCGCACGCGATACGGCCTTCCCCCTGAAAGTGTCGGAACTGCAAGCCGACCTGGCCGTGATGGCTGACACCACGAATGGCGACGCGGCCGCTGCCGTGCGCTATGCGAGCGTGGTGAAAAGCATCAACAACGTGCTGAAGAAAACCCAGGGCTTGCTCGATGGTTTCGCGCGCAAGGACATCGCCGCCATCAAGGACGTGCAGGATGCCGAGTTCCGCGCCTGGTATGCGAAACAGCCGAACGTGTCGCCGACCCTGCTGGCCGAACTGGACGCGGCGATCGCCAGCGACATGGCCTTGAGCGAAGAAGAGTTCGCCTGGAGCGTGGCCACCAACAGCGACTTGCTGAAAAGCGCGCGCACCCTCTACCGTTTGTCGCTGGAGCGCCAGAAGGCGGATGCCGAGCGCGAATCGGGCTTCCAGCAGCGCGACCTGGCTTTCATCAAGGCCCGTCTGGCCCGCCTGGAACAGTCGTATGTCAACAAGGTCGACCAGGCGCGTTTTGAAGCCGGTCTGAAGCGCTACGCGCAACTGGCGGCGAAGAGCCATCCGCAAGGCCTGGACGCGCTGCTGCCGGCGCCAGCTGCCGTGGCGGCCCTGTACCAGCAGACGCAACTGGCTGACACGGCCAAGCGCCTGGCCTGGCTGGAGAAGGACCAGGCCGCTGTTGCCCAGTCCGACGACGCCTTCATGGCGCTGGCCATCAAGCTGCAGCCCGTCGAAGCGGCACTGGAAGAGCGCCGCAAGGAAATCGACGGCAACCTGGAACGCGTGATTCCGCAATATATGCAAGCCGTGATTGCCTGGAAAAAGTCGCAAGGCAAACCGGTCTATCCTGACGCCAACTCGACCCTGCGCGTCACGTATGGCACGGTATCGCCGTACTCGCCGCGCGATGGCATCACCAAGGGACCGTTCACGACCGTGGAAGGCATCGTCGAGAAAGTCACGGGCAAGGCCCCGTTCGAAGCGCCGCAAGGCCTGATTGACGCCGTCAAGCAAAAACGCTACGGCCAGTTCCGCGATCCGGTGCTGGGCACGGTGCCCGTCAACTTCCTCACCAGCGCCGACACCACGGGCGGCAATTCCGGCTCGGCCGTGATGAACAAGCGCGGTGAATTGATCGGCCTGAACTTCGATTCGACGTATGAATCGATCACCAAGGACTGGTACTTCGACACGGCCATCACGCGCGCCATTCACCTCGACATCCGCTACATGCTGTGGGTGATGAAGGAAGTGGACCATGCGGATAACTTGCTGCAGGAAATGACCATCAAGTATCCGAAGCCAGTGAAAGCCGCCAAGAAATAAGCTTTAGCTTGCGCTAGCGCAAAGCCGCATCCGCCTGTTTTGGGGATGCGGTTTTTTTATGGGCTGCAACGTGGGGCAAGCTGCGAAAGTGAAAAGGTGTAGCTGAATTCCTGCGTAGTATCGGATGATGGCTAATTGGTTACGGAGAAAGCGAGCTTACGCGTTCGATCCCATTGCGAGCCTCCAGCTTCTTTGTAGTTAGGTTGAATTTCGCAGTCTTTGTTCTTCTATCCAAGTCTGAATTTTTTCCGCCTCTGTTTTCCTATCCTGAGAATCATAGACGTCAATGCCCAGACGGTTATTTGAATTGCTGATTTTTTCAAATATTTTTCGAAATTTCTGAATTTCCTTTGAGATTTCTTCGATTGGACTATTTCCCAGCTTGCTCATGCCTTTGAATTGGATGAAATCAACGGTGAAGGTATTTGTATAATAATGTTCTTCCACATCTTCATAGCTGATTACTACGTTCAAGTAGGGGGAGAAAATTTCTTGGCCTATTTCCGACTGTAGATCCAAAAAACTAAATACAAAGCTCGACAATTCTTGCCCTGAACCTAATGACTCGATGCCATGTGCAAACATTGCAAGCTTCTTGAAGGGTTTGATAATCGGTTCAGTTGCATCTGTAGCTGATGAGCCGTTTCTATCTTTGAACGAAAATTTTATGTTTTTTGCGATCCCCTTGCCCATGTTCACAACCTTCGCGTCCATGAAATGGATTCCAGCAGGGTTCTCACTGAGAGAAAGCGAAACGCTTGGCTGAATACTTTCGCGATGCAAATTTGCAATCTGAGCGGATTGTGCAGAACGCAGTCGCCACGTCTCAACCGCAAGGATGAAGGTCAGTACAGTTATCATAACTGTGGCGGCAGCAGTCACCCATGAAGACAAAGTGTCTTGTGAAAACATGTTTGGTCCGGGTAGAGTATTACCTACGAAAACACCAAAGACAAAAGCCACGGCAGCACTAGAGATCGCGCCTACCACAAGAAAAATACTGCTTCTTTTTTGTCCAATCGTAAAAATCATATTTCCTCAAATTTAGAATTTTTCGTTGTACATTGGATTGTGAGTTGGCAACTCTGGGCTGCAGATAAGTATTTTTATGCTGCGAACACAGACTTCTATCTCTCCAAAATATTTTTTCAATGAGCTGCAGCTTCTGTGAAAACGGAAATGGCATTCACCGCGCATTAGATCACTAATTTTGTCTGATTTAATTATTCTTGTCTCGCTTTATTTTTCGCCTGCGGTAACGCCTCCACCGGTAGCTGAAAAAAGCACGGCACCATCGCTGGCGACAAATCCTCGCCGCTCTCTGCTATGACCAGGCGGCCGCTCAGTAGCATCACGTAGACGTGGCCCAGCGACCAGTCGGCGCTGGCGGCGGCCTTGTCCCAGCGCGCATTGAGGTCTGCTTCGCGCGCGGCCGCGCCGGCTATCTGCCGCACGTACTGGAAGTACGCTTGCGCCGTTTCCTGCAGGGTGGGGAATTGGCGACTCGCCGGTTTATGGTCTCCGCATCGGCCGCACCGTAAGCACGGCCAGCGCCTGCTGTCTCGGCTGTGCCACGTATAATTCCTCTCACTTTCCACCCGTATTTTTTCGACAGGCCCGCCATGCCCACGACTCCCGCTTTGCCCCTTGATTGGCAGACATTTGAAACTGCCTACGACGTGGAAGAAACCTGCTTCAAGCTGGCCAGCGCGTCGCTGGCCTTGCTGGGCGCGTCCCCATTCAAGGATCAGGCATTTTCCGCCTTTGCCTTCAACGCCGTATCGTTCCCATCCCTTTCGCTGAGCCTTAACACTGATCCCGGGAGCAGGGAGCGCGATTACTATCCGCCGGACTGGTCGAACGAGTGCATCGAAGTCGACGTGCCGGAAATCGGCCAGCTGTGGGAGGAGGGGTATGCCAGGATCGAAGGCGCGCTGCTCGAGCTGATCGACGCTGCCGATGACGAACTGCTCGATGCCATCGAGGAGGGCTATCTGCACAGCCTGAGGAAAACCATGGTGCGGCTTGAAACGAGCCAGGCTTTCGAGCAGATCAGGACCTGCCCGCAATTCTGGACCGTGGTCACGCAGATCGATGCGGATACGGAGGAAGAGGAGCGGCTGCTCGACCAGGTGCGCCAGGGCCTGCCGGCGTGAGCCTCCGCCGCCATTGCAGGCCACGCGCTATAGCAGGGCCTGCCAGCGCCTGACTTCCGCGTCCGTCAGCATCGGCCCCCAGCCGCCGCGCAGCGCCGCATCGTGCTGCACATAGTGCGCAAGCGGTGGCGCCGCCACGCCGTGCCTGGCGCAGATATCAAGGACGGCTTCCAGCTGCCGCCGGCTTGCCGGAAGGTCATCGCCATACCAGGTGCAGGCGCTCGTTTCCAGCACATGCCCGACAAGCTGCTCCAGCGTGCCGAGCAGGTGCCCGGGCATGGCCAGGCGGATGTCATCCGGCCAGGGGTCGCCCATGCCGGTCACCGCCAGGGAAGCAAAACCATGCTCCCATGCCGAAAAATCCCCAGGCGCGATCTGCGCCACTTTCCACACGTGTTCGGCGAATGCGGACAGCGCCGGATGGTGAATGTCAAAGCGCTGGCAAAAGCGTTGCAGGCAGCTTACGGCAATGCATTGCCTGGCGGTCACCGAGAGCGTGTCTATCGATATGTTGTGCATGAAAGTTCCTGACGTTGGCACTCGCCGATCACTGGGTCAATCTGACTTGATTGCGGTTGTCCCGCCTGGCAAGGCAGCCTGCCGCAACGCCTCCACCGGCAACTGGAAAAAGCGCGGCACCATCGCCGGCGACAAATCGTTGCCGCCGTCCGCCATGGCCAGGCGGCCACTCAGCAGCAGCATCACGTAGCCATGGCCCAGCGACCAGCCGGCGCTGGCGGCGGCCTTGTCCCAGCGCGGGTCGAGGCCCGCTTCGCGCACGGCCGCGCCGGCCGTCTGCAGCACGTACTGGAAGCACGCTTGCGCCGCTTCCAGCAGGGCGGGGAACTGGCGCACGTTCTGGTGTTCGAACATCAGCCGGTAGTGGGCCGGAGCGGCCAGGGCAAATTCGATGTATTGCTGGCCCAGCAGCTGAAAACGCTGTTCGGATGGCAGGCTGCCCTGCGGCGGCAGTTCTGCCTCCCATTTGGCGATCAGGCTGGCGAAACCGGCTGCCGCCACGTCGGCCAGCAAGGCTTCCTTGCTGGGGAAGTGGCGGTACACGGCGGCGATCGACACGCCCACCGTGCGCGCCAGTTCGCGCAGGGAAATGGTGGCGTCGCTTTGCTGCGCCAGTTGGGCGATGGTGGCGGCGACCAGGGTGTCGCGCAGGTTGCCGTGATGGTAAGTACTTGTGCTTGTCATTCGATGTTATCGCTGTTCACATTGTCGTGTATGATGGCCATGTTATCACTGAACACATGGAGAGCACATGCAAGAGATAAGCAACGTGGTACGCGCCGTGGCCTTGCCGCCAGGCGCCAGCATCGCCCTATTGTATCCGGGCAGCAACCTGGCCGACGCGTATGCCGTCGGCCTGCCCAGCGCTGGTGTACGGCAGATGGATATGCAGGCCCTGGCGCGTGTGGTGCTGTGCAGCCAACCGCGCTGGGCGCAGTGGCTGCTGGCGGTGCGCGACACGATAGTCTCGCCCTTCGGCATCAAGACGGCAAGACAGCTGGCGGCCAAGCCTGATGGACGCATCGGCATCTTCCGCATCTTTGCCGTCAGCGATGATGAAATCATCGTGGGCGAGGACGATAGCCACCTGGACTTCCGTTTGTCCGTGCTGCGCAACCGGGACGCGGGGCTGCATGGCAGCGTCACCTTTTCCACCGTCGTGCATTGCCATAACTGGATAGGGCGTACTTACATCCTGGTGATCCGGCCATTTCACAAGCTGATCGTGCGGCGTACGCTGGCGCGCGCCGTCAAGGGAGGCTTTGCCTGAGTAGGGAAGGGCTGCGGCGGTGCGGGCAATCTTGCTTATTCATGGCTGGTATTGCATACTGCACCACCAGCCTCATCACGATTCCCATGAACGATACGCTTCTCCTGCTGGGTTTTGCCACCACGCCGCTTGAACTGATTTCCTTTGTCCTGGCATTGACAACCGTTGCGCTGAACATCCGCCAGAATCACTGGGCGTGGCTGTTCGCCATCATTTCCTCGGCCGCCTACGGTTTCGTGTTTTTCGAATCGCGCCTGTATGGCGACATGGCCTTGCAACTGCTGTTTATCAGCGTCTCGTTCTGGGGCTGGTACCAGTGGCTGCACCCGGCCAGCGGCGGCAAGACCTTGCCTGTCACGCGCCTCGATGGACGCGGCTGGATGGCGTGCGCCGCAGGCTGGCTGGTTGGCTTCCTGCTGATAGCCTGGCTGCTGACGACGACGGATACGGACGTGCCCCACGCGGACGGCTTCCTCACGGCAGGCAGCCTGGTGGGGCAATTCCTGCTGTCGCGCAAGAAACTGGAAAACTGGATCGCCTGGATCATCGTCGACGTGCTGTATGTCTGGCTATACCTGCACAAGGGACTGACCCTGACGGCCGTGCTGTATGCCTTCTTCGTCGTGATGGCCATCATCGGCTTGCTGGCGTGGAGAAAGTCGGCCCCGGCCGCGCCGAGCGCGATGGTCCTCAAGTGATGGAGCGTTGCGTGCGCGTGGCCATCCTGGGCGCGGAATCGTCGGGCAAGTCGACCCTGGCAGCCGCCCTGGCCGAACGCTACGGCACCGTCTGGGTGCCGGAATACTTGCGCGAATTTGTCGAAAAGCAGGGCCGGGTGCCTATCGCGGCCGACCAGTTTGGCATTGCGCGAACGCAAGTCGAACGCGAAGCGGCTGCCACAGCGCGGGCGCGCCATTTCCTGTTTTGCGATACAACGCCGTTGATGACGGTGGTCTACAGCCGCCATTATTTCAATGGCGCCGATGCGCCGCTGGCGGCGCTGGCCGATGCCACGCAGTACGATCTGACGTTGGTGACGGCGCCCGACAGCCCGTGGGTAGCCGACGGCTTGCAGCGCGAGTCGGAAGCCGTGCGCCAGCTGATTCATCGCCGGCTGCTCGATGAACTGGCTGAGCGCCAGATTTCCTACCTGCTCGTCAGCGGTAGCCTGGCGGTGCGGCTGGCGCAGGCGGATGACTGGTTGAGCGCCAGCACCCCAGGCAGGGTGGGGTAAGCCGGCCTTATTTTCCGATGTGTTCGGCCAGGAAGCTTTCCAGTTGTTGATAGAATGCAGTGGCGTTTTTGGTCATGTAGAAGCCATGTCCTTCGTTTTGCGCCATCATCCATTGCGGTGTATTGCCGGCCCTGACCAAGGCCTTGCGCATCAACTCGGCGTGTTCCGGCGGTGCCGTCTTGTCCTTGTCGCCGTGCACCAGCAATACCGGCACCTTGATCCGGTCAGCCAGGCGTGAAGGCGAGATGGCGTCGAGTTCCTTGTTGTTTTCACCGATATAGTCCTGGTAGGCATGCCGGATATATTTGTGGCGGCGCGCATCATCCTCTTCTTTGAACAACCTAAGCTCATATACGCCGGCATAGCCGATAGCGCATTTGAAGGTGCCAGGTGCACGTATGGTCAGCATCATTGCCGAGTAGGCGCCGAAGCTTGCGCCGTATGAGCAGACGCGCCCGGCATCGACTTCGCCTTCGGCAATTACAGCGGCGAGGCCGTCCAGGATGTCGTCCTGGATTTTTTCGCCCCATTGACGGTAGCCTGCCCGGATGAAAGTCTCGCCACGGCCCCCGGAACCACGGAAATTAACCTGGAGTACCGCGTAGCCGCGGCTGGCGAGGAACTGCGCATCGCTGTCGAACGACCAGGTATCGTAGACGCCGTGCGGTCCGCCGTGGGGCATGACAACCAGCGGCAATTTAACGCCTGGCGCATGCTTCGGCATGGTCAGATAGCCATGCAGTTGCAATCCGTCGCGTGCCTTGAAGGCAATGGGGCGGCGCTCGGCCATGCGATCCGGGTCGATGCCAGGCATGGTCGAGTACAGCAGTTCCGCCTTGTTGCTGGCCTTGTCGTACAGGTAATAGCTGCCCGGGTCGCGATCGCTGTAGACGGAAAACAGCAAGGTGGTGCCGTCATCTGTGAAGTTGATGAAGCGTACATGTTCGTCCGGAAAAGATGCGCTCAATTGCTTGTGCAGCCGGGCGTCCGCACTATTGGCGTCCAGGTAGATGGCACGGGTACGGCCCAGCTGGTGAGATACTGCGAAAGGCATCTCGTTGGCGTCATACATTACGCTGCTCAGGTCGGCAACAGGATCTTGCGCTAGAACCACTCGTTTTCCGCTAGCCAGCTCTTCCCGCACCAGGGCCTCAGGGCCACCGTTGACGGCATGGGTAGCAAAAAAAGCGCTGTCATCCATTGTGAAGTGGAACGGGATTGTGGTTTGTTTTGGGATGGGAGGGGTGAGACGCCACTGGCCGCTGACGTCATCAAGACGGTACAACACCGGCTCGTTCTTGTCGTCCCAGCCGTAGGCGAAGCGCGGTACGCTATTGCGCTGCTGCACAAACTGCAGGCGTGGTGCAGCGATGTCGGCCAGGGTCTTGCGATGGGCCTTCTTGCTGTCGACGTCGTATAACTTTGACCGGTCACGATCCCATTCCTGGGCTGACAGAAAGACGTGACTATTGCGCGGCAAGGGAACGCCGTTGATGCGGGCATAGCCATGATCATCGTCGAGGCGGTCGCCTCGACTCGACGAGCGGAACATATCGTAGCCGAACAGGTATTCCTGGTTGGTGCCGTCGAGGTCAAAAGCGATGATTTCACCAGTTGATACCGGTTGTTCCAGCTCCCCCAGTTCCAGACCCTTGCGCAATACCAAACGCGTGTTCGTCAACCAAAGGTAGTTAAGCGGCACTTCAAATATGTGCAGGCGCAGCATGCCTACCGCTTTCATGTCCGGCAATGCATAGATGGTGATGATGGGGATGCTGCGCCCGCCCTGCTGCATCTGAGTCGTGACCGCTATGTGTTTGCCATCTGGCGAGAGGCGTGGTGTACTGAACCGATCCTTGCTGGTGAATTGCTCTATGGGAATCGCTGCCTCGGTGGCGTGGACGCTGCCTCCGGTGATCAGGATCAGGCTGGCAAA
This sequence comes from Janthinobacterium sp. BJB446, assembly GCF_002735655.1. Classification (NCBI taxonomy): domain Bacteria; kingdom Pseudomonadati; phylum Pseudomonadota; class Betaproteobacteria; order Burkholderiales; family Oxalobacteraceae; genus Janthinobacterium; species Janthinobacterium sp. BJB446. The sequence continues at coordinate 2,723,460 of NZ_PDZK01000001.1, read as the reverse complement.
TATCAGTGACGCCACATGCTGTTTCATGGAGATGCCTTGCGCGGATAATAAAATAAGGGTGGTAATTATAGCAATTTAATAATTACCACAGTGTAATATTTTAATTATTTGATATTTTCGTCCACGAATAGGGGCATGTCCGGCGCATGCCCCATGTGGTTGTCAGAAGTCGAATTGCGCCGACACCTTCAAGGTGCGGCTTGCACCCGGGAACAGGTAGCCGCCTGCTTCCGGAGTCACATCGCGCCAGTAGAACTTGTCCGTCACGTTGTTGACGGTGGCGCGCAGCACGGCTGGCGTGCCGGCCAGGCGCGTGGCCCAGGCGGCGCCCAGGTTGAACACGCTGTACGAAGGCACGAAGGTGGTGTTGTTGTTTTCAAACGCCTTTTTGCCCGCATATTCCCAGCTGCCATTCACGCTCAAGCCCGCCACTTGCGGCACGGCGTAGTCCGCGTGCACGGCCGCCTTGAAGGCCGGCACGTTGGGCACGCGCTTGCCATCGTAGTCCGCACTGCCCGTGCCTGATTGCTGGCTGTTCAGGGCCGTGATGGACGCGCCCAGGTTCAGGTTGGCCGATGCCTTGCCTTGGGCAGACAATTCCAGGCCACGGTGCTGGGCCTGGCCCGCGCGCACGAAGTTGTAGGTGCTCATGCTGCTGTCGAGGTACTGGTTGAATTCCAGGCCCTTGCGGATCTGAAACAGGGTGGCGGCCACCATGAAGTCCGGCGTCAGGTCCGCCTTTACGCCCAATTCGATCTGCTTCGAGCGGCTCGGTGTCAGTTCCACATTGGCGTTTTCCGCGTAGCGGTCGGCCGTGCCGCCGTGCTCCATGCCCTGCGAATACGATGCATACACGGCGATATTGTCTTGCGGGTTGTACACCAGCGCCACGTTCGGCAACAGGAAGTCGTGCTTGGCGCGGATTTCCTTGTCGGCCTTCAGCACATACTGGTAGCCATCCACATTGATGTGGCGCAGGCCGCCATGCAGCTTCCAGTTGGGCGCCAGGCTGACGATGTCCTGCACGAAGACGGATTTTTCCTTGTCGTTGCGTACCAGGCGCACGGGGCCCGTGACGCCGTCGGATGGCGCGACGATGACGGGGCGATAAATGTTGCTGATGCCCACTTCGTCGTACACGTACTTGCCGGCCCGGTCCTTGCGGTTGAAGTACGACACGCCGGCAGTGAATTCGTGGCGCAGGCTGCCCGTGGCGAACTTGCCCTGGATCATGGCTTGCGCGCTCAGCGGCTTTTTCGTCTCGCCCAGGCTGCGGAAGTCCCATACGGAGAAATCGCCATTGCTGCAGAAGACGGGCGCCCAGCCTTCCGGGCTGCAGCCATACGGATACGCCGTGTAGTCGTCGCGCTTGAACGAGTGCTGGTTGGCGGAGAGGGTGGCGTGCCAGTCGTCATTGAAGGCGTACTGGAAGCGCAGGCCGAGGTTGCTGGTGACGGTTTCCACCGGATGCGTCCACGGCTGCTTGTTGAGCATGGTGTCGGCGCTGACGTTGGCCGGCAGGCTGCCGTTGCTCAGCAGCTGGAAGCCGGGCGCCGTGACCTGCGCCTTGTCCTGGTAGTCGGCGTCGAGCTGCAGCAGGGCTTGCGGGGAAATCTGCCAGTCGAAGGCGCCGGAAATGAACCGACGGTTGCCGTCCGCGCCCTTGATGTAGGAACGCAGGCGCTCGGCCGCCACGTTGACGCGGTAACCGAAGCGCGTGTCTTCCAGGCGTCCGCCCAGGTCGACGGCGCCATACACGGTGCCCCGTTCGCGCGCTTCCACGGTGACGCTGCGCAGCGGTGCGGCGGTGGGGCGCTTGACGATGAAGTCGATCACGCCGCCAGGCGCGGCCACGCCTGCCTGCAAGCCGGCCAGGCCTTTTAATACTTCGATGCGTTCCTTGTTTTCCAGCGGAATTTGCGTGTCGCCAGGAATGGCCACGCCATCCTTGCGGTAGCTGGAGTTCGTGTCGAGCTTGAAGCCGCGGATGGTGAACTGTTCTGCGTAGCCGACGGCGTTGTACGATTCGTTGATGCTGGCGTCGAGCTTGACGGCATCGCTGAGATTGCGGATCTGCAAGTCCTGCATGTCTTTTTGCGAAATGACGGTGACGGACGCCGGTGTCTGCAGCAGCGGCGCGTCGGTAAAGCCGCCCACGGAGGCGCGCTTGGCGGCCGGCGCCTTGCTGGCCGTGACGACGACTTCGGCCATGTTTTGGGCCTGCGGATCGGTGGCTTCGGCGGTGTCGTTCGCAGCAAAGGCAGGCGCGGCAAACGCGTGCAGGATGGCCAGGGTCAGTACAGGACGGGAAAAATGCGCAGATAAATTCGGTGTGGACATAGATTGCTCGTGGTTCAAGCCGTCTCTGTAAAGAGCACGGCAGGCTGCTTGTTCGGCTGGCGCCAACGCAGGAGCTATCAAAGGAGGGAGGTACTTTGCGCTTTCCTTCGCTGGCATTATCCAGATCAGGTACGAAGGGTATCTCTCACCCGGATAACGACTCCAGGACCCCTAGCGGTTGACAGCTTAGCATGAACCACGGCCAGCTGTCCCCCTGGCTGACCGTTTTACAACAGTGTGGCTGGAATTTGCAAACTGCGCTACAGACTCAGTTCCAGCACCTTGCGGCTGACGGCGGGCGTCACTTCGCGCTGCTCGCCCAGCGCCGTCATGCCGTGCGCTTCCAGGGCGGACACGACGGCATCCACGCTGGCGTGGTTCAGGCCGTAGTCGGCCAGGCGCGTCTTGACGCCCATGTGGCGGAAGAAGAATTCCGTGCGCGCGATGGCGGCCTCGATGCGGCCATCCTCGTCGCCGCCGTCGAGTCCCCACACGCGGGCCGCGTATTGCAGCAGCTTGGCGCGCTTGGCCTGCTTGCGCACGCGCAGCATGCTGGGCAGGATGATGGCCAGGGTTTGCGCATGGTCGAGCTCGTACAATGCCGTCAATTCGTGGCCGATGGCGTGCGTGGACCAGTCCTGCGGCACGCCCACGCCGATCAGGCCGTTCAAGGCCAGGGTGGCGCTCCACATCACGTTGGCGCGCACGTCGTAGTCGTCCGGGTGCGACAGGGCTTTCGGGCCTTCCTCGATCAAGGTCAATAAAATGCCTTCGGCGAAGCGGTCTTGCACGGACGCGTTCACAGGGTAGGTCAAATACTGTTCCATGACATGCGCAAACGCATCGACGACGCCATTGCCCACCTGGCGTAGCGGCAAGGTGAACGTTTTCGACGGGTCCAGCACGGAGAATTTCGGATACACCTTGCGGCTCATGAACGAGCGCTTTTCCTGCGTGGCCTTGCGCGTGATCACGGCCGAGCCATTCATTTCGGAACCCGTGGCCGGTAACGTCAATACCGTGCCGAAGGGCAGGGCGGCCTCGACGATCTTGCCGCCTTTCGCCAGGATGTCCCACGCCTCGCCTTCATGCAGGGCGGCCGCGGCGATGAATTTGGTGCCATCGACCACGGAACCGCCGCCGACGGCCAGCAGGAAATCGATGCGCTCGCTTTTCACCATGGCCACGGCCTGCATCAGGGTTTCATAGCTGGGATTGGGTTCGATGCCGGCAAATTCCAGCAAGGTATGGCCGGCCAGCGCCGCCTTGACTTCATCGTAGACGCCGTTCTGCTTGATGCTGCCGCCGCCATACGTCATGAGCACTCTGGCATGCGGCGGGATCAGCGCCGTGATGGCGGCGATCTGGCCCTGGCCGAAGAGGATTTGCGTCGGATTGTAAAAGTCGAAATTGAACATGGGGCTCCTGCCGCTGGGGTTTAGGCTGTTGCTGAGCCATGATTATGGCCGAACGGGTGGAAACGTGTCGTGGACGCTTGAGCTTTTCGCCCGCGCGGTGGAGAATGCAGCCGATGTCACCACCACGCGAAAAGGAATGCGCATGACCAACGTCCCACTGGAAGAATCCGGCTTGCCGGCCACCGCGCTCGACATGCACCGCGCCATCGGCGCCACCATCGCCGCGCTGCAGGCACTGGACTTGAACAGCCAGCGTTTCGAGGCGTGCACGGACCCGGAACTGCGCCGCGTGCTCGCGCATGCGGGCGACACCAGCCGCAAGGAAGCGGCCATGCTGCTCGAATGGATGCGCCGCCGCGATGCGCGCCTGGACGCGGCCATGAAGGAAGCGCTGTTCAAGGCGGGACCGATTGTTGCCCAGTATCACTATGACGAGAAAATATTGTAACTATTGGTTTGTTGCTGTGGCGTACCATGCGCCACTTTTGCATCGTTTCGCGTAGACTGTGCCCCTAATTAAATTTAACGTCGGATAGCAGCGGCTGTCCGGTGTATTCCAGGGGGCTTCAAGAAATGAGATCATTACCATACCGAGAAGGCAGCTGGTTTGCCGTGCCCTTGCCGGGCGGCGGCTATGCCGTCGGCGTGGTGGCGCGCAGGGCGCCTGCCGGGCGCATCATGCTGGCGTATATGTTCGGGCCGAAGCGCGACAGCTTGCCGACGCTCGATGAGCTGGAAGGCTTGCGGCCGGAACAGGCCGTACGCCGCCTGCGCACGGGCGACATGGCCCTGCTCAACGAGCGCTGGCCCCTGCTGGGTGACAGCCTCCATTGGGAGCGCGACGCCTGGCCCATGCCGGCCTTTATCCGCCGCAATGAATCCTTGCAGCGCGCCTGGCGCGCCAGCTATGCGGACGCCGACCCTGCCAAGCTGAACCGCGAGGAATCGATCCCCTTCGATACGCCGGGCATGGAGAGCGATTCCCTGTACGGCTACGGGGCGACGGAACTGCTGATGAATAAATTGCTGGCGCAAGAGCAGGCGTCCGCTTGACCGTTGTCGGGCGGCGGAAACGCCGGAGCCGGTGGCGTAGGTCGGATTAGCGCCTGGCGCGTAATCCGACAGGAATAGCCAACAATGTTGTCGGATTAGGCGAGGCAAGGCCTCGCTGATCCGACCTACGCCGCTGGCAAGCTGATCTGAAACGCCAGGCCGCCGCCTTCGCGGTTGCGCACTTGCAATTCGGCGCCATGGCGCAGCAGCACGCGGTCGACGATGGCCAGGCCCAGGCCGGCGCCGTTTGCCTGCCCGCGCGCCGTGTCGAGGCGGGTGAACGGTTTCATCAGTTGCTCGATCTTTTCTGCTGGCACGCCCGTGCCGTGGTCTTGCACCTCGATGATGACCTTTTTCGCGCCGTGGCTGGTGCGCACCTGGCAGGCGATGTCGATTTCCGTCACGTCGCTGCCCGGCGTCTTGCCATAGCGGCGCGCATTCTCGATCAGGTTGTTCAGCACGCGGCGCAGGTCGGTGGGGTTGCCCATCGCATGCGCGCCATCGGCGATGCTGGCGTTGATCTTCACATCCGGCAGGCGCATGGCTTCGCGCGTCATGTCGCTGAGCAGGCCGCTGAGGTCGACATCCGTAAAGCTCGACGCTTCCGTCGGCTTGGCATAGTCGAGGAACTGGCCGATGATGGCGTCCATCTGCCCGATATCGGACTGGATGCCTTCGCGCGCCTCGTCCGACAGGTTTGCCATTTCCACTTCCAACTGCATGCGCGCCAGCGGCGTGCGCAAGTCGTGCGAAATGCCTGCCAAAATCACGGCGCGGTCCGATTCCACCTGTTTCAGATCATCGACCATCTGGTTGAAGCTGCGGTTCGCCTCGATGATTTCGATCGGGCCCTTTTCCGGCAGCGGCGCCGGCTGCTTGCCCTTGGCGATGTCGCGCGCGGCCGCCGTCAAACGCGACAGCGGCAGATTGATCAGGCTGGAAATGATGGCTGCGCCCAGCAGGGACAGCAGCGACACCAGGCTGGCCCAGCCCAGCCACTGGAAGCCCGTCAGGCCGCGCAGGCGCTCCCGGTCCAGCATCAGCCAGTACTCGTCGTCGTCGATCTTGAAGCTGACCCAGAAGCCGGCCACGCCGTTGACGCGCGCGGAAAAGCGCGTGTCCTTGCCCAGCTTGGCCTTCACCAGCGCCTCGATGTCGGGCATCAGGTAATTGTCGGGCGGCGGCTCGATGCGGTCGTCCTCTTCCAGCGAGAAGATGCGGATGCCTTCATTGCTGACGAGGTCGAACAGCAGCTCGCGCCGCAGCTCGGGAGCCGAGTGCGTCAGTGCCGCATGCGTGATGGTAACGACGGAAATGATCTGGGCGGAAATCTGCTGCGCCTGCGGCTCGCGCTGGATGAAGGAAATCATGCTGAACCAGGCGATCATGCTGACCGTGGTCAAGGTGCCGAGCAGCAAAAAGGTGCGCCAGAACAAGCCGCTTTTCAGCCGCGCCAGGCTGATATCGGGAAAAAGCTTCATCATGCCTCGCCTGCGATCAGCGCGGCTGTCCGTCCGGGATGAAGACGTAACCTAAGCCCCACACGGTCTGGATGAACAGCGGGCTCGACGGATCAGGTTCGATGAGTTTGCGCAGGCGCGAGATTTGCACGTCCAGGCTGCGGTCGAACACTTCGTATTCGCGGCCGCGCGCCAGTTCCATGAGTTTCTCGCGCGACAGCGGCTGGCGCGCATGGCGGGCAAACACTTTCAGCACCGAAAATTCACCGGTCGTCAGCGGCACTGTTTCGCCATTCTTTTTCAGGGTACGCGTGCCCAGGTCCAGCACGAAGTCGCCGAATTCGAAGGTTTGCGGCGTTTCCGACGGTGCGCCCGGGATTTCATCGGGACCCTTGCGGCGCAGCACGGCGCCGATGCGGGCCACCAGTTCACGGGGATTGAATGGTTTCGGCAGATAATCGTCGGCACCCATTTCCAGGCCCACGATGCGGTCCACGTCCTCGCCCTTGGCCGTCAGCATGATGATCGGCGTCTGGTCGCCCGCGCCGCGCAGGCGGCGGCAGATCGACAGGCCGTCTTCGCCCGGAAGCATCAGGTCGAGTACCAGCAGGTCGTAGCGTTCGCGCAGCCACAGTTTGTTCATGGCCGTCGCGCTCTCTGCCGTAAAGACATTGAAGCCCTGTTCGGTCAGGTAGCGCCGCAGCAGGTCGCGCAGGCGCACATCGTCATCGACTACCATGATTTTTGCCTGGTGGCCGTGGATCGATTGCGTTGTTGTATTGCTGCCGGAAGTGGAGGTTGTGGTCATTTAGGGTGTCGTGTTATCTTATATTAGTTGCTATAGTAACGCCTCGCGCGGCGTCGGCAAGGGGCTGTGGCGACCCATTACAAAGTGTTACAAACTTTACCCAATTACTCTTACTGCACCGTGTAAAGCATCATACACTGGGGCCACAGTGGAAATCAGCTTTAGTTTATACGGCATCGCGGAAGAGGAACTCAATGAATATCTTTACTAAAAAAATTCACGCCGCTCCCAGCGCAGCTATTGCTGCACGTACGACCGTGCTGTCCGCATTTGCCGTTTGTTCCGTGTTTGCCGCCAGTCTGGCGGCAGCGCAAAACCAGCCGCCGCCACGCCGTGACGACCAGCAGCAAATGCAGGCCCAGCGGTATGAACAGGTACAGCGCAGCAACAGCAATGATACGCGACTGCGCGAACAGCGTGACGCACGCAGTTTCGACACGCGCGCAGAAGAGCAGCGCCGCGCCAACGAAGGCGCCGACGCCTCGCGCCGCACGGGCCGCATGACGCCCGACGAACGGCGCGACCTGCGCCGCCAGATCAACGAAGTGGGGCAGGACATTTACTCGAATCCCCCGCGCCGCTAGGCAGCCATCCCCCTCCGACAGGGCCATCTCGCAAGACATGGCCCTGTTTGCATCTGGCCGCATGCATTGTTGCTCAGTCAGGCACACGGCCCCGCCCCGTGATATTGTTCTAGTGCACGGAGGCAATTCTTTGAAATGGCTGCTGGGGGAGGCAAGGCGTGAGCGACGACGACACACCCGTTCCGGATGCGGTCCCCGCAGGCGGCTTGCCGCACGGCCTGGTCCAGCGCGACGAGGGCGTGTTCCTTGACCTGTCGCTGGCGCCGGCGCAGCTGCGCACCGCCGTCGAGCAGCTGTTCCAGTCGGGCCAGCTGCTGGCCGGCCTCGATTACGGTTTGTTCCTGCTGACCCTGTTTCATGCCCCTACTCCCCGCGCCGCGCCCAAGGGCGATGCCCTGCTGCGCATCGCCGTGCGCGTGGCGCCATTCCCGCCCGCGCGCCGTGCGCTGTACAAACAAATCAAGATCCGTGGCGACAGCGCCGAATTTTACTTTGAAGCCTTGCCTGCGGACGCGGACGGCCAGGTGCCGGCGCGCCGCGAATTCGACGAGCTGGTGGCCGACCTGTGGTGCAAGGGCGTGCACTACGGCATCGATAGCGCGGCCGTGCGCGCCATTCTCGCCAGCGGCAAGGCCGAGCGCATCACGGTGGCGAGGGTGCTGCCACCACAGCCGGGGCGCGACGCCCAGCTGGTCGAAGTGTCGCAAGGCATCCACCGCGACGATGCGCCGCGCGAACGCTCCGATGGCCGCCTGGATTTGCTCAGCTTCAAGAACCGCTTTCCGCAAGTAAAAAAACACGCGCGCCTGCTGCGTCTGCTGCCGGGGACTCCCGGCTTGCCCGGCTACGACCTGGCCGGCAAGGCGCTGCCGCCGCCCGCGCCGCTGGAACTGGACCTGGCCACCGTGGCGGGGCCAGGCACGGCGGTCGAGCATTTCAGCGATGGGGATTTCGTCGTGGCCACGCAAGATGGCTATGTGAATGTCGATGAGCAAGGCAAGATGTCCATCGAAAACAAGATCGTCAGCCGCGAAGGCGTCAGCAGCCGTACGACGGGCAATTTGAAGCTGAGCGCCGCCTACGAGGAGTACGGCGAAGTGCAGGAGCAGCGCCAGCTCGACGGCAGCGACATCACCATCCATGGCGACGTCTACGGCCACTTGCACTCGCATGGCGGATTAATATGGCTACAGCGCAACCTGGTGGGCGGCACGGCCTTCAACGAGCATGGCGACGTGCGCGTCGAGGGCGTCGCTTCCGGCTCCGTGCTGCAGGCGCTGAGCGGCGAAGTGCATGTGAAGCGCGCGGAAAGCTGTGTCATCGCCGGCACGCGCGTGGTGATCGACAGCGCCAGCAATTGCGAGATCATCGCCGACGAGGTCGTCATCGAACTGGCCGAAGGCTGCGCCGTGGCGGCGCGCACCATCCGCATCGGCAGCGCCGGTCCCCGCAAGCAGGTGGAGATGCTGCTGTTCCCGCTGGTGCCCGATTTGAGTGCGCTGGAACAAAAGATCGCCGAGAGCCTGGCGAAGGCGGCGCAATTCCTGCAGGTGCAGCACAAGCGCCAGCAGGAAATCGATGCCATCGCGCAATTGCCCGAGGTACGCAATTACCTGACCCTGGCGGGCCAGCTGCGGCGTGGCGAATTGCAACTGCAATCAACGCAGCAGATACAGTACGACAAGCTGGCCGCGCGCATCGCTCCCGTCCTGAAAGAGGTGGCGCGGCTGCGCGTGGAGGTAAAACAGTCGGAAATCCTGCACGCGCAGATGCTGGCGCTGGTGGAACAATTGCGTCAGGAGCGGCAGGCAACGGCGGGCCAGTCGCGCTGCACCCTGAGCCTGATTGATGGCGAGACGACGGTGCGCGCCCTCGTCGTGCCGCCCGGCCCGGCCAAGGTCTACGACCGGCCGCCGAAGGAAATCAAGGCCTTGCTGCGCAGCGCCACGCCGGCCACGCAGCCCGTGTTCGCAGATAGCACAGGCAGCCTGGACTGGACCTACCAGCCGCCACTCTGATCAGTCGATAACCTTGCCGCGAGATTGTTTGAGGACGCTGTGCGTGCTCTTGCTGTCGAGACGGCGCCGCTGCGAGCTGCGCGTGGGCTTGGTGGCGCGGCGCACGGCGGGCAGGAAGGTCACGCTGTCGATGATTTCCTGCAAGCGCCGCAACGCTTCTTCCTTGTTCTGTTCCTGGCTGCGCGACTGCTGCGCCTTGAGCACCAGCACGCCATCCTTGCTGATGCGGCTGTCGCGCAGGGCCAGCAGCCGTTCCTTGTACGCTTCCGGCAGCGACGAGGCGGCGATGGGGAAGCGCAGATGGATGGCGCTGGACACCTTGTTGACGTTCTGCCCGCCCGGGCCCTGGGCGCGGATGGCGGAAAATTCAACTTCAGCGGGGTTGACGAGGTGTTGCATGGCCTGCCTGTTGGGGAATGATGTGGGTATTGTAAGGGAAGATGGCTGCGCCGGCGCAAGGCCGGGCGCTGAGGCCAGGCTGCCTTCCGGGAAAGTTGATGTTTCTCAACGCCGCCTGCGGTGATGCTGGTTAGCATGGGGCCAACGTTGCGCCACTGCGCATCCTGGCAGCGCCTACCGGATGAAAGGAACACCATGCAGCCCACGACCACGCCTGGCGCCGCAACGACCCAATACCTGACGCAGTACTTGAGCTTCCGGCTGGGCGGCCTGGAATACGGCCTCGATTACCGTTGCGTGCGGGAATTGCGTCCTCTGAAGGAACTCGACCGTTTTTCCTCGGAAGGGGAAGTGCTGCACAGCGTGGCCGTTTCGCGCGGCGTAATCATCCCCATCGTCGACATGCGCGCCGCGTTTGGCAGCGCCCACGGCGCGCCCGACCCGGCCACCGACGTGATCATTTTGCAGCTGAGCAATGGCGTGATGGGCATGGTGGTCGATGGCGTCACTGATATCGTCAGCCTGGCCGCCAGCGACATCGCCGCCGTGCCCGGCCTGGGCGAGGCGGAAGCCGATTACCTGCTGGGCCTGGGCACGGTGGCGGGGCGCCGATTGATCCTCGTCGACATCGACCGCCTGATGGCGATCCGCAGCCCCAGTCCCATGCAGGCGGCATAAAAAAAGACGACCCGGGAGTCGTCTTTGTGTCTTGCGTTAGCCCAGTTTCTCTAACTGATCCTGCAAGTCCAGCCATTCCGCTTCCAGCTGCGCCAGGTCCTTGGTGAAGAAGGTCTGGTCGGCCAGCAATTGCTTGAGCTTGGCCTTGTTGGCCGCGTCATAGATGGTCGGCTCGCCCAGCTTGGCGTCGGTTTCCGCCTTTTGCGCATTGCGCTTGGCGATCTGCTCTTCCTGGCGCTTGATCTTGTTTTCGATCGGTTTGCGCAGGGCGGCGGCCTTCTGGCGGTCTTCCGCTTCCTTGCGCTTGTCGCGCACGGGCGCGGCCGGGGCGGCGGCTACCGGCGCAGGGACGGAAGACGTCACGGGGAAGTCGGTCTTGTTGGCCTTGCCGGCGGCCGGCAGCACGTCCGTGCCCTTGCCCAGCTTGGTCTTGAACAGCCAATCCTTGTAGTCGTCCAGGTCGCCGTCGAACGGTTGCAGCTTGCCGTCGGCAACGATGATGAATTCGTCCGTGGTGGCGCGCAGCAAGTGGCGATCATGGGACACGACGACCAGGGTGCCTTCGAACTGGGCCAGCGCTTCCGTCAGCGCTTCGCGCGTTTCCAGATCCAGGTGGTTGGTCGGTTCATCGAGCAGCAGCAGGTTAGGACGCTGCCAGACGATCAGGGCCAGCGCCAGGCGGGCTTTTTCGCCGCCCGAGAACGGTGCGATGGACGCCGTGACCATGTTGCCGGGGAAGTTGAAGCCGCCCAGGAAGTTGCGCAGTTCCTGCTCGCGCACGGTCGGGGCGATCTTGGCCAGATGCCACAGCGGCGATTCGTCGTGGCGCAGCATTTCCACCTGGTGCTGGGCGAAGTAGCCGATGTTGAGGCCCTTGCCCATGGTGGCGTCGCCCGTCAGCGGCATCAGTTCGCCGGCGATGGTCTTGATCAGGGTCGACTTGCCGGCGCCGTTCTGGCCCAGCAGGCCGATGCGCTGGCCGATCTGCAGCGAAAACTTGATGCCGTTGACGATGGTTTTATGCGTGATTTCGCCCGTCGCTTCGTTCTCGATCTTGTAGCCCGCATCGACGTCTTCCATCACCAGCAGCGGATTTGGTGCCGACAGCGGCTCGCGGAATTCGAACGAGAATTCGGCGGCGGCGCGCAATGGCGCCAGCTCTTCCATCTTCGCCAGCGCCTTCATGCGGCTTTGCGCCTGGCGGGCCTTCGAGGCTTGCGCCTTGAAGCGGTTCACGAACGATTCCAGATGGGCACGTTTGCGCTGCTGCTTTTCCAGCGCGCCGGCGGCCAGGATCATCTGCGCCGCGCGTTGGCGCTCGAAGCTCGAGTAGTTGCCCGAGTAGCGTTTCAGCTTGCGTTCGTCGATATGCACGACCACGTTGACGACTTCATCGAGGAAGTCGCGGTCATGGGAAATGATCAGCAGGGTGCCGGCGTAGCGCTTGAGCCAGTCTTCCAGCCAGATGATGGCGTCCAGATCCAAGTGGTTGGTCGGTTCATCGAGCAGCAGCAGGTCGGACGGGCACATCAGCGCCTGCGCCAGGTTCAAACGCATGCGCCAGCCGCCGGAGAAACTGGCCACCGGTTGCTGCATCTGGTCCAGGGTGAAGCCCAGGCCCAGCAGCAATTGCTCGCCGCGCGATTGCACGGTATACGCGTCGGCATCGGCCATGGCGCTGTAGATTTCGCCGATGGCGATACCGTTTTCCGACGTGGCAGGCTCTGATTCCAGGCGCGCCAGTTCCGCTTCCAGTTTGCGCAGGGTGACGTCGCCGTCAATCGCATAATCGAGCGCGGCACGGTCCAGCGGCGGCGTTTCCTGCGCCACGTAAGCCACGCGCCATTTGGCCGGGAAATCGATCTCGCCCTGGTCAGGGTGCAATTCGCCACGCATCATGGCGAACAGGCTCGATTTGCCCGCGCCATTGGCTCCGATCAGGCCGATCTTGTCGCCCGGATTGAGGGTGACATCGACTTGTTCGAGCAACGGTTTGATGCCGCGCATCAGGCTTACTTGTAGGAAACGTATCATTTTTTTCTTTGTAAAGGCTAGGCTTTGACCCCCGCCGTAAAAACATCGTGTAGGTCGGATTAGTCCGAAGGACGTAATCCGACGGGTGCCGCACAGGCATGTCGGATTACGCTACGCTAATCCGACCTACCAATTCCATTAAACCAGCTTCAACTGCTCGGCCGTCAGCAGGAAGACCATGTCGTCGCCGGCGCTCGTCGTCAGCCAGGTCAGGCCCAGCTCGCCGAAGGCCGCTTCGGCGTATGCGCGTTCGTTGCCGATTTCAATCATCAGGATGCCGTCGTCCGTCAGGCGTTCGGCCGCGCCGGCGATGATCTTGCGCACCAGGTCCATGCCGTCGCTGCCGCCGTCGAGGGCGATTTGCGGTTCAGCCAGGTATTCCTGGGGCAGGGCGCCCATCGAGGCGGAATTCACGTATGGCGGATTGCTGATGATCAAATCATATTTCTTGGCCGGCACGTTGGCGTACAGGTCCGATTCGATCAGGGTGACGCGGTCCTGCAATTTGTAGGTGTCGACGTTGCGCTTGGCCACGGCCAGCGCGTCGGCGGAAATGTCCACGGCGTCGACTGCGGCGTTCGGGAAGGCATCGGCCATCATGATAGCCAGGCAGCCCGAGCCGGTGCACAGTTCCAGGATATTTTCCACGGCTTCCGGTTCCGCCACCCATGGCGAGAAGTATTCAGGGATCAGTTCGGCGATGAAGGAACGGGGCACGATCACGCGCTCGTCGACGTAGAAGTTATACGTGCCCAGCCAGCCTTCCTTGGTGATGTAGGCGGCCGGCACGCGGTCGATGCTGCGGCGGTCGATGACGCTCATCACGCTGGCCACTTCCGACGGCAGCAGCTTGGCGTCGAGGAAGGGTTCGAGCTTGTCGAGCGGCAACTTCAAGGTGTGCAGGATCAGATAGGCCGCTTCGTCGAACGCTTCGGCGCTGCCGTGGCCGAAAAACAGCTTGGCGGTATTGAAACGGGTAACGGCGTAGCGCAGCAGGTCGCGTGGCGTGGAAAACGGGTTCGGGGTCATGGCATTCTCGAAAAGACGGTGTTCTGGCCCGCCGTGACGGGCCTCGGTATTCTGGTTCAGACGGGCAGCAAATGCTCCAGCGTGCGCCGGTAAATATTCTTCAGAGGATCGATGTGGCGCAGTTCGATGTGCTCGTCGATCTTGTGAATACTGGCATTGGGCGGCCCGAATTCTATCACTTGGGGGCAGATTTGCGCGATAAACCGGCCATCCGAGGTGCCGCCCGTGGTCGACAGCTCCGTCGTGATGCCCGTTTCCGCGTGGATCGCGGACGACAGCGCATCGGAGAGGGTGCCGCGCGGCGTGAGGAAGGGCAGGCCGCTCAGGGTCCACTGCAAATCGTATTGCAAATCATGCTTGTCGAGGATGGCGTGGACCCGTTCCTGCAGGTTTTCCGCCGTGCTGGCCGTGGAAAAACGGAAATTGAAATCGATCACCATGTCGCCGGGAATCACGTTGTTCGCGCCTGTGCCCGCGTTGATGTTGGACATTTGCCACGAGGTCGGCAAATAGTACTCGTTGCCGGCATCCCATTTTTCCTCGACCAGGTCGGCCAGCGCCTGCGCCGCTTCGTGAATCGGGTTTTTTGCCAGGTGCGGGTAGGCGATATGGCCTTGCACGCCCTTGATAGTCAGCCGGCCCGACAGCGAACCGCGGCGGCCGTTCTTGATCATGTCGCCCAGCTGCGCGCTCGAGGTCGGCTCGCCCACCAGGCAATAGTCGATCTGCTCGCCGCGCGCCTTCAATTGCTCGCAGACGATGACGGTGCCGTCCGTGGCCGGGCCTTCCTCGTCGCTAGTAATCAGAAAGGCGATCGAGCCCGTGTGCCCGGGCGTGGCGGCGATGAATTCCTCGCAAGCAACCACCATGGCGGCGATCGAGGTCTTCATGTCGGCCGCGCCACGGCCGTACAGCTTGCCGTCGCGGTGCGTGGGAATGAAGGGCAGCGAACGCCATTGCTCGACGGGACCGGTCGGCACCACGTCCGTATGCCCGGCAAAGACGAAGACGGGCGATGTCGTGCCACGGCGCGCCCACAGATTGGTGACGTCGTTCGACTGTATCGTTTCGCAGACAAAGCCCAGCGGCGTGAGGAGGTCGATCAGGTGCTGCTGGCAGCCCTTGTCGTCGGGCGTGACCGAGGACAGGGCGATCAGTTTTTCGGTCAGGGCAAGGGTTTTGGAGGTGGTCATGGGTAAGGTCGTGCCGGCAACATCGTTCCGGTGGTCAACTAAGTATGGTTACAGCGAGAAAAGGGTCTTGTACTGCACATCGGAAAACGCCACGCTGAACTGGCCATCCTTGTCCAGCACGGGGCGCTTGATGATGGACGGGTTTTCCAGCATCAAGTCCAGGGCACTTGCCGCATCGACGGTGGACGCCTTGCGCTCGTCGGACAGGGCGCGCCAGGTCGTGCCTTTCTTGTTGACCAGCACATCCCACGGCAATTGCTGCAGCCACGCCTCGACGGTGGCGCGTTCCAGGCCCTGCTTCTTGAAGTCGTGGAAGGTGAAATCGAGTTGTTGCGCGGCCAGCCAGGTGCGGGCCTTTTTGACGGTATCGCAGTTGGGGATACCGTAGAGTGTAATGGTCGTCATGGGTAGGGCTAAGGGGAATGAATGCGGTTCGCTTGACCGTGGCGCTTGCGCCAGGGAAAAAAGCGATGATAGCCGCCATTATACAGTCGATGCGCAGTCGATGCGGCAGTGCAACACGCCCCAGTGATTTGCCCTACACGGGCCGTGGCGCCGCCTTGCCCGATTCGGCCGGACCGAAATGCAGGCCAAGTCGCAAGGCCAGGGCGCGCAGGGCGCCGCTTTCCTGCAGGTGCAGGGCCAGCGCGATGTGGCCGTCGGGGCGCACGAGATAGGCCGCGTCGCGGCCCAGGCCGGCCAGTTTGGCGGCCACGTTATACGTGTAGCAATGCACGGGCAGTTTCAGCACGCGCGCTTCGTCGAGCAGCTCGGGCGCTGCTTCGCCATAGATGTGCAATTGCCAATCCATGCTGCGCAAGGCCGTGAAATTGTCTTGCGTGCCGTCCGAGAACCACGGCAGGCGGTCGCCGCCGCGCAGGTATTCCGCATGGCCCGCGGAAAGGGCGCTGTCTTCATAGCTGATCTGGATTTGCGACACGGTCCGGAACAGCAGCCGGCGCGCGCGCGCGAAGCCGGAGAGGAAGGGCAGCGCGTGCGGCACCAGCCAGCGGCGCAGGAATTGCCCGGCCATGCCTTGCGCGACGATGGCCTGGAAGGCCCGGTCGGTGGTGGCGACGAGCTTGCGGGCAAACACGATGCGCTCGCTTTCATAGGTGTCGAGCAGGGCGTCGTTGCTTTGTCCCCGCAGTTTTTGCGCCAGTTTCCAGGCCAGGTTGACGGCGTCGCCCAGGCCCGTGTTCATGCCCTGGCCGCCCACGGGGCTGTGCAGGTGGGCCGCGTCGCCGAGGATGAAGCAGCGCCGTTCGCGGAATTGTCCGGCCACCCGGTGGTGCACCTTATACGTGGAAAACCAGTTTACGTGTTCGACCTCGATGCCCAGCAAGGCTTGCACCTGCTCCCGCACGTCGTCGAAGACGGGCGCGGGCGCACCATCGGGGCGGTCGGGCAGGATGCCGATCAGGCGCTGCATGCCGCTGGTGCGCACGGGCAGCATCAGCGCAAACGAGTTCGCGCCCAGGTGGGCGTGCAAGTCCGTATTCTTGCCGGCCACTTGCGCGTCGGCCACGTAATACAGGTGGTCGTAGGTGCCGCCGGAGAACGCAAAGCCGGCGATCTCGCGCACCTTGCTGCGGGCGCCGTCGCAGCCGCAAATATAGTTAAACGTGCAATATTGGCGTTCGCCATTGTTGAGCAGGATGGCTTGCACTTCGCTATCGTCCTGCGTCCACAGGTCCAGCGCCACGTTCCATTCCACGTGCACGCCGGCCGCCGCCAGTTTGCTGATCAGGAAGCGTTCATGCTCGTCCTGGGGCAGGCTCAGCACGAAAGGATAGGGGCTCAGCCCTTCGCCGATCTCGCCCAGCGCCAGTTTCACCAGCTCCTCGCCGCCTTCGTGGATATGCATGGCATTGATCTTGATGCCCAGGTGCACCAGCTCGTCGGCAAAGCCCAGCTGCTGGTAAAACTCCAGCGTGCGCGCATGCACGGCCATGGCCCGCGACGCCTGGCCCGGACCGCTATTCCTGTCGATGATGCGGCAATCGACGCCATGGCGCGCCAGGCGCAAGGCAAGCATGAGGCCGGTAGGACCGGCGCCGACGATCAAGACGGGAGGAGTATTCATGCCATCCAGTATAGGACAGGATGGGGCATGGCTGCGCGACGATTGAAGTTGCTGGCCGGAAATGAAAATGTCCCGCCAAATGGCAGGACAGGATTTTTTACGTGCGTCACGACGCCTCTGCAAACCGTAGCGAGCACGCTCAATATCGGGTCGAGTAGCGGAACTGTACAGTTAGTACAGTGAGCAACGGAAACCCGATAGTGGGCAGCGCAGTAGGTTTACAGAGGTGTCATCAGATACCGCGCAAGAGTTCGTTGATGCCGGTTTTCGCGCGCGTCTTCGCATCCACGCGCTTGACGATCACGGCGCAGTACAGCGAGTACTTGCCGTCTTCCGAAGGCAGGTTGCCCGAGACCACGACGGAACCGGCTGGCACGCGGCCGTAGGTCACTTCGCCCGTGGCGCGGTCGTAGATCTTGGTCGACTGGCCGATGTACACGCCCATCGAGATGACCGAGTTTTCCTCGACGATCACGCCTTCGACGATTTCCGAGCGGGCGCCGATGAAGCAGTTGTCTTCGATGATGGTCGGGTTCGCTTGCATCGGTTCCAGCACGCCGCCGATGCCGACGCCGCCGGACAGGTGGACGTTCTTGCCGATTTGCGCGCAGGAACCGACGGTGGCCCAGGTGTCGACCATGGCGCCTTCATCGACGTAGGCGCCGATGTTGACGTAGGACGGCATCAGCACGACGTTCTTGGCGATGAAGCTGCCGCGGCGGGCGACGGCGGGTGGCACGACGCGGAAACCGCCCTTGGCGAAGTCTTCCTTCGTGTAGTTGGCGAACTTGGTCGGGACCTTGTCGTAGAACTGCATCGTGCCATCGGATGGCAGGACGACGTTGTCTTCCAGGCGGAACGACAGCAGCACGGCTTTCTTGACCCACTGGTTGACGACCCAGTCGCCCGAGGTTTTTTCCGCCACGCGGATGCTGCCGTTGTCCAGGCCATTGATGACGTGGGAGACGGCGTCGCGCAATTCGGCCGTGCCGTTGCCCGGATTGATCTCGGCGCGGTTTTCCCAGGCCAGGTCGATGATGGTTTGCAGTTGTTGGCTCATGATGATGTCTTGTTTATGTAGGGGTTGATGCGGATGCGGAAAGCTGCTGGCAGAATTTTACTATGCGCAACGCTGCTTCCAGCCCTTCGGCCGTTTCGGCCACGAGGGCCATGCGGATGCGGTTGCGGCCCGGATTGATGCCGTGCGCGTCGCGCGCCAGGTAGCTGCCAGGCAATACCGTGACATTATATTCGGCGTACAGGCGTTGCGCGAATTGCGTGTCGGACAGTCCCGTGCGGCTGACGTCGGCCCACAGGTAGAAGCCGGCGTCCGGCAATTGCACGTCCATCACCGATTGCAGCAGCGGCGTGATGGCGTCGAACTTGGCGCGGTACTTGGCGCGATTTTCCTCGACATGGGTTTCGTCGTTCCAGGCCGCGACGGAGGCCGCCTGCACGGCAGGGCTCATGGCGCCGCCGTGGTAGGTTCGGTAAAGCAGGAATTTTTTCAGGACTTCCGCGTCGCCGGCAACAAAGCCCGAGCGCATGCCCGGCACGTTCGAACGCTTCGACAGGCTGGAAAACACCACCAGGCGCGCATACGGGCGCTCGATGGTGGACAGGCCCAGCATGTGCGCCGCCTGCAGCGCGCCCAGCGGGGGCGTGTCGCCGTGATAGATCTCGGAATAGCACTCGTCGGCGGCGATGACGAAGTCGTAGCGCTCGGACAGGGCGAACAGGTGTTCCCAGTCCGTCAGGGTCAAGACGGCGCCCGTCGGGTTGCCGGGCGAACACAGGAACAGCAGTTTGACCTTTTCCCATATGCTGGCCGGTACGCTGTCGTAGTCGCAGCCGAAATTGCGCGCCGGGTCGGAATTGACGAAATACGGTTCGGCGCCGGCCAGGTAGGCCGCGCCTTCATAGATCTGGTAAAACGGATTCGGGCTGATCACCAGCGAGCCGGCCGACGGATCGATCACCGTTTGCGCCAGCGCAAACAGCGCTTCGCGCGAACCGTTCACGGGCAGGATTTGCGTGGCAGGATTGAGCTTGGGGATGCCGTAGCGGCGCTCGAGCCAACCAGCGATGGCCGTGCGCAAGGCTTCCGAGCCGATGGTGGTCGGATAGCTGGCCAGGCCATGGATATTGTCGGTCAGCGCCTGTTCGATGAACGCCGGCGTCGGGTGCTTGGGTTCGCCCATGCCCAGGCTGATGGGCGCATACTCGGGGTTGACCGTCACGCCGGCAAACAGCTGGCGCAGCTTTTCAAATGGATATGGTTGCAGTTTAGCAAGAAGTGGATTCACGGAACGGACCAGGGCAAGAGTGGAAAGACGATGTTGCTAAGCGACTAACTGGCGCGGCAGACTGGATGCCGGTCAAATAATAAGCTGCGTCTTTCATTATAGCCGTCCTCGCGGGCCCGCTGTGCAAGCCGCATCGGGCCGCGCCGGCCTGATCGTTGCCCGGCTTGCCACGGCATGCCGCAGCGGGGAGTGCCGCGCCATGGCGCGGCAAGGTAAAATACGCTATGTCTACCTTACTTCCCACCCTGCTTGCTATTGAAACTTCGTCCGAACTCGCCTCCTGCGCCTTGCTGCGCGGCGATGTCGTCCTGTCCCGCGCGTCGTCGGGCGTGCGCACCCATTCCCAGTCCACCTTGCCGATGGTGCAGGAATTGCTGGCTGAAGCGGGCGTGACCCTGGCCGACGTCGATGCCATCGCCTACGGCTCCGGTCCCGGTTCGTTTACGGGCGTGCGCACGGCCTGCGGCATCGCGCAAGGCCTGGCCTATGGCGCCAGCCTGCCCGTCGTGCCCGTTGTCACGCTCGACGCCATGGCGCTGGCATGCCACCAGCAGCATGGCGAGCAACGCATCGTGACCGTGCTTGACGCCCGCATGGGCGAAGTGTACTGGGCGCAATATGATTGCCAGGATGGCTTGCAGCTCGTTTCGCCACCGGCACTGAGCGCGCCGGCTGGCGTGGCGCCGCAAGGCGATGTTGCCGGCTGTGGCAACGGCTTTAGTGCCTATGCCGAAGCACTGGCCGTGCTGCCATGCGCTGCGACTGCTGACGCGGCCATCATGCCGCATGCCGTGCAAGTGGCGCAACTAGCGCGCATCGCCTTTGCCGCCGGACATTTCGTGACGGCGGCCGAGGCGCAGCCTTTGTACTTGCGCAACAAGATCGCCTACACGAGCGCGGAACGGCACGAGATGCAACAGGCCAAGGCCGCCGCGGAGCCGGCACAATGATGGAGGCGGGCAAGGACGCAGTGACGCAGGATGGCAGCGCGGCAGGCTGGGACTTGCTGCGCCTCGACTATCAGCCCATGGTCGAAGCGGACCTGCTTGAGGTGCTGGCGCTGGAGCAGCGCGTGTATCCGCATCCCTGGACGCATGGCAATTTCGTCGATTCCCTCAAGAGCGGCTACCCTGCCTGGGTGCTGCGTGACGTGGACGGCACCTTGCTCGGCTACTTTTTGCTGATGCTGGTTGTCGATGAAGCGCACTTGCTCAACGTGGCCGTCGAGGGCGCCATCCAGGGCCAGGGGCTGGGCCGCTTCCTGTTGAATCAGTCCTGCGCCTGCGCCCGCCAGCTGGGCATGGAATCGATGCTGCTGGAAGTGCGCCCGTCGAACGTGCGCGCGCTCGATATTTACCAGCGCTATGGATTTGAACAGATCGGCCGGCGCAAGGGATACTATCCGGCCAGCAACTCGCAACGTGAGGACGCCATCGTGATGCGTTATACCTTATGAGCCGCAGCGCTGTTTTCCTCGATGAAATGGGCGTCGGTCCCCTGTGGCACTTGCGCCAGGGCGCCGCAGCCGAAGCCGTTGATGTCGTCGAAGCTCCCATGGAGATGGAAGTCGCCGTGGCGGCTCCCATGGCCGAAGCCGCTCAAGCCGTGACTGAGGTGGTTGCCGAGGTGGCCGCTGCGGTCGTTGCCGAAGTGGTCGCCGAGGTGAAGGCTGAGGTACCCGTCGCCGTTGCCGCCACGCCAGTGCCCGCCGCCGCGCCCGACGACACGGCCTGGTTCGACGATGCGCCGCCACCGCCGCCTGCCAAACAGTTGAGCGATACGGATATCGCCGCCCTCGACTGGGAAGGCTTGACGGCCGCCGTCGCCAAGTGCGCGCGCTGCGACTTGTGCAAGACGCGCAAGGGCGTCGTCATGGGCCGTGGCGATCGCCAGGGCGATTGGCTGATGCTGGCCAGCAGTCCCTCGCGCACGGAAGAACGCGAAGGGCGCGCCTTGCCGGGCGAGCAGGGCAAGTTGCTCGACAATATGCTGAAAGCCATCGAAGTCGATGCGGGGCGCGACGTGTACATCACGCATTTGCTGAAATGCCGTCCGCTCGATGAGGCGGGCCAGGAGCGCTTGCCCACCGAAGCGGAATCGGCCGCTTGCCGCCCGTACTTTGACCGCGAACTGGCCCTGCTGCAGCCGCGCACCATCGTCACCCTGGGTTCGATGGCCGCCGCCGGCATCAATCCCGGCGAGAAACCCGTGCGCGGCACCGTACGCCAGCTGGGCAATGCCTCGGTCGTGGCCACCTTCCATCCGGAAATGTTGCTGCAGGACGAGACGGGCAAGGCCAAGGCGCGCGCCTGGGCCGACCTGTGCCTGGCGAAAAGCGCCCACGGCGATTCGCACGGTGAGTGATGCGGCCGGCGGCACGTTTCAGGTCCGCTTCGAGCAGCGCTGGGGGCATCTGACGCACCCCCGCGTGCGTGCGCTGGCCTGGCTGCTGGACTCGCCCGACTTGCTGGACCCGGCCAGCCCCCACTGGGGCGGGCGCATCGCCAGCCTCGCGCCCGTCACGCCCTTTGTCGCGGCATGGCTGGGGGCGCTGCAGGATGATCCGTCGCCGCTCGATGCGGCGCTGGGGCCGAAATTCTATTCCCGCCTGGGCCTGTATGCTGAAAAGCTGCTGGCCTTTTATTTTGAGCAGCATGGACTATTGCAAGCGCATGGCTTGCAAGTGCAGGTCAATCGCAACGACACGGTGGGCGAGTTCGATTTTTTGCTGCGTGATGGGGTGCAGGGTGACGCGTTGCTGCACTGGGAATTCGCCACCAAGTTCTACCTGCTGGAAGGCGCGCCCGATCCCGGTATTTTCAACCACTTGATCGGCCCCAACCTGGCCGATACTTTGGGCTTGAAGATGCGCAAGATTCTCGACAAGCAGCTGGCCTTGTCTCGTCATCCGGCCGCGCAAAGCCTGCTGGCGCAACCTGTGCGCGCGGCGCAGGCACTGGTCAAGGGCTGGCTGTTCTATCCATCAGGCGCCACGCCCGCCATGGACGGCATTTCCCAGGAACATGGACACGGCTTCTGGTGCACGCCGGCGCAATTGCCGGCGCGGCGCTATGTCGTGCTGCCGCGCCTGCAATGGCTGGCGCCATTCAAGGGGCGCGACGTGGAAGTGCTGGACGTGGATGCCTTGCGCGCACAGTTGTTTGATCTGGCGCAACCCGTAATGGTGGCAACGGTGGATACTATCGAAGGCTGGGAAGTGGAGTGCACGCGCGGTTTTGTCGTGCCGCATGACTGGGTGGAGCAGGCTGCCGCGCGGCGGCTGACAGGCACGCTACCTGCGTAACCATGTACCGTGAGCCTAATGCCGAAGTCATGTAGGTCGGATTAGCGCGTAGCGCGTAATCCGACGCCACATTGCTTAATGTTTCTGCTCGCCAATCAAGGACAGATTGTCATGCTCTGCCTGGTTCAGCTTGTGCTTGCGCATGATCATGTACATGGTGCCGGCGACGAACAGGCCGAACAGGGTGATGATGATGTTCAGCGGCAGGTGCAGGCGGATCATGATCGAGTACACGGCCAGCATGGTCAGAATCGACAGGTTCTCATTGAAGTTCTGCACGGCGATGGAATGGCCCGCGCTCATCAGCACGTGGCCGCGGTGTTGTAGCAGGGCGTTCATGGGCACGACGAAGAAGCCGGACAGGGCGCCGATCAGTATCAGCAGCGGGTAGGCGATCCACACGGAGTGCACTTGCGTCATCATCATGACGATCACGCCCATGGCGATGCCCAGCGGAATGACGGTCAGCGATTTGCGCAGTGGAATGAAACGTGCCGACAGCACGGCGCCGGCGGCCACGCCGATGGCCACCACGCCCACCAGGCTGGTCGCCTTGTCGAAGGGCATGTTCAGCGATTGCTTGGCCCATTCCAGCACGATCAGTTGCAAGGTGGCGCCAGCGCCCCAGAACAGGGTCGTCACGGCCAGGGTGATCTGGCCCAGCTTGTCTTTCCACAGGATGGAATAGCAATTGGCAAAATCGGTAATGAGTTTGATAGGATTGCGTTCCTGGTGCGGATACACGCAGCCCGTGTCGGGAATCTTCAGGTTGGCCAGGGTTGCCAGCACATAGATGCCGACCACCACGCACAGGGCCGCTTCCGTCTTGTTGGTGATGCCCGTGTCGATCAGGGGGAAGTCGAAGGAGAGCAGCATGTCGGACACGTGGCCGCTGACGAGCGCGCCGCCCATGACGGTGCCGAGGATGATGGAGGTGACGGTCAAGCCTTCGATCCAGCCATTCGCCGCCACCAGCTTTTCCGGCGGCAGCAGTTCCGTCAGGATGCCGTACTTGGCGGGCGAGTACACGGCCGCGCCAAAACCGACGACGGCGTAGGCCAGCAGCGGGTGTACGTGGAAGAAGACGAGGGCGCAGCCGAAGATCTTGACCATGTTGGCAATGAACATGACCTTGCCTTTCGGCAGAGCATCCGCGAAGGCGCCGACAAAAGCGGCCAACAGCACGTAAAACAGGACGAATGACAGTTTGAGCAGCGGCGTGATCCACGCCGGTGATTTCATGGACACCAATAAATCGACGGCGACAAAAAAGAGGGCGTTATCTGCCAGCGAGGAAAAGAACTGCGCCGCCATGATGGTATAAAAACCACGATTCATTCTGGAATGCCTGAAATCATATCTGGCTTGCTTTATACCACGAAAAAACGGCAAACCCCAAGTTTGGAAGGGGCTGCTTTGCATAGTCTTGTCTAAGCGAAGCTTAATTTTTCTGCCGTAGAAAAATACACATACATGTGAGCATTTTGTACATGCTGTCCTGGGCGACCATCGCAGGCATTCCCTTGCCGGCTTGCCGACCCGCATCCAGCCCATCCGGTAAAATACGGCTTTCCCACCCGCCGTGAACGACGCATATGCCCAGGCCCCTTATCGCCACCATCCATCTCGATGCCATGCAACACAATCTGGCGCGCGCCCGTGCCGGCGCCCGCGGCGCCAAGGTGTGGGCCGTCGTCAAGGCGAACGCCTATGGCCACGGCCTGGAACGGGCCATGCGGGGCTTTTCTGACGCTGACGGACTCGCGCTGGTCGAGGTCGATTATGCCGTGCGCTTGCGCGAACTGGGGTGGACCAAGCCCATCTTGCTGCTGGAAGGGTTTTTTGATGCCAGCGATTTGCCGGTCATGGCGCAGCACAAGCTGAACGGCAGCGTGCATTGCGAAGAGCAGATCGCCATGCTGGCAGCGGCGCACTTGCCGCACAGTATTGATGTGCACTTGAAAATGAATACGGGCATGAACCGCCTGGGTTTCACACCGCAGGCCGTGGCGGGTGCGTATGCGCGCCTGCGCGCCATCCCGCATATCGGTACGATCACCTTGATGACGCACTTCGCCAATGCGGACGAGGCGGCGCCCACGCGCTTGCCTTTGGCCCAGCAGATGCTGCGTTTTGAAGCGGGCGCGGCCAGCATAGGCACGCCGCTGCCGCGCAGCCTGTGCAATTCGGCCGGCGTGCTGCTGCACCACCTGGACAGCGATTGGGTGCGCCCCGGCATCATGCTGTACGGCGGCACGCCTAGCGGCGCTCCCGGCGGCACATCGGCGCAAGCATTCGGCTTGCTGCCCACCATGACCTTGCGCAGTCGCATTATCGGCATCCAGGATATCGCCGCCGGCGAAGTGGTGGGCTATGGCAGCCGCTACGAAGCGGTAGGCAATATCAAGGTGGGCGTGGTGGCCTGCGGCTATGCGGATGGCTACCCGCGCCACGCGCCCGAAGGCACGCCCGTGCTCGTCGACGGCGTGCGCACGGGCCTCATCGGCAGGGTGTCGATGGACATGCTGATGGTCGATCTGACGCACGTGCCGGGTGCAAAAGTTGGCAGTGCCGTGACCTTGTGGGGCCAGGGCATGCCGATCGACGAGGTGGCCCTGGCTGCCGGCACCATCGGCTACGAGCTGATGTGCGCACTGGCGCCGCGCGTGCCCGTGGTCGAAGCGACACAGTGACGGCGGCCCGCTGTTTGTATATACTGTATATATAGACAGCAGTTTCACCTTACCCAGGCAAAGTACACCATGGCAAAAGTCAAGACCATCTACACCTGCAGCGACTGCGGCGCCATCAGCAACAAATGGATGGGGCAATGCACCTCGTGCAACCAGTGGAACACCATGGTGGAAACCCTGCCCGAGACGGGCGGCAACAACCGCTATTCGAATCCGCAGCACATGTCGCTGGCGCAGACGGCGCCCGTGCTGTCGCTCGACGATATCGACGCCATCGACGTGCCCCGCTTCGGCACGGGCATCGAGGAATTCGACCGCGTGCTGGGCGGCGGCATGGTGGCGGGCGGCGTCGTGCTGATCGGCGGCGACCCCGGCATCGGCAAGTCGACCCTCCTGCTGCAGGCGCTGGCCAATATGTCGCACCACAAGCGCGTGCTGTACGTCAGCGGCGAGGAATCGGGCGCGCAGATCGCCCTGCGCGCCAAGCGCCTCGTCATCGACGCCAAGGAACTCAAACTGCAGGCCGAGATTCAACTGGAAAAGATCCTGTCCACCTTGAACGACCTGAAGCCGGAAGTGGTGGTGATCGACTCGATCCAGACCGTGTATTCGGACGCGCTCAGCTCGGCGCCCGGTTCCGTGGCGCAAGTGCGCGAATGCGCGGCCCAGCTCACGCGCGCGGCCAAGCAGACGGGCGTGACCATCATTCTGGTGGGCCACGTGACGAAAGAGGGCGCGCTGGCCGGCCCCCGCGTGCTCGAACACATCGTCGACACGGTGCTGTACTTCGAGGGCGACGCCCATTCCAGCTTCCGCCTGGTGCGCGCCATCAAGAACCGTTTCGGCGCCGTCAATGAACTGGGCGTGTTCGCCATGACGGAAAAGGGCTTGAAGGGTGTGTCAAACCCATCCGCCCTGTTCCTGTCGCAGCATGACAATCAGGTGCCCGGTTCCTGTGTGATGGTGACGCAGGAGGGCACGCGTCCGCTGCTGGTGGAAATCCAGGCCCTCGTCGACACGAGCCACTTGCCCAACGCGCGCCGCCTGTCCGTCGGCCTGGAGCAGAACCGCCTGGCCATGCTGCTGGCCGTGGCGCACCGCCATGCGGGCATCGCCGCGTTCGACCAGGATGTGTTCATCAACGCCGTCGGCGGTGTCAAGATTACGGAACCGGCGGCCGACCTGGCCGTGTTGCTGGCGATTAACTCGTCAATGCGCAACAAGCCCTTGCCGCGGGGACTCGTGGTGTTTGGCGAGGTGGGGCTGGCCGGTGAGATCCGCCCCGCGCCACGGGGCCAGGAGCGCTTGCGCGAAGCGGCCAAGCTTGGCTTTACCCTGGCCGTCGTGCCCAAGTCGAACTTGCCCAAGCAAGTCATCGAAGGCCTCAAGGTCATCGGCGTCGAGCGTATCGATGAAGCATTCAACAAGTTGCGCGACCTGGAGTAAAAGTTGGTATGGTTTAAATGCCAAGCTTGAGACAAGTCAAACAGAATTTCCGTTTAGAACTATAATATTTGTCCGATGGATTCTCCCCATGAATCCGCATCGACAATGAATTGATAGAGAAGCGGAATACAGTGTCAGTTGAGCAAAGGCAGGGCGCACGCAAGATATTGCGTGCCAAGGCAATGTTGGTAATGGATGGCGCGGGCCCCGTGGCGGCGCGCACCCTCGATGTGGGGCCGGGCGGGATGGCGGCCGTCATCGCGGAACCGGTGCCGACAGGCAAGAAGGGCAAGGTGCTGTTCGAATTGTTTTACGATGGCGCAGCGCACATCATCGAGGCGCGCGTGTCCGTCTCGCACTGCATTTTCAGCAGCGCAGGTTTCAAGGTGGGACTCACTTTCCTGCAGTTGGACATGGCCGTCAGCAGCGCCATCTCGAAATTCATGCGCTGAGGCAAGCCGGGAGAGTGCTGCAGGTGAACTGCGCTAAAATGGTGCATATGGGTTTGCAGTCAGGAAAAACCTGTTCTGTTCGCTGTTTTGATATTCCAGTAATACTGCATAATTATCAACCAGAAGAGGGGCCTTGCCGCGTCACGCGCGCCTGCCGTCCGTCTCTCGCGCAGCACGGTCACGATCTGAACCGTGCGACATGACCTTACATCCGACGGGAACGCCTACCATGTTTAATTCGACCATCAACAGCAGGGCCTACACCAACAATACGCAGCAGACGACGCAGGGCAATATCTCGGCCGATGTGTATGCGAAGGTGGAGCGCCAGATGCAGTCGCAAAACACGGGCGTCGTCAAGCTCAACGCCAGCCTGGCGCGCGACCAGGCCAAGTTCTCGGGCCTGGGCCAGCTGCAATCGGCGCTGGCGAAATTCCAGACCGTGGCCAAGAACATGGCCGGCAGCGGCCTGGCCACGTCGGCCACGTCCAGCAGCA
Organism: Janthinobacterium sp. BJB446; assembly: GCF_002735655.1. NCBI lineage: Bacteria > Pseudomonadati > Pseudomonadota > Betaproteobacteria > Burkholderiales > Oxalobacteraceae > Janthinobacterium > Janthinobacterium sp. BJB446. The sequence continues at coordinate 2,695,662 of NZ_PDZK01000001.1, read as the reverse complement.
AGGATGTGCTGAGCGCCACTACCACCGACAAGGCCGCCAGCGGCAGCCATGAACTGAATGTCAAGCAACTGGCGCAGGGACAGACTTTGCTCAGCGGTGCGCAGAAATCCTCGAGCGCGGCGATCGGCACGGGCGCGCCCGCGCTGGTGAAGATCGAAGTGGGCTCGGCCGACGGCAAGCAATTTACGCCAGGCAGCGGCAAGATCATTTCGCTGACGATTGACAGTAGCAACAATAGTCTCGACGGCATCGCCGCCGCGCTCAAGCAGCAGGGTATCGACGCCAGCGTGGTCAAGGGCCCCGATGGCTACTCGCTGGCCTTGAACGGCAAGAGCGGCGCCGACAGCAGCATGCGCATCAGCGTGGCTGGCGACGCGGCCGTCAGTAATTTGCTCAGCTATGCGCCCGGCGCCGGCAAGGGCATGCAGCAGACGGCCGCCGCGCAGGATGCGCTGCTGACCGTTGACGGCAAGGAAATCAAGAGCGCCACGAATACCCTGACGACGGCCGTCGAGGGCGCCACCATCGAATTGAAGAAAAAAGGCACGACGGACCTCGTCATCGCCAAGGACAGCAGCCAGATCGCCAGCAACGTGGCCAGCTTCGTCACGGCCTACAATGAACTCAACAGCAAGCTGCAGAGCTTGCAGCAGGGCGATTTGAAGTCCGACACGGCCCTGGGCCAGGTGCGTTCGCAGATGGAGCAGGTGCTGCGCACGGCCAGCACGGGCGTGCCATCGTCGGTGCTGGGCAGTGCCGGCGTGACCCTGGGCAAGAGCGGCGAGCTGGTGCTCGACGATAAAAAGCTCAAGGCCGCCATCGCGGCCGATCCGGACGCCGTCAGCAAGATGTTCACCAATAACGGCAAGGGCGTGGCGGACCAGTTCGTCAGCAAGATCGGCGAGCTGACGGGCGAAACGAGCATCATCCGCAAGGAAGTGCAGACGGTCGGCAAGGACATCACGACGCTCACCAACAAGAAAGCCGTGCTGGCCAAGGCGCTGACGGCCCAGGCGCAGGCGCTGGTGAGAGCATATTCGGCCCAGGAACAGATGGGAACGAACTCGGCCTTGCCTGGTTATACCGGCAAGAATTCCCTCTTCGACTTCATGGCCTAAGAGCGTTCACCCTGGGCAAAGAAGGCCGACGGTGAGCTGCCGAAAGTCTTCTTGAACATGGCGGAAAAGGCCGACTGGCTGGCATAGCCCAGTTCTTCGGCCACTTGCGACAGCGGCACGCCGCGCGCGATCAGGGGCGCCGCGTGCGCCAGGCGCACTTGCTGGCGCCACTGGCCAAAACTCATGCCCAATTCCCGTTCGAACAGCCGCGCCAGGGTGCGCTCCGAGGCGCCGACTTGCTGCGCCCAGTGTTCCAGGGTCTGGTGCGAACCCGGTTTCTCGATCAGGCTGTCGCACAGGGTTTTCAGGCGCTTGTCGCTGGGCAAGGGCACGCGGATGGGGCGCGTGGCCGAGCGTTTCAACTCATCAAGGATCAGCTCGGCCAGCAGCGCCTCGCGCGCCGGTTCCTGGCCCGGATCCAGCTGTTCCAGCGCCATGATCAGCTGGCGCAGCAGGTTCGACACTTCCAGCACCTTGCAGTCGCGGCCCGCGAATGGCGCGCGCGCGGCATGGATGCACAGGGGGCGCAAGCGGGTTTTTTCCAGTATCGTGACGGCATGCTCCACGTTGGGCGCGATCCAGATGGCGCGCATGGGCGGCAGCACCCAGCTGCTGTTGTTGGCGGTGATGCGCAGCACGCCTTCGAGCGCCATGGTCACCTGACCCCATGGATGGCTGTGCGGCAAGAGAAATTCATCGGTTTGCAGGTCGCGCGCGACCATCGTCACGGGGATGGTCGCGCTGGGCGCTTCCCGTGGCGGACACATGCGGGTATGGTGGAGGATAGGTACACCCATCAGCTTGGCCTTAATTCGATAAATTATGTCGTTCTGTCGGAAAACAGACGATGGTATTTTGCATACACTTGAGCTTCACCAGTATAAGACAGGGTATGACATGATAACAACTAACTCGGCAATGGACTTGCCACCTCACTCACCGCCAACTCTGCGCAACGATGCGCGCGTCATCGCCCTGGTGGGGCTGGCGCATGGCGTGTCGCACTTCTACCATCTGATCCTCGCGGCCCTGTTCGTCTGGCTGAAACCGGCCTTCGACCTGTCGTATGCGGAGCTGGGCCTGCTGATGACGGTATTCTTCATCATCTCGGGCGTGGGGCAGGCGCTGGCCGGCTTTGTCGTCGACCGTTTTGGCGCCCGCGCCGTGTTGTTTTCTGGCATCTTCTTGCTGGGCGTGTCGGCGCTGGCCCTGTCCACCGCGCACAGCTATGCGGCGCTGATGCTGGGCGCCATGCTGGCCGGTATGGGCAACAGCGTGTTTCATCCAGCCGACTACACGATCCTCAACCAGCGCGTTTCGGCGGCCCGCGTGGCCTACGGCTTTTCCGTGCATGGCATCAGCGGCAACATCGGCTGGGCCCTGGCGCCCCTGTTCATGACGTATGTGGCCACCCAGTATGACTGGCGAGTGGCGCTGCAATGCGCGGCCGTGCTGCCGTTTGGCGTGCTGCTGATCCTGTTCCTGAACCGCCACGCCATCCGCCCCGAGCCCGTGAAAATGGTTGCGCCAGGCCAGGCGGCCGGCGGCGAAGGCACGCTGGACTTTCTGCGTTTGCCAGCCGTGTGGATGTGCTTTGCCTTCTTCTTCATTACGGCCATCGCCCTGGGCGGCATCCAGAGCTTTGCCAGCGTGGCCCTCGTCAAGCTGTATGGCATGAGCCTGGCGCTGGCCACCAGCGCCTACACGGCCTATATGCTGGCCTCGGCCGTGGGCATGCTGGCCGGCGGCGTGGTGGGCGCGCGCAGCAAGCAGCCGGACCGTAACGTCGCCATCGCCTTTTCCGCCGCCGCGCTGCTGGCCGTGCTGCTGGCCATGGCCGTCGTGCCGGCCTGGGGCGCGGTGGTGCTGATGGGCGCCATCGGCTTGATGTCGGGCGTGGCGGGGCCATCGCGCGACCTGATGATACGCGCGGCAGCGCCGAAGAATGCCACCGGGCGCGTGTATGGCGTCGTGTATTCGGGCCTCGACAGCGGCCTGGCCGTCGGTCCCCTGTTCTTTGGCGCGCTGATGGATGGCAACCATCCGGCCCTGCTGTTTGTCTTCATCGGCGTGTTCCAGGCGCTGGCGATTGCCACGGCCGTGGGCGTGGGCGGCAAAACCCGCGCGGCGGCGCTGCAAAAGGCTTAGAATCGTTGCCATCTGCCACTCAAGGAACTCCCATGACCTTTGCCACCACCGACCTGTGCGACGACTATGCAGCCATGCTGGATGATGGCACCCTGGCCGTGCTGCCGCCCGTGTACCGCGCCTTTGGCCAGCGCGTGCGTTTCAGCGGCCCCGCCACCACCTTGCACGTGTTCGAAGACAACGCGCTCGTGCGCAGCACCCTGGAAACGCCGGGCCACGGCCATGTGCTGGTGATCGATGGCGGCGGCAGCCTGCGCCGCGCGCTGGTGGGCGGCCAACTGGGCGTGCTGGCCGAAAGCAACGGCTGGGCTGGCATCGTCGTCGATGGCTGCATCCGCGACAGCGAGGAAATCAATGTCTGCCAGATCGGCGTGCGCGCCCTGGCCACGCATCCGCGCAAGAGCAACAAGACGGGCGCCGGCCAGCGCGACGTGCGCGTGCAGATCAGCGGCGTGGCCGTGCATCCGGGCGACTGGATCTACGCCGATGCGGACGGTATCCTGGTGGCGCGCCAGGAACTTGATTGAGGCATTCCTCTCCGGAAGATGCGTTGCAAATTGTCTACATTAAATATATTTTTGCAAAGTTCTTTGATTTTCATCATGGCTGGGATATGATTTCACTTAAGGTAACTTTAATGTCAATAAAGTAAGGAAATCAGATCATGAAAATCGCCACCATCGCCGCAGTTGTCGCCCTGTTCGTCGCCGGCAGCGCCAGCGCCAGCCCCGTCAACCTGATCGCGAATGGCAATTTTGAAACGGTCGCTTCCGGTTACGCCTTCGATAGCGGCTTTAAAGTCGTCAACAGCGGTTCGTCGGGCATCACGGGCTGGACCGTGGGTGCCAGTTCCGTCGACTTGATCCGCAATGCGTATAACGCCATCGATGGCTACAGCATCGATTTGCTGGGCACGCCAGGTCCGGGTTTCCTGTCGCAAAATTTCAGTGTCGTTGCCGGCCAGACATATAACCTGAGCTTTGACATGGCGCGCAATTCCGGTGGCCCGGCAGGCCAGGGTGTGAGCGTCAATTTCGGCGGCGTGGCCGGGGATTTCTACTCGACGGCTGCCGCCTCGAACACCTTGTACAGCAACACGCTGAGCTTCACGGCCGCTGCCACCGGCCTGGCGACCCTGTCGTTTGCCAGCGCCGCCAAGGCCGGCACGCCGTTCGACAATTACTCGGGCGCCGTGATCGACAATGTTTCCGTGATGGCCGCCGTGCCGGAACCGGAAACCTATGCCATGCTGCTGGCTGGCCTGGGCCTGATGGGTTTCCTGCGCCGCCGCAAGGCCGCCAGGTAATTCCAGCTTTGCGCCACGTCAAAACCGCCTGCGGCCATGCCCAGGCGGTTTTTTGTTTTTCAGGGGGCTGTTGCTGCATCGACATCTCCCCGCAACGGACAGGCGGCCGCCTGTGGCTCCATCCGCCGCGCCAGTTCGCCGCGCAGCTGCGTCAAGCCGGTTATGCGCGCATCGATGTCGGCCAGCTTGCGCGCCAGCGCCGCGCGCAGCAGGTCCGCCATGGCCGGATCGCCTGCACCGGCCAGCAGCGGCATGTCGGCCTCGATTTCTGCCAGGGTAAAACCCAGCTGCTGCGCCGTGCGCAGGTAGCGCAGCCAGTCCGCCGCCTCGGGCGGATAGTCGCGGTAGCCATTCGCGCCGCGCCGCGCGCGCAGCAAGCCCCGCTTTTCATAGAAGCGCAGGGTATCGCGGCTCAAGCCCGTCGCCTGCGCCATCTCGCCGATCTGCATGGAAATATTCCTTCATAAAATGCTTGACCATGGAGTGTACTCCAGCCTTGAGAATGGGCGCTTTCCATACACAGGAGTTCCCATGTTATCTGTTGTTGCTTTCCGCCGCCTGGTGCGCGCCAGCGCCATTTACGATGTCCTCATGACGGCCGCGTTTGTCACGCCGTGGACGTTCCTGCTCATGCGCGAGCACTTGAACGCCCTCAACCTGGCCCTGGGCGGCGCGCCACTGCCAGTGTTCGAACCCTTGCATTTGCTCATCAGCAGCATGATGGGCAGCGTGGTGATGGTCTGGTCGGTGCTGCGCATGCTGGATCCGCAGCCGCGCTTCGGCCGCTACGACGCGGTGGCCCGCTACCTGTTTTCCACCTGGATGGCGTGGGCCTTGCTGGTGACGGGCCAGCCCCTGCTGTGGCTGTTCCTCGTGCCGGAACTGGCCTGGGGCCTCGCGCAAAGCTTGCCATTGCGCCGCAGCGAAGGTGGGCGGGAAGGGCATCCACGCGAATCGCTGTTGAGATGACGATAACGAAATGCAATAATGGCCGTGCTCGCAGTGCAACAATGACTGCAATGAACGACTCTAAGGGAATGAATATGCAGCAGGATGCGGCTGGAAAAAACATGGCGTTGCTCGATCCGGTGGTGGCGCCGCGCATCGCGGTGACGCGCCTGGTGACGGGCCTGCTGCAAGGCTTGCTGCTGTACTGGCTGTACAGCACTGCCCAGGACAAGGTGTGGCCCGCCACGGAAGCCTATCTGCTGGGTCCGTTGATGCTGATCAGCTTGCTGCTACCGATCCTGCTGGTATCCAGCCTGGGCCATATGTCGGCGAAGCGCATCGTGCTGTGGATGGCGGGCGCCGCCGTCGTGCTGGCCGTGCTGGCCTGGCATGACGTGGCGCGCGGCGCCGAGCACGTAATCTGGGGCAACTACAAGCCGGGCGCGCCCCTGCGCGTCATTTCCGCCCAGCTGTTCGGTTTTTGCGTGGTGGGCTTCTATATCGCCCACGCGCTGGTGCTGGCCAGCGCCCAGGATGGCCAGCGCATCGCCCGCTATCCCACCTACTTTGAAATCGCCTGGAAGCTCGGCATCCAGCTGCTGTTTTCCCTGCTGTTCGTGCTGGGCCTGTGGCTGGTGCTGTGGCTGGGCGGGCAGCTGTTCCTGCTCATCAAGCTGAGTTTCCTGAAAAAACTGCTGGGCCAGGCCTGGTTCGTGATTCCCGTCATCTGCTTCGCGTTTTCGTTTGCCATCCACATCACGGACGTGCGCCCATCCATCGTGCGCGGCATCCGTACCTTGCTGCTGGTGCTGCTGTCGTGGCTGATGCCGATCGCCGCCGTGCTGGTCTCCGGCTTCCTGCTGACCTTGCCATTCATCGGCTTCGAGCGCCTGTGGGCCACGCGCCATGCGGCTTCCGTACTGCTGGGCATGGCCGGCGTGCTGGTGGTGCTGATCAATGCCGCCTTCCAGAATGGCGAAGTGGGCCATGGCGTGGCACGCGGCATCCGCCTGGGCACGCGCCTGGCTTGCCTGCTGCTGCCGTGGGTGGTGGGCATCGCCATCTATGCGCTGACCCTGCGCGTGATGTCGCACGGCTGGACGTCCGACCGCCTGATCGCCGCCGCCTGCCTGCTGGTCGCCACCTGCTACGCCGCCGGCTATGCCTGGGCGGCCAGCAAGTATGGCGACTGGCTGCACCTGATCGCCAACGTCAACGTGGCCACCGCCGGCGTCACCCTGCTGGTGCTGTTTGCCCTGTTCTCGCCGCTGGCGGACCCGGCGCGCATTTCCGTGGCCAGCCAGATGGCGCGCCTGAACAGCGGCAAGGTTGGCGTGGACAAGTTCGATTTCGAATACCTGCGCTTCCAGGGCGCCCGCTATGGCCAGGCGGCCTTGCAGGAATTGAGCAAACGCACGACGGGGCCTGACGCGGCCATCGTGCGGGCCCGCGCCGACGCCATGCTCAAGCGCCAGAACCGCCTCGACGAAACGGGCGCGCTGAGCGACGTGTCGATCAACCTGACCCTGCGCCCGGCCACGGCGAAGTTGCCGGAGAGTTTCCTGCGCCAGGATTGGACGCAAGTGAGCCCGGCCTGGCGCCTGCCCGCCTGCTTGAAGCGGGCAGGGCCGCAGTGCGACGCGTATCTGCTCGATTTCGATGGCGATGGCAAGCAGGACGTACTGCTGATCAGCAATGACCCGCGCGCCTCGTCGGTGTTGCTCGCGGAAAAGGAAGACGGCAGCTGGTCGGCGCGCGGGCAAATCCCCACGGATGCCCTGCGCTGCAAGCCCCTGCGCGAGAAGCTGCAGGCGGGCGAATTCCAGCTGGTGCCGCCGAAAGTGCGCGAACTGGAAGTCGACGGCCAGCGCGTGCCGATGACTTTATATACGCCAGAGGACGAGGTCAGCTGCCCCGATGAGACGGCGCCGGCTCCGTAAATGGCAGTGAGAGGACTTGGCGCACGGGACCAAGCCTCTTGCTGGTTCCGAAGGCAGCAACTTCGTGCACTGAATCTGCAGACTGCCCGGTATCGGCTGCGGATTCAATCGCTCAACGCAACACACTGTTCAAATCGTTGAGCCGGTGTCTGGTAGTGTCGCGTCTTCCTGTGGCAGTTCGACTTGAACTCTGAAAGCGATGACGAGAGAAGCGAACAGCATCACAACGCCAGCAATAATGAAAACGCCTGTGACGCCACCAAACCCGAACATCATGCCACCCAATGCCGCGCCGGCAGCTATTGAAGATTGCACCGCAGCGACGACCATGCCTCCAGCCGTCTCCGCTTGATCTGGAACGGCACGAGCTACCCAGTTGGACCAGGCGACAGGTACGCCGCCGAACGCCAAGCCCCAGAGGGCCACCAAAAGCATCAGGCCGGTTCCCTGGACTGGCAGTAAAATCATGCCGAATGCCGCCAAGCCCACCAGCGCAGGCATGCTCACTAAAGTAGCATGCAGGCTACGCTCCATTAGCCAGCCGGCCAGCAGCGTGCCAATGAAGTTGGCGACACCAAAACCCAGGAGCATCAGAGACAAACTGTTTACATCAATATGGGCAACGCTTTCAAGCGCGGGGCGAATATAGGTGAACAATGCGTATTGCCCCGTATGGGCAAGTACACAGCCCAGCATCCCGATCCCGATCCCCGGGCGACGCAGCAGTGCCAGTACAGACGGGGTACGCATCATCGTGCGCGGTGCCATACGGGGCAGTGTGAACAATTGAAACAACAGTGTTAGCCCTCCGACAGCTGCGGCTGCTATAAATGCACTGCGCCAGCCATATATCCCCCCCAAGTAGCTGCCCAACGGTACGGAAACAACCGTCCCGATGGCGATACCGCTGAAGATTATGGATAGCGCTCGCGGCACTGACTTTGCTGGCACCAGTCGCATAGCCACGGCTGCGGCCATACTCCAAAAGCCTCCCAAGGCGACACCCAGCAGAATGCGCATCACCAACAAAACTGTCAGGCTTGACGATAACGCCACCAGCAAGTTCGAAGCGATCATCAGCACTGTGAAAGCTAACAAGACGACACGTCGGTCAAAACTGCGCGTCAGGCGCGGCACTGAAAGCCCGGCGACCATGGCCACGACGGCCGTCACCGTCACTGCCTGACCAGCCAGCGCCTCCGACACACCAAGATCGAAGGCCATCGGGGTCAATAGGCTGGCTGGCAGGTACTCCGCCGTCAGGAGGCCGAAAACGCCCATTGCCAGTGAAAACACTGCCATCCATGCTGCTGCCGCTGGCTCTGCAACAGACGCATCGCTCGCGTTGGGCGTTTGCCCGTTACCCAAAACATCATTGTTCATCTCTAACATTCCTAAAACGATCAGAGTCGAAAGTCTAGAGCGAAAGCCCAGGATGATCTATGATGACAAGTCTTGATGTTTTGATCGAAACTCCTGAAATGCCCAAGAAGAATCAAGTTTTCCTGTCCTCAAGTCTCGTCAGTGAACTGTTGATGGGGATGCGCCTGCGTGGCGTCCAGTACCGCCGCATTCAGACCGGTCCAGCTTTCGGCATAGGCTTTGAAGACAAGCCAGGCCACGCCTACTTCCACTTCGTGGCTGTTGGCACTGCCTACCTATGTACGGATGATGGCGAGTTGCATGAGCTGTCCGCCGGTAGCGCGGTGTTCATGCCGCACGGCAGGAGGCACCAGCTGCTATCGGATGCGGGCGTTGCATTTCAGGACATCGACAAGTTCGATGTCGCGCCCCTTGGTGATGCCGTTAGCGGAGTCGACACATGTCCCAGTACGGCCTCCGTGCCCAGTGCAATTATTTTTTACGGCTGCATGGAATTCGATCTCGGCGGGATGCAGGGGCTCGGTAAGTTGATGCCAACCGTCATGGTGGCCGACACGCAAGCGCAAGGTTATCCCGGCTTGCTGCCGGTGCTGGATTCAATGAAGCGTGAAATCTGCGCCGGTCGTATTGGCTTTGCAGGCATTCTGGCTCGACTGGCAGAGGTTGCGGCATCAATGATCGTGCGCGGCTGGATTGAATGCGGTTGTGAAAGCGCCTCCGGTCTCCTCGCCGCATTGCGTGATCCGCGCCTCGCTCTTGCCATATTGGCGCTGCACCGCCAGCCAGGACGGGAATGGACAGTTGCACAGTTGGCTGCGGAGTCTCATGTCTCTCGCTCTGTCTTCGCACGACGCTTTCAAACCACCATCGGGGTGCCACCCCTGCGGTATGCCACGGAACTGCGGATGCGTCTTGCTAAACAATTGCTCACTCACGAAAGAGTGTCCATCGACGCCGTTGCCCAACGCCTTGGCTATACATCTCAAGCCGCGTTCAGTCGTGCTTTTAAGCGCGTCATCGGCAGGCCGCCGGGTCGCGATCGGGACGTGCGGTGAGGAGAATAGCTTTCGGGGAGCAAATATTGATTAGTCGCGCCACTTTTCAAACCTCGCCACTAGAAGGTTTATTTTTGATATGTTATTGAAAAGACCGTTTGTAACGTTTACACCGACGCAGGAAGACGACGCGGATGAACTTGTCGCACTGCGCATTGAGGCGATGCGCGATAGCCTGATGCAGGTGGGGAGATTCGATCCGGTTCGAGCGAGAGAGAGGTTTCTGTCAGGCTTCTTGCCGGAGCACACACGCCATATTGAAACAGAAGGCAAACGGGTCGGCTTTGTTGTTCTCAAACAGCAACCAAAGGCCATGCTGCTCGACCACCTCTATATTCATCCAGACAACCAGGGCAATGGTATCGGGGCCGTTGTTCTCGCTCGTATTATCGAAGAGGCAAACGCTCTTGGTTTGCCGGTTCGAGTGGGAGCCCTGCGCGGTAGCGACTCAAACCGTTTCTATGTGCGTCACGGATTTACATTGATCGAGGAAGGAGACTTTGACAATTATTACATTCGTCCATGCGAAATGGACACCAGGCGCCCGGATCAAATGTAGAGCGCCATTTATAATAAAGATGAGCCTCCGTTTTGTGGCGGAAACTGCCAATGAGCCCAATTGACAATCCTCCAGTTGCGTTGCGCGCCTGCGGTGGAGTTTGTCCGGGCAGGGCCGCCTGTATCGCCGCTGTAGCAGTCGTCCGACTGATACAGCATGTGCTTGTACGCGTCGCCTTGTGCCTTGTCCCTGCCGTGCCGCGCTTCTAGACTGGGGCCTTCTCCACGCTGCGACTGCCTGCCATGACCGAACTCCTGCCCCTGATGAGCTATTGCTTTGTGATGTCCGCCACGCCGGGGCCGAACAACGTCATGCTGGCCACCACCGGCGCCAATTTCGGCTATCGCGGTGCGCTGCCGGTGATCCTCGGCATCCAGGCCGGCATCTTCGTGCAGACCGTGCTCATGTGCGTGGGGCTGGGCAGCGTGTTTGTCGCGTATCCGATGGCGCAGCAGGTGCTGCGGATCGCGGGCGCGCTGTACCTGATATTCCTGGCCTGGAAGCTGGCTGGCGCCTCGGTGGCCGGAAGCAGCGCGCCGAAGGCCGTGTCGTTTGCGCAGGCGGCCCTGTTTCAGGCGCTGAATCCCAAGAGCTGGCTCAAGGCGGTTACCATGGCGTCGGTCTTCATGCCTGCGCAGGGCAATATGCTGGCCAGCGCGCTGCTGGTGTCCGTGACCGGCACCGTGGTGGGCACGCCGTGCAACGCCATGTGGGCGCTGTTCGGCGTCTCGATCCGCAGCGTGCTGAAAGCGCCCCGCAACCAGCGCCTATTCAATCTGGCGATGGGGGCCGTCCTGCTGCTCCTCGCCCTGATGTTTTTACGCTAGACTGCCACCCATGTTCGCCATCGACCGCTCCTCCCCCATCGCCCTGTTCAAGCAGATCGAGGCCGCATTGCGCCTGCAGATCGCGCAACGCGTCCTGCCTGGCGGGACCAGGCTGCCGTCGATCCGCCAGCTTGCCACGCAGCTCGCGGTCAGCACCAACACCGTGGTGGTGGCGTATGACAGGCTGGTGGCCGCAGGCGTCATCGATACGCACGGCACGACAGGCTTCTTCGTCTGCGCACCAAGCGATGCCAGCCGCGCCATTCCCGACGAGGTGGCGCTGGAAGCGGGCCAGGAGCAGGAGCCGGTTTGGCTGAGCCAGCAAGTGAACGACCAGCGGCCGGGCGTGCTGCTGGCCAGCAGCGGCGCCTTGCCGCCCACCTGGCTGCAGGACGCGCTGCCGGCGGCTGCCGTGCAACGCGGTCTGGCGCGCAGCACGGCCGGCATGGCCTCGCGCTGTCCGCCGCAAGGGCTGGCCGAACTGCGCGAGCAGATCGCGCTGCTGTTGCGCGGCATCGGCATCGCTGCGGATGCCAGCCACATCCTCACCACTTTCGGCGGCACCCATGCAATCGACCTGATCTGCCGCACGTTTCTGCAGCCCGGCGATACGGTGCTGGTGGAAGACCCCGGATACTTCCTGATGTTCGGCAGGCTGCGCCAGGACGGCGTGCGCCTGGTACCCATCAAGCGCCGTCCCGATGGCCTCGACCTGGACGAACTGGAAGCGGCCTGCCGCGCGCACCGTCCGCGCCTGCTGTTCGTGCAGACGGCTTTGCACAATCCCACCGGGTGGAGCAGCAGCGCCGCCAACCTGCACAAGGTGCTGATCATGGCGCAGCAGCATGGCTTCCTGATCGCCGAAGACGACGTGCACGGCCATTTCCAGCAGGGCCACAGCACGCGGCTGGCATCGTTGTCCGGACTGGACGGCGTGATCTATTACTCGAGCCTGTGCAAGGCGCTGAGCCCGGCCCTGCGCATGGGCTACCTGGCCGCGGCGCCCGCTTTGCTCAAGCTGCTGATGCGCACCAAGATCCACGCCATCATGACGCTGCCTGCGCTGAACGAATACGTTTTGCTGGAAGTGCTCAAGGCCGGCAACCTGCGCAAGCACCTGGAGCGGCTGCAACGCAAGATCATGGTGGCGCGCAACGCCAGCACGCGGCAACTGAGCGCGGCCGGCGTGCTGTTCGAGCAGCCCGGCGACGCCGGCATTTTCCTGTGGGGCAGCATGCCCGAAGGGCTGGACGTGGACTTGCTGGTGCAGGACGCCTACCGCAACAAGATCCTGCTGATGCGCGGCGCCGCGTTCTCGGCCAACGACACGCCCGACCAGCACATCCGCTTCAACGTCGCCTTCAGCCAGCATCCCCGCGTGAGCGCCTACCTGGAAGAACGCCTGCGCGCGGTGGCTGGCGCGTGCTCAAGCCTGGCCCGCGCCAGCCGCGCCGCCAGCATCGGCGGCAAGTCCAGCGCATAGGCTGCGCCTTTCTGTATTATTTATTGATATTCTAGAGGGGCTCTTTTTTCGCCAGCGTGTCAATTTGGTGTGCCGCCACCCTTCACCGGGACGGCGCACCGCTTGCCCATTCCACTTTTATCAGGGAAGCGCCATGAACAAACAGATCATCCTGAACCTGCCCGTGAAGGACCTGGAGAAATCCAAGGCCTTCTTTTCCGCCCTGGGCTTTGCCTTCGATCCCCGCTTCAGCGGCGAGAACGCGGCGTTCATGAATATCGTCGACGGCAGCATCCAGGCCATGCTGACGACCGAAGCCTTTTTCCAGTCACTGATCGGCAAGCCGGTGGCGAAGGCAAAAGAGGCCAATGAAGTGGTCATTTGCCTCAGTTGCGAAAGCCGGGAAGAGGTGGACAGCCTGATCGCCAAGGCCAAGGCCGCAGGTGGCCGCATACCGCATCCGCCCGAGGACCATGGCTTCATGTATGACCAGGGCTTCGAGGATATCGATGGCCACCTGTGGAACCTGGTCTGGACGGCGCCGGAAACCTGAGGCGCCGGGCAAGTGAGCCCGGCGGGATCAGTTCTTCGTGCGCACCTGGCGCACGTGGTTTTCCAGTTCGCTGAACGAGGGGCGTTCCGTGGCGGAAATGACCTTGCGGCCGAATTCCACGGCCAGCGCCGGGGCATAGCCGTTCAGGCTGGCCAATAAGGTGACTTTCACGCACTGGTACATCTTTGCCGTTTCATGGTGCTTGCGGCGCAGCAAGCTGGCCAGCGGCGCGATGAAGCCGTAGGCCAGCAAGATGCCGATAAAGGTACCCACCAGCGCCTGCGCGATCAGCACGCCCAGCTCGGCCGGCGGCAAGCCGACGGACGCCATTGTGTGCACCACGCCCATCACGGCGGCGACGATGCCGAAGGCGGGCATGGCGTCGGCCAGCTGCGAAATCGTCTGGATCGGCATTTCCGCATCTTCATGGTGCGTTTCGATCTCGTTATCCATCAGGTTTTCGATCTGGTAAGCATCCATATTGCCCGACACCATCAGACGCAGGTAGTCGGTGATGAATTCCAGGATGTGCTCGTCACCGAGTGTGTACGGGTATTTCACGAAGATGGGGCTGCGGTAAGGGTCGTCGATATCGTCTTCGACCGACATCAAGCCTTCCTTGCGGATCTTGCTGAGGATTTCATACATCAACCCCATCAGTTCCATATAGCGCGCCTTCGTGTATTGCGAACCGTGGAACAGGGTGGGCAGGGCGGCGAACGTGGCGCGGATGGCCTTGGCGTCGTTGCCGACAAAGAAGGTGCCCAGCGCGGCGCCGCCGATCATCAGCAGTTCCAGCGGCTGGAACAGGGCGCCCAGGTGGCCCCCCTGCATGGCGAAGCCGCCAAAGACGGAAAACAGCACGACGAGAAATCCGAGTATGACTAGCAAAACCTACTCCTTCATAATATTGCCATATCGCAATATTGTAGTTTAACCTGATTTGGCCGCCGTGGCCGCTTCCGGCTGCAACTGCTGGATGAGAAAATTGATAAAAGCGCGCACTTTGGCGGGCAACTGGTGGCGGCTCGGATAATAGGCGTACAGGTCGGCCGGCGCCAGCGCGTAGTCGGCCAGCACCACGCGCAGGCGGCCGCTGTCGAGGTAGCGGGCCAGGTCCCATTCCGAGCGCAGCAGGATGCCGTGCCCGTCCAGCGCCCAGCCCAGCACCACGTCGCCATCATTGCTGGCCACCGTGCCGCGCACTTTCACCGTGTGCGTGGCGCGGCCTTTACTCAGGCGCCAGATGCCGTAGGCGTCGTCGTTTTGCCGGTGCACGATGCAGCGGTGCTGCGCCAGCTCGTCCGGGGTGCGCGGCGTGCCATGCGCCTGCAGGTAGGCGGGCGAGGCGCACAGGAAGCGCCGGTTCGACATGATCTTGCGCGCCGACAAACGCGTGTCGGGCAAGTCGCCGAAGCGGATGCCCAGGTCGTACGCCTGCTCGACCAGGTTGATGGGGCTGTCCGTCAGTTGCAGCTGCACTTCCAGCTGCGGGTGGCGCAGGGCGAATTGCGACAGCAGGGGGGCGATCACCGTGCGCCCGAAGCCCAGGGTGGCATTCACGCGCAGCAAGCCTTTCGGCTCCGCGCTGCCGCTGGCCAAGGACTCTTCCATGGCGCGGATATCGTCGAGGATTTGCCGCGCCTGCTGCAGATAGCTTTCGCCGTCGCCCGTCAGGCTGATGCGCCGCGTGCTGCGGTTCAGCAAACGCACGCCCAGGCGCTGCTCCATCAGCACCAATCGCTTGCTGACGGCGGGCGGCGTGATGCCCAGCTCGCGCGCCGTGGCCGACAGGCTGCCCAGCTTGGCCAGCAGCACAAAGAAGGCCATTTCCGTCGTGGCGTCGCTTTTCATTATTAACTTCAAGTGAAGAATGGTTTAAATTACTATCGATTATACGGTTTCATATCGCGGTTAAGCTGGCGTCATTGTTTTCACTACAGGAGACCCGCATGAAAATCGTTGAAATCCGCGAAAAGACCATCCCCATCTCTTCCCCCATCCGCAACGCCTACATCGATTTCAGCAAGATGACGTTAAGCCTGGTGGCCGTCGTCACGGATGTGATGCGTGACGGCAAGCCTGTCGTCGGCTACGGCTTCAATTCGAATGGCCGCTACGGCCAGGGCATGCTGATGCGCGAGCGCTTCATCCCGCGCATCCTCGACGCCGATCCCGCTTCGCTCGTCACGGCGGATGGCAGCAATTTCGACGCGCACAAGGTGTGGGACTGCATGTACACGAATGAAAAGCCGGGCGGCCACGGCGAACGTTCGGTGGCCATCGGTACCATCGACATGGCCATCTGGGACGCTGTGGCGAAGATCGACAACAAGCCGCTGTTCCAGCTGCTGGCCGAGCGCCACGGCACGGGGGCGCCGGACAAAAAAGTCTTCGTGTATGCGGCCGGCGGCTATTACTATCCGGGCCAGAGCCTGTCTGCCTTGCAGGATGAGATGCGCAGCTATATCGACCGTGGCTACACGGTGGTCAAGAAAAAGATCGGCGGCGCCTCGCTGGACGAGGATCTGCGCCGCATCGACGCCATCATGGAGGTGCTGCAGGATGGGCAAAAGCTGTGCGTGGATGCCAACGGCCGTTTCGACCTCGACACCTCGATCGCCTACGCCAAGGCGCTGCGCCAGTACGACCTGTTCTGGTATGAAGAGGCGGGCGACCCGCTCGACTTCGAGCTGCAATCGACCTTGCGCAGCTATTACGACAAGCCGATGGCGACGGGCGAAAACCTGTTTTCCATGCAGGATGCGCGCAATCTGATCCGCTACGGCGGCATGCGCGCCGACCGCGACTGGCTGCAGTTCGATTGCGCCCTCAGCTACGGCCTGGTGGAATATTTACGCACGCTGGATATGCTGCACCAGCATGGCTGGTCGCGCAGCCGCTGCATTCCGCACGGCGGCCACCAGATGTCCTTGAATATCGCGGCCGGCCTGGGCCTGGGCGGCAATGAATCGTATCCCGATCTGTTCCAGCCGTTCGGCGGTTTTCCCGATGGCGTGCGCGTGGAAAACGGCCATATCACCATGCCGGACCTGGTCGGCATCGGCTTCGAGGGCAAGGCCAACCTGTATGCGGAAATGCGCGCCCTGAGCGGACAGTGAGCCTTATGGCGTTCTTTGCCAGAAGCGCAGCCGGTTGCCGAACGGGTCCGCCACTTCCAGGATGCGGCCCCAGTCCTCGTCGCGGATGCCGGGCCGGGCATACGGGTAATCCTTCGCCTGCAGCTCCGCGTGCAGGGCGGCGATGTCGTCGACGGGGATCAAGAGCGCAGCACCTGGCGTGGCGTCGCCGTAGTGCTCGGACAGATGCAGCACGAGATCACCGCGCGTCACCTGCAGGTACAGCGGCGCCGTGGGCGCGAAGCGGTGTTCCCAGTCCAGGGTAAAACCGAGAAAACCGAGGTAGAACTCGCGCGTTTTTTCTTCGGAAAAGCTGCGCAGGATGGGGATGGCGGGGGACAGCTGCATGGCGGCCCTTTCAACAAAAGTGGCAAGATCCCTATTCTAGCGTCAGGCCAGCGCCTGCCGTTTCATGCGCGCGGCGGGGCTGGCCTTCTCCCAGCGGAACAGCCACATGATGATCAATTTGGTCGTGGCGCTGACGCAGGCCAGCAGCAGCAAGGGCCAGCCTGTCGCCAGCCCCATGGCGCAGGCAAAGAAGATGGTGCTGACATCCATCGCCAGGATGAACTGGCTCATTTTCAGGGACACGGCACCCGTCTTGCCCGAGCGCCAGATCAAGCGGATCTGGTGCGCGTAGCCCTGCGCCAGCAGCACGGTGACGGCAACGATCAGGCTTTGCGACATCACGCGCTTTTCATCCGTGAAGGTGGGGCCGAACTTCAATCCCGCCACGCCCGCACCCAGCAGCAGCGCGCACGCCAGCAGCGCGTTGCGCGATGCCCGGCTGCGGCGGTCGCGGTTGATTTCATACAGGATGCCCAGCGCGATCAGCGAGGCGATCAGGCGCGGCCAGACGATGTAGTGGTTGAAGGGCGTGATCGAATAGCCGTACACGAAGAAGGCGCAGTAGGCGAGGAAGCTGACGGTGAACTGGTTGAGCGACAGGATGTCCGTCGCCTGGCCTGCGCCCAGGCTGGCGTCGTGCTTGCGCCGCCAGATTTTTTGCAGCTGCGACCATAAACCAAGCAGGCTGACGACGATGAAGAGGGAGTTGAGGCTGCCGGCGAGGGCGTACAGTGAACTGGATTGCAAGGTGTCTCCCTGGAGGACAAGGCAGCCCTGCGAGATGGGACGCCTTGTCTATACATTTTGCAACATATTCTCACGAGGTAAATTGCCATGCAAGCAATATTTCATGTCTGGCAGACTTTGCCAATACTTGCCCGAACTCACCTCTCGCCGTACTTGCCCCTATAATCATGGCATGACTTTCTTATCACTGCGTGCCCGCTCCGTGCTGGGCAGTATCGGCAAAATGGCCGTTTCCCTGATTCTCCTGCTGACCGCACTGTGGGGCGCACTGGCGCTGTGGTACCAGCTGTCCGGCGGCACGGCGGCGCAAGCCATCGGCGCGCTGCTGTGGGGCGCGCTGGGCGTGGCCAGCATCGCGCTGTGGTGGACGCGCGGCGATGCGCGCGTGCTGCTGCCGTATGCGGCCGGTTTTATCCTGCTGCTCCTGTGGTGGAGCCTGATCACGCCGAAACAGCAGCGCGTGTGGGCCGACGACGTGGCGCGCAATGTGACGGGCACGCTGAAGGGCAATCTCGTGACCCTGGACAATGTGCGCAATTTCGACTGGCGCAGCGATGACGACTACACGGTCAAGTGGGAGCAGCGCAGCTACGACCTCGACGAACTGCGCACGGTGGACACGGCGCTGTCGTACTGGACGGGGCCCTATATCGCGCATACCCTGATCTCGTTCGGCTTTGCCGACGGGCGCTTTTTGACGTTTTCCATCGAGATCCGCAAGGAGAAGGGCGAGAGCTTTTCCGCCATCGGCGGCTTCTTCAAGCATTTCGAGATGAGCCTGATCGCCGCCGACGAGCGCGACATCCTGCGCGTGCGCACGAATGCGCGGGGCGAGGACATGCATCTGTACCGCGTGATGATGCCGAAAGCGGCCATGCGCTCGCTGTTCCTCGCCTACCTGGACGAGGCGCAGGCGCTGAAGAACAAGCCGCAGTTCTACAACACCCTGACGGCCAACTGCACCACCATCGTCTTCGAGATGGTGCGCCGCATCGTGCCGGGCCTGCCGCTCGACTACCGGTTGATGGCTTCGGGCTACCTGGACCGCTACCTGTTCGACGTCAAGGGCCTGGTGCCCGGCTTGACCTTCCAGCAGTTGCGTACAGGGGGCCACATCACGGCGCGCGCGCGTGCCGCCAACGACGATGCGGATTTTTCGCACGCGATCCGGCGCGGCATGCCGGGCTATGACGAAGCGGGCTTCCCGAAGCTGCAAATGCCCAGGCAGTAAGCGCCTGCTTTATACTGTCGCTATTCCGACCGGCCGCACATTGCGGCCGGTCTCACTTCATGACTAAATAATAAGAAGGCCCGCTATGCCATTTTCCTCACTGGGTCTGATTCCCTCCCTGGTCCGCGCCGTCGACAAGGCCGGCTATGCCGCGCCGACGGCCATCCAGGCGGCCGCCATTCCCGTCATCCTGCGCGGCAGCGACGTACTGGGCGCGGCGCAGACGGGTTCCGGCAAGACGGCCGCCTACGCGCTGCCGCTGCTGCAGGCGCTGATGGCGCCGGCCTCCGGTCCGCGCCAGGTGCGCGCGCTGATCCTCGTGCCTACGCGCGAGCTGGCGGCGCAGGTGGGGCAGACGGTGCACGCGCTGGCCAAGCCGCTGCCGATCAAACTGAAGATTTCCGTGCTGTTCGGCGGCGTGTCGATCAATCCGCAGATGATGGACTTGCGTGGCGGCGCCGATATCGTCGTCGCCACGCCGGGCCGCCTGCTGGACCTGGTGCGCCAGAATGCCGTCAAATTGGGCGGCGTGTCGCTGTTCGTCCTGGATGAAGCCGACCGTTTGCTCGACATGGGTTTCAGCGAGGAAATCAACGCCATCCTGGCGCTGCTGCCCAAGCAGCGGCAAAACCTGTTCTTCTCCGCCACCTTCCCCGACAGCGTGCAGGCACTGGCCGACAGGCTGCTCAAGGAGCCCGTGCGCATCGAAGTGGCGTCCGAACCGCAGGACAAGCCCGACATCGTGCAGCGGGCCATCACGGTCGACGTGCCGCGCCGCACGCAGCTGCTGCGCTACCTGATCCTGCAGCAGCAGTGGGAGCGTGTGCTGGTATTTGTCGCCACCAAGTACGCGGCCGAACACGTGGCCGACAAGCTGCAGCGCGCGGGCTTGCACGTGGGCGCCTTTCACGGTGAATTCAGCCAGGGCACGCGCAGCCAGCTGCTGGCCGACTTCAAGGCGTGCCGCTTGCAGGTGCTGGTGGCCACCGACGTGGCCGCGCGCGGCATCGACATCGCCGGCCTGCCTGCCGTCGTCAATTACGACTTGCCCCGCTCGGCCGTCGACTACACGCACCGCATCGGCCGCACGGGCCGCGCCGGCGAAAGCGGCACGGCCATCAGCTTCGTGACGGCCGATACGGAAGCGCATTTCCGCCTGATCGAAAATCGCAACGACTTGCGCATCGTGCGCGAAGTGGTGGCCGGTTTCGAGCCGACGGAACTGCCCGCGCCCGTGAGCACCGTGACGGACACGGTGAACGGCGGCGTGAAGGGGGCGCGCAAGAGCAAGAAGGATAAATTGCGCGAAGCGGCAGCCCTGGCGGCGAAGGCGGCCGAGGGCAATTAAATCGCCCTTATGTGCGCTAGCCGCTTGAACGGCTGGCCGTCCCGCTTTAAGATGATGTTTCTATAAAGCAAGGGGACTGTTGATGCACATGACATTCATCACGCGCGCGGGCGCTCTGGCTTGCGCGCTGGCGCTGGCAGGCTGTGCCGGCATGGGCGGAAAAAGTGATGGCAGCGGCATGCAGATGCCGGGCAAGACGCCTGCCGATGCCGCCGTGGCCGCCACATGGTACAACCCGCCCAGCGAATTTCCCGGCATTTGCCTGACCCAGTTCAAGGATGGCAGCCTGCGTTTCGATGGCGGCTTCGCCTTCTATAATCCGGGCCGCTGGGCGTATGACAGCGCCACGTCCGAGCTGCGTTTGCAACTGGCGCCGACGCCATCGCTGGAACTGTCGCACGCGCAAATCGTGCAGCACATGAACCTGCTGCGCATCGAGGCGGACAAGAGCACGCTGGTGTATGGGGTGAAAGCCGATACCAAGGCCATCGGCCTGGGCGGTTTTGTGTTTTACCGCGATACGCCTTGCCCGGCACGGCGCGGATAGGTAGCGGATAAATGCCATACAGGAATATTTAGTCGTATAATTTCAACGCAAGCTGGCTGCCGCGCAAGACTCGCAAGACTGTCCCGCGTAGCAGATTCCCCTTCCAGGCAAGCTCCGATATCGCCGCGGCGATGAGAGGATGGTCCGATGGATGTGCACGACGAACAGGGTATGCCAGGGATTGTGGCGGCGGACGCCGTGGCGCCACCGCGCACCTTGCTGCTGGTCGATGACGAGCCGAATATCCTCGCTTCTCTCAAGCGCCTGCTGCGGCGCGATGGCTACCATATCCTGACGGCGGGCAGCGGCCAGGAAGGGCTGGAGGTGCTGGCCAGCCATGCCGTCGACGTGATCGTGTCGGACCAGCGCATGCCCGGCATGCTGGGCGCCGACTTCCTGCGCAAGGCCAAGCTGCTGTGTCCGCAAACCATCCGCATCATGCTGTCGGGCTATACCGAGTTGCAGGCCGTCACGGATGCCGTTAACGAGGGCGCCATCTTCAAGTTCCTTACCAAACCATGGGAAGACCATCAGCTGCGCGAGCATATCGCCGAAGCCTTTCGCCTGAAGGGCATCGATGACGACAATGTGCGGCTCAATGCGCAGTTGCGCGAGGTCAACCTGGCGCTGGCGGCAGCCAATGCCGCCATGCAGGCGCTGGTGAGCCAGCAGCAGCATCAGATCAGCCGCGACGAAGTCAGCCTGGGCATCGCGCGCGAGTTGCTGCAATTTCTGCCGCTGCCCGTGATCGGGCTCGATGAGGACGGCATGATCGCCTTCATCAACGCGGCGGCGGCCAATCTGTTCGAACGGGGTGCGGCCCTGCTGGGCAACGAGGCGGCGATCGTCTTGCCGCAGCTGTTCGGCGGGCAGGGCGCACCTTGCCTGGCCGCCATCGATGGCCAGCCGTATGCCGTGGCGATCCATCCGATGGGCATGCATTCGCGTTCGCGCGGCAGCCTGGTCACCCTGAGCCGTCATGGAGCGGGTACATGAGTATAAGCGTGAGTACAAGCGTGAGTGACAGCGGCCGCGAGATTTCCATGGAGCAGGCGCAGGAAGGCATGGTGCTGGCGCAGGCGCTGAGCGACGCCAGCGGCGCCGTGCTGCTGGCCCAGGGCGCCATTCTGACGGCGGCGAACCTGACGGCCTTGCGCAGGCGCAATGTGGAGCGCTGCCACGTCGTCATGGACGAGGCGATTGACCCCGCCGCGCAGGCGCATGCCGAGCAGGAACGGGCGCGCCGCCTGGAACGGCTGGCCGTGCTGTTCCGCGCCACGCCGCCCGATTCCGCAGGGGCGGAACTGCTGGCGCTGCTGCAGCGCTACCGGCAAGGGGGCGCGGCATGACAAGGCTCAGTTTTGAACACATCATCCGCCAGATACAGGAACTGCCTTCGCTGCCGGTGGTGGTGCTGGAGCTGCTGTCGAGCATGGACCAGGACGACACGGACGTGCATGTGCTGGCGCAAAAGATCGAGCTGGACCAGGCCCTGGCGGCCAAGACCCTGCGCATCGCCAACTCCTCGTTCTACGGCATGCAATCGAAGGTCACCAGCATTCCGCAAGCCGTTTCCGTACTGGGTTTTCACAGCATCCGCACCGTCGTCACGGCCTGCGCGCTGACGGGCAGTTTCGCGCCCGTCAGCGGCGGCTTCGATTTCCAGGCGTTCTGGCGCCATTCGCTGGCCACGGCCATCGCCGCGCGCCTGCTGGCGCCGCACTTGCGCGTCAATCCCGAAACGGCGTTCACGGCGGGACTGCTGCACGACCTGGGCACCCTGGTGCTGGTGACGCGCTTCCCGGCGGAGCACGCGCTCGTGCGCAGCCACCGCCAGGCGCATGACTGCCAGATGGCCGACGCGGAACTGGCCGTCATCGGCATCGACCACGCGCAGGTGGGCAGCGCCCTGGCCGCCTACTGGAAGTTTCCCGAGGCGATACAGCAGGCGGTGGCCGACCACCACGCCATCGACCGGCTGGAGGCGGGCGGCTTGCCGCTGGCCGTGCATCTGGCCAATGCCGTCGCCTTGGCGCTCGACCTGGCCGGCGTCGATGATGCGCTGGTGCCGCCCCTGTCGCCCGCGGGCTGGCGCAGCGTCGCGCTGGAGGAGCAGGCCTGGCTGGCGCTGCTGCGGCAAACGGAACACACCTTCGATGAAATGTCGCGGATCATGCTGGCATGAACAGGATACAGGCCATGGAAACAGACGCAGGGCAGGCACTGTCCGCCACGCCGGAACGCCGCCAGGGCGATTCCATCGCGCTGTCGGCGTTTTTCGATGGCCATCCCGTGGCCACTTTCGCCATCGACACGGACCACGTGATCACGCACTGGAACAGCGCCTGCGAACAGTTGACGGGCTTTACGGCCGCCGAGATGGTCGGCACGCGCGACCACTGGAAGGCGTTTTATCCGCAGCCGCGCGCCTGCCTGGCCGACCTGCTGGTGGCCGACGATATCGCGCTCGGCGAAAATGACCTCTACCTCGGCAAGCTGAAGCGCTCTCCCGTGATCCCGGGCGCCTTTGAGGCCGAGGATTTCTTTGCCGATATCGGCCCCGAAGGCCACTGGCTGCATTTCACGGCGGCGCCCCTGCGCGACCGCCAGGGACGCCTGGTGGGCGCCATCGAAACCCTGCGCGACGTGAGCGAGCGGCGCCTTGCGGAACTGGCGCTGCGCAAGGCGCACGACAACCTGGAACACCTGGTGGCCAAGCGCACGGCCCAGCTGGCCGACATGAACGAGCGCCTGGCCGACGATATCCGCCAGCGCCAGATCGCCGATCTCGAATTGCGCGAGCGTAACCTGGCCCTGACGGAATTGAACAGCAAGCTGTCGCTGGCCCAGCAAAAACTGCTGCAGTCGGAAAAACTGGCCTCGATCGGCCAGCTGGCCGCCGGCGTGGCGCACGAGATCAACAATCCCATCGGCTATGTGTTTTCCAATGTCGGCACGCTGGAAGGGTATCTGGACGACCTGTTCAGCATGCTCGACGCCTATGAGGAAGCGGAACCGGCCGTCGCCGACCCCGTGGTGGCGGCGCGCCTGCGGGCGCTGCGCGAACAGGTCGACCTGGACTTCCTGCGCACCGACATTCCGCTGCTGATGGGCGAGTCGAAGGAAGGCATTGCGCGCGTGCGCCGCATCGTGCAGGACCTGAAGGATTTTTCGCGCACGGATGCGCACCAGGAGTGGGTCTGGGCCGACCTGCGCCAGGGCATCGACACCACGCTCAATATCGTGAATAACGAGGTCAAGTACAAGGCCGACGTGGTGCGCGAGTACGCCGACATTCCCGATATCGAATGCCAGCCTTCCGAACTGAACCAGGTGATCATGAACCTGGTCGTCAACGCGGCCCACGCCATGGGCGAGGCGCGCGGATGCATCACCCTGCGCACGGGCAGCGACAACGCGACGGAAGTGTGGATCGAGGTCGAGGACACGGGCGGCGGCATCGCGCCCGAACACCTGTCGCGCATCTTCGACCCGTTCTTCACCACCAAGGCCGTCGGCAAGGGCACGGGGCTGGGCCTGTCGCTGGCCTACACCACGGTGCAGAAACATCACGGCCGCATCGACGTGCGCAGCATCATCGGCCGCGGCACCACCTTCCGCATCACCTTGCCCGTGCGCCAGGCGCAGGCCGTCGCACCATGACCGAACAGGACAGCATGAGCACCAGTACCAGCGCCAGCACCGCGGCCGCGCCGCCCACCATCCTGTGCGTCGATGACGAACCGAATATCCTCTCGTCGCTGCGCCGGCTGTTCCGCCCGCACGGCTACCGCGTACTGACGGCCGACGGCGGCGCGGCCGGCCTGGCCCTGCTCGAGAGCGAGACGGTGGACCTGGTCATTTCCGACATGCGCATGCCGCACATGGATGGCGCGCAGTTCCTGGCCCAGGTGCGCCAGCGCTGGCCCGGCGCCATGCGCTTGCTGCTGACCGGCTATGCCGACATCCAGTCCATCCTCGATGCTATCAACCAGGGCGAGATCTACCGCTACGTGACCAAGCCGTGGGACGAGAACGATATCGTGCTGGTGGTGCGCCACGCGCTGGAACGGCGCGCGCTGGAGCAGGAAAAACTGCGCCTGGAAGCGCTGACGGCCAGCCAGAACGTGGAGCTGCAGGCGCTCAACGCCAGCCTGGAAGCGAAGGTGGCCACGCGCACGCAGCAGCTGAAGCAGTCGCACGACGAAGTGCAGGCGGCCAACGAGCGCCTGAAGGCCACGTTCGTGACGACGATCAAGGTGTTTTCCAACCTGATCGAGATGCGCGGTGGCAAGCTGGCCGGCCATGCGCGGCGGGTGGCCGAGCTGTCGCGCAAGCTGGCGCAGGCGCTGGGCCTGGAAGGGCAGGAGGCGCGCGACGTGTTCATCGCGGCCCTGCTCAAGGATATCGGCAAGCTCAGCTTGAGCGACGATGTGCTGGAGTTGCCGGCCAGCGCCTGGACGGGCGAGCAGCTGGCGGCGTTCCGCAAGCATCCGCTGCGCGCCGAACAATTATTGATGGCGCTCGAGGAGCTGCGCGCCGTTTCCGTGATCCTGCGCTCGCAGCTCGAGCGCTTCGACGGCGGCGGCTTTCCCGATGGCCTGGTGGGCCTGGCCATTCCGATGGGGGCGCGCATCCTCGCGCTGGCGTCGGACTACGACGGCTTGCAGATCGGCGCCATGGTGCAGCGCAGCCTGCGCGCCGAAGAGGCCCGCAGCCTGATCTACGACAGCGTCGGCAAGCGCTACGACCCGGCCGTGGTGGCCGCTTTCCGCAGCATCATGGAAGAGACGGAACCGCCGGCGCGCGACTTGACCGTGCTGTCGGGCCAGCTGGAACCGGGGATGGTGCTGTCGCGCGACCTGATCAGCCGCGATGGCTTGATGCTGCTGGCGGCCGAGCATGTGCTGACGGCCCGCGTGATCGCCCAGCTGCTCGACTTCGAAAGCAAGAATGGCGGCCGCCTCAGCATCCGCGTGTATGTGCCCGTCAAGCAGGGCTAGGACGCGGCCCTGGCCGCTGGCGGCGATACGGGCAGGTGCACGGTAAAGCGCGTGCCGCGGCCCACTTCCGAGGCCACGTCGATGCGTCCGCCGTGCTTGTTGACGATGCCGTATGAGAGCGACAGGCCCAGGCCCGTGCCGCTGCCGACGGCCTTGGTGGTGAAGAACGGTTCGAAGATGCGGTTCAGGTGCTCGGGCGCGATGCCGGCGCCCGTGTCGCCGATCTCCACCCAGACCCAGTCGTCCGCATGGCCGGTGCGGATGCTGATCACGCCGTCGCTGCTGATGGCCTGGCCCGCGTTGACGAGCAGGTTCATGAAGACCTGGTTCAGCTGCGAGGCAAGGCACAGTATCGGCGGCAGTTCGCCATATTGCTTCTCGATGCGCGCCTTGTATTTCAATTCATTGGCGACGATATTCAGGGTGCTGTCCAGGCCCGCATGCAGGCTGGCCACTTGCCAGTCCGTCTCGCCCACGTGGGAAAAATCCTTCAGCGCCTGCACGATGTCGCGCACGCGTTTGAGGCCATCCATCGATTCGCGCACCAGGTCGCCGATGTCGTCCTGCAGGAAGGCCAGGTCGGCCTGCGCGCGCACCTGGACCACGTGCGCGGCCAGGGCCGGGCCGTCGAGCGGCTCGCGCATCGCCGCCTCATACTGGGCGATGACGTCGAACAGGGTGCCGACATAGGCTTGTAGCGAACTCATGTTCGAATTGACGAAGCCGATCGGGTTATTGATTTCATGCGCGATGCCGGCCGCCAGCTGGCCGATGGACGCCATCTTTTCCGATTGCAGCAACTGGTCGTGCGCTTCCTGCAGCTTGCTGATCAGTAGTTGCTGCTCTTCGCCGCGCGCCTGCAGCATCGCTTCCATGCGCTTGCGTTCCGTGATGTCCGTCAGCGAGCCGATCACTTCGAACGGCACGCCATGCTCGTCGCGCACGAGGCGCAGGCTGTCGTGCATCCACAGATAGCTGCCGTCGCGCACGCGGAAACGGTATTCGTAGGCGCGCGCGCCTTCGACGAATATCTGCGCCAGGCTGGAAAAAATCCCGGGCGCATCGTCGGGGTGGATATGGTCGAACCAGAAATTGGGGTCGGCCACCATCTCCTCGGGCTGGTAGCCCAGCACATTCAGGGCATTGTTGCTGACAAACGTCATCTTGAAGTCGCCGCTGGGCACTGTGCAATAGATGATGGAGGGAGTATTGTCGAGCAGGTATTGCAGGCGCACGGCCGTGGCGGCCGGTGCATCATCGCCAGGCGCCGCCCCGGCATGCCGGCCGGTATCGGGAGTGGAAAGGTCGAAATCCTCGAACTGCATCGTCACACCTCGCTGCCTGCACGGCATAGCTGTCATCCTGCTTCGATTATGCCTGATTCCGCCTGCCTTGGGCCGGCATCGGCGCGATCAGGGGGCCAGCGGCTGCTCGACGATTGCCATGCGCCGCGCGATGCGCTGCGCCGCCTGCGTGTCGCCCGCCTGTTCGGCACGCAGGCGCTGCACGCCCAGCCACGCCAGCAGCGGCCGGCGCCAGCCCTGGTCCGAGGCGGTGGCCACGGCCGTATCGAGCAGTTCCGGCGTGGCGCGGCTGGCACGCAGCAGCACGCCGGCCGCCACCAGTTGCGACAGCGGGTCCTTGATGGCCGCCACGGCGCTGGCGGCGGCCGTGTCGGAGCTGGCGCTGGCGGCCGCCCGCTGCGCTTCCGGCAGCAGGGCGACGTCGGCCGCCTGCGCCTTGCCGGCCAGCCAGGCCGCATACGCGCGGTCGGCGGCTGTCGCATCGGCTTGCAGGGCGTCAAAGCCGCTGCAGTCCTCGAACGCCAGGCTGGCCACGCGCGTGGCGCAGCGCAGCAGTTCGATGCGCGCCACGAGTTCAAGCTTGCCCGTGCCGGCCACCTGGCTGCGGGCACGCCGGAATTCCGTCTGCTCGACAAGGGCGTTGCCGCCCAGGTAGGCCGCCTGGAAGCGCTCGACGGAACTTTGCGCATTCATTTTCCAGTCCGGCACGGGCGGGCCGCTGGAGCAGGCGGCAAGCAAGG
Organism: Janthinobacterium sp. BJB446; assembly: GCF_002735655.1. NCBI lineage: Bacteria > Pseudomonadati > Pseudomonadota > Betaproteobacteria > Burkholderiales > Oxalobacteraceae > Janthinobacterium > Janthinobacterium sp. BJB446. The sequence goes on along the minus strand of NZ_PDZK01000001.1, from coordinate 2,667,955 downwards.
TGCACAGCAGGGCGGCGATGGCGGGGCGGGATATTTTCATGGCAGTTTGATCTCCGGATTGCGCTTGAACGGCCATTTGCGGTTGATTTCATTGACCAGCTGCTCGACCTTGCGCAGATTGCTTTCCACGTCGGCGCGCAGCGGACCCAGGTCGGCTGTCGCCGCCTTGGCATTGGCGCCCACGGCCTGCGCCTCGACCAGCACGGCGTCGACTTTTTTCAGGCTGTTGCGGGTGTCGGCCAGCAGGGCGTTCAGCTGCACGATGGTCGCCTGCGCATCCGTCATCACGCCCTTGTCGCCGAAGACGCGCGTATCGGCATTCGCCACCAGGCCATCCGTGCGGCGGGCCAGCTGGTCCGCCGTGATCAGCAGGGCGTTGGCCCGCTCGACCAGCAGGCGCGACTGCTTGTCGTCGCCCGTCAGCAAGCCCATGGCGCCGCCCGGGCCGCTCAGCTTGCCGGTGACGGCCTGCACATTGCGCAAGGTGCCGTCGAGCGCGGAATCGGTGCCCGTCAGGCTGGCCACGTTGTTCAGCAAGTCCTTGGCGGCGGCCAGCAGGCGGGGGATTTCCGCAGCCATGTCGCCCACCAGCAAGTCGCGCGTGGCGTCGTCGGGTAGCGGCGGGTCCGTCAGGATACCGCTGTAGGCGCGCAGCTTGGCGCCGCCCACGATGCCACGTTCCAGGGTGAAGATGGAGCTGGTGCGCAGCCAGTGCGCGTCTTTTCTCGGCACGTCGATGATGACGCGCGCGCGGCCGTCCGGCGCCAGCTCGATGCGTTGCACGCGGCCGATGGGAAAGCCGGAAAAGGTCAGGTCGGCGCCCACGCCGACGCCGTCGGAATCGTCGGCCGTCAGCACCAGCGTCTGCGTGGCTTCGAAGGCGCCGCGCGCATACATAAGGTAGACGACGGAGCCGACCACCAGCACGAACATGAAGACGAGCAGGATGGCCGCCTTCAGTTCGGCGTGGCGCACGGGCGGCGGGGCGGGCAGCACGGAATCTTGCGTGAGACCGGCGGGCGCCGTGACGTCGACCTGGTCGGGATTCGGGGGGTGGCTCTGGCTCATGGCTTCTGGCTCTCGTATGGGTGGTTCGGGATCGCTGGCGGTGGCGTGCGGGGCATCAGTAGTAATTGCCCATCAGCGAAGCCACTTCGACCAGCAGGATGACGGAAAACAGGCGCAGCATTTCGGACAGGCCGTGCGCGGCCCACAGGCGGTTGCGCCGGCCGTGCGGCTCCTCCGGATAATAGGAAGAGGCCAGCGGGATCAGGGCCACGGCAAAGCTGAAGAAGATGACCTTGAGCATCAGGATCAGGGCCACGGCCGGATTGAATATTTGCCCCACGACGCGCGTGTAGCCCTGCAGCGCCCACGGCGTAAAACCGTAGATGGTGACATAGGCGAGGATGAGCGATGTGACGCAGCTGACGATGGCCAGCATCCACACGGCGAAGATGCCCGACATGACGCGCGGAAAGTATTCGCGGCGCAGCAGGTCGACGCCCTGGCGCTGCATTTTCTCGAGCATGCCGGACGAGCGCATTTGCGCGAACGCAATGCCGTCGGGCAAGGTCAGGCGCAGCGCCACGAACAGGGCGGCCGTCAGCGGTATCAGTTCCAGCACCAGCACGCGCACCACCATTTCCAGCGCATAGCGCGACAGGCCGTAGCTTTGCGCGCTGACGACGACGATGCGTATCAGCACCAGGCTGACCAGCGCGCAGGCGACGCTGAACCAGACGAGGTTCGGCGCCGTATTCGTCACCAGGCGGTGCGCGAGGATGGGGCGGTTGTCGCGGTTATAGCTCGATGGCGACAGGGCCAGCGAAAACACGAGGATGGCGAAATGCAACATGCGCCACCAGCTGACCAGCCAGGCCATGGTGGCCCGGTGCAGGCGGCGCAGGCTGATGATGAGGGAGACGGATAGGGTCATCATGGCATCTTAACATTGGATGCGTTCGATACAAGCGATTGTCCAGCAGTGCACGGCAGGCCCGCTATTGGCCGGCCACGCTGGCGACGCTGTGGATAATCGCGTCGGCCGCCGCCCGTACCCGGGCAGAGCGGTTCAGGTCGGCATGCATGACCAGCCACACGTCGTAGCTTTCCGCCCGCTCGGGCCAGATGCGCACGAGCTGCGGGTCGATGTCGCCCAGGTGCGTGGCCAGTTCGGCCACGCCCAGGCCCGCGCGCGTGGCTTCCTGCAGCATCGCCGCCGAGTTCACTTCCATGGCGACCCGGGCGTTGGCGACGGGTTCGCCGGCGATTTTCTCCGCATGGCGGGGCGTCACGGAATGGTGGTAGATGACGATGTCGTGGCCGGCCAGCGCCGTGCCGCGCACGGGTTCGCCCCGTTCGGCCAGGTAGCTTTTCGACGCATACAGGCCCAGGCTGCGCTTGACGAGGTGGCGCGAGATCAGGTCCGGGTCGGTGGGACGCACGCCGCGCACGGCCAGGTCCGCTTCGCGCCGCGTCAGGCTGGCCAGCGCGGGCGCCACGTTGAGCACGATGCGGATGTCCGGATGGGCCGCATGCAGCTGCTGCATGGCGCGGATGACGAAATGGCTGGCCATGGTGTCGGTGGTGGCCACGCGCACCAGGCCGCTTAAACGATTGTCGATGCCCTGCATCTCGCGCTGCAGCTTGTCGGCCGCCCGTTCCATGGCTTCGGCCGCCGTGAGCGCCAGTTCGCCGGCCGGCGTGGGCACGTAGCCTGACGGCGTGCGCAGGAACAGGGTGGCGCCCAGCGAGCTTTCCAGCGCGGCCAGGCGGCGCCCGCACGTGGCCTGGTCGATGTGCAGCAGGGCCGCCGCGCCGCGCAGGGTGCCGGCCCGGCCGATGGCCAGAAAGATGCGCGCGTTATCCCAGTCCATAAGCCCAGTCCATGACTTGTTTTCCTGTCGTTATCTTGATGCATTTTTGCATCATAGTGTTGATTTTATGCCTGTTTACTGCATCATGCAACGCTCGCATAATGGCTGCCCCGCTGTCCCTGCAAGGAAATACCATGTCCGCCCCCACACCGCGCCGCGCCAGCGGCTTCATCCTGCTGACCCTGGCGTTCGGCTTCGTCATGGCGATGATCGACGTCACGGCCGTCAACGTGGCCCTGTCCGATATCGCGCTGGACCTGGCCATACCGCTGACGGGCCTGGTCTGGGTGGTCGACGGCTACACCCTGACGTTTGCCGCGCTGCTGCTGGCCGGCGGCGCGCTGGCCGACCGCTACGGCCCGAAAGCCGTGTATCAGGGCGGCCTGGGCGTCTTCCTCCTCGGCTCGATCCTGTGCGGCGCCGCGCCCGACGGGCATTTCCTCACCGCCGCGCGCTTGCTGCAGGGGGCGGGCGCGGCCCTGTTCATGCCCAGTTCCCTGAGCTTGCTCACGCACAGCTTTGACGACGAGCGCGAGCGCACGCGCATGCTGGGCGCCTGGTCGGCACTGGTGGGCGTGGCCGGCGCGTCCGGCCCCTTGATCGGCGGCATACTTGTGCACCAGTTCGGCTGGCGCAGCGTGTTCTGGGTGAATGTGCCGCTGGGCGTGCTGGCCATCGTCATGGCGCAAGTGCTGCTGGCCGCGCCGGCGCGCCAGCCGCGCGATCTGTCGCTGCTCAGCCATGCCCTGGGCGTGGCGGCGCTGGCGGGCCTCAGTTTCGTGCTGATCGAAGGTCCCGTGCTGGGCTGGCTGTCGCCGGGCGTGCTGGCGGCGGGGGCCTTGACGGTGCTATCCGCCGGGCAATTGCTGCAGCGCGAGCGCAGCGGCAGCCATCCGCTGTTGCCGCGCGCACTGTTCCACAGCAGCAGCTTTGGCGCGGCCAATGGCGTGGGTTTCCTGATCAATTTCTGCGTGTTCGGCCAGCTGTTCTTATTGAGCCTGTTCCTGCAGCAGTCGGGCGGCGCCGATGCCTTGCAGTCGGGCTTGCGCCTGCTGCCCATGATGGCGGCCTATACGGTGGGAAACTTTATGGCGGGAAGTATTGCGGCGCGTTATGGCACGCGCTTGCCCATGCTGCTAGGCTTGCTGGTGGGCGCTGGCATGGCCTTGCTGCTGATGGCCTTGCGTCCGGGCATGCCATATTTCCTGCTGGCGCTGGGCACGGCCGTCATGAACGTGGCCATCGGCATCGCCATTCCCGCCATGACGGCCACCGTGATGCGGGTGGCCGGCAAGCAGCATGCGAACAGCGCGGCGGCAGCCCTGAATGCGAACCGCCAGATCGGCGCGCTGGTGGGAGTGGCCCTGATCGGCAGCATCCTGCACATGGTGCCGGACTGGTCGCTGCGCTTGCCGCTGGCCTACGCGACGATTGCCGCCGCGTATGGCCTGGCGGCGGGCCTCGTGTACAAGCATGTACATTTGCCCAAGGCCGTGGCCGCCTTAAGCTAGCTTACTGTTCGCGCGTGCTGCGCCACTCCACCAGTTCCTCGATGGTGAGGATCGGCATGCCGTGCAATTCGGCGAAGCGTTCGATATCGTCGCCGCGCATCATGGTGCCGTCCGGGTTCATCAGCTCGCACAGCACGGCGGCCGGGTTCAGGCCCGCCATGCGCGACAGGTCGACGGAGCCTTCCGTGTGGCCACGGCGCTCGAGCACGCCACCGGGCGCGGCGCGCAGGGGAAACACGTGGCCAGGGCGCACCAGGTCGGATGGCTTGGCATCCTTGGCGATGGCGGCGCGGATGGTGGTCACGCGGTCGGCGGCCGACACGCCCGTCGTGACGCCGTCGCGCGCCTCGATGGAGACCGTGAACGGCGTGCCGTAGCGGCTGCCATTGTCGGACGACATGGGCGGCAATTCCAGCGCGCTGACGACGTCCGTCGGCAGGCACAGGCAGACGATGCCGCTGCATTCGCGGATCAGCAGGGCCATGGTTTCGTTCGTCAATTTTTCGGCCGACAGGATCAAATCGGCTTCGTTTTCACGGTCGAAATCGTCGAGCAGGATGACAGGAATGCCGGCGCGCATGGCGGCCAGGGCGGATTGGATGCGACCTTCCAGGTCGTTGGAAAGCAGGGTGTAGCTGTTGACTAACATGGTGAAACGCTCCTCGCATAGGCGAAAAACGCTGCAGGGCAAGCGAATAGACGCAGCCGGCCGCATCGACAGGTCGATCGGACATCGCGTTTACTGCACATCTTCTTTCATCCGGACTATACCGTCGGCTCTGGAGTCACACCAGATCTGCTGACCTTATCAGGCGAAACCTGACAAGCGCTCGCGGGCTTGACCGTTGCCGGTCTTACCGCCGGTGGGGAATCGCACCCCGCCCCGAAGACGTATTGTTGTGCCGGTCCACATGACCGGCGGCAATACTTTAGCACAATTGAAAGAAGCTGGCAGGGCACTGTTGAGTTTCTCATTCGGCAAAGTTGCCTGGGGAAAGCAGTTCTTCCTAAGCTGTTTTTAATGGCGGAAAGACGATTTCAGTGTAAGGTACGCTTACTGAATCTTACCGTTGAGAATACATGAAGCTGAGTAAATTACGCCTGATCTCGGGCGCCGTCTTGCTGGCGTGCGCCTGCATGGCCCAGGCAGAAATCCGTTTGAGCGATCCCCTGCCGCTGGCACCAGAAGTTACGGTCGGAAAACTGCCGAACGGCTTGACCTATTACATCAAGAAAAATGCCCGTCCCGCGCAAAAAGTGGAATTGCGCCTGGTGGTGAAAGCCGGTTCCATCCTGGAAGATGACGACCAGCAAGGCCTGGCCCATTTCACGGAACACATGGCCTTCAATGGCTCCACGCATTTCAAGCGCAATGAACTGATTTCCTATCTGCAATCGATCGGCGTGAAGTTCGGCGCCGACCTGAATGCCTACACGAGCTTTGATGAAACCGTGTACGTGCTGCCGATTCCGACGAACAAGAAGGAAAACCTGGAAAAGGGTTTTCTCGTGCTGGAAGACTGGGCGCATGGCTTGAAATTCAATCCGGCCGACATCAACAGCGAGCGCGGCATCGTGTTGGAAGAGGCGCGCCTGGGCAAGGGCGCCAGCGACCGCATGAACAAGATCCTGTATCCGAAGCTACTGAACGGTTCGCGCTATGCGGAACGCATGCCGATCGGCAAGGAATCCGTCTTGAAGACGTTCAAGCCGGAAGCCATCAAGCGTTTCTACAAGGATTGGTACCGTCCCGACCTGATGGCCGTGATGGTGGTCGGTGATGTGGAACCGAAACAGGCTGAAAAACTGATCCAGCAGCATTTCGGCAAACTGAAAAATCCCGTGAAACCGCGTCCGCGCCTGTATGCGGAAGTGCCGCAGCGCTCGCAAACGGAAGCGCTGGTGATCACGGACAAGGAAGCGCCGGACGACACCGTCTTCATCCGCTACCCGATCCGCGCCGCGCAGGAGCCCGTCACCATTGCCGACTACCGCCGCCAGATGATCGAAAACCTGTATGGGCAAATGCTCAGCGCGCGCATGCAGGAATTGACGCAGCAAGCCAATCCCCCGTTCATCCAGGGTGGCAGCAGCATGGGCAAGCTGGTGCGCGGCTATGAATCGTTCAGCGCGTATGCCTTGTTGGGCAAGGGCGGCGTGCAGCCGGCCGTCGATGCGCTGGTGCAGGAAGATGAGCGGGCGCGCCGCTTCGGTTTCAGCCAGGATGAGCTGGACCGCGCGCGCAAGAACATGCTGCGCAATTACGAGCGCGCGTACAGCGAGCGCGACAAGTCCGATTCGGCCGGTTTCGTGGCCGAGTATTCGCGTAACTTCCTGGAGCAGGAAGCCATCCCCGGCATCGCCAATGAATTGCTGTACGCGCAGGAACTCTTGCCGCAGGTAACTCTGCAGGAAATCAACGAGACGGTGGCCAAGGTGATTCCCGACCAGCAGAAGAAACTGGTGGTCTTCATGGGCGCCGAGCCGAAAGCGGGCGCCAGCGTGCCGACGCAGCAGCAATTGCTCGACGCGGTGGCGAAGGCCGAGCAGCAAACCATCGAGCCGCGCACGGAAAAAGTCCTGGCCAGCAAGCTGATGGACGGCCCGCCGGCCGGCGGCAGCATCGCCTCGGAAAAGTTGAATAGCGCCATCGGCGTGACGGAACTGACCCTGGGCAATGGCGTGCGCGTGCTGCTCAAACCCACGGACTTCAAGAATGACCAGGTGCTGATGGGCTCGACGCGTTTCGGCGGCCAGTCGCTGTTTGGCGATGCCGACATCTACAACGCCCGCTACGCGAGCGCCGTGGTCGGCAGCATGGGCCTGAAAGACCTGGCGCCGCTGGACTTGCAGAAAGTGCTGGCCGGCAAGACGGTCAACGTGGGCGCTTCGCTGGGCGAACTGAGCGAAGGCTTTGGCGGCTCGGCCAGCAGTGCCGACGTGGAGGCCATGCTGCAGCTGGTGTACCTGTATTTCAACGACGTGCGCAAGGATGCGGGCCTGTATCAGTCCTTCATCGGCAAGCAGCAGGACCTGGCGAAAAACAGCATGGCGCAGCCGGAGGCCGTGTTTTACGATGCCATCCAGCACGCCATGTTTGGCGACAACCCGCGCATCGATGGCGTGCCGCGCGTGGCCGACTTCGACAAGGTGGGCCTGGACCGTTCGCTGGAAATCTTCCGCCAGCGTTTTTCCAGCGCGCGCGGCATGACCTTTATCTTCACGGGCAGCTTCGAGCTCGACAAGATCAAGCCCCTGATCGCCAGCTACCTGGGCACCTTGCCCGTGGCCGACGTGCCGCACGCCTACCGCGACGTGGGCATGCGCCCGGTGACCGGGATCGTCAAGAAGGATATCTACATGGGCAGCGAGCCCAAAAGCACGATTTCCATCACCTTCAATGGCGACGTGGCGTATTCGGACGAGCAAAAGCTGACCCTGCAGGCGCTGGGCGAGGTGCTGAACCTGAAAGTCATCGAAGTGCTGCGCGAAAAGATGAGCATGATCTATGGCGGCGGCTTTGAAACCTCGATGGGCCAGCATCCGTACGGCCATTACTCGGTGGCCTTGAACTTGCCCACCGGACCGGAAAACGTGGACAAGGTGATCGCCGCGGCGTTTGCCGAAATCAACAAGATGAAGACGGACGGGCCATCCGCGGCGGACCTGGAAAAGGTCAAGCTGAACTGGATCACGCGCCAGCAGAAATCCTTGCGGGAAAACAATTACTGGATGAACCAATTGATGGGTTCGGTAACGCAGGGGCGCGACCCCGCGCACATCCTGCGCTACGAGCAGCGCGTGCGCGCCATCACGCCGCAAGCCGTGAAACTGGCGGCGCAGCGCTACCTGGACATGCACAATTATGTGCAGGTAGTGCTGTATCCGGAACGTAAAAACGTTGCAGCCAAGTAAGCTTCATTGTTGAACTGCAGGGGCGGCAGTGTAGCGAAGCTGTTAAACTGCTGCTTATTGATGTGATCGCAATTTAACAAGCAAGGAAATACGATGGCTAAGAAAGAAGAACTCGATCCGGAAACCCTGGAGTTGATCAACTGGTGTATCGAGGTCGAAGGCTTCCTCGTGGCGGGCGGCGCCACCGTGGCGCAGGCGCAGGACCACATCGAAGAGCAGGTCGAGTGGTTTACCGACCAGTTCTACGACGGCTTGACGCCGGAAGAGGCAGCCAAGGAAGCCTTGGCCTGACCTTTCAGTCAGACTTCAGCAAGACATATGCGGGCGGTGCCTGCCGGGCATCAGCCTGGTAGCGCCGCCCGCTTTGCTTTTCTGAAAAGATTTCCATATGGAAATTGTTTATAATTCCACATTTTATTCTTTACCCAGGCACCCATGACACTCCGTTCGCGCATTCTCCTCCTGTGTTTCAGCACCTTGCTGGGCATCGTCCTCATCGCCTCGTTTTCCCTGTATTCCTTGCGCCAGACCATGATGGCGGAAAGGGTGGAGCAGCTGACGGTGCTGGTGGAATTGGCGAATGCCTCGGTGGAAAAGGCGTATGCGCTGGAACAGTCGGGCAAGCTCACGCGTGAACAGGCGCAGCAGCAGGCCAAGCTGGCCATCGGCAGCTTCGTCAAGGACGAGATGTATTATTTCGTGCGCGATTTCAGCACGGACTTGCTGTACGTGCACCCGAATGCGTCGCGCATCGGTACGCCGCAAAAGAACATGAAGCAGTCGGGCGACCGCTACCGCGCGGCCCTGGCCACCAGCCGCATCGGCCTGGTGCAGGCGGACGGCACACGTCCGGGCGTGAAGGACCCGGTGGCGAAGATGTATGCCGTGGTGAAATTTGCGCCGTGGGATTGGCTGATCGGCACAGGCACGTATATCGATGACATCAACCACAAATTCTGGGCCCAGGCGGGCGTGCTGCTGGCCATCGGCGGCGCGCTGATGCTGGTGGTGGGCGCCCTGGCGGCCTTGATGCTGCGCCGCATCCTGGGCCAGCTCGGTGGCGAACCCGACTATGCAGCGGCCATCGTGGCGCAAATCGCCAAGGGCGACCTGACGACGCAGATCGATACGCGCCCCGGCGATACGTCCAGTTTGCTGATGGCGATCAAGGCCATGCGCGACAACCTGGCGCATCTGGTGAGCCAGGTGCGCACCGATGCGGAATCCATTTCCACGGCGTCGGGTGAGATCGCTTCCGGCAACCACGACCTGTCGGCGCGCACGGAACAGCAGGCGGGATCGCTGGAAGAGACGGCCTCGACCATGGAAGAAATGACCTCGACCGTGCGTCAGAATGCGGACAATGCGCGCCAGGCGAACCAGCTGGCTATTTCTGCCTCGCAAGTGGCGAGCCAGGCGGGCGGTGTCGTGAGCCAGGTGGTCGACACCATGGGCGCCATCAATGCCTCGTCGAAGAAGATCGGCGACATCATCGCCGTCATCGACGGCATCGCCTTCCAGACGAATATCCTGGCCCTGAATGCGGCCGTGGAAGCGGCGCGCGCGGGCGAGCAGGGCCGTGGCTTCGCCGTCGTCGCCAGCGAGGTGCGCAACCTGGCGCAGCGTTCGGCTGCGGCCGCCAAGGAGATCAAGCAATTGATCGACAGTTCCGCCGAGCAAGTGGGCGCCGGTGAAAAACTGGTGGCGCTGGCGGGCGAGACGATGGAAAAAGTCGTCTCCAGCGTGCAGCATGTGACCGATATCGTGGCCGAGATTTCCTCGGCCAGCGCCGAGCAAAGCGCTGGCATCGAGCAGATCAACCAGGCCATCGTCGAGATGGACAACATGACGCAGCAAAACTCGGCCCTCGTCGAGCAGGCGTCGGCGGCGGCGCAAGCGATGAACGAGCAGGCGGCGGGGCTGGCGCAGATCGTCAGCGTGTTCAAGGTGGGTGCAGTGGCGCCGGCCGCGGCAGCACTACAGCGCAGCGTGCCTGCGGCGCGGCGCCTGACGCGCTAAGCGCTTTTTTCTGTCACTGGGGAACTTAACCCCGGCTCACCTGTCCAAACTTTTTCGTCCGCACTGGACGCACAGAAGAGGTGAGCATGACAGACGGTTTTTCCTATCACGCGGCGTTCGCCCGCAACCTGGGCTGGGTCACGCAGGCGGAGCAGGATAGCTTGCGCGGCAAGCGCGTGGCCATCGCCGGCATGGGCGGCGTCGGTGGCGTGCATTTGCTGACCCTGGCGCGGCTCGGTATCGGCGCCTTCCACATCGCCGATTTCGACACCTTCGATATCGCCAACTTCAACCGCCAGGCCGGCGCCATGGTCTCCACCCTGGGGCAGCCCAAGGTGGCCGTGCTGGCGCAGATGGCACGTGACATCAATCCCGAACTTGAGATTAAACAATTTCCAGACGGTATACACGACAGCAACCTGGCCGAGTTTTTTGCCGGTGTCGACCTGTATGTGGATGGCCTGGATTTCTTCGCCTTTCCCGCGCGCCAGGCTACCTTCGCCACCTGCGCCCGCCTGGACATCCCCGCCATCACGGCCGCACCGCTGGGCATGGGCACGGCCGTGCTCAGCTTCATGCCGGGCGGCATGACGTTCGAAGAGTATTTTGGCTGGGGCGACTTGCCCGAGGAAGAGAAAGCCTTGCGTTTCCTGGTCGGATTGGCGCCGGCCGGCTTGCACGGCCCCTATCTGGTCGACCCGTCCGCCATCAACCTGAAGGAGCGGCGCGGGCCGTCGACCATCATGGGCTGCCAGCTGTGCGCGGGCGCGGCCGCCACGGAAGCCTTGAAGATATTGTTAAAGCGGGGCAAGGTGATGGCGGCGCCGCACGGCATGCATTTCGACGCCTACCGCAACAAGCTCGTGCATACCTGGCGTCCGGGCGGCAACCGTCATCCGCTGCAGCGCCTGACGATGGCCATCATCAAGCGGCGCCGCGCGGCGCAGGGGGCATAAATGGCGCAAGCACCGCAGATCGATCCCGTACTGGAAAACATCCTCGACCAGGCGCGCTGGGCGCCCAGCGGCGACAACACGCAGCCGTGGCGCTTTGAAGTCGTGGACCCGCGGCACGTGGTCGTGCATGGCTTCGATACGCGCAGCCATTGCGTGTATGACCTCGACGGCCATCCCAGCCAGCTATCGCTCGGTGCCTTGCTCGAAAGCATGGCACTGGCGGCCAGCAGCCATGGCTTGCGCATGGAAGCGCGCCGGCGTCTGTCCATGCCCGACACGCTACCCACCTTCGATGTGCGCCTGGTCGACAGTCCCGGCATGCAGCCCGACCCGCTGGCGGCCTTCTTGCCGCAGCGCAGTGTGCAGCGGCGCCGGCTCAGCACGCGCAGCTTGCGCGCCAGCGAAAAGGCGGTGCTGGCGGCCAGCTTGCCGCCCGGGTACGGCGTGCAGTGGTTCGAAGGCGGGCGCGCGCGCCTGGCCTGCGCCCGCCTGATGTTCGACAATGCGAAGCTGCGCCTGACCATGCCCGAGGCGCACAAGGTGCACCGCGACGTCATCGAATGGGGCGCGCGCTTCAGCAGCGACCGCATCCCGGAGCAGGCGCTCGGCGTCGACCCGATGACGGCGCGCCTGATGCGCTGGGTCATGCACAGCTGGCGCCGCGTGGATTTTTTCAATACCTGGCTGGCTGGCACCGTCGCGCCGCGCCTGCAGATGGATTTGCTGCCGGGCCTGTATTGCGCCGCGCATTTCATGCTGCTGGCCGATGCGCCGCCGCGCCACATCGACGATTACGTGGCGGCCGGCCGCGCCATGCAGCGCTTCTGGCTGACGGCCACGCAGCTGGGCCTGCAATTGCAGCCGGAATTGACGCCGCTGATCTTTACCCGCTATGTGCGCGAACGGCGCACTTTTTCGCGCACCGATGGCATGCAGGAGCTGGCGCAGGAGCTGGCCGCGCAATGCCAGGCCGTACTGGGCGCCACGGCGGTTGAGCGGGCCGTGTTTCTCGGGCGCATAGGCGCCGGGCCGGCGGCCAGTGCGCGCTCGCTGCGCCGTCCGCTGCAAGACTTGCTGGTGGCGCCAACGGTGGGGCAGTAAGGCGCGCGTGACGCCATGCGCGCGCCTCAGCCTTGTCGGCGCCGTGGCGCCAGGCTGGCCAGCGCTGCCAGGCCAGCCGCCAATAGCGGCAAGGTTCCCGGCAGCGCCACTGGCGTGACGCCTGGCACGTAGACCAGTTCGGAACTGTTCAGCATGTTCAACACCAGCGTGTAGTTGCCCGCCACCAGGTGATCCGTGACGGCGCTGTATTGCCCGCCGCACGTCGTGCCGATGCCGGTGCCTGTGGGGGCGCCGCAGCCGCTGGGGTCGTAGGTGAACATGCTGCCGCTGGTGAGCGGCGTTTGCGCGTAGCCCGTATTGAGGTTGGTGGCATCGGCCAGTTCGGTGCCGCCCAGGATGTCGGAACCGAGGTTGCCGTCGGGCGCCCAGCTGAAGACGATCTGGCCATGTTCATCGATGATGCTAAACGTCATCGCCATATTCGTGGTGGCCGCCGAGCCTGTGCCGGCCAAGGCGTCCAGGTACAGCTGCATGAAGGGCTGGGCCTGGAAGTCGAAGGCCATAGTTGCGCCCGGTTGGCCGACGACAAAATTGACGGTCATCGCGGTGCTGGAACCATTGCGTCCCGAGGCGTCGGCGCTGCCGCCGCCCTCCAGGAAGGTTTCTGCCGCGTTTACGGTATGTGTGCTGGTCGAGCCCGGTGGAAAGGGGGGGATTTGCGAGGTGACGATTTGCGCCTCGCCGCGCGCATACGAGGCATTGCCCATGCCTTGCCGGGTAAAGTCGTTTTCTCCCTTGGTGACGGCGCCGCGTGTCGCTTGCGGCGCGTCGATCTCATTGCTGCCGCCCTTGATGATGCTGCTGCCGTTGAGCGTGGCGGTGGTGCGCGACAGGTCGATGTTGCTGAGCAGGGAGACGGAGCCGGAGGGATTGCTGATGACCAGGCCAAAGACACTGGTGTACGAATAGCCGTAGGCGGCGGCGCTGGCGGTGCCGCTGCTGGCCAGCAGCACAAAGGCGAACAAGACCATTGGCAGTCGGGTGCAAGAAAATGTCGTCATGAAAAATCCTCATCTCCTGATCGGCCGCGTTGTAAGGAAAACCGACAGGCTTGCCACATAAAAAAGGCGAGGAGAGCCTCCTCGCCTGTGAATCCCCCTGTTGCCTGGTTCAGGCGGCAACCTTGCGGCGACGGGCATAGCCCAGGCCAGCCAGGCCCAGGCCCAGCAGAGCCAGGGTACCGGGCTCAGGCGCGGCCTGTTTCACCAGATCCACGCTTTCCACCGCATTCAGTGTCAAGGTGTAGTTGCCGGCTGTTAAAGCATTGCTGACGGAGCTGAAGTTGCTGCCGCACGCGGTGCCGACACCGGTGCCCGTGGGCGTGCCGCAGCCGGATGGGTCGTAGGTGAACAGATTGCCGCGCGTGAGGAAATTGGTCGCCAGGCTGGTGTTCAGGTTGGCGCCATCGGCGTTTTCCGTGCCGCCCGAGATGCCCGAGCCGATCACGCCATCGGGCGTCCAGTTGAACACGGTTGCGCCGGTCGCATCCGTGATGGTGAAGGTGACGACCAGGTTGGCCGTGGCGGTGGACAGCTGCCCGACCGTGCTTTGCAGGAAGACCTGCATGAAGGGCGAGGCCAGGAAGTCAAAGCTCAGCGTCGCCGTGGGCGAACCGACGATGAAATCGACGGAGAAGCCCGTGGTCGAGCCATTGCGCCCGGACGCATCGGCCGTGCCGGCGGGGCCGTCCAGGTGGGCTTCGGCCACGTTCACCACCTGGGTGGAGGTGGAGCCGGGCGGGAACGAAGGGAACTGCGTGCTGACGATCTGCGCATCGCCGCGCGAATAGGTGTTGGTGGGGCCTTGCTGTGTGAAGTCGTTCTCGCCTTTGGTGACGGCGCCGACGTTGGCGCGGAGGGCATCGAGCGAGCCGGCGCCGCCATTGATGACGCTTACGCCATTCAGGGTGGCCGTGCTGCGCGAGATGGTGGTGCTGTTGGCCACCGTGATCTGGCCCGTTGGCACGCCGATCACGAGGCCGAAGATGTTGTTGTAGGAATAGCCGTAGGCGCCCGCCTGTGCGCTACCTGCGGCGCACAGCATGGCCAGTGCCGCAGCGGCCGGGAGCAGTTTCAGTTTCGAGAGTTTCATTGTATTCACCTCGTGGTTGAGTGAGTCTGGAAGTCTTGCTGAGTCCTGTCGGCAGGTGCTCATGGCCAGTACCTAGCGACTTCCATGCCAACGCATGAGGCCCTTTTGAAATCAATGACTTGGCGTGTTTTTGTTGATGCGGTGCAGGCTTTGCCGGACTCGCTGTAAGAAAAACCGACGCTGCCCGTCAAGGCTGGCTGCCTTGCGGCAACGAGCCCAGCAGGGCGTGCACATGGGGTAGCAAGCGTTGCCCTGGCACATAGTCGCGCATGGCCGTGGCCAGCTGGCGCGCCGCCAGCTTGGCCCGGCCATCGTCGAGCATGCGCGTGGCGGCATGGCGCAGGGCGGTTTCCTGGAAGCGGTCGGCGCGCAGCAGCAGGCCGGCCCCGGCCTCCGTGATGCCGTGCATGTTGAGGAATTGATCGAGGTTGCCGGCGATACCGATGACGGGTACGCCCGCCGTCAGCGCCTGCTGGCTGGTGGGGCTGCCACCGTTGCAGATCACCAGGCTGGCGCGCCGTGCGGCCACATCGCCCGGCAGAAAGGGCGCGACATAGGCGTTCGGCGGCACGGCGTCGACGCGGATGGTGCCGGCCGTGGCTGCCAATACGGTGACAGGCAGGGGGGCCAGCGCGCGCAGCACGCGCGGCAGCAACTGCCCCTGGCCGGAACTGCCCAGGGTGACATAGATGATGGGTCGTCCGCTGCTCAGTTCCGGACGCTGCCACCAGTCCGGCAAGTCGAGCGGCGGCGCCCAGATGATGGCGCCCAGATAGTCGTGCGCGGACGGCATGGCGTGCGGCGGGAACAGTTGCGGAATATCCGCATACAAGGTGCGGTCGGCATCCGTATAGATGCGCCGCAAGTCGCTGCCCAAGGATGGCAGGCCATGGCGGCGGCGCACGCGGTTCAGGGGCACGGCATGCGAGGCGAAGGCCAGCGGGCGGATCAGGCGGAACAGGGGGGCGGCCAGCCAGATCGGCAGCAGGCTTGTCAGGGGCAGGCTGGGCACCGTGTAGTGCTGGCGCACGTACGGACTCCAATAGGCATTGCTGAGCGTAATGTAGGGAATGCGCTGCAGGCGCGCGCTGACCGACAGCGACAGGCGGAAGTCGCCGATCACGAGGTCAGGCCGGACGGCATTGAGCAGGCGCAAGTCGTCTTCCACGTACGCGTGCAGGGTGCTTTCCGTGTAGACAGGCTTGCCGTCGGCCAGCGCCTGCAGGAATTGCAGCGATGAAATGCTATCGATGCGCCAGCGCCGGAAGGAGGCTTGCTTGAAACAAAAGTCATAGCCATCGGCGCAGGCAAAATGCACCTCATATTCGTCCTCGTCGAGTCCCTGGGCCAGGCTCAGGGGGCGGCCGACGTGGGCCAGGGTCACTGCCTCGGCCATAAAGAGGATTTTCTTGCGCACCATGGGGATCGCTTGCACTCGCAGGAGAGAGACCTGCCAGGTTGGAGTGGCGCCACGCCGTTTAGTTCCCCCGTCGTCTGCCACTGGCGGGCGCCAGGATTTGGCCGCATCGGCTAGAGTGGGGCAAAGGAGGTCACATGCAAACCCAATTCCGTCCTGCCCCGTTGCGTGCGCACAGCACGCCCGAACCCGATATGCCGCCACCGCCGGAAGGCGATCCCGTCACGCCGCCGCCGGAAACGCCGCCCCACATCGAGCCCGTGCCCGTCGAGGAGCCGACGCCGCCGCCACCGCCCGTGAAAATGCAGTGACGGGGAGATGTGCGTCGCGTTTATTTCCGATCGGAAATGGACTGCGCGGTGGCCGCCGGCGCCACGCCATTTAAACAACAAAAACGTCAATAAATGTTGCCGAGTGGATACAAATTAAACTCTAACTGTCGAGTGTCATGCGGCCGTCACGATTCTGTTCTTATAATGAGACATCATAAAAATTCTTGTACAGGAGACCATCATGGGCAATTCCTTGCATAACAAAATCTACCTGGGCCGGCGGCCTGTGATGACCAGCAAAAACCTCGTGGCGCTGGCCCTGGCGGGCGCCGTGGCGGGTTGCGGCCTGGCCTGGCTGCTGCTGCGCAACTATAAATAAGGGCTGTCCTGCCCGTCTTCCAGTCAGCCGTCCGCCGCGCGGGCGGTGACTGATTCACGTTGCCTGTTGCCGATGCGCAGCGGGGCGCGTACCATGGGGGCCGAACACCTGGCCTTTTATGGAAAAGTAATGAAGAACGAGAAATTAACAACCGATGAATATGACGCGCTGGAGCAAGTTGCACGCGGCATCAAGACCGAGCGCCCCAGCGCTTGCGTTGCCCGCAATGCCAAGCGCCTGTCCGGCCTGAAGCTGCTCAGCTATGCACGCGATGGCCGTCTGTCCATCACCGAGAAAGCACAGCAACTGCTGTTCCTGCGCCGCTGCATCATGGGGCTGCGCGCCGTCGCCACCGATCCACTGACCAAGCTGGAATCGGATGTGGCTTACTTCCTGGGCAAGAAAGCCCACATCGTGGCGCGCGCCGAAGGCGAAGGCTACGACATTTCCGACAAGGGCCGCGAGTCGCTGGCCGATATCGACACCCTGGGCCTGTAAGGCTCACAACCGGCCCTCGTGGCCGGTTTTCACATCTCCCCTCACTTTTAATTTCCCCCTTTGGAGAATACTTTGGACAGCGCGATGAACTGGTCGGCCCACGAACTGACGATGACGGTCTTGATGACGCCCGATATGGCCAATTTTTCCGGCAATGTGCACGGCGGCACCATCCTGAAATACCTCGACAGCGTCGCCTATGCCTGCGCCAGCCGCTATTCGGGCAGCTATGTGGTGACCCTGTCGGTGGACCAGGTGATGTTCCTGCAGCCTATCCACGTGGGCGAACTGGTGACGTTCCTCGCGTCGATCAATTACACGGGCACGACGTCGATGGAAGTGGGTATTCGCGTGGTGACGGAAAACATCCAGCAGCGCCTGGTGCGCCACGCCAACAGTTGCTATTTCACGATGGTGGCCGTGGATGCCAACCGCAAACCGGTGGCCGTGCCGCCGCTGGTACTGGAAACGCCGGAACAGCACGCGCGCTTCGAGCAGGCCAAGCTGCGCAAGCTTTCGCGCCAGAAAGTGTCGAAGAAATAAGTCGTTGCGGACATAAAAAAACGGCCACCAGAGTGATCTGGTGGCCGTTTTTTATTGCTTGCCGCCCGTGGGCGGCATGGCGCCGTGATTAACGGTCGCCGTAGCTGCGGCGTGCGCCGTCGGTGCTGCGCGGGTTGGAACCCTTGTAGCCGCCGCCGGTGCTCGGTGCGCCGTCTTTGCGTGGTGCGCCTGGCTTGCTGAACGTGCGTTGACCTGGCTTCGCGCCGCCACGGTTGTCGCCTGGTTTCCAGCCGCCTGGACGGGCGCTCGAACGTGGTGCCGATGCCGTTTTCTTAGGCTCGAAACCTTCGATGACATTGACCGGGATCAATTGCTTGGTGAAGCGTTCGATACGCTTGACGTTCATGCCTTCAGCGTGGTTCACCAGCGAGATGGCCAGGCCATTGCGGCCAGCGCGGCCGGTACGGCCGATGCGGTGGACGTAGTCTTCCGGGAACTTCGGCAGATCGTAGTTGAACACGTGGGTGATCGTTGGCACGTCGATACCGCGGGCGGCAACGTCGGTGGCAACCAGCACTTTGACCTGGCCGCGGCGCATGCCGTCCAGGGTGCGGTTACGCGCGCCCTGATGCATGTCGCCGTGCAAGGCGGCAGCCGAGAAGCCGGCGATGTTCAGACGGTCGGCGATGGTGTCGGCGTCACGCTTGGTGGCGGTAAACACAACAGCCTGGTCCAGCGATTCGTCGCGCAGCAGGTGGTCCAGCAGGCGATTCTTGTGCGACAGGTCGTCGACGAAGTGAACGCGCTGGGTGATGTTTTCATGCTTGTTGCTCGAGCTTGCCACCTGGATGACCAGCGGGTTCTTCGTGATGCGGCGAGCCATGTTGCCGACGACGCCGTCCAGCGTTGCCGAGAACAGCATGGTTTGACGGCCTTCCGGCGTCGCTTCCACGATCTTTTCGATGTCGTCGATGAAACCCATGTCCAGCATGCGGTCGGCTTCGTCCAGCACCAGGATTTCCAGTTGCGAGAAGTCGATCTTGCCCGAGTCCATGTGGTCGATCAGACGGCCGGGGGTAGCGACCAGGATCTCAGGATTCTTGGCCAGCAATTGCATCTGTTTAGGGTAAGGCATGCCGCCCAGGATCGACACAGCCTTGATGCGGCGGATGCCGGTGCTGTACTTGTCGGTATTGGTGGTCACTTGCAGGGCCAGTTCGCGCGTTGGCGTCAGCACCAGCATTTTTGGCTGGGCAGCCTTGAAACGTGGACGCTCGCCGCGGGCGCGCGATGCTTGCATTTCCTGGTTCGGCGTCTTGCCGGCGGCGCTTTGTTCGGCGCTGGCCAGTTTGTGCAGCGATGGCAGCATGAAAGCTGCCGTCTTGCCCGAACCGGTCTGCGACGAGACCAGCAGGTCACGGCCTTCGATCGCGGCTGGAATCGCTTGCGACTGTACCGCGGTTGGCGCGGTGTAGCCCGATTCGGTCAGAGCGGCGATGATGGACGGATGCAGGCCTAAGGATTCAAATGTCATTCTTTTTCTTTCGTAAAAATCAGCGTTCTTGCAAAAAGCAGAACGCAAAATAGCAACGCCAACCAAAACGAAATGACTCAACTAGAAAGAAATTTCGGCACAAAAGCTTTGCGCCGGGACGGTGTCAGGTGCGACACACAAGGCGGGAGGGCTTTATAAGCGGCATCCTGTGGATGCGCTAAGGCTTGCGAAGCTGCTAAGTTTGTAGTGCATGTAACTGCGGTGTTGCCATCGCTTCAAGGAAACATATTGCAGCGCACAACGACACTATACCGTATTTGCAGCCGTTTTGCACGGCTTAAATGGGAAGAAACGACAGTCCTACCACGTTTTGATCATGTTTCCTATGTGAAATCAGTAAGAATACGTAGTTTTCTTCCGTTTAATGGAGCATGGCCACGATGTCGGCGGGCAGCGGCGGCGCCTGTCGCGTTTCCCTGGCCAGGTTGATTTGCCGGGCCGCTTGCGCCACGTCGACCAGGCTGCGTTCCAGCTGGTAAGTCCCCTTGGCCTGCAGCCAAGCCAGCACGTCGGCCAGGTGCCAGATGGTGGCGCTGCCCTCATGTACGGGCGCGGGGAAGTTGTGGCGGTGTTTGTTCATCAGCTTGTGCAGGTTTTGGCGAGACAAGCCCAGCACTTGCGCCACGTCCGTCAGTCCCACGAAGTCGGGGGCGGCCTCGACCAGCACGGCCCCGGGCACGATGGCTTTCACATCGGCCATGGCGCTCAGCAGTGCTTCGCTGGCATTGCTGGCCTCGCGCGTGAATTCCAGCGCCAGGCGTCCCGCCTGCCCGATGCCGGCCAGGGCATCGTCGCAACCGCCGCCGCCCAGGCGCTCGGCCAGCGCATCGAGGTCGGTTTCGTTATCGGGCAGGCGGTATTTGAGAGTAAAGATGTAATCCATGATGGCTACCCCCCTGGATTTGCGTTGCATGCAGTCGTGCATCAGCTTATTGAAAGTGCAGTTGTCGACCACCCGCCGTATCGCCCGTGCATGGTTGCCGGGATTTGTCGGCGTGCTCCAGATGCAGGCGATGCAGAATTCGCCGCAACGGCAGCCGGCATCGTTGTACGGGCAGCAGATCTTGCCCCAGGCATGGCTGCCACCCGTTTCTACGCGCCAGCCCTGGCTTTCCGCGTGGCGCAGCGCCGCTCCGATGTCCTTCTTCGGGTGCGGGGAGCGCGCCATGCGATGCCTCCAATGTAGGTCGATATTGGTCGGTTGTCAAGTGACAACCGCAAAACATCGGCCATCACCGCCTCACTCTACTTCGGGATTCACGGCCATCACTTGCGAAAAACCGCCATCGACGTAGGTAATCTCGCCCGTGATGCCGGAGGCCAGGTCGGATAGCAGGAAGGCGGCCGTGTTGCCGACCTCTTCGATGGTGACGTTGCGGCGCAGCGGGGCGTGCTCGGCCACAAAGCCCAGGAGTTTGCTGAAATCCTTGATGCCGGACGCGGCCAGTGTCTTGATGGGGCCGGCCGAGATGCCGTTGGCGCGGATGCCGCGCGGACCCAGCGATTCGGCCAGGTAGCGCACGGATGCTTCCAGCGAGGCCTTGGCCAGGCCCATGGTGTTGTAGTAGGGCACGGCGCGCACGGCGCCCAGGTAGGTCAGGGTCAGCACCGAAGCGCCCGGATGCAGCAGGGGCAGGGCGGCCTTGGCCATGGCGGGAAAGCTGTAGGCGGAAATGTCATGCGCGATACGGAAGCTGTCGCGCGACAGGCCATCGAGGAAGTCGCCGGCGATCGCTTCGCGCGGCGCAAAACCGATGGCGTGCACCAGGCCATCGAGATGTTCCCAGTGGCGCGCCAGGTCGCTGAAGACGGCGCTGATCTGTTCATCGCTGGAAACGTCGCAGTCGAATACCAGTTCGCTGCCGAATTCCGCCGCAAATTCCGTGATGCGCTCCTTGAAGCGTTCGCCCACATACGTGAAGGCGAGGGTGGCGCCTTCGCGGTGGCAAGCCTTGGCGATGCCATAGGCGATGGAACGGTTCGACAGCAAGCCCGTGATGAGGATTTTTTTGCCTTGCAAGAAAGCCATGACGACTCCTGTCTGGGTAGGTGGGCGGGGTGGGCGGATGTACAACCGGCCGCGACAGCAAAGCTGTGGCGGCCGGTGAGGTAGGTCAATACAGCTCAGGCGATCAGTGACGGGCCTTGGCGCGACTGTTGCCACCGCCGCGCTGGATGCGCGGTTTCACCAGGGAAATTGGCGCGGCTTGCACCTTGCCACCCTTGGCGGCGCGGCGCAGTGCCTTGGCGGCCCGTTCCGGACGGTCCGCTTCCAGCAGCATGGTGGCGCTGTCGGCGATTTCCTGGGTGATGTCCTTGTTCATCGTGGCCGAAGTTTTCGGCACGAGGATGGTGGAGCCGGCACGCAGGCTGGTGCGCTGGGGAATATTGTTGGCCTGGCGCAGCACGTCGGCCGTGGTGCCGAATTTCGACGCCAGGGTTTCGATGCGTTCGCGCGCATTGGTGATCTTGTGCGTCGTCCAGCTGGACAAGGCATGGCCCCATTGCGCCAGGTTGGTGGTGAACTTGGCGGCGTTTTCCTGCGGCAACAGAATCTTGGTCTTTTCACCGCCGATGATGACGGGGCGGTTAAATTGCGGATTCAAGGCCTTGAATTCATCCATTGACAGCTCGGCCAGCTGGGCGGCAACGGTGATGTCGATGTCGCTGGTCTTGTCGATGGCCGTGAAATACGGCTGGTTGTCGACCACGGGCAGGGTCAGGCCGAACTGGGCCGGATTGGCGATGATGTTTTTCACCGCTTGCAGTTTCGGCACGTAGTTGCGCGTTTCGGCCGGCATCAGGTCGGCCAGGCTTTCGAAGTCGGTCGGCTTGCCCAGCGCCTGGTTTTTCTTGATGGCGCGCTGCACGGAGCCTTCGCCCCAGTTGTAGGCGGCCAGAGCCAGTTGCCAGTCGCCAAACATGTCATACAGGCGCTGCAGGTAGGTCAGGGCCGCATCGGTCGAGGCCAGCACGCCGCGGCGCTCGTCCTTGAACATGTTTTGCTTGAGGTTGAAATCACGCCCGGTGGCGGGCACGAATTGCCACATGCCGGCCGCATTGGCGCTGGAGAATGCTTGCGGGTTGAAGGCGGACTCGATGAACGGCAGCAAGGCCAGTTCCGTCGGCATGCCGCGCTTTTCCAGTTCCTGCACCACGTGGAAGATGTAGCGCGACGCGCGTGCCGTGGTGCGGGCGATGTAGTCGGGGCGGGTGGCGTACCAGTTGACGTGGTTCGCCACCAGCTGGTTGTTGATGTCGGGAATCGCATAGCCGCTGCGGATGCGGCCCCAGACGTCGGCTTCGCGCAGCGGATCGGAATTGTCGCTGAGGTTTTTCAGCAGACGGTCGGTCTTTTGCAGGCGGTTGTCGAGGGTGGGGAGTTTCGCCGTGACCTGGGCGGTCATCGGGATCAGGGCGGGTGCGGCGGCGGCGACTGGCGCGTTATCGCTCTCAACACCGGCTTCGTACGCCTGGCTGAGGGCGGGCGCAAGCGCCAGGGCCAACGCCGCCAGGACGGTAGATTTAAAGGAGTTTTCGTGCATAGTGTTCCATTGTTGTCGTCGGAGAAACATCGGACAGACCCATGATCAAGCAGCGAGTGTACGTATATCCACATGCCGGAGTCAAGAATTATGTCAGCATGATGACAGGAAATAAGCGGCAATAAGTGGGTAACGGCTGAGTTTCCATTCGCAAATGCTGTCATTATTGCAAATTTAATTTGCCCGATGCGTGATTCGGCCGCTGTTATAGCATACATGGCGAGGAGGCTGGCGCAAGCCTGGATGGCGCCCGGTATGAGGCTGCGCAAAAGTGCGTACAATTTGGCTTTGGCCGGCCATTCAGCCGCCGGCCGCCTTATTAATAGAGAGTCAAGTATATGAACACCCCGCCGCGCCACGACGACGACAACGCCGTCATCATCGCCAATACCGTTGCCTGGCTGGAAAAGGCCGTGATCGGCCTGAACCTGTGCCCGTTCGCCAAGGCCGTGCACGTCAAGAAGCAGATCCGTTACGTGGTGTGCGAATCGGGCAATCCGGAAGATCTGCTGGCGATGCTGATGGACGAGCTGCAAACCCTGGCCGACACGGATCCCGAACAGATCGACACGACCCTGCTGATCCATCCGTACACCTTGAACGATTTCCTCGACTACAACGAGTTTCTCGACGTGGCCGACGCGGCCGTGGAAGACATGCACCTGGCCGGCGAACTGCAAGTGGCCAGTTTCCATCCGAATTACCAGTTTGCCGAAACGTTTGAGGACGACATCAGCAACTACACCAACCGCTCGCCGTACCCGACCCTGCACCTGCTGCGCGAAGACAGCATCGAGCGCGCCGTCGAGGCGTTCCCGGAAGCGTCGGAGATCTTTGACAAGAATATTGCCACGCTGGAAGCGTTGGGCACCGAAGGCTGGGAAAAGCTCGGCTTGCCGAAGGTGTCCTGATGGCGGACAAGGAATTGCCGCCGCGTCCAGACACGCCCTGCGTGGCCGTGTGCTCGACAACCTTTGATGAAATCTGCCGCGGCTGCGGCCGCAGCGTAGTGGAAGTGGCCCACTGGGTGTCGATGACGGATGAAGAGAAGGAAGTGGTGTGGGTGAGGATTCTGGCGCAGGGGTATCCGCGCCGGAATACCTGATTTAACCCAACTGCAACTGTCGGGGTCAGACCAGACGGGGGAATGCTTCCCAATGGGAAGCATTCCGATTCCGAAGGAACTGACCCCGGTACTTTTGGCGCTAACGATCAGTAGCTACCAATAAAATCTTTCTTGCCCACTTCAATGCCATTGTGGCGCAGGATGTCGTACGCCGTCGTCGCGTGGAAGAAGAAGTGCGGCAGCGCGTAGTGGAACAGATAGGTCTGGCCCGTGAAGTGCTTGGTCTTTTCGCCGCTGCCGGTGGTGATGGCGCGCGTTTCGCTGCCGTCGATGTCCGCTTGCGGCAGGCTTTCCAGGAAGGCGATGGTTTTCACGATGCGCGCTTTCAGTTCCGCAAAGCTCTGTTCGCTGTCTTCATACGGTGGCACGGCCACGCCGGCCAGGCGCGCGCCGCAGCCCTTGGCGAAGTCGGTGGCGATCTGGATCTGGCGCACGAACGGCAGCATGTCCGGGAACAGGCGGAATTGCAGCAGGGCGTTTGGGTCGATTTTCTTGTCTTGCGCGTGCGTTTCCGCCTTGTCCAGGATGGCGGCCAGGCTGCCCAGGATCTGTTTGAAGACGGGGATCGAAGCGGAGTAGATGGAGAAGGTCATGGTGGTTCCTCTAGGTAAAGTGGCGCGATGATAGCAAGCTGCGCGCTTTTCTGCTGGCGCCGGCCGGGCGCGCCGGGCGGCGTGTGGTTTTTCAACCCTGTTTATATGACATGAGGTAGCCGTTGGCGTGTGTTTATTGGTGACTTCCCCCGCTTTTTCCATGCATAATTGCTCCTGATAAAGTTTCTTCCCGCCTCACCACCCGATTCCCCTGTAAAGTCAATGATCGCCCGCCTGATCCCTGTTGCCCTGTTGCCGCATGTTTAATTCACCTTACCAGCGCCTGCGCGCCAGCCTGCGTGTGCTGTACGGCTCGTCTATCTATGGCGCCTTGCTGCTGGTGGTATTTGGCGGCCTCGTCGTTCCGGCCATCTTCGGCAGCTATGTGCTGGTCGGCGTGCATGAGCGCCAGTCGGCGCGCACCAGCCTGAACGAAGCCTTGCAGCGCAATGCCGATATCCTGGCGCTGGGCATGCAGGAGTCGCTGTGGAACATGAACGCGGAATCGGCCCACTCGCTGGTCGAGTCGGTGATGCGCGACCGTTCCGTGCTGCTGGTGAAGGTGCTGGGGCAGGGCGACACGGAATTCATCCGCCTGCAGGCGCCGCAGCGGCCCGTGGGCAATCTGTACCGCGCCGAGCGCGACATCCTCGTGCGCGGCGAACGCATCGGCCACGTCGTCGTCGAGATGGACGATGCGCGCAGCCAGCAGGAGCTGCGCGAAAAGCAGATCTCCTATATTTTCGTGCTGGGTGCGCAACTGGCCGTGTCGATGGCGCTGATCGTGCTGTTCCTGAACCGCCGCCTGTTGAAACCCCTGCGCCGCCTGACGCGCTTTTCCGACCGCCTGTCGCACGGCGACTTCGACACGCCCCTGACCTCGCACAGCACTGACGAGCTGGGTCGCCTGACGGCCCAGCTTGAGCAAATGCGCGCGGCCATCGGCCAGCTGTTCGAGGATGTGGGCCAGCGGGAAGAGCGTTTCCGCACCATCGTCACGCAGGTGCCGGGCGCCGTCTTCCGCTACCGGCCGGACGGCCCCATCGATTTTGTCAGCGATGCCATCGAAGAGATTTCCGGCTATTCGGCGCGCCAGTTCATGCGCGGCACCACGCATGCCTGGGCCGACCTGATCTGCCCGGAAGACCGCCGCGAGCACCGCCGCGCCGTCCGCCAGGCGGTGGCCGAGGTACGTCCATATGCGCTCGAATACCGCATCATCGACGCTTTCGGCATCGAGCGCTGGGTGGCCGAGAATGGCCAGCCGCAGGCGGGCGAGCAGGGCGTCATCTGGGTCGACGGCATCATCGCCGACATCAGCCAGCGCAAGCACCACGAGATGCGCATCGAAGCGCTGCTGACGGAGCAGAGCGCGATTCTCGACAACGTGATGTTCGGCGTGATGTTCGTGCGCCACCGCCGCATCATTTCCGTCAACCGCCGCTGCGAGGAACTGTTCGGCTACAAGCATGCCGAGATGACGGGTAATTCGACGGCCATGGTGTTTATGAGTTCGTATGACTTCGAAGAGGCGGGCGAGCGCCAGTATCCGGCGCTGGCCATGGGCGGCGATTTCAGCGAGGAGCGCCAGTACAAGCGCCGCGACGGCAGCCTGTTCTGGGCGTTGGTCAGCGGCTGCGCGCTCGATCCGCTGCGCCCCAATGAAGGCAGCATCTGGGTGTATGCCGACATCACGGCGCGCAAGGAAGCCGAGGAAAAACTGCGCCTGTCGGCCACCGTGCTCGAACATATCGCCGACGGCGTGATGGTGGTCGATGCCAGCGGCATCATCGTCACCGTCAATCCCGCCTTCACGCAGATCACCGGCTATGCCGAAGCCGAGGCGGTGGGCCAGCACTCTTCGCTGACCCGCTCGGCGCGCCACGACCCTGCGTTCTACGAAGCCATGTGGAACGAGCTGAAGGCCAGCGGTTTCTGGCGCGGCGAAATCTGGCATCAGCGCAAGAATGGCGAGCTGTATCTGGAGTGGCTGACCATCAGCGCCGTGCGCGACGCGCGCGCCGGCACCACGCATTACGTGGGCGTGTTCAGCGATATCACCCTGATCAAGGAGTCGCAGGAAAAGCTCGACCACATGGCCCACCACGATCCGCTGACGGCCCTGCCGAACCGTTTGCTGTTCCACGACCGCCTGCAGCACGCCTTGCTGCGCGCCGCGCGCGACCAGGAGCAGCTGGCCGTGCTGTTCATCGACCTGGACCGCTTCAAGAACGTCAACGACACCCTGGGCCACCATGTGGGCGACGAATTGCTGCAAAAGGTGGCCGGCCAGCTGGCGGCCCGCCTGCGCGAAGGCGACACCCTGGCGCGCCTGGGCGGCGACGAGTTCATCGTGCTGCTCGAACGCGTCGACGGCGAGTACGGTGCGACGCAAGTGGCGGAAAAGCTGATGACCATGTTCGACCAGCCGTTCACGGTGGCCGACCATGAACTGTTCGTCACCTGCAGCGTGGGCATCAGCCTGTATCCGGACGATGCGCTGGACTTGAACATGTTGATCCGCAATGCCGACGTGGCCATGTACCAGGCCAAGGCGCGCGGGCGCAATGGCTACCGCTTCTATGCGCCGTCGATGACGGGCGAAGGCGTCGAGCGGCTGCGCCTGGAAACCTTTTTGCGCCGTTCGCTGGAAAAGAACGAGATGTTCCTCAATTACCAGCCGCAGGTGGAAATCGACACGGGCCGCCTGGTTGGCGTCGAGGCGCTGGTGCGCTGGAACCACCCGGAACTGGGCCTGGTGCCGCCTGCGCGCTTCATCCCGCTGGCCGAGGATAGCGGCTTCATCAACCAGCTGGGCAAATGGGTGCTCGACGAAGCATGCCGCCAGATGATGCGCTGGCAGGCGCAGGGCTTGCACGTGCCGAAGATGGCCGTGAATCTGTCGGTCAAGCAGTTCGAGCGGGGCAGCATCGCCGGCATGGTGGCCGACATTCTGAAGGAAACGGGTCTCGAGCCGCAGCGCCTGCAGCTGGAAGTGACGGAGTCCGTCATCATGAACACGGGCGACGCGCTCGGTTTCATCAACGACTTGCACGCCATCGGCGTGGGCCTGGCCATCGACGATTTCGGCACCGGCTATTCCTCGCTCGCGTATCTGAAGCAGCTGCCCGTGCAAACCCTGAAGATCGACCGCTCCTTTATCAAGGATATCTCGACGGACGTCAATGACGAAGCGATTGCGATTGCCATCATCCAGCTGGGCAAGAGCATGCAATTGTCCGTGATCGCCGAAGGCGTGGAGACGGAAGAGCAGGCGGCTTTCCTGCTGCGCCATGGCTGCAAGCTGGCGCAAGGTTATTTTTATAGCCGCCCGGTGCTGGCACAGGATATGCTGGAGCGCTGGATCGACCCGCTGGATCAACCACTAACTAATTAAAGGGTATCCCATGGCCGGAGAAAAAAATACGTCGCGCCGCCGTTTCCTGCTCCGCGGCCTGGGTCTCGGCGTGGCCGGCGTGGGTGCCCTGGTACTGGGCTGGGGCGTGCTGCCGCCGCGCCAGCGCCTGCATGGCAGCGTGCCGCTGCCGCTGCAGGATGGCGCCGTGGCGCTGAACGGCTGGCTGGCCATCGGCACCGATGGCGCGGTGACCCTGGCCATGCCGCGCAGCGAGATGGGGCAGGGCGTGCATACGGCCTTGCCGATGCTGGTCGCAGAGGAGCTCGACGTGCCGCTGTCCAGCGTGAAACTGATCCAGGCGCCCATGGACAAGATCTTCGGCAATGTCGCCATGCTCCAGGACGGCTTGCCTTTCCACCCGGACGACCAGGGCCGCGTAAAAGCGCTGGCCCAGTGGACGGTGGCCAAGGCGGCGCGCGAGCTGGGCGTGATCGTCACGGGCGGCTCGTCGAGCGTGAAGGATGGTTGGGGTCCCATGCGCGAAGCGGGCGCGTCGGCGCGCGCCATGCTGGTGGGGGCCGCCGCCGCGTTGTGGCAGGTGCCGGCTGCGCAGTGCCGCACGGAAAATGGCGCAGTGCTGCACCCGGATGGCCGGCGCGCCAGCTACGCCAGTCTGGCGCAGCGCGCCGCCGCAATCGACCCGGGCACCCCCGTGCTGAAGCTGCCCAAGGATTTCAAATTGATCGGCCAGCCGGCGCCGCGCCGCGACACGCCATCCAAAGTCAATGGCAGCGCGCGTTTCGGCATCGATGCGCGCCCGCCCGGCATGCTGTATGCGGCCCTGCATCTGCCGCCGCGCCTGGGCGATATCCTGTCCGCGTTCGACGCGGCGCCCGTGCTGGCCATGCCCGGGGTGAAAAAGGTGCTGGACCTGACGCCGCACCTGGCTCAGCGCAGCGTCTCGTGTGCCGCCGTGGTGGCCGACACCTGGTGGCGCGCCAGGCAGGCGGCCGCCGCGTTGCCGACGCAGTGGAAGGCTGGCCCGCAGGCGAATTTGTCCAGCGCCGGCGTGTATGCGGAGTTTGCCCGCCTGCTCGATAGCGAAGCGGGCTATGCCTATCACGCCAGCGGCCAGGTGGAAAGCAAGGCCGTGCAGGGCATGCGGCAGGTTACTGCCGAGTACCGCGCGCCATTCCTCGCGCACGCCGCCATGGAACCCGTCAACTGCACCGCGCAGGTCAAGGATGGCAAGGTGATGCTGTGGGTCTCGACGCAGGCGCCCGGCATCGCCGTCGACGTGGCGGCGAAAGTGGCCGGCGTCGCTGCGAAGGACGTCGTCATCGAGGTGCTGCTGCTCGGTGGCGGTTTCGGCCGCCGCCTGGAAGTGGACATGATCGCCCAGGCCGTGGCCATCGCACTGCAGTGCGGCGGCGCGCCCGTGCAGCTGGTGTGGACGCGCGAACAGGATACGCAGCACGATATGTACCGTCCCGCCGCGCTGGCCCGCTTTGCGGCCCGCCTCGATGAACACGGCCGCATCGCTTCCTGGGACAACAAATCCGTCAGCGGCTCCATCACGCACCAGTTTTTGCAGCGTAATTTCGGCTTGCCCGGTGCGGGGCCGGACAAGACCACGGCCGAAGGCGAATTCGACATGCCGTATGAAATTGCCAGCCAGCGCATCGTCCACGTGATCGCCGACAGTCCTGTGTCCATCGGTTACTGGCGCTCGGTGGGGCACTCGCACAACGCTTTTTTCAAGGAAAGCTTTATCGACGAACTGGCCCACGCGGCGGGGCAGGATGGCATCGCTTTCCGCCGTGCCATGCTGGTGCGGCACCCGCGCCACCTGGCCGTGCTCGATGCGGCAGTTGCCAAGGCGGGAACGCCTCCGCCCGGCCATGCGCATGGCGTGGCCTTGCATCAGTCGTTCGGCAGCATCGTGGCGCAAGTGGCGCAAGTGTCCGTGGAAAACGGAGAAATCCGCGTGCAGCGCGTGGTGTGCGCCATCGATTGCGGCATCGCCGTCAATCCGAACATCATCGCCCAGCAGATGGAGTCGGCCGTGCTGTTTGGCCTGTCGGCGGCGCTGGGCGGCGAGATCACCTTCAAGGAGGGGAAAGTCGAGCAGGCTAACTTCCACGACTATGCCGTGCTGCGCATGGGGCAAACGCCCGAGGTGGAAACCGTCATCATCGCCAGCGCGGAACACCCCGAAGGCGTGGGCGAGCCCGGCACGCCGCCGATTGCGCCGGCCGTGGCCAACGCCGTGTTCGGTTTGACGGGGAAAAGGCTGCGCAGCCTGCCGCTGCGCCTGGGTTAATTTACATCAAGCCAGGGTGGCGGCGAGGAGGTTGCGCAGATTGCAGTCGCGCTGCCAGTCGCGCCGCTCCTGCGTGCTGGCGGCCAGCGCCGCCAGTTCCGCCCCGCTGAGCGCCTGCTGCGCCTGCACCATGCGGTGCGCCAGGCCGCCGTCGGGCAGCACGGTGCCGAAGAAGGCCACGTTGTCCTCGTGCTGGATCAGCAGGGTGGGGAAGTTGTCGATGTCGAGGTCGCCCACTACGTCGGCCTGGTCTTCGATGTCGACCCAGACGAAGACGGTGTCAGGATGGCGCGCGGCCAGTTCCTCGAATGTGGTGCGGTAGCTGCCGCAAGTGCCGCACCACAGCGCGCACAGGCAGGCCACCGTCCAGCGCGGGCCGGCCAGGGCTGCCGCGACGTCGGCGCGGTTATCGGTCGTGAGGGTCAGGCTGTGCATGGTCGTATCTAGTTAGTAGGGCGATGGGCGCCGGGCGCCCGATGCGCGTATTCTACCGCGCCCGGCCACCGCAGTCCCGGGAATGCATGGGCTTGTTTATCCGTGTTTTTTGATGCAATACACCTTTCTGGTGGATAATGCTGGTTATTGCGCGCTGATTACGCTGGTCCATGCTGTTTCCTGGCCCCGCAGCCTGACCCCTCCAGTCTGTTTTCATGCCCTGCCCGGTGTCAGCGCTCCCGCCTTTATTTATTTTTATTATGGAATTAGCCAGCTTATGTTGAGTTACCGCCACGCCTTTCACGCGGGTAATCACGCCGATGTGTTGAAACATTATGTGCAGATTCAGTTGTTGCAATATCTGAATCAAAAAGATACCGCCTATAGTTATATCGATACCCACTCCGGCGCGGGTGTGTATGCGCTCGACGGTGGCTATGCGTCGAAAAATGCCGAGTACGAAACGGGCATCGCGCCCCTGTGGGACCGCACGGACTTGCCGGCCTCGTTGGCCGAGTACATGAAGCTGATCAAGGAAATGAATCCGAGCGGCAAGATGCGCTACTACCCGGGGTCGCCGTACTGCGCGGACAAGGTCAGCCGCGAGCAAGACCGTCTGCGCCTGTTCGAGCTGCATCCGGCGGACGCAAAGATTCTGGCCGACAACTTCCGCAAGGTCGAGGCGCATGCGCTGGCCCAGGGCGAGCGTCCTACCGTGCGCGGCAAGCGCGTGCTGATCACCAAGGCAGACGGTTTCCAGAGCCTGAAAGCCCTGCTGCCGCCGCCATCGCGCCGCGCGCTGGTGCTGATCGACCCGCCATATGAAGACAAGATGGATTACCGCAAGGTCAAGGACACCCTGGCCGACGCCCTCGTGCGCTTCCCTTCGGGCATGTATGCCGTCTGGTACCCGGTGCTGCAGCGCATGGAATCGCGCCAGTTTGCCGACAAGCTCAAGCAATTGCCCAGCTCGGACTGGCTGCACGTGACCCTGACGGTCAACACTCCGTCGCCGGACGGTTTTGGCTTGCACAGCAGCGGCATGTTCATTTTGAACCCGCCGTACACGCTGGAGCCGATGTTGCGCGAAGTCATGCCTTACCTGGTGAAGGTGCTGGGCCGCGACGATGGCGCGAAGTTCGTATTGGAAACGGGCAAGGGCGGACAGAAAAATACCGGTACAAGAAGAGTGTAATCATACTTCTCTTGGTAGTGCTGTAATAAAAAACGCCACGGGCAATGTACCCGTGGCGTTTTTTTATGGGCGGGGGGTTACTGTCCCAGCAGCAGGAACACGGTCGGTTTCTTGTGGAAGTCAGGTGCCTTGCCGGCGGCCAATTGTTTCTTCCACTGGCCGCCATTCCACGTTTGCACGCTTTCCGTGTCCAGGCTCAGGTCGGTGGCAACGCAGATCAGGGTCGACGGCGCGCATTGCGCCACCAGCGCTTCGAGCATGGCCGCATTGCGGTACGGCGTTTCGATGAACAGCTGAGTCTGCTTTTCCGTGCGCGAACGCACTTCCAGTTCCTTGATGCGCTTGGCGCGCAGGGCCGCGTCCGTGGGCAGGTAGCCGTTGAAGGCGAAGCTCTGGCCGTTCAAGCCGCTGGCCATCACGGCCAGCAGGATCGACGACGGCCCCACCAGCGGGCGCACCTTGATGCCGTGCTGATGCGCCAGGCGCACCAGGTCTGCACCGGGGTCGGCCACGGCGGGCACGCCCGCTTCCGAGACGAGGCCCGCATCGCGCCCCGCCAGCAGGGGGGCCAGCAAGCCGGCCAGCGCTTGCGCCGGGGTATTTACGTTAAGTTCGGAAATCGTGATTTCCTGCAGTGGCTTGGCCAGCGGATGCTGGTTGCCGATCAGTTTCAAAAAGGCGCGCGCCGTCTTGGCGTTTTCTGCCACGAAATAATCGAGCTGCGACGTGATCTGCCGTACTTGCTCTGGAATAATGTGGGCCAGCGGGTCGGCCGGGCTGTCGGACAGGCCGAGGTGGTTGGGAATCAGGTACAGGATGCCGGTCATATTGTTATTGTCGGTATATTCAATGAATTAAAGGGTGAAGAACGCGACACTCGCCTTGCGCAGCATGCCGGTGAGGGCGATCAGGGGCAAACCGGTGAGGGCGGTCGGGTCGGTGCTGTCGATGCGCTCGAGCAGGGCGATGCCCAGGCCCTCGTTCTTGGCGCTGCCGGCGCAATCGTACGGCTGCTCGATGCGCAGGTAGGCGTCCAGCTCGGCATCGGGCAAGTCGCGCACGGTGACGAGGGTCCGGATATCTTCCACTTGCGCCACAGGCGGACTCTGGCGACCGTCGAGCAGGCACAGGGCCGTGTGGAACACGGTCTGGCGCCCGCGCATGGTTTGCAGCTGCAGCAGGGCGTTCGCATGGTTGCCCGGCTTGCCGATCTGCGCACCGTCCAGGGTGGCGACCTGGTCGGAGCCGATGACGAGGCTGCCAGGGTAGCGGTCGAGTACGGCCTGCGCCTTTGCCTGGGCCAGGCGCAGGGCCGTGGCGCTGGGGCTTTCGCCTGGCAGCGGGCTTTCGTCGAGATCGGGAACGGCGACCTCGAAAGGCAGGCGCAGGCGTTCCAGCAATTCCTTGCGGTAGGTCGAACTCGATGCAAGAATCAAGCGCAATGGGACGGAAGTTGGTATCATTCGGTAGTGGATGGCGGCCGGCATGGCCGCGCTGGTCGATGTCAGTGGAATTTCACGCAAATTCCAGGGCGCAGAGCCCACAACTGAGGCTCCATGCGGCATGACGGTGTTGATGAAGTTGTCATGTTTATGGCAATGATTGCGTCAAAAAAGATGCTTAGCCTTTGACTCCGTGCTAAAAACCCTGTTATTATCGCAGGTTTTCCGGGGAAATTTTCTACCAATGAATGCTTTTGTGATCGACGCCTTTGATTTTTGTCGTATCAGCGGGAGCCGCGAGGGTGTAACTCCTGTCGCTGAAATGACCCGGTTGACCAAGGATTGTGCAGATAGTTCCGGCGAGATCGCCTGGAAGATCGTCGGCGGCACCAGCAAGCTGGGCTACCCACAACTGACCTTGTCGGTCAACGGCACCGTTCAGCTGGTTTGCCAGCGCTGCCTGACTCCGTATGCTTACGCAATTGATTCGACGACCACTCTGATGCTGGGCAAGGATGACGAGCACGCGGACGAGATCGAAGAAATCATCAACGATGAATCGATCGACGTGATCGTCGGCAGTCGCAGCATGGATGCCGCGGCCCTGATCGAAGATGAAGCCTTGCTGGCCCTGCCGCAGGTACCCAAACACGACGTCTGCCCCGATACGGCGCAGCTCGATGCTCTCAAGACTGAAAAGAAGTCGCCGTTTGCGGCCCTGAAAGATTTGAAGCCAGAATAAGTTAAGAGAATAAGTAGTAGTGGTAGTTTGTAGGGGGTCTCAAAAACCGTAGCGAGCGGTCAGCGCAGCAGGTTTGTGAGGTTCCGAGTAAAGAACGTGTCAAACGCGTGTAGTAATCGAGTATGGCAAGTGTAGTGAAATGTAATTGTAATAAACGATGTCGGTCCGGGCTATTTTCGGGTAGTCTTTGCCGCTGGGATACTCGATTCGCATGTATTTGCTAATCGATTGTGCTAAAATTTTAGAACTTATGTATTAGGAGTCATCATGGCAGTTCAACAGAACAAGAAAACCCCTTCCAAGCGCGGCATGCACCGTTCGCACGACTTCCTGGTCGCGCCGCAATTGAGCGTCGAGCCAGTTACCGGCGAAACACACATGCGTCACCATATCAGCCCTAACGGCTTCTATCGTGGCCGTAAAGTGTTGAAGACCAAAAACGACGAGTAATCGACGTTTTTGTTGGGTAAGATGAAAGCGGTGTTGCGTGGTTATTCGGCGTGGCGCCGCTTCTTCTTTTTTATCGGCTGCAATTCATCTTGCGCACCCGTCATTTTGAATCAAGCTTGCTCAGGCGGTGCATGACATGCTGCGCCCTGCATATGCTCCAGTCCGATTCACATCTTGCCGCACGCCCGCAGCGGTATTGAATCAACACAAATGACAATCAAAATTTCTATCGACTGCATGGGCGGAGATCACGGTCCCTCAGTCACTATCCCCGCAGCAATTTCCTTCGTAAAACATGAGCCTGAAGCTGAACTGATCCTTGTTGGATTGGAAGACGTGATCCGTGCCGAACTGAAAAAACATAAAGCCGACACGCATCCGCGCCTGTCGGTATTGCATGCCTCCGAACAAGTTACCATGGACGATCCCCTGGAAGTGGCCCTGCGCCGCAAGAAGGATTCCTCCATGCGCGTGGCCATCGAACAGGTCAAGAACGGCGTGGCGCAAGCCTCCGTTTCCGCCGGTAATACGGCAGCCCTGATGGCCGTGTCGCGCTATGTATTGAAAACCATGGCCGGCGTCGACCGCCCGGCCATCTGCAGCATCTTGCCGAATCAAAAGAACGGCCCCACCTACATGCTGGACCTGGGCGCCAACGTCGATTGCGAACCGCATCACTTGCACCAGTTCGCCATCATGGGTTCCGTGCTGGTGTCCGCCATGGAAGGCATCGCACGCCCGACGATCGGCTTGCTGAACGTGGGCACGGAAGATATCAAGGGCAATGAAGTGGTGAAACTCACCTCGAAGCTGCTGCAGGCCGACCACGAGCGTGGCGCGCTGAACTTCTACGGCAACGTGGAAGGCAACGATATCTTCAAGGGTACGACCGATATCGTCGTCTGCGACGGTTTTGTCGGCAATGTCACCCTGAAAGCCATTGAAGGTCTGGCGCGCTTCATGAAAGACGTGCTCACTTCCGAATTCAAGCGCAATCCGATTACCATGCTGGGCGCGCTGATCGCCCGCGGGGCCCTGAAAGCCATCGGCAACCGTTTGAATCCATCGCGTTACAACGGCGCCAGCCTGCTGGGCTTGCGTGGCCTCGTCTTCAAGAGCCATGGCAGCGCCGATGCCTATTCGTTCGAATGGGCCTTGCGCCGCGCCTTTGATGCGGCAAAAAATGACGTGCAAGCGCACCTGGCCAGCCTGATCGCCGAGCTGATGCCGCGCACGCCAGTACCGGACGAACCTACATCAACAAGCTCTACCATTTAGTGGACGGGTATTTGCATGACTGTTTTTAGCAAAACTTACAGCAAAATTATCGGTACCGGCAGCTACTTGCCGGAGAAGCGCGTCACCAACCAGGATTTGACCGAACAGCTCGCCGCCAAGGGCATCGAGACGTCGGATGAATGGATCGTGTCGCGCAGTGGCATTTCGGCGCGCCATTACGCGGCGCCGTCGCAAAACTCCTCGGACCTGGGCGTGGAAGCGGCCAAAAAAGCCCTGGAAATGGCTGGCCTGAACGGCAATGACCTGGACTTGATCATCGTTGCCAGCTCGACTCCCGATTTCTTCGGCAGCTTCCCCAGCACGGCCTGCATCGTGCAAAACAAGCTGGGCATCACGAACAACTGCGCTGCCGTCGACGTGCAAGCCGTCTGCAGCGGTTTCGTGTATGCGGTCGCCACGGCCGACAGCTTCATCCAGTCGGGCATGCACAAGAATGTGCTGGTGATCGGCGCCGAAGTGTTTTCGCGCATCCTCAATTTCGACGACCGCGGCACCTGCGTGCTGTTCGGCGACGGCGCCGGCGCCATCGTCATGACGGCCTCCAAGGAGCCGGGCATCCTGGCCACCAAGCTGCACGCGGACGGCCGCCACTCGAACATCCTTAGCGTGCCGGGCAGCCTGGCTGGCGGCGCGCTGGACGGCAGCGCCTTCCTCTACATGGATGGCCCGGCCGTATTCAAGCTGGCCGTGTCCGTGCTGGAAAAGGTCGCGCACGAAGCGCTGGAACACGCCAACATGACGTCGGACCAGATCGACTGGCTGATCCCGCACCAGGCGAATATCCGCATCATGAACAGCACCGCCAAGAAACTTGGCTTGCCGCTGGAGAAGATGGTTGTCACCGTCGACCAGCATGGCAACACCTCGGCCGCCTCGATCCCGCTGGCGCTCGACATCGCCGTGCGCGATGGCCGCGTCAAGAAGGGCGACAACGTCATGATGGAAGGCGTGGGCGGCGGCTTTACCTGGGGCGCCGTGCTGGCGCGCATGTAATCCCGCAACACTATTAAAAAAACGGAGTCGACATGACACAATTTGCATTTGTTTTCCCAGGTCAAGGCTCGCAAGCGATTGCGATGCTCGACGGTTTCGCCGGCAACCCCGTGGTTGCGCAGACCGTTGCCGAGGCGTCGGACGCCCTGCAATTCGACCTGGGCAAGCTGATCGCCGAAGGTCCGAAGGAAGAGCTCGATCTCACCACCAATACGCAGCCGGTGATGCTGACGGCGGCCGTGGCTTTCTACCGCGCCTGGCTGGCGGCCGGCGGCCCCGTGCCGACGGTCGTGGCCGGTCACAGCCTCGGTGAATACTCGGCGCTGGTCGCCGCCGGCGTCATCCCGTTCAAGGATGCCGTGCCGCTCGTGCGTTTCCGCGCGCAAGCCATGCAGGAAGCCGTGCCCGTCGGGCAGGGCACGATGGCTGTCGTGCTGGGCTTGTCGGATGACGACGTGCGCGCCGCCTGTGCGGAAGCGGCGGCGGAAAACCCGGCCCTGGTGGTCGAGCCCGTCAATTTCAATGCGCCTGCACAAGTCGTCATCGCCGGCCATACGGCGGCCGTCGAGCGCGCCTGCGAACTGGCCAAGGCCAAGGGCGCCAAGCGCGCCATGAAGCTGCCCGTCTCCGCGCCATTCCACTCGTCGCTGCTGAAGCCCGCATCGGACCGTTTGCGCGAATACATGGCCGGCTTGACGTTCTCGGCGCCGCAGATCGCCCTGATCAACAACGTCGACGTGGCCATCGTCAACGATGTGGCCGGCATCAAGGATGCACTGGTGCGCCAGGCAGCCAGCCCCGTGCGCTGGGTGGAAACCATGCAAAAAGTGGCGGCCGACGGCATCACGCAAGTGATCGAGTGCGGTCCGGGCAAGGTCCTGATGGGCCTGGCCAAGCGCATCGATCCGGTGCTGGTGGGCGACGCCATCGTCGATCAGGTATCGCTGGAACGCATTTTGACGCAGCTCAAATAAACATCAGACCGCGGCAGCCTGCCTGCCGCGGTTGCTCTTAAGGATACTCATGAATTTAGCAAATCAAGTCGTGCTGGTCACGGGCGCCTCGCGCGGCATCGGCCGCGCCATCGCCACCGAACTGGGCAAGCAGGGTGCCACCGTGGTCGGCACCGCCACCTCGGAAAGCGGCGCGCAAGCCATCACCGATTACCTGGCCGCCGAAGGCGTGACGGGCAAGGGCCTGGTCCTGAACGTGACCGATGCGGCGCGCTGCGCTGCCGTCGTCGATGAGGTGCAGAAAACCTACGGCAGTCTGTCGATCCTCGTCAACAATGCAGGCATCACGCAAGACCAGCTGGCCATGCGCATGAAGGACGAAGAGTGGGACAGCGTCATTTCCACCAACCTGTCGGCCGTCGGCCGCCTGTCGCGTGCCGTGCTGCGCGGCATGATGAAAGCCAAAACTGGGCGTATCATCAACATCACGTCGGTGGTGGCTTCGTCGGGTAATCCTGGGCAAATGAATTACGCGGCGGCCAAGGCCGGCGTGGAAGGCATGAGCCGCGCCCTGGCGCGCGAAATCGGCAGCCGCAACATTACCGTGAACTGCATCGCCCCGGGCTTCATCGATACCGACATGACCAAGGCGCTGAGCGAAGAGCAGCACGCGGCCCTGTTGACGCAAATTCCCCTGTCCCGCCTGGGCAAGCCGGAAGACGTGGCAGCTGCGGTGGCCTTTTTGGCTTCGCCGCAAGCGGCGTATATCACGGGCACGACCCTGCACGTGAACGGTGGAATGTACATGAATTGATGTGAAAGCTAGACGGGGCGGGCGTTTGTGGCATGATTCAACGGCCGTTTTTGTCTATAATCGCATCTTTTAGCAGCAGCTTCGGTCGAATTAGCAGCAGACACCGAAATTAGTATTCGGACGCGCAAACCTGATAAAATGCGCGCACTTTCCGTAACACACACTTTGGAGCCATAACATGTCGGATATCGAACAACGCGTTAAGAAAATCGTCGCTGAGCAACTGGGCGTTGCAGAAGCAGACATCAAAATCGAATCCTCCTTCGTCGACGATCTCGGCGCCGATTCCCTGGACACCGTGGAACTGGTCATGGCCCTGGAAGACGAATTCGAAATGGAAATCCCTGACGAACAAGCTGAAAAAATCACCACCGTGCAACAGGCGATCGACTACGCCACTGCACACGTCAAGGCCTAAGCCTGTCTGACCGACTTCAGGAGAATCGCTTGAGCCGTTCTAAAAACCGTCGTGTTGTTGTCACCGGCCTGGGCTGCGTTTCACCTGTCGGCAATACTATTGCCGAGGCGTGGGGCGCAATCATTGAAGGTAAATCCGGCATTGCCACGATTACCAAGTTCGATGCACTGCCATTCACCACGCATTTTGCTGGTGAAGTCAAAGGCTTCAATATCGAAGAGTACATCTCCGGTAAGGAAGCCCGCCACATGGATACCTTTATCCATTACGGCATGGCTGCAGGCATCCAGGCGATGCAGGATTCCGGTCTGGAAGTCACTGAAGAGAACGCCGAGCGTATCGGCGTGATCATCGGTTCCGGTATCGGTGGCTTGCCGCTGATCGAAGAGACCAAGTCCGAGTACGAAAAGCGCGGTCCGCGCCGTATCTCGCCATTTTTCGTGCCTGCCTCGATCATTAACATGATCTCTGGCAACCTTTCGATCAAATATGGTCTGAAGGGCCCGAACCTGGCGATCGTTACAGCGTGTACCACCGGTTTGCACAGCATCGGTGCCGCAGCGCGCATGATCGAGTACGGCGATGCCGACGTCATGATCGCCGGCGGTGCTGAATCGACCGTGTCGCCACTGGGCCTGGGCGGTTTCGCTTCGGCGCGTGCCTTGTCGACCCGCAACGACGATCCGGCAACGGCATCGCGTCCGTGGGATACCGACCGCGACGGCTTCGTGCTGGGCGAGGGCGCTGGCGTCATGGTGCTGGAAGAGTACGAGCACGCGGTGGCCCGTGGTGCCAAGATCTATGCCGAAGTGCATGGTTTCGGGATGAGCGCAGATGCTTATCACATGACCTCGCCGCTGGAAGATGGTAGCGGCGGCAGCAAATCGGTGATCGCGGCCCTCAACAACGCTGGCTTGAACGCGGATCAGATTCAGTACCTGAACGCGCACGGCACGTCGACCCCGCAAGGCGACGTGGCGGAAGTGATGGGTATCAAGCGCACCTTCGGCGAGCACGCCAAGAATCTGGTCGTCAACTCGACCAAGTCGATGACGGGCCATTTGCTGGGCGGCGCGGGCGGTCTGGAAGCGGTGTTTACGGTCCTGGCATTGCACCATCAGGTGTCGCCACCGACCATCAACATCTTCAACCAGGATCCGGCTTGCGATCTCGATTTCTGTGCCAACACGGCGCGTGATATGAAGATCGATTATGCAGTGAAGAATTCGTTCGGCTTCGGCGGAACGAATGGCACGCTGATTTTCGGTAAAGCGAAATAAGCAGGAACTTTCAAGCGCTCGCTACGGTCAAACTGTAGTGAGCGCTGATTCGGCGCCAACGCTCGTTGGCGCCTGAATTTGCCCGGCATGGTGCCGGCGCGCCTTTTTTTTCCCATGAAGTATGTCGATCGCGGTAGCGGCTGTCATTCGCACGCCTGTCTGTTTGCGCCTGTTGCAAGCGGTGCTGGGGTTGTGCGCGGTGCTGGCCGCCTGGCCCTTGAGCGGTGCGTGGCGCGTTGCTGCCGTGTCCGGGACTGCTTCCGGCCCTGGTCAGCTGGTGGGCGGCTACGCGCTGGGCTGGGGTTCTGCGCTGCTGAGCGCGGCTGGCGGCGTGTTTTTGCTGGCTTTGCTGCGCCGGCGCAGAAAGCCGCAGGCGCTTGATATTTCGCCGGTTGGCCAGTTGCGCCTGGCGGTATATCTGGAGCATGGCGAGGTGCCAGGGGCTATTGCTGACGGGGGAGCGGAGCCGGCCGGGCCGGGGCTTGCGGGGGTGCAGGGGCTGCGCCTGTTGCCGGGCTCGACCTTGTGGCCGTCGCTGCTCGTGCTGTGCCTGGCCGATGCGGCCGGGCGGCGCACGGATGTGCTGGTGCAGCGCGGCGGCGGCTGCGCCGCCTTCCGTCCGCTGGCCGTGGCTTGCCGGGCGATCGCGGCGCGGAACAGGGAAGAATAAAAGTGCGGCGAACACTGAACTTCTTGCAGCGGGCCAACTCTATATCCATACAGGCGCCCACGCTGCATGACTACAGGGACATCGGGCGTGAGGACAGAGCGCGAGTATGATCAGTTGCTGGTCGAGCGGGTACAGGCTGGCGACAAACGGGCATTTGATGTGCTGGTATCGAAATATCAGCGCCGCTTGATGCGCCTGGTGTCGCGCCTCGTGCATGACCCGGCGGAGGCCGAAGATGTGGTGCAGGAAACCTTTATCAAGGCCTACCGGGCGCTGCGCCATTTCCGCGGCGAGGCTGCCTTTTATACGTGGTTGTACCGCATCGGCATCAATACTGCCAAGAATTATCTCGTCACGCAGGGGCGGCGCGCCGCCACGTCCAGCGATACCGACGCCGAGCAGGCGGAGTCTTTCGATGACGGTAATAAATTGCGCGATAACAATACACCCGAATCGGTGCTGGCCAGCAAGCAGATTGCCGCCACCGTCAATGCGGCCATGGATGTGCTGCCCATCGAGTTGCGCACGGCCATCGTGCTGCGCGAGATCGAGGGCCTGAGCTATGAAGAAATATCGGAGATCATGGCGTGCCCCATCGGCACCGTGCGCAGCCGGATTTTTCGCGCGCGCGAAGTGATTGCGGAGAAATTGAAGCCATTGCTGGACATGCCGATTGACAAGCGCTGGTAATCTGGGGAGTATGAGGTTGGCATGGCTGCGTCCGTTTTCCGCACCGACCCTCTTGAAATGGCAGGATCCATCATGGATACGCACACACGATTGCACGAGACTATTTCCGCGCTGGCCGACGGCGAGCTGGCGGCGAACGAACTCGAACTGGCTTTTGCCGCCCTCGATACGCCATCGGGACGGCAAGCCTGGGATGCCTATCGCCATATCGGTGACGTGCTGCGCTCGGAGCAGTACGGCCATGCCTTGAGCGCCCAGTTCGATGCGCGCCTGGCCAGCCGCCTGGCCGCCGAGCCGGCGCCCGATGAGCCGGCTGCCCATGCGGAGCCGCTGCCACCCCTTGCCGCCGGCATCTTGCCGCCGGGCACGGCCGAACCGCTGGAGGCGGGGCCGCTGGCGCAGCGCTAGCTGTCGCGTTTTCCATCTTATGCCAGGCTTAACGTTCCTGTCGCCCTCTTGACACTGGCCTTCGGTACGATTGACACTGTGCACAGGCAATATCTTGCTTTTGCGATATATTGTTGCATTGTTTGCCATGCGCGCTGTCAGGTGGGTTTGCCCCTGGTTTTCCGTCATGACGGCCAATCATGCGCGCAGGCAATTGCCTGATCCGCGTTTTGATCCGTTTACCGTTTATATATACTCGAAAAGATCCTTTCCATGAAAAAAAACATGTGTGCCGCCAGCAAGTCGTTTTCAGTGAAGACGCTTTCCGCCTTATTGTTCGGTACGGCTGGCGTCTTCCTTGCTCCCACCATGCTGGGCCTGGCGCCGCAGGCGCAGGCCGCCGTGCCTTCCGTGAAACTGCCTGATTTTTCGGACCTGGTCGATGCCGTCGGCCCGGCCGTGGTGAATATCCGCACCACCGAGCGCCTGAAAATGGGCGCCGCCGGGGCTGGCGTGGGCGGCCAGGATGAGCAGGAAATGCAGGAATTCCTGCGCCGCTTCTTTGGCGGCGCCATGCCCACGCCGCGCCAGCAGGCGCCACGCGGAGGCCGCCGCGCCGTGCCGCAGGAGCAGGAAGTGCAGCGCGGCGTCGGTTCCGGCTTCATCATCTCGGCCGATGGCTATGTGCTGAGCAATGCCCACGTGGTCGATGGCGCCGACGAGGTGTACGTGACCTTGACGGACAAGCGCGAATTCAAGGCCAAGGTGATTGGTGCGGATGCGCGTACCGACGTTGCTCTGCTGAAAATCGAGGGCGGCAACCTGCCGCGCCTGACCATCGGCGACTCGGACAAGATCCGCGTGGGCGAGTGGGTCATCGCCATCGGCTCGCCGTTCAACCTGGAAAATACGGTGACGGCCGGCATCATTTCCGCCAAGTCGCGCGACACGGGCGACTACTTGCCGCTGATCCAGAGCGACGTGGCAGTCAACCCTGGCAACTCGGGCGGTCCGCTGATCAATATGCGCGGCGAAGTGATCGGCATCAATTCACAGATCGCCACCTTGTCCGGCGCCTACAATGGCATTTCGTTTGCCGTGCCCATCGATGAAGCCATGCGCGTGGGCGAGCAGCTGAAAAAGACGGGCAAGGTTGTGCGCGGGCGCATCGGCGTGCAGATCGGCGAAGTGAGCAAGGACGTGGCGGAATCGCTGGGCTTGCCGAACGCCAAGGGCGCGCAAGTATCGATGGTGGAGCCGGGCGGTCCGGCCGACAAGGCGGGCATCAAGCCAGGCGACATCATCCTGAAATTCAACGGTGCTCAGATCGAGCGTTCGTCCGATCTGCCGCGCCTGGTAGGCGGTGCCGCCGTCAACGGCAAATCCACGATAACGGTCTGGCGCAAGGGCGCGCAGCAGGACATTCCCGTCACCGTCGTCGAGCTGGAAAGCGAGAAGACGGCGAAGAAGGGCGCCAAGGAGCCGGAAGCGCAAGCCGTCAACGCACTGGGACTGAAGGTCAGCGACGTGCCGGCCGCGAAAAAGCTGGAATTGAAGATCGACGCGGGCGTGCTGGTCGACGAGGCGGATGGTGTGGCGGCCCTGGCTGGCCTGCAGCCTGGCGACGTGATCTTGCAATTGAATAATGTTGCCGTGAAAGACGCCAAGCAATTCAACGCCCTGGTCGCCAAGCTCGATCCGAAGAAGACATCGGCCGTGCTGGTGCGCCGTGGCGACGTGGCGCAATTCGTTTCGCTGCGTCCATCGGCGAAGTAACTATGTGATCATCCCGCATTCCGGCCGCAGCCGGGATGCGGTATTCTTCCCGCTATGCACTTCACCCTCTATTCCCGCAGTTATTGCCATTTATGCCAGGACATGCTCGATGCCTTGCTCCTGCTGCAGCCGCCTGAAACACCGTTTACCGTGGACGTGATCGATATCGATGCCTCGCCCGATGCCTCGCTGCTGGCCCGTTTCGATGAACTGGTGCCGGTGCTGTTTGGCGACCTGGCGCAGCCCGAGCTATGTCATTATTTTCTTGACGAAGAGGCTGTGCGGCGCTGCTTGGTGTAGCTTAACTGTCAATATTGACACTGCATTGCACCATTCTGGTGCCGAAAACAGCCGAAAATGTCGGCTTGCCCCGGTGCCGGCCTCATAAGACGGGCTTTCTACTCTGAAATCCGGTAAAATGGGGAGGTCGAAAAAGCTACTGTCCGAGGCAGCAGCTTCTGTCGCTTCAAAAGCGCTCGCCTGGGCATGCAGATGTCCTGCTCGGAGCGCTTTTTTTCATCATGAGTGGGGCGCCCGGTTTTGGC
Source organism: Janthinobacterium sp. BJB446 (assembly GCF_002735655.1). Taxonomy (NCBI): domain Bacteria; kingdom Pseudomonadati; phylum Pseudomonadota; class Betaproteobacteria; order Burkholderiales; family Oxalobacteraceae; genus Janthinobacterium; species Janthinobacterium sp. BJB446. The sequence continues at coordinate 2,623,803 of NZ_PDZK01000001.1, read as the reverse complement.
CCTGTTTGGCCCGAGCATGATCCCCATGATTCCTGTTAAAGCAGTGTCGTCAACTTCGCACTTATATTAGTTAATGAACAACATACGCAATTTCTCCATCATCGCCCATATTGACCACGGTAAATCGACCCTGGCTGACCGCATCATTCAATTGTGCGGCGGCTTGTCCGACCGCGAGATGGAGGCGCAGGTGCTCGATTCGATGGATCTGGAGCGCGAGCGCGGCATTACCATCAAGGCGCAAACGGCGGCCTTGCACTACAAGGCGCGCGATGGCCAGATCTACAATCTGAACCTGATCGATACGCCAGGCCACGTCGACTTCAGCTATGAAGTGTCGCGCTCGCTGTCGGCGTGCGAAGGCGCGCTGCTGGTTGTTGACGCGTCGCAAGGCGTGGAAGCGCAAACGGTCGCCAACTGCTACACGGCGCTGGACCTGGGCGTGGAAGTTGTGCCCGTCCTGAACAAGATCGACTTGCCGAACGCGGATCCTCCGAGCGCCATTGCCGAGATCGAAGACGTGATCGGCATCGACGCGGGCGACGCCGTGCATTGCTCGGCCAAGACGGGCTTCGGCGTGCTGGACGTGCTCGAGCAGCTGATCGTCAAGGTGCCGCCACCGAAGGGCGACCCAGATGCGCCGCTGCAGGCGCTGATCGTCGACTCCTGGTATGACGCCTATGTGGGCGTGGTCATGCTGGTGCGCGTCATCAACGGCACCCTGAAACCAAAAGACAAGATCCGCCTGATGGCCACCGATTCGGTGCAGCTGGTGGAAGACATCGGCGTGTTCTCGCCCCGGTCGCAATCCTTGCCGCAATTGTCGGCAGGCCAGGTGGGCTTCATCATCGCCGGCATCAAGGAATTGAAGGCGGCGAAAGTGGGCGATACCGTCACCCTGGCCAACCGTCCTGCCGCCGCGCCATTGCCCGGCTTCAAGGAAGTACAGCCGCAAGTGTTCGCCGGCCTGTTCCCTGTGGAAGCGAACCAGTATGACGCGCTGCGCGACTCGCTGGAAAAGCTGAAACTGAATGACGCGGCCCTGATGTACGAGCCGGAAGTGTCGCAGGCGCTGGGCTTCGGCTTCCGCTGCGGTTTCCTGGGCTTGCTGCACATGGAAATCGTGCAGGAACGCCTAGAGCGCGAATTCGACATGGATCTGATCACGACGGCGCCAACCGTGGTGTACGAAGTGATCCAGCGCGACGGCACCATGATCAACGTCGACAATCCATCGAAGATGCCCGATCCGTCGCGCATCGAGGAAGTGCGCGAGCCTATCGTCACGGTCAATCTGTACATGCCGCAGGAATACGTGGGCTCCGTGATCACCCTGTGTATCGGCAAGCGCGGCATCCAGATGGACATGAGCTACCACGGCCGCCAGGTCAAGCTCGTGTATGAAATGCCGATGGCCGAAATCGTGCTGGACTTCTTCGACCGCCTGAAATCGACGTCGCGCGGCTATGCCTCGATGGATTACGAGTTCAAGGAATACCGCGCGGCCGACGTGGTCAAGGTCGACATGCTGATCAACAGCGAAAAAGTCGATGCGCTGGCGATTATCGTCCACCGTTCGAACAGCCAGTACCGTGGCCGCCAGGTGGCTGCCAAGATGCGTGAACTGATCCCGCGCCAGATGTTCGACGTGGCCATCCAAGCGACTATCGGCGCCAACATCATTTCGCGCGAGAACGTGAAGGCCTTGCGCAAGAACGTGCTGGCCAAGTGCTATGGCGGCGATATCAGCCGCAAGAAAAAATTGCTGGAAAAACAAAAGGCGGGTAAGAAACGCATGAAGCAAGTGGGTTCCGTGGAGATCCCGCAAGAGGCATTCCTGGCAATTTTACAAGTGGATGGTTAATCAATGAACCTGCAAGTGATTTTAGGAAATTTCGCTTTAATCCTGTTCGTGCTGATGGTGTTGACGGGCCTGGTCTGGTGCCTGGATGTGTTTTATCTGTCCAAGCAGCGCCGCAAGGCGGCCGACCGCGCCCTGGCCGAGTTCGACGCACGCCAGTCCAAGCTGGCTGCCGAGGGCATCAAGTCCGATGCGGGCGGCAGCCGCGCCAGCATCGAGGCGGCCCTGTTGCGCCAGCCGACCTGGGTCGAGTATTCGGGCAGCTTCTTCCCCGTCATCGCGCTCGTGTTCTGCCTGCGCTCGTTCCTGTACGAGCCATTCAAGATCCCGTCGAGCTCGATGGTGCCGACCTTGCTGGTGGGCGATCTGATCCTGGTGAACAAGTTCACCTATGGTATCCGTTTGCCGATCGTCAACAAGCGCATCATTGAAGTCAACGATCCGCAGCGCGGCGACGTGATGGTGTTCAAGTATCCGAAAGATATGTCGCAAGACTATATCAAGCGCGTGATCGGTGTGCCCGGTGATAAAATCACCTATGAAAACAAGCGCTTGACGGTGAACGGCAAGGAAGTCGCCTACACGCCGCTGGACGACTACCTCGATGACGAAAGCACGGTCTACCACAAGCAGCTGGAAGAAAACCTGACGGGCGTGAGCCACCGCATCCTCAACGACGAGCCTGCTCCAACGTTGAACTTGCGCGAAGTGAAGGATTTCCCGCACAAGGATGCGTGCAACTACAACGAAGACGGTTTTACGTGTGTAGTGCCACAAGGCAATTACTTCATGATGGGCGACAACCGCGACAATAGTGCGGACAGCCGCTACTGGGGCTTCGTGCCGAACGAGAACATCGTCGGCAAGGCTTTCCTGGTGTGGATGAACTTCAGCAATCCGAAACGCGTGGGCGGCATACACTAAGCCGGTCTGGTCTGTAAAGGACCAGCCATGGCTGCCGCGCCGATTCCCCGCGTGGCGGCCAGCCGAATTACTCAGATGACACAGAAACAACAATGAATCTTCAGCTATTGCAAACCCGTTTAGGCTATACGTTCCAGGATGCTGGCCTGTTGCAGCAAGCCTTGACGCATCGTAGCCACAGCAGTTTGCATAACGAGCGGCTGGAATTCCTCGGCGACTCCATCCTCAACTGCGTGGTCGCTTCCATCCTGTACGAACGCTTCAAGTCCATCGACGAGGGCGACCTGTCGCGCCTGCGCGCCAATCTGGTGAAGCAGCAGTCGCTGTATGAAATCGCGCAAAAGCTGGAGCTGTCGCAATTCCTGCGCCTGGGCGAAGGCGAACTCAAATCGGGCGGCTTCCGCCGTCCATCGATCCTCGCCGACACCCTGGAAGCCTTGCTGGGCGCGATTTTCCTCGACACGGGCTTCGATGCCGCCAGCACGGTGATCCGCGCCTTCTACATTCCCATCCTCGATTCGGTCGATCCGCAAACCCTGGGCAAGGATGCCAAGACCCTGCTGCAGGAGTTTTTGCAAAGCAAGAAAATTTCGCTGCCACAGTACAACGTGGTGGCCACCCACGGCGCCGCCCACAGCCAGGAATTCGAGATCGAATGCCTGGTGCCGAAATTGAACATCCAGGTCTACGGCCGTGGCGGAAGCCGCCGCGCCGGTGAGCAAGCCGCCGCCAAACTGGCGCTGGACGTGGCAGAGCAGGCGCTGTTGAAGTCGCCTGCCGCCAGCCGCAAGCCCAAACCGCGCGCCGCCCAGCTCAAGCTGGCCGGCATTGCCACCATCCAGAGCGACGACGCGCAAGCTCCTGCAGCCCCGGCGATCGCCGCTCACACTAAACAGAATCGACACTAGCATGACAGCCACCAAAATGCCCGACAACTTCCGCTGTGGCTATATCGCCATCGTGGGCCGCCCCAACGTGGGCAAATCGACCCTGATGAACGTGCTGATCGGCGCGAAGGTCAGCATCACTTCGCGCAAGGCGCAAACCACGCGCCACCGCATCACGGGTATCCAGACGGTGCCGGATGCGCAGTTCATCTACGTCGACACGCCAGGCTTCCAGACGCGCCACTCGAACGCGCTGAACAAGACGCTGAACAAGACCGTGACGAACACCCTGATTTCCTCGGACGTCATCCTGTACGTGATCGAAGCGGGCACGTTCGGCCCGGCCGACCAGCAAGTGATGGATCTGTTGCCGAAGGAAGTGCCTTGCATCCTCGTCATCAATAAATCGGACCGCGTGAAGGACAAGGCCGTGCTGCTGCCGTTCGCGCAAAAGATCGCCGCCATGCGCGACTTCGCCGCCATCGTGCCTGTTTCCGCCAAGCTGCACTTCCAGCTGGAAGGCTTGCAGAATGAAATCAAGCGCTTCTTGCCGGAAAACCAGCCGATCTTTGGACCGGACGACATCACGGACCGCAGCGAGAAATTCCTCGCCTCGGAAATCGTGCGTGAAAAACTCTTCCGTTTCGTGGGCGACGAACTGCCGTACACGAGCACCGTGCTGATCGAGAAATTCGAGCAGGAAGGCGATCTGCGCCGCGTGTTTGCCGCCATCCTGGTCGAGCGCGATACGCACAAGTCCATGATTATCGGCAACAAGGGCGCGCGCCTGAAGGAAGTCTCCACCCAGGCCCGCCTGGATATGGAAAAGCTGTTCGGCGGCCCCGTGTACCTGGAAATCTGGGTCAAGGTCAAGTCGGGCTGGGCCGACAACGAGGCGGGCTTGCGCGCCTACGGCTACGAGTAATCCGCAACCCGGGGGCGACGCCACACGCATGAGCACCACCACGCCAGCGCTGCAGCATCCTGCGCCAGCTTCACCTGCTGTTTCCGCACCTGGCCCCGCGTCGGTGGCCATCGCGCCGCCGGCCGTACCTCCCACAGCACCCCGGCGCAGCCGTCCGCCCACGCGCGACGGCCGCATCACGGGCCAGCCAGCCTTCGTGCTGCACAGCTACCCGCATAAAGAAACCAGCCTCATCGTCGACGTGTTTACGCGCGAGTACGGCCGCATCGCGCTCGTTGCCAAGGGCGCCAAGCGGCCCCATTCGCAGTTGCGCGGCGTGCTGCAGACGTTCCAGCCGCTGCAAGCGGGCTGGACGGGCAAGTCCGAGCTGCGCATCCTCACCGGTGCGGAATGGGTGGGTGGCATGTTGCCGCTGGAAAAGACCGCCTTGCTGTGCGGCTTTTATTTGAACGAATTGCTGGTCAAATTGCTCGCGCGCGACGACCCGCATCCCGTCCTGTTCGACCACTACGTTGCCACCTTGAATCAACTGGCGCACAATGAGCCGCCGCCCATCGTGCTGCGCAAGTTCGAGCGCGCCCTGCTCAAGGAAACGGGCGTGGCGGCCGACCTGACGCGCTGCACGGGCACGCGCCAGGCCGTCGAGGCGGGGCAGGTGTACGTGGTCGACCCGGAACGGGGGCCGCGCCCGGCGCGCGCCGCCGACGCCTGGCCCAGGATCACGGGCAAGACCTTGCTCGACATGGAGCGCGAAGATTATCTTGACGTGGCCACGCAGGCGCAAAGCAAGCTGCTGATGCGCTTTTTGCTGGCCCATCAACTGGGCGGCGCCACCTTGAATACGCGCCAGATACTGATTGATTTAATGCAGCTGTAGCTGAGGTTTGCAGCAGGACAGCACTTTACGGATACCATTTATATGAGCTTTTTGCAGCCTTCCGGCCCCGTCATCGACCTGGGCGTCAACATCGACCACGTGGCCACCTTGCGCAATGCGCGCGGCACCGCGTATCCGGACCCGATCCGCGCGGCACTGCTGGCCGAACAGGCCGGCGCCGACGCCATCACCCTGCATTTGCGCGAAGACCGCCGCCACATCAAGGATGCGGACGTGATCGCCATCGCGCCGCAATTATTGACGCGCATGAACCTGGAAGCGGCCGTCACGGCCGAGATGATCGATTTCGCCTGCCGCATCAAGCCGGCGGACGTCTGCCTGGTGCCGGAAAAGCGCACGGAAGTGACGACCGAAGGGGGCCTGGACGTGGTGCGCTACTTCAAGGAAGTGCAGGCGGCGGTGCAACAATTGCAAGGCGAGGGCATCCGCGTGAGCCTGTTCATCGATGCGGACGAGCAGCAGATCGCTGCCGCCGCCGAGCTCGGCGCGCCCGTGATCGAGCTGCACACGGGCCGTTATGCCGATACGCAAGGCGTCGAGCAGCTGGCGGAGCTGGAGCGCATCAAGGCGGGCGTGCTGTTTGGCGTGGGCCGCGGCTTGAAAGTCAACGCGGGTCACGGCTTGCATTACACCAATGTGCAGGCCATCGCCGCCATTCCCGATATTGCTGAGCTGAACATCGGCCACGCCATCGTCGCGCACGCCGTGTTTGTCGGCTGGGAAAATGCCGTGCGCGAAATGAAGGCCATCATGGTGGCCACGCGCCTGGGTCACAGGGCTTGACAGGGGAGTAGGGCATGATCTACGGCATCGGTACCGATATCTGCAAGATACCCCGCATCGAGGCGGCCCTGGCGCGGCACGGCGAGCGTTTCGCGAAAAAGATACTGGGACCGCAGGAACTGGAGAAATTCCGCGCCCGCAGCGCCAAGAATGCCGCGCGCGGCGTGCGCTTCCTGGCCACGCGCTTCGCGGCAAAGGAAGCGTTTTCCAAGGCCATCGGCCTGGGCTTGCGCATGCCGATGACCTGGCCCGCCGCGCAGATGCTGAACCACCCCAGCGGCAAGCCGATGATCATCTGCAGCGGCGTGCTGGCGCAGTTCATGGAGAAAAATTGCCTGAGCGCGCAAGTGACCATCAGCGACGAGGAAGAATATGCGGTCGCGTTCGTGATCGTGGAACAGGCAGTGTAACTATAAGTGCGCAATGAGCCAGCAATGACCGAAGCAAGCCCAGAACCTTCCTTGGCGGAAACGCCACCCGATCCCCGCGCGCAAGTGCTGGCGACCGTCGCCAAGCTGCCGAATTTGCCCGGCGTGTACCGCTATTTCGACGCCGCCGACAAGGTGCTGTATGTCGGCAAGGCGCGCGACCTGAAAAAACGCGTCTCCAGCTACTTCCAGAAGAACCTGGCCAGTCCCCGCATCGCCATGATGGTCGAGCGCATCGCACGCCTGGAAACGACGGTCACGCACAGCGAAGCGGAAGCATTGATCCTGGAAAACAACCTGATCAAGGCGCTGCAGCCGCGCTACAACATCCTGTTCCGCGACGACAAGTCGTATCCCTATTTGAAAATCACCAATGGCGATGCGCCGCGCATGGTGTATTACCGGGGCGCGGTGGATAAGAAAAACCAGTATTTCGGGCCGTTCCCCAGCTCCTGGGCCGTCAAGGAATCGATGCAGATCCTGCAAAAGGTGTTTCTGATCCGTACCTGCGAGGACAGCGTGTATGCGAACCGCACCCGTCCCTGCCTGCTGCACCAGATCGGCCGCTGCAGTGCGCCCTGTGTGGACCTGATCAGCAAGGAAGACTACAAGAACGACGTGGAAAACGCGGCGCGCTTCCTGCGCGGGCGCCAGAGCGAAGTGCTGGCCGACCTGGAAAAGAAGATGCACGCGTTTGCCGCTGAATTAAAATTCGAACAGGCCGTGGTGGTGCGCAACCAGATTGCCTCGCTGTCGCGCGTGCTGCACCAGCAAAGCATGGAGACGACGGGTGACGCCGATGTGGACATCCTCGCCGTGCTGGTGCAGGGCGGGCGCGCCTGCGTCAACTTGGCCATGGTGCGCGGCGGACGCCATCTGGGCGACCGCGCGTATTTCCCCAGCCAGCTCAGCGATGCGGCGGCGATTGCCGAGGAGCCGATCGAGGTGGAAGTGCTGGCCGCCTTCCTGGCCCAGCACTACACGGAAAAATTCATTCCCGGCACCCTGATCCTGAATATCGAATTCGACCAGCCAGCCCTGATGGTGGCGCTGATGGAGCAGTGTGGCCACCGCATCAACCTGATCTTCCAGCCGCAGGGGCAGCGCCGCCAGTGGCTGGAAATGGCGCAGAAGGGCGCCGAGATTTCGCTGGCGCGCTTGTTGTCCGAACAGGGGTCGCAGCAGTCGCGCACGCGCGCGCTGGCCGAAGCGCTGCGCCTGGAAACGGAAGACCTCGACAGCCTGCGCGTGGAGTGTTTCGACATCAGCCACACGCAGGGCGAGGCGACGCAGGCGTCGTGCGTCGTGTTCCACCATCACGCCATGCAGAATGGCGAATACCGGCGCTACAACATCAACGACATCACGCCCGGCGACGATTACGCGGCCATGCGCCAGGTCCTCATGCGCCGTTACGAGAAAGTGGCGAATGGCGATGGCGTGATGCCGGACGTGGTCTTGATCGACGGCGGCAAGGGACAGATCGAAATGGCGCGCCAGGTGTTCGCCGAGCTGGGACTCGATATCAGCCTGATCGTCGGCGTGGCCAAGGGGGAGGGGCGCAAGGTGGGCCTGGAAACCCTGCTGTTCGTCGATGGCCGCGCGGCGCAGGAACTGGGCAAGGAATCGGCGGCCCTGATGCTGATCGCGCAGATCCGCGACGAGGCGCACCGCTTCGCCATCACCGGCATGCGCGCCAAGCGGGCCAAGACGCGCCAGACGTCGCGCCTGGAAGAGATCGAGGGCATCGGCGCCAAGCGCCGCCAGAAATTGCTGTCGCGCTTTGGTGGCTTGCGCGGCGTGGTCGACGCCAGCATCGAGGATCTGATGTCGGTGGAGGGGATTTCCACGCAGCTGGCAGAAGAGATTTACAAGCAGCTGCATTAGAACTCCTAACCAAACCTACTGCGCTTCTCGGTCGCAACTCACCGCCGCTCGCTACGGTTTTGTGAGGGTTCTATGACGGCCTGGTCCGGTGCCGCGGCAACCGGACTAGGCTAATACCCTGGGGCCATGTAGACTAGTGGCGCTTTCTTCACGCTTTCCTCATGTTCAATTTACCCGTCGGCCGATTGCTCTCTTATGCCTTTTAATATTCCCATCCTTTTGACCTGGCTGCGCGTGGCCCTGATACCGCTCGTCGTCGGCGTGTTTTATCTGCCGCCGTCGATGCTGCTGCATGGCGACCAGAACCTGGTTGCCACCCTGGTCTTCATTGTTGCGGCCGTCACCGACTGGTTTGACGGCTTCCTCGCGCGACGCTGGAACCAGACCTCGGCCTTTGGCGCCTTCCTCGACCCGGTCGCCGACAAGCTGATGGTGGCGGGCGCCTTGCTGGTGCTGGTGCAGCTGGACCGTGTGAATGCCGTGCTGGCCTTCATCATCATCGGCCGCGAAATCACGATTTCCGCGTTGCGCGAATGGATGGCGCAGATCGGTGCATCGAAATCGGTGGCAGTCAGCTCGATCGGCAAGATCAAGACGGCCGCGCAAATGACGGCCATTCCCCTGCTGCTGTACCACGAAGTGATCTTTGGCGCGATCGACACGCACGTGTGGGGCGAGAAGCTGCTGTGGATCGCCTGCGTGCTGACGGTGTGGTCGATGTTCTATTATTTGCGCCTGGCATGGCCGCTGATTAAAGAAAAAGCGGGAAATTTGCACTAAGAATAGGCAGGCGGCTGCTTTGTGCGGAATATTTTGCAAAACACCAGATATTGCCCGTTGACAGCCCCTGTAATCCCTCTATAATGCTGGCCTGTTGTTGATGACGCGGGAGTAGCTCAGTTGGTAGAGCGCAACCTTGCCAAGGTTGAGGTCGAGAGTTCGAGACTCTTCTCCCGCTCCAGTTTTCTGGATCGTGTCATAGGTAAAAACAGCGAATGCAGTAAAAAGTAGTACTGGCGATGTAGTAGAGCTTCTGATACAATGTTGTCCACTGCGGGAGTAGCTCAGTTGGTAGAGCGCAACCTTGCCAAGGTTGAGGTCGAGAGTTCGAGACTCTTCTCCCGCTCCAGTGAATGCTGGATCAGCAAAGCAGCACTGGTAAACGGTAGCAAAAAGCAGTAAAATAGCGGTTCGTATGCGGGAGTAGCTCAGTTGGTAGAGCGCAACCTTGCCAAGGTTGAGGTCGAGAGTTCGAGACTCTTCTCCCGCTCCAGCGAAAGCTGAAGCAGTACAGCAAGAATGGCAGTAGCAGAAAATAGAAGCTCCAATGCGGGAGTAGCTCAGTTGGTAGAGCGCAACCTTGCCAAGGTTGAGGTCGAGAGTTCGAGACTCTTCTCCCGCTCCAGAATTCTAAAGGGAAGCTAAGCTGGCTTCCTTTTTTTATCCGCCGCGGTACGCAGCGAGATTAAGCAGTAACCAAGCTCCAATGCGGGAGTAGCTCAGTTGGTAGAGCGCAACCTTGCCAAGGTTGAGGTCGAGAGTTCGAGACTCTTCTCCCGCTCCAGTTTTCAAGGTGTGCCGCAAGGCCCATCCAAGCAGTTCCTCTGGCGAGGTAGCAAAGAGGTTATGCAGCGGCCTGCAAAGCCGTTTAGACGGGTTCGATTCCCGTCCTCGCCTCCAGATGAAAAAAATAGCCCACTTTCGAGTGGGCTATTTTTTTGTCCGCGCATTTGCCTGACTTTTGTCGGCTGCGCATCTTGTATAATGCCGCCAAGCTCAGCCGCGCCGCCTGGCGCCTTGATGAAACTTCCCCTTTCCGCCATACCGATGTAGTCACTGACGACTTTCCTGCTCCGATAGACCTCAGCGCAGCTTTTTTGTGACGCCCGCTGGTATGGCTGTGCCTGATGATTGTCCATCAGGCCGGCATTTTCCTGTTCCGACTTTGGATACGCATCAATGATCAACACAACTTTTCGGGATGAGTGGTTCTCGAACCTGCAAAAGAACGTCCTGGCGGGCTTGACCACTTCCTTTGCCCTGGTGCCTGAATGCATCGCCTTTGCCCTGGTGGTGCAATTGAATCCCCTGATGGGCCTGTATGGCGCCTTCATCATTTGCGCATTCACGGCCATTTTTGGCGGACGCCCCGGCATGATTTCCGGCGCCGCCGGTTCCATGGCCGTCGTCATCGTGGCGCTGGTGGCGCAACATGGCGTGCAATACCTGCTGGCCACCGTGGTGCTGAGCGGCATCCTGATGGCCTTGTTCGGCATCTTGCGGCTGGGTAAGCTGATCCGCATGGTGCCCTATCCGGTGATGCTGGGCTTTGTGAATGGCCTGGCCATCGTCATCGCCATGGCCCAGCTGGAACACTTTCGCCAGGCCACGCCGCAGGGCGAAGCGTGGCTGCAAGGCATGCCCTTGTATGTGATGGGCGCGCTGGTGGCGCTGACCATGGCCATTGTCTACGTGCTGCCGCGCATCACGAAGGCCGTGCCTCCCGCGCTGGTGGCCATCCTCGGCGTGGGCGTGCTCAGCCATTTCTTGCACCTGCCCACGCGCACCCTGGGCGACCTCGCGCATATCGCCGGCGGCCTGCCGGCCCTGCATTGGCCCACCGTGCCGCTGGACATGGCGACCTTGCATATCATTTTCCCATATGCAGCCCTGATGGCCATGGTGGGCTTGCTGGAAACTTTGCTCACTTTTAATCTTACCGATGAGATGACTGAAACGCGGGGCCATCCGAACCGCGAATGCATCGCCCTCGGCGCATCGAATGTCGTTTCCGGCCTGTTTGGCGGCATGGGCGGTTGCGCCATGATCGGGCAGACCATGATCAACCTGAGCTCGGGCGGCCGTTCGCGCCTGTCGGGCGTGACGGCCGGCGTGATGATTTTGCTGTTCATCCTGTTCCTGTCGCCGCTGATCGAGCGCATCCCGCTGGCCGCCCTGGTGGGCGTGATGTTCGTCGTGGCGCAGCAGACGTTTGCCTGGGGTTCCTTGCGCGTACTGGGCAAGGTGCCTTTGCAGGATGCGCTGGTGATCGTTGCCGTGACGGTCATTACCGTATTCACGGACCTGGCGATGGCCGTGCTGTGCGGCATCGTCATCGCCGCCTTGAATTTTGCCTGGCAGCATGCGCGTGAAATGCGTGCCGATATCGATGACAGCAGCGCCGGCGTGCGCGTGTACCTGCCGCATGGCACGCTGTTTTTTGCTTCCACCACGCATTTCCAGGAACTGTTCCAGCCAGCGTCGGACCCGGCCCGCGTCATTCTCGATTGCCGGCACCTGCACATGGCCGACCACTCGGCCATTGCCGCCATCGAATCCTTGTATGAACGCTATGACAAGGCGGGCAAGCATCTGCAGGTGACGCATCTGTCCACCCGCAACCAGGCCTTGCTGCAGCGGGCCGGGGTGGATGTCGGCGTGGCGTAAAATAGGGGATTGTTGAATGTCTGTGGAGTGTGAATGCTGTCGAACGAACAAGAGCAATTATTGCAACAAAGCCAGGCGGGATTCGACGCCTACTATGACGCGCTGGGCGCCTCGCTGGTGAATTTCGTCGAGCGCCTGGGCATCCAGCCGGCGCACGAAGTGCTGACCAACGCGGCCGAATACCTGCCGTATATCGACGCGGGCATGCGCACCATCGTCATCCGCGACGAGAGCTGGCAGTGGGTAAAAACCATGCTCGGCTATTTTATCGGCGAATACTTCGTGCAAGGCCATGCGGGCTGCTGGTATGTGGAAACGCGGGCGGAATCGCCGCATTTTTGCCGCACTATGGTGGGCGGCTTCGAGCATGGCTTGCCAGCGGACGCCGCCATCGATCCGGAGGCGCTGGCGCTGGAATTTCTGGGGCAATCCGTGCCGCGCGAGCTGGCGGTACTGATCGCCAAAGCGCAAGCCCGTGCGGCTTGATGCCGCACGGCTTGCTTAAGCAGACTTAAAACTCTTCCCACTCGCCTTCGGCCGGCGCAGTTGCCTTGCTGCTGGCGCGCGTCGCGGGCAGGCGCAGGGCAGGGGCCGAAGCCTTGCGGGCTGGTGCGGCAGCAGTTGGCGTTGCGCTGCGCTGTGCCGCTTTTACGCTGAAACGGTCGGTCGCTACTGCATTGGCATCGAGGCGGAAGACGCTGACCACCTGCGCCAGTTCGCTCGCCTGTTCCTGCATCGCTTCGGCCGCTGCCGAGGCTTCTTCCACCAGGGCCGCATTTTGCTGGGTCACCTGGTCCATTTCGGAAATGGCCTGGTTGACTTGCTCGATGCCCGCGCTCTGCTCTTCGCTGGCGTTGCTGATCTCGCTCATGATGGACGTGACAAAGCCGATGCTTTGCACGATTTCTTCCATCGTCTTGCCTGCCTTGTCGACCAGGTCCGTGCCCACGTCGACCTTTTGCACGGAGTCGTCGATCAAGCCCTTGATCTCTTTTGCCGCCGCTGCCGAGCGCTGCGCCAGGTTGCGCACTTCCGTGGCCACCACGGCGAAGCCGCGGCCCTGTTCGCCGGCGCGCGCCGCTTCCACGGCCGCGTTCAATGCCAGGATGTTGGTCTGGAAGGCGATGCCGTCGATGACGGAAATGATGTCGACGATTTTCTTCGACGAGGTATTGATTTCGCCCATGGTGGCGACCACTTCGGCCACCACGGCGCCGCCGCGGCTGGCGATGCCGGCCGCGTCGCCGGCCAGTTTATTCGCCTGGCGCGCGTTGTCGGCGTTCTGTTTGACGGTCGAGGTCAGTTCTTCCATCGACGAGGCCGTTTCTTCCAGCGAACTGGCTTGCTGTTCCGTGCGCGACGACAGGTCCTGGTTGCCGGCGGCGATTTCCGCGGAGGCCGTGGCGATGGTGTCGGTGCCGCTGCGCACCTGGCCCACGATGCCCACCAGGCTGTCGTTCATGGTTTTCAGGGCATGCATCAGCTGGCCCGTTTCATCGCGGCCCTGTGCCGTGATGGTGCTGGTGAGGTCGCCAGCTGCCACGGTTTCCGCCACTTTCACGGCGGCGCGGATGGGGCCGGTGATCGAGCGCGTGATCCACCACGCGAAACCGATGCCCATCAGCACGGCCAGCACGCCCATGGTGATCAGGAAGATGCGGGTGCCGCTGTAGGCTTCGATGATGCTGGCGCCGACGCCGTCGGCGGCCTTGATCTGCATGTTGGCAAAGCGTTTGACTTCGGCCAGGTAGGCCACGGTGATCGGCGCGACTTCCTTGTCGAACACGACCTTGGCACCTGCCACGTCGCCGTCGGCCTTCATCTTGAAGGCGCGCGCGCGCGTCGTCACGTAGTCGGTGCGGACCTTGCGCACGACCTTGAATTGCTCGATCACGGCAGGATTGAGCAAGGACGCGATGATGTCATCCTGCAGCTTGCTGGAACGCTCCGCATCGACTTTCAAGTCTTCCTCGATCTTGGCGCGCACGACAGGATCGGTGATCTCGAACGAGGCGACGCCGCGCACGCTGTTGAGTTCAATGATCTTCGACCATTCGGCCACCATGCGCTGGTTCTTGATGCTGGTATTGATGAGACGATAAGTCAGGTCGCTGGCCGTTTGCATGCGCACGAGGGCGGTGATGGTCAATGCGGCAAGCAACAGCAATACGACAGCAAAGCCGACGCCAAGGCGGCTGCCGATGTTCAGGTTTTTCATGTAATTCCTAACAGTTTAATAGTCATGATCGCCGCCGCCAGCAGGGGCGGACAGGCGCCGCAAGGCGCATGGGATCGGGGTCTTCGGGTGCCGCGTGATGGCTGTGCGGCGCGCCACGCTGAGCGTGGCGATGGAGGTGAAGCAAGGGGCATGTCGGTCAGGCTGACCGCTGCCCAGCAAGCCGCAAGTATAGCATTGACGCAGAGAAATAGTTTTTCAAAGCAATTTTAATTGTTTTTTGATATTGATTTCCTGTTGTGTTTTTACATCAAGTACCTGCGCTATAAGTACTATCACTTACATAAGTGCTGACTTATCGCATGGCCGCCTGATAAAATACTAATGATAATCATTCGTATTAAAACATCGACCAGGGAATTGTATGCAGCGCAAGCCAGGATTCAAACCGATCACCATCGCCGTACTGGGCGCCTTGACCTTTGGCGCCACGCCATTGGCTACTTGGGCACAGGAAAGCTTGCCCGCCGTCACCGTGACGGCGGCTAAGGACAAGGATGGCTATGTTGCCGCCACCTCCGCCAGCGGCACCAAGACGGAAATGGCTTTGCGCGACGTGCCGCAGACGATCAACGTGGTGCCGGCCGCCGTCATCCGCGACCAGAACGCCATGTCGATCCAGGACATCATGAAGAACATCCCCGGCGTGGGCTTGTCCACGGGTGATGGCCAGCGCGACCAGGTGTTCATCCGCGGCTTCACGGCCATCGGCGACCAGTTCGTCGACGGCTTCCGCGATGACGCGCTGTACTTCCGCGACCTGTCGAATGTGGAGCGCCTGGAAGTGATCAAGGGGCCGGCCGCCGTGCTGTACGGCCGCGGTTCCTCGGGTGGCCTGGTCAATCGCATCACCAAAAAACCGGGCGTGGATATCACGGACGTGGCCCTGAGCCTGACGAACACAAAAGGGCGCCGCGGCGAAGTCGACGTCGGCCGTGTCGGCGAGACGGTGGACTGGCGTGTCACGGGTGCGCGCGAATTGTCGGACAGCTACCGCGACCAGCAATTCATCAACCGCACGGCGCTGGCCCCTTCCGTGGCCATCCGCTTGTCGAGCGCGACGAAACTGCTGCTGCAGGGCGATTACCTGGAAGACCGCCGCCTGACGGACTTCGGCATCCCGTCCTACCAGGGCCGTCCCGTCGCCGTCGATGCGGGCACCTATTATGGCGCCGCCAACGCCCGCGATGCGGACTTCAGTCAGTCGCGCGTGGTGTCTACGGCCGCGACACTGACGCACAAGTTCAGCGATACGCTGTCGCTGCGCAATGCCTTCCGTTACTACGATTACCACCTGGACCGCAACAACACTAATATTTCCGGCAACGTCAACGAAGTCAAGGGCACGATGAGCCTGGGTCACGCCAAGCTCAACCGCGACGAGAGCGGCTGGTTTAACCAGACGGAACTGACGCAAAAGCTGGTCACGGGCACCTTGCGCCACGAAGTGCTGTACGGCGCCGAGTTCGGCAAGCAAAACAAGGATGCGTCGAGCTGGGCTTCGACCGTGGTGGCGACGAATGTATCGATCTTCAACCCCGTCCTGCCGCAGGTCAACCGCAGCAAGCTGGGCGCGCGCGGCGATACTTTCGGCACCTATGACACGGCCGCCGCCTACGTGCAGGACGCCATCAGTTTCAGCGACGAGTGGAAGGCGCTGGCCGGCCTGCGCTACGACCGTTACAAGCAGCAGTCGCGCCTGGCCAATGCGGCCGGCCTGACGACGGCGGACCTGTCGCGCACGGATTCGGCTTACAGCCCCCGCGCCGGCCTCGTCTGGCAACCGAGCGCGGCGCAATCGTATTACGCATCGTGGAGCCGTTCGTTCCAGCCGAGCGGTGAAAACTTCGCCCTGGCCGCCAACAATGCCGACCTGGCGCCGGAAACCACGCGCAACACGGAAGTGGGGGCCAAGTACGACCTGTGGGGTGGCCGCGCCAACGCCACCGTGTCGCTGTTCCGCCTGGAGCGCGACAATATCAAGACCAGCGACCCGATCACGAACCGCATCGTGCCCGTCGGCACGCAGCGCACGGACGGCCTGGAACTGACCTTCAACGCGGACTTGCACGATGGCTGGAAGATGATGGCCGGCTACGCTTACCTGGACGCCACCATCACCGATTCCATCGCCGTCGACCGCAGCGTGAATGCGCCGGGCACGACGACGGCCAGTTCCGTCGCCATCAAGGGCAAGCGCGCCACTTTGACGGCGCGCAACACGGCCAATCTGTGGCTGACGAAAGACCTTGGCCACGGCTTCACGGTGGGCGGCGGCGCGAATGCCGTGGGCAGCCGCTTCGCCAACCCGGGCAACACCGTCGTGCTGCCAGGTTACGTGACGGCCGACGCCATGGCCGCTTACCGCACGGGCCGCTATGAAGTGCAACTGAACGTCAACAATATCGGCGACACGCGCTACATCGTCTCGGGCCACGGTTCCAGCCCGAATCTGAGCTTGCCGGGCGCGCCGCGTAACGTGGCGCTGACCTTGCGCTACAGCTTGTAATCTGTCATTTTTCTGACGCATCCCAAACCCGCTCGCGAGCGGGTTTTTTCATGGTGGGTAGCGATGTGCAAGCGTGCCGGGCAGGCTGGCATTGTTTAGAGGGAATATTCGGTATCGTCAAATTAATGTTGACTAAAGGCAATTTTTTCCAGCGGACTAAGCCTTGTCGGAGTTTGAGGGGTAAAATACTGTCATACGGCACAGGCATGGTGCTTATATCTTGGTGATATGACACGACCACGACGCCGTATGACTTTTTATTTACTTACATCATAGAGGCCTGAATATGGTTCAGATGTCCAGGCGCCAGTTCCTTCGGGTAACTGGCGCGACCATTGCTGGTTCCAGCCTCGCCCTGCTCGGTTTCGCACCGGGCCAGGCGATGGCGGAAGTGCGGCAATACAAGCTGTCTCGCACGACCGAGACACGCAATACCTGTCCCTACTGTTCGGTAGGATGCGGCGTCCTGCTGTATGGGCTGGGCGACGGCGCGAAAAATGCCGTGTCCAGCATCATCCACGTGGAAGGCGATGCCGATCACCCGGTGAACCGCGGCACCTTGTGCCCGAAAGGCGCCAGCCTGGTCGACTTCATCCACAGCCCGAACCGCCTGAAAGTGCCCGAATACCGCGCACCGGGCGGCACGGAGTGGCAACCGATCTCCTGGGATGTGGCGCTCGACAAGATCGCGCGCCTGATGAAGGATGACCGCGATGCCAACCTGATCGAAAAGAATGCCGACGGCAAGACCGTCAACCGCTGGCTCTCCACCGGCATGCTTGCCGCGTCCGCCGGCAGCAACGAGGTGGGGTATCTGACCCACAAGACAGTGCGCAGCATGGGGATGCTGACCTTTGATAATCAGGCGCGTGTATGACACGGACCGACGGTGGCAGGTCTTGCCCCGACGTTTGGCCGTGGCGCGATGACGAATCATTGGGTCGATATCAAGAATGCCGACGTGATCCTGGTCATGGGCGGCAATGCAGCAGAAGCACATCCTTGCGGATTCAAATGGGTAACGGAAGCGAAGGCGCATAACAAGGCCAAGCTGATCGTTGTCGATCCGCGCTTTACCCGTACCGCATCCGTGGCAGATTACTACTGCGCCACGCGTACCGGCACGGACATCGTCTTCCTCGGCGCGATCATCAATTACCTGCTGACGAACGACAAGATCCAGCATGAGTACGTGCGCAACTACACGGACATGCCTTTCATCGTGCGCGAAGACTATGCGTTCGAGGATGGCCTGTTCTCGGGTTTCGACAAGGAAAAAGGCAAGTACACGGACAAGGCCACCTGGGATTACGAGATCGGCGACGACGGCTATGCCAAGGTCGACCCGACCCTGGAACACCCGCGCTGCGTCTACCAGATGATGAAGAAGCACTATGCGCGCTACACGACCGAGATGGTCGAACGCACGTGCGGTGTGTCGGCCGACAAGTTCCACAAGGTGGCTGAGGCGTTGGCTTCGACCGCCGTGCCGGGACGCGCCGGTACCATCCTGTACGCGCTGGGCTGGACGCACCACTCGACGGGCGCGCAAACCATCCGCACGGGCGCCATGGTGCAGCTGTTGCTGGGTAATATGGGGATCGCCGGCGGCGGCATGAACGCCTTGCGCGGCCACTCGAACATCCAGGGCTTGACCGATCTGGGTCTGATGTCGAACCTGTTGCCAGGTTACATGACCCTGCCCAACGAGGGCGAGCAGGATTTCGACGCCTACATCGCCGCGCGCGCCACCAAGCCGCTGCGGCCGAACCAGCTCAGCTACTGGAGCAATTACCGCAAATTCCACGTCAGCTTCATGAAGACGTGGTGGGGCGACTTTGCCACGGCGGAAAATAACTACGCCTTCGACTACCTGCCGAAACTCGACAAGCCTTATGACTTGATGCAAGCCATCGAGAACATGCACCAAGGCAAGATGACGGGCTATATCTGCCAGGGCTTCAATGTGCTGGCGTCCGCGCCGAACAAGCAGAAGGTCACGGAAGCGCTGTCGAAGCTGAAGTTCCTCGTCATCATGGATCCGCTGGCCGTGGAAACGGGCGAATTCTGGAAGGCGCACGGGCAGTATCACGAAGTCGATCCCACCAAGATCATGACGGAAGTGTTCCGCCTGCCGACCAGCTGCTTCGCCGAAGAACGCGGTTCGCTGGTGAGCTCTTCGCGCGTGCTGCAGTGGCACTGGCAGGCGGCTGAACCGCCGGGCCAGGCGCGCAGCGACCTGGAGATCATGTCCGGCCTGTTCCTGCGCATGCGCAGCATGTACAAGAAAGAGGGTGGCAAGTTCCCCGATCCTATCGTCAACCTGACGTGGAATTATGCGCAGCCGCATAATCCGCAGCCGGAAGAAATCGCCCGCGAATTCAACGGCCGTGCGCTGGCCGACCTGTACGATCCGAAGGACGCGACCAAGCTGCTGGTGAAAAAGGGCGAGCAGCTGGCCTCGTTTGCGCAATTGCGCGACGACGGCACGACCACCAGCGGTTGCTGGATCTTCGCTGGCAGCTGGACGCAGGCGGGCAACCAGATGGGACGGCGCGACAATAGCGACCCGACCGGCATCGGCCAGACGTTGGGCTGGGCCTGGGCGTGGCCGGCCAACCGCCGCGTGCTGTACAACCGCGCCTCGTGCGACTTGAAGGGCAAGCCTTTCGATCCGACCCGCAAGCTCATCGAGTGGAATGGCACGAACTGGAGCGGGGCCGATATTCCCGACTTCAAGGTCGACGAACCGCCGGAAAACGGCATGGGTCCGTTCATCATGCTGGGCGAGGGCGTGGCGCGCTTCTTTGCGCGTGGCGCCATGGCCGAAGGGCCGTTCCCCGAGCATTACGAGCCGTTCGAAAATCCGCTGGGCTACAACCCCATGCATCCGAAAAACCCGCAAGCGACCAGCAATCCGGCCGCGCGCGTGTTCGCCGATGACCGGAAAATGTTCGGCACGCATGAGGAATATCCGCATGTGGCCACCAGCTACCGCCTGACCGAGCATTTCCATTACTGGACCAAGCATGCACGCCTGAATGCCATCATCCAGCCGCAGCAATTCGTTGAAATCGGCGAAGAGCTGGCCAAGAGCATCGGCGTCGTCGCCGGTGGGGAAGTGCGCGTCAGTTCCAAGCGGGGACACATCATCGCCAAGGCCGTGGTCACCAAGCGCATCAAGGCTTTGATGATCGAGGGCAAGCCGGTGCATACCGTGGGCCTGCCGCTGCACTGGGGCTTCACGGGCGTGGCCAAGCCGGGGTATCTGATCAATACCCTGACACCGGGCGTGGGGGATGCGAATTCGCAAACGCCGGAATTCAAGTCCTTCCTCGTGAAGGTGGAAAAAGCATGATGGGAGCTCAATAATGGCACTGCAATCCTTAGATATCCGGCGCCTGTCGGCTACCACGGTGACCCCGCCGCAAGCGCGCAGCCCGGTGACGGGCACCGTGGCCAAGCTGATCGATGTGTCGAAATGCATCGGCTGCAAGGCTTGCCAGACGGCGTGCATGGAATGGAACGACTTGCGCGATGAAGTCGGCGAAAACCATGGCACCTATGACAATCCGACGGACCTGACGCCGCAATCGTGGACGGTGATGCGTTTTGCCGAACACGAAAACAACGACGGCAACCTCGAGTGGCTGATCCGCAAGGATGGCTGCATGCACTGCGAGGACCCGGGCTGTCTGAAAGCCTGTCCGGCGCCGGGCGCCATCGTGCAATACACGAACGGCATTGTGGACTTCCATCAGGAAAACTGCATCGGCTGCGGCTACTGCGTGGCCGGCTGTCCTTTCGATGTGCCCCGCATTTCGAAAAAGGACGACCGCGCCTACAAGTGCACGCTCTGCTCGGACCGCGTGGCCGTGGGCCAGGAACCGGCTTGCGTGAAAACCTGCCCGACGGGCGCCATCGTTTTCGGTACCAAGGAAGACATGAAGGTGCATGCGGAAGAGCGCATCGTCGACCTGAAGTCGCGCGGTTTCGAGAACGCGGGCCTGTACGACCCGTTGGGCGTGGGCGGCACGCACGTGATGTACGTGCTGCACCATGCCGACAAGCCGAAGCTGTATTCGAACTTGCCGGAGCGCCCGCGCATCAGTCCGATGGTGGGCTTCTGGAAGGGCTGGTCCAAGCCGCTGGCGGTGGCCGGCATGGCCGCCACGGCCCTGGCAGGCTTCTTCCATTACACGCGAGTCGGTCCGAACGAAGTGAGCAAGGACGAAGAGCACGAAGCGCTGGAAGAGGCCAAGCGCATCCGGGAGGAAGACCATGAGCCACAGTGATCTGCATGATGGAAAGCTGCGCGACAAGGACGGCAACCCGCTGATCCAGCGCTACGACCCGAACGAGCGCACGAATCACTGGGTGACCGCCATCACCTTCGTCATGCTGGCGCTGTCCGGCCTGGCCATGTTCCATCCCTCGATGGCGTGGCTGGCGAACCTGTTCGGCGGCGGGCAATGGACGCGCATCCTGCATCCGTTTGCCGGCCTGGTGATGTTTGTCTCGTTCGCGATCCTCGTGGTGCGCTTCTGGCACCACAACAAGTTCGAGGACGGCGACAAGCAGTGGCTGAAACAGATGGACGACGTGCTCAACAACCGCGAAGAGAAGCTTCCGAAGATCGGCAAATACAATGCCGGCCAGAAGATCCTGTTCTTCGTGCTGCTCGCTTGCATGGTGGGCTTGCTGCTGTCGGGCATCGTGATCTGGCGCGCGTACTTTGCGTTCTATTTCCCGATTCCCGTCATCCGCGCGGCCGCCTTGCTGCACGCCGTGTGCGCGTTCGGCATCATCTGCTCCATCATCGTGCACATCTATGCGGCCCTGTGGGTCAAGGGTTCGATCGGCGCCATGGTGCGCGGCACCGTCACCTACGGCTGGGCGCGCAAGCACCATCCGAAGTGGTTTGAGGCTGTCATTCGCAATACAAAAGACTAAGTTCTTGATATTGATGACACCGGCATTACCCGGGGTCAGTCCCAGGACTGACCCCTTTCTTTTTATCGATTAGAATACTTTACAGCCCCTTTTTTGATGGGAAACTCCATTGGTACAACGCATTCTTCAGCCAGGCGAAATCGAAGGCCTGGACCACAACGCGATTCCGCGCCTGCTGCTGCCGCAGCCTGACAGCCTGTTCAAGGCGCGCGCCTTGCGCTTGCGCGAACTGGCGCAAGGAAACATCAAGGGCATTCCCGTCGACGCGGGCATGCAGGGCTACCTGGTGCTGATGGCCGTGCTGGCCGATGCGCAGGCCGCCG
This sequence comes from Janthinobacterium sp. BJB446, assembly GCF_002735655.1. Lineage (NCBI taxonomy): Bacteria > Pseudomonadati > Pseudomonadota > Betaproteobacteria > Burkholderiales > Oxalobacteraceae > Janthinobacterium > Janthinobacterium sp. BJB446. Next base: position 2,601,742 of record NZ_PDZK01000001.1, on the reverse strand, counting down.
TGGTGGGAAAACTGGCGCCCGGCGCCGTGCCTGCCGCCGACCCGGACGCGCTGCGCCGCGCCATCCAGCACCGCATGCCCGTGCTGCCCGTCAGCGGCGCCCGTCCGCCCGTCTGGCGCGACATCTTTGCCAGCCTGCTCGATGAACTGGCCGCCACGGCGACAAGCCAGCCGGCATTGTCCGGCGGCCTGACGCAGGTGCTGGCCCAGCTGCGCGCGCTCGATGCGCCAGCGCTGGACGCCTGCGCCGATGCCGTGCTCGATGAAAACGGCGACAACCTCAATCCCATGCATGCGCCGTTCGTCGCGGCCGCCTTGCAAATTTTATGGTCGGTGTCGGCCAGCGAATTGCGCGCCGCGCGCGTGCCGGACCTGGAAACGGGCACCCTGTGCCCCGTCTGCGGTTCGCATCCCGTCGCCAGCGTGATCCGCATCGGCGGCGGGTCGCAGGGCTACCGCTATCTGCACTGCGGCATTTGCGAAAGCGAATGGCATATGGTGCGCGTGAAGTGCTCGACCTGCGAACAGAATGGCAAGATCGCCTACCAGGGCCTGGACGCTGCCGACGCGGCGCCGTTCGACCCCGTGACGGCAAAGGACGACAAATTGCCCAACAAGGCGAACGATCCGAAGAAGGTGGCGCGCGCGGAAACCTGCGACGACTGCCACACCTACCGCAAGGTCTTCAACCAGGAACACGATTACAACGTCGAACCGCTGGCCGACGACCTGGCCAGCCTGATGCTCGACCTGCTGGTGGGCGAAGCTGGCTACCAGCGCGCCAGCGGCAATCCGCTGCTGTGGCTGGGAAAGAGCGACAGCAGCGAGGGCCAGCAGTCATGACGACGGGGCAAACCGTGCGCCTGCCATCGGTAGACCGCATCCTGGGCGACACGGCTTGCCTGGCCCTGATTGCGCACCATGGCCGCGTGCAAACGCTGGCCTGTGCGCGCGCCGTGCTGGCCGAATTGCGTACGGCCATGTTGGCCGGTGCAGTGAGCGAAGAGGGCGCGTCGATTGCCGTCATCGCCGCGCACATGGAAGAACGGCTGCAATCGCAATCGCGCTCGCAACTGCGCGCCGTGTTCAACCTGACGGGCACCGTGCTGCACACGAACCTGGGCCGCGCGCTGCTGCCCGACGCCGCCGTGCAAGCCGTGGTGGAAGCGCTGCAGTGGCCGATGAACCTGGAATTCGACCTGGAAACGGGCAAGCGCGGCGACCGCGACGACCTCGTCGAGGAACTGTTGCGCGAACTGACGGGGGCCGAAGCGGCCACCGTCGTCAACAACAATGCGGCCGCGGTGCTGCTGATGCTGAACACCCTGGCGCAGAACAGGGAAGTCATCGTCTCGCGCGGCGAACTCGTGGAAATCGGCGGCGCCTTCCGCATCCCCGACGTCATGACGCGCGCCGGCGCCGTGCTGCGCGAAGTGGGCAGCACCAACCGCACGCACCTGGCCGACTATGCGAATGGCGTGAATGAAGACACGGCCCTGTTGATGAAGGTCCATTGCAGCAATTACGCGATCACCGGCTTTACCAAGAGCGTGGAGCTCGACGAACTGGTGCCGCTGGCGGCAAAACACCATGTGCCGACCGCCGTGGACCTGGGCAGCGGGACCCTGGTCGACCTGGCGCAATACGGCCTGCCGCATGAAACGACGGTGCGCGAAACCATAGCAGCGGGGGCCGACCTGGTCACCTTCAGCGGCGACAAGCTGCTCGGTGGCCCGCAATGCGGCGTCATCGTCGGTCGCGCCGACCTGATCGCAAAGATCAAGCGGAACCCCTTGAAACGCGCGCTGCGGGTCGGCAAGCTGACGCTGGCCGCCTTGGAACCCGTGCTGCAGCTGTATCGCGCGCCGGACTTGCTGGCCGAACGCCTGACCACCTTGCGCCTCTTGACGCGTCCCGCCGCCGCCATGCGCGCGCAGGCGCAAACTCTGCTGCCGCTGTTGCAAAGCGTACTCGGCGCCACCTATATGGTTACCGCCGAAGCCATGAAAAGCCAGATCGGCAGCGGCGCCTTGCCCGTCGACCAGTTGCCCAGCTTTGGCCTGGCCATTCGCAGCGCGCCCGGTTCGCGCCTGAGCAATCCATTGGGCGTGCTGGAGCAGCGTTTGCGCGCCTTGCCGTGCCCCGTGATCGGGCGCATCGGGCAAGATACGCTATGGCTCGACTTGCGCTGCCTGGAAGCGGCGCACGAGACGACCTTCATCGCGCAGCTTGCCGGGTTGTCCGCATGATCGTCGGCACCGCAGGCCATATCGACCATGGCAAGACGACGCTGACGCGCGCGCTGACGGGCGTGCACACGGACCGCCTGAAGGAAGAGCAGGCGCGCGGCATTTCGATAGAACTTGGTTACGCCTATCTGCCGCTGGCGGACGGCACGGTGCTGGGCGTGATCGACGTGCCCGGCCACGAAAAATTCATCCGCACCATGGCCTCGGGCGTGACGGGCATCGACTTCGCCCTGCTGGTGGTGGCGGCCGACGACGGCATCATGCCGCAGACGCACGAGCATCTGGCCATCTTGCAGCTGCTGGGCGTGACGCAGGGCGCCGTGGCGCTGACGAAGATCGACCGCGCCGATGGCGCCCGCGTGGCGCAGGTGGAAGCGGATATCGAAGTGCTGCTGGCCGGCACGCCGCTGGCGGGCAGCCCGATTTTCCCCACGGCCGCCAATCGCGACAACGATGCCGGCGTGGCCGCTTTGCTGGCGCACCTGACGCAAGCGGCGCGCAGCCTGCCGCAGCGTGACGAGCGGCGTTTGTTCCGCCTCGGCGTGGACCGGGTGTTCACCTTGTCGGGGCAGGGCACCATCGTCACCGGCACGGCGCTGGCGGGAAGGGTGCAAGTGGGCGACATGTTGCAACTGGCGCCCGGTGGCGCGCAAGCGCGGGTGCGCAGCATCCATGCGCAGAACCGCGCAGCCGGGACGGGCATGGCGGGCCAGAGATTGGCGCTGAACCTGTCCGGCATCGACCGCGAGCGCATCGAGCGGGGCAACTGGATCGTCGCGCCCGAGCTGGCGCAGTGTGCCGAACGCATCGACGTGGAACTGACCCTGCTGCCCGACGCGGGAGTACACCTGAAAGCCTGGTCGCCGCTGCACGTGCACCTGGGCGCGGCGCACCAGCTGGCGCGTGCCGTCATGCTCGATGGCGAAACCCTGTCGCCAGGACAGACGGGCAGGGTACAACTGGTATTCGAGGCTCCCATGCACGGCGTGCCGGGCGACCGTTTCGTCGTGCGCAACGCGCAGGCGACGCAAACGGTGGGCGGCGGCATGGTGCTCGATCCGTTCGGTCCCGCGCGCAAGCGGCGCAGCCCGGCCAGGCTGGCCTGGCTCGATGCGCTGGCCGCGTTTGTCGCGCACGGCGACTATGCGGCCCTGCTGGCGCAAGGCCCGCTGGGCTTGCGCGAGTCCTTGCTGGTGCGCCTGTCCCTGCTGCCGGCGCACGCCCTGGCGCTGCCGCCCGACACGCGGCGTATCGCCCTGCGCGGTAGCGACGCCCTGCTGGTGGCGCCGCCGGCGTTGCTGGCGCTGGAAGAGCGGGTGCTGGCAGCATTGGAAACCTTCCACGCGCGCGCGCCCGACGAGGCGGGGCCGGAACTGTGGCGTTTGAAACGCATCGTCGACGCGGAGATGGAAGACGCCTTGTGGAGCCACCTGGTCGAAGCCTTGCTGGCGCGCGGCGAGGTGCTGGCGCGCGGCGCCAGCCTGCACTTGCCGGCGCACAGCGTGGAACTGACGCCGCAGGAGCAGGCGGTGGCCGAGCCCTTGCTGGCCGCCCTGGAGCAGGGACGATCCGATCCCCCATGGACGCGCGACCTGGCGCGCGGCTTCGGCTTAGCCGAGGATGAAACGCGCCGGCTGTTGCGCAAACTGGCCAAGGCAGGGCAGATCAGCCAGGTCGTGCACGACCTGTTTTATCACCAGGCGGCGCTGGCCGAGCTGGCGCAGCTGGTGCGGGAACTGGCGCACAAGGCGGAAGGGGATGCAGGCTTGCCGGCCGGTAATGGCGCCGTGGGCGCGGCCACCTTCCGCGACGCCAGCGGCCTGGGCCGCAAGCGGGCGATCCAGGTTTTGGAATTTTTTGACCGCGTCGGTTATACTCGCCGTGTTGGCAATGGGCATCTATTACGCCCGCAAGCGTTGTGGTCCTACACCACAGCCTTGCCCAAGAGCTAGCTCAGGTACCGCGGAAAGCACACTCATCCGGTGATGTGGCCGGGCTTCAAACCCGGTGGAGGGCGTCAGACGTTCTCCCGTAGGTTCGACTCCTACTGTTTTCCGCCAATCATTTCTCTCTCCTCCTCCCTTGCATCATCATCCGCTGGCGTTGGCCTGTTGCCACGTTGTGGAAAGTATGTCCCGAAATTGACAATATCCGGCAATGCCAGGGTGAGCCGATGGTAACATCGGCTTGTATCCCCTGTGGCAGATGAAAGCAAGCATGAAACAAGCAAGCATGGCACGGCTGCTGGCATTGGCGCTGCTGATGCCGGCGCTGGCCGCGGCGGCGGACGTGCGCATCGTCGGCGAGCATTTGCCGCCGTCGAGCATGATGGAAGGCAATGTCGTCGTGGGACGTGAAACGCTCAAGGTGCGCGACATCATGGCGCGCGCCGGCCTTTCCTACAGCATCGAGCTGCTGCCTTGGAAGCGCGCGTATGCGCAGGCGCTGCGCGAGCGTGATACCTGCATCTTTTCCACCAGCCGCACGCAGGAGCGCGAAGCGCAATTTCGCTGGATCGGTCCCCTCAACGAAGCCGAATGGATACTCTACGGCCTGGCCGAACGGCACCTGGCGTTGCGCACGCTGGCCGATGCGCGCGGCCTGGTGATCGGCACGGTGCTCGGCGACGCGCGCGACGATTACCTGCGCCAGCGCGGCCTGAACGTGGCGCCCGTGACGCAGGAGTGGCTCAATCCGCAAAAGCTGCTGCTCGGACGCATCGACTTGTGGGCCGTCGGCATGGCGGTGGGCAGCAAGCCGTTTGCCGGCAAGGAGTGGGAGGGCAAGGTGGTGCCGCTGCTGACCTTCAACCGGGTGCAGACTTACCTCGCCTGCAACAAGCAATTACCCGAGACGCAGGCCTTGGCCATGCAGCGGGCGGCGGCGGCCATGCGCCGCGACGGCAGCATGGCGCGCGAACATATCCGCTAAGGGCCGCTTCAGCTTTCCAGCCACTGGCGCACGCAATTGCGTCCTTCGCGCTTGGCCTGGTACAGGGCCTGGTCCGCGTGGCTGTAGGCCGTTTCAAATGCCGTGCCGGCGCGGTTCCAGCTCAGGCCCACGCTGACGGTGATGGCGCGCGTGATGGGCGCCGCATGGCGCTGGCGGCCGACAGTCTCGCAGATGCGCTGCGCCACCTGCGCCGCGTCGTCGCGCGAGGAGGTGGGCCAGACCACGGAAAACTCTTCGCCGCCGACCCGGCCGATGGCCGTCTCCTGTCCCAGCAATCCTTTCAGGCAGTCGACCACGGCCTGGATCACGCCGTCGCCGGCAGGGTGGCCGAAATCGTCGTTGACCTGCTTGAACAGGTCGATGTCGAGCACGATCAGCGCCATGTCGCCCTGCTCCAGGCAGCGCGAGGCGTGGTCGATCACGGCGCCGCGATTCAGGGCGCCCGTCAGCGGGTCGTGCGTGGCGCGGTATTCGAGCTGGCCGGCCAGGGTTTGCAATTGCCGGTTCAGCAGATGCATGTCGCGCTCGGCGCGGTCGCTGCGGCCGATCAGGCGCCGCGTCTCGCGCATCAGCCGCTCGTAGTGATTGATCAGTTCACCGAGCACGCGCCGCTGTTCCGCGCTCGACGCGCTGGCGTCGGCATGCATGCGGCGCGCGGCAGCCAGCGCCGCCGCTTCCACGGTGAACAGGTCGGGCTCCAGTCCGGACTCGGAGATGGCGGCGCGCATGTCCTAGCTGCCCTGCACGGGATGGTCGCGGAAGTCCAGCGCAGTGAAGTCCTGCTGCAGCTCCTGGCCGAATTCCAGGATGGTGTCGTCGTCCTCGTCGTGATACCAGTTCAGGCGCACCTGGTTGCCGTCCACGGCCGCCTGGTTCAGGGTGTCGAACAGGGTAAACAGCATCTTCGTGCTGGAGCTGTTGAAGTAGGCCAGCGAGACGTTGACGGTGATGGCCGCTTCGCGGCAGCCTTCCAGGTAGGCGCGCACGGCGGCGATCAGCGGGCCATAGAAGGCGGCCGCGTTTTCCGGATACGACTCGCCCTTGATCGACAGGGTGTGCTGCTCGAAACGGAAGTCGATTTCGGGCGAACTCGGGGTCGCGGCGATGAACAGTGGTGACGGTAATTGCATATGCTTTCCTGAGTCGGCTCTTTCAAATGATGGCTTTGATGCAGAAGATGGTGTGGCCCGGTTCCTGGGGATCCTGGACGAATTCGAATTCCAGCGGCTCGCTGGCGTCGCGCGCCATGGTGAGGAAACCCAGGCCCGCGCCCTTGCTGTCGGCGGGCGCTTCCTCGCGCAGGGCCTTTTTATACGCGAGGCGGATTTCCTCCATCGTCATGGTGTGCAGCGGTTCCAGACGGGCGCGGATCTGCGCCACGTTGTCCGTCGAGACGGGGTTGGCGCACAGCAGGAAAAAGCTGTCGCCGCGCGTGCCGATGCAGAACGAGCCGCGCCGCATCTGCTGGTCCAGCTGCGCATCGGGCGTCAGGCTGTCGGCGGAATAATGCATGATGTTTTGCGACATCTCGATGAACGAGGAAAAGATGCGCCGCCGCGTGGGCCCGGCCGCGCCGGCCGTATCGAGGCGCGCCTTGATGGTTTCGGAAATGGCATTCACCACGTGCTGCGAGAAATAGCCCACGTAAAAAAAGATGATGTTGCGCTTGCGCGCCACATCCCAAAACTCGTTGAATTCTTCGTACAGCACGTCCGTGCTCCTGGCTAGCCGGTGACCCGGTTTCTTGTTGATAAGGTGGCTCGATGGCGCCAAAACTACAGGCGGAAACAGAAAAAGGTCAGGTCGTCGCGGCGCGGCTGCTTGCCTTGCCATGCGGCGCTGTCCTGCAGCAGCGCCGCCGCCACGTCGCCGGCGGAAGCGTCGCGCCGCGCCAGCAATTGCTCGCGCATGCGCCGCTTGCCGTAGGCGATGTCGCGCGCGCCGCCGATCTGGTCGAGCAAGCCGTCGGTGGTGAGGAACAGCAGGCTGCCGGCGGGAATGGCGAGCGTCTCGTTGTGCCAGCAGTAGCCGGCTGGCGTGTCGACATAGCCCACGCCCATGCGCGCGCCGTCGATGGCGCGCACGCTCTCTTCGCCCGGCGCGACCACATGCAGCGCCAGTTTCGCGCCTGCGAAACGCAGGCTGGCGCTGGCCGTGTCGTAGCACAGGAAGGCGCAATCCATGCCGTCGTTCGAGCCGGCGTGGCCGGTGGCTTCGCCGCTGCCGGCGCCGTCCTGGCCCAGCAGGGTCTTGATGGCGCGGCTGACGGCGCCGATCAGGGCGGCCGGATCGTGCGGCCCCATCTCGCGCAAGGCCTGGCTCAGGGCCGACGAGGCGATCAGGGTCATGAAGGCGCCCGGCACGCCGTGGCCGGTGCAGTCGGCGATGGCGGCGAACCAGCCGCCCGCGTGGCGCTCGAAAAAGTAAAAATCGCCGCCGACGACGTCGCGCGGCTGCCATTCCAGGTGGGCGTCGGGCAGGGTGGCGCGCAATTCCGCATCGGAGGTGCGCAGCAGGGCGCGCTGGATCACGCTGGCGTAATCGATGCTGTGCATGATTTGCCGGTTCTTTTCCGCCTGCATGGTGGCCACCACGTTCATCAGCTGCAAGCCGAAGCCCACCCCGGCCAGCGCGCCATCGGCAGTGATGATGAAGCCGTCGGCCAGCGCCTTTTCGCCCGCTTCCACGGCGCGGAAGGTGAGGTCTTCGATGCTCATGGCGCCATCGACGATCAGCGGTTCTTTGTCCATGAAGGCGATGCAGCTCTTCTTGCCGTACACCTCGTGATAGAAGGGCTTGGACATCTGCGACATGAAGATGTTGCGGCTGATCAGGCCGATGGGCTTCTGCTGCTCCGTGACGGGCAGGCTCATCATGTCGCGCCGTTCCGTGAACAATTCCAGCACGGCGAAGTTGCTGGCGTCGGCCTGCACGGATTCCGTGGGGATGCACAGGTCGGACGCCACGGACGTGCGATAACGGGGAAGATGCAATCGAGAAGCGTTGAACTCCACAGCGGCTACCTTTACATGACGATCGGACCCTTGTTGTCGCGACGGCAAGGCGACTGACAAACAGGCAATATCATCATGGTAGCCGTTGAATATGACGGCTTGATTACCAGCTTGTCAAAACCGTATGCAAGATGGCTGCATGGCAAGCAACTTACAGGTGCCGGGCCAGCACCTGTGCCTGCGCCAGCCAGCGCGCGCGCTGCGGCTCGGTGGAGTGCAGGATGGGGCCGAAGCTGGCCACCCTGACGGGCTGGATGCCGCAAAATTCGAGGGTCGTCTTGCGCAACTGGTGGATGCCGGGCATGCGGTAGACCCAGCGGAAATACCAGGGCGGCGTATCCATCGTCACCAGCAGCTGGGCCGTGCGGCCTTTCAGCAGTTGCGCCGGGAAAGCCTTGCCGGGCCGGTACTTGAAAGCGTAGCCGGGCAGGAAGACGCGGTCGACAAAGCCCTTCAGCAGGGCCGGTGCGCCGCCCCACCAGATCGGGTAGGCGAACACCAGGTGTTCGGCCCAGCTGATGGTTTCCTGCGCCGCCAGCAAGTCCGCTTCCAGCGGCTGCACCTGGCGGTAGCCTTCGTGCAGGATGGGATCGAAGTCCAGCTGGCCCAGGCGCAGTTCGCGCACGATGTGGCCTGCGCTGCTGGCCGTGGCGGCATAGGCTTCAGCCAGGGCGGCGCAAAAGCTGTCGCCCGACGGGTGGCCGAGGAGTATCAAAATGCGCTTGGGTGTCGTCTTGGTCATGATGCAGGCTGTCCGTTAAAGAAGAGCTTGCATGCTAAAGCCTGCCCCTGGGGGCAGAGTCAAGCGGCCTCTTGCAGACGCTGCTGCGCCAGGCAGTCGCGGATTTCCGTGTCGATGTCGGCCAATTGCGCATCGAGCTGGCGCAGGCGGGCGATATCCTGCCGCACCTGTGCGCGCTTGGCGGCGATGTGCTGCGACAGGACGGCCCAGTCGGTATCGTCGCCGGCCAGGATGGGCAGCAGTTCGGCCAGGCGGAAGCCCAGGGCCTGCGCCTGGCGTATCAGCCTCACTTGCGCCAGGTCTTGCTGCGTGTAGACGCGGTAGGCGCCCGAGCGGCGCACGTCGCCCAGCAAGCCCAGCGCTTCATAGTGGCGCAAGGCCTTGGGCGAGGTGCCCGCCAGGCGGGCGATTTCTCCGATGTACATGCTGGTCCTTTGTTGAGCTGAGCTGCGGCGCACGCAGTGTAGCGCAGGTGGCTTGCCAGGCGCTACGCTGCGCGCTGCCTCAGGACGCTTTGCGCGGCGGGACTTTCTTCGCCGTGCACTCGGCGCAGGTGCCGTACAGCGACAGAGCGTGCTCGTGCAGCACGAAGCCCCGCTCGGCGGCGATCTCGTTCTGGCGCAGTTCAATGCCTTCGTCGACGAATTCATCGACCTTGCCGCAGCCTGTGCAGACCAGGTGGTCGTGGTGCTGGCCTTCGTTCAGTTCGAACACGGCGTGGCCGGATTCGAAGTGCCGGCGAAACAAAATGCCCGCTTCGGCAAACTGCATCAGCACGCGGTAGATGGTGGCCAGGCCCACGTCGATTTTTTCGGCCAGCAAGAGTTTGTAGACATCGTCCGCACTCAGGTGCTTGATCGTGCCTTCTTGAAACAGCTGCAGAATCCGCAAGCGGGGGATGGTTACTTTCAAGCCCGATTCACGCAGTTCCCTCAATATATCCATGTCTCCCATTCCTTTTTGTAGTCGCTTGAGCGAGGTAGTGCATTATATCGCAAATGATAATCATTACTATTCTCATTTGTATTGTGCGGAGTGGAAATATTATGCTGGCTCGCCAGCCGGCAGACCAGTGACATCGGCGCAAGCGTCGATTGCGTTGCACGCATCTTGCGTTGCAATTGCAAAACCAACGTTGATATCGCTACACTGTGCAGCAAGGAGTAACAATGGGGCAGGAAGATGGACCGATTTGATGCGATGCGCATTTTTACCCGCATCGTCGAACTGCGCAGTTTCACCCAGGCGGCGCACGACCTCGGCTACCCGAAGGCGACCGTCACGCATGCGATCAAGCAGCTTGAAGCGCGGCTGCGCGTGCGCCTGCTGCAGCGGACCACGCGGCAAGTGACGCCCACGCCCGATGGCGAGGCATATTACCAGCGCTGCGCGCGCCTGCTGGCGGACCTGGAAGAAACGGAAGCCGTGTTCAGTTCGGCGGCCCAGCAGCCGGCCGGCAAGCTGCGCATCGACCTGCACGCGACCCTGGCCATGCATTTCGTCATGCCCGTGCTGGACCAGTTCTGCGCCCGCTATCCGCTGATCGAACTGGAAATCGGCATGGGCGACCGCCTCGTCGACCTGGTGCGCGAAGGCGTCGATTGCGTGCTGCGCGTGGGCGAGCTGGGCGATTCGTCCATGGTGGCGCGCCGCGTGGCGCTGCTGGAGCAGGTGACGTGCGCCAGCCCCGCCTACCTGGCCGCGCACGGCACGCCGGAGACTCTGGCGCAACTGGCGGGCCACCGCGCCGTCAATTTCTTTTCCACCCAGACGGGCAAGGTCTGGCCCTTCGATTTCAAGGTGGCAGGACAGCGGCACAGCGTGGCCTTGCCGGGCACCGTGTCCGTCAACAGTGCGGACGCATACCACGCCTGTTGCCGCGCGGGCATGGGCTTGATCCAGGCGCCCCGCTACCATCTGGAGCGGGCGCTGGCGGACGGCGACCTGGTGGAAGTGCTGCGGGACTTGCGGCCCGACCCGCTCCCCGTGTCCGTGCTGTATCCCCACCACCGGCAATTGTCGCCCCGTGTGCGCGTGTTTGCCGACTGGGTCGCCAGCCTGTTTGACGGCGTGCATTGATACGTATGCGTGCGCTGCGCTGCCGCATTTTCTTGACCTGGGCAAAGGAAAAAATCCCTCTGATGATGCCATCTAGCACTATTTGATGTGGATCAAAGTTTTTGTTGCACTGCACTCTTAGACTTCGCAGCGTTACTTAACGACATTAACGACAGAGGGAAATAAAATGAAAAAGTCCGCAACTGCAGCAGCAATCGTCCTGGCCGCCATCGGCGCATTCGCCGGCAACGCAATGGCACAGGAAAGCCCATGGCTGGTCCGTGCGCGCGCCGTGCATATCGATCCGGCCAACAAATCTGCTCCCGTTGGTGGCGTCGGCGCATCCGACCTGATTCACGTCAGCAGCAAGACGATTCCTGAAATCGATATTTCCTACTTCTTTACGCCAAATATCGCTGCCGAGCTGATCCTGACGTATCCGCAAAAGCATGACGTCACCTTGTCCGGCACGAAGATCGGCAGCTTCAAGCATTTGCCGCCGACCCTGTCGCTGCAATACCACTTCATGCCTGAAAAACAGTTCAGCCCATACGTGGGTGCGGGCGTGAACTACACGAATATCTCGGACGTGAAATTGCTGAACGGTGCCGGCCGCCTGGAACATGACAGCTGGGGCTTCTCGCTGCAAGCCGGTGTCGATTACAAACTGGACAAAAACTGGTCCTTGAACTTCGACATCAAGAAAGTGCAGATCCGCAGCGACGTATTGGCCGGTGGCGCCAAGATCAGCGAAGTCAAGGTGGATCCACTCCTGATCGGCGTCGGTGTGGGTTACCGTTTCTAAGCATGGCATGACGGCGTCCACGCGGCGCGGGCAATAAAAAAACGGCCAGGTGTGAACCTGGCCGTTTTTTTGCGTGCAGCGCTTTGCTTTATTTTTTCAGCGTCTTTTCCAGCGCCAGCTGGTAGTCCGTTTTTTCGTAGCCGGCCAGGTATTTGTTGGTCGCGTCGAGGAAGGCGCGCGAGCGGTAGGCCGCTTCCAGGTCCTTGACCCATGGCTTGGCCTTGTCGGCCGTGCGGATGGCGACCAGGTTGATGTAGCTGTCCGAGATCTTTTCCACGGCGAGGGCCGACGTCAGCTTCATGCCGGCGGCCAGGGCGAAGTTACCGTTGACAAAAGCGTAGTCGGCGTCGGCCAGCGAACGTGGCAGCTGCGCCGCTTCCAGCGGCACCAGTTTCAGCTTCTTCGGGTTTTCCAGCACGTCGCGCTCGGAAGCGCGCAGCGGATCGACGTTCGGTTTGAGCTTGATCCAGCCCATCTTGGCCAGCATCACCAGCGCGCGCGCCTGGTTGGTCGGATCGTTCGGCATGGTGATGGTGGCGCCGTTCTTCACGTCGGCCAAGGACTTTTGCTTGCCGCCGTACAGGCCGATCGGCATGGTCGGCACGGTGATCAATGAGCTCAGTGGCAGCTTGTTATCGGTGGCGAACTTGGTCAGATAGACGATGTGCTGGAATACGTTGGCGTCCAGCGAACCTTCGGCCAGCGCGTAGTTCGGCTGCACGTAGTCGTTGAATTCCACGATCTTGACCTTGTAGCCCTGTTTTTCCAGGATGGGCTTGATGCCCAGCTTCAGCTGGTCGGAATACGGGCCGGAGCTGGTGCCGATGACGAGTTCTTTCGGGTCCTTGGCGTGGGCGGCGGTGGCGAAGGCCAGGCTGGCGGCGGCCAGGAGCAGGTTGCGGCGAATGTGGTTCATGCTTTTCCTTGTACTGAAATACTGAATATGAATTAACGTTTGTCGAGGCGCTTGGCGATGCGCGTGCCGGCGAACTGGATGGTTTGCACCAGCACGATCAGGATGGCCACGGTGGCGACCATGATGTCCGTCTCGAAGCGGTAGTAGCCGTAGCGGATGGCCAGGTCGCCGATACCGCCGCCGCCCACCACGCCGGCCACGGCCGAATACGACAGGAAGCTGATCGACAGCACGGTCAGGGCCAGCACAAGGCCGGAGCGCGCTTCCACCAGCAGCACGCGGAAGATGATCTGCATTTCCGACGCGCCCATGGCATGCGCCGCTTCGATCACGCCGCGCGGCACTTCGCGCAGGTTCTGTTCCACCAGGCGCGCCAGGTAGGGAATGGCGGCAAACGACAGCGGTACGCTGGCTGCCAGCGGGCCGATCGAGGTGCCGGCGATGATGCGCGTAAACGGCGTCAGGGCGACCAGCAGGATGATGAACGGGAAGCTGCGCACGGTATTCACCAGCCAGCCCAGGATCGTCGACAGCGGACGGTTTTCCAGCGACTGGCCTTCCGAGACGAGGAACAGCAGGATGCCCAGCGGGCCGCCGATCAGGATGGCGGCGGTCAGGCCGATGCCCAGCATGGTCATGGTCTGGCCCAGCGCCACCCAGATTTCCGGCAGCAGGTTGATGACGTTATTGATCGATTCTTCAAACATGTGTTGCATCCTTCCATGCGGTGGCTTCAAACGCCTCGGTGCCGTAGTAAGCCAGCTCGCGTCCCAGCGCCGTCTTGCGCGGGGTGGCCGTGTCGCTCAAATCGAATTGTTCGGCGATGGCGCCGTTTTCCACGACAGCCACGCGGTTGCAGATGGCGCCCAGCACCGACAGCTCATGGCTGACGATGACGATCGTCACCCCCAGGCGTGCATTGATGTCGCGCAGGGTGTCGAGCAGGGCGCGCGTGGTTTCCGCGTCCAGCGCGGACGTCGGCTCGTCGCACAGCAGCACGTCCGGGTGGCTGGCCAGGGCGCGGGCAATGGCCACGCGCTGTTTCTGCCCGCCGGACAATTGCGCCGGATAGCTGTGCAGCTTGTCGGACAGGCCCACCAGCGCCAGACATTCCTCGACGCGGGCGGCGATCTGCTCGCCCTTGGTCGTGCCATGGATTTTCAGGGGGAAGGCGACGTTGTCGAACACGCTGGCGTTTTGCAGCAGGTTGAATTGCTGGAAAATCATGCCGATGTTCTGGCGCGCGTCGCGCAATTCGCTCTTGCCCAGGCGTGTCAATTCGCGCCCGGCCACGGTAATGGTGCCGCTGTCGGGGCGCTCGAGCAGGTTAATCAGGCGCAGCAAGGTCGATTTGCCGGCGCCGCTCTTGCCGATCAGGCCGAAAATATCACCGGGATAGACTTCCAGCGTGACCGATTTGACCGCGTGGAATTGTTCGCCTTTGGGCAGCGCGAAGGTCTTGTTTGCGCCATCGATGCGAATCACCGGCGTACGGTGTGGTGTGGTCATGCAGTGTTTCCTTTTTTATTGGACCGTGACAGGCTTGCTTGCAGGGGCCAAATCGCCCAGCCTGCCACGTCGGTTGCGTAGTATACCTCCGATCGTGTTATTACTCCTACGACAGAATCTTGCTTTGAATATGCAAATAATGTCTATATGGGTGTTTGGCGAGAGTAAAAGCGGTTTTTGTGCGATCAGCCAATGGAAAATTCGACGGGAATCGATAATTCCAGCGGGTCCGGCCGTTCCTTGGGGATGCGCGGCAGTGGCGCGGCCCGTTGCAAAGTATCGAGCGCGGCCTGATCCAGCGCCGCGGAACCGGAGCTGCGCTCGATGGCGGCGGCCAGCACCTGGCCATCGCGGTCGATGCGGCAGCGCAGGTACACCACGCCCTGTTCCTGCTTGGCGCGCGACGCCGTCGGGTAGCGGCGGAAGCGCTCCATGCGCGCCAAAACCTTGCCTTCCCAGCTCGATACGCCGCTGCGCAGCTCCTGCGGCGCGGGCGGCAGGGCGGGCGAGGGCGGCGCCGCCGCGATGGACGCCGTGGCCGCCGGTGCCGGGGTCACGGGCGCATGCCGCACTTCGGCGACGGCCGCGATGCTCTCGGCTTGCGGCGGCATGGGTGCGGCATCCGGCTGCGGCAGTACCAATTGTTGGATTGCCGGCGCTGCCTTTTTGGCAATGGCGGCGGATGGCGCGGCGGCGGCGCTGACCCGTTCAGCAAGATTCTGCTCCAAAGGGCGGGGCGGGGCGGCGGCCGGCAGGAACAGCAGCATGGCCGGTTGCGCGGCGTCGGGCGCGATGGCCAGCACGGGCGCTGCCGGCGCGCGGTGGTACAGCGCCCATCCCAGCAGGGCGCCATGCATGGCGAAGACGGCGGCTATCGTCAGCGGACGGCGCCAGTCGGTCGGCGGCGTCTTGTCGGCGGCCGCCGTCGGCGCCGGCCCTTCCGGGCGGCGCAGCAGATAGATGAGGACGGCGATTTCCATCGCGCCCACCATGGCGATCACCCACCAGGGCGGATGGCCGAGGCACATGGCGACAAAGCCGATGGCCATGCCCAGGCAGGCCATGGCCTTGCCGCGCCGCGACACGGCGCGGTGTTCGCGCCACTGCCGCAGGGGCGCGCCAAAGCGGGGGTGATGCAGCAGCCAGTGCTCCAGGCGCGGCGAGGCGCGGCTGAAGCAGGCCAGCGCCAGGATCAGGAAGATCGTCGTCGGCATGACGGGCAGCATGGCGCCGATCACGCCCAGCGCCACCATCAGCATGCCGGCGGCCGTCCACGCCCAGCGGCGCAGGCGTGCCGTGTGCGCTTCCGCGCCGGCCTGGATGACTGGCTCTTCCATCAGGCGCAGGCCTCCACGTGGCCGTGCATGCGCAGGAAAGCGGCGCGCGCGCCGTCGATCATGCGCGCTTCACCCGCCTCATCGAGGATGGCCGTATCGAGCACGGAGGTAAATTCGCGCCAGTGCCGCGCGCGTCCGTCAGGGTGGCCAGCCAGGTGGCGCGCGCCGTGATGCTCGTCCAGGCCTATCTTGCCGGCCAGTTTATACAGGATGGCCGCGCCCAGCTTCGAGCCTTCGCTCACATACAGCCAGCCCAGCGCCGTGGCCAGGTCCAGCTGCGCGTCGAACGGCGGCGTGGCCGCATCGGACGGCAGCGCGGTGTCCAGGTCGCGCAGGTCGGCGGCGATGCTGGCGTAGCGGCGGCGCTGTTCCAGGTCCGGCAGCAGGGCCGCCAGTTGCGCGTTGTCGTACAGCGCGTCGACGTCGCGCAGGAACGCGTACTGCGCCTGCAAAAAGCGCGCATAGTTCTCGCGGCTGGAAAACGGTGCGCTGGCCATGATGCGCTGGTCCAGCAATTCGTGGGTGGCCATGGTGTCGGCTTTCAGGCGCTGGCTGCGGGTTGGGGCCGCGTTAATCGGAACGGCGTTCAAGGTGCTGCTGGTGTCGCTTGCTGCATGCATGGAATATCTGCTCTCTATTATAAGGATGAATCAAATCAGAAACGAAGGCCAAGCGTGACGCGCGCCGTGCGGCCCGGTCCCGGCATCAGGCTCAGGGTCAGCGGATCGAGGTAGTAGCGGTCCGTCAGGTTGTCCACCGCCACGTCCAGGGTGGCGTTGGGCGTGATCTTGTAGCTGGCGAACAGGTCGGCCAGGGTGTAGGCCTGCGTCAGCACTTGCGGCGAGGTGCCTGTCCACGACTGCCAGACGGCCTTGTCGTCCTGTCGCGCGAGCGGATGGCCCACGTGCGTCAGGCGCGTACCCACGGTGAGTTTTTCCTGCAGCCAGCGCGTACCCAGGGTCAGGTTGGCGCTCAGCTTGGGCTGGATATGGTTGCTGACATACGAGCTGGAAAAACCGATGGGCGAGCAGTCTGGCGTGTTCCAGATATCCGATTGCCACTTGCTGGCCTGGCGCAAATACGCTGCCGTGGCCGCGTCGCAGATCAGGGTCTTGCGGTTCCAGGTGCCGGAAAAATCGGCAAACACGCTACCCCGGTCATATGAGGATTGCAGTTCGATCCCCGAGACGCTGTATTTGTCCGTGTTCGCCATCGAGAAATTCTGCGCGTAGGCCGGCAGGTCGGGTATCGGGCGGCGCGTGATGTAGCCATGCGTGACGTTGTCGAAGTAGGACACGCGCAGACGCAGCTTGTCGCTGGCGCTCCACACGCCGTCCTTGACCAGGCTGAAGCCGATTTCGCGGTTGTGGCTGCGCTCGGGCCTGAGCGGCGACGAATAGGTGGCCGAAAAGCCCATCGTCGATTCGTACAGGCTGGGCATGCGCAGGCCGCGCGCGTCGCGCAGGAACAGGCTGACGCTGTCGGACAGGCGCGCCGTCAGGGCGAAGGTGGGCGAGAAACCGTGGTCCTTGCGGCGGATCGGCGTGCTGTACTTGAACAGGCCGGGGATGGCGTCGCGGTAGACATAGCCATTGCCGCTCCACTGGTCCACCTGCGACAGGTCCAGCGGCGCCGGTTCCTCGCCATAGCGTTCCACCATGCCGCCCACCAGCGCGGGATTGGTGGCCGCCGTGAACTGGCCCTGCGCATCCTGGTACCATTTCGCGGCGCCGAGCTGGTCGCCGTCCTTGTCCCACATGGTGACCCATTGCCAGCCCTGCGGCTGGTACTGCTGTTCCGCGCGGCGGTTGCGGTCGCGGGAATCGAAGCGCTGGAAGCGTCCGCCCGCGTCAACGGTCAGCCAGTCGCGCGCCTGCCACTGCAGCGACGCAAATACGCTTTGCTCGTGGCGCTTGCCGTTGCGCAGGGTGTGATTGGCGTTCAAGTCTTCATCGAGGATGCGCACGCTATCGGCCGGACCGATATCCTCGTTCTGCAGGGACAAGCCGTAATCGAGCTTGAGCGCGCCCATGCCGGTGGCGAAGCGCGAGGTGTTCGTCAGGTCGGCGCCAACGCGGCGCGCCTGGTTCTTCGCCAGGTACAGCACCTCCACGCACTCCTTGCATTCATGGTCGCCCGGATTGGGCTTGCCTTCCAGCGGATTGCTGAAGATGTCGCCGTTGCGCGACTTGCTCTGCATGTCCGTCAGCCACAGGTTGGCCTTCAGGTCGATGAGGTTCTGGCCTTCCGGTTTCCACTCGTAGCGCGCCGTCAGCGCATTGGTGCGCACCTGGCTGGGGTCCCACTGCGGGATGCTGCCGGTGCTGTTGCGGTAGATTTGCGAGGGCATGATTTCGCCATAGCTGCTGTCGAAATAGCGGTAGCCCAGCTCCAGCTTCTGCTCGTGCGGCAGGCGCAGGTTGGCCTTCAGCAGGGCCGAGGTGGTGCGGTTGGCCGTGTTCAGCACCTCATCGCCGCGCTTGAAGAACTGCGTCACGCCATTGTCGTCGCCCCATTCGTTGAGCAGCTGATAGCGTTCGAAACCGCGCGTGCCGGAAAAATAATTGCCGATGCTGCGGTGGCTGATGGCCGCCACCAGGTCGTAGTCGTCCTGGCGCGTCGCCACGGCGATGCTGCCAAAGCCGCTGCGCGGGTTGCCCAGCTTGTTGCGGTGCGTGCGCGGCGCGCTGCCGAAATCGCCGGGTGCCGTGACGCTGTTGTCCTGGATGCCGCCGCGCAGGCGCACGCCCGTGCGCTGGCCTGCCAGCAGAATGTCTTCCGGGCGCAGGGTCTGCATGCTGACCATGCCGCCGATGGCGCCGGCGCCCTGCGCCGACAGGTTCGGGCCCTTGTCGATGCGGATGGCGCTGATCAGGTCCGGGTCGATGTAGCTGCGGTCGGCGATACCCGCGTAGCCGCGGTAGACGGTCGACGATTGCAGGCTGCCGTCGATCAGTACGGGTACGCGGCCCTGGCCCTGCATGCCGCGCACATTGACGTCGACGGCGCCACTGTTGCGGCTGTCGCCCACCTGCACGCCGGCCACGCCCTTGAAGATATCGGCCGGCGAGGTGCCGCGGAAGCGCTCGATCTGTTCGCGCCCGATGTACACGGAGGCGGCCGGCGTCAGGTAGGGCAGGTCGGACGGATCCGTGTCGTCCGCCTCGAACGTGCCGCTGCCGCCCTGGCCATTCACGCGCAGGGTGCCGATCTGCACCGCGCCGGCGGCGACAGGCGCGGGTGCGCTGATGATGATGGTCGTGCCGCCCTGCAGCTGTGCTTGCAGGCCGCTGCCGGCCAGCAGCTGGCGCAGCGCCTCGGGCAACGAATGCCGGCCTTGCAGCGGGGCGCTGTGCCGGCCTTCGGTCAGGCGCGCATCGGCCAGCAGCACCATGCCTGCCTGGCGCGCCAGTTCGTTCAGCGCGCGGCTCAACGGTTGCACGGGGATCTGCCATTCCACCTGCGCCACCGGCGCGGTGGCGGCATGCGTGGCGGGTGTGGCGAAGGCCAGGCCGATGGCCAGGAACAGGGGAGACAGGCGGGCGTGCAAGGGATGGCGCGGTGGAGTCATGTGCATGTTTTTCCTATGGTGATGTGGTGATCATTCATAGTTAAAACGAATGAGTATCATTTACCCTGACGTGCGGATTGATTTTATTTCGCTGCATGCTCCGGCAATCAGCGGGCGACGATATGCAGCTTGCCGTCCTGGCGCAGCAGGCGCACGGGCAAGGCCAGCGGCAGGGCGGCGGCAAATTGCGCCGGCAGCTTCGCGTCGAAGCTGCCGTTCAGGCGCAGGCCGGCCAGGGCCGGATCGCCGAGCACGAGGTTTGTGTCGCCATAGCGCTCGAATTCGGCCAGCGCTTCGGCCAGGGTCGCGTCCTCGAAATCGAGGCGCCCGGCACGCCAGTTTCCCACCGCTTGCGCGCTGACCCTGGCCAGCGTTTTCACGCCCTGCGGCGTGACGGTGACAGCGTCGCCCGCCTGCAGCACTTGAGCGCGCGCGTCGCCTTCCCCTTCCACGCGCACCGTGCCTTGCGCCACCCTGACTTGCGTAGCGGCCCCTACATGGCGCACTGAAAAATGCGTGCCCAGTACCGTGGCCGTGGCCGGCCCCGCCAGCACCTGGAATGGACGCGCCGGGTCGGCCTGCACATGGAACATGGCCTGGCCGCGCAGCAGGCGCACGGTGCGCCTGTCGCGGTACAGGGCCACGTCGACGGCGCTGCCGCTATCGAGTTCGATGCGGCTGCCGTCGGGCAGGACTTGCGTGGCAAACTGGCCGCGCAGCGTGCTGTAATCGTGCTGGAAGCCGGGCTGCTGCAGATGGCTGGCCAGCGGCCAGGCCAGCAGGCCGCACAGCAGCAGGCAGCCGCCGGCCAGCGCGCCGCGCGGCAGCCGGCTCGCCGCCAGCGGTAAATGCGCCAATCGCTGTAGCAGCGAAACAGGGGCCGCAGCGGATGAGGGCAGGGCGGGCTGGCTGAAGGCGGCCACGCGCTGGGCGGGCAGGCTGGCCAGCAGCGCGTCGGTGCGCGCCAGCGCATCCCAGGCATGCTGGTGGCGCGCGTCCGCTTCCAGCCATTGCCGCAGCGCCGTCAGTTCAGGCGCGGCCAGGCCGGCGTCGTGGCGCAGCAGCCACTGCGCGGCCTGGAAATCGATGTCGTCTGCCGGAGTCGGGTTGGGTGTCATGCGCGGTCTTTTCCAGTATCGCGTTCGGGCATGCCTTTTTTACAGGCGAGCATGCCATTGATGATATGTTTTTCCACCATGTTGACGGAGATATCCATCTGGGCGGCGATCTCGATCTGGCTCATACCTTCGAATTTGTACAGCGCGAAAGCCTGTCGGCAGCGCGGCGGCAAGGCTTCGATGATGGCCAGCAGGCGTTCCATGGTTTGCCGGTCGTGCAGCCGTTGTTCGGGTTCGTCGGCGCGTGGCGCGCGCAGCTGGAAATGCGGTGTGTCGATGTCGTCGTGGGGGCGGCGCTGGCGCAAGCGCTGTTCGTCGATGGCGATGTTCTTTGCCGTCACGTACAGCAGTGCGCGCTGGCCGCTATCGGGCGCCATGCTCCCTTGCAGGGGAGCTGCGCCGCCGAGCGGCTTGCGCGCCAGGATGCGGGCGTAGGCTTCCTGCACCACGTCCTGCGCCTTGTCGCGGCAGCCGGTGGAGCGCGAAATCAAGCGCAGCAATTCCTGGTAATAGCGTTCAAGCACCGCGCGTTTCCTCGTTATCAAAGCCGGCAATGATAGCAAGCCCATCAAATAATAACAAGAATCATTCTCATCTGTATTGCTGGATAACGCTGGATATTTTTGGCAATGCAGACAATAATCGGCAACAGAAGGCGCTGTGGCGGACCTTATTGGCGGGTATTATCGATTTTATCGATGCTAACTAGGTATATTTTCCGTTTTACATCGATCTTCATGCCATGCATAATCTGTTGCAACTGAAGCCAGACAATCAGCCGCATGCGCCATTCGCCTGCAGCTGCTTGCGGTTTTGACATCCTCCACTTTCTATCAGGAACCTACAATGAAAAAACTGCTCGCTTTTATCGCCGCCGCCGGCTTCTCGCTGTCCGCGTTTGCCGCTCCTGAAGTCTATGTCATCGATGGCAGCCACACCTTCCCCCGTTTCGAGTACACCCACATGGGCTTCTCGACGCAGCAAAGCCGTTTCAATAACACCACCGGCAAGGTCACCCTGGACCGCGCCGCCAAGACGGGCGCCGTCGAAGTGCTGATCGACACCAAGTCCGTCGATACGGGTTCGACCCTGTTCAACTCGCACATCCAGGGCGAAGATTTCCTCGACACGGCCAAGTTCCCGGTCGCCACCTACAAATCGACCAAGTTCAATTTTGACGGCGACAAGCTGGCTTCCGTCGACGGCAACCTGACCCTGAAAGGCGTGACCAAGCCAGTTACCCTGACCGTCACCTCGTTCACCTGCGCCCCGCACCCGATGCTGAAAAAAGACGCTTGCGGCGCCAATGCCACGGCCAAGATCAAGCGCTCGGAATTCAACGCCGGCAAATATGCGCCAGCCGTCAGCGATGATGTCACCCTGACGTTTGCCATCGAAGCGATCAAGCAGTAATTGTTGGCTGCATGATGCAAAATGGCGGCGGACTTCGGTCCGTCGCCATTTTTTTGTCATTGGTAGGTCGGATTGCTGGTTAGGATCACGCCAGGTGATGCACCTCCTGCTGCCCATACACGGGGGTAGTTAATCCCTCCATGCGCGCCTTCAGCTGCAGCGACAGGTATTGCGAATAGTGGCGCGACTGGTGCAGGTTACCGCCGTGGAACCACAGGGCTTGCTGCTGCGTGGGTTTCCACATATTGCGCTGCTCGCCTTCCCACGGCCCCGGATCCTTCGTCGTGGCGGAACCGAGGCCCCACACCTTGCCCACTTTATTCGCCACCTCGGGCGAGATCAGATCGGCCGCCCAGCCATTCATGGAACCGTAGCCGGTGGCGTATACCACCAGGTCGGCCGGCAGTTCCGTGCCGTCGGACAGCACGATGGAACGGGCTTTCAATTCCTGCACGCCGACGCCGCTTTTCAGCTTGATCTTGCCCTCGGCGACAAGCTCGGAGGCGCCCACGTCGATATAGTAGCCGGAGCCGCGGCGCAGGTATTTCATGAACAGGCCGGAATCGTCGTCGCCGAAATCGAGCATGAAGCCCCGTTCTTCCAGGCGCGCATAAAAGTCCGCGTCGCGTTCGCGGATGGCCTTGAAGATGGGTTTCTGGAAGTCGGCCAGTATCTTGTACGGGATCGAGGCGAACGTCAGGTCGGCCTTGGCCGTCGTCATGCCGGCGGCCAGCGCCCGTTCCGAGTACAGGTCGCCCAGCGCCAGGTCCATCAGCGAGTCCGACTTGACGATGTGCGTCGACGAGCGCTGCACCATGGTCACGTCCACGCCAGCTTCCCACAGGGCGGCGCAGATATCGTGCGCGGAATTGTTCGCGCCGATGACCACCACCTTCTTGCCGGCATACGCATCCGGCCCCGGATGCTGCGACGAGTGCTGCTGCTCGCCCTGGAATATGTCCATGCCCTTGAACTTCGGCATGTTCGCCTTGCCCGACATGCCGGTGGCCAGCACCAGCTGTTTTGGCTTGAGGGTGACGGGCTGGCCGTCGCGCAGGACCTGCACCGTCCACTCGCCGCTGGCCTCGTCGAAGCTGGCCGATTCGCATGAAGTCGAACCCCAGTAATTGAGCTCCATTACCTTGGTGTACATCTCCAGCCAGTCGCCGACCTTGTCCTTGGGCGTGAAGACGGGCCAGTTGTCGGGGAAGGGGATGTACGGCATGTGGTCGTACCAGACGGGGTCGTGCAGGCACAAGGACTTGTAGCGCTTGCGCCAGCTGTCGCCCGGGCGCGCATTTTTCTCGATGATGATGGTGGGGACGTTCAACTGGCGCAGCCGCGCGCCGAGCGCGATGCCCCCCTGGCCGCCTCCGATGATGACGCAGTAGGGCTGGCGCGCGTAGCCCAGTTCCGCCGCTTCCTGCTCGCGGTGCTCCAGCCAGCTGCTGCGGTTCGTGCGCGCGCCGTGTTCCGCGCCCATGGGCCGCCGGCCGCCCTTGGCTTCCTCAAAACCCTTCAATTCGCTCATGGTGGTAAGCAGGGTCCAGATCTTGCCGTCGCGGATGCGGATGAAGCCTACGCCGCGCGCCACGTTCGTTTCCACCGTGATCCAGCTTTGCAGCACGCCACCGGCTTCCACCGCATGTTCGCCATCGGCGATGCGGATGGAAACGGGCTGCACGGCGCCCAGCTGGGCGGCCAGCATGGCGGCGATCTGCTCGCGGCCCTCCAGGGTTTTCAGGTTCCAGGTAAACAGCACCAGGTCGCGCCAGTAGCCGTCCTGTTCGAACAGTTGCGCGGCGCCCGTGCCGTCGCTGGCGCGAAGAAAGCCTTCGAGCTGCTCCAGGATGCCGGCCACGGCCAGGTCGTGCGGGTTGATTTCGGTTTGCATCGTGTCTCCTCCAAGTCTGCTGACTTTATGATGGTATGCGGCTGTCTTGCCGCTGACGATGTTGTAACACTGGCGTTCTGGCGCCGCATCCCGCAGCGCAGCATGGCGGCGATTGAGACGGAAATCTCAGCTTTTCGATCGGTTACTGGCGGTGCGGCGGCACGATTTTCAAGTGCTTGAGGCGGCGGTACAGGGTGGCGCGCGAGATGCCCAGCATGGCGGCAGCCTGCAGCGGACGCCATTTGGCGGCGTTCATGGCGTGGGCGATGCGCGTGCGCTCGGCCAGCTCCGGCGGGGTGTAGGCCAGCACGCCCTCCGTCACAGGGGCCGTGTTCTTGTCGCGTGTTCGCGCGCTGGCCTGGCGCAGCGGCGCGCGCACGCGGGCGTGCAGCCAGGTGCTGCCGCCGGCCAGGCGCAGGGACAGCAGATTGTGTCCCGCGCGCGCATCGACCAGCCGCTCGGCGCGCACTTCCAGCACCTCGTTGACGGGACGCGGCAGGACGTCCAGGCTCCCGATGACATCGCGCGCGCAGCGGTTGGCGGCGACGATGTCGCCATGCTCGTCGATGGCGAGCAGCATCTCCGGCTGCACTTCCACGAAGTGGCGGTTGCGGTGCGCCAGCAGGATGCAGCAATGGCCGTAGGACTTGAGAAAAAATCCGTCCTCGATCAGCGTCGCGCCTTGCCGCACCAGTTGTTTTACCAGGCGCTGGCTGTCGCGCGCGTCGGGCGAACTCAGGGCCGACGCATCGAGCACGCCGATCAAGTCGCCGTGCGGCGAAAAAATCGGCGCGGCGCTGCAGGTCAGGCCGGTGAACGCGGCGCGGAAATGGTCGGTCTTGTGCACGGTGATGGCTTCGTGGTCGAGCAGCACGGAGGCGATGCCGCACGTGCCTTCCTCTTCTTCCGACCAGCACGAACCGGGATACAGGCCCGCCTTCTTGAAATCCTTGCGCTGGTCCGTGTCGACCGCGTAGTCGATGGTCACGCCGCGCGCATTGGCGAGGATGACGCAGTAGCCCGCTTCGCGCACCATGGCGTGCAGGCGCGGCAGGCACTGGCCCGTGGAGCGCAGAAAATTTTCCTCGGATTGCTGGATGGCGCGCAGTTCGGCGCTTGTCAGGATGCGCGGCCCTGTCGTCGAGGCGGGGTCGAGCCGGTAGTCGTCCAGCGAGCGCCGGTACGACGACGCCAGCCTGGCCGTGTCGGCTCCCGGATTGACGATACGGCCGGCGATCAGGTCGCGCACGCGGTCGATATGGCTGGTCTGGCGGACGTAGGGCATGGCACTCTCCAGTGTCTCGGTATCTGGTGTTTTGATGGTCTTTCCGTTTGTAGCACGAAGCGCCGGCACATGCATGCCGCATTGCAGCATGGGACTGCCGTGAGACGTTTGTCTCACCTCGGCCGCACCGCACGATAGGATGCCTTACAACAAGAGCATCTCTGATAACATTCGCTCAAATATACAGTCAGCCAGCGCAAGGGATATCTATGGCAATGCAAACGATGTTCCTGGTACGCAGAACGATGGTGCTGGCGATGCTGGGCTGGAGCGCCGCCTGCGGCGCCGCCGGCCAGCTCGATCCCGATGGCCAGAGCAGCATGGAGAAGGAAGTGGCCCGGCGCGCCGCCGTCGAGCCGGCCATCGGCGCCGACTGGCAAGTGACGCGTTCCGTCGAAGCGGGCGTGCAGGTGGCAGGCGAGAGCAATCTGTTCTGGAAGCTGTCGAATACGCCAGCGCGCAATCCCGACTTCGATTTTCATCCCTACTGGTACGAGTTCTATGTCAAGCCGGCGCTCGGCTTCAAGCGCAATCTGGGCGACGGCAAGCAGCTGTATGCGCGCGTTTCCGCCGTCGGCTCGGGCACCTTGCGCCACGACCCTTTTGGCGCGGGCGATACGGGCCGCATCTCGATCGAGGAATTCGTCGCCGGCATCCGCATGCCGCTCGGCGGCACGCGCGCCACCCTCGACCTGTCGGCCGGCGCGCAGAGTTTCACGCTGGGCACGGGCATGCTGGTCGCCAATGGCGGCTCGAACGGCTTTGACCGTGGCGCGCTGAAACTGGGGCCGCGCAAGGCCTTCCAGAATTCCGTGGTGGCCAAAATAAGCCAGGATGCGCTCAGCGCCCAGGCGTTCTATCTCGACCCGAATGAAAACCCCGACAACGATTCGGGCACGCGCGTCGTGGGCGTTGACGTCAGCTACGCGCCCGCGAACGACCGCAAGGCGGGCATCGCGTATGGCAAGGCGCCCCGTTCGCATGCCGCGTATCCGCAGGCGGCGCCGGGCGGCATCGGCGCGCCGCTGGCCGTGCCTGACGGCCGCAAGGACCTGCAGTTCGTGTATGGCTATGCGCGCGTGCCCTTACTGCCCACCGTGCTGCCGAAAGGCTGGTTCGGCGTGGACGCGGCGCGCGAATGGAATACGCGCGAGCCGATGCGGGCCTGGGGCTGGCGCACGGAAGGGGGCTTTTCCCTGCCCGACGTGGCGTGGACGCCGAAGTTCACCCTCGGCTACCAGAGCTTTTCCGGCGACGATCCGCGCACGGTGCGCAACGAGCGCTTCGATCCGCTGTTTTTCGAAGGCACGCCGGGCGCCTGGGCTTCGGGCAGCAAGGCGACCTGGGTCTTTGTCAATGCCAACGTGAATGCGCTGCAGGCCACCATCGAGCTTCACCCGACGCCGAAAGACACCGTGACCGCTTACCTGGCCCAGGTACGCGCCAACCGGATGGGCAGCCCGCTGCAGTTCGGCCAGGCGACGCGCCTCGATGTGCCGGGCGACGCGCCCGTGGTGATCTCCGGCGTGCTGCGTCCGATGCTGGCGAACGATGTCTTCGTCAAGTATGTGCGCGTGGTCAACCCGAATACCTACCTGACCCTGGGCTTCAGCGCCTCGTTCGCGCAGTCCGGCGTGAACCAGCTGGTGAACGGGCAGGCCCGGACCTGGACGGGCTGGCTGGCCAACGTCGTATGGGTGTATTAAGTATTTTGTTTATCAAGGAGAGCATCACATGAACGATTTCCCCAGCATGAAACGCATGGCCCTGGCCGCAGCCTGCCTTACGCTGGCTGCCAGCGCCCATGCGGCAGCGCCGCTGTCGGCCGCCGCCAGCGACCCGGCTACACTGCAATGGATGGTGGGCGCGCCGCCGCCGGCCGATAAGATCATCCGCTTCGACGATGGCAGCTATTTCAATTTCCCCCAGCTGCGCTGGAGCGTGTCGCACTTCCGCCAGCTGATGCCGACGGTGGAAGTGGCGCGCGGCCTGAAAGCGCCCGTGCCTTTGCCGCGCGCGCTACGCAAGGATATCGACAGCCTGCGCTTCACGCCCCTGGGCGCGCAGGACGCGATGACCTGGGAGCAGTCGCTGGCTGCCAACTACACGGATGGCATCGTCGTGCTGCACCGGGGCCGCATCGTGTATGAACGCTATTTCGGCGTATTGAAGGAAAGCGGCCAGCACGGCGCCATGTCCGTGACGAAGTCCGTCATGGGCACCATCGGCGCGGCCCTTGTGGCCGAAGGCAAGCTCGATCCAGGCAGGAAAGTGGCCGAGTATGTGCCGGAACTGGCGAAGTCCGCGTTTGGCGACGCCACCGTGCGCCAGGTGCTTGACATGACCACGGGCCTGAAATTCAGCGAAGATTACGCGGACCCGAAAGCGGAAGTCTGGCAGCACGCGGCGGCCGGCAGCCCGCTGCCCAAGCCGAAGGATTACACGGGGCCGCGCAGTTATTTCGAGTACCTGCAGACGGTGCGGCACGAGGGCAGGCATGGCGAGGGCTTCGGCTACCGCACGGTCAACTCCGACGTGCTGGGCTGGATCATCGCCCGCGTCACGGGGCAGAACGTCAACGAATACCTGTCCGAGCATATCTGGCAAAAGCTGGGGGCCGAGCAGGATGCCTACATGACGGTCGATTCGACGGGCACGCCGTTTGCCGGCGGCGGCTTGAATGCGGGCTTGCGCGACCTGGCCCGCTTCGGCGAGATGCTGCGCAACGATGGCCGCTACAACGGCCAGCAGATTTTGCCCAAGGCGGCCGTCGACGATATCCGCCGCGGCGGCGACAAACAGCTGTTCGCCAAGGGTGGCTATGATTTGCTCAAGGGCTGGAGCTACCGCGACATGTGGTGGGTCACGCATAACGACCATGGCGCCTACATGGCGCGCGGCGTGTACGGCCAGCGCATCTACATCGACCCGAAGGCGGAAATGGTGATCGTGCGTTTCGCCTCCACGCCGACGGCGGCCAACGCGGCCAACGACCCGACCACCACGCCGGCGTTCGAGGCGCTGGGCAAGCTGCTGCTGGCCAAGCCGCAGTAGCCGGCCAGTTGTGCCCGTGCCAGCCGTGCGGCGGAACGGGCGCAACTGCAATACACTATCCTTTCGTCATCATTCGTTGCTTGAATGGTAATTCATGCGCCGTACGCAAGGGGAACGCACCGTGGAAACCAGCCAGCAGGATCAACCGCGCCCGCCGCTCTGGCGGCGTCTGCTGTGGCCGGTCGCCCAGCTGGGCTCGGCCTTCAAGCTGACGGGCACGCACCTGCTGCACCACGTGATCGGCGCCAGCCTGATCGCCGCGCTGATGCTGGCGCTGGAAGGTTTTCACGTGCTCGAATGGCTCGATGCGGCCATGCTGCGCGCCAGCGCGGAACAGGGGCAACTGCTAAACCGGGGCAAGGACCCGGGCGCCGCCTACCGGCCCGGCATCATCGAAATCGACCAGCCCGCGTTCGAGCAGGTCTTCGACGAGCGTGAACCGCTGGAGCGTTCACGTCTGGAGCAATTGATCGCCAGCGCCGCAGCGCGCGGCAGCAAGGTACTGGCCATCGACCTGGACCTGGCGCCGGCCGTGTATGAACAGCACAAGGTGGGCGAGCGGCCGCTGGACCGCCTGCTCGACCGGCTGGCCGCCGATGGCCGGCAACTGGTGCTGATCCTGCCCGAGCAATCGGACCGCAATGCGAACCTGCCGTGGATACGTGCGCGCTGCGCCGCCGGCATCCACTTTGCCAGCCCGCGGATCCGCGAACGCATGGGCGCCGTCACGCGCATCGAGCTGAAAAGCCCCGTGCTGGCGGCCGTGGCCTTCGAGCTGGCGCATGGCGCCGACGAGCAGGAGCAGAAGCAACCCATGCCGGCCGCCCTGTCCGAGCAAAAGGAAGTGGTGGCGCTGGCTGGCCGCGTGTGCCAACTGGCGCGGCGTACGGGCAGCGAAAAGGAGTTGGCGCGCTGGGCGTTCGAGCCCGTCATCCGCGGCGACGCCAAGGCGGCGGCCGAACAGAACGCCGTCACCGCACCGTTTCACCCGGCCGCCGTGGCGCCGGCATTCCTGAATCCCACGCGCACGCGCGTGAAACTGATCGATGGCCAGGCCGGAGTGGAGGCCGCGGCATTGCGCAAGAACGTCGTGTATATCGGCAGCACGTATGACGTGCGCGACCGCTACACGACGGCCGAAGGCGAGCAGGCCAGCCTGCACCTGCATGCGGCCGCCCACACGTCGCTGGGCATCGGCACGGCCGACGTCAACAAATATGCTGTGTTCGTGGCCGACATCGTCATCGGCGTGCTGCTGGGCTGCCTGTTCGGCGGCCTGTGGACCCTGTACGGCCGCGCCGAGCTGGCCATCGACCGGCGCATGGAAGACCACGATTTCAGCCGACTGCACCGCATGGGCACGCTGGCGGAATTCTATGGCATCCGCCTGATGCTGGTGCTGGTGTGGGCCTCGCCGTTTGCCATCGGCGCGCTGGCCATCTACCTGTCGCGCGGCTTGCTCGAACAGGGCTGGTGGGTCAACCCCGGCCCGCTGATCGCCGGCATGTTCCTGCACGCGATGTCGCTGCGCGACGAAGCCCACCATCCGCACGAGGAAGTGCCGGGCCTGTCCGTGTGGGCCCAGCTGCGCCGCACGCATCCGGGTATCGTGCTGGTGCAGGCGCCGCTGGCGGTGGTGCTGTTGGTGGTGGCGCTGGTGTAAAGCTAATTACTGAATTCACGCAGGTCGCCAGGTACAGTCGCTACGCAGTTTAGGGTGCTTGATTTATCTATCTTATTCCGTTTTTTTGACGTCGAATTGGAGAAATCGATGAATTCCAATGGCTCATTGCAGATCAGTTTTGTTCCTGCAAAGCTGTAGCGAATGTAAGCTGAAATCGTGCTCAATTCGCCATCCGACTTTGTTTCTATATTCGTGTGTTTTATTATTTCCTTAAGCTCTGGTTTTAGTATTTGGAATTTCTTTTTATTGTTGTTGTATATTTCGGTGCTTTCTAAAAGTATTTTTGATGCGGGAGTAAAAATTAATACAAGGAAAAATGTTGAATAGATGAAAATAACTGAAGTATTTGCTAGTACTTTAGGTATGTTATGTGCTCCAGTATTTTCTTTTCGTAACATTAGGTAAATCAGGCCTGGAGAAAGCGCTGCAAGCGGGATAAGAAATAATGTTATTAATTTATTCATTATTTCATTGCCTGAATTTGCTGCATAATGCGACATGATTCCATCAAAGAAAAATATCGGGAAGATTATTCCGAATATTGCAAAATTCGACATGGCAATCACTGCAAGCGTATTGGCGATTTTCCATTTTCTGGTATGTGTTGTCGGGTTTGAATTTCCCAACTTATCTGATTTTACGTATCCATAAAGGGATGTTGTTATTATTGGAAGAATAAATATCCAGGTATAAGTTTCGTCCATATATGGACTCGCATTTATCACGAGCAACCAGGAACTAAGTGCTATCCAATAAATGGTAGAGACTTCTTTTTTTATTTTTTGATTTTTATCAAAATAAGATAGGGTAATTCCCATCAGTATCGATGGCGTTGAAAGAATGAATAAACTAATTGCGCTCAACGCTACTGCTGCCAGAACCAGAAAGGTGAGTCCCGTTACTGTCATGGCTGATTCATAAAATAAGCCACTCCATTGGATATGTTTTAAATACATCCAGAGGAATAATCCGGCGCATGCCAGCGATAGGGGTGGCGCTACTCGCCATGCGATGTCAAGCATGTCTTTTGTTATGGATAACCAATCTTTGATGGTTTCCTTTTTTGTGGACGGGACTTTGTTTTTCGATTTGAAGTTAAGTATTTTATTTTGCGAAGTCATTTTTTATTGGAAATGTATGAGGTGTCAAATAGTGCAATAAATATCATGATGTGGCATTTAAAATATTTCAGTATTGATGCATGTCATGATTATGGTGGTTGAATTGAATGAGGTTGTGATTTTTAGGTATTTGGATGTGATTATTTAATGGCATAACCGAGTTGCCATTTTTAGTGGTTTCGGAAAACCATAGACACCTAAAGATGCCTGCAGCAATTTCGGATGATTTTCCGGTGATGTCGGCTTCCGGTGCAGACAAAAGCTTATCCTGGTGTTGCATTTGGCCGGTTGAGACGTTCGGCTGGAAAATGCAGACACACCCTTAAACAGCACACAGTCGCGGCAGTGAAGAGGGAGCTGCGCGGGCTTTTAATATTGATGCGATGGAAGCACAGTCATCATGGGATAAGGAGGGTTGCCCGCTTGTCAGTGCTGCTGGCGCGTGCCAGGTAGTATATATACGCGCCTGGACTGCCTGATGGGCGACGTGGGGATATGTGCGCCGCACCTATCCCGGAATCATGCTGCTGTTGGCGCTGGCGTAGGCAGGCTGCGCTTGAATCCGATCAGCCGATCAGCTTCAACCCCGGTGGCAGCGCCTCGCCCAGCATGCGTTTCGTGCTCGCTTCGTCCAGCTGCGTCACTTCGCTGACCATGGCCTGCCACAGGGGTGGGGCGCCCACGGCTTTCAGGCGGGCCAGGATGGTGGTCCGCAGCTCGTCGCCGATGTCGCGCGAGCGGTCGCCCGTCATGCGTGCCAGGTGGGTGGCGGCGAAGGCGGCCGGTTCCACTTTTTTCCAGTCCAGCGCCAGCAGCACGTGCAGCCAGTCGGCCACGCTGGCGCTGTCGACCACTTCGTGCGCGCTGCCGTGGAAGGGCTGGCGCGCGCCGACCCTGGCCAGCGCCCACAGGGTATTCGTATCGGCCGCTTCCCCCTTCTTGCTGGCTTTCTCCAGCCGCTTGATCAGCCAGGCGCCCACTTCGGCCTTGTAGGCGCCGGGGATGCGCTCGAGCGACGCGCCCAGGCGCAGCATGTCGTCGTCGCTGCCGTTGACCAGGGTGACGGGGCGGCTGCCGCGCTGGGCCGCATCGGCTTGCAGGTTGAAGGCGAAGTCGTCCAGCAGGCGCAGTTGCTGCTCGGGGTTCAAGCCGCCAGCCACCCGGCGCCACAGGGTCCACCATTCGGCGCACACCTGGTTGTCCTTGTGATGCTGCACGCCCGCGTCGAACATGGCCCACAGCTGCTCGATGCGCCACGGGTCCAGCGCGTCGCCATAGCCGGGCCGCAAACAGTAGCCGGCCAGGTTCAGCCAGACCCGCTCATGCTCGGCGGAGCGGCGCCGGCCACGGGCGCGCAGCAGCAGGGCGTCGAACAGCTGGCGCAGCAGGGGAGTCTCCCAGCTTTCGCGTCCGCCCAGCCCCCGTTCCAGGTGCTGGCGCAGCTGCCGCACTTCCTTGGCTTCGACCTTTTGCGCCTTGCCACCAAAGATGCGCTCGATCTTCTCGACCGCTTCTTTCACGCGCGGCGAAACGGCTTGAGCCTCGCCATCTCCTTGCTCTTCCTGCCCAGCGCGCAACTGGAATTCCAGCAGCCAGCGCTGGCCGGCATCCGCTGCGGCCACGCAATGCACTTCCAAAGTCCCTACCTCGGTCATGACTGTCGCCAGCTGCACGGTGATTTCGCGCTTGTCACTGGCATCCTGTTTGTCGTGCAGCACGCTGGCCAGCGGCGGCAGGCGCAAGTATTCTCCGGCGTCCAGGTCGACGATTTCGCCCAGTTGCGGCGGCGTGCCCGCCTCAAAGAGGGACGTGGCCAGGTGGAAGCGCACGGGCCTGCCCAGGCGCAGCGCGAACAGCCGTTCGGTCAGGCGGATTTCCTCGCCGCTTGCGCTGCCACGGGGCAGGATGCAGACGGCGCGCTTGTCCTTGCCCGCTTCGCCCAGTACGAGGAAATAGCTGCGCGGCGAGCCGCCGCCGATGCGCGGCGCCTGGCCGCGCCGGGCCAGCGCGTAGGCGACGGCGCCACGGGCCACGGCCACGTCTGGATTGTCATTGTGCAGGATGGTCAAGGGCTGACCACGCCAGTGCGCCAGGGTCTCGGCCAGGCGGCGCGCCAGCGCGTCGGCGCGGAACACGCCGCCATTGAGCAGCAGGGTATCGGGCAGTGCGCCCTGATGTTGTTGTAAAAAGCCGGCCAGGTGACGCGTGATGGCCGCGTCCTGCGCATACGGCAGGCCGAATTCCACGATGCCGGCGCGGCCCTTTCTGGCCACCTCGCTCAGTTCCACCTTCGGGAAGAAGCCATCGACCACCATGGCCGCCACTTCCTCGCGCGTGACGTCGACGGAACGGCTGCCGCCGATCAGGCGCGAACCGGCGCCCAGCAGGGTGACGGTGGCGCTCTCCGGCGCATCGTTCGACAGCAGCAATTCCTTGGCGGCGCGGCAGCGTTCCATCAGCTGCGACAAGCGCGCGGCCGATAGCTTCATGCCGCCTTCGCTGCCCGCCGCCATGCGCGTTTCCACCAGGTGGGCCAGCGCCAGGTCCATATTGTCGCCGCCGAGGATCAAATGGTTGCCCACGCTGCTGCGCGTGAGCTGCGGTTCGCCGTCGTCATCGAAGTCCACGTCGATGAGGCTGAAATCCGTGGTGCCGCCGCCCACGTCGCACACTAGAATGCGGCGCGTATCGGCCAGGTCCTCGCGCAGGGTGGCGCGCTGGCGCTGCAGGAAGTCATAAAAGGCCGCCTGCGGTTCTTCTACCAATCGTAGCGCAGGCAAGCCCGCCATGCGGGCCGCTTCCAGGGTGAGTGCGCGCGCACCCTCGTCGAACGAGGCGGGGATGGTCAGCACCAGTTCCTGTTCTTCCAGCGGAGAATCCGGGAAGCGGTGATTCCACGCGGCGCGTACATACGCGAGATAGCTGGCGCTGGCCACGACGGGCGACACCTTGGCCACGTCGGCCTCGGCGCCCCACGGCAAAATGGGCGCCTGGCGGTCCACGTTCGCGTGCGACAGCCAGCTCTTCGCGCTGGAAACGAGGCGGCCCGGCACCTGGGCGCCGAGCTGGCGCGCCAGAGCGCCCAGCACGGCATGCTCCAGGTCCTGCTGCGGCCAGGGCAGCTGCAAGTCGCCCGCCGCCAGTTCGCCGGCGGCAGGGTGGTAGCGCAGGGACGGCAGCAGGGGGCGTGCGCCCACTTCGCCGGGAGCGACCAGCTGCTCGATGGCGAACAGCTGGATGCCCGCCTGCGCATCGTCGGCATTGGCATAGGCGACCACCGTGTTGGTGGTGCCCAGGTCGATGCCGACCAGGAAGGCCGGCTTGCCCACAGCGCTGCGCATGCCTATTGCTGCGGCGTGCCGCGCACGTCGAATTCCACTTTCCAGCGCTCGGCGCCATCAGGGGAGACGGCCAGCAGCTCCAGCGTGCCCGCTTCCGTCACGCGCGCGTGCAGCTTGACTTGCACCACGTCGCCGGCCTGACGGCCTTCGGCGGACAAGGTCGCCTGGATTTCGCTCAGCTCCTGCAATTCATCGGGGCCCCAGAAATCGAGCAAGTCGCCGATCTGGTCGTTGCGCCGCGTGGACGAGGCGAAGAAGCGGAAGTGCACGGGTTCGCCCACGACCAGGCCGAATTGCTGGCCTGGCAGTTCCAGTTCGCTGCCTTCTTCCATGCCGAACGGCGCCACGCACAGGGCCTGGATAGGCGGTTCCATGCCGGGGATGGCCGGCATGGCCGATTCGATGGCGACATAAAAGGCGCTGGCTGTGCCGCCGCGGATGCGCACGCCATGGCCGCGCCGCACGTAGCTGTAGTAGGCGGCGCCGCGCGCCACGGCCAGGTCCAGGTCGGCCCCGGCCAGCATGCGCGCCGGTTCCGCGCCTTCCATGTACAGCCAGTCGTTGACGGTGGCCATGATGCGCTGCACCAGCAGGTCCGACTTGAAGACGCCGCCGTTGAACAGCACGGCCGTCGGGTGCAGGAAGCTGGCGCCGTCCGCCTGGCGGCCGGCAAAGCCTTCCAGTTCGGCCGTTGCCGCCACCTGGCGGCCCAGGAACGCGGCCAGGTGGCGCGTGATGGCCGCATCCTGCGCATACGGCAAGCCCAGTTGCGTCAGGCCGGCGCGCGTGCGCACGGCAGGACGGCTCGATGCTTCCACTTGCGGGAAGAAGCCGTCGAGGATGAAGGTGGACACTTCCGCGCGCGTCAGTTCCGTGCGGATGGAGCCGCCGATCAGTTTCGAACCGCGGCTCGGCACGACGATGGGCGCCACATCGAGGCCGCTGTCGGCCAGCAAGCTTTCCTTGGCGCTGCGGCAGCCGTAGGTCAGCGCGCGCATCTGCCAGGCGTCGAGCTGGGTGCCGTTGGCGGCCAGCTTGCGGGCCACCAGGTGGGCCAGCGCCAGGTCCATATTGTCGCCGCCCAGCAGGATATGTTCACCGACTGCCACGCGGTGCGGTTCCAGCACGCCGTCGCGCTCGAGCACGGCGATCAGCGAAAAGTCGCTGGTACCGCCGCCCACGTCGACCACCAGGATGATGTCGCCCGGCTTGACTTCCTTGCGCCAGCGGCCTTCGCTGGTCTGGATCCAGCTGTACAGGGCCGCTTGCGGCTCTTCCAGCAAGGTCAATGAGGAATAACCGGCCGCCTGCGCCGCTTCCATCGTCAACTCGCGCGCTGCCGGGTCGAACGAGGCGGGAATGGTGACGGTGATTTCCTGCTCGGCGAACGGCGCTTGCGGGTGGGCGTTGTCCCAGGCCTGGCGCAAGTGCGTCAGGTAGCGCGTGGCGGCCGTGATGGGCGAAATGCGCGCGACTTCGGCCGGCGCGTCGTTCGGCAAGATCGCCGCGCGACGGTCCACGCCCGGGTGGCACAGCCAGCTTTTCGCGCTCGACACCAAACGGATCGGCGTGGTGGCGCCGCGGCTGCGGGCCATTTCGCCAACGACGAACGGCGCTTCGGCTTCCTCGGTGACCCAGGGCAGGGCCAGATCGCCCGCCGCCACTTCATCGGCGTGCGGCAGGTAGACGAACGATGGCAGCAGCGACAGCTCTTCGACGGTGCCCGGCGCCGACAGTTGCGGCACTTTCAGCACGCCATGGCTGGACTTTTCGCCGTCGCTCTCGACCAGGTTGACATATGACAGGGCGCTGTGGGTGGTGCCCAGGTCGATGCCGATGGCGTAGCGCGGGGTAGGGTTGATCGTGTCGCTCACAGTTCCACCTCGGCCGGTGCCAGTATGGCAGCGTCGTGCTGCTCGCTCAGTTTCGGCAGGCGCACGCTGGAGGCGCGCCAGCCGCGGTGGCTGAGGGTACCCGTGAACGGCGCGGAGCCGACCACATTGCCCGTCAGGCGTACCTGGGCGGAGTCAAAACCTTCCTGCAGGACGATGCGGCTGCCCTCGGCTTCCTGGCGCACGGCCTCGATGGTGAAATACTCGCGCATGACCTTGGCGCAGCCTTCATGCACCACGCGGGCGGCCGCGCCGATATCGGCATCGGCATGGCTGCCCAGGTTTTCCTGGGTGAAGTCGATCAATCGCGCTTCGCGTTGCAGCAGGGCCAGCAATTGCAGGGCCGCGTCCGGCGTCGCTTCCTTCAAAATGACGGGCGCGGCGGCTGGCGCCGGAGTTGGGGCCACTGGCGCCACCGGGGCGGCTTCGGGCAGGGACAGCTTTTCCACGCGGGCCGCATAGGCGGCGTCCGACAGGGTGCTGAAGAAGGCGCCGAAAGCCAGCGGGACACGGCGCCAGAACGATGGGTGCGACGATGATGTGCTCATAGGGAACTCGTTTCTCTGATCTGTAGGGAGGCGTCGGCGGCGCGCCGGAGGGCAGGTCCGCTTCGCAGGGTAGTGCATGTGCCGCGCCAATATGGCCGGCTGCGTTTGCCCGCATGATACCAGCTACCGGGCCGCCGCCAAAGTCGCCACCCCCCGCGCAGTAAGCCTGAGGCGTGGTTTTTCTTTGTTCCTGCGCAAGGAAACGCTCGATTTCGTGCCGTTTCGACTAGAATCGCGCATTATCTTTTTGCCTGACCTTGACGCCATGTCTACCGACTTTTCCCCGTATCTAGCCAGCAGCACTTACATGGACAGCGACCATCCTGCCGTGCGCACCAAGGCGGCTGCACTGGCGGCAGGCGCGGTGGGCGACGCCGCCATCGCGGCCCGCTGCTTTGCCTTCGTGCGCGACGAGATCGCCCATAGCTGGGACTACCAGCGCAATCCCGTCACCTGCCGTGCTTCCGACGTTTTGCAGCACGGCACGGGCTATTGCTATGCGAAGAGCCATCTGCTGGCGGCGCTGCTGCGCGCCAACGGCATTCCTGCCGGCCTGTGCTACCAGCGCCTGGCCGTGGGCGAGGTGGGGCCGCCGTTCTGCCTGCATGGCTTGAATGCCGTGCATCTGCAGGAGTTCGGCTGGTACCGCATCGATGCGCGCGGCAACAAGCCCGGCGTCGCTGCCGCCTTCACGCCGCCACGGGAACAGCTGGCCTTTCCCGTGCTGGCGACCGAAGAGCGCGACTTGCCGGAAATCTGGCCGGAACCGTTGCCGCAGGTGGTGGCGTCCTTGACCTGCCATGCGACCGTGCAGGATGTGGCGGCGCACTTGCCCGATATCGAATTGTTGCCGCTGCAAAAATAATCCAAAGAAAGAAATCATGAAAAAAATATCCATATGCCTGTTTGGACTGTTGCTGCTGGCCGGCTGCGGCAGCAAGGGCGAGAGCGGCGGGCAGTCGAGCGCCGCGCGTCTCGAAGGCAAGGAAAAGGGCAGCGAGTTCCTTGCCTATGAACATAATGTCAGCGTCGATACGCGCGAGGCGCAAGTGCGGCCCCTGTATGAAAAAGTGGTCGCCGCCTGCAAGGCCGATACGGAAAACGGCTGCCTGCTGCTCGATTCCAGCGTCGACAGCGGCCGCTACGTGCATGCGCGCATCAGCATGCGCGCCAAGCCGGCCGGCATCAAGAAGCTCGTCGCGCTGGTCGCGGCCGAAGGCGACGTCACCAGCCAGGGTACCAAGGTGGAAGACCTGGGCCGTCCCGTGCTCGACAGCAAGAAACGCCTGGAAATGCTCAAGCAATACCAGGCGCAATTGCAAGACCTGGAAAAACGCTCGGGCACCAACGTCGATGCCCTCATCAAGGTGACCAAGGAACTGGCCACCGTGCAAGTGGAACTGGAGCAGGCGACGGCCGCCAATGCGCTATTGATGCAGCGTATCGATACGGACTTGTTGAACGTGGCCATCAGCGCCGAAGGCAGGCAATCGTTCTGGCGGCCCGTCAAGCGCGCGCTGGGCAATTTCACGGAAAACCTGTCGGAAGGCGTGGCCAACGCCATCACTGCCATGGCCTACATTCTGCCGTGGCTGATCGCTTTCGTGCTGCTGTTCCCGCTGGGCCGCAAGGGCTGGCGCCGTCTGCGTGGAGCTCCGCGCAAGGATTGATGCCGGGATTGCTGCGTCCTGCGCACCGTTTTACGGCAA
The DNA here is from genome assembly GCF_002735655.1 of Janthinobacterium sp. BJB446. NCBI lineage: Bacteria > Pseudomonadati > Pseudomonadota > Betaproteobacteria > Burkholderiales > Oxalobacteraceae > Janthinobacterium > Janthinobacterium sp. BJB446. The sequence goes on along the minus strand of NZ_PDZK01000001.1, from coordinate 2,563,531 downwards.
TTTGAAACCTGGCTGCACAGTCCTTGTGCAGCCAGGTTTTTTTTCGTGCGGCGAGCGCCGCTTGCACCATGGCGGACGCCTGCCGGTGCTGGCATGCATTCTGCTTTAACAACATAGCAGACCCAGCTCGACCCCCACGAACCCATCACAGGAGTCCCCATGACACGACGCATCATCCTGAAAGCGGCCGCCGCCGGCGCACTGGCCCTGGCCATGTCCACCACCATGCAGGCAGCCTTGGCCGCCGACACCATCAAGGTGGGCATCTTGCACTCTCTGTCGGGCACCATGGCCATTTCCGAAACGTCGCTCAAGGATGTGGCGCTGATGACGATCGCCGAGATCAATGCCGAGGGCGGCGTGCTGGGCAAGAAGCTGGAAGCCGTCGTCGTCGATCCCGCGTCGAACTGGCCCTTGTTCGCGGAAAAAGCGCGCCAGCTGGTGGCGCAGGATAAAGTGGCTGTCGTGTTCGGCTGCTGGACATCCGTGTCCCGCAAATCCGTCTTGCCGGTGTTCAAGGAACTCAACAGCCTGCTGTTTTACCCGGTGCAATACGAGGGCGAGGAGCTGGAAAAGAATGTGTTTTATACGGGCGCCGCGCCGAACCAGCAGGCGATTCCTGCCGTGGAATACCTGATGAGCAAGGATGGAGGCGGCGCCAAACGCTTCGTGCTGCTGGGCACGGATTATGTGTATCCGCGCACCACCAACAAGATCCTGCGCGCTTTCCTGAAAAGCAAAGGCGTCAAGGATAGCGATATCAGCGAGGTCTACACGCCGTTCGGCCATGCCGACTATCAAACCATCGTCGCCAACATCAAGAAATTTTCCACGGGCGGCAAGACGGCCGTCATTTCCACCATCAATGGCGATTCCAACGTGCCGTTCTACAAGGAACTGGGCAATGCGGGCTTGAAAGCCACGGACGTGCCCGTCGTCGCGTTTTCCGTGGGCGAGGAAGAATTGCGCGGCATCGATACCAAGCCCCTGCTGGGGCACTTGGCGGCGTGGAATTACTTTGAATCCGTCAAGAACCCCGTGAATACGGCCTTCATCAAGCAGTGGAAAGCGTATGCCGTGGCGCAAAAGCTGCCGAACGCGGGTTCTGTCGTGACGAACGACCCGATGGAAGCGACCTATGTGGGCATCCACATGTGGGCGCAAGCCGTGGAAAAAGCGAAATCGACGGACACGGACAAGGTGATCGCCGCCATGGCCGGCCAGAGCGTCAAGTCGCCGTCCGGTTTTACCCTGACCATGGACCCGACCAACCACCACTTGCACAAGCCCGTGATGATCGGCGAGATCAAGGCCGACGGGCAATTCAATGTCGTGTGGAAAACCAAGGAACCGATACGCGCCCAGCCGTGGAGCCCGTTTATCAAGGGGAATGAGGGCAAGCAGAAGTTGTAGGCGCTATTACCCACCAGCAAATGCCGGGGTCGGACCCTCAGGGTCCGACCCCAGTCCTCGCCTTTGGGGTAAGCGCACGCCCCGTGCAGTTTTTCCATGGAACTTACAATGAGGTTCATCCCCAAACTGCTGGTCCTCGCCTGCCTGTTGCTATCCTCGTTCGCGCAGGCTGCCATCCCTCCCGATCTGCTCAAAGCGCTATCCGGCGACGATCCCGACACCAGGATCGCGGCCGTCGCCCAGATCGCCACCCTGGCCACGCCCGAGGCCGCCCGTGTACTGCAAGCCTTGCAGGACGATCAGTTATATGCGGCCCCCGACGGCAAGGTGTATATCGTCGACGGTGAACAGGCATATGAGCCGGCAAGCGGCCAGAGCGTGCCGCTGCCCGATGGCATCGATGGCGTGATGGTCAACAACCGCTTGCGCGCGGCCGTGGCGGGCGCCTTGTCGGGGTTGAAACTGCTGGCGCCCGAGCGGGCCACGCGCCTGGCCGCCGCGCAGGCGCTGCAGCAATCCGTCGATCCCGCGCAGGTCCCCCTGATCCGCACTGCGCTGGCGCAGGAAAACGATGCTGACATCAAACAGATATTGCAGGTGCTGATCGCCAGCGCCAACCTGCATGCGCCCGACGCCGCCACGCGCAAGGCCGCCGTGCAGGCGCTGGCGGGCAGCAGCGATGCGCGCCTGTTGCCCGCGCTGCAAGCCATGCTGGAGAAAGGACCAGATGGCAAGGCCGGCGAGCCGGACGAGGCCGTGCAGCTGGCCGCCATCGAGACCATGCGCCAGATCAAGGGACGGGTGGCGCGCATGGACTTCGCCGGCAATGTGTTCTACGGCATTTCGCTGGGCAGCGTGCTGCTGCTGGCCGCGCTGGGGCTGGCCATCACGTTTGGCTTGATGGGCATCATCAACATGGCGCATGGCGAATTGCTGATGATAGGCGCTTACACGACCTACCTGTGCCAGCTGTTCTTCCGCAGCTACCTGCCTGGCTTGCAGGATGCGTATCTGCTGGCCGCCTTGCCGGCCGCCTTTTTTGTCGCGGGACTGGTGGGCGTGATGCTGGAGCGCACGGTGATCCGCTGGCTGTATGGCCGGCCGCTGGAAACCCTGCTGGCCACCTGGGGCATCAGCCTGATCCTCATGCAGGCCGTGCGCACGGTCTTCGGCGCGCAAAACGTGGAAGTGGCCAATCCCGCCTGGATGTCGGGCGGCGTCACCGTGCTGGGCGGCCTCGTGCTGCCGTACAACCGCCTGGCCATCATCGGCTTTGCCATCGTCGTCGTGGCGGCCGTGTGGCTGATCCTGAACAAGACGCGCCTGGGCCTGTTCGTGCGGGCCGTGACGCAAAACCGTCGCATGGCCGATTGCGTGGGCGTGGCCACGGGCAAGGTCGACATGCTGACCTTCGGTCTCGGTTCCGGCATCGCGGGGCTCGGTGGCGTGGCCCTGTCGCAGCTGGGCAATGTGGGGCCGGATCTGGGCCAAAGCTACATCGTCGATTCCTTCATGGTGGTGGTGCTTGGCGGCGTGGGCCAGCTGGCCGGCACCGTGATCGCAGCACTGGGCCTGGGTGAAGTCAATAAATTCCTCGAACCGGTGGCGGGCGCCGTGCTGGCGAAGATCGCCATTCTGGTGTTCATCATCATTTTCATCCAGCGCCGGCCGCAGGGCCTGTTTGCCATGAAGGGACGCAGCGTCGAATGACTACCTCCTATCAAATCAAGCCTGGCCTGTTCACGCGGCCCGTCTGGCTGGCCATCGCCGGATGCACGGTGCTGGCGGCACTGTTGCCGGTTTTTAACCTGGCGTTTGCCGAAGGGCATGCGTTGCACGTGTCCGCCTATACGGTGGCGCTGGTGGGCAAGTTCATGTGCTACGCGCTGGCCGCACTGGCGCTGGACCTCGTCTGGGGCTACACGGGCATTTTGTCCTTGGGTCACGGCGTGTTCTTTGCCCTGGGGGCGTATGCGCACGGCATGTATCTGATGCGCGCCATCGGCGACCAGGGCCAGTACCACAGCAGCCTGCCCGACTTCATGGTCTTTCTCGACTGGAAAACCTACCCCTGGTACTGGGCGTTTACGGAACATTTCTGGTACTGCATGGCGCTCGTCGTGCTGGTGCCGGGCGTGCTCGCCTTTGTGTTTGGCTACTTTGCCTTTCGCTCGCGCATCAAGGGCGTGTATTTTTCCATCATCACGCAGGCGATGACATATGCCTTCATGCTGCTGTTCTTCCGCAATGACACTGGCTTTGGCGGCAACAACGGTTTCACGGATTTCAAGACGATATTGGGCCACAGCATCACGGCGCCCGCCACGCGGGCCGTGCTGTTCCTGCTGACTTTGGCCTTCCTGCTGGCGGCCTTGATAGGTGCGCGTGCCATCGTCCGCTCGAAACTGGGCCGGGTGCTGCAGGGCGTGCGCGACAGCGAGGCGCGCTTGATGTTCCTCGGCTACAACCCGCTGTGGTTCAAGCTGTTTGTGTGGACCTTGTCGGCCGTGCTGTGCGGCATCGCCGGCGCCCTGTACGTGCCGCAGGTGGGCATCATCAACCCGTCCGAAATGTCGCCGGCGAACTCCATCGAGATGGTCGTGTGGGTGGCCGTGGGCGGACGTGGCACGCTGATCGGTCCCATCCTGGGCGCCTTCACCGTCAACGGCTTGAAAAGCTGGTTCACGGCTGCCTTGCCGGAACTGTGGCTGTTCGCGCTGGGCCTGTTGTTCATCGGCGTCACGCTGTTCATGCAGCAGGGCATGCTGGGCGTGCTGAACAAGCTCAAACGTAAAAAACCCGCCGCCATGGCAGAGGAGGCCGCATGAGTATCCGCATGTTGCCCGGCATGGCCAGCGCGGAAGCGGGGCCGACGTACTCGCGCGTGAAAGGCGAGGGCGTCGATACGACGCATGGCGCCATTTTGTACCTGGAAGACATCAGCGTGTCCTTCGACGGCTTCAAGGCCATCAACAAGCTCAGCCTCGATATTTCCGTGGGCGAATTGCGCTGCATCATCGGCCCGAACGGGGCGGGCAAGACGACGATGATGGATGTGATCACGGGCAAGACGCGGCCCACGTCCGGCACGGCCTGGTTTGGCCAGACCATGAACCTGGCCACCATGACGGAAGCGCAGATCGCCCACGCGGGCATCGGCCGCAAGTTCCAGCGCCCCACCGTGTTCGAGCAGCACACGGTGTTCGACAACCTGGAACTGGCGATGAAGATGGACAAGCGCGTGGCGCCCACCCTGTTTGCGCGCCTCACGTCCGAGCAGGAAGGCAAGATCGACGCGATATTGCGCCTGATCCGCCTCAACGGCCAGGAGGCGCGGCCGGCGGGTTTGCTGTCGCACGGGCAAAAGCAGTGGCTGGAAATCGGCATGCTGCTGATGCAGGAGCCGCAGCTGATTTTGCTGGACGAACCCGTGGCCGGCATGTCGGATGCGGAAACGGCGCGCACGGCCGAGTTGCTCAATGAATTGCGCGGCAAGCATTCGATCATGGTGGTCGAACACGACATGGGTTTTGTGACGGAGATTGCCCGGCAAGGCATCGTCACCGTGCTGCATGAAGGCGCCGTGCTGGCGCAGGGCCGCATGGACGAGGTGCAAGCGGACGAGCGGGTCATCGAAGTCTATCTGGGAAGGTAAGCATGCTGGAAGTCGAACAATTGAATCAATACTATGGCTCTTCGCACACCTTGCGCGGCATCAACCTGTCGGCGCGCAAGGGCGAATGCCTGGCCTTGCTGGGCAGGAATGGCGTGGGCAAGACGACCTTGCTGAAATGCCTGATGGGCGTGCTGCCCGTGGCGCAGGGCAAGGTGGTGTTCCATGGACGCGACATCACCAGGCTGGCGCCCCATGCCCGGGCAAAGCTGGGCATCGCTTACGTGCCGCAGGGCCGCGACATCTTTGCGCGCCTGACGGTCGAGGAAAACTTGCTGATGGGTATGGCGAGCAAGGGCGGCCGGCAAGCTGCGCGCATCGATCCCCACGTATATGAACTGTTTCCGGTGCTCAAGGAGATGCTGCAGCGGCGCGGCGGAGATTTATCGGGCGGGCAACAGCAGCAACTGGCCATCGCCCGCGCCCTGCTGGCCGAGCCGCAGCTGATCATCTTCGACGAGCCGACGGAAGGCATCCAGCCCTCCGTCATCAAGGATATCGGCCGCGTGATCAGCCTGTTGAAACAGCGGGGCGACATGGCCATCGTGCTGTGCGAACAGTATTTTGATTTTGCCCGCGAACTGGCCGACGAATTCATCGTCCTGTCGCGCGGCAGTGTCGTCGCCAGCGGCAAGGCGGAACAGATGGATGGCGAGGACGTGAAGCGGCACCTGGCCGTGTAAGGTCAGACGAGCTGGAACCAGCCCAGCACGGCGCCGGCCGCCAGCAGCCACAATAAATGGATCTTCGTGCGCCAGATGATCAGGCCAGCCACGATGGACAGGCTCCACAGGGGCCAGTCCGTGCGGATGTCATGGTTGGCGCCGCCCAGTATCATGCCCGTGGAAATCAGCAGGGCGACGACGATGGGCGCCATGCCTTGCTTGAAGGCGCGCACGGGGCGCAGGTCGCGGTTGCGGTAGCCCCACTGGGCCGCCACGTAGGTGAGGGTGGTGCTGGGCAGCATGATGCCCACCATGGTCACCAGCACGCCGAGGTAGGCCGCCGCGTAGCTGCCCGCGTTCATGCCCACGTTCCAGCCCATCAGGGCGACGAACAGCACGTTGGGGCCGGGCGCGGCCTGGGCGATGGCGATCGATTCGTTGAATTGCGCCTGTGTCAGCCAGCCATGCTGTTCGACGAGGAAGCGGTGCATTTCGGACGTGGTGGAAATGGCGCCGCCGATCGACATCAGCGACAGCATCAGGTAGTGGCCGAACAGGTTCAGCCAGTCGCCCGCGCTCAACACCAGTTGCAAGGGCGGATTCATGCGGACAGCTTTCGGTAGGTCAGCAGGCAGCCGATGCCGCCCAGGCCCAGCAGGATGTACAGCAGGGGCCAGCGGAAGATCGCCACCATCAGCACGCCGAGCACGGTGATGGACAAGGTCAGCCACAAGGGCAGCGGATGCTTGCCCAGCGCGGCAGCCAGTTTCACGCCCGTGGCGGCGATCATGCCGGCCGAGACGGCCGCCATGCCGCGCAAGGCGCCCGCCATCTGCGCATTGTCGCCAAAGCGCGTGTACAGCACGCCCAGCACGAGCACGATGAGGAGGGGCACGGCCAGCATGCCGGCCAGCGCCGTTAGCGCGCCTTTCAAACCGAAATAGCGCCCGCCCACCATCAGCGACAGGTTGACGACATTTGGCCCGGGCATGATTTGCGCCACGGCCCAGTCTTCCAGAAATTCTTCCTGCGTCAGCCAGCGCTTGCGCTCGACCATCTCGCGCTGGATCACGGCCAGCACGCCGCCGAATCCCTGCAGGGCCAGCCAGGTGAACGAGAAGAACAGGTCGGCAAGCGAGGCGGGCTGCGGGCGGGGCAGGTCGGGCTGGATGGAGGAGGGGGAGGGCATGGCTGATTATCGCCGTGGCCGATCGCGCTTGTCCATCGCTTTCGGCTGCGCTTGTGCCTGCAAGAAAAAAACCGTGGCTCATGTTTCCCTGCCATTGACATCGAGAGTTTATCGGCAATACTTTTATCGGCAACATGACCGCTGTCCCTGTCCGGGCTGTCGCGGGTCGCACCGCTACGCCGTCTCCTCCCTCCGTCCCCTTCGCAGGAGTTGTTCATCATGCCTCATTCCACAGAAACGCTGCATATGCCCGTCAAAACCGCGGTGCTGCATGCCCGGGTCGACCAGAAGATGTGCGATATCGTCAATCTGGGCATCGCCGTGCAGGCGGCCTTCAGTACCTTGTGCGCACTGGAATACCTGAAGTCATACAATGTCGCCCCGGAACTGATCGAGCGCGTGCTGCTGCATCCCGAGCAGCGCCGCCAGACCGTGCATTGAGTATCCCCACGGCAACTGTGTTGCCGGAGGCCGCGATCCGCTGTTGTCGGATTGATCATTACGGCTCAGTTATGCACAAATGATGAGTTAACGAAATTGGCGAAATAATTTTCTTGTGATTATGTGTGAGTTTCTAAGTACTTGATTTTAATGTGTTTTATTTTTGCTGTTTGATTGAGCAGTTTATTGAAAGCCGCACGGGCTGTGGCTTTGAGGCCTGTCAATAGGCCCTTATCCACAAAGATATCCACAGTCCGTGTGGATATCTGAAAAAGCGCTTAACAATCCGCCACTTAGGAAATGGGAGCCGCCCAACCCATGCAATCGGCGGGCAAGATGGGCCAAAATGGGGCATTTCACAAGCCTGTATGCCTATCCAGTGTTCTTGTTTTTATGACTGAAAGTAGCGGCCGATGGTCAGGGCGTGCCGCTGGCCGGCGCCGCCGGCGTGTCGCCGCACTGGGCCAGGGCGGCAGCGAGTTCGGTAACCTGCTGCTGCGCTTCGCGCAAGGTGGCATAGGTGCGCAGCGAGGCGATCACGGTGGTAAACAACTTGCGCGTGGTGAGGTCGGTCTTGCACCAGAAATCGTTGATGTCGTAATCGATGATGATGCGGTGTTCCAGGGCCTGGCCTGGCTGGCCCGTGCGCAGGATGATGCGCACGGCGCTGTTGTGCAGTTCTTCGCGGACCTGGCGCGCCACTTGCAGCCCGGCATCCTGGGTTTCCATGATGACATCGAGCAGCACCACGGCGATATCAGGCGTGCTGCGCAGCAAGGCCAGCGCCTCGGCGCCCGAATACGCGTGCAAAAAGCTCAGCCTGCGTCCCTGGAAGCTGGCCTGGCTGAGGGCGAACTTGGTCACCACATGCACGTCGACATCGTCATCGACAATCAGCACGCGCCAAGGCGCCGCGGTGGACGGTTCTGCCGCCGCGTCTGTCCGTCCCAGCGGTTCGTCGACCAGCCAGTCGGGTTCGTCCGCCTCCTTGGCGGCGCTATCGCTATCTATATTCATGCGTTTATCCACCGTTGATCGTACTCGCTACTCCACACTATGCCAGTCTGCGGGGTTTGTCAAAACAATGCTGTTCAAGCAAGACGGCCTCGCGCCACATCGGCTTATGCACAGCAAAAATATATTTTCATGGTGGCAGATTAAGTTTGCGCTAGCGCAAATTCATGATTGCAAGTCATTGATTTCATTGGGGTAAAAAATTGCCTGTGAAATCAGCAAATTATTGAAACCCGCATCAATACTGGCGTTGCGGCTTGTCAAGAGGGGCTTATCAACAACTTTATCCACAGTTGCTGTGGATATCTAAAAGAGCCGTGAAAAAACCGGGGCTTAGCGCCGATTCGTACGGCGGGGTGGAAGCATTCATGCGGCCAGCCCAAGCCCGCCCAGTTGGGCAAAGGCATGCAGGAAGCGCTGCTTGGCTTCGGCCGGACCCATGGCCTCGATTATACCGGGCAAGGGGGCGATGCCGTCAAGGTAAGCCCAGCGTTCGGCCGAGTGCGGCATCAGGTCGCGCTTTTCCGTGGCCAGCGCGATCAGGTCGGCCCGCTTGATGGGCGCGTAATCGGAAAAATCCAGCCCATACGTGGCGGCGATGATGGCGCTGACCTTGTCTTCCAGTACGGCAAATTCCGGCAGCAACACTTTCAAGGGTTTCACCATGTCGCCCAGGTAGGCTTCGGCCGCGTCGTGCAGCAGGGCGGCCAGGCGCAAATGGGGTGGCACCAGTCCGGCGACGATCAGGCTGTGCTGGGCGACCGAGTAAAACACCTGCGTCTGCCCATTGAAGCGGCACTGGTAGGCGAGGCCGTGGGCGATGTCCTCGATGGCTACCTTGTCGATATGCGGGCGCAAGGGATAAAAACGGTTGCCTGAATAGGTGGAAACGTAGTCGGTGGTAATCATTGCCATGGCATGGTGCTCGGAATGCTCAAGATGCTTCATCGTACACCCGATGGCATGGGCTTGCCCCGGCTGCCGTGCGCAAGCGGCTTTCTGCCGGGATCGCCTCCAAGCCTATGCATCTTGGCAAATCCTTTAATTTATTTCATATCATTCATTGATATTTCTCAAATACACTGTAGAAATCTTGTTTGACTGAAACTTAAAGGGGACAGGGCAATGACGGCGACACCTTCGGCAAGACCTTCGTATATCTATCAGGGCGGTTCGGTGATGATGCACTCGCCGCTGCAATTGAAACAGTCGGAAATGTACGGTTATTTCGTCAGGGGCGAGCTGGCGAAACTGCAAGCGACCGTGAATACCACCCTGAACCAGGTGGCGGGCAGCAAGATGACCCTGAAAGCCCTGTCGCCGTATGTCATGCTGACGTTTACGCGCGTCAACCATGCGGACTCCGCCAACCCCGTCGACCAGGCCAAGGGCTGGATCACGGAAGTCGACATCGTCACCTGGATCATGGTGGGCCAGATGGATGTCCAGGGCAAGCTTGCGCATATCTATTGGTATCCGTGCCATATCTTCGTCGATGACGCGATGGCCCTGATCAACGGGCGCGAGCTGTTCGGCTATCCGAAATACCTGTGCGACTACGAGATTCCCGCCGCCGGCAGCGAGCCGCTGCGCTGTTCCGTGGCTGCCAAGGGCTTCCAGCATTTTTCGCCGGAAACGAAACTGGCCCTGCATCCGTTGCTGGAAGTCAACGCCACCGTGCAGACAGGGCAGCACAAGAGCGTCAACAGTTTCCTGGAACTCATCGAGCAGGCGTTCCAGATTTTCCTCTCCATCCCCGATTTCTTCGACATGGACCAGGCCGGCTGGGCCGATATCTTGTCCTTGCTGCGCAACCCCCGCATCGACCAGATTTTCCTCAAGCAATTCCCCGACAGCGCCGGCGTGAAAGCCGTGTACCAGGCCCTGGTGGCCGCGCCCGCCGAGATCAACCGCCTGCACAGCGCGCGCCTGCTCGGCTACGAGTATGAATGCACGCTGCACGCGTTCGACAGCTTCCCGCTGGACCAGACCCTGGGTCTCAAACTGGGGCCGCAGGCGGCGATATTGCCGTTCCAGGTGAATTTCGATTTCACGGCCATGCCGGGCGAGGAGCTGGTCGACAATTCCCGCATCGCGCCGGAAAAGATCGCCATCCTCGGTGGCGGCGTGGCGGCCATGACCACGGCGTATTATCTGACGAACCAGCCGGGCTGGCAAAACCGGCATGCCATCACCGTCTACCAGCTGGGCTGGCGCCTGGGCGGCAAGGGGGCCAGCGGGCGCAATGCACAGGTGGGCCAGCGCATCGAGGAACACGGCCTGCACATCTGGTTCGGCTTCTACGCGAACGCCTTCAAGATGATCAAGGAAGCGTACGCGAGCCTGGAGCGTCCGCCCGGCGCACCGCTGGCCACCTGGCGCGACGCTTTCAAACAGCACGATTACGTGGCCTTGTCGGAAGACGTCAAGGGCAAGTGGCGCAACTGGTCCATCGTCTTTCCCACCTTGCCGGGCGAACCGGGCGAGGGCGGCGAAGACATCACCCTGTGGCAGATGGCCATCGCCATGGTGGGCTGGATCGAGCAGTGGATCCGCCAGATCCGGCAAGTGGCGGACGCCGACGCGCGCATCGTGCGCGCCAGCGCGTCGCAAGGCGAAGGCGTGTGGCCGGGCTGGCTGCGCCGGCTGGCCGACGAAGTGGTGGGGCAGGCCGATGAACTGGGCCTGGACGTGGGCCTGTCCGTGGGCGCGCTGGTGGCGCTGGTAGCCGACCTGGCGCCCGATTCCACGCGCCACGACCAGGGGCGCCACCAACTGCTGGCCAGTACCCTGAACGGCATCCGCGCGTGGCTGCGCCTGCGCTACCGCGCCCTGATCGACGGCGACGATGAATTGCGTCGCCTGTTCATTTGCCTGGACCTGGGCATCACGGTCATGAAGGGCATGTTCGAGGATGGCGTGTTCAAGAACGGCTTCGACGTCATCAACGATATCGACTTCCGCGCCTGGCTGAAAAAACATGGCGGCGACGAGCAGTTCAGCGTCAATTCGGCGCCCGTGCGCGGCTTCTATGACCTGGTGTTCGCCTACGAGGGCGGCGATTTTGCGAAGCCGAACATCGAGGCGGGAACGCTCTTGCGGGCGATGGCGCGCATCGGCCTGGCCTACAAGGGCGGCATCATGTTCAAGATGCAGGCCGGCATGGGCGACACGATTTTCACGCCGCTGTATGAAGTGCTGCGCAAGCGCGGCGTGGAGTTCAAATTCTTCCAGCGCGTGGAAGAGCTGGTGCCGGGCGCGGGCGACATCGACAGCATCCGCATCACGCAGCAGGTGCAATTGAAGGACCCCGCCGCCGGCTACGCGCCGCTGGTGGACGTCAAGGGACTGGCTTGCTGGCCCAGCGCGCCCGATTATGCGCAGCTTGATCCAGCGCAAGCGGCCCTGCTGCAAGCGCAGGAAGTCAACCTGGAGTCGTACTGGAGCGACTGGCCGCAGCAGTACCAGCAAGCGTTCGGCCGGCAACTGCCCGCCACGGTATTGAAGAAGGGCGTCGACTTCGACAAGGTGGTGTTCGGCATTTCCATCGGTTCGCTGCAGGCCCTGTGCCCGCAACTGCTGGCGCAAAGCCCGGCCCTGCAGCTGGCGGCCGACAAGGTGCAAACCGTGGCCACGCAAGCCTACCAGGTGTGGCTCAACAAGGATTTGCGTCAGATGGGCTGGACCACGCAACCGAAAGGCCAGCAGCCGGTGCTGTCGGCCTTCACGGAGCCGTACGACACATGGGCGCCGATGGACCAATTGTTGGCGCACGAAGACTGGCCGGTGGGGCATGAACCGAAAAATGTCTCGTATTTTTGCAGCGCCTTCCCCGTCGACAGCTACCCGCCCGTCACCGACACGGATTTTCCGGCCCGCTGCGCGGCCAGGGCGAAGCAGGGCGCGCTGCATCAGCTGGAGCGCGAGATCGGCGCGCTGTGGCCCGAGGCGGGCGGGCCGGGCGCGTTTCCGTGGCAATGGCTGGTCGATGCGAAGGAGGGGGCGGGGCCGGCGCGCTTCGACAGCCAGTACTGGCGCGCGAATGTCGACCCGTCCGAGCGCTACGTGATGTCGGTGGTGGGCAGCACGCAGTACCGGCTGGCCACCGACCAGTCGGGTTTCAGCAACCTGTTCCTCACGGGCGACTGGATCAAGACGGGCATCAATGCGGGCTGCGTGGAGGCGGCCGTGATGGCCGGCATGCAGACCTCGCGTGCCATGACGGGCTATCCGGCCGTGATCCAGGGGGAGACGGATTTTTAGGTATTTCGCTATGATGGCGTTTCATTGTTCCCTGCGCGAGCGAGCCATGCAACGCCTGATGCTGTTGAGTCTTTTCCTTGTCCACCTGCACGCGGGCGCCGCGCCGGCCGGCGCGATTGTGCTGTGGCCCGGTGCGCCGCCCGATGGCGCGGCGCCTGGGCCGCAGCGCGACAGCGCCAAGGGCTCCATCACGCAGGTCGAACAACCGTATCTGATCGCGCACCGCCCGGCGCAGCCGAACGGCATGGCCATCCTGCTTGCCAGCGGCGGCGGCTATGCGCATATCGAGGCAGGCAAGGAGAGCGGCCCGGCCGCCAACTGGCTGCAGGCGCAGGGCATCACGGCGTTTGAGCTTGTGTACCGCTTGCCACGCGAAGGCGGCGGGGTGGCCGCGCCATTCCAGGATGGCCAGCGCGCCATGCGCGTGATCCGCGCGCGGGCGGCCGAGTGGGGCATCGATCCGGCGCGCATCGGCATGCTCGGTTTTTCCGCCGGCGCGCACCTGGCCGGCATGACGGCCGTGCAGCCTGACGCTTCCCGCTACGCGCCCGTCGACGCCATGGATGGCGTCTCCGCGCGGCCCGACTTTGCCGTGTTGCTGTACCCCGTGCTGACCATGCAAGCGCCATTCGACACGACGCACGCGAAGAAGCAGTTGCTGGGCGCCCATCCCACGCAGGCGGCGCGCGACGCCTTGTCGGTGGAGCTGCATGTCGATGCGCGCACGCCGCCCGCTTTCATCGCGCAGGCGCTGGACGATCCCATTTCCCCGCCCGAGAACAGCCGGCTGATGGCAGCAGCCCTGCGCCGCGCAGGCGTGCCCGTCGAGCTGCATTTGTTCCAGCACGGCGGCCATGGCTGGGGCCTGGGCAAGCCGGGCAGCGAGCCGGCCGCCTGGCCGCAGCTGCTGCTGGCGTGGCTGCGGGCGCATGGCTGGATGGCTCAGCCGGCAGGCTGAGCTTCCAGGTCGCGCCGTGCCGCATCCAGCGCCGCCTGGAGCTGCGGCAGGAACTGCTCCACGTTATCGAGCTGGCCGTTCGATGCCAGGGTTTCCATCTGGTGGCACAGGCCGTGCAGGGTAGGGCGGCTCAGATAGCCGGCGCTGCCCTTCAAGGCGTGGAAGGCGGCAGCGGCAGCGCTGGCGTTGCCGTCGCGCACGGCGTGGCAGGCCAGGTCCAGGCGCCGCGGCGCTTCCGTCAGGAACGCTTGCGCGATGCGCTGCAAGTGCTGCGGCGACAGGCCTGCCAGCGGCAGGATGTGCACGGGCGCCGTCATGGGATCGGCCGGCGCGGGTGGCTCGTCGGCGGCGCCTTCCAGACCGAACTGGCGCGCCAGGGCGTCGTCTTCGGTGGGCGTGGCAGGCGGCAGCGCGTGGCCGCGCGCCAGCAGCAGGTCGATGATGGCGTCGATTTTCTCGAACAGCAGCGCTTCGTCGACCGGCTTGCTGAGGAAGTCGTCCATGCCGGCGGCCAGGTAGCGTTGCCGGTCATGTTCGCTGGCGTTGGCCGTCAGCGCGAGGATGGGGATGTGCGCGTCGGGAATGGGGAATTGGGCGTTGCCGCCGTCGCGGATCAGGCGCGCGGCCTGTTCGCCATCCATCAGCGGCATGCGGCCATCCATCAGCACGCAATCGTAGGCGCCGGATCCCAGCGCGCGCAGCGCCTGTTCGCCGTTTTCCACGATGGTTACGTCATGCCCCATGCCTTCCAGAAGGGTGCCGATGATGATCTGGTTGGTGCGCACGTCTTCGGCGCACAGGATGCGCAGGCGGCAGGCGTGGCGCGCGTGGCGTGCGGGCCGGCGCGCGTCGGCCGCCGGCGCGCTGCCGTCTTGCAGCGGCAAGGTGAAATGGAAGCGCGAGCCGATGCCGACGCGGCTTTCCACGCCGATCGTGCCACCCATCAGTTCGACCAGTTCCTTGCAGATGGCCAGGCCCAGGCCCGTGCCGCCGTAGCGGCGCGTGGTGGAATGGTCGGCCTGCTCGAATTTCTGGAACAAGCGCGGCAAGGTGTCCGCGTCGATGCCGGGGCCCGTATCGCTGATGATGAATTCGATGGCGCTGCGGCCATCGTGGCGCGGCGGCGTGCGGGCGCGTCGCACTTCCAGCAGCACTTCGCCATTGGCCGTGAATTTCAGCGCATTCCCCAGCAGGTTGATGAGGATTTGCCGCAGGCGCGTGGGGTCCGCGCGCACGTAGCGCGGCAGGTCCAGCGCCAGTTCGCGGCGCAGCAGCAGGCTTTTCGCATCGGCCTGGCCCTGCACGATGCCGGCCGCGTCGCCGATCAGCGCCAGCAGGTCGAAGTCCACGGTTTCCAGGGTCAGCTTGCCCGCGTCGATCTTCGAGAAATCGAGGATGTCGTTGAGGATGGTCAAGAGCGACACGCCATTGTGCAGGCCGATGCGCAGGTATTCCTGCGTACGGCCGCGTACAGACTGGTCGCGCAGGGCGAATTTCAGCATGCCGATGACCCCGGCCAGCGGCGTGCGGATGTCGTGGCTCATGGCGGACAGAAAATCGATGCGGTGGCGGCTGACCACTTCCGCGTGCTCCTTGGCCTTCAGCAGCGCGTCGTTGCTGAGGGTGAGCGCCAAAGTCCGTTCTTGCACGCGCTGTTCCAGGTTGTTGCGCAGCAGGCGGATCTGGTCGGCCAGGGCAAACGCCAGCAGCAAGCCGTCGAAGGTGCCGCCGAGCAGTGTCACCAGCTGGGCGTTGGCCACCATGGCGGGCATCAGGCCCAGGTTGGCCGGCAGGATCAGAAAGCCGGGCAGCATCAGGGCGACGAAGGCCAGCACGAAGAAGCGCGCCGGCTGGTAGCCGCGGCACCAGACGACGATGCCGCAGATGAGCGCCAGCAGCATCCAGATGCTGATGGCGATGGTGGCCAGGGTGTGGGCATACGACAGGGCGAAGAAGCAGCTGGGCAGGAACAGCAAGGGCAACACCAGGTTGACCTTGCTGATCCGGTACAGCAGGGGCGAGTAGTCGCGCAGGCGCAGGAAATGCGTGTAGAACAGGGTGCTGAAGACGGGCAGCAGGAAAAACGGCACGTAATGCAGCTGCAGCATGTGCCAGTCGAACAGGTCGGCAAAGACGTGGAAGGTCATGGCCCAGGCCAGGCCATAGGTCAGCACATATAGCGCGTAATAGGCCGAGGCTTTTTCCAGGGTGATGGAAAAGATGAAGAAATTGAACAGGCCCAGCGCCAGCAGGGCGCCGATGGATGCCACCATCAGGAAGTTTTCCTTGCCTACCAGCTTGCGGTAATCCTGCTGCGTCTTCACGCCGAACATGGGCGCGCGTGCATAGTAGGGGCTGGAAAAGCGGATCAGGATGTCATATGTGGCGCCCGGTGCCAGCTGCACGTTCCTGCCGTAGTGCAGTAGATATTCGTGCGGACGCTGGTAGCCCGTCAGCAGGGTCTGCGGCGCCGTCTGTGGCCCGGGGCCATACACGTGCAGATCGACCAGGTCGATCAGGGTATCGTTCGGGTCGATGACCCAGGCCGCTACGCTGCTGTCGTTGCGCACTTGCGCATGCAGCCAGTAGGCGCCGCCGAACAGGTCGACCTGTTCGGCCGGGCGCTGGCGCGCCAGCCAGGCGGGCAGGGCGGCCGCATCGGCAGGTGCGGCCTCACTTCCGGCGAGAAACAGTTGCCCACCGTTGCCCAGGTGCTGGATGCCTTGTTTGTTCAGGGGCAAGGGTGTCGCCTGCGCCGCACCCGCCAGGCCCAGCAGGCTGATCAGCAAGCTGAACAGAAGCGGCCAGCCGCATAGCCAGGCGCTGACGCGGGAGCTGGAAGCGCGGTGGCTGGATGGGGGCGGGTGGGCTGGCATCGATGGGTTTGGTGATGGTCGCGCGGGAAATGGCGGCAACGCCGTTTGCTGTGGAGTAGCCATTTTAATCGACTCTCGGTGGCACACGGGCAATTTCATGTCCTGCCGGCATGGCGAGCGCTCCGGTATCATGGCGCCTTTTGCTTGCGAGATATTCATGCTCAGTCCTGACCAGTTCCTGGCCTTCCTGGCCGCCGCCGTCGTCATTACCGCCAGTCCCGGCCCCGACAACCTGATGGTGCTGGGCGTCGGCATGTCGCGCGGGCGCCGCCAGGGCATGGCGTTCGGCCTCGGTTGCGCCCTCGGCTGCCTTACGCACACCGTGCTGGCGACCATCGGCGTGTCGGCCCTGCTGGCCGCCTCGCCCACCGCATTTACCCTGCTGAAAGTGGCTGGCGGCCTGTACCTCGTGTGGCTGGGCATCGGCGCCTTGCGCAGCCGTGGCGGCGCCAGGGTCGATGGTGCGGCGGCCTTGCCCGACGAGTCCTTGCTGCGCCTGTTCGGCAAGGGCTTGTTTGCCAACAGTATCAATCCGAAAGTCGTGCTGTTTTTCCTCTCGTTCCTGCCGCAGTTCATCGTTGCTGGCCAGGGCAATGCCAGCTGGCAGACGGCGCAGCTGGGCCTGGTCTTCACGGCGCAGGCTTGCGTGCTGTTCGGCCTGCTCGGCTATTTTTCCGGCGCCGTCGGCAAGTGGCTCAACCGCCGCCCGCGCGCCGGCCTGTGGCTGGACCGCGTGGCCGGCACCATCTTCATCGGCCTGGGCTTGCGCCTGATCCTGGCGCGCTGACGTCTTGCCGGGCGGTGATGCGAAACGCCAGTTCCATCTGATCCTGCACGGCCATGGCGCCGCCCAGGACGGCGAAGGGCACGATGCCGAAGTCGCTCTGTTTCAGCAGCAGGCTGCCGCTGGCTTGCAGGCGGCGTCCATCGGCCGCTTGTTCGATCCGCACCGGCAGCTGCACCGTGCGCGTCACGCCATGCAGGGTGATGTCGGCCTCGAGCACTTCCTTGTTGCCCGTGCGCCGGGCGTCGATGCGCACCCACGGATAGCGTTCCGCCTCGAGCACGCGCACCAGCATGTTGTGGCGCGTGCCGGCGATGGCGTCGGCCGACGGCGTCGTCGTCAAGCCGGCCGCCTGGCGCAGGCTTTCTTCATCCACACTCATCTCGTCCAGCCGGAACTGAAAGGCGGCGCGACCCGGCGCAGGCGCCACCACGCCCTGCAGGCTGCGGCTGGCGATCACGTGGTCATGTCCGAGCCGCGCCAGCGCGCCGCCGCGGCGCACGGTGATGGTCAGCAGGGATTCTTGCGGGACGATGTGCAGCACCTGCACGCCCTGCTGTTGCCACGCTGGCGCTTGCATGGCGGCAGGGGCGGCCGGTGCAGGGGCCGGCGGCAAGGGCGTGCAGGACGCCAGCACGGCGCAGGTAAGCAGGAAAGTGGTGCGGATGGTTGACTTCAGGCGGTGGTTCTGGCTGGGCATGGGCGTACGAGGCAAGGGCGATGGGGGAATAGTACGCGATCCGCGCGGCGGCGCGCGTGCATTGTTAGAGCTACGTCATAAGGCGGTCATATGGCGCTGTTATGATGCTTTTGTTGGCACACAGCATGCAATGCGCAAATCACTACGCTCCGGGAGCGATAGGATGCAGGCATGACTCAACAGCTTAGCCGGTGAGCTCAACCATCGGCACCAGATATGTAAAACTTGTTTTATAGTAATGATTGCAGGGTGGGACAGGGGAAATGCGGGGATCGGGCGGGGATTTAATGAAGTCCTAAGCCTGTTTCCGGCAAGGGCTGGCATAGTGGATACATGGCGCACGGAAACCCCGGGCGCAAGGTTGCCGGACACCTCAATGACCGGCACGATTTCCACTTTTTCATGTGTTTTCCTGCTTTATCCCTGCGCTCTGAAACAGCGTTTCAACCGGCTACCGCACTTTGCGAAGCCGGTTTTTTTTGCCCGGATTTTCGTACAGGGCTGGAAAATGCCCGGCGCTGCCGTACTGCGGCGCCGGGCGCGGGAGCTTAGCCCGTTTGCTTGGCCAGCCACGCATCGACGGCCGGCAGGCGCTCGGCACGCACCTTGATGCGGTACTTGATGCCGGCCACGGAACTGTCGGCGTCGCCGCGCGCGCTGGCCGGCAGGTTGGCCTGCGCATACGCTTCCAGCTTGGCGATCATTTCCGGCTGCGCCGAACCGGCCGCCAGGCGCGGGAAGTAGCGGCTGCGCGAACTGGCGTCGATGCGCGCATTGACTTGCTCCAGGTGCGCCAGCGCGAAGTCGAAGGCCAGTTCAGGATGCCTGCGCGAAACGCGCGAGATCATGGCCGGGCTGTTGGTCACGCCAGGTTCATCCGTCAGCGCCAGCGCCAGCGCCCGCTGCGCCAGGGCCGCATCGTCGGTCGAGGCCAGCAAGTCGTACAGCTGGTTCTTGACCAGCGGCGTCTTTTCCTGCTGCGCCTTGGCGTGCAGCTGCTCCCAGGTGGCGGCGTCCGCATGCTGCGCCACCACGCCCAGGATGGTGCGGCGCAGCGGCGCAGGCATGGCGGCCGGATCCTGTTCGCTGGCCGCGTAGCGGCGGCGCGCTTCGGCGATCACCCCCGGCTCGCCCATGTCGCCGAGGATGGAAATCAGGCGTCCGCGCAGGGTCGCCACGCTCGACGCTTCGCCCGCGCGCGCTTCCCAGCCCGTCTGCGCCATCATCGGCGCCAGGCGCGCCATGGCGAAGCGGCCGAAAGCCTGCTGGCGCGCCTTGCTTTCCGCGCTATCGCCCGCATACTGCTCATACAGGCCGTTCAGCGAGCCGGCCACGCGGCCCAGCACTTGCGGATCGGCCGACAGCGGCGTGGCCTTCACCAGTTCCAGGAAAGCCGCCGGGTCTTGCAAGCCCGCCATGCCCAGCGACTGGCTGTCCGCCAGCAAGCCCAATTGATCGATCGGCGCCAGGCGTGCGAAGCTGCCCGCCAGCGCGTGCGTGCCGGCTGGCGCGTACAGGGTGCGGTAGTAGCCGCTCTGGCCCGCGTTTACCAGCAAGGCGCCGCAACCGGGCACGTTCAGGGTCGCCTTGCCATTCTTGATCACTACCTTGGCCAGCTTGCCGTTGCCGACCGTCGAAGCGATCACCGGCACTTTCCACGACAGCGGCTTCTTGTCCGGCTGATCCTTGGAAAATTCCGTCTGCGTCAGGGTCACGCGCGTACTGCCCTTCCTGCACACGGCTGCGCCGACGGTGATCATCGGCACGCCCGGTTGCAGGGTGAAGTCATGGGCGATGGCGCTGACGGGCTTGCCCGCGGCCGCATCGACTTCGCGCCACAGGTCGTCCGACACCGTATTGCCATACGCATGCTTGCGCATGTAGCTGCGCACGGCCGTGCGCCACGTGTCGGCGCCCACGTACGCTTCGAGCATGCGGATCACCGCTTCGCCCTTCTGGTAGGTGATGCCGTCGAAGGCCTGGCTGGCCTGTTCCACGGTGGCGATGCGCTGCACCACCGGGTGCGTGGTGCGCAGCGCATCCTGGCTCATCGCCGATTCGCGTCCGCCCACGTTGGACAGGGCCGTGTTCCATTCCGGGTGCAGACGCTCCGTGGTGCGGCTTTCCATCCACGACGCAAAACCTTCGTTGAGCCACAGGTCGTCCCACCAGCGCATGGTGACTAGGTCGCCGAACCACTGGTGCGCCATTTCATGCGACAGGGTGGTGTAGATGTTTTCCTTGTCGGTCTGCGTCGAGATGGTCGGGTCGAGCAGCAGGCCGTATTCGAAGGTGAAGACGGCGCCCCAGTTTTCCATGGCGCCGAAGAACTGGCTGCGGCCCGGCGCGGCGATGTTGTCGAGCTTGGGCAGCGGATAGCGCACGCCGAAATAATCGTTGTATTCGCGCAGCAGGGCGGCCGATTCGTCGAGCGCGAAGCGGCTTTGCGCCAGCGCGCCCTTCTTCGTGATGACGCCTATCTCCGTGCCGTCGCTCATGGCCGTGGCGCGCTCGAAGTCGCCCAGGCCGAAGAACAGCAGATAGGTCGACATGCGCGGCGTGGTGGCGAAATACACGTGCTTCTTGCCATTGCCCAGCTCTTCGCTGCGGGCGATCGGCATGTTGCCGACGGCCATCTGGTTGCTCGGCACGACCACGTCCAGCGCGAAGGTGGCCTTGTAGTCCGGTTCATCCCACGATGGCAGCATGCTGCGCGCATCCGAATTCTCGAACTGCGTGTACAGGGCGCGCTGGCGTCCTTGCGGCGTATCGTAGTCGAGCGAGAACAGGCCCGTCGCCTGCGTGCCGATCTTGCCGGTGTAGTCGATGCGCAACAGGTACTCGCCCTTGGCCAGCGGCTCGGCAAAATGCACGGTGGCCGTCTGCTTGTCCGCATCGATATCGATCTTGCGCGTCACCTGCTTGCTGCCGCCCGCGCCTTCGATGGCGGCGGCGGCAAACGCCAGGTTCAAGGCATTGAAGGTGATGCTGGCCGTTGGCGTGTCGACGGCCACCTTGATGGCGGCTTCGCCCTTGAAGGTCGAGGCGGCGGCATCCGGCGTGATCGACAGGATGTAGTGCAAAGGCGTGACGCCGCGCGGCAGCTGCGTGGTGGTGCCAAGGGCGTGGCTGGCCGACGCGTATTTGGCGGCGGGCGCAGCGTGGCCCGGGGTGAAGCCGGTGACGGCGGTCAGCGCCAGGACGGCGGCGGCCAGATGGCTGCGGCGGAAACGCGGAGTCGGTGTGCGATGCATGGTATGCCCTTCGTTCATGGGTAAAACGCCCGCCGGCCGGGTAGGCTGCGAGCGTTGATGGCGGTTGGGGGACATCGCTGGAACTGGAAGCCAGCGTTCCCGTACAGCAATCTAAGTGGAAATGGGGGCAAAGTCAACGCGCCAGGAGCGCCGCACCACGACGGTGCGCTGGTATGATGGGCGCCTGACTGCATTGCCACAGGCTGGTGCCGCACCTGATTGTCAACCACCATCCACCACGACAACGAGACGAGACCTGCACATGAAACTGACTATCAGCCCCCGCACGCCCAATCCACGCCGCGTCACCATGTTCATCGCCGAGAAGGGCATCACCGGCATCGAGGAAGTGGCGCTCGATCTGATGGCGGGGCAGCACCGTGATCCCGCCTTCCTGGCGAAAAACCCGCTGGGCCGCGTGCCCGTGCTGGAATTGGCGGACGGGCGCGTGCTGACCGAGACGCGCGCCATCTGCACCTACCTTGAAGGCTTGCAGCCGCAGCCGAACCTGATGGGCGAAGGCTTCGAGGAACGCGCCTTCATCGAAATGGCCGACCGCCGCGTGGAACTGCATTTGTTCAGCGCCACCGCCAACTGGGTGCGCCACGGCCATCCGGCCCTGGTGGCGCTGGAAAACCCGCAGTTTCCCGATTTCGCCGCGGCGCAGGCGGGCAAGCTGCGCGAAACGGCGCAATGGCTGGACCAGGTGCTGGGCAGCCAGCCGTACATCGCCGGCGAACGGTTCACGATTGCCGACATCACGGCGTTTTGTGCGCTGGAATTTGCGCGCGGCCTGATGAAGTACCGTCCCGGTGCGGAAGGCTTGTCCAACCTGCAGGCTTACCGCGACCGCATCGCCGAACGCCCCAGCGCGCAGGCGAAGTAGGCAATCCTGCAGCCTGGCAGGCCGGGTAGGTCGGATTGGCGGGAGACGTAATCCGACACCACCCCATTACTTCAGCTGCTCCAGCAGGAAGGTGTAGGTCAGAGCCCACATCAGCGCCTGCTGGTCGTTGTTGGCGGCGCCCGCGTGGCCGCCTTCCGTATTTTCCCAGTACAGCACGTCGTGGCCTTGCTCTTCCATCTTCGCCACCATCTTGCGCGCATGGCCAGGGTGGACCCGGTCGTCGCGCGTCGAAGTGGTAAACAGCACGCGCGGATATTTCTTGTCCTTGAAGACGTTCTGGTAAGGCGAGTACTTGCTGATGTAAGCCCATTGTTCCGGCACGTCCGGGTCGCCGTACTCTCCCATCCACGAGGCGCCCGCCAGCATCTTGTTATAGCGGCGCATGTCGAGCAGCGGCACCTGGCTGACGACGGCGTTGAACAGGTCGGGACGCTGCACCAGTACGGCGCCCGTCAGCAGGCCGCCATTGCTGCCGCCCATGATGCCCAGGTGGCGCGGGCTGGTGACCTTGCGCTTGATCAGATCTTGCGCCACCGAGATGAAGTCGTCATACGCGCGCTGGCGGTTTTCCTTCAATGCCGCCTGATGCCAGCGGGGGCCGAATTCGCCGCCGCCGCGGATATTCGCCAGCACGTACACGCCGCCTTTTTCCAGCCACGCCACGCCCGTGGTGCCGCTGTAGCTGGGTTTCAGCGACACTTCGAAGCCGCCATAGCCATACAGCACGGTGGGGTTGCTGCCGTCGAACTTCGTCTTCTTGGACATGATGGCGAAATACGGCACCCTGGTGCCATCCTTCGATGTCGATTCGAACTGCTCCACCTTGTATGGCGCCGCGTCGTAGTAGGCGGGCAGCGACTTGATTTTCGTGCGCTTGTCGCTCTGCGCCGTGGCCAGGTACAGGGTGGTCGGATTGAGGAAGTCGGTCACCGTCAGGAAGTATTGGTCCGAATCGACGGGATCGAGCGCGCTGACGGCCAGGGTGCCCAGTTTCGGCGCATCGACGGCGCGGCGCTGCCACTTGCCGTTCACGTGGCGCAGTTCCGTCAGGCGGTTCTTGACCTTGTCCAGGGTCGTCACGAGGATGGCCGATTTCGTCGCCGTGACATTGTCCAGCGAAGACGTGGCCGTGGTCGCGTACAGCACTTCCAGTTCCTGCTTGCCCTGCATGAAGGCCTTGAAATCCGTCGCCAGCAGCGAACCTTGCGCATAGGTCTTGCCGTTCACTTTCCAGTCCGAGCGCAGGGTGATGACCAGCTGGTCGCGCACGGTGAATGCCGTCGCGTCGTCCGGTTTCGGCACTTTCTTCAACTCGGCGCCGTCGCGCAGGAACATTTCACCGCTGTAGAAATCGATTTGCCGCTCGATGAACTGGTGTTCGTGGCCGGGCGTGAAATCCTTGTAGGCGCCCGCACTCAGGTCGTCGGGCTTGGCTTCGTACAGCGTTTGCGCCTGCGCCAGCGGCGTGCCGCGCTGCCACTGCTTGATGATGCGCGGGTAGCCGGAGCTGGTCATTGAACCGGGGCCGAAATCCGTGGAGACGAACAGGGTATCCTGGTCGATCCAGCTGGCGCTGCCCTTTGCTTCGGGCAGGGTAAAGCCGCCGTCGACAAAGGCGCGCTTGGCCACGTCGTATTCGCGCACCACCTTGGCGTCGCCGCCGCCGCGCGACAGGGAAATGAGGCAGCGTTCGCCCTTCGGATACAGGCAGGTGGCGCCGCCCCAGACCCAGTTTTCACTCTCGCCGGCGGCCAGCTGGTCGAGGTCGATCACGGTTTCCCAATTTGGCTCGGCCAGCTGGTATTGCGCCAGGGTGGTGCGGCGCCAGATGCCGCGCACGTGCTGGGCGTCGCGCCAGAAGTTGTAGTAGTACTCGCCTTCCTTGCTGACGTAGGGAATGCGTTCCTTGGAATTGAGGATGGTTTTCAGGCGCGCCTGCAGGGCGGCGAAACCGGGCTGGCTTTCCAGTTCCTTGGTGCTCACGGCATTGTGCTGCTTGACCCAGGCCAGCGGCTTGTCGCCGAGGACTTCTTCCAGCCAAAGGTGGGGATCGGTAGGGGTGGAGGCGGGCGCCGGGGCTTGGGCATGGGCGACGCCCGCTGTGGCCAGGCCCAGCAGCATGCTGCCGGCAAACTTGCGATAAAAAGACATGGACAGGGTTCCTTGACGATGGTCGGTTGTGCCGTGTTGCTGTCAAAACGGCGCACCCATGGTGCCATGGATTGCTGCGGGGAACCAGTGTCTATAAACGACTATTTAAGAATTAACATGCTTTTCCAATATTGTTTGCTGGAACGGAAGCAGGCCGCAGAATCTGCGGCGTGATGCGCCCTTCAGGGGGCGCCAGGCCGAATCAGGGAGGTCACGGTGAGCCGTGTCTTGTCGACATCGCCGCCGTCGGGGTGATAAATCCACAATGCCTCGTTGTCGCGGCTGTCGATGAACAGGATGCGCGTATTTTCCTCGCCGATGGCCAGGCAAGCCGCCAGCTCGGCAGGGCTGAACGGTGCTGCCTGCTTCGAGCCTGTTCCCGCCGCTTGCGCCAGGGCCTGGGCAAAGCCTGCCAGTTGCCTGACTGCCAGATAGCTTGTTCCATCCACATCGACCTCTTTGCACAGCTCGTCCAGGCTGTACAGCGTGAACGGATCTTCATCGCTGCAAATCGCCACCTCGCGACGCGACTTTCCGCTGCGGAGGTGATCGAGATAGGCCGGGGGCAGGGCCACTTTTTCCCTGGCCAGCAATTTGTCCAGCTGCTTGCCGCTTTTCTTCGCTACCCTGGCAGCCTTGGGCGCGGCGGCTTCGCAAGCCTGCGCTGTCCAGGCGACCGGATTGAACTGGAACATCCTTGTACATGCGGGGCAGTGCAGGAACATGAACGTCATCTTTTTGGCGCTGGCCGTCGTTAAGAACGCGCCATCCGACGCTGCCATTGCGCTGGGGGCGAATGAGTGCCCGCAGTCGCCATCGTAGGGGCAAGTGATCTCTGTCATGGTTCAGATTGGTGTCGCATTGAAGTAGTGTTCCATACGCAAAGCGATCTCCTCTTTTTCTTGCGGATAAGATGCCTTGGGGTTTCTTTCCCAGTAGGCAATGCCTTCGTGCAAGGCCCACAAGGCTTTTTCCTGCTTGCCGGCCATCAGATAAAAATCGCAGGCTCTGGCATGCGAGCCTTGCGCTTCGACCAGGGCCAGGGCCGCATTTTCCCAGTTGGACCGTTGGTCGAGCCAGGGAATGGCCAACTCCAGCAGATTGTCCCGCAGGCAGGCCATGACTGTTGTCCGATGGGACGGATCGACGAGCTGGTGTTCCTTGTCCTCCTTGCCATCGATGACAGGAAATTGCCAGTTTCTGATATTCCAGTCGGCCACATCGCCAACGATATTGTTGGCAGGTTCGTGGCCGTAACGCGCCTTGTGCCACGATGTATAGGATCTGGACGAAATCTGATAGTGGCTCCAGAATGCCACGCAGACATGCTCTTCGTTATGGCGGTTGGCCTGGAAATGGATGGCCTGGACGAATTCGTTCTGCGTGCGCTTGAAGGTCAGCTGGCTTGGCGAGAACTTGAAGCCTGCTGCGCTCAGCGGCTCCAGCAAGAACGCTTCAATATGGGCGACGATCAGCGCTTTTGGTTTCATTGGGTTTCCTGGCATGGGTTGCTTGCGCCGCCTTGCTGTCAACATGCTGTCCAAACGGCGCTGCCATGTTGCCACAGATCAGTGCCAGCGCACCTAGCGGCGGGCAATCGTGCGAGGGACAGCCTGCCGCTATTTTTCCTGCACGCTTCCAGGGTCTGCGTGGTGGCCAGGCAGCCTGGCCACCACCTTGATCTCGAACTGGAAACCATACAGCCACGTCACGCCCACGGCCGTCACCGTCGGGTGCGGCGCCTGGCCCCAGTACCCGGCCTGCACGATATCCCAGATGCGCTGGAAGTTGGCCTGCGGGTCGACGATAAAGATGGTCACATCCTGCACATCGTCGAAGGTACAGCCGGCCGCTTGCAAGATGGCGTTCAGGTTGTCGAACGCACGCCGGACCTGGGCGTCGAGCCCGGGTTCGGGCGTGCCGTCTTCGCGGCTGCCGACCTGGCCGGAGACGAACAGCAGGCCGTTGGCGCGCACGGCCGGGGAATAGCGGTTCTGTTCATACAGGGCTTGGCGGCCCGGAGGGAATACCACGTCGCGTTTCATCAGCTTTCCTTTGTTGATGCAGCGAAGTTGCTGCCTGGAGAACACTTTATCTGTTGCCAGCCAGCTGATAAAGCGTCCAGAATCGCCTGCACTGTTTGTATAATCCAAACAATCGAATGGCGGAGGTGTAGATGGACAGGTTTGATGCGATGAAGGCTTTCGTGCGGGTGGTCGAGACGGGCAGTTTTACGCGGGCGGCCGCGACCTTGCACATGAGCCGCACCACGGTGACGCAGCTGGTGCAGCAGCTCGAGGCGCGGCTGCGCCTGAAGCTGCTGAACCGCACCACGCGCAAGGTCAATGTAACGGCCGATGGCGCCGCCTACTACGAGCGCATCGTGCAGGTGCTCGACACCCTGGAAGAAATCGAAACGAGCTTGCCGCACGCCGCCGCCTTGCCGCGGGGCCAGTTGCGCGTGGACGTGCCCAGTCCGCTCGCCGCTTTGCTGCTGGTGCCGGCGCTGCCCGGGTTCCATGCGCGGTATCCCGATATCGTGCTCGACATGGGCGCCAGCGACCGCATGGTCGACGTGATCGGCGAGAATGTCGATTGCGTGATACGCGGCGGTGACATTACCGACCAGTCGCTGATGGCGCGCAAGCTCGCCGACTTGCCGCTGGGCGTGTATGCGGCGCCGGCCTATCTGCAGCGGGTGGGCACGCCCTTGCATCCGCTGGACTTGCAGGACAGCGCGCACCGCATCGTGCGCTTTCGCTGGGCTAGCAGCGGCAACGGCTTTCCGTACGTGATGCACCGCGAGGGCCAGAGCGTGAAGATCCATGGCCAGTACGTGCTGTCGATCGACGATGGCAACGCCTACCTGGCGGCCGGGGTGGCGGGGCTGGGCGTGCTGTGGCTGCCCGACTACATGGCGCGGCCGCACGTGGCCAGGGGCGAGCTGCTGCCGCTGTTCCCCGCATGGACGGTCGATGCCATGCCGCTCTATCTTGCCTATCCACCGAACCGCCATGTCAGCAAGAAACTGCGCGTCTTCATCGACTGGGTGGTCGAACTGATGGCCCGGTATTCCGTCCCCGCTGTCACTGTCGCCGTCACGGCAGCTGATTGACCCACACGGGCGCCGACCAGACGATATTGCCATCGCCCTGCACCAGCCGCGCGTAATAGAAATGGGGGCCGGGCGCGGGCGTGACGGTGAGCTCGGCCTGGTCCGATACCTGTGTGACGGAGCCATTGCTTCCCGGCACGCCGTGGAAGATGGCAATGGCGGCCGCTTGCCGCCCCGCGCTGTTGCTGAAATGGGTGGCCAGGTGCAAGGGGCCATGGTTGTCGAAACGCTCGCCCATCAGCTTGCCGTTGGCCGTGAACAGCAGCTGCGCATGCTTGTCCATGGTGGCAAACACGCGGCGCGCGCGCAGCGCGTCGAGGAAGCTGTCGCGTGAGACGGGCATGCCGGCGGCCGGGCTGGCCACCAGCACGGCCGTGCGGTTGCCGTACGACGCGCCCCAGTTGGCGCAGTGGTTGTCCTGGTTGCTGCTGAAGGCCAGGTGGTAGCCGGCCGACAGGGCGCGGTTGCAGGCTGCCTCGTAATTGCTGCGCCGCGTCTCCGTTTCCTGGTCGTTGGTGGAAAACGCGGACGTGTTCATGACTTCGCACAGCACCATGGCCGCGTCGCCATCCGGCGTGTAGCCCAGCGGCTGGCCATTGACGAGAAACTGGCCCGTTTGGGCCGGGTGGTTGAACTGGCCGACCCAGCCCCGTTCGCGCATCAGCGCGTACAGGCCCGCGTAATCGCCCTTCGGCGTTTCCACGTCGGCCAGCAGCTCGCCCAGGGCATTCCGTTCCCAGCCCAGCAGCTGCTCGCTATTGAGGATATTCACATGGCCGCCCTTGTTGATGACGCCCCATTCCATGCCGTACAGGGCCAGGAAACCGGGGTGGGCGGCCGAATACGCGGCCGCTTCGGCCAGCCCCGTCTGGTACAGGGCTGTCGCTTCGGCAGCGGTGGCGGCTGGGTTGGTGCCGTCGGAACCGTCATACATATGGTTGTGCTCGGATGTCAGCAGGGCGTCGAGCCCATGTTGCTGCGCATACTTGTAGGCATCGATGGGGCCGAAGGGCGCCGTTTGCGGATCCTGCGCGCCGTGGCAGGCGTCGAGCGCCGCGCCGCCGTCGCTGTGGCGCGTCTGGCTGTGCAGGTTGGCGTAGACGATGCGGTAGCCGGGCTGGCCTTCCAGGCTGGGCAGTTGTTGCAAGCCGGCCTGGAAGGCGGGCACCGTGGGGGCCGTGCCGCTGCGCCGCCGCACCTGGATTGGCCATTGCTGCTCCCACCTGCGTTTCCTGTGGCGTGCCCGCATCGGCCACGGCCAGCAGGCGCAGTTCATATAAACCGTCCGGGACCGGTATGCGCCGTTCGCGCGCTTCGGCGTCGGCGCGGCCATCCCAGGGCAAGGTGACACTCTTGCCGCCGGCCCCTACCTGTTGCGTGCCCGACCAGCGCCGCAGCACGGCGCCTTGCGGCCCCGGGCCGGACAAGGTCAATGTCCAGCGCACCGCATGGGTGCGGCCTTCGCCCGGATAGGCGAGGCGCACGACAAATGCACGCGCCTGCGTTGCCCGCTCGCCGCGCGCGGCGTGGAAGGGCGCGGCGACGGTGGCATCGAGTTCGCTGTGTTCCTTCGGCTCTTGCGCGGCGGCAGTGTTACTCCACGTAATGAGCAGCAGCCCCGCACACACGCCAGCCAGCCATGGCGGCCGTAGCCAACGCAATGTCTTGACCATTGTGGCCTCCCGTACTGCTTCAGATGGCAGTTAGACAAGATATGCCACGTGCTGGTTCCCGCATGCACCAGCAAGTGGCATGCTTGCACCGTGATTGGCCATGATCTGGCGCAAAGCCGTTGTGAATGATGCCGCGTGCCCGTCAGGCAAGCTGGCACGGCACTTGCTAAACAGAAGGTACGGATCAACGGCGATCCCCTGAATAAACGCACAACGGTCCAACGACGGACCACATGGACAACGGCGTCCGCCCAGGCTGATTTTTCTCATCGGCGGGGGCGGGCGCCGTTTTGTTTTATCAACGGGATATTTCGGGAACCTATCATGGCCAGCCAAAAAGCAACGAGCATCGCGCTCTTCTCCCTCGCCACGCCACCCATGCGCGCATTCCACCTGACGTGGATGGCATTTTTCGTGTGTTTCTTCGCCTGGTTCGCCTGCGCCCCCTTGATGCCGGTCATCAAGGGCGAGTTCGGCCTTTCCTTGGCGCAAGTGGCAAATATCAATATCGCGGCCGTCGCCATCACCATCCTCGTGCGCCTGATCGTGGGGCCATTGTGCGACCGCTACGGCCCGCGCAAGACGTACACGGGCTTGCTGCTGCTGGGCGCCATTCCCGTGCTGGGCGTGGCCGCTTCGCAAAGCTATGAAAGCTTTCTGTTCTTCCGCCTGGGCATCGGTGCCGTCGGCGCCAGCTTTGTCATCACGCAATATCACACCTCGGTGATGTTCGCGCCCCGCGTGGTCGGCACGGCGAATGCGGCCGCCGCCGGCTGGGGCAATGCGGGCGGCGGCGCGGCGCAGGCGCTGATGCCGCTGCTGCTCGGTGCCGTGCTGATGCTGGGCGTGTCCGAATCGCTGGGCTGGCGCGTGGCCCTGCTGGTGCCGGGCGTGCTGATGCTGGTGATGGCGGCCCTGTACTGGCGCTATACGCAGGATTGCCCGGAAGGCAATTACTCGGACTTGCGCGCGGCCGGCGTGCCTATCGAGGGTGGCAAGAAGGGGGGTTGGGACAGCTTCAAGGCCGCCAGCAGCAATTATCGCGTGTGGCTGCTGTTCGTCACCTATGGCGCCTGCTTCGGCATCGAAATCTTCATCCACAACATCGCCGCCGTGTACTACGTCGACCATTTCGGCCTGTCCTTGAAATCGGCCGGCCTGGCCGCCGGCAGCTTCGGCTTGCTGGCCCTGTTTGCCCGCGCCCTCGGTGGCTGGATGTCGGATAAATTGGCCCTGCGCGGCAACCTGAACAGCCGCGTGACCCTGCTGTTCATGCTGATGATCGGCGAAGGCGTGGGCTTGCTGTGGTTTGCCAAGGTCGACAGCGTCACGTACGCCGTCATCGCCATGCTGGTCTTCGGCCTGTTCACCCACATGGCGTGCGGCGCGACCTACGCGCTGGTGCCTTTCATCGACAGCCGTGCTCTGGGTGGTGTGGCCGGCATCATCGGCGCCGGCGGCAACGTGGGCGCCGTGGCGGCCGGCTTCCTGATGAAAGGCACGGGCGACATCCGCCAGACCCTGATCATCCTCAGCGCGCTGGTGGTGATCTCGGCCCTGTGCGCCATCGCCGTGCGCTTTACCCGCGAAGCGGCAGAACCAAACATGGCCGCGGCCTGAGGAGAAAACAATGAACCACCCCCTGAGCATCGTCGTCCTTGGCCATGGCATGGTCGGACACAAATTCCTCGAACGCCTGGCGCTGGAGAACAACACGCGCCTGTCCGTGACGGTCTTGTGCGAAGAGCCGCGCCCCGCCTACGACAGGGTGCACCTGTCCGAATTTTTCAGCGGCAAATCGGCCGAGGACCTGTCGCTGGTGGCGCCCGGCTTCTTCGACAAGGGCAACGTCGTCCTGAAGCTCAATGCGCGCGCCGTGTCCATCGACCGCGCGGCGAAAACCGTCACCGCCAGCACGGGTGAAGTGCTGGGCTACGACAAGCTGGTGTTCGCCACCGGCTCCACGCCGTTCGTGCCGCCGCTGCCGGGCAAGGAGCGCGATGGCTGCTTCGTCTACCGCACCATCGAAGACCTGGAAGCCATGCTGGCCTGGGGCGGAAAGTCAAAAACGGGCGTGGTGATCGGCGGCGGATTGCTGGGTCTCGAATGCGCGAAGGCCTTGAGGGATTTGAAGCTGGACACCCACGTGGTGGAATTCGCGCCGCGCCTGATGGCCGTGCAGGTCGATGAAGGCGGCGCGCGCGTTCTGCGCCGCAAGATCGAGGAACTGGGCGTGACCGTGCACACGCAAAAGAACACCCTGGCCATCGTCGACGGCGAAGCGGCCACGCACCGCATGCAGTTCGCCGACGGCAGCCACCTGGAAGCGGACATGATCGTCTTCTCGGCCGGCATCCGCCCGCGCGACGAACTGGCGCGCGCCTGCGGCCTGGACGTGGGACCACGCGGCGGCATCGCCATCGACGACAGCTGCGTCACATCCGACCCGGACATCTACGCGATCGGCGAATGCGCGCTGTGGGGCGGCCTGGTGTTTGGCCTGGTGGCGCCCGGCTATGAAATGGCGCGCATCGCGGCGCGCCACGTGCTGCAGGAAGAGGGCGAAGCATCGTTCAAGGGCGCCGACATGAGCACCAAGCTCAAACTGATGGGCGTGGACGTGGCCAGCCTGGGCGACCCGCACGGCAATGCGCCGGGCAGCCGCTCCTACCAGTTCATGGATGAACGCAAGCAGATCTACAAGAAGATCGTCGTTTCCGATTGCGGCAAATACCTGCTGGGCGGCGTGATGGTGGGCGACGCCAGCGAGTACGGCACCTTGCTGCAGATGATGCTCAATAAAATCGAGCTGCCGGCATCGCCCGAATTCCTGATCCTGCCCCAGGCCGACGGCCAGCAAAAGGCGGGCCTGGGCGTGGATGCCTTGCCCGAGTCGGCGCAAATCTGCTCGTGCAATGACGTGTCCAAAGGCGCGCTGTGCGCGGCCGTCGCCGATGGCGCCACCACCATCGGCGCATTAAAATCCTGCACGAAAGCGGGCACCGCGTGCGGCGGCTGCGTGCCGCTGGTGACGCAGATCATGAAGGCGGAAATGCAGAAGCAGGGCCTGGCCGTCAACAACCACGTGTGCGAACACTTTGCGTACTCGCGCCAGGAATTGCACCACCTGGTCCGCGTGGGAAAAATCCGCAGCTTCGGCGCGCTGCTGTCCGCGCATGGCCAGGGTTTGGGTTGCGACGTGTGCAAGCCCGTGGCGGCGAATATCCTGGCATCGTGCTGGAACGATTTCGTCCTGTCTCCCGTGCACGCCAGCCTGCAGGACAGCAACGATTATTTTCTCGGCAATATCCAGAAGGATGGCACGTATTCCGTCGTGCCGCGCATGCCGGGCGGCGAAGTGACGGCCGACGGCCTGATCGCCGTGGGCATGGTGGCGAAAAAATACGGTCTCTACACGAAAATCACGGGCGGCCAGCGGGTCGACCTGTTCGGCGCGCGCGTCGACCAGTTGCCGGCCATCTGGGAAGAACTGATCGCGGCCGGCTTCGAGTCGGGCCACGCCTACGGCAAGTCGCTGCGCACGGTGAAATCGTGCGTCGGCTCCACCTGGTGCCGCTATGGCGTGGCCGACAGCGTGGGGTTTGCGATCCAGCTGGAAAACCGCTACAAGGGCTTGCGCACGCCGCACAAGATCAAGTTCGGCGTCTCCGGCTGCACGCGCGAATGCGCCGAGGCGCAGGGCAAGGACATCGGCCTGATCGCCACGGAAAAGGGCTGGAACCTGTACGTGTGCGGCAATGGCGGCATGAAGCCGCGCCATGCGGAGTTGCTGGCGTCCGACCTCGATGAAGCCACCCTGGTGCGCTATGTCGACCGCTTCCTGATGTTCTACGTGCGCACGGCCGACCGCCTGCAGCGCACCAGCGTCTGGCGCGACAACCTCGAAGGGGGGCTCGATTACCTGAAAGCCGTCGTCGTGGCCGACCGCCTGGGCATCGCCCACGAGCTGGAAGCGGACATGCAGCACGTGGTCGACACGTATGCCTGCGAGTGGAAGGAAGCCGTTTCCAACCCCGCCGTGCGCCAGCGCTTCCGCCATTTTGTCAACAGCGACAAAGGCGATGAAAACGTGGTGTTCGTCGAAGAGCGGGGCCAGATCCGGCCCGCCACCGAGATGGAACGCCGCAGCACCGTGATCCCCATCCTTGCCGTGGAGGCTTGAGCCATGAACGCGATGAATGAACTTTCCGGCGCCACCGCCGACAACTGGGTAGCCATCTGCCCCTTGACCGACATCGTGCCCGACACGGGCGTGTGCGCGCTGCTCGGTGGCCGCCACGTGGCCGTGTTCCGCGTCGGCGATGCCGCGCCGCGCGTGTACGCCATCGACAATGTCGACCCGAATGCGGGCGCTTCCGTGCTGTCGCGGGGCCTGGTGGGCAGCATCGGCGAGCGCGTCGTGGTGGCGTCGCCCATCTACAAGCAGCACTTCGACCTGGCCAGCGGCGAGTGCATCGAAGCGCCCGAGCATTCGGTGGCCACCTGGCCGGCGCGTGTGTTCGCGGACATGGTGTGGGTGGCCCTGTGAACCCGCCCCGGCGTCCCGCGCTCGTGGTGGTCGGCAACGGCATGGCCGGCATGCGCACGGTAGAGGAACTGTTGAAACTCGCGCCGGACCTGTACGACATCACCGTGTTCGGCGCCGAGCCGCACGGCAATTACAACCGCATCCTGCTGTCTCCCGTGCTGGCCGGCGAAAAGTCGGTGGACGACATCATGCTGCACACGCGCGACTGGTATGCGCACAACGGCATCACCCTGCACGCGGGCGACCCCGTCGTGCGCATCGACCGCAAGGCGCGCACCGTGCAGTCGCTGTCCGGCATCACGGTTGCCTATGACCGCCTGCTGCTGGCCACCGGTTCCACTCCCTTCATCGTGCCCGTGCCGGGCCATGCGCTGCCGGGCGTGATCGGCTTTCGCGACATCAGCGACGTCGACACCATGCTGCAGGCGGCGCGCACGCACCGCCACGCGGTGGTCATCGGCGGCGGCTTGCTGGGGCTGGAGGCGGCCAACGGCTTGCAGCGCCAGGGGATGGACGTCACGGTGGTGCACATGAGCGGCAGCCTGATGAACCAGCAGCTCGATGCGCCCGCATCGATGCTGCTGAAATCGGCGCTGGAAGCGCGCGGCCTGCGTTTTCTGATGCACGCGCAAACGTCCGCCATCATGGGCAGCGCCCGCGTGGAAGGCGTGCAGTTTGCGGACGGCAGCAGCATCCCCGCCGACCTGGTGGTGATGACGGCCGGCGTGCGCCCCAACATCGCCCTGGCGCAGGCGGCCGGCCTGCACTGCGAACGGGCCATCGTCGTCGACGACTGCCTGCAAAGCTACGACCCGCGCGTGTATGCTGTGGGCGAATGCGTGCAGCACCGGCGCGCCACCTTCGGCCTGGTCGCGCCCATCTGGGAACAGGCGCGCGTGTGCGGCGCGCACCTGGCCGGCGCGGGACACCGCCGCTACGTGCAGCAGGCCAGTGCCACCAAACTGAAAGTGACGGGCATCGACCTGTACTCGGCCGGCGACATCATCGGCGGCGAGGGCAGCGAAGACCTGGTGCTGCGCGACCCGCGCCGCGGCGTCTACAAGCGGCTGGTGGTGCAGGGCAGCCGCCTGGCCGGCGCCGTGCTGTATGGCGACGTGCAGGACGGTCCCTGGTATTTCGACCTGATCCAGCAGCGCCGCGACATCAGCAAACTGCGCACCCATTTATTGTTTGGCCAGGCGCTGTGCGCCCAGGCCGCCTGACAGCGATCAACAGGATACTTTCATGACTAGCTGCATGCCCGTGAAAACCACTTGCCCGTACTGCGGCGTCGGCTGCGGCGTGGAAGCGACACGCCTTCCCGACGGCGCCATCCGCATCGCCGGCGATAGCGGCCACCCGGCCAATCTGGGCAAGCTGTGCGTGAAAGGCTCGGCCCTGGGCGACACCCTGGACCTCGACAAGCGCCTGCTGTATCCGCAGGTGCGTGTCGATGGCGTGCTGCAGCGCGCTTCCTGGGATGCCGCGCTGGACCAGGTGGCCGGCGGCTTGCGCGCCATCATCGCCGAGCACGGCCCGGACGCCGTCGCCCTGTATGTCTCGGGCCAGTTGCTGACGGAAGACTATTACATCGCCAACAAATTCATGAAGGGCTATGTGGGCAGCGCGAATATCGACACCAATTCGCGCCTGTGCATGTCGTCGGCCGTGGCGGGCCACAAGCGCGCGTTCGGCGAGGATATCGTGCCGGGCTGCTATGAAGACCTGGAACTGGCCGACATGGTGGTGCTGGTGGGCTCGAACACGGCCTGGTGCCACCCGATCCTGTTCCAGCGCATCACACGTATCAAGGAAAGCCGGCCGCACATGAAACTGGTGGTGATCGACCCGCGCCGCACGGCCACCTGCGAGCTGGCCGACCTGCATCTGCCCGTGAAACCGGGCACCGACGTGTGGCTGTTCAACGGCTTGCTGTGTTATCTGGCGAAGGAAGGCGCGATCGATGACGCTTTCGTCACGCGGCACAGTGCGGGACTGGACGAAGCGCTGGCGGCCGCCCACGTGGATTGCGGCGACCCCTTGCAGGTGGCGGCCATCTGCAAGGTCGACCCGCACGCCTTGCTGGCGTTTTACCAGGCGTTTGCCGCCACGCGCAAGGTCGTCACGGCGTTTTCGCAGGGCGTGAACCAGTCGTCCTCCGGCACGGACAAGGTCAACAGCATCATCAACTGCCATCTGGCGACGGGGCGCATCGGCCAGCCCGGCATGGGGCCGTTCTCCCTTACGGGCCAGCCAAACGCCATGGGCGGGCGCGAAGTGGGCGGCCTGGCCAACATGCTGGCGGCGCACCTGGAGCTGGACAAGCCGCTGCACCGCGAAGCCGTGCAAACCTTCTGGGGCTCTCCGCGCATGGCAAGCAAGCCTGGCCTGAAGGCGGTGGACCTGTTCCAGGCCATCGAGGCGGGCAAGGTGAAAGCCGTGTGGGTCATCGCCACCAATCCGCTGGTCAGCATGCCGGACGCCGACCAGGTGCGCCGCGCGCTGGCCAAGTGCGAACTGGTGGTGGTGTCGGACATCAGCGCCGGGTCGGACACGAATGCCCATGCCGACGTGCTGCTGCCGGCCCTGGGCTGGGGAGAGAAGGATGGCACGGTGACCAATTCCGAGCGCCGCATCTCGCGCCAGCGGGCGTTTTTGCCGGCGCCCGGCGAGGCGCGCGCCGACTGGGACGTGCTGTGCGACGTGGCACGGCGCATGGGCCATGCCGGCTTCGATTTCACGTCGCCGCAGGCCATCTTCGACGAACATGCGCGCCTGTCCGCCTTCCGCAACGCGGGAGACACGGCGCGCCTGTTCAACCTGGGCCACCTGGCCGGCCTGGATGCGGCGCGCTATGACGCCCTGGCGCCGCAGCAGTGGCCGCAGGGCCAGGCGAGGTTGTTCGGCGACGGCCGTTTCGCGCATGCGGACGGGCGCGCGCGCTTCATTCCCACGGCGCCGTGCGCGCCGCGCAACATGCCCGACGAGGACTATCCGCTGATCCTCAACACGGGCCGGGTGCGCGACCAGTGGCACACGATGACGCGCACGGGCAAGGCGGCGAAACTGTCGGGCCACATCGCCGAAGCCTTCATCGACATCCACCCGCAGGATGCGCTGCTGTACAGCGTGCGCGAAGGCGAGCTGGCGCGCATTTCCAGCGCCTGGGGCGCGATGGTGGCGCGCGTCGTGCATGGCGGCGGCATCGCGCGCGGCCAGGTCTTCGTGCCGATACACTGGAGCGACGCCAATGCATCCGATGCGCGCGTGGGCGCCGTCGTCAATCCCGTCGTCGATCCTGTCTCGGGCGAGCCGGAATTCAAGCACACGCCCGTGCGCATCGAGCAGTTCCGCGTGCACTGGCATGCGTTTGTCCTGAGCCGCACGCCCTTGAAACTCGACGGCGTGGCGCACTGGACGCGCATCCAGGGCGAGCAGTTCCTGCGCTACGAACTGGCCGGCCGCCAGCGCATCGAGGACCTGGGCGCCTGGGCGCGCGCGCTGCTGGGCGTCACGGACGACAATGCCGACTGGCTCGATTATGCGGACGCCAGTGCCGGCGTGTACCGCGCCGTGCACCTGGACGAGGGGCGCATCGCGCAATGCGTGTATGTCTCGCCGCGTCCCGACCTGCCGTCGCGCAGCTGGCTGGCGGGCCTGTTTGTGCACGCGCAAATGGATGCGGCCGACCGCGCCGGCGTGCTGCTGGGGCAGCCCATCGGCAAGGGCGTGGACGCGGGGCCCACCGTGTGTTCGTGCTTTGGCGTGGGACGCAACACCATTTGCGCGGCCATCGTGGAACAGCAGTTGACGACGACGGCGCAGGTGACGGCCTGCGTCAAGGCGGGCGGCAATTGCGGCTCCTGCGTGCCGGAGATACGACAATTGCTGCTTGAGGCGCGCAGCGCTGCCTGATAATCTGTCCTTTCCTGCGCGGCTTTGTTATATTGCCAGCTCTACAAGAGGAGAGGCAGTGTGATGACAGCAGGACAACACGACACGGTCTGGCTGACGGGCTTGAGCGGCGCCGGCAAGTCCAGCATCGCCGATGCGCTGGCGCGCCGGCTCAAGGCGCAGGGCCGCGCCGTGGCGCTGCTCGACGGCGACCAGCTGCGCCATGGCTTGAACCGCGACCTGGGTTTTACGCCCGAAGACCGGCATGAAAACATCCGCCGCACGGCCGAAGTGGCGCGCCTGATGAACGGAGGGGGGCTGACCGTCATCGCCGCCCTCATTTCGCCGTATCGCGCCGACCGGGCCATGGCCGCCGCCATCATCGGCACGGCGCATTTCATCGAAGTCCACGTCAGCACGCCGCTGGCCGTGTGCGAGGCGCGCGATCCGAAAGGCCTGTATGAAAAGGCGCGCGCGGGGCAGTTGGTGCAATTCACGGGCATTTCCGCCCCTTACGAAGCGCCGCTGGCGGCCGCGCTGACCCTGGATACGGGCACCCTGGCGCTGGACGAGTCGGTCGAGCGCCTGTACCGGTATTTGCAGCGGCGGACGTGACGGCATGACGGCGACAAGAGGGACATTGCGCAAATGGCTGCGCCGGCGCCTGCCCGCCAGCCTGAAGGCGCGCATGAGCGTGGTCGTCTTCCTGCTCGTGCTGGGCGCGGTGGCTTCGCTGGCGCTGGCCACCCTGGCCGTGGCCGAACGCGGCATGCGCGACGTGATGGGGCGCCAGCAGTACGTATCGCTGGCCAGCGCCGCCGTCTTCATCGACGAGGAGCTCGACGCGAAGCGCAATGTGCTGCGCGCGATGGCAGACAGCCTGGCGGCCAGCGGCGCGCAAGACGGCGCCAGCCTGCAGCGTTTCCTGGCCGCGCAAACGGTGCTGGGGATGGAGTTCTATTCGGCCGGCGTGGTCGGCATCGACGGCGACGTCCTGGCCAGCGTGAGTCCCTTCAAGCCGCAGGCGGGGCTGAACGTGAAGGGCCGTCCGTACTTTGAACAGACGCTGGCGACCCGGCGCTCGGTGATTTCCGCGCCGCTCAACGGCAGTATTTCCGGCATGCCCATCGTGGTGGTGACGCAGCCCGTGTTCGACGCGCAGGGCGGCGTGCGCTATGTGCTGGCGGCCAGCGTCAACCTGCGCCAGCCCGATTTCCTGGGCCGTCTGGGCGCCCTCAAGCCGGGGCCGGGCGGCTATCTGTACATCATGACCAGCGAAGGCGTCATCGTCGAGCATCCCGACAAGTCGCGCATCATGCAGCATATCGAAGCCCATGGCCCCGTCAGCGTGCCCACGCGGCGCGCCATGCAGGGTTACGAGGGCTGGTTGACCGGCACCACCACGCAAGGCGTCGATGCCCTGTTCGCCTACCACCGCATCGCCTCGACGGGCTGGATACTGGCGTCCGTGTATCCCATGAGCGAGGCCTTCGCGCCGCTGCACGCCATCCGCAGCAAGATCCTGCTGGCCGCCGTGCTGCTGGCGGCGCTGGCGGGCCTGGCCGGCTGGCGCGTGGTGCTGCGCCTGCTGCTGCCGCTTGAGCGCTTGCGCCGCCAGGTGCACCAGATCCGCCGCCAGCGCCTGGGCATCGAGGCGCTGCAAATCGAGCGGCGCGACGAGATCGGCGACTTGAGCCGCGACTTTTACTCGCTGGTGGCCGAGCGCGAAATCGCCGAGGCGCAGACGCGCGACAGCGAGCGGCGCCTGAAGCTGCTGACGGACCACGTGCCCGTGGTGATCGTCTATATCGACCGCGAGCACCGCTACCAGTTCATCAACGCGACGTTTGAAAAATGGTTCGGCAGGTCGCAGCAGGAAAGCCTGATGCAGTCGATCCGCGACGTGCTGGGCGAGGAAGCGTACCAGCTGCGCGAGCAATACCTGCGGCGCGCCTTCGCGGGCGAGGAGGTCGAATATGAATTCACCATCGGCGGCGAGGGGGATGCCGGCCGGCGCGCCTTCCAGACCAGCTACGTGCCCGACGTGGGCGAGAGCGGCACGGTGGAAGGCGTGTATGGCCTGATCCATGAAATCACCAAGACCAAGGCGATGCACACGGCATTGCAGTTTGCCGCCGCCACCGACACCCTGACGGGCATCGCCAACCGCCGCCGCTTCGACGAGCAGCTGGCGCAAAGCATGCAGCGCACGCGGGCTGCGCGCGCGCCGATGGCGCTGGCCTATCTCGATATCGACCGTTTCAAGGCCATCAACGACAGCCTGGGACACAAGGCGGGCGACGAGGTGCTGAAGGAATTCGCTTCGCGCCTGGTGCGCAGCGTGCGCGCCAGCGACCTGGTGGCGCGCCTGGCCGGCGATGAATTCGTGATCATTCTCGAAGGCGTGAACGGCGCGGCCGAA
This sequence comes from Janthinobacterium sp. BJB446, assembly GCF_002735655.1. NCBI lineage: Bacteria > Pseudomonadati > Pseudomonadota > Betaproteobacteria > Burkholderiales > Oxalobacteraceae > Janthinobacterium > Janthinobacterium sp. BJB446. Next base: position 2,523,590 of record NZ_PDZK01000001.1, on the reverse strand, counting down.
GTGCGCCACGTGGGCGCCAAGATCATCGACGCCATCCGCCAGCCCTTCGAACTGGCCAGCGGCCCGCTGCCGGTGACGACCAGCATCGGCATCGCCATCTTCCGCGAAGGCGCGCTGACGGCGGCGCAGTTGCTGGACCTGGCCGACCAGGCCCTGTATGCCGCCAAGGGGCAGGGCCGCGATGGCGTGGCGCTGCTCGAGGCGGCGCCCTGAGTATTACAGGGTGGCAGTCCAGTGGTCGAGCTGCTGCGTGGTGGCCGTCACGCCGCCGCACACGATGACCAGCACATTGCGGTAGGGCGCCAGTTCCTGCACCTTGCCGTAGACGGCCGCCAGCGCCGCGCCGCAGGCCGGCTCCACCACCAGGCGCTGGTCGGTGATGAAGCGCTGGCAGGCATCGACGGCGGCCTGGTCCGACACCACCACGCTGTGCAGCAGGCGCGTCTGGCTGATGGCGAATGCCTGCGCGCAGACCTGGCGCGCGGCCAGCGACGTGGCGATGCTCGTCACGGCCGGCAGGGTCACGTGTTCGCGCGCGGCCACGGCCGTCGCCAGCGAGGCCGCGCCTTGCGTTTCCACGGCCACCAGGGCCACGTCATCCCAGCCGTTGCGCTGCAAGCCTTCGGCCACGCCGGCCAGCAGGCCGCCGCCGCCCACCGACAGCACCACCGCGTCCGGCTTCAGGCCCGCGCGCGCCACTTCATCGATCATGCCGGCGTGGCCCTGCCACAGCAGCGGGTCGTCGAACGGATGCAAGAAGGCGTCCTGCGGCGTGAGCATCGACTGCGCCAGCGCGTTCGCTTCCTGCCACGCGGCGCCGTGCACGATGACTTCGGCGCCTTCCTGCGCGATCAGGGCCCTGGCCCGTTGGCTGGTCGTTTCCGGCACGACGACGATGACGGGAATGCCCAGCTGGCGTCCCGCATAGGCGACGGCGATGCCGGCATTGCCGCCGGAAGAGGAGATGAAACGGCTGGCGCCGCGCCGCGCGTATTCTTCGCAGGCGAGGCCGATGCCGCGGATCTTGAAGGAGCCTGGCGGCTGCAGGGCTTCGAGCTTGAGCCAGATGGCGCGTTCGCTGTGCAGGCTCAGGGCGCGTGAATTGAGCAAGGGAGTTTCGATGTGCAGGGCCATGCGTGTTCCTAGAGGATGGTCAGGCATGTATCTTATATCAATCGCTATCTAAACTCATGCATGGCAATCTACTATGTAATGGCGTACACTCTTTGCAAATATGCATAAATTATTTTTTTGAAATTTACGGTTGCTACGTTTTTATAGGATTTAATAGATATGACAAATATTCATTCGAAGAAAGATCAAGATCTTGTTGATGAGTTAATTGAGGATCTTGATGAAGAGATTTTGGCAGATGTCAGAATTCAAGAGAGTTTGGCCCCATTGGTAGTGGCATCACGGGATTGGACTGTTGAAACTATTATTCGACAAATATCACAAAAAAATATCGATTTGAATCCAAAATTTCAACGCCGAAATGCTTGGGATGATGGGAAAAGAAGTGCGTTAATTGAGTCTTTGATTTGGGGGGTGCCTGTGCCTCAGATTGTTTTAGCAGAAGACCCGAATCGACCAAGAGCTTATATTGTTATTGATGGAAAGCAAAGACTTCTTACAATTGCCGGTTTTATGGATCCAACAATTAATTATTGGGATAAGGCGGTTGTGAAAGGATTAACTGTTTTTGACGATCTGAATGGATGTTCTGCGCAAGATTTGGCATCGAACGATGATCTTTCTGATTATTATCGTAGATTGATGAATGCTGATATTCGTTGTACTGTTCTATCTAATTACTCAAATCCTGATGTCCTGTATGACATATTTTATAGAATAAATACGGGATCTGTAAGGCTTGGGTCTCAAGAATTAAGACAGGTTTTTCATCGAGGATGGTTTGCAGATTATTTGGTTGAGATTACAAATACACCTCAGCCAATTCATAAGGTTTTAGGTTTGGATGAGCCGGATGTCCGACTCGCAGATGTTGAAATTGTTCTTCGAAGTTTGGCGATGGACCTATTTGGAGTAAGATACAAAGGAAATCTGAAACAATTTCTTGCGTTTGCAATGCAGTCGATTACTAATGACTTGGATCGACAAAGTATTGAGCAGGAATATATGAAATTCAATTTCGGAATTTCAAATTGCGCACATTTGTTTGATTATAATGAAATAGGTAGGAAGATAACAAATGGGAAGTTTGAAACTAGATTTAATAGAGTTCTTTTTGAAGTTGAAATTTTCTTCTTGAAAGGATTGACTGAAGCAAATATTAAGCGAAATAAAGCAAAATTCCTTAAGGCATTTGACGGGCTTATGAATGATAAGGAGTTTAGGTCAAGTATTGAAAGCACAACAAAAAGCGTTGAAAATACACGTATACGGTTCAGTAAATTTCAAGATTTAGTAAGAAGAGTCTTTTCAAAAACAATCGATTTGCCTTTTTAATTCTCTGAGAGAAAGTCTATGAAGGAGAACTTGGCCGAACTTGTAAGTTTTGTCGCTGCATTGAGGGAAAAATATCTTTCGCATCATTTAGCTATTGCAAATGATTTTGAAAAAATAGATGGAAATTCTTCTAGCTCATATGATTTAGATGTGCGTGCATATTGCGTATTTGTTCATGCCGCTATTGAGCAATATTTTGAGGAACTTGCCGATTTTTCCCTTAATTGTGTTCTTGAACAATGGAGGTCCGGTCTTCCCATGTCAAGAGAAAGTGTTGTTTCTATAATTTCTATAATTTCATTTGATGGAATGGCGAAATTAAAAATTGAAGATAATGAAAAAAATGTTCAAAAAAAACCACTTCACTATGTTAGTGAAGTATTGAATGACTCCAAAAAAAAATTAACCACGAGATTTAAAGATAATCATGGAGCTTCTTTGAAGTACTTGAGAGCACTATTTACACCTTTGGGAATGGTTGTGGATCCGACAGCAAACGCTGAGAGCGCACTGAGTTTGTTGGCTTCAAGTCGAGGAGCATTTGCCCATCGCAGAACTATGCTTACTGCAGGGTTTTATGTTTATAAGCCCATATCGCCATTGGACGCCGTTCAAATGGCAAATGATTGTTTGCTTTTCTGTAATGATCTTTCTGCTCAGATTCCTTATTCCAATAATGTAAACTCGTACACCGAAGAAGGGCTGCATATTTCCTATCAACGAGCACGATTGGCCAGGTTAATTAAAGATTTTGCGTTGAGGAAATAAAATATTTTTTCAAAATTTTAAATATTTTAATTTATATGGAAATTTTTTCTTATATATGTTTTTATTTCCTCATCCGAGCGTCTATCGTTACTGCGGGCCGCTAGCTTGCGAAGTTGAAAGCGTTGAGCAAGTGAGAATATAGTCGGCTGGGGAGTGCCTACATTAGATCAGGCGAACGAATGCTTAGATCATGCTGTTTTTAGTAGGCAAGCTAGGTCAATCATTCGGCCCAGCTTGCCTGCATCTGACTACGGCGAACTCAATTCAGCGGGGCGCTCTTGAGCTGATGCGTGCGCGCCACTTCCTTCATCGCTTCGAGCAGGTCGTCGCGCAGCTGGCGCGGCAGCTTGCCAAAGAATTCCTCGTCGTTCTGGTCGGCCATCTCGGCCAGCACGGGCACCAGCGCCTCGCCTTCCGTGGTCAGTTCGATCGAGTGCTGGCGGCGGTCGGCCAGCAGGATGGACTTGCTGACCATGCCCTTGCTTTCCAGGCGGTCGATCAGTTTCGATACGGCGCCCTTGCTCATGCCGGACACTTGCGCCAGCACCGTGGGCGAGGTGCAGCCCAGGCGGAACATTTCGCGCAGCACCACCCATTCGGAGACCGTCACGCCATTGGCTTCGGCTTTTTTCTGGAAGCTGTGGGAAACGTGGTTGGAAACGAAACGCAGCCAGTAACCGAGGTGGGCTTCCAGCTCGCTGACGGGGACGCTGTTGGGATGGGCGGATTGCGGCATGGCGGCCGCTTCAAAATTATGGCTCATTTCTTTTCCTTCACTGGGCGGCGTTGCCGGCATGGTTAAGGCCTTCACGCTTGCTGTCGAGTGGTTTGTTTGGGAACAATCATCGTGCTTGAGATAGTTTTAACACTGTTTTCACAGGAAATCACTTACCGGCAAAGAGTTTTTCCTTTTTTCTTGCTCTGGAGAGATAAAAAAACAATATCAAGCAAATAATCGTATTGCCAGAGAGGAAGATTAAAAAAATAACTCATGTTGCATCAATGGTAACAGCATTTTTGCCGAATTGATAAATATTTCATATCATTCGGTGCGCTTGCCCACACACGGCGTATTGCCCACGCGACAGTGCGGGGTTTTCTTGCAGAAATGCGGCCCGCTCAGGCCAGCACCACCTTCACGCCCGCGTCGCGCAATACTTCGGCAAAGCGGGGCGGTGGCGGCGCATCTGTAAATAAGATGTCGATTTGCGCCAGGTCGGCCAGGCGCACCAGCGCCTTGCGGCCGAATTTATGCTGGTCGGCCACCAGCCACACTTCGCGCGACTGCTCGATGATGGCTTGCGCCACCTTCACCTCGCGCGCGTCGAAGTCGCGCAGGCTGCCGTCTTCGTCGATGCTGGAAATGCCGATGATGCCGATGTCGACCTTGAACTGGCGGATGAAGTCGATGGTGGCTTCGCCGACGATGCCGCGGTCGCGCCCGCGCACCACGCCGCCGGCCACGATGACTTCGCAGGCGGCGTTGTCGGCCAGGATGGCGGCCACGTTCAGGTTGTTCGTCACCACGTGCAAGCCCGTGTGCCGGCCCAGCGCGCGCGCCACTTCCTCGGTGGTCGTGCCGATATTGATCAGCAGCGAACAGCCGTGCGGCACCTGCGTGGCGACGGCGGCGGCGATGCGCCGCTTGGCGTCGCTGTTGAACACCTGCCGCTGGCTGTAATCGATATTTTCCACGGACGAGGGCAAGCCGACGCCGCCGTGGTAGCGGGCCAGCAGGCGCGCTTCTTCCATCTGCTTGACGTCGCGGCGCACGGTTTGCGGCGTCACGCCCAGCTGCTGGGCCAGTTCTTCGACGGACATGGTGACCTTCTGGCGCACCACTTCGAGCAGGCGGCGCTGGCGGGGATTCAAAATCATGGATTTGTCTCTTTAAAAATCATAAACGAACAGAAGCGAACAAATAGTGATGAAAATATGTTGCTATGAGTTCGCATTCTGGCGTATCTTATTCATATTGCATGCGTATTACCAGATGGTGATCTTAACGACAGTCGCCGGCGATGCCTAGTCTTTCCTCGCCAGCGTGTCCCCGACATACACGGAGTCCCGATGACCGCAGCACAGCAAGGTGTGGAGACAGCGATGGCATGCGACGTGCTGGTGGTGGGCGGCGGCATCAATGGCGCCGGCATCGCGCGCGATGCGGCCGGGCGGGGCTTGTCCGTGGTGCTGTGCGAAAAGGATGACCTGGCCGCGCACACCTCATCCGCATCGACCAAGCTGATACACGGCGGCCTGCGCTACCTCGAATACTATGAATTCGGCCTCGTGCGCAAGGCGCTGATCGAGCGTGAAGTGCTGCTGCGCTCGGCGCCGCACATCATGTGGCCGCTGCGCTTCGTCATGCCGCATGCGCAGGGCCAGCGTCCCGCCTGGCTGATACGCGCCGGCCTGTTCCTCTACGACATGCTGGCGAAGCGGGAAATCCTGCCGGGTTCCAGCGGCATCGACCTGACGCGCCACGCGGCCGGCAAACCGTTAAAACCCGAGTTCAAGCGCGGCTTCGTGTATTCCGACGGCTGGGTTGACGATGCGCGCCTGGTAGTGCTGAACGCCATCGATGCGGCGGACAAGGGCGCACACGTGCTGACGCAGACGCGCTGCACGGCCCTGTGGCGCGACGGCGCGGGTGCGGACGCTTCTTGGCAGGCGACTCTGCTGCGGGGCGACGGGCGTGAGCTGTCCGTGCGTGCGCGCAGCGTCGTCAATGCGGCGGGGCCGTGGACGGCCGAATTCCTGCAGCAGGCGGCGCCCGGCGGACAGGGCCGGCATTTGCGCCTGATCAAGGGCAGCCATATCGTCGTCAAGCGCCTGTTCGAGCATGATCACGCGTATATCTTCCAGCATCCGGACGGACGCATCGTGTTTGCCATTCCGTATGAGCACGATTTCACCCTGATCGGCACCACCGACCTCGACTATCACGGCGACAGCGGCAAGGTAGAAATCGACGACGAGGAAATTCGTTACTTGTGCGAGCTTTCCAGTTACTATTTCAGCAAGCCCATTGTGCCTGCCGATGTGGTGTGGACGTATGCGGGCGTGCGCCCGCTGGTGGAAGACGCGGCGGCCGACGCCAAGGCCGTCACGCGCGATTACCGCTTCGAACTGGACCAGGAAGGTGCGCCGCTGCTCAGTGTTTTCGGCGGCAAGATCACCACCTTCCGCAAGCTGGCCGAGGAAGCGCTCGATGTGCTGGAGCCGTTGCTGGTGTCCGAGCCGGGCAAGCGGCGGCGGGCCTGGACGGAGCAGGCTTGCCTGCCCGGCGGCGATGTGTATGGCGCCGTGCCGCAGAACCGCTCCGTGCGCGAGTTCGGTCAGTTCGTGCAAGGCTTGCAGCGCGAGTATGCGTGGCTGCCGGCGGCGCTGGTGGCGCGCTATGCGCGCGCCTACGGCACGCGCATCCACGTGCTGCTCGAGGGCAGGGCGGACGTGGCGGCCATGGGCGAGGAAATCGCCGCAGGCCTGTACGCGGCGGAAGTCGACTATTTGCGGCGCCATGAATGGGCCGTCAGCGCGGCCGACATCCTGTGGCGGCGCTCCAAGCTGGGTCTGCACCTGCCGCGCGAGACGGCGGACAGGCTCGATGCCTGGCTGTTGCAGCATCCGCTTTTGCCGTAAGCACAACACGTTGGCGACCGCGCTCCGCAGAGGGTGCGGCGAAGAATAAGAAACCATCACTGGAGGAGAAGCGCGTGCAACTGGTACTGGACAAGATCAGCAGGAAGCAGGGGGCTGACGACTTTTTATATCCGATGTCGCTGGCCTTGGTGCCGGGCGCCATCAACGTCTTGCTGGGCACCACGCGTGCCGGCAAGACGACCCTGATGCGCGTGATGGCGGGCCTGGACAAGCCCAGCGGGGGCACCGTGACGGCCGATGGCGTCGACGTGACGGGCGTGCCCGTCAGCCGCCGCAACCTGGCCATGGTGTACCAGCAATTCATCAACTATCCGGCCTTCACCGTCTACGACAATATCGCCTCGCCCTTGCGCCTGCGCAAGGTGCCCGAGGAACAGATACGGACGAAAGTGCTGGCGCTGGCCGAGCGCCTGCATATCACGCCGTACCTGCAGCGCACGCCCGGGGAACTGTCGGGCGGGCAGCAGCAGCGCACGGCGCTGGGGCGCGCGCTGATCAAGGATGCATCGTTGCTGCTGCTCGACGAGCCATTGGTGAACCTCGACTATAAGCTGCGCGAGGAATTGCGCCGCGAATTGACGGAACTGTTTTCCAGCGGCAGCACGACGGTCGTGTACGCGACCACGGAGCCGCTGGAAGCGCTGCAGCTGGGCGGCCACGTGGCCGTGCTGCACGAGGGACGCCTGCTGCAGCAGGGGCCGACCCTGGACGTTTTCAATGCCCCCAATTCCATCGATGTGGCGCGCACCTTCAGCGACCCGCCCATCAACCTGATCCCCGCGCGCGTGGATGCGAATGGCGTGGCGCAGGCGGCGGACGGCCTGTCGATACACCTGAGCGGCGAACAGCGCGCCCGCCTGGGCGACAGTACGGAGGTGATCCTCGGCGTGCGCGCGCACAGCCTGCATCTGTCTCCCCAGTCCGATGGCGACGTGCCCATCGCGGCGCAGGTGGACCTGGCGGAAATCAGCGGCTCGGAAACCTATGTGCATGCGCGCCGCGGCGAGCTGGCCCTGGTGGCGCAGCTGGGCGGCGTGCACAACCTGGAGATCGGCAGCGCCTGCACCGTGTATTGCCAGCCGCACGCCTTGCTGATCTTCGCGCAAGACGGCGGGCTGCTGTTTGCACCGGGAGGAGCTTGACATGGCGCGCATCGAACTGGTCGACCTGGCCCACGCCTACAAACCGAACCCGACGGCGCCAAGCGACTATGCGCTGCGGCCCATGAGCATGGAGTGGCATGACGGCGGCGCGTATGCCTTGCTGGGACCGTCCGGCTGCGGCAAGACGACCTTGCTCAATATCATTTCCGGCCTGGTGAAACCGTCGCATGGCAAGGTGCTGTTCGACGGCAAGGATGTGACGCAGCTGCCGACAGAGGCAAGGAATATCGCGCAAGTGTTCCAGTTTCCCGTCATCTACGACACCATGACCGTGCACGACAATCTGGCGTTTCCGTTGCGCAATCGCGGCTGGAAAGAGATCGAAGTCAAAAAGCGCGTGCAGCAAGTGGCGCAGATGCTGGAATTGACGGGCGACCTGAAATTGCGCGCCAGCGGCTTGTCCGTGGATGCCAAGCAAAAGATTTCGCTGGGACGCGGCCTCGTGCGTCCCGACGTGGCGGCCGTGCTGTTCGACGAACCGCTGACGGTGATCGACCCGCACCTGAAATGGCTGCTGCGCCGGAAACTCAAGGAAATCCACCACGAACTGAAATTGTCGTTGATCTACGTCACGCACGACCAGGTGGAAGCACTGACCTTTGCCGACCAGGTGGTCGTCATGACGCAGGGCGAAGTGGTGCAGACGGGCAGCGCGCAAGCCCTGTTCGAGGAACCCGAGCACACCTTTGTCGGCTATTTCATCGGCAATCCGGGCATGAACTTGCTCGATTGCACCTTGGACGATGGCGGCGTGCGCGTGGCGGGGCAGCTACTGGCCGTGTCCGCCGCCGCGCGCGCGGCGCTGTCCGGTGCGCAAGGGAAAATCACGGTGGGCGTGCGGCCCGAATTCGTCGAGTGCATCGGGGCTGGAGAGGGCGGGGAAGATACCCTTGCCGCCACCGTTACCGCCGTGCGCAACATGGGTACGCATTACCTGGCGGAATTCCAGCTGGGTGGCGCGACGGTGGCGGCCAAGGTGCGCGCCATCGATGCCGTCGCGGGAGATGCCGTGCGGCTGCGCTTTCCGCCGCAACGCACCTTGTTCTATGTCAACGATAAGCGGGTGGCCTGATGATACATAACGGTAAAACCGATAACAACCGCCGCGCCTGGCTATTGATCCTGCCCGTGCTGCTGTGCGTGGCCTTTTCCGCCATCCTGCCGCTGATGACGGTGGTGAACTATTCCGTGCAGGATATTCTGAGCCCCACGCAAAAGGTCTTCGTGGGTACGGAGTGGTTCCGCATGGTCATGCTGGACGGCGACCTGCACAGCGCCTTGCTGCGCCAGCTGCTGTTTTCCGGCTCCGTGCTGGCGATCCAGATTCCGCTGGGCATTCTGATCGCCCTGTGCATGCCGGCCGACGGCTGGAAGGCGTCGCTGGCGCTGGTGCTGATCGCGCTGCCCCTGCTGATTCCTTGGAACGTGGTGGGCACCATCTGGCAAATCTTTGGCCGCGGTGATATCGGCCTGATGGGCTATACCCTGAACCAGCTGGGCTTTGACTACAATTACAACGGCAATTCGCTCGACGCCTGGCTGACGGTGATGGTGATGGATATCTGGCACTGGACGCCCCTGGTCGTGCTGCTGTGCTATGCGGGCTTGCGCGCCATACCCGACGCGTATTACCAGGCGGCCCGCATCGACGGCGCTTCGCGCCTGGCCGTGTTCCGCTACATCCAGCTGCCGAAACTGCGCAATGTGCTGATGATCGCCGTGTTGCTGCGCTTCATGGACAGTTTCATGATCTATACGGAACCGTTCGTGCTGACGGGCGGCGGACCGGGCAATGCCACCACGTTCCTGTCGCAGTACCTGACGCAAAAGGCCGTGGGCCAGTTCGACCTGGGGCCGGCGTCCGCGTTTTCCCTGATCTATTTCCTCATCATCCTGCTGTTCTGCTTTGTGCTGTACACGTGGATGCAGCGCGTCGGCACGGGAGACCAGAAATGATGCACAAGAAAATGAGTAGTGCCATCCTCGCCGTCTTTTTGCTGGCGTCATTGTTGCCCATCTACTGGATGCTCAACATGTCGCTCAAGACCAACGAGGAAATCGTCGGCGTGCTGAGCCTGTGGCCCCAGCAACTGACGTTCGCCAACTACCACACGATCTTCACCGACCGGTCCTGGTACAGCGGCTACATCAATTCCATGATTTACGTGGCCTTGAACATGGTGATGTCGGTCACGGTCGCCTTGCCGGCCGCGTATGCGTTTTCGCGTTATAACTTCGTGGGCGACAAGCATTTGTTCTTCTGGCTGCTGACCAACCGCATGACGCCGCCCGCCGTCTTCCTCGTGCCTTTCTTCCAGCTGTATTCGACGGTGGGCCTGATGGATACGCACCTGGCCGTGGCCTTGGCGCACATGGTCTTCAACGTGCCGCTGGCCGTGTGGATACTGGAAGGCTTCATGTCCGGCGTGCCGAAGGAAATCGACGAGACGGCGTATATCGACGGCTACAGCTTCCCCCGCTTCTTCATCCGCATTTTCTTGCCAATGATCAAGTCGGGCGTGGGCGTGACGGCCTTCTTCTGCTTCATGTTCAGCTGGGTGGAACTGTTATTGGCGCGTACCTTGACGTCCGTTAATGCCAAGCCGATTGCCGCCACCATGACGCGCACCGTGTCGGCGGCCGGCATGGACTGGGGCGTGCTGGCGGCGGCCGGCGTGCTGACCATCGTGCCCGGCGCGCTGGTGATCTGGTTCGTGCGGCATTACATTGCCAAGGGTTTCGCGATGGGGAGGGTGTGACATGGAAAATACAGATAGCACAGCCAGCCTGTTCGGCTGGATGGCGTGGACGCCGGAAGTGGCCATCTTCTTCATTTGCATCGGCTTGATGCTGGCCGGCATGACGGTGTGGCAGATCCGTTCGCCCAGCATCGAACGAAAAGGTTTCCTGCCCATGCCGACCACGCGCGGCGACCGTTTGTTCATCGGGCTGTTGACGGCCGCGTATGTCAATCTGGCGTGGGCGGGGTTCACGGAAATGCAGCAAGCCATTGGGGCTGCGATCAGTTTTGTCTTGTTGTTGGTTGTAATGCGTTGGGGATGACCGGCTTGCCGGTGTTGATGGATGCCGTACCGCCAGCAGGCGGCCGGTAAAAACTATAAAAGGAGATTCACGATGAAATTGAAGTTCACGGTCTTCGCGGCTGCGGCCATGCTCGTGTCGAATGCGGCCCTGGCGGACGCCAAGCAGGCGCAAACCTGGATCGACAAGGAATTCCAGCCATCCAGCCTGAGCAAGCAACAACAGCTTGCTGAAATGAAATGGTTCATCGATGCGGCGGCCAAGCTGAAAGCCAAGGGCATCAAGGAAATTTCCGTGGTCTCGGAAACCATCGACACCCACGTCTACGAATCGAAGACCCTGGCCAAGGCCTTCGAGGAAATCACGGGCATCAAGGTGCGCCACGACATCATCCAGGAAGGCGACGTGGTGGAAAAGCTGCAGACCTCCATGCAGTCCGGCAAGAGCATCTATGACGGCTGGATTTCCGATTCCGACCTGATCGGCACGCATTACCGCTATGGCGCCGTCGAGCCGCTGTCCGACTACATGGCCGCCAAGGGCAAGGAATTCACGAATCCGGGCCTGGACCTGAAGGATTTCATCGGCATCAGCTTTACGACGGCGCCCGATGGCAAGGTGTACCAGTTGCCCGACCAGCAATTCGCCAACCTGTACTGGTTCCGCGCCGACTGGTTCGCGCGCAAGGATTTGCAAGCCAAGTTCAAGGCCAAGTATGGCTACGAGCTGGGCGTGCCGCAGAACTGGTCCGCGTATGAAGACATCGCCGACTTCTTCACGAATGACGTGAAGGAACTGGACGGCAAAAAAGTCTATGGCCACATGGATTACGGCAAGAAAGACCCATCCCTGGGCTGGCGCTTCACGGATGCGTGGCTGTCGATGGCTGGCGCGGCTGACAAGGGCATTCCGAACGGCATGCCTGTCGACGAATGGGGTATCAAGGTGGCGGCCGACAAGTGCACGCCCGTGGGTGCATCGATGTCGCGCGGCGGCGCCACCAATTCGCCGGCGGCCGTCTTTGCGCTGACGAAATACATCGACTGGATGAAGAAATACGCGCCGCCGCAGGCGAACGGCATGAATTTCTCGGAATCGGGTCCCGTGCCGGCACAGGGCGAAATCGCCCAGCAAATCTTCTGGTACACGGCATTTACGGCTGGCATGACGAAACCGGGCTTGCCGGTGGTGAACAAGGACGGCACGCCGAAATGGCGCATGGCGCCGTCGCCGCACGGTCCGTACTGGAAAGAGGGCATGCAGAACGGCTACCAGGACGTCGGTTCCTGGTTCCTGTTCAAGTCCACGCCGGATGACCGCAAGGCCGCCGCCTGGCTGTATGCGCAATTCGTCACGTCGAAAACCGTGTCGCTGAAGAAATCCATCGTCGGCCTGACCTTCATCCGCGATTCCGACATCCGCCACGATTATTTTACGAAACACGCGAACGAGTACGGCGGCTTGATCGAGTTCTACCGCAGCCCCGCCCGCGTGGCGTGGACGCCGACGGGCAACAACGTGCCCGACTATCCGAAGCTGGCGCAGCTGTGGTGGAAGAACGTGGCCACGGCCATCACGGCGGAAAAAACGCCGCAAGCCGCCATGGATAACCTGGCCGAGGAAATGGACCAGGTCATGGCGCGATTGCAACGTGCCGGCATGAAGGCGTGCGCGCCCAAGCTCAATCCCAAGGTCGATCCGAACCAGTATCTGTCGGACCAGCACGCCCCATGGAAAAAGCTGGCGAATGAAAAGCCGAAGGGTGAAACGATTGCCTACGACAAGCTGCTGCAAGCCTGGAAAGAAGGCAAGGTAAGGTAAACTGCCTGCGCTGTCCTGAGGGCACGGAGTGAGCACCCTCCGTGCCTGTTTTTACCCGCTTTTCGCACCACCAGACAATGACCAAATACATACTTGCTTTAGATCAGGGCACCACCAGTTCGCGCGCCATCCTGTTCGACCATGCGGGCCGGCCGCACGCCAGCGCGCAGCGCGAGTTTCGCCAGATTTTCCCCCAGCCGGGCTGGGTCGAGCATGATGCGAACGAAATCTGGGCGTCGCAAGAGGGCGTGCTGCAGCAGGTCTTGCGCGACAGCGGCGTGGCCGCTTCCGACGTGGCCGCCATCGGCGTGACCAACCAGCGCGAAACGACGGTGCTGTGGGAGCGCGCCACGGGCGAGCCCGTCGCCAATGCCATCGTCTGGCAAGACCGCAGAAATGCGGCTTACTGCGAGCAACTGGTGGAGCAGGGCAAGGCGGAATTGATCCAGCAAAAAACGGGTCTCGTGCTGGACGCCTATTTTTCCGCCACCAAACTCAAATGGCTGCTTGACAACGTTCCCGGCGCCCGCGCGCGCGCCGAGCGGGGAGAGCTGGCGTTCGGCACCGTCGACAGCTGGCTGATCTACAAGATGAGCGGCGCCCACTTGACGGACACGAGCAACGCGGCGCGCACCATGCTGTTCAATATCCACACCCTGCAGTGGGACACGGATCTGCTGGCGCTGCTGGACATTCCCGCCTCCTTGCTGCCCGATGTCGTGCCCTCGAGCGGCGTGGCGGCGCACACCTATACCGACTTGCTGGGTATCTCCGTGCCGATCGCCGGCATCGCGGGCGACCAGCAGGCGGCCACCTTTGGCCAGGCCTGTCTGAAACCGGGCATGGCGAAGAATACCTACGGCACGGGCTGCTTCATGCTGATGAACGTGGGCAAGCGCCCCTTGCCATCGAAAAACCGGCTGTTGACGACGGTGGGCTGGAGCCTGGGCACGGACAGCGACCAGACCGATTATTTACTGGAAGGCAGCGCCTTTATCGCCGGCGCGGCCGTGCAATGGATGCGCGACGGCATCGGCATCATCCGCGACTCGTCCGAAGTGGAGGCGCTGGCCACCAGCGTGCCCGATTCGGGCGGCCTCGTCTTCGTGCCCGCGTTCGCGGGCCTGGGCGCGCCGTACTGGGACCCATATGCGCGCGGCACCCTGATCGGCATCACGCGCGGCACGGGCAAGGCGCATATCGCGCGCGCGGCGCTCGAGGGCGTGGCTTACCAGAACGTGGACGTGCTGTCGGCCATGCAGGATGACGCGGGCATCGCCTTGAGCGAGCTGCGCGTTGATGGCGGCGCGGCCCGCAACGACATGCTGATGCAGTTTCAGGCCGACATCCTGAATGTGCCCGTGGTGCGTCCCGTGGTGACGGAAACGACGGCCCTGGGCGCCGCCTACCTGGCGGGCCTGGCCGTGGGCTTCTGGGACTCGCAGGAAGAAATCGCCGCCCAGTGGCAGGTGGGACGCCGTTTCGAACCGGCCATGGCGGCCGACGAACGCCTGACGCGGCTACACAAATGGCAGCGGGCCGTGGAGCGCTCGCGCGACTGGAGCGAGTGAAAACTCGTGCTCAGTGGCGCATGAAATACACGGCATAGCCCACCGTTTCGCGCGGCACGGAATACAGGTCGCGCAGCTCGAAATAGGGCGCGTGCACGTTGCCGCTGACGGCGATGCCGCTGCGCTCCAGCGCCAGCCGTAAGCGGGGCACGTGAAAATATTGCGTGGCAACCATGGCCGTGCGCCAGCCATGCTGGCGCATCAGGGCCGCCGCATTGCGGGCCGTGGCGTCCGTGGTCCAGCCTTGATTATCCTCAAGGATGGCGCTGGCGGGCACCCCGCGCGATTGCAGGTAGCGGGCCATGGAAGCGGCCTCGTCAAAACCTTCCTTGCCCGTCGCCCCGCTGACGAGGATGCGCGGCGCCCGATGTTCCTGGAATTGCTTGAGCGCCACGTCGAGGCGCGCCTGCAGGCGGGGGCTGGGCGTGCCGTCGGGCGCAATCGTATTGCCCGGCACGACGATCACGTCGGCGGGGGCCAGCTTGTCGTTGAATCCCGCCAGCACCAGGGCGGCGGTGGCCAGCAGGAACAGACCGGCAACGCTTGAACCGAGCAGTATTATTTTTCGCATTGCGCATCATCAAGTAAGGAATGGACGCATGATACCCGTCCATTCCCGCAGGCGTCAGTTCGCCTGCGCCTTGCGCGCGCGCTGGTTCGACAAGTAGATATTGTCCTTTTCCAGCGGCTTGCCCTCGCGCACGGCAGCGAGCCAGTCCTGGGTGCTGGCGACGGCGGCGAAATTCGAGTGGAACACGGCGCTGAAGACGCGGTGGATTTCTTCGGCGCTGGCCGTGCCGCCCGCGTTGGCGTAGGGCAGGGTGCCGGTGGCGTCCTGCAGGAATTCGACTTGCAAGCCGTCGTGCGCGGCGTGGTAGATGGTGGCGGCGTCGCAATTGTGCGTCATGTAGCCGACCACCGTCAGGGTGTCGATGCCGTGGCTGCCCAGCCAGGCCTGCAAGTCCGTACCCGCAAAGGCGCTGCCCATGACCTTGTTGATGCGGTGGTCGGCGGTGAAGGCGGCCACTTGCGGATGCAGTTGCCAGCCGTCGCTGCCCTTGGCAAAGATGGGGGAAGCTTCCGGCGCATCGTGCTGGACGACGATCACGGGCACGCCGGCGGCGCGGGCGGCGGCCATGGCAGTGACGATGTTTGGCAGGGAAATATCGACGGACGGATATTCGATGGGCATGTCGCCCGTGAAGTATTCATTTTGTACATCGATGACGAGCAGGGCGCGGCGCGGGGTGGTGGATGTTGCGGCAGACATGGATAACTCCTGGCATGGTTGAGCGGGGAAGGCTTCCCCGATACCGTCATTGTCTGCGCGTATGCTGTCAATAAAAAGTGGCCCGAAGGCATATCTACGATAAAATCGGGCCATGACTACTATTCCCGCTTTTGCCTCTCCCTTGAGCGTGGCCGTGATCGCCTTTGACGGCATGACGCCGTTTCACCTGTCCGTGCCCTGTCTCGTGTTTGGCGCCCAGACGGACGAGGCCGATCTGCCGCCTTTCCACGTGCGCGTGTGCGCCGCCGATCCCGCACCCTTGCGCACGGCGGCCGGCTTCGGCATCACGCCCGAGTTCGGCCTGGAAGGACTGGAGGGGGCCGATATCGTCATCATGCCCGCCTGGCACGACGATTGCCGCGATGCGGCGGCGCCCCTGGTCACGGCGCTGCAGGCGGCCAGCCGGCGCGGGGCGCGCATGGTGGGCCTGTGCCTGGGCGCGTTTCCCCTGGCACAGGCAGGCTTGTTGGATGGCAAGAGCGCAGCCACGCACTGGGGCATGGCGGACCGGCTGGCGGCCCGTTATCCCAAGGTCAGGGTGGACCGGGAAGTGCTGTATGTGGATGATGGCGGCGTACTGACGTCGGCCGGCGTGGCGGCCGGCCTCGATTGCTGCCTGTATCTGCTGCGCCAGTTGGCGGGCGCCGAGGTGGCCAACCGGGTGGCGCGCCGGCTGCTGGTGGCGCCGCACCGCCAGGGCGGGCAGGCGCAATTCATCGCGCGCCCGCTGCCCGTGTCCGGCAGCGAAGGACGTTTTGCCGAGGTGCTGGCCTGCGTGACGGCCAATCTGGGCATCCCGCACAGCATCGATGCGCTGGCCGAACAGGCCGCCATGAGCCGGCGCAATTTTACGCGTCACTTCCGCCAGGCCATGGGCACCTCGTTCAAGCAGTGGCTGCTGAACCAGCGCCTGGCGCATGCGCAAGGCTTGCTGGAGAAAAGCGCGGCATCGATCGATGTCGTGGCGCAAGAGGCTGGCTTCGGCACGGCCCTGTCGCTGCGCCAGCATTTCCGGGCCAGCTTGCAGACGTCGCCATCGGCGTATCGCAAGCTGTTCCGGCAGCAGCTAATTCCTGCCGGACGACCATAGCGCCGCCGGGTCGCGGCTGCCCTGCGGCAGCTTCGCGCTGACGGCGATTTGCCGCGCAAGGAAGGCGGCCGGCTCGAAGGCGTAGCGCTCCTGGAAGGAGACGGTTTCCGCGCTCATCAGCTCGGCGTAGGTTTGCATCAGGGTCGAGGCGCCAACATGGTTGCCTTGCTCCAGGTAGGTGGCGATGGCGGCCAGCAGCACCGGGTAATCGGCATTTTCCTTGCTGCCGCCAAAGTTGAACGACAACTGCCCGCAGGCGCGCCAGATGGGGTCAAGTTCCCCCTCCGGCACCGCCTGCGTGCGCAGCCATTGCAAGGCCTTGAATGGCGGGCCGCCAAATGACGGCGGCGAAATGATCGCCTGGATGGCCACCTTGACGGCTTCATCGATTCTTCCCGCACGCACATACTGGCCGTGCAGCAGCACCAGCGCATCCGTATATTCGGGCACGATGGCGAGCGCCGCTTCCAGCAGCGCGATGGCCGCGTCCGGGTTGCGCTGCGCAATCAATTCCTTGGCCTCCAGATAGGCGGCGCGCGGCGAAGCGGGGTCGTCGGCCAGCGATGGCGCGCCGACATATTCGTCCTCCGCTGCCGCGCAGGCTTGCAAGAACGTCGTCAGGCTGGAAAAGTGCGGCTGGATGCGCCACTCGTCGTGCCACGTCTCGACGACGATCGGTTCCGCCGCTTCGCGGCCGATGGGCCAGTACAGGCCGAAGGTGTCGCCATTGCCCAGCGCGCCTTCGGAAAAGGGGGTGAAGCCGAGGGGCGGGTAAGGCGTGTCGTGTTGCCAGTCCTTGTCTGTCGAGATATGGGCGAGGCGTGCGGGTAATAGCATGGGGGCACCGGAGAATAAAACGCCAGTGTAGAACAAGAGGACGCCGCCGGGCGTCCGCCAGGGCGGGCTTGGCACGGCAGGCCCATCTGACTCGCCCCGATCAGCGTCCGCTGGCTTGCGGCTTGAGCAGGCGCAGGGTATTGATCGTTGTCATCAGGTCGGAGAAAGAGTCGGCCTGCATCTTGCGCATGACGCTGGCGCGGTGCAATTTGACCGTATGTTCCACCGTTCCCAGTTCCGCTGCGATTTGCTTGTTCAGCCGGCCAGCGACCACCAGTTCCATGACCTGGTGTTCGCGTTTCGTCAGCCTGCCCAGGCGCAGTTCGATGGAACGCAGCAGCGCCCGGTCCGCAGTGAGCCTGCCATTCAGCTTGAGCGCCAGTGTCACGGCATCGAACAGGCGCAGGGCGTCGACGGGCTTGGTCAGGAAATCAACCGCCCCCAGCTTCATGGCCTTGACGCTGCTTGCCACGTCGCCATTGCCTGTTAAAAAAATCACCGGCAGCAGCGATTCGCAGTGCAGCAGGTGTTCCTGGAGCAGGGGACCGGACATGGCGGGCATGGACAGGTCCAGGACGAGGCAGCCCGCCTGCTGCAGGTCGGCCTCGGCCAGAAACGCTTCAGCGGAAGAGAAGGACTGTACCTGGTGGCTGGTACAGGAAAGAATTCTTTCCAGTGCGCGCAGGATGAACGGGTCATCGTCGACGAGGAAAACGCAGGGCGCGGCGGCACTGGTGTTATTCATCAATGGGTATGGTGAATTCAATGGTGGAGCCGAAGGGATAGGCGGAGCGGGCCCAGATTTCGCCATAGTGGGCAGCGATAATTTTCTTGCAAATATTCATGCCCAGGCCCATGCCGCCTTCCTTGGTGCTATAGAAAGCATCGAATATCCTGTCGTGATGGTCGGGCGGCAAACCGACCCCCGTATCGCTGACGGTAAACAAGGCATATTTGCCCAGATAGTGGCGCACCGACAGGTAGATGCACTTGCGCTCGTCGGGCAAGTCCTTGACCGCGTCGATTGCATTGGCCAACAGATTGATGAGGACTTGCTGAATCTGCACTAGGTCTCCGCTGACATGCATTTCGTGGTCGCAATATTCCGTCAAGCGAATATTTTTGAGCGCCAGGTCGTGCCGCATGAATTGTCGTACGCTGGCCAGTACGTCATTGACGCGGATACGTTCCGTGCACTTCTTGCCGGGATACAGCAGTTTCCTGATTTTCGTGAGCACCGTGGCAGCCCGTTTGGTCTGATCGATGATGTCGCGGATGATCGCCAGTTGTGCGGGTTCATTGAAGTGCCGGTTCCTGATCATGAATTCCGCAGCCTGGGCATTGCCCAGGATGGAAGTGAGCGGCTGGCTCAGTTCATGGGCGATGGCGCCGCTCAATTCGCCGGCCAGGGTGACGCGCGATAGGTGCATCAGTTTGAGCTCGTTGTCTTGCAGCGCGATCGTGGATGTCATTTCGCGCGAGCTAGCCTCTTGCATCGCCTGCCGCATGATTTTCATCGAGTAAGCGATGGAAAAACTTAAGGCGATCACGGAAAAAATCGTGCTTTCCGCCATATGGAAATTATGTTCAAACAGATGCTGGGAGGTAATGAAGTTATCCAGGCTAAGTAGTTTTAAGGAAAGTGTTGTTCCAAGCGGAAAGAAAGCAATCAATAGAAAAATGGCATTCATATTTTTGTTCAGGCATAGAGGAATAAGCAGAATCAGAAGGACAAGTATATTGGTCTGCACGAGTATCGTATTGATGGTATAGCTGGCTGCATAGCCAATCAGGAATGCCAGCGGCGATGCCAGTAAAATGGCGACAGTGATGATGTTGTAGATTGTGATGAAACTGTTGGATGGAAGATCCGGCATTTTCAGATAGGATCTGGCGAAAATGAAAAAAAAGAACATGCACAGTGAAAAGAGGAATGGCAGTAGTGAATTGTTGAATTCGGGATTGCTATAAAAGAGAAATTCAGCGCTGGCACCATAATAGAAGAATGTGGTGGAACTCAGCAGGGCGAGAAATGCCGCGTAGATGATATGAATATTGTCTTTGGTGGAAATAAAAAGAAAGATGCTGTAAATGCAGAAGGCCAGCAGGCAGCCAAAATACATTCCCATCAAGAGTTTTTCCTTGGATTTCTGCAGGAAAAACGTATCGCTGGCCTGCACGGTAAGGGCAAGCGGTTCCTGAAAACCGTCCAGGCTGGCAAGCCTGGCATACACTGCCAGCTGTTGTCCGGCAGCGATGGCCAGCGGTAAGGACAAGGTCCAGGACTGTTGGTAGCGGAAATTGAAATTGCGCCGGTCGCCGCTATGGATGCTCGTCATGAGGCGTCCATCGGCCCTGTCCAGCACATGCCAGTCTACAAAATCCTGCAAGGGTGTGCCCAGGTCAACCGTCACCTGCGCCGGCTGCGGGCCAGAATTGTCGAGGTTGAACCTGATCCACCGGCAAGCGCCAGCGGGGCCGACGTTGGGCGGCTCCCCCGTCACGGAAATCCAGTGCGGGCTATGCCTGACGGCATCGACTGGCTGTTCACAGCTGCTGTCTTCCAGTGCCTGGTAGTGCCGGAGCAAACCTAAGCTCGTCGGCTGCGCCGCATCTATCGTCTCCCTCCCTTGCGCCCCGACATGCGCCGCAAATCCCAAGACACTGATTGCTATTGAAAAGACAATGTAGGTAATGAGAAGCCAGTAATTTCTTTTGAAAATAATTTTCCCATATTCCCTAAATAGCAACATTGCTGTTATCTCCATCAGTGAGACGATTTGGTTGAAGTTGCCGAGCGAAATGCTACGGATTTCGCGTGCCGCTATCAATAGAACCAAAGTGTAGTATCGCTTGCTTCAGGATAAATGTACCGTGTCGTGGTTAGATTTCCAAGTGGAAATATCATGATTGCATGGCGAATAAGGAAATATTAGTAAAATAAAATTTACAAAAAACGCACCCTTGCTTAAGCGGTAAGTATTTTTTAAATAATGGCGATGTGGGAGCGGAGATGCGTGCATTACACAAAAAAATGGCGGAAATATGCAGGGTGCCTCATGCCGGTGCGTATGATTTATCGCAGCAGCGATACTTTTATCTGGAATTGAAGACGCCGAGTCTGGCATTGCAATGCATGGCCTTTATTGGCATGCTCGCGTCATATTTCCTGGCTGGCAGATTATCTTATGCGGTGGGTCAGGAATATTTGATTTGTGTAGCCGGAGTCTTGCTTGGAATTGTGATCAGCTGCAGGGCAGGAAATTTACGGTATCTGAATATTGGCGGCCTGGTGACCGCCATTTTTTCCTGTGCCGGCTTTCGCGTGCTCATGTCGGCAAGCGGCATTAGTGGGTACTGGATGTTTCCACTCGGAGTCTTGATGACGGTTTCCATTTCGGCCATCGCCAGTGATCCATTGACGTATCTGGTGCTGATACTGGTTGTGTGGTTTTTACTGGGGCTGGGCGGTTTCGAGCAGGCATTGCTGGCCAGCGGCGAATGGTCGGTAATGTATGCGGCGGCGGGGGTGTTGATCGGCCTGCTTTTCAGCAGCTGTTTTTTTCGCCTGCGCTATATGCACCATGTCGCCACGGCGCGCCTGGAAGACATGGCTTACCGCGATTATTTGACTGGCATACCCAATCGCCGCTGTTTTCTCGATGCGCTGCATGCGGCAATGAGAGATGGCAAGTCGTCGCCTGCTTACCTGTTAATGGCCGATGTCGATGATTTCAAGATGATTAACGATGAATTTGGACATGATACCGGCGATATCGTCCTGCGGGAGCTGGGCCAGATTATTGCCGCGTCGGCGGCAGGTTGTCCGCACGGGCGGATCGGCGGCGAGGAATTCGCCATGCTGATCGATGCCGACCTGGCGTGCGTGGCCTACATTGCAGATCAGCTGCTGGACAGGGTGCGGCGCTCGACGGCAGTCAGGCGGGGCGTGACGATCAGTGTCGGTATCGCGCGCATGCAGGGAAATGCCGTGGCGGACAGTTTCCGCAGGGCCGATGAGGCGCTATACAGCGCGAAACTGTCCGGCAAGGATTGCGTGGTCTTTTTTCCCGACGCAGCGCCAGCTTAGGCGCCGTACCTCAAGCAATGCAAGCAAGAAGATGCGTGTGCAAGTGCGCAGGCCGCCGTGGCTATACCATTCACAGGGGAAATGATATGAATATCCGTACGATCAAGGGCAAATTGGCCATCGCCTTTGCCGGACTGGCGCTGATGGTGCTGGCCGTTTCCGGCATTTCCATCACCTCGCTGCTGGATGCGAATGCGCGTTTCGATTCCTATTTGTCCGAAACGAATGCCCGTTCCGTCCTGGTTGCCAAACTGCAGGAGGCGGTTGATAGCCGGGCCATCGCCGCACGCAACTTGCTGCTGTTTGTGAATGCACAAGATATCGCGCAGGAAAAGGAGCGCGTCGCCGAAGCCCACGCCCGGGTGCAGGCGCAGTTGCGGCAATTGCAGCGCAGCGCTGCGCAATCGGCCCAGATCACCGAGACCGCGACGAGACTGATACGGGAAATGGAAGCGGTGGAAGCCCTGTATGGGCCGGTGGCGTTGTCCATCGTCGATTTGGCGCTGACTGGTCAGAAGTCTGCCGCCATCGACAAATTGAACCGCGAATGCCAGCCATTGCTGATGCGCCTGGAAAGGACGACCAATGAGTACGCGCGTTATGCCGCGGCCAGGGCCGAGGCGCGCTTGCTGACGGGTAAGCAGGCGTTTGCCGCCCAGCGCAATCTGCTCGTCGGCGTTTGCCTGCTCGCTTTCATGGCGGCCGGCGGCGCCGGGCTGTGGATCGTGCGCACCTTGTTCCGTTCCTTGGGTAGCGAACCGGCGCTGCTGGGCGCGGCGGCTCAAAAAGTTGCCGGAGGGGATTTGAGCCATGCAGGCGAGCAAGTGCAGGCGCCGGGCGGCAGTGTCATGGCCTCGCTGGTGGCCATGCAAACAGCTCTGGCGACGATGGTGGGCCAGGTGCGCGAAGCGTCGCAGGCGATGTCCACGGGGGCAGTGGAAATCGCCATGGCCAATACCAGCCTGAGCATGCGTACGGAGGAGCAGGCGTCCAGCCTGGAGCAAACGGCGGCCTCGATGGAGGAATTGACTGGTGCTGTCAGCAATACGGCCAACGCGGCCAGGAAAGCTACCGAGCTGGCCAACTCCGCCTCGCGGGTCGCCAGCCGGGGTGCCGACGTCGTTGCCCGGGTGGTGCAGACCATGAATGCGATCAATGCGGGTTCCCAGCGCATTGCCGATATTCTTGGCACCATTGACGGCATTGCCTTCCAGACCAATATCCTGGCCTTGAACGCGGCCGTCGAGGCGGCGCGCGCGGGGGAGGAGGGACGGGGCTTTGCCGTAGTGGCCAGCGAGGTGCGTAACCTGGCGCAGCGCAGTGCCGTCGCGGCCAAGGAAATCAAGGTGCTGATCGACGCCTCCGTGGCCAGCGTGGCGTCGGGCAGCCGCCTGGTGCAGGATGCCGGCGTGACGATGGATGAAATCGTCGACAGTGTCGGCCATGTCATGGCCATGATAGGCGAAATCAGCACTTCGGCCAGGGAGCAGAGTGATGGGATCGGCCAGGTCAATGTGGTAGTGAGCCAGCTTGATCGCATGACACAGGAGAATGCGGCAATGGTGGAGCAGACGGCGGCCGCCGCCGAGCAGTTGAAGGAGCAGGCCATCCAGATGGCGGCACTGGTCGGTACGTTCAGGCTCGGCGACGAGCGCGATGGGGCGGGCAGTCCACAGGCAATCGATGCCGGCGCGCGCAGGCTTGCCCTGGGCGCCGTTGCCGCACCATGCCCGGCCTGAGCCGTTTATTCACGGGCGCAGGTGTCTACTTGCGCGGCTCGTGTATCCGGAATTTCCTCACGATGCCCGCCTGGTCGAACATGACGGCCACTTCGCGCGTGCCTTTTTCGCCCAGCAGGGGGATCAGGCGCGTCATCTTGGGCGCTTGCAGCTGGTTCTTGTAGACCCAGACTTCATAGCCGGGATCGAAGCTGACGACGGTGGCGTTGCCCAGGGCAGCGTCGAGGTCGAGGCGGGTGGTCTTGCCCACCTTGATGTTTTGATAGATGGCGCCATTGTCCGGCGCGCGGTTGACCTTGTATTCACTGGCGGTGCACATGGCCACGGCCAGGCCCGCGAGGCAGGAAGCTGCCAGTTTTATCAATGTGTTCATACGGACTCCCAGTGTGCATCACTGCTTCCAATCTCAGAGGGGACGGGCGTGATGTCAGGACAGGAGTGTGCTTGCGTGGCCGCGAATGTGCTACAAGATTATACAAAGGCGCAAAATTTGATGCTGTCGGTACCGGCAGGCGGTACCTTCACCGATTTTGCAGCACGTCGGTCGACAGCGCCAGGGTTTCCTTGATTTCTTCCATCACCACATAGCTTTTCGATTGCGCGGCGCCGGGCAGCTGCAGCAGCATGTCGCCCAGCAGCTTGCGGTACTCGGCCATTTCATGGATGCGCGCCTTGATCAGGTAATCGAAGTCGCCCGACACCAGGTGGCATTCCTGTACCTCGGGAATTTGCAGCACTTCGCGGCGGAATTGCTCGAAGGCGGACGCGGATTTTTGATTCAGCGTAATCTCCACAAAGACGAGCAGCTTGGCGCCCAGCGCGGCCGGGTTCACCTTGGCATGGTAGCCCGTGATGACGCCGTCGCGCTCCATGCGCTTGACCCGCTCGATGCAGGGCGTGATGGACAGTCCCACCTGTTCGCCCAGGTCTTTCATCGAGATACGGCCATCCTGTTGCAGGATGCGCAGGATGTGGCGATCCAGCTTGTCGAGGCCACGTGCCGATTCTTTAAGGATTCTCATGATTTATTGCTGAATATCTCGATTTATACGTGAACAAATACTGGCTCTTTCCCAATATGATAGCGGTTAATCTGGCGTCAGCCTAAAAAATATAATGAGGAAACTATGCGTATCGTGATTCTGGGTAGCGGCGTCATCGGCGTCACCAGTGCTTACTATCTGGCCAAGGCAGGACATGAGGTGACCGTCATCGACCGCCAGCCGGGCCCGGCACTGGAAACCAGCTTCGCGAATGCGGGGCAAATCTCGCCCGGCTACGCTTCGCCATGGGCTGCGCCCGGCATTCCCCTGAAAGCCGTGAAGTGGATGATGCAGCGCCACGCACCGCTGGCCATCTCGCTCGACGGCAGCGCCGCCCAGCTCAAGTGGATGTGGCAGATGTTGCGTAATTGCACACCGGAAGCGTATGCGGTGAACAAGGAACGCATGGTGCGCCTGGCCGAATACAGCCGCGATTGCTTCAAGGTGCTGCGCGCCGAGGCCGGCATCACGTATGAAGGCCGCCAGCAAGGCACGATGCAATTGTTCCGCACCGAAAAGCAATACAACGACGCCGCCAAGGATATCGAAGTGTTGAAAGACGCGGGCGTGCCATATGAAGTGTTGCAGCGCAACGAGCTGTCGCGCGCCGAACCGGCCCTGGAAGCGGTCAAGGATAAACTGTTCGGCGGCTTGCGCCTGCCCAACGATGAAACGGGCGATTGCCAGCTGTTTACCACGCGCCTGTCCGAAATGGCCGTGGCGCTGGGCGTGAAGTTCCGCTATGGCGTCGCCATCGATGCATTGCTGACGCAGGGCGATGAAATCGCTGGCGTGCAATGTGGCGCGGAAATCGTCAAGGCCGACTCCTACGTCGTGGCGCTCGGTTCCTACTCGACGGGCTTCATGAAGCCGCTGCTCGACATCCCCGTGTATCCGCTGAAGGGCTATTCGATCACCGTGCCTATCGTCAACGCGGCCAAGGCGCCCGTGTCGACCATCCTCGATGAAACCTACAAGATCGCCGTGACGCGTTTCGACGACCGCATCCGCGTGGGCGGCATGGCGGAAATCGCTGGCTACAACCTGAACCTGAACCCGCGCCGCCGCGAAACCCTGGAAATGGTCGTCAACGACCTGTTCCCCGGCGGCGGCAACACGGCCGAGGCCACGTTCTGGACGGGCTTGCGTCCGATGACGCCGGACGGCACGCCGATCGTCGGCCGCACGCCGCTGCGCAACCTGTTCCTCAATACGGGCCACGGCACCCTGGGCTGGACCATGTCCTGCGGTTCGGCGCAATTGCTGGCCGACCTGATGTCGTCGAAAAAGCCGGCCATCCTGGCCGACGACCTGTCCGTCAGCCGCTACAGCGGCGCACAGGGCAATGGCAAACTGCAACACGCGGTGGCCTGAGATGGGGGCCAGCATGCCTCCAAAGGAACGTAGCGGCGCCATCCTGACGGTGGACCTCGACGCCGTGCGCGCCAACTACCGCTTGTTGCGCGACAAGGCGCATCCTGCCGCCTGCTCGGCCGTCGTGAAGTCCGACGCGTATGGCCTCGGCGCCGCGCAAGTGGGCGCGGCCCTGTATGAAGAAGGTTGCCGCCATTTCTTCGTGGCCCACCTGGAAGAGGGTATCAGCCTGCGCCCGCATGTGGCGCCGGATGCCGCCATCTTCGTGCTGCACGGCCCGCCCGTCGGCACGGAAGGCGAATTCACGGCCCATGGCTTGACGCCAGTGCTCAACAGCGAGCCCCAGGTGGCCGGCTGGCGCGCGCATGCGAAGGCGCTGGGCAGTACCCTTGACGCCATCGTGCAGGTGGATACGGGCATGTCGCGCATGGGCCTGTCGCCGCAGGAAATCGACGCCTGGCTGCTGGACTCGCATTTTCTCGACGGCATCAAGGTGCGCTACATCATGAGCCACCTGGCTTGCGCCGACGAGCGCAGCAACCCCATGAATGGCGAGCAGCTGGCCCGTTTCACCGCCATCCGCGCCCGTCTGCCGCAGTACCGCGCCAGCCTGGCCAATTCCTCGGGCATCTTTTTATCACCCGATTTCCACTTTGACCTGGTGCGTCCCGGTGCGGCCCTGTATGGCATCGGGCCGCAGGGCGGCGAACCGAATCCCCTGCGCTCCGTGGTGCGCCTGCAAGGCAAGGTCATGCAGACGCGCACGATTGCCGCCGGCGACCACGTGGGCTACAGCCGCCGCTACACGGCCAGCGAGCCGCGCCAGGTGGCCACTGTTTCCGTCGGCTACGCCGATGGCTGGCTGCGCAGCATGAGCAACCAGGGCCTGGCCATCGTCGACGGCGTGAAAGTGCCGCAGATCGGCGCCATCTCGATGGATTCCATCACGCTCGACGTGACTGCCATCGCCGGCGACCGCGTCGCGCCGGGCAGCCTGGTCGACCTGATCTGCGCCGAACATCCGGTCGACGCGGTGGCGGCCATGGCCAATACCATCGGCTATGAGGTGCTGACCAACCTGGGCGGACGCTATTACCGCGAGTATCGAGGCCTGGCTGGCGGCGCACGCTAAGCAGCGCAAAACCGATGATTGTGTGGCAAGATAGCCCCGGTGTGAACTCCACTCCGGGGCTTCTTTTTAATCATCATCGGGGATTTATATGAGTCAATATAACGTTGCTATCATCGTCGGCAGCCTGCGCAAGGATTCCTTCAACCGCAAACTGGCTGATGCGCTCGTCAAGCTGGCGCCGCCCGAATTTTCCTTCAAGCACATCGAAATTGGCGACTTGCCGTTGTACAACCAGGATGACGATGGCGCGCAGTCCGAGCAGGTGCTGCGTCTGAAGTCGGATATTTCTGCTTCGCAAGCTTTGCTCTTCCTCACCCCCGAATACAACCGCTCGATCCCCGGCGTGCTGAAAAACGCTCTCGACCACGGCTCGCGTCCATATGGCCAGAGCGTGTGGGGCGGCAAGCCGGGCGCAGTGCTCGGCGTTTCCGTGGGCGCCACGGGCACGGCGCTGGCGCAGCAGCATTTGCGCAATGTGCTCGCTTACCTGGACGTGCCGCTGCTGGGACAACCGGAAATGTTCATCCAGGCCAAGGAAGGCTTGTTCGACGAGCATGGCGGCATCGGCCCGGCCAGCCTCGGTTTCTTCCAGGGCTGGATGCAGCGCTACACGGACTGGGTCCGCAAGCACGCCATCCACGCTTGACGCATATCAAGGCGGCAGCGCTCTGCGTTGCCGCTTGTACACATTCTTTGACCATGGATGCCAACATTTCAATATTGGCACGGGTGTCTCGGTATAATGCGCCCTTTCTTTAGCGCAATACTTTCCGATTTTTTGCCGACCCATGTGGACTAAACCTGTTCTGCGCATGAATTTGCGCCGTTTGATCGTGCTCGTGGCCTTCGCCAGCGCCCTGGTGTCCCTGGCCAATACCTTCTATGCCAGCTACAGCGTGCAGCGCCAGTTGCTGATCGATACCACGCTGGAAGCGAACCACGCTTACGCGAGCAAACTGGCCAGCACGGCCGAGGATTTCCTGCAGTCGGCGCGCCAGCAACTGGCCTACAGCGCCGGCAGCCTGCCATCGCGCATGGGCGACGAGCACTGGCTGACGGACGAGGCGCAGCGCCTGCGCCTGCAAACGAACAGCTTCAATTCCGTGCTCATCGTCGATGCCCAGGGCAAGGTGCTGGGCGTGTCGCCGGAAACGCTGGCCCTGAAAAACCGCACGCTCGATTCGGCCGGTGCCGTGCAGGCGCTGCGCGAACGGCGCCCGCTGGTGACGCAGCCGTACGTCTCCTCGGCCGGCAACCTGGTGGTCTTCATTTCGCATCCCATCCTGGGCAAGGATGGCCGCTACCTCGGTTATGTGGGCGGCAGCATCTACCTGAAACAGAAAAACATCCTGTACACCATGCTGGGCCAGCATTACTACCGCGACGGTTCCTACCTGTACGTGGTCGACCAGAGCCGGCGCCTGCTGTACCACCCGGACCCCGAGCGCCTGGGCGACGTGGCCGGCAGCAATGACGTCATCGACGCCATCATCGCGCAGCAGGGCGGCGGCAACCGGCGCATGCACAACAGCCTGGGCGTGGACATGCTGGCCGGCTACGCCATCATGCCGTCGACGGGCTGGGGCATCGTGGCGCAGCGCCCCACGGCCATGACCCTGGCCCCGCTGAACCAGCTGATGGCCAACACGGTATGGCATTCCCTGCCGATTGCCTTGCTGAGCCTGCCATTCATCTGGTGGCTGGCCAGCCTGATTTCGCGGCCCCTGGTGCAGCTGGCCGAGGGCGCGCGGCGCATGGATGCGCCCGGCACTGCCGAGCACATCGCCGCCATCCGCTCCTGGTACGTGGAGGCGGCGCAAATCAAGAAAGCCCTGCTGAAGGGCCTGGCGCTGTTGCAGAACAAGATCGGCAAGTTGAAGACCGACGTGCAGACGGACCCGCTGACGGGGCTGTCGAACCGGCGCGGCATGGCGGCGGCGCTGGATGCGTGGCAGGCACAGGCGCGGCCGTTTTCCGTCATCGCCATCGATATCGACCATTTCAAGCAAGTCAACGACCAGTGGGGCCATGCCGTGGGCGACGAAGTCATCCTGCGCCTGGCGCAGCTGATGCGCGCCTGTTCGCGCGATGCCGACGTGCTGTGCCGCAATGGCGGCGATGAATTCATCATGCTGCTGCCCGATGCCGACCTCGACGTGGCCATGCAGGTGGCCGAGCGCTTGCGCGCCAAGGTAGCCGCCGCCGTGATTCCCGGCGCGGGCTTTGTCACGGTATCGCTGGGCGTCGTATCGTCTGAACAGGAGGCGGGCAATACGGACGCCGTGCTGCGCGCCGCCGATGCGGCCCTGTACGTGGCCAAGGAAAATGGGCGCAATTGCGTGGGCATCACGGAGCCCGCCTGACAGGCGGGCCGTGCGGCATGAACTGATACGCTGTTTTCTGTTGCATCTGAGCCTGTTTCGTTTGCCTGCCAGCGCTTACCATATAGCCCTGATGAGGTACAACGAGGATAACGGACATGGCAGGGTTGGATGTTGATGACGTTTGAGCAAGAACTTGGTATCCGCTGCGACGTCAATGGGCGGCCACACCCGCTGGCCTTCCTCGGATGCCGCGGACTCAACTATGGCCAGCACAGCGTGCTGCCGCTGCACCCTTTTCGCCTGAGCGTGCCGGAAACGGCGCTGGCGGGCCTGCTTGACGAGCCGTTCAACAGTTTTATCCAGACTTGCCGCGAAGACGACCTGCAGGACGAGGAAAGCGACTTGCCCGAGCTGATGCAGGCCGGCTATCCCGACATCACGGCCATGCTGGCGGGCCACCGGCCGCTGCTGGCCGAAATGCTGTACGACTTCATGATCAGCGATTTGATGGACGCGATCGGGCGCGCCAGCGGCTACCGGCCCCTGCGCGCACGCTACTGGGGCGATGTCGAGGCGGCAGATGCCCGCGCGTATTTCACCGTCAATGAAGTGCAAAAAGTGTCTTTTGCCGATGGCCAGGCCATCTTCGAAGGGCAGGGCTACTACGGCATCTATGTCATCTGGCTGACGCACGGCTACGGGCGTAAATAGGGGCTTGACCTTCCTCATGTGGGAAGGTTTATAGTGGCGCCATGAACCGTGCCTTTTTCCGCTTTCTCGCCCGCTCGCTGCTCTGGCTGCTGGCCGTCACGCTGCCCATGCAGGGCTTTGCGTCGGCCATGCGCAGCTGCTGCGTGGACGAGCTGGCGGCCGCCGTCACGGTTGCCGTCGAGGCCATGCAGGCACCCCAGTGCCATGACATGGGCGACATGGCCGGCATGCACATGCAGGACCAGCCGATGAGAATGGCCATGGACGATGGCGGCGCCACGCACCACGGCCACGATTGCAGCAACCATGGCGCGTGTACGGTGGGCGCCACGGCGCCGCCCGGCATGCCAGCTTTGCACGCCTGGACCCTGCGCGCGCCGCCTCCCGCGCTGGCGCCCGATTCCCTGTTCGCCGGGCATATCCCGCCTGGTCCCGAACGTCCCCCGAGAAGCACGCGCTCCGCCTGACCGCCCGTTGAACTTGGCGGTGCCGCCGTCGCACGTCCCTGCACGTTGCACCGGCCGCGCCAGCGTTCCAGCCGCGCGCCCGCCGCGCCACACCCTGTCATTCAAGGAATACCATGAAACACCTGTTCAGCCTTGCGCTGGCTGTACTGCCGCTGGCCGCCGCAGCGCAATCCCCGTCCGCCCCGCAAGAGGCGCAGGCATCCGTGCCGGCCACCACTTACCGCTCCGCCTTCCTGGGCTACCGTCCCGCCGCCGAGGACGACGCCACGCCCGACCAGGCCTGGCGCGCCGTCAACGAGAAAGTCGGCAAGGCCGGCGGCCACATGGGCATGATGAAGATGGACGGCCACAAGATGGATGGCCACAAGATGGAGGGGCACAACATGCCGATGGATAAGCCGGGTCCCAAGCCCGATGCCCAGCCCGCCCCGCAACACCAGCATGAAGGACACTGACATGACGCGTTTCAAACAATCGTATTGCCTGACGCCATTGGCGCTGGCGGCCGTCCTGCTGCTGAGCGGCTGCGCCAGCTTCAGCCAGGATGGCGGCATGCAGGCGGTGTCCGCGCTGGCCGACGCCCGCACGGGCGCTCGCGCAGCGCTGGCCGACAAGGGCGGCGAGGAAAAATTGGCTGCCCTGCTGGCCCAGCCTCTGGATGCCGACAGCGCCGTGCGCATCGCCCTGATGAACAACCACGGCATGAAGGTGGCGCTGGCCGAACTGGGCGCGTCCGAAGCGGATCTGGTGCAGGCGGGGCGCTTGCGCAATCCCGGCCTGTCGTTCGGCCGCTCGCATGGCAGCCATGGCAACGAAATCGACCGCGGCGTCAGCTTCGACCTGGCCGGCCTGCTGACCATGCCGATGCGCGTCAACATCGAGAAGGGCCGTTTCGAGCAAGCCAAGCTGCAGGCCGCCAATAGCGCCGTGCAACTGGCGTCGGACACGCGCCGCGCCTACTTCAATGCCGTGGCCGCCGTGCAGACGGAAGCTTTCATGCAGCGGGCGCTGCTGTCGGCCGAGGCGGGCGCCGAACTGGCCACGCGCTTGCAGCAGGCGGGCAACTGGAGCCGCCTCGACCAGGCGCGCCAGCAAGTGTTTTATGCGGACGCCGTTGGCGACCTGGCCCGCGCGCGCCACCAGGCCACGGCCACGCGCGAGCACCTGACGCGCTTGCTGGGCCTGTGGGGCAAGCAAACGGCCTTCACCTTGCCGTCGCGCTTGCCCGATTTGCCAGCCAAGCCAGCCGAGGCGGGCAATATCGAGGCGCAAGCGATGGAGCAGCGCCTCGACGTGCAGATGAGCAAACTCGACGCGCACGCCACGGCCAGCGCGCTGGGCCTGTCCAAGGTGACGGGTTTCATCAACGTGCTCGACGTGGGCTACACCAACAAGAGCACGAGCGAGGCGCCGCGCGAAAATGGCTATGAAGTTTCGCTGGAATTGCCCCTGTTCGACTGGGGCTCGGCGCGCAATGCCAAGGCGCAAGCGTTGTACGAGCAGTCGCTGCAGCGCACGGCGGGCACGGCCGTACGGGCCCGCTCGGAAGTGCGCGAGGCTTATTCGAGCTACCGCACGGCCTATGACCTGGCGCGCCACTACCGCGATGAAGTTGTGCCGCTGCGCAAGACGATCTCGCATGAAGTATTGCTGCGTTACAACGGCATGCTGGCCAGCGTGTTCGAACTGCTGGCCGATGCGCGCGAACAGGTTGCCAGCGTCAACAGTGCCATCGAGACCCAGCGCGATTTCTGGATTGCGCAAACTGAACTGCAAGGCGCCATCAATGGCAGCGGCCCAGCCAACAAGGAATAATGATGATTACACGTAGAAACTTTTTCATGAACGCGGGCGCTGTCGCCCTGAGTGCCGCCGCTGTCAGCAGAGTCGGTGCGGCATCGTTGCCGGAAGCCGTCAGCATGGCTGGCGCCGCCACCAAGGCGCCGCCACCGCCGCCGAACGGGCGTCCATACAACCCCGTCGTCACCCTGAATGGCTGGTCCTTGCCCTGGCGCATGAACAACAATGTCAAGGAATTCCATCTGGTGGCCGAGCCCGTCGTGCGCGAACTGGCGCCCGGCATGATGGCGAATCTATGGGGCTACAACGGCCAGTCGCCAGGGCCCACCATCGAAGTGGTGGAGGGCGACCGCGTGCGTATCTTTGTCACCAATAAATTGCCGGAGCACACCAGTGTGCACTGGCATGGCCAGCGCTTGCCCAACGGCATGGATGGTGTCACGGGCCTGACCCAGCCCGGCATCGCCCCGGGCAAGACCTTCGTCTATGAATTCGTCGCCAAGCGGCCCGGCACCTTCATGTACCACCCGCATGCCGATGAAATGACGCAGATGGCCATGGGCATGATGGGTTTCTGGGTGACGCACCCGAAAGACCCGAACTTCATGAAGGTGGACCGCGATTTCGTCTTCTTGCTCAGCAACTACGACATCGATCCTGGCAGCTACACGCCGAAGATCATGACCATGACGGATTTCAACCTGTTCACGTTCAACAGCCGCGTCTTCCCCGGCATCGACCCTATGGTCGTGCGCCAGGGCGACAAGGTGCGCGTGCGCGTGGGCAATCTGACCATGACGAACCACCCGATCCACATGCATGGCCATGAATTCGAGGTGACGGGCACGGATGGCGGCTGGACGCGCCCCGAATCGCGCTGGCCCGAAGTGACGACGGACGTGGCCGTGGGCCAGATGCGCGCCGTGGAATTCACGGCCACGGACCTGGGCGACTGGGCCTTCCACTGCCACAAGTCGCACCACACGATGAATGCCATGGGGCATGACGTGCCCACCATGATCGGCGTCGACCACCAGGGCGTGGCCGCAAAGATCAACCAGCTCGTGCCCGGCTACATGGTGATGGGCGAGCGGGGCATGGCCGACATGGGCGAGATGCAGATGCCGATCCCCGACAATACCTTGCCGATGATGGCCGGCGACGGCCCGTTCGGCGCCATCGGCATGGGCGGCATGTTTACCACAGTCAAGGTGCGCAAGGACCAGAAACCGGGCGACTACCGCGACCCGGGCTGGTACAAGCACCCGGCCGGCAGCGTGGCCTATGAATGGACGGGCGCCTTGCCGGAACCCGTGCGCGGCCAGGGTGCGGGCAAGCAAGTGGTGAAAGGCGGCGTCGAGATGACGGTGCGTAAACCTGGCGCTCACACGGGCCATTAACGCGGGCAATCAGGTACCGTCCTGAACGGCTTGCCTAGCATGGCAAGCCGTTTCGTGTGTTGCTATAAATCAATGAATTGTTGTTTGGTGACAATCCGAGCATTTTTTTCCGTGTTTTTTCTTTATATTCAAGCCAGTACGCTCCAGTTACATCGAGTATCGGCCAGTCTTATGGGAGAAATCATGTTGAACCGGATGAAGGTGGGAACGCGTTTGCTGGCGGCTTTTTTTTGCGTCGCGCTAATGGGGGCCATCGTGGCCGGCATCGGTATCTTCAACATGGGCAAGATCGATACCATGGCGGGGCAGATGTACAACCATGAATTGCTGGGCTTGTCGTACATCAAGGAAGCCAATATCGCCTTGATCAAGGTGGGCCGCGCGCGCAGCAATTTCTTGCTGGCGACGACCGCCGAGGAACGCGCCACGCGTCAGGCCGACATCGCCAAATTTCTCGATTCAAACAGGGCCTATCTTGCCAAGGCCCAGCCGCTGTTCGTCACGCCGGCCGCCAAGGAACTGTTTGCCCGCTTTGCCGCCGTCGAAGCCGAGTACGTCGTCACCATGCAGCAGGCGCTCACGCTGGCCGCGGCCGAACCGCTGGCCCAGCGCAGCGCGCAGCTGATCGAACTGCTCAACAAGACGCGCCTGCATGCCGATGAGCTCGACGGTGTGCTCGACAAATTATCATTGCAGAAAGAAGAGCGCGCCAAGGCCGCTTCCGAGCAAGCCTCGGGCGTGTACCAGGCCAGCCGCAGTTTCATGATCGCGCTGGTGCTGGGCAGCGTGGCCGCCGGCCTGGCGCTGGGCGCGCTGATCACGCGCGGACTGACGCGCCAGCTGGGCGGCGAACCGGCGTATGCCGTCAAGATCGCCGGCGCCATCGCCGAGGGCGACCTCACCGTCGATATCCGCACGGCCAGCCACGATAGCGCCAGCCTGTTGTTTGCCATGAAAACCATGCGCGACAAGCTGGTGGGCATCGTCAGCCAGGTGCGCTCGGGAACGGACACCATCAACACGGCCTCGGGCGAAATCGCCCAGGGCAACCTCGACCTGTCGTCGCGCACGGAAGAGCAGGCCAGTTCGCTGGAAGAAACGGCGTCATCGATGGAGCAGCTGACGTCGGCCGTGCGGCAGAACGCGGACAATGCGCGCCAGGCGAATGCGCTGGCCGGCGCCGCGTCCGACGTGGCGGGCAAGGGCGGCGCCGTGGTGGGGCAGGTGGTGCAGACGATGGAATCGATCAACGCATCGTCGCGCAAGATCGTCGACATCATCAGCGTCATCGACAGCATCGCCTTCCAGACGAATATCCTGGCCTTGAACGCGGCCGTGGAAGCGGCCAGGGCGGGCGAGGAGGGGCGCGGATTTGCCGTCGTGGCATCCGAAGTGCGCAACCTGGCGCAGCGCTCGGCCAGTGCCGCCAAGGAAATCAAGACCCTGATCGGCGACTCCGTCGAGCAGGTGGAGATCGGTTCCAAACTCGTGCATGACGCGGGCAAGACGATGGATGAAGTGGTCGCCAGCGTGCGCCAGGTGGCCGACATCATGCAGGAAATCACGGCCGCCAGCGCCGAGCAAAGTGCCGGCATCGAGCAAGTCAACGAGGCCGTGCTGCAGATGGACCAGGTGACGCAGCAAAACGCGGCCCTGGTGGAAGAGGCGGCGGCTGCCGCCGAATCGCTGCAAGACCAGGCGCAAACCCTGACGGAACTGGTGGGCGTGTTCCGCCTGCATGCCCAGGCGCAGCAGATGGCCGTGCCCGCGTCCAGCAACGTCACGCCGCTGCGCCGGCCGGCGCCACCCGCCAGGCAGCGGGTGCGGCGCCTGGCCTGACGGCGGCGGGATCGGGCGCAATCGGCGCGGCGGTGGTAGGCTGTCGCTATTGCGCGTTTACCACTTCCGGGTCTTTCATGCCGTCTTCCTGCTTGCTGTGCTTACCTCTGCTGTTGCTGTCCCTGGCGCCCCTGGCGCAGGCGCAGGACAGCGATCCCGTCCTGCCTTACCGTCCTTCGGTGGCCAGTCCCGCCCAGCTGCCCGTGCCGGGCCAGCTGGAATTCGAGGCCGGCGGCCTGCTGTCGAAAACGGACGACACGCGCCGCGCCAGCCTGCCGTACACGTTCAAACTGGCGTTTACGCCCGAATGGGGCGTGCTGCTGGAAGGCGAGGGTTTTGTGCGCGCGCGCGACGCAAGGGGCCGGCGCGAAACGGGCGTGGGCGACACGACGGTCGTGCTCAAGCGGGCCTTTTTGCTCGACAGCGCCACGGCGCTGGGTCTGGAGCTGGGCTGGAAGTTGCCGACAGCCAAGGACAGCATCGGCAGCGGCAAGAGCGACGTGTCGCTGAACGGCATTCTCAGCCGCGACCTGGGCGCCGTGCACGTGGATGCCAACCTGAACGCCACGCGCCTGGGGGCATCGGACCCTGGCGCGGGCAGGGTGCAAACGGGCTGGGCGACCTCCTTTTCCACGCCCGTCAGCGACCACTGGGGCGCCACGGCGGAAGTGTCGGGCACGCGCTTGCGCGGCGCGCCGGCCACGGCGCAGCTCTTGTTGGCCGCCACCTACAGTCCCACGCCGCGGCTGGCCATCGATATCGGCTTGGCGCGCGGTGTGACGGCGTCGTCGCCGGACTGGTCGTTGTTCAGCGGCCTGGTCGTGCCGTTGGGTAAGCTGTGGTGAGATTGCCACGGCTTTCCTTATGTGTCCTTGCGAACAAACAGTTGGTTGTACAAGGTCTACAATTGCGGCATAACTGATAAAAGGAGTGCCCCATGAAAACCCTCATTCTCGCCGCCGT
The DNA here is from genome assembly GCF_002735655.1 of Janthinobacterium sp. BJB446. NCBI lineage: Bacteria > Pseudomonadati > Pseudomonadota > Betaproteobacteria > Burkholderiales > Oxalobacteraceae > Janthinobacterium > Janthinobacterium sp. BJB446. Next base: position 2,486,993 of record NZ_PDZK01000001.1, on the reverse strand, counting down.
CTTGCTGTCGGCCGCTACCGCTGCCGTCGCCCAGGTTGGTGTCTCCGTCACCGTCGGCCAGCCGGGCTTTTACGGACGCATCGACATAGGCGATTATCCAGCGCCGCAATTGATCTATGCCCAGCCCGTCATCGTGCAGCGCCCGCAATACTATTCGGCGCGCCCCATTTATCTGCGCGTGCCGCCCGGCCATGCGAAAAACTGGTCGAAGCACTGCCGCAAGTATAATGCCTGTAACCAAGAGGTATATTTCGTCCAGGATAGTTGGTATAACAACCAATATGTGCCCCGTTACCGCCAGCAGCATGGCGACCATGGCCGTCCCGATTATGGTGACCGCGGCCGTCATGACAACAAGCATGACAAGCACTTTGACAAGCATGATGACAAGCGCGACAAGCATGACAACAAGCATGACAACAAGCCGGGCAAGGGCCATGGCAATGGTCACGGCAATGGCAACGGGCACAGGGATTAACACGCAGGAGGATCTTTGCACAGTAAAATCGTTATCGTAGGGGGAGGAGCAGGCGGCCTGGAGCTGGCCTGCAAACTCAGCCGCAAGCTCGGCGCCGGCCAGGTCACCCTGGTCGACAGCCGGCTGTACCATATCTGGAAGCCTTCGCTGCATGAAGTGGCGGCCGGCACCCTGGACATTCATCAAGAGGGCCTGTCGTACCAGATGCTGGCGCATGACAATGGTTTTACCTATGTCTATGGTCCTTTGATCGGGCTCGACGCCGCGTCGAACAGCCTCACCGTGGGCGCCATCGCCACCGACAAGGATGAGCAGCTGCTGCCGCAGCGCACTGTCAGCTACGACCAGCTGGTGCTGGCCGTGGGCAGCACCTCGAATTACTTCGGCGTGCCCGGCGCCCAGGAAAACACGATTTCCCTGAATGCCACGGAAGATGCCGAACGTTTCCGGTTGACCCTGCTGAAACTGCTGGCCATGGCCGAGCAGCGCCAGGGCGACGCGGGCCACCCCGGTGTCGACATCGTCATCATCGGCGGCGGCGCCACGGGCGTGGAACTGGCGGCCGAATTGCGCGAAGCGAGCGGCGTGTATGCGGCGTATGGCTTCCAGAATCTCAACGCCATCAAGGATGTGCGCATCACCCTGCTCGAAGGGGCGCCGCGCATCCTCGCGCCGCTGCCCGAGCGCGTGTCCATCGCCGCCTCGAAACTGCTGCATAAACATGGCATCACGGTGGTGACCGACACGCGCGTCACCACGATCGAAGCCGACAAGGTGACGGTGGCCAGCGGCACCAGCTATGCGGCCGACATCTGCGTGTGGGCCGCCGGCATCCGCGCGCCGGAATTCCTGTCCACCCTGGGACTGCCGACCAACCGCGCCGGCCAGCTGGAAGTGACGGGCATGCTCAATGTGCAGGGCCACGCGAATATTTTCGCGCTCGGCGATTGCGCCGCCTGTACGGGACCCGATGGCAAGCTGGTGCCCCCACGCGCCCAGGCGGCCCACCAGCAAGCCGATTACCTGCTGAAAACGTTCCTGCTGCAAGCCAAGGGCAAGCCGCCGCAAACGAAGCCGTACGAATACCTGGACTACGGTTCGCTCGTGTCGTTTGGCCGCACCACCTCGGTCGGCACCCTGATGGGTTCCCTGAAGGGCCTGAGCTGGTTCGTCGAAGGGTTTGTCGCGCGCATGATGTATGTCAGCCTGCACCTGATGCACCACAATGCCGTGCTGGGCAGCGTGCGCACGGCCGTCATGGCCATGGGCCGTTTCCTGATCAAGCGCAGCACGCCGCAGGTCAAGCTGCACTAAGCCGTTGCTATCCCATCAAAAAGGGGCCTTGCGGCCCCTTTTTATTTGCCGCGCGCGATGGGCGCCGCTTCGCAGCGTCCCCGCGTCATGGGGAAATCGATGATGGTGAGCTTGCCCTTCAAGGTGCCGGTGATGCTGGCATGCAGGATGCGCTCGCTGTCGTGGCGGTAGATGATGCGGCTCGGGAAGTCATTGTCCAGGTTGGCGAAGATGAATTCATTCGGCTTGTCCTGGCGCAGCAGATTGAAGATCACGGGCGGCTGACCCGACGGCTGCACGATGTAGGCCAGCTGGCCCGGCTCGGTGAGGCGGATCTGCACGAATTCAAAGGCCGTCGTCTTGCCGCCCTTGACGGTGCGGCTGGTGCCGAGGATGGTGCCGCCGGCGGCCGTGCTCCATTGTTCGCCGGAGCCGGGCTCGGCGCCATCGACGTTCCAGCAGCCGGCCAGCCAGGCCAGCTTGTCCACGGTTTCCGGCGGCGGCACGGTGTTGTCGGCGGCCTGGGCGGCGCCCATGGCCAGCAGCGCTGCCAGCAAGGTCGTTGCGAGTCGTTGCATGCCATCTCCTGTCGTTGCGATGTTAGCGGTCACTAGGGCACGCCGGCGGCGCGCCTGCCCAGTGTAGCCGATGCTGGGCTGCACACGGCAAACACTTTATACTCGGGAAAGATGCCGACCGTCACTATCATCACGCCAAGGACAATCATGCACGATACTTCCACGCAGCCGCGCGGCGCCGCCAGGCCGGGCCAGTTCGACGAGCGCTACATCAGTCTGAAAAGTCTGGGCCTGGACCCGGAGCAGCTCGATTTTTACCAGCTGCTGCTGGCCTGCAGGGCGAAGGGGGAAGCCGGGGAAAGCCTGCGGCAGGTCGCGCGTTTCCGCACGGATGGCTATGGCAAGTCCCGCTTCATCAGCAGCCTGGATGCGTTGCCGGCGCCGTTGGCCACGTTTCCCCTGTGGCGCGCCGAGCTTGACGGCTGGCCCGGCGAACTGGCGCGCGAGGACTTGCTGGCGCGGGCCTGTGTAGCGCTGGAGCAGCCGGTCGGCGTCTTCCTCGCCTCGGCCGGCTGGCGCACGGCATTGCCCGACGTTTGGCAAACCCTGCTGGCGCTGGGATGGCGGCAGGCGGGTTCTCCGGCCGATGCCGCCCTGGTGGCGCAATTGACGGATGTGTTGCGTGTTGGACATTTCTTGCAGGTGCTGGCAGGTGATCGCACCAGCCTGGCCGGGCATGGCGCGCGTCGCGATGTGCTGGGGGCGCAACTGCTGTTGCCGGAAGAGGGGATGCCGCTGCCCCGTTGAGGCGGGCAGAGCGCCCGTTGCGGGAAATTATTCTTTTGGCGTAACGCGCGGCAAGACGACGGTCAGGGCCGTGCCGCCTTGCGGATTGGCCGTCAGGCTCAGGCTGCCGCCCAGGTAATGCACGCGCTCGCGCACGGAGCGCAGGCCGTGCTTGCTCATTTCGACGGGCTCGCTCTTCGGCAGCCCCACGCCGTCATCCTTGACGGTCATCATCAGCGCTTCCTCATTGTCGTCGATGATGATATCCACTTGCGTGGCGTGGGCGTGCGCGGCGATGTTGCCGAGCGCTTCTTCCAGGGTGCGCAGCAGGGCCACGCCCACGTTGCGCGGGCAAATCAGTTCATCTTCCGGCAGGCTGCAGCGCACGGTGATCTTGTGCTGTTCGGCAAATTGCGCGGCCAGCTCGCCCAGCGCCACATTCACGCCGAGAAACTCGAGCTTGTCGTTCCACAGCTTCATCTGCATCTGGCGGTTGGTCTCGATCACATTCAGCAGCAATTGCTTCATGGTCGCCGCGCGGTCGAGCAAGGCGGCTTCCTGCGGCATCTTTTGCGTCAGCAGCGACAGGTGCATGGTCAGCGCCGTCAGCGAGGAGCCGAGGCTGTCGTGCAACTGGCGCGACAGGGCGCGCCGTTCATTGTCCCAGCTGGTGTTGACATGACCCAGCAACTCGCTGAGGTCGGCGGCGCGTTCCGCATCGGCCTGGGCCGCTTCCTTGTTCGGATCTGTTTGTGCGGACATAGCGCCCCGTGAATGGTGAAAGGTGAGGACCAAATTCAAGTTGTGGATCATACATGAGGATTTCATCGCGGGGCGCATGGATGGAAAATTTCTGTCTTTTCGGCAATTTTGATCTCCTTCCATCATTTTTATATGATAGGCAATATTATCGCTTTCGCCAGCAGGCAAAGTTCCCGCCGTTACGTACGGCTGCGCACATACCGGGACGCTGCGCGCTGCCATAGTGGGGCTGTGCATCCCCATGCAGCATAGCCGCCCCGCGGCGCAGGGCGCGATACAGGCCCGCTTACCGAAACGAAAGGACATGCCATGAATATCGATACCATCGTCGACAAGGAATACCTCGACAAAAGCTTCCGCGACATCGTCAATGCGCCCATCAGCGCCCTGCGCGGCGTCAGCGCGAAGGATGCCAAGGCCTTGCAGCAAGCGTTTGGCGTGAACACCGTGCGCGAACTGTCCAACCTCAATTTCGTCAAATGGGCCAGCGCGCTGGCCATCCTGGCCGATGAGGAGGGCATGAGCGGCGAAGAGCGGGCCAAGGAAGAATTGCTCGATGATGCCGTGGAAATGACGTTCCCTGCCAGCGACCCGATTTCTGTCGATGCCGGCATCACGCGCATCGAAGTGCCGCCGGAAACCGTCAATGCGCAAACGGATCACCAGCATGCGGGCCAGCATGAAGTGAGCGCTGGCAAGAAATAAAGCGTCCAAAGCAAAAAAACCGGCTGGCCGTGAGGCTTGCCGGTTTTTTTACGTGCCGCTCAGTAAAGAACTTCAGGCGATCGGAACTTCAGGCGATCGATGGAATGCTGCTTTTCTGCATGTTGACCTGCGAGGCGATCACTTCGTGCGGCGTGCAGCAAAAGCGGTTCTTGCCGGCGCGCTTGGCTTCATACAGGGCAGTGTCGGCCGCGCCCAGCAGGGATTCGACGGTGCTGGCGTCGTCCGGGTAGATGGCGATGCCGATGCTGGTCGACAGGCGCAGGGTCAGGTCGTTGATGAAATACGGCTCGGAAATGACTTCGATCAGCTTGGCGGCCGGTTCGCGCGCGTCGCCCTTGCCGGCCAGGTTGCCCAGCACGATGACGAATTCATCGCCGCCGATGCGCGCCACCGTGTCTTCCTTGCGCGATGCGCCCACCAGGCGGCCCGCCACCATTTTCAGGATATCGTCGCCATAGCCGTGGCCGTAGCTGTCGTTGATGGCCTTGAAGCCGTCCAGGTCCAGGTACAGGATGGCGGACTTGCCGCGGTTGCGGGCCGATTGCTGCAAGGTATGCTCGATGCGGTCTTCCAGCAGGCGCCGGTTCGGCAAGCCCGTCAGCGGATCGTGCAGCGCCAGTTCCTGCTGCTGCTTGCTGTATTGCGCCAGTTCCTTGTACAGCAGGCGCACTTCCAGCATGTTGTGGATGCGTTTGTGCACTTCCATCAGGTCGAAGGGCTTGCTGATGAAGTCGCGCGCGCCCGCTTCCAGGGCGGCGATCTTGAAACTCGGCTGCGCCGTCAGGGCCAGCACGGGCAGGTAGCCGCCATGTTCGATTTCCTTCAAGCCTTTCATGACCTGGAAACCATTGAGTTCCGGCATTTGCAGATCCAGCAAGATCAGGTCGTAGCAATGCTCCTGGTGCAGGGGGCAGACCTGCGCCGGACGCATGGTGGCCGTGACATTGGTGTAGCCGGCATCGCGCAGGATTTCCAGCATCAGGTCGACATTGTCGGGTGAATCGTCAACGACCAAAATTTTGGCTTTCAAAATCTCATCTTGGCTGGGCATGTAGGGTCTCGGTTATACGGTCTATGCAACACTGGCTTCTACCGCAGCGAATAGGCTGGCGGCGCGGCTGACGGCGGTCGGATGATAGTAGCGCCTTGCAACAAGATAGGGCGCACAACAGCGCTTGAACTCGCTTCTGCCAATGACGGCAGCCAAGGTCGACAGTCTCCAGCCTGCCATGCAGGTGTGCTTCTGCATTTCAGTGTAGCAAACTTCAGCTTAGTTGCTTGTAGGACAGTGCCGCGTCTGAAAGTAGGAAGGCTAAACCACAAAATAGTTATTTTGTTCTGCACTATGTATTTCTTTGCATCATCTTTTTGCCGACTATCTTGCCGCCCTGGCGGCGCTGTTCAAGGCGGCGAGCCGGCCACGCGCGCGGCGGCCAGTTGCGCCACTGCCGCCACCAGTTTGGCCGGGTCGAGCGGTTTCGACACCCAGTCCTGGAAGCCGCTGGCCAGCGCCCGCTGGCGATCCTGCGGTTGCGCAAACGCCGTCAGGGCCAGCGCGGGCAGCCGGGCCGCCTCAGGGGAGGCGTGCGCGCGGACTTGGGCCAGCAAGTCGAAACCGTCGGCATCGGGCATGCCGATGTCGCTGACCAGCACATCCGGGCGCACCTGGTCCAGCAGTTGCAGCGCTTGCGCCACGCTGCCGGCGCTGTGCACTTCGGCGTTGTTGTCGCGCAAGATACGCTCCGTCAGCTCGCGCGCATCGGCTTCGTCATCGACCAGCAGCACCGTGACGCCGCGCAAGTCATGGCTGGCGGACGGGGCGCTGCCCGCCTGGCGCGCGGCAATGGCCGGCGTCCCCAGGGGCAGGCGCACGGTAAAGCTGGCGCCCTGCATGTCGCCGGCGCTGCTGACGGTGACCGTGCCGCCGTGCTGCTCCACCAGGTGCTTGACGATGGCCAGCCCCAGCCCCAGGCCGCCATGCCGGCGCGTGGTCGAGGCGTCGGCCTGGCGGAAGCGGTCGAATACGTGGGGCAGGAAATCTTTCTTGATGCCGACGCCGTTGTCGGCCACAGTGATGGCCAGGCGGGTCGCTTCGCGGTGCACGCCGATATCGACCCGCCCTCCTTGTGGCGTGAACTTCAGGGCATTCGACAACAGGTTCCAGATCACTTGCTGGATGCGGCTGGGGTCACCCGTGATGCGGCCCGCATCGCTGGCGATATTGCTGTGGATGGCGATGTGCTTGGCGTCGGCCGCCGGGCGCAGGGTTTCGACGGCCGAGGCGATGATGCTGGCGGGCACGATGGTTTGCAGGTCGAGCAGCACCTTGTCGGAGGTGATGCGGCTCATGTCGAGCAAGTCTTCGATCAGCTGCGCCTGCGCGCGCGCATTGCGTTCGATGCTTTGCAAGCCGCGGTGCAGGTCGGCCTCGTCGCGCGTGCCGCGCCGCAGCACCTGGGCCCAGCCCAGGATGGCCGACAAGGGCGTGCGCAGCTCATGCGACAGGGTGGTGAGAAAATCGTCTTTCAGCTGGTTCGTGCGCTCGGCCTCGGCGCGCGCCTCGCGTTCGCTGTCGAGCAGCACCTTGCGCTCTTCGGCGGCGCGCGTGGCGGCCGCGTACAAGCGCGTATTGTCGAGCGCGACGGCGGCCTGGGCCGCGATGGCCGAAACGATGCGTTCGCTGCGCGCACTGAACATGCCCGCCTGCGGATGACCGAGCAGCAAGCGCCCCAGCAACAGGCCCGAGCGCGAGCTGACGGGCAGGCTCAGGCAGCTGCGCAGCGGCGGTGCGCCGCCGGCGCTGGCGTCGGGCGCGGCCAGCAAGTCGTTCTGGCGCATGGCTGGTCCCTGGCGCAGTTCCGTGGCAATGGCATCGGCCTCGCACAGGCTGATGCCGTTGACGGCGCGCGCCGCGGGCAGCGGGGCGGCGCTGTCGTGGAGCTCGCCCGCATCGTCATAATACAAGGCGCCGAAGTGCGCGCCGCTGATGCGCGTGGCCGCATCGACGGTTTCCTGCAGCAGGGCCGGCAAGTCCAGGGTGCCGGCCAGGGCCGCGCCCGTATTGTTGAGCAACTCCAGCACGCGCGTTTCATCGCGCAGGGCTTCCTGCGCGCGCTTGACCTGGTCGACATCGGTGCTCGTGCCAAACCAGCGCAGCAGCTGGCCGCCCCGATCGCGCACGGGATTGGCGCGCGTCAGGAACCAGCGGAACTGGCCGTCGGCGCCACGGATGGGGAACTCCATTTCGAAGGGCGTGCCATCGCGCAAGGCGGCCTTCCAGGCATGCAGCATGGGTGGCAGATGCTGCGCGTGATAGGCGATGCTCCAGCCATCGCCCGCCATCTGTTCGGCGCTGGTGCCCGTATAGTCGTGCCAGCGCTGGTTGTACCAGGCAATGGTGCCATCGAAGCCGGCGATCCAGGCCAGTTGCGGGATGGAATTGGCCAGCGCACGCAAGTCTTCTTCGCTGTGGCGCAAGCTTTCTTCGCTGGCCTTGCGCTGGCTGATGTCCTGGATATACGTGGTCAAGCCATCGCTGGAAGGGAAGATGCGCACTTCCAGCCAGCGCCCCAGCGGCGTGTACAGCAGTTCGAAGCTGCCGCCGTGCTGTTGCGCCATGGCGCGCCGATACTGCGTTTCCAGTTCCGTGCCCAGCAGTTCCGGGCAGGCTTGCCACAGGCTGCTGCCTGCCAGGCTGGCGCCAGGCGGACGCTGCGGCGCCAGCATGTCGGTGCCGCGCGTATTGATATAGCGGATGCGCCAGTCGCGGTCGAGCAGGCAAAAGCCATCGGTGATGCCCTCCAGCAGGTTGGCCAGGCGCTCGTCGGATAGGCTCAGCGGCGCTGATGGGGGAAGCAGATCTTGCTCGCGGTCATGCTTGGCCATCGGAAATCCTGCAACAGTGAGTCTGCCGCACGGGCGCTTGCCCCGCCGGGCCGCCGCCGCTAAGCTCAGTTAAATGGAGCATGATGGAATTACCCGCCGTCATGAATTAGGGGAGGCACAAGCGCCCCTGCCTGAGTGGTATTGTAGCCCCAAGCGCCACGCCGCCACCGCACGCTTGCGCGCCGCCTGCAGATAGCACTGGACAGGCTGGAAAGCAGTCCCTATAATCCCGCTTCTTTCGAGACAGCAACTTCTCGATTCGCTGGAGGCTCCTGTGAAAGCAGAAGTGTCCATCGATAAAAAGGCGTGAGCTTTTTGGCAGTGAAAAGGTAGTCGATCATGCGGGGCGGTATTCTGCAAAATCAGCTAAGCGATTGAAAAATCGAACTTTTCAAAGCGAAATGAATACGCTATAATGTTTGCCTGCGCGGCTGTAGCTCAGCTGGATAGAGTACTTGGCTACGAACCAAGGGGTCGTGGGTTCAATTCCTGCCAGCCGCACCAGAATACTGAAAATCAGACTTTGCCTGGTTTTGTTGTAAGCAGTTTCACCTCCATGCTGTCGATGGAATGTTGTAGAAGTTTTGCGGCTGTAGCTCAGCTGGATAGAGTACTTGGCTACGAACCAAGGGGTCGTGGGTTCAATTCCTGCCAGCCGCACCAGTATTGCCAAGATGGAGTTCGCTTCATGTTGATGAAAGTTTCAAGCTTCGCGCCATCCGGCGAAGTGTGTCAGAGTTTGCGGCTGTAGCTCAGCTGGATAGAGTACTTGGCTACGAACCAAGGGGTCGTGGGTTCAATTCCTGCCAGCCGCACCAGTATTTGCAGTAGTGAAAAAACCCGGAAAGTTCGCTTTCCGGGTTTTTTTTCGTCCTGACGGGACGCGGGCAGGGTGCATGTTGGCGGCCTGGGCAATTGTGAAATATCCGCACGGCGCCCTTTGCCATTCTGCAAAGCCCTGCTATAATCTTGTCTTAGGCGGCTGTAGCTCAGCTGGATAGAGTACTTGGCTACGAACCAAGGGGTCGTGGGTTCAATTCCTGCCAGCCGCACCAGAATATCGGGGGTCAGATTGTAAAATCTGATCCCCTTTTTCGTTTCTGAATGGATTTACGCTGCGCCAGTGGCGCCACGCCGGTATTGCAGGCGAAACGCGCGTGGCGTGACTTGCCTGGCGGCGCGGAACTGGCGGTTAAAATGCGCGAGGTTGCGGTAGCCAGCCTCTTGCGCGATGACGGCGATGGCGAGATTGCTTTCGATCAGCTGTTGGCAGGCGCGGCCGATACGCAGCCGCGCCAGGTATTCGCCCGGCGTGCAATGCGCGTGGCGCTTGAAACAGCGGTGAAAGGCGCCCAGCGACAGGGCCGCCCGCTGCGCCAGCGTTTCCAGTGCAATCTCTTCCCGGAAATGCGCGTGCATGAAGTCAAACACGATTGCCATGCGCTTTTGCTGCCCATCGGGCATCGGCGCCTGCGCTGTTGACGCCAGCGGCTGCGCACCACCGTCGCCCGCCAGATCCAGCAGCACGTCGAGCAGCAGCGGCAAGCGCTGCGGTACGGGCAGCGCATTCAATTGCAGCAATCTGGATGCGTTGCGCGCGCTCGTTGCCGGCGAAAAATGCAGGGCAGGGCCGGCGCGGCGCGCCAGTTGCCGGACGCTGTGCAACTCCGGAAAACAGGCCGCCAGCTGCTCCACCCATTCGAGGGAAAACCACACGACGACGGCCAGCATGGGCTGCGTGCCGTCGATGCGTTCGCTGGCCGACCACGTGTGCGGCAAATTCGGCCCCAGCAGCACCAGGTCGCCCGGCTCGAAATCGCCCAGGTGGTCGCCGATGTAGCGTTGCCCCCGCGCATTGACCGTCAAGGTCAGCTCGAACTGCGGGTGGTAGTGCCAGATGAAGGGAATGGCATCGAGTTCGCGCCACAGCAAGCCCCAGGAGTGGCCCGTCGGGATCGTGACTTGTTCGAATAAAGGCGTCATCGTGACGTTTTAAGGTAGTCGATAGTCAGAATAGTATCAGTATTGGTTGCTGCGCACCCATTTTACACGGCACTGCCGAAGCACAATCTGTCTCACACCAACACAGGAGACAGCGATGCAAGAAGACCGATATCAATACGGCGAAGACCGTCCCGGCAACCCGTCCGTGGCCTACACGGAACAAACCCAGTTGCGCGACATCCAGAAACAGCTGCCCCTGCGCGTGCTGTCCGACAGCGATTTTTTGCACTGGCAAACCTACGGTTACGTCATCGTCAAGGATGCCGTGCCGCCGGAACAGGTACGCCGCACAACCGATTTCCTGTGGGAATTCCAGGGACTCGACCAGCATGACCCCGCCACCTGGAACCGGGACCAGTTGCGCGACCACGCCATGAAAGAGCTCAACGGTTCCGGCATGGTCGAGGCTTACCACAACCAGACCCTGTGGGATAACCGCCAGACCCAGCGCGTGTACGACGCCTTTGTCGACATCTGGGACCGTCAGGATTTGTGGGTCACCATCGACCGCGCCAACCTGAACACGCCGAACAATGGCAAGCGCAAGTTTGGCGGCTTCATCCACTGGGATGCCGACACCACACTCGACCCGCTGCCCGTCAACGTGCAGGGTGTGCTGGCCCTGTCCGACACCTCGCCCGAGAGCGGCGGTTTCCAGTGCTATCCGGAGCTGTTCAACAACTTGCTGGCGTGGCGCAAGACCGTGCCGCTTGATCGCAACCCGTGGCAGCCGGACCTGGCGACGGTGCCGTACCCGATGGAATTCATCGCCATGAAGAAAGGAGAGCTGCTGATCTTCAACAGCCTGCTGGCGCATGGCATCCGCCCGAACACATCGGCGGACCAGGTGCGCCTGGCGCAATATATTTCCTTCACGCCAGCGCAGGAAGACAATCAAGCCTTGCGCGACTGGCGCGTGCAAAGCTGGCGCGAGCGCAGCGCGCCGCAGGGCTATGCGTTTCCCGGCGACCCCGAGGAAAAGGAAAAGCTGCGCTATCCGCAGGCGCGGTTGACGGCGCTGGGCGAGCAGATCCTCGGCGCGCGCGACTGGTAAGTGTGGCGAGACGTCTGATGGCATTGCCTGCCGGATAGACAATTGCAGGCAAATGCACGATCATGGTTCGACTTGCCATCGACCGAGGAAACGCATGAGTATCATCACCTGCATCGAAGACTTGCGCGTGCTGGCCCAGAAACGGGTGCCGCGCATGTTTTACGACTACGCCGATTCCGGCTCCTGGACGGAATCGACGTACCGCGCTAACAACAGCGATTTCGCCAAGATCAAATTCCGCCAGCGCGTGGCCGTCAACCTGGAAAACCGCAGCCTGGCTTCGACCATGGTGGGGCAGCACGTATCGATGCCGGTGGCCCTGTCGCCCACGGGCTTGACAGGCATGCAGCATGCGGATGGCGAAATCCTCGCGGCCCAGGCGGCCGAGCGTTTCGGCGTGCCATTCACGCTGTCGACCATGAGCATCTGCTCGATCGAGGATGTGGCGGCGAACACGACGAAACCGTTCTGGTTCCAGCTGTATGTGATGAAAGACCGCGAATTCATCAACCGCCTGATCGACCGCGCCAAGGCGGCCAAATGCGGCGCGCTGGTGCTGACCCTGGACTTGCAGGTGCTGGGGCAGCGCCACAAGGACTTGCGCAACGGCCTGTCGGCGCCACCGAAATTGACGATTCCCAACATCATCAACATGGCCACCAAGCCGCGCTGGGTGGCGGGCATGCTGGGCACGAAGCGGCGCGGCTTCGGCAACATCGTCGGCCATGCCACTTCCGTGTCGGACATGTCGTCCCTGTCGGCCTGGACGCAGCAGCAGTTCGACCTGAGCCTGTCGTGGGCGGACGTGGAATGGATCAAGCAGCGCTGGGGCGGAAAACTCATCATCAAGGGCATCATGGACGCGGAAGATGCGCGTCTGGCCGTGGAAAGCGGCGCCGACGCGCTGATCGTCTCGAACCACGGCGGACGCCAGCTCGATGGCGCGCAATCGTCGATCGAAGCCTTGCCCGCCATCGTCGACGCCGTCGGCAGCCAGATCGAAGTGCACATGGACGGCGGCATCCGCTCGGGCCAGGACGTGCTCAAGGCCGTGGCCCTGGGCGCGAAAGGCGTGTACATCGGCCGCCCCTTCCTGTATGGCCTGGGCGCCATGGGCGGCCCGGGCGTCACCAAATGCCTGGACATCATCCGCAACGAGCTGGACCTGACGATGGCCTTTTGCGGCTTGCGCGACCTGCAGCAGGTGGACAAGAAGATCCTGCTGCCGGGCACGTTTTAGGCGTTTTGAAGGGTGAATATCTCTGATGTTCACCCTTCAAACTTGTCGTCAGCACTTTGTCTGCTCTGAACCAGGGCAGGGACGTGATTAAGATTGTGAAGAATAGTCGGCAGGATTTCGATCTTGCGAATAAAGTGTAACCTACTTAAAACTCTTCACTGCTACCATCAATATAAATTACATTTTTTACGATAAACGAGAACTTCATATCAGATTCTTGAGTTACTAACATCCATTGATGTTCCTGCATAAATTGATTGTAAGTAAAGCCAATTCCTTCCTGAGTAAAAGGCCGGCCAGGATCTATTCTGTCATTAACTGTGACATTGACCCGGAACTTGATTTCGCCAAATATGTCAGAAAAACACAACACTCCTTTTAGTGCTCTAGTTGGCTTATTTAGGGTGCCAGCCGAGTAGGTCACATTAAACCAGATATGATCCTCATACTCCCCCATATCTGGATTTGCCGGAGAATATTTCTTTTTTGAAATATTGACGTTTATTAATGGTGCGGCGCGGTCTAAAGCAGGGTTCTTATTTGTCGTTGCCTCGTTATCACCCTGGGAGATAATCCCTTCAATAAGCGCTAAACGTCGTTCCAAGTCTGCAATTCTTTCTTCCATTTCCGCCATAAATTCTCCATTGGGTAAAGGTGAAGATACTTCAGGGTTTTAATTATAAGACATAAATTAATTTTTTAACCATTGCTCTGAAAAATTATCAAATATCATAATCTTGAAGGTGGTGGTGAGTACCTATGATTTTACTGAAAAATGGCAAATATTTTATTTGTGAAATTTTAGATTGCTTGATGTGATACTTTAATTTCAGAAGGGAAGAACGGGCGAGTATACGTATTGCTTAGCTATGGATATTGGGCGCCACAAGAAAATTCCATGGCTCTTTGAAGCTATTTTTATCGAGCGGCCGCGCATGCGGGTCGTCGGGCTGGAACAGGCCGCCGATCAGCATATCCTGGATGGCGCCCGTGAAACCGCCGTACGCGGCGCGGCCCCACTGGCGTTGCGTGCAGGCGAAGAGGACGGCGTCTTGCTGCGCCGCCAGCTGCGTCAAGGAGTGCCGCAAGGTGGCGCTCGCTTCCGGCCCCATGTCCGTGGCGATGGCGCACACCAGGCGCTGGCCAAATTGCAAGGGCTTGCCTGCTCGTCCCAGCAGCGACTCATTGGCCAGGGCGAGGAACACATCGGGCGCCTGGTCGTCCTTTTCGCAGACGGTCCAGGTGGGCGCCCACGCTTCCAGGCTCATGAAGCGGGCGTCGCGTGTTTCCGGCGTATGCGTCCACTTGGCGTGTGATTTGTCGTCCCAGCCCAGGCGGCCATAGGGAATCGACTTGCCCTTGGGATTGTATTGATGACTGCGCACGCCGGGCTTGCCCCTCGCGCTTGCCTGCGCCATGAGCCCATCGAGGCTGGCGGCAAATGGCATCCATTGCGCCGCATCCCACAGCGGCGGCGCATCTGGCGCGGCCAGCAGCAGGAATACTTCGTAATCACGGGAAAAAAACGCCATGCAGCTTCCTCAGCAAGTGGATGGAAAATTGTGTCGCAATATTATAGTTGCGCTTGCGACAGGGCGGCGCGCTGGCTGGGACGCAGCAGGTAGACGCCGTACAGGCACAAGGGCAGCACGGCCAGCAGGGCGATATATGGCAGGATCGATGCGCCGTCTTCGGCCGGGTTGGGCAAGGTGGCCGTCACCAGCGCGTAGTCCCACAGTCCATGCACGAGCACCATGGGCCAGATGGAGCGGGTACGCAGGCGGATGGCCGCGTAGCCGACGCCCTGCAGGGTGGCGGCCACGGCTTGCCACAGGGCGCCGCTGACGTCGCCCGTGGCCAGGCCGTTGGCCGTGTGGGCCAGACCGAACAGTGCCGAGGACATCAGGACGGCCGGCCAGACGGCGTAGCGCTCCAGCATGCCTTGCAGCAAGATGGCGCGGAACATCAGCTCTTCCGAGACGGCCACCAGCGCCGCATTGCAAGCGACGATCAGCAGCACGCGCGGCTGCGGCCAGCCGCCGGCCCAGGCCAGCAACAGCATCAGCAGCGCATACAGCAGGGGCGGCCAGACGAGCCACAGCGTTTTCCATGGCTGCGGCGCGCACAGGCCCGCCGCGCGGCGCCGGCTTGAGGCCAGCAGCAGCGCCAGCGCGAATAAGGCGGCCAGTGCCCACGATAGGCCGATACGGCCGGTGACGGCGGCGCCTGGCAAGGCGTAGCCGGCCGCTTCCAGCCAGCGGCCGCCCAGGCTCAAGCCCAGCCAGATGGCCAGTGCGATGAGGGTGACGGGCATGGTGAGAGCGATTCTAGGGAAGGGCATGGTTGGCTTCGGTGTTGGCCGCGTCGGTTACTGCGTGCATAAGCGGCTCATGAAGTTGCATCAATGATATGGTGGAAATATTGCCATACTACATTAAAAGCAGGCGTACAAAATTGCCACATCGTTATAGTTGCATGGAATAATAAGCATTCGTCCGTTTGCCGCCAGACTGGAGCGCCATGACCTACAGCAAGACCATCACCACTGAACGATTGATCCTGCGCAAGCCGCAACCATCGGATGAGGCGGCGCAATTTGCCATGCATTCCGACCCCGAAGTGATGCGCTATTTCAGCGAACCACCATGGACCGATGCCAGCCGCGCCGCGCGCCAGATTGCCGAGGACATCGCCGCTTTCGAGAAAGAGGAATTCTTCCGCTTCGCCGTCGAGCTGAAGGCGACGGGCGAATACCTGGGCAGCTGCAGCCTGTTTTCCGAGCACCGCCAGAACCGCCGCGCCGAGATCGGCTACGCGCTGGGCCGCCCATACTGGGGCAAGGGCTATATGCACGAAGCGCTGTCGGCGCTGCTGGAATTTGCCTTCATCGAGCGCGACCTGAACCGCCTGGAAGCCGATATCGACCCGCACAACGCCGGTTCGGCCAGCGCCCTGGAACGCCAGGGTTTCAACAAGGAAGGTTTTCTGCCCGAACGCTGGATCGTCGGAGGCCAGGTCAGCGACTCGGCCCTGTACGGCTTGCTGCGCCGCGAGTGGGAAGCGCGGCGCAAGGGCGCCGCGTGAGCGGGCAAGCTATCGACGCGTTCCAGCACTGGCTGGGCCACGCCTTGCCGGCGCACTACCTGCGCTTTCTGCAGGACGGGCAAGAAGGCTTGCGCGGCGAGCAGGTATTGCTGTACGGCGTGGAAAGCTTGCGAGAACGCAACGAAACTTATGACACGCAGCAATCCTGTCCTGGCTATATGACCATCGGCGACGACAGCGGCGGACGCGCCGTCATGCTGGCGCTCGATGGCGCTGAGCGCGCCGTCTACCTGGTGGGGCATGGCTCGATGCAGCGCGATGATTTCGAGCTGGCCGCCGATGATTTCGCATCCTGGCTGGCCGCCGATTGCCCGCTTGACTAAAAAGGATGCAAGGCGATGAAAGCTGCTGATTTACCCGCTTCAGGCCACCCGCTGGTGACCTTGCGCCCGCTGGAACGTAGCGACGCGCCCGCCTGGTATGCCTACTTGGCCGACCCTGCCGTCGTTGAGCACACGAGCTGGAACTTGCATTGCGTCGACGATCTGCAGGCCAATTTCGATGACTACGCATCGGCAGAACCGTCTTCGTCCATACGGCTGGCTGTCGTGCTGCGCGAGGGTGGCCAGCTGGTGGGCACGATCGGCTTCAACGCCATTTCTCCGCAGCACCGCACGGCGGAGATCGCCTACGACCTGGCCCCAGCTGTATGGGGGCAGGGCGTGGCCACGTCCGTCGTGAACGCTGTCGTGGATTGGGGTTTTCAGCGCCTTGGCTTTCTGCGCATCCAGGCCACTGTGCTGGAAAGCAATGAACGTTCGATCCGCGTGCTCGAACGCTGCGCTTTCGAGCGGGAGGGCTATCTGCGCTGTTACCGGCAAGTTCGCGGAAGATCCGGCAATTTCTGGCTGTATGCGCGCATTGCCGGCGTGCGATGAACAAGCTACCCTTGAGTATCCTGCTGGTGGAAGACCACATGGCCATCGCGCGCCAGGTGCTCGATTTTCTCGACGGCTTGCGCTGGCAGACGGACCATGCGGGCACGGGCGCGCTGGCGGTGCAATTGGCCACGTGCAACAGCTATGACGTGGTGCTGCTGGACCTGAACTTGCCCGACATGGATGGCTTGCAAGCGTGCCGCGCCATCAAGGCAGCCGCTCCCAGCAATGTGCCGATTTTGATGCTGACGGCGCGCGACGCGTATGAAGACAAGGCGCGCGGTTTTCGCGACGGCGCCGACGACTACCTGACCAAGCCGTTCGACCTGCGCGAGGTGGCTTTGCGCTGCGAAGCGCTGGCGCGCCGGCAGCAGTTGCACGTGCACCAGGAAATACGCGTGGGACCATTCACCTTGCAGACGCGCGCAGGGCGCGCCCTGTATGGCGACGCACCTCTGCCATTGACGCAGACGGGTTTCAAGATATTGCTGCTGCTGTGCCGCGAACATCCGCATGCCGTCTCGCGCTCGGTCTTGCTGCAGCAACTGTGGGGCAGCCAGCCACCCGACAGCGACGCCCTCAAATCGCACATCTATGCGCTGCGCAAGCAGCTGGAGCTGGTTGGCGGGGCGGGCGTGCTGGTGACCATACCGCAGCTGGGCTACCGCCTGGCCTTCGATGCTGCGGCGTCTGCATGAGCAAGTCGATCCGGCAGCGCCTGTTCGCCGCCCTGGCCGGCTTCGCCGTCCTGCTGTGCCTGTGCTACACGGGCCTGGCGCTGGTGATCGCGTATGTGACGGAAGACATGCTGGTGCAGCGCCTGCTCGAGCGCGAAGCGGCGGCCGTCAGCATGCGCTGGCAGCAGCACGGCAAGCTTACGCCTTCCGGCAGCGACCTCATCACGGTTTATGGCAGCTACCTTGACTTGCCTCAGGCGGTGCGCGCGCAAGTGCCGCAGTCTGCCCCGCGCGGGGAAGTGTTTACCACGACGGGCCAGCATTATCATGTCTTGGCGCTCGATGTCGTTGCCGGCGGCAAGCCGGCCCGCTGCTATCTGCTGGCCGACGTGGCGCCCGTGCTGGTGGTGTCGCGCCTGGCGCGGGAAGTGGGTGGTGTCGTGGCTGGCGTGGCGCTGGCGCTGATCGCCCTGGCCTTGCTGCTGGCATACTGGCTTGCGCGGCGCCTCGTGCTGCCCTTGCAGCGTCTGGCCCAGGAAGCACGCCAGCTGGCGCCCGGCAGCGCCGTCCATTTCAGCGAGCGCGACCGCCCCGACGAGATCGGTTTCCTGGCGCGCCGCCTGGAAACCACTTTTGCCGAACTGCAGTCGGTCTTGCGGCGCGAACAGGCATTCACCCGCGACGTCAGCCATGAATTGCGCACGCCGCTCACCCTGATGCATAACACCCTGGCGCTGGCGAATGCGCAGCCCCTGGGCGGGCAGGAGCAGGCGCAGCTGCGGCAATCCACGGACGAGATGCGCGCCACCATCGACGTGCTGTTCGCGCTGGCGCGGGCGGAACAGCTATCGGGTGTAGTGGTGGAGTTGCGCGCCTGCATCGAGCAATGCCTGCTGCGCCTGCTCGACGAACATCGCTGGGATGCCAGCCTGCTGACCCTGGACTTGCCTGAGCGGCTGGAGGTGCTTGGCAACCCGCAACTGCTCATGTTGCTCATCAATAATTGCCTGGCGAATGCCCTGTTCCATGGCGGCCCCGACTGCCGCATCAGCATTGCGTTTGCGCAAGGCCGCCTGAACATCGCCAATACCGTGCAGGCGGGGCATCCACGGCGCATCCACGGTTTCGCGCATGGCCAGAACCTGTTGCTGCGCCTGGCACAAGCCATGCAATGGGACATTGTTTTCCACCCCGGCGCGACGCAATACCGTGTCGCCATCCTTCCCGTCCAGGCGCCATAAAAGAAGTCGCCGGATTTCACCGCGATTTCACCTCGCCTTGCTTATGCTGGCTGCTCTTTTACTTGAAGGGAAGCCCATGAAAATCGCCATCAGCCTGTTCATCCTGTCCTGCCTGTGTACGCCAGTGCTGGCGCAGGTGCAATCGCTGCAGCACAAGGAAGACAAGCGCCGCTACATCGTCTATACGCCCGCCGCCTACGACAGTACGCCGCAGCAAGCCTTTCCCGTCGTCTTCAATTTCCATGGCGGCGGCATGAGCATGGCCGAGCAGATGCTGTACACGCAGATGAACAAGACGGCCGAACGGCACCAGTTCATCGTTGTGTACCCGCAAGGTATCAAGCAGGACTGGAACGTGGGCTTCGGCATGGATTACCTGGCGGGCACGGATGATGTCGGCTTTACGCAAGCCATGCTGGCCAAGCTCAAGCAGACTCACCGCATCGATGAGAAGCGCGTGTATGCCACGGGCTTGTCGCGCGGCGGCTTCTTTGCCCTGCGCCTGGCGGCCGAGTTGCCGCAGCACTTCGCCGCCGTCGCCTCGGTGGGGGCGCCGATGCCGGAACCCGTGCTGCAGCATCATAAAAAGACGGACAAGGTCGGCATGCTGTTGATACAGGGGACGGCCGACAAGGTCGTGCTGCATGAAGGCAAGGCTGCCAGCTACCTGTCGGCAGCAGGCACGTTCGATTACTGGCGCAGGCACAATGGCATCGTAGGCGCCACGCCACCGGCGCGCCTGCTACCCACCGTGGCAGGTGACGATACGCAAGTGACGCATGTGGCGCAGGGCAATGGCGCGCAGCAGGTGGCTTTGCTCACCGTCAAGGACGGCGGCCACACCTGGCCGGGCGCCGATGCCTTCAATATCGGCCTGCCCATCGGCAAGACCACGCGCGCCATCGATGCGAATGAAGTCATGTGGGAATTTTTCAGCCGCCATCGCCGCTGACGCCATGCTAGGATGGCGGCCATCGCTGCAGTGCTATGCGGCAACTTAAGGGGAGCATGGTGGCAATGTCAGAAGCAGGTATCGCGGCCATGGCCGAGGCGATCTTCGCCAAGCCCGGCGCGGCCGTGGCGCAGGCGTATTCGGAGGCGGAACAGGAAACGCTGCACTTTCATTCGCCGGCCGAGCTGTGCGCGTATGCGGCCAGGCTGGAGGCCGAAGGCGCCAGCGAGGTGCTCCTGGCCGTGCATTACCCGGACATGGGTGGGCAGTTTGCCCCGCGCCGTATCGCGCTCGACCCGGCCAAGTGCGATGGCCTCACCTACCGCTACGTTTGCGAAGGCTGGGGCCTCATCCGCGTGTACCTGCGCCTGTCCAGCGGCAAGGGACTGGCGTCGCATGTGGGCGCCAATTCGCAGAAGCGCGCGGAAAAATGGCAGCCGCATTACCCGGAATTCGGTCCGACCGACGCCTGGCACTGGGATGCCGTGGGCCGCCATGAACGCCGGCTGATCCGCGTGCTGAAGAAGGTCGCCGCGCAGGAAGGCTTGTCATGACGGACGCGATGCACATCAATCCCGCCACCATCTTTTGCCGCTCGCTGGCGCAGCTCTCCGCCATGCTCGACAAGACCGGCACCGAGCCGCATATGCTGGCGGCGCGTTTGCACCCGGATATGCTGCCGTTCGCCCAGCAAGTGCGCGCGGCCGTGAGCTTTTCCCTGCGCGGCTGCTGTCCGCTGGCGGGGCTGGAAGTGGCCGATTTCAGCGCCGCCGCCAGTCTGCAGGAGCAGATCGCGCACACCATGCGCTACCTCAAGACCATCCCCCCGGAGCGCTTTGACGGGCCGCCCGGGCGCATCTGCCGCGACCGCGCCGGCTTTGCCGACATCGCCTTGCCCGCCGACGAATATTTGAATTTGTACATCCTGCCGAATTTCTATTTTCACTTCAGCATGGCGTATGCGATCGCGCGCAGTGGCGGCGCGGCCATCGGCAAGGGCGATTTCGATGGTTATCACGCGTATGCGCCTGGCTTTTCCTTTGAGCGGCCTGCTGCGCCGTAGTTCCTACAAGCCCGCATCCTTCCACGATGCCAGCCCCAGCCGCCGCAACAGCCGGCCCGACAGCCCGCAGCTCCAGCAGCTCATCTGGATTTGCCGGTGCCGGGCCGGCCCCTGCGCATGCCAGGCTTGCTCGGCGTAATCGAGCAAGGCTTCGCTGAGCGCAGAGGCGTCGGCCACGGGCGGCAGGCGCACCATCAGCTCGAACACGCCGTGGGTGGTTTCCTTGATCTGCAGCAAACCTGCCAGCAGGGCGCGCAGCACGGCGGTGTCGATGCTGGTGCTCGCTTGCGTGTAGCGCTGCTGCCAGCACAGGCTGCGCTGCGGCCACAAGGCCAGCAGTGCAGGCACGTCGGCCGACCGCAGTTGTCCGATCAGCTCAGCCGCCTCCTGAAACAGGTCGAGGCGGTCATACTCGCCGCTGTCCATGCCCAGCAGCTCATCGAGTTCGTGCAATACGCTCATGCCACCACGTTCGTGGGCGCGCCGCGCTCGAACGCTTCCACGTTGCCGATCAAGATGTCGGCCAGCTTTTGCATGGCCTCTCCGCTGGCCCAGGCCGTGTGCGGCGTGAGGATGAAGTTGGGCAGGCGCAAATTGAGCAGCGGGTTGTCCGGCAGCGGCGGCTCCTTGGATAATACGTCGAAGCCGGCGCCGGCGATCACGCCGTTCGTCAATGCCTCGGCCAGCGCCGCTTCATCGACGAGGCCGCCCCGCGCCGTGTTGATCAGGAGGGATGTGGGCTGCATGCGCGCCAGCTCTGCCGCACCGATGATGTTGCGCGTCTTGTCCGTCAACGGCAGGTGCAGGCTGAGCACATCGGAGGTGGCCAGCAATTTGTCGAAGCCCACTTGCGTCACGCCGTCCTCATCGACAGGGGAGCGGTTGTGTACCTGCACCTGCATGCCGAAGGCGCGGCCCAGCTGCGCCACGGACTTGCCCAGCGCGCCATAACCGAGCAAACCCAGGCGGCTGCCGGCCAGGTCGCGGATCGGGTGGCCGAACAGGCAGAAGCGGTCCGATGCCTGCCACAGGCCAGCTTCCACATCGGCGCGGTAGGCAAACAGCTGGCGGCGAAGGGCCAGCATCAGGGCCAAGGTATGCTCGGGCACGGTGGCGCGCGCATAGTCGCGGATATTCGCCACGACGATGCCCCGCTCGCGGCAGGCGGCCAGGTCGAGGATGTCCGTGCCGGTAGCGGCCACGGCGATCATCTTCAGATCCGGCAGCTGCGCCAGCTCGGCCGCGCGCAGCGGCACCTTGTTGGTGATGGCGATGCTGGCGCCTTGCAGGCGAGACACCGTCTGTTCGCTGCCCTTGGTGTGCGGATACTCTTCCCAGCCGTGCGCAAAGGCGGGCGGGCGCACGGTAGCGATCAGGCTGTCGCGGTCGAGAAAGACGATGCGGTGCGGCTGCGGCGATGTGCTTGCTGTTGTCATGGCTGGACCTCGGTCAGGTTGGCGCGCGCGCTCGCGGGACTGCTCTTGCCCTTGAGCTGCGTGGCCGGGTGGTTGGTAAACATGTCGGCGACCCATTCGACAAACACGCGCACCTTGGCGGACAGATGGCGGTTGGGCGGATAGATCACGTGGATGGGCAACGGGTCGGATTCCCATTCGCCGAGCAATTCCACCATTTTGCCCTGTTCTATCAGGGGCGCAAGCATGAAGTGCGTCATTTGCACGATGCCCAGGCCCGCCAGGCCGGCGGCCGTGTAGGCGTTCGAATCGTTCAGGGCGATATGGCTGGGCATGGCGATCTGGATGCGTTCGCCGGCGCGCGTGAAATCCCAATCAAACGTTTTGCCTGTCTTGGCGGAGAAAAAATTCACACCCCGGTGCTGTGCCAGGTCGTCCGGATGCAGCGGCGTGCCGTGCTGCGCCAGGTAGCCGGGCGAGGCGCACGTCATGAAGTGCAGCACGCCGACCCGGCGCGCGATCAGGTTCAGGTCGCCCAATTCGCCGCCGCGCACGGCGCAATCGACGCCTTCCTCGATCAGGTCGACGGGACGGTCGCTGCAGCCCAGCTCCAGCGAGATGTCCGGGTAGCGGGCAAAGAAGTCGGGCAGGGCTGGTATGATCAGTTCGCTGGCCAGGGCCGTGGGCGCATCCACGCGCAGGCGTCCGCTGGGACTCAGGCGCGTGCGCGATAGCGATTCCTCGGCCTCGCGCACGTCCGACAGGATGCGCACGCAGCGTTCGTAATAGGCGGCGCCGTCGGACGTGATGCTGACATGGCGCGTAGTGCGGTTGAGCAACTTAACCGACAGGCTTGCTTCCAGCGACTGGATCAGGGTCGACACGGTGGCTTTTGGCAGCTGCATGTTTTCCGCCGCGCGCGTAAAGCCGCCCGCATCGACGACTTGGATGAAAACTTCCATGGCTTGCAGCTTGTTCACTTGAATTCCTATCACTTTATGCGTGATTATTCAGAATCCTGAACAATCAATTCGTCATTGCACTCTTTATCAGATTGTAGATCAAGTCTATAGTTGTTGTACTGCAGCATAAGATGATTGCCGCAGGAAGTTCACAGGAGAAAAATCATGGGTCATCGGAATGGAATCTTTGCAGTGCTTGCTCTCGCTATGAGCTCGCTCGCTCTGGCCGCGATGGTATCGACGGATGCATACTCGATGGCGGCGCAAAGCGAAGCCAGCGGTTATAGCGCCCTGACCCATGAAGTGGGCGGTGCCGCCCTGTTGTGCCTGAACGACACGGTGCTCGATGTTGCGGTGCAGCCGGTGGTGGCGCAATGAGCTTTGCCGACACCGCGGCCGAACTGGCGCCTGGCCAGGCGCTGAAGATACGCGACATCCAGGTGCAGGGCGCGCAGGATGCGCTCGGCGCGCGCGTCTACACGGCGGGCGTGCCGGGCGCCAGGCAGCCGAACCTGATGGTTTTCTTCCATGGCGGCGGCTTTGTCGACGGCGACCTGGACGATGCGGACGACTTCCTGCGCTGCCTCGTGCTGAGCAACCCCGACCACGTGGTGCTGGCCGCGAACTACACCCTGGCCCGTGTGCGGCCATTCCCCGCCGCCGTGGAAGACGCGCATGCCGTGCTGCTGTGGGCAAAAAAGAACAAGTCCAAGCTGGGCTGGACGGGCAAGCAGATGGTGGTGTCGGGCATCGAAGCGGGCGCCAACCTGGCTGCCGTATGCGCCATGATGTCGCGCGACCGGGGCGGACCGCCCCTCGCAGGCCAGGTGCTGATCATGCCCATGCTCGATCCCGGCCTGTCGACCTGCTCGATGCGCAACTTGCCGACCTGTCCCGACCTGGCGGAAGTGGCCGATCAATGCGCCGCCGCCTACCGCGGCTACCTGCCGAATGCCGCTGACCGTACCCATCCGTATGCGTCGCCATTGCAGTCGAGCCGCCTGAAGAACCTGCCGCCGGCGCTCATCCTGTCCAGCGAAGACGACCCATTGCGCGACGAGGCTGAACAATACGGCAGCAAATTGATCGCCTGCGGCATCAAGACCACCGTGCGGCGCATGGCCGCCGCGCCGCTGCAGGACGCCACCGCCCGCAATGAGTGCGCTTGCAAGGTGCAGGTATTGAGCGAAATTAGCAGTTTCGTCGCCGGACTGGGGCAGGAGCCCGAGTCATGACGCCGCCATCCGCGGCACCGCAAAAAAACTTACACTAATCAGTTTACTTTTTGAGTTTTGGTTGCTACACTACGCAGTGTAGTTCCCTTCATGCCTGAGTTGTGCGTTCGCACAGCCAGCTTCGTCGTCCCCGTCCGCTTTTAAGCAGCTGGCGGCCTGTTTACCTTTGATCGAGCGCCGTCGGGCGCCATGGCACCACCATTCACTTTTTCAGTTGGGTTGCTTCCTGCCGCCCATACCATTAGAAATTTTCATAAAACAGGGAAATAAAATGAAAAACGTTCAACAATTTTCCACTCTGCTGAAGCCCCTGGCTGCCTCGCTCGCGCTGGCAGGACTGGTGGCCGTGAGCCTGGCTGGCTGCGATTCGGCCAACAGCAAGGTGCCCGACGCGCCAGCGGCCGGCGGCCCGCCCATCTCGGCCGCCGCCGTCGTTGAAAAACAGATCACGGAAACACAGGAATTCTCGGGCCGCCTGGAAGCGATCGAGCGCGTGGAAATCCGCTCGCGGGTCGGCGGCTTCATCACGGCCGTCAATTTCAAGCCCGGCAGCGAAGTGAAAAAGGGCGACGTGCTGTTCGTCATCGATCCGCGCCCATTCCAGGCTGAAGTCTCGCGCGCCGAAGGCACGGCCGCTTCGGCCCGCGCCAAGGCGGAACTGGCCAAGCTGGAACTGTCGCGTGCTGAAAAGCTGCTGGCCGAAAAAGCCATCGCCCAGCGCGAATTCGATGAAAAAGCGTCGGGCTTGAAAGAGCTGGACGCGAACGCCCGCTCGGCGCAAGCCGCGTATGAAGCGGCCAGGCTGAACCTGTCGTACACGCAGGTGCAAGCGCCGATCAGCGGCCGCGTCAGCAAGGCGGAAATCACCGTCGGCAACCTGATCGACGCTTCCGCCATCCTCACTTCCGTGGTGTCGACGGACCGCATCTACGCCAGCTTCGACGGCGATGAAGATACCTACCTGCGCGTGGCCGGCACGGCGCAAAAAGGCACGCCCGTCACCGTCAAGGTAGGCCTGGCCAACGAAACGGGCTTCCCGCACGAAGGCAAGCTGGAATTCGTCGACAACCAGCTCGATCCGGCCACGGGCAGCGTGCGCATGCGCGCCACCTTCGCCAACGCCGAGCGCCAGCTGGTGCCGGGACTGTTCGCGCGCATCCAGCTTGACGGCGGCAACGGCCCGCAGGCGCAAAGCACGGCGCTGTTGATCAGCGACCGCGCCGTCGGTACGGACCAGAGCCGCAAATACGTGTACGTGGTGGGCGCCGACAACAAGGCCGAATACCGCGCCGTCAAGCTGGGCCCGGCTTCGGATGGCTTGCGCGTGGTGCGCGAAGGCTTGAAGGCGGGCGAGAAGATCGTCGTCAACGGCTTGCAGCGCGTGCGCCCCGGCGCCCCGGTGACGCCGCAGATGGTGGCCATGGACTTCGACCCGACCGCGCCTGCCGCTCCCGCAAAACCTGAAGTAAAAGACGCCAAGATCGCCGCGAAAGCAGCATCGACCTCCAAGGAATAAACATGAATTTTTCCCGCTTTTTCATCGACAAGCCGATTTTCGCGGCGGTGCTGTCGATCGTCATATTCGTGGCCGGGCTGCTGTCGATTTTCGGTCTGCCCATCTCCGAATATCCCGACGTCGTGCCGCCATCCGTGGTGGTGCGCGCGCAATACCCGGGCGCCAACCCGAAAGTGATCGCCGAAACCGTGGCCGCGCCGCTCGAAGAGCAGATCAACGGCGTCGAGAACATGCTCTACATGTCCTCGCAAAACACGTCCGATGGCGCGATGATGCTGACCGTGACCTTCAAGATCGGCACCAACGTCGAGCAGGCCGAGACGCAGGTGCAGAACCGCGTGCAGCGCGCCTTGCCGCGCCTGCCCGAGGAAGTGCGCCAGATCGGCGTGACGACCGTCAAATCGTCGCCCAATCTGACCATGGTCGTGCATCTGGTTTCGCCGAACAAGCGCTATGACGACATGTATCTGCGTAACTACGCGGTGCTGAACGTCAAGGACCAGCTGGCACGTCTGCCCGGCATGGGCGACATCCAGATCTTCGGCGCCGGCGACTACGCCATGCGCATCTGGCTCGACCCGCAAAAGGTGGCGGCGCGCGGCATGACGGCCAATGACGTCGTCGACGCCATCCGCGAGCAGAACGTGCAGGTGGCTGCAGGTGTCATCGGCGCTTCGCCGGCGAAGAACTCGGACTTCCAGCTGACCGTCAATACCCAGGGCCGTCTGCAGACGCCCGAGGAATTCGGCGCCATCATCGTGCGCACCAATGCCGACGGCGCCGTGACGCACCTGAAGGACGTGGCGCGCGTGGAAATGGGCGCCAACAGCTACTCGCTGCGTTCGCTGCTGAACAATAATCCGGCCGTCGGCATGGGTATTTTCGAAGCCCCGAATGCCAACGCGCTGCAGCTGTCTTCCGACGTGCGCGCCAAGATGGACGAACTGAAAAAAGACTTCCCGCAAGGCGTGGAATACCGCATTGAGTACGACCCCACACAGTTCGTGCGCTCGTCCATCGAAGCCGTGATCCATACCCTGCTGGAAGCCATCGCCCTGGTGGTGCTGGTGGTGATCATCTTCCTGCAAACCTGGCGCGCATCGATCATTCCGCTGCTGGCCGTACCCGTCTCCATCGTCGGAACCTTTGCCGTGATGCTGGGCTTTGGCTTCTCGATCAACACGCTGTCGCTGTTCGGCCTCGTGCTGGCCATCGGTATCGTCGTCGATGATGCCATCGTGGTGGTGGAAAACGTCGAGCGCAACATCGAGGAAGGCTTGTCGCCGCGCGATGCCACCATCCAGGCCATGAAAGAGGTGAGCGGTCCTATCGTCGCCATCGCCCTGGTGCTGTGCGCCGTGTTCGTGCCGATCGCCTTCGTGCCTGGCCTGTCGGGCGAGTTCTATCGCCAGTTCGCGCTGACCATCGCCATTTCGACCGTGATCTCCGCTTTCAGCTCGCTGACCCTGGCGCCAGCCCTGTCGGCCGCGCTGCTGAAACCGCACGATGCGCCGAAAGACGCGCTGACGCGCGGCATGGACATGGTCTTCGGCCGCTTCTTCGCCTGGTTCAACCGCTTCTTCGGCCGCGCTTCGCACCGCTATGAAGCGGGCGTGAAAGGCGTGTTGGGCCGCAAGAGCGCTTCGCTGGGCGTGTATGCGCTGCTGGTCGTTGCCGCCATCTTCACCTTCAAGTCCGTGCCGGCCGGCTTCGTGCCGGCGCAGGACAAGCAATACCTGGTGGGCTTTGCGCAATTGCCTGACGCCGCTTCGCTGGACCGCACGGAAGATGTCGTGCGCCGCATGTCCGACGTCATCAAGTCGGTGCCTGGCGTCGAATCGACCATCGCCTTCCCCGGCCTGTCGATCAACGACTTCACCAATGCGCCGAACGCCGGTATCGTCTTCGCCACTCTGAAGCCGTTCGACGAACGCAGCAGCAAGGAACTGTCGGGCGGCGCCATCGCGGCCGAGATCAACAAGCGCCTGGGCGGCATCCAGGACGCTTTCATCATGGTCTTCCCGCCACCGCCGGTCAACGGCCTCGGCACCATCGGCGGCTTCAAGATGATGATCGAAGACCGCGGCAACCTCGGTTACGACGCGTTGTACAACGCCACCCAGGCACTGGCCGCCAAGGCGTACCAGACGCCGGAACTGGCGGGCGTGTTCTCGGGCTACCAGATCAACGTGCCGCAGCTGTTCGCCGACGTCGACCGCGTGAAAGCCAAGCAGATGGGCGTGCAGCTGCAAACGATTTACCAGACCTTGCAGATCAACCTCGGTTCGCTGTACGTGAACGACTTCAACCAGTTTGGCCGCACCTACCAGGTGCGCGTGCAAGCCGATGCCGCGTTCCGTTCGCATGCCCAGGATATCGCGCAGCTGAAGGTACGCAATGACAAAGGCGAAATGATCCCGCTGTCGTCGTTGATGCGCGTCAAGGATAGCTATGGTCCGGACCGCGTGCAGCGCTACAACGCGTATGCCGCAGCCGATTTCAATGGCGGCGCCGCCCCTGGCGTGTCGAGCGGCCAGGCGCAAGCCGCGCTGGAACGCATCGCCAAGGAAGTGCTGCCGCAGGGGATTTCGTATGAATGGACGGAGCTGACCTACCAGGACATCTTGTCCGGCAATACGATGATCTACGTCTTCCCGCTGTGCGTGCTGCTGGTGTTCCTCGTGCTGGCCGCCCAGTACGAAAGCTGGACCCTGCCGCTGGCCGTGATCCTGATCGTGCCGATGTCGATCCTGTGTGCCTTGCTGGGCGTCAAATTGACCGGCGGCGACAACAATGTGTTCACCCAGATCGCGCTGTTCGTGCTGGTGGGGCTGGCGTCGAAGAATGCGATTCTGATCGTGGAATTTGCCCGCGAACTGGAAGAGCATGGCCGCACCGTCGTGCAAGCGGCGCTGGAAGCGTGCCGCCTGCGTCTGCGTCCGATCCTGATGACGTCGATCGCCTTCATCATGGGCGTGGTGCCCCTCGTATTCTCGCACGGCGCCGGTTCGGAAATGCGCCATGCCATGGGCGTGGCGGTGTTCGCCGGCATGCTGGGCGTGACCTTCTTCGGCCTGTTCCTGACGCCCGTGTTCTATGTATTGCTGCGCACCCTGGCGCAGCGTTTTGAGAAAAAACCAGCCGATGCTGCCGCCAAGCCTGCCGCCGCGCCAGCATTGAACCTGGAAGGAGATATATATTGAAAACCAAGGAAATCATCTGGCGCGTCAAGCCCGTGCTGACCGCCATGGCCGCAGCCGTGCTGCTGGCCGCCTGCGCGGCGCCCGAGTTCAAGCAGCCGCAGATCGAGACGCCGACGGCGTTCAAGGAAGCGCAAGCCTTGCCCGCCGTGCAGACGGCGGCCGACGGCACGCGCTGGAAGCAGGGCGTGCCCGCCGAGCGCCAGGCGCGCGGCGAATGGTGGCTGGCCTTCAATGACCCGGCTTTGACCAGCTTGATCAACGAAGCCACGCAGGCCAACGCCAACCTGGCCGTCGCCGCCGCCCGCGTCAAGCAGGCGAGGGCGATTGCCGGCATCGCCGAAGCGGACCGCATCCCGCAAGTGGGCGTGAACGTGGGCGGCCAGCGCAACCGCGCTTCCGCCGTGTCGCTCGGCTTGCCGAACGGTGCGCCGGTGGCGGCCACGAATGTCTACCAGGCCAACCTGACGGCCAGCTACGAAGTCGATTTGTTCGGCAGGGTCGCATCGAACGTCAGTGCCTCGCGCAGCGATGCGCTGGCCGTGGAAGCGACTTACCGCTCGGTGCTGCTGTCCTTGCAGGCCGACGTGGCGCAGACCTATTTCCAGCTGCGCGCCACGGATGCGGAACTGGCGACCCTGGAACAGACGGTGCGCCTGCGCGAGGAAAGCGTGCATGTGAACCAGCGCCGCTACGACCTGGGCGACATCGGCGAATTCGACCTGTCCCGTGCCCGCACGGAGCTGTCGACGACGCGCGCCGAAGCCATCGGCCTGCAGCGCCAGCGCGCCACCAGCGAACATGCGCTGGCCGTCCTGCTGGGTAAACCTGCCGCCAGTTTCACGGCGACCGTCAACCCGCTGCAGGACAGCGGCTTCCTGCCCGTGATCCCGGCCGGCATGCCGTCGTCCCTGCTGGAGCGCCGTCCCGACATCGCGTCGGCACAGCGCACCATGGAAGCGTCGAATGCGCGCATCGGCGTAGCGAAATCGGCCATGTTCCCGGCCTTGACCTTGAACGCCTCCGGCGGCGGCGCGTCCGATACCTTCTCGGACATCTTCAAGTGGAGCAGCCGCTCCTGGCTGCTGGGCGCCCTGATGTCGATGCCGATCATCGACGGCGGACGCAATAAAGCGGCCGTGAGCCGCAGCGAAGCGCAGCTGGAAGAGTCGGTGGCGACGTATCGCCAGAGCGTGCTGGTGGCCTTCGCCGAGGTGGAAGACAACCTGGCCGGCTTGCGCATCCTGTCGGGCCAGACGCAGCAGATCGACGAAGCCGTCGTTTCGGCACGCCGCTCGGCCGACCTGGCGCAAAAGCTGTACGACGCGGGCCGTTCCAGCTACCTCGATCTGCTGGACGCACAGCGCAACCTGGCGGCCATCGAGCGCAATGCCGTGCAGCTGCGCGGCAACCGCGCCGTCACCACGGTGGCGCTGATCCGCGCCCTGGGCGGCGGCTGGGGCGAAACGGAGCCGCAGGTCGCGGCCAACTAGTTTCCCGGCACCGCGGGCTGGATCAATCCGGCCCGCGACGCGGGAGCCTGCCAAGAACGGCGTCGTGCACTGCACGGCGCCGTTTTTCTGTTTTCAG
Source organism: Janthinobacterium sp. BJB446 (assembly GCF_002735655.1). Taxonomy (NCBI): domain Bacteria; kingdom Pseudomonadati; phylum Pseudomonadota; class Betaproteobacteria; order Burkholderiales; family Oxalobacteraceae; genus Janthinobacterium; species Janthinobacterium sp. BJB446. The sequence continues at coordinate 2,456,413 of NZ_PDZK01000001.1, read as the reverse complement.
CGAGTTGAATCCGTTTGCGGAACGGCGGCGTAAGTACTCCTGCAATCACGCAAACGCAGTCATCCAGGAGATATCATCATGCGCACCTTCGTTCCCGCAGCATTGTTCATTACGTCCATGCTGGCCGCCAGCGCCCCGTTTGCCGCCGACATGACGACCATGGTGGGTGGCCAGAGCATGTATCCGTCCAAGGACATCGTCGATAACGCCGTCAATTCGGCCGACCACACGACTCTGGTCGCTGCCGTCAAGGCGGCCGGCCTGGTCGATACCCTGAAAGGCAAGGGTCCATTTACCGTGTTCGCGCCGACGAATGCGGCCTTCGGCAAGCTGCCCGCAGGTACCGTCGAGACCCTGGTGAAGCCGGAAAACAAGGCGACCCTGACGAAGATCCTCACCTATCACGTGGTACCGGGAAAATACGACTTCAAGGCGCTGGCCCGGGAAATCAAGGTGCACGACGGTAAAGCCACCTTGCCCACGGCCAGCGGCGGCAAGCTGATGTTCGCCATGAACGGCATGCACAACATCGTCGTGATGGACGAGGGGGGCAACAGCGCCACTATCAGCACCTATGACGTGTACCAGTCGAATGGCGTGATCAATGTGATCGACACGGTGCTGATGCCGAAATAAGCGCACAAAAAAGCGGACGCAAAAAAAGACAGGGAAAACCCTGTCTTTTTTGATGGTGCCGCCGCGATTACTTGGCTGGCGCAGCTGGCGCTGCTGGCGTTGCCGGTACTGCTGCTTCCGCAGGCGCTGCCTTGTCGGCTGGCGCGGCTTTCTTCGCCTTGTGATGCTTGGCTTTCTTGTGCGCCGCTGGTTTGACGGCGGCTGCCGGCGCTTCGGCCTTGACGACAGGGGCGACGACAGGAATCGGTGCCACTGGAGCGACTGGCGCGACGGCTGGCGTCTGGGCGAAAGCGGCGGTGGCGAACAGGCTGGCGATCAGGGTGGCGATAACTTTTTTCATTTTAAGATCCTTGGTATGCGTGGTCAGTAAAGTGTGTCGGAATTACTTGGCTGGCGCCGCTTCGGCGGTGGCCGATGCCAGCTTTTCGTCAGCCTTGGCCTTGGTTTTCTTGGCTTTGTGGTGTGCCTTGGCTTTGGTGGTGGCCGCTTCCGCTTTGGCGCTGGCGACGTCCGTTTTTGCGGCGACGACGGCTTTCGCTTCCTTTGCATCCGCCTTCACGACGGCTTGCGCTTCCTTGGCGTCCGCTTTCACGACGGCCTTGGTGTGGGCCGCTTCCACTTTGGCGGGCGCTGCCGGAGCGGCCGCAGGTGCTGCCGGGGTTTGGGCGAAGGCTGCAGTTCCGAACAGGCCGGCGATCAGGGTAGCAATTACTTTTTTCATGGTGCAGTCCTCAGTGGTGGTTTGTCTGGTATGTCTGTTGGTGCCGGGATGATTCCCGTGTCACTGAGCATAAAACGCGCCCCCGGACGCTTGCGTTGACGGTCATTACAAACGCTTACATCTGCGTTGCATCCGCTTTCAGGATGGCCTTCAGGATGTCTTCCGAACGGCGCTGTCCATACCCCTTGCCATACGCGCTCGATGCGATGCTGACCACTATGCGACGGGCGGGTATCACATAGATCTTGTTGCCGCCATTGCCCGAGGCGAAATGCACGGCAATCTTCTGTCCTCCGACGTCCTGCGTCTTCGCGTACCAGAAATAGCCGTAGCTGTCGGCGTAGCGGTCCACGGCGCCGATGGCCACGCGCGGCGCCAGCGCGGCTTGCAGCCAGGCGGCATCGATTACCCTCTTGCCGTCAAATACGCCTTCGTCGAGCACCATCTGGCCGATCCTTGCCGTGTCGCGCGCGCGCAGCGACAGATTGCCCTGGCCTTTCGGGTGGCGTGCCACGTCGCGGCCCCAGCTCCAGCGGGTGATGCCCAGTGGCGCGAACAGCACCTTGGCGGCGTAGTCTTCCAGGTCGGCGCCGCTGGCGTTTTCCACCACTCTGCCCGCGACATATGATCCCAGCGAGTTGTAGCGATACATGCTGCCCGGCGCCGTGGCAGCCGGTATCGCACGCACGAAGGCGGCCGGGTCGGGCGCCGCATCGAGCTTGTCTTCATTGCCAGGCGACTGTTCGTCTTCATCGAAGGCGGCCAGGCCCGAACGCATGGTCAGCAAATCGTCGAGGGCGACCTTGCCCGCTCGGCTGCCAGCGACTTCGGGCCAGTAGTCGCCCACCGTTTTTGTTGTCGCCAGCTGGCCGCGCGCCACGGCCGCGCCCACCAGCAGGGCGGTGATGCTCTTGCCGGCCGAGCGGATGTCGTGCAGGGTATCGGCCGTCTCGCCGTTGTAATAGCGTTCGGCCACGACGGCACCATCGCGCAGCACGACGACGGCGCGCAAATCGCCATGGCTGTCGCGGTCCTGGGCTTGCAGGACTTGCGCCAGGGTGGCGGGGATATCTTGCGTATTGGCGGCGCAAGGCAGATACAGGGCGGTAGTCAGGATGAGGGGCAGGTGGCGCATGGTATAGGCTTCGCGGCGATGGTGGAAGTGCCAGTGTCCTCCATGTGCACCGCTTTGTCGCGCGCAAGCTGGCCGGTTCGATGAAGTTTGCATGAAGGCGCGCAGGAAGCCATGTCATTTGGCGCCGCGCCATGCAAAAAGGACAGCCGAAGCTGTCCCTGGTAATCGGCGTGGTCACGCAAGCGCAGACCCGGCGGACGCGCTCCCGTGACGTCGTTCGCGCTTACTTCGCTGGCGCTGCCGGCACTGCGGGAACGGCTTCCGCCGCTTTGGCCGCATCCGCTTTCACTTTGGCTTTGCTGGCCTTGTGATGGGCCTTGGCCTTGGTGGCTTTGGCGTCGGCCTTGGCGCTGGCCACATCGGCTTTCGCATCGGCGGCGACGGCCGCTTCCTTGGCATCGGCTTTCACGACGGCCTTGGTTTCCTTGGCTTCAGCCTTGGCCACGGCTTTCGTGTGGGCCGCTTCCGCCTTGGCGGGAACCGATGCTGCTGGAGCGGCAGGGGTTTGGGCGAAGGCTGCGGTAGCGAACAGGCCGGCGATCAGGGTAACAATTGCTTTTTTCATGGTGCAGTCCTCGGTGGTGGTTTGTCTGGTGTGCCGGGATGATTCCCGTGTCACTGAGCAGAAAACGCGGCCCGGAAGGTAATGGTTGACCTGGTTTACACTTTCTTACAATCAGGTGATTTGAGCGACGTTAATTGAAGAAGAAGGCGCGAAAATGCAAAAAGACAGCCGAAGCTGTCTTTTTGCATGGTGCCTCCCGCCATGGCGGGATGGCGATTACTTCGCTGCTGCGGTCGCTTCAGCTTTGTCTTCGGCGGCTTTTGCCTTGGCCTTGGTGGCTTTGTGATGGGCTTTGGCCTTGGTGGCTTTGGCGTCGGCCTTGGCGCTGGCCACATCGGCTTTCGCATCGGCGGCGACGGCGGCTTCTTTCGCATCGGCTTTCACGACGGCCTTGGTTTCCTTGGCTTCCGCTTTTGCCACTTCCTTGGTGTGCTTGGCTTCGGCCTTGGCAGGCACGGCTGGCGTTTGAGCAAAGGCTGCGGTAGCGAACAAGCCGGCGATCAGAGTAGCGATTACTTTTTTCATGGTGCAGTTCCTCGAGAAGTGGGGTTGTAGTTCAGGAGATGCATTTCCCCTGTCACTGAGGCAAAAACGCGCCGTACGGCAATAGCGTTGACAGCGATTCGGGCTAATTACAAACACTTACATTTGCCGGGGCAGGTACTCTGTTAGCTGGCGTACGGCGCCAGGGACGGCAGCGGCCTAGACTCGATGCCATCGTCACCACATGGGTCCGCCATGAAAGCCGCCTTGAAAACCTATCAAGCCAAGCGCAATTTCGCCGCCACGCCCGAGCCTGCGGATGGCGGCGAGGAAGCGGGCGAGGCGCTCACCTTCGTCATCCAGAAGCACTGGGCCAGTCGTTTGCACTATGACTTTCGCCTGGAACTGGACGGCACGATGAAAAGCTGGGCCGTGCCGAAAGGACCCAGCTACGACCCGCGCGACAAGCGCATGGCGGTGCAGGTGGAAGACCATCCGATTGCGTATGCCGGTTTTGAAGGCACGATCCCCGAAAAGCAGTATGGCGCGGGCAAGGTCATCATCTGGGACAAGGGGACGTGGCAAGCCCAGCCGGCCACGCCTGATGCGCGCAAGGCGCTGGCGGCCGGCGAACTGAAATTGACCCTGCATGGCCACAAGATGCATGGCAACTGGGTGCTGGTGCGCATGAAAGGCAAGGGCGATAAACGCAGCGCAAAGCAGCCTGCCTGGCTGCTGATCAAGGAAAAGGACGCATTTGCCCGGCCGGCACTGGAATTTTCTGTCGTGGACGAGTTTCCCGACAGCGTCAAGAACAAGGCCATGCCCAAGCGCAAGAAGAGCGCGGACCGCTCCGCAGCGCCGGATGCCGAATTGCCCGCCACCCTGTCGCCGCAGCTGGCTACCCTGGTCGATGCGCCGCCGCCAGACGCGCAGCAGTGGCTTTTCGAAGTGAAATTCGACGGTTACCGCATCCTCGCGCGTTGCGATGGCGAACGGATCAATTTGATCACGCGCAATGGCAATGACTGGACGGAAAAACTGCCGAAGCTGCGGCAGGCGCTGGAACAGTTGAGTTTGCCGCCGGGCTGGTATGACGGTGAAATCGTCGTCAACGACGCCAGCGGCCACCCGGATTTTGGCGCCTTGCAGCGCGCGTTCGATGCGGAAACGACCAGCGAGATCGTGTATTACCTGTTCGACGTGGCGTTTTTCGATGGCCACGATCTGCGGGGCCAGCCTGTCGAGGCGCGCAGGGCGTTGCTGGAACAACTGCTGCAGAGCTTGCCCGCATCGCCCCTGGTGCGCTTCAGCGCCGCGCTCGACGCGACGCCGCAGCAGATACTGGCCCACGCCTGCCGGCTGGGGCTGGAAGGCGTGATCGGCAAGCGGCGCGGTTCGCCCTACGTCACGCGGCGCTCGGGCGACTGGATCAAGCTCAAATGCGGGCTGCGCCAGGAATTCGTCATCGGCGGCTATACGGCGCCGCAGGGCGCGCGCGAAGGCATCGGTTCTCTGTTGCTGGGCGTGCATGATGACCAGGGCAGGCTGCTCTATGCGGGCAATGTGGGCAGCGGCTTCGGCGATGCCAGCCTGCGCGAATTGCGGCGCCGGCTTGACACCCTGGCAGCCGGGACGAGTCCGTTCGCGGGCAAGGCGGGCGGCGTGCGCCAGCCCATCTGGGTCAAGCCGCAACTGGTGGCCGAAGTGAGCTTTGCGCAATGGACCAGCGGTGGCGCCGTGCGCCATGCCGTGTTTCACGGCTTGCGCGAGGATAAACAGCCAGCCGCCATCGTGCGCGAGCGGGCGCAGCGAATCGACAGGGAGAAGACGATGCAGAGCAAATCCACGCCGGACGGCGTCTTGCCGGCCAGTTTCAAGGTCAGCCATGCGGACCGGGTGATCGACCGGGACAGTGGCGCGACGAAGATCGACCTGGTGCGCTACTACGCGCTGGTGGGCAAGCTGATGCTCGTGCACTTGCGCGGGCGGCCCGTGTCGCTGGTGCGCGCGCCGGCCGGCGTGGGCGGCGAGCTGTTTTTCCAGAAGCATGCGGACACGTCCAGCATGCCCGGCGTCAAACAGCTCGATCCCGGCCTCGATCCGGAGCATGCCGCCATGCTGGAAGTGGCCAGCACACAGGGCTTATTGTCTGCGGCGCAGTGGAATGTGGTGGAATTTCACACGCAAAACGCCCTGGCCAGCGCCTACGACACGCCGAACCGCCTGGTGTTCGACCTGGATCCGGGCAAGGGCGTGGCCTGGCCCGCCATCCACGAGGCGGCCGTATTGCTGCGTGCCTTCCTGACGGAGCTGGGACTGCCCGCCTGGTTGAAAACCAGCGGCGGCAAGGGCTTGCATGTGGTCGTGCCGATCCGCCCGAAACACGATTGGGATACGGTCAAGGTGTTTTCGCAAGCCATCGTGGCGCATATGGCGCAGCTCATTCCGCAGCGCTTCGTCCTGAAAAGCGGCCCCGCCAACCGCGTCGGCAAGATTTTCATCGATTATTTGCGCAATGGCCGGGGCGCCACCACCGTATGCGCGTGGTCTGCCCGCACGCGGTCGGGGCTGGGCATTTCCGTGCCGCTGGCCTGGGATGAACTCGACAAACTGAAGGCGGGCGATCAGTGGAACGTGGGTAATGTCCACAGCCGTCTCGACGTGGGCAACGCGCCATGGGACGGCTACGCGCGCAGTGCGAAGGGCATCGATGCGGCGATGAAAAAGCTGGCCTTTACTCCTCCGGCTTGAACGGCAGGATGGCGCGCGCCAGCTGCAGTGCTTCCTCGATCGCCGCGTTGAGCAGGGTGATCTCGACGGGCTTGGTCAGGTAGCGAAAAAAACCTGCGGCCAGGCCATGCCGGATATCGCCCTTCATGGCGTTGGCCGTCAAGGCGATGACGGGGATGTGCGCCGTGCGCGTATCGTTGCGCAGGATGCGCTGCGCCTGGTTGCCATTCATGCCGGGCAAATTGATATCCATCAAGATCACGTCGGGGCGGCGTTCCAGCGCCAGCGCGATACCCTGGCGGGCGTCGGTGGCCGAGATCATGCGCAGATGGGGCAGGAAGCTGACGATATCTTCCACCAGCCGCAGGCTGGCCGGATTGTCTTCCACGTACAGCAGCAGGGCCTGGCCGCCGGCATCGTCCCGGACGTCGCAGGCGGGCTCGGGCAGGTATTCCGGCTGCCGGTTGGCGGGCGGGGCGGTCATGGTGTCGAGTTCGATCCAGAACACGCTGCCCACGCCGACGCAGCTGTGCACGCCCATGCTGCCGCCCATCAGCTCAACCAGGCGCTTGGTGACGACCAGGCCGATGCCAGTGCCTTCCTCGCTGCCTGCCTCCTGTCCCAGGCGGTTGAACGGCTGGAACAGCTCGGCCATCTGTGCGTCGTCCAGTCCCTTGCCCGTGTCGCGGATGGCGATGCGCACGCGCTGCGCCCCGGGCTGCGACACTTCCAGCTCCACCTTGCCAGCCGGGCGGTTGTACTTGATGGCGTTTGACAGCAGGTTCAGCAGCACTTGCTTGAGGCGCGTATGGTCGGCCCTGAGCGTCAGCGCCTCGCAGGCTGGGAACACCAGGTGAATCTGGCGCTGCTGCGCCTGGTCTTCCACCATCACGCGCACTTCATCGAGCAGCACGGGCAGCGCCACCGGCTCGATCGACAGGCTCAGGCTGCCTGATTCGATCTTCGCCAGGTCGAGGATTTCATTGATCAGGGTGAGCAGGTGGCGGCCCGAGGTGACGATGTTTTGCACGAAAGCGCGTTTTTGCAGCACGGTCGCGGGCAGGGCTTCATTGGCCAGCAGCTGGGCAAAGCCGAGGATGGCGTTCAGCGGCGTGCGCAATTCATGCGACATGCTGGTGAGAAAGCGGTCCTTCGCCTGGCTGGCCCGTTCCAGTTCGATTTTCTGTTCGTTCAGCGTGCGCTCGATGCGCTTGCGCTCCGTGATGTCGCGGATGGCCGACGAGACCAGCACGCCTTCCTCCGTTTCCAGCGGCGACAGGCTGATTTCGACGGGAAATTCGGTGCCATCGCGGCGCAAGCCATACAGTTCCAGGCCCGCGCCCATGGAGCGGGCGCGCGGCGCCGCGGAAAAGGACTGGCGGTGATGCGGATGATCGTGTGCATAGCGGGCCGGGATCAGCACTTCCACATTGCGCCCGAGCAACTCCGCGCGCGAGTAACCGAACAGGCGTTCCGTTTGCGAGTTGACGAGCACGATCTCGCCATCGCCGTTGACGATGACGATGGCGTCCGGCGCCGATTCGAGCAAGCCGCGGAACTTTTGCTCGGCCCGGCGGCGGTCGCTGACGTCGCGGATGGCGCTGATGACGAAGGTGCCGATCTCCGTCTGGATCGGCGACAGGCTGATTTCCACTGGGAACTCGACGTTGTCCTTGCGTAAGCCCAGCAATTCCAGGTCGGCGCCCATGGTGCGCGTACGGGGCTGGTCGAAATAGCGCGCGCGGTGCCCCACGTGCGCATGGCGCAGGCGTTGCGGCAGCAGGCTATCGATTTGCCTGCCGCTCAATTCGCCTTCCGCATAGCCGAACAGGCGCTGCGCCTGCTGGTTGGCCAGCACGATGGCGCCCGTGGCATTGACCATGATGACGCTGTCCGGCGTGGACTCGAACAGCACGCGGTAGCGCACGTCGACGAACTGGGCGTCGCGCGCCGCCTTCAGCAAGGTCGTGTCCTTCATGGTGGAAATCAGGTAGCGCTGGCCATCCGGCGCCGCGTGGGCGGCCTGGCATGCCACGTCGACGTAGATGAGCTCGCCATCTTTGCGCCGCCGCAGCGATTCGCGGTCGTAGCTGCCGTGCAGGGTCAGCTGCTCGGCGATCAGCGGGCCAGCTTCGGCCTGTCCCGGCAAGGAGATCAGTTCCCACAGCGTGCGGCCCAGCGCTTCGTCGCTGGCATAGCCGAAAATGCGCTGCGCCCCCGCCGTCCAGCGCACGACGACATGCTCTTCGTTCGTGATGACAACGCCGCCAGGGGCGTTGCTGAGGATAAGCTGATCGAACTCGGCATCCATTTTTTCCGCACGCATGACAGGGCTTGCCGGGTGGCAGGCCTGTGCATAACGTAGCGAGAAGCCGGATCAAAGTCAATGCATTTATATGATGGCAGAGTCTCGCTAAGCGGGTGGGGTGGTTCAGGCCGCCTTGCGCCTGGCGGGCGGCGACTTGCGGGCGGCGGACGAGGCCGCGCGCTTGCGGGCCGGCGCGGCGGACGCTTTCTTGCCCAGGCTTTGCTGCAGCAGGGCGACCAGGTCGATCACGTTGTTGCCGTGCTCTTCTGCTGGCTCGGGCGCGGGCGGCGTGATGGTCTTGGTCTGCCTGGCCTTGACTTTTTTCTTGACCAGCGCCAGCACGTCTTCGCGGTAGCTGTCGTGGTATTGCCCGGGTTCCCACGCTTCGCTCATGCCTTCCACCAGCGACAGGGCCATCTTGAGTTCCTTGTCGGAAATGCCAGCCGATTTCAGGGTGCTGCCGGGCAAGTCCAGGTCGTCTGTGGGGCGGATTTCATCGGCGTAGCGCAGGGTGTTGAGGACGATGGCGTCGCCCACGCACACGAGTGCGCACAAATGCTGCTTGGTGCGCATGACCACGCTGGCGATACCCACTTTGTTCGCCTTGCGCAAGGTTTCGCGCAGCAGCGCATAGACTTTTTCGCCACCCTTGGCGGGCAGCAAATAATACGGGTGCTCGTAAAAGGTCAGCGGCACCTCAAGCGCATCGACAAAGGTCAGTATGTCGATGGTTTGCGTGGCTTTCACATTGGCTTGCCTTAAATCTTCCTCGGACAGCACCACGTACTCATCCGTCTTGTATTCATAGCCCTTGATGATGTCGTCCCACTCGACTTCCTTGCCCGTCTTCTTGTTGTAGCGCTTGTAGCCGATGGGTGAAAAGTCGCGCCGGTCCAGCATGGACAAGTCCAGTTCATGGTCGAGGCTGGCTGAAATCAGCTCGACGGGAATGTGCACAAGGCCGAAGCTGATGGCGCCTTTCCACAGTGCGCGCGCCATCGCCTAGTCCCCCACGCTGCCGGTGATGGGCAGGACGATGCCGCTGATATAGCTGGAACAGGCGGGCGAGGCCAGGAAGACGTAGGCGGGCGACAGCTCTTCCGGCTGGGCCGGGCGGCGCATGTCCGTGTCCTGGCCAAATTTCTGGATGTCTTCGGGCGACTTGTCGGCCGGGTTGAGAGGCGTCCAGACGGGCCCGGGCGCGATGGCGTTCACGCGTATGCCCTTGTCCAGCAAGTTGCCGGCCAGCGCCATCGTAAACGCATGGATGGCACCCTTGGTGGTGGAATAGTCGAGCAAGTGCTTCGAGCCTTGCAAACCCGTCACGGAGCCCGTGTTGATGATGGACGCGCCCCGCTGCAAGTGGGGCAGGACGGCCTTGGCCATATGAAAGTAGCCGTAGACATTGGTTTTCATGGTGAGGTCGAAGCGTTCCTCGCTCAGGTCCAGCAAGGATTCCGCATGTTCCTGGAAGGCTGCGTTGTTGACCAGCACGTCGATGTGCGTGAACTTGTCCAGCACCTGGCTGACGGCTTGTTGGCAAAAGCCCTGGTCGCGCACGTCGCCGGCAATCAGGAGGCAGCTCTGGCCTTCCGCTTCCACGTAGCGCTTGGTTTCGTGGGCGTCCGCGTGTTCGTTCAGGTAAATGATGGCGACATCCGCCCCTTCGCGCGCGTACAGCACGGCCACGGCGCGGCCGATGCCCGAATCGCCGCCCGTGATGATGGCGACCATGCCGGCCAGCTTGCCGCTGCCGCAGTAGTCGGGCGCCAGGAAGCGGGGTTTCAATGCCATCTGTGTTTCAAGGCCGGGCTTGTCCAGGTGCTGGGCGGGCAGGGGAGGCGTCGGCTGGTTGCGGTGGCCTGTCTGCACGGGAGGCTTGCTGTCCCGTTTGTCTGGCTTGGCGGCATCACGGCCATCCTGCTCCTGCTGTATGCTGCGCTGCAAGTTACCGGCGGACTGGTCCTTGTTCTCGTTCATGCTGGCCTCCCTGGAAACGAAGGTCCAGTATCGGCGCGGCAACCGCATCCAACGGTGCGCTTGCTAACAGAGTGGCGCAAACAGGCGTAAAGTTATATGATGGTTGACATAAATGTGGGAGGGCAGCATGAAGGTAAGCAGGGAACAGGCGGCGCTGAACCGCGAGCGCATCGTGGAGGTGGCGGCCAGGTTGTTCCGCGAAAAGGGCTATGACGGCATCGGCGTGGCTGATTTGATGAAGAACGCGGGCCTGACGCATGGCGGCTTCTATGGCCATTTCGCGTCCAAGGAAGACTTGATGATCGAGGCGTGCCAGCATGCCCTGGAGAAATCGCTGGCAGGCTGGCAAGCGAAGGTCGCCAGCGACCCGCAGCGGGCGTTGCCGGCCATTATCGACAATTATTTGACCACCCGGCACCGCGACCAGCCCGGCGGTGGTTGCCCTGCGGCGGCCATGGGCGTCGACGTGGCGCGCATGTCGCCCGGCGCGCGTCCCGCGTTTACGGCGGCCACGCAGCAGCAGTTCGCCTTGCTGCAGGGATTGCTGCCCGACGGCGTCCCGGAAGAGCGGCGCCAGCAGGCGATAGCCACGTTTGCCGCCATGGTGGGGGCCATGGTGCTGGCCCGTTCCGTCGATGACGAAGCCCTGTCGGTGGAAATCCTCGATGCCGTGAAGGCGCAATTGCTGCAAGAGTGAACGCGTTCCCCCTGTCAGCCGGCCTCGTCGCATGATAGGCTTCGGTTTTCAGATTTAGGGATCATCCATGCTGCTCTGGCTCAGGCAATACCGGCGTCCTCTGTTGGCCGGAGACATCACTGCCGGTATCGTTGTCGCCATGATGATGGTGCCGCAAGGCATGGCTTATGCGCTGGTGGCCGGCTTGCCGCCCGTGGTGGGCATCTATGCCAGCATCTTGCCGCCCGTGCTGTACGCCCTGTTCGGCAGCAGCATGACGCAATCGGTGGGCCCCATGGCCATCGTATCCCTGATGACGGCCGCCGCCCTGGCGCCGCTGGCCGACCCCGGCTCCTCCTTGTATATCGTCCTGGCCGCCCAGCTGGCCTTCATCAGCGGCCTCGTCCTGTTGCTGTGCGGCGTGCTGCGCCTGGGCTTCATGGCCAGTTTCCTGTCGCGCCCCGTGATCAGCGGTTTCAGCAATGGCGCCGCGATCCTGATCATCTGGGGCCAGATCACGCCCTTGCTGGGTGCCACCTGGCCCCACTGGCATACGCCCAGCCTCGTGCTTGGACTGTCCGGCCTGTTGTTCCTGTGGCTGGCCAAGCGTTATCTGTCGCGCCTGCTGCAGCGTTGTGGCCTGAACCAGGTGGCGGCCGACGTGGGCGCGCGTCTGGCGCCGATGGCGCTGGTGCTGGCCGGCATCGCGCTGGTCGCCTATGGCGGCCTGGAAGTGATGGGCGTGCAGACGACGGGTCACGTGCCCAGCGGCTTGCCGGGCCTGAACCTGGCTACCTCGAGCGCCCATTGGCGCACCCTGCTGTCGCCTGCGCTCCTGATCGCCTTCATCATCTTTTTGATGAGCATGTCCGCCGCCCAGACCCTGGCGCAAAAACGCGGTGAAAAGCTGCAGACCAACCGCGAACTGCTGGGGCTGGGCGCGGCCAATGTGGCCAGCGCGCTGTCGGGCGGCTTCCCCGTCACGGGCTCGATTTCCCGCTCGGCCGTCAATTTCCAGGCGGGCGCCAACACGCCCCTGGCCAGCATCATCACGGCCGGCCTGCTGGCGCTGGCGCTGGTGGCGCCCACGGGCTGGCTGGCCCTGCTGCCGCTGCCCGTTCTGGCGGCCACCATCATCTTTGCCGTCAGCAGCCTGCTGGACTGGGACACCTTGAAACTGTCGTGGCGCTACGACCGCAGCGATGCGCTGGCCCTGCTGGCGACGACGGCCGGCGTGCTGGTGCTGGGCGTGGAAGCAGGCGTGGTGATCGGCGTGCTGTTGTCGATGGGCACCCTGATCTGGCGCGCCAGCCGCCCGCACATCGCCGTGCTGGGGCGCATCCCGAATAGCGAACACTTCCGCAACGTGGAGCGCTATGAAGCGCAAACCTTGCCGGACGTCTTGCTGTTGCGCATCGATGCGGGCCTGTTCTTCGGCAACGTCGAAGCCGTGACGGAGCGCGTGGAAGACGAGTTGCGCGGCCACCCGACGGCCCGCCACCTGGTGCTGGTGCTGTCGGCAGTCAACCAGATCGACAGCACGGCCTTGCTGGGCTTGATCGAACTCAACAGCGCGCTGATCAAGCGCGGCATCAGCCTGAACCTGGCCGAAGTGAAAGGGCCCGTGATGGACCGCCTGCGCCAGAGCAGTCTATTGAAAGACCTGAGCGGCAAGCTGTACCTGAGCACGGCCCTGGCGACGGCCGATCTAAGTGGGGAAAAAGCATGACGATGGAACTGAATCTGCACGGCGAGCCGCGCGTGGTGGATAGCATCCTTGCGCTGGAGCAAGCGCTGCAAGAGGCGCGCGCGCTGGCGCAGTGCGAGCTGTGGCTGACCTTGGCCACGGACGCCGAGCAGGGGCCGGCCCTGTGCATGTTGCGCAATGGCGGCAATGCCTGGCTGATGTATCTGTCGGGCCAGGACGACCTGAGTTTTCACTCGCTGGGCGACGAGGAGGCAGACGGTGCCTGCAGCTATCTGCTGTCGAATGGCCAGGTGGACGAGTATCCCGAGGCATGGTGCGTGGAGGTGGAACAATGCCAGCGGGCATTTGCCGAGTTTTTCAGGACGGGCGGCGCGCGGCCGGCCGCCATCGCGTGGGAGGCGGATTGAGATGCCGCAAACCATCATCGCCGATATCGACCGGGACTTGCTGGCCGCGCTGGACGCCAGGGCAGGTTTGCTCACGCTGCGCGCCATCCTGCTGCGTTACAAGGCCAGCGGCGTGACGGCTGCGCAAGTGGCGGCCTTGCTGCAGGAATTGCGTTCAGCCACGCAGGAGGGGCCGCTGGAAGACGTGATACTGGACGCCCTCGACATGGTGACGGGCTGGTGCACGCCGCAGCTGCGGGTATGGGACGGGACAGGAGACGAGCATGCATCCTGACAAGTTCAAGCAGGTGGCGGGGCTGCCGTACGTCGAGCGCCATGCCTACTTTGTGCGCAAGGCAGCCGATACGCAAGAAGTGTGGGGCTTGTACCGCGATGGCTGGGCAACGGCGCAAGTCGACGGCAAGGTTGCCATCCCGTTCTGGCCGGAAGCCCCGTTTGCGCAGGCGTGCGCCAGCGGCGACTGGCAATATTTCCAGCCGCGCGCCATCGCGCTCGGCGATTTCCTGGCCAAGTGGCTGCCCGGTATGAACCAGAATGGCCAGCTGGCTTTCGTTTTCCCTGTGCCGCAAGGCAGCGCCAGCATCGCGGCGCCGGCTGATTTACTGAGGGATTTGCAACATGAATCAGAGCAATATGAATGAGGGCAAGGAACGCCTGGACGCCTGGTACGACGGCTCGGCCATCTGCCTGATCGCCGTCGGCGCACAAGGCGACCCGCTGGACCTGGGCGGCGACGAAGTACGCGCCCTGATCGCGAAGCTGCAGCACTGCCTGGCCGAGTCCGAAGCTGCTGCGACGGACGATTGACGGCTCAGGCGGCCGCCAACGCCTTTTCCATCGCCACGCTGGCCAGGCTGATGCCGCTCGGGTGCGCATATGCTTGCTCGCGCAAGGGAATAAACCCTGTGGCCCGGTAAAACGGCACGGCATTGAGCGATGCGGACAGGCGCAGACGCGCAATGCCGCGCCCGCGCGCCAGTTGCTCCAGCGCCGCCAGCAGGCGCTTGCCGATGCCGAATCCCGCATGCGCGGGATCGACAAAAACGGCGTCCACTTCCTGCTTGTCCGCATCGAGCATGGCGTAACCGGCAATGATCTCGCCCTGCATCGCCACGATGCCGCCACCCGCAGCCAGCATGGCGGCATACGTGTCCGGCACGGGCGAGGCCGTCCACACAGTAATTTGCTCCGCTGCATAGTGCGTAGCGCAACTGACGCGCACGGCCACCGTGCGCAGGGCCCACAGGGCGGCTATGTCGTCGGGCAGGGCGGGGCGAAGATGAATCATCGTTGAGTCCTGAGAAAAAGCGATGCTAGCGCAATGCCGCCACATGCACCAGCATGCTTTGCTGTTGCTGCGCTGGCTTATCTGGATCGATATAGCAGGAACCCGGCGGCGCACCCGGCACTACTGGATGGTGGACGTGGCGAGCGGATGTCTTGTCAAAAGATTGCCCTAAGGAATAGACTTGCCCCTGCAGTTGACGTTATCATGTTTTTGTAAGTATCGGTGGCTGAGCAGTCAGCGCATAGTTGAAACATGGTGACAGGCGGGAGTGAGCATGGGCATGGCGAATGATGCGTGATGTGCCTGGCGGCGGGATGGGCAGGGCAGCGGTGCGTCGCTGTGGCCGCGCATTGCTGCTGGCGTTCTGTGTCGCTGCAGCCCCGGCCGCCGTGCCGGCTGCGACGCCGGCCGCTGCGACGCCGGCCGCTGCGCCGCCGCACCAGGGCCAGCGCGTGCTGTTTCTCAACGCCTACGATTACGGCCGCGCCGGCGTGGAGTCGTACACGCGGACCTATGTGGCCGCCATGGCCGCCGCGGGCCTGGCCAGCGAAGACATCATGGTCGAGCACCTGAACCTGAATACCCAGGGCGACCCGGCGCTGCGCAACGAGATGCGTGATTTGTTGCTTTTAAGATACACCCAGATGATGGGCCGCAAGGCCGACCTGATCATCGCCATGCAGCAGCCTGCGCTCGATTTTTTATTGTCCGACCTGGCGCCGCTGGCGCGCGGCGTGCCCGTGCTGGCGATTAACACCTCGGGCAAGGCTTTGCCGGCCGGCAGCCCTGCATCCATCTGGCAGCAAAAGGCGAATGTCGATTTCCCCGGCACCCTGGCGCAAGCCATGGCGCTGTTCCCGGAGACCAAAACCATCGTCATGGCCGTCGGCGCCAGCGAGGCTGACCAGGCCTTGAAGCGCAACATGCAGCAGGCGGCGCAGGCGTGGCAGGGCAAGGTGGCCATGCGCTACCTCGATGACCTGACCCTGGAGCAGATGCGCGCGGCCGTGGCGCACCTGCCCGCCGATACCTTGCTGGTGGCGGGCAACGTCAACCGCGATGTGGCCGGCGCCATCGCCACGCCCGTGCAGTTTGCTGGTGAACTGGCGCGGCTGGCGAATGTGCCCGCGTTCGGCATGTACAACACGAACGTGGGCAAGGGGATCCTCGGCGGCTCCATCCTGCACATCGAAGGGGCCGCGCAGCAGGTGGCGCAGATGTCGCTGGCCGTGTTGGCCGGCAAGGCGCCTGCCGCGCCGGGCGCCTTGCTGCCGCCGGTCCGCCCGGTGCCCATGTATGACTGGGAACAGCTGCAGCGCTGGGATGCGGACTTCAGCCGGCTGCCGCCGCATACCCTGTTCTTCAACCGCCCGCCGCAGCTGTGGCACGAACACCGCGTCGCCGTGCTGTCGGCCGGCGCCGTGTTTCTCGCCATGGCATGCATGCTGAGCGCCTTGCTGCTGCAGCGCCGCCGCCTGCGCCGCGCCGAGAGCGATGCGCGCGAAAGCGAGCAGCGCTTCCGCATCCTCGTCGAGCATGCGCCCGAAGCCATCGTCGTGTATGACCTGGACCTGGACCGCTTCATCGACGCCAACAGCAGCGCGCAGCGCATGCTGGGGATGTCGCGCGAAGCGCTGCTGGCGCGCGGGCCGTTCGACCTGTATACCGGCGAGCAGCCCGATGGCCTGCCGCTGGGACTGATGATGGAAGAGCATCTGCGCCGCGCCATGCTCGGTGAGCCCATCCTGGTTGAACGCAATGTGCGGCGTGCCGACGGCAGCATCTTTCCCTGCGAAGTGCGGCTGGTGCGCTTGCCGATGGAAGGGCGGCGCCTGGTGCGCAGCGGCATCGTCGACATTTCCGAGCGCAAGCAAAGCGAGCAGGAGCTGCTCGGCTACCGCGACCATCTGGAAGAATTGGTGCAGCAGCGCACGGCGGCCCTGTCGGTGGCCGTCACCGAGGCCGAATCGGCGAACCGCGCGAAAAGCGTCTTCCTGGCCAACATGAGCCACGAATTGCGCACGCCCTTGAATTCCGTGATCGGCTTTTCGCAGATGATGGCCGATTCGAGCAGCATGTTCGAGGAAGAAAAGCATAACCTGGCCATCATCAACCGCGCCGGCCACCATTTGCTGACCTTGATCAACGATATCCTGGAATTGTCGAAAATCGAGGCGGGCCGCATGCAGCTGCAAGCGGGGCCCGTGGACTTGAATGGCTTGCTCGACGAGGTGCTCGAGATGGTGCGCATGCGCTCCGGCGACCAGGGCATCGCGCTGCGGCTCGAACGTGCCGGCGTGCCGCCGCTGGTGCGTCTCGATGGCGCCAAGCTGCGCCAGGTGCTGTTGAATTTGCTGTCGAACGCGCTCAAGTTCATCGAGCAGGGCAGCGTGACCCTGTCGCTGGCCTGCCAGGCGGACGGCGATGGACAGGTGGCGCTGGCGTTTGCCGTGCGCGATACGGGCAGCGGCATCGCGGAAGAGGATCTGGAGCGCATCTTTGAACCGTTCGTGCAGGCCGACAGCGCCGTGGCGCAGGCTGGCACGGGACTGGGGCTGACCATTTCGCGCGAATTCGTGCGTCTGATGGGCGGCGAGCTGCGCGTCGAATCGACCCTGGGGGCCGGGTCGCGCTTCAGTTTCGAGCTGCGCGCGCCGGTGCTGCAGCAGCCGGCCATCGCATCGCTGGCGCCGGGCCGCGTGGCGCGCCTGCCGCCGTCCCAGCGCGGGCGCATGGTGCTGCTGGTCGACGATGACGATAACTGCCGCAAGCTGCTGGCCGGCTTGCTGGCGCCGCTGGGCTTCCAGCTGCAGGAGGCGGCGGGCGGCGTGCAGGCGCAAGCCATGCTGGCGGCGCAGCGCTACGACATTGTGCTCAGCGACTGGCGCATGCCGGACATGGATGGCCTGGCGCTGACGCGCTGGCTGCGCGCGCAGTCGGCGCTGGTGCAGCCGCGCCTGGTGATCATGACCGCCTCCGCCTTCGAGGAGGAAAAACAGGAAGCGCTGGCGGCCGGCGCCGACGGTTTCCTGCGCAAGCCGATCGAGCAGGAGCACCTGTTCGCCATGCTGGAGCAGCAGCTGGGCGTGCGCTTCCAGCGTACTGCCGCCGCGCCGCCGCGCGTGCCGGTGGCTGTCTTTGACTTGCAGCAGGCGCTGGGCCAGCTGGGCGCTGCCGAGCGGCAGGCGCTGCTCGAATCCGTGCAAGCCCTCGATCTGCGCCGCAGCGCCATCGTGCTGGCCGGCGTGGCGACCAGCCTGCCGCAGCTGGCCGCGCATATCGCCGCCATGCTGGAACAGCATCAGTACCAGCCGCTGTGCGCCTTGCTGGCGCAGCTGGCGAGCGAGCCGCAGGGCGAGGACGCATGACTTTTCACTTGCCCAAAGACGCGCGCCTGGGCGGCGTCTCCATCGTGCTGGCCGTCAGCGTGGCGCTGACCTTTGTCGTTACCGCGCTGCTGCTGGTGTTTGCCGTGCTGTTTTACCAGTCCGAACGCGAGCAGCGCTGGCAGCAGCTGCATCGCAGCCTGGCCGTGAGCGCGGACCAGCTGGCCGTGGCCATCGAACTGCCATTGTGGAATCTCGATGAAAAGCAGATGCAGGCCATCATGCGCAGCATGCTGGGCAAGCGCGACCTGGTGGCCAGTTCCCTGACGCCGGGCATCGGCAAGGAGGCGCTGGTCTTGCGCCGCACTGCAAGCGGCGCCATCGACAGCTTTTCCTCGTTGTCCGCGGAGCCCGACTGGCTGGTGCAGCGGCGCCCCGTGACGATGGGCGGACAGGTCATCGGCAGCGTGGCCGTGTATGCGACGCCGGCGCTGCTGCACGCGCAGCTGCAGCAGCGCGCGCTGGGCATCGGCGCCATGATCGTGGCGCTCGACGTGATCCTGGTGGCCAGCGTCTGGCTGCTCATGTGGTGCCTGATGCTCAAGCCCCTGAAGGCGATCGGCCAGTATGCGGCCGGCATCAAGGCGGGGCAGGGCGAAGCATTCGGCACGCCGCCGAAAGCCTGGTTCCTGGGCGAACTGCGCACGCTGTACCGCTCCATCCGCGACATGGTGGCACTGCTCGACAGCCGCTACCGCGCCCTGCAGCGCAGCGAGGAGCGCGTGCAGATGGCCACCGGCGCGGCCAGCATCGGTATCTGGGACTGGAACGTCATCAACGATGCCTTGCAGTGGGATGAGCAGATGTACGCGCAGTTCAAGGCCGATGCGGACAGCAGGATGGCACCCGCGGCGATCTGGCGCGCGGCGCTGATGCCCGACGACGTGCCGGCCGCCAAGGAAGCCCTGCGTGCCGCGCTGGGAGCCGGCCAGGCGTTCACGCACGAGTACCGCATCCTGTGGCCCGATGGCGCCATCCGCTACATCAAGGCCGATGCCGTGATCTTCCGCGACGGGCAGGGCCAGCCCATGCGCCTGGTGGGCTCGAACTACGACATCACGGCGCACCGCGAGGCCGAACTGGAACTGCTGCGCCACCGCCATCACCTGGAAGAGCTGGTGGCCGAGCGCACGAGCGCCCTGTCGGTGGCCGTCAGCCAGGCGCAGGCGGCGAACCGCGCCAAGAGTACCTTCCTGGCGAACATGAGCCATGAACTGCGCACACCCTTGAATTCCGTGATCGGCTTTTCGCGCCTGATGGCCGCCTCGCCCAACATGCAGGACGATGAAAAGCGCAACCTGGCCATCATTCACCGCTCCGGCAATCATCTGCTTACCCTGATCAATGAAATCCTCGAACTGTCGAAGGGCGAGGCGGGACGCCTGCACGCGCAGACGGCCGTGGCGGCGCTGGCGCCCCTGTTGCAGGAAGTGATGGACATGCTGGGCATGCGCGCCGAGCAGCAGGGCCTGGCCCTGCGCCTCGATTGCGCGGACCTGCCGGCGGCCGTGGTGCTCGACGCGACGCGCTTGCGCCAGGTGCTGCTGAACCTGATGTCGAACGCCGTCAAATTTGCCGGCGGCGGCGAAGTGACCTTGCGCGTGCGCGCTGCGCGGCGCGATGGCGATCAATGGATGCTGTCGTTTGCCGTCAGCGACACGGGCATCGGCATCGCCCCGGAGGACCAGCAGCGCATTTTTGAACCCTTCGTGCAGGCCGACAGCGCGGGACCGAAGGATGGCACGGGCCTGGGCCTGGCCATTTCGCGCGAATTCGTGCAATTGATGAAAGGCGAACTGACAGTGGAATCGATGCCGGGGCAGGGCGCCACCTTCCGTTTCAGCATTCCCGCGCAGGCGGCGGAAGCGCCTGTGCAGGTGCCCGTGCCGCTGCCGGCGGCGCTGGTGCCCGAGGCGCCGCCGGCGCTGCGGGCGCGAGACTTGCAGTTGCTGCCAGGTGAAGAGCGAGCGGCCTTGCTGGTGGCGCTGCGCGAATTGAACTTGGCCAGGGTGGCGCTGCTGCTGGGTGACTTGCCGCCGGCGGCTGCGCCCGTGCTGGCGCCGCTGCAAGCCATGCTCGACCAGCATCAGTACCGCCAGCTGTGCGACTTGCTGGAGAGTGAGGGCGCGCTGGCGCACGCTTGAAAAGTGTGGGCTGACAACATCGGATTCAATGAAAAGACGGGCTAAGTGCCACCGATGGATGGTGCTAAATTGCAATAAAGATTATGATGATAGTACGTAGTTCATCGCAAAGAAATGTCTTGTCCAGCGCGGCAACGGATCGCCGCGCCTCATCCAAAGCTGAGAGAACTGCTACATGCACCGCGATTTTTCGGAAGTGAACTCGAAGGGCGAAGTACTGATCGTTGAAGATACGCCGGCTTCGCTGAAGCTGTTGAGCGATTTGCTGGGCGGCGCCGGCTATGCGGTGCGCCAGGCGCCGAACGGCGAACTGGCCCTGTGGACGGCCCAGGCGCGCCCGCCTGAGCTGATCCTGCTCGACGTGCGCATGCCGGGCCTCGACGGCTTTGAAGTGTGCCGCCGCCTGAAGGAAATACCGTCCCTGCGCCAGGTGCCGGTGATCTTCCTGTCGGCCCAGTACGATACGGACGACAAGGTGCGCGGCTTCGCGCTGGGCGCCGTCGATTTCATCGCCAAACCCTTCCAGGCCGAGGAAATCCTGGCCCGCACGGACGCCCACGTGCGCCTGGCGCGGGCGCAGCTGCAGCTGGCGCAGGAGCGCGCCAACCTGGAGCGGCGCGTGGCCGAACGCACTGCCGAACTGGAACAGGTGGCCAGCACGCTGGCGCGCGAAGTGCAGATCCGCCGCGCCAATGAAGAATTGCTGCGCTTGTCGGGCCAGGTCTTTGAAGCGACGCAGGACGCCATCCTGATCACCGATCCTGCCGGCGTCATCGTCACGGCCAATCCCGCCTTTACGCGCATCACCGGCTACGCGGCGCAGGAAGTGGTGGGCACGGACATCCTGCGCCTGCACGCCGAACACACGGGCGAGGCGGTGCTGCTGGCCCTGCGCCAGGGCTTGCGCAGCAGCGGCTGCTGGTCGGGCGAGGTGCAGACGCGGCGCAAGAGCGGCGACACCTATCCCTGCCTGCTCAGCGCCTCCACCGTGCACGGCCCCGATGGCGCTGTCGTCAACTACATCGGCGTCTTCCTCGACATCAGCGAGCGCAAGGCCGAGCAGCATCTGATCGATTTCCTTTCCTACCACGACGCGCTGACGGGCCTGCCGAACCGCGTGCTGCTGCGCGAGCGCTTCGAACAGGCGCGCGCGAACGCCCTGCGCGACAGCCAGCAAGTGGTGCTGATGTGCCTGGACCTGGACCGCTTCAAGAACATCAACGATTCGCACGGCCAGGCCGTGGGCGACAAGGCGCTGCAAGTGGTGGCGCGTTTCCTGTCCGGCTGCGTGCGCGAGGGCGACACGGTGGTGCGCCAGGGCGGCGACGAATTCCAGATCCTGCTGCAAGACGATGCCCTGCTGGGGCGCACCCTGGGGCTGGCGCAAACCATCCTGGCCGGCTTGCGCGAAGAACTCAGCGTCGATGGCGAGCGCCTGGCGCTGACCACCAGCATCGGCATCGCCATGTGCCCGGCCGACGGCGACAGCCTCGACGACGTGCTGCGCCACGCCGATACGGCCCTGGTGCGTGCCAAGGAAATGGGACGCGACCATTACGCCTTCTTCACGGAGCGCATGGGCAGCGATATCCGCGCCCGCCTGGCGATGCAGCAGCAGCTGCGCGGCGCCATTGGCCGCGATGAATTCGAAGTGCACTACCAGCCGCAGATGTGCTTGCGCACGGGCGCCTTGCTGGGCGCGGAAGCCTTGCTGCGCTGGGATAATCCGGTGCTGGGCAAGGTGCCGCCCGGCCTGTTCATCGCGCTGGCAGAGGAATACGGCTCCATCACGGCCATTGGCGAATGGGTGCTCGAAAGCGTGTGCGCGCAGATCCGCGCCTGGCACGACGCGGGCCTGGGCAGCATCAAGGTGGCCGTCAACCTGTCCGGCAAGCAGTTCGCGCAAGACCGCACGGTGCCGTTCGTCGAGGCGGCCTTGCGCAAATACGGCATCGCGCCCGCCTGCCTCGGCATCGAGATCACGGAAAGCACCGTCATGGGCGATCCGGACAAGGCCGTGGCGGCCCTCACGCGCCTGAAGGATATCGGCGTGGGCATTTCGCTCGACGACTTCGGCACCGGCTATTCCAGCCTGGGCTACCTGAAGCGCTTCCCCATCGACGTGCTGAAGATCGACAAATCGTTCGTCGACGATGTCACCACCAGCAGCAGCGATGCGGCCATCGCCCGTTCCGTCATCTCGCTGGCGCACAACCTGGACATGCGCGTCATCGCCGAGGGCGTGGAAACGCGCGAACAGGTCGACTTCCTGACGGAACACGGCTGCGACGAAATGCAGGGCTATTACTTCAGCCGCCCCCTGGCCGCAGAAGCCTTCACGGCCTTGCTGCGCGAACGGCGCACCCTGGCCGTGGCGGCGGCCTAAGCGCCGCGGTGCGGCCGATGCACCATGCCGGTGCGTTCGCTGCAGCGCGGTGCACGATTCTCACTTTTATTTCCCCTGACGCTGGCACATATCCTGCTTAGGTAATCGCTTATTTACGCGATTGCCCCGCATGCCAGACAGTACCCCTCCAGCCATGCTTTTGCAGGCCAGCGCGCACGGCGCCTGGCAGGCGCACTTGCGCCTGGGCTTTGCGCTGCACGATGGCGTCAGCCGCCTCGTCGAGCGTACGCACAGCGGCCCCCTGCGCGTGCAAAAGCCCCTGTATCCGGAGGGCGATCGCGTCTGCCACGCCATCATCATCCATCCGCCCGGCGGCGTGGTGGGCGGCGACCAGCTGGCCGTCGACGCCACGGTGGGCGAGGGTGCGCACGCCTTGCTCACGTCCCCGGGTGCCGCCAAGTGGTACCGCGCCAACGGCCATGTCTCGGGCCAGCACATCATGCTGCGCGCCGCCAGCGGCGCGGCCATCGAATGGCTGCCGCAGGAGAGCATTTTCTTCGACCAGGCTTGCGTGCGCCTGCGCCATGAAGTGGAACTGGCGGTCGACGCCAGCTACATCGGCTGCGACATCGTCTGCCTGGGCCGCAGCGCCTCGGGCGAAATGTTCAATACGGGCAGCATCAGCCAGCAGGTGCAGATCCGCCGTGGCGGCAAGCTGCTGTGGTGGGAGCAGGGCGTGCTGGCCGCCGGCGGCGCGCTGATGGTCAGCCCACTGGGCCTGGGAGGCCACACCGTGTGCGCCACCCTGATCGCCATCGGCACGCCGGTTTCTCCCGCCGTGCTGGCGGCCGTGCGCGAGATCGCCGTGCCGGACGGCGCCGCGTTTGGCGCCACGCACATGAAATCGCTGGTGGCGGTGCGCCTGCTGTGCGGCGACAGCGAGGCGGCGCGCCGCATCATGCTGGCCGCCTGGCAGCTGCTGCGTCCCGCCATGCTGGGGCGCGACGCCGTCGTGCCCCGCATCTGGAACACTTAATCAGGAAAGAAGCGCAAGGAAAACCATGGACCTGACTCCCCGCGAAAAAGACAAGCTGCTCATTTTTACGGCCGCGCTGCTGGCCGAACGGCGCCTGGCGCGCGGCTTGAAGTTGAATTATCCGGAAGCGGTGGCCCTGATCAGCGCGGCCATCATGGAAGGGGCGCGCGATGGCAAGTCGGTGGCGCAGCTGATGTCGGACGGTACGAAGATACTCTCGCGCGCCGACGTCATGGACGGCATCGCCGAGATGATCCCCGATATCCAGGTGGAGGCGACCTTCCCCGATGGCAGCAAGCTGGTCACCGTGCACCACCCGATACCTTAACCATACAAGCGACATTACAGGAGCCGGTCATGACCCCAGGCGAATACAAATTGGAAGAAGGCGAAATCAGCTTGAATGCGGGGCGCGCCACGGCCACCGTGGTAGTGGCCAACCGGGGCGACCGGCCGATCCAGGTGGGCTCGCATTTCCACTTTTTCGAAGTCAACCCGGCGTTGTCCTTCGAGCGCTGGCGCGCCTACGGCATGCGCCTCAATATCACTGCCGGTACGGCCGTGCGCTTCGAGCCGGGCCAGCAGCGCACGGTGGAACTGGTGGCGCTGGCGGGCGAGCGCAAGGTCTACGGCTTCAATGGCGCAGTGATGGGCGAACTGCAAGATACTCCACCGGGAAAGGATTGAGATGGCCAGCATTCCCCGCAGCGCATATGCCGAAATGTTCGGCCCCACCAAAGGGGACCGCATCCGCCTGGCCGACACGGAATTGTTCATCGAGGTCGAGCATGACTATGCGATCTACGGCGAAGAGGTGAAGTTCGGCGGCGGCAAGGTGATCCGCGACGGCATGGGCCAGTCGCAGCGCTGCGCGGCCGAGGTGATGGATACCGTCATCACGAATGCCGTCATCCTCGACCACTGGGGCATCGTGAAGGCCGATATCGGCTTGAAAAACGGGCTGATCTTCGGCATCGGCAAGGCAGGCAATCCGGACATCCAGCCCGGCGTGACCCTGGCTATTGGCGGCGCCACCGAGATCATCGCCGGCGAAGGCATGATCGTCACGGCCGGCGGCGTCGATACCCACATCCACTTCATCTGCCCGCAGCAGATCGAGGAAGCGCTGATGAGCGGCGTGACCACCATGCTGGGCGGCGGCACGGGACCGGCCGTGGGCACGGCCGCCACCACCTGCACGCCGGGGCCGTGGCACTTGCACGCCATGCTGGCGGCGGCCGACGCCTTCCCGATGAACCTGGGCTTCATGGGTAAAGGTAACGTCAGCCTGCCGCTGCCGCTGGAAGAGCAGGTGCGCGCGGGCGCCATCGGGCTGAAACTGCACGAAGACTGGGGCAGCACGCCGGCCGCCATCGACAACTGCCTTTCCGTCGCGGACCGCATGGATATCCAGGTGGCGCTGCACAGCGACACCCTCAACGAAGGCGGTTTTCTCGAACACACCTTGGCCGCCTTCAAGGACCGCACCATCCACACGTTTCACACGGAAGGGGCGGGCGGTGGCCATGCGCCCGACATCATCGCCGCCGTGGGCCAGGCCAACGTGCTGCCCTCGTCGACCAATCCCACGCGTCCCTTCACCGTCAACACGCTCGACGAGCACCTGGACATGCTGATGGTGTGCCACCACCTGGACCCGGCGATCGCCGAAGACGTGGCCTTTGCCGAGTCGCGCATCCGCCGCGAAACCATCGCCGCGGAAGACATCCTGCACGACATCGGCGCCATTTCCATGATGTCGTCCGATTCGCAAGCCATGGGGCGAGTCGGCGAAGTGATCATGCGCACCTGGCAGACGGCGCACAAGATGAAGGTGCAGCGGGGGCCGCTGGCGCCCGATACGGCGCGCAGCGACAATTTCCGCGCCAAGCGCTACATCGCCAAGTACACGATCAACCCGGCCATCACGCATGGGATATCGCACGTGGTGGGGTCCATCGAGGCGGGCAAGATCGCCGACATCGTGCTGTGGAAGCCGGCCTTCTTCGGCGTCAAGCCGTCGATGATTCTAAAAGGCGGCATGATCGCCGCCGCGCAGATGGGCGACCCGAACGCCTCGATTCCCACGCCGCAGCCCGTGCACTATCGCATGATGTTCGGCGCCTTCGGCGGCGGCCTGAAAAAGTCGTTTACGTTTGTCTCGCAGGCGGCCTACGACCTCGATATCGGCCACCAGCTGAAACTGAATAAATCCATCATCGCCGTGAAGAACATGCGCGGCTTGCGCAAGCACGACATGATCCACAACAGCGCCACGCCGCACATGGAAGTGGACCCGGAAACCTACGCCGTGCGCGCCGACGGCCAGCTGCTCGTGTGCGAGGCGGCCGCCGTGCTGCCGATGGCGCAGCGCTATTTTCTATTTTAAGCAGGAGACAATCATGCTCACATTGCATACCAAGCTGGCACCTGGCGATGAACGCGCGCCGTTTGCGCAACTGGTGCTGCCCTACGACCAGCGCGAAAAATGCCGGCTGCGCGCCGTGCTGTCGACTGGCGAGGACGTGGCCGTGTTTACCGTGCGCGGCACGGTGCTGCGCGACGGCGAGCGCATGACGGGGCCGGATGGCCAGGTGGTGCAGATCGTCGCCGCGCGCGAACCAACCTACCTGGTGCGCTGCGCGGATGCGCATACCCTGCTGCGCTGCGCTTTTCACCTGGGGAACCGCCACACGCAGGCGCAGGTGGGCGACGGCTTTTTGCGCATCCGCAAGGATGTCGTGCTGAAGGAGATGCTGGAAGGCTTGCAGGCGAGCGTGACGGAAGAAAGCGCGCCGTTCGAGCCGGAAGCGGGCGCGTATGGCGGCGGCCATGGCCACCACGACGGCCATGGCCAGCATTTGCTGGCGCCCGTGCCGCTGCGGCAGAAAATCCACCGCCCCGGTGACACTGCATGATGCAGGCGTCCGCCCTGCTGCATTTGCTGCAGTTCGCCAGTCCGGCCTTGCCGATTGGCGCCTACAGCTATTCGCAGGGACTGGAGGCGGCGCTCGAATCCGGCCTGGTAGTGGATGCGGCCACGGCGCGCGAGTGGATCGCCCAGCATCTGACGCACGTGGTGGCGCGTTGGGAAGCCCCGCTGTGCTGGCGCTTGATGCAAGCGTTCGAAGCGCAGGATTTGTGCGCCGTGCAGCGCTGGAGCGAGCGTTTCATCGCTTCGCGCGACACGGCGGAATTTCGCGCCGAAACCATCCAGATGGGCTATTCGCTGACCAAGTTGCTGGCCGAGCTGGGCGTGGCCGACGGCGTGCTGATCGACATGCTGCAGGGCCAGCCGGAGGTGGCCTTGCCCACGGCCTATGCCTGCGCCGTGGCGGCGCTGGCGATTCCGCGGGAGCAAGCGCTGCTGGCCATGCTGTTCGCGTGGGCGGAAAACCAGGTGCTCGTCTGCGTGAAATCCGTGCCGCTGGGACAGGTGGCGGGCCAGCGGCTATTGCTGTTGCTGCGGCCGGAGCTGGAAGCGGCGGCCCTCACGGCGCAGACGTTAGCAGACGACGAGATGGGCAACTGGGCGCCCGGCCTGTCGCTGCTGTCGATGCGGCACGAAGTGCAGTACAGCCGGCTGTACCGTTCCTGAAAATTTTATGAGAGAGCAAAAAATGACATCGATCACCTCCAATCCCCTGCGCGTGGGTATCGGCGGCCCCGTCGGATCGGGCAAGACGGCCCTGTGCGAAATGCTGTGCAAGGGCATGCGCGAACGCTACGACATGGCCGTCATCACGAATGACATCTACACCAAGGAAGACATGGAAATCCTGCTGCGCGCGGATGCCTTGCCGGCCGAGCGCCTGATGGGCGTGGAGACGGGCGGCTGCCCGCACACGGCCATCCGCGAAGACGCGTCCATCAACCTGGAAGCCATCGCGCGCATGCAGGCAGATTTTCCGAATCTCGACTTGATCCTGGTCGAATCGGGCGGGGACAATCTGGCCGCCACCTTCAGTCCGGAATTGTCGGACCTCACCATTTATGTGATCGACGTGGCCGGCGGCGAAAAAATTCCGCGCAAGGGCGGGCCCGGCATCACGCGTTCCGATTTGCTCATTATTAACAAGACGGACCTGGCGCCGTATGTTGGGGCCAATCTGGACATCATGGCGCAGGATGCCAAACGCATGCGCGGCGAGCGCCCCTTCGTGTTTACCAACCTGCGCAGCGGCGACGGCGTGCAGGTCGTCATTGATTTTATCCGCGAGCAAGGTTTGCTCGATCAACCAGGGAAGGAGCTGCAATGAGTGCAAGACTGATGAAGAATACGGCCGCCGTGGCGGCGCTGTGCCTGCTGGCCTTGCCCGCCATGGCCCACCCCGGCCATGGCGAGAGCGCCGGTTTCCTGGCCGGTTTCGCCCATCCGTTCACGGGCATCGACCATTTGCTGGCCATGCTGGGCGTGGGCATCTGGGGCGGCCAGCAGCGCCGCGGCTTGGCCCAGCCCGCCACTTTCCTCGGCATGATGCTGCTCGGTGCGCTGGCCGGCATGGCGGGCGTGGCGGTACCCGGGCTGGAAACAGGTATCGCCGCCACGGTGGCGCTGGTGGGACTGGCCATCGCGCTGGCGCTGGCCTTGCCGAACTGGCTGGGCATGGGATTGGTGGGCCTGTTTGCGCTGGCGCATGGCAATGCGCATGGCCAGGAATTGCCGGCCGCCTCGGCCGCGTGCGGCTTCCTGCTGGCTTCGGCCACCTTGCTGGGGGCGGGACGTTTCATCGGCCAGGTACTGGCCGAGCGCATGCTGCGCCTGGCCGGCGTGGCCATGACGGCCGTCGGCGTGGTGCTGATGGGAATGAATTAAGCGCCGGGGCGCTTCTCGGACAGCACGATGGGCGCCGCCTTTTCAGGATGCAAGCCCTGATGGCCCGCATACACGGCGGCGATGGCGGCCATGTCGGCGTCCTTGTCGCCCGTCAGATAGATATGGTCGACGACGCCCAGCACCTTGTTCGGATAGTCGATATACACCAGCAACAGCGGCACCTTGGCGGCCAGGGCCAGGTGATAAAAGCCGCTCTTCCAGTTCGGGCGGTAGCTGCGCGTCGCTTCCGGCGTGATGGCCAGCCAGTACCAGTCGGCGGCCAGCATGCGCTCAGCCTGGCGCTGGATCGTGCCGCTGGTGGTACTGCGGTCGACGGGTTCGCCGCCGAGGTAGCGCAGCACCTTGCCCATCGGGCCGCGGAACAGGGAATCCTTGGCCAGCCAGCGGAACGGCAGGGACAGCGCCCATTTGCCGAACAGGCCCACCATGAAATCCCAGTTGGACGTGTGCGGGTAGACGACGGCGATGCCGCGCGGTCCCGGCAGGGGACGGAAGCGCATGCGCCAGCCAAACAGGTGCAGCACGCGCAGCGCGCAGCGCTGGTGCCAGGTCGGCAAGTCGCCCGCTTTTACAAATAAATCGTCCATTGATACCCTTCAGTGACACTGTTCTTAATGGGATGGCGCTGGTGGCCATTTTCCTTGAAGCAAAAATTCTGCGCAGGCATTCTATACGGGGCTGGCGATGGCGACAAGCAGCCGAGGCCGCTATTCATGCGGTGTCGAGGCGGTTGCTGCCGCTATTTTAACGATGCTTGGTCACTGTGTCGGGCACTAAATGCGCACAATGTGGTCAAAACTTGACGCAGCGTTGATCCACCCGACATGGAGCCATGGCATGAAAAACAACATCGACGATGTAAATGGGGAGCATGTGCGAACGGACAAAGCGATGGCCGAGCTCGTCGAGCGGGGCGTCGCTTTTCATCACACCCTGGGACGGACGGTGGCGACAGCCTATTTGCGCGAGCACGCGGTACCGGTCGAGGTGATACGCCGGGTCTTCAGCAGCGTGCAGGCGCGTCGTCCGGCCCGGCCGGCACGGCGCCGATGGCGCTGACGATGGGGGAGCGGCGGCGTCATTAAAAAAGCGGCGAAAACGGCGGGCGCCGCGATCGTCACGCAGTGAGTTGCGTTGGTATCGTTGTGTCCGCCGCCAGTGGGGAGGAGCGGCGTATTGCCGCTCAGGGTGCTCTCAGGGGGGGCGTTCAGGCGTGTGCCGCCAGTGCCGGGTAGTCCGTGTAGCCGGCAGCGTCCGCTGCGTACAGGGTATCCGGGTTCAGGGGATTCAATGGCGCGTCGCTGTGCAGGCGGATGGGCAGGTCGGGGTTGGCGATGAACCACAGGCCAAAGGCCACGGCATCGGCTTCACCGTTGGCCAGCAGGGCTTCGGCCGCCGCCTTGTCCATTTTCTCATTGGCAATGTACACGCCGCCAAATTCCTGCTTCAGGTACGGGCCCAGGCGGTCGTCACCCAGCGCTTCGCGGGCGCAGATGAAGGCGATACCGCGCTTGCCCAGCTCGCGTGCCACATAGCCGAAGGTGGCGCGCGGGTCGGAATCTCCCATGTCGTGCGCATCGCGGCGCGGTGCCAGATGCATGCCGACCCGGTCGGCGCCCCACACGTCGATGCACGCGTCCGTCACTTCCAGCATCAAACGGGCGCGGTTTTCAACGGAGCCGCCATAGTTGTCGGTACGCAAGTTGGTGCTGTCTTGCAGGAACTGGTCGAGCAAATAACCATTCGCACCGTGGATTTCCACGCCGTCGAAACCGGCTTTTTTCGCATTCTCGGCGCCCAGGCGGTAGGCTGCCACGATGCCGGGGATCTCTTCCGTGTCCAGCGCGCGCGGCGTGACGAATTCCTGTTTCGGGCGCAGCAGGCTGACGTGGCCGGCCGGCTTGACGGCGCTGGGCGCCACGGGCAAGTCGCCATCGAGAAAGGCGGGGGCGGAAATGCGACCCACATGCCACAGTTGTAATACGATCAAGCCGCCTGCGTCATGCACGGCCTGGGTGATGTGTTTCCAGCCTTCCACCTGTTCTTCGGACCAGATGCCCGGCGTGTCGGCATAGCCCACGCCTTGGGGCGTGACGGCCGTCGCTTCCGAGATGATCATGCCGGCCGAAGCGCGCTGCGTGTAGTACTCGGTCATCAGGGCGTTGGGCACGCGGCCCGGGTTGCCGGCGCGCGAACGCGTCAGCGGCGCCATGATGATGCGGTTTTTCAGTTGCAAACTGCCAATGGTGATGGGGTCGAATAAAGTTGCCATGATTGTCATTTCCTTGTTGGGGCCGCTCGGGCGGCGTTGAGACGGAGTTATCGAGATGAAAGCTGTACTTACAAACCTTGCTGCATGTGATCGAGAAAGGCTTCGATGGTGGCTTCGTTGCGGCTGAAGAAACTCCATTGGCCAACCTTGGTTGCGGAAATCAGGCCCGCCTTCTGCAAGCTGGCCAGGTGCGCCGAGACCGTCGATTGCGACAGGTTCAGGCGGCGGTCGATCAGGCCGGCGCATACGCCCAGGTGCAGCGGGTGATCCTGCTCCTGGAAATACAGCTGCGGCTCTTTCAGCCATTGCAAAATCTGCCGGCGCACCGGATTGGCCAGCGCCTTGTGGATGGCGTCGATATCCATATTGTTTCTCCTGAATATACAATTCGCTTTTCAGCGATGTATATATCGTAGTTGTTCAATTCTAATATCGCTGTTTTACGATATAGCCATCTTACGATATAAATGAAAAGCGTGCTGGCGGCGCGCGTTTTTGAACGGATTCAGGCGGGAAGGGGATTGCGCTGCAGCACGGCCGGGCCCGTCAGCACGATGCGCACCAGATCCACCTGGCGCTGGGCGCCGGCCTTGGCGGTGGCGCTCTTGATCTGCGTGCGCGCCGTGTGGATGGAAATGCGCTGGCGTTCGGCGTATTCCTGCAAGGAATAGCCGTTGACGAGCGCTTCCGTCAGGCGCGCCTCGGCCACCGTCATGCCATAGAAATTGCGCAGGGTGGCGGCCAGGGAGGTGATCAGGTCGCTGCTATCGCTGAGGAAAACGGCGATGGCGCTGGCCGAGCCGAACGGGCTGTGCCAGGAAGGCAGGGGCGTGACGCGCAGGCGCAGCTGTTCGCCCGTCAATCCATTCAGGTTGAGCACGCCGCCGGGACCGCCTGCCGCCGTCGTGCCCGTTTGGGCCGCCTCGTGCAGCATGCGCCGCAGCGCGCCGTTGTCCGCTTCGCGCGGGCAATACAGGGGTGCGCCTTCGCGCAGCTGCAGCAGTCGCGTCGCGGCCGTCATGGCCAGTGCCCGCTCGTTGGCGTACAGCAGTTGCGACGTGGCATCGAGCAGCAGCACGCCAAACGGCAGCAATTCCAGCACCTGCGTGGAACTTTGGGACAGCACTTCCAGCCGGCGCAGCTTGCGCTGCAGGGCAAAGGCCGTTTGCAAATGCGGCAGCAGGCTGCGGACCAGCGCCAGTTCGCCCGCGTCATAGGCGCCCGCCTGTTCGCGGCGCACCACGGTAACATTGGTGGAACGCTCGGCGCGCAGTTCGACGATGGCCGCCGCCGTATAAAAGATGTCTTGCGGGCGCAGCCAGTCGTTCCAGTATTCGGTTTTCTTCAGGCAATGGTCGGGAAACAGCATGGAGCCGGTGACGACGGCGCCCTCGCGGTGCAGGGTGGCGTCTTCCAGCCAGACATTGCGCGCGCCGTAATAGCTGGCAAAGCTGGCCATGGCATCCGACTCGAAGCCATACGTGGCGGACAGGCCGCTGCCGGGCAGCTGGACGTCGACCGAGCGGTTGCTGAAATCATTGGCCCAGATCAAACCGGCGTGCGATTTCAGTTGTTGCGCAAAGGTGGCGAGGAATTGCGACCAGGCGCCATGCCGCGTGGCCGCTTCGTAGATCAGGGCAGTCAGTGCCTGGCTGGCGACGGCGAGCGATGGCGTCATTGGCGATCCTCATGGCGGCAAGCGGTGGACAAGACACATCTGGGGGCGGCCCTTGCTACGGCCGCCCGGCTTCCCTAGCGCGATTCCAGCCAGCTTTTGCCGCCGGATGTGCACGTGCTGAGGCTGGCATACTGGCTGACATAGTTATAGCCGCTGCCGCAGCCGCCTTCGCCCGATTTGACGGGGCCGTAGCAAGCGCCTTCATAGCTGAGCTTACCACTGACGGTGGTGCTCTTGACACAGAAATTGTAGTTGCTTGCCGTGGTGTTGTTGGGCAAGGTGGGGCCATTGTTTTGCCCGCAGCCGAGCTCCTTGCTCACGGAGCGCGCGTAGTCGACCATTTTCTGGTACGTGCCGCTGTAATAGGTATCGGCAACGGTTTTTTGCCCCTGTTTGCAGGCGGCGACCACGCTGTCGTATCCCGAGTCCGCCTGGGCGTAGTTGCCCGATACCTGGACGCCGCAGGCGCTGGCCTGCTTGCGTTCCGTATCGCTGATCAGGTTGCTGTACTGGCAGTTTGCCGAGGTGCCGCTGGTGCCGCTGGCGCTGGTGGAACCGCTGCCGGAGCCGCTGCCGTCGCTGCCGCCGCCACCGCAGGCGGACAGCATGAGGCAGCCGAGCAACGTGACGGCAAAGGTGGTTGGATGTGCTTGCATGATTTCCCCTGTGGACTGTGACTTGCCACCATGTGTCTGGTGGTATTTTTGCTACAAGGAATTGTATCGGGCATGTTTTTTGGAAACATCACCCATTTGGGGTATGCGCAGGCAGTGCGGAGCGGAGCGGGCCAGGGCGGCCGGCTGGCCGTCCTGGCAGGTATCAGGCGAAGTGGAACAGCAGCAAGGCGATGACGGCAGGCACGGTTTGCAGGTAGAGGATGCGCGTCATGACGGTCGCTGCGCCCCACACGCCGGCCACGGCGATGCACGCCAGGCCGAACACGGTGAACGCATGGGCGATGGCCGCGTCCGGGTGAAAAAAGCCCAGCGCCAGCGCGGCGACGAGAAAGCCGTTGTAGCAACCCTGATTCGACATGGCGGGACGCACGATCTCCGCCTTTTCCTTGGACAGGCCAAACACCTTGCGTCCGCGCGCATCGAACAGCACGGTTTCCAGCAGCACGATGTAGACGTGCAGCAGCAGGATGAGGGCGGTAAGGATTTGGGCCAGAAGTAGCATCATTGTTCCCGAAAGTGAATGGATACAGCAATTATGCTGCCATCAGCATGTTTTTTGGCAACTTTCGATTGGAGCGGCCGCACTAGAAAAAATGTGCTGGCGGCAAGAGTTTTCACCCAATGGTATACTTTTCCCTTTGCTCCAGTGGGGACGACCCTGCTCGATGACGGGGCTGTATGGCGGGGACGACCCTGCCGCCTCGGGAGAAGTTATGGCGTGGATCATTCTGGTATTGGCGGGCTTGCTGGAAATTGGCTGGGCCATCGGCCTCAAATACAGTGCCGGCTTTACCCGCCCCGTGCCATCCGTATTGACCGCCATTTCCATGCTGGGCAGCGTAGTGATGCTGGGCCTGGCCTTGCGCACCTTGCCGCTGGGCACAGCCTACGCCATCTGGACGGGCATCGGTACCGTCGGCACGGCGATCTTCGGCATCATGGTGCTGGGCGAGCCGGCCAGCGCCGCGCGCATCGCCTGCATCGCCCTGATCGTTTCGGGCATCCTGGGCTTGAAACTGCTCAGCCCACAATAAAGGATGCCAGCATGAGTCTCGCCATGACGTATTTCTACCTGGCTATCGCCATCATCGCCGAAGTCATCGCCACCAGCGCCTTGAAGGCGTCCGAGGGCTTCAGCCGCTTGTGGCCCAGTGTCATCACCGTGATTGGCTACAGCATCGCCTTCTGGTGCTTGTCCCTGACCTTGAAGGTCATTCCTACCGGCATCGTGTACGCCATCTGGTCGGGCGTGGGTATCGTGCTCATTTCCGCCGTCGGCTGGTTCTGGTTCAAGCAAAGCCTCGACACGCCAGCCTTGATCGGCCTGGGGCTGATCATTGCCGGCGTGCTCGTCATTAACTTGTTTTCCAAGTCGGTCGGGCACTGATCAAAAGCTGGCGGCGACCCTTGCCAGGTAATACCACTCCGCATTCGCCGCCGCATTGACGTCCGGGAACAGGATGTAGGCGTCGAATTCGGCCGTCACGGGCGTGCCGTCCGCGCGCACGCCAATCTGCTCGCCCTGTTTGACCTTGTCAAAGCTGGACCAGGTCTTGATGAAGCGGTCGCCCGCATCGAGCTTGTCGTGCACGACGACCATGTTCAGCGCTTCCATGTCGGCGTCGGCGATCGCTTCCGGCTGCGGCGCGTCGATGAAACCCAAAAAAGCCAAGGTGTTCATGATGGCGCGGTAAGCGACATCCGGCGCGGCCGGGTCCGCGTGCTGGCCGCATTCCAGGGTCAAGGCGTAGCCGCCCGTCGAGCGCATGTATTCCGTCGTGCCCACGCCGTAGCGCAAGACCAGGCCCACCTGGTCGCTATTGCCCAGGCGGCGCTGCACGCCCTGGCCGTACGCATGCAGCCAGCCATCGACGAAGCGGCGCACGCCCAGGCGGCGCGCCAGCGCGCGTTCCTTTTCTTCATGTTTAAACGGTTGCAGCGGGCCGTCGTTGTTGCGTGGTCCGACCATGACGAAGGGCTGGCTGTCGGCATTGAACGAGTGCAAGTCCAGCAGCACGTCATGCTGGCCCAACAGCGGGCACAGCCAATTGGCGATGCGGTCTTCGAAATCCTGCGGATTGTCGTTCGGGAACAGATTGCGGTTCAGGTTGCGGTCGCCGCTGCGCACGCCCTTGGCATAGGCCAGCGGATTGGTGATGGGCACGAAGGTGACGCTGCCGGCCACGATGGAGAGGGCGCCGCTGTCGAGTTCAGCCATCACGCGGTGAATGCCCTTGGTGCCGCAGGTTTCATTGCCGTGCACGGCGCCCGTGACGATCAGGCGCGGGCCGCTGCCCTGGCCCGTGTAGTTGATGGATTTGAAGTGGAGTGCGCTGCTCATGCTGGACATATCCTATGCTGTTGCGGGAAGGGAAAGCGGGGTCGGCATATTTTAGCGGGATTCGCCGTGGACGCCTGTAAAAAGTTGGCCATGGCGGCGTGCGGCGTGGCATGATCGGCGCCACCGTTGTTTTCCCTTGCCGATTCCATGTCCAGTACGTCCCATCCTTCCCGCCTGTACGGCCTCGATACCTTGCGCGCGCTGGCCATCGTGCTTGTCTTCATGAACCATTATTTGCTGTTCGTCAGCGAGGGTGGGGCGTTTGGTTTCTGGGGCGAAATCGGCTGGACGGGCGTGGACCTGTTCTTTGCCCTCAGCGGTTATCTGA
The DNA here is from genome assembly GCF_002735655.1 of Janthinobacterium sp. BJB446. Taxonomy (NCBI): domain Bacteria; kingdom Pseudomonadati; phylum Pseudomonadota; class Betaproteobacteria; order Burkholderiales; family Oxalobacteraceae; genus Janthinobacterium; species Janthinobacterium sp. BJB446. Next base: position 2,420,727 of record NZ_PDZK01000001.1, on the reverse strand, counting down.
TCGGTAACCAGATTTTTGCGGCCTTGCGCAGCGAACATGGATTTTCCTTGCCGCATTTCTATGCGCGGCGCTTCCTGCGCACCTTGCCCAGTTTTTATGCCGTGCTGGCGCTGTATTACTTGTGGCCCGCGTTCCGCGGCGATAGCGCGCTGCTGCCCCTGTGGAAATTCCTGACCTTTACGCAAAACATCAATCTGACGCCGGGTACGGCGTTTTCGCATGCGTGGTCCTTGTGCGTGGAGGAGCAGTTCTATGTGCTGCTGCCGGCCGTGGCCCTGGTGATCGCCGCCTGCCGCAAGTCGCTGCTGTGGGCCTGGCTGGCCGTGGCCGCCAGCTTTATCGTCGGCATGCTGGTGCGCGCCTATTTGTGGGATGAATACGTGCAAGTGCCGCGCGGCGGCCTCGGGTATTACAAGTATATTTATTACGCGTCGTGGTGCCGCTTTGACGAGCTGGTGGCGGGCGTGGCGCTGGCGCTGCTGAAAAATCACCATCCGGTCGCCTGGGCGCGCCTGATCTCTTACGGCAACCGCAGCTTGCTGGCGGGAATCGCGGGCACGGCGCTGATGTTTTATGTGTTTCTCACCGATCACTATGGCTATTGGGTGACGGTGTTCGGCTATCCGGCCCTGGCGGCCAGTTTTACCCTGCTGCTGATCGCGGCGCTCAGTCCCGCCAGCGCACTCTATACACTGCGCGTGCCGGGCGCCGCCAGCCTGGCCTTGTGGTCGTATGCGATCTATCTGCTGCACAAGCAGCTGTGCATTTTGCTGCGACCCTTGTTGCAAGACTTTGGCTACGGGCCGGATGGCCTCACAGCGATACTGATCAGTATCGCTGTGAGCATCGTCACGGGCTGGCTCTTATATAGAGTGGTGGAAACGCCGTTCATGCGCTTGCGGGCGCGCTACGTTCCCGCGAATCATGCGTGACGACTACATGTCGATGACATCGAGTCCCCGTGGCGTGCCCACCAGCAATTCCAGGATGGCATGCACGCGCAGATTCGTGTCTTCATGCTCCGTGTTGCAGATCAGGGCGCGCAGGCCGGGCACGGCTTCCGTGATGTGGGCGCTGGCGTAGGCATTGATCAATAACAAGACCAGGTCCGTGGCGCCCGCGCCGGGCTGGCGCCGCAGCCGGTCGTGGATCACGTTCAGCAGCGCGCGCTGCATGCGCGGCGTGGGATTGGTGATGTAGGCGAAGACGCTCGGCGTGTTGGCGATGGCCGCGCAGATGCGCCGTTCGATCTCGTCGGGCTTCACGTCGGAGGCGATATCGAAATACGCGGCTTCCCAGCGCGTGCGCGCATATGGGTGGCCGGGCGGGAAGGAGTCGGCCGTTTCAAAACCGCAGATGCGGCTCAGGGTTTTCAGCCAGGCTAATATGGTGGAGTTCATGCCGCGATTCTAGCGGCATTCCGCGTGCGCCGGGCCATCTCCATATAAAGGGGACTGACGCCCCGGGAAATGATTAAAGTTTCCTGTAAAACAGCCCTTGTCATTCTGGGAAAGCCTCTCTATAATGCTGGTCTTCGGGGCGGTTAGTTCAGCTGGTTAGAATACTTGGTCGACATCCAAGGGGTCGGGGATTCGAATTCCTCACCGCCCACCAGAATTTTGCAGTAGATGGTTTTTTAAGCTGGCGCAAGCCGCAAGCGGTCATTTGAAATACAATGATCAACAAAAGTTTTACGGGCGGTTAGTTCAGCTGGTTAGAATACTTGGTCGACATCCAAGGGGTCGGGGATTCGAATTCCTCACCGCCCACCAGAATGCAGTTAGAGAGAAAGGTAAAACCGGTTATGACACCGCGAACTACTACCAAGCTTTGGGAGTGACGCTAGTCGAACGGGTTTCCTTTGTCTCAAGAAAGTGAAAAACGCGGCTAGTCCGCGTTTTTTTGCGTCTGCGTTTTCCTTTCAGTATTTTACCCATCACATTGCAGTTTTACCTGGCGCCAGCGCCGATATGGAGATCAATATGCTTACAATCCGACTTCCCGATGGTTCCGCCCGTCAATTCGACGGCCCGGTCACCGTGGCCCAGGTTGCGGCCAATATTGGTACCGGTCTGGCCAAGGCTGCGCTGGCCGGCAAGGTCGACGGCAAACTGGTCGATACTTCCTATCTGATCGAGCAGGATGCGGAACTGGCGATTGTCACGGACAAGGACGCCGACGGTCTGGAAGTGATCCGCCACTCGACGGCCCACTTGCTGGCGTATGCCGTCAAGGAATTGTTCCCTGACGCGCAAGTGACCATCGGTCCCGTGATCGACAACGGCTTTTACTATGATTTCGCCTACAAGCGTCCGTTCACGCCCGAAGATTTGACGGCGATCGAAAAGAAAATGGCGGAACTGGCCAAGAAGGATGAGCAAGTCACGCGCAAGGTTGTCGCGCGCGACGAAGCCATCGAATACTTCAAGGGTATCGGCGAGGCGTACAAGGCGGAGCTGATCGGTTCGATTCCCGCCGACCAGGAAGTGTCGCTGTATTCCGAAGGCAAGTTCACGGACTTGTGCCGCGGCCCTCACGTGCCATCGACGGGCAAGCTGAAAGTCTTCAAGCTGATGAAGCTGGCCGGCGCCTACTGGCGCGGCGACTCGAAAAACGAGATGCTGCAGCGTATCTATGGCACGGCCTGGGCCAAGAAGGAAGACCAGGAACTGTACCTGCACAATCTGGAAGAGGCGGAAAAGCGCGATCACCGCAAATTGGGCAAGCAGCTCGATTTCTTCCATTTCCAGGAAGAAGCGCCAGGCCTGATCTTCTGGCATCCGAAAGGCTGGTCGATCTGGCAGCAAGTCGAGCAATACATGCGCAATGTGTACCAGGTCAACGGCTACCAGGAAGTCAAGGCGCCGCAAATTCTGGACCGTGGCCTGTGGGAAAAAACCGGTCACTGGGACAATTACCGTGAAAACATGTTCATCACGGAATCGGAAAACCGCGCCTATGCGCTGAAGCCGATGAATTGCCCTGGTCATATCCAGATTTTCAACAATGGCATGCGCAGCTACCGCGACTTGCCATTGCGCTACGGCGAATTCGGTCAATGCCACCGCAATGAACCGTCGGGCGCCTTGCACGGCATGATGCGCGTGCGCGGCTTTACGCAGGACGATGGTCACATCTTCTGCCTGGAAGAGCAGATCGCCGGCGAAGTGACGGCGTTCCACCAGCAGGCGATGGATGTGTACACGGCTTTCGGCTTCACGAATATCGATGTGAAACTGGCTTTGCGCCCGGATAACCGCATCGGTACGGAAGAGTCGTGGGACTTCGCCGAGGAATCGCTGCGTTCGGCCTTGCGCGCCTGCGGCGTGGAATGGACGGAATTGCCGGGCGAGGGCGCGTTCTACGGTCCGAAGATCGAATACCACCTGAAAGACAGCCTGGGCCGCGCATGGCAAGTGGGTACCGTGCAGATCGATCCATCGATGCCGGGCCGCCTGGGTGCGGAATATGTGGCCGTGGACAATACGCGCCAGGTGCCCATCATGCTGCACCGTGCGATCGTCGGTTCGCTGGAACGTTTCATCGGCATCCTGATCGAACACTATGCGGGCGCCATGCCGCTGTGGTTGTCGCCGGTGCAAGTGTCGGTGTTGAATATTTCCGACGCTCAAGCCGACTATGTACAGGAAGTTACAACAAAACTGCGCAAAGCGGGGCTGCGCGTACAGGCTGATTTGCGTAACGAGAAGATTACCTATAAAATACGTGAACATTCCGTACAAAAATTGCCTTACATCTTAGTGATTGGCGACAAAGAGCGGGATGCGAATACAGTGGCCGTGCGGGCGCGGGGCAATGTCGATCTGGGCGTCATGTCCGTCGATGCCCTGATTGAGCGACTCAAACATGAAGTCGACACCAAGGCCTGACGAGGAAACTCGCTGCACGACCGTCTTACAAGATTTTTAAAGGAAATTACAATAGCTACTGACAAGTCACATCGCATCAATGGCGAAATCACTGCCCCTGAAATGCGTTTAAGCGGGGTCGATAACGAGCCACTCGGTATCGTAAGTTTGGCTGAAGCCTTCCGCCTGGCGGAAGAGGCAAACGTCGACCTGGTGGAAATTGCGCCTACCGCGCAGCCACCGGTGTGCCGTTTGATGGACTACGGCAAATTTAAGTATTCGGAGCAAAAGAAAGCTCACGAAGCCAAATTGAAGCAAAAGATCATCCTCGTGAAGGAAGTCAAATTCCGTCCGGGGACTGATGATGGTGACTACAATATCAAGTTGCGTAATCTCATCAAGTTCCTCGAAGATGGCGATAAAACCAAGATCACCTTGCGTTTCCGCGGTCGTGAGATGGCGCATCAGGATATTGGCTTCCGCATGCTGGAACGTCTGAAAGCCGACCTGGAGCCGTACGGCCAGGTCGAGCAGTTCCCGAAGATGGAAGGCCGCCAAATGATCATGGTTCTTTCGCCTAAGAAGAAGAAGTAAGCTACAATAGCGTTTTACTGTGGATCGACGTGGTTTGTGCCTGCATGGGCGCGACACCAGATTCCAGGCAGAATTTGCGCGGCCCGGTCAGCAATGCCCGGGCCGCGTGAACTGTAGTGGACTCGCATCCGCTGCACAACATGTGAAAGCAGGCATCTAAGCGCAGCGTCGTGTTGCCACCTGCAATCCTGTTATAAATGGAGCTGTCCGTAAGAGGACAGATTGCTATGCCTAAAATGAAGACCAAAAGCTCCGCGAAAAAACGTTTTCGCGTGCGTCCAGGTGGAACAGTCAAGTCGGGTCACGCGTTCAAACGCCACATCCTGACCAAGAAAACCACCAAAAACAAACGTCAGTTGCGCGGTACCCGTAACATCAACGCATCGGATGTCACATCCGTCATGCGCATGATGCCGACTGCTTAATCTCACACTCAATTTAAGGAGTTACTATGCCTAGAGTAAAACGTGGGGTTACAGCTCGTGCCCGTCATAAAAAGATTCTTGTTCAAGCTAAAGGCTACCGTGGTCGCCGCAGCCGTGTATACCGTGTTGCCAAGCAAGCAGTTATGCGCGCTGGCCAATACGCTTACCGCGATCGCCGCAACAAGAAACGCGTTTTCCGCCGCCTGTGGATCGCCCGTATCAACGCCGCTTCCCGTGAGCATGGCGTAACGTACAGCGTATTCATGAACGGCTTGAAAAAAGCAAATATCGAACTGGACCGTAAAGTCCTGGCCGATATGGCTGTGATGGACAAGCCAGCATTCGCTGCGATTGTCAACGCAGTTAAAGCAAAAATCGCTGCGTAAGCATCGGTCATTGCACAACGTCATCCGTAGGGTGACGTTAGAACGGCGACCGACAAAATCGTCGCGAGCGGAAGGGAGTTGCGGTCGAGAAGCGCAACCGTACGAAGGTACGGTGAGCATCGTACACCGTAAATCACGACGCGCAGCAGATTAGGTTGGTTGTCATAAAGAGCGGGGCAGGGGTGTGAACCTTATGCCCCGTTTCCGTTTTTGATTGTTGGACTTTAGATAAGCGAGTCCAGAATTGATGTCCAAAACAGGAAATGCCGCATGAACTCCCTAGAAGAACTCGTCGTCTCGGCCCAGGCTGACTTTATCGCCGCCGCAGACGCTGCCGCACTTGAAAACGCCAAAGCCCGCTACCTGGGCAAGACTGGCCAGATTACTGAAATGATGAAGGGCCTGGGCAAGCTGGACCCGGACGCGCGCAAGGCGCAAGGCGCCCTGATCAACGCCGTCAAAGTGCAGATCGAGGACGCGCTGACGGCGCGCCGGGATGCGCTGGCCGATGCTCAGATGCAAGGTCGTCTGAACGCCGAAGCGATCGACGTGACCTTGCCAGGCCGTGGCCGCATGCCCGGCGGCATCCATCCCGTGATGCGCACGTGGGAACGGGTCGAGGAAATCTTCCGCTCCATCGGTTTCGACGTGGCCGACGGCCCCGAAATCGAGAACGACTGGACCAACTTCACGGCGCTCAACAGCCCGGAAAACCACCCGGCCCGTTCCATGCAAGACACGTTCTACATCGACGGCAACGATACCGATGGCAAGCCCTTGCTGCTGCGCACGCACACGAGCCCGATGCAGGTGCGCTACGCGCGCACGCACACGCCGCCGATCAAGGTCATCGCGCCAGGCCGCACCTACCGCGTCGACAGCGACGCCACCCATTCGCCCATGTTTCACCAGGTCGAAGGCCTGTGGATCGCCGAAGACATCAGCTTTGCCGACCTGAAGGGTGTGTACCTGAATTTCGTCAAGGCGTTCTTCGAGACGGACGATTTGCAAGTGCGCTTCCGTCCATCGTACTTCCCGTTCACGGAACCGTCGGCCGAGATCGACATCGCCTTTGGCTCCGGTCCATTGAAAGGCCGTTGGCTGGAAGTGTCGGGCGCCGGCCAGGTGCATCCGACCGTGGTGAAGAACTTCGGCCTCGATCCCGAGAAATTCATCGGTTTTGCTTTCGGCTCCGGCCTGGAACGCTTGACGATGCTGCGTTACGGCATCAACGACCTGCGCCTGTTCTATGAAGGCGATTTAAGGTTCCTGAAGCAATTCAACTAAGCGTTGTTCCGTTTGATTCATGGCGCTTGAGCGCCTGTGCGCTCGCGCTGTGAGCTTTGACCCTTTGAAGGCTTGATTATGCAATTTTCCGAAAACTGGCTCCGTACCATGGTCGATCCGAAGATGACTTCGGACGAACTGGCCCATCTGCTGACCATGTCCGGTCTCGAAGTCGAGGACGTCGATCCTGTCGCCCCGCCGTTCTCGAACGTGGTGGTAGGCCTGGTCCTGGAGATGGAAAAACATCCGAATGCGGACCGCCTGAATGTGTGCCAGGTCGATGTCGGCACGGGCACCATGCTCAACATCGTCTGCGGCGCGCCGAACGTGCGCCCGGGCTTGAAAGTCGTGTGCGCGATGGCGGGCGCCGTGCTGCCGCCTGGCGCCGATGGCAAACCGTTTGAAATCAAGGTGGGCCAGCTGCGCGGCGTCGAGTCGCAAGGCATGCTGTGCTCCGCGCGCGAATTGAAATTGTCGGAAGAAAACGCCGGCTTGATGGAATTGCCGGACGACGCGCCGATCGGTCAGAATTTCCGCGATTACTTTGCGCTCAACGACTTGAAATTCACCATCAAGTTGACGCCGAACAAGGCGGACTGCCTGTCCGTGCTGGGCGTGGCGCGCGAAGTGTCGGCCTTGACGGGCGTGCCCCTGAATGCGCCGCAGTTCCGTACCGTGCCGGTTTCCAGCGACGAAATCCTGCCCGTGAAAGTCAGCGCGCCGGACCTGTGCGGCCGTTTCACGGGCCGCGTCATCCGCGGCTTGAACGCCAAGGCAGCCACGCCGGACTGGATGAAGCAGCGCCTCGAGCGCAGCGGCCAGCGTCCGCTGTCGGCCCTGGTCGACATTTCCAACTATGTCATGCTGGAACTGGGCCGTCCCAGCCACGTGTTTGACCTGGCAAAGATCCACGGCAGCCTCGACGTGCGTTGGGGCAAGGCGGGCGAATCCGTCAAGCTGTTGAATGGCAACACCATCGCCGTCGACGAGTGGGTCGGCGTCATTGCCGATGAGCAGGAAATCGAATCGCTGGCCGGCATCATGGGCGGCGACGCCAGCTCGGTGTCGGACGATACGGACAGCATCTACCTGGAAGCGGCATTCTGGTGGCCGAACGCCATTCAAGGCCGCGCGCGCCGCTTGAATTTCTCGACCGATGCGGCGCACCGCTTCGAGCGCGGCGTCGATTTCGCCACCACCGCCGAGCACATCGAGCGCATCACGGCCCTGATCGTGGAAATCTGCGGCACGCCGGCCACGACCGTCGGTCCTGTCGACGACCACGTGGTGAATTTGCCGCAGCGCCAGCCCGTGTCGATGCGCACGGCGCGCGCGCAAAAAGTCATCGGCGTGCCGCTCAACGATGAGCTGATCGCCGATATCTTCACGCGCCTGGCCCTGCCATACACCCTGGCGGACGGCGTGTTTTCCGTGACGTCGCCCAGCTACCGTTTCGACATCGAGATCGAGGAAGACCTGATCGAGGAAGTGGCGCGCGTGTACGGCTTTGAAAACATCCCGACCTTGCCGCCCGTGGCCGCGAACGTGATGCAGATTGCACCGGAAAATACCCGCTCGCTGTTTGCGGTACGTCATGAGCTGGCCGACCTGGGCTTCCAGGAAGTGGTTAACATGAGCTTTGTCGATACGGCATGGGAGCGCGATTTCTCGGGCAATACGAACCCGATCAAATTGCAGAACCCGATCGCCAGCCAGATGAGCGTGATGCGTTCCTCGCTGATCGGCAGCCTGATCGCCAATGTGCGCTACAACCTGAACCGCAAGACGAACCGCGTGCGCATCTTCGAAGTGGGCGCCATCTACCAGCGCGACGACAGCGTGGAAAACGGCCCCTTGTCGGTGGCTGGCTACGCCCAGCCGAAGCGCGTGGCGGCCATGGCCTACGGCGCGGTTGCCGACGAGCAGTGGGGCCAGGCTGCGCGCACGGTCGACTTCTTCGACGTGAAGGCGGACCTGGAAGCGCTGTTTGCACCGCTGGTCTTGCGTTTCACCAAGGCGGAGCATCCTGCCCTGCATCCGGGCCGTTCGGCCAATGTGGAGCTCGATGGCAAGGTCATCGGTTTCATCGGCGAATTGCACCCGCGCTGGATGCAAAAGTACGACTTGCCGCTGGCGCCCGTGCTGTTCGAAGTCGACGCCGCTGCCTTGACGCAACGAGTCGTGCCGGCATACCAGGAAATCTCGAAATTCCCTGGTGCCAGCCGCGACTTGGCCGTGGTCGTCAAGCAATCGGTAGCCGTGCAGGATCTGCTCGACAGCTTCCATGCCGCCGCCAAGTCGAGCCCGGCAGCGCGTATCGTGCAAGCCATTGTTTTATTTGATGAATATCGTGGAAAAGGGCTGGAAGTGGATGAAAAAAGCCTTGCTTTCCGGATTAGCTTGCAAGATACTCAAAACACCCTGCAAGACGATGTCGTCGACGGCCTAATGGCTGTCCTGATCGATGCGGCCAAGCAGGGCCACGACGCGAAACTGCGTTCGTAATTACCGGACGGCCGTCGCCTTGCGTGACGGCCTTTCCGTCGTCAACCGTAGACGAGCTTGCCATGTGGCAGGCTCGGGCGCACAGAAAAGGCAGGGCAGGAAAATTAATAACAGCGACGTTGATTCCGCCGTACTGCAATCCGCACTGGCCGCCGATTTGCATCGGGCCATGCTGGTTGCCAAAGTGCGCCAGGAAGCGGAAAAAGATTTACCCACCTTGACCAAGGCGGAACTGGCCGAACTGTTGTTCGAGCAAGTGGGCCTGAACAAGCGCGAAGCGAAGGATATGGTCGAGACCTTTTTCGACGAGATCCGCAATGCGCTCGAGCGTGGCGAGGCCGTCAAGCTGTCCGGTTTCGGCAATTTCCAGTTGCGCGACAAGCCGCAGCGGCCCGGCCGCAATCCGAAGACGGGCGAAGAGATTCCCATCACGGCACGCCGTGTCGTGACCTTTCATGCGAGCCAGAAGCTGAAAAGCATGGTCGAAGAGACCAGTCCGCTGGCACGTGCTGCCTGAGTGAGTGGCGATGAACGAGCGCATCAGTAAAACCGAGTTGATCGCCTTGCCGCCCATTCCGGCGAAACGCTATTTCACGATCGGCGAAGTGAGCGAATTGTGCGGCGTCAAACCGCACGTGTTGCGCTACTGGGAGCAGGAGTTTTCCCAGCTCAAGCCGGTCAAACGACGTGGCAACCGCCGTTATTATCAGCACCATGAGGTGCTGCTGATACGCCGCATCCGCGAATTGCTGTACGAGCAAGGCTTTACCATCAGCGGCGCGCGAAACAAGCTCGACAGCCGTGGCGCATCGCATGCGATCCTTGACGAGTTGCCAGTGCTGCCGGCCATGCCCGTTGTGCCGCAGGAAGCGCCGCTGGACCGCGTGTGGATACGCAATGAATTAATTGCGATTTTAAACTTGCTAAAATAAGATTTGTACCAATATAGGTGGGGTTGTCCGGTAGCAGTTGACTAAGTTGACTATACTGCATGGGCGCTCCGTCTTGGCGTTGACGCTACCGTACGGCGCGCCATATTTTGAATATAATGTTAATGTTGCGTTTTTGTTAGTGACGCTAAGCCGGAGCAGCGTTCAGGTTCCGGTAGTCTTTCCCAGGCCAGGAAAATTTAAGGGGAAACAATGATACGCGTTGCCATTTGTGATGATCACCAAATAGTACGAGCTGGATTCAAACAGATTTTTTCGTCGTCAAGCGATTTCAGTGTGGTGGCGGAAGCCGGTACGGGGCGTGAAGCCCTCGATATCGCCCGCCGCGAAATTTGCGATGTATTGTTGCTCGATATAGCCATGCCCGATCAGAGCGGCATCGATACCTTGCGCACGATCCGCCAGGGCCAGCCTGAATTGCCCGTGCTGATCCTCAGCGGCTATCCCGCGCAGCAATACGCGCTGAACCTGTTCAAGATGGGCGCGAATGGCTATCTGAACAAGGAGTGCGAAGCAGACGAGCTGATGACGGCCGTGCGCACCGTTTTCCAGGGGCGCCGCTACGTCAGCTCCACCGTCGGTGAATTGCTGGCGCAGTCGTTCGACCGCGACACGAATGCCGCCCTGCATACGGAATTGTCGGACCGCGAGTTCCAGGTCTTCCTGCGCCTGGCGCGTGGCGCCACCGTGTCCGATATCGGTGTGGCCTTGTCGCTGAGCATCAAGACGGTGAGTACCTACCGCACGCGCATCATGGAAAAAATGGGCTTGCAATCGAACAGCGACTTGACCTATTACGCAATGAAAAACAATTTGCTTGACTAGCGCTGCGGTGCGATCATGGAAACATGATCGCTCAGCCAGCTGGCCAGCACGACTTGTGCAGTGCAGCAGTTTGTGGCGAGGACTATAATTGGCCGGCGCCGGCGCTCTCTCCCACGCCGAACCTTGCTAAGGATGCACATCAGGATGTATTTCACCGCTGAACCGGCCCCGAATCACCGCCTGCCCCTGTACAAGACGATCCTGTGCGTGACGTGCGCCTTGTTGCTTGTACTTAATGGTTTCAGTCTCTTTCATAACCTGCAGTCGCTGAAGGGCACGAATGCCTTGCTCAGCCAGAGCGCCCGCGTGGCGGACCGCCTGCAGTATTTGAACGTGCTCGTGCTCGATGCGGAAAGCAGCTTGCGCGGCTATTTCATTTCCGGCTCCGAAACCTATCTGGGGCCGTCGAAGACGGCTACCACCGAAATTGAAAACGAATTCAACGAGCTGCAGACTTTGCTCGCGGGCAGTCCCACCCAGCTGAAAAACCTGGGCCAGCTGAAAAGCTTGATCCGCCGCAAGATGTCGATGCTGCAAGAGTCGATCGAGGTCTACAGGCAGGGCGGGCTGGCCGAGATCGTCAACATTTCCCGCGTGACCGATGACCGCGCCACCATGGACGAGATCCGCCTGCAGGTGGTGATCATGACGCGCGAGCAGAATGAAGCGCTGTCGTCCGGCAGCGCCGCGTTTTACCATGAGTACCAGAAAGCCGTGCTGCTCGGCATCGGCATCAATGCCCTGGCCATCCTCGTGCTGATCATGTTTTACCAGCTGGTGCGGCGCAGCTTCCAGAACCGCGCGGCCGTCGAGTATGCATTGCAAAATGCCAACGACAATCTGGAATCGACGGTCAGCAAGCGCACGGAGCAGCTATCCGTGCTGTCGCGCCATTTGATCAGCGTCAACGAAGTGGAAAAAGCGCGCCTGGCGCGCGAATTGCATGATGAGCTGGGCGCCAACTTGACCTCGATCAGCATGGACCTGGGCGCCGTTACGCAGCAACTGGCGCACACGCAGCCGGAACTGGCCGCGCAATTACGGCGCGCCAAGGCAACCTTGCTGGAAACGGTGGAACTGAAGCGCCGCATCGTCGAAGATTTGCGTCCGAGCCTGCTGGACAATCTGGGCCTGTGCGCCGCCATCGAAAGCTATTGCGAGGATTTTACGCGCATGAGTTCCGTGCGCTGCGAAACGGACGTGGCCATCAATATCGACAACCGCGAAGCCACCCTGACGATTGCCCTGTTCCGCATCGTGCAGGAATCGCTGACGAACATCCTGAAATATGCGCGCGCCGGCATGGTCAGCGTGACATTGAAACGCAACGAGCATGGCCTGGTGCTGCGCGTGATCGACGATGGCATCGGCATCACGGAAGATGCCTTGCAAAAACCCATGTCGCACGGCTTGCTGGGCATGCGCGAACGGGCTTTGTTGCTGGGCGGCACTCTCACCGTGCGCCAGGGGCCGGAAGGCAAGGGGACATGTGTGGAAGCCGTGATTCCCCTGCCGCTGACGCCGGAGCCGGAAGACATCGATGCGGATGCCGAAGCGTAATTGAGATTGCGGCAAAAAAAATGGCCGGGCATGCAGCCCGGCCATTTTTTTATCCATGCTGCCGGATCCGCGGCAGCTTCTCATCAGCAGCGCGATACGTCGCGCAGCAAACGGTCGTATTCCGTCTTGGCCACTTTGTAGCACTCGCCCGCATAGCATTCCAGGCCGGCGCGGTCCAGCACCGTGATATTGCCGCGGCGATAGTGGATCAAGCCTTCTTCCTGCAGCTTGCCGGCGGCGGCCGTGATGCTTTCGCGGCGCACACCCAGCATGATGGAGATCAGCTCTTGCGTGACTTTCAATTCATTCGATGGCGAACGGTCCAGGCGGTCCAGCAGCCAGCGGCACAGCTTTTGCTCGATCGAGCTGTGGCGGCCGCCGACGGCGTTCTGCGCCATTTGCGCAAACAGGGCGTTGGTATAGCGCATCAGCAACTGGGGCAGGGCGCCGCCTTGATTGAAGGCATCGCGCAAGCTTTGCGTTTTCAGGCGGTAGCCGTAGCCGGCGCTTTGCACGACAGCCGTGCACATGGCGCGCTCGCCTGCCAGCAGCGAGGCACCGGCCACGCCTTCATGGCCGACCACGGCGATTTCCGTCGTGGCGCCGTCTTCCATTACATACAGCAAGGAAATGATGGCGGTGGTAGGGAAGTAGCTGTATTCCAGGTTGTTACCGTAGGCATACAGTTCCTTGCCGAAAGGCAGTTCGACCAGTTCCAGGTCTTCGAACAGCGATTCGAGCGCGGCGCGCGGCAGGGCGGCCAGCAATTCATTCTGTTGGGCACTGCTGAGGCTAACCCGCGACGCAAGCTTGATTTCCCGACCGGCCGCCGGCATGGCGCGCGGCAGCAACTGGTTCTTCTGGACCGGGGCGATAAGTTGAGTATGGCTCATAGTATTCCTCACAGGCTTTTTACATCGGAGTGCGACTGCCGCGTTGCTGGTCAAAAAAACTGCCGTACTCATCTGGTAACGGCGTTTTTGTCGACCGCGCGGTGCAGATCGCGATGTAGCTACTTTAAAAGCTTATGTAAGTGGCGAACATAAGATTAGCAGTCGCCACTTTGTAGTCTCCATTGAGGCGAAATTGTAGTCCTTGTCCTACGTGCACACTTTTGACTAGCTAGCCTTGCGCCGTTCCGCGCGATTTTGTGATATGACGCGCGGTTTGTTGGCGCTCCACAGGCCGGCCGGACGCACGCTGGGCAGGCCGTCGCGCACGGTTGCGGCAGGGGTCTGGCGCACGTTTGGCGCCTCGTGTTCCCCCAGGCGGAAGCGGCTGACGGCCTGCGTCAGCGCTTCGCCTTCCTGGTGCAGGCGCTGCGAACCGGCGCGCGCCTCGTCGACGAGGCCCGCGTTCTGGCGCGTCATGTCGTCGATTTGCGCCAGCGCGCCGTTGATGCGGGCGATTTCGCCATTCTGCTCGGCGCCGGCGCTGCTGATGCGCCCGATGACGACAGACACCTGCTGCACGGCATCGACGACCTGGCGCATGGTGCTGCCGGCCGCATTGACCAGGTCGCCGCCCGCATCCACCGTGGCGACGGAATCGCCGATCAGGCGCTTGATCTGCTGCGCCGCCTCGCTGGAGCGCTGCGCCAGGCTGCGCACCTCGGACGCGACGACGGCAAAACCGCGTCCCTGCTCGCCCGCGCGGGCCGCTTCGACGGCAGCGTTCAGGGCCAGGATATTCGTCTGGAAGGCGATGCCGTTGATGACGCCGATGATGTCGACGATCTTGTGCGAGCTGGCCTTGATCGAGGCCATGGTCTCGACCACGGCGCTGACGGTCTCGCCGCCGCGCAGGGCCACCTCGGCGGCCGAGGCCACCAGGGTGCGCCCCTGTCCTACGTGGGCTTCGTTGCGGCCCACGGTGGCCGTCAGCTCGCGCATCGAGTCCACGGTGGCGCCCAGCGCATCCGCTTGCGTGGCCGTATGGCCGGACAGGGCGGCGTTACCCTGCGCGATATCGGCGCCGGCCGCGGCGATGACGGCCGCGCCGCCGCGGATTTCCTGCACCAGGGTGGCCAGGCCGTGCGTCATGGCGCCGAAGTCGCGCACCAGGTCGCCGATCTCATCGTGCGCCTGCGAGGTAATGCGCTGCGACAGGTCGCCCGCCGCCGCGGCGCCAACGGCCACGCGCAATTGCGTCACGTCGCGCACGAAGGCGGCATAGAAGCCTGCGCACAGGTAGGCGGCGGCCAGCAGCACCAGCAGCATGGCCGCCAGGATCAGGCCGCGGCGCGCCTCGTCGCGGGCGATGCGCTGCGCCAGCAAGCCGTCCAGGGCGGTGGCCGAGGCGATCGAGAGCGCCTGCAGGGCATCGATCGCCTGCATGCCGGCCGCATGGAATTGCGCGCCCGAGGTCTGGTCGTAGGAATTCGTCACTTCATTCTTCGTGCGTTCGAGGAAGGCCAGCGCGGCCGGCACGGCTTTCAGGGCTGGCTGCAGGCTGGCGCGCAATTCCGGCTTGGCGGTGATGATTTCGTCGAAGCGGGCCGGCAGGCGTTCCAGTTCGTGGCGCGCGATCAGGGCGTTGGCGTTGACCAGCTGATCTTCATTCGCCTCGAACAGGCCCGTGTCGATATAGGCGGCGCCGCGCCCGGCGATGTCCGACAGGCTTTCGGCCAGGTCGGGCAGGGTGGCGGTGAAAACGGCGCTCAGGTGGTTGGCGCCCGCGTCCGGGTCCAGGCTCAGGTGCGAACGGTCGGCCACCAGCTGGCCCAGTTTGGCCGCCTGGCGCAGCAGCGCCGTGTGCGCCGCGTAGCTGTCGCGCGCCGCAAGGCCCGCTTGGCGGCCCAGCAGGGCTTGCCACTGCTTCGTCAGTTCGGCCGCCTGGGGCAGGCCTGCGCCAGCCGGCAAGCGCGCCAGGGCGGCCAGCGTGGCCGTGATGCGCGCGTTCAGGGCCGTGTTGTCCATCCCCGCCTTGCCGCTCAGGCGCAAATGTTCGAGGCCGCGCCGCTGCTGCAGCAGCCGCGTGCCTTCCTGCAGCTGGCGCACATAGGCCACGCCCCGCTGCGCATCCTGCGCCTGGGCCAGCGATTTGCCCAGTTCCGAGATCAGCAGAGTGGTCGCCAGCGCCAGCGGCAGCAGGAAGACCAGGCAGACAAGCATGAATTTGGGCAGCAGGCGCAGGCGCTGCATGAGTCGGATGGCGGGGGTGAGGAGCATTTTCATCGGGTTTCCAGGAAAGAGTGGCAACATTTCTGCAGTGCAATGTTGCCTGCGGATTGTGACCCCTTGATGAAGTGGGCGATTTTGCCGTTCGCCAGAGTGAAGCAGTTCACACGGAAGGCCGATCCTTCTGTAAAATCGAGGGTTTTTTGCGAGGGCCATATTATGGTCACCAATATGGCCAACGAGAACGACATCAACACTCCCGATTCCAGCGACAGCGCAGCCGATTCCGCCAGCACTGTCGTCAGCAGCAAGGCGCCGGCCGTGATCGCGCGCGAAGTGCAGCGCCGCCGCACCTTCGGCATCATTTCCCACCCGGATGCGGGTAAAACCACGCTGACGGAAAAACTGCTGCTGTTCTCGGGCGCGATCCAGATGGCCGGTACCGTCAAGGCCCGCAAATCGGGCCGCCACGCGACGTCGGACTGGATGGAGATCGAGAAGCAGCGCGGCATTTCCGTCGCTTCCTCGGTGATGCAGTTCGAATTCCGCGACCACGTCGTCAACCTGCTCGACACCCCGGGCCACCAAGATTTCTCGGAAGATACCTACCGCGTGCTGACGGCCGTCGACTCGGCGCTGATGGTGATCGATGCGGCCAAGGGCGTGGAAGCGCAGACGATCAAGCTGCTGGCAGTCTGCCGCATGCGCAATACGCCGATCGTCACCTTCATGAACAAGATGGACCGCGAGACGCGCGATCCGCTGGACCTGCTCGACGAACTCGAGTCGGTGCTGAAGATCCAGTGCGCGCCCGTCACCTGGCCTATCGGCATGGGCAAGAACTTCCGCGGCGTGTACCACCTGCTGAACGACGAGATCATGCTGTTCAAGGCCGGTGAAGAAAAGGCCGATGGCGCCTTTGAAATCATCAAGGGCATCGACAACCCGCGCCTGCAGGAGATGTTCCCGCTGGAGATGGACCAGTTGCGCATGGAAGTGGAACTGGTGCACGGCGCGTCGAATCCGTTCAACCTGGAGGAATTCCTCTCCGGCGTGCAGACGCCCGTGTTCTTCGGTTCGGCCATCAACAACTTCGGCGTGCGCGAGATTCTCTCCGCGCTGGTCGACTGGGCGCCGGCGCCGCGCGAGCGCGACGCGACCGTGCGTTCGGTGGCCCCGTCCGAGCAGCCGTTTACCGGTTTCGTCTTCAAGATCCAGGCGAACATGGACCCGGCCCACCGCGACCGCATCGCCTTTTTGCGCGTGTGCTCGGGACGTTTCGAACGCGGCATGAAGGTCAAGCATTTGCGCCTGGGGCGCGAGATCAAGGTGTCGAACGTGGTGACCTTCATGGCCTCCTCGCGCGAACAGGTGGAAGAAGCGTACGCGGGCGACATCATCGGCTTGCCGAACCACGGCAACATGCAGATCGGCGACAGTTTTTCCGAAGGCGAGATGCTGACCTTTACGGGCATCCCGTACTTCGCGCCGGACTTCTTCCGCTCCGTGCGCATCCGTAATCCGCTGAAGATCAAGCAGCTGCACAAGGGCTTGCAGCAGCTGGGCGAAGAGGGCGCGGTGCAGGTCTTCAAGCCGGTACAGGGCGGCGAACTGGTACTGGGCGCCGTCGGCGTGCTGCAGTTCGAAGTGGTGGCCAGCCGTTTGCTCAACGAGTATGGCGTTGACGCCGTGTTTGAAGGCACCAGCATCAGCAGCGCCCGCTGGGTCAGCTGCGACGACAAGCGCATCCTGCAGGATTTCGAAAACGCGCTGGGCCACAACGTGGCCTACGATGCGGCCGGCAACATGGCCTACCTGGCCACGTCGGGCGTGAACCTGCGCCTGACGGAAGAGCGCTGGCCGAAATTGACATTCCACGCCACGCGCGAGCATTCGGCCAAGCTGGCTTGATGTAGCGCTGGCGGCGTCGGCTTACGCGCTTTGCGCTAACCCGACCTACTGATTCCTGGCGTAGGTCGGATTAGCGCGGCCACGCCGTGCGTAATCCGACACCCTTGTTGGCAGCAATTCAAGCCGGCAGGATCGTGCGCGTACTCCAGTCGCGCCGTTCCAGCAGCAGCGCCGTCAACTGCGCCGCCGTCATCGGACGCGCGAAGAAAAAGCCCTGCACGTTGTCGCAGCCGGCTTTTCTCAAAAACTCCACCTGCCGCAAGGTTTCCACCCCTTCTGCCACCACTTTCAAGTGCAGGCTGTGCGCCATGGCGATGATGGCCGTGACGATGGCTTCTCCCTCGCCGGGCAGGTCGTGCACGAAGCTGCGGTCGATCTTCAGCTGGTCGATGGGCAGGCGCTTCAGGTACGACATCGACGAATAGCCGGTGCCGAAATCGTCGATCGACAGGTGGATGCCCGTTTCCTGCAGGCGTCGCATCAGTTCCACGTTGGCGTGGACATTGTCCATCAGGACGCCTTCCGTGATTTCCAGTTCCAGCAAGCCATGCGGCAGCTGCGTTTCATCCAGGATGGCGCGGATATCGTCCATCAGGCCCGGGTCGCGCGCCTGGCAGGCCGACAGGTTGACGGCCACGTGCTCGAGCGAATCGAGCAGGCCTGCCTTGCACCACAGGGCCGCCTGGCGGCAAGCGCTTTGCAGCACCCAGCGTCCGAGGTCGACGATGATGCCGCTTTCCTCGGCCACGGGGATGAATTCGGCGGGGCTCAGCTGGCCCATGTCGCGGCAGTTCCAGCGTATCAGCGCTTCCACGCCGACGATGCGCCCGCTGCGCAAGTCGATCTGCGGCTGGTAGTGCAGATACAGTTCCTCGTTCTGCAGAGCCTTGCGCAGGTTCGCTTCCATGCGCAGGCGGCGCTGGGCGCGCAATTCCATTTCGGCCTTGAACACGGCGTAGCGGTTCTTGCCCTGGTGCTTGGCGTGGTACATGGCCGTATCGGCATTGCGCGTCAGGGTGGCCACGTCCTGCGCGTCGAACGGATACAGGCTCACGCCGATGCTGGCGCTGACATATAGCTGGTGGCCTTCGAGGTCGAACGGCGCGGCCAGCACGGCCAGGATCTTGCGCGCCACGCTGGCCATTTCTGAGGCGTCGTCGGCCGGTTCGACGATGACGACGAATTCATCGCCGCCGATGCGGCAGATGATGTCGGTGCCGCGCAGGATGGCCACCAGGCGCTCGGACACGAGCTTGAGCAGCTGGTCGCCGCAGTGGTGGCCCAGCGTATCGTTGACGATCTTGAAGTTGTCCAGGTCCAGCAGCAGCAGGCCCACGCTGCTGTCCTGGCGGTCGGCGCGCGCCAGCGCGTAGGCCAGGGCATCGTTGAATTCATGGCGGTTCGGCAGTTGCGTGACCGGGTCGACATGGGCCAGGTAGTGCAAATGGCTTTCCGCATGCTGGGCGGCCGTGCGCGTGCGGCGCACCATCAGGAACGTCAGGCCGAACGCGCACAGGCAGACGAGCAGGGTGAAGGCGGCAAATTGCGCCAGGCTGGCGTACAGCGGCGCCAGGCTGGCGCGCAGGTACAGCGCGCCGCCGCCGGGCAAGGTCTTCAGGATGGCGGCGCTGCCGTCCAGATAATCGATGTGCAGGCCGTTGCGCGGCGCCGCGGGCGCGGCATCGCTGGCGCTGCGCGCGTAGCTGGCAAACGGCGCGCCATAGGGGCTGTAGAGCAGTGCTTGCCGGACATGCGGGGCGGCGGCCAGGGAGGCGAGGAGTTGTTGCGCTGCAAGTCGATTGTCCTGGCGCACGGCCTGGGTGGCGGCAGGCGCCAGCATGTCGGCCTGGATGCGCAGCGTGCGCTGGAAGGATGTTTGGAGGGAAAACAACTGGAAGAGGATCAGCAGCATGCTGGCCATCGCCAGCATGGCCGCTGCGGCCAGCAAGTTCAAGCGGGCAATCCGGTCGCCGCGCAATTGCGCCGACGGCAGCATCAATGGCGCCATCATGACGCGCCCTCCTGCCGGCCCCGCTTGCCGCCGCCCCGTGTGATCCCGCCTCGCCCTGCCATACTTTACGTTCCAGTCTGATGAAAACCGAAGTGAGCCGGAACTCTCAACGTGTTGTTAAGGCCGACATATTGTCATTTTGCAGCGTGAAAGTACAGGGCGCGCGGCAATTTAGTGTCCATACCGCAGGCCGGTGGCAGCAGGCTAAGTAGGTCGTAATAAATTATTGTGATTTCTGACTTCCATAACCGGCGCTCTGCGGCGTTACCCGCTGCTAGCAGTGCCTGCACTGCGTCGCAACGGGCGCCTTGCAGCGCATCCGGTTCTGTTCGTCATAACTTCACAATAATTTCCCACGACCTACTTAGGCGACAAGTCAGGCGGAAAAGGCAGGGCGTGTCTTTCTAATAATAATTCCAGATGAATTTTAATCCTTTTTTTGCCCGCCGGTTTTTTTCTTTAAAAACATGCTGACGGTAAACAAAATACCATCAAGAATAACTTCAATACCTGCGACCATCCCGGCATGGATTAATTTCTTGTCCGTATGGTCGATTGCAAGTCATTGATTTTAATAAATTTTAATGAAGAATGCGCGAACGCTATGGCCTTGCTCCGCGACTTCGTCCATAATCCGCTGATGATGGACGTTCTGATGCTGTTTGTTTTGTCTGCCGCGGCCAAGCAAGCTGCCGCCAGTAAAACCGGACGTCGCCCTAATGATCAATAGTGAGGATATCTTGGAAAAAAAACCAAAAATTATTTTGTCGTCACAAGACCTGGAACGACTGGAAGCGTTGTTGTATGCCTTGGGTAATAATCTGTCGCCGGACAAGGCCGCCTTGCTCGATGAGCTGGGCCGCGCCGAGGTGCTCGAGCCGCAAGAGATTCCACCGACCGTCGTGACGATGAATTCCACCGTGCGCTTCACGGTGGAAAACAAGGAGGAATTCTGCCTGACGCTCGTGTATCCGAAGGATGTGGAAGGCCAGGCCGACCGCATTTCCGTGCTGGCGCCCGTCGGCAGCGCGCTGCTGGGCCTGTCCGTCGGCGACAGCATCGCCTGGCCCATGCCGGGCGGCGTGGTGAAGGTCAAGATCGAGGAAATCGTCTATCAGCCTGAACGGGCTGGCGAATACCACCGTTAAGCGCAGCAAGCAGTAATGGCGGACGGCGCCTGCCGTTCGCCTGCCAGGCCGTGCCGGGACGGGAATTAACTGTTTCGCTGCACGCGCACCACCAGCCATCCCGCCACGACCGTAAACGTGACGATGATGGCAACGATGATCCAGAAGCCCTGCGGGTGCTGGGCCAGCGGAATTCCCCCCACATTCATGCCCAGCATGCCGGCGATGATATTGATCGGCAAGGCCAGCACGGTGACAATGGTCAGCACGAACAGGCTGCGGCTGTTTTCCTCGTTGACGCTGGCGGCGATCTCTTCCTGCAGCAGCTTGATGCGTTCCTGTAGCGAGGACATATCGCTGAGCACCACGGAAAATTCCTCCGTCGACTGGCGCAGTTCCAGGCTGTCCAGCTCCGACACCCACGCAGGTGGGCGTTGCAGCAGGCGGAACAGGGCCGCCGGTTCCGGCGCCAGCAGGCGCTGCAGCCGCACCAGCACGCGCCGCATGGCGCCCAGGTCTTCGCGTTTCGGCACCAGGCGTCCGGCCAGCAAGTGATCCTCGATATCGTCGACCCGCGCCACGGCATCGCGCACGATGTTGACCAGCACGTCCGCCTGGTCGCGCAGCAAATGAATCAGCAGCTCCACCGACGAGCGGATCGGCTCGTGGTTCTTGATGACGGCCTGGCGCAGGCGCTCGATCGACTGCAGCGGCGCGCGACGCGCCGTGATGACGAGGTTTTGCGCCACGCTGGCCCACATGGTGGAAATATCGGATGCCTCGAACGAGAAATTGTGCACCACATCGTTGACCACGGCGATCAGGGTGTTTTCCGCCTGTTCGATGCGCGTCGAGCGCGACCCCTGGTGCAGGGTTTCATAGAATTCGTCGGCCAGCTGCGTATGCGTCATCAGCCATTTTTCGCTGGCCGCATGCGACAGGTTGAAATGCAGCCAGACGAATTCCTGCGCCGGACGCGCCGCGCCATCGGCCAGCCAGGCCAGTGCCGCCGTCGAGTCGAGCGCCAGCGGTGGCCCGTCGCGGCCAAACAGGAAGCCCCAGACCAGGCCCGAGGTGTCCGAGCCATAGGTAAAACCGGCAGTTTCCATCGCCATCGTGAATCTTTCTCGCGCAGTGTGATTGATCGTCGCGCGATTCTAATACACGGATATGTCGGGAAAATGACAAGGCCACCGCGAACGGTGGCCTTGGTCCTAATTACAGCCGCATATCAGCTGCGGTTCGGGTTATCCGGACGCCGGTCGTCGCGGTTCGGCACGCCGTCATGGTCGCGGTCATGGCGGTTGCCATTGTCTCGGTCATAGCGGTTGGGGATGCCGTCGCGGTCGCGGTCGCCGTTCGGGCCGCGTGGCGACCAGCGGCCTTGCTCCATCTGCCAGCGGCCATCGCGCTGGTTCCAGGCGGGCGGCGCATACACGTAGCCGGGACGTTCGGCGATCCATACGCCTGGCGTCCAGGCGTAGCGCTGGCCGCGCCATTCCCAGTGGCCTGGCGCCCAGGTGTAGCCGTGGCGCGCGCGCGGGATGGCTTCGCGGCGCGGCGGCGGCGGGGCGATGCGGATGTCGTCATAGCGCACGGGCTGCACTTGCGCGGCGACCCAGCCGCCACGGTCCAGGCGCCAGCGGTTGTTCTCTTGTATCCAGGCGGCGCGGCGGTACTGGTTGCCGCTGCGTTCACGCAGCCATTCACCGTTGTTCCAGACATGGCGCTGGCCATCCCAGTTCCAGTAGCCGGGTGCCCAGACATAGCCGGCGCGCGGCGCGGGTGCGCTTTCAAACCGTGGCGGAGGCGGGGCGTTGCCGACGACAATGCTGACGCCGAGCTGATTCTGTGCCATGGCCTGCACGGGCAAGAAAGCCGCGGTGCTGATGGCAAGCATGGCTGCTGCGTAGAGTGTGATGGGTTTCATGGTGTACTCCATTTCGGTGATTGCGTGAAATGGACTATAGGCGCTTGCTGGCGGTTTTTCGCCTTTGATTCAACTTATTACAATTGACACAATGCTGTGTGTCCGTGTATCCGTTGCGGATACATTTGCGATGCAAATGGCGGCCTGGCGCGGCGGTATTCAAGCGGGCGCCAGGCGGCGTGGTGTCAGCATCGGTGGCTCACAGGGTGCTGGCGGTGGCGTTGCCCAGCAAGGCTTGCCTTTCCTCGATCAGCGAGATTTTCTTTTCCTGTTCCGTCATGCGCTTGGCGCTGACCGTCACGACGGGGATGGCGCTCGCTTGCGCCACATCGGCAGCCTTGGCGGCCGATGGCTGCATGAAGCTGGCATAGCTGGCACCGCAGGCGATGGCGACGGCGACGGTGAAGATGGCTTCCATGTTTTTCAAGGCTTTCATGATGTTTCCTTTCGGGTGGCGGGTGGGTATGCATGCACTGTAGCCATGCGCGCTCCTCTGCGCCATGCGGATGCGACCAGCCGTGGTTTTGGCGGGATGGCCTGCAAAAAAACGGCGCTGAAATGCCTGCGCGCGGGGCTGGCAAGCCGACCGCTTGAATTGAGGCCTAAATTGCCCTGTATCCGGGCATATGAATGCAATTGCCGCGTGGCATTATTTGACGCTGCACACTGCCGCGCGCGGCAAGTGCAGGGCCAGCTGTCCTGCTAGAATCGGCATGGCGGCCCCGTCGCATGGATAAAAATATCATCAGGAGTCACATATGTTCCAATTGTTTGGTTTTGGCGGCGCCCGCTGCCCGCGCTGCGAGCACAAGAACGGCGCTGCCGCCGGCTATTGCGCGCAATGCGGCTTGTCGCTGGGAGCACCGGACAGCGACGCGGTGCTGCATGCCAATCAATGGCATCTTGCTGATGGGCAACTAGCACTGTTCTTTGGCGTGCGCGAACTGTCTTCGCTGTTCGGCAGCGCCGCGCGCCGCCTGCAGGTGCCGGCCGAGTCGCGCGCCTGGATCGTGCAATCGGACGCTTTCACCTTGATACCTGCCGGCGACTATGACAGCGCCGCCTTCTTCGCGCGCCTGCCCGCGCTGCTGCCGGCGCGTCCGGCCGAAGTGCTGATCGCGCGCGCCGACGCCGTCAGCCTGGAATTCGACTTGCCCGGCCTGGCCAGCACGGAGCGGCTGGACGTCGCCGCATCCCTGCGCGTGGATATCGCCCTGGGCCAGCCCGATGCGTTCGCGCGCCAGTTCATGCGCGCACCGGGCGCCGTCACGCGCGCCCACCTGCACGCCCTGTTGCTGCCATCCGTGCGCCAGATCGCGCTGGAATTCATCGGCAGCCGCGCGCTGCGCGAGATGGATGCGAATGCCGACCTGCGCCCGGAATTGAATGAACGCCTGCAATCGGCGCTGACGCAGCGCCTGGCGTCCAGCGGCCTGGCCGTGGCGCGCGTGGAAACCCTGGCGCTACGCCACGACAAGCGCGCAGGCGACGCCGGCGCCAGCATCGGCACCCTGTGGCTGGGCGGCTTGCCGGCGCAGGAACTGGAGCAGCACAGCCTGGAACGCATGAAGCAGCTCGACCAGCTGTATGACGAGGAAGAGTGGCAGCGCATCCGCCGCGAGGAACTGGCGGCGCGCCACGCGCATCGCCGCGCCGAACTGACGCAGGACGCGACGGTGGAAAAGGCGGAACTGAACCACCAGGAAGCGGAGCGCCTGCAGGCGCTGCGCGGCCGCCAGATCGACCTGTACGGCCGCATCCTGGAAGCGAAGTCGCGGCGCCAGGCGCTCGACCATGGCGCCGCGCTGGCGCTGGGCGAACTGGAACAGGAACTGGCGCAGAAGGGCGCGCAGCGGGCCGATGAAGCGGCCAACTGGGAACACGTGCGGGCGCTGGCCGCCATCAAGATGCGCAGCGAGCTGGAATTGTCGCAGCTGCATGGGCGCGAACAGATCCAGCTGGCGCAGCAGCGCTTTACGCATCAAGTCCACTTGCAGTCGATCGCGCAGCAAGTGGAAAGCGCGCTGCTGATCGACGACGAAACGGGGCGCCGCACCCAGCTGGCGCGCCTGCGCCAGGCGGAAGCGGATGCGGCCCAGCGCGAGGCGCAGCTGGAAGCGGAACAGCACCAGGCCGCCTGGCAGGGCCTGATGCTGGCGAACGCGGCGCGCAAGCGCGAAGCGGAGCGGGTGCAGGAGTGGGAAGACCAGATGCAGCTGGCGCGCCAGCGCGAACTGCTGCGCGCCGAGGCGCACAAGGATGAAGCGGCCCAGGTGCAGGCGGCGGAAATCGCGGAAAAGGTGGCGGCGCTGCGGCGCGGCGGCGCCCGCGAAGATGCCATCGCGCAGCAGGAAAAGCTGCTGCGCACCATCGAGGCCGATGGCGTGCACGCGCGCCAGCTGCAGCAGCAAACGCAACTGGCACAGCTCGACGCGCTGGCCATCGAGGAACAGCGCCAGCAGCTGCGCCAGCTGGAGCAGGAAGCGCAATGGCAGCGCGATCTGCTGGCCATGGCGCAGCAGCGCGAAAGCGATTACGCGCGCTGGAAGGGCGAGTACGAAGCCCTGCTGGCGCAGCAGGCGCATGCGGCCGAACTGGCGCGCATCGATATCGACCGCATCGAGAAAATCGGCTCGCTGAGCGACACGGGCAAGGTGGCCATGGCCGCCGGGCAGAACGCGGCCGCGCTGGCGCAAGTGCTGAAAACGCAGCTGCAGGCGGGCATGAGCGCCGAGCAGATCCACGCGCTGGCGGCGCTGGCGGCGGCCGAGAACAGCGTTTCTCCCGCCGATGCGCTGCGCATGGCGCAGGACGGCGTGGCGCAGGAGCGCAGCTACCTGGAAGGCCAGGCGGAACGCGAACGGCGCCAGCAGCTGGACCTGATCACCCTGCAAAATGCGGCGCATGCGCATGGCCTGTCGGCGCAGGCGCAGCTGGGCGTGGCCGTGGCACAGGCGCTGCAGCCAAGTGTCGGGCTGGGCGCCGCTGCGCCGCTGCGCTGCAAGAACGGCCATGCGCAGCGCGCGGGCCATCCGGAAGATAAATTCTGCGCCGCCTGCGGCGTTGCCTTGCAGCCTTGATGGAAGCGTTTCACCCCAGATGATGCAAAAAGCACGAGACAAACTGCGGGAACTGCGCGCCCTCCACGATGACGGGCTGCTCAGCGAGCAGGAATTTGAAAGCCGCAAGAACGCCATCCTCGACGCCGAGTACGCGCCGCCCGGCGCCGCATCTGCGCCCGCGCCGCTGCCCGTGCGCCAGGGCACGGAGCTGGGCTTCATGACGGGCCAGGAAATCGGCCCGCAAAACCGCCGCTACCGGCTCGAACGGCTGATCGGCACGGGCGGCATGGGGCAGGTGTGGCAAGCCACCGACCTGGCCACGCACGCGGAGCTGGGCAGCAGCGAAATGGTGGCGCTGAAGATCTTGCCGCCGCAGCTGACGCAAAGCGCCACGCATGCAAAACTGCTGATCGAGGAAGCCACCCAGGCGCGCAAACTCGCGCATGAAAACATCGTGCGCGTCTACGAGTGGGCGCAGGATCCGGCCACGGCCAGCTATTTCATCATCATGGAATGCCTCGATGGCGAAGACCTCGAGCACTATCTGGCGCGCGAGGGCGCGCTGCCGCTGTCGACAGTGCAGCAATTGCTGCAGCCGGTGGCCGACGCCCTGTCGTATGCATGGGAAAAGCACAAGCTGGTGCACCGCGACATCAAGCCTGGCAATGTCTTCCTGACGGCGAAGGGCGACGTCAAGCTGCTCGACTACGGCATCGCGTCGCGCGTGCGCAATGCGGACAGCAGCCTGGCGCTGGACATGCCGAATGCGGGCACGCACGGCTACCGGGCGCCCGAGGCCGGCGCCAACCAGCGCCAGCCCAGCCCGCGCCTGGACGTGTATGCGGTGGCGGTGATGATTTACCAGATGCTGGAAGGGCGCATGCCGTTCGACGACATGCGCAGCGCCAGCCACTTGCCGTCGGCGCCGCAAGCGCTCAACGCGCAGCAGTGGCAAGTCTTGCAGAACGGTTTTTCCTTGACGACGGAATTGCGGCCGCAATCCGTGCAAGCCTTGCTGGAAGGGCTGGAGCGGGCCGCCGGGCCGTCGCCCGAAGAACTGGCGGAACAGGCGCGCCAGCAGCAGGCGCGTGCGGCGCAGCAGCAAAAGCAGGCGGCGCTGGCCGCCGAACAGGCCCGCGAGGAAGAGATCAAGCGGGCCCGGATACGCCAGGAAGAACTGGATCAGCGCCGCAAGGCGGAAATCCAGGCGGCCGCGCTGGAAAAGCAGCGCCAGGACAAACTGCGCCGCGAGCAGGAGGCGCAGCGCCATTTCGAAGCGGAAGAGGCGCGCAAGCTGCGCAAGGAAGCGCTACGCGGCCAGCTGCGCGCGCGCCGCGAAGCCGACGCGGCCACCGCCTTGCAGGAACACCAGGAATTACAGCGCAAGGCCATCGTCGCCAAGGCGGAGGCGGCCTACCGCGCCGAGCAGGAGCGCGCGCGCCGCGAAGAGGCCAGCCGCGCAGCGCAGCACCAGGCGCCGGCCGCCGCCGCAGTGAGCGAGCCGGCACCGGCGCCCGCACACGCGGAACCGGTGGCCAATGCCGAAGGCATCTTGCGCGATGATTTCCTCGATGGCGCGGGACAGGGGCCGGAACTGGTGCTCATTCCCAGCGGCCGCTTCCAGATGGGCGCGCACGAGACGGAGCACAAGGCGGCCTTGCAGGCCGGTTCGCAGCAGTCATGGCTGGACCGCGAAACACCGCAGCACTGGGTCGGCATCGAGCGCCCGTTCGCGCTGGCGCGCCACCCCGTCAGCGTGGGCGAATGGCGCGCCTTCGTCAAGGCGACCGATTGGGCGGGCGGTTCGGAAACGGACTGGGACAATCCCGGCTTCGTGCAGAACGAGCAGCACCCGGTGGTGGGCGTGAGCTGGAATGACGCGCAGCTGTACCTGGCGTGGATGAGCGAACGCACGGGCCGCCAGTACCGCCTGCCCAGCGAAGCGGAATGGGAATACGCGTGCCGCGCCGGCACGCGCACGGCCTTCAACGTGGGCGACACGATCAGCACCGAGCAAGCCAACTACGACGGCCTGTATGTGTACAACGGCGGCCCGCGCGGCGTGTACCGCGGCGGCACGACGCCGCTGGGCACATTCGCGCCGAATTCCTGGGGCCTGTTCGACATGCATGGCAATGTGTGGGAATGGGTGCAGGACGTGGTGCACGATAATTACGAAGGCGCGCCCGTCGACGGCAGCGCGTGGGAAGAGGGCAGCGACAGCAGCCGGCGCATCCTGCGCGGCGGCTCCTGGCTGTACCACCCGCGCTACCTGCGCTCGGCCTTGCGCAACGGCTTTTCCACCGTGCTGTCGAACGACATCGTGGGCTTCAGGGTGGCGCGCACGCTCGATTAGCATGTTGTTAAGTCGCTCATCTTGGCGGATACTTCATGCACCTTAACCGTGCCGGAGTGTCCGTGTTCAAACGCCGCCTGCTGTCCATCGTGTTTGCCTGCCTGCCCCTCGCCGCCCTGGCCGGCGATCTGCCCTCCTATCCCTTCATCCACGCGACGGGCACGGCGTACAGTTTCGTCACGCCGGACCTGGGCGAGATCGATTTCGACGTCAGTGTCTTCGACCCGGCGCCGGACGTGGCCACCGCGCAGGTAGCGGCGCGCATCGCGGAAATCAAGGCGCTGCTGGTGGAGCAGGGTTTGCCCGAGGCGGCGGCCGGCATCGAGGTGCGCGACGTGCGCAAGGAGATCCGCAAGGGCGCCGAGCAGGACCCGGCCAACCCGCAGTACCAGATCAAGGCGAGCGTGCATATCAACGTGGCGGATTTGTCGAAATGGCCCGCCGTCATGCGCCCGCTGCTGGCCATGCCCAACCTCGATGCGTTTGCCGTCACCTTCGGCGCCACGGAGCGCATCCGCCTGGAAGAGGAACTGATGGGCGAAGCCGTCAAGGATGCGCAGC
Source organism: Janthinobacterium sp. BJB446 (assembly GCF_002735655.1). NCBI lineage: Bacteria > Pseudomonadati > Pseudomonadota > Betaproteobacteria > Burkholderiales > Oxalobacteraceae > Janthinobacterium > Janthinobacterium sp. BJB446. Next base: position 2,392,249 of record NZ_PDZK01000001.1, on the reverse strand, counting down.
GCAAGGCCGATGCCATGGCGCGCGGCTTCGGCAAGCGCGCGGGCGCCGTGGCCGGCATCTCGTCGGACCAGCTGAAAAACCTGGGCAATGCGGTAGGCCTGGTGCCTTCGGACCGCTACAACCGCGCGAATAGCCGCCAGCGCCAGAACCCCGAAGACATGCTGATGGTCACCAGCCTCAAAATGGCGCAGACGGTCGACGCCGTGTTCCGTATCAAATGACCAGGTAGCAGGGCAGCAGGCTGCGCAAAGCGGGCAAACGGTGTAAATTGTGGCTTTCCAAACGCACCAAGGAACGCCATGACCATCAAAGCCATCCGCGATCAGTCGCAACCCATGCGCCACATCGTGCACGTGCGCGATCACATCATTTCCGCCGACGCCTCGGTGGCCGAAGGGGGCGGCGATTCTGGCCCCTCGCCGCACGACCTGTACGACGCGGCCCTGTCGGCCTGCAAGGCGCTCACCGTCGTCTGGTACGCCAAGCACAAGGGCATCCCCCTGGAACACGTGGAAGTGTCGACCGAGCGCGATGCCAGCGAAGAGCGCAAGGGCGTGTACCGCCTGGCCGCCACCCTGCACCTGACGGGCGAGCTGACGGATGCGCAGCGCGAGGAATTGCTGGCCGCGGCAGGCAAATGCCCGCTGCATAAATTGATGACGGCCGTGACGACCGAAGTGACGACGGTGCTGGCATGAGCGCGGCCATCCTGAAAAGCCACGAAAAGGACCTCGGCGGCGGCTTCGTCGTGCGGCGCCTGCTGCCCTCCGCAGTAAAACAGGCCGTCGGTCCCTTCATCTTCTTCGATCATTTCGGCCCCATCGACGTGGCGCCCGACGCCAACCACGACGTGCGCCCGCATCCGCATATCGGCCTGGCCACCGTCACCTATCTGTTCGAGGGCGCGATCGACCACCGCGACAGCATCGGTTCCTGCCAGCGCATCGAACCGGGCGCCATCAACTGGATGACGGCCGGACGCGGCATCGTGCATTCGGAGCGCACGCCGCCCGACCTGGCCGGCCAGCCGCACCGCACGCACGGCTTGCAGCTATGGGCCGCGTTGCCGAAGGCGCATGAAGAGGACGAACCGAGTTTCACGCACACGCCGCAAGCCGACATTCCCGTCGTGCCGCTCGATGGCGCCGTGGTGAAAGTGTTGATCGGCACGGCCTTTGGCCAGACCTCGCCCGTGCGCACCTACATGCAGACGGTATACCTGGATGTGGCGCTGCAGGCGGGGCGCGAGTTGCGGCTGGAAGGCTTGCCGGCGGAAGCGGCGATTTATCCGATCAGCGGGGAAGTGCTCGTCGATGGCGTGGCGCTGGTGCCGCACACCATGGCCTTGCTGGAAGCGGGAGCCGCGCCCGTGGTGACGGCAGGCGGCGGCCCGGTGCAGTTCGTCGTCATCGGCGGCGAGCCGCTGGACGGCCACCGCTTCCTGTTCTGGAACTTCGTCTCGTCGAGCAAGGAGCGCCTGTCGCAGGCGGCCGACGACTGGAGCGCCCAGCGCATGGGACAAGTGCCGGGCGAGACGGAATTCATCCCGTTGCCGAAGGCGCCATTGCGCCCGGCAAGCTAGGCATCGTTCAGAAGCGCGCGCGCAAGGTCAGTTGCGCCTTGCGCGGTTCGCCATAGAAATTGCCCCACGCAGGCGCGCCCACTGTCTGGTAGTAGCGCTTGTCGAGCAGATTCGTCACGGACAGCGACACCGTCCAGTTGCGGTCGATCTGGTAGGCGGCGCGCGCGCTCCACAAGGCATACGCGCCTTGCGCCACCGTGATGTTCTGCGTCACGCGCGAGCTCTCCGTCTGGAAGTTCACGCCGCCGCCCACGCTCCACTTCTGCAGGGCGCCGGGCAGGCGGTAGTCGCTCCACGCGCGCAGCATGTGGCGCGGCGAGTAGGTGCTGGCGAACATCACGCCCGCATTCGACGTCTGGTCCAGGTACTTGAAGTTGTTCAGGGTATAGCCGGCGAACAGCTGCCAGCCCGGCGCCACTTCGCCGCTGATTTCCGCATCGAGGCCTTCGCTGCGTACCTTGCCGGCCGAGAAATAGCACTCCGTGCCGCTGGAGCAGGTGTTGACGAGGTCGAGCTCCGCGCGGTTGCGCTGTTCGATGCGGAACAGCGCCAGCGAGGTATTCACCTTGCCGTCGAACAGTTCACCTTTCACGCCCACTTCCAGGTTGCGGCCTTTCAGCGGGTCGAGCAGGGCGCCGTCGGCCGTGCGCTGGTTCTGCGGCTGGAAGATGTCGGAGACGCTGGCATAGCCGGACCAGCGCGGGTCGAATGCGTAAATGACGCCGCCATACGGCGTGACGACGCCATTTTCGTGGTACGGGTCGATATACACCTCGCCCGTGTCGCGGTACACGCTGCTCCATTTGTAGTTCGACACGCGCGCACCGGCCACCACCGTGAGCGGATCGCTGACGCTGAAGCGGGCCACGCCGTAGGCGCCCGTCTGCGTCATGGTTGTTACGCTGGGATCGCCCCGGTAGCTGTTTTCACGGAACCAGGCGTCGCTCGGTTCGGCCACGCCGTGGTTCGGCCGCAGCGGATTGTTTGCTTGCTGCAGCAGGGCCAGGCTGAAATCGCTGTCGCTTTCCAGCCTGTTCGTGCTGATGCCGGCGCTGAATCCATGACGGCGGCCGAAGGCGTTGAATTTTCCATCGAGCGACAGGTCGATGCCCTTGTTGGTGCTGCCGTAGTCGAACACGCCGCCATACATCATCATGCCGGCCAGTGTGGCGGGATTGAGCGCGCCCTGGCTGAACATGTATTTCACGTCATGCCGCTCGCGCGTGTAGTTGGCGCTGGCCTTGAGCGACCAGTCGGCGTCGAAGCGGTGCTCGAATTCGGCGAAGACGGCCGTTTGCCTGCTATTCCAGCGGTTCCAGTCGGCGCCCAGGAAGGTTGCGCGGGGCAGCTTCGGGTCGCTGCCATCGCGGTAGCGCGGCATGCCGGAGAAAAACGGCGTCGAGTGCAGCTTCTCGTAGCTGGCGCCCGTCGTCAGCTTGCTGCCCGGCGCCAGGTCGAATTCCAGCACGCCATACAGCACGTCGGTGCGGCTGTCGGCCACGTCATAGAAATAATCGCGCTGCTCCATGGAGGCCACGGCGCGGCCGCGGATGCTGCCCGATTCGTTCAATGGGCCGGTGACGTCCACTTCGCCGCGCACGTCGTTCCAGCGGCCCGCGCCGAGCGCCAGCTGCACCTGCTTTTCCGCCAGCGGACGCTTGCGCACCATGTTGATGGCGGCGCCCGGCGAGCCCGTGCCCTGCAGCAGTCCCGTGGCGCCGCGCACGATTTCCACGCGATCGAGCATGGCCGTATTGCTGGTAAAGCTGTTTGCCTGCGGGTAGTACATGGCGCGGTTCACGCCATCGAACTGGTACGTTTCGACCATGAAACCGCGCGAATACACATAGCGCCCGCCCATGGGGCTGTCGTACATGGTGATGCCGGTGGTATTGGCCAGCACGGCGTCGATGGTGTTGAGGTTCTGGTCATCCATCTTCTGGCGCGTGACGACGCTGACGGATTGCGGGATCTCGCGCAGGGTCTGCACGCCCTTGCCGACGGTGACGGCGCGCGCCGCATACGAGTTGCTGTGCTCACTGACAGGGTCGCGCTCCATGCTGGCGCTGACCGTCACGGGCGCCATGGTCTTTTCCACGCCGGCCGCCGAGGCGGAGGAGGGAGGGGCCTGGCGCAGCACATAGGCGCCGTTCGGCAGCTGCACGGCTTCCAGGCCGCTGCCGGCCAGCACCTGGGCGAAACCCTGTGCCACATTATGGCTGCCGCGCACGCCGGGCGAGCGCAGTCCCCGCGTCTGCGCGGGATCGGTCGACAGGCTGACGCCGGCGGCGACGGCAAAGTCGTTGAGGGCGGTGGCCAGCGGCCCGGCTGGCACGGCATAGGCTTGCGGCGCTGCGGTGGCGGCGACCTGGCCTTGCGCCAGCGCGGGCGCGGCGACAAAGGCGGCGGGGGCGGCGCAAGCCATGGCCATGACGGCTAGGCGGATGGCGCGCGCGGCGGGATGGAGAACGGGGGGGGTCAGCTGCATGCTCGGTCTTTCTGCTCAGAGGGATAAGAAAATGGCGTATGAATCGGCTTCTTACTTGTCAAGCCGAAGCAGCGCATCGAAACACCAACCCCTGGCGCAAAAAAACTGAAAATAATTATGCCGGCCGTGCCGCCACCGTGGCCCAGTAGCGCGTGAAGTACGTCACTTGCAGCCCGTGCGAGGCGCACAGGCTTTCCAGCACGGCGTCGATATCGTCGAGGCGGTAAGTGCCCGTGACGGGGCGCCGCGCCACGCCGGCGTCGCACGCCAGGCGTCCGCGCCGGTAGCGCGCCAGTTCCGTGACCAGTTGTTGCAGCGGCCAGTCGGCGGCCACCAGCATGCCGCGCAACCAGCTGTCCTGGTGCGCCGGCATGGCCTGCACGTCATCCGCGCCGGTGTCGCCAAAGCGCAGCTGCTGTCCCGCTTCCAGACGGCGCACGGCGTCCGGGCGCGCCGCGCAACGTACTTCCACGGCGTGCTCGAAGACGCTGACGGTGCTGCCATTGTCGTCGCAGCGTATGCCGAAGCGCGTGCCCAGCGCGCGGATCACGCCGTGCGGGGTGTCGACCAGGAAGGGGCGCGGGTCGGGCGCCGTCGTGATCATGATTTCGCCATGGTGCAGGCGGATGCGGCGGTGCGTGGCGCCGTAAGCGACATCCAGGGCGCTATCCGTATTCACCTCCATGCCTCCGCCATCGGCCAAGGTCACGTGGCGGCGCTGGCCCGGTGCCGTGCGCAAGGACGCCGTCAGGGCTTGCCATGGGCCGGACTGCAAGCCCGCCTGGCCCAGCGCGATGCCGCCGCCGGCCGCCACCAGCAGGGCGAGTATCCTGGCGGCCGCGCGCCGGCGCTGCTGCGCCGCCTGCAGCGCGGGCATCGCCAGCGCTGCCGGTATCGTGCCCAGCTGGCCGTGCATGCGTTGCAACAAGTCCCAGGCCCGTTCATGCTCGGCGCTGGCGTCGCGCCATGCCTGCACGGCGGCCAGGTCGGCGCTGCCGCACTGGAGTTCCACATGCCAGTGCGCGGCGGCGGCCAGCACCTTGCGGGCAATGGGTGCGGAAGGCGAGATCGCGGGGCCGAACATCAGCCGGCCGCCAGCATCAGGCATTCCGTGTAGGCGCGCACCAGGTGTTTTTTCACGGTGGGCAGGGAGACGCCGAGGCGCCGGCTGATGTCCACATAGCTCAGTTCTTCGATCTGCGCCAGCAGGAAGATGGCCCGCGTGCGCGGGCCCAGGCGGTCGAGCAGGCGGTCGATGGCGAGCAGGGTTTCGATGATGATGGCATGCGTTTCGGCGCACATCGATGCCGGCTCGGCTTGCTGCGCCAGCGCTTCCAGGTAGGCCTGTTCCAGCGCCTGGCGCCGGTAGCGGTCGATCAGCAAGCCGCGCGCAATGGTCGCCAGGTAGCCGCGCGGTTCGCGCAGGGGCGCCAGCGGTGTCACCTCGCGCTTGCCCAGCAGGCGCACGAACGTATCCTGCGCCAGGTCGGCCGCCTCGGCGCGGTTGCCCAGCTTGCCGCGCAGCCAGCCATACAGCCAGCCGTGGTGCTCGCTGTACAGGGTGCTCAGGTGGCTGGTATGGACGGGACTGACGGTGCTCACTGCGTTCTCCAGGCAAGGGAAGAGCTGGGCTGACGGAACGCGCGGTGCCGGCTGGCTGGGCTGTTTGAGAATGATACTCATTATCACATTGCCACGTCGCCGGCGTCAATTGGCGTCGCCGCCGAGGCGCCAGCGCAGCTGCCATTGTTGCAGATCTGCCCAAGCCTGCTGCAGGGCGCCGGCGGACCAGTGCAGCAGGCTGTCGAACGCCAGCAGGGTGCGCCGCAGGTGGATGCCGTCAAAAAACACATGGTCGGCCACGACGGTGGCGGCCAGCCAGGCGGCGATGATGACGATGATGTCGTGGCGGCCGCTTTTCCACCAGCGCAGCGAGTGGCGGCGGAAAATCCACGGCACGCCCAGCGGATTGGGCCAGTCGGCCAGCAAATGCATGATGCCGCCGGCGGCAAAGCCGAACAGGGGCGGCGCCCACAGGTGGTGCGGCAATTGCAGGTACGTGTAGACGAGCAGGGCGATCCAGGCCAGGCCCCAGTGCGTCCACGTGCGGTGCGTGATCCACAGCCGGTGCGTGCGCGCCCACCAGGCCACTTCCAGCCAGTCCGGCGCCGTGCCGCCCAGCGCACCCATGACAAAGGCGAGCACGCTCAGCACTTGATACGGGCCACCGGCGCCAGCGTGCGCGACCAGGGCCGCGGCGATCACGCCGGCAGCCCAACCGGTCGCATGATGCGCTTTGTTGGAAGCCATAGGAAATGTAAAACGCCATGCGGGCGTTGTGTGAAATACAGGGGAATATTAACTGGATGAATATACAGTACGGAAGGGTAGGTAAGGGGGCTATTTGCAGAATATCTGCCGATAATTTGTTAAATTGTGTGTCGGGATGGCTTGGCCAGCGGACTCGGCAAGTCATGCCGGGCGGTCAAGTGTATTGTGCGGCTGATAATGCAATTGGCGCAGGGCGCGCTATGCTGAAGGCAGTCCTGTGTTTTGAAGAGGTGTCGCCATGAAAATCCCGCGCGAATTGCAGATTCCCGCCATCGTGTTTACGCTGGAAGCGGTGTTCATACTCGGCCTGTCGATGATTTTCCTGATACTCGTGCCGCGCTAGCGCCTGGTAGGTAACTGCAGATTTACAACACTGAACAAAACCGTAGCGAGCGGAAGGGAGAGGTGGTCGAGAAGCGCAACCGTACTCGGTACGGGGGCGCCGAGCCGGTGAGCATCGCAGGCCGCCTATACCGACGCGCAGTAGGTTTGGTTCAGTGTCCCTATGCAGTTTGCATGGCGCTGTCGCACAGGGCAGCACCTTCGGTGCGGATGATCCAGCATTCCGGATACGGCTCGCTGGCGAAGCGGTTGTGCCGCGCGAAGCCGCTGAGCTTGTCGAGCGCGGTGGCGGGGGCCAGCGCGGTTTCCTTGCCGCTGGCCGTGTCCAGGTGCCAGAAGCCGCCATTGCGGTGGAAGAGCACAGGCAGGCAGCTGGCTTGCGGCGTGGCAAGGTGGCTTGCCGGCGTGGGCTGGGTGTCGGGCAGCAGCAGGTAAAAACACTCGGCGCGGGCGCCGTGGTCGATACGGTGCAGTATCACGCCGTGCGCGAGCAGGGCCGTGACGCTGAGTACGACGATACCCTTGATGCTGGCAGTCAATTCGATGCGCATGCCCAGGCGCAGGGGCACGGGCTTGTGCTTGCCGGGCCACACGCCGTCGAGCAGCATGCCGTAGCGCGACACATCCTCGATTTCAAAGCCTTGCTGGCTGCGCCGGATGATGGCGTGGCGGCCCGACAGGCGGCGCGTCAAGCCACTGTTGTCCTGGCCGTCGGGGCTGAAATGGCTGAGCAGCACATCGGCTTCCGGGTCCACCAGTTCGAAGCGGCCCAGCATGCATTCTTCCAGCGCGAACAGGCGGATCTGGCGCTGTTCGCCCGCTTCCGGCGCCGCATTGACGAGGCAGGCGGCCTGGCTCGGGTGCGGATGGCAGTGGCTGGCGGCGGGCAGGTCGACTTCGATCAACTCCTCGTCCCAGGCGATGGTGGTAAAACCCATGTCGATCTTGCCTTGCGGCGCAGACAGATCCACGTGGGCGATGCCGGCATTGCGCGCCGTCACGTCGAGGTTGCAGCCGTCACCCCCCGTCACGCGGGCGATCGAGGCGTCATCGGCCATCACGCGCACGTTCTTGTGCGTGCTGAGGAAGATTTGGTGGATTTCCGTCAGGGTGGCGTCGCGGCGCGGCACGAGGATGACGAAGGTGCACACCCATTTCTGCGCCACGGCGCCATCGACGTGGCTGTGCACTTCCACTTCGATCTGGTATTGCCCGTGTTCCTTGTTGCGCGAGGAAAACTCGACAAACACGGGACGCCAGTCACCGCGCGTGGTGCGCACGAAATCATGCTGCACGTGCCCGCGGGGGATCAGGTCCGAGCGCAGGCGCAAGGTCAGCTGCGGCGCGCAGGCGGCGCTCATGCCGCGCAATTCCATTTTCAGGGTTTGCCGTCCGCCTGCCGCGCGCGGATCGAAGCCGCTGATGTGCAGGTGGGCTTGCACCGGCTGGTAGGCCTGCGGGCCCGATGGCGGCGCAACCGGCGTTGGCGTGAACGCCGGAGGCGCGGCGGAAGCGGGCACGGGGCTCGTCAGCGTTTGCATAGCAGCATCGCGAATAACAGCATCACGGGCAGGGGCGTGCGAAGGCGCCGTTGCCGATGGCTCGGAACGGGCGCTGCGCAGTGCGGTCAACAGGTCGTAGCTGCTGGGGGCATTCGTCGTTTGCGGGTGGTTGCCCGCGCAGACTGTTTCCCCAGGCAAGACCCAGAACGTACAGTGCGGGTGCTCCGGGTTGCTGCATTTTTTCATGACATTCTGACTCGAATCGAGCGGGGGCATTTTGCCCTCTGTTATACATGAGAGCTTACGCGCTTTTGCGCCCGCTTGGCAACTTTCACGGTGCCGGAATCCACTCTTTTTGCCCAAATTCATGTCCCTGGTCACACCCTGTCATACATGCCATCGAAACTATTGCTTAAAAACACATTTTATGTCTTTCTGGATATGTTATTTTGATATTGCCTGAAACAGGTTTCCAGCCACGCGCGTGGACGCCGGCTGTGCATGGTTACATTCGCGACAAGAGCTGGAAGGCGTTTTGTATTATGCTGGCACAGCCGTTCTCCCGTTGCTGCCTGACTTCGAAAGATGACCATGCCTGTCCAACGTCCGCTCCAGCTTGCCATTGCCTATGGCGCCACCTTGTGCGTATTTTTGGCCATCGATGCCCTGTGGCTGGCCGTGCTGATGAAACCGATGTACGCCGCGGCGCTGGGGCCGTTGCTGGCGGATACGCCCCGCTGGGCGCCGGCCACGCTGTTTTACCTGCTGTACGTGGCGGGCCTGCTGGTCTTTGCCATTTTGCCCGGCTTGCGCTTGCGCCGCGGGCGCACGGCGGCAGCGCTGGGCGCGTTGCTCGGGCTGCTTGCCTACGGCACCTATGATTTGAGCAACTACGCGACATTGCGCGACTGGCCGCTGGCCTTGACGGCGATCGACATGGCCTGGGGCGCCGTGCTGTCGGCCGTGTCGGCGACGGCCGGCTACCTGGCCGCTAGCCGCCTGGGGCGGTGAATTCCGCATCGAAGCGCAGCGCCAGCATGGTAATGTTGTCGCTATGCAAGCCTGTTGGCGGGTGGGAGAGGAAGTCGTCGAACAGGGCGCTGACGGCCTGTGCCGCAGTCTTGCCGGCACACAAGGCGGGCCAGCTGGCCGTGAGGGCCAGCGGATAGTCGCAGGCCCAGAAACCGTCGCTGGCCAGCAGATAGTGGGCGCCGGGGCGCACGCGCAGCACGCGGCGGTCGCCCAGGTGCGCGAGGAAGGGCGGCAAGGTGGCCGCATCGAGGCCGCGCAATGGCTTGTCGAGCTGCAAGCTGTCGCTGATGGCATTGCCTAAAATGAATGCCTGCGAGATTTGCGGATGATGCTCGCCGTGCACGGCGGCACGCCAGCGCGTCTCGTCGAGCGCGCCGCGCATGGCGTACACGGTGGCCGGCACGTGGTCCACGGTGAGGATGCTGGCTGCCCCGTCGGCGATTTCATACAGGCGCGAATCGCCCACGTGATACAGCAGCGGCGCTTCGCCGGGCGGCACTTCCAGCAGGGTCAGGGTGGTGCCGGGCGGACGCGCCTGGGCTGGCGCGGCCTTGGCGAAACTGTCCTGCAGCCGCGTGTGCAACTCGTCGAGCCTGGCGGCCAGGCTGGCCGTGTCGAGGCAGGCGGGCATGGCCAGCAAGCCTTGCACGGCCGCTTCCGCCGCTTCTCGCCCCTGGCCGTGGCCGCCCATGCCGTCGAGCACGGCGGCGCGTACATGGCCGCGCGGCCAGCCCGGCACCTGGCAGTGGAACGGCGCTTGCTGCGACAGGCAGACGGCGTGGCCGCTGGCATCGATCAGCAGGAAATTGTCCTGGTTCTCGCGGCGCGGCAGGGGGCCGGCGCCCACACTGGTGCCGGCGGCGGCATCGAGCCAGGGGCCGAAGTCAAGTCCGTCTTTGATTAAATGCATCGGTTGGTGCGGTCCAGGCGGCCAGCAATGTTGATCATAGGACACAGCTTAGCCGATATTGTGCAGGGGCGATACCTTGCCTGTCGCGCAAAAAAACCTGCGGCAGCAGGCTGGCGCAGGTTTTTCATGGTGCAGGTGCAGGGCGGTGCTTAGCGGCGATGGCCCCAGCCGTGGCCGTGACCGTGACCACGGTCATAATAGTCGCGGCGGCCATGGTCGCGGTAGTAGCCGCGGCCCGGTTGCACGTAGACGACAGCCGGCGGGCCGTAGTAGCGCGGTGGCGGCGCGTAATACACTGGCTGCGGGGCAGGGGCGTAGTACACCGGTTGCGGCGCAGGCGCGTAATAGGTTTCGCGGTAACCGCCGCGATAGCCGCCACGGTCATAATAACGGTCATTCGTGCTGATGCTGTTGCCGACGGCGGCGCCAAGCACGCCACCGACGATCGCGCCATTGCGCCCGCCGGTGCTGTTGCCAATGGCCGCTCCGACAACGGCGCCTGCAACGGTATTGAAGTCGCGGTCACCGGCGACTGCGGCCGAAGACACAGCCACTGCCGCTACCATTACCGCACCCAGGAGTTTCTTGTTCAACATGGCATTTCCTTCCATTCCGGCGAGATCACAATGATCTGCATGGAGTGGACTATATCCGCTGCCGCAAGCTTGTTCCACGTCTAATACAACTTATTACAATCAGGGCGGCGTGGTAACAGTTTCAGCCTGACACGACAGGTGCAAACGCTTGCCATTCCGGACGCAGCAGGCTATACATTTTCACGTCGCGCATGACGCCATTGATGAAAAAGGCCTGGCGCTTCACGCCTTCCTCGGTAAAGCCGCACCTTTGCGCGATCCGTTCGGAAGCCGTATTTTGTGGGTCCATCAGCAATTCCAGGCGGTGGTAGGGATAGGCATTGAACAGGTAGTCGACCACCAGGCGCGTCGCTTCGCCGCCATAGCCGCGTCCGCCCCACTTGGGGTCGAACAGGCGGTAGCCGATTTCGCGGCAAGCCGGGGTGCGGCCCTTGAAGTGCGTGATCGAGCCGATGATGTGCTGGTGATGGTCTTCAATCAGGAACAGTTCACTATCCTCCGTGACCAGGCCCGTCTGCAGGAATTCGCGCCGGATCGCTTCGGGCGACTTGAATTGCATGGAAAAGAACTCGCTGCGTGCGGGCAGGTCGTTGATCAGCGCGATATAGGTATTGAGGTCGGCGGCGGTCAAATGCCGGACGATACAGAGTCTTCCCTTGAGCATGGCGGTATCCGGTAGCGATCACGATCTGCATGGTAATCGACTCTGGGGGAAAGAGGCAATCGATCCCGTAAAAGTTGCTGCAATGACAGAATAAATGCGCTATCGTAGAAAAATTCGCGCCTTGCCCATGGCCACGGCGTACCCGCTTCGACCTTGTTGACTGGAACTGAACACATGCATAGCATCCCGACTGGCGCGCCACTGCGCCGTTCCGCCGTATCCCTTGCCCTTGGCTGCATCGTCAGCGCCGGCGCCTTTGCCGCCGCGCCAGGCAACACGCCGCAAGCGCTGGCGCAGGTGCGCGACACCGCGCTGCAGAGCGAGTGGGCCTACGCCCGCCTGGCCGACATGACGGATCTGATCGGCCCGCGCCTGTCCGGCTCCGCCGGCGCCGCCGCCGCCGTGCAGCAGGTGGCCGACACCATGCGCCAGCTGGGCGCCAAGGTCACCTTGCAGCCCGTGAAAGTGCCGCACTGGGTGCGCGGCGTGGAAACGGCGGAAATCGTCGACTATGCGGGCCGTCCGCAGGGCGTGTCGCAGCGCGTAGTGCTCACGGCCCTGGGCGGCTCCGGCGCCACTGCGGCCGCCGGCCTGACGGCGCCCGTGATCATCGTCAAGAGCCTGGAAGAACTCAAGGCGCGTGCGGCGGAAGTGAAGGGCGCCATCGTGCTGATCGACACGCCGTTCGACCAGGAGATGGCCGAGCGGGGGCTGGCCGGCGTCACCTACGGCCAGGGTTCGCGCTCGCGCTTCCTCGGACCGAAGGCGGCGGCCGACCTGGGCGCGGCCGCCGCGCTGGTGCGCTCGGTGGGCGGCGCCGATTTCCGCATCCCGCATGCGGGCGCCACGGGCCTGGACGACAATAAACGCATTCCCGCCGCCGCCGTCACCGTGGAAGACGCCCTGCTGATCGGCCGCCTGGCCGCGCGCGGCCCGATGAAAATGCACCTGACCCTGACGCCGCAAAACCTGCCGGAAGCCGATAGCTACAACGTCATCGCCGACTGGCCGGGCACGGACAAGGCCGACGAAGTGGTGGTGGTCTCGGGCCACCTCGACTCCTGGGACCTGGCGACGGGCGCGCACGACGACGGCGCCGGCGTGGTGGCGGCCATGGGCGTGGTGGAAACCCTGAAAAAGCTCGACTACCGTCCGCGCCGCACCATCCGCGTGATCGCCTGGATGAACGAGGAAAACGGCGGCCGCGGCGGCCAGGCTTACTTCGAGGCCCACAAGCAGGCGCTCGGCAAGCAATATGCGGCCATCGAGATGGATAGCGGCGCCGGCCGCCCGTTCGGCATCAAGGCCAGCGTGGGACCGAAGGCGGAAAAACTGTTCACGCCTTTGCTGGCCGCCCTGCAGCCGATGGGCGCACACGCGTTCACGCGCCGCGATGCGCTGGGCACGGGCGATTTGCACCGTCTGGAAACGGGAGGCGTGCCCAGCTTCGAGCCGCTGGTCGACAGCCACAGTTACTTCCACTACCACCATACGCCGGCCGACACCCTGGACAAGGTCGACCCGCAAAACCTGAAACGCAACGTGGCGTTGATGTCGTCGCTGGCCTGGTTCCTGGCCAATATCGACGGGGAGATCGGCCGCGCGCCGGAGCAGGGAGAGTAAGTGGCATGGCGCCGGGACAGCGCCAGCTGTGGCGCCTTGACAGGCCCCGCGCCTGGGCAAGGGGAGCCTGCCCCCGGCCCTCAGTTTTTCAGATACCAGACCTCCGGAAAGACAATTTGCCTGGCCAGCGCGGCAACCATAAGATATGCAGCTGTAAATAATTCTCATTTAGTTGGGAATCCATTCTACGCAGCACACTTGCCCGGCCCATGGCGGCCGGGGTTTGCCTCTCTTCTGATCGTCAGGAACGCTGGTGCCCCGTCTTCGCTTGCTTTTTCCCCTTCTCCTTGCCGGCTGGCTGGCGTGTGCCGGCGCCAGCGCCAGTACGCAGCAGCCGTCGCCGGCGCCGCGCATCGAGCGCTGTACCATTGCCGATGAACAGGGCGACTTCGGTTTGCCGACGCCCTACACCCATGCCAGCGGCGGCATGGGCTATACGCTGACGAGCCTGATTTTCGACACCCTCGTGTGGCGCGATGCCAGCGGCAAGCTGGTGCCGGGGCTGGCCAGCGCGTGGCGGGAAAGCGCCGACCACCGCACCATCGATTTCACTTTGCGCCCCGATGCGCGTTGGCATGACGGCAAGAGCGTCACGGCGGCGGACGTGGTGTTTACCTTTGCGTATTTGCGCCAGCACCCGCATCCCCTGTTCGACCTGGGGGCCATCGACGGCGTGGACGACCTGGGCAAGGGACGCGTGCGCGTGCGCCTGAAGCGCGTATATGCGCCGTTCGTGGCGCAGCTGGCCGGTTCGGTGCCCATCCTGCCGCAGCATGTGTACGCGCGCCTGGACGACCCCCAGCACGTGAAACAGGCCGACATCGTCGGCAGCGGCCCCTATCGCCTGGGTGCGTATGACAAGGCGGCGGGCCGCTATCTTTTCACCGCGAACGAAGAGTACTACCTGGGCCCGCCCAGGGTGCGCAGCCTGCTGTTCCTGCGCATGCAGCCTTCGCTTGCCGTGGGCGCGCTCAAGCGGGGCCAGGTGGACATGATCCGCAGCCTGCCGGCGCCTCTGGCTGCCGAAGTGACGCGCTTTGCCACCGTGGTCAGCGCGCCTTCCGGCCATCCGGTGCGGCTGCGCTTCAATCATGCGCGCCCGCCGTTTGCCGACAAGCGCCTGCGCCAGGCCATCGCGCGCGGCATCGACCGGCAGGAACTGCTGCGCGTGGTCGAGAACGGGCAGGGCGAGGTGTCCGCCGGACGCTTCGTGCGGGGCAGCATCTGGCAGAGCGGGGCGCCGTTCGATGCGTATGCCTACGATCCGGCGGCAGCGCGCCGCATGCTGGCGGAGCTGGGCTACCGCGCCGCGCCGGACGGTCGCCTGCGCGACAGCGGCGGCAAGCCGTGGGTGCTTGAACTGGCGGCGACGCGCAGCCTGGCGCGGCCCGCCAGCCAGCTGGCTGGCCAGCTGGAAAAGCTGGGCATGGAAGTCAATGTGCGCATCATGGACGGCGGTATCCTGGGCGCGCGCATGGTCGCGGCCGATTTCGACCTGGCGCTCGTCAGTCAGGGCAGCAATGGGGACCCGGAAAGCATGCTGCGGCAAACGGCGGGCAACGGCGCCTTCAGCGATGCCTTCCGCCGCGCCGATCTGCTCGAGCTGCTGCAGCAGCAGGTCGGCACCGTCGACGTGGCCAAACGGCGCGCGCTGCTCGACCGCGCCCAGGCCATCTATGCCGAGGAGCTGCCGGCGTTTTTCCTGTATTCGCCGCAGTGGATCACGGCGGCCAATGCGCGCCTGCGGCCGTGGTTCACGCCGGGCGGCATCGCCGTCGGCATCTCGCTGCCGCTGAACAAACTGATGTTCGTGCAGTAGACGGGAGCCGACGCTGAGCGCTTCTACCTTCCCGGGCCGGCGCGCCGCGGGCTATGCGCTGGCCTTGCTGGCGCTCGTCAGCCTCGACTTCGCGCTGCCGCTGCTCATGCCCGGCGACCCCGTCACGGCCATCCTGGGGCAGGATGCGCTGATCGAACTCGATGCGGCCGAACGCGGCGCCCTGCTGGCGCGCCATGGCCTGGGCGGCGGGCAGCCGCTGTGGCAGCTGTACCTCGGGCACCTGGCGCAGCTTCTGCGGCTCGATTTCGGCTATTCCATCCGCCACGGCATGCCGGTAAAGGACTTATTGGCGCAGCACCTGCCTTGGACCATGCTGCTGGTGGCGTGCGCGCTGGTGCTGGCCCTGCTGCTGGGCGTGGTGCTGGGCATCGAGGCCGCGTTCGCGCAGGGCAGGGCGCCGGACCGCGTGCTGACGGCCGCCACCCTGGCACTCGACAGCATCCCGCCTTTCGCCCTGGCGATGGGCCTGGTCATGCTGTTCGCCTATGGTTTGCAATGGTTTCCCAGCAATGGCGCCATGGCGCCGTTTTCCATGCAGACGGGTGCGGCAGCATGGCTGGAGCGCGCGCAGCACCTGGTGCTGCCCGTGTGCGCCATGGCGCTGCCAGCGGCCGCCGGCGTATTCCTCAGCGCGCGCGCCACGGCCGTCAGCGTACGGCAGCGCACCTTCATGGACCTGGCCCGCGCGCAGGGCGTGGGGCCGTTCGCCTTGCGCTACCGCCACCTGGCGCCCAACGTGCTTGCCGTCGTGCTGTCGCGCCTGGGTGGCGTGGCCGCGCGCCTGGTGTCGGGCGCCGTGTACGCGGAAACCGTCTTTGCCTATCCCGGTATCAACCTGGTGCTGACGGACGCCATCATCAAGCACGACTACCCGCTGGTGCGCGGCGCCCTGCTGGCGACGGGGCTGCTGCTGTTCGCCATGAACTTGCTGGCCGATGCACTGGCCGCCCGCCTGGCACGGCGCGCGCAGCGCGCGCCATGAACGCGTCCGTGCGCGCGGGGACCGGGCTGCTGCTGGTGCTGGCCCTGATGCTGGCCGGCGCCAGCTGGCTGCAGCCGGCGTCCGGCGGCGCCATGGATGCCGTGCTGGCGCCGCCCGGCGCCCTGCACTGGCTGGGCACCGATGACCTGGGCCGCGACGTGCTGCGCCGCCTGGCCGTCGCCGCGCTGCCGACCCTGGGCATCGGCGTGGCCGTGAGCGCCGCCAGCATCGCGCTGGCCGTGCTGCTGGCGCTGTGCGGGCTGGCCTGGCCGGCGGCCGATACGCTGGTGCTGCGGCTGGCCGACCTGTTCAGCGCCTTGCCATCGACTCTGGTTTTCATCGTCATCGCCTCGGCCATGCAGCCGGGCGTGGCGGCCCTGGTGGCGATGCTGGCGGCATTCGGCTGGGATGTCGAATTTCGCGCGCTGCGCCTGCGCCTGCGCCAGGTGTGGCGCCAGGAGAGCCTGGACGCGGCACGCCTGGCGGCGGCGTCGGGCGCCTACCTGCTGCGCCGCCATGTGTGGCCGGCCATGGCGGGATTGCTGGCCGTGCAAGCCGTGGCCCTGGTGCGCCGCGCCGTGTTTCACTACGCGGGCCTGGCCTTCCTCGGGCTGGCCGATCCGCGTACCCCGACCTGGGGCGGCATGCTCAATGAAACCATGCCCTATCTTGCCCACCCGGACGCGCGCGCCTGGATCCTGGCGGCCTGGCTGTGCCTGGCCATGCTGCTGATCGCGCTGGCGCTGCTGGGCCAGGGCCTCGACGAGCGCGCGCGATGCTAGCGGCGGCCGCGTTCTGCATCGAGGCGGATGGCCGCCAGCTGCTGCGCCAGCTGCATTTTCAGGCGCGCCCCGGCGTGCCGCTGGTGATCATCGGCGAATCGGGCGCCGGCAAGAGCACGCTGGCGCGGGCCTTGCTCGGCATGGCGCCGGGGCGCGGCAGCGGCAGCTTGCGCGCCGGCGGCATGCAACTGGTGGATGCGGACGAAGCGGCGCTGCGGCGCTGGCGCGGCCGCCAGGCCGGCCTGGTGCCGCAGGATGTGCACGACGCCCTCAATCCCCAGCACACCTTGCTGGCGCAGGTGGCGGCGCCTTTGCGGCGGCATCTGGGCATGCGGCGCGGGCCAGCCGAACTGGCGGCCGGTGCCCTGCTGGTTTCGCTGGGCCTGGCCGAAAACCTGCACCGGCGCTATCCGGCCCAATGCAGCGGCGGCCAGCTGCAACGCGTCCTGCTGGCGGCGGCGCTGGCGCCTGACCCGGCACTGCTGGTGCTGGACGAGCCGACGTCCGCGCTCGATCCCGCCGCCAGCGCGCTGGTGCTCGGGCGCCTGCGCGCCGAAGCGGCGCAGCGCCAGCTGGTGGTGGTGACGCACGACCTGGAGCTGGCGCGCGCGCTCGATGGCGACGTGCTGGTGCTGTACGGCGGCAGCGCCGTGGAAACGGGGCCGGCCGCAGCGGTGCTGGCGGCGCCGCGCCATCCCTACACGCGCGGCCTGCTGCGCGCCTGGCCGCGCGAGAACGGCAAGGACTTGCAGGGCATCGCCGGCACCCATGAAGAGGGCGCGCGCGGCTGCGCCTTCGCCAGCCGCTGCAGCCAGCGCATCGCCCGCTGCGGCGACGAAGCGCCGGCGCTCGATGCCACGGGCGTAGCCTGCCTGCGCGGCGGCATCGTCACCGTGCTGTCCGCGCGCGGCGTGCACAAGCGCCTGGGCGGGCAAGCCGTACTGGCGGGCGTCGACCTGGACGTGCAGTCGGGCGAAACGGTGGTCATCGTGGGCGCGTCCGGCGCGGGCAAGTCGACTTTGGCGCGCATCCTCGTCGGCCTGCAGCAGGCCGATACGGGCACAGTGGCCACGCCGGAGCGCGAAGAGGGGGGCGCGGCGGCGGGCATCGCCTACGTGCCGCAGCATGCGGGCGCCTCGGTGGCCAGCCACTTCAGCGTGTTCGAGGCGGTGGCCGAGCCGCTCGCCATCGCGGATCGCGTCAGCGTGGACGCGATCCGCGCGGCGGCGCTGCGGGCGCTGGCCGACGTGCGCCTGCCGGCCACAGAGTCCTTCCTGGCGCGCCAGGCGCGCAGCCTGAGCGGCGGGGAATTGCAGCGCCTGGCCATCGCGCGGGCGCTGATCGCCGATCCGGCCGTGCTGGTGGCCGATGAACCGACCGCCGCGCTGGATGCCTCGGTGCAGGCGAAGGTGCTGCGGCTGCTGCTCGACGTGCAGGAGGCGCGCGGCCTGGCCCTGCTGCTCATCACGCACAATCTGCCTGTCGCCCGCCACGTGGCGGACCGCATCGTGCGGCTGGAAGATGGCCGCTGCGCGGCGTTGCCCGAGCCGCAGGACGGCACGGAGGGCGCCGTGCCGGCGGCCTGGATGCGCCTGGCCTAGCCGAGGAAATCGCCTACATACACCAGGTGTTCGAATGGCGGCTTTTCGTTCTCCGTGCGGGCCAGCACCGTGCCCAGCGTGGCGCGCAGCACGGCCTGTTTCGCGTCGGCGCCCGCGTGGGCGACGATGGCGAGCGGCGTGCTGCCGGGCAGGTGGCGCGCCAGGCGTTCGACCAGCGAGGGCAGGTCGGCGCGCATGGTAAAGAAGACCAGGGTGGAACCCGTGGCGGCCAGCTTGTCCAGGGTGTCGCTGCCCGTGTAGTCGTCGCGCGTGTCGGCCGAGGCGGCGAGGATCACGGAACGGCTGTGCTTGCCGCCGGTGACATCGCGGGCCAGCGCCGCATTGGCCGCATTGAAGCAGGAGATGCCAGGGATGACGACGGGATTCAGTTCGCTAAACTCGCTCAGGTAGCCCGATTGCGGCCCGAAGATCATGGCGTCGCCATAGTCGAGCACCGCGACGGTCTTGCCTGCCGCCGCCGCCGCGTGGATGATGTCGCGCGTCTGTTTTTCCATGACGTCGACTTCCTCTTCCGGCGTGTCGCGCCGCGCCAGGGGGCTGAACAGGCCGTGGCCCGCCTTGTGCAGTTCCTTGCCGTCAAGCAGGTCGGCAAACGCTTCCAGCAGGCGCGGGATGCCGAACACGATATCGACGCCGCGCAGGGTTTTCTGCGCCTTCACGGTGATGCTGTCAGGGTCGCCGATGCCGGCGCTGACGAGGTACAGGCCGCAGCGCGTGCCCGCTTGGGTGGTATAGGTCATGGTTCTCTTCTCTTTACGGATGGGTGATTGGGATGGTGGAATCGCTTAAAAGTGGTAACTGGCGCTCACGCGCACGTCGCGTCCCGGCTCCGGCAGGATATTGCCGACGCCGCCGTCGAGCGAACTGTGGCTCGTGTAGCGCTTGTCGCCCAGGTTGCGCACTGTCAGCGCGAGGCTCAGCGCGCGCAGCGCGGCCGGCTGCCATTGCAGCTGGACGTCGTGCAGCACGTAGCCGGCCCGCTGTACTGCCGCTTTCGGCACGTCGTCCAGGCGCCGCACGGCGTTCAGGGTATAGCCGGCCGTGAGGCCGGGCAGCATCTGCCAGTGGCTGTCCCACGTGAGCCGGTCACCCAGCGCCGTGCCCACGCGGCGCGCCGGGTTCAAGGGCTTGCCGCCCACCGTGGTATCGGCCAGCACCACGCCGACGGACGTGCCGTAGCCGCCCCGCTGCCAGCGCGCCTTCCATTCCCAGCCCTTCGAGCGCAGGGTCTCGGGCATGTTGCGGATAGATGCGGGATACACGACGCCCTGGCCGGCCCATTCGATCAGGTTGACAATGCGGGTGTCGAAGTAGCCGAGGCGTACGGTCAGGCTGTCGCCGTCCAGCAGCGCATTGGCGCCTTCATATTTCAGGCCCGCTTCGCGCGTGGTCGAGGTTTCCGGCTTGAAGGGCTTGCCGTTGTTGAAATTGCTCTTTTTGTCCAGGCTGGTGAGGAAACCGATGGGGATGATGCCGCTGGCGCGCACGGCTTCGCCATAGCTGGCAAAGGCGCCCACGCCGCGGCCCAGCTCCAGCTCGGCGCCCGCGTTCGGCGATGTCTTGCCACCCTTGAAGGTACGCGGTCCGAAGGCGGTATCGTAGCGGTCGTGGCGCAAGCCCAGCGACAGCTGCAGGGCTTGCCAGCGCATGCGCTCCTGCACGAAGAGGCCCAGATTGCGCGCCTGCGTGGATTTGCGGCCCGGCCCCAGGACGGCGGCGCCCAGCACGCCGTTGGTGATGCCTTCCTCGTCCATGAAGTCGGCGCCGGCCGTCAGGCGGTGCTGCGTGCCGGCCAGGGCCAGGTTTGCCGTATTGCGCACGCTGCCGCCCCGTTCCGTCGTCTTCGCGCTGCGCGCCTGGCTGACGTCTTCCAGCTCGTTCTCGTTCAGGTACAGATTAAATTTCCAGTCCAGCAGCGCATTGCCGGCCGGCTGGTAGCGGTGTTCCAGGGTATAGGTATGGCGTTCGCTGCGCTGGTAGGTGGGCACGGCGTTCGCGGGCGCATAGCCGTTGTCGCTGCCGACCCGGCTGAACAGGTAGAGCCCCGCATTGCGGTTGCGCGCCGCGCCCAGGCGCAGGCTATGCCCGGCCAGGTCCAGCAAGCTCAATTTGAGCAGGTAGTCGCGGTCATGCCCGGCCGAATTGGGCACGTCGCCACCGCCGCCGATGCGGTAGTTGTCGCGGTTGACGGCGCTGACATGGGCCAGCAAGCCCAGCTTATTGTCCAAGGTCTCGCCCAGCATGCCGTACACGCTGACGGCGCCGCGCCGCGCTTCGTCGGCGCTGGCGTACGCCGCGCGCATGCTGGAGCCGGCGCGTTTGCCAGGCGCCAGCAAGTCCTGCGCATCGACGGTGTCAAAGCGGATGCTGCCGCCCAGCGCGCCCGGTCCCGCGTCGGCGCTGGGGCCGGGCTGGATATCGACCTGTTTCAGCAGGTCGGGATCGATGCCGCCCAGGTCGCCCCGGTGCTGGTGCAGACTGCGGCCCTGGCGCGCGCCGTCGATGCTGATGTTCAGGTTGGCGCCATCGACGCCACGCAGGTAGATGCGTTGCGCATTGCTGGCGCCGCCGCCCACGCTGACGGCAGCTTCGCTGGCGAAGACGTCGGCCATGTCCATGGCTTGCTGGCGCTGCAGGGTCTCGCGGGAAATGCGCGTAATGCCCGGCAGGGGCGCGTCCGGCGCGGACTGGTCGATCAGTTTGATTTCGGGCAGGGTCGCCAGCGGCGCGGCCTGTTCGGCGCGCGTGTCGGACATTTGCTGGGCGAAAGAGAAGGGGGCGATGGGCAGCGCACTGGCGCCAAGCAGGAAAAGGGGAACGGCATGTCGCATGGGAAGGTCGTCTTTGTCAGAAGGGAAGCTACGGGAAGGGAGGGCGCAGGTGCTGGCCTGCGCAGCGTCAGTCGAATCTGCTACAGCAGCGCTGTCCCGGGACTGGAAGCGGCGCGCCGCACCGCTTCCAGTCCCTGAAATACCCGGTTGGCTTCATCTCGTCAGCCGCCATTCTGAAAGACGGGGGCAACGTTGGCTATTTGTATTTCTTGAGCGGCGCCATCAGGAAAGCTGAGGGCTGCCGCTCACAGTCCTGCGCGCTTGGCGACCAGAGTCAGGATGTCGTAGCTGGCCACCAGTTCATCGTTCTGGTTGGTGACCTGCACGTCCCACGACACCACGCCCTGGCCGACACCCTTATCGTCGCGCCGCTGGCGGTCGACCTTGCGCTTGCACGTCAGGCGCGCGCGGATGGTGTCGCCGATGCCGACCGGCGCGACGAAGCGCAGGTCGTCGAGCCCGTAGTTGGCCAGCACGGGACCCGGCGCCGGGGAGACGAACAGGCCGGCTGCCGCCGCCAGCACGAAATAGCCGTGCGCGATGCGCCGGCCGAACTGCGAATCGCGCGCGGCGATCTCGTCGAAATGCATGTAGAAATAGTCGCCCGAGATGCCGCCGAAGGCCACGATATCCGCTTCGCAGACGGTGCGCCGGTGCGTCAGCAGCGATTCGCCCACTTCCAGCTCGTCGAAATGCTTGCGGAACGGATGCTGCACGCTTTCGCGCACGGCGGCGCCGCGCACGTATTCGCCCGTCACGGCCGTCAGCATGGTGGGCGAGCCTTGCAGCGCCGAGCGTTGCAGGTATTGCGAGATGGCGCGCAGGCCGCCCAGCTGCTCGCCGCAGCCGGCGCGGCCCGGGCCGCCGTACTTCAGGTGCGCCGACGCCAGCACGTCCGTCCCCGCCGCCGCCACTTCGCGTTCCAGCACCAGCACGCGCCCGTGCGAGGCGGCCAGGCGCGGCACCGCATACGCGGCCAGCCTCGGATCGCGCGTGGCCAGGGTGCTGGCCAGGCTGCCCCTGCCGCGTGCGGCCAGCGCCAGCGCTTCCTCCACGTCCGCATACGGCATCAGGGCGCAGACGGGGCCGAAGGCCTCGATTTCATGCACGGCGTCGCTGCGCGCGCCGCCGCGGCACAGCAGCAGTGTGGGTGCGGCAAAGGCGCCATCGCGCACGCCTGCGCCGGAAGGCGCGTAGCCGTCCGCCTGGCCGCAGACGATGTCGCTTTCCTCGGCCAGGGCGCGCACGCGGGCGCCCAGTTCGCTGCGCTGCTCCTGCGATGCCAGCGGTCCCATTTGCACGCCTGCCTGGGCCGGGTCGCCGATCACCACCGCCGCCAGGCGTTCGCGCAGGCGCGCCGTTAGCGCTTCGATCTGCCCGTGCGGCACCATCACGCGGCGGATGGCGGCGCCGTCCTGGCCCGCCTTGACCGTCATCGAACGCACGATGGCGTCGACCAGCAGCTCGAATTCCGGCTCGCCGCTGCGCACGTCCGGTCCCAGGATGGCGCAATTGAGCGACGCCGCGCCCAGGCTGACCTGGACCGAACGCGCCAGCAGGTTGGGATGGTTGCGCAAGGTCGTGGCGGTGGCGTCCGAACCGGTGAAGCTGACGGCATCGTTGTCCTGCAGGCGGGCCAGCAAGGCATCGGCAGGGCCGATGGCCAGCTGCAGCGCGCCTTTCGGCAGCACGCCGGACGCGTCGATCAGGCGCACCAGCGCTTCGGCCAGGTAGCTGGTGCAGGTGGCGGGCTTGACGATGCAGGGCATGGCGGCCAGGAAGCTGGCGGCGAATTTTTCCAGCAGCGACCAGACGGGCAGGTTGAACGGGTTGATGTGCAGGGCCACGCCGCCGCGCGGCACCATGATGTGCGTGCCGGCCGCTCCGCCGCGCCGGCACAGCGACATGGCGGGCGCTTCGTGCAGCACATTGCCTGAAGGCAGGCCGCTGGCGGCGATGCCGGCGTAGGAATTGAGCACGCCGATGCCGGCGCAGATATCCTGCTTGCTGTCGGCGCGCGTGGCGCCGCTCAGGTAGGCGATCGTGTACAGCTCCTCGCGGTGCTGCTGGATGTGCGATGCCAGCGCCCGCAGGCAGGCCGCCCGCTGCTGGAAGTCGAGGGCCATCAGCGCCGGCACGCCGGTGCGGCGCGCATAGTCGAGCGCATGCTGCGCGTCGACCGACTCGGCATGCGTGTGATAGATCAGCGAATTGTCGATGGCGCTGTGCAGCGACAGGCCCGCTTCGCTGCCCATCCAGCGTCCGCCTATCCAGCTTTGCAGTGTGCTTACCTTGCTCATGATTGTTCCTCGTTCGTGTGCGTGAGCGATGCCGCCGTTTCCAGCGCATCGATGAACATGCCTGCCACATCGAAACCCGTCTGCTGCATGATTTCGCGGAAGCAGGTGGGACTGGTGACATTGACTTCGGTGAGATGCGCGCCGATCACGTCCAGCCCGACCAGCAGCAGGCCGCGCGCCGCCAGCACCGGCGCCAGGGTATCGGCGATCTCGCGGTCGCGCGCCGTCAGCATGCGCGCTTCGCCGCGCCCGCCGGCAGCCAGGTTGCCGCGCACCTCGCCCGCCTGCGGTATGCGCGCCAGCGCATGCGGCACCGGCTTGCCGCCGATGAGCAAGATGCGCTTGTCGCCCTCGCTGATGGCGGGAATGTAGCGTTGCGCCATGATGGTGACGGCGCCGTCGCGCGTCAGCATTTCGACGGTGGCGCCCAGGTTCATGCCGTCCTCGCGCACGCGGAAGATGCCGGCGCCGCCCATGCCGTCGAGCGGCTTGAAGATCACGTCGCCGTGCTCGGCGTGGAAGGCGCGCAGGCGCGACGGCTCGCGACTGACCAGGGTCGGCGCGCAAAACGGCGCAAATTCCAGGATCGCCAGTTTTTCGTTGTGGTTGCGCACGGCCGATGGCCGGTTGAAGATGCGCGCTCCCTGGCGCTGCGCCATTTCCAGCAGGTAGGTGCTGTACAGGTATTCCATGTCGAAAGGCGGATCCTTGCGTACCAGGACGGCGTCGAACTGCGCCAGCGGCAGCGTCGTCGCCGCCTCCCGGTGGAACCACGTGCCGGCGTCGTCGACCAGCTGCACGCGCGCGGCATGGGCGCTGACCACGCCGCCCTCGCAGTGCAGATGCTGCTGTTCGAACACGTGCAGTGCGTGGCCGCGCGCGGCCGCTTCCTGCATCATCGCGTAGGTCGAATCTTTCTTGATGTTCAACAGCTCGAGGCGGTCAGCCAGGATCGCGATTTTCATCGATGCGCCTTTCATTCAATAGGGTGGGGTAGAGGAAACCGGTGGGCCGCGCCAGTGCGCGCGGCAGCCGTGGCGCCATGCGCCGGGTCCTTGTTGCTGGAATATTTCTGCAGCGATGGTAGCGCAACGGGCGCCATTCGGCTCCTCAGATATTTGGACGTCCGCCCTCAGATATTGCGTCTTGTGAGGTACCCGCTATCGGTCTTAGCATCATTGGCGAAATGTCACTACCCAAGCCGGCCTGACCGGATATAACCGCCACATGAGGACACAATGATGCGCCGCTCTTTCAAGACCAATCTCGACATCCGTTACCGCGACACCGACTCGATGGGCCACGTCAGCAGCCCCGTGTACTACGAGTACATGCAGACGGCCTACCTCGAATACATGCACCGCATCCTGGAAATTCCGAAGAGCGAAAAGCTGCCGCACATCATGGTGAAAACCGCGTGCGAATACATCGCCCAGGCCAAGTACGGCGACAAGGTGCTGGTGCTCAGCCATGTCTCCAAGTTCGGCGGCAAGAGCTTTGAAATGGAGCACATCATGCACATCGGCGACGAGCAGGGCGTGGTGATGGCCAAGGCCATTTCCGTGCACGTCATGTACGACTATGAAAAGCAGGCCACGCAGCCCGTGCCCGAGTCGTTCAAGCAGACCGTGCTGGCCTACCAGGGCAGCCTCTAAGATGGCGCGCCTGGCATTCCTGCAAGCGCTTGGCGCGCTGGGCCTGCTCGCGGGCGCTGCGGCGCCGCTGGCCGCCGGCGCCGGTGAACCGGTGCGGCGCGTGCTGACGCCGATCGACTGGCCCGCGGCCAGCTTGGCGCGTGCCGGCGCGGCGCAGGCCGACGCGGTGCTGCGGCCGCTGCGCGCCACGGCGCCCGCCGGGCTGGCGCAGGTCAACATCCCGGTACTGCTGCTGCCGGCCGAAGGCGACTGGGGCGCGCCGCGTTTCCATGGCCAGGGCACGGCCTATGCGGCCCTGTATGCGCCGGCGGGCGCGAAGCTGGGGTTGTTCGGCAGCGCCACGCACCTCGTCGCACCAGGTGACCTGAAGCTCGAACATGCGGGCGGCGCCTTCGAATCGATAGGCGACGGCGCCGACTACAGCTTCACGCGCTTTGGCGCCGCCTACACGCTGCGCATGAGCTGCGACGAGCCGCTCAAGGACAAGCGCTGCACCGATCCGCAATATCTGACCGACACGGCGCGTGCGCTGCTGCTCGTGGCGGGAGAAAAACCATGATGAAGACTTTGCTACTGGCTGGCGTGCTCGGTGCGCTGGCGCTGCCGGCACTGGCCGGCAATGATGACCGTTTCCTGCCGCCCGGAGCACTGCTACCCGGCAGCGGCAGCGGCGTGGCCAGCGCCGCCGTGCTGTACCCGGACATGCGCTTTCCCATCGAGAAGGGCGCGGCCTACGCCAGTTCGCATTTCTACGGCGTGGGCGGCCAGCGCGGCAAGGCAGGCGATTCCTGCGACGACGCCAACTATGCCTATCCGTGGCGCGACAATTTTTGCGAGCTGCGCAAGGACAACCTGCCGTTCTGCCTGTCCGGCGGACATCAGGGGCAAGACTTGCGCCCGGCCACCTGCCGCGCCAACTTTCACTGGGCCGTAGCGGCCGACGATGGCGTCATCGTGCAGATCGCGCGTTTCAGCGTCACCCTGCAGACGGCCGCCGGCACCTTGTACCGCTATGTGCACCTCAATACCAGCGACCTGGCCGTGCGCGAGCTGCAGCCGGTGGCGCGCGGCGCGCGCATCGGCAGGATTTCGAACAACTGGATCGACAAGCTGCCGATCCACCTGCATTTCGACGTCAAGGACACCATCAAGGTGGGCCAGCAGACCCTGGTGACCTTCGTGCCGCCGTATGCCAGCCTGGTCGAGTCCTACATCCAGCGCAACAAGATACAAGGAGAGCAGCATGAGTGAAACGATGCAAGGCCGGCGCGGACGCAAGCGGCCGATCCTGGCGATACTGCGCCAGGAGGCGTCGACGCCGGGCCGCGCCGGCAAGCTGCTGCGCGACAAGGGCTTTGAACTCGATATCCGCCGTCCCGTGTGCGGCGACCCGCTGCCCGACACCCTCGATGGCCACGCGGGCGTGATCTCGTTCGGCGGCCCGATGAGCGCGAACGACAGCGATGCGCACATCCGCCGCGAGATCGAGTGGCTGTCCGTGCCGCTGGCGGAAAACCGGCCGTATCTGGGCATCTGCCTGGGCGCGCAGATGCTGGCCAAGAATCTCGGCTGCAAGGTGACGGCGGCCGAGGGCGACGTCACGGAGATCGGCTGGTATCCGCTGAAGCCGACGGCCGAAGGCCAGCGCATCATGCCCAAGTGGCCGGATATGGTGTACCACTTCCACATGGAGGGTTTCGAGCTGCCCAAGGGCGCCATCCTGCTGGCCGAGGGCGACGCCTACCGCAACCAGGCCTTCCGCTACGGCGAGAAAGCCTGGGGCATCCAGTACCATCCCGAGCTGACCCTGGCCATGCAGCGCCGCTGGGCGGTGAAGGGCGCGCACCGCTTCCACCTGCCGAACGCGCAGCAGGGCGAACAGCACCTGCAGGGGCGCGTGCTGCACGACAAGGCGCTGCGGGCATGGTTCAACGGCTTCCTGAACCGCGTGTTTACCGAAGCATGAGCCGCCAGCTCGCTACCCTGCAGGACGGCCTGGCGCTGACCCTGGACCAGCTGCTGGCGCGCCAGAGTTTCAAGTGGCGCCAGTACCAGCCCGGCGTGCTTGCCGCCTGCGTGGCCGACATGGACCTGGGCACCGCGCCCGCCGTGCAGGCGGCGCTGGCGCAGGTGCTGCAGCGCGTCGATTTCACTTATCCCCTGCGTGACGGACGCAAGGCCGACCGCGCCGTGGCACACGCGTTCGCCGCGCGCATGCGCCGCCTGTACGGCTGGCAGGCCGAGGCCGACCAGGTGCTGGTCCTGCCCGACCTGGTGCAGGCGACGTTTGCCGCGGTGATGGCGTTTTCCGACCCGGGCGACGGCGTGATCGTGCAGGTGCCGCACTATGCGCCGTTCCGCGAAGCGGTCGAGGGCACGGGCCGGCGCCTGGTCGCGCTGGAAATGCGCACGGGTGCCGACGGCTTCCAGCTCGACCTGGAGAGCCTGGAACAAGCCGTCGATGCCCGCACGCGCGTGCTGATCCTGTGCAATCCGCACAATCCGACGGGGCGCGTGCTGAGCCGCGCGGAGCTGGACGGCGTGCTGGCCTTTGCCGAACGCCATGCATTGATCGTGGTGTCCGACGAAATCCATGCCGACCTGGTCTACCCGGGCGCGCGCCATCTGCCATTCGCCTCCCTGTCGCAGGCGGCCGCCGCGCGCACCGTCACCCTGAACTCTGCCACGAAGAGCTTCAATATCGCCGGACTGCGCTGCGCCGTCGCCCATTTCGGCACGCCGCAGCTGCAGCAGCGCTTCCATGCGCGCCTGCCGGCGCGCCTGACGGGCGCCGTCAACAACCTGGGCATCGACGCCACCGTGGCGGCCTGGAACGACGGGCAGCCCTGGCTCGACGCCGTGCTGGCGCACCTGCTGGCCATGCGCGACTACGCGGCGCAGATCCTGCGCCGCGAGTTGCCGTCCGTCCGCTTCCACGTGCCGCAGGGGACGTATCTGCTGTGGCTCGATTGCGGCGCGCTGGAGCTGGACCAGCCGGCGGCGGATTTCTTCCTCCAGCATGCACGCGTGGCGCTCAGCCCGGGCGAAGTCTTCGACGCGCGCGCCGCGCACTGCGCGCGCCTCAATTTCGCCACCTCGCAGCCGCTGCTGGCCGAGATCCTCGACCGCATGGTCATGGCGGTGCGCGCGCACCAGCGCCGCCGTCCGCCTGCATCCCATTAATCCGGCACAGCCGTGCCACCACCTGGACACAACACCATGGAAACGCCCATCAAAAAACACAAGCCGCGCATCCTCATCGGCGTCACGGGATCGCTCGATTCGACCCTGCTGCCGAACTACCTGCGCATCATCAAGGACCACCTCGATTGCGAGCTGAGCGTGCTGATGACGCCGAATGCCACCAACTTCCTCAAGCCGGAATCGATCGCGCTGTACGTCGACCGCGTCATCAGCGGCGAGCGGCCGCAGGATTGGCCGACCGACAAGCCAGGCCGCCTGGCCGCCGAGCACGACCTGCTGCTGGTGCTGCCCGCCACCGCGAACACGCTGGCGGCCGTGGCAAACGGCTTTTCCGGCAACCGCCTGACCACCGTGATCCTGGCCGCCACCTTTCCCGTGCTGCTGTTCCCCGTGATGGGCGGGCCGATGCTGGCCAAGCCGGCCGTGCAGCGCAACCTGGCGCAGCTGCGCGAGGACGGCTACATCATCATCGACCCCGTCTGGCGCGACCATTTCGATCCGCTGCTCGAGCGCATGCACGGCCACCACTCGCTGCCGAGTCCCGAGCAGGTGCTGGCGCTGCTGCGCGAACGCTTCCCCGCCAGCGGCGTGCAGCGCCTGGCGCTGACCGGCGCCGCGGCCTGACCTTCACAACCAGAGAGAACCGCATGTCCATCATCCTGTACAGCCTGTGCGCCGCCGACCGGCGCCGTCATTATTCGCCCCATGTGTGGAAGATCATCATGGCACTCAAGCACAAGGAACTGCAGGCCGAGGTACGGCCCGTCTCCTTCGCGGAAATCGCCGGCATCGAGGACGGCAGCTATAAAAGCGTGCCGGTGCTGAACGACAACGGCCACATCGAGGGCGACAGCTTTGAAATCGCCGTGCACCTGGAGCGCGCCTATCCGGACCGTCCCAGCCTGTTCGGCGGCCCGGGCGGCCAGGCCATGGCCCGTTTCGTCGAAAGCTTCAGCCAGACGGTCATCCATCCGCCCGTCTCGGCCATCGCCGCCATGGACATGCATGCGCTGATGTCGCCGGCGGACCAGGCGTATTTCCGCGCGGCGCGCGAGAAACGCTTCGGCAAGACCCTGGAAGAGGCCTCGGCCACCCGCCACATCGAGCTGGCGGCCCTGCCGGAAAAATTCGCGCCGCTGCGCAGCGTGCTGGCCAAGCAGCCCTGGCTGGGCGGCGCGCAGCCCCTGTTTGCCGACTACATCCTGTTCGGCGTGCTGCAATGGGCGCGCATCACCGTGCCGTATCCCTTGCTGCCGGCCGACGATCCCGTCAGTACCTGGTTCGAGCGCTGCCTCGACCTGCACGGCGCCATCGGGCGCTCCGTCGTCCTGTCGGACTGACGGCCGGCGTACCTGCCAGGGCCGCCTGCGCGGCCCTTTTTCTTTCATTGACCAACAAGGCTAACCATGATGTTTACACCGCAACAGGGCGAGATACGCCAGCGCTACGCCGGCATCGGCAGCGACATTGCCGCCGGCGCCGCCGCGCGCGCCGAAGGTTTCGATTTTGACGGCTGGCAGCGCCTGCGCGATGCCGGTCTGTGGCGCATGATCGTGCCCGGCAGCGATCACGCGACGGGCGACTGGTGGAGTTTTACCGCCGCCCTCGACGGCCTGTCGTCCACCATCGGCGCGCCGGAGCTGCTGCTGTCGGTCATCGCCCAGGCCGGCATGGTGCGGGGCCTGGAGCGGCACGGCACGGAAGGGCAGCGCGACCGCTATTTCGGCGCCATCCTGCGCGGCGACGTCAGCGCCACCGGCATCGCCGAGCCGGGCACGGGCACGGACGTGCGCAGCATCCAGAGCACCTTGCGCGCCACGGCCGACGGCTACGTGCTCAATGGCGGCAAGTACAATATCGCGCACGCGCCCATCATGGATTTCGCCCTGATCGTCTGCCGCCTGGCGGACAAGGACGAGCACAATATCGCGCTGGCGCTGGTCGACCGCGGTACGCCCGGCCTGCGCGCCGGCCTGGTGGACGACAAGCTGGGCAACCGCAACCTGCCCACCGGCGCCCTGCATTTCGAGGATGTGGCCGTGCGCCCGTCGCAGCTGCTGGGCGCGCCCGGTCGCGGCCTGGCCACGCTGATCGACACCATTTCGCTGGGACGCCTGTATTACGGCCTGGCGGCGGCCAACCTGATCGCGCCCTACCTGGACGAGGCGATGCGCTACGCGGCCAGCCGCAGCAGCTTCAATAGCAGCATCGACAACCACCAGTACGTGCAGCGGCGCCTGGTCGATATCCGCATCGGCATGGAACGTTCGCGATGGCTGGCGTTTGGCGCGCTGTCGCAGTTGCTGGCAGGCCAGCGGGAAGGGTTGATGAGCTGTTCCATCGCCAAGCTGGTGGGATCCGAAGACCTGATCAACAGCGCTACCAGCCTGGTCAAGCTGTACGGCAGTCTTGGCTATCACAACGGCCGCGTGGCCGAGCTGATGAAAAACGCCCTGGCTTTCGCCAGCGTGGGCGGCACCGAAGAAATGCACCGCAAAAATATCTTCAATCAGATGCAGCGCCTGGCTCGCTAGGTTTCCCGGGCTGGCTGTGGCACTCGCACGGCATATTGGCGGTTCAGGCCGCCAATATGCCCGATTCGCTCAGCGCATCATTGATCGCCTCGAACATCGGCTCTCTGGCGCGCGAGGCCAGGTGCGCGAACAGATTGCGCACGGACGACTGTGCCACGCACAGGATGTCGATTTCACCGAGGCGCTGCGCTTCCAGCGCCGTGTCGCCATGCAGCAGGCCGACGCCGAGGCGCTCGGCCAGCATCGAGCGGGTGACGCTTTCGCGGTCGATGCTGATGATGCGGCGCGGACGGAAATTGCGCGTCTTGAACAGGTGCTCGGCGGCCCCGCCGCAGCACAGGCTCGATGGCGCGAAGATCCACGGCAGCTCGGCCAGCGCGTTCCAGTCGAGCGGCTGGGTGGTGTCGAGCATGCCGGCAGGCGCCGCCACGTAGACGGGGAAGCACGCCACTTCGATCGTCATCAGGTCATCGTCGGGCGAGCGCGCCTCGTTGTAGAAACCCGCGTCGAGCGTGCCGCTGCGGATGCCGTTCAGGGTGCCGGTGGAACTACCGTGCTCCAGCGAGACCTCGACTTCCGGATGGTGCTCGGAAAAGCGCCGCACCAGCCGGCCAATGGCTTCGTTGTTGGACTGGCCGCCGACGCCGATGCGCAGCTTGCCGGCCAGGCGGCCCTTGATGTGGTTGGCTTCGTCGAGCAGTTCGCGGTGGATGTTGAGCGTGCGTTCGGCCTTGGCCAGGATGCGCTGGCCGCTGCTGGTCAGGCTCATGCCGCGTGCCGTGCGTTCAAACAGGGTCAGGCCGAGATAATCCTCCATCGCCTTGACATGGGCACTGACTGCGGGCTGGCTCAGGAAGAGCCGTTCGGATGCGCGCGTAATGCTGCCCTCGCGCGCCACCGTGGCGAAGGTTTTCAGGTGATGGATTTCCATGAGGGGCGGGTCCACTAAGTTAAAATATGGGTGAAATTTCAGATATTCTTATTTGTTTTTCAACTATGCATTATATGTGATTTCATTAAGAAAACCGCATTAACAATGCCTGCAGGATGGGTAATTATTTGTGACTTTTCCCTTCTCCCTGTCACTTGCGCGACGCGCACCAGCCCTTGAAATGGCGTAAATTGTTACTTTTCGTGAGAAAGTTCCTGCCCGCGGGCCAGCGCTACAGCAGGCCGACCACGTGCCACCATACGAAGTCCAGCGGCGTGAGTATCAGCAGGCTGAGGATGAACAGGCTCAGGCACAGGCGGGTGACGGCCGCCACCGGAAGGCTGGCCGCCTGCATGGCGAAAATCAGGGGCGGCGCCTGGTAGGGCAGGCAGACATTGGAAAATGCCAGCACTTGCGTCATCAGCACCGTCATCAGCGGCAGGCCCGTGACGGCCGCCAGGTCCTGCGCCAGCGGCGTCATCGTCGCCGGCACGCCCGCCAGGTTGGTCACCAGCGACACCACCGTCGAGATCACCGTCAGCACGGCGGCGTTCCACAGCGGCGTGTCGGTGGCAAAGCGCGCATGCCGGCTCAGGCCATGCACCACGGCTTCGCCCAGGCCGCTTTCCGAAATCACCGCGCCCAGGCCCATCACGCCGGCCACGAACAGCAGCGAACCGTAGTTGATTTCCTGGTTCAGGCATTTTTTCGACGTCAGGTCGGCGGCCGGCCACAGGCAGACCAGGGCGGCGGCCAGGCCGACCCAGGCCGGCGACACATGATGCAGGCCGTCCGTCATCCACAGGGCCAGGCAGCCTCCCAGCACCACGGCCAGTCCCGTCTCCTGCGCCGACATGGGACCTTGCCGCTGCGCCGGCGCGGCCGCGCGCACGGGATCGGCGGCGGGAAACATCCACAGTATCAGCAGCACCAGCAGGACGGACTTGAGGATGCCCAGCACGGGGAAGTGCAGCAGCAGGTAGTCGACATACGCGATCTGCACGCCATATAGATTGTCCGCCATGCCGGACAGGATCATGTTCGGTGCGTTCGACGGCAGGATGGCGAAGGTCGGCAGGAAGCTGGAAAAGCTGGCCGCCATCAGCATGCCCGTGCGGCCGTTATGGCCCGCGCCATAGCCGATATGCTCGGCCACGGCCATGGTGATGGGAATGAGCAGCACCACGCGGCCCATGCCTGAAGGCATGACGAAGGCCAGCGCCACGCTGAACAGCACGATGCCGGCGATGACGCCCGCGTAGCGCCGCCCCAGCATGCGCGACAGGATGGCCGCCGCGCGCTTGCCCAGGCCCGTGTGGCCGATCGCCGCCCCCATCACGGCGCCGCTGAACAGCAGCCAGAAGGTGGTCGACTGCAGGCCGGAGAACACGGTTTGCGCGGGCGCCATATTGCACAGCATCGCCACCAGGAAGAAGGCCAGGGCCGGCCAGTATTCGGGCACCAGGGCCGTGGCCCACATGCTGATGCAAAAGACCAGCAGCGCCACCACGCCGGCCATGGAGGCCGGCAGGTAGAGCGCGGCCGCCAGGCCGCTGGCGAGCGTCAGCGCGGCGATGGCGGCCAGCGCGCGCAGGCGCGCAACGGGCAGGGGAAGGGCGAGGGACAAGGACTTCAAGGCTGGGCTCCTGGGCGCGCCGGCGCGGCAAGGCGCCGCGCCGTGTGGTGGTCAATGGAAAACATGTTTACTGGTAGCGCCGGATGGCGATGGTGCGGAAAGGCTGCTGGGCGTGTGGCGCGGCGGGGACGGCGGGAGCGGCCGGCTGTTCCAGCCTGGCCAGCAGCGCCTGCGCGCGCAGTTCGGCGGCATCGATGCTGGCCAGCTTCACGTGGCCGTAGCCGCGGATGGCCTGCGGCAGTTCGGCCAGCGCCACGATGGAATCGAGGTTCCCGGCGCTCAGGCGCGGCAGCAGGGCGTCGAGGCGTGCCGTGTAGTCGGTGATCAGCTGGCGCTCGCGGCGCCGTTCGGCGCTGTAGCCAAACACGTCGAACCGCGTGCCGCGCAGCCCCCTGGCCCTGGCCAGCAGCGCCAGCAGCCTGCCCATCCAGGGGCCGAAGGCGCGCTTGCGCTTGCCCAGCAGCGGCGGTGCCATGTGGAAGGTGAGCGTCACGTCGCCCTCGAACTGCTGCTGCAGCTCGCGCTGGAACTGGCCGTCCGAGAACAGCCGCGCCACCTCGTATTCATCCTTGTAGGCCAGCAGCTTGCTGTAGCCGCGCGCCACGGCCAGGGTCAGCACGGGCGGCGCATCGGCGCCGAAGACGGCGCTTTCGCGCTCGCGCACGCGCGCGACAAACGCCTGGAAGCGTTCCGCCAGCGCCGCGTTCTGGTAGCGCGCCAGCATGGCGCTGCGTTGTTCCACCAGCGCGCCCAGGCTGGCGTCTTCCGCCAGCGGACCCGCGGCCACGCCTTGCAGCAGGGGCGCGCCGCAGGCGGCCAGGCGGCCGGCGGCAAAGGCCGCCTTGTTGGCGGCGACGGCCACGCCATTCAATTCGATGGCCCGTTCCAGCGCCGCCAGGCCGACGGGGATCAGGCCGCGCTGCCACGCAAAGCCCATCAGCAGTATATTGGCCATGATGGTGTCGCCCATCAGCTGGCGCGCCAGCATTTGGCCGTTGCATTCGGCGATGTGTTCCACGCCGACGGCGTGGCGCAGCTTGTCCATCAGGGCACCCGCATGCTGCGGCGCATCCGGATCGCGCACCATGGCGGCGGTGGGGAACTGGTGCGTGTTGGCGACCACGCGCGTGTGGCCGTGGCGCAGGGTCTGCAGCGCGTCGGCGCTGGCGCCGACCACCATGTCGCAGGCCAGCATGGCATCGGTCTGGCCGATGTCGATGCGCGCCTGGTGCAGATCCTGGCCGGCCAGGGCCAGGCGCACGAAGGACAGCACGGCGCCGCCCTTTTGCGCAAAGCCCATGAAGTCGAGCACCGAGGCTTGCTTGCCCTCCAGGTGCGCGGCCATGGAAACGAGCGCGCCCACCGTCACCACGCCCGTGCCGCCCACCCCTGTCACCAGCAGGTTGAACGGGCCGTGCCAGGCATGCGGCGCGGGCAGGGGCAGGGCGACCGCGGCGCGGCGCAGGGCTTGCGGATCGATGGCGGCGTCGGCTGCCTTGCGCAAGGCGCCGCCGCGCACGGAGACGAAGCTGGGGCAAAAGCCGTTGGCGCAGGAATAATCCTTGTTGCAGGACGACTGGTCGATGGCGCGCTTGCGGCCGTAGCCCGTTTCCAGGGGCACGATGGACAGGCAGTTCGACTGGACACCGCAATCGCCGCATCCCTCGCACACGGCGCTGTTGATGACCATGCGGCGTGGCGGATCGGGCAATTCCTTTTTCTTGCGGCGCCGGCGCAGCTCGGCCGCGCAAGTCTGGTCGTAAATCAGCACGGTGACGCCCTTCACCTCGCGCAGGCGGCGCTGCACCTGGTCGAGCTCTTCGCGTCCGTGGAAGGTGGCGGGCGGCGGGAAGCGGCCGTGCAAGCCCGCGTATTTTTCCGGCGCGTCGCTGACCACGGCAATCGCCTTGGCGCCCTCGGCATGCACTTGCCAGGCGATGGCGTCGACCGTCAGGCTGCCGTCGATGGGCTGGCCGCCCGTCATGGCCACGGCGTCGTTGTATAAAATCTTGTAGGTGATATTGGCGCGCCCGGCGATGGCCTGGCGGATGGCCAGGAAGCCCGAGTGGAAATACGTGCCGTCGCCCAGGTTCTGGAACACGTGCGGGGTGGTGCTGAACATCGAGTGCGCCACCCAGTCGACGCCTTCGCCGCCCATCTGTATCAGCCCGGTGGTATCGCGCTCCATCCACGAGGCCATGAAATGGCAGCCGATGCCGGCTTGCGCGCGCGAACCCTGCGGCACCTTGGTCGAGCTGTTGTGCGGGCAGCCGGAACAAAAATAAGGCTGGCGCCGCACGCCGTCGGCCGCATTGGCCAGCAGCGCGGCGGGCGCGAAGCCGGGCAGCAGGGCGCGGCGGTCGAGCGCCGGCTTGTGCCGCGCCAGCCAGGCCGCCAGCACGCCGGCGATGCGCGACGGGCGCAGTTCGCCCTGCGCCGGCAGCAGCGGCGCGCCGCCGGCATCGAGCTTGCCCAGCACCAGCGGGCGGGCGCTGTCCGGCAGGTTGTAGAACAGGGTGCGGATCTGCTGCTCCACCAGCGGCCCCTTTTCCTCGATGACGAGGATTTCCCGCAAGCCCGCCTTGAACTGCGCCAGGCGTTCGGCTTCCAGCGGAAAACTCAGGCCCACCTTGTACAGGCGCACGCCGGCGCGTTCCAGCACATCGAGACTGAGGCCCAGGCGCCGCAGCACTTCGAGCACGTCGAGATGCGCCTTGCCGCAGGTGACGATGCCGATATCGGCTTGCGGGCTGGGACACAGCAGGCGGTCGATGCTGTTGGCGCGCGCGAACGCGTGCACGGCGGCCAGCTTGTGCGCGTGGCGCGTCTCGATGGGCAGGCCGGGCAGGTCGGGCCAGCGGTAATGCAGGCCGCTGGCCGGCACCGTGTAGTCGGCCGGCTGCTCGAAGCGCGTGCACAGGCCGTCCAGGTCGACCGTGGCGCCGCTTTCCACCGTTTCGGAAATGGCCTTGAAGCCCACCCACATGCCGGAAAAGCGCGACAGCGCCCAGCCGTACAGGCCAAATTCCAGGTATTCGGCGATGCTGGCCGGATTGACGATGGGCATGCTCCACGCCTGCATGGCGAAATCGCTCTGGTGCGGCATCGATGACGAGACGCAGCCGTGGTCGTCGCCGGCCACCACCAGCACGCCGCCGTGCGGGGAGGAACCGTACACATTGCCATGCTTGAGCGCATCGCCGGCCCGGTCGACGCCCGGCCCCTTGCCGTACCAGAGGGCGAACACGCCATCGGCCGTGCGCTGGGGATCGGTCTCGACCTGCTGGCTGCCCAGCACAGCGGTGGCTGCCAGCTCTTCGTTAATGGCGGGCAGGAAACGGATCTGCTGCGCTTCCAGCACGCCGCGCGCGCGCCACAGCGCCTGGTCGTAGCCGCCCAGCGGCGAGCCCCGGTAGCCGCTGATGAAGCCGGCCGTGTTCAGGCCCCGCTCGCGGTCGAGCCAGCGCTGCATCAGCGGCAGGCGCACCAGTGCCTGGGTGCCGGTCAGGAAGACGCTGCCGCCGCGTGCCAGCAAGTTGTCCTCCAGCGCATAAGTGCTCAGGCGTACAACGCCCGGGTCGTCCGCGACCATCTTGTCCATCACTTCCACCTGTGTTCTCCCATCGCCTTGTCGGCTTCCTTGTTGGCTTGCATGCCGCATGCACGCATGCATGTGTCTTGAGCACGCTGCCGTGTCGGCGCGCCGGATACGGAAGAGGGGCGCGCCGGCGCTGCGATGCCGGCGCAACCAAACTTTTCCGTCTATTGATATTCGTTTATCAAGATAAGGGGCCGCGCGGGACGGCGCAATTCGCAAATGCTGAGTGCAGCACTCAATAACACTGATGCGAACGCCGGTGCCGGGCGCAGGCCTTGGAAATCCGGGTGCCTGGCCCCTGGCATCAGTGTTTCTGATCCCCGCACTCAGGATTTGCGAGTTGTGTGGTGCGGGGCTTGGGGCTTATCGTCGGCGTCGAGATGGAAAGCCGAACGATGTTTTTTTGTAAAGGCAGCACAGCTATGAGTTCATTATTGACGCGCCGCATGGCGCTGCTGGCAGGCGCGGACGGACATGCGCTGCTGGCCCAGGGATTGCGCGGCATCGAGCGCGAAGCGCTGCGCGTGGATGGCCGCGGTCGCCTAGCCGCCACGGCGCATCCGCTGGCGCTGGGCGCGGCCCTGACCCATCCCACCATCACGACCGACTATGCGGAGGCGTTGATCGAGCTGATCACGCCGCCCGAGCAGGATACGGCCGCCATGCTGGACGGCTACGACGCCTTGCACCGTTTCGTCTTCAGCGGACTGGGCGACGAAATGCTGTGGAGCCACTCGATGCCGTGCCGCCTGCCCGCCGACCCCGACATTCCGATCGCCTGGTACGGCAATT
The DNA here is from genome assembly GCF_002735655.1 of Janthinobacterium sp. BJB446. NCBI lineage: Bacteria > Pseudomonadati > Pseudomonadota > Betaproteobacteria > Burkholderiales > Oxalobacteraceae > Janthinobacterium > Janthinobacterium sp. BJB446. Next base: position 2,354,472 of record NZ_PDZK01000001.1, on the reverse strand, counting down.
CGCACATCGGTATGCTCAAGCATGTCTACCGGCGCGGCCTGGCGCTGCGCTATGGCAAAAGCATGCAGTGCATCGCCGGCATCCACTACAACTACTCGCTGCCGCCCGCATTGTGGGAGCGCCTGCGCGCGGACGAGGGCGATGGCCGCACGGCGATGCAGTTTCAGTCGGAAAGCTATGTCGGGCTGATCCGTAACTTCCGCCGCTATGGCTGGCTGCTGATGTATCTGTTCGGCGCCGCGCCAGCCCTGTCGGCGCATTTCCCGGGACGCGGCGACTTCCCGCTGGAGCAGCTGTCGGCCGATACCCTGTACCTGCCGTACGCCACCAGCCTGCGCATGAGCGACATGGGCTACCAGAACGATGCCCAGGCCGGCCTGACCCCCGACTACAACACGCTCGACAGCTATATCACCAGCCTGGCGGCGGCGATGAACCATCCGTACCTGCCGTATGTCGAGCTGGGCACGCGGCGCGAGGGGCAGTGGGTGCAGATCAATACCAACCGCCTGCAGATCGAGAACGAGTACTACTCGGCGATCCGCCCCAAGCGCGTGGCGCACAGCGGCGAGCGCCCCTTGCATGCGCTGGCCCAGCGCGGCGTGCAGTACGTGGAGGTGCGCTGCCTCGATGTCGACCCGTTCGAGCCGCTGGGCATCGGCGCGCCAGCCTGTCACTTCCTCGACGCCTTTCTGCTGTTTTGCGCGCTGCAGGACAGCCCGCTCACCGGCCATGCGGAAAGCCGCGAGAACACCGAGAATTTCGCCCGCACCGTCAAGGAAGGGCGCCGTCCGGGACTGCTGCTGGAGCGCCACGGCGAACAGCTCAGCCTGCAGGCGTGGGCTGGCGAGCTGCTCGATCGCATTGCCCCCATGGCCGCGCTGCTGGACCAGGCGCGCGGCGGCGATGATTGCGCCACGGCGCTGGCGGCGCAGCGCGCCAAGCTGGCGGACGTGGCGCTGACGCCTTCGGCGCGCGTGCTGGCGGCGATCCGTGCCGAGCAAGGCAGTTTCGACGCGTTCGCCCTGCGCCAGAGCGCGGCGCACGCGGCGCATTTTCGCGGCCGTCCCCTGGCGCCTGCGGCGCTGGCGCGCTTCACGGCGCAGGCCGATGCCTCGCTGGCCGAGCAGGAGCGCGTGGAACGCGCCGACAGCGGCGACTTCGGCCAGTTCGTCCAGCGCTACCAGGCCGGCGCCCGCTACCTGCCGGTGCCGGACGAACCGGCCATGGAAGCTGTCTTGCCACAGCAGCGCGTAGCCTGACCCCTTGTCCCAATTTGATTGAGCCATCACACCATGCGCATACTTCATTGCATGCTGCGCGTCGCCGACCTCGACGCCGCGCTGCATTTTTACCGCGACGCCCTGGGCATGACCCTGCAGCGGCGCCACGACTATCCGGATGCGCGCTTTACGCGCGCCATTGTCGCCTATGGCGAAGCGCCGGCGCACGCCGCCATTGAACTGACGCATAACTGGGACCGGCAAGCGTACACCCACGGCGACGCCTACGGCTACCTGGCCCTGGCGGTCGACGATGCGGCCAGCGTCTGCGCCAGGGTGCGCGCGCATGGCGGCACGGTCACGCGCGAGGCGGGGCCGATGAAACACGGCAGCAATGTCATCGCCTTCGTGCAGGACCCCGACGGCTACCGCATCGAGCTGATCGAAGCGAGCGCGCACTATGACTGATACATCGACTTAACAACGACTGACACGGCATGGCAGGCGCGCCGCTGGCGGCGCCTGCCGGCATTTTTGAAAAGGAAGCCACCGCATGGTGCAAGTATCAACGACAAGCAAGGCCGCCACGCCGCCAGCGCCAGCGCCAGTGCCGCAGCCGCAGAACCGGCAGGCGCTGGTACAGGCGGCCGTGGCCGCGGCCTGCGCCCTGGCCGTGGCGCTCCCCGCGCCGGCGCAGGCGCCGGAAAAAAAGGCCGCCGCCAAGAGCGAAATCTGCTATGGCGTGGCCAAGGCCGGCCAGAATGAATGCGCCAATACCACCTGCTTCCATTTGTGTTCGGGCATGGCGACCGTCGACCGCGATCCTGGCGAATGGATGACCGTTCCGGCCGGCACGTGCACGGCGCTGGGCGGCAAGGTGGAAGCGGCACCGCTGGCCTGCCCGGGCGCGGCGCCCGCCAGGACTGGCCCACCGGCCGATGTGGCGGCGGGCGATGCGCTGTACCACGAGGGTGACGCGGCGCGCGCGCTGCCGGCGTGCGCCGCCTGCCATGGCCCCAAGGGCAATGCCGCCGTCGCCGATTATCCGAAGCTGGCCGGGCAGAACCTGGCCTACCTGGATAGCCAGCTGCGCGCCTTCCGTTCGCATGCGCGCGTCAGCCCCCTGATGAACACGGCTGTCGCGCCCCTGACGGATGGCGATATCGCCAACCTGTCCGCCTATTTGTCCAGGCAAAAGCCGGACGCCATCGACCCCAGCCTGACCACCCCCGTGGCCGCCGGCAAGTCGTTCCGCGATTGCGACGGCGCGTGTCCGGAGATGGTGCCGCTGCCGGCCGGGCGCTTCCTCATGGGATCGCCGCCTGGCGAGAGCGGGCGCTTCGGCAATGAAGGCCAGCACCCGGTCGAGATCCTGCAGCCGTTTGCCATCGGCCGCTTCAGCCTGACGTTCGAGCAGTTTGACGCCTGCATCCAGGATGGCGGCTGTGACGGCTACCGGCCGTCAGACGAAGGCTGGGGACGCGGCACGCGCCCGGCCGTCAACGTCAGCTGGAACGATGCGCAAAGCTATCTGCGCTGGCTGTCGAAAAAGAGCGGGGCGCGCTACCGCCTGCCCACCGAGGCCGAGTGGGAATATGCGGCGCGCGCAGGCACCGTCACGGCGCGCTGGTGGGGCGAGGACATCACGCGCGGCGACGCCAAGTACGGCCCCGACGACTGTCCGCAGCAGAAGCATTGCGGCGGCGTGGTATCCGGTTCGGGCAACTGGCCCACCACGGCGCCCGTGGGCAGCTACGCGCCCAATCCGGCAGGGCTGTACGACGTGCTGGGCAACGTGTGGCAGTGGACGGCCGATTGCTGGCACAGCGACTACGAAGGCGCGCCGAAAGATGGCCGCGTGTGGGATGAAGCGGCTTGCAAGAAGCGCGTGGCGCGCGGCGCCTCCTGGACCGACACGCCGAACTTCGTGCGCGCGGCCACCCGCCTGGGCCTGGGCGCGGAAGGGCGGCGCGGCTGGATCGGCCTGCGCGTGGTGCGCGAGATGGACGCGGCGCCCGGCACGGCGGCCAAGGGCGGCGCGGCGCCGGCGGGCACGCGCGGCTTGCCCTGATGCGCGAGGTGGCGCAGGCCGCGCCCCTGGTGGGCATCGGCCTGCGCGGCGCGCATTACCGCGACATGCTGGCGCGGCGCCAGCCCGTGGACTGGCTCGAGGTCCACAGCGAGAACTACCTGGCCGAAGGCGGCTGGGACCTGCACGTGCTCGAGACGCTGCGCACCGATTATCCCGTTTCGCTGCATGGCGTCGGCATGGGCCTCGGCTCCGTGCACGGCTTTTCGCGCGCGCACGTGGAGCGCATCGCGCGCCTGGCCGCGCGCATCGAGCCGATGCTGGTGTCCGAGCACCTGTGCTGGGGCGCCACTGGCGAGGCGATACTCAACGACTTGCTGCCGCTGCCGCTGAACGGTGCCAGCCTGGAACTGGTTTGCCGGCGCGTCGACCTGGTGCAGGAGGTACTAGGCCGTCGCATCCTGCTGGAGAACGTCTCGACCTATCTGCGTTTTCCCGGCGACAGCTGGGGCGAGACGGAGTTCCTCGCCTGCGTGGCGCGCCGTACCGGTTGCGGCGTGCTGCTGGACATCAATAATCTGTATGTCAATCAATGCAACCACGGCGAGGATGCCCTGGCCGCGATGGCGGCGCTGGCGCCGGGCCTGATCGGCGAATTGCATCTGGCCGGCCACTGCGAAGATGGCGGCCTGCTGGTCGACCACCACGGCGCGCCCGTGGCCGCTGCCGTGTGGGAACTGTACCGGGCCGCCTTGCGCCGCTACGGTCCGCTGCCCACCCTGGTCGAATGGGATACCAACTTGCCGCCCTTCGCCACCTTGCTCGACGAAGTGGCCCGCGCGCGGGAGCTTGCCGGCGAGGTGCTCGCGCCGGCGGGCCTGGCGGCGTGCGATGACGCTTGAGGAGCTGGCGCGCCTGCAGGCCGCGTTCGGCGCGCAGATCAGCGCGCACACGCCGGATGCCTGCGCGCTGGCGCCGTGGCTGGACACCGATGCGCGCAGCACCAGCGCCCTGGCGCGCTATGGCCAGGCGCTGCGCCAGCATCACGCGCGCTCGCTGGAGCTCGTATATCCGGTGCTGCGCGCGCTGGGCGGCGCCTCCTGGTTCCTGGCCATGGCGCATGCCTACGGCGATGCGCATCCGTCGCGCAGCGCCGACCTGGCCCGTTTCGGCGTCAGCCTGCCGGTGTTTCTTGCCGCCTGGCCGCCGGCCGCCGCGCATGGCTATTTTGCCGACGTGGCGCGCCTGGAGTGGCTGCTGCATGAAGCCCATGGGGCGCCCGATGCCGCTGCGCTGACCTTGCGCGACGTGCAGGCGGCCGGGGCGGGCCAGGTCGATGCCTGGCAGCTGGCGCTGCATCCGGCGGCCGTGCCGTACCGTTCGCCCTGGCGCGCGGCGGCGATCTGGCTGGCGCACGACGCCGCGGCGCGGCATGCCATGCCGCCTGATGCATGGGGCGAGACGCTGGCACTCGTGTACCGCCACGGCTGGTCGGCGCAGGTGCGCGAGATCGACGCGGTGGAAGCGGCGGCGCTGGACGTGCTGGCTGGCGGGTCCACCCTGGGCGCTGCGCTGGCGGCGGCGCAGCAGGCGCACCTGAAGGGCAACGGCTGCACGCCGTTCGCGCCGGCGCCCTTGCTGCTGCGCTGGCTGGCCGATGGCTTGCTGGTGCAGGCGAGTGATGGCGGGCGCGCGTGCTGAGGTAGAGGCGTGCCTACAATGGCCAGCCGCAGGTACCCCAGCCGGTGGCGTCCAGAGGATAGGCATCGGCCGGCGCGGCCGCAGCCTTGCCTTCGCTGCCGTCTTGCTCCTGCTCCTGGATCGGCGCTTCGCTGGCCGGCGCAAGGAAGCGCGCGGCCCAGGACAGCAGGCGGCTCACCGGGTGCTCCCTGGCATCGATGCCAGTGCGTGGTAACTGGTGCGGAAGGCTGGGGCGGATGAAGGAGCAAGAATGGCTGGCATGTCGTTGTCGATCAAAGTGGCGATGCAGCCATCGTAGCGCCGCGCCGGGCGCGCCGGAAGGCGTGTGGCGCGCAATGTATCCATGCGTCTGGCGCCATGGCGCCAGCAAATCATGCTAAGGTAAGAAACTATGTCGATACCCGATCTGAACCTGTTAATCACCCTCGATGTCCTGCTTGCCGAAGGCAGCGTCACGCGCGCCGCGCGGCGCTTGCGCCTGAGTCCATCGGCCATGAGCCGCGCCCTGGCGCGCCTGCGCGAGACGACCGGCGATCCGCTGCTGGTGCGCGCCGGGCGTGAACTGGTGCCCACGCCGCGCGCGCTGGAGCTGCGCGAACGGGTGGGCCAGCTGGTGGGCGAGGCGCTGGCCGTGCTGGGACCGGCGCAGCGGCTCGATCCGCGCCAGCTGGAGCAGACCTTCACGCTGCGTTCGAGCGACGGTTTCGTGGAAAATTTCGGTCCTGCGCTGCTTGCGCATATCGGCGCGCAAGCGCCCGGCGTGCGCCTGCGTTTCGTGCAAAAGGTCGACCGTGAAAGCGTGCAGCTGCGCGAGGGCAGCATCGACCTGGAGACGGGCGTGATCGGCAATTTCACCAGCCCGGAAGTGCGCACGCGCAGGCTGTTCGGCGACCGTTTCGTGGGCGTGGTGCGCAGCGGCCATGCGCTGGCCCAGGGCGAGATCAGCGCCGAGCGCTATGCGGCCGGCCAGCATGTGCTGGTGGCGCGGCGCGACCAGGATACGGGGCCGATGGACGACGCGCTGGCGGCGCTGGGACTGCAGCGCACGATCGCCAGCATCGTCGGCGGCTTCACGGCGGCGCTGGCGCTGGCCGCCGGTTCCGACCTGATCGCCACCGTGCCGGAACGGCATACGGGCAATCTGCGCGCCGGCATGTTCAGCTTTGCGCTGCCGCTGCGCATGCCGGATCTGACCGTCTCCCTGATGTGGCATCCACGCATGGACGCCGACCCCGCCCACCGCTGGCTGCGCGGCTGCGTGGTCGACGCCTGCGCCGGCCAGTCAGGCGCCGCCTGACGCCGCCGGCAGCGTCATCCTAGCGCGTCACGGGCCCGTCGAAGCCGCCCGCCATGGCCGTGTAGCCACGGGCCGTGGCGATGGCCACGTCGCGGTGGGCTGTCACCAGCTGCTCCTGCGTGGCCAGCGCAATACGTTCCGCTTCGAGCACGCCGAGCAGGCTTTCCGCGCCTTCCTGGTAGCGCACCCTTGCCAGGCGCGCGCTCTCCTGCGCCAGCTGGTGCGCCTCGCGCAGTTCCGCGTGGCGGCTGCGCAGCTGTACCCATTGCGCGATGGCGCTGTCGGTTTCCTCCAGTGCCAGCGCCAGCGCCTTGTCGAAGCCGGCCTGCGCGGCCAGCACTTCGGCGCCGGCTGCGCGCGCGCGGGCGCGGCGCGTGCCGCCATCGAACAGCGGCAGGGAAAAGGCGGCGCCCGCATGCCAGCGCGCCGCATCGCTGCCATTCCAGTCGCCGGCCACGCCGGAGGCGCCGAACAGCGCGCCCAGGCTGATGCGCGGGAAGCGCTCGGCGATGGCGGCGCCTTCGCGGGCGCTGGCCGCCGCCAGCGCGCGCTCGGCCGCGCGCACGTCGGGCCGGCGCAGCAGCAAATGGGCCGGTTCGTCCGTCAGCAAGGATTGCGGCAGCGCCAGCGGCATCGGCTGGTCGAGCGCCGCCAGTTCCGGCGCATCGAGGCGCTGTCCCGTGAGGGTGGCCAGCCGGTTGCGCGCCACGCGCTCATCAAAGTTCAGGCTGGGCAGGCGGGCACTGGCCAGGCGCATCTGCGCCTCGGCGCGCATGCGTTCGGCCGGCGCGGCGCGGCCCGCGTTCTCGCGCTCGCGCACCAGCCGCAAGGTGCCGGACTGGTTCGATAATTGCTCCTGCAGGCTGGCGCGCATCTGCTGCGCGCCGCGCAGCACCAGGTAGGCATCGACCACCTGCGCCAGGATCAGGCGCCGCACGTCGTCGCGCACGGCGGCGCGTTCGTCCGCCGAAGCCTCGGCCGCGGCGATGCTGTGGCGCACGCGGCCGAACAGGTCGAGCTCCCAGCTGAAGATGGCGTTCCACTGCACCGGCGAGGCGATGTGCGGCTGGCCGTCGCTGCTCTCGATCGCCGCCAGGCGCGCGCGTCCGGCCTGGGCATCAAGATCTACCGCCGGCAGGCGGGCGCCGCGCGCCGCTTGCGCGAACTCGCTGGCGCTGGCCAGGCGCGCGGTGGCGATGCGCACGTCGTAATTGTCTTGCCAGGCGCGCTGGACCAGCTGCTCCAGCCTGGCATCGCCCAGTTCTTGCCACCACAGCGCGGGCGGCGCGCCGGCCTGCAGCTCCGGTGCGCCGGCGGCCGAGGGCAGGACCGGCAGCTGCGCCGTGTCGAGCGCCCGCGTGGCCGTGGGCGTGCCGACGCTGCAGCCGGCCAGGGCCAGCATGGTGGCCGCCAGCAGCGGCGCGGCGTGGCGCGTGTTCAAGTGAATCATGCGGCTCATGCGGCTTCTCCCAGCGCGACCGTGCGCGCGGCAGGCGCCGGGCGGCGTCTGCTCAGCAAAGTGAAAAACAAGGGCGTAAACAACAGGCCCGACAAGGTCACGCCCAGCATGCCGGCGAAGACGGCCGTGCCCATCGACTGGCGCATTTCCGCGCCCGCCCCGGAAGACAGCATCAGCGGTATCGCGCCCAGCAAAAAAGCCAGTGAGGTCATCAGGATGGGCCGCAGACGCGTGCGGGCGGCGGCGATGGCCGCTTCGCGCGCATCGGCGCCGGCCGCCATCGCCTGGCGCGCGAATTCGACGATCAGGATGGCATTCTTGGCAGCCAGGCCGATCAGCACCACGATGCTGATCTGCGTCAGCACGTTGTTGTCCAGGCCGCGCCACGATACCCCGATCAGCGTGGCCAGCACGCAGCTGGGCACGATCAGCACAACGGACAGGGGCAGCAGCCAGCTTTCAAACAGGGCTGCCAGCAGCAGGTACACCAGCAGCACGGCCAGGCCCAGCACCATGCCGGTGCTGCCGCCCGCGTGTTTTTCCTGCAGCGCCAGTTCCGTCCACTCGTAGTCGAAGCCGGCCGGCAGGCGCGCCTTGAGCAGCTCTTCCATCGCGGCGATGGTTTGCCCCGTCGAGTAGCCAGGCTTGGTGCTGCCCTGGATTTCGGCGGCGGGATACAGGTTGTAGCGCGGCACGCGGAACGGCGCCGTGCCTTCGCTGAAGGTGGCCACGCTGCCCAGCGGCACCATGTCGCCGTTGGCGGCGCGTGTCTTCAGTGCGGCCAGGTCGGCCACGCTGCGCCGGTAGGGCGCGTCCGCCTGCGCGGTGACCCGCCAGACCCGGCCCATCAGATTCATGTCGTTGACGAACACGGGCGCCATGTAGCTTTGCAGGGTCTCGTTGACGCGCAGCAGCGGCACGCCCAGGTACTCGGCCTTGGTGCGGTCCAGTTCAACCTTGATCTGCGGGCTCATGGCGTTGAACGGCGTGAAGGCGCCCATCACCGAGGGCAGTTTCCCCGCTTCCTCGGCGATGCCGCGCGCGGCCGCCTGCAACGCTTGCGGTCCCAGGCCGCCCGTGTCGCGCAGCATCAGCTTGAAGCCGCCGCCGGTGCCGATGCCGGGCACGGAAGGCGGGGGTATCACCATCACGCGCGCCGCGCTGATGGGCGCCAGCCTGGCGCGCATGGCGCCCAGCATGGCCGGGCCATCCAGGCCATCGCTGGCGCGCGCGCCGAAGTCCTTGAACATGGTGAAGATGACGGCCGTGTTGGGCGCCGAGGTAAACGTGGCGCCGTCGGTGCCGACGAAGGCGGCCGTGTGGGCCACGCCGGGGTGGCTCATCAGGCGGGCCGTGGCGTCCTGCACCACTTCGCTGGTGCGCGCCAGGGTCGAGCCGGCCGGCAGCTGGATCGAGACGATGGCATAGCCGCGGTCCAGCTGCGGCACGAAGCCGCGCGGCGTCACGTCCAGGCGCCACAGGGTCAGGCCCGCCAGCACCAGGTACACGGGCAGCATCAGCCAGCGCCGCGAGAGTATGCGCCCGGTCAGTTGCACATAGCCGCCTGTCAGGCGGGAAAAACCGCGGTTGAAGATGGTCATCCAGCGCGCGCCCAGGCTGTTGGCATCGTGCTGCGGCTTGAGCAGCAGCGCGGCCAGGGCCGGCGACAGCGTCAGCGAGACCAGCGCCGAGATCACGGTGGAGGCGGCGATGGTGACGGCGAACTGGCGGTAGAACATGCCGGAGATGCCATCGATGAAGGCCGTCGGCACGAACACCGCCACCAGCACCAGCGCGATGGCGACCAGGGCGAAGCCCACCTCGTTCATGCTGCGCTGCGCCGCGGCGACGGGGCTCATGCCTTCCTCCATGTGGCGCTCGACGTTTTCCACCACCACGATGGCGTCATCGACGACGATGCCGATCGCCAGCACCAGGCCGAACAGCGACAGGGTATTCAGGGTATAGCCCATCGCGGCAAGCACCGTGAAGGTGCCGACCAGGGACACGGGAATGGCCAGGATGGGAATGATGGCGGCGCGCCACGAGCCGAGGAACAGCAGCATGGCCAGGCACACCAGCAGTGCCGCCTCGAAGATGGTGTCGCGCACCTTGTCGATCGAGGAGCGGATGAATTCGGTCGGGTTGTAGTAGGCGTGGTAGGCGACGTCCTGCGGGAAATCGGCTTCCATCTTCGCCAGCTGGGCCAGCACGCGGTCGCCCGTGGCCAGCGCGTTCGAGCCGGGCAGCAGGCTGATGCCCAGCGCGATGGCCGTGCGGTTGTCGACAAAGCCGCTTTCCGTGTAATCCTGCGCGCCCATCTCGACGCGCGCCACGTCGCGCAGGCGCACCACGCCGCCATCGGCATGGGCGGCCACGACGATCGCTTCGAATTCGGCCACGTCGCGCAAGCGGCTTTGCGCCTGCACCTGCACCTGGTAGGCACCGTCGCTGCCGCCCGGTGGCTGGTTCAATACCCCCGCGGCGACCTGCGAGTTGGCTTGCCGCACGGCGGCGATCACTTCCGGCGCCGTCAGGCCCAGCGAGGCCACGCGCGCCGGGTCGAGCCAGATGCGCATCGAGAAGTCGCGCGCGCCGCGCGTGTAGATGTCGCCGACGCCTTCAACGCGGGCCAGCTTGTCCTTGATGGCGGTGCCGATGAAGTTGGAGATGTACTGCTGGTCGCGCGTGCCTTTCGGCGAATCGAACAGCACCACCATCAGCAGGTCGGGCGAGGCCTTCTTGACGGCCAGCCCCAGCCGGCGCACGGCTTCGGGCAGGCGTGCTTCGGCTACCGCCACGCGGTTCTGCACCAGCGACTGGGCCTGCTCGACGTTGGTGCCCGGCTTGAACACCACGCTGATGGTCAGCTTGCCGTCGCCCACCGATTGCGAGGACATGTAGAGCATGCCGTCGACGCCATTGATTTCCTGTTCGATCGGCGCGGCGACGGTATCGGCGATTTCCTGCGCCGAGGCGCCCGGGTAGTTGGCCTTCACCGTGACCGTGGGCGGCACGATCTCGGGAAACTCCGAGATCGGCAGGCGCATGGCCGACACCGCGCCCACCAGCGTGATCAGGATAGACAGCACGATGGCAAACACGGGACGGCGGATGAAAAATTGGGAAAAACGCATGGTCTCTCCTTATGCGCCGTTGGCGCGGGGAGTCGCCACCAGCACCTGGTCGCCCGGCCGCACCTTGGCCGCGCCGGAGACGATGACCCTGTCCTGCGGCGTGAGGCCGGAGAGCACGATCTGCTTGTCGCCCTGCAGGCCGCCCAGTTCCAGCTTGCGCGGCGCCACCTTGCCCGCCGCGTCCACGACGAACACCATCTTTTTGTTCTGGTCGCTGAGGATGGCGGCGTCGGGCACCAGCAGGCGTTCTTGCGCCGCGCCGACGGGAATGCGCACGCGCGCAAAGCTGCCCGGCATGACGGCGCGGTCGGCGTTGGCCAGGCTGGCGCGCAGGCGCACCGTGCCCGAGCGGGCGCTGATCTCGTTGTCGACAAAGTCGACGGTTGCATCCTGGGCGGGGCCGCCGCCATCGAGCGCCAGCTGCACCTTGCCCGGAAGCTTGCTTTGCTGGCGCAGGCGCTGGAAATCCGCTTCCGACAGGTCGACCATGGCGCGCACGGGGCTGTGCGCAACGATGGTGGTCAGCACGCCGCTCTGCGCCGCGCCGCCGGCCACGTAGTTGCCGACATCGACGCGGCGGTCCGACACCGTGCCGGCGATGGGAGCGCGCATGGTGGTGAAGGACAGCTCCAGTTCGGCGCTGCGCAATTCCGCCTTGCTCAGCATGACGGCCGCCTGCGCGCCTTCCAGCTCGCCGCGCGCCCGTTCCAGTTCCTCGGTGCTGGCCGCGCCCGTTTGCTGCAGCCGGCTGCTGCGCTCGAACTGGGCCGTTGCCAGCTTGCTGCGCGCATTGGCCTGGGCCAGGCTGGCCTGGGCGCGGTCGCGCGCCGCCGCGAAGGGACGCGGGTCGATGACGAACAGCGCATCGCCGGCCTTGACCTGCTGGCCATCGCGAAAGGCGATCTGCTGCAGATAGCCCGACACGCGCGAGCGCACTTCCACGCGCTGCGACGGCTCGATGCGGCCCGTGTAGTCGAGGGTCGCCTGCACCATCGACGTTTCCGGCAGGGCCACGGAAACGGTGGGCTTGGGCGGCGGGCCGCCAGGCGCGGCCTGGGAACGGCCGCAGCCGGACAAGGTGGCGCTGCAGGCCAGGGCCAGCAGCAGTAACAGCGGGACGGGCAGGGACGGGATCGGACGGGGGCGCATCATGCGGGGTCTCCAGAAGGCGTAGGGGGCTTGGCCAGGGCGCGGCCGAGCGCGAAAATGGCCAGCGCGGCGAGTATCAGCGCGCTGGCGACGGCAAAGGTGGCGTGCATGCCACGGATCATGGCGGCTGGCTGGGCGCTGGCGATATCGCTGGCGCTGGCAAAAAAAGCGAAGATGGCGCCCATCACGGAGGCACCCGTGACGAGGCCCAGATTGCGCGACAGATTGAGCATGCCGGAGATGAGGCCGCGCTGGTCGGGAACGATGTCGCCCATCACGGCGGTATTGTTGGCTGCCTGGAACAGCGCGTAGCTGGCCGTGAGCAGCATGATCGGCGCGACGTAGCCGGGGATGCCCAGGCTGGCGGGCAGCAGGGACAGCGCCAGGCAGGCAGCGGTCGCGCCGCACAGGCCCGCGCCGCCCATGCGCTGCGCGCCGTAGCGGTCCACCAGCCAGCCGGACGGCACGCCGCAGAACGCCGCCACCAGCGGTCCGGCGGCCAGCACCATGCCGGTGACGGCCGTGCCCAGGCCCAGGCCGCGCGCCAGGTAGAAGGGGCCGACCACCAGGGTGGACATCATGACCGTCGACACCAGCATGCTGGTCGCCAGGCCTGCGCTGAGCACGGGCGCGCGCAGCATGGCCAGGCGTATCAGCGGCGCCGGCGCCTTCAGTTCCACATACACGAACAGGGCGCCGCCCACGCAGGCTGCCAGCAGCAGCGCCACGTTGCGCATGCCGAAATGGCCGCGGCCCAGGGTCATGGCCAGCGCATAGGCGGCCAGGGTCAACGCCAGCAGCAGCGTGCCGCGGTGGTCGAAGACGGGACGCCTGGCGTGCGCGCCGCGCTGGTCGGCCGGCAGGAAGCGCCATGCCATCAGCAGCGCCACGCCGGCCAGTGGCACGTTGACGAGGAAAATGGCTTGCCAGCCGAACTGCGCGATCAGCAGGCCGCCCAGTGCGGGACCGAGCGTGGTGCCGACGGCCGACATGGTGCCGAGCAGGCCCATGGCGCTGCCCGTCTGCGCCTTGGGCACGGTGCTGCCGACAAAGGCCATGGTCAGGGCCATCATGACGGAAGCGCCTAGGCCCTGCAGGGCGCGCGCGGCGACCAGCAGCCACAGGGTGGGCGCCAGGGCGCACAGGATGGAGGCGACGGCAAACAGCGCGATGCCTGCCAGCAGCAGGCGGCGCCGGCCGATCATGTCGCCGAGGCGGCCCACGCTGACGATCAGCGCGGTGATGGCCAGCAGGTAGGCCAGCACGATCCATTGCACATCCTGGAACGGCGCATGCAGGGCCTTGGCCATGTCGGGCAGGCCCACGTTGGCGATGCTGGTGCCCAGCGCGGGCAGCAGCATCGACAGGGACAGGCTGGCAAGCGCGCCGCGCACGGGCATCGTGGCGGTACCGGCCGGGGCGGCCTGCTGGCTGGGTGAGGGTGGTACGGGTTTTGACGGCGAATTCATAAGGTGGTTGATCCATCCATTAACGGTCATTACATGGTACTGAGGGATTTGGTATGGCGGAAGACGCACAATTTGCACTTTGTTATTGCGTTTGACGCCATGTCTGGTGCGCCGGGCAGCGCTACAGCATCTGGTCCATCTCGAAGGCCGGCAGGCTGTCGGCCTGGTGGTAGCGGACGATGCGCCCGGGAATGCCGGCCACGGTGCAATGCGCGGGCACGTCGCGCAGGACCACGCTGCCGGCGGCCACCTTGCTCATGGCGCCGATCTCGATGTTGCCGAGGATTTTGGCGCCCGCACCCAGCATCACGCCCGAACGGATCTTCGGATGGCGGTCGCCATGCTCCTTGCCGGTGCCGCCGAGGGTGACGTTCTGCAGGATGGAGACGTTGTCGTCAACCACGGCCGTTTCGCCGATGACGATGCCGCTGCCGTGATCGAGCATGATGCCCGCGCCGATGCGCGCGGCCGGATGGATGTCGATGCCGAAGACGCTGGCCGCGTGGCTGGACAGAGCAAAGGCGGCCTCGCTGCGGCCCGCCGTCCACAGATGGTGCGCCATGCGGTAGGTCTGCAGCGCATGAAAGCCCTTCAGGTTCAGCAGCGCGTGCAGGCCGTCGGGACAGGCCGGATCGCGCTGCGCGATGGCCGCCAGGTCGGCCGTGATGCTGGCCAGGATGCGCGGCTGCGTGCTTAAAATGTCCTCGAACAGGGGGCGCAGCACGGCCGGGCGCATGTCGCGCGCGCCCAGGCGGTGCGCCAGGACGGCGGCGAGCAGTCCGGCGGGGCTGTCGTGCGGCAGAATCAGCTCGTCGAGCATGGGCCGCAGCAAGGGCTCGCGCGCGGCGAGCCGCAGCGCCAGTTCGCGTACCTGCTCCCAGGCGCAGTCCACGCTGGCGGGCTGGCAGGCTGCGGCGGCGTCGATGCGGCGCAGGGGCGGCGCGGGCGGCAGGGGGCTGGCGTATGTCAAGTAAGTCATCGTGGCGCCTGTCCAGGCAAAGGAAGGAAAAGTGGAGCGCCTGGCAACAACGCCGGCGCCGGCTGGCAAGTGCCCAGGGCCCCGGAAGGCCGGGCTGCGCGGATTGCGGGTACACGATAAGCCGCCGCAGGGGGCGAAGCAAATCGTAAATACTGAGCGCGCGGCTCACGATTCCTGATGCTTGGGGAGGGTGTGGCAGGGGCGCATGCCGCGCCGGCGCTCGGGCAGGCGGCGCCATGGGGCGGTGCGATGTGGCGGGAAGGAGGGGGCGCAGCGTGGCCCCGCGAAATTACAGCGCGTTGAGCGGAATCTTCAGGTAGCGCACGCCGTTGTCTTCCGGCTCGGGCAGCTTGCCCGCATTGATGTTGACCTGGATGGCGGGCAGGATCAGTGTCGGCATGTCGAGGGTGGCGTCGCGGCTGGTGCGCATGGCCACGAACTGCTCTTCCGTGATGCCGTCGCGCAAGTGGATGTTGCCGGCGCGCTGCTCGGCCACCGTCACTTCCCAGCGCGCCTCGCGGCCGTTGGGCGGGTAGTCGTGGCACATGAACAGCCGCGTCTGCGGCGGCAGCGCCAGCAATCGCTGCGCGGAGCGGTACAGCAGGGCAGCGGAACCGCCGGGAAAGTCGCAGCGGGCCGAGCCCACGTCCGGCATGAACAGGGTGTCGCCGACAAACACGGCGTCGCCGATCTGGTACGCCAGGTCGGCCGGCGTATGGCCGGGCACATGCAGGGCGCGTACTTCCAGCTTGCCGATATGAAACACCTGGTCTGGCGCGAACAGCTGGTCGAACTGCGAGCCGTCGGCCCTGGCGTCATCCTGGTGGTAGACGGCCGCGAACGCCTGCTGCACCGTCTGGATGGCGGCGCCGATGGCCACGTCGCCGCCCAGCTGCTGCTGCAGGTAGGGCGCGGCGGAAAGATGATCGGCGTGCGCGTGGGTTTCCAGCAGCCAGCGGCATTGCAAGCCGTGTTCGCGCACGAAGGCGATCACCTTGTCGGCCGAGGAGGTGGACGTGCGCCCCGCCTTGGGGTCGTAGTCGAGCACGGAATCGATGATGGCGCAGTCCCGGCCATCGGCCTCGTACACAACATAGGTGACGGTGGCGGTGGCGGGGTCGAAGAAAGCTTGGATTTGTGGAGTCATCACGGCGGCAAGGGGCGGGCAAGGGAGGGACAGGGAATGGCATTATATCGCCAGAGTTTGCCCAAAAAATGTTGAAAATTGACATTTAACATGCGAAAAACAGATAAGCGGGCGCGCATGCGCCTGGCACAGTCGTGCGCACCCTGGCGCTTGCAGCATGGTAACCTCATTCTTACAAGGAGGAATTCATGAACGATATCACTGCACGCAGCGAACAATACCGCGGTTTTACGATTTCGGTGACCCCGCAAAAGGATAACGACGATTTATGGGATTTCACCTACCGCCTGCAGCGCGAAGGCGAACCCGAGGCACAGGCGATCACGCGCAGCCGCACCCTGGGCGGCTACGCGGCCCCGGAGACGGCTTGCACGGCTGGCCTGGAAGTGGCCAGGACGGAAGTGGATAATCTGCTGCGCCCTTGAGCCGGCGTAAATCGTTTAGCCCGATTGCCCGCTGGCGCGTGAAACACATCGCTGCCAGTCGCGCTTCATGCTACGATTTCCACTATTGAGTCAGTCACGAAGGAGGCACCCCATGGATAGCAGTTCTAAAATTCACTATAAAGGCTGGGAAATCGTTCCCCTGGCCGTGCCCACCACCGACGGCAAATGGTCGGCCAGTTGCGATATCGAGCGCGCCACCGCGGAAGGCCTGGAAGTGTTCGAAGGCTCGACCATGCAATTCGTGCGCGACGACGAGGAGGGCGCCATTGCCGCCGCCTGCGAAGAAGCCGTGCGCCAGATCGACAACATCATCGCCAACCCGCTGGTGCGGCTGGCCTAGTTTGCCTTCGCACTATCTGTCGCAGTCCCTGTATTACTCAGCCGGCGCCCGCCGGCTGTTTTTATTGCGCGTCTTGCCAGCCTTGGCCTTCATCCCCGCTGTTCTCCTGTTTGTTGCATGTTTCATGCTATGTTTCAAAGTGGATTAAATGAAACATAATTGAAACATCCTTGACGCCAAACGTGACATCGCTGCTCCGCTGCGTGACAGCGCACGATGCCCGGCACATGGCCGTCTTGCCCACATTTTCACTCTGCGGCAGATGGTGTCGCCCCTGGCCGGCGGGTCCTGGCACGGCATTTGCAATACTGATGCTCATAGCCACTCCGTGAAACATTCGGGAACATCCGAAACCCATAAGGTGAACACATGACTCAATACTCCGCAGGTGCCGCATTCCGCAAGGCCGTCCAGGAAGAATCCCCGTTGCAAGTCGTCGGCGCCATCAACGCCAACCACGCCTTGCTGGCCAAGCGCGCCGGTTACAAGGCCATCTATCTGTCCGGCGGCGGTGTCGCGGCCGGCTCGCTGGGCTTGCCCGACCTGGGCATTTCCAGCCTGGATGACGTGCTGACCGATATCCGCCGCATCACCGACGTGTGCGACCTGCCGCTGCTGGTTGACGCCGACACGGGTTTCGGTTCGTCCGCCTTCAACGTGGCGCGCACCGTGAAATCGATGATCAAGTTTGGCGCGGCGGGCCTGCATATCGAAGACCAGGTGGGCGCCAAGCGCTGCGGCCACCGTCCGGGCAAGGAAATCGTCAGCAAGGAAGAAATGGTCGACCGCATCAAGGCGGCCGTCGATGCGCGCACGGACCCGAATTTCGTCATCATGGCGCGCACCGATGCGCTGGCCGTCGATGGCCTGGAAGCGGCGCTCGAGCGCGCTGTCGCCTGCGTCGAAGCGGGCGCCGACATGATCTTCCCGGAAGCCATCACGGACCTGGACATGTACGCCACGTTCGCCAAGGCCGTCAACGTGCCGATCCTGGCCAACATCACGGAATTCGGATCCACGCCGCTGTTCACGCTGGACGAATTGCGCAGCGCCCACGTGGGCCTGGCCTTGTATCCGCTGTCGGCCTTCCGCGCCATGAACAAGGCGGCGGAAAACGTCTACCAGGCGCTGCGCCGCGATGGCACGCAAAAGAACGTCGTCGACACCATGCAGACGCGCATGGAGCTGTATGAATCGATCAATTACCATGATTTCGAGCAAAAGCTCGACGCGCTGTTCGCCGCGCAAAAGAAATAAACAGAAGCAGGGGCCGCATGCCGGCCCCGCAGTGACGCAACCGAGACTAGTCAATTTTTGGAGAAATCAATGAACGCACCGCAAGCCGCCACTTTCAAGCCTAAAAAATCCGTCGCCCTGTCCGGCGTCACCGCCGGCAACACGGCGCTGTGCTCGGTCGGCAAGACCGGCAACGATTTGCACTACCGCGGCTATGACATCCTGGACGTGGCCGACAGCTGCGAGTTCGAGGAAATCGCCTACCTGCTGGTGCACGGCAAGCTGCCCACCAGCGCCGAACTGAAAGGCTACAAGGCCAAACTGAAATCCTTGCGCGGCCTGCCGTCCGCCGTCAAAGCCGCGCTGGAAGCCTTGCCCGCCGCCGCGCACCCGATGGACGTGATGCGCACGGGCGTGTCCGTGCTGGGCTGCACCTTGCCGGAAAAAGACGACCATAACGCGCCAGGCGCGCGCGACATCGCCGACCGCCTGATGGCGTCGTTCGGCTCCATGCTGCTGTACTGGTACCACTATAGCCATAACGGCAAGCGCATCGAAGTGGAAACGGACGACGACTCGATCGGCGGCCACTTCCTGCACCTGCTGCATGGCGAAAAACCGTCGGCGTCGTGGGAAAAAGCCATGCATACGTCGCTGATCCTGTACGCGGAACACGAATTCAACGCTTCGACCTTTACCAGCCGCGTGATCGCCGGCACGGGTTCGGACATCCACTCGGCCATCACGGGCGCCATCGGCGCGCTGCGCGGCCCGAAACACGGCGGCGCGAACGAAGTGGCGCTGGAGATCCAGAAACGCTACGACAACGCCGACGAAGCGGAAGCGGATATCCGCGAGCGCGTGGCCAACAAGGAAGTGGTGATCGGCTTCGGCCACCCCGTCTACACGATCTCCGACCCGCGCAACGTCGTCATCAAGGAAGTGGCGCGCAATCTGTCGCTGGAAGCCGGTTCCACGAAAATGTTCGACATCGCCGAGCGCCTGGAATCGGTCATGTGGGAAATCAAGAACATGTTCCCTAACCTGGACTGGTTCTCGGCCGTGTCGTACCACATGATGGGCGTGCCGACGGCGATGTTTACGCCGCTGTTCGTCATCTCGCGCACCTCGGGCTGGGCCGCGCACATCATCGAGCAGCGCATCGACAACAAGATCATCCGCCCGAGCGCCAACTACGTGGGCCCGGAAGACCTGGAATTCGTGCCGATCAAGGACCGCAAATAATGAGCATCAAGATGAATACCTTGCACCGCAAATCCTTGCCGGGCACCCAGCTAGACTACTTCGATACGCGCGCCGCCGTCGATGCGATCCAGCCAGGCGCCTACGCCACCTTGCCCTATACCTCGCGCGTACTGGCCGAAAACCTCGTGCGCCGCTGCGACCCGGCCACCCTGGACGCTTCGCTGAGCCAGTTCATCGAACGCCGCCGCGACCTCGATTTCCCCTGGTTCCCCGCGCGCGTCGTCTGCCATGACATCCTGGGCCAGACGGCCCTGGTCGACCTGGCCGGCTTGCGCGACGCCATCGCGGCCCAGGGCGGCGACCCGGCCCTCGTCAATCCGGTGGTCCCCACGCAGCTGGTGGTCGACCATTCGCTGGCCGTCGAATGCGGCGGTTTCGACCCGGACGCCTTCGCCAAGAACCGCGCCATCGAAGACCGCCGCAACGAAGACCGTTTCGACTTCATCGACTGGACGAAAAAAGCGTTCAAGAACGTCGACGTGATCCCTCCGGGCAACGGCATCCTGCACCAGATTAACCTCGAGCGCATGTCGCCCGTGATCCAGGTGCAGGACGGCGTGGCCTATCCCGACACCCTGGTGGGCACGGATTCGCACACGCCCATGGTCGATGCGCTGGGCGTGATCGCCATCGGCGTGGGCGGCCTGGAAGCGGAAAGCGTGATGCTGGGCCGCGCCTCGTGGATGCGCCTGCCCGACATTATCGGCGTCAAGCTGACGGGCAAGCCGCAGCCGGGCATCACGGCCACGGACACGGTGCTGGCGCTGACGGAATTTCTGCGCAAGCAGAAGGTCGTCTCGTCCTACCTGGAATTCTTTGGCGAAGGCGCTTCGCACCTGACCCTGGGCGACCGCGCCACGATTTCCAACATGGCGCCGGAATTCGGCGCCACGGCCGCCATGTTCTACATCGACGCGCAAACCATCAAATATCTGAAACTGACGGGCCGCGACGACGAACTGGTGAAGCTGGTGGAGCTGTATGCCAAAGAGACGGGCCTGTGGGCCGACAGCCTGGCCGACGCGCAGTACGAGCGCGTGTTGAGCTTCGACCTGTCGTCCGTCGTGCGCAATATCGCCGGCCCATCGAACCCGCACAACCGCGTGCCGACGTCGGAACTGGCCGCGCGCGGGATTTCCGGCGTGGTGGAAGACGAACCGGGCAAGATGCCGGACGGCGCCGTCATCATCGCGGCCATCACCAGCTGCACCAATACGAACAATCCGCGCAACATGATCGCGGCCGGTCTGATCGCGCGCAATGCGAACCGCCTCGGCTTGACGCGCAAGCCGTGGGTGAAATCGTCGCTGGCGCCCGGCTCGAAAACCGTGGAACTGTACCTGCAGGAAGCGGGCCTGATGCCGGAACTCGAAACACTGGGCTTCGGCGTGGTGGCTTTCGCCTGCACCTCGTGCAACGGCATGTCGGGCGCGCTCGACCCCGTGATCCAGGATGAAGTGGTGTCGCGCGACCTGTACGCCACGGCCGTCTTGTCGGGCAACCGCAACTTCGACGGCCGCATCCACCCATATGCGAAGCAGGCTTTCCTCGCTTCGCCGCCGCTGGTGGTGGCCTACGCAATCGCCGGCACCATCCGCTTCGATATCGAAAAGGATGTGCTGGGCCATGATGCGGACGGGAAGGCTATCCTGCTGAAGGATATCTGGCCGTCTGACGAGGAAATCGACGCCATCGTCGCTTCCAGCGTCAAGCCGGAGCAGTTCCGCAAGGTGTATATCCCCATGTTCGCCAAGCAGGCGGACGACGGCATCAAGGTCAGCCCCCTGTACGACTGGCGTCCGCAGACGACGTATATCCGCCGTCCGCCATACTGGGAAGGCGCGCTGGCTGGCGCTCGCCCATTGAAAGGCATGCGTCCCCTGGCCGTTTTGGGCGACAACATCACGACCGACCACTTGTCGCCATCGAACGCCATCATGCTCGATAGCGCGGCCGGCGAATACCTGGCGAAGATGGGCTTGCCGGAGGAAGACTTCAATTCCTACGCCACGCACCGGGGCGACCATCTGACGGCGCAGCGCGCCACGTTTGCCAACCCGACCCTGAAGAACGAGATGGTCATCGAGGATGGCAAGGTCAAGGCCGGTTCGCTCACGCGCATCGAACCGGAAGGCACGATTTCACGCATGTGGGAAGCCATCGAGGTGTACATGGAGCGCAAGCAGCCATTGATCATCATCGCCGGCGCCGACTACGGCCAGGGTTCCTCGCGCGACTG
Source organism: Janthinobacterium sp. BJB446 (assembly GCF_002735655.1). NCBI lineage: Bacteria > Pseudomonadati > Pseudomonadota > Betaproteobacteria > Burkholderiales > Oxalobacteraceae > Janthinobacterium > Janthinobacterium sp. BJB446. Next base: position 2,333,355 of record NZ_PDZK01000001.1, on the reverse strand, counting down.
GGCCGCCAAGGGCGTGCGCCTGGCCGGCGTGGAAGCTATCGTGGCCGAAGGCTTCGAGCGCATCCACCGCACCAACCTGGTGGGCATGGGCGTGCTGCCGCTGGAATTCCTCCCTGGCGTGAACCGCAAGACCCTGGGCCTGGACGGCAGTGAAACCTACGACGTCGCCGGCGAGCGCACGCCGCGCTCCAGCTTGACCTTGTTGATCCATCGCAAGAACGGCGACACGGTGGAAGTGCCCGTCACCTGCCGCCTCGACACGGCGGAAGAGGTGTCGATCTACGAGGCCGGCGGCGTCTTGCAGCGCTTTGCGCAGGACTTTTTGGAGTCCTCAAAAGCCGCGTAAACGGGTAGGTCGGATTAACGTAGCGTAATCCGACAATATTTGTGAAAAACCCGCCAACAATGTGTCGGATTACGCGTGGCGATGCCACGCTAATCCGACCTACTTTCGGACAGACAATGACTCACATCCCCCAAATCAAGATCCCCGCCACCTACATGCGCGGCGGCACCAGCAAGGGCGTGTTCTTCCGCCTGCAGGACCTGCCCGCCAGCGCGCAAGTGCCGGGCGCGGCGCGCGATGCGCTGCTGCTGCGCGTCATCGGCAGCCCCGACCCGTACGGCAAGCAGATCGACGGCATGGGCGGCGCCACGTCGAGCACCAGCAAGACGGTGATCCTGGCAAAAAGTAGCAAGCCGGAGCACGACGTCGACTACCTGTTCGGCCAGGTCTCCATCGACAAGCCTTTTGTCGACTGGAGCGGCAATTGCGGCAACCTGTCGGCCGCCGTCGGCTCGTTCGCCATCGCAAGCGGACTGGTGGACGCCGCCCGCGTGCCGCAAGACGGCATCGCCACGGTGCGCATCTGGCAAGCCAATATCGGCAAGACCATCATCGCCCATGTCCCCATGACGCATGGCGAAGTACAGGAAACGGGCGACTTCGAACTCGATGGCGTGACTTTTCCGGCCGCCGAAGTAAAACTGGAATTCCTCGATCCGGCCGCGGAGGAAGAGGGGGGCGGTGGCGCCATGTTCCCTACTGGCAACCTCGTCGATGACCTCGACGTGCCCGGCATCGGCAGCCTGAAAGTCACCATGATCAACGCCGGCATCCCGACGATCTTTGTCGACGCGGACGCCATCGGCTACACGGGCACGGAACTGCAGGACGCCATCAATGGCGACCCTGCCGCGCTGGCCCGTTTCGAGACCATCCGCGCGCATGGCGCGCTGCGCATGGGCCTTATTGCGCATCTCGACGAGGCGGCGAAACGCCAGCACACGCCGAAGGTCGCGTTTGTCGCCAAGCCGGCCGGCTATGTCTCGTCCAGCGGCAAGCAGGTGGACGCGGGCGATATCGACCTGCTGGTGCGCGCCATGTCCATGGGCAAGCTGCACCACGCCATGATGGGCACGGCCGCTGTCGCCATCGGCACGGCGGCAGCCATCCCCGGCACCCTGGTCAACCTGGCGGCGGGCGGAGGCGAAAAAACCAGCGTGCGCTTCGGCCATCCGTCCGGCACCCTGATGGTGGGCGCGGAAGCGGCGCTGGCCGATGGCGCATGGAGCGTCACCAAGGCCATCATGAGCCGCAGCGCGCGCGTGCTGATGGAAGGGTTCGTGCGCATTCCCGGCGACGCGTTTTAAGTCCAAGCAGGCGGATGCGCATGCAGATCAGTTGATATTTCTGCTAGCAAAGAAATTGAGCGACAAGGAAAATGGGGGAGCGCCGGCAGCGATGCGCATGCGGCGGCGACCTTCCATGCTTCCCGACGGGTGAATTGATGCTATTTAACTCCTACGTCTTCCTGTTTGCGTATCTGCCCATCACGGTGGCGGGATTTTTCATCCTGGGACGGCGCAGCCAGTTGTGGGCCGCCGCCTGGCTGGCTTGCGCCTCGCTGTTTTTCTATGGCTGGTGGGATTACCGCTACCTGCCGCTGCTGCTCGGCTCCATCCTCTTCAATTACGGCAGCGCCGCCCTGCTTGGGCCCGGACGCATCCGTCACCGCAAGGGCCTGTTGATCGTGGCCATTGCCGCCAACCTGGGGCTGCTCGCCTATTACAAGTATGCGGGATTCTTTGTGGCCAGCCTGGCGCAATTGCTGGCGCAGCCGCTGCCCGCCCTGCACGTGGTGCTGCCTATCGGGATCTCGTTCTTTACGTTTACCCAGATCGCCTTCCTGGTCGATACCTACCAGGGCAAGGCGCAGGAAAGCCGCTTTGTCCATTATCTGCTGTTCGTTACCTATTTCCCTCACCTGATCGCCGGCCCTGTATTGCATCACAAGGAAATGATGCCGCAGTTTGCCGACAGGCGGATATTCAGGCTCTCGGCCCGGAACATCGCTATCGGCAGCACGATCTTTTTCATCGGCCTGGCAAAAAAAGTGTTAATTGCCGACAATGTCGGTCCGTATGCGGCGCCGCTGTTCGATGCCCCTGCCGAACCTTCGCTGCTGCTCGCCTGGGGCGGGGTGCTGGCGTACACCTTCCAGCTGTACTTTGATTTCTCCGGCTATTCCGATATGGCCATCGGTTTGTCGCGCCTGTTTGGCGTGCGCCTGCCGCTCAATTTCGATTCGCCCTATAAATCGCGCAATATCGCCCAATTCTGGCGCCGCTGGCACATGACGCTGTCGCGTTTCCTGCGCGATTACCTGTATATTCCGCTGGGTGGCAAGCGCTGCGGGCCGGCGCGGCGCTACCTGAACCTCATGATCACCATGGTGCTGGGCGGCTTGTGGCATGGCGCCGGATGGAATTTTCTCGTCTGGGGTGCGCTGCATGGCGCCTACCTGGCCATCCACAAGGCCTGGAGCGCGGCTGCGCGGCGGCTGCATCTGCCGCTCGATAGTCGCGCCTGGAAGATCGTCGCCACCTTGATCACCTTTGCCGCCGTCAGCGTTGCGTGGGTCTTTTTCCGCGCCCCGGACATGGCGACGTCATGGACGATCCTGCAGGGTATGGCGGGCCGCTATGGCGTGGCCGTGCCCGATGTGCTGGCCAGCGGCGTGCCGTCGCTGCAGCATCTGCTGGAGACGATAGGCACGACGTTTTATCTGGGCGGTGGACGTCTGTTCGTCGAGACCTGGGCGTGGATAGCCGTCGCCGCGCTGCTGGCCTTTGCCTTTCCGAACACGCAGCAAATCATGCGCCGCTGCGAACCGGCGCTGGATTTCCGGCGTGCGCGCACTGCAGGAACGGCAAGCCGGGACATGGCGCGCCTGCTGACGTGGCGCGCCTCGCCGGCGTGGGCGGCCGCCATCGCGCTGCTGGCGCTGGCGGGCATCCTGGGCCTGAACCGGCCCGCCGATTTCCTGTATTTCCAGTTCTGATGGGGATCGGTGAAATGACAAGACCATCGTACGGCCGATATCTGTCCATTCTGGTGCTGGTGCTGCTGTCCTGCGCATGCCTGATATGCGCCTTTGTGTACATTGTCGACCCCTACAATCTGTATGGCGCGGTCAGGCGCGACAATTTCAACGCCGTCAAGCCTGGCCTGCAACGCTACCAGAGCCAGATCAAGCACGAACACGCGCTGCGCCTGCAGCCGCGCTTCATCATCCTGGGCAATTCGCGCGCGGAGATTGGCTTCGATCCACGTGCCGCTGCATTTGGTGCAATGCATGGTGCCGGCTACAATATGGGGATTCCCGGCACCGGAATGGCCACGGCCATCAGCCAGTTCGCGCAACTGTCGCAGGCAGGCATCAAGCCGGGGACGGTGATCGTGGGACTTGAGTTCATCGACTTTCTGAAGCCGGCCATCGCGCCGCCGGCGCGTACAGAGGCGCCGTCCGGCCATGTTGCCGGATTCTGGCGTTTCGATACCTTGTTTTCTCTGGCCTCGGTGAAGGACGCCGTGAAGACTCCGCTCATACAGCATGACAGGGCGGCGTTCACCATGGCGCCGAGCGGCCTCAATCCCGCGCTGGACTATGGCGCGCAAGTGGTCCGCGATGGCTATTACAAGGTGTTCAAGCATCGGGCACAGAAAAGTGCCGCTCGATTTGTCAAAATGTCGACGACCGATTTTGCCGACGGCGATTTTCAATCGCTGCACGACTTCTTGCTGGCGATGGCGGCCACGCAGGCCGATGTCAAACTGGTGATCTATCCGTATCACGCACAGATGCTTACCCTGTTCGAAGGGGCAGGCCTGTGGCTCCTGTTCGACGAGTGGAAACGGCAGGTTGTGCTGGAAGTGGCGGCAGTGAAAAAAATGAACCCGTCGGCCAGCATCACGGTGACCGATTTCAGTGGCTTTGGCCCGTACAACTGCGAGCCGATTCCCACACAACAGCAGCGCCACGCCAGCACGCGGTGGTATTGGGAAGCAGGACACTTCAAGAAGGCGCTGGGCGATATCGTCATGCAGCGCATCATGACGCAAAAGGATAGCGCACCGGACGACGGCCAGTTTGGCATGCCGCTGACCGGCGCCACCTTGGCGGCGAACCGCGACAGGATTGCGGCCGAGCGTCGCGCCTGCGTGGCGGCGCAGCCAGAGATGTTCGCGTTCTCGAAAAAACTGTTTGAAAAATTTTTGGAGGGTGCCCCGATCCACAGATAAAAAGAGCTGCGCAGGCAGACGATATACAGGTGATACAAAGGTGGAACACAAAAGCGCGGCGGCCAGACCAGTTCGCCCAAGCCCGATACAAGGTTGCACGACTACCGGAGGAGACATGAATTTCGCAGCATTTTACCAACGCTCGATCGACACACCTGACGCTTTCTGGCGCGAGGAAGCGGACAAGATCGACTGGAACATCCCGTTTTCGCAAGTGCTCGATTATTCCCGTCCGCCATTCGCCAAATGGTTCGTCGGCGGCACCACGAATTTGTGCCACAACGCCGTTGACCGCTGGGTGGAAAGCCAGGGCGATGCCGCCGCGCTGATCGCCATTTCCACCGAGACCAATACCGAGCGCAGCTACAGCTTTCGCGAACTGCAGCGCGAAGTGGAGCGCTGCGCCGCCATCCTGCTGGCGCTGGGTGTGGGCAAGGGCGACCGCGTATTGATCTACATGCCGATGATCGCCGAGGCGGCGTTCGCCATGCTCGCTTGCGCGCGTATCGGCGCCGTGCATTCCGTGGTGTTCGGCGGCTTTGCCGCCAACAGCCTGGCCAGCCGCATCGACGATGCGCAGCCCAAGCTGGTGTTCTCCGCCGATGCCGGCTCGCGCAATGGCAAGGCGATAGCCTACAAGCCGCTGCTCGACGAAGCCATCCGCATCGCCGCGCACAAGCCGCGTCAGGTGCTGCTGGTCGACCGCCATCTCGTGCCGATGGAACTGACGCCCGGCCGCGACGTCGATTACGCGGCTCTGCGCGAGCAGCACATGGACGCGCAGGTGCCCGTCGCCTGGCTCGAATCGAACGAGCCGTCGTATGTGCTGTACACCTCGGGCACGACGGGCAAACCGAAGGGGGTGCAGCGCGACGTGGGCGGCTACGCGGTGGCGCTGGCATCGTCGATGCAGTACAACTTCTGCGGCAAGCCCGGCGAAACCTTCTTTGCCACCTCGGATATCGGCTGGGTGGTGGGCCATTCCTACATCGTGTATGGTCCGCTGATCGCCGGCATGGCCACCATCCTGTACGAAGGCTTGCCCATCTGTCCCGATGCCGGCATCTGGTGGAGCATCGTTGAAAAATACAGGGTCACGCGCATGTTCTCGGCGCCGACGGCCATCCGCGTGCTGCGCAAGCACCCGGTGGAACTGATGCGCAAATATGACCTGTCTTCCCTGAAGGCGCTGTACCTGGCGGGCGAGCCGCTCGATGAAACCACTTCGCAGTGGATCGCCGATGAACTGAAAGTGGACATCATCGACAACTACTGGCAGACGGAGACGGGCTGGCCGATTCTCTCGGTGGCGAAAGGCGTAGCTGATACCCCGACGCGCCTGGGCAGCCCCGGCCTGGCCATGTACGGCTACCAGGTCAAGCTGCTCAACGAAGCGACGGGCGAGGAGTGCGCCGCCAACGAGAAGGGCGTGCTGGTGCTGGAAGGCCCGCTGCCGCCGGGCTGCATGCAAACAGTCTACGGTGATGACGAGCGCTTCGTCGACACCTACTGGTCCACCTTCAGCGGCCGGCAAGTGTATTCCACCTTCGACTGGGGCCTGCGCGATGCGGATGGCTATTATTTTATTCTGGGCCGCACCGATGACGTGATCAACGTGGCCGGCCATCGCCTGGGCACGCGCGAAATCGAGGAAAGCATCACCAGCCACCCGAATGTGTCGGAAGTGGCGGTGGTGGGCGTGGAAGACAAGCTCAAAGGCCAGGTGGCGATGGCTTTCGTGATCCTGAAGGACCCGCGCGGTTTCGACAGCGTCGAAGCGAAAGCGGTGCTGGAGCGCGAAGTGATGGCCGTCGTCGACCGCCAGCTGGGCGCCGTGGCGCGGCCTGCGCGCGTGCTGTTCGTGTCGCAGCTGCCGAAGACGCGCTCGGGCAAGCTGCTGCGCCGTTCGATCCAGGCCATCTGCGAAGGGCGCAGCCCGGGCGACCTGACGTCGATGGACGACCCGGCATCGCTGCAGCAGATCCAGGCAGCGCTGGCGTAAGCACCAGGAAGCAAGCGAAGTTTATCAATCGATAAACTTCGCTTTCAAATCCGGTCGCTTTCCTTGCGCACGACCCTGCCGACGATCAGGCATTCATTGCCACGGCACAGCTTGCGATGGTATTTGCGCTGGTCGGGGTTGTCCGACGTCAGCCACCATTCGCCGATGTCGCGCGCCATGCGCTTGACCACCGGCTCGCCTTCATAATTGATGGCGAACACAATGCCGTCGGCTGGCCGGTTGTCGGCCGTGTTGATGATCACCACGTCATCCTCGTACAGGGCCGGCTCCATGCTCTCGCCCTTGACCTTGATCGCCACCAGTTTTTCAGGATGGTAGCCATTGCGCTCGACCCAGCTGCGGGGCACGCTGATGGTGCTGCCGTCGTGCGTTTCCGGTTCGATGGCAAAGCCCGTGATGCCTGCCGACAGGCGCAGTTTCACCTTGCGGATCGGGTAGAAGCGTTCATCCTCGCCATCTTCCACCACCACGGCCTGCACGCCTGCCAGCGCGCGCGCGGCCATGGTCACCTGGTCCGGCGCCGCACCCTGGTCGAAGTACATGCTGTCCAACTGCAGGTCCGCTTCCAGCTTGCGCGCGATCTTTTCGCTGAAGGCGCGGCCCTCGCGGTAGGTGGGCGAGAGGATTTGCGAGATGCGCGCCTCGCTCCAGCCGCTGACGTCGGAAACTTTCTTGCGCGTGTTGTCGTAGTGCTCGCGGATCAGGGCCAGCAGGCGGTCGCGTCTGTATTGATACATATTCATCTCCACATTAAACCTGAAATTTACCGTTTGATAAATTACCAAATGCTTGACTTTAACATTAGCGATTGATAAAGTCCACTCGTTGCCTGTCGCAAACGCACTACAGCGTTTGCCGGTTGGCGACACCACGGGAGGTCAGGCAGATGTTGAACAGCAGTCAGTTGGTTGAAAGCAGGGCGGCGGCGCGGCAGGGGCGCCAATTACAGGGACGCAGCAAGAAGTCGCAGCTGCATATCGCCCGCATCGCGCAGTACATACGCGAGCAGGGCCAGGCCAGCGCGGCGCAATTGTCCGCCTTGCTGGGACTCGATGCGGGCACCATGAGCCGCTATTTGCGCCACATGTGCGGCATGGGACAGATCCACCTGGCGCAGCGCCATTGCACGGAACCGGGACGCCAGCGGCCCGCCCTGTACGCGCTGGGCGAGCAGGATGACGAGGTCGATGGCTGGGCCGAACTGCCGCCGCAAGTGCGCCGTACGGCCAGCTGGGCACGCGGCACGGCGCACCGCGATCCGCTGGTGGCGGCGCTGTTTGGCCCGGCACAGAATAACGATTAGTATCAACGAGGAGAAATCATGGGGTTTGCAGAAAAATTCATCGCATCGCTGTCGTCGCAGAACTTGCGCGACGATGCCGTCCACCACGACCTGGATGTTATCGCGGCGGCCGCGCTGGCCGGCGACATGGGTGCCTTGCTGTGCCGCGTCAAGTATGCGGACGGCACCGTCAGCCGCCTGTTCGAAGGCAATGCGGGCAACCTGGCGCAGTTGCTGCGCGCCTGGACGGCTGCCGTGACGCAGAAGGGCCGCGCGCGGCGCTGGGTCAAGGCGCAGACGGCCTGGGATGCGCAGGCGGCCAATACCTTGTACCGCCGCGTTGCCGAAGCGTCGCTCGCGCATTGGCTCGACAGTAAATGCAAGGTCTGCCACGGCACGGGCGTCGTCGCTGCCATGCAGGCCGGCGCGCCTGTCGTCTGCAAGGCTTGCCACGGCGCCGGCGAGGCGGCCATCAGCTGCTCCGGCGGCTTCGAACTCGAACGCATCAAGGATATGGTCAGCGAACTGGAAGGCATCTTCCAGTCGCACGGCGCCCGCGCCATGCGCCGCCTCGGCCACTGACAAATTTTCTGCAATATGCCTGGCACTGGAAAAAAACGCCCCTACAATAGAGTCTCGATCACGCAGCAACAGCAACACCGGCAGCACCGCAGTACACCACATGCTTCTCCACTCGTAATAGACGCGCCCAAGGCGCGACACCGATAGGGGAACTCAGCGCAGCGAACGGCCTTCATGGCCTTTTCGCCCACCTTCCGTCCGGCATGGCCCCGCGCCATCCGGACGCCAGCCCGCCGCCTCACCGCGCGCGGGTTTTTGTCTTCCTGATTATTCGCAGTTCCTTCCCCAAGACCGCAGATGCGGTCTTTTTTTTCATCCCACGAAAGGTATTACTTATGGCATCGACAGCAAACGGCATCGACAGCTTGATCGTTATCAGCAAACAAAGCGCCGAAGGCAGCAAGGCCGCCGCCGGCGGCGGCCAGATTTATCCCCGCGTCACTGCCACTTTCGACACGGAAGCGGACAAATACGCGAGCGCCGAAATCGACGCCAGCCAGCAGCAGGGCGATACCCGCCTGGGCAATTTCCGCACCACGGGCGCCATCAAGGCCGAAGCGGCGTGCGGCACGTATGCGCCGCTGATGGCGGCGCTGCTGCGCCGCGACTTCACGGCAGGCGGCGTGGCTGCCGCGCAAACCACTATCGCCGCGGCAGCCTCCGGCCTGACGCGCAGTGCCGGTTCCTGGCTGAGCGAAGGCTTCCGTGCCGGCAGCGTGGTGCGCATCACCGGCATGACGGCGCCGGCCGCCGCCAACAACGCGAAGAATTTCTTCGTCACGTCGGTGACGGCCACCAACCTGAATGGCCAGTTCATGGACGGCTCGGCGATGATCGTCAAGGCGGCCGGCGACTCGGTCGGCGTGGCGGCCGTGGGCAAGCGCAGCTTCACCCCGTTGACGGGCCATACCACCGACTGGTTCACGGCCGAAGTGCAGGACCCGAAGATCGGCGTGCACCGCAGCTTCATCGACCAGCTGGTCAGCAAGATGGATATCGCGGTGCAGCCGAACGGCATCACCAGCCTGGACTTCACCCTGATGGGCAAGGCGGAAGGCCCGACCACGGCCGTGCCGTACTTCCCCGCGCCGCTGGCCGCGCCGGGCAGCGGCAAGTTTTCGGGCGCCACGGCCATGTTGTCGGTGAACGGCATCCCGTCGCAGATCTGCACCGGCATGTCCGTCTCGCTCGATGGCCAGGTCAAGGTCGACCCGGTGATCGGCTCGAAGTACGCCACGGCCGCCTCGCGCGGCAAGGTGATGGGCTCGGGCCAGTTCACGGTGCTGTTGCAGGACGCCACCTACCTCGACTACTTCAAGTCCGAGACGGAAATCCCGCTGGCCTACGCCATGGCATCGGGCACCGCGCCGGCCGCCGACGTGCTGGCGCTGGCCATGGGCCGCATCAAGATCACCTCGGCCAAGATCGACGACGGCGAGAAGAACAAGATCGTCACCTGCGCCTTCGACGTCCTGCGCTACAAGGGCACGGACGCGCAGCACGAAGCGACCACCTTGACCATCCAGGACAGCGCGCTGTAAGCGGCTGACGCTTGACCCGGGGCCGCCTGATGGCGGCCTTTTTACTTTTACCTCAATCAAGAAAGCAAATACATATGAACAACGCACAAATGATCGCCTCGGCTGGTTTTGATATTTCCCTGTTGAATGATGGCAACAAATCGGTGGATCAGGTGCACCTGGTGTCGGTGTTGTTTGACGAAGACGGCGCACACAAGGCGGGCTTTGAAATCGTCAGCAAAAATTCCGACCAGTACCGTGCCGTGATTCGCGAAACGTCGGTGGTGGCGATCAAGCGCTCGGTGCAAAAAAGCAAGCAAATCGACGCGAAGACCGACGAAGGCGCCGCGGAACTGTATGACCTGGCGGAAAACCGCAACATGAAGATCGCCATCGCGGTGGTGGTGGGCATGCCTGGTTTCGTCGACAAGGGCGTCCCGGTACAGCCTTCCCCGGCTTTGCTGAAGGCGATTTTTGAAAAAATGCCGTCCTGGCAGGAAAAAGTGCTGGCCGCACTCGAGGCGGACGGCAATTTTTTGACGGTCTAACCGCCGCCTTGCTGCTCTTTGCCGAGGAACAGTTCGAGCGTTCGGCAAAGGCGGCTGATGGCAATGCGAAAGGCGAGCACCTGGATGCCGCCAAGCGCCATCCACTCTACCGGGAGCCGCAGGCTCCCGTTCGCGCGCAACTGCCGTTTGAACTGGCGCATGTGTGGCAGTTTTTCGTGCAGATGAGCCGCAAGCGGCAAAACGGCATGGCGGTCAATCCCTTGAGCAGCCTGGATATCCTGGCATGGCAACTGCGGCATCGTATCCGTCTGGCGGTTTGGGAAGAGGAGCTGGTCGATCAGCTCGACGCAGCCTATATCTCCCATCAAAACAGTTCGCCTTAGCCCTGGTTTTGCCCTGATTTTTACAGCAGAGGTGACACGGAAAACACAACAGCCGTCGTGAAGGTGGCCTCGATTGCACGGTCACCTTTGCGGTGGCTTTTTTTTATGGGTAAATTATGACCGTTGAAATTGAAACATTACAGATACGCATCGATACGCTCAATGTGCGCATCGCGGCAGATGACCTGGAACGCATGCGCGAGGCCAGCGAGCGGGCTGCCAAGTCGACTTTCAAACTCGAAGATGTCACGAAAAAATACACGGAGATACTCTCCAACCTGGGTATTTCCAACAATATTGGCCAGATCGTCAAACTGTCTGATGAATATACGAAACTGACAGCGCAACTGCGCATGTCGACCAGTTCGACGCAGGAATATGGCGAGGCGTACGACAATGTCAAGCGCATTGCCGCCTCGGGGCAGACAGACCTTGCCGCCACGGCAGGGTTGTACGCCCAAATGAACGATGCGACCAAGAAACTGGGCATCAGCCAGGCCGAAGTGGCCGGCATCACCGAGGCGCTCAATCTTGGCGTCAAGATCAGCGGCGCCTCGGCGGCAGATTCCGCCACCGCCTTCAAGGGGCTGTCCGACGCCTTCGCCGATGGCGCCCTGAGCAGCCAGCAATTTAACGATATCAGCCAGGCTGCGCCCGAAGTCATGGCGGCCATGGCCGCCGGCCTGGGCGTGTCGAAAGAAGCGCTCGCCGGGCTTGCTGGCGCAGGATTGATCACTGCCGACGTGATGGCCGTCGCGCTGCCAAATGCGCTGGGCGAGTTGCGCAAGGAAGCTGTGCAGTTCGAAACCATCGGTGGGAGCTTTACCGTCTTGAGCAACAACGTGATGGAGTTCACGGCGAGACAGGCGGAGTCGACCGGCTCCGTGCGCCTGATGACGAGCGGCCTCGAATTTCTGTCGAATAACCTGACCCTGGTCGTTGGCGTGCTCGAAACGCTGACCACCGCGAAATTTGGTTCCTGGGCTGCCGGCGTCGTCGTGGCTACGTATAGCAAGGTCACGGCCAACCGGGCCTTGCTGGCATCCACCCTGGCGGCGGCGAATGCCGACGTGACGGCGACCGCCGCCACCTCTGCACTGGCGACCGCACGTGTTGCTGAATTACAAGCGACGATACGCGCCAGCCAGGCCGACGTGGCGCTGGCGCTGACCACCAATGGCCTGATTCCGGCACAAGCCCGTGCTGCAGTTGCCGCCGAAGCCCATGCTGGCGCATTGGTGGCGCAGACAGCGGCAATGCGTGCCGCGTCCGTTACCGCTGGCGTTTTGCGCGGTGCGTTGGCCTTCCTGGGCGGCCCGATCGGCTTGATTGTCACGGTGCTGGGCTTGGGCGCAACTGCCTGGGCCATGTGGGGGAGTTCTTCGAAGGACAATGCGGAGAAAGCCGTAGAACCCATGCGCAAGAGTACCAAGGAAATCGTTGCTGAACTCGACAAGCAGATGGTCCAGCTTGCAAAGCGCAATGAGCTGGCAAAGCTGGGCGTGTCGGAGAAAGGACTGAATACCCCGGCTGGCGAACGCATGCTGGAGATTTCGACGGAAATGGATGCCGTGCGCAATCGCACGGGAAAATACCAGTCCCTGGACAAGGCCGGGGTGGACAGCAACCTGGCAAGGCTGCAGGGCGAACTGGATATGGTGCGCGGCAAGCTCAAGCAGCTAGAGCAGCAAGGTGCGTCGGGTAAACCGCAGGGTGGAACTGGTACAGGCGCGCCATCGCTTCCCGCTCCGCCCACGCCTTTCGAATCCATGATGAATGAGATGCACGGCAAGGCCCGCGACCTGAAGCGTGAAGCTGCCGGCTATGCCGAGATGAACGAGGCGCAAAAGTTCGATTTTCAGTTGAAGGAACTCCGCGAGAGTCAGACGAAAAAACTGACTGCGTCGGAGCAGGCGGGATTCGAGGTTGCGCGTAAGGTGCTTCAGGCCCGCGTCGATGAGATCGAGGTGGGCAAGCAAGCCAAGGCTGTGACCGAGCAGGCGCTGGCAGACGCGAAAGCGCTGTCCGATACACGGACGCAGGCCGTCGCCGATGCCGTCAAGGAAGCCGAGGCTGGCGAAAAGCTGGTGGCGGTGTATGGCATGAGCAAGACCGCCATCGCGCAAAACGAAATGGCGCTGCTGAAGGAACAGCGCGCGGCGCTGGCGGTGAGCAAGGAAAACGCGGCCCAGATTGAGTATTTGAATGCATTGATCGATGCCAAGCAGCGCAGCATGACGGCGACGGAAGAACTGGCCGCCAAGGAAGCGTCTGCCGCTGCGGCCAAGAAGGCCTCCGATGACTGGGCCGCCAGCGCCAAGGATATCGAAAAGTCACTGACTGACGCGTTCATGAACGGCTTCGAAGGCGGCAAGAACCTGGCGACCATGTTCAAGGATAAGTTGAAGAGCATGTTCAACAACCTCGTGTTGCAACCGATCATGTCGCCCATCGCGGCCGGCTTTGCCTCATTCCTAAATCCGGGCGCGGCGCAGGCACAGGGCAGTTTGGCCAACGGCGGGGGCATCCAGTCGTTCCTGAGTTCGGCGAAGGGCATCTACGATTCACTATCCAGCGGACTTTCCGGTATTGGTACATCGGTGGCCAATGGCGTGCAGCGTGGCATGAGCATGCTGCAAGGCACTCCTTACACGGCCGGGGCCAATGGCGCATTCGCCACCGGTGCTGGTGCGGCGGCAAGCGTTGCTGCCGGCGTCATGGGCGGAGTATATGGCGGCAAGATGATTTCAGGGGAGTACGGCCGTAATGGCATCGTCAATGCTGGCACGGCGATCGGAGCTGTCGTTGGCAGCGTTTTCCCGGTGGTAGGTACTGCCGTGGGCGCGCTGGTGGGCGGCTTGCTGGGCGGAGCAGCGAACCGCCTGTTCGGCATGGGCGAGAAAAAGGTCAGCAGTGCCGGTATTTCCGGCAACCTCGGTGCCGATGGCTTTACGGGTGAGAGTTATTCGAACTGGACCCAGAAGGGCGGCCTTTTCCGCAAGAATAAAAAAGGTACCGACCGCTCTGAAGTCGATGCCGAGCTGGCGGCCTCGCTTGGCGATACGTATGCGCAGATGAAGGCGGTGACGGGCGCTTTCGCCAGTACCTTGGGCGTCAACACGGATAGCCTGGTCACACGCACGCAGTCGCTCAATATCGTCATGACCAAGGATGACGCCGCGAACCAGAAAGCCATTGCCGATTTCTTTACCGGCGTCGGCGATGCGATGGCAAAGGAACTGGTGCCATCGCTGTCGCAACTGAGCCAGAAGGGCGAATCGGCCAGCGCTGCGCTGCAGCGCCTGGCGGGCAACTACGCGGTCGTCGATGGCGTGCTGGCTACCATGGGCAGCACATCGCAGCAGGCATTCGGCGCCGTTGGCGTGGCGTCCCTGGCGGCACGCGAGCAGCTGGTCAAGGCTGCCGGCGGCGTGGAAGCACTGGGCAATCGGACTGCATTCTTTGCCGAAAACTATCTGACTGAAGCCGAGCGTCTGGCGCCCGTGCAAAAACACGTGACGGAACAGATGGCGGCCCTGGGCTATGCCAGTGTGACTACGCGAGCGCAGTTCAAGGACACGGTATTGCAATTGGTCAATTCTGGCGCATTGGCTACCAAGACGGGGGCCGACCAGTATGCGGGCCTGATGGCATTGGCCGATGCGTTCGCGAAGACGCATGCGGCGACGGAAAGCCTGACCAGGTCGGAACAGAGTATTGCCGACGAGCGCAAGGGTATCCAGGAAAAGCTTGACCAGATGACGATGACTACGGCGCAATTGCGTGCCAGGGAGCGTACAGCGGTCGATGCCGCTAACCTGGCCTTGTATGACCAGTTGCAGGCGCGGCAGGATATTGCAATTGCCTATGAAACGGAGTCTTCGGCCCTTAAGTCCACCATCGAGCGCCTGAAATCGTTTGGCGACGGCATCCGCACCTTCAAGGATTCTCTGTTGCTGGGCAACTTGTCGACCTTGACGCCGATGCAGAAGATGGTAGAGGCGCAGCGTCAGTATGAAGAGACGCTGGCCAAGGCGAAGACGGGCGATGCTGCGGCGCAGTCGGCGCTGACAGGTACTGCCACCGCGTATTTGACGGCCAGCCAGGTCGTGAACGCTGCAAGCGCGAGCTATGCCGCCGATGCGGCCAGGGTCCAGGCCGAGCTGGCGGCGCTGGCTGCGGTCACCGGAACACAGTTGAATGATGCGCAGAAGCAACTGACGGCACTCGATATGCAAGTGGGGCAGTTGATCAACCTAAACAAGACGGCGGTCGGCATCCAGCAGGCGGTCGATGCGCTGGGTGCTGCGTTGCGGGCAGGCGGGCAGACCGATGTCACGGGTGGCATGCGCTTTGCGCCTGCTGCCGGCATGTCTGTCGCCGCCTCCTTTGGCGAAGCAGCGGTGGAAGCGCCGGCCGTCTTCGACCCCGTGCGCTACTCGTCGGCGGCGAACGTCGGCTCCGATGTACTGGTGGCCGAAATCCGCGGCCTGCGCGAAGACAACCAGGCCATGCGCGTGGAGCTGGAAGGTTTGCGCGCCGACCAGCGGGCGCAGACGGGCGCCACCATCCAGGCTACCTTTGAATCGAATGCCAACGCCGCCAGGACGGTGGTCGATGGCGTGGATAAATCGTCCCGGGCATCCGCCTGGGCCAATGCAGTGAAAGGAGAGTACGCATGACCGATGCGCAATTTCAGGATTGGCTGCAAAGCCCGTCGGCCATCCGCATGGTGCTGATCGAGGCGCAGGTGAATGTGGCCGGCAGCGAGGTGACGCGGTATATCGCTTCGCGGCCCTACATCACCGGGCCGCGCGAAGTGCCGGCGAATACCGTATACCAGCCGGTGGCCAAGGGCGGCCTGGCCTTCACGGAACAGGTCAGCCTGTCCGGCGAGGCGGGGCTGTCGGGCGGCGATATCGAACTCGATAACGCCGATGGCGCGCTTGATGGCTGGCTGGATGATGTCTGGATGAACCGGCCGATCAAGGCCTGGGCCGGCGATCCGTCCTGGCCGCGCGCCGACTTCCAGCTGGTCTTTGACGGCATTATCGCCGACGTGGCCAGTGCGGGGCGCGAGTCGGTCAACCTGGTACTGCGCGACAAGCTGCAGCGCCTGAATACGCCGATCTCCGAGGCGAAGCTGGGTGGCACGACGCCGAACAAGGACGCCATCCTGCCGATACCGTTTGGCGAGTGCCACAACGTGACGCCCTTGCTGACCAATCCCGCCACGCTGGAATACGGTTTTCTTGGCGCCGTCGAATCGACGTTTGAAGTGCGCACCAACGGCAAGCCGATTGCCGTGGCCTTGAATGACCAGGCGGGCCGCTTCAACCTGACTACCGATCCGTTTTCCACCACGATCACGGCCAGCGTACAGGGCGACAAGGGCGGCGGCTATGCGCCGCGCATCGCGCCGCTGGTGCAGCGTATCGCCACGGCCTACGGCAAGGTGGCCGACCGTTTTGCCCTGGCGGACCTGGACCTGGACAACCTGGCCGCCTTCGACGCGTCCCACCCGCAGCTGGTGGGGCTGTATGTTGCTGACCGTACGAACCAGGCGCAGGCCATCCAGCAACTGGCGGCCAGCGTGGGCGCCCAGGCGATCATGTCGCGCACGGGCCAGCTGCGCCTGGTGCAGATCGCGCTGCCGGCCGCCGGCGTGCCGGTGGCGATCGGTCCGGAGCAGATGCGCGAACGCTCGCTGCGTCCCGCGCAGCGCCTGCCGGTGACGGCCGCCGTGAAGATCGGTTTTGACCGGAACTGGACGCCGCAGGCTGGCCTGACGACCAGCATACCGCCCGCGCATGCGGATTTGTATGCCACCGAATGGCTGACGGAGACGGTGGTCGACGCGGCGGTGCGCACGCGTTACCGCTTGAGCGACGACCCGGTGCAGATCGATACGTGCCTGAAGACGCGGGCCGATGCCCGCGCGGAAGCGCAGCGGCGCCTGGCCTTGAGCAAGGTACCGCGCACCATTTACGAATTCGATGGAGAACCCGAGATGATGATGCTGGAACTGGGACAGCCCGTACAACTGCGCGCTGAACGCTTTGGCTTGCAGGACGGCGTGCCGGGCGTGGTGGTACTGCTGTCGCGCTTCTGGCTGACCGGCCGAGTGACGGTGGGGGTGCTGGCATGAGCGCCATAGTGGGGGAACGCGATACGCTGCTGCAGGCGACGGCGGAGCGCTTCAGCACGACGGCCGATGGCAAGGCGCTCCTGATGTCCGCCAGTACGCCCGTCTTTCGCGTGAACAGCGCCGGCGCCGGCGCGCCCGGCTCGATCGCCATCACCGCCAAGCCCGTCAATGTGGTGGGCGATATCGTCTTTTCCGTATCCGCCGGCACGGCGTTGCGGGTGAACGGCAACGTGGCCACGGTCGATTTTTCCAGCATGACTACGGATACGGCGCTGGTGCAGGCACGCATCCGTGAATTTGGTGTCGATTACATCGCCAACTACATGGTCAGCAAGGTCTTCGACGGCGTTAATGGCGATACCGGCCTGGCCGGATTGAACACGGGCCAGGCCTTCGCCTACAAGCGCGCCGCTGCGGTACCCGGAGACTCTCCGGGCGACGTTATCTTTACCTTCGCCACGGCGGCCATCACGACGCCGGCCGGCAATGATCTGGCCAATGGCTGGTCGAAGAACATCCCTGCCGGCACGGCGCCGCTGTACGTGCGCGTGGCTGCAGCCAGTTCGCGCAATGCCACGGACAATATCGCCGCCAATGAGTGGTCGGCGGCGGTGCAACTGGCCAAGGACGGCACCGACGGTTTGAACGTGGCACCCGTGCGCATCTACCAGCGCGGCGCCACCAACATCGCGCCGGCACTGCCGAGTGCGGCGTGCACGTTCACGTTTGCCAGCGGCTCGCTCACTGGCCTGAACAATGGCTGGTCGGCCCAGGTGCCGACGACGGGCGGTGCGTACCTGTTCACCTCAGGTGCTACGGCCGCATCGCGCACGGCGACCGACGACATCGCCCCAGGCGAATGGGCCGCCGCGGCGCGCCTGGCCGCCGATGGCGCCACCGGCCAGCGCGGTACCGTGACGGTGACGGCGCCCGGGTACTCGGCCTGGTCGGATGCCTCGGCAGTGTATGAACTGGGGCGTGCAGGCTATGGCGCACCGGTCAACCGCGACGTGGTGACCTTGTATGACGCGACGCATGCGGTGACGAAGTATTTTGATAATGGCGCCTGGCTAGTGCTGGGCACGGTGCTGAATGGCAATCTGCTGGTGGACGGTTCGGTGGCGGCCAAGGCGCTGTCGGTGGACAAGCTGGCGGCTATCAGCGCGGACCTGGGGAGTGTGACCGCTGGTGACCTGTACGGCACTACACTGCACGGTGGACCTGGGTACCCGACCAATGCATATTCCTGGCCGGGCGCCGCCGCCGGTGGAGGATTTCACCTAAGCGCGGCCGGCCTGTTGATGGGCAATCGCAATGCCGGCGCTTTCGTAGAAATGCGCAGCGACGGTTATGTGGCCATGCCAGGCCTGACCATTTCGCCGGATGGGCGGGCGTCATTCAGCGGGCAGCTGTCGGCGGCTGGCGGGTCGTTTAGAGGCGAGCTGGTGGCTGCTACTGGAACCTTTGGCCTGATTCGCAGCGCAGAGAGCGGCCAACGGACTGAATATGACAGTAAGGGTATCCGTATTTATAACGCAGCAGGCAAATTAATTGTCAGATTGGGGGAGTGGTAATGCCTTCCGGTCTTCAGGTATTTAATGCTAATGGGGTACTTCGATTGGAAATTACCGATCGATTGACTAGATTGGTTGGAACTTTCACATTACCGGCATGGAATGACACAGCGTTACGATTTATACCTGTTACTGGTATGTCTGACGACGGTTTCTGGGCTGTTACACTGCCCTGCCCAGATTATTACTATCAGATTGTAGATGGTGGAATTAACGTGTGGTCTACCGGCGTCAGATTCACCGGCTTTACCTCTGTTCCTATTACAGTATATCGGATATAAAAATGACAGCAGGTCTTCAAATCTTCAATACTAACGGTGTTGTCCAGATTGACGATAACTTAAAAAATCCTCGTTACGTTACCGGAGGTTCTGTCGCTAAAGGCGCGGATAACAGCGGCTACGGCAACTATGTGATAAACCTTGGCGATTTCGGTATTGATCTGAATGCAGAGATTCCGCTTATCCTTGTTCGTCCTAATGAATATGGTAAATACGTTGGCGGCATCTTCTTGACTAAACAATATGGTACGGTGTTCGGGGGAAACTTCTGCTTGATCGATGCTTCAGACTCTGGCTTCGACTATGCAGTATTCTCCACTCGTGTTGGCGGCGTAACCGATTCCGGTAACTTTGGTTTGCAGGTATTCAACGCCGCAGGGGAAATTACATATAACAGTAATAATCGGCATGCGAGGATTATTGAAAATTTGATCCACACGGCAACGCCGAACTTCACTTACCCGTACTCCTATGCGTTCTCAGGATTCAACGAGATGCCTTGGATTGTTGTCAATCCATTGGTAGCCAGTTTTCTAGGGGAGCAAGATTACCCTGCTGGGGTCTACGCCAAGGTGACTGCAGTAAATTCTATAACGATTGGTTTGCAACTTAATGGCGCTGCCTCCACCCCTTTTCTGGATACTTATGGTTTAGTTGCAGCAAAGAATGCTGATCCCTACAACGGGAAAAGTGCATCTTTCGCTTTAGCCAACTGGGCTTAATTTAAAAAATGACGAATCTCCGAATTATCCACGACAACGCGGCCGACCGCGCGGTGTTGATGGCATCGAGCCAGGCCGGCACCTTGGGGCCGGCCAATCTGCAGCGCGAGGGAAAGTCTCTGGTATTGCGCTCAACCGGCGCTGCGCTGAGCATCACGGCAACGTGGCCGTCACCGGAAATCATCGGTGGCGTGGCGCTGCCGTTTTGCAACTTGACCTCAGGGGCGACCATCCGCGCACGCGGCTACATCGAGCCTGGCCACACTGCGCCTGCATTCGATACGGGCCTCATGCCTGCGTGCGAGTATGCGCGGTTGGGCATGTGGGATTGGGGCGCGTTGCCGCTGGGCTTGAATGCCTACAGTTATGGCGGCGGTACCTACGCCCGTTGCTGGTTCCAGATGCGCAGTATCAGGAAGCTGGTGATCGACCTGGCCGACCCCGACAATCCTGCCGGCTACATCGAGGCTGCGCGCCTGGTCGCAGGGGCATATTGGAGTCCCGAGCAGAACGCCTCGTATGGCGCTGGTATTACACCGGTCGATACCAGCACCCAATACCGTAACGGCGCTGGCGAACAGAAGGTGGAACGGGGTGTGATGTACCGCAAACTGTCGCTGGCGCTCGATCACATGACGCCGCTGGACCGTGCAGAACTATGGCGCATCGTGCGCGGCAACGGTCTGTCGCGCCCGCTTTTCGCCAGCATGTATCCGGATAGCAACGATGTCGAACTGGAGCAGGCACACCAGGTGTATGGCCGTCTGGCCAACCTGGCCGCCATCACGACGCCATCTTTCCAGGCTTATGCCAGCAACATTGAAATCGAGGAACTGTAATGGGTGATTTTTTTTACTATGGCCAGAAGGACACGATCCAACGCTTGAACGAGCTGGCTGGACGGGGCGCCGTGGTGGCGTCGTATGCGCCAGCCGTGGGGCGGTCGCCGCTTGGTGGGCCGAATGGGTACATGAATCCAGCGTGGCTTGATCCAAGTATTTCCATCACGACATCAGCACCTGTAGTAGTTGGAGTTTCTAATAAGTACGGGTACAGCTATATTGGCCAAAATCCACCAACAGGCCTCTGGTATCGAATCGCCACATTTGCAGCTGACGACAGCAGCAATGCGCAGCATCTGCGCATTGACGGGGTATTGAATGATGGCTGGGCAGCAAACGCCAATTCCCCCTTCGTGCTTATGCTGGCCGTCCGAGGTGGATTTTATTACGATTCGACCTTTAATGGAGCAGTCCCGAACAACGCCAGAATACAAGTATATCAACTGGTAAATGGGACGTTTGAGGTGTATTTGAACTTCAGGGCAGGTTCATTCGGCGCAGCGTCGTTTAATCTGCTGGGCTTTACCACCACTACATACGCACAACCTGTATCAGTAACAGCAACACCTCCTGGAACACTGATCTACGATTCGGGCAATGCAGCGGCGTACCCGCCACGCATAAGGGGAATATCCTCGTCCGGCCTGTACTCCGGCGCACAGAACGCTGTGCAGATCAACAACGGCTTATTTATCGGTGACTGGACGACGGGCGGGTCATATATTTTGAACTGCCCAGTTGGCGCTGCAGCAGGCAGTGTGAACAGCGTCATTTCTTCGGGCATCGGCGGACTGGTCGGCACCTACTCGGCTGGCAGTATCGGTTGGTACGTGTCCGGCGGAAACGGAGCCTTGCCAGGCAAAGAAGGTTACCGTTATATCCTTCGGGCTTACGACAAAAACTCCAATACGACCTCGGCGGACATAGCAAGGTTTGGCGGGAATGGCCTGGTCTATATTCAGCTCTTAAAAGCAGGTAGCGGGGATGTTAATGCCCGGCATAACATCAGCCGAGGCTCAGCCCAGGGCGAGGAGATATTGTATGTCGGTAGGGACGGCGCAACAAACCCTAGTTTGGCAGTCCTTGCGGCAGACGGGCTTGGCGGGTGGAACGGTGCCAATAACGTGTTGTACGTCGGTAAGCACTCTGTGTCTGGACGTAGTGTATCTACAGCGGGGACAGTAAATACTGGGGGTAACGACTATGCGGAGTATATTTTCAAGTGTCCGACCTGCGGCATTGTCGCTCCTGGTCAAATAGTAGGCATCACTGCTGATAATAAAGTCACCGACCAGTGGGCCGATGCCGTCATGTTTTCGATCAAATCGACGGCGCCCTCGTTTGTCGGCGGCGATTCCTGGGCGAATGACGTAGGGCAGCGACCATCGCCTCAGGCAGGGCCGGCGCCGACTCAAGCCCTCCGCCGTGATGACGTGGTCGCGCAGCAGGCAGTACCGGGCACCAACCCACCGGAATACGAGGACGTGGTCACCGAGCTTGGAGACACCGACGACGAGTGGGCAGAAAAACAGGCAGCGTTCGCCGCTGCATTCGCCGCCCACGAACTTGCCGTGCTGCAAGACGCCGAGGCCATGGCCACCTTCGACGCGGCGCTGGAAGCCGAGCGCCAGAAGGTCGACCGCATCGCCATCGCCGGCCGCGTGCCGGTGAACGTGCTGGGCGCCCAGCCGGGCGACTACATCGTGCCGGTCCAGGACGGTGCCGGCATCGAGGGCCTTCCCGTCCGCCAGGCGGACCTCACCCATTTGCAGTACCTGCAGGCGGTCGGGCGCGTGATCTCGATTGAGCCGGACGGACGGGCCTATGTCATGGTCAAGGTCGTGTAGCAAAACAGTAGTCACCACAAACCCGCTTCGGCGGGTTTTTTCATTTCCACCACCTGAAAGGCAACCATGGCCGTCGAAACTAGCGCCGGCGGCGCGTTGAGTTTCCGCTCGCATCTTGTGTAGCAAATGGGGCCGTCATGACGATCCAGCCTGTCGTGACGGGCTGCCCAACCTCCGACCCGTCATACGATCCCAGCGTTGGCACCAATCGCCGGCGCGCCGAATTCTATCGGAGCATGCGGCGCCGCACGTCCGGTGCCGAGATAGTCGAGGTGATGCTGTCGAAGCGGCGCTGTTGATATACCGCCACCGAGCCTATCGGCGTTACCACTGGGTTGATTTTACCAACCACTTACCTCATCCTGGAAGGGGCAATGCTGCCATGAGAAATCTTCGCATCATCCACGACAATGCCGCTGACCGCGCGGTGTTGACTGCATTAAGCCAAACCGGCGAACTGGGCCCGGCCAACCTACAGCGCGACAGCAAGAATGCCGTGCTGCGCGCCGCCGGCACGGCGCAGACCATCTCAGCTATATGGCCGACACAGGAGTCCATCGCCTGCGTGGCGCTGATCTCCACCAACATGACCAGTAGCGCGCGCATGCGCGTGCGCGGTTATGCCCGGCCGGGCGACGCCGTGCCGGTATTCGACACAGGCAGCATCTTCCCGTGCCCGGCTGCTGTGCATGGATCCTATCCTTGGGGTGTGCTGCCGCTCGGCTGGAACGCCTACCAGTGGGGCGGTGTGAACACCTGGCCTCGCGGCGGCGGCTCTGACGGCGTGACATGGTTCGCGCCGGTGCGCGTACGGCAGATAGTGATCGACGTGTCTGCGCCACAAAGCCCGGAAGGCTACCTGGAAATCTCGCGTCTGGTGGTGGGCAACTACTGGTCACCGCAATATAACGCCGATTACGGCGCCCAGTTGCAGACGCAGGATAGCAGTGAAAATTACCGAACGGGTGCCGGCAACCTGAAAACCGCGCTGGGCACGACCAGCGACAAGCTGAGCATCAATCTGACGCATCTGACACCGATGGACCGCGCCCGCTTCATGCGCATCCTGCGCGAGAACGGCAAGGGCAAGCCGATGCTATTCAGCTTGTTCCCGGAAAATCCGGATCCGTTGGTGGAACAGGACTACATGCTGTATGGCAAGGTCAGCAATATCGATGCTGTGGCTACGCCGTACTTTGACACTTACTCTGCAGCTCTACAAATTGAAGGAATTTAAATGGCTGATAAATTTTATGACGGTATGCCTAACGTCAACGAGAAATTGAATGAAATGGATCGGGCGTTTGCGGCGGGTCCCTACAATGCATTGCCATTGTCCGGGGGGAATATGAAGGGCACGATCTATTCAAATGCCCCGATCATCACATCGCAATATGTGCAAGCTTGCGCGTATGGCCCAGGCGCTATCGTGAACACCGGTATGAAGGCAGGCTGGTGGCGAATCGGGAAGTTTAATCCCGCACAGCAGGGAATGGAGGCATCAATTCGTGTAAGTGGAACCACGTCATACGGTGCCATTGCCGGAATGTCGAACGCCATGGTAACCATTATTCAGCTTCGAGTAGACAACGACAGCAAGATACGCAGCGTTTTTCACAACGAAGGTGGCATGACAAATAATACGGTATCGGAAGTAACCATCACGGATGATGGTCAGGTATACATCCTGTGTGGCACCTTCTTCTCTCTGGCGGTTTACTGTGAGTCCAGCTGCTGGCAGGATTCTGACGTATCGTATTACGGTGTGGCGGCTGAGCCCCCAGCCGGGACCTTGGCGTCTTCCATCTTTGGCTTGAAACTTGGTGCCCAGAATACGGTTACGTTCGAGCGGCAGCGGACTACTTTCGATTCTTCGTCAGTATTGATCGGTCCGAAACAAATAATTGCCGGTGGGATATCCAGTACTCTTTGGGCAAGCGCTCTTCGGGCACCGAATGATGGTGGAGCGGGTGGCGCTGGCATCTACTATGAAGTACTCTCCATGGGGGCTGCATCGGTTCCAGGCTACTCCAATACAGGTAGATTTTTTTGGAGTACACGCAGTCATCCGGGGACTAACGGAAAGGGATTTCAACTGCGTTTGAATGTTGTCGATGCAGGCTTGCCTGACAATGTCACACCAGTTTTGGATATTAATGGCTCCGGCGACATTACCCTGCCAGGCATTATTACTGCTGGCCCAGTTATCCCGTTAAGTGCGCATCAGTTAACCCGTAGGACTGCAGAGTTCGGCGAACTTTGCTACGTCGGGCGCGTCGAGACGGGGGTAACCTCCTCGTGTTTTGCGATTAGAGCCTCCAATGGTGCCGGCGGTTGGGGCAACAGTGCCTCGGTTGCATACGTGGGGCGAAATTCCACGACAGCGCGCTCGATTAGCGCCGCCGGCACCATCAACGCCGGCGGTACCGATTACGCCGAATACATGTTAAAAGCGCCTGGATGCATGGGTATTCTTCCGGGGCAGATTATCGGTATTGATGTTGATGGGAAACTAACCGACCAGTGGCAGCGCGCCATTGCCTTTGCTGTTAAATCGACCGATCCTTGTATGGTTGGCGGAGATCGGTGGGCGCGGCATTTGGGTGACCGGCCAGTGCCGGTAGAGCGCCTCATGCCTTCCACGCGTAAAGTGCTGCTCAGCGCGGCCGTTGATGCCATGGATGCTGTGCGGGAAGAGGTTGATGGCAAGTTGGTTGAGGTTGCACCTGCCGTACCGGCCCGCGAGGCGCAATATCGCGACGAAACCATACCGGGAGATACGGATGAGGAATGGAGCCTTAAATGCGCACCCGGTCTGGCGTTTGAGGCCGCTCTGGAAGCGGCGCGCCAGCAGGTTGACCGCATCGCTTTCTGCGGCCAGGTGCCTGTGAACGTTCTGGACGCGACACCAGGACAGTACATTGTCCCGGTGCAGAAAGGCGAGGGCATCGGGGGCTTGGCCGTGCACGAGGATGACATGACCTTCAAGCTTTATTTGCTGGCGATTGGCAAGGTCATCGCCACCGAAGACGATGGGCGCGCCCGTGTAATCGTGAAGGTGGCATAAAGATTGTGCTTGCAACATCCAAACCCGCTTCGGCGGGTTTTTTCATTTCCACCACCTGAAAGGCAACCATGGCCCTCGAAACCACCGCCGCCGGCGGCGCATTGATCAAACTGTTTGGCGTGCCCGTGCTGGCCGGCGCCGCTGCCACGTCGTTGGGCTTCATGTTCATGTGGCCCCAATCCACCAAGGAGGCATTTATCCGTTTTTGTTCCAGCATCATCATTTCCACCTTTCTCGGTCCCGTGCTCGTGGCCGCCGTGCTGTCGTGGTGGCCCAGCCTGTTCGACAGCGCGAAGACCGTGGCGGGCTTGTATGGCGGCGATCCGGCCACGGGTTTTTTATTCATCGCCGCGCCGCTGATGGTGGCGGCCGGCTTGCCAGCCTGGTGGGTACTGGGCGCCTGCGTGCGCTGGTTCGACAAGCGGCGTGGCAAGGATATCGGCGAACTGGCGGCTGATGCGGCCGCTGCCGTCAAGGACGTGCGGGGCATGCTGTGACAGGCGCCCAATTGATGCAGATCATGCCATTGGCCGGCCGCCGCGCTACGCTGTTCCTGGCGCCCTTGAATGCGGCGATGGCCGAGTTCGAGATTGATACGCCACTGCGCCGGGCGTCATTCCTGGCGCAGGTGGGCCACGAATCGGGACAGTTGCGCTATGTGCGCGAACTGGCCAGCGGCGCGGCCTATGAAGGGCGGGCGGACCTGGGCAATGTGATTGCTGGCGATGGCGTGCGCTTCAAGGGACGCGGCTTGCTGCAGGTGACGGGGCGCGCCAACTATGCGGCGTGCGGCGTGGCGCTGGACCTGGACTTGCTGGCCGCGCCGCAGTTGCTGGAGCAAACGACTGCCGCTTGCCGCTCGGCGGGCTGGTTTTGGCAATCGCGCGGCTTGAACCGGCTGGCCGACGCGGGCGACCAGGAGCGCGTTACGCGCCGCATCAACGGTGGCGTGAACGGCCTGGCCGAGCGCCTGGCTTTGTATGCGGCAGCACGCAAGGTGCTGGCATGAAGCCGCCCTTGCTTGTGCTGGCCATGCTGCTGTTGCTGGGGGGCGCCGTGTTTTGCGCCCAGCGCTGGGGGCATGAGGCTGGCCGTGCCGCATGCGCGGAGCAGGTGCAGGAGGTGCACGGTGTGTTGCAGCGCCAGACCCAGGCGCTGAATGCGATGCGGGAGGAGGGCGTACGGCGGTCGACACGGGCCCGGCAGGCGTTGGACAATGCGCAGGCCGGGCAGGCAGACGCCCAGGCGGCAGCGGCGCGCATCCTGGCGCTGCAGCCGGATGATGACGCTTGCCAGGCGGCCGAGGTGCTGATCGCCAGTGAAATGGCTGGAAGACCCGCTGGCGGGACGCCATGAGGGCGGCAATGACGAGTGCGCCAGCGCTGCTGCGTGTCCGGGGCTACTTGCAGGCTTGTTTATGGGCTGGCGCACGGGCTCGCTCATCAGCCTGCTCACTGACCTGCTCGCTACCCCATTCACTGACCTGTTCATGGGCCTGTGTATTGGTCTGCGTGCTTGCTGGGCTGCTGGGTGGCTGCGCGGCCGGTGGGACAAAGCTGGAAGCCGCGGCGGAAAGGCTGCCCATCGGCGTGCCCTGTATCGCCGTTCGTCCTGCGGCACCCGTCTTGCCAACCGTGCCGCAGCATGGCATTTTTGAACAAGTGCAAGCCTTGCTGGCGCGTGAACACTTGCGCGCGGCCTATGTGCGGCAGCTGGAAGCGCTGATGGATGGCTGTGCCGGCAGCTAGCGTCGATTGTTGCGCAACGACGTCGGCGGCCGCTCTACGGCTGGCCTGCGGCTGTTTGCAGTTGGCTTGCAGCTTGCTTGCGCCGCGCGTGATCCCCTGAGGTCGTCGCCTGGCGCCACTCGCCATGCCAGAGTCCCAGACCTTGATACCGCTTCGTCGTGCCAGGTCTGGACGCCGCTTGCGATGCTGCCTTCTGGTGCGGCCGCGTGCCGGCGCGCCAGAAAACAGTGCACGGCTGCGCGTCCAGCATCCGATTTTTTCAGCCGCGATGCTATTTCGGCACAATTCCTGTATACAATTTACCTGGCACGATGCATGCATGGTATTCCTTGGTCGTCCCATCCAAGGAGCTTCGCATGCATCATCCGCAGCCAGTGCGTTCCTGTCGTCCCGTTTCTCTCTTGCTTTTCCCTTTCATCTGCGCCCATCCGGGCCGCGGTAACCCAGGAAATGGAGCGTAAATGGCCACTCCCCGTCTGAAATCCATCCACCGCAGCGTGCCGGGCGCCATGCCTGCCGTGCCATCGCCCGTCGATGAAATCCTGCCAGCCGGCAAGCTGTTTACGCTGGGTTTGCAGCATGTGCTCGTCATGTATGCGGGCGCCATCGCCGTGCCGCTGATCGTCGGCCGTGCCCTCAAGCTGCCGCCCGAGCAGGTGGCGGCGTTGATCAGTGCCGATCTTTTCTGCTGCGGCCTCGTGACCCTGATCCAGTCCCTGGGGATAGGCAAGTACTTCGGCATTCGCCTGCCCGTGATGATGGGCGTGACCTTTGCCGCCGTCAGTCCGATGCTGGCCATGGCGAACAATCCGGCCCTGGGCATCACCGGCATCTTTGGCGCCGTGATCGGCGCCGGCGTCGTGTCCATGCTGATCGCTCCCTTCATCAGCCGCCTGCTGGCCCTGTTTCCGCCCGTGGTCACGGGCAGCATCATTGCCGTGATCGGCGTGTCGCTGATGCGCGTGGGCGTGAACTGGGCCATGGGCGGGCCGCCAGCCATGGCGCAGATTGCCGATCCTGCCTTCGTCAAGATGGCCGCTGCCGCCACGGCGGCCGGCTTGCCCGCTCCAGCCGGTCCCGTACCCATGATTGCCAACCCCGGTTATGGCGCGCTCGATAACATGGGCATTGCCTTCTTCGTGTTGGCCGTCATCTTGTTGGTGGCCAAGTATGGCCGCGGTTTCCTGTCGAATATTGCGGTATTGATCGGCATCATCGCCGGCACGGCCCTGTCGTTTGCCCTGGGCAAGGCCGATTTCGCCAAGGTGGCCAGCGCCAAGGCCTTTGCCATCGTCACGCCATTCCAGTTCGGCATGCCGACCTTCGACGTGGTTGCCATCGTCACGATGAGCCTGGTGATGATCGTCGTCATGATCGAGTCGCTGGGCATGTTTCTGGCGCTGGGAGAAATGACGGACAAGCGCATCACGCAGGCCGATATCAGCCGCGGCTTGCGCGTCGATGGCCTGGGCACCTTGATCGGAGGCATCTTCAATACCTTCCCGTATACCTCGTTCTCGCAAAACGTGGGCCTGGTGGGCGTAACGGGTGTGCGCAGCCGCTGGGTCTGCGTCGCGGCCGGCATCATCCTGCTCGTCATGGGCGTGATTCCAAAGATCGCGCAGACGGCCGAAGCCGTGCCAGCGTTCGTGCTGGGCGGGGCAGGGCTGGTGATGTTCGGCATGGTCGCCGCCACCGGCATCCGCATCCTGGCTGGTGTCGACTACAAGAGCAACCGCAACAACCTGTTCATCGTGGCCCTGTCGATCGGCTTCGGCATGCTGCCGCTGGTGGCGGAACAGTATGCGCAGCACATGCCCAAGGCCTTGTCGCCGTTGCTGCACAGCGGCATCCTGCTGGCCGCCATCGTCGCCGTGCTGCTGAACCTGTTCTTCAACGGGCTGGCATCAGCCGATGATGCGCAGCACCGGGCGCGGGAAAGTAGCCATGGGAGCGAGTAGCACCGAGAGTACGGCAATGAGGCAATTAATGGGCAAGATGGTGTAATCGGTATCACTTGTGCTAGAATCTTGCCGCGCTGCCCGGATGGTGAAACTGGTAGACACTGGAGACTTAAAATCTCCCGCCTGTAAGGGCGTGCCGGTTCGATTCCGGCTCCGGGCACCAGGAAAAAGTTAAAAGATCAAGAATTGTAGAAGACCCGCATTTTTCGTTGAAAAGTGCGGGTTTTTTTATTGCAGGAGCTTGCTAACACCGCTCAAAATTTTGTGGCATGCCGGTGTCTGCCGCTTGTAATACTTACTGTGCTTGAGCACGGCTACGCTATCTGCTTACGACTGCCGTCCATTCGTGAAGGTTGGTCAGGGTTTGGCTTGCTCGGCAATACCTGTCGTGGGAGACCATGCTTTACGCAGTTGCTGAAAATCGTGGAAAAGCTGTTACTATATGACGATGCGGAATTTAATGTTCAGTCAGTAATTTTTTCCGTAACAAGTAACTCAGGAGATATTGAAATGAATGCATTTATACAAGGCTTTATTACTGGCGCACGGGAAACTCCTCGAGGCTTTTTCATGCCGCTGATCGCACTGTGGCGTTTGCTGGGGAAGATGATCAAGTTCGCCGGCTCGCTAATATCCTCCAAGAAAATGTAATTTCTACCCATCGGTCCAGGTCGGTGGACCACATGCTTCGGCACGCGCTGAAACTCTCTACTGCCTACGTCAATGTACGGGATCTGCAGAAGGCTCAAAATACCGGGATGGTGTTGTCGCAAGACTACTTTTCGTAGCCTCTGGACGTGCAAGCTGCCCTATTTTTCCTGCCGGAAATTAAATCCTAGGTGCTAATTGGCCATGGCGTGGTTGCTTCGGTGGTGCTGCCAATCTGCATCACAATCCATTTTCCCTGAATAAAAATAAACAAAGGCCAATTCTCTGATGTCAGAGACTGGCCTTTTTGCGTATTAGCCTAAAATATGGCTATGCGTTCTGATGACTGGGACAGATATAATTCAAATAATGGGCTTCCACCAAATGGGGAACTCGGCACTTTTTGCAAAGAGCAACCTTGACATTGTCAGAGGAAAATTTCGATGAACCTCCTTTGAGAATGCCACGCCAGCCGATGTTAAAGCCTGTACCTACCAGTAAATTCAAACGTTCCACACTGACAATTGGCTTGTTCAAAGTCAAGCGTATGTACATCTTATAAGTGATAACGACGGCTAAGCCATGCGCATCTGGAGAAGAGTCAAGAGCTGCGCGATAGGATGCATACATCGCCAGCAATAGCGCTCCGTGCTGCCGTCTTACTTGGTTAAAAAGAAACCATTCGTGGTCAGTTGGAGTCTGGCCCGGCTGGGACTGAACTCCACGGACCAGCTTGTATTGCGCGCGAGAATCGGCTGGTTTCGTCTTTGCGATTGATGATATGGTTACTGCACGTGCACCCAGACTCGCTAATTCGCGGGCAATAGCGAGCTTCGCTGCGTAATTCCTGCTTATGTGTGTCAAGTTCGTCTCCCGATCTTAAGCGCTCATTGCGCTGAGGGACGCGAGTCCGAACGAATTGAGAAGCATCGAAACTGGCGCGGATATTCCATCGTTCTCCGCGAAGAGCAAGGCTTGTGGCCAATCCTGACGTACAGCGAAGATGGGGACCCCAGTGAGTACCAATTGCAATGTACGGGCTCGCGGTAACTGGGACAGAGCAAGAAGAACATCCTGTTCTGCTCCAAACAAATGAGATGCTAATGGATCGTCAAAAGTTTGCAGGCTTCGCACAGCATCTAACACACTATAGTTAGCCAGTTCGATCAGACGACGTGCGCCATCCTGAACTTCCAGCATTGCTTCAGAGGAATTTGGTGGCCGTTGCACACTAAACGGTTCTCCCAGGGACAGGAGCGGTGGAGCTTGATCGAAAGTGCCAAGGAGCATCGTCATAGCCGTATCCGTGCCTTGCGGTTCGTTAAGGACGTTCATGAACCCCATGGTGGCGATGCGTAGCGAGAAAATTGGCAAGCCTATTGTTAACGCCGTGGCAAGAGCACTTTTCGTTGCTCCAGTGATAAGTGCCAGATGCTCATTGGACAATCCGAATAGATTCGCAGCAATGGGTGCATCGAAGTCCATCGTGCCATTGATGGCGCTAATGATAGCGTAATTGGCCGCAATGATTTGTTTCTGGAACTTATCTTGTGCGTTGAGCACCAATTGCGACTCAGGTAGATCTAGGTGAAGACTGTTCATTAAAATTCCTTACGGGCTTTCCGGTCAAAAATGGCCGCGGCAAGAAACTAAGCTTGCTCTGTTGCTGTACAAAGTTGATTGCCAAATTGAATCATGAGCTGCCCCATTGCCTCCAGCGCGGCTTTTGTTTCAGCGCTTTTGCTTGAGATTGCTCGCAACTTAGCCAGTGGGAACTTGAGAAGAATGGACTCGACAGCAGCTTTGATTTCAACCAGTTCATCTCGTTGAGCACGGAGAAGGCCCGCATTTTTTTCAATGGCCTGATGCTTTTCTTCTAACGTCTTCGCTTGTGCCTCAGCCAACTCAGCGCGGGCAGTGATTGCAGCCAAACGGATTTCTGCAGCCACAGTGGCTTCTTCGATACTTGCCAATCCAGCGGGAAGAACCTCGCGCACGATCTCGACCGGATGGGCGACAATCGTGGCCTGGCTGCGGGATTCGTTCAGCTCTTCCACAAGTGCCACGGTCTTTTCCTTTTCCCTGCGTAGCAACTCGTCTTGATTGGCCAAGCGATCCTTAAGTCGGCCATTTTCCAAAGCGCGCTGCTGCTCTTTCTTTTGCAGATCGCTCTCCTGACTACGCAGCTTGGCCTCCGCTAACGCAATTTTTTCTTCATAGTCCACATTGCGTGAATCGATGATACGTCGAACTGTTGCTTCATCGATAGTCTGTCCATTTTTTGCAAGTGCACGTACCTCTTCGATCACATCGACATCGGTCACGGGTTCGAGCAGATATAAGGCGTTGCGACGATAGTTGCGTGCCTCATTCAAATCGATCTGTCCATTGGTGGAGATATGCTTGACCAGGCATGCGTTGATGGCGAGAAGACGCCGGGCAGTATGGCGCTTGAGGCCCAATTCCCGTTCAGAGAATTCATAGAACTTGTCTTTTAAGAGATCCTGAATCGCTTTAAGACGAGATGAAAGGATCAGATACTCTCCTTCTACCCGTGTAAATGATGCCCTGTATTCCGCTACATAAATATGCAGAGAGAGCAATTGTTCGTTGTTCAGGTTTCCCAAATCGATATTGCTTATGTCTACCGAAGAACCAGCAGTAGTCGTTACGTCAAATGTTTGAAGCATTACGAACCTCTAAAATCAGCGTTGCTATTTGTGTAAAAAGTATGCGTTATTTGCCACATGGAAATTTTCCAAATTATTGATAAATTTCAATGGGTTTCAAATTCCTTTTCATTTCCTTCGGAGACAAACCAACTCTTAGCGCAGAAGGCGACTAACAAATCCTCGTTTCCGTCCGGTCTGACCACTTCGCCAGAGACCAGTAATCATTTGGTAGTTGCGACATATACTAATTTTTGGAAAGACGAAATAGACAAACTAAAAGTAGTCTCGAAGAAATTAATAAAATACACAAACTGAGATCAAAATAACAATTTTCATTGCATTTTAGGCACAACGATTGTTTTAGGAATGTAGTGTATTCAACGTGAATTAGTGCGATATTTGGA
Organism: Janthinobacterium sp. BJB446; assembly: GCF_002735655.1. Lineage (NCBI taxonomy): Bacteria > Pseudomonadati > Pseudomonadota > Betaproteobacteria > Burkholderiales > Oxalobacteraceae > Janthinobacterium > Janthinobacterium sp. BJB446. Next base: position 2,300,554 of record NZ_PDZK01000001.1, on the reverse strand, counting down.
TTTTATAATTAAAAAAGTACATAATAATCATGTACTTATAAAAAAAGATCGCATCACAAATTGTCCAGAAAAGATGCCGGTTTGCCACTTGGCAACATTATTAAATGGTGCGAATATTTAGTCAATTATTGGTTCCGTGCTATGTAGCCCTAATCCGATAATGTATGGATGCAAAATTTTATGTTACCAGCGAGCTCGTCTGACTTAATTGCATCAGAAGCAACTCGAATAAGCGAAATTCACACTGCAGCCGGCGTTCCGGAAAAGGTTTTTTCACGGTTCTACCTTCCTGTACTCTTGGCGTATATGGACCACGTGCAAAAAATGCCGCTATCCAACGCCGCTTTTTCCAGGCCTGGCGGTGCGATCGATTTCGGCTTGACGTCCGCTCTGATTTCTTTGCGTTTGGCCGGAACGCAAATGTTCAATCCAACACTGGCATCGGAAGAAAGGCGTGTGCTGGAACCACAATGTCGGTTTGCAGCTTTTGCCGCGACCATGGCCACTGGGGTTGTGTTGCTCTCAGAAAATACGCTGATTACTACGCGTGACAATGATGTTGAATATCATCCACTTGTGTCCCCTGTCCCTCTCGCGGTTTGGCTAACGCAGCATCCGGTCTCGATGTTTACATGGCGAAAAGGAGCACAGGAACTTACCCAGAGTGAGGGTGCAGCTATTGCGGCACGGTTTATGCCAAATGGAATTCTTAACAATTTCGATTTACGTGTGTCATTGATGCTATACAACGCCATCAATCCCAAACCGCTTCAGAATGGTATCGAAAGTACAATCGCGCGCGTCGTCAGGCAAACGATAAGCAAGGTAATTACACATCATGTTCAGGTAGAAGAACGCCAGTATCAGGAACGCGGATCGGACGTTCACTATGATCCTGCGGCAGATCTGTGCATAAAAGCTGATGCATTTATGCAAGACGACATGATAGGGCCGGGAAGTACAATCGAATCGATTGAGTTCCCGCTCCAAACGGCACCCGCATCCCATCATAGTTCTGCGCTGCCGGGGGGGGCCGTCCGCAATATTGAGAACAACGACAGGGGTGACGCACTACTTAATATGGCCCATCCGGTTCTGCGCGAATGGTTTCAGATGCTGTCGAAACATGAAAACTTTCCCAAACTAAAAGAGCTGCTCAAGGTCTCAGAAAGAGGGATTGCTGTTCCTATCACCATGTTAGGAGCTTTCGGCGTTGCAGGGACATCCATCCGCAAGATGATGGTAGATGCAGATTTGATCGTCGACCGTACTGAAGACGGAAGAGGTATTCTACTCAAATTGCAACTTCAGCCTTGGTTCATGGGAGGTAGCTAATGGCACGGACATACAATGATATGTTTCGGCCTGCATACGAGGCCACCGCTACTCTTTCCTGGGGCGCATCGGCGGTTTCAATGCTCGTGCTACAGCCGCCGATGTGGCCACTGTTAGCAGCGGGGACATTGGCGCTCTCTGGTTTGCGTGCCAGAGAGGCATTTCAATTATATCGATTCCGTGCGTCGATATCGGCGCTCCGCGTTCAAAAGATTCCCGTACTTGCCGCCGTCGAAAAATCAAAGCGGCAGTGGGAGCGAGGTGGTTTCTGGCTCGGCAGCGGGTTCAAATGGACGCAGCAACATGCCGAAATCGCTCGACAAATCATGTTCCGCAGCCCTGGTGAGATTCAAGGTCCGCCGGCTTGGTTACCTCCCTTTATCCGGGAAGCCGTCTACCCCAGAGACTCTGTAACGCTCAATGATGCCATGAAAGAGAACGTTGTCGGCGTACCGTGGATACATGGCATAAATCCGGAGGAAACGGAACTCAGATTACCGTTTGAAGGATTGTCGGGGCACACGTTAATAGTTGGAACAACGCGGGCGGGTAAAACTCGCCTGTACGAAGTACTGGCAACACAGATCATCCATAAAGGCGATAGCTTGATTGTGATGGATCCCAAGGGTGATAAAGATCTCAAAAATCGTATTGAAATGGAATGCAAGAGGACCGGACGGAAATTTTTATATTTCCATCCGGCGCATCCATCGAAGTCCATTCGCATCAATCCCTTGGCTAACTGGAACACCGTAGGCGAGCCAGCAACGCGCATCGGCCAGTTAATCAGTGCAGAGGGAACTTTCGCAGCGTTTGCCTGGAAAACATTGTTCAGGATTATGCGTGCACAGGTTGCAAATGGCTCGATGCCATCGATAAAATCAGCGAAAGAATTTGTCCAGCAAGGAGTGGAACCACTGTTGGAATCGCTTATCCAAAAGCAGCTATTCAATCTCGAAGGAACGAAGTGGGACGCAAACCTGCATACTTTCAAGATAGAGACTCCAAAGGGTAAAATGCCGACTATCAAAACGGATCGTCTGCAGTGCATGGTCGCAAAATTCGAGCATTCTGGATTAAAAGATGAAGCCATTGAATCGTTGATCGCGATGGTAAATCACTCAAAAGAGCACTACACTAAAATGATTCAGGTACTTGAGCCGATCCTGGAAATGCTCGGTTCGGATGAACTTGGATCCATGTTATCTCCAGATCCACTGGACCTGAATGACAAGAGGCCAATTTACGACACGACAAAAATTATAGAAGAGAATGCGGTTTTATATGTCGGGTTGGATTCGCTGTCCAACAAGACTATTGGGTCGGCGATCGGATCAATTATGCTTGCTGATTTTGCATCTGTGGCCGGCTCAATTTATAACTTCAAAAATCCAAAAGACATTCACCTAATTATCGATGAAGCAGCGGAAGTGATGAACGAACAAGGCATTCAACTCTTAAATAAAGGTGGTGGGGCCGGAATCAAGGCTTACATTGCGACTCAAACAATTGCCGACTTCGATGTTGTTTTTGGCGACAGCGCTCGTACAAAACAGGCACTCGGCAACCTTAACAACGTAATTTGTCTTCGTGTCAAAGACCCGGATATGGCTGAGTGGATTGCGAAGTCATTCGGAACAACAGCGGCAAGGACGGTGACTACTTCGCATTCAAGTGGCTCTGGCTCGTCAAAGTCGTTCACCGAATTCAGTGGATCAACCTCCAGGACAATGAGTGAAGTGGAAATACCTTTTGTTGCCCCAGAACTATTAACTAGATTGCCCGGGTTGCAATACTTTGCTTTCTTGGCAGGCAGTACCCTATACAAAGGGCGACTTCCTCTTTTATATTGAATGTATACTAAATTACTATTGCTCTCTTGTCTGGATGGAAGTGATGAGCCATGTGGTAGAAGCACAATGAAGAGTTAACCAAAAAAGACATAACCATGAATGAAAAAAAGATTCTATTAGATGCGATAAAGAATGCTGGGCTCTTGACGCAGACAAAATTTATATGGCTAGTCAATCCATTGTTGGAGGATATGGCGCTTAAATTTGCCAACTACGTTGGCCCATACTCATTGACGAAAAGCGGAAAATCTCTTCTTGGTTATTGTCTTAAACAGGCTGTTAGTCAGCACAAAAAAGAGAACGACCGAAGCGGGGATGTGCAAGCGGCTGCCGGGGCTTTTGCAAGGGTGTTGATAAATCATAGCCAGGATGTATTCTCTCAGCAACTGGTGGTGGAAACCTCTAGCGGTGATATTGTATGGTCGCCGTTCGTTTGTGGTGCCGATAAATTTATTAATAAATGGGCCGAATATCCCATGAGAAATTCAAGAATTGAATCTAATATTTCAGTTTCAATAGCCTCTGCATTTTTGATGATCCAGATTATGCCTCACTCTCTTCTGGATAATGAGTCATTGGCAGAATTTTTTCCAAAAAATGAAAAAAATTTCTAGTCATGGCTATTCATCCTGTTGAAGTAAAAAATACATTCTTGAGTCACTTCATCTTGTGGGCACTGTTTTTGCCTTTATTGACTATAATATCGGTTCCATTATTCAGTCCTGACCAGGGGGTGCAGAGCGAGGAAGTTGAGATGTTGAGAAGTTTTGGCGTGAATCTGGATAAGGTAAATGCTTCAGCCAACGATACATTTACTTCGGTATTTATTGCGACTGGCGTGATGCAATCAACGGAAGGTTTGGTTAATACAAAATTCCCGAGTTCTGCAGCTACAAGGTATGCAGCAAAATGGCTACGAGGAGTATATCTGATGATATATAAAAGCATATGGCGTCTATATGCACTGACGTCCATGTTTTTTATCCCTGTGCTCGCGCTGTGTATTCCATCCGCAGTAGATGGCTTCATGATTCGAGCAAGGAAAAGCTATAAATTTGAGACATCTAATCCTGTTTTCTTTTACTCCTCGATGCATGTATTTAGTTTGGTATTTGGTCTGTTTTTCTTTCTGCCGATAGCTCCTGTTACGCTATCGGCAAATATACTCGCGGTCATGCTCTGCAGCCTTGCGATTGCCGTGTGGGTAGCTAGCTCAAATTTTCAGTCGGGGAATTAAGCAACAATTTCTGGCGGTGGTGGGCACGCATAATCGCTGTCAGATACGACTCGTGCGGATTGAGAGTGCATTCTTCCGAGATCACTCTCAACATCCTTTGGGCGTCTCCACTGCACATGGCAAGCAGCTCAAGCATCAGCTTCGAGTGTATATCCGCTGATGCCTCTGCCATGCCGGGTGCTGGCGGCTGGCTTAACCCTGACATGGGCTCCACTTGCCCATTTTTTTCGTCCGCCACGGTCGGCACATCAGCTTCCAGGACGAATAGCCGGTTATAAAGCGTTGGCCACGCGATAAACAAAACGGCCCCGCCTAATGTCCAGACTGTTGCAAAAACTCGTACTGGATCAGGCATGCCTAGTTTTAATGTGAGTTGACTCAGCATCACACCAGGTGCGATACAAACCAGAAATCTCAGCAGAGGTCTTGTGTTGACGATCCTTAGGGCCGTAGCTAATTTATCTTGTTTCATCTTCATTTCTATTTCCTTAAAAATTCAATCTCTTTGATGAGTTCCGCTTACACTCCGCGCAAGTTCAGGCTTGACAGGAGCCTGAGCCCTCGTTTTACCTCTGAAAAATTCGGATGCTTCGAGTCACGTACGAGTTGCAATAGGTCGACCTTGCCCCGCGCAACAACGAGCAGGAAAGAATTCAGTGCAAGTGAAACGGCAAGACTTGAAGAAAGGCCGGTAGATTTCATCATTGCATCGAGGACCATCTCCTCAGTAAGCGACCCGAACGTGATTTTCCTAAAATTGCTTTTCTTGACTATCGCGTGGAGAGCACTTTCCTCACTTTCCTCGTGCTGGATCTGAGTTTCGCTTTGGGCCATTGTTCGTTTCCCCTTTGGCGATAACCATAACTCGGAGAAAGTCTTTATATGTGAATAAATTTTTCGTGTCGTAAAGTCGGAAGGCCGTGGGTATCCATAGGCCTCGACATGTCGCGCAACCTGACCCATGGTTGGATTCGGGGGAAGGGAGGTACGTAGCAAGCTGCATATGGTCTCAAAGTAGCGACACTTCTCAAGGCTAATCAGTGCAACCACCGCTGCACAGTAAGAAAAGCTCTTGCGTTCTCCAAGGCTCAGGTAAAAGTTCTGAATTTTCTGGCGCCCTGGGGAGTCGCCGATATTTTCCTTTATCTTGGCCAGGACACTCTGTCGTTTTGCTATTGGAATGAGATGGGCTTTTAGCTCAAGCACTACATTTTCACAAAAACGCATGTCTCTGGACTGGTTGGCTTGTCTGAAAAGGTCATATACAGCCGACGCGGATGGCGAAAAACCCAGTTTTTCCGATACTTGCGCCAACATTTTTTCTTTGTCGCATTCGGTTTGATCAAAATAGCCATCAACAATATCCATACGTAAGTCCTTTGTAATTCTCATAAAATGATCGTTCTTCATCTTCTCTCAGGAAATGAGGCCCATCCAGGCAAATCGCTTCCCAGGCTTTGTCGCCCGCCGTTCGTCCTTGTGTGAAATTTCAAGACGGATTGAAATTTCCATGTTGTTTCATATTCTAAAGCAATGTTCTTTGCCAACAATTCAATATAACTCTCAATTTTTTGAAGGAATCGAAAATATTTTATTTTAGGGTTGGCAAAATATGGAAAGTGCGGTAAAGTTGCTGTGTCGAAATTGCGGCATTGCGGTTTTTAAATTAATACTCCCACCTTGGTGCCCGCTTCAATCTGGCGTCAAAAAACAAAATCTCCAGTCTTTTCATTGGTCTTTCAACGAAAAGATATTCCAATCTCCAATTTTTACTTCGCCAGTTTTTGGCATAAATTATTGGAGGCTACATGTTAAAAATCCTTGTATAAAAACATTGCGCAAAAAAATATCAAAATCCATTTTTTTTTGGATTTTATATATATTTAATCAATGAAAATTTTTTAAAATATTCCGTCAGATCTGATTTCTGACGGTACACATTGCAAATATGGAGTTCCATGAAACATCACTTGAAAATTCTCGGAGAATATGTAGGGCATTTGACAATAGGCGCACTGATGTTTGCTGCACTGCTATTTTTTGGCGGGGTACTGAATGTTCTGGTTCATTGGGCAACGCCAATCGTTGGTGACAATTCTTTTGCGAATTTGATGAAGATCGTAGAAAAAATTATTTTATATACAGATGCAACATTCATTATGTATTGGGCAATTTATTCAACGTATACGGCAATTAAGGAAATGATAAAATGAACATGTTTATGCAAGGTTTTATTGCCGGTGCACGTGAAACTCCCCAAGCCTTCTTCAAGCCTCTCGTCGCAGTATGGCGGTTGCTCAGAACGTTGATCAAGGTCATCAATTTAGCACTGTCTTCCAAAGCAGCTTAATATTCACCCAGCAGTCTACCTTCGGTAGACTGCTTCCTCACATCCAGGCTAAATCAGATAGGAGTGAATGGACTCGGCCCCTTCAGCGAGGAGCAATATACAGTGAGGCCAAGAAATTGGCTAACGCATTGATCTCTTCTTTAGCGTCATGCGCATTGCGAACAAAGTAAAAATTCGAGTTACTCCGTACGTGCTTCAATACTTCGCAGAGCGAAGCATCCCGATGGGAGTTGAGGCCGGGTGTCCAGTGGCGTTTGGTCGTCGCTGCCCTTGATCGTAGCCGCTCGTTCCGGCTCTGCGCCGGTGCCCATACATAGGCGATCTTGGCAGTCGCCGGTAATAGCGGCAGATGTGCAGCTAGTACAGGAAAGCCATCGATCACGCAGCGATCATAAGACAAGGCATGCGCCAATAGCTTGCGCACAACATCGTCAGACAGCGGCTTGCTTGGTCTCATTGTTCGAATTGACAACATCAGGGTGATGGGGATATCGCCAGGGTAGGTGCCGGAGATCGCCAATCTTCGGAGCAGGCCTAGGTTCAGATGCGCATACCCGATTCTGGCGAGTGCCTGGCCTAACGTCGATTTCCCCACGCCATGGCGACCAATAAGACAGATAAGGTCGGCCATCAAAACATCCTGGTACGCTTCAAGATATCGGCCTCCAGTTGCAGGACCAGTTCGCGTGCGGAGCTGACATGCGATAGCGCTTGATCAATCAAGGGCGCATCGGCCGGTGATATTTTCTTTAGCCGCCGGAAGGCCTTCATTCCTTCCGATAGACAGTCGTTGCCATCGCGAAGATTCTCCGTGACTTTCCCATCTGCTGTATTCATCGTTTTCCAATCAATGTACATTAATACTATGGCGCTTCGGCGATCCCTGTTGATACGAGAATCGGCATCAGTTGCATAAGCGCCAAATTCAGTTTTTCTGCCGCAGCCCACAGCTCACTAAGGTCGCCCATCCATCCAAGCACTGAAATAGCGAGAATAACTTTTGCCAGAACGAACCAGCGCCGATTCCACCAAGCTTCGCTTGGCTTGCGGTATCGCGAGTTGGTGCGCAGCAGAAATGACTCGATTTTTGATCGTCGCAAGTTATTTCTCGCTGAGCAGTCTGAAGCTCTTGCTGGCTGGTCTTGGCTCTTGAGATAAAAGAACAAATTTGCCAGCTTCGGGAATATCATCAACCTTCTTCATCGGGCTCTCCGCGATGTCTTCACCTTCCCGTGCCGCCTCCTTTGAAGTCAGCTTGCCTACGCTTACGGTGGCTACCTGGCGGCTACTCGATTGCATCACGATTGGTAGTGGCGGCAGTGGCAAATCGACAGATCCGAACGGTTGCATTTGCATGTTCGCCTGGTCTGGTACGGTGACGGATACTGGCTTTACTGGCTGCATTGGACGCGACGTCGTTTCAATCGTTGCCAATCTGCTTTGCAGCTCGGAGATCGTACGGGTCGCCATTGTAAAATCGCGGTATAAATTTTCTGCCCGAGCGTAGAAATGATGGGCACTACCGGCAACGATGACGACGGCCGCCGAGGCCAGCACTACGCGCCATGGCAATACTATGGACTTCTGGAAAAAAGGAGCAGCGCGGTATCGAAGTTGCTCGGCAATGAGCGTGCCTGCGTGATAGCAGCACTGTCGGGACAGGGATGCCGCTGAATGCAAGAACTGCTGAGAGTACCGTGGCAACAGTGTTGAGAAAATGGCTGTATCGCCAAACCATTTTCCTGCCGGATTGCCTGAAGCACCATCCTGTATCCGCACGGCAGCATGCTGTTGATCAAAAAAGGGCATATACGCTGCAGGTCTTGGATGTAGGCGCTCCTGCGGCAGTCCCACATGATGATCATTTGCTGCGCAACCGAAGCGCGCGCTGAGTGACTCGGTTGCTGCAGGCGTATTGTCAGCTGTTGTCTTCGGCAAGCTTTGAATCGCTCTTGACAGATATTGTTCTTCGGCGAGGTTGGCCCATTCTGTGGAAAAGAGACGGCTATATGGCTTTGCTTCCGACCGGCGCCACATCGCAGCGACAGGCCGGTCTTCTCCAAAATGGAGCGGGCGTGATTCTATAGTTTCACTCATCAAGAAGACCTTCGCGACAACGCGCCATAGTTAGTTGAAACTTGGACTTTAGCAACGGCGCAATATTTTCTTAGAGCAATATCAAACCCAAAACAACTGGAATTCGACATTTCCTGGATTGTCTGCCTGGGGACGGCAATACTGCTGAAAAAATACAGTTTTTCACTGTAAGCGTTGCCGGGAAGATTGGCAGCATGATGATTCTTAACCACAAACGGAATCGTCATGACAATCGAAAGTCCAACCGCATCCACAGAATTGCACACAGCGATCTCGGAAATCGCTGCCGCGGATGATCAACTCACCCATATTCTCGACGGTGGCGCAGCTGGCGGCGCATCTTCTGGAGTCAGCATTATTTCGGAGAGCGAAGTTGTCGCATTGCGCGAGCGCGCACAGCGTCAACGGGCGCGCGGTGTAAAGCAGCTGTCCAACCGGCATGACGGTGTCGCCTCCATTCTTGTGACGGTAAGCTTGAACGAACGCAGCGTCGGCTCTGCATTCGAACGTTGGTTTTCCAGCATTGAGAATGGTATCTATGTCACGTGGAAGCGCGGTGAAATGTTTGTCGGCAAGGCCGGTGCTGAAGTATTGATGCAGATGATTACCGATAAGGTCTGTGAACTGGAAGCAGACGCGAGCGCCTCCGAAAAATCAGTTCAGCAATCCATGCAAATGATGCTAACCGACTCATCGGTTCTGCCCATGTATACCAGTCCGGCAGCAAAGCATGAGGTACAGCTGCGCACTCTCTTGAGCAACCGCGTGCTTAGCGTAATCGAAAGAAACGATCGTACGCTGACTAACTTGGTTAAATTGCAATGGAATGGCGAAGTTGGACAAGATGAGATCGAAGCCCAGGAAGGCAAGGTCAAAAAGGGCCTGCGGGAACTTGCTGGCCTGCTTAACCGCACAGTCCGTGCCTTCCGTCAACGTGGCGATGCATTGGCGGAAGCGAATACCGGTCAGGAGGCAGGGCAGGGCCTGATACAAGCGACCGCTATTGATGCATCCTGCAGTTGCCAAGATAGCCTGATCGCGCCGTCGATTCCTCTTAACCCTTCGTCAGCCTGCACGGTAGTGACAGGTGGGCGTTGATTGGCATTGCTCAACCACGCGATGCCAGGCCTGAACCGGCGCTAATGCCGGCAGCATATCTTGTTCCTCACATCCAGCGTCTTGACATGTTGCTGGCGGACCTGTCTGAGGGCGCAGGGGCGCGGCCATGCCGTTCTCAAAGGCCACAGGCCGCCGCCTAACGCTGGCAGCAAACGCATGCCAGCGTGGTTCGCCGGTCTCCTGCAGTGTCCGCACGTCCTGCAAAAATGGCATGCGGCATGCGGCATGAGAAGCATTCGCTATTGTTGTCGAAGCAGAAGCCAAACGCCTTCTCATACGCCGCTCAATTTCCGACCTCCAACACAAGCAAGGTCCAATTTCCGAGGTGCATGAAGAATAGTCCCAGCAGATCAACGGGTTATGTGTGCGTCGGTAGAACTTTATGTTGCTCCAGGCACGCATTCTGAAACATGGGAAATTGAGTGTCGGATTTGACGGATTGCAAGCCGGCGCTACATGGATGATTCGTCCAGCTGTTGCTCCCATGATGATCGAAACAAATCAAAAAAAACCCGATGCTGAATCCGCAAATTGTAATTGATATCCTGAATAGCCAACTCGTTCCACTGGCTGCCTGGCTGAAAGACAAAACGGTCACAGAGATCATGGTCAATCCAGGTGGCCACGTCTTTGTCGAGGCAGCGGGAACAATTACTTATGTCGGCCAACTGCTCACCGAACACATGATCTCGACTGCCATCAAGGCAGTGGCAAAACATGTCCGGAAGGATGCCCGGGCCAATACTAACTCGGCAATTGTTAATGCAAGCATTGATGATTTGCGAATCTCGGGTGCACTTTCCCCCGTGAGTCCAGGCGGTTCATTCATCACGATCCGCAAACACCAGGATGCGGGAGATCGCCCCACCATGGAGGATCTGATCAATAAGAAGCAGGCGTTGACCGCAAAACAAGCGCAGACGATTGAACAGTTAGTTCTCCATGATCGGAACAACTTGATCATCGCCGGTGGCACGGGATCTGGCAAAACAACGCTGTTGAACGCCCTCCTGAACAAGATTCCTGGTCATGAGCGCATCATCACAATCGAAGATTCGCGCGAAATCCAGATATCTGTCCCGAATTTCATTCCCTTGCTGACAAATCCGGATGAAGGCATTTCGGCCCGGGACATGGTCAAGATGGCCATGCGGTCGCGGCCAGACCGCCTGATATTGGGGGAAACCCGCGGCGACGAAACCTACGACCTGATTCGTGCCTTCAACTCTGGCCACCCGGGTTCGATTTCTACCATCCATGCTGACTCTGCAGAAGAAGCCCTTGGCGCGCTGGAGATGTTGTTTCAGATGAGCTTGCCAGCAAATGCATCGATTTCCTCGGAACTTGCCAGGGGTTATATCGCAAAGTCAGTAAAGGTCGTTGTCTTTGTAAATCGCAGTATCGAATTCTCGGATGGACAGGCCCGGGTAATTCGCAAAATCCAAGAAATCTGTCTTGTTAAAGGAGTTATAAATGGAAATTATGTCCTCGAAAACGTCGCCTAAGAAGTTCACTTTTGCATACCTTAAGGCCGCGATCATCGCCAATACACCATCTCAGAAATCCTGCCTCCAAACCTTGGCGGCTATCCTTTGTGTGGCCATTCCAGAGATCGCGCTTGCGCAGGCTCAAGCTGGCGCCGGCGCAAATTTCTTCTGCTATATCGCACAGTATTTCAAGGCGATTGTCGGCACGGCGTGTTTGGTCACGATCGTACTTTGGGCTCTTGAGCACATCTTTGGCGTAGCCAAACTGCATGACGTTGTAATCAAGGTTGGTGTTACCGCTGCAGTCGTCATTGCCGGTTCGGCATTGATTACCAATTCCGGCCTGACCACTTCCTGCGTCGTATAACACATGCGCACTTCGCCAGTGACCCGGGCAATCAGCTTGCCCAGACTAAACTACGGAGTGTCCTCCAAGGCTCTTGGGTATTGTTGGGGACCGACCGCCCTAGTGGCAGTTCTCACCGGCTCCTCCCAAGGCTGGCTTTGGGCGGGAATCCCGATCAGCGTCGGGTTCACAGCGCACCTCATATTGCAATGGCTTTTCCAAAAGGATGCCAGGATCTTTGAGATGTATGTCAACTATGCGCGGCTGGCGGATTCCTATCACCCCCATGCCCGAGAAAGTTTACCCGCCACTTTTGAACGCCCACACAAAGTCGGGCGCGGAATCAGATTCTAGCGACACCAAATCATGTTGAAAATTAAATTCCGCGAGACGGACTTGGGGCATCCCCTGCAGGCGCTTTGTCCATGGATCGACTTCATCACACCCGAACTCGTGCTGAATAAAGATGGTTCCTTATTGGCCGCTTTTGACTACCGCGGCATCGATCCTGACAATGTCAGCGACTCAAAGGTCGACGGGACAGCTACGCGTATCGAAGCATCGAATGCGCTATTGGACAGCCGTATCACTGCCTGGTGGATCGTTGACAAGCGCAAGGATACATCCTATATCAGCGGGGAATTTACCAGCCAGGCGGCGAAGGATCTGGACACTATTTATTCCAGGAGCTTTACGGACGGAGAGCACTACACCCTTGATTACAAGTTCTATATGTTGTTCACCGGTGAAACTGGGGCGAACAAGTTCTTTGACCGAGTGGAACGCATCCAAACTGAAGAGGGCGCGGCCATCGGTAGTGCGGTGATTAAAGCAATTAAAGAGTCGCTGTCAGGTAGCCGCGCATTTGCCAAAGACATGGGCGTTCTGCGTAGCAATATTGGGGCCTTTGAAAGGATTATCTCCGCCTTTACCAGCGCATCGCCGCTGAATTTCACGCGCCTTTCCAAAAGCTCGGGTTTTGACAGGACCCTCGCTACGCTTCTGAATCGCGCCAGCCCGCCGGCCACGCATGCCAAGCCTGAGCGAATGATGCTTGACTCCTGGGCACCGGCAAACTACGTCGCCAGTGGGCCTGATGTGATTCAGTTCAAGGGCAACACGCGTACAGTTTATTGCGCGGCGATGGGCGTCATCAAATGGCCAGACCATACTTCTCCGATGTTATTTGAGACATTGTTGAAGATGGACGCCGAGCTGACCGTGTGTCAAATCACGCGCTTCCTCAATTCTCCTGAAAGTACCGCTGAGATTGACAAGGCTATCGAATATTACAACCTGACGCAGTATGGTCTTATTGCGCATTCGTTTGCTGCGGCGACCGGCAACGTAGCCGAGCCAAAGGCTGGCAAACGCGAGCTGTTCGACGAGTGCAAGGCCGCGAACGCGCGAATTGGCAGCGAGGGCATTACCTACGCCTACCACAATCTTACAGTCTTCCTGTACGGCGATAGCATTCCGGAACTGGAGGCGCGCGTTTCAGAGGCGGATCAAAAAATGAGCGCAGCCCGGTTTGGAATGATACGTGAACGGCTGAACACCTTGCCGGCCTTCGCGTCGATGCTGCCTGGCCAGTGGGCAATGCAAACGCGCTATGAATTGATGTCCGGGGAAAACGTTGCCGACTGTACGCCGATGTTTACGCTTGATGAAGGGTCACGTTCGCACAAGTACTTTTCCTCGATGATTTTTCAGCGCCCCGTGTCGAGTTTCGCCGTATTCGGCAATGCATACGGTACGCGATCCTATTTCTCCCCCCATGTGGGACAAATTGGTCATCTGCTCCTGATCGCTCCCACTGGCGGCGGCAAAACCACATTCGTCAACTTCTGTCTGTCGCAATTTCAGCGTTATCCGAAGAGAAATACATATATCTTCGACCGGAATTATTCGTGCAAGGTTCTGACAGCCTTGCACGATGGGCGTCATATTGACATCCGTACTGGCGTTGGGAAGTTCAATCCGCTGTTTGCCATGATGGACGGCTCGCCGGACGGCCAGCTTTGGGTGCGCGAATTTATTCTGCGGCGATTTGCCGAGGGAGACTTTGCCGCGACTACCGAAGACCGCGCCGACCTCGACACGGCCTTGACTGGATTGGCGCAAGAATATGAACGGACGGGCAAGCCACTTCGCTTGAGCACGCTTGCAGCAATGCTGCCAAGGCGGCTTGAGGCCGAACTAGGTGAGTGGCTTGAGGGCCGGCCGTACGGGATGTTTGATACGGACGAAGACGACTTTTCCCTGGCCGACTGGACCACTATCGAAATGAAGGATCTGATGGCTGTAGAGCGTTTGTCGCGCGCCTTCATGGACTATGCATTCCGAAAAATCTATGTCTCGCTGGATGGCACGCCGACATTTATTTATATCGAAGAGGCCACTTTTCTGATCGCGAACCCCAAGTTCAAGGACATCCTTGATGACTGGCTGAAAACTTTCCGCAAAAAGAATGCATTCATCTGGATGACGATCCAATCCCCGGAAGCGATCAGCAATTCAGATATCGCGGCATCGATTCTGGATAATATTTTCAGTTTCCTGATGCTCTACAACGAAAAGGTGGAGCCACATCGCGCGGCGTACCAGAAGTATTTCGCTTTGGCAGATCATCATATCGACATGATTGCCCAGCTGATACCAAAACGTGACTATCTTCTGATCCAGTCTTCCGAGGGGGGCGGAGCATCGACAGCCCGCGTCTTACAGACCTCATTCAGCGCGGCTGAGTTGGCCTACCTCAGATCCGAGGAAACGATCCTGGGTATTTTCGATCGGCATTACGCCAGCGGCGCTGTCGACTGGAAGGCAAGATATCTGCAAGAAGTCAGTTCGATGTGAGTGCAATTCAATTAACCCGGGAAATCATATGAAATCCAAGTTCAAATTTTTCGTCGTGATCTCATCCTTTTTGTTGGCCTTTCTGACCGCGCCAGCGAACGCCATCTTTGGCGTAGGTGATATCGTGATTGATCCAACTAACCTCATCCAAAATACATCGACTGCCATCGCGGCTGTTAAAACAGAGGTTAGCACCGCTGCCTCGTATATTAAGCAGATTCAACAAACAATTGCTTTGGCCAGATCCTTGGCGTCTGTCGATGGGCTCGCGAAATTGGCAGGCGTCGAGAATGAATTGGCGTTGTACCGGGACCTCAAAAAAGCTGGCGACCAGTTGGTGGTGGTAATGAATCAAAGTAAACAACTCTCGCAGAATGTAAAGGCTGAGTTCGGTTCTTCGGATTTCAGCTGGAAAAGATTCTTGACCTCTCGCTCGACCATTCTGGGTAATCAAGCCCAATCATTGGCTGCACAATACGAATTGCTTAATAAATCATTGATGCAAATTGCGACACGGCGTCAAGTTATCGTGAAAGAGCTCGAGAAGTCGACGGGGCAGACTGCGGCTATCCAAAGCGTTGGTGCCGCAATTGACATGATGGTAGGACAAAATCAGCTGATGGTGGCGACATTGAAGATGCAGGGAGACTCTAAGCAAATCGACGTTCATCTTGATGATGCCGCCCGAAAAGCAGGGCAAAAGGTAATGAGTGAATATCAGCAAAAACTGCTGGATGAGGCTGCAAAATACGATCGCCCGTAGTGGACGACTTAACCTGCGTATAGAAATGTACGCAGGGCGAAGATGGTCATGGGGGTACAAGATTTTCGTGGAGTAGCTTATTTATTGCCAGGTGATAACGATACATGACAACATGAAATAGTCTGCCACTCCCGTCAGATAAGCACATGCATGGCTATTCCGCGTCAAGACTCTTTTTTTGACCGCCATGTTTTGCCTCTCTGGTTTTTCAAAGATATTCTAGTAAGAATTTCACATAATTGATTCAGGCGGTTGACTGGAAAATTATGTCAATCAACCTCTAAGATTCTCAAATATGTAAATGGAAATGAAAAAATACAACCAAATAAAATCCATCTTTCTCGCAATGCTTCTTGTTATGTGTGCAGTTTTTGCATCCTCGGCGGCTGCCGCATCGAGTGCGGAGGGTAATAAGGCGCCTGGTGCATTTTTTGACAAACTCGATAATGGCGTCAAAAATATCCAGGAAAATGCCCGCCGACCTATTGCCACAACGCTGTTTGACGCAGGTCTGACAATCGCGTTCAGGACCATCCCGTGGGCATTGGCGATCGCCGGATCGCTGGCTGTTCTTTACATGATCATTGAGGCAATGGGAGTCTTGAGTGGGAAAAATGGTTCAATGCTCACCGTAATATTCGATGTTGGATTGCCGGTGGTCCTTTGCTCCTACTTGTTGCTCAAGTATCCAACGGTCATAAAGGATTTCGCTGGGGCGGATGGACCGCTTCAATTCATACGAATGATCGGCGGGGATGCCATTACATCGGTCTTCAATATGTATTCCAGTATCCTAAAAATGATCGCTTCTGCGATTTCCAACAGCACGGCTACCGTCCTGAAAACTGCAAGCTTCTTCAATCTTGACAACACCATGGTCGCGATTTTTGATGCATTGATAACAGTTATTTTTGCTTTGGCAATTATTCTTTTATGCTTCGTCGGCCTGGCAGAGATCATGGGCCTGCTGCTGATGGGCCCATTTCTTACCGCTGTTGCTGTGGCGTTTGGCCCGATCTTCATTGCGGGGATTGTCACTCCGTGGACACGGGAATATTTCTCGAAATGGCTCGGTTTCCTGGTCGCGGCAGCCGTTTTGACTGGCGTGCTGGGTGTCAGTGTTTCCATCGCCGCGACGCTGTTTGAGCAATTTGGCTTTGCCGAAGTGGTCGCAAGTCCCACGCCTACAGCAATCGGAATGTTGATTGCCACCATAACCCTGATGAGCATTAATTCGCTTATCCAGCAAACGCCTGCAATTGCCAATGCACTGGTTCCTGGCTCATTTGGCGCGACTAAAACAGCGGGAGCGGCCGTCAAGGATGGCGCAAAAACGGCCAAGGATGCAGCCAAGTCAGTCTCCGGCGGGGCAGGAAAAATTCGCAAGGCTGCCATGGCAAAGATTTTGCCTGGCAAGAAAATTTCTTAGCCGCGCTACCGGCCGGAGCGTTCATCTGCTCAGGCCTTCAGAAACCCTGGAAGATCAGTATGACAAAAAAGACGATTTCTCGATTCGCCCTGGTTGCATGCTTGTCGGCATGCAGCACGGCGAATCCAATTCAGGATGCGATTGAATTCGGGTACGTTGTGGACGGTGACGAAGCGCATGAAATAGTGCAGGTCTTCGAATTAAAAGGGGACACCGTCATACAACTCAGAAATTTTGAGGAAAGCGCACCCGTGTTCATGGGGGCGCAAGGTGCCATTACCTATTCGCGCGTTGGTCAAAGTGCCGTAGTAAAAGGAATTCATACAACACTCAGCCTGGACCGCAGCTGGGGAAAAATCGCGATAAGGCGAAATACCGTTCCAAAGCCGGTATTACCCAAGCCCGCATTGGCGATCGGCACAGCAGGCAGTCCAGATAGTGAAGAGTTCAAAGCCACGCGGCGCCTCAAGGCAGAAATCGCGGCAATGCGGGCGGAGCTCACGCGGTTGAAGAGTCAACTGGCGTCAGATCGTATCGTGCCATCAGCACCGATTTCTGCATCGGAGACGGCATTGGCCGAGCGGTTTGCGCCGATCTCGGCCGAAATCAAGATCACATCCTACAGTGTGAACTTCAAGAATAACAGCGTGTCTTTTTCCCCCAATCGACAAACTAAATCCCTGTTTCTTGCCAAGGCAAAAGGGGCGAGCCGAGTGTTAATTACCGGATACACGGATAGCGTTCAGGCCAATGCGGCAAGCTCCAGATTGGCAAAAGGACGGGCGGCATCCACTCAGGCATTTTTGATACAAGGCGGCATCTCCCCGGAGAAGATCCAGTTGTCGTATAGGCCCGCCGGCGGATTCATCGCCGATAACTCAACGCTGGAGGGAAAACTGGCCAATAGAAGGGTAGAGGTCCAGTTTATCTGATTTTTATCCATCTTTATTACCCCTGCACGATGCGTATCTTGCCTTTGAAATTCCGATCAGAAAAATGCGTCGTTTTGTCGTTCTTCCTTTGCCCTTCCTCTTCACAATCAACACATGAAACCACAACAAAAAAACCTCGCGGGCAAGGTTCCCGATTTCGCTCCAGGCCAGATTGCCGACGACACTGCCCGACAACATTTTGAGTCTGGCGCCCGCGCGACTATTGAGCGAAATCGCTGGTTTCTTGTGTCATGTGGCCTGACCGTCGCATTGGTAGTGCAGGGAGCGCTCTTCAACTATCTATTCCCGATGAAGTCTGTAGAAACCATCCAGGTGACCAAGGAAGCTGGCGGGCGTTTGGTGGCGGATGGTGTGGCAGTCGGCAATTGGACGCCGGACAAGGATTCCATCGGATTCTTCCTCAACCGTTGGGCCAACTCTGTATATGACGTCAATCGCGCCACTATCGATGGCACGACCCGCGAGGCGTCCGAACTGGTCGTTGGTACCGCACAGGCCCAGCTGAAGGAGCTTCGCATCAAGGACAACCCGTTTCTGGCGCTTAAAAACAATGCAAACTACTCTCGCACCTACGAATACAAGTCGATCAATTTCATTGAAAACGATGTTGCTTTCCTGCGGTTTAAGACCATCACGCGCAGCAATGACCAGGTTACTGAAATGACATATGCCATGAGTATTACCTTTACGCGCGTAAAGCCGACCACGCGGGAACAGCTCATGCGCAATCCGGCTGGCCTGTTCATTACCAGTTTTAACATCAGCGAAGAAGCGCTCTCGAAATGAAACTTTCCTCCCACATTGTGAGCGTCGCGCTCCTTTCCGCTATTTTTATGACGCCGCACGTGCAAAGTGCATCGGTTCAAAAATCCATCACAGCCCGAAAACCAGTGCTGATCGACGCCGCGGCAGAGGCCATTCCCGTACCGATGGAAAACCGAATTGTCCGCTATACCTATTCTCCCGATATCATTTTCCGGGTGTTTACGCAGCCCAACCGGCACACCTTTATTGAGCTGGGCGAGGATGAAGGCCTGACGGAGGAGCCAAAGACGGGAGATTCCATCCAGTGGCGCGTTTCGGGTGGGCCTCGGAACATCTATGTCAAGCCGAATCGGGAAGGCATCGAAACCTCGCTCACGATCGTCACGAACAAGCGTTCGTACATATTTCAGCTGATTTCCGGAAAGCGCGAATCAAAACTTTATCAAAAAGTGAGTTTTGACTACCCCGACCGGATTGCCGAAATTCGCCTTCGCCAAGACAACGCCGCAGCGGTGCGCGTCGCGGAAGACGACCGGCTGAGGGAGCAAGTTTTGGCTGCGAATGTAAGCCCAGCTGAACTCAGCTTCGAGTTCGATATCAGCGGCGATGCCACTTTCAAGCCGACCGCTGCCTACACGGATGGAAAGGCCACCTACCTCAGGATGCCGAACAGCCAGGATAGTCCGGCAGTCTTTTTGATTGAGGACGATGGGAGTCCTTCTTTGATCAATTACAAGGTGAAGGGCGAATTGATCGTCGTCGAAAGAGTCGCGCAACATTTGCTTCTGAAATTAGGCAAGGCAGAAGTGAAAATATCCAAGCGCAAACCGAATCACAGCACATTCTGGCGGTAATCATGGCGAAAGACCCATTTAGCAATATCCCCGAACTGGATGAAGGGGATGGTTTTCCACCATCCGGGGCTCCCAATCATGTTCTGGAGAACAATAAGCTCAATCAGGGAAAACCACCGAGGAATATGCTGAGCAGTATCAGCAAGATCCTGATGCCAGTCGCCATCATTGGTATCCTGGTATGGATGTTTGCGCCAGGCGATCATGCGACAGCAAAAAAAGTAGCCGCCCAGCCTGATGTGGTCGTCAATCAGGCGACTCAAGCCAACAATACAAATACTTTGCTCGATAGCCTGAAGGATCAGGCATCCAAGGCGCCTGGGCCACAGATGCCAGCGCAAGCTGCAGCTCAAAACAATCCGTCCGGACAAAGTCGGGGAGCGGCTCAAGCCAGCGTGAACACGCGTGTTTCCCGCGACTATGCCGAACCTGCCAATATGGCATATCCCTTGCCGGCGGCATTTAATTCGACTTCCGGAATGAGTCCACAGGAGGCGGCGCAAGCCGCTGCCCTTGGGCGTCAACAGCGGGAACAGGAGATACGCTCGGCACCAATCGAAGTGTCCGGGCAATTCAAGCTCGCCACTGATGTTGCAAACGCGGGTCAGCCTGTAAGTCAGCTACAGCAACTGGAAGCCGAAATTGCCGCGACCAATAGTAAACGCGACAGCGCCGCTCAGGCGCAAGCCGATGCGACTTTACGCGCATTAGCCGGAAACCCGGCGCCGGTTGCCAGCAGGGCCAAGGGCCGGAATGAGGAGTTTCTATCGGCCGCCGCAGGAACTGGTCCCACGCCACTGCTCCACCAGCAGTCCGCACCGACGCACACGCTGATTCAGGAAGGAACGGCCATTCGTGCCGTTTTATTGACCGGCGTGAATAGCGATTTGCCTGGCAAAATTGTCGCCCGAGTCACATCAGATGTCTACGACAGTATTCATCAACGCTTTGTCCTCATTCCGAAAGGAAGCAAGCTAATTGGCGTCTACAGCAGCGAAGTAGTGATCGGGCAAGAAAGCTTGTTATTCGCCATGACGCGATTAATCTTGCCCAATGGTAGTTACATTTCCCTCGCCGGCGCGCCGGCGACGAACATGATCGGGCAAAGTGGAATTAAGGCCGACGTGAACAATCATTTCATGAAAATGTTTTCGACCAGTTTCATTCTGGGGGCCACCTCGCTCATGCTTCCTAGTAGCCAGAATACCGTGTCGACAACCTCAAACGGCGGGGGCAATGTGACGACTGGCTCCGTAGCAGGGCTGGCTCTGAACGATGCCTTGAATACGATGATGGCGAGAAACAAGAGCCTGTCGCCAACGCTTAGCACTTCTTTCGGCAGCCCATTCATGTTCATGGTCGCGCAAGACATGGCGGTCATGCCTTATCACGATTAAAAATCGCACAGTCTGCCACAAGGCGACTTTCCCTAAGTTGCTGATCAGGCGTGCAATTTGCGCCGGTCAGCACTTCATTCAGCGCTGACTTCCGTTGTGATCAGGCGCGTTCGCTTGGGCCAAAAACTGCCAATAAAGATGGGCATCTCGGCAAGGAAAATGATGCGCTCTGGCTCAAAATCGAATATAGGCATCGACTATCCACCAGGACATTACTACCCCCATGAACTCTTTTAAAACTATTTCCCTCGTTGCGTTAATGCTTGCCGCGAGCTCGGCGGCGGCCATCGACAGTCAATATTACCTGGCGGACGCGATGATGAGCCAACAAGTTCGGACATACAGTGATGGAAAGAATACGTACATCGACGCCATTCCCGGCTTGATTGTGCGTGGCGCAACGGCCGATGGCGATTCCTACGTGATGCCAGGGGTGCCGCGAGAAATCAAAATTCAGCTGAATGGACGGCAGACATCGTTGATCCATGGCCAACGCCAGACCATGCCTGCTGGCCCGTCAGCGCGCAATGCTGCCACTGCTGACATTGTGAACAAGATCGAGCGCCTTGAATTAAAACTTAAGCAAGCTGAAGGTGCCAGAAGCAGCAATGACGGCGTCGCTTATCTCAGCGATGACGAGACGGTTCAAGGGCGAGGCGATCCCGTCCAGCAATGGGATGTTCGACCGGAAGACATTCGTTTGGCAAATACCTTCGAACGGTGGGCCAAAACCGCAGGGTGGCGCATCCAGTGGGATGCGAACAAGCATTTGCTTATCGAGAGTACGTCAACGTTCACTGGTTCTTTTGAGGATGCCGTGAAGGCGGCATTGATGACCCCAGGTATCCGCTATGGGGCGTATCCGCTCGAGGCTTGCGTGTACGCGAATTCTCCGCCACTGGTGCGCATTACGCGCCAAGGCGAGCAGTCGCAAGAGTGCCCCGACTAACTCCTTAAATTTGAAATCATGAAGAAAATTATACCGCTGGGTCTATTCCTGCTTTCCGCCTGCACGTCGCCTCAACTGCAGCGCGCCGCCAGCGATGATGTCAGCAACGCGCTTAACAAAGCCTCGATGGGAACGGGAGGCATTGCGCCCAAAGGCGGCGCCGCCACGCGAGGATCATCCGATTACGCGGACAAGCTGGCCGCAGAGCAGTCAAACATGCCCGTTCTGCGCCGCTCCAAAAAGGCCTGGCTGGGTTCCCAAATGGTTCCTGTTACAAACGATGACAAATTGCCGTCGGTCTTTAAAACCAAGTACTGGCTCGAATTCAATGACAAGAAGGAGAATCGTTTTGTATCGCTGACCACGGTGGCCACACGATTGACCGAGTTGACCGGCGTTGCCGTGCGCGTACAACCGGATGCACTGGAAGGGTGGGCCCGCAACGGCGAGGCGGGCGTGCAACGTGGCACCGCGCCTGCGCCATTTAATCCACAAGCTCTTGGACAGCTGTCGCCAAGCCCTTTGCCGCTCATTCAAAATACCTTTGCACCTCAGTCAGCGGCACCGCAGGTGCTTGTTGATTCGCTGGAGATGAAGTGGAACGGCACCTTGGTGGGCTTTCTGAATCACTTGACTGATCGCCTTGGCCTGGCCTGGGAATTTCGCGACAACACGGTGGTGATCATGAAGTACGTCACTGAATTCCATGAGGTTGCGGCTTTTTCTGGCCAGACCAATTATTCGATGTCAACCGGGGGGGCGTCGAATGGTTCCAGTGGAACTGCTGGCGCTGGCGCATCTCAAACTGCTTCGACACAGCTGGAAGTGAAGGAAAGTGAAAAAGAGGCCGATGCCGTCAATTCAATCATGGTGGCGGTCAAGCAAATGATTTCCTCGGTGCCTGGCTCAACGGTGACCCGCTCTGAAGGTTCTGGACGCATGGTCGTGAAAACGTCGCGTGAAATGCAGAGTCAGGTCCGTGATTTCCTCAAATCGGAAAATACTTCCATGCTCCGGCAGGCGCAGATCCAATTCGATATCTATTCCGTGCGAACGGCAGACAACGACGAGCGTGGCTTGAACTGGTCCGCTGTGTTTAATACCCTCTCCGGTATTTACGGTGCCAATATCACCTCGCCATCCACCCTGACTGGCGCCACAAGCGGCAGCATTGGTCTGAATATCCTGAATACTGGTGATGGAAACAACTCGAACACCAGTGCGCGTTTCGGCAATTCGTCCGTGATCGTGAACCTGCTGAAGCAATACGGCACAAGCGTGCAATATCGCCCGGTTTCTCTATTGGCCCTGAATCGGACCTGGGCGAAGAAATCCCGCTTGTCCACGGAAGGCTACTTGGCTGAGACGACTCCGGGACCGGCAAGCTCGACTGGAGTGGGTGCCCCTGGCTTGAAAACCGACAAGATCACGACAGGCGACCAGTATGTCGCTCTTCCGCAAATTCTGGACAACAACACCGTGCTGTTGAAATTCGGTGTTTCCTTGTCGGATCTGCTCGGCCTGTTTGACGTTACCGTTGGCAGCGGTTTGACTATTCAGAAGGTCCAGACACCCCGGGTCAGCAGTGTCAACGACCAATACACCGTGGCATTGAAACCAGGTGAAGTGATTGCGATTTCCGGCCTGTCGCGCCTGGTTACGACCACGGATCAGCGGTCACTGGCGGAAGGTGCATCGATCGGTTGGGGGGGGAGCCGCAAGATAGAAATGCAGCGGGAGAACTTTGTCATTTTCGTTCGCCCAGTCATTCTTTAAAGTTCAAATTGATATGACTCAGCTTATCTTTAAAGAAAAGAAGCGCGTAATGATTGCTGGCCTGGACTGGAGTGTTCTTCAGCATTACCGGTCCGGCAACACGATCACAAGGGAAGTGCGAACCATTGCGGGCGATCACGGTGCTGACCGTATTATTATCCATGCGGCGAACGTCGCGGGGATGGTGTCAGCCACCATCGGCACGGCCAACCTGGCCGAAATTGAGGGGCCCACCGGGCGGGAACAGCACTCATTGGCCGCCGTGTTTGCGCGCGCGCATCCAGAGAACGCCAATATGGTCCTGGCATGGCGTCTTGACTCGGCCGTGGCAATTGTCGTGGTACAAGACGGCTTACCCGTTGTCGACATGCTCAAGGCCGACACGGACGCGCTGGCCTTTCTTGAGGCGGTCATCAATGGCAGTTTTGGTTGCCTTGGGCATACCATTTATAGCAATGAAACAGAGATACACCCATTCGCCGAGCTGATAAGCGAAAGCCAGCTTTGGACTTGTGCAAGCAAATCCACGCGCTTGACAAAAATTCCGCTTAAAAGGTCGGTTGCCATGCTGGGTACGCTGGCCGCAGTCCTCATGGCAGCCAGCGTTTATTACTATGATCAGGAACAGTCCAGCAGGAGGCTGGCCGCGGCCCAGGCTGCATTGGATGCGGAAAACCCCATGCCTTCCTATCAAGCTGCATTGACTGACAATATCGGTGCGTTGGGCTTTGAGCGTGCCTCGATCAAGGCGACGTTAGCCCAACTGCAAAATTACCCCGTATGGTCTCAGGGCTGGATGCTCCGGAAAATTGAGTGCGACCGTTCGCGCTGCGTCTCATTCTGGGACCGCATGGGCGGAACGACGAATACGCTAATTGCGGCACGTCAGCAGGAAACCTATCTGGCAGAAAGCAACGAAGAGGTCTCGCTGTTTGCCTGGAAGTCGAAGCTCAAATCGTCTGGTCTTTCTTCATTGAGCCAATTTGAAACAGAGTCTCAAGCAACGATAGGCAACATCAATACGTTCCAGCTGTGGCGCAATGCGGGCATTGCGATCGACGAACCGGTGAAAGATTTTGTGACATGGCCCAAGCCCCCAATTGGCGATGGGAGCCGTCTTCCAAGGGGTAGCGCGGTAATCGCTCGGCCGATCTCGGTAACAGCGCCATTCCCATTTGCCGAAGACATCATTAATGGAACTCCCGCATCCGTGTGGTGGCAAAGCATTGCCATTACCTTTTCTCCTGGCGGGAAATCCGAGCAACTCAAAATCACCCTAAAAGGCACCACATATGTTCGCTAAACTGCTACCTACATTGGCGGCTGTTGCTCTGGCAACTTCCGCGATCGCACAACAGATGCCAGTACCAGAGGGCAGTGGCAAAACGAATTCGTCCCTCGTCGCCAGCCCGCCATCAACCGTACGGGCCCCCATATTGCCGGCGAAGGCCGAGCCGTCCAAAACGGATCAGGCAAAGGCGGGCCAGGCGGCGCCATCCGTTTCTGCATCCGCAAAAACTGCGCATGTTCCAGCCGCGCCGGCAATTGCGCAGGCAATACAAACGCCGCCCACTGGCGTACTATCCATCCAGCAGGTGGCCGATGCGCAGCGCCAACAACTCACTGCCGAAGCTTTTCAAAAGTTAGGATTGATGAGCACAGCGCCATCTGCCGCTGCGCCTCCGGCTGAATTTCCTAAACTGTATCGTGCTCCAAAAATCTACCCGAAAATCGAATACGTTGCTGGTGCCGCCGGTGACGAAAAGGCTGGATTCCGCATGCCCGACGGCGAACTTCTGCAACTGGCAGCCGGTGACACCATCAAGCAATGGCAAATCAAGAATATTGCCAATGGCAAGGTATATCTTGAAATGCCGACCAACGCTTCATCGTTGAAAGGTGCACAAAAAAAGAAAGTCAAAGCGCCTGCCTCCAGGTTGATGGCTGTTGGCCAATCGTTGAAGTAGGCGGTAGGCATGCTCACACTTTTCCGAGGAAATAACCATCCCGAGCACCCCATTGGCCCTGGCACGATGGTCACCGTGAGGCCTGCGGGACAGCGCCTTGAACATGCTTCAGGCGGCGCTGATTCAGCGGGCCAGCTGCATACTGGGCGCACCTTAAAGGTTGAGCATCTTGACCAATTGGGTGATGGCAAGATTCTGCTGGTTAGTGGTGGCGATCAACTGGGACAGTACAAGATTCCCAAAGGTCAGGAGTATGCCGTTGCAGCAATCACGCGGAGCAAGGGAAGGGCAACGATAATTGTTGATCCAGAGTATGCCGGCAACCTCAGCGCGACGTTGACCAACCTGCGTACCAAGCTGGTTAGTCATGGCTACCATGTCGAGAGTGGACAGATTCCGTGCTCGCCGGCGGTCATCAAGTCTCTGGTTGATGATTATCAACATCGCATTTCTCAATTCGGTGGCGAGGAAGCCTCGTCTTCCTCAGAGTGGAAGACGCTTTTCGAGTCGATCGGCGACATCGCTGTGCGTGCCGGCGCCTCCGACATTCATTGTGTTTGCGAGAATGAACGCGGAACGGTACAGATCCGTATCGATGGAGAGCTTGAGCCGCTTCCAGGCAAAGATAAAGGTATTTTCACGGCCACCCAATTGCGCGGTGCCGTGAGCTGGGCCTATACCAACAATGTACAAACCGGATCCAATACCGAATCGCAGTTTCAAGACGACGTCAATGCGAGCGCGATGATTAAAAGCCGGGTGATTGACGGTAAAAAAATAGCGATGCGCTATCAATCCTTTCGAAGCCCAACGGGACCGAAGATCGTTTGCCGGCTGCTTAATACGGATAGCGATGCGCCATCACGAACGTTCGAGGAGTTGGGATATGCATCCGAACACATCGATTTGTTCCAGGAGGTTCCCTATGGGCCGCCGAAAATAAATATCCTCGCGGGCATCACCGGCTCGGGAAAGACGACCACCGCGCAATCATTTTGGGAAAGCCATCCGGGTAACGGAAGGCAGGCATTTTTTTCCATTGAAGACCCGATCGAATTGCGGCTGAAGGGTGTGCATCAGATCAGCTTTCAACGCAATCTGCAAGATCGTGCCGGAAGCGAGCGGGAATTCAATGGAATCGTGATGGATCTTCTGCGTGGCGACCTGGATGCCGCATTTATTGGCGAAATACGAGACCGGTCGAGCGGGGCAGCTGCGCAAGAAATTGTCTTTACTGGCCACATGGCAATGGGAACGCTTCACGCCCAGTTTATCTCCGGTATCGTTCCGCGCCTAACCGATCAAAGCATAGGCCTGAACCGGAGCGTCCTGACAGCACCCAACGTACTCGGCCTTCTGTCCTACCAGGCGTTGGTGCCGCTGTTATGTCCGACTTGCAAGATCGCAATACAGGATGTGGGAGAAACCAGATTCGCCCATGGTATCGCGGGAACGCGTTACGGCGCCGACATGGAATTGCATCGGATTCACCATGATATGGCGATTTTCGAAACACGCTTTGATCTCCCGCGAGACAACTTCTTCTTGCGAAGAGATGGCGGCTGCAATTGCTGCCGTGGCCGTGGCATCAAGGGTCAAACGGTTGTGGCCGAAATGATGATTCCAGACGAGCGCTGGCTTCAACTGACACGGGAAGGCCGAGACATTGAAGCGTATTGGCATTTCCGCTCAGATTCGGACAAGCGATTTGATACATCGGACATGCGTGGAAAAACGGTATTTGAACATACGTTGTTCAAGGCGATATGCGGTCTCACGGATCCCCGGAATGTGGCGCCGTTTGGATCATTCGCCCGCTTTGCAATACCTGGGAAATAAATATGCTGCGACGTTTAAAAACAATCAAAAATACATTCCAACTCTTTGACTTCCGTGTCGGACGAAGTGACTTCTACCGTGAGTTGGCAAAATCCGTGGAAAAGACCGAGCCGCTGCGCGACTTCGTGGAAGCGGAGTTGAAACTCGCCAGAAATCCCATAACACGCTCCCGTTCCAAGGCATATGCCATGCGGCATGTACTACGCTTGCTCACCTCCGGCAGCAACCACTCGATCAGGGCGACCATTGGGGAAATCATGCCGGCAGAGGATAGGCTGATGCTGAGCGCAGTTGACCGTTCGAAGGACCAGCCAACAACCCTGAGGGTTTTGGCAAATGCGATCGACGATCAAATGGAGGCCAAGAAAGCCATCGCCATGGCAGCGGTGAAGCCGATGCTGATACTGCCGGGTGCCGCAGCCCTGGGCTACATGATCAGTTCCAAAGCGATTCCCGCTATCGAGAAGACCGCTCCGCAAGAGGTTTGGACGCCATTTAACAATGCTGTTCGCATCACTGCAAACGTCATCAATAACCACGGGCTTTCAATCTGTCTGATTACGCTGGTCCTTGTATTGTTCTTTCTGTCCCGCCTTCCCACATGGCGCGGCCCGCTGCGGCTGAAAATGGAAAAATGCAATCCTACCCTGGCGATGTGGCTGACCCCAGTCGCACCCTGGTTAATACCGTTGTCGATGTATCGGGACTTCCAGGCTGGACTGGTTTTCTCTGCCTTGGCAGTCTGGCTAGGAACCGGTCGCAACTTGAAGGAGTCGCTTGAAGCGATCCATAAAGATGCATCGCCCTGGCTGCGGCTGCACATACGGCGCATTTTGAATCATTTGAACGCCAGGCCGACCGAGTATGTCGAGGCTTTTTCCAAAGGTCTTGTTTCCCAAAAACTGCTGGCCAGACTCGGCAGCTCCATACGAAACACGCCAAGTTTTAGTGACGTCATTATTGAAGTCGGCTCGAAAGGTAATACAGAGGCGAGGGAGCAGGTTACGAAAAATGCTGCCGTCCTGAACTTCACTTACATCGCAATCGTTGTCGGGCTGGTCATGTTCCTATACCTCGGGCTGATGAACATAAGCAACTCCATGGAGCAGGAAATGGATCCGATCCGCCAAATACAAAGGGAGATGGAGAAGAAAGCATCTAAGCAACCAGGCAACACTCTTGCAACTCAAAACCAAAACTGAAAGGTATCTATGCAGTTCGAACATGAAAACAATCTCGTCAAGACTTCCCTCTACAAGCATCGCCAGCAGGCGGGCGACTTTATGCTCACATTGGTGATCGCATTAATCGTGGTTGCCGTCATCGTCGGCAAGGCTTTTCTGAACTATCGCGATACGTCGCGCAAGGAAGAGAATAACGCTGTTGCCAGCGCGATTACCATCATCGCGGGCGACCTTCGCAAGAACTTTGGCATGAACAATGAGTATGGCTCCCTGACGACCGCGATCGCCGTCAAGTCCGGCGCGATCCCGCGCAACTTTCGTGACGGCACAGCCGATACCGCATCGAATATGTGGGGCGGGACGGTGACCGTGGCGCCAGCTACCATCACTGTCGATAATGACGTGGCGAACCTGGCCTTCACGAAGGTGCCGTCCGCTCAATGCTACGACATTGTCAGCGCGACACAATCGCTCGCGCGCCGGATTACCGTGGGCAGCTCGACCGCCAAAGCCGCCGACGCCACGTTGAACGCCGCAACCTTGGCGACCGCATGCGAATCGGCCACCGATGTCACCATCACCTGGGCAATTGGCCGTTCCGGCACCTAACCCGCTGGAGCGCAGGCTATCTGACGAACGCCTGCTCCAGTATCAAATGTTTTTCATATGACACGAACCAATCCCCATCAACGAGAATCGCAGGCTGGTTTCGCCATGATCGAGGTAACGCTTGCGTTGCTCGTATCCGCAGTCGTGGCGCTCGGCGCGATGCAGGCATCCGCGCTGGCGCGCAAGCTGAATTTCGCTTCCGCGCAGGGGGGCGCATTGGCTATTGCGCGCACCGCGGGCGAGACATACGCGCAGGAAAATTATCTGGCCCTTCAGCGAGGCGCGGCGGTCACAAAAAACGGGTTCACGCTCAGTGCGGGTAATGCCGAAGGTCAAACCATGCGGCCGACTATTGGCAACCTGATACAGCTGGGTTACCTGCAAAGCGGTTTCTCGGCCGTATCCTTTTTCAGCAACGGACAGGCACCCGGCAAGTTTCGGTTCGAAGTTGAGCGGACACCTGACCGGTGCTGGGAAACTGGCGCTGGCGAGCAGTGCGATGTTAGCGGCCGGGTCTATATCGATAAGCCGATCCAGAGCGCCGGAACGAACGAAGCGGATGGGCCTGCCATATCCGCAATGGCCGAGAAAGTCGGGGTGAATGCCGGTTTTTCCATCCTGCCCGACCCATCCCGAGTGATGTATCTGGGCGGCGCCGGATCAACGCCAAATCCTGTCGCCGGCAATCCGGCCGGTGTTGTCGTGGCGCGTTTCGGCTATGGGGCTTCGGGCCTGAGCCAGTTTGTCCGCATCAACGATAACCGTGATCCGAGCTTGCGCGGAGACTTCAGCGTGGCCGGAAAAGGGGCGTTCGGCAAGGAAGTTTCTTCAAGCGAGTCGATCAGTGCCTCGGATATCGAGGCCTGCCTCAGGGCAGCGCTGTACAAGAACGGCGAGATCGTATCCCGCGCAACCAACTGCCTGGTGCGGGCCTACCTCGATCCCAATACGGCGAGTATCGGCGTGACAGACAACGGGGGAAGCCCGAGTGCGACACTGGATGGCAACTCGGGACGCGTCTCTGGCGCACTGCTGAATGCCGCAACGCAGGCCTTTCCAGGGGGCGGCTGCGCCAAAGAAAATGACATTGCCAATACCCAGTCATCGAATGCCGCTGCCGGTATCCTGGTTTGCCGAGGCGGAAGCTGGCGGAATCCAGCGCTCGTCACGAGCAGCTCCGGTGCACCTTGTTCCGTGGAGGGGGGGATAGCCGTCAACAGCGGCAATCAAGAAACGCTGGTGTGCCAGTCCGGCGTGTTCGTGCCGCTAAAAAACTTCACAAGAACGTCAATCGCCGGATCTGCATGTAGCCCGGAAACCGCCATCTCCCAAACCTCTGGTGGCTCGTCATTGATTTGCCAGGGAGGCGTGTGGGTTGATCTGGTGGGGCGCATGGGCAAATTCGCTTTTCAAGCGGCGACGATGGTTACGGTCTCTAGCACAACTCAGGGGGCATTCGTTCCTGCGCCAAGCTGTTTGGCCAATGGCGTTCCAAAAATTTATCTGGTGCCGCGCAGCGAAGAGCAAATTGGTTATATCAACCACTTTGCAACGGGGTCCGGGCCTTGGAATGTTTATGTCCAGGATGGCGAAGGTAATCCGGTTAAAGGAATTATGATCGCACAGACTTATTGTTACTACTTATGATTATAAAAGGAGTATGAAATTGAAAAAAATTATTAATTTTTCCTTGATGTCTGCATTGTTGCTTTCATCGTTGGCAGCCTACGCTCAAGCGGTAGATTCCACTGGCCAAGATAAATTAACTGGGATCAGTACACGCGTGGAGAATTTTATTCCTCCCGCGATTCCTGGCCCGGCAGGTGCTACTGGCGCTACTGGCGCAACCGGTGCTACTGGCGCTGCAGGCACATCCGGGGGCGACCGTCAGGGCGCCATGTGCGGCATTGCCACGGGTACTTATAACGCAAACTCAGTCAATGCAAAATTTGCCGTTACTTCCACTTGTCAGGGATATCGAGTGAAATATGTTGTCGGGAAGAATGTTTACGACGAATGCCCGCCCGGTTATATTGTTGGGGAGGTGTCAAATTGGTTGTCGAATAATTCTTCTGGTGAGGGTAATAGCTGGGTTAATTTCACCATTTATACTTATTCGTGTTTTAAAACATAAATTTATAAAGAAAAACACCCAAAGCAAATGCTTTGGGTGAAATTTAATACATAATTGAAAATCTATTTTATGTTATTTTATTCGGCGATTGTGTTTTAGTAATTTCCTGTTGTGAAGGTGATAGAAATTGATATTGAAGCTCCGGAATTTTTGCCTGTTGAGGTGAATGCATATAATGTATTTCGCTCAAGAGGAACTAAAGGCATCAGAATTGCGACCGATGCATCCGTAATAAGTCCGTTCGCATCATTCTCCTTGTTGAGTAATTGAAGTGGAATTTCAGTATTGGTTCCATCTTTTCTTAAAACGTACCCGCTCAACACCAAAGAATTCCCATCGCGTACTTTGACATAGATTGGATGGCCAATTGGATTGTCCAGCAAATCACGGCCAGCGATCGGTGATGGAATTTCATTGGTATATGTCTTCGAAAGAATTCCACTTGTGCCAGCACATGGAAATGTCACTACCTGATCAGCTGCAAGTTGTTGACGTGGACGTTCTGACGTGGATCCCATATTGATAACAACGCGTCTCCAATATGTATCCGTAACGCCATAGCCGACGCCTACATCACGCTCACCTTGCAGCATGCCATTGCCATGATACGGACTTGCAAGCAGATCCATTACCGCGGATTGACCATAGGAAAATCCATAAGACTGGTAATAGGTATCTGCATATGGTGCTGTCAGCACTTCCGCGCCAGAGACTGCGGCATAACTTGCTGCAGAAAAACGATCAGCAAGTGTTTTACCAGTAAAACCATTTGGATAGGCTATTTTGTCTTGGTAGTGGCTCATCAAATGATTTGCCGACAAATAACTTGCGTGACCTTGTGCAACAACATCAAGATTGGCATCCTGCTGCAGTTGTCCAAATCCGCACGCCAGACGCTGCGCGTTCAGATAATTATAGGCATTTCTTTGCTCCGTATTGGCAGCATAGGTAGCGGTGAGTACTTCCTTTTGAATTGTTGATTCCGGGACAGGAGGTGTTATGGGAGGATTGACCGGTGGAAGAATAGGTGGAGTTACAGGCGGCGTTATTGGAGGCGATACTGGCGGAATTACAGGTGGCGTTACACCGATTCCGGTGTTATTGCCACTGTCGCTACCACCGCCACCGCACGCAACCAACAGAGTTGCAAGGGCCGTCACGTACACGCTAGTTTTAATTGATTTCATTTTGTTTCCTATTGGTTTGAAGGTTTATTGAATTGCTGTGGATGCAACTGTTGAAAAATGTCGAAACAAGTTTTTGTGCAGAAAGTTAAGGTCGTGGTGGAAAATTAAGTCATGCGAAGTTCTTTTATGGAGTTTTTAAGGCTTCCATGAAAGATGCGATGACGTCAGAAACAGTTTTTGAAAAGCGGATTGCTGAAGGTGAAAAGAGTAAATGGGTGAAGTGTGTAGAAGGAGATGTGCTATTTCCTTGCCGCGGTGCGGCTGTGAGAAATAGGAGAGACTTGAGGATGCCTCATCAATAATTGAATATTGATGAAATATGGGAGATTGGAGTATGAAAGGGTGGTCTTGCCGTGCCGCAGTTGCGACAGTGAAACTTTAACGCATTTTCTTTATTTTGCCAAGGTGGAATTGCACTAATTTGATTCAATCCATAAATAAGGGGTTTATGCCAGAAAAAGGAGCAGCCATTGGCCATAGAATTGATGTGCCGTGGAAGCCTCCAGGCCCTTTCGGATTGGTGAGATACATGGAAAGCATTCTGATTGGCAGGCCTGGCTTGAAAAGAATTTCATGGCCGGTACGAGATCCATCGAGAACGGCCTATTTTTCTGACGATTTTGATGGCGTTGAGTTAGGCTGGCCATCTTTATTCACTGCCCGTGTGTTTTTCTGTGAAAGATTTAATTTTTTTGGAATTAACTGGAATGCTCAAAAAGTTAGCATTTGCCGTGCTGTTGGCCGGCTCCATTCAAGCTGCAAGAGCGGACTGTTTTGATGACGCGGCTCTTTTTCACCAAGTTAATCCTTGGATACTGCGTGGCATTGCGTCGGTCGAATCTGATTTCAGGCCGAGAACGATTGTGTCGAACAACAATGGATCGGTTGATCGTGGCATGACAGGCATCAATAGCGTTCATTTGCCTGAGCTTGCCAAGTACGGCATCGGCGCCGCTGACATGTTTGACGCGTGCAAGTCAATTTATGTGGCTGCCTGGCTGCTGAAGAAGAAAATGAGCAAGCATGGGAACAACTACACGGCCGTTGGCGCCTATCACAGCGAAACACCGGCTAAGCGCGATCTCTATGCCGCCAAAGTCCGCAGGCGTATAGAAGAGTGGAGCGCTCGCGGCTGGATTCGGGGACAGTGAGCAAGCGGGGAGGTTTTGTATTGCACTTGCCTGTGCTTGCTCACTGGTCTGCAAAGACCGTGCGGCGGCATGCGCAGGAGGGGAGCAATTGAAGTTGTTCAACTCGGAGGCAAGCGTGCGGTAATATCGTTTGTTGCGCCTTGCTTCAGCTAGCAGCCAGAACGCCATCTATGCCCACGATGGTGGCCACAGGCTTGGCAGCTGGATCGGGGGATGCATCGTATCGACATGCCATCCTTGCACCCGTTCAACCCCGATCAAGGTCGCAAACGCCAGCAGTTCAGCCGTTTCCACGCATTCGGCGATGATGGCAATGCCATTCTGCTTCCATTGCGCGATCAACGCGCACAGCACCCGGGCTGCATCCGGCCGCCGGATACTCCGCGCCAGAAATGCGCCGTCGATTTTTACCGATTCGACTCGATCCAATGAGTACAGGCGTAATAAACCATCTTGCCCGCTACCGAAATCATCCACCGAAAAGCGCACACCACGTTGTGCCAGTAAATTCACCTTGTCAGCCACGAGGCCAAAATCAGTGGCGCTGCCAAGAGTTTCGCTCACTTCGAAGACGACTGAATTCAATTGCGTGGCCCGGGAAAAAACCTCGGAGGATACCTCCAGCAGGGTTTCATTTGTCAGGTTGACATAGATGTCGATGGACGTAAAACACTGGCTTGAAAGATGCAGCAGGACGGCTCTGTCCACGTCGACCCACGGCATTTTGCGGTCCCCGCGAAAGAGGAGTTCGTACGCGACGATGCGATTTTCAGCAATACTCACAATCGGCTGAAGTTCGAAGGGGATCTGCGCACCACCGGGAAATGAAGATACTGGAGAAGTTTCGAATGCTTGACGGTGGCTTGACATGAGATTGCGGCATCGGGCATGCCGCCTGGAGGCAGTTAAGGCACACACTGTATCAAGCGCCGTCTGGCTGAACGTACGGAAATGCACGAGGATTTAAAGACGATTCTTAACGGAATTGTACGCCTTTTCTGCTGTGGCCTGGAATTGATCATTGTTATCCTGAGGCAATACTTAGGGGGTGATGTGGTCGAGCTTCAAAACAGATTTGGTCATGTATTCATGAATCAGGATTTACTTCAGCAGGCGCTGAGTCACCGCAGTTGCGGCCCCATGAACAATGAACGCCTGGAGTTTATCGGCGACGCTTTGCTTAATTGCGAAACCGCACTTTGGCTATTCGAACAATTTCCCCGTATGACTGAAGGAAATATGTCGCGCATCCGGGCTGCCCTGGTGCGTCAGGACAGTCTGGCGCAGATCGCCAAGCGCATTGACGTGGCCACCTATCTTCGTGTGGAACATAGCGACAGCCGCACACAAACTGGCCCATCGATGCTTGCTGACGCGGTAGAGGCGCTCATTGGCGCCGCTTATATAGACCAAGGTTTTAATGCGACAAGAAAAGTGATCCGGCACCACCTGCAGGCTCTGCTTGTCAGCGGTGCGATCAATCTTGACAAGGATCCTAAAACCGCGCTGCAGGAACACCTGCAGGGAAATGGGATCGCACTTCCAAAATACGCTATTTTGCGCGAGTCGAAGGACTCCGTTGAGCAAAGAATTGAGGTCACCTGCACAATCCAGAAACTCGGCATTACCACCTCCGGCGTCGGAGCAAGCCGTAAAATGGCTGAAGGTAAAGCCGCCGCGGAAGCGCTGCAAAAATGCCGGATACGATAATCCTTCCACCCCCGGAGGGGATCGATTGCATCGCGCAGCCTGGCCGGCGCAGATTGCTGCTTGCCGCAGCCGGCGCCGTCGCATCGATAGCAACGCCGGCATTAGCCCAGCAGGCTGGCTTTTGGGACCTGCCGCGGGAATTGTGGCTGCGGCGTCCGGATTCCGGGGAAGAAGTGCGCGCTGTGTATTGGGCAGACGGAAAAATTGTGCCTGAAGGGTATATCGCAATATGCCAGCTGTTGCGGGACATCCACGTCAACAGAGCTGTCCAGTTTGATTTGGTCACGCTGGATATTGCGCGGGGCGTCTACGGATGGATTCGTAGTTTCGGTGTGGACCGGCCATTAATTATCACGTCCGGATACCGGGACCCTCGCACCAATGCCTCGGAAGGAGGAGTACGCAATAGCCTGCATACCAGAGCGCAGGCACTCGACTTGCGGATACAGGGAGTCAGTCCCGAAGCGATCGCCCGCTTTGGGCTATATTTGGCGGGCGGAGGAGTTGGCTTTTATCCAGGAAAGCGGTTTACACATCTGGACCGCGGCCGCATAAGATATTGGCGAGGTTAGTTTGTCAGCGCAATATTCGGAACCTGGAAATGTCGGAGAGTGCATTATTCACTAGTAAAATCAACAATGTAGCGTAATTACAGTACACACACGGTGTGCCATGCCTGCGGCCGTTGTCGCTATGTGCCGATCCTTTAGGAGATACCCGCCTGCTCGCCCAAGGCCTGGGCAGTCTCCTTTGAGGTATTAATGCCTAGCAAGAACATTTTCAAGTTACGATAAGCAGCCAGGAAAGGAAAGGCCATGTCATTGGCCGCTATTCTGTCAAGCTTACCTGAACTGGCAGCCAGGTTTAGATAAGCGATTGGCTTGTCGGCATCCTGGAACGCACGTAATAACAAGCCTGCTTCAGGGCAAACGATACGTAATGGGAAGTGCATTGGCTCGGGAAGGGCGCCATCAAAAAATGGCAAGGCATCTGCTTTCAGAAACTCTCCTTCAGTGACCATCTCAAGCAGCAGTTCCCGTACCTGCGCCAGAAAACGCTTATCCTGGCCGCGGGTAAATATTTTGCAGCTTAATAAATTAAAGTCACGCCTGATTTCACGGCTTGCCTGCCAGGAGTACAGGCTCACGGTCATGCGGCTATCCATCCGGGTTCGAATGCATTCAATCTTGTCAACATTTTTCAAGACAAAACCATCTTCCGTGATTGAGGTGTTGACAGGCACAGATACGGATATTTCCAAGGAGTTATCAGCAAAGTCAGGAGAAGTCATGTTGGTATTGGATATAAATTGAACAGTTGGCAGAATACTCACTGTGGCAGGCACAAGGATATTGTGTACACATTCCAGTCTCGGCGCAAGATGAAGGGCATAATGAATAATATTTGCACAGAGAGTTTCTTTTGAGAAACGTTTGATGTCACTTTATGTTATTATCCGAATGCCGTCAAACGGCATTGATCATATTATTTCGACATCAAATCAATTCCTTGAGCTTGCCACTGGCATATTCAAGTGATCAGTTTATTTAATCGCCTACGCGGAAAAAATTTCATTCTTATCGTGACGGAAACCTGGTGCAATGGTTAGTTATCCTTGGATGCTATCTGATTGTCTGTGGCTGAAAAAATTGAAGATTGCTTGCTACGAACGTATTTTCTAAGGCGAGCATGAAATAAAATTGACCGCAAGATTTTTTTGCCGGCAATACCTGTTGTATATTCAAGAATTCTAGATTTGGACAGGGCTGTCTCCCATGCGGATGTTGATAGCGTATTCATGGGGGACAGTCTTGTCCGTTACCTTTTCAGGAGATCTAGATGACCGTAACTGCTCAACCTACAAAATTAAATTCCTTGCAATGGATGAGAAACGTGGGTATTACAGAAAAAGACATCGCATGGCTTGAAAGCGTCAGAGAGAGTGAAGAAATTTACAATCCCACCGTTTTGGAGCAATTCGAAGCCTTGTACCAAAAAGCTGTGACCGGTTTGTTGAACAGCCCATCACCGGTCCAGACCTTTTTGACCCTCTAGCCCTCAGCCACGTAGAGCGGCCAAGCTAAGCCCTTGGCCGCTTTTCTTTATATGCAGAGACCAGATGGCAGCCCGCTTGTACAGGCCATCGAGGAGAGCGCCTGTGGTTCGTCTCATGCGCACAGGCTTTCCACGGACGCATGCGCGTAAATGCAGGCGCACGCGAGAGCGCATAAAAAAACCGCCCGGTTTTCACCGGACGGCTGCTCCCACCGACATGCTTTGGCGTTGCCGCCAGCAATAAAAATCAGAACGTCGCCTTGAACTGCACCCCATATGTGCGTGGTTCGTTGATGATGCCCGTCAGGTTGTCGAAATCGATGGCGCCCAGCGACTGGATCTGGTTGGTGATGTTGCGCCCGTACGCGGACAGTTCATAGCGATCCCATTTGTAGCCGACGCGCAAGCCGCCTTCGAGCAGTTCCTTGGCCTTGTATTCTTTCGCTTCATACAGGAAGAAGTTATAGCTGGTGCGGTAGGCCCAGTCCGTGTAGGCGTAGAACTCGCCATTGGCGAGGGGAATGCTGTATTTCAGGGTGAAGTTGGTTTGCCATTCCGGCGCGCGCGGCAGCGGGTTGCCGTCGATGTAGGCCGTGCCTTTGAACGGGCCCAGCGGGTCGGTGACGGTACAGCCGCTGGCCGGGTTGTTTTGCGCGTTGCCGCAGCTTTGTACGAACAGCTTCTTGTCCTGGATTTCCGTGTGGTTATAGCTGCCGCCCAGGGTCATGCTGAGCGAGTCGCTGAGGTTTGCCTGGAAATCGAGTTCCACGCCACTGCCCGTGGCCTTGTCGGCGTTGATCAGCTGGTTCATGTTGACGGCGCCACTGCCAGCCGTCAGCTGCTTGTCTTTTACACGATACTGGAACACGGCCACGCTCAGGCGCGCGCGCTTGTCGAACAGGTCCTGCTTGATGCCGGCCTCGACGGACAGCGCTTTCTCGGCGCCGGCAAACGAGGGGCGGTCGGCCAGGCCGTTCAGGCGTCCCTGCATCGACGGCGCGCGGTAGCCGGTGGCGATGCGCGCGTAGGCATTGGTTTCCGGCGTCAGCACATAGGTACCGCTCACGTCCCAGCTGATGTTGTGCGAGGTGTCGTTCAGGTTGAAGGGGCCAGCCGTGGTCGCTTCCACCCGCTTGGCGGAGAAATCCTTCTTGTCGGTCGTGTAGCGCAGGCCTGCGCGCAGTTTCAGGGCGTCCGAGACCGTGTAGTTGAGCGAGCCGAAGGCCGCGTACGACTTCGAACTCTGGTTTTGCGTGGCGTAGGCACTGTTTTGCGGATTGCCGGGCGCCAGGCTGTCAAAGCTGATGCTGTCGATCTGGATATCTTCCTTGAAGTAGAACAAGCCGGCTATCCATTGCAGCGGGCCGCGGGCAGACGATTCGGCGCGGAATTCCTGCGAAATCTGCTTGTGGTTGGGGATCACGTCGGCCGTTTCCACGACGAAGGGGATGAAGCCCGGGCCCATCGGCGGGGCATACACGGCGCCATAGCCGCCGTCGACGTCGGCGCGGCTGAAGAAATCGAGTTTTTCGTAGCCGGTGATCGAATGCAGGGTGACGCCGGGCAAGTCCCATTTCAGGCGCATGCTGCCGCCCTTGGTTTTCAGGTGCTGGCGGTTGATGCCGTCGGTCGGGTAGTTATCGTAATCAAAGCCGTCGACCAGGTCGTTGGTGCCTTGCTTGAGGATATTGGCGCGGAATAGCGTGGCCGTGCCGTCGAGGTTGCGCGCGTGCACGTTGAACAGGGCGCTGAAGTCGCGCGTGGGCTTGACCAGTACCTGCAGGCGGCCTGCGCTGTCTTCATAGCCTTCGAAGTCGCGCGTGCCGGTCGGGCGCGGGTTGTGTACGCGGTCGTCGCGGCGCTGTGTCTGGCCGGAAAAGCGCAGGGCCACCGTGTCGCTGACCGGCACGTTGAAGGCGCCTTCCAGGTTCTTCATGCCATCCTTGCCGAAGCCGCCGCTCAGGTAGCCCTCGGTCTTGAAGACGGGCTTGGCGGAATCGAACTTGATCACACCGGCCGGCGAGTTGCGGCCGAACAAGGTGCCTTGCGGGCCGCGCAACACTTCGACCTGGTCGACGTCAAACACGGGAAAACCTTTCAGCATGGCATTTTCCTGCACCACGTCATCCATCACCAGGCCCACAGGCTGCGAGGCATTCAGGTCGAAGTCGGTATTGCCCAGGCCGCGAATGTAGAAGCGGGGAAAGGTGCGGCCGTAATCCGATTCGACGGACACGCTGGGCGATCGGCTGTTGAGGAAGCGGATGTCGGCGCCGCCGGCCGTCAAGGTGTCGAGCTTGTCGCCTTTCAGGGTGGCGATGGACATGGGCACGTCCTTGATGTTTTCCGCGCGCCGCTGCGCCGTCACGATCACCGTTTCCAGCTGGCCAGGGCCGGCCTGTGCCGCCGGAGCCGCAGGCGCGTCGGCGGCTGGCGCCGGGATGCTGTCCTGTGCCTGCGCCATCGCCTGCAGGGGGAAGGCGGCAGTGATTGCCAGGGCAATCAGGGTGTGGCGTATTGTGCTGGCGCGTGTGCTGGCATGCGGTGTCATCATGAAACGGCTCCTGTCGGTGAAGGTTGTTGGGGCGCTGCAAGCTGGCGCTGGCCAGCTGGACGAAAAATCATGCTAGCACGGAAAGTTTTGGTATTCATGCCATTTTCCAGCGACGGCTATTCATATCCGTTTCGACTGAATACACGAATAAAATCGTATTTGTCGTCAATATCTGGCGGGTGCATAGTGGAGTGCCGCCAGGCTTGCGCGAGCGCAAAAGTGGCCTGGCATGGGGATGGGGTTTCCTGCGGGAGCGCAAAAAGAGGGATGGCTTTTGCCGTGCTGCCCATGTCCGGACAGTGGAAATACAACAGCTGCCGCGGATTTTTTCGGCAGGGGCGTGTTGTTGCTGCGCGACAGGGGATGGTGCCGGTGGCGGCTATCTCCTGCGCGCGTCACGGGGGCACGCGTGGCGGCATGCCCATATCGGTTTAACGCTTAAAACTCTTCCCAATCGCCGGCCGTCATGGTTTCCGCTTGCGCCGCACGGTGTTTTGCCGGCGCTGCCTGGCGCTTGACGGTGCTGTTGGCCGGGGCCGGTACCAGGCGCAGCGGCTTGCGGCTGGCGCGCGCTGATGCTGGCGTGGGCGCCGCCACATGGTCGTCGTGCGTCTTGAAGATGCTCACCGTCTGCACCAGGTGGCTGGCCTGGTCGCGCAGGGATTCGGCTGCCGCCGCCGCTTCTTCCACCAGCGACGCGTTTTGTTGCGTGACGCTATCCATCTGGGCCACCGCCTGATTGATCTGCTCGATGCCGGTGGTCTGTTCCTGGCTGGCCATCGTGATGTCAGCGATGATGTTGCTGACGCGGGCGACACTGGCGACCACCTCGGACATCGTCGTACCCGCTTGCGCCGCCAGCCTGGCGCCCGCATCGACGCGGCTCACGGAATCGTCGATCAGCGTCTTGATTTCCTTGGCCGCGCTGGCGCTGCGCTGGGCCAGGCCGCGCACTTCGGTGGCCACGACGGCGAAGCCGCGGCCCTGTTCACCGGCACGCGCCGCCTCCACGGCGGCATTCAGGGCCAGGATATTGGTCTGGAAGGCGATGCCGTCAATGACGCTGATGATGTCGACAATCTTGCGCGACGATTCGCTGATCAGGTCCATGGTGCCCATCA
Organism: Janthinobacterium sp. BJB446; assembly: GCF_002735655.1. Classification (NCBI taxonomy): domain Bacteria; kingdom Pseudomonadati; phylum Pseudomonadota; class Betaproteobacteria; order Burkholderiales; family Oxalobacteraceae; genus Janthinobacterium; species Janthinobacterium sp. BJB446. Next base: position 2,259,474 of record NZ_PDZK01000001.1, on the reverse strand, counting down.
CTTGTCCCACCACGGCGCCGCCCTTGCTGGCGACGTCCGATGCGGTCGTGGCCAGCACATTGGCTTCGCGGGCATTTTCCGCATTCTTGCGCACGGTGCTGGTAAGTTCTTCCATCGAGGAAGCGGTTTCTTCCAGTGAACTGGCTTGCTGTTCCGTGCGCAGCGACAGGTCGCTATTGCCGGTGGAAATTTCCGTGGCGGCAAGGGCTACCGTGTCGGAATCCTGGCGGACGGAGGACACAACCGAAGTCAGCGATACCTGCATGCGCTGCAGCGCGGACAGCACGCTGACGCTATCGTTCGGAGCGACGCTGAGTTTTCCTGTCAGGTCGCCGGCGGCAAGCAGGCTGACGGCGTCGCACAGCTGTTTCGGTTCGGCGCCCAGCGCCTTGAGCAGGTGACGCGTGATGAGCCAACCCGCCAGGGCCGCCAGCACGATGGACAGCAAGCTGGCGCCGATCAGGATATTCCTGTTGAGAATGTAGTGTTCGTTGTCTTCCTGCAGGATGAGAGCGGAGCGCTGGTCCGTCAGGGCGAAATATTCATTGCTGGCGGCGACGAGGGCGGCCAGCAGCGGGCGGCATTCCTCGTTCATCTTGACGATGGCTTGTTCGGTTTTCTTTTGCAGCGCCAGGTCCACGATGCCTAGCGCCACGGGAGCATAGCGTTTTTCGATACTGTCGATCTTGTTGATGATGGCGCGCACCTCGTCCGATACCTCCGGCTGCTGTGCCAGCTGCAGCAGCTGCTGCATGTTCTTGACGACATCGGCGTGCGCCTGCAAGACCTGCCTGCGTTCGATTTCCAGGTCTTCCGGCTTGGTGACGAGTACCAGGTTCCTGGCCGCCACGGCACGCATGTCGATCGCGTCACGCACGCGGTGCGCCGTATTGGCGCGGGCCGTGATGCCGTTGACATACTGGTCAAAGCCGGTGTTGAAGGTGGAAAAACTGCGCACGGACAAGATCGAGATGCCGATGAGGAAAAAGACCAGCAGGCCGAAAGCCAGAGTGAGCTGGGTGCGTACGGTGAATTTATCCATGATGTCTCTCCCAAAAATACGTGGTGACGATTAGAAATGGGGCTTGCGCGGGACGAGGGCAGGCGATTGCCTGGCAACGAATCGTGGCCTGCGCAGTGCTTCTCTATCCAGAACACGGATTCGTGGTGTGAGGATCGCGTTACTTGAAAACTGATTTAAATAATTAATTTGTTTTATTTATTAAAATCATTTTTACATAAAAAATTCAGTAAATCAATGAGATTTTACGGACCAAAAAACAACTTTTCGACATGCGCGGCTTGTTCCCGCGCCTGTGGAGCGGGCATAGGAGACGCGTCCGAAGGGAGGCGGATCAGCCGGGAATCGGCGTGCCCTGGTGAAACGCCATTTGCCAGCGGCCATCGCGCCACTTCCACAGCGAACTGCGCAAGCTGGCGCTCGCGGGTAGGGCGCTGCTGGCGTGCCGCTGCGAGCGGTAGGTAACGAAGGCAACATCCTCGGCCAGCAAGCGCGCCTGGAAATCGCTGATGCTGCGCAGGCAAAAATCTTCTGCCGGCAGATCTGCCAAGGTCGCCGCGCGCGTCCAGAGATTGCCCGAGCTGCCGAATTCGAAGAACTCGTCGGCCAGCAGAGCTGCCAGCCTGGTGCTGTCAGCCCGCACCGCCTGGCTTTGCAGCGCCGCTTCCAGCGCCTGCAACTGCGCCGCCAGGCGTGCGCTGTCCTGCGTCTTGTCCTGCGTGTGGTCCATAGCCAGGGTCTTCAGATGGGAAACGCGCCGGCGCCCGATACATTCAGGCAGGCGACCTTGTCGCTGGAAAAATACTTGATTTGTCCCAGGCCGATGGCATAGCAGCCGTCACTGAGCGGGGAAATGGGGCCGGTGAGTTTCTCACCGCTGGTCAGGGTCACCACCCACGGCGTGGTGGCCGGTTTGCCCGCGTGGGTCAGGGCGTGTTGTACGAGGTCTGACATGTTGCCTCCGTTGGAAATCAAAACCCGATGATAGCAGTGTCGCGCCGCCGCTGGTTTGCCGCTACGCGGGCCTGGTGCCTTACGTGTCGGCCAGCAGGTTTTTCGGCAGGGCCACCGACACCAGCTTCCAGTGCCACAGGCCGTCGCGCGCCAGGGTCAGCTCGCCGATATGGCTTTTGCTGTGCGCGCGCTGCACCACGACGCTATCCCAGGAGGTGTAGCGCAGTTTGTAGTCGGGTTTGGTAGTACGCTTGCGGCCGCTGATATCGCTGACCTTGGCGATCGGTTTTTCATAGCGGTCATTGAGCTTCATCAAGGCGACGATGCCCTCGGGCATCAGCATGGTATCGAGCAAAGGGTCGATGACGTCGGGGCTGATATCGTCGGCCACTTCCGGCGCCGAGAACAGGGCATGCAGTTGCTGCCCCAGGCTGCCGCGCAGCTGGGGCAGGTCGATATGCGCGGCCAGGGCCTGCGTATCCTCGTCCATCGTGGCCGCGCGTATCTTGTTCATGGTGAAATACGGGCTGCCATAGAAGACGCCGGCCAGCGCGACCAGTGCCACTACAGCAAGAAGCATCATTCTTTTCATTGTGCAATCTTTTGGATGCCTGGCGACCCGGTGCGCCTGAAGTGTTGGCATTCTACATAATATTTCCCAAAATCAATATGGTAGTTTAGGTAAGTGTTGTTTTAGATCAAGTTTCGTCAGAGTAATTCTGGCGGCAAGGTAATGTCCGTCAGTTTCCAGTCCCAGATGCCATGGCGGCGCAGCAAAAATTGGCTGGCGGCGGGGCCAGCGCCGCTGCGCCGCAGCACCACTTCGTTCCACGAGCGGTATGCCATGCCAAAGTCGTGGCGCTTGCCGTCCGCCCCCTGCTTGCCGTGCAGGATCAATACCGTAATGCCGGGCGGCGAGACGATGGTGTCGAGCATTTCCTTGAAGTCCTCTTCGTTGGCCGTTTCGCCGGCCGCCCGCAACTGGCGCGCCACGCTGGCACGCACGGCGGGCAGGTCGGCCTGCTGCGCCAGGTTTTCCAGGCGCACGGATTTCGCCGCGATGCTGATGCGGTACATGGCGATGTAGGGGCTGACCCAGGTGAAGCCGATGGCGGCAACGGTAAAAATGATCGCGGTGGCGTACTTTCTTTTCATGGTCCGTGTTTTTGTATGAGCTGTGCCGCCGTGATTTTACCCGGCCAGGGGTGGCGGATGGTGTAGCATTCGTGCCGGCGCGGACCATCGCGCCGCAATATTGAGGACAACCATGAATATCACTATCAATCAGGTGCTGCAGTCGTATATCGATCCGCTCACCGCCAGCGAATACGCGGCGCTCGAACGCAGCCTGCTGGCCGAAGGCTGCCGCGACGCGCTGGTGCTGTGGAACGACGTGCTGATCGACGGGCATAACCGCTACGCCATCTGCCGCCAGCACGGCATCGAATTCAAGACCATCCAGAACACCAGCTTTACCTCGCTCGACGACGTCATGCTGTGGATGATCGACAATCACCTGGCGCGCCGCAGCGTGTCGGACTTCCAGCGCGGCGTGCTGGCCCTGCGCAAGAAGGAAATCGTCGCCGCGCGCAGTCCGGCGCCCGTCAGTGCCCAGGATGCGCCGGACGGCGAAAACGCGCCGAAGCCGGCCATGAGCACGCGCGAAGAGGTGGCCAAGGCGGCCCGCTTGAGCAGCAACCAGATCAGCCAGATCGAGAAGATCCAGAAGGCGGCGTCGCCGGAACTGGTGGAAGCCGTCCGCTCGGGCACGATCTCCATCAATGCGGCGGCCACCGTGGCGTCCCTGCCGCCGGAAGAACAGGTCGCGGCCGTCGCCGGCGGCAAGAAATTATTACGCCAGGCGGCCAAGGAAATCCGCGAACAGCGCGCCGCCACGCGCACGCCGCGCGAGCCGAAGGCACCCCACGTGCCGCAGGATACGCCGGAAACGGGCAACGAGCCGTGGGCGGAAAACGCGGCGCAGGCGCCGTCCGAAGCGGAACGCCTGCGCGGCGAGATCGCCAGCCTGAAACAGAAAGTGGCGCAGCTGCAGGCGGAAAATACCGAATTGAACCAGCGCATCGCCGCGCTGATCGATGCATCCTGATTGCCGACTTGATTCTGGAGTAGTGCATGCTGCATAGCCGTACCCTGTTCGCCGCCATCGCCTGCGGCATCGTTGCCGCTACGCCCGCGCTGACCGCCGCTGCCAGTGCCGTTTCTGTCGCGGACATGGCCCGCTGGCAGGCGCAAGCCGCCAATGTCAGCATCGCGCGCGACACGTGGGGCGTGCCCCATGTGACGGGCAAGAGCGATGCGGATGCCGTCTTTGGCCTGATGTATGCGCAGGCCGAAGACGATTTCCCCCGCGTGGAACTCAATTACATCAACGCCATGGGGCGCCTGGCGGAAGTGGAGGGCGAGCGGGAGTTGTACCGCGACCTGCGCATGAAGCTCTTCATCGATCCGGCCGACTTGCAGGCGCAGTACCGCGCCAGCCCGCCGTGGCTGCGCAAGCTGATGGACGCCTTTGCCGATGGCCTGAATTTTTACCTGGCCACGCATCCGCAGGTGAAACCGCGGCTGATCGCGCATTTCGAGCCGTGGATGGCCTTGAGCTTCAGCGAGGGCAGCATCGGCGGCGATATCGAATCGGTCAACCTGGCGCAGCTCGAAGCGTTCTATGGCCAGCAAGCCAGGCCTGCCGCCGTGGCGCTGGCCAGCGTGGAGACCGGGTTGGATCCTGAACCCAGCGGCTCGAACGGCTTCGCCATCGCGCCCGCCATCACGAAAAACGGCCATGCGCTGCTGATGATCAATCCGCACACCTCGTTCTACTTCCGCCCCGAAGTGCAAGTCACCAGCGGCGAAGGCTTGAACGCGTATGGCGCCGTCACCTGGGGCCAGTTCTTTGTCTACCAGGGTTTTAACGACCGTCTCGGCTGGATGCATACCTCGGGCGGCGGCGATGTCATCGACGAATACCTGGAAAGTATCGTCGACCGGGATGGCGCATGGTTCTACCGTTATGACGGCGGGCTGCGTCCCTTGAAGGCCGTGCCCATCACCTTGCCATATAGGCTGGCCGATGGCGGCATGGGCGCCAAAACCATCACCGTCTACTACAGCCACCACGGCCCCATCGTGCGCGCGCTGGACGGTAAATGGGTGGCCGTGCGCCTGATGAACGAGCCGTTGAAGGCGCTCATGCAGTCGTACACGCGCACCAAGGCGCGCGATTACGCGGCGTTCTACAAGACGATGGAGCTGCGCACGAATTCGTCGAACAACACGGTGTATGCGGATGCGGATGGCAATATCGCCTATTTTCACGGCAATTTCATCCCCGTGCGCGACCCGCGCTTCAACTGGAAGCAACCCGTCGATGGCAGCGACCCCGCCACGGAATGGCAAGGGCTGCACACGGTGGCGCAAACCATCACCCTGTTCAATCCGAAGAATGGCTGGATCCAGAACACGAACAACTGGCCGTATTCGGCGGCCGGCGCCAACAGCCCGCGCCAGCACGACTATCCCGCCTACATGTCCGTGTATGGCGAAAACGCGCGCGGCCTGCATGCCGTCAAGGTTTTCCAGAACAGGACGGGTTTTACCCTGGACAGCCTGATCGCCGCCTCCTACGACAGCGAACTGACGGCGTTCGAATCCTTGCTGCCGCCGTTGTTCGCGGCGTACGATGCGCTACCTGAGAATTCGCCGCAAAAGCTGGCGCTGGCCGACAAGGTGGCTTTGCTGCGTGCCTGGGACTGGCGCTATTCGCTGACGTCCACCGCCACCTCGCTGGCCGTGTTCTGGGGCCAGGAGCTGGCCGAGCAGGCAGGCAAGCAGGCGCGCGAGCAGGGCATGCCCGTGGTCGATTTTCTGGCGACGGACAGGGTCCCGGCCGACCAGCGGCTGGCGGCACTGGCCAGTGCCGCCGATAAGCTGCGGCGCGATTTCGGCAACTGGCAAACGCCGTGGGGCGAGATCAACCGCTACCAGCGTCTGACAGGCGACGTGGTGCAGCCGTTCGACGATGCGCAAGCCAGCCTGCCCGTGCCTTACGCGTCGGGCAACTGGGGCGCGCTGGCCGCATATGGGCAGAGCAGCAAGAGCACCACGCGGAGGATCTACGGCGAGCGCGGCAACAGCTTTGTGGCGGCCGTGGAATTCGGCCCCCGCATCAAGGCGAAAAGCATCCTCGCCGGCGGCCAGAGCGGCGACCCGAAGTCGCCCCACTTCCGGGACCAGGCGGCCATGTATGCGCGCGGTGAATTCAAGGACGTGCTGTTTTATCCCGAAGACGTGGCTCGGCACCTGGAGCGCAGGTACCGGCCGGGGGAGTGAACGTTGCTGTTCATGGCAACAATGTGTCGGATTACGCTTCGCTAATCCGACCTACGGTGCTGGTCCTGGGTTGATCTGAAATATCAAATCGCGTCGAGCGCCGTGCGCAGGTCATGCCGCAGGTCTTCGATGTCTTCGATGCCCACCGACAGGCGGATCAAGCCGTCGCCTATGCCCAGTTTTGCCCGCTGTTCGGGAGGGATGCTCGCATGCGTCATCAGGGCGGGGTGTTCGATCAGGCTTTCCACGCCGCCCAGGCTTTCGGCCAGGGCGAAAACCTCGCAGTGTTCGAGGAAGCGCCGCGCGCCGGCCAGATCCGTATTGAGGTCGATCGAGATGATGCCGCCGAAACCATCCATCTGGCGCTGCGCCAGCGCGTGCTGCGGATGCGAGGCCAGTCCCGGATAAAACACCTTGCGCACTTCCTTTTGCTGCTCCAGCCACTGCGCCAGCGCCAGGGCGCTTTCGCAATGGCGCTGCATGCGGATGGCCAGGGTCTTCACGCCGCGCAGGGCGAGGAAGCTGTCGAACGGCCCGGCAATCGCGCCCACCGAGTTTTGCAAAAAGCCCAGCTGCTCGCGCCACTCCGCCTGGCGCTCTTCCGCGCCGACGATGGCGATGCCGCCGATGATGTCCGAATGGCCGTTCAAATACTTGGTGGTCGAGTGCACGACGATGTCGAAGCCATGTTCCAGCGGGCGCTGCACCAGCGGGCTGGCGAAGGTGTTATCCGCCACGGCGATGATGCCCCGTTCACGGCAGATGTCGGCAATCGCCCGCAAATCCGCCAGTTTCAGCATCGGGTTGGTGGGCGTCTCCACCCACACCATCTTCGTTTCCGGGCGCAGCGCGGCCAGCAGGTTTTCCGGATTCGTCAAATCGACATACGTGAACTCATGGCCGGCCGAGCGGCGGCGCACCCGCTCGAACAATCGATACGTGCCGCCGTACATATCGTCGCCGGCGACGATATGGCTGCCCGCATCCAGCAATTCCAGCACGGACGAGATGGCGGCCAGGCCCGAGGCAAACGCGAAGGCGGCGCTGCCGCCTTCCAGGTCGGCCACGCAGCGCTCGAGCGCCCAGCGCGTGGGGTTGTGCGAGCGGCCGTAGTCGAGTCCCTTGTGCACGCCGGGGCTGTCCTGCACGAAGGTGGAGGTGGCGTAAATGGGCGGCATGATGGCGCCCGTCGACGGGTCGGGCGACTGGCCTGCGTGGATGACGCGCGTGGCGAGGCGGCTCTTGCGGGGAATGTGCTGGCTCAAGATAGTGTCCTGCGTAAGTGGTTGAGAAGGTCGAAGCGGGTGATCAGGCCATAGAAGGCAGTATCGTCGGCGACGACGGCCGTCAAGCCCCGGTCCAGGGTGGCGCGCAGGGCGGGCAAGCCGCTTGAGGGCGCGAGGGTTTCGATCTGCGTCGTCATGGTGGCGCCCACCAGACCCGCGAAATGGGCGGCGTCGCCCGAGACGTGCAGCAGCAAGTCCGATTCGTCGATAATGCCGACCAGCTGGCCGCCATCGATGACGGGCAGCTGTGCCAGGTCGCTGGCACGCATGCGGTTGAAGGCCGTCAGCAGGGTGTCGCCCGGCGCCACGCTGACGACGTCGCCCTCGTCGTAGCGGCGCCCGATCAGGTCGCGCAAGTCGCCCGACACGGCCCGCTGCAACAAGCCCTGGTCGCGCATCCAGCCATCGTTATAGACTTTGGATAGATAGCGCGTTCCCGTGTCGCAGACAAAGGTGACGACGCGCTTCGGCGTGGTCTGTTCGCGGCAGTATTTGAGGGCGGCGGCCAGCAGCGTGCCGGTGGACGAGCCGCCGAGGATGCCTTCGGCGCGCAAGAGGGCGCGCGCGGAATCAAAACTTTCCTGGTCGCTGATGGTGTAGGCCTTGGTGACGCTGTCCATGTCGGCGATCGAGGGGATGAAGTCTTCGCCGATGCCTTCGACGGCCCACGAGCCGCTCGTGTCCGATACCTTGCCCGTGTCGATGTATTCGGTGAGGATGGAGCCTTGCGGGTCGGCCAGCACGAATTCCAGCTTCGGCTGCGCCATGCGGAAGTAGCGCGTCAGGCCCGTCAGGGTGCCGGATGAGCCGACGCCGACGACGATGGCGTCCACGTCATGGCCGCTTTGCTCCCAGATTTCGGGCGCCGTCGTCGTTTCGTGGGCCAGCGGATTGGCGGGATTGTTGAACTGGTCGGCGAAGAAGGCGCCCGGCAGTTCGCGCGCCAGGCGCGCCGCGTAATCCTGGTAGTACTCGGGATGACCCTTGCCCACGTCCGAGCGCGTGGTGTGCACTTCAGCGCCCAGGGCTTTCAGGTGCAGCACTTTTTCCGTCGACATCTTGTCGGGCACGACGAGAATCACGCGGTAGCCCTTGATGCGGCCGACCAGCGCCAGGCCGATGCCCGTGTTGCCGGCCGTTGCCTCGACGATGGTGCCGCCCGGCTGCAGGCGGCCGTCGGCTTCGGCCGCTTCGATGATGGACAGGCCGATGCGGTCCTTGATGGAACCGCCGGGATTTTGCGATTCCAGTTTCAGGAACAGCTGGCACAGGCCCGTGTCGAGCCTGGTCACTTCGACCAGCGGGGTATTGCCGATCAGCTTGTATAGCGCTGGCGGCTGGGGTGGGGATGGCATTCGATCATTCATGGTGGCTCCTGTCAGAGAAACAGCCGCCCGGGATTGTGTCCCGAGCCGCCTTCCGTGCCGCGCAGTGTAGGCGGGTGGACGAGTGCGGCGAACGAATGTTTGCATGCTTGCATATGCGCTTTGCGCATATCGGCTGCAGCGCGGCAACAGCGTGCGCGCTTCGAGTATGCGCCGTTTTTTTCCCGCTTGCCGCACCAATGACACGACTATTAAGCTGCCGCAAGCCCGCCATTGCGATTTATAATCACGCCTCGAAAAGGAACTAAACAGTATCCTGAAAACCAGACAAACAGGGCAGGCGGCAGTGGCAAAACTTTATTTCCGGTATTCCGCAATGAACGCGGGCAAGTCGACGGCCTTGTTGCAGGTCGCGCACAACTATGAAGAGCAGGGCCAGCAGGTACGCCTGTACACGGCCGCCATCGACAGCCGCTACGGCGTGGGCAGAGTGACTTCGCGCCTGGGTCCGCAGCGCCAGGTCGATATCTTCCATGCCGACACGAATTTCCTCAACGATATCCCCCAGGTCGCCTGTTTGCTGGTGGATGAAGCGCAATTTCTCAGCACGGCCCAGGTGCAGCAGCTGCACCAGTTGGCGCAAGTGAAGGGCGTGCCCGTCATCTGCTACGGCTTGCGCACGGATTTCAAGGGCGAACCGTTCCCCGGCTCGGCCTATCTGCTGGCGCTGGCCGACGATATCGAGGAATTGAAGAATATCTGTACTTGCGGCAAGAAGGCCACGATGAACATCCGCGTGGATGAGCAGGGCCGCCGCATCAAGGAAGGCGAACAGATCAGCATTGGCGGCAACGAGAGTTACCGCCAGGCATGCGGGCGTTGTTTCTACTCGTAAATCTACTCGTAAATTATTCGGCGACGGGCGCGCCCACGTCGGCATCGTCCGACAGCGCCAGATCGCCCCGCTCGAAGGCGGCGAGGATGTCATTCGCGCGCGCCACGTCGTGTTCGCGCACCAGCACGCGGGCGCCGCCGATGGCGGCTGCCAGCAGCATGTCGGCCTGCATGTGCTGGTCGTCCGTCAGCAGCACGTCGATGCCGGCCGCTGCCAGGCAGCCGCGGATGACGTGCGCATCCGTGGGGATCATCAGCCGGGCAATTAAAACGTAGTCGTCGTGCATGGTCTCTCCTGGCGCGGTGGTATGCGCCATCTTAGCACCGGACCCGCTTTTACAGCTTGAACACGCCCACCACCTGGTTCAGCTCCTGCGCCTGCTCCTGCAAGGCGTCGGCGGCTGCGGCCGCTTCTTCCACCAGGGCCGCATTCTGCTGGGTTACCTGGTCCATCTGGGCGATGGCCTGGTTGACTTGCTCGATGCCGCTGCGCTGCTCTTCGCTTGCCTGCGCGATTTCGGCCATGATGGTGCTCACTTGCTGCACGCTGGCCACCACGGTGTCCATGGTGGCGCTGGCCTGGCTCACTTGCGCGTGGCCCAGGTCCACCGTGCTGGCGGATGCCTGGATCAAATCCTTGATATCTTTCGCCGCTGCCGTCGAGCGCTGCGCCAGGGTGCGCACTTCCGTGGCGACGACGGCAAAGCCGCGTCCCTGCTCACCGGCGCGCGCCGCTTCCACGGCCGCGTTCAAGGCCAGGATATTCGTCTGGAAGGCGATGCCGTCGATGACGCCGATGATGTCGGCGATCTTGCCTGAGGAACTGCGGATGGCATCCATGGTGCTGGCCACCTGCGCCACGGCGGCGCCGCCTTCTGCTGCCAGGCTGGAGGAGTCGTGCGCGAGCCGGCTTGCCTGCTGGGCATGGTCGACGTTCTGGCGCACGGTGGAACTGAGTTCTTCCATTGACGCGGCTGTTTCTTCCAGCGAACTGGCTTGCTGTTCCGTGCGGCTCGACAAGTCCAGGTTGCCGCTGGCGATTTCACCGGATGCCGTGGCGATTTGCCCGGCGCTGCCGCGCACATTGCTGACCACTTGCGACAAGTTGTCGCTGATGCGGTTCATGGCGAGCAGCAGGCGGCCGATTTCGTCCAGGCTGCTGGTATCGAGGTGCACCGTCAGGTCGCCGGCGGCAATCTGCGCGGCGGCCGTTTCGGCGGCGGCCAGCGGGCGCGACACGAGGGTGCGCACCAGCCAGTACAGCAGCAGGGCGAAGACGAGCAGGGCGATGAAGCCGGAAATGGCCAGCTGGTTGCGCATCTGGCGCGCTTCCAGGGTGATCTCGTCCGTGAACGTGCCGCCCGCGATGATCCATTGCCAATCCTTGAATTGACGGTAAAACAGCTGCTTTTCGCGCGCGAGGGCAGCCGTTTCGCCCGGCGCCGTCCACGTGTAGCGCATGGCGCCATCCTTTTGCGCCAGCATTTCCTGGATGAACAGGCGGCCGTCGCTGGCCTTGAACTCGAGCGCGCTCTTGCCTTCGCTGTTCGGGTGCAGCACCAGGTGGCCGTAGTTGGCGCCGGGGGCCGTGTCGACGATATAGATGTAGCCCGTCTGGCCGATCTTGACCTGGCGAATCTTCTCTTTGAGCATGGCCAGATTCTTGCTGATGTCCAGGCCGATGAACAGCACGCCGACTACCTTGCCAGCCGCATCGCGCACGGGATCATATTGCGTGATGTATTGCTTGCCAAATAAGGTGGCCATGCCAACGAAGCGCTGGCCGGCGCGCAGCGGCGCATAGCTGGGGTGGTTGTGGTCGAGCTGCGTGCCGATGGCCCGTTCGCCATCCTGCTTTTTCAGCGAGGTGCTGATGCGCACGAATTCATCGCCATTGGCGGCAAAAATGGTGGCGATCACGCCCGTTTGCGCCGTGTAGCGGTCGACCACGGCCATGTCGAGGTTGAGCACCTTGCCGCCGTTGGCCAGGGCGGGCGTGGCTTTGCCGGCCACGGCCACCATCGCACCCGCGTCGACCGTGAACGGGCCGGGAAATTCGGCCGCGAACAGGCGCGCAAAGCTGGCCGCCTCGTTGACCATGGCCGTGTGAAACACTTCCGTGGTGGTCATGACGCTATTGAGTTCGCTGGTGACGGCCGCTTCGGCGCGCTGTTCCAGCGCAGCCGAGGTGCGGATGCTGATCAAGGTCGTCAGGCTGGCGAGGATCAGGCTGACCAGGGCAAAGGTAAAAATGGTGATCTTGCCGCCGACACTCCAGTGGCGGGGGGAGAATGATTTTGTAGGCATAGTGTGAGTCTGGCAAAGGGTAATCAGCTCGGCCATTCCTGGTCATGACATGACACGCGGGGAGGGGATCTGGTGGGGAATACTGTTGAAACTGAGGCGCGCCGGCGTTGGGAGCCGCGCGCAGGCAAGCTGGATTTCAGGGCGCGATGATAGCATGTTGCTTGCGTTTTGTTACTAAGTGTTTCCCGCAGGAATCAATTTTTTGCGTAAAAACATCATCCGTATCAAGGATTGTAAAAACGGCCTATTGACTTTTTCGATTTCAATGACGCGTTTGATCTTTGGCGCCGAGGGGCGATGTAATTTTTCTCACGAATGTTTCACTTTGTAATGAATGAGACACCGCCTTTAATTCGCGTTTAAGCTTCCAGGAAGAAACTGATATTCCATGGGAGACTGCCAGGCCGTATCCTGTAGAATAATATGCAGACCAGTCGTGTATTCCCCTTACTGTCTTGCTGGCTGGCGCATGCATGGCTGCGCCGCCTGGAATTGATTCAACTAATTTTCGGAGAAGCCGATGAAGAAGCAAATGATGCTGGTCACCCTGGTGCTTGCCCTGTCAGCCCACGCTGGCGCAGCCCAGACGGACAAGAGCGCCGCTCCTCCGCTACCCATGAAGCCGCTGGCCCAGCAAACGCAGGCCGCCTTGTGGGCATCGCGCGTATTGACGCGCGTCCATTACAAGGCCATGCCGCTCGACGACGCCATGTCGGAGAAGATCTTCGACCGCTATTTCAAGTCCCTGGACGCGGAAAAGCTGTTTTTCGTGCAGGCCGACATCGACCGTTTCGCGCCCTTGCGCACCAAGCTCGATGACGCCATCATCAATGAAGACCTGACGGCGCCGTTTGCCATCTATAACCTGTACCAGCAGCGTTTCGACGAGCGCATGGCGTATGCGCGTGAATTGCTGAAAACCAAGTTCGACTTTACGGCCGATGAGAGCTACCAGATCGACCGCGAAAAGGCCGCCTGGCCGAAGAACGACGAGGAAGTGCGGGACCTGTGGCGCAAGCGCGTCAAGAACGACTGGCTGCGCCTGAAACTGGCGGGCAAGGAAGACAAGGCCATCCGCGAGACGCTGGACAAGCGCTATGAGAGCTACACGACCCGTGCGCGCAAGCTCAACAGCGAAGACGTGTTCCAGATCTTTATGAACTCCTACGCCATGTCGATCGAACCGCATACCAATTACCTGGGTCCGCGCGCTTCGGACAATTTCGACATCGCCATGCGGCTGTCGCTCGAAGGCATCGGCGCCGTGCTGCAGACGCGCGACGAATACACGGTGGTGCGCGAAGTCGTGCCGGGCAGCCCGGCCGGCTTGTCGGGCAAGCTGAAAGTGGGCGACCGCATCGTCGGCGTGGGGCAGGGCGAAAGCGGCCCCATCACCGAAGTGCTGGGCATGCGCATCGACGACGTGGTGCAGCTGATCCGCGGCGCCAAGGATTCCGTGGTGCGCCTCGACATCCTGCCGGCCGACGCCGGCCCGGACGCCAAGCACGTGGTCTTGCCGCTGGTGCGCAAGAAAATCAGCATGGAAGAGCAGGCGGCGAAGAAATCGATCATCGAAGTGCGCGAGAACGGCGTCAAGCGCCGCATCGGCGTCATTTCCCTGCCGACGTTCTACCAGGACTTCGAAGCGCGCCGCCGCGGCGACAAGGACTTCAAAAGCGCCACGCGCGACGTCAGCCGCTTGCTGGCCGAGTTGAAGAAGGACAAGGTCGACAACGTCCTGATCGACTTGCGCAACAATGGCGGCGGATCGCTGAATGAAGCCGTCGAACTGACGGGCCTGTTCATCGACAAGGGCCCTGTCGTGATGCAGCGCAATGCCGAAGGCAAGGTCGAAGTGGAAAGCGATACGAATGCCGGCCTGGCCTGGGATGGCCCGATGGGCGTGCTGATCAACCGCGGCTCGGCATCGGCTTCCGAGATTTTCGCCGCCGCCGTGCAGGACTACGGCCGCGGCGTGATCATCGGCGAAGGCAGCTTTGGCAAGGGCACGGTGCAGACCTTGTTCAACCTCGACCGTTTCGGCGGCAGCGAGAAAGCCCGTTTCGGCGAGCTGAAAATGACCATCGCCCAGTTCTTCCGCATCAATGGCGGCACCACGCAGTTGCGCGGCGTCACGCCTGACATCAAGCTGCCAGCCATGTCGGACGCGGAAAACTTCGGCGAATCGAGCTATGACAATGCCCTGCCATGGGTAGCCATCAAGCCGGCGCCCTACATGCCGACGGGCGACTTGAAGGACATCGTGCCGCTGCTGGACAAGAAGCATGATGCGCGCGTGGCCAAGGACAAGGATTTCCAGTACTTGCTCGATGACATCGCCCTCGTCGTCAAGCAGCGCAAGGAAAACCAGATTTCGCTCAATGAAACCGTGCGCCGCAAGGAGCGCGATGCCCAGGAAGCGCGCGCCAAGGCCCGTGAAAAACGCCTGATCGCGCAGATTTCGAATCCTGCCGACGACCTGGTGGTCATTCCCGATCCGAAAGACGTGCTGAAGGGCGCGAAAGCGGCCAACAAGACGGCCAAGCAGATTGCCGCCGTGAAGGGCGCCTTGCGCACCGACGACGGCTTGCAGGGCGACGAACGGGCCCTGAGCGCGGAACTGGACGCTGAAACGGCCGCGAAGAGCGCCAAGGACGTGCTGCTCAACGAAGCGGCGCGCATCCTGGCCGACGAAGTGGCGCTGATCAAGGCCGATACCCGCCTGGCGTCCAAGGTCTTGCCGTATGGCGCGGACACCAAGGCAACACCGGTGACGGCGGCAAAGTAAGGCTTTTCACGCAGTAAAAAACCGGTTCCTTGCGGAGCCGGTTTTTTTTCGCCCCTGTCAGTTATCTGTCTGGTGTATTTCTATCATTCCAACAATCAATTGGATTGATATGCTGCGATGCAGCATAATTCACTTGTCTCCTCTATTCTCCTCCAAGAAAATAGATTCAGCCCGCTCTTTGTAGCGGGCTTTTTTTTGTCTCAGATTTTGTGCGTGGGCAGTTGCACGTCGGGCTGGGCAGCCAGCAGGGCCGTGATCCAGCCGGCAAACGCTTGCAGCTTGGGCGTGGCCAATCGGCCTTGCGGCGTCAACAGGGACATGGGCATCGGCGTCGGCGAACAGCCGGGCAGCACGGCCACCAGGGCACCGCTGTCGAGGTGCGCGCGCACCTGGTACACGGCCGCCTGCGCCAGGCCCAACCCTTGCAGCGCGCAATCGACGCTGGCGTCCGCGTCGTTGACGGCGATGGGGCCGGCCATCTGTACGCGCACGACCTCCTTGCCTTGAAGAAAATCCCAATCGAAGGCGCGTCCCGTACGGCCCGAGTAATGCATGATGCCCTGGTGCGCGGAAAGGTCCGACAGGGTGTGCGGCGTGCCGTGCCGCGCCAGGTAAGCAGGTGACGCGCAGGTGACGAAGCGCATCAGGCCGACCTGCTTGCCGATGAAGGCGGAATCTTGCAAGGTACCCACGCGCAAGGCGCAATCGATGCCTTCCTGCGTCAGGTCGACCAGGCGGTCTGTCAGGCTCAGCTGCAATTGCACGTCCGGCCAGGCGGCGTGGAATTGCGCGATATGGGTAATGATCAGGCGCCGGCCCACCGTGTTGGGCAAGTTGATGCGCAGCAAGCCACGCGGTTTTTTCGCGTCAGGGCCACGGAAGGCCAGTTCCGCCGTGTCGACGGCTTTCAGGATATCGATGCAATGGCGAAAGTATTCGGCACCTTCCGGCGTCAGCGATAGGCGGCGCGTGGTGCGCTGCAGCAGTTGCGTGCCCAGGTAGGCTTCCAGCTTTTGCAGGGTGGCCGTCAGCGCTGCGCGCGGCAAATTCAAGGTTTCGGCCGCCTTGGAAAAGCTGTTGGCTTCGACGATGCGCACGAAGGTCTGCATGGCCTTGATCTTGTCCATGGGATAGCTTTCATTGTTCATATTATGTGAAAAGTGTAGGGCGATTATGCCCTAATTATCTTTGCCCCGGCTTTGCCTAGAATAGCGACATCCCTATCGAACCGAGGAAACAACATGAACAAGGCCTCACCTTCTGCTCCCCACGACATTGCGCCCGCCATGGTGCTGCTGCTGGCCATCGCTTCCGGCCTGATCGTCGCCAATCTGTATTACGCACAAACCCTCGTCGGGCCGATCAGCGCTTCGACTGGCCTGTCGGCCAAGGCGGCCGGGCTGATCGTCACCCTGACGCAGGTCGGCTATACCCTGGGCCTGCTGTTTGTCGTGCCCCTGGGCGACTTGCTGGAAAACCGCCGCCTGATCATCACGGCCCTGCTGGTGACGGCCACGGCCCTCGTCGTGGCGGCCCTTTCCACGGGCGCCATCGTGTTTCTCGCTGCCGCGCTGGCCATCGGCCTCGGTTCCGTGGCGGCGCAAGTGATCGTGCCGTTTGCCGCCCACCTGTCGCAGGAAGCGACGCGTGGGCAGACGGTGGGCAAGGTGGTCAGCGGCTTGTTGCTGGGCATTATGCTGGCCCGTCCCGTGGCCTCGCTGGTGGCGGCCCATGCCAGCTGGCATGTGGTGTTTGGCGGCGCCGCCGTGCTGATGATGCTGCTGGCGCTCGTGCTGCGCCGCGCCTTGCCCGTGCGCCAGCCCGTGTCGAACATGCGCTATCCGGCCTTGATGGCGTCCTTGTGGCATTTGCTGCTGGGCACGCCCGTGCTGCGCCGCCGCGCCGCCTATCACGCTGGCTTGTTTGGCGCCTTCAGCCTGTTCTGGACCGTCACGCCACTGGTGCTGTCCAGCCCCGCGTTCGGCCTGTCGCAAACGGGTATCGCCATCTTTGCCCTGGTGGGCATGGCTGGCGCCGTTGCCTCGCCCATCGCCGGCCGTCTGGCCGATGCGGGCCACACCTTGCCGGCCACGGCCGCTGCGCTGGCGCTGGGCATCGTCGCCTTTGCCTTGCCGATGCTGGCGCCGGAGTCAAAACATGTGGCGCTGGGGCTGCTGGTCGTCGCTTCCATCGTGCTCGACATGGGCGTGGCCGCGAATCTGGTGCTGGGCCAGCGCGCCATCTTCAGCCTGGGTGCGGAAGTGCGGGGCCGCCTGAACGGCCTGTATTTCGCCCTGTTCTTTGCCGGCGGCGCGGCCGGCTCGGCCATCGGTGCCTGGGTGTACGCCAGTTATGGCTGGCAAGCGACCTTGCTGACAGGCATGGCGTTTCCGGGCCTGGCCCTGCTGGTGTGGCTGGGAGAATTTTTACCGCAAGCCACGCGCCGCACGGCGTGAAACCCTGATGTCCGCTCATTATCACTGACAGGTATTTCTATCATCATGAAGATAAAGTGGCGTGATATGCCGCGATGCCGCAAGATGCACTTGTCTCCTCTATCTCCTCCAAGGAAATAGATTCAGCCCGCTCCCGCAGCGGGCTTTTTTTTTGCCTGTTCAGATCAAATCACCACCAGATCGAGCGCGCGCATGAAGTTGGCCGCTTGCGCATGCGTGATGACGGCGCCCTTCAGCAGCGCCGCGTCGCTCAATTTGAAACCGTCGATATCGGCGCCGCGCAAGTCCGCGCCCTGGAACTTCGCCAGCTTGATCGTGGCGTTGCGCAGGCTGCCGCCTTCGAAGACGGCGTCGCGGAAATCGCAGCCGGCCAGGTAGGCGTCGGAAAAATCCAGCTGTTTGAGTATCGCCTTGCGGAACGAAAAGCCGCGCAGGTCTGCACCCACCAGCAGGCTGTCCTCGAAGGTGAGGCCCAGGTGGGCCACTTCCTCGAACGAGGCGCCCGTCAGCTTGCAGCCGCGGTAGGTGGCCGAAGCCAGCTTGGCGCGCCGCCATTTTGTGTTGTTCAGGTCGCAGCCTTCGAAGCTGGCGTCGACGGCATCGACGGATTCGAAATCGGCGCTGCCCGCGCGGCAGCGGCGCCACGTGCTGCGCGCCAGCTTGCTGGCGAATAAGTTGGTGTCGGCAAAGGTGCAGCGCTCGAAGGTGCAGCCCTGCAAATCGAGGCGCGACAAGTCTTCGCCGTCGAACGCGCAATCGATGAAGTGGCGCACGGGCAGGGCCAGCTGCTGCTCGATGCCGGTCCGGTCCAGGGTCATGCCAGTTACTGCGGTGTCGTGTGTTGCCATCCGTCTCATTCCTAAAATAGAAAGCAGGGGAGGGATGGCGCGGCGGAAAGATGCACGAACCAGAACACCTCCCCGGCTGGTGTAACAGCCAAGGGTCAGCGCCGTGGGTCCGCGAGGGCGGGAGCATGCTGGAAGGGGCCAGGCACTTACCGGGTTACCAACCGGTGCGCTCATTTTCGATCAGCGCGTATTGTAGCTTGTCCGAATCGGCCTTGCCAGTTCTTGCGAAGCCGGGTTAGTATCGTTGCAGGCGCAGCCACTGCGCCAACGTCGCTCGGACGGATCCGGGCGCTTACGTACAGAGATAACCATGACCGACAGCCAAGCTCCGCGCAGCTTTTCGCGCATCAATCGCCTTCCCCCCTACGTTTTCAATATCACCGCCGAACTGAAGATGGCCGCGCGCCGCCGTGGCGAGGACATCATCGACATGTCGATGGGCAATCCCGATGGCGCCACGCCGGCCCACATCGTGGACAAGCTGGTCGAGACGGTGAAACGTCCCGACACGCACGGCTATTCCGCATCAAAAGGTATTCCCCGTTTGCGCCGCGCCATTGCACACTGGTACAAGAAGCGCTACGAGGTCGACATCGACCCGGACAGCGAAGCCATCGTCACCATCGGCTCGAAAGAGGGCCTGGCGCACCTGATGCTGGCGACGCTCGACCGTGGCGACACGGTGCTGGTGCCCAATCCCAGCTACCCGATCCACATCTGGGGCGCCGTCATCGCGGGTGCCGACATCCGCTCCGTGCGCATGGGGCCAGGCGTGGATTTTTTTGCCGAGCTGGAACGGGCGATCCGCGAAAGCTACCCGAAGCCGAAGATGATGGTGCTGGGCTTCCCGTCCAACCCGACCGCGCAATGCGTGGAGCTGGAATTCTTTGAACGGGTGGTCGCGCTGGCGAAACAGCACAATATTCTGGTGGTGCATGACCTGGCGTATGCCGACATCACGTTCGATGGCTGGAAGGCGCCGTCCATCATGCAGGTGCCCGGCGCGCGCGACGTGGCCGTGGAATTTTTCACCATGTCGAAAAGCTACAACATGGCGGGCTGGCGCATCGGTTTCATGGTGGGCAATGCGGAACTGGTGGCGGCTTTGGCGCGCATCAAGAGCTACCACGACTACGGCAGTTTTACTCCAGTGCAAGTGGCGGCGATTGCCGCGCTGGAAGGCGACCAGAGCTGCGTGACGGAAATCTGCGCCCAATACCAGCGCCGCCGCGACGTGCTGGTGAAAGGCTTGCATGAAGCGGGCTGGATGGTGGAAAAACCGAAGGCCTCGATGTATATCTGGGCGCATATCCCGCAAGCGTACCGCCACCTGGGATCGCTGGAGTTCGCCAAGCTGCTGCTGCAAAAAGCCAAGGTCAGCGTGTCGCCCGGCATCGGCTTCGGCGAATACGGCGACGAATACGTGCGCTTCGCCCTGATCGAAAACGAGGCGAGGGTACGGCAAGCGTTGCGAGGCATCAAGAATATGTTGCGTTCTGGCGACGGGAAAACGGAAGCGGCAGCATAAAAGTTGCCGCATGGAATTCTTCGTTGCCCTTAATATCACCGTTGCGTATTTCTGACATCACGAATATAAAGTGGTTTTATATGCTGCAACGCGGCATCATTCATCTGTCTCCTCTATCTTCCTCCAAGGAAATAGATTCAGCCCGCTCCCGCAGCGGGCTTTTTTTTGCTTGTTATATTGGCTATCCCTCCCCATTTCCCGTAAACCGCCGCACCGCCACCTCCCACTGCTGCATCAGGCTGCCCGCCTGGTCGCGGCCGATGGTGGGTAAAAACGTCCTGTCGGCGCGCCAGTGCGACGCCAGCTCTTCCACGCCACGGTATTGGCCGATGGCCAGGCCCGCCAGATAGGCCGCGCCCAGGGCGGTCGTTTCAATCACTTGCGGGCGCACCACGGGGATGCCCAGCAGGTCGGCCTGGAATTGCAGCAGCAGGTTGTTGGCGCAGGCGCCGCCGTCCACGCGCAGCTCGGTGATGGGCGCTTGCGCGTCGCGCGTCATGGCATCCAGCAGAGCGGCGCTCTGGAAGGCGATCGCTTCGAGCGCCGCGCGGGCGATGTGGCCCACCGTGCTGCCCCGGCTCAGGCCCAGGATGGCGCCCTTGGCCGATGGCACCCAGTACGGCGCACCCAGGCCTGTAAACGAGGGCACGAAGACCACGCCGCCCGAATCGGGCACGGAGGCGGCCAGGCCTTCCGCTTCGCCCGCGTGGCCGATGGCGCCCAGGCCGTCGCGCAGCCACTGCACCACGGCGCCGCCGATGAAGACGCTGCCTTCGAGCGCATACGCGGGCTGCGCGCTCACCTGGCAGGCGGCCGTGCTGATCAAACCATGCTGCGATTGCGCGCACTGCTCGCCCGTGTTGAGCAGCAAGAAGCAGCCCGTGCCATAGGTATTCTTGGCCATGCCCGGCGTGAAACAGGTCTGGCCGAACAGCGCCGCCTGCTGGTCGCCGGCGATGCCGCCGATGATGACGGGGCTGCCCAGCACCTCCGCATCCGTTTCGCCATACACGTGGCTCGATGGATGGACGGACGGCAGCAGGCTGGCGGGAATGCCCAGCCAGTCGAGCAGCTGGGCATCCCAGCAGCCTTCATGCAGGTTCCACAGCATGGTGCGCGAAGCGTTGGTGACGTCGCTCACGTGCAGGCGGCCGCCCGTCATCTGCCACGCCAGCCACGTGTCGATGGTGCCGAAGGCCAGTTCGCCGCGCATGGCCCGCGCGCGGGCACCGGGCACGGCGTCGAGTATCCAGCGCAGCTTGGTACCGGAAAAATACGGGTCGAGCACCAGGCCCGTTTTCGCGTGGATGGCGCCGGCCAGGCCCCGCGCGCGCAAGTCCTCGCACAGCGCTTCCGTGCGGCGGTCTTGCCAGACGATGGCGTTGTAGACGGGTTCGCCCGTGGCGCGGTCCCACACCACCGTTGTCTCGCGCTGGTTGGTGATGCCCAGCGCGCCGAGGGCATCTGCCTTCAGGCCTGTCTTGGCCAGTACTTCGCGGCAGGTCGCCAGCTGGCTGTGCCAGATTTCCATCGGGTCGTGTTCGATCCAGCCCGGTTGCGGGAAGAGCTGGCGAAATTCGCGCTGCGCCACGGCGACGATGGCGCCCGTTTCATCGAACACCATGCTGCGCGAACTGGAGGTGCCCTGGTCGAGGGCCAGCAAATACGTCATGCCGCCACCTCTTGCGCCAGATGGGCCGCCAGCCACTGCTGCAGGCGCGCCACGTCGGCCGGCGCGCAGCGCAAACCCAGTTTACTGCGCCGCCACAGGATGTCGTCGCTGCTTCTGGCCCATTCCACTTCGATCAGATAGCACGCCTCGGCCTCATACAGGCCAGGCGCCAGCTGCGCGCCCAGGTCGGCCATCGAAGCGGCGCCCGTCAGCAGGCGCGTGGCGCGGCTGCCGTACGCGCGCGCATAGCGGCGCGCCAGCGCGGGCGGCATCCAGGCGTGATCGCGCTGGAAGCGGGCGAGGAAAGCGTCGAAATCATGGCTGTCCACCAGTCGATTCTCCTGCTGCAGGTCGCCGCCGGGCAGGGGCGCGTGGGCCGTCCAGGCCGGGGCGCCATTCTCCAGCAGGGGCGCCAGCAAGCCCAATGCTTCCTCGGCCAGCTTGCGGTAGGTGGTGATCTTGCCGCCCCAGATATTGAGCAGGGGCGCTCCCGTCGCCGCGTCGCCGCGCGCCACTTCCAGCAGGTAGTCGCGCGTGACAGCCGACGCGTTCTGCGCGCTGTCGTCGAGCAGGGGGCGCACGCCGGAATACGTCCACACGACGTCGGCGGGGCCGATCTCGCGCTTGAAATAGCGGTTCGCAGCCTGGCACAGGTAATCGATCTCCGCCTGGCTGATCTTCACCTGGCTCACTTCCCCCTTGTATTCCTCGTCCGTGGTGCCGATCAGGGTAAAGTCGTCCTGGTAGGGAATGGCGAAGATGATGCGCTGGTCCGGGTTCTGGAAGATATAGGCGTTCGGATGCTCGAACAGGCGCGGCACGATGATGTGGCTGCCCTTGATCAGGCGCAGTCCCTGCGTCTTGCCGCCGCCGGCCGCACCGGCAAATTGCGCCGTCCACGGTCCCGCCGCGTTGACGATGGCGCGTGCACGCAGTGTCTTGCGCTGGCCATCCTCGGCTTGCAGGGTGGCGTGCCAGGCACCGCCATCGCGGCGCGCATCGACGCAGGCCGTGCGCGTGAGGATGTGCGCGCCGTGCTCCTGCGCATCGAGCGCGTTGAGCACCACCAGGCGCGCATCGTCGACCCAGCCGTCCGAGTACACGAAGCCCTTGCGGTAGCCGGCCTTCAGCGGCGCGCCTGCCGCGTGCTTGTCCAGCGCGATGCCTTGCGAGGCGGGCAGGAAGGCCCGCTTGGCCAGGTGGTCGTACAGGAACAGACCCGCGCGTATCATCCAGGCGGGGCGCTGGGCGGCGTCGTGCGGCATGACGAAGCGCATCGGCCACATGATGTGGGGCGCGGCGCGCAGCAGCACTTCGCGTTCCTGCAGCGCCTTGCGTACCAGTTTGAATTCATAGTATTCGAGGTAGCGCAGGCCGCCGTGTATCAGCTTGGTGGATGCGGACGAGGTGTGCTGCGCCAGGTCGTGCTGTTCGCACAGCACCACGCGCAAGCCGCGGCCGGCCGCGTCGCGCGCGATGCCGGCGCCATTGATGCCGCCGCCGACGACCAGCAGGTCGCAGTCGGCGGGCAGGGAGGAAAAGCGGGAAGCGGACATGGAAGGTTCGTCTTGTAAAAGTAAAAGGAAAAAAGCGCCGCCTCAGGCAAGCAGCGACAGCACGGGCGGCAGCACCAGGGCCAGGCCGGCGACCAGCAGCAGCACGAAGACGGCGCGGCGCACGTGCTCGATGGGCAGGCGCGAAGGGTGGCGGCGCGCCAGCCAGGTCAGCCCCGTCACCAGCGGCAAGGCCTCGAGGGTCAGCCACAGGGCCGTCATGCTGAACTGGCCATGCGCCAGCACGAGGGCCAGGCGCAGCACGGCATTCGCGGCGAACAGCACGATCAGCGAATGGCGGATCATGTCGGCCGGCCATGGCTGGCGGTACAGGTGGTACACCATGGGCGGGCCGGCGCTGGCGAACAGGCCGCCCATCACGCCAGACACTCCGCCGAAGAACAGGAAGGCGGGCAGGCCGGATTGCCGTGCACGCGCGCTGGCGCGCAGCACCAGCATGCACGCGCAGACGACGATGGCGCAACCGAGCAGGAAGCGCAGCAGGGTCACTTGCTGCGCGCTGAACCAGCCCAGCAGGGCCACGCCCGCGCCCACGCCCAGCTGGCTGACGGCCAGTGCAGGGCCGAACACGGGCCAGGCCAGCTGCGGGCGCGTGCGGCCAAACGTGATGGCGGCATTCACCAGCACCAGCACGCTGACCACGTTGGCGACATCGCCCAGGCTGGCCAGGTGCAGCACGGCCGTCAGGCCCAGCAGGATCAGGCCGAAGGCAAAGCCCGTCAAGTTCTGCGCGTAACTGGCCAGCGCCACGCAGGCCAGGAACAGCAGATGCGCCGCCACGCTCATGCCAGGCTCATTTCGCCAGCGACAGGAAAAAGTCCTGCTGTGCGCAGCCGCGCCGCACGAACACGGGCGGCTGGCCCAACGGCGCATCGACTTCCACGCGCTGGCCGCCTTCGAAGGCGGCGCCGCTCCACAGGTGGATCCAGGCGTCGCCCTGCGGCAGGTAGGCGCTCCAGCGCGCAGCACCCGCCGCATGCACGGGCGCCACCAGCAGGTCGGGGCCGAACAGATACTGGTCCTGGATGGCGTAGGTGGCGCGGTCGTGCTCATAGTGCAGGAACAGGGGGCGTTGCAGCGGCAGGCCGCGCGCCACGGCATCCTCGGCCAGGGCGCGGATGGTCGGCGCCAGCGCCACGTGCAGCCGCGTCATGCGGGCGAAGTGGCGGAATACCTGTTCATCCTGGTAGAACTGGAAGTTTTCGTCCGGGCGGTTGCCTTCGTGCGTGCGCATCATCGACGTAAACACGGCCATCTCCGTCCAGCGCTGGAACAGTTCGGCCGTGCGCAGGTTGCCGAACAGGCTCGTGTAGCCGCCGATATCGCTGTGGTGGTAGGCGTTGCCCAGGAGGCCGGACGACAGGGCGCCGCAGATCACCGTCTGCAAGCCATCGTGGCGGCTGAAGTCGACCGACTGGTCGCCCGCCCACAGCAGCGGGCAGTGCGCCTGCACGCCCGTGTAGCCGGCGCGCATGAAGAAGGTGGCGTCGCCCGTCTTGCCGGCTGTTTCGATGGCGCGCGCATTGACTTCGGCCCACAGGGTCGGCCAGGCGTTGTGCATCAGGCGCGCATCGACGCCATTGTGCAGGCGCAGGTCGATCGGCAGGTATTCGCCGAAATCGGCCATCCAGCCGGACAGGCCGAAGTCGAGCATTTCCTGGCGCAGGATGCGTTCCTCGAACCACAGCGCAGCGGCCGGGTTGGTGAAGTCGACGACGCCGCAATCGAATTCGCCGAAATCGACCAGGTAGGCGCCGCCATCCATGGCCGTGGCCAGAAAGCCCTGCTGCAGCGCTTCCTGGTACAGGGTGCCGTCGTTGCACAGGTAGGGATTGACGTAGCCGAGGAAGCGGATGTCCTGC
This sequence comes from Janthinobacterium sp. BJB446, assembly GCF_002735655.1. NCBI lineage: Bacteria > Pseudomonadati > Pseudomonadota > Betaproteobacteria > Burkholderiales > Oxalobacteraceae > Janthinobacterium > Janthinobacterium sp. BJB446. The sequence continues at coordinate 2,234,612 of NZ_PDZK01000001.1, read as the reverse complement.
CTGGCCAGGTCGGCGATCCAGTTTTTCAGGTCCGGATAGCGCTGCGGCTGCCAGCGCCAGTCCCAGAACAGGCGTTTGCCGAACGAGGTCTGGCGCAAGCCCACCCAGTCTTCGCACCACAGGGCGCTGACGGGCAAGCCGTGCTCCTGCGCTTGCGCGAGGATGGCGCGCGCGTGATCTTCGCCGCCTTTCAGGCCCAGCATGGCGCCATTTTGCAGCCAGGCGGGCAGCTGTGGCTGGCGGCCGAAGCGCTGCGAGACGACGCCGACCAGGTCGACGAAGGTCTCGGCCAGCATGAATTCCAGGCGCTCGGGCATGGCCCAGAATTGCAGTTCGTGGAAATCCGGCTGGCGGAAATCGAAGTCCGCATACGCCGTCGTCTCCGCATGCAGGCAGTAGCGCTGCGAGGAGATAAAGCTCGGCTGCGGATAATTCGTGTGATAGTAGTCGCCGCCCGACTTGGATGTGACGTCCGCCTGCCACGTCAAATGCGTCGACTTGTCGCGGCCCACGCCCGGCTCGGACGTCCACAGGGGGAAGTGGCGGCCGCGCAGGTCGAAGTACGACATCTGCTCTCCGCAGCCCCAGACATGCTCGTCCTGTTCCGCGGGCAGGCGCAGCCACAGGCGGTTCCAGCCCGGCGCCGCGTAGCGCACCACCAGGTGCACGCCATGCGGCTGTGATTGGACGGCCAGCACCAGTTGCGGAGAATCGCCCGCATGGCGCGCAAAGCTCAGGGTGGCGCCGTCGCCATCCTGTGTGACGGCCAGCGCGCGCAGGGCGCTGCGCTCCTCGACGTAATCCTCGATGGCGAAGTTACCTCGGTACATTTCCATGCTTTCGCGGCCCTGGCCGACGAACACGCATGGCGCATCGGCGCCGTGGCGTAGCAGCAAGCGGCCGGCGCAGCGCAGGGCGACGCTGTCATTTTCCTGGTGTAGTGTGTACTGCATGACAATCAACTCCTGTGAAAACCGGCCGCCCGCATGGTGGCGTGGGGCGGGCCGGCGGTGCATCAACAAATAAGCACTAAATTAAAAGACGAGGAACATGCCGGCGGTCAGCTCGACGGGGCTGTAGCCGAAGTAGTTATTGTCCCCCCGGAACTGCAATACGCCCAGCTTGGCATGGCTGTTGTTGGCGATGCGCGTGGCATACGCGTAGAACGACAGGGTCGGCTGGAAGTTGTACAGGTAGCCCAGCGAGTAGGCTGTCGACGTGGGCTTGCCTACGCCATCGCCCGTGTTCGTGCCGAAAGCGCCCCTGGCATTGGCGCCGTCATAGCTGATGTGCGCCAGGCTGCCCTCGATGCGGTGCTTGCCGAGGTCGTAGGCGCCCGAGACGCCGAAGGCATCGGCCGCATAGCCGCCCGCGTTCGACACGCGGTAGGAGGTGTAGGAGCCGCCCAAGGTAAAATCGTGCCACTTGTAGCGCGCGCCGACGATGTCCGTGACCTGGTTGCGCTTGAGGAAGTTCGGCGTGCCCCCCGTGCTGATGTCGTTGCTCTGCTGGTAATCCATGTGCGCATAGCCGAGGAACAGGTCGCCCTTCTTGTACAGCACGTTGGCGGCCCAGCTGCGGCCATCGTTTTCCAGGTCGGTGGCGGAAGACGCCTGCTGGCCGGCCGAATACGACACTTCCGCCGAGATGTTGTTCCAGGTGGGGCTGCGGTAGCGCAGCGCATTGCCGTAGAACAAGGCCGTGCCCGAGTTGTTGCCGGCCAAACTCGTCGTCTTGCTGGCGTTGCCCGTGACGGGATCCTTCAGGTAGCGGCCCAGGGATTCGGGACGCGTGAGCGAGAACAGGGCGCTGAAGTCGTTGGCGCCGTAATTGTGCGCCGAGGCCAGGTCGGCGCCCAGCGAGACCCAGAACGGCGCCATGTACATGGTGCCGCCTTCGATCGAACCCCAGGTGGTCGAGGCAAAGCCGACGGTGGAACCGCGGTTGAACAGCACGGACGAGGTGGTGTTGTTTTGCGTGCCGCCGCCCGCATTGCCGTTGAACAGGTTCAAGCCCGTCTCGACGCCGAAGATGGCCTTGTATTCATCGCTGAAGACCCAGGCGCCCGTGAGGCCCAGGCGGCTGGCCATCTCGCCCTGGTTCAGGCGGTGGTTGGTCAGCTGGCGCCCGCTGGCATCCTTGCCGCGCGAAACTGTATAGCCGATGTCGCCACGGCCGTACAGTTTCCAGTTGAAGCCGGTGACCGGTTTCACGGGCGCCGCTGCCGGTGCGGCAGCCATCGCTGCTGCTGGCTGGGCCGCTTTCGCTTCCATCTGCGCCACCCGGTCCTGCAACTGGGCCAGCATGGCTTTCATGTCGCTCAGTTCGTCGGCGCGCGCGTTAGCGCTAACAAATGGTGCCGAGAGAAGCACGCCGGTGATGGCCGCAGCCAATGTGGTTTTGCGTAAAGTCGTTTGCATGATCCTGTCTCCTGTGTTTTTTATGAGTATGGTTGCTGATCCCTGCCTTGCCTACCTTGAAATAATCAAATCCCTCCCATGCACAAATATTTGATATCGAGGAAGTCGTCCATGCCGTAATGCGAGCCTTCGCGACCCATGCCCGAATGCTTGACGCCGCCGAACGGCGCCATTTCATTGGCGATCATGCCGGTGTTGATGCCGACCATGCCCACTTCCAGTTCTTCCGCCACGCGCCAGACTCTGCCCAGGTCGCGGCTGTAGAAATAGCCGGCCAGGCCGAACTGCGTGGCGTTGGCCATGGCGACGACTTCCTCTTCGCTGCCGAAGCGGAACAGGGGTGCCAGCGGGGCGAAGGTTTCCTCGGTGGCGACCAGCATGTCGCTGTTCGCTTCCAGCACCACGCTGGGCTCGAAGAAGCTGCCGCCCAGCGCGTGGCGCTTGCCGCCGATGGCCAGCTTGCCGCCCTTGGCCAGCGCGTCGGCGATGTGCTGTTCGATCTTGCGCACGGCGTTTTCATCGATCAGCGGGCCTTGCGTGACGCCTGCTTCGGTGCCGGCCCCCAGTTTCAGCTCGGCCACCTTGGCCACCAGGCGGGCGGCGAAGTCGTCGTAGATGCCGTCCTGCACGTAGATGCGGTTGGCGCAGACGCAGGTCTGGCCGCTGTTGCGGTATTTCGACATCAGCACGCCTTCGACGGCCGCGTCGATGTCGGCATCCTCGAAGACGATGAAGGGGGCGTTGCCGCCCAGTTCCAGCGACAGCTTCTTGATCGTGCCGGCCGCCTCGCGCGATAGCCAGGCGCCCACTTCCGTCGATCCCGTAAACGTGATCTTGCGCACCAGGTCGTTATGGCACAGTTCCGTGCCGATGGCCTGCGCCGCGCCCGTCACCACATTGAACACGCCGGGCGGCACGCCGGCGCGCAGCGCCAGTTCGGCCAGGGCCAGGGCCGACAGCGGCGTTTGCGACGCCGGTTTCAGGACCATGCTGCAGCCGGCGGCCAGGGCAGGGCCGGCCTTGCGCGTGATCATGCCGTTCGGGAAATTCCACGGCGTGATGGCCGCGCACACGCCGATCGGCTGCTTGATGACGACGATGCGCTTGTCGTTCGACGGCGGCGCGATCACGTCGCCATACGCGCGCTTGCCTTCCTCGGCAAACCATTCCAGGTAGGCCGCGTTCGAGACGATCTCGCCCTTGGCTTCCGCCAGCGACTTGCCCTGTTCAGTAGTCAATATCAGCGCCAGGTCGTCCGCGTGCTGCAGGATCAGCGCATGCCAGGCGCGCAGCACCGTGGCGCGCGCCTTGACGGTCTGCTTGCGCCACAGCCGGAAGGCCGCGTGCGCGCTGGCGATGGCGCGCCGCGTCTCGGCGGCGCCCATGCGCGGCACGGTGGCGATGACGGCGCCGGTAGCCGGGTTGGTGACATCGATGGTGGCGCCGTCATCGGCGTCGCACCAGGCGCCGTCGATCAGGCATTGCTGTTTCAACAGGTTTGCGTCTTGCAGGTTCAACATGAGGGTTCTCCTTGAATGGGGGCTTAGCCAGCTACAGATACTTGCGCGAGGCCGGCATCGACGATGATGTTCTGGCCCGTGATGCCGTCCGAGTCGTCGGCCGCCAGGAACAGGGCCGTGCGCGCCACGTGGCCCGCGTCGAGCCGGTATTTCAGGCATTGCAGTTCGATGAAGCGGCGGTCTTCTTCCGGATCGCGCCACAGCGCGGCCTGGCGGTCCGTGGCGATGGCGCCCGGCGCGATGGCGTTGACGCGGATATTCTGTTCGCCCAGCTCGCGCGCCAGGGTGCGCGACAGGCCCGCGATACCCGCCTTGGAGGTGGTGTAGCCGACCAGGTTGGGGCGCCCGCGCATCCACGAGATCGAGCCGAGGTTGATGATGGAACCGCCGCCGGCGGCCGCCATGCCTGGCGCCACCTGCTGGATGGCGAACACGTGATGTTTCAAGTTCAGCGCCAGGCAGTTGTCCCAGTATTCGGGCGTCAGTTCGGCCAGCGAATGGCGGTCGTCGCGGCCCGCGTTATTGAGCAGCACGCGGATGGCGCCGAAGCGCGCTTCGACGTCGGCCAGGCTGGCCTGGTAGGCGGCGATGTCGCGGATGTCGCTGTAGACAAAATAGGGCGCGTGCCGGCACAGGGGTGCCAGGCGCGCGGCCAGGGCGGCGCTGGCGTCGCGGTCGATGTCGCAAAAAGCCACTTGCGCGCCTTGCAGGGCGAAGTGCTCGACCAGCGCGGCGCCGATGCCGGAGCCGCCGCCGGAGACGAAGACCACGCGGTCCTGCAGGCTGGGGTAGAGAGTGATGTTGGCGTTCATGCTGTCCTCAGGGTGAAGATCCGGATATCAATCCCGGTAAAGGGGTTCGGGGCGGCCGGCCACGTCCAGGCGCACGGCAAAAAGGCCGCCGGCCTGCGGCTGGCGCGCCAGTTCGTCGTCGCTTGCGCCTTCGCGCGCGCTGGTGATGTACAGGGTGCGCAGGTCGGCGCCGCCAAAGGCGATCATGGTGGGGCGCGTGACGGGCACGCGCACGATGCCGATGATCTCGCCCTGCGGCGAAAAGCGCAGCACCCGGCCGCCTTCGTATTGCGCGCTCCAGTAGCAGCCTTCGGTATCGAGCGCCGCGCCATCGGGGCGGCCGCCGTACACGGCGTCCTCTCCCTTGGCGGGCAGGCGGGCAAACACCTTGCGTTCGCCCATCTGGCCGCTGGCCGCGTCAAAGGCGAAACGGTAGATCACGTGGTTCGGCGTGTCGGACTGGAACAGGGACTGGCCATCGGCCGCGAAGGCGAGGCCATTGCTGACTTTCACGCCAAGATCCTGCTGCGGCCCCCAGCCCAGGCGCGTGGCGCCCCGTTCCAGGCAAAACATGGCAGCCAGTTCCGCCGTGCGCGGCTCGTACATGGCGCCGGCCCAGAAACGCCCGGCGCTGTCGCAGCGGCCATCGTTGAAACGCATGTCGCGGCTGTCGTAGGGGGCGTCGGCCAGCTTGTCGAGCAAGCCTTCCTGCGGATAGAAGCGGTAGAAACCGTCGCGCAGGGCCGCCACCAGGCCGCCCTTTTCAGCCAGGGCGATGCAGCCCGGCTCGCACGGCACCCACCAGACGCGGTCGAGGCTTGTGGCCGGATCGTAGCGGTGCAGGCGGCGCCCGGCGATATCGATCCAGTACAAACACTGCTCGGCCACGCTCCACAGCGGGCATTCACCCAACTGGGCGCGCGCGTCGAGCACGAGTTCGGCTTGCCATTCACGCATGCTGGCTCTCCTCGATGGCCAGGCGCATGGCGATGTGCAGACTCTCGCCGGGCGCCAGCAAGCGCATGCCCGTGTCACGCGCGCCGCGCGCGGCCAGCGCAAACGCGTTATTCGCGTGCGTGACGGGTTCGATGGCGATGAAGCTGCGCTCGTCATTGGGCGCGAAGCACACGAGGTGGCGGCAATTCTCGCTGGCTGACAGCTGCACGCTGTAGTCGCCGTAATCGAGGCTGGCGCGGCCCGTCCAGCCGCTGTAGCAATGGTCGCTGCGCCAACCGGCCACCGGCTGTGGCGTGGCGAATGGCGACGCTTGCGCCACGGGCACGAGGCCGGCCGGCAAGTGGTCATCGCCCATGCTCCACACGCCATCCCATTGCGCCTGCAGGCGCAGGCCGGGCGCCAGCGGAAAGTAGGGGTGAAAACCCAGGCCGGCGGGCATGGCGCGCGTATCGTCATTGCGCACGGATAAAGTCAGGCGCAGGCCGGCAGCGTCGAGCAGCACGGTTTGCCGCGCTTCGCAGGCGAACGGCCAGTCGGCGTCGCCGCCGTGCACCAGCAGCAGTTCGGCGCTGTCGTCCGCACGCGCCGCAACGTGCCAGGCGCGCTGCCAGCCGAAGCCGTGGATGCTGTGCGGCTCGGGCGGGAAGTTGGCGCGCAGCGCATGCGTCTGTTCCTGCGCCTGCAGCACGGCGTTGCCGATGCGGTTCGAATACGGCGCCAAAGGGTAGCAGGCCATCTGCCGCACGTCGGCAGCGGCTGGCGCGGCGCGCAGGATGTCGCGCCCGCGCCAGCGGAAAGCCGCCAGCGCGCCACCCGTGGCCGGGTGGACGTCGGCGCGGCAGTCGCCGTGCGCCAGGGTGAAGGGAGACTGGTGGTCCATTCTCAGCCCTTCAAGCCGCCCGAGGTCAGGCCGCTGACGACCTTTTCCTGGAAGATCACGATCAGCACGACGATGGGCACGATGGCCACCACCAGTGCCGCCGAAATGATCGGCCATGGGAAGGCGAACTCGCCCTGGTACAACTGGATGCCGACGGGCAGGGTGCGGTAGGCCACGGCCGAATTCATCGACAGCGCCAGCAGGAACTCGTCCCAGGAATTTACAAACGCGAGGATGGCGGCCGTCGCCACGCCAGGGGCGGCCAGCGGCAGCACGATGCGCCACAGGGCGCTCAGGCGGGTGCAGCCGTCGAGCATGGCCGCGTTCTCGATGTCGCGCGGGATATCCTGGAAAAAGCTCACCATCATCAGGGTGCAGATGGGCAGGTTCAGCACCGTGTACGGCAGCACCAGCGCCCAGTAGGAGTTCAGCAAGCCCAGGCTGCGCATGATTTCAAACAGCGGCACCATCAGGGTCACCAGCGGGAACATCGACACGCCGATGATGGCAGTGAGGATCAGGCCGCGGAAGCGCAGGCGCAAGCGGGCAATCGCATACGCGGCCAGCGCGCTGATGAACAGGCTGAGCAGGGTCGACAGGCCGGCCACGATCAGGCTGTTGGTCAGGAACGTCAGCAGCGGCTGGTCCTGGAAGGCTGAGATGAAATTGCCGATGGTCGGTTCGTGCGGCCAGTAGGTGATCGGCTTTTGCGTCAGTTCGCTTTCGGTCTTGAGCGAGGTAAACAGGATCCACAGGGCGGGGAAGACGCCGTTGAGGAGGATGATCGCGGCGGCGAACCAGCGCAGGCGCTTCGATGAAAACAGGCCGCTCATTCTTTGTCTCCTCTTACATATTTCAGATACACAAACGTGGTGGCCATCGACAGCAGGAACATGAAGACCGCCAGGGTCGAGCCGTAGCCCACGTCGAGGTAGTCGACGGTATTGGACTGGATGTACATGGCCAGGGTCTTGGTTTCGTCGCCAGGGCCGGGCATGTTGTAGGGAATATCGAAGGACTGGATGGCCGTCAGTGTGCGGAAGATCAGCGCCACCAGCATCGATGGCACCAGCAGGGGCAGGGTCACTTCCGTGAATTGCTTCCATTTGCTGGCGCCGTCCACTTCGGCCGCTTCATACAGCGAGGCGGGGATGGTCTGCAGGCCGGCCAGCAAAATGAGCGCCATGAACGACGAGGTTTTCCAGATGGTCGTGATGCAGATGGCGGCCATGGTCAGCGCGGGCGAATTGAACCAGATCTGCGGTTCCCAGCCCAGGCCGGGGATCAAGAGGTCGATGCGGCGGATGATGTCGTTCACCAGGCCGTATTCGCTGTGGAAGAACCAGGCGAAGATCAGGCCGACGAAGGCCAGCGGCAAGGCCCACGGCAGCAGCAGCGCCAGGCGCACGGGCCAGCGGTATTTGAACGGCATGTTGGCCAGCATGGCCAGGCCCAGGCCCGCCACCAGCGCGCCCGGCACGGTGACGACGGTGATGATGACGGTGTTTTTCAAGGACTTCCAGAACAGGCTGTCTTCCAGCGCCATCTTGTAGTTGTCCAGGCCCACGAAACTGGGCAGGCTGCCGCCGGACAGGCGGATGTCGAAAAAGCTGTTGTAGATCAATTTGCTGACCGGGTAGGCCACGATCAGCAGTAAAAAGAGAATCGCCGGCGTCAGCAGGACCCAGGCCAGCGTTGTTTCGCTGGGGTCCGTGATGCGGCTTTTCAGGGTGCGTTGCCTCATGATTTCCTCGTCTGTTGCGGTGTGCGTATGCGTGTGCCGCCCGCGCCGCCGTCGTGGCGGCACGGGTTCGGTCTCCTTAGCGCAGGATGCGCTTGACCCGGTTTTCGATCTCGGCCACGCCCGCCGCCGGCGTTTTCACGCCCGCCATCACGGCATTCGTGTTGACGCGCACGGCTTCGGACACTTCGCTGTAGCGCGGCGTGACGGGACGCGAACGGGCGCTTTGCACCACCGGCAAGGCATCGGCGAACCAGCCATTGACGGCCAGCACTTCCTTGTCCTGGTAGACGGACGGGTAGACGGGCAGGTTGGATGCCTTGATGGCCAGCTGCTTCGACACTTCCGGGCTCGACAGCCAACGCACCAGCTTGGCCGATGCTTCCTTGTTTTTCGAGAATGAAGACACGGCCCACTGCCAGCCGCCGATGCACGAGGCAGGTTTGCCGCCCGCCATGGCCGGCAGGCTGACAACGCCGACTTTATCCTTCACGCTGCTGTCGGCGCCATCCTGGAAGTGATTCCAGGCATAGCCCCAGTTGACGGCAAACAACACGTTGCCGGCCTGGAATTCCTTGCGCGTATCGTCGGTGGCCACTTCGGCGATATTCTTTTTCGCCACGCCCTGGTCGACCAGCTTGCGCCACATGGCCAGGCCCGCTTCCGCCTTGGGCTTGTCCAGGGTCAGCTTGCCATTGGTGACCAGTTCGCCGCCCTGGCTCCAGTACGGCAACAAAAAGGTGCAGACGGCGCCTTCGATGGCCTTGCCCTGGAAGCTGATGCCTTGCAGTTCCGGATTCTTTTCGCCGGCCTGGATGGTGCGTGCCACGCTGGCCAGCTCATCCCAGGTTTTTGGCGCCGCCAGCTTGTACTTGGCCAGCAAGTCCTTGCGGTAGTAGAGAAACATGGCGTCGGCAAAGGCGGGCAGGGCCACGACCTTGTTGTCGACCATATTGGCTTGCTTGTAGGCGGGCAAGTACTGGCCCATGATCTTGTCGCGGTCGGCGCCCAGGTATTTGTCCAGGCTTTCGATCCAGCCGGCCGACGCGTACTGGGCCGGGCGGATGATGTCGATCAGGAATACGTCCAGGGTGGTGTCGCCGGCCGACAATACCGTGTTCAGGTATTTCTGCTGCAGTTCGGACGTGGCGCCGCCCGTTTCCAGGTCGATCTTGACGCCGGGATTGGCGGCCATGAACTTGGCGAACAGTTCGCGCATGACTTCGGGGCGCTCCTGGCCGCCGACGAACACCTTGACGGTTTGCGCGTGCGCGCCGATGGCAAGGACGAAAGTGGCGCCGAGCGCCAGGACGAGGGATTTGATACGCATGATGTTGTCTCCTGTTTTTGGAATGGGTATGCCGGTCGTTCGCGGCTTATCTGGAGGGCAGTACCGCGCCCCCTTGCGGATCGAACAGATGGAATTTCTCCATGTCCAGCTGTACCGTGACTTGCTGTCCCGGCGCCAGGGCAAACGTAGGCGGCAGGCGCGCCGTCAATTCGCCGCCTTCGCACTGGAAGATGACCAGGGTTTCCGCACCCAGCGGCTCGACCACCACCACCGTCGCGGCCAGGGCGGCGCTGGCGGGAGTGGCCGCTTCCAGCGTGATGTCTTCCGGGCGGATGCCGAATTCCACTGCGCGGCCGTCGAGCTTGCCGCATGCGGCCTGGCGCTCGAGCGGCAGGGCCAGGCGCGCAGCGCCCAGAACGATCTCGGCCTGGCCGGCGCCGTTACGCGCCACCTTGGCGCCGAGGAAGTTCATCGGCGGCGAGCCCGTGAAACCGGCGACGAATTTCGACACGGGCTCGTTGTAGATCTGGTCCGGCGTGCCGACCTGCATGATGTTGCCGCCGGACAGCACGACGATGCGCTCGGCCAGGGTCATCGCCTCGACCTGGTCATGCGTGACGTAAATGGTGGTGGCGCCGATGCGCTGGTGCAGCTTCTTGATTTCCGTGCGCATTTCCGAGCGCAGCAGGGCGTCCAGGTTCGACAGCGGCTCATCGAACAGGAACAGCTTGGCCTGGCGCACGATGGCGCGGCCCATGGCCACGCGCTGGCGCTGGCCGCCGGACAGGGCGCGCGGCTTGCGGTCGAGCAAGTGGTCGATTTTCAGGATGGCGGCGGCGGCGCGCACGCGCTGTTCGATTTCCGCCTTGGGGAACTTGCGCAGTTTCAAGCCAAAGCCCAGGTTGTCGAACACGGACTTGTGCGGATACAGCGCATAGTCCTGGAACACCATGGCGATGTCGCGTTCGCGCGGCGGCAAGTCGTTGACGACCTGTCCCTCGATGGAGATGGTGCCGCCCGTGATGGATTCGAGCCCCGCGACCATGCGCATCAGTGTTGATTTTCCGCAACCCGAAGGGCCCACGAAGACGACGAACTCGCCTTGCTTGATTTCCAGGTCGATGCCATGAATGACTTCGACGCCGTTGTCGTACTTCTTGACGACCTTTTCCAGTTTTACACCTGACATGCTTGTCTCCAAAAGATGCGAATGACGCGTCTGAGCGCGCTACGTGCGTTGCAACAGTGTGTTGCAACAGAATAATTAGTAGGCTCCCGTGTCGAGGGCTTTCGCCAGCGACGGTTTCAGGGCCGTGATAAAGGCATTGGCCTGGCGCATCATCATGCCCATGTCCGAAGCGATGGCCACGTAGTCATAGCCGTAACTGATGAAAGTGTGCACCATTTCCGGCGAGGGGCCGACAATGCCGATGGGTTTGCCGATGGCGCGCGCGCGGCGGGCCGCGTCGGCAATGGCCGCCTGCACGTCCGGGTGGCCGATATTGCCGATGTGGCCCATGGCGGCCGACAGGTCGCCCGGTCCCACGAACAGGGCGTCGACGCCATCGACGGCGGCGATTTCTTCCAGCTGCGCCAGGGCGGCCGGGGTTTCCAGCTGGATAATCGAGAAGACGGCGCCGTTGGCGCGCGTGGCGTAGTCGGGCACGGTGCCATAGCGGCTGGCGCGGTGCATGGCGGCAAAACCGCGCGTGCCGGGAATGGCCTGGCCGGGCTGCGGATAGCGGGTGGCGGCCACGGCGCTGCGCGCCTCGCCGGCATTTTCCACGAACGGGAACATCAAGGTTTGCGCGCCGATGTCGAGCGCGCGCTTGATCTGCACCAGGTCGTTCCAGGCCAGGCGCACGACGGGGCAGGCCGGCGTGCCGCCGACTGCCTGCAGGATCTGGTACGCATCCTGGTAGTCGATGGGCACGTGTTCCATGTCCAGCACCAGCCAGTCGAAGCCGGCGCAGCCCATGGCTTCGGCCGTCACGGGCGTGCCGGCCATCAGCCAGCTGCCCAGCGGTACTGCTTTGTCCGCCAGCAAGGCGCGGAAACGGTTGTCCAGGATATCCATAGTTGTGCTCTCTAATATAGGTAGGGAAGGCGGCGGCGTCAGAAAATCGGCGGCTCCGGCGTGGCGGCGTTGCCCAGCAAGAAGTCCAGGTCGCAGCCCTGGTCCGCCTGCGTCACGTGTTCCATGTACAGCTTGGTGTAGCCGCGCGCATATTTTTGCGCCGGCGCCTGCCACTCGGCGCGGCGGTGCGCCAGTTCCTCGTCCGTTACCTCCATGTTCAAGGTGCGCGCGGCGATGTCGAGCACTATCATGTCGCCGTTGCGTACCAACGCCAGCGGACCGCCGACGGCCGCTTCGGGCGTCACGTGCAGCACGCAGGTGCCGTAGTGGGTGCCGCTCATGCGCGCGTCGGAGATGCGCACCATGTCGCGGATGCCCTGCTGCAGCAGCTTTTTCGGCACGGGCAGATTGCCCCATTCCGGCATGCCTGGCGCGCCGATGGGTCCGCCATTGCGCAGGATCAAGACCGTGTTTTCATCGATATCGAGGTCGGGTGCGTGGATTTGCGCCAGCATTTCCGCGTTCGAGTCGAACACGAGGGCGCGTCCGCGGTGTTTGGCGAACTTCGGATTGGCGGCCGATGGTTTGATGACGGCGCCGCCAGGACACAGGTTGCCGCGCAGCACGGCCAGCGCCGCGCCGTCGGCCACCGGCTGCGACACCTTGCGGATAACGCTGTCGTCCAGGCAGACGGCGTCGGCGATATTCTCGCCCAAGGTACGGCCCGTCACCGTCAAGGCCGTCAAGTCCAGCTGCGGCATGATTTCCTTGAGCAGGGCCGGCATGCCGCCCGCATAGAAGAAATCTTCCATCAGCTTGTCGCCGGAAGGGAACAGGTTGGCGATGACCGGTACTTTTTGCGCCATCGCATCCATTTCATCGAGCGACAGGGCCAGGCCGGCGCGCCCGGCAATGGCCACCAGGTGGATGGCCGCGTTGGTCGAGCCGCCGAGCGCCATGTAGGCCGCCACGCCGTTCGACAGCGCGGCGCGGGTGAAGAAGCGCGACGGCTTCAAGTCTTCCCACACCATGCCGACGATGCGCTCGCCGCATTGCGAGGCCATGCGCACGTGGTTGGCATCCATGGCGGGGATGCTGGTGGCGCCCGGCAACGTGAAGCCCATCGCTTCGACGATGGACGTCATGGTGGACGCCGTGCCCATGGTGTTGCAGGTGCCGGGCGAGCGCGTCATCTTCGCTTCCAGCTTGATCCACTCGGGCTTGGCGATGTCGCCGGCCACGTAGTCGTCCCAGAATTTCTTGGTATGCGTGCCCGCGCCCACGCTCTGGCCGCGGTAGCGGTCGTTGAGCATGGGGCCGGCAGGACAGAAGATGGCGGGGATGTCCATGCTGATGGCGCCCATCAGCATGCCTGGCGTCGTCTTGTCGCAGCCACCGAGCAGCACGGCGCCGTCGATGGGCAGCGAGCGCAGCAGCTCCTCCGTTTCCATGGCGAGGAAGTTGCGGTAGATCATGGTGGTGGGCTTGACCATCACTTCGCCCAGCGACAGGGCCGGCAGCTCGACGGGGAAGCCGCCGGCCAGCAGGATGCCCCGTTTGACGGCTTCGGCCCGCTCACGCAGGTGCGAGTGGCACGGCGACAGGTCGCTCCAGGTATTGATGATGGCGATGACGGGGCGGTCGAGGAATTCCTCGCGGCGCAAGCCCATCTGCTGCAAGCGCTGGCGGTGGGCGAACGAGCGCATGTCGTCTGGGGCCAGCCAGCGCTGGCTGCGCAGGGATTCCAGCGTGCGGCGGGAGGTAGCGGAGCTCAATGTGTGTCCTTTTTGGTTGCCTGGCGCGCTGCGTATGGCGTTCCAGTGCGGCTGTCTCGGGTCTTGCTGTTAGTCTTTGTTAGCGCTAACATTGCAAGTACAGCGAAATATAATTTGAATCGCCGGGGGCTGTCAACAGATTTAATGCAGGGGGAATGCGCGCAGCCATTACACTATCGGCATGATTTCATTTGCGCCAATTTCCAGGGTGGAATTTCTGCGGCCCGGCCTGCCAGTATCGCGGCACGCCGTGGCGCACCGGCGCCACTCTGGCATCCCCTGTGCAGCCGGCCATGGCATGATGCGTGGTGATCACCGATTTTTGAGAAGGCAGTACCCATGAACGACCCAGTACGCAAGCGGCGCGGCCTCGGCCGCAGCACCGTGTTCGATGTGGCCAAATTGGCACAGACCTCGGCCATTTCCGTGTCGCGCTATTTCAAGGAGCCGGACCGCGTGTCGCAGGAAACGCGCGAGCGCATCAAGAGCGCCATCGACCAGCTCGGCTATATCCGCAACGAGGCGGCCGGCGGCCTCGCGTCGACCCAGGGCCGCATCGTGGGCGCCATCGTGCCCAGCGTGTCGAATTCCATCTTTGCGGAAACCATCCAGGGCTTGTCGACTACCTTGTCGCAGCATAATTACCAGTTGCTGCTGGCCACCCACGATTACTCGATCGAGACGGAAGAAAAGGTGGTGCGCGCCTTTCTCGGCTGGTCGCCGCGCGCGCTGGTGCTGACGGGCGCCGACCACAGCGCCGCCACGGAAACCTTGCTGGCGGGCTTGCAGATTCCCGTCATCGAAACGTGGGATATCCGCCCCGAGCGTCCGTATCCGCAAATCGGCTTTTCGCATATCGCCACGGGGCGCGACATGACCTTGTACCTGCACGCGCAAGGCTACCGGCGCATCGTGTATGTGGACAGTGGCATCGGCAGCGATTTCCGCGCGCGCAAGCGGGCCCAGGGGTATGAGGAAACCATGCGGCAGCTGGGTTTGCGTCCGGAAATCGTGCAAGCTTTGGTGACGGTGCCGCTCGACGCGGGCGGGCAAGTGTTCAGCGAGCAAATGGCGCGCGCCGAGCGTCCCGACGCCCTGTTTTTTGCCAACGACAACATGGCGGCAGGCGCCATCTACGAAGCGGCGCGCCTGGGCATCCGCATTCCCGAGCAATGCGCGGTGGCGGGCTTTGGCGACTTCCCGTTCTCGGAAAAACTCATGCCCGCGCTGACGACGATCCGCGTACCGCGCTATGACATCGGCCGCCTGGCTGCACAGGCGATCCTGCAGCGCCTGGGCGAAGTGGACGAGGGCGCCGCGCCGCCAGCCTTGGCGCCGCTGGCCTACCAGCTGATCGCGCGGGCCAGCGCCTGAGATGCCCTGGCTGCGACAGATATTGATGAATCATATTTCCATCATCACAACATGCAATTGGCTTGATATGCTGCGATGCGGCATCATTCATCTGTCTCCTCTACTTCCTCACAGGAATTAGATTCAGCCCGCTCCCGCAGCGGGCTTTTTTTTTGCCCAGACGCGGCACCAGTTGAGCATGACTGCATTTTTGTGACTATTGGTGATTTTTCTACAGCTTTTTTCGATTAAAGTAAAAATACTAGCCGGAAAGGCAAGGAAGTTCGAATTGTATTGCTCTGATTTTTGATCTTCATCAAAAAGTGCGGCGATTCCATGCTGGGCGCTGTTCCATCTCAAGTACAAGCCATCGTCCGTGTGCAGCATGCGCATGCAAGGAGAGCATCGATGTTTTGCCTTTTCAATGAGCCTCGCTTGAGCGCTTCCAGCGCCACGGACGATGGCCATGGCCTTCTCCGTTCCCGCCACATCCTTCTTCTCCTGTTATGTTGCATGACGGCTTGTACTACGGCTCCCCAGGCGGAACTGCAGTCGTATCGGGATGCCTTTGCCCAATCGAAGAGCGTCATGCAGGAGGTGTGGCTCGATCACCAGCAGGCACGCGACGAGCTGGCACGGCGCAAGGCGCAACGCGAGAAGTCTGCGCCGGCAGCGGAGCAGGTGCCGTTTCCGCCCGCCTTGGTCAAGCCGGCACCAGCCTCGATCGAGCATGGGAGTCAGATGGGCAAGGCGCTGGAGACGATCGATTCCTATAACGAGTTGCTGTTTGCGCTTGCCGAAGGCAAGAGCGTGAAGCAGGTGCAGGACAGCGCGCGCAGCTTTACCGATGTGCTGAGCAGCGCGGTGACGCTCCTGCCAGGCGCCGGGGTGTTGATCAACGATGTGGTGGGGATGCTGGAACAGGCCCGGTCGCAGGAAGAATTTCGCAAGGCCGTCCGTCTTGGCGCGCCCGTGATCGTCAAGATCATCGATCTGTTCATCGACAATGCGAGCGACTATTACACTTTGCGCGCGGCGCTCGCGGAGATGGATATGGCGCGTCTCAAGAGTCAAATGGCAGTCAGGGTCGGGGTGCTGGAAAAGCGCGTGAAATTGACCCGCCCGGGAAGCGGTCCCTGGCTGCTGACGGCGCAGAAGGTCAACGCCACGCTGGAACATGCCGGTGGATTGGCTGCCAGGAAAACGGGTATTGTGCTGGACGGCAAGTGTGTGGAGAGCAAGCTACAGGCTTGCGCCGTGCTGATTCCCGAGGATCTGACGGAAACCGTCCTGGGGATCGAACAGGACGTGGTCAAGTATCAGCACGCAGTGGAGCAGATGAATGCCTATCATGTGCTGATGCAGAACTATGTGAGCTTGTTGCAGCAGGCCAGGCAGGCCACGAGCGATCTCAGCATGGCGGTTGACCGCCCGCACGCGCTGACGTCCCAGTTTCAGAGCCTGTTTTCGGCAGCACTTCTGGTGCGCAAGGATCTGCTTAGAATTCGTTCCACCTGAAGTCGATTGCCGAGGAGTTTCGCCATGCCTGTCACCGTCAAGCAAGTCAGTAATCAATACAGCCGATCGATCGATTTGTTGCGCGTCATACTCGAGGATCCCGATACGGAAGCGGCGCAACGCGGCCAGGCCCAGGATGCCATCGATGACCTGTTTCTCCAATTGGGCACGAACGCCATCGGGCGCATCGATGGCAGGAGCGCACTGCTTGCGGCACTGATTGCCGAGTTGACCGCGGTACGCGACAGCATCCAGCTGAATCCTGTCGGTGCCGCGCTGGATAAATTGAGCGCATTGATCACGGATAGCCGAAATCTGTACTATGCGTCCAAGCAGGATCTTATCCAGGAAGATGCCGTGGGCGAGCCGCTTGCCGCCGTTGGGTAGTGCATCGCCGCCGCCTTGCTGCGTTGCGGCAAAGCGGCGCGGCTGGCGTGCGCTAGAGGGAATAACTGTGCGTCTGGATGCCTGCCACACTTGGGCGCAGGGGGCGTCCTGCGCGCAGCCACATGGTCGAGGCCGCCAGCGAAGCGAGACGGTCGATTTCGCGCATGAAGGCCCGGTGGATACGTTCGAGCATACGCTCACATGAGTATTAATAATGGATTTATGAGATTAAACCATTATTTTTCATGGATGAAAGCCACTATGATGTATTCATACTTCACCAGGAGGCACTACCGCCATGACCGTCACGACACACAATCTGGGCTACCCGCGCATCGGCGCCAAACGCGAACTGAAATTCGCCCTGGAAGATTACTGGAAGGGCGGCAGCACCTTGGCCGCGCTGGAAGGGCAAGGTGCCGAATTGCGCCAGCGCCACTGGCAAGACCAGGACGGGCTGGACCTGGCGCCCGTGGGCGACTTTTCCTTCTATGATCAGGTGCTGGACCTGAGCTTTACCCTGGGTAATTTGCCGCAGCGCGTGCGCCACCTGACTGGCGCAGCGCTCGACAACTATTTCCGCGTCGCCCGTGGCCGCTCGGCCAGCGACAGCGATTGCAGCTGCGTCCACGCCGGCGAAATGACGAAATGGTTCGATACCAATTATCACTACATCGTGCCGGAATTTTCGGCCGGCACGCAATTCAAGCTCGACAGCAGCCGCCTGCTGCAGCAACTGGCGCAGGCGCGCCAGCTGAATGTAAAGGCCAAGCCCGTGCTGATCGGGCCCGTCACCTATTTGTGGCTGGGCAAGGCCAAGGACGACTCCGACAAGCTGGCGCTGCTGGAAGGCTTGCTGCCCGTCTACGTGCAACTGTTGCAGGAACTGGCCGCCCAAGGCGTGGAGTGGGTGCAGATCGACGAACCGGTACTCGTCACGGAACTGGGCAGCGCCTGGCAACAGGCGCTGGTCACGGCCTACGCTGCCTTGAGCAAGGTCAACAACGTCAAACTGCTGCTGGCCACGTATTTCGGCAAGCTGCAAGATAACTTGGCACTGGCGTGCAAGCTGCCCGTGCAAGGCTTGCACCTGGATGCCGTCAACGCCCGCGAGGAAGTGGCGCAAGTGATCGCGCAATTGCCTGCCGCCAGCGTGCTGTCGCTGGGCTTGGTGAATGGCCGCAAT
Organism: Janthinobacterium sp. BJB446; assembly: GCF_002735655.1. Lineage (NCBI taxonomy): Bacteria > Pseudomonadati > Pseudomonadota > Betaproteobacteria > Burkholderiales > Oxalobacteraceae > Janthinobacterium > Janthinobacterium sp. BJB446. The sequence goes on along the minus strand of NZ_PDZK01000001.1, from coordinate 2,216,716 downwards.
ATCTGGAAGACGGATTTGACGCAAGTGCTGGCGTGGCTGGAACCCGTGCACGCCAGCCTGCAGTCGCGCCTGTGGATCGCCCCGTCGTGCTCCCTGCTGCACGTGCCCGTCGACCTGGACAGCGAGCAAAAGCTGGATACGGATATCCGGTCGTGGCTGGCCTTCGCCCGTCAAAAGCTCGATGAGGTGCGCACCCTGGCCGGCGCGCTGAATAATGGACGCGCTTCCGTGCAAGCGGTGCTGGACGCCAATCAGGCCGCCGTGCAAGCGCGCCGCCAGTCGCCGCGCGTGCACAATCCCGCAGTGAAGGCGGCCGTGGCCCGCATCGACGCAAGCCTGGGCCAGCGCGCCGGCAGCTATGCCGAGCGGGCCGCCAAGCAAGCCGCGCTGCTGCAACTGCCGCTGTATCCGACGACGACCATCGGCTCGTTTCCGCAGACGGCGGAAATCCGCCAGGCCCGCAGCCAGTTTCGCAGCGGCCAGCTGGATGCGGCCAGCTACAAGAAACTGATGCAGGCGGAAATCGCGCATTGCGTCAAGGAACAGGAAACCCTGGGCCTGGACGTCTTCGTGCACGGCGAAGCGGAACGCAACGACATGGTGGAATATTTCGGCGAACAGCTCGACGGCTACGCCTTCAGCCAGTTCGGCTGGGTGCAATCGTACGGTTCGCGCTGCGTCAAGCCGCCCATCCTGTTCGGCGACATCAGCCGCCCGCGCGCCATGACGGTCGAGTGGAGCACCTACGCCCAGTCGCTGACGGATAAACCGATGAAAGGCATGCTGACGGGCCCCGTCACCATCCTGAACTGGTCTTTCGTGCGCGACGACCAGCCCCGTTCCGTGTCGTGTCACCAGCTGGCGCTGGCCATGCGCGCCGAAGTGCAGGACCTGGAGCAGGCCGGCATCCGCGTGATCCAGATCGACGAAGCGGCATTGCGCGAAGGCTTGCCACTGCGTAAAGCCCAGTGGGCCGAGTACCTGCGCTGGGCCGTGGAATCGTTCCGTATCACGGCCAATGGCGTGGCCGACGAGACGCAGATCCACACGCACATGTGCTATTCGGAATTCAACGACATCATCGCGCAGATCGCCGACATGGATGCGGACGTCATCACCATTGAAACGTCGCGCTCCGACATGGAGTTGCTGGATGCCTTCGATGACTTTAACTATCCGAACGCAATCGGCCCTGGCGTCTACGACATCCACTCGCCGAATATTCCTGGCCAGGAACAGATGGTCAAACTGATGCGCAAGGCGGCCGAGCGCATTCCCGCCCAGCGCCTGTGGGTCAACCCCGATTGCGGCCTGAAGACGCGCGGCTGGAAAGAGGTGATCCCCGCGCTGGCCAACATGGTGGCGGCGGCGAAAACCTTGCGTAGCGACAACGTGGCATAAGGATCGCAGGGGCAGGGGAGGCTGCTATGGCTGAGATATAGAACAATCGTATTTCTGTCATCACAACATGCAATTGGATAATGATGCTGCAATGCGGCATCATTCATCTGTCTCCTCTACTTCCTCACAGGAATTAGATTCAGCCCGCTCCCGTAGCGGGCTTTTTTTTGCCCTTGCGCATTATCGTGCAGGCCTCCACCGCTTCATCGCTTAAGATACCGTTGCCTGACCATGCACAAGGAGACAAGTTGATGATGCCTTTGTTTCGCGCCGCCGGAATGCTGGCGCTGATGGCGCTCGGGGCCTGTTCGGGGAACAAGCACCCGCTTGAGCACCACCTGGCCCAATTGCGACCGGTCACGGTCGCAGCGTTGCCTGATATGGGCTGGCCAGCCGGCACGATGCTGTGCCCGATGGGTGTTTATGAGAGCGGGATCAGCGACTCGGCGCCTCATGCGGATCGCGTTAACGCATTCCTGAAGCACAAGCAATTCCTGGGCGATGAGGGCCTTTGGTCCCTCATCGTTGTCAAGCCGATGCCCGAAGGGGGCGCCGGAATCGAGCAGTTGCTTTTCAAGCGCGCAGATTATGACGTGATCAATGATCCGCAACGCATCGAGCGCGATGCGGAGACAGTGCCAGCGGGGTTTGCGCCGCACGCTTGCGTAAGCGTCGAGCAAGCCCGCGTGCTGGTGACGCGCGAACAACGGTCGCATCGAAAGCTCGTCATTTTTGGAACGGCCCGGACGTGATATTGATAAAACATATTTCTATCATCACAACATGCAATTGGATAGCTATGCTGCGATGCGGCATCATGCATCTGTCTCCTCTACTTCCTCACAGGAATTAGATTCAGCCCGCTTCCATAGCGGGCTTTTTTTTGCCCGCGTCATGCGTCATGCGTGATGGGCTACAGCACATTCGCCGCCACGGCGGAACTGTAGTTGCGCGCCAGCGCCGCGATGATGGCGGCCATCGCCTGCGGGTTGTCCGTGGCGCCGAAATGCGCGGCATACAGGCGCTTGGCCGCTTCGACTTGCGCATTCGTCAGTTTCACGGCGTAGGCCATGCGCACGGTTTCAGAATTGTTCAGCGTCATTTTTCACCTTGAAGGCAGGAACTCCGGTTGGCTCTCGTGTCCCTTGCTCGCGCAAAGGATTGCAACTACAATAATTGCATTTGCAATCGTATAGGCAATGTCTGCCTTGCGCAAGTGATACGGAAACAGGAGCCGCCATGCAGTCACCCGATTTATTTCCCCATTCGCCACTGCCAGGCGGCGAAACGGGCCGTGCCGCCCATGCCTGCATGACCGCGCTGGCGCCAGCGTCGGGCTTGCCACTGGCACATGCTTCGCCGCGCCGCGCGCTGGGCGCCATGGCGGGCAGCCTGAAGCAGGGCGGCGCCGTGGTGGCGCGGATGCGCAAGGTGGGCAAGCACGCGCCGCCGTTCTCGGACGGCGACGCATGGGAAGTGGGAGCGTCCGCGGGTGCCTGGACTGTGCGCTACCGGCATGGCGCGACGCCGGCGGAAAAGCCGCTGCTCTACCTGTGCAGCCCCGCCTCGCTGCCGGCCTTGCGCGCGGTGCTGGCCGAGTCGGGTGAGCGTGGCATCGTCTGTAATGATGCGGAAACGCAAGCCTCGCACTGGCCGAAAGGCGTGCCCCCCGCGCTGCCCGCCTGGCTGGCCGCGCAGCACAATTGCATGCCGTTCGACCCGGCGACGGGCGAGGAAGTGCGCGCCATCCTGCGCTCGGCACTGGCAACGCTGTACCTGGAACAGCAGCCTGGCTATTACTACCTGGCCACACATGATGAAGATGAAGATGCGGTGGCGGCGCCCTTGTCGGCCGCCGATGCGGCAGCGGCCAGCCTGGGCATGTACCGCGTGTCGCCGCCGGGCCCTGCACCAGGCCGGGTGCGCCTGTGCGGGGCGGGGAAGATGCTGGCCGTCGTTGCCGATGCCGCCCGCCTGCTGAAGGAGGACTGGGATATTGCCACGCAAGTGTGGAGTTGCCCCAGCTATACGCGCCTGGCGCGCGATGCGCAGGCGGCGGAACAGTGGAACCTGCTCCACCCGCGCGCCACGCCAAGGTTGGCCCATGTGCGGCGATGCCTCGATGACAGTGCCGCGCCCGTCATCGCCGTCACCGGCTATGGGCAGCATATCGCGGGCCAGATCGGCGGCTGCGTGCGCGGGCGTTTTATCGCCGTCGGTGCCGATACCCGGATGGAAACGAGTGCGCCATGGCTGGCCGTCACCGCGCTGAAAGCCCTGGCCGACGATGGCGCGCTGCCGGTGCAGTTCGTCGATTACGCGCTGCGGCGCTACGCCTTGCTCTGAACCTTGCTCTGGCCTGCGCCGCGGGCCGCCTCGGCGGCGCGCGCGAGGGCGGCGCTGAAGTCCTGCTGCTCGCCGCTGTCAAATTGCGCCAGGAACAGGTCGGCCACCGTGGCCTGGTACACGGCCCACATTTGCCTGCGCAGGATCTTTCCATCTTCCGTGATGGAGACAAAGGCGGCGCGCCCGTCTTCCATCGAGCGCGTGCGCGTCACCAGCCGATCCGTTTCCAGCTTGTCCACCAGGCGCGTGAGGTTGTAGCGTTCGATGGCCAGCGCGTCGGCCAGTTCGTGCATGCGGCGCGAACCGTCCGGGCCGCTTTCGAGTCCCCACAGCACGTCATACCACGCGTACACGGGCAGCTTGGCCGCCGCCAGACGGCGTTCGATCTCGCGGATCATCAAACGGTGCGTGCGCACGAATGAAAACCACAGGTCGGGCGCGGTTGCGGACTTGCTTGCAGGCTCAGTTGCAGACATCGGTATTCCTCCAGATCGATCACAGTTGCAAATGCAATTATAGCGCGATACAATGGCCTGCATAACGATTGCAACTGCAATGATTGCAATGGCAATCGATCATGACGATGAATGCCCACCCCCAGGAGACTGCCATGACCCCATCCCTCGCTGTACCCGATATCGATCCGCAGGAAACCAAAGAATGGCTGGAGGCGATGCAAGCCGTCGTCGCCGTGGAAGGGCGTCCGCGCGCCCACTACCTGCTCGACCAACTCGTCGATCATGACGCCGCGCAGCACGGCGGCATGCCCGGCCGCGTCACCACCGCCTACACCAACAGCATCGCCACGGCGCGCCAGCCCGCTTATCCGGGCGACCTGGCCATCGAGCGCCGCCTGAATGCCTACATCCGCTGGAACGCCATGGTGATGGTGCTGCGCGCGGCCAGGCACTCGAACGTGGGCGGCCACATCGCCACCTACCAGTCGGCGGCCGTGCTGTACGACGTCGGCTTCAGCCATTTCTTCCGCGGCCATACGGACCAGTTTGCCGGCGACCTGGTCTACATCCAGGGCCATTCCGCGCCCGGCATCTATGGCCGCGCCTATCTGGAAGGCCGCATCACGGAAGCGCAGCTGGACAATTACCGCCGCGAAGCGGGCCGCGAGGGCTTGTCGTCGTATCCGCATCCCCGTCTGATGCCGGATTTCTGGCAATTCCCCACGGTATCGATGGGACTGGGACCGCTGACGGCCGCCTACCAGGCCCGTTTCATGCGGTACCTCGAGTACCGCGGCTTGAAGGAGCACCAGGGGCGCAAGGTGTGGGCTTTCCTCGGCGATGGCGAGATGGACCAGCCAGAGTCCCTGGCCGCCATTTCCCTGGGCGGCCGCGAGCGCCTGGATAACCTGATCTTTGTCGTCAACTGCAACTTGCAGCGCCTGGACGGCCCCGTGCGCGGCAACAGCAAGGTGATCCAGGAACTGGAAGGCACCTTCCACGCGGCGGGCTGGCATGTCATCAAGGTCATCTGGGGCGGCGGCTGGGATGCTTTATTGCAGAGCGACACGAGCGGCTTGTTACGTCAGCGCATGATGGAATGCGTGGACGGCGATTACCAGACCTTCAAATCGCAGAACGGCGCGTATGTGCGCGAGCATTTCTTTGGCAAGTATCCGGAACTGCTGGCGCTGGTGGCGCACATGACGGATGACGAAATCTGGCAGCTGACGCGCGGCGGCCACGATCCCGAAAAAGTCCACGCGGCCTACGCGGAAGCCATGCGCACGACTGGCCGGCCCACCGTGATCCTGGCCAAGACCGTCAAGGGCTTCGGCATGGGCGAGGCGGGCGAAGGACAGAATATCAACCATCAGCTGAAAAAGATGAGCGCCGACGCCGTGCGCGCGTTCCGCGACCGCTTCGCGCTGCCCGTCAGCGATGCGCAGCTGGAAGACATGCCGTATCTGAAACCGGCGCCGGACAGCGAGGAAGCGCGCTATTTCGCCGCGCGCCGGGCACAGCTGGGCGGCTACATCCCGGCCCGCATCAGCAAGGTGGCGCCCCTGCCCATACCGCCGCTGTCAGCGTTCGCCACCCAGCTCAAGGAGAGCGGCGAGCGGGGCGCGTCCACCACCATGGCCTTCGTGCGCATCCTCGGCACCCTGCTGAAAGATCCTGCCTTGGGCAAGATCATCGTGCCCATCGTGCCCGACGAATCGCGCACCTTCGGCATGGAAGGCCTGTTCCGCCAGATCGGCATCCATTCCTACCTGGGCCAGCTGTACACGCCGCAGGATGCGGGCCAGCTCAGCTATTACAAGGAAGCCAAGGATGGACAGATATTGCAGGAAGGCATCAACGAATCGGGTGCGATTTCCTCCTGGATCGCCGCCGGCACGTCCTACAGCAACCATGGCCTGGCCACCATCCCGTTCTACATCTTCTATTCGATGTTCGGCTTGCAGCGCGTGGGCGACCTGGCCTGGGCGGCCGCCGATGCCCGCACGCGCGGCTTCTTGCTGGGCGCGACCTCGGGACGCACGACACTGATGGGGGAGGGACTCCAGCACGACGATGGCCACAGCCACGTGCTGTCGTCCGTGATTCCCAACTGCATCTCTTACGATCCCACCTATGCCTACGAGCTGGCCGTGATCATCCACGACGGCATGCGCCGCATGTTTGCCGAGCAAGAGGATATTTTCTATTACATCACCTTGCTCAACGAAAACTATCCGCACCCGGCTATGCCGGAAGGAGCCGAGGCGGGCATCCTGCAGGGGCTGTATCTGCTGCAGGAAAGCCCGGCTGCACCCACGGCAACCACGCCGCGCGTGCAGCTGATGGGCAGCGGCTCCATCCTGCGCGAGGTGCTGGCCGCCAGCGTGCTGCTGCAGCAGGATTTTGGCGTGGCGGCCGACGTGTGGAGCGCCACCAGCCTGACGCAAGTGCGGCGCGACGGCCTGGCCGTGCAGCGCTGGAACATGCTGCACCCGGACACCGCGCCCCGCGTGCCATATATCGCGCAATGCCTGGCCGGCCGGCAAGGCCCGCTGGTGATCGCCACCGATTACATGAAGATCGTGGCGGACCAGGTGCGCCCCTTCGTGCACGACCGGCGCTTCGTTGCCCTGGGCACGGATGGCTTCGGCCGCTCCGATACGCGCGAATCCTTGCGCAGCTTCTTTGAAGTGGACCGCCATTTCATCGTGCTGGCCGCCCTGACGGCGCTGGCTGACGGGGGCCAGCTGCCGCGCAACAAGATTGGCGTAGCCATCGCCAAGTACGGCATCGACGTGGAAAAACTTGATCCCGCGTCCGTGTAACTTTTCGAGGAGTAATCATGAAACTGTATTACGCAACGGGCACGTGTTCCCTGTCGCCGCACATCGTGGCCATCGAGGCGGGCATCGCGCTGGAACTGGAAAGAGTCGATATTCGCAAGATTCCACGCGTCACGGAAACGGGCGCCGACTACGCGCAGGTGAATCCGAACCTGTATGTGCCGGCGCTGGTGCTGGACGATGGCACCGTCTTGCTGGAGGGCACGGCCATCGTGCAATATCTGGCTGATCTGTCGCCGGACAGCGGCCTGGCGCCGCCGCCGGGTTCCCTGGCACGCGTGCAGCTGCAATCGTGGCTGGGGTTTATTGCCACCGAGCTGCACAAGGTGTTCAGCCCCTGGCTATTCCACCCGGAATACGGCACGCAGGCGCAGGACGTGGCCCGCTCGCGCCTGGCCGCACGCCTCGATTACGTCGAGCGGCAACTGGCGGCCGGCGGGCCGTATCTGCTGGGCGAGCGCTATTCCATCGCGGATGCCTATCTGTACACCATCCTCGGCTGGTCGGCACATACGCAGGTGGATCTGTCGGCCTTCCCGCAAGTGAGGCGCTTGATCGAGCGCGTCGGCGAGCGTCCCGCCGTGCGCCAGGCGCTGCGCGAGGAGGCGAGCAGATATTGATAAATCATATTTCCATCATCACAACATGCAATTGGAATGATATGCTGCGATGCGGCATCATTCACCTGTCTCCTCTACTTCCTCACAGGAATTAGATTCAGCCCGCTTCCATAGCGGGCTTTTTTTTGCCCGTTTTTCAGGTACAAACCTGCGCACGCTTGCTTGTCATCATCGCCATCGTGTTGCTTTTGTGCATGCTAAACTGGGCCTTCCCCAGACCAAGGTTGCCTGATGCTTCAATTATTTCGCCACACGCTGGAGTCCACGCCCATTCTCGCCCTGTTTCTCGTCATCGGCGCCGGTTATGCGCTGGGGCGCATCAGCGTGTTCGGCTTTTCTCTGGGCGTGGGCGGCGTGCTGTTCGCGGGGCTGGCGCTGGGTGCGTTTGCTCCCGGCTCCGTGCCGCCGCCGATGGTCGGCTCCATCGGCCTGCTGCTGTTTCTATATGGCATAGGCGTGCAGTACGGCGTGCAGTTTTTCGCCGGCTTGCGCGGTGCGGGGCAGAAACACAATCTGATCGCTTTTATTGCCGTCATGGGCGGCCTGGCCGTGTCTGTCTGGGGCGGGCAGTGGATTGACATTTCTCTGCGCATGGCCAGCGGCGTGTTTGCCGGCGCCATGACCAGCACGGCTGCCTTGCAGGCGGCGCTGGAAGCGTCGCACGGCAATGGCGACGCGGCCGTCGGCTATGCCGTCGCGTATCCGTTCGGCGTCGTCGGCCCCATGCTGGGCCTGTACCTGGCGGGACGCATATTAAAACCCGTGCTGACGCCGCCGCCGGCGCCTATCGTCGTGTCCGAAATTACCATCGATGCAGCAACATTGGCGGGCGCGGCCCTGTCCGAACTGGCCGACGGCCCCTTGGCTGGCGTGCAAGTGATCGGCGTGCGCCAGGGGCACCAGAACCGCTTGCCCGATCCGGGCCTCGTGCTCGGCGTCGGGGACGCGCTGATGGTGTCGGGCACGGTGGCGGGGGTGGAAGCGGCGCGCACGGCGCTGGGCCACCTGGACCCGGGCCGGCTGATGAAGGACCGCAGCGCGTTCGACGGCACGGAAGTGTTCGTGTCTGACGCGGAAATCGTCGGCGTGCCCCTGGGCGAATTGAACCTGGCGAAAGACTTCCCCCTGCAGATTGCGTTCATACGCCGTGGCGACGCCATGATCCTGCCGCATCCGTTCCTGACCCTGGAATTCGGCGACAGGGTGATGGCCATTGCGCCGGCGAAACATGCGGCTGATGTGCGCAAGCTGTTCGGCAATTCCATCACGGCCACGGCCGAGTTCAGCTATGTCTCGCTGGGCATGGGCATGGTGCTGGGCGTGCTGCTGGGCCTGGTACCGATCCCCTTGCCGTGGATCGGTTCGTTCAGCCTGGGCCTGGCCGGCGGGCCGCTGGTGATGGCGCTGATCCTGGGCCGCCTGGGCAGGGTGGGCCGGATCAGCTTGCGCTTGCCGCTGTCGGCCAACCTGGTGATGCGCAACTATGGCTTGACGATTTTCCTCGCTTCAGTCGGCATGGCGTCCGGCTTGCCCTTCGTGCAGCAGGTGGGCGCCGATGGCTTGCCCATGCTGGCGCTGGGCGCCGTGACGGTGCTGGTGGTGGTGGCCCTTGTCGTGATCCTGGGCAAGGTCTTCCTGCGCCTGCCGTTTCCTGAATTGCTGGGCATCGCGGCAGGCGCCACGGGCAACCCGGCCGTGCTGGTGTTCGCCAACCGCCTGGCCAAGTCGGACCGTCCGAACCTCGGTTACGCGATGATTTTCCCCAGCATGACCATCGTCAAGATCGTTGCCGTGCAGGTGCTGCTGCATCTGTACGGCTGATTGCGGCCACAGTCAGTCTCTTGCAGGGCTAGGCTGCTTGTTGGCGTCAACCAAGCGGATGCCAAAAGACAGCAGCAAGGCGGCAGCGGCGCATCCTGCGGCAAGCCACAGGTTGGCCGAGAGGCCCAGCCTGTCCACGGCCTGGCCGCCGGTCCACGCCCCGAGCGCAATGCCGATATTGAAGACACCGACATACAGCGCGGCGACGATCTCCACGGCCCCGGGCGCCGCCTTCATCATCAAGGTCATCAGGCCGACCGATACGCCACCGTAGGCCAGTCCCCAGGCCAGCAACACCACGCCGCCGCCGATGCCGGAGTCGCCGACAGCCAGGAACAGCAGCGGCGTGAGCAGCAGGCCGCCCGAGATGGCGACGATGGTAGTCGCCGTGCGCCGCGCCGCCACGACACCGGCCAGGAAGTTTCCAATGATGCCCGCGCAGCCATAGGCAAACAGCAGCGCGCCCAGCCATTGCGTATCAAACCCCGACATGGACAGCAGTAGCGGGCGCACGAAGGTAAAGGCCATGAAATGGCTGGTCACCAGCAACAGGGTCAGAAGCAGCCCCGCTTGCAACTGCCTGTTGCGCAGCTGTTTGCCGAATTGGCGCAAGGTCGCCGCACCGGCAGCGGGCAGTGCGGGAATGACGGCCAGATGCAGCGCCAGTACCAGGCTGCTGAACAGCGCCATGACGCCGAAGGCCCAGCGCCATCCTGCAACGTCGCCGATTTGTGCGCCTAGCGGCACGCCCAGCACGGAAGCGGCCGCCACGCCACCGAAGATGATCGACGTTGCCAGGCCGGTCGAGCGCGCAGGAACCAGGCGGGAAGCGAGGCCGCCGGCGATGGCCCAGATGCCGCCCATGCAAAAACCGACGAGAACACGGGCAGCCAGCATCCACGCCATGTTCTGCGCCAGGGCCGAGGCAATGTTCGCGAGCACCAATAGTGTCAGCAAACCACAGAGAATCTTGCGCCTGTCCAGGCTGCCCGATGCGACCACGACCAGCGGCGCGAACATGGCCGCCAGCAATGCTGGCAGCGAGATCATCAGGCCGGCGGTTCCCGTGGAGGTGCCCAGGGTGTCAGCAATCGGCGTCAGCAGGCCGACGGGGAGCATTTCCGTCGTCACGACCGAAAAGGTGGCCATGCCGACGGCGCAGACCGCCAGCCAAGGGTGGCGGACACGGGGTTGTGCGGCAGCGCAGGCGGACGTACTCATGGTTCATATCCTTCATGTGATCATTCGATAAACGGCGCATGCCCTGCTTGCAATGGAGATACGTCGCAGTGATAATACATACATCGCGTATGAATAGTATATATTCATACGCACTGTATGTAAACAATCATGCGCTACGTATGCAAGGAGGAAGCAATGGTTCGCCGCACCCGTGTGGAAATGGAAGAAACCCGAGCATCGTTGCTGGCCACGGCCCGCAAAGTGTTCAGCGAGCGCGGTTATGCCGACACGTCAATGGACGACCTTACCGCGCAGGCAGGCCTGACGCGTGGCGCCCTGTATCATCACTTCGGTGACAAGAAGGGCTTGCTGCTGGCGGTGGTCGAACAGATCGACGCGGAAATGGATGGCCGCCTGCAAGCCATCTCCGACAGCGCCGAAGACTTGTGGGAAGGCTTTCGCAGCCGCTGCCGTGCCTATCTGGAGATGGCCCTGGAACCGGAAATTCAGCGCATCGTCTTGCGCGATGCGAGGGCGGTCCTCGGTGGCGCTTCACCGGACTCGCAGCGCCATTGCCTCGAGTCGATGCAAAAGCTTATCCAGCAGCTGATTCACCGAGGCATCGTGGCCGACGCTTGCCCAGAAGCACTGGCTTCGATGATCTACGGCAGTCTGGCAGAAGCGGCGTTTTGGATCGCAGAAGGTGAGGAAGGCAATGCGCGTCTGATAAAAGGAGTGGCCGCATTGGAATTGCTGTTACGGGGGATGTTGCTTGACAGGTAATCGCGTCAAGTGGCCATCCCGCCAGAAGCGGACACGTCTGGAGACGTGGAGGGCGATATTAAGCAGGGTTGGACTTATATAGACATGGAGGAAAAATATGCAAGTCAAGCGTATCGTTGCAAATTTCCCTGCGTCGGATCCGGGCCTGGCGCGGACGTTTTACCAGGACGTGCTGGGTCTGAGCCTGTTGATGGACCACGGCTGGATCATGACGTATGGTTCGCAAAGCGAGATGAGCGTGCAAGTGAGCTTCGCGACGGAAGGCGGCTCGAATACCGCTGTGCCCGACCTTTCCATTGAAGTCGATGACGTGGATGCCGCATTGGCACGCATGCGTGGAGCAGGGTTTCCCATTGAATATGGTCCTGCCGATGAACCTTGGGGTGTCAGGCGGTTTTTCGTGCGCGACCCTTTCGGCAAGCTCATTAATATCCTGTCGCACACCTAGACGCGGTCCCAAGGCCAGCAGTCAGCCAATTCCACCCGCTTCCCTTGCGCGCCAGCCTGTGTAAAAGGCCTGGCGCGCCTCCCAATCTGTTGTACAATCCTTGAGAACGGTCGTGCTTTTTTGTGCGCTGAGCTTCCTTGCGTGCAGTCATCACGGCAACCGATAAGAACAAGGAGACAGACATGGACCTGCATTACACGGCCGAGGAGAGCGCCTTCCGCGACACGGTGCGCGCCTTCCTCGACACCCATTTGCCGGCGGACTTGCAGCGCAAGGTGCGCCAGCATCTGCGCCTGAACCGCGACGATTACGTGCGCTGGCACAAGATTGTCGCGCAACAAGGCTGGGCCGCGCCGGCCTGGCCCGTCGAACATGGCGGCACGGGTTGGACGTCCGTGCAGCGCCACATCTGGGAAGACGAGTGCGCGCGCGCCGCCACGCCGCCGATCCTGCCGTTCGGCATCAACATGGTGGCGCCCGTCATCATGGCCTTCGCCAACGCCGAGCAAAAAGCCTATTATCTGCCGCGCATCCTGAACTGCGACGACTGGTGGTGCCAAGGTTATTCGGAACCGGGCGCCGGGTCCGACCTCGCTTCCCTGAAAACCACGGCCCAGCGCGACGGCGACCACTACATCGTGAATGGCCAGAAAACCTGGACGACGCTGGGCCAGCACGCGGACATGATCTTTTGTCTGGTGCGCACGGATAGCACGGTGCGCAAGCAGGAAGGCATCAGTTTCTTGCTGATCGACATGAAAACACCGGGCGTCACCGTGCGCCCCATCATCATGCTCGATGAAGAACATGAAGTGAACGAAGTCTTCTTCGACAATGTGCGCGTGCCCGTCAGCAACCTGGTCGGCCAGGAAAACAAGGGCTGGACCTACGCCAAGTATCTGCTGGGGCACGAGCGCACGGGCATCGCCGCCGTGGGCCGCTCCAAGCGCGAGCTGACTTTCCTCAAGCAGTTGGCCATGCAGCAGAGCAAGCGCGGCGCCCCGCTGCTGCACGATCCCGTCTTTGCGGCCAAGGTGGCTACCCTGGAAATCGAATTGATGGCGCTGGAAATGACAGTCTTGCGCGTCATCAGCGAAGAAGGCAAGGGACCGGGGCCGCAGGCATCGATGCTGAAGGTGCGCGGTTCGGAACTGCAGCAACAACTGACGGAACTGATGGTCGAAGCCATCGGCCCGCAAGCCTTGCCGTTCGACCCGGCATTCCTTGACGGCAGCGCGCTGCACGGCGCTGGCGGCGACGACCTGGCCGCGCCGCTGGCCGCGTACTACTTCAATTACCGCAAGACATCGATCTATGGCGGCTCGAATGAAATCCAGAAAAACATCATCACGCAGATGATCCTGGGCCTGTAAGCCAGAAGGAGACGACATGGACTTCCATTTTAATCAGGAACAGCAGCAATTTGCCGACGCGCTCAGGCGTTGGGTCGACAAGGATTACCCGTTTGAGACGCGGCAAAAGATCATCCATTCCGCCACCGGCACGTCCGATGCCGCCTGGACCACCCTGTCCGAGCTGGGCATGACGGCCTTGCCGCTGCCGGCCGGCGCGGGCGGCTTCGACGGCACGGCCGTGGACATGCTGCTGGTGATGCAGGAACTGGGCCGCGGCCTGGTGGTCGAGCCCTACCTGGCCACCGTGCTGGGTGCGCGCTTTTTGACCCTGGCCGGTGGCCACGATGCTGTGCTGGAGCAGGTTGCCAGCGGCAGCCTGAAATTGGCTTGCGCGCTGGGCGAACGGCAGTCGCGCCACGATATGCATGATATCGCCACCACGGCGACCGCCAGCGGCGACGGCTTCGTGCTCGACGGCGAGAAAAGCGTCGTCATCCATGGCGCACAGGCCGGCGCGCTGATCGTCTCGGCGCGCAGCAGTGGCAGCCAGATGGACACGGATGGCATTTCGCTGTTCCTCGTGCCCGCCGACGCGCCGGGCGTCTCCGTGCGCGACTACCGCACCATCGACGGCCAGCGGGCCGCCACCGTCACCCTCGTGCAAGTGGTACTGGGCCACGCGGCCCTGATCGGCCAGGCGGGGCAGGGCTGGGCCGTGCTGGACGCGGCCGTGGATTACGGCGCCGCCCTGCTGTGCGCGGAAGCCGTGGGCGCCATGGGCGCCATCTTCGCCGCCACCCTGGACTACCTGAAGACGCGCCAGCAGTTCGGCGCGCCGATCGGCAAGTTCCAGGCCTTGCAGCACCGCATGGCCGACATGTTCATCCATCTGGAGCAGGCGCGTTCGATGGCCATGCTGGCTGCCGCCAAGGTCGACAGCGAGGATGCGTCCGAGCGGCGACGCACGGTCTCGGCCGCCAAGGCGCGGATAGGGCTGGCCGCCACCTTTGTCGGCCAGCAAGCCGTGCAATTGCATGGCGGCATGGGCGTCACGGACGAATTGCCCGCCGCCCACCATTTCAAGCGCCTCTCCATGATCGCCCTGACCCTGGGCGACGTGGAGCACCATATCGAGCGCTTTATCGCCCAGCCGGGCTTCTTGCCGACGGAGACCGCATGACCGCATCGACTGCTATCGCACCGAAACACTGGTATTTCGAAGACTTTACGCAAGGCCTGGAAATCGACCTGGGCCAGCGCCATGTGACGGAAAAAGAAATCATCGCCTTCGCCACGGATTTCGATCCGCAGCCGTTTCACGTCGACCATGCGGCCGCCGAAAAGACCATCTTCAAGGGCGTCATCGCCAGCGGCTGGCACACCTGCGGCATGATGATGCGCCTGGTGGTGGATAACCTGCTCAAGCATTCGTCCAGCATGGGTTCGCCCGGCCTGGACAGCATCCGCTGGCTCAAACCCGTGCGCGCGGGCGACACCCTGCAGCTGACCTACCAGGTCAAGGAAGTGCGTCCATCCACGTCGAAGCCGGACCGCGGCATCGTCATTTCCGTGTGGAGCGTGCGCAACCAGCATGGCGAAGTGGTGACCACCGTCGAAGGCATGGGCATGTTCGGCCGCCGTCCCGCAGGAGAAAATCATGCGTGATATCGCCGGCATCGCCGGTTTCCAGGCCCTGGCGGGGCAGCACGTGGCCGTTTCCGACTGGCTGACCATCACCCAGCAGCGCATCGACACCTTTGCCGACGCCACGGACGACCACCAGTGGATCCACGTCGATGTGGAGCGCTGCGCGCGCGAGTCGCCGTACGGCTGCACCGTGGCGCACGGCTTCCTGACCTTATCCCTGCTGCCCGCCATGTTGCAGGGCGCCTTGCACATGGCCGGCATCCGCATGGCCATCAACTATGGCCTGAATAAAGTGCGCTTTCCCGCCCCCGTGCCTGTCGGCAGCCGTTTGCGCGCGCGGCTCGACATCCTCTCCGTCGACGACTTGCCGGAAGGGGCGCAAGTAAACTGGGCCGTCACCATGGAGCGGGAAGGCGACACGAAACCCGTGTGCGTGGCGGAGTTTTTGATGCGCTGCTATCCCTGATCACTCCCCCTCCGACGCGCAATACCTGTCCCGTCCCGTATGCTTGGCCCGGTACAGCAGGGCGTCGGCGGCGCGGATCAGGGCGCTGGGGTCCATGCCTTCCGTGGGCATGACGCTGGCCATACCCAGGCTGACGGTGACGTGCGGGCCGACGCCTGATCTGGCGTGGGGGATTTGCAGCGCGCGCACTTCGTCGAGGATGCGCTGTGCCACCACTTCGGCCCCGTCGCGCGTTTCCTGCGGCAGCAGGATGATGAATTCCTCGCCGCCGTAGCGCGCCAGCAGGTCGGGCGGGCGCACGGCGCAGCGGCGCAGGGCGGCGCTTACCTGCTGCAGGCACAGGTCGCCCGCCTGGTGGCCATACGTATCATTGTAATCCTTGAAGTGGTCGATATCGGCCATGATGATGGCCATCGGCACGCCGTCGCGCGCGCAGCGCCGCCATTCGCTGTCCATCGTGTCGTTGAAGCTGCGCCGGTTGGCCACGCCTGTCAGCGAGTCCGTCAGCGACAGTTCGCGCATGGCGTCGGCCTGCCGCTTGATGGTCAGCTGGCTGCGCACGCGGGCACGCACGACGGCCGCGTTGAACGGTTTCGTGATGAAATCGACGGCGCCCGCTTCCAGCGCCCGCGTCTCGTCTTCGGGCTGGTTCAGGGCCGTGACGAAGATGACGGGAATGGCGCTCAGGAGCGCCGATTCGCGCAGCGCGCTGCAGACGGCATAACCATCCATGCCGGGCATGACGGCGTCGAGCAGGATCAGGTCCGGCTGTTGATTATGCGCAATTTCCAGCGCCTTTTCACCGCTCAGGGCGAACAGCACGTCGTGTTCCTCGCGCAGCAGCTGGTGCAGGATCTGGATGTTTTCCATGGCGTCATCGACGATGAGGATGCGCCCGTTCATGGCAAGGTTGGTCCAGCTCACTTGTTTTCCTCTCGTTTCAGCTGATCGAGCACGAGTTTTTCCGCCTCGGCAAAATTCAGCGTTTCAATCGCATGTGCCATCGCCAGTGCCGCTTCCCGGTCTGACTGTTGTATGGCGGGGTGCAGGGCGTGGAATTGCGCCAGCGCTTTCAGGTTGTTGTTGCGGATCAAGACCAGCAGTTCGGCCAGGCCGGCGCGCAGGTCGAGCGGCCCGCTGCCGGGCGCGGCCGCTGCCGGCTGGCTGCGCCGCAGGGGCGAGGGCAGGGTGCGCGCCGCTTCGATGACTTCGGCCATCGCTTGTTCCAGGCGGCCCAGCAAGGCGGCCGTGGCGTGCGATCGCCCCGTTTTCAGCGTTTTTTCCGTCTCGGCGGCCAGGCTGGCGATCTGCGTGGCGCCCAGGTTGGCCGCCACGCCGCAGACGCGGTGCAGCAGTTGCGCCGCCTGCGGCGCCTGGCCGGCGGCCAGCAGGCGCCGGGTTTCCTCGACGGCGTCGCCTTGCGAATTTTCAAAGCGCTTGAGCAGGGCCAGGAAGGCGCCGTAGTCGCCGCCGAAGCGGTGCAGGGCCGCTGCCAGGTCGATGCCGGGCACCGCGGCCGGCAGGTCTAGCGTCTGCGTGGCGGCATTGCCTGCCTGGGCAGCGCCGTCGCCGCTGCTCAGGGGCGCGCGCACCAGCCGGGTCAGGGTCTGGATCATTTCGTCGACATCGATGGGCTTGGCCACATGCGCGTTCATGCCGCTGGCGATGGCGCGCAGACGGTCTTCGTCCATGGCATTGGCCGTCATGGCGATGATGGGCAAGTCCGGCAAGCCCAGGGCGCGGATGGCCAGGGTAGCGTCGTAGCCATTCATGACGGGCATCTGCAAATCCATCAGCACCACGTCCCAGGCGTCCGGCGTGCTGGTGAGCAAGTCGACGGCCAGCCGGCCGTTGGCGGCCACGGCCACGCGCGCGCCCGAGTGCAGCAAAATGTACTGCGCCACTTCCTGGTTGATTTCATTGTCTTCCACCAGCAGCACGCGCATGCCTGTGAGCAAACCCGACAAGGGCGTGGACACGGGCAGCGCGGAAGGGGAGCTGCGGCCTTCGCGCACGGCCGTCACGGCCGCCAGCAGGCGCGCCGGGGTGGCCGGCTTCGAGACGATGCCGGCCAGCATCAGGCTGTCGGCCAGGCGTTCCAGGTTTTCGCTATCCTGGTCGGCCACCAGCATGATCACGGGCGGCAGCGCCAGGAGCGCATCGGCGCGCGCCTCGGTGAGCATGGAAATGCCATCCATGCCGGGCATGGCCGCGTCGAGCAACACAAGATCGTGCGCCGGCCCGCCGCTGGCGTGGGCGCGCAGCAGCGCCAGGCCGGCTGCGCCGCTGTCGGCGCTGCGGCTGTGCCAGCCCTGCGCCGCGCACCAGTCTTCCAGCATGGCGCGCACGCTGGCGTTGTCGTCGATGATCAGCAGCGACAGGGCCTTGGGCACGCCCTTGCCGGGCGGCTCGGGCGGCGGCGCCACCTTGTCGAAGCGGCAGCTGAAGCGGAAGTCGGAGCCCTTGCCCAGCGCGCTTGTCACGCTGAGGGTGCCTCCCATCAATTCCACCATGCGCCGGCAGATGGCCAGCCCCAGTCCCGTCCCGCCGTATTTGCGGCTGGTGCCGCTGTCGCCCTGGGAAAACGCGTCGAAGATGCGTTCCTGCTCGGCCGCGCCGATGCCGATGCCCGTGTCGCGCACGGAAAACTCGAGGGTGGCGCTGGCAGCATCCTCGGCCACCTTGCCGATGGCCAGCACCACTTCGCCATGCGAGGTGAACTTGACGGCGTTGCCCACCAGGTTGATGAGTATCTGTTCCACGCGCAGGGCGTCGCCGATCAGTTCGTCCGGCACGCCGGGGGCGAGCACGAAGACGGGTTCCACGCCGCGCGCCCAGGCGCTGCTGGCCAGCAAGACGCCTACGCTGTCGAGCATGCGTTCGAGCTGGAAACGGCGCTGTTCCAGCACCATCTGTCCCGCCTCGATCTTGGAAAAATCGAGCACGTCGTTGACGATATTGAGCAGTGATTGCGTGGCCATCTGGATCTTGCCGACATAGCTGCGCTCGCGCCGTTCCAGCGGCGACTCTTCCAGCAGCCGCGCCAAGCCGATGATGGCGTTCATCGGCGTGCGGATTTCATGGCTCATGTTGGCGACGAATTCGCTCTTCGCGATGCTGGCCGCCTCGGCCTTGTCGCGCGCGCGCACCATCTGTTCATTGAGTTCGTGCAGGCGCAATTCCGTGCGCTTGAGTTCGGAGACGTCCGAGGCCAGCACGAAGAAGCCCCGCACGCGGCCGCTGTCGTCGAAATCGGGGATGTAATTGGTCCACGTGTGGCACACCTGGCCGCCGGGATCGAGCAGGTCGCGCTCGAAGCTTTGCGGCCGGCCCGCCAGCACGCCCTCGACGTGGGGCGCATACACGTCGAATAGTTCCTGCCCCAGCAATTCGCTCATGTGGATGCCGGCCAGCTCGGCGCTGCTGCGGCCAAACCATTCGTTGTAGAATTTATTTGCAAATAGGCAACGCAAATCGGCGCCCCAGTACGACACCATGCCGGGCAGGTTGTCGGTGACGGTGCGGATGAAGCGCTCGTTCTGTTCCAGGCGCCAGGTGGCGGCGTGCAGCACCTCGGTGGCGCGCTTGCGTTCCGTGATATCGATCGACACCCCCAGCACATGGCTGGCGCGCCCGGCATCGTCGCGCAAGACCACCTTGCGCGTGGTGAAGTGGCGCGTCGTGCCATCGGCCGTATTGATCGCTTCCTGTTCGATTTCCACCATCTGCCCCGTGGCCAGCAGCTTGCGGTCGGCGCTGACGAAGGCGGACGCCTGCTGCGGCGGGAAGAAATCGTGGTCCGTCTTGCCCAGCAATTGCTCGCGCGAGCGTCCCAGCGTCAGCTCCGCGTGGCGGTTGATCATTTCAAAGCTCAGCTTGTCGGCGCGCTTGACGAAGACCATGGCCGGGATGTTTTCGATGATGGTGCCAAACAGGTGTTTTGAACGGCGAAATTCCGCTTCGCTGCGCTTGCGCTCGGTAATGTCCAGCCACAGGCCCGATACGCCCAGCAACTGCTGTTCCGGGCCGAAAATCGGGTGATACGAGACGATCCAGTGACTCAGCTGTTCGCGCTGCTGGCCGCTATGGCCTTTCAATTCGATGTCGACAATGGGCTGTCCCGTCTCCAGCACCTGGCGCACGCAACGTTCCACCTCCGCGCGCACGGCGTCGTCGAACAGCATGGCACCCACGGGACGGCCCAGGTGCTGCGCCACGCTGACGCCGTTGATGGCGGCCAGGTAGTGGTTGATCATGACGATGCGCAAGTCCAGGTCCACGAACAGCATGCCGATCGGCGCCGTCGCGTACACGGTTTCCAGCAGCCGCGTGGATTTTTCCAGGGCCAGCGTGCGTTCGGCCACCAGGCTTTCCAGTTGCGTGCGGTGGCGCCGCAGGTCGCGTTCCAGCGCGCCCAGGGCGCTGGCCATGTCGGCCGATTCGCGGTCCGTGTGCTTGTTCGAAAGCAAGGGTTTGCCTTGCGCCAGCGCGTGGATCTGCTGCGTCAGTTCCTGCAGGGTGCGGGCCAGGCGGCCGCCCACGCGCCAGGCCAGGGCAAAGCCGGCGGCCAGCAGCAGCGCCAGGATGACGGATCCCGTGACTACCGAGCGCAGCAGCGCTTCTGCCACCGTGCTGGTGCGCATGGTGACGGCCACCGTCCAGGCGGCGTCGGGGGCGCGGCGAAAGCCCGTATACACATCGATGCCTTCCAGGGTGGCATGGCGCAGCACGCCTTCGCGCGCCTGGCTTATCTGTTCCAGCAGGGGCGCAGCAGTGCGCTGGCCCACATAGCGCTGCGGCGCCAGGGTGCGCGCCACGTTGATGCCATCGGCATTGATGATGGCCGCGCCCAGGTAGGCTGGCAGGTGCAGCTCGCGCAGCAGCACGGACAGGTAGTCGGGCGGGTACAGGGCTGTCAGCACGTAGGCGCTTCCCTGCTTGCGCGGCAGCGGCAGATTCAGGGCCAGCTGCGGCATGCTGTCGGGCGTCTTGGCCAGGCTGGTCAGCCGCGGCTTGCCGTAGTCGCGCGTGCGCTCCATGCTGGCGGCCCATTTTTGCGGCAAGGGCGGCGGCGCCTGGCTGGCGGGCAGGGCCGTATTGATCAGCTGGCGGCCCTTGGCGTCGGAGACGATGAAGCCGCTGACGGCCATGCCCGGCTGCAGCAGGCTGGCGGCCATGGCCCGCAGGGCGTCGATGTCGCCGGCTTGCAGGGCGGGCGAATCGGCCAGGATGCGCGCGGCCATCTGGGCGCCGTTCAGGTCGCGTTCGACGGCTGCCGCGACAGCCCGCGCCGCCTGCGCCGTTTCGCTGACGACATGGTCGCGTTCACGCGTGTAGCTTTGCGCCACGAGCAGCAGAAATACCAGCGCCGTCGGAATGACCCAGGCGAGCACCAGCCATGAAATTCTTGAGCGTATCGAAGGCAAATCTTGCACCCGGAAAGCTCCCAGAATGGATGAATCGACAGGCAGGCTCACGCTGGCGCTGGCTGACGTTGAATGAAAAGATGCTAGACGAATTTGATTGTTCTGACAAGCCTAGTTTCCGGCATGGAAAAAAGGTTGCGCAAGGCATACAGAAGAGGGGTAATGCCCATCCCGCCGTGGCGGCGGGATGGCAAGGCGGCTTACTGGACCAGGGTCAGCACGTCGACATCGATTTCCGGGCTTTCCATGAAGTCTTTTTCCACTTCACCGCGGATTTCCACCCGGGTCTTGGCATCGATCTTGCGGTTCATGAAGACCTTGTCGTCGATGTCCACGCGGATTTCCGCCGTACCATCGGAGAAGGTGTATTTCTCGTTGCCCACTTTGCGCAGCAAATGGCCGCGCAGCACGACGGCCTGGTCGTCGACGGGATTTTTCAGGATGGCCGCCACATTGCCGGGCGCGGCCGGGCCGGTCGTCGGTCCCACGTATTGGGCTTGCGCGCCACCGGCCAGCAAGGCGCAGGCGGCGGCCAGGGAAACGATGAGTTTGCGGTGCAGTGACATGGTATTCCTTTGATAGTGACTGGAGGCTCAGAAAAAGACGGCGGTGCGGGGAATGATAGCACCGGCATTACCGTAGGGCATGTTCGCCCGGACGCTGCCGGTGCTGGCCACACCATCGTCGAGTTTGCTGTCGATCTGCTCCGCGTAGCTCTCCGGCAGGTTGTCAAAGCGGATGCCGTTGCCGGCGCGGCCGCCCACTTCGTCGTTGTACAGGTAGACGGCGCCGCCCTGGGCGCTGGTCATGAATTGCGAAGTGCCGTTGAACGAGCCGGTAATGAAGCCGCCCAGCGCCAGGTGCTGCGGCGCGAGGGTGAATTCGCGCGGCTGGCCATCGCCGATCTGGCCGTCGCCATTGCCATTGCCGGCCGAATTGGGCACGTGCACGGTGCCCTGGATATCGTCGCCGGGCAGGGCGCGGAACTTGTCCTGGTAGGCGTTGACGGCGGCTGTCAGCGCATTCGATTGCTGGATGATGTTTTTCACCTTGGCGCTGTCGATCAAGCCTTGCCCCTTGAGCACGCCACCGAGCAGCAAGCCGATGATGACCAGGACGATGGCGATTTCTACGAGCGTAAAGCCGTGCTGGCGGCGTGGGGGCATGGGGTTTCCTTGAAAAAAAGTACGACAGCTTGAGATGGCAGTTTACTGCAATTGATGCCGGATGCGCATGGCCTTTCGGACAGCGGCTCATGGCGCCGCCCTTGCTTTCTTCTTGGTAAGCTCGTCGAGCCGGCGCGCGAGGAACGCCAGTTCGTGCGGGTCGCTGATCTGGCCGCTGGCGATCAGGCCGCCGATCACCAGGCGGGCGCCGTCGAGCTGGTCCATGTCTTCCAGGATGAACGCTTCCATTTCGCGCACCCACGCCGGCACATGCGGCCCCGTCGCCTGCTGGCGCAGCGCGCGCGCATAGCCGAGCGCCAGCGGCAAATCGTGCAACTGGTGTTTTGCCACCAGCACCGCCTGCGCCATGGCGGGCCAGCGGCGCTGCGGGTCGGCCGCAAAGCTGGCGGCGACAAAATTGAGCATGCGCCGCGCGCGCTGCGGGTCGGCTACCCCGGCATACACTTCGCTGGCGGCCACCAGCGCATACCGGCTGCGCGGATCGAGCGTTTGCGCCGTCTCCAGCCAGCCGGCCAGGCGGTTATAGTCGAGTTCGCGCCACGGCAGGCTGACGCCGGCCTGGTCTTCGAACGACTGCAGGTACAGCAGCATGGCCTTAGCCATGGCCAGCGGCTCGCCCAGGCTGGCCAGGCGCGCCACGCCAGCCGGCGGCGCGGCGGGCAGCGGACGCGCCTGGGCGGGAGCATGCTGCTGCGCCAGGCGCCAGCCCAGCTGCAGCAGCAGGCATGCCGCCAGCAGCCAGCACAGGGGGCGCGGCACCTTGGACCAGGGACGCTGGGTGGTCGCCGCCATCAGATGTTCCTGCGGTAAAAGTCGCACAGCGCGCAGCTGGCCAGCAAGGCCACATAAATGCAGGTTTGCGCCGCTACATTGGCCAGGGCTTGCCAGTCGCCCGTCGCGTACAGCAACCACTCCGTGCGTGTAAAGGCGTCGAGGCGGGGCAGCAACAGGGCCAGCACATCGATGGCGCCGGTCATGGCGCGCTGCGGCCAGGAGTCGCCCGCTTGCGGGCCGTGGGCTAGCAGTTGCAGGCTGCCCAGCATGCGCGCCAGCAGATAGAAGCCGCCGGTGGCGGCCAGCGCAGGCAGGGCCTGCTGCAGGCTGGCCGCGCACAGCAGGCTGAAGGCGGCGACGATCCACAGTTCGCCCAGCAGCGACAGCGCCCACAGCGCGCATTGCCCGGGCGCGGCGAACAGCGCCATCAACAGGCCGAAGAGTATGGCGGGCACGGCCGCCAGCGCTCCGTAGCCCAGCAGCTTGCCCAGCAGGTAGGCGGCGCGCGGCATGGGTAGCGCGAGCAGCAATTCCAGGCCCCGGTCGGCCGCTTCGCGCGCCATGCTGGTAATAATGAAGGTGGCCAGCAGGAAAATGCTGGCCAGGCGCAGGGTGGCCGCCAGCAGGGCCGCCTGCACGGCGCCGCTTTCCGTCAGCGCCAGTTGCTGCAGGAAGCCGGCCAGGGCGGCGGCGCCGCAGGCGGCCAGCAGGAACAGCCACGGCAGGCGGCTGCGCAGCGCTTCGAGCAGCGTGTAGCGGGCGATGGTGAGGGCGGGCAAGAGCATCGGCATCAGCGGGGCAGCCTTTGCGCCGCCACCATGCGGTTGAACAGGATGTTCGGCGACACCCAGGCGACGAGATCGTCGAACTCGCCGCCCGGCTGCTGCGGGCCGCTGGCGGCGCGGCTGATGAAGGTGGTGGCGTTCGATGCATTGTTGCGCTCGTCGACATTGTTGCCGAAAGGCACAGCCTGGCGCTGGCCCTGCACGCCCGTGGCGCCAAAACCGTTCTTGCCATGCGACATGATCATGGCGGGGATGTCGTTCAAGGCCGTCGCCTGCAGCAGGGCGCCGCCATTGCGCGTGATGATGCTGATGTCGCGCGGTGTGGTCAGGTTGAAAAGCTGGCCGCTGTCGCTGAAGGCCGGCGTCACGCTGTAGCGGAACAGATGGTTCCAGCTGTCGCCCTGGCGCAGCCCCAGGGTGGCCCATGGCAGGAACCCGGCGCGTTTTTCGCCCGTGCAGCGCGTGCCGCGCCGGTCTTCCAGGCCACTCATGGCGGAGGCGGCGGGGCACGGCAGGTAGCCGTAGCGCAGCGCGTAGCCCGTCAGCGCTTCCTTCGCCTCATTCAGTGCCAGTTGCGTCTCGGCCACCTTGCGCTGCTCCAGCTGCACCGTCAATGGCGTGACCAGGCCGCCTATCATCAGGCCGACGATGACGAGCACGATGGCGATCTCGATCAGGGAAAAGCCGCTTTGGCGGCGCGCATGGAGGACGCTCATGGCAGGTTGCGCGCGGCGCGCATGCGTTGGTACAGGGCGGGCAAGGTAATCCAGGTCAGCATGTCGTCGAAGGCGCCGCCGGGCAGCGCGGCATTGCCGGTGGCGGGGCGGGCAATGAAACTGCGGCTGTCGCTGTCGTTGGCCGCTTCGTCGATATTGCCGCGCGCCGTATTGATCTGCGTCACGCCGCTGGCGGACGTGCCGTGATGCTCCTTGCCTTGCGAGAATAGTACGACGGGCAGGCATTGGGCGCTGACGTTGCATTGTGCCTGGCCCGCCACGAAGGCGAATTCGCCGCGCGCGTCGCGTTCGAGCACGACCCTGTTGGCGATAGCGGAAAACGAGACGATGGGCGCGCGCGCCATTTCCGGCGTGACGCTGTAGCGCAGCAGCTTGCCCCAGGCATCAACACCGTCCACGCCCAGCGCGACCCACGGCAAAAAGCCGCTGCATGCGGCATCGTCGGCACAGTCGGCGGCCCGTTCGCGCCCGTCGAGGGCGGAGGCGGCCGGACGTGGCAGCCGGCCTTGCGTGGCGGCAAAACCCAGCAAGGCTTCGCGTGCTTGCGCCAGGGTGGCCAGGGTGCGCTGCTGGCGTTCGGCCTCGCCCGTGCCGCGGCCGAAGGCGCTGATCAGCAGGCTGGCCGCGCCCAGGCCCAGCACGGCCACCAGCAGCAACAGGGCGGCGCCGCGCTGGCGACGAGGGTGGCAACGAGTTTGGCGTGGCGTCATGGCGGCGTCTCCTGCACCTCGGTGACCGTGCCGCTGGCCGGATCGTAGCGCTGGCCGGGTTTGAGCAGCACCACCTGGCCGTTCGACAGGCGCAGGGTCAATGTGCCGGGCTTGCCGTCGGCAAGGCGATTGTGCGGTTCGTTCTGCACTTCCTGGTTCAGCCAGACGGTGGAGTGGCCGCTGCTGCGCTGCACCACGCCATTCAATTCCACGGGCGGGGCGGGCGGTGGCGGCGGTGGTGGCGCCGCCGCAGCCAGGGCGGGATCGGATGGCGGCGGCCCGTAGCGCTGCGCGTCGAGCTGGGTGCGCTGCTCGGGCGACAGGAACAAGCGCCCCAGCTGCTGTGCCTGTGCATGGACAGTGAGCGCGGCGCCGGCCAGCAGCGCGCCAAGGATCAGGGTGCGCTTCATGGCCGCTCCGGTACGGGCACGCTGTTGACGGTCAGCCATAGCAGCTCGCATTCGGCGCCGAGGGCGGGCGCTGCCTGGCTGCCGGCCGCTCCGTGGCGCTTGAGCGTGCAATCCTGTACGGCGAAATAGCCGGCCTGGCGCAAATCGTCAAACAGGTTCAGCAAATCCATCTCATGCAGCAAATCCATCTGCAGGCGCATGCGGCTGCCGTGCAAATGATATTGCCCCATCTCCATGGGCAGCGGCACCTTCAGCGCTTGCTGCGGACTGATGTCATAGCTGATCGGCAGCAGTTTGCGCTGTTCCTGGCTGCGCCGGATGGCATCGATCCAGGCCAGGCGGTTTTCTTCGCCGATCAGGCCGCGCTGGCGCAGGGCCAGGAATTGCGGTTCGTAGGCGCGGATTTCCTGCTTTTCCGCTTCCACGTGGTTGAACAGGGTCGCCGCCGCCGCGCGCGTGTGCTGGGCCAGGTACAGCCGTTGCGCTTCGCGCGTGCGGTAGGCGGCGCTCAGGCTGAGCAGCACTACGCTGGCCAGCAAGGTCAGGGCAAAGCACAGCAGGGCGCGGCGCACCAGGCGCAGTTCGCCCAGCCACGCGGGCAGGGTGCGCGTGGGCGTGGCAGCGCGCTGCATGCCGGGCAGGGGCGGCTGCTTGACGGGGCCGCTCATGGCTGCCACTCCAGCAAGAGGGTAAACCGGGCCTGGCTGTCCGGCGCCGGCGCGGCGCTCTTGCCGGACAGGGCCGCGCTGGGACGCAGGTCGAGCGGCGTTTCCTCGATCGTCACCTGCATGCGCGGCTGGCGCGCCAGGGTTTGCGCGAAGGCCGTGATGGCAGCCAGCGCGGCGCGGTAGTCATTGTTCGGCATGGCCACGTCCGCTTCCAGGCGCAGCGCCTGCGGCGGCGCGACCGGAATGCCGGCCATGGCGCTGCCGGGCGGCGAACTCGCAGCCTGCTGCTGCGGTGGCTGGCCGCCGGCCGCGCGCGCGGGCGCCCCGCCCGCATGCCAGTGCAGCTGGCCGAGCGCAACCTGCGGCGCCTGGTCCAGCGCGGCGCTCAGCATGCCCAGCAGGCGGCCCGGTTCCGGCGCCTGGCTGGCGATCATCTGGCCCAGGGTCACGGCCACTTTCATGTTCTGCGTCTTGGCCGGCGCCGGCGGCTGCGTCGACATGACGCTGCGGTAGCGTTCCTGGTAGGACGCCGTTTCCTGCGCCAGGCGCTGCGTGCCGGCCCCGTCGGCTATGCCGCCAAGCAGATTGATCACGCACCACAGGGCTGCTGACGCGCCGATCAGCGCGCTGGCGCCATACAGCGCCTTGCGCGCGCGCTGGAAGTGGTAGTAGCGGGCCAGCGCGCCGGGCGGATAGTGGCTGGATGGCGGATGCTTGCCCAGCAAGGTCAGCAGCAATTCGTCGGCCAGCGTCGGCGTCTGGCGCAAGCCGACACGCCCGGCGGCCAGTTGCAGGTCGATGAAGTGGTAAGCCACTTCCACGCCGTTGTCGCACAATAATTCGAGCTTGGCGATCTGCGCGGCCGGCGCCAGGATGACGGTATTCAAGACGTCGCCGCGCGCCAGCATGCGTATGCTGGTGAGAAATTGCCGCGTTTTTTCCGTTTCCAGCGCGATATTCACGGCCACGCCGTCGAGCGCGATGGTGGCCGTCTGGCGTGAAAAGCGCAGCTGGCCTTTTTCATAATAACTTTGCCGCAAGCCGCCCGACTGCTGCGTCACCAGCAGCAGGTGTTCGTGCGCGATCGACAGCTTTTTTACCAGCGCGATACTGAGCAGACTGGTCGAATAGATGCCGGCCACGGGCACGCGCAAGTGCTCGAGCGCCTCCGTCCACGGCTGCAGCAAGCTTGGGTTGGTCAGGGCGAAAAACAGTACCTGGTCATCGTGGCGGCCCGTGCTTTCGCGGCCCAGCAGGGTGCTGCCCCGGTAGGGCGTGTCACGGTGCAATTGCTGCTTGCGCCGCTCGAGCAGGGCACGGCCCGCCTTGCCACGCACGTGGGGCAGCAGATGGCGCTGGAAATCTTCCTCGATCAAGTCCGTCAGCAGGTAGGCGGGCACGTCTTGCCGCTGTGCCTGCGGATCTTCCAGCCACGCGGCGAAAC
Organism: Janthinobacterium sp. BJB446; assembly: GCF_002735655.1. Classification (NCBI taxonomy): domain Bacteria; kingdom Pseudomonadati; phylum Pseudomonadota; class Betaproteobacteria; order Burkholderiales; family Oxalobacteraceae; genus Janthinobacterium; species Janthinobacterium sp. BJB446. The sequence goes on along the minus strand of NZ_PDZK01000001.1, from coordinate 2,189,202 downwards.
CGTCCAGCCCGGCCGCGCTGGCGGGGAAGGCCTGGCCCGGGCCCAGCACGCCGTGGTTCCAGTCGTAGGCGTACAGGGTGTCGCTGGTGATGTAAAGTAATTGTTTGCGGAACACGGCGGCCTCAGGTCTCGAATCTCAAGTTTTGATCGTGCTGATGGTGTCGTAGATCGGCCCCAGTACCGACAGCATGATCCAGCCCAGCAGCAAGCCCAGGATGACCGTCATGGCCGGCTCGATCATGGCTTGCACTTTTTCAATCAATTCCTTCACTTCGCGGTTGTAAAAGTAGCTGACATTGCGCAAGGCCGTGTCCAGCGAACCCGTTGCCTCGCCCACCTTCAGCATGCGGATCACCAGCGGCGGGAAGATCCCCGTGTGCTGGAAGGCGGCGGTCACGCCGTAACCCTCGCCGATCAGCTGCGCGGCGCGGCGCAGGCCGGCCGCCACCACCTGGTTGCCGGCGATGCCTTCGGACAGGCGGATGCATTCGAGTATCGTGATGCCGGAGGCATACATCAGGGCAAAAAACGTGGCGAAGCGGGCCAGGATGATCTTGTGCAGCACGGGGCCGACCAGCCACAGCCGTAGCTTCAAGCCATCCCACGCATAACGGGCCGCCTCGCTGCGGCGGATGAGCGCGCGCAGGCCGAAAAACAGCAGCACGGGCAAGGCCAGCAGCAGATACCAGTAATCGATGAACACATTCGAGACAAAGATCAGCACGCGCGTATGCAGCGGCAGCTCGCCGCCCATGTTGCGGATGAACGCCGTCAGCTGTGGCACCAGATAGATCATCAGGAAAAACGTCACGGCCGCCACGACGATGGCCACGATGACGGGGTACATGACGATCTTGCGCGTCTGCGAGGCCAGCTCGTCCTGCCATTTCAAACTTTCCGACAGGTTCTTGAACACGTCGGCGATCCTGCCGCTCTGTTCGCCCGCCAGGATCAGGCTGGTGAATGTGGCGTCGAAGATGTCGCCATGCTGGGCCAGTGCGCCCGACAGGGGCAAGCCGCCCTCGATGCTTTCGATCAGATCCGTGACGACTTCGCGCAGGCGCGGGTGGTCCGTGCTTTCGCGCAAGTCGTTCAAGCCTTCCAGGATGGGCACGCCCGCGCCCGTCAATTGCTCCATGTGGAAGCAGAAATTGATCAGGTCGCGGCGGTGGATGATCCGCTTGCCCAGCAACACCAGGTACTGGCCCGTGATCTTGCAGTCGATCAAGTCGAGCTGCATGCGGTGCAGGCGCGCTTCCAGGTCCGGCACGTTGGCCGCCTCCATGCTGCCGGGAATCAATGCGCCGCTGGCATCCATGGCGCGGTAGACATATTGCGCCATCAGGCCAGCCTTTCCGTCAGGTCGACCACGCGGCCCACTTCTTCCAGTGTGGTGACGCCTTCGAGTACGCGGCGCATGCCGTCGTCGACGATGCCCTTGAAGCCGGCCGCGCGCGCTGCGTTCTTCAGTTCGCGGCTGCTGGCGCGGCGCGCCGTCAACTCATCGAGTTCGGCCGTCATCTTGAGGATTTCCATGATCGCCAGGCGGCCCTTGTAGCCCTGATGCGCGCAGCGCTCGCAGCCCACGGCGCGGCAGATGGAGACGGGCGCCTCATCCGTGGCCAGGCCCAGCAGGCGGCGCTCGACGTTGTCAGCAATGACGGTTTCCTTGCAATGCGGACACAAACGCCGCACCAGGCGCTGCGCCACGATGCCGATGATGTTGCCGGCCATGATGTCGGGCAGGATGCCGATGTCGAGCAGGCGCGCGACGGAACCGATGGCCGAGCTCGTATGAAGGGTGGAATATACCTGGTGGCCCGTCATGGCGGCCGCAAAGGCCATTTCCGCCGTTTCGCGGTCGCGGATCTCGCCCACCAGGATGATGTCCGGGTCTTGCCGCATCATCGAGCGGATGCCGTCGGCAAAGCCCAGCTTGACGGATTCGTTGACGGAGGTCTGGCGTATCATGTTCATCGGATACTCGACCGGGTCCTCCAGGGTCATGATGTTGACGCTTTCCGTATTGATATGGTTGAGTATCGAATACAGGGTGGTGGTCTTGCCGCTGCCCGTCGGGCCCGTCACGAGGATCACGCCGTCGGGGCGCGCAATCATCAGTTTCAGCAAGTTCAGTTCCGCGTCGGCCAGGCCCAGGGCGTCCAGCGGGACGATGCCTTTTTGCCGGTCCAGCACGCGCAGCACGACGTTTTCGCCATGCGTGGTGGGCTGCGCCGAGGCGCGGAAGTCGATTTGCCGCCCGGAAAACTTGATGCTGATGCGGCCATCCTGCGGCGCGCGCGCCTCGGCGATATTCATGTTCGACATCACCTTCAGGCGCACGGCCATGGCCGGCCAGTACGATTTGTGCAGGCTGCGGATTTGCCGCAGGATGCCGTCGATGCGGTAGCGGATGCGCAGGAACGACTGTTCCGGCTCGAAATGGATGTCCGAGGCGCCGTTCTGCACGGCATCGGCCAGCAGCGCATCGATCAGGCGCACCATGGGCTGGCTGTACTCGTCCGATGGCGAGGCCATGCTTTGATAGCTGACTTCGCCCGTTTCGATTTCGTGCAGGATGCCGTCGATCGACAGCTCGAAACCATAGTACTGGTCGATGGCGCGCGAAATGTCCGATTCGTTGACGAGCACGGTGGAAATCGTGATGCCCTTGACCAGCATGGCGCTGATCTGGTCGAGCGCCACGATGTTGCTCGTGTCGGCCATGGCCAGGATCAGGTTGTCCGCCTGCCGTTCATACACGATGGGAAACACGCGGTAGCGCTTGGCCACGTCCTTCGGGATCAGTTTCAGGGCGATGGCGTCGACCACCAGGCTGGACAGATCCGCGCTGACCTGTTTCAGGTTTTCGCTGAGGGCCTCGCGCACGGTGGCTTCCGTCACAAAACCCAGGGTGATCAGCAGCTTGCCCAGCGGTTCGCTGCTGCGCCGCTGCTCGATCAGGGCGATGCGCAGCTGGTCTTCGCTGATCACGCCTTTCTGGATCAGCAGCTTGCCGAGGGGAAGTTTTGCCTGTTCTGCCATGTGATGCTTATTCCTGACGGGGTGTGATGATGGCCGGCTCGGCCGCTGCCGCGGGGGACGCCAGTTCGCGCAAACGCGTTTGCACGACGGCCTGGTCGAAGGCGGCGGGCGTCGTTTGCGCCAGGGTCAGGGCGCGCTGGTAATACGTGGCGGCCAGCCGGGGCTGGTTCAGCCGGTCCAGGCCCACGGCCAGGTTGAACGCATAATCGGGATTGCCGGGCGCGGCTCCGTAGGCGCGGAAAAATTGCTGTTGCGCTTCGTTCCAGCGGCGCTGCTTGGCGTACACATTGCCCAATGCAAACAGCACGGGGGCGCTGTCGGGGCTGCGCGCCAGGATAGCTTTCAATTTTGCCTCGCTGAGCGCCACGTCGCCCTTGCGCAGCCCGATCAGGCCGGCCAGCGCCTCGCCATCGTCGGGATTGATTTCCAGCAAACGCACGTACAGCGCCGCCGCCTGCGCGCCCTGGTGCTCGCGCAAGGCCACGGCAGCCAGGCCCAGCAGCGCGTCGCGGTTGGTGGCATCCTGCTGCAACACGGTTTCATATTGCTGACGAGCAGAACCCAGCTGGCCCCCGTTGAAGGCTTGGTAGGCTTGCTGCACGCCGGGGTTGATTTGCGGCGCGGCGACACTGCGCTGCACCTGGATCTGGCTATTGTCGGGCGCCGCCACGGGCGGCAGGCTGGGCGGTGCGGGCGGTGCCATCTGCGCCAGCTGCGCCGCCACGGCGGCCTGGGCCGCCGCCTGTATCATCGCCTGCTGCTCCGCAGCACCTGTTTGCTGGCGCGTGTCGCGCGGATAGTCGGGCGGCAGTGCGGCGGGCGTCATGGCGTCGGGCGGCGCGGCACCCGTTGCCGGCAGCACCAGCACGGGGCCGGCAACGCCGGTTGTGCCCGGAGCGTCCGTCAGCGGCATGGGCACGCCGGGCAGGTTGGCGCCCGCGCCGGGGCTGGTGCTGGCGCGCCAGTACCAATATCCCATGGAACCTGCCACCACCAGCAATATCGCCAGCAGCACGGCCAGGCGCACGGTGGCCGGATCGACGCTGATGGGCCCCGTGGGGCCTTTCGGCGGCGGATTGCTGCGGCTGGCGCGTGGCCTGGCCTGCGGCGGTTCGGGGCGAGTGGGCTGCTGCGGACTTGGCTGCGCGCCTTGCTGTGCAGCTGGCTGTGGATCTGGCTGGGCTGCATTCTGCGCCGGTTGCGGCACGGGCGCGTCCGCCAGCGGTTCCAGGCGCAAGGTGCTTGGCGGCTGCACGGTCGCTGGCGCTGGCGCGGGACGGGGCGGCAGGGCGTCGGCCGGCGCCAGTTCCAGTACCTGGTCGTAGGCTTCGGACGGCTTTTCCAGCTCCTCGTCGGAAAGGCTGTTCTGTTTGGCGCGCTCGGCCTTCTTGAGCGCCTGCATCAGCAAACTCATGGGAAGTCTCCCTGCAGGCGCGCCTGCGGCCGGACGGCCGGCGCTGGCGGGCCATCCGTGTATGGCTGGCTGTTGAGCGGCGCCTGGCCGGGCAGCAGGTAGCGGTAGTCGCGGTAATCGCCCTCGACGCTGGCATCCTTGACCACGACGGGGCGCATGAAGATCACCAGCTCCGTCTTGCTGCTTGCCTCATTGCGGTAGGTAAACAGATTACCCACGATTGGCAGGCTGGACAGGCCAGGCACGCCATCCTTGGCGTTGTCGACGGAATCCTGCATCAGGCCGCCCATCACGGCGATCTGGCCATTGCCCACTTTCATGATCGATTCCAGCTCGCGCGCCTGGATCACGGGCACGCGGCTGATCACGCTGGCGAGGGCCGGATTCGGGTCTTGCACGTAGCCCACGATGCGCGTGATGGTGGGACGCACGTTCAGGGTGACTTCATCGCTGTCGGAAATCTGCGGCGTGACGCTCATGACGAAGCCGACGGGCACCGTTTCCAGTTTCGACTCATAGGTGGCCGGCGTGGTGATGGTGCCTGTCGAGCTGATCACGGCAGGCGTCACCTTGATGGTAAAGAAGACATTGTTGTCGACCACTTTCAGCATGGCCGTTTGATTGTTCAGCACGCTGATCTTCGGACTGGACAGCACTTTCACCTTGCCGAACGATTCGAGCAGCTGGATGGTGGTGGAAAAACTGTCTTTCAGATAATTGAGCAGGAAGATGCCGGGCGTGGCGTTCGGCGTGACGCCGCTGGACAGGGCCGCCGTGCCCACTTGTCCCTGGCGCAGCTGCAGGCTGCCCGTCAGGCGCGCCCAGTTGATGCCTTGCTGGTATTCATTGCTCAGGCGCACTTCAATGATGGTTGCCTCGATCAGCACTTGCCGCTTGGCGCTGTGCAACACGGCGTCGAGGAATTCCGCGATCTTTTCATGCTGGCGCCCCGTGGCCCGCACGGCGATCAAGCCGCCTTCCACATTCACGACGACGGACGAGGGGCTGCCCTTGTTGGCCAGTTTTAACAGCGGCATGCCGTTCGCGTCCAGCGGCTGGCCAGGCGTGGCGTTCTGGCTGGTCCCCTGCTGGCTCGGCGCAGATTGACCTCCATTCGGATTGCCATTCTGGTTGCCATACTGCATCGGCGGCTGGGCGCCGTACTGGCCAGTCGCACCGGCGGCAGGGACGTTGCCGGCCTGGTTCTGCTGCTGTCCTTGCTGCCCCTGCTGGCCGGGCATGGTCGTCAATTGCTGGTTCAGCTGCGCCAGCGGGTCCACCTGCACGTCGTTGAGCGTGGTTTCGCGCAGCAGGTCGCGGATATTCTTTTCCAGGCTGTACCAGAAATTATTTTCCGAACGATTCACGACCAGGGTGGTCGAATTGTTATTGCCGCTGCTGCCACTGCCCTGCGTGTTGCCAACGGGATTGCTGGCATTGTTCGACCCGCCGCCTGCCGTGGAAATTTGCGTGGCGATATTCACGCTGCTGTTGGTGCTGCGCGCCATGTTGACGTAATCGACCTTGTAATTGCGCCATACGGGCGCGTCGGGCAACACCGTCAGGTTCTTGCCATCGATTTCGTAGCGCATGTCGACTTGCTTGCCGATGCGCGCCAGCAGTTGCGGCAGGGTCTGGTTCAGCGCATTCAGGGTGACGCTGCCTTCGATCTGCGGGTGGATATCGATATTCATGCCCGCGTCGCGCGCCAGGGCAAACAGCAGCGATTGCACGGGCACCTTGTGCACGGTGACGCTGTAGGTTTCCATTTTTGGCGCCGGCAGGGGCGCGGCCAGTGCGCTGCTTTGCTGCACAGGTTCGGGAATGACGCCGGCCGGGAGGGGCGCGGCATTGATGTGGACAGGCGACAGCGGCGTTTGATGCGTGGCGCAGCCGGACAGCATGGTGCTGCAGGCGAGGGCGACCCAGGAGGCCAGCACAGGAATAGGGTGTTGATTCATGAAAAGTTCGCCCTTGAAGTCGTGTTGTGCTTTTGTAATTTTACCCAGCATGATCGCCTAAAAGCAATCGCTGTGCGTGCCCGGGAGGCAATATACCGAAATAAAGTCAGGGGGCGCCACGCCTTGTTTGTGGCGGCGCTGCGGCTTTCATTTCCGTGCGGATACTATCTATGTCGCTCAGCAATATTTTCTGTGGCGACGTGGGCGCCAGCCTGGCCGAAACGGCTTCGGCGCTGGCCCGGTCGGCGAAGCTGCCATAGACGATGACCAGGCGCGCGGCGGCGTTTGAGGGGGCTGCGCCAGACAGGCGAAACACGTGGAGGTCGTGCAGGCCGATGGCTTGCTGCGCCTGCTGCAGGAAGCTTTCCGCCGCGGCCTTTTCGGTGGCGGGCAGGCTGGCAATTTGCAGCACCAGTTGCTGCGGTCTTTGCTTTGCCAGCCAGTCGCGCGATTCGGCCAGCTTGCTGTCGAGCAGCGTGGGCTGCAATGGCAGCGGCGTGCGCGCAACGGTTGCCTGGAGCGCGCTTGCGGCTGCGTCGGCGGGCGCGGTGCGGCGCATCTGACCCTGGTTGCTCGTCAGCCATTGCCACAGCAGAGCAAAGGCCAGCAGCAGCATCAGCGCGCTCAAGACGCCCGCCAGCAGCTTGCCCGCATGCCAGGGCGGACGGTGGAAGGGGCTGTCGGCAATGGCCAGGCGCACGTGGCGCGCGCTGATGTCCTGCGCATCGTCCGCAAACGCGGCCAGCAAGGACTTGTCGGCCAGGATATTGACCCTGCGCACGATGCCCTGCGCGGCGCGCGCCAGCTGGCGCAGCGCGGCTGGCGTGAAGAGCAGCGGCGCCGTGCGGCCGGCGGCGGCCAGGCGGCATGCCAGGTAGTCGTCCAGCAAGGACTTCGGCAGGCGCGGCACGGTGAAACTGTGGGTGATGCGTTCCTTCAATTGGCGGTACTGGGGCAAGTCCAGCGTCTGCTGCAATTCCGGCTGGCCAAACAGGACGATCTGCAGCAGCTTGTGGCTGGCCGTTTCCAAATTCGTCAGCAGGCGCAGCGCTTCCAGGGTGGCGCCCGGCATGGCTTGCGCTTCCTCTGCCAGCAGCACCACCTGGCGTCCCGCCGCATGCCGGGCGATCAGCTCGCCGTGCAGGGCGTGCAGCACGGCATCGGCGCGGCATCCGTCCAGCGCCAGGCCCAGCTCGGCGGCGATGGCGTGCAGGACGTCATCCGGTTCCAGGCGGGGATTGAGCAGATACAGCACGTCGACCTGGGGCGGCAGGCGTTCGGCCAGCATTCGGCACAGCATGGTTTTGCCGCTGCCCACTTCGCCCGTCAGCTTGATGATGCCTTCGCCTTGCGTGACGGCATACAGCAGCGCATCGAGCAGTTCGCCCCGGGTATTGCCCGCGTAAAAGAAGGCCGGGTCCGGCGTGATGCCGAACGGCGCCGTGCGCAAGCCGAAATGGCGCAGATACATGCCGTGCGGGGAGGGGGCGTAAGGCCGTCCGGGCGGCGCGGAGAGCGGGGCGTTCATGCCGCGATGCAATTGAGGAAAGCCTGTTCCAGGCTGGCATCGGTCGCGCCGCCATGCCGCGCGCGGCATTCGGCTGGCGTGCCCGTAAATACGATGCGGCCCGCATGCAGGATGGCCATGCGGTCGCACAATTCTTCCACGTCGGCCAGCGCATGCGAGGTGAGCAGCGCGCCGCGGCCCTGCGCGCGCGCTTGCCGCAGCACTTGCTTGAACTGTGCGCGCGCCTTTGGATCGAGTCCGCTCATCGGTTCGTCCAGCACCAGTTGCGGCTTGCCCGACAGCAAGCAGGCGGCCAGCCCCAGTTTCTGCATCATGCCTTTCGAATAGTCGCGCGCGGGGCGCAGCAAGGCGTCCGGCGCCAGGTCCAGCGCGTCCAGGGCTTGCTGCTCGGCGTGCGCATCGGGGCGCACATTATGCAGGCGCGCCAGGTAGCGCAGGAAGTCGCCACCCGTCAGGTAATACGGCGCCTGAAAACGTTCAGGCAGAAAACACAGGGGCTGGCGCGCCGCGCCGTGGCGGTGCGCCTGGCCGAAAATGGCGATCTCGCCCCGCTCCGGCATGCAAAAGTCGAGCAGGCATTTCAGCAGGGAAGTCTTGCCCGCGCCATTCACGCCGACCAGGCCGAACAGTTCCCCCGCGCGCACCTGCAGATTGACGCCGCGCAGCACGGCGCCGCCCGCCAGTTGCAGATGCACGTTGTGGAACTCGATGGCGTAGGCGTTCATAGGGGTAATAGTCGGCAGCAAGACGGGGAATGACCCCCATTATTGCCATGGGCGCAGGTGGGCGGCAAGTGTTTCCTTGCAGAGTGTTGAAATGCGCAAAAATCAAACGATGGAATATATTTTCTTTAAGAAACAAGAGGTTCTGGAATAAAATACTCCCGCGCGCCGCTGGCGTGCAGCGTCTGAAGAATTTGTCGAGGAGCAAGCATGGCAAGGCCAGAGAAAGTCCGGCTCGGTGAAATTTTGGTGCAGCAGAAATTGCTGACGGAAGAACAGTTGGGCCAAGCCTTGACGGAACAGAAGCGTTCGGGACGCAAGCTGGGCCGCGTTTTTGTCGAGCACGGCTTCGTCACGGAAGAGCAGATTTCTGGCGCGCTGGCGCGCCAGCTCGACATTCCCTACATCAATCTGAAGTTTTTCAACATCAATCCCGAACTGGTGCGGCTGCTGCCGGAAACCCAGGCGAGGCGCTTCCGCGCGCTGGTGCTGGAAGACCGCCGCGAGGGCTTGCTGGTCGGCATGTCCGATCCGACCGACCTGTTTGCGTACGATGAAATCTCGCGCCTGGTCAAGCGCCATATCGAGCTCGCTGTCGTCAATGAAACGGAAGTGCTGGCCGCCATCGACCGCATCTATCGCCGTACGGAGGATATCTCCACCCTGACGCGCGAGCTGGAGCAGGACCTGGGCGACGTTTCCGTCGACTTCGGCGCACTGGCCGCCAATCCGGGCCTGGAAGAGGCGCCCATCGTCAAGCTGCTGCAATCCGTGTTCGAGGATGCCACCCAGGTGCGCGCCTCGGACATCCACATCGAGCCGCAGGAAGGCCGGCTGCAGATCCGCTTCCGCATCGACGGCGTGCTGCACCTGCAGACGGAAGCGGACAGCAAGATCGCCAGTTCCCTGGCGCTGCGCCTGAAGCTGATGTCGGACCTCGACATTTCCGAAAAACGCCTGCCGCAGGATGGCCGTTTCGCCATCCGCGTGAAAAACCAGCGCATCGACGTGCGTATTTCCACCATGCCGACGCAGTACGGCGAATCGGTGGTGATGCGCTTGCTGAACCAGGGCGGCACGACCTTGCGCCTGGACGCCATCGGCATGCCGCCCGCGCTGGTGGCGCAGTTCCGCGCCATCGTCAGCCGTCCGAACGGCCTCGTGCTGGTGACGGGGCCGACCGGCAGCGGCAAGACGACGACCCTGTACTGTGCCTTGTCCGAGCTCAATTCCGTGGAAAAAAAGCTCATCACGGTGGAAGACCCCGTCGAGTACCGCTTGCCCGGCATTAACCAGGTGCAAGTCAACGACAAGATCGAGCTGAACTTTGCGCGCGTGCTGCGCTCGGCCTTGCGGCAGGATCCCGACATCGTGCTGGTGGGCGAGATGCGCGACCAGGAAACGGCGCAAATCGGCCTGCGCGCCGCCATGACGGGCCACTTGGTGCTGTCGACCCTGCATACGAACGACGCCATCAGCACGCCGCTGCGCCTGATGGACATGGGCGTGCCGCGCTACATGGTGGGCAGCTCGCTGCAAGCCGTGCTGGCGCAGCGCCTGGTGCGCGTGATCTGCGAAAGCTGCAGTACGCCGTACGCGCCCACGCCGAACGAATACGAATGGCTGCGCCTGGAACTGGGCGAGCTGGTCGAGCGCAACCAGTATTTCCACGGCAAGGGCTGTTCGCATTGCAACGGCATGGGGTACCGGGGCCGCACGGGCGTGTACGAATTGCTGGAAATCACGCGCGCCGTGGCCGACGCCGCCAACCATGCCGATCCTTCCCACTTCATGAAGGTGGCGACGGCGCAGATGGCGGGCGAAACCCTGCGCCGCCACGCCGTGCAGCTGGTGGTGCAGGGCCGTACGACGGTGATGGAAGCGATGCGCATCAGCAACCAGAGCGAGGATTGAGGTGCCGTTTTTCTCCTACAAGGCGCGCAGCGCCAGTGGCGAACTGCTGACCGGCGTGATGGAAGGCGCCGACAGCGGCGCCGTGGCCGACCAGTTGATGGCGGGCGGCAGCACGCCCGTCGACATCAGCGCCACCAGGCAGACGGTGACGAAGGCCGGCGCCAACCAGCTGGGCTGGTGGGCCAGGCTGACCGAGAAAAAAGTCACGCCCATGGATGTGCAGCTGTTCAGCCGCCAGCTGTACACCCTGCTCAAGGCGGGTGTGCCCATCATGCGTGGCCTGGCCGGCTTGCAGGAGTCCGCCATCAGTCCCGCGTTCGGGCGCATCATCAAGGATGTGCGCGAGTCGCTCGACGCGGGCCGCGAACTGTCGGCCGCCATGGCGCGCCATCCCGCCATCTTCACGCCGTTTTATCTGTCGATGGTACGCGTGGGTGAAATGACGGGGCGCCTCGACGAAGTATTCCTGCGCCTGTTCGACCACCTGGAATTCGACCGCGACATGCGCGCGCGCGTGAAAACGGCGACGCGCTACCCGACCTTCGTCGTCTTCGCCATGCTCGCTGCCATGGTGGTGGTGAATATCTTCGTCATTCCCCAGTTCGAGAAGGTGTTTGCCAGTTTCCATGCGGAACTGCCCTTGATGACGCGCATCCTGATCGGCACCTCGCGCTTTACGGTGACGTACTGGCCCATCTTGCTGATGCTGGGCGTGGGCGGCTTTTTCGGCTGGCGCGCCTGGCTGCGCACGAAAGAGGGTCTGTATAAATGGGACCGCGCCAAGCTGCGCCTGCCGATCGCCGGCAAGATCATCCTGAAGGGCACGATGGCCCGCTTCGCGCGCAGTTTTGCCCTGTCGAGCACTAGCGGCGTGCCTATCGTGCAGGCCCTGACGGTGGTGTCGCAAACGGTCGACAACACGTATCTGAGCGCGCGCGTGGAGCAGATGCGCGACGGCGTCGAGCGGGGCGAAAGCATCCTGCGCACCTCGGTGGCGGCCGGCGTGTTTACGCCCGTGGTGCTGCAGATGATCGCCGTGGGCGAGGAATCCGGTTCGCTCGACGACCTGATGGACGAGATCGCCGACATGTACGAGCGCGAGGTCGATTACGAGCTGAAGACCCTGTCGGCGCAGATCGAGCCGATTTTGATCGTCTTCCTCGGCGCCATGGTGCTGGTGCTGGCGCTGGGTATCTTCCTGCCGATCTGGGACCTGGGCCGGGCGGCCCTGCACTGATGAGAAAACCGCTCCGCCAGCGCGGTTTCACCCTGTTCGAACTGGCGGTGGTGGCGGGCGTGTTTGCCATTCTGATGGCCGTGTTCCTGAACCGGGTCAGCTATTACCAGCAGCAGGCGCAGCAGGTGGCCGTGGCGCAGATGCTGGGCGTCTTGCGCACCAGTTTGCGGGTGCAGGTGCTGCACTTGTACCTGGCGGACCGGCGCGACAGGATGCCGGCGCTGGCGCGGCAAAACCCGTTCGACTGGCTGATGGATAAGCCAGCCAACTACCTGGGCGAGTTCGCGCAGGCGGACCTTGCGAAATTACCAACAGGGAATTGGTTGTACGACAAAAAAGAACAAAAAATCATCTATTTGTTTAGTAAAGGCAATATTTTTCCCACTACAGGGGTTGATGCAGTGAAATTTAAGGTAACCTTGCCGGGTGCAGACGCCGATCTTGACAAGCTCGCCCAGGAGCCCGATATCGTGGTGTGGAAAGCGCCGGAATCGGCAGCAAACTGACGCGCTTCCTGGTCCGGTGCAGCGACAGTTTCATGGCGTTGGTTTTGAAGTTTTTTTATTTGATTTTGGAGAAAGCAAGAATGAACAAGTCTTTACGTAGTATGAAAAGCGGCGCCCAGGCAGGTTTTACCCTGATCGAATTGATCGTCGTCATCGTCATCCTCGGCATCCTGGCCGCCACGGCGATTCCTAAATTCATCGACATGTCGACCGATGCACGCGTGGCCAAGATGCAGGCGGCTGCTGGCGCGATCAAGGCAGGTGCGGCGCTGTACCATGCCCAGTATCTGGTGAGTGGTGGCGCAGCTGATGATATCGCCATGGAAGGTGTGACTGTCGTCGGGAAGTTCGGCTATCCGACTGCGGAAGGTATCAAGGCCGCTGCAGGTCTTTCAGACAAAGATTATGGCCTGGCTATCGCTGGTACGGCCTTGACCGTGACTGTGGATGTGACCGCGAATGCCGCGCGCAAGGACTGCTCGGTGGTCTATACGGCCCCTGCCGCTGCAGGCGGTGCCCTGACTGTCGATCTCAAGGCAAGTACCTTGACCTGCAAGTAAGCCATTCGCCATCGGCAAGAAGGTTCAGGCCAGATCCTGGCTCTTCTTGCGCACCACCAGCCCAACCCCAGGCGCCAGCCCGTTGGGCTTTTTTACGGGTCATCCATTGCAGCAGCCACCGACAGACTTTCCGCATCCGCATCGCCAAGCAGGGCCGCCAGGCTCCCTGCGGCGTACGGCTGCGCGCGGCTTCACCTTGATCGAGCTGGTGGCCGTGCTGGTGCTGGCGGGCTTGCTGGCGACGTTTGCCGTCAACCGGTTTTTCCAGCGCGACACTTTTGACGCGCGCAGTTTTGCCGACCAGGTGACGAATATCGTGCGCTACGGGCAAAAGCTGGCGGTGGCGCAAAACCGTGCCGTGTTTGTGCACATCGATGCCAACAGCGTGGCGCTGTGCTTCGATGCCGGATGCAGCGATGAGCAGAAGGTGGTGCCGCCCACGGGCAAGAACAGCGGCAGCAAGGAGACGCAGCAGTATTGCCCGGGGAACAATTGGCTGTGCGAAGGCCGTCCGTCCGGCGTTGCCCTGTCCACCGATGTGACAGGCGAGCCCAGCTTTTATTTCGATGCGCTGGGCCAGCCATATGCGCAGGGCGATGTGTTCCCGGCGCCATCGGCTTTCCCTGCGCGGCTGAAGATCAGCATCCGGGGCGAGGGCACGCCGCGCGTCGTCACGGTCGAGGGGGAGACGGGCTATGTCCATTAGCCAGCGGCGCCGGCGTGAACGCGGCGTGACCCTGATCGAACTGGTGCTGTTCATCGTCATCGTCGGCCTGGCCTCGTCCGCCATCCTCGGCGTGATGAGCCTGACGACAAAGCACAGCGCCGACCCGCAGCTGCGCAAGCAGGCGCTGGCGATTGCCGAAGGCATGCTGGAAGAAATCCAGCTGGCGCGTTTCACGTATTGCGATCCGCAAGACCCTGCCGCGCAAACGGCCACCAGCCCGGCCGGCTGCGCCATCCCGGAAGTGGCCGGACAAGAGGCGGACGGCGTGACGCGGCCTTTCGACAACGTCAACGATTACGTGAGCGCGTATGGCACGGCCACGAATTACAAGACGGATGCGCAGGGCGCCGTCTGGGCTGCAGGTTCCCCCCAGGAATACGTTGCCTCTGTGGTGATCACCCAGGCAGCCCTGAACGGCTTGCCCGCCACGGAAGGTCTGCGTATCCAGGTGACGGTGCCGTATGCGGACCAGCAGATCGTGCTCGACGGCTATCGCGTGCGCTATGCGCCGAACAGTATCCCATGAAAAATTTCCTTAACGCCAGGCGCCGTCCGCGCGGCTTTACCCTCGTCGAGATGGTCATCGTGATCGTCATCACGGGCATCATCGGCGCCATGGTCGCCGTCTTCATCCGCGTGCCCGTGCAGGGCTATATGGATGTCGCGGCGCGCGCGGCATTGGCCGACACGGCCGATACGGCGGCGCGCCGCCTGACGCGCGATGTGCGCCTGGCCCTGCCCAACAGCGTGCGCGTCTCGAACAACGGCCTGTTCCTGGAATTGCTGCTGACCAAGACGGGCGGACGCTACCTGAGCGACAGCGACCCGTCGGGACTGGGCAGTGTGCTGAGCTTTGAGACCACCCCCGCCTCACCAGCTTTTAGCGTCGTCGGCGCCATGCCCGCCAATGCGCTGGGCGCGCGCCAGGCGATCAGCGTGGGCGACCAGATCGTCGTCTACAACCTGGGGGGAGCTTACACGCCGAACGACGCCTATTCCTGCAGCGCGGCGACCGGCTGCAACCGCGCGGCAGTGACGGGCGTGGCCGGCAATGTCGTCACGCTTGGCAGCTATCCTTTCGCGACGGCGCCGGCGCCGCTGCCGTCGCCGTCGAACCGTTTCCAGGTGGTGTCGACGCCCGTGACCTATGCGTGCGATCTGGCGACCGGCACCTTGACCCGTTACGCGGGCTATGCCATCCAGGCCACCCAGCCGGTTGCGGCGGACTTGAAGGATGGCGCACTGCTGGCGCGCCAGGTAACGGGGTGCGCCTTCAGCTACACCGTGCTGGCCAATGTGCAGCGGGGCCTGGTGAATATCAGCCTGAGCCTGGGCGCGGCGAACAGCAATACGGGCGTGCTGCGCCTGGTGCAACAGGTGCAGGCGAGGAATACGCCATGACGCATTTGCTGCGCCACCGCGCGCGCCGCATGCGCGGTTTCAGCCTCGTCACGGCCATTTTCCTGCTGGTGGTGCTGGCCGCGCTGGCGGCCGTGATGGTGAATATCTCCACCTTCCAGCAGACGGAATCGGCGATGGACGTGCAGGGCGTGCGCGCCGAACAGGCTGCCCGTGCCGGCCTCGAATGGGGGCTGCAGAAACAGATCAGCGCTGGCCTGACCACTGGCGCGGCATGTCTCGGCGCCAGCACGTTCAGCTTGCCGGCCGGCACGACGCTGTCGGCGTTCAGCGTCACCGTGCAATGCAGCACGGCCACGGGGCCCGGCACCTTGACCAGCTGGACCATCACGGCCACGGCTTGCAACCAGCCAGGAGCCGGCGGCTGTCCGAATGCGGGCAATAACGCGGATTATGTCCAGCGCCGCCTGCAAGCCGTGTTGTCGCAGTAAGGTCAACTAGGTGAAAAAAAGATCGCTAATTTATTGTTTTTACACAATAAAGTTGGCTTCATGAATTAAAATTGGCTGGATGCATTATCTGCGCGACAAGATCGGGCAGGCACTTACACTGGATAGTTCGCATGGGTTTATTCGCAAGAGCAAAGAAGTACGATGGCTGGCTGGCCACGGCGTTTGGCCGCGAAGGCGTCAGCGCTGTCGTTGTCGAACGTCCCGCCGGCGGCATGCCGCGCGTGCGGGGCGCCAGTTACCAGGCGGCCGCGCGGCCTGCTCCGGCCGAGGTGCTGGAAAAACTGGGCAAGGAGCTGCAGGCGTCAGCGCGCCACTGCACCAGCGTGCTGGCCGGTGGCGAGTACCAGCTGCTGTCGCTGGAAGCGCCGGCCGTGCCGCGCGAGGAGCTGAAGACGGCCGTGGGCTGGCGTTTGAAAGACATGCTGGACTTTCCCCTGGCCGAGGCCACCATCGACGTGTTCGACATCCCCGGCGACCCGAACGGCACCCAGCGGGGCAGCAGCGTGTTTGCCGTCGCCGCGCGCAACAGCGCCGTGTCGCGCCGCCAGGCGCTATACGCGGAATGCAAGATCGGCCTGTCCGTGATCGATATCCCCGAGATGGCGCAGCGTAATATCGCCACCTTGCTGGAAACGCCGGGACGCGGCATCGCCGTGCTGTCTTTCGATGGCGACGGCGGCTTGCTGACCATGAGTTTCAATGGCGAACTGTACCAGGCGCGCCGCATCGACGTGACTGTGACGCAATTGCAGTCGCCCGACGCCAGCCAGTACTACGACCGCGTCACCCTGGAACTGCAGCGCTCCTTCGACCACTTCGACCGCCAGTTCCATTTCATTTCGCTGTCCCGATTGATGCTGATGACGGGCGCGGCCGACGGCTTGCACGCATACCTGGCCGACAATCTCTATATGCCCGTCGAGCAGCTGGACCTGGCCACGGTGCTGGACTTGTCGCAGGCCCCCGAGCTGCGCGACCCCGCCATGCAGGCGCGCTACTTCCTGGCCATCGGCGCAGGCTTGCGCGAGGTTGGCTTGCACCCGGGCAAGCACGAAGGGAAGGGCGCATGAGCCAGCAGATCAATCTGTTCAATCCCCAGTTTGAACTGAAAAAACACCATATGTCGGCGCGCACGGCCAGCCTGGGCCTGGGCGGCCTGGCGCTGGCGCTGCTGGCCGTGGGCGTGCTGGCCCAGCAAGCTTTGACCAGCCTGGAACAGCGCGAAGCGGGCGTCAAGGCGGCGCTGGCGCAAGGCGAGGCGAAGCGCGACCAGATTCTGCGCGATTTTCCTCCACGCAAGAAAGACCCGGCCCTGGCGCAGGAACTGGCGGCCGTCGAGGCGCAGCGCCAGTTGCTGCAGGATGCGTCAAACGTGCTGGAAAGCGGCAAGCTGGGCAATACCCGCGGCTATGCCGGCTATTTCCGCGCGCTGGCGCAGGCCAGGGTCGAGGGCGTATGGCTGACGGGCGTGGATATCGCCGGCGCCGGCAATGATTTCGGCTTGCAGGGCCGCGCCTTGCATGCGTCGCTGCTGCCCGCCTACATCACGCGTCTGGGCCAGCAGGAGGTACTGAAAGGCAAGACCTTCGCCAGCCTCGACATCGGCCAGCCCGAGCAGCCGGCCGTGGCCGAGGGCAAGACGCCTGGCCTGCCTTATATCGCGTTCAGCCTGCAATCTGCAGATCGTGCCGCCACGCCGGCAAAACCTGTTGCTGGAGGAACACGCTGATGCTGCCCTTGCTGAAGAAATGGGCCACCGCCTTCGACGCCCTCAGCCTGCGCGAGCGGCTGATGGTGTTTGGCGCCGCTGCGGCCGCCGTCCTGTTCGTGTTTTATTTCATGAGCTTCAATCCCCTGTTGGCGAAACGCGCCGCGCTGGAAGCGAGCATTGCGCAAAAACAAAGCCTGTTGACCGCGACGAACAAGGAAATCGAGCTGACCATGCTCGCCCACGCCACCGATCCCGACCAGGAAGCGCGCACGCGCCTGGTGGCTTTGCAGGCGGAAACGGCGTCGCTGGCGCAGGCGCTGCGCGAGCAGCAGCATGGCCTGGTGGCGCCCGAGCGCATGGTCACCTTGCTCGAGCACTTGCTGCGCCGGCATGCCGAATTGCGCGTGGTGTCGCTGAAAACCTTGCCCGCCAGCGCCGTGGGTGTGCGCCAGGCCGATGCCGCGAACGTCGATGCCGCTGCCAAGGCACCGAGCCCGGCACCCTTGCTGCACCAGCATGGCGTGGAAGTGGTGCTGCAAGGCAGCTATGCCGACATGGTGCAATACATGCAGGCGCTGCAAGCGATGCCGACGCGCGTCTTCTGGGGCGCCGCCCACCTCGATTCTGCCAGCTACCCGGGCGCCACCCTGACCCTGACCTTACATACCCTCAGCATGGACGATACATGGATCGCACTTTGACCTTCGGTCCCGCGCTGCTGGCGCCTTTCCTGGCACTGAGCCTGGCATGGCCGGGCGTGCAGGCACAGACGCTGGACGACCCGACGCGCCCGCCGGCGGCCCTGTGGGCGCCGGCCAGTGCCGCGCCCGTCGTCGCGGCCCGGCCGCAGCTGCAATCGGTGCTCATCTCCACCCAGCCGGGCGGACGCCGCCTGGCCGTCATCGATGGCCAGACAGTCAAGGTCGGCAGCAAGGTGGGCGATGCCGTGGTGACGGAAATCCACGACACGGCTGTCGTGTTGCGGCGTGGAAAATCACTGGAAACCTTCAAGCTGTATCCGAGCAGCAAGACCGACAATAAGACCGGTCGCAAGACCGACCGCAAGCAGGAGTAGAAGAAGTGGCCAAGCAACTCAATCAACACAAGGCGAGCATGTTCAAGATCAGTACGATGGCGGCTGTCATCAGCGTCAGCCTGGGCCTGGGCGGCTGCAACGTCGCGCCCGTCAAGCGTGACACCTACAATGCGATCACCGATGCCGTCAAGGGCGCGGCGGCCACCACGGCGCCCACGGCCCAGCCGGACGCCGTGGAAGCGGCGCTGCTGCCGCCCGTGGCGGCCCTGGCCCAGCAATTGCCGAAGGCCCGCGCGGCGCTCGACGAGCGCTTCAACGTGGCTTTCAACAATGTGCCGGCACGCCAGTTCTTCACCTCCATCGTGGCCGGCACGCGCTACAACATGCTGGTCCATCCCGACATCGGCGGCACGATTTCCGCCAATCTGAAGGACGTGACCCTGTTCCAGGCGCTCGACGCCGTGCGCGAACTGTATGGCTACGATTACAAGGTCGAGGGCACGCAGATCTACATCAAGCCCCTGACCATGCAGACGCGTTTGTTCCACGTCAATTACCTGACGGGCGCGCGCCGCGGCAGCTCCAACCTGCGCGTCTCGTCGACGTCGGTGGGTTCCGTGGGCTCGACCAACTCGGGCGGCTCGGGCAATAGCGGGAATGGCGGCAATAACAATCAGGGCAACAACAACGAGCAGAGCCAGCAAACGAATGGCGGCCAGGGCGGCCGTACGCTGGACAGCAGCAACCTGACGACTTCGTCCACGGCGGATTTCTGGCCGGAGTTGAAGGCGGCGCTGGAAGCCATCGTCGGCAGCGCCGAAGGCGGGCGGCAAGTGGTGCTCAGCCCGCAGTCGGGCGTGATCGTCATCCGCGCCATGCCGGAAGAGCTGCGCAATGTCGACATGTATTTGAAGGCCACGCAACTGTCCGTCGACCGCCAGGTGATCCTGGAAGCGAAAATCCTCGAAGTCGAACTCAACGACAACACGCAGACGGGCATCAACTGGGCCTCGTTTGCCTCGATCAAGAGCGGCCACACGAACCGCATTTCGACGGGCTTCATCCAGCCGGGCGGCACCCTGGCGCCGCTGCCGTTCAATGGCGGCCAGCCGCCCAACATGACGAATGGCAGCGGCTTGACGGCCAGCAGCGGCTTTGGCCTCAGTTCGGCGGCGAATTCGGCCGGTTCCATGTTTGGCCTGGCTTTCCAGACGGCCAATTTTGCGGCCATGATTTCCTTCCTGGAATCGCAAGGCTCCGTGCACGTGCTGTCGAGCCCGCGCATCGCCACCATGAATAACCAGAAGGCCGTGCTGAAGATCGGCACGGACGAGTTTTACGTGACGGGCGTGTCGACCACCACGAATACGACGGCCAGCGGCGCTACCACCAGCCCCAATGTGACCTTGCAACCGTTCTTTTCCGGCGTGGTGCTTGACGTGACGCCGCAGATCGATGCGGATGGCAACATCATCCTGCACGTGCACCCATCCGTCAGCCAGGTGTCGACCATCAGCAAGGAAATCGACCTGGGCAGCGCCGGTTCGCTGAAACTGCCGCTGGCCGCATCGAGCACGTCCGAGATGGACAGCATGGTGCGCAGCCAGGATGGCCGCATCGTCGCCATCGGCGGCCTGATGCGCCAGGCCACCACGGCGGACCGCTCGCAAGTGCCGGGCGCGGGCGATATTCCCGTGCTGGGCGCGCTGTTCCGCAACACGGGACAGGTGATTCAGAAGCGCGAACTGGTGGTGCTGATCAAGCCGACCATCGTCGATGGCGCCAATAGCTGGAACGAGGACTTGCTCGATTCGGGCAAGCGCATCGAGGCGCTCGACCCGCGCCGTCCGTCGGAGCGGCGCTAAATGTACCAGGCCCATTTCGGCTTGCGCGAGGCGCCGTTCGGCCTCACGCCCGATACCAGTTTCTTTTTCAACGGCCCGCAGTCGCAAAAGGCGCTCAACACCCTGCTGGTGGCGGCGCGCAATGGCGAGGGCTTTATCAAGATCACTGGCGAAGTGGGCACCGGCAAGACTTTTCTTTGCCGCAAGTTCATGCAATCGCTGGGGCCGGACTTCGTCACGGCCTACATCCCGAATCCGAACTTGCCGCCCCGTTCGCTGATCCTGGCGCTGGCTGACGACCTCGATGTATTGCTGGAGAAAGATGCTGATCAGCATCAATTGCTCAAATCCCTCAACTTGCGCTTGCTCAACCTGGCGGCGCAAGGCAAGCGCGTGCTGCTGTGCCTGGACGAAGCGCAGGCGATACCCGTCGACAGCCTCGAAGCGCTGCGATTGCTGACGAATTTGGAAACGGAAAAGCGCAAGCTGCTGCAGATCGTGCTGTTCGGCCAGCCGGAGCTGGACGTCAAGCTGGCCCTGCCGGAAATCCGCCAGCTGGCGCAGCGCATCACCTTTCACTACCACCTGGGTCCGTTGTCGCGCGACGACGTGGATTTCTATGTGGCGCACCGCCTGCGCGTGGCCGGTTTCGATGGCGCGCGCCTGTTCAGCCGTGGCGGCGTGGGCAAGCTGTACCAGGCGTCCGGGGGTATCCCGCGCCTGATCAACATCATGGCGCACAAGGCGCTGATGGTGGCGTATGGCGAAGGCCGGCAGCAGGTGAGCGGCCGCCACGTGGCGCTGGCCGCCAGCGATACCCTGGCCAGCAAGCCGCGCCGCTTTTGGCGGAAGCCGTGGCCATGGCTGGCAGGCGCCGGCGTGCTGGCCGCCGCCTGCGGCGTGAGCTGGACTTTATTGAACCGATGACGAAGATGAGCCTGTAGATGAGCCTGATTAACAAGATGTTGCAAGACCTCGATGCCCGCGGCACTCCCGATGGACGCGGCGACGCGGCCGGCATCCGCTCCGTGCCCGAACGCGAGCGGGGCGTGTCGCGCGCGCTGGTCTTCGGCGGCGCTGCCGGCCTGACGGCCGCCGCCATCGCCCTGGGCTGGGTTTACCTGAAGCGTCCGGCCGTGCCGCCCGTGCTGGTCAGCGTGGCCAGCACGCCTGTTTTGGCTCCTGTGTCGGCTCCCGTGCCGGCGCCGGCGCCGGCGCCTGCCGCCGTTGCTCCCGCGCCTGCGCCCGCGCTCGTGCCCGTGCCCGTCGCGGCGGCGGAACCCGAGCCCGTGTTCCTGGC
Source organism: Janthinobacterium sp. BJB446 (assembly GCF_002735655.1). Lineage (NCBI taxonomy): Bacteria > Pseudomonadati > Pseudomonadota > Betaproteobacteria > Burkholderiales > Oxalobacteraceae > Janthinobacterium > Janthinobacterium sp. BJB446. The sequence continues at coordinate 2,167,826 of NZ_PDZK01000001.1, read as the reverse complement.
CGAGGAAGCCGCCCCCGCGCCGAGCAAGGCGCGGCCCGCCGAATTGCGCCGCGTCGTGGAAAAAGCTGCCAAGCCCGCCGCCGCGCCCATGGTAAGGACGGCATTGCCCGCTGCCAGCGAACGCATCATCGACGGCAAGCAAGTCACCGCGCAGCAGCGCGTGGAGAACGAATACCGGCGCGCGCTGGCCCAGTTGCAGGATGGCCGCGTTTCCGACGCCATGCTGGCCTTGCAGCAGACCCTGCAGATGGACCCGCGCCACCAGGGCGCGCGCGAAACCCTGGTGCGCCTGCTGCTCGAAGCGCAGCGCCCGGACGAGGCGGCCCGCCAGCTGCAGCTGAGCCTGGCGCTGGACCCGAAACAGCCGGCGCAAGCCATGATGCTGGCCCGTTTGCAGCTGGACAAGACCAGCGGCGGCGCGGCGGCCCTCGACACCCTCATGCGCAGCCTGCCGTACGCCAGCGACAGCGGCGAGTACCGCGCCTTCCTGGCCGGCGTGCTGCAGCGCGAACAGCGCTACCGTGAAGCGTCCGAGCACTACCAGCAGGCCCTGCAGACGGCGCCCGACAACAGCGTCTGGTGGATGGGGCTCGGCATCGCCTTGCAAGCCGACAACCACCCGGCCCAGGCGCGCCAAGCGTTCGAGCGCGCCAAGGGCTTGCAAACTTTATCTCCCCAGTTGCAGGCGTTTGTCGAGCGCAAACTGGTGCAGCTGACGGCGGTTGGCACCAAGTAAGCGCTAGCCGAGCGCACCACATACATCTCCCCCGCAAGCGACATCGTAGGCTGGGGGGATGGATCTGTAGCACATGACTGAGGCGGATGATCCCGCAAACAAGATGACCACTGCCTGGAAATTCTCCGATGCCCCCAATACTGCCTGCTTCACGACCACGGAGGTATTGAATGGTGCTCCCGTCGTGCATGTGTCCCATGATTACGAAGGGGATTGGCAATTTCACGGCGAGCCAGGCGCAACAGTATCGAGCTCCGTCAAAATCGTCAGTTTGGCATACATGATAGGTCGCGATGATGTGCTGGCGCGCCTGCATGACTTGCCCTATGGCTGGAGCGCGCAATGGAATGCAGGCGCAGGAAGCTGGGAGCGTTTCAAGGACAATCCGTTTCCCTCGTTTTCGGAGCATGGCTATTACCTGGAAGACGCCATCTGGCTTGCCCAGTATTTGACAGATATCAAGCCTCCGCCTGTGGAAGTGCGCGAGCAACTGGCTATCGGTTCGTGCGTGAAACTGGTTTTTCGCTTCGCCGCCGAAGATGGTGCGCGCGAAGATGGCCAGTGCGAAAGAATGTGGGTGCTAGTGACGGGTATCGATGAAGGGGAAGGCTGGTACACCGGCACCATCGAGAATGATCCGCAGCATCCGGCGGCCAGATACGGCGACCTTATCTCGTTTCATCCCCTGCATGTCGCAGATATTGCTCATGAACAGGCATGAAAGGAAACGCCGTGCGAAATGAACGCGAAGGTGCGAAAGACGCCCGTCAGGAAATCAAGCGATACCAAGAGCATATCAATTCGCCTCGCCTTTGCCCGGATCAGTGTTATCGCATGGCCAGTCCGACTTATGCCTTGGTGGGCTACGTCAATCAGGTAACGGGACTTTTCTTGAGCAAGAACTATTACATGATCCCAATCTTCCTTCAGCGCGCATACGGGGTGCTGCTGGCATTGAAGCCGGAACGTGTCAGTGAACCGTATCGTCATCTGATCGAGCAGTATCTGAGCCATGTCGCGCATTTCATCGTCAACTATCAATGCCTGGCGGAAGATGAGCGGCAAGCCGCACAATGTATCCCACCGGCGTTGCTGGCGACCGTGCCTGTTTCGTTACCGCGAGACCTGGTCATACCGGGCGAGTTTTGACGGTATTGTTGCCGACCTCGCCTGCGAAATTCCCTGCGACATTCATGTGGCTGTCGCATGCTTACTGTGATAAGGAAGGAAGCCCATTTGAAATCTTTTAGCCTGCTCTTTGCGTTCTGCTGCCTGTGCAACAGCGCACTTGCCGCGCCCGCCAGCGCGCCTGCCAGCTACGTTCTGGACAATACGGAAGTGCGCGATATCCGTGCGCAAGCCCTGAAACGCGATTATCAGCTGTATGTCGCCTTGCCCGATTCCTATCGGCAGGGGAATAAACGCTATCCGGTGCTGTTTGTCGTCGATGCCAATTATTCGTTTGCCATCGTGCGCAATATCGCGCAGCGCCTGAACAAGCATGCGGGGATGGAGGAAGTCATCGTGGTCGGCTTGTCGTACGCCAACGGCGAAGGCGGGGTGTACAGCCGCCGCCGCGACTACACACCCACCACGCCGCGCAAGCATGATTACCGCTCGGATATGCCGGGGCGGCAACCGGCGTTCGGCGAAGCGAAGGCGTATGGCCAGTTCATCTCGGGCGAGGTGTTTCCGTTTATTGCGCAACAGTATCGCGTCAACATGCAGCGCAAGGTCTTCATCGGCCATTCTTACGGCAGCCTGCTGGGCCTGCAATTCCTGCTGACGGAACCGCGCACCTTCGAGCACTACATTCTCGGCAGTCCGTCGCTGTGGTACGACGCCGGCGTCATGTTCGACCGCGAACAGGCGTATGCCGCCAGCCACAAGGACTTGCCCGCGTCCGTATTCTTTGGCATCGGCGGCCTGGAAAAGCTGGCGGCGGGCAAGAAGCGTTCGCGTTCGGAAGAGGACGCTGACATGGTGGCCGACTTGCGCGAGTTCGACGGGAAGTTGACATCGCGCAAGTTCCCCGGCCTGAAGACGCGCTTGCGCGTCTTCGCGGATGAAGATCACGCGAGCGTGTTTCCTTTCGTGCTCACGCATGGATTGCGGGCGTATTTGACGTCCGCAAAATGAAGGGTGCAGGGCGCCGCCCGCCAGACAGCGCCAGCGCCGCCATGCATACTCCGACCGCCGGAAGCGGTCATCGATAAGGTCAGCTGACATGCGTACATTGAATGAATTATTGGATAGTGAAGACCCGGCGTTTCCGCTGATCAGGCAATGGGCCAGCGAGGCCGACATCCCGGTGGAATTGCTGCCGCCCTCGGCCGGCAGGGAAGATGTGCTGCTGAGCCTGCAAGTCACCACGCGTTCACCCCTCGGCGCGATCGCCTACGAAACCGGCGGCATCCTGGTGGATGACGGCTGGCTACGGATATTGGGGTCCGGCCATGACAAGCTGGGCCGGAACATTGTTACGTGGAACGAAGGAAAGGCCGAGGGCTTTCTGTTGGTGGCCGACGACGTGCTCGGCGGCTTTTTTGCCATCAACGGCGGCGCGCTCGGGGCCGACCAGGGCAAGATGTATTACCTCGCGCCCGAGACACTGGCATGGGAAGCGCTGGAGATCGGCTACACGGCGTTCGTCGAATGGGCTTTTACTCGCCAGTTGCGGCAGTTTTACGGCCGGCAGTCGGGCGATGCGCAGGAATTTGACGAATTGCCCTTGCCCGGCGACCTTTGCCTGAATTTTTATCCATTTCTGTGGACGCAAGAAGGTTCCCTCAAGACCAGCTCGCGGCGCGCCATTCCGGTGGAAGAGCAGTGGGCGCTTAACCTTGATCTGCAACAGAAGTTGCTGGACGCTCCTGCGGGCGCGAACTGAGGCATGGCTTGCGGGCGTATCTGAGGGCATCGCCATGCGCATCCCGGGCCGGCGAAATGGCGTTTCAACCCCCGATTCAAGCGCTTTGTCGCAATGGCCGGCGCGAGAAAAGGGCAAGGGGATAGCATACGGTGGGCTTTCTCGCGATGCGCCGCCCGCCAGCGAGTGTCCGATATTGCCGCGGCAGGCAACGGATGCTTCTCAATGACCTCGACCAGGATGAATACGCATGAAATTGACCCTTCCACATGTCCTCTCCACTTGTTTGCTGGGCGCCTTGGGCGTGATCGGCAGCGCGCACGCGGCTCCCGCCGATGCCGAACTGGTCGCCTTGGTGCAGCGCCATGCGCAGGCGCAGAGTAACTTTGATCAAGTGGCCTTGAACGCCATCACGGCGGAGAATTATGTGGAAATATCGCCGGTAGGCGAGGTGGACGGGCGTGAAAAAATGCTCGCCTTCTATGCGCCGGAGCAGAAGCGGCCGAGTCCACAGCTCCAGGTCGATGAACCGGTGGTGCGCCTGTTTGGCGATACGGCGCTCATCTCGGCGCGCCTGTCCTACCGTCTCAACCAGGATGGGACCGCCCGCAGCTTCGCCCTGCGCGCCGGTTATGTCGCTCGGCTTGTCGACAAGCAATGGCTGCTGGTCAGCGCACAGTACACGGGCATCCGCCCGCCGAAACCGTGAAGTGCCCCGTGCCTGGCGCCCGGCGTTGCCCGGCCAGCCTACAACCTCGCCTCGTCCCCCCACACATGCCGCATGCTGAAATGTAGGCCGGCATCGTCCTCGTGCAGTGATGACACGATGGCGTAACGGCTGTCGGCCGTGTCGCGGGGAGACAGTTGTGCCAGCTCGGCGGGGGCCAGCGGCGCGCCCATCGGGTCGCTGAGCGGATGCACGTGGCCGGCGCCCCGTTGCGTCACCACTCCCAGCTCGCCGCTGCGCAGGCGCACCAGGGTGCCGGGCGGATACTTGCCCAGCAGGTTGACGAACTGTTCGCCCAGCAGCGCGTCGATGGGCATGCCCTGGTCGAGGAAGATATGCTGCAGCGCCTGGTCGGGCACGATGGAACGGCGGTAGTTGCGCGCCGAGACGCGGGCGCAATAGCGGTCGGCCAGGCCGATCAGCTTGGCATTTTGCAGGATTTCATCGGCCGTGCGCCCCTGCGGGTAGCCGCTGCCATCGTCGTTTTCATGGTGCAGGAGCACGCAGCTCAGCCATTCCTCGTCATCGACGCCGGCGCAGCGCAGCAATTCCGCGCTTTCCTGCGGGTGCTGGCGCACGATGCGCATTTCATCGTCATTCAGGGGGCCGCGCCGGTCCTGGAAACTGTCGTGGTGGCGCAGCATGCCCACGTTCATCGTCAGCGCGGCCGCGCCGATCAACAGCAGTTCATCGTGGGACTTGTGCATGCTGCGGCCCACCAGCATGGCCAGCAAGGCCGTTTCGATGCAGTGGCGCACGGCGTAGCTGCCGGCGATCTGGTTGAGGAGGATGCTGGCCAGGGCGATATCGGCATCGTGTTCCAGCGCGCGCAGCAGTTCGCGGGCGATGTCGCGCACGTCGCGCTCGGCATTGTTTTCGCTGCGCAAGGCCAACAGCAAGCGTTCCAGGCGCTGCGCCGCCTCGTTGAGCTGGCGCAAGACGGAAGGCTGATCCGGCGTGCCCACATACAGGCCCAACTGCATTAGCCGCCCCAGCTGTGCGCCATCCGTGATGATCTGCCCCTTGCGCAGTTGCGGGCCGGCACTATGGTCGGCGAGAAACAGATCCCAGGGCAGGGGTTCGCCGGGAACCAGGTCGGCCGGGCCGATGCGACGCTGTACCATGTTGTTGTTCCTCAGTCATTCTCTGCGCCGCAGCGCAGCAGTGCCGTATTTACATTAAATGCTGCGCAGGCGCTCCAGCGCCAGGCGCAAGGTCTCGTCTTTCTTGGCAAAGCAGAAGCGCACGATGCCCGATTCCTTGCCCTGCGCATAAAACGCGGACACGGGAATGGCGGCCACCTTGATTTCCGCCGTCAGCCATTCGGCGAACTGCGCTTCGGTCTCTTGCGAAATAGCATCGTAGCGCACGCACTGGAAATACGTGCCGTCGGCCGGCAGCAGGCTGAAGCGACTGCCCGCCAGGCCGTCGCGGAACAGGTCGCGCTTGTGCTGATAAAACGCGGGCAAGTCCAGGTAGGGCTGCGGGTCCGCCATGTAGGCGGCCAAGCCGTGCTGCATCGGCGTGTTGACGGTAAAGACGTTGTACTGGTGCACCTTGCGAAACTCCGCCGTCAAGGCGGCCGGGGCCGCCACATAGCCGACCTTCCAGCCCGTCACGTGATACGTCTTGCCAAAGCTGGAAACGATGAAGCTGCGCGCCGCCAGTTCCGGGTTGCGCGAGAGCGACGCATGCGGCACGCCGTCGTACACCATGTGCTCATACACTTCGTCGGACAGGATCAAAATTTGTGTGCCGCGCACGATGTCGGCCAGCGCGGCCACATCGGCAGGGCGCAAAATCGTGCCCGTCGGATTGTGCGGCGTGTTGATGATGATCAAACGCGTCTTGCTGCTGACGGCGGCGGCCAGCTTGTCCCACGGCATGCTGTAGCCCTCTTCGCCCACCTGCATCGACACCAGCACGGGCACGCCGCCGGCCAGCGCGATGGCGGGCAGATAGCTGTCGTAGGCCGGTTCGATGACGATGACTTCATCGCCCGGGTGCACGCAGCACAGGATGGCCGTGGTGAGCGCCTGCGTGGCGCCGGCCGTGACGGTGATTTCCGTGCCTGCGTCATAGCTGTGGCCGTACAAGCTGGCGATCTTCGCGGCAATGGCTTCGCGCAGGGGCGCGGCGCCCGTCATCATCGGATACTGGTTGTGGCCGGCGCGCATGGCGTCGTTGACGAGGTCGACCAGTTTTGGGGCGCAATCGAAATCGGGGAAGCCCTGGCCCAGGTTGACGGCGCCATGCTGGGCCGCCAGGCTGGACATGCGGGTAAACACGGTGGTGCCCACGAGAGGCAGGCGGGTGGTCAGGGCGGGAGTCGGGTAGGGCAGGGACGGGCTGTTCATGAACGGTAGGGTCGCGGTGCGGAAAGTGGAATCGTTCCCCATTCTAGCGCAGCGCGCCCCGTTGCGTGTGGGGCTTTGGCGCCTCAGCCTGGCAATGCCCAGCCTTCCGGCACCATGATCTTGAACATGCCGGCCTTGGCCGTCTTGCGGGCCAGTTTCAGCAGGGCCTTGTCCTTGGTGATGAGGATGTCGGCGTTGGCGTCGCGCGCCAGTTCGAGGAATTTCTGGTCATCCTTGTCCGTGCAGACGGGCAGGCGCACGCCGGAGACGGGCGGCGCCACGACGGTGATATGCGCGTCGAAGCGGGCGGCCGCGACGGCGCGGCTGGCTTCGTCGAGCGGCAGATGCTTGTAGTGCAACACGACAAGATATTCCGCGCGGCAATCTTCGCGCGTGATGGCGTGCACGGCGCCGCTTTCCATGGCTGCCAGCAGGGGCGCCCAGCGCGGGTCGTTGAAGACGAACAGGTCGAGGCAAACGTTGGTGTCGAGGACGAGTTTTTGTGGAGCAGGTATCATGTCGGCAATTCTATTCTGTAGTGATAATTTATGTTGATCGTGCTTTCGCCCGCCAAGAGTCTCGACCTGGAGACGCCGCCAACAACCTCGTTGCACAGCACCCCCGATTTTCTCGACCATTCCGCCCAGCTGATCGAGCGCATGCGCCAGTTCTCGCCTGCCGAAGTGGGCAGCCTGATGGGCATTTCCGACGCCTTGTCCGCCTTGAATGTGGCCCGCTACGCTTCCTGGACGCCCAAGCTGGCGGAAGCGCGCCAGGCCATCATGGCTTTCAATGGCGACGTGTATGCCGGTTTCGAGGCCCGCAGCCTGCAGCCGGCCCAGCTCGACTATGCCCAGTCGCGCGTGCGCATCCTGTCAGGCCTATACGGCTTGCTGCGCCCGCTGGACCTGATCCACCCGCACCGCCTGGAAATGGGCACGCGCCTGTCGACCGCGCGCGGCAAGGATTTGTACGCGTTCTGGGGCGACACCATCACCAATGGACTGAACCGCACGGCCAGGGAGCAGGGGGCGAAAGTGCTGGTCAATCTCGCTTCCGAAGAATATTTCAAATCCGTCAAGCCGCGCCAGCTGGACGTGCCCGTCATCGCGCCCGTGTTCGAGGACTGGAAGAACGGCAAGTATAAAATCATCTCGTTCTACGCCAAGCGCGCGCGCGGCATGTTGGCCCGCTATGCGGCAGTCAACCAGATCCGCGACCCGCAGCAGCTGAAGCAATTCGATGTCGATGGCTATGGTTTCGTGCCGGAAGCGTCGAACGATACGAGCTGGGTGTTCCGGCGCAAGGTTGGCGAATAAGTAAAAAAACCGGGCTAGCCCGGTTTTTTATTGCAGCTTACTGCCAGAATTTCCACCACTTGCGTTCCTTGTTCACCCCTTCCGGGCTGAGGAATGCCGTGTTCGGGTAGTTCTTGGTCAGCACGCGCAAGGCATCGTCGCGCAAGTCGGTCAAGCCCAGCTTGTCATACGAGCGGTACATGATGAACAGCGCTTCTTCGATGGCCGGCGAGGCACGGAAGTCGCTGACCGTCGTTTGCGCGCGGTTGGCGGCGGCCAGGTAGGCGCCGCGGCGGAAGTAATAGCGCGCCACGTGCACTTCGTATTTCGCCATGGCATCGATCAAATAGTTCATGCGGGCCAGCGAATCGGGCGCGTATTTGCTATTTGGGAACTTGTCGACCAGTTGCTTGAACGCCGCAAACGCTTCGCGCGTAGCTTTCGGGTCGCGCTCGGTCGGGTCTTGCTCGTACAGGAAGTTCAGGAAGCTGATCTGGTCGTTAAAGCTGATCAGGCCACGCAAGTAGTACATATAGTCTACATTGGCGTGGTTCGGATGCAACTTGATGAAGCGTTCGACGGCAGCCAGTGCCTGCGCCTGGTCTCCCGACTTATAATACGCGTAAGCGATCTCCATCTGCGCTTGCAGAGCATAGTTGCCGAAAGGATAGTTAGCCTCCAGCTTCTGGAACAGGCCGATTGCAGCTTCATAGTGCTGCCCGGCCATTTCTTCACGCGCCTCCGAGTATAATTTCGTAACGGACCAGTTTTTGGTCTCATCCACTTTTTCAGGCAACAAGCTGCAAGCGGACATGCCGAGCAGAACGACTGAAGCGACTACCAACGATAATTTTTTTTGCATGACGTTTTGCAAGAAGGTTTTAACCAAGATTTTACAATAGGCTGATTATAGCCGATGGGAATGCTGTGATATTAACTCCGAAGCCTAATTTGGCTGACCCCGCGTTTGACTCCCTTTCTGACCATGCTGCCGAAGAGGCGTTTGACGGCGATTTTGCCGCTGACGACGTCTTCGAGGAAATGGCCCCGATTACATTGGAACTGACGCCGGACGCCTGCGGCCACCGCCTCGATAAAGTCATCGCCCAGCTGGTGCCGCAATACTCGCGCAGCCGCTTGCAATTGTGGCTGGAAGCCGGTTTCGTGACCGTCGATGGAAAAGTTGCCAAACGCAACATGACCGCCTATGGCGACGAGAAGATCGTCATTCTGCCGCAAAGCGCGCCGGAAGACGAGGCTTTTAAGCCGGAAGCGATGGAATTGAACATCGTGCACGAAGATGAGCATATCATCGTCATCAACAAACCGGCCGGACTGGTCGTTCATCCGGGGCCCGGCAACTGGTCGGGCACCTTGCTCAACGGCCTGCTGCACCACTGCCCGCAGCTGGCTGGCGTGCCGCGCGCCGGCATCGTGCACCGTCTGGACAAGGATACCAGCGGCCTGATGGTCGTCGGCAAGACCCTCGCTTCGCAAACGGACCTGGTGCGCCAGTTGCAGGCGCGCACCGTCAAGCGCGAGTATTTCGCGCTCGTGTGGGGCACGCCGAAAATGGCGGGCACCATCGATGCCTCCATCGCGCGCCACCCGCGCGACCGCGTCAAGATGGCTGTCTCGGAGAATTTCACCGCCAAGCCCGCCATCACGCACTATGAATTGATCGGCAGCGGCGAACTCGACCGCCGTCCCGTGAGCCTGATGCAATGTCGCCTGGAAACAGGCCGCACGCACCAGATCCGCGTGCACATGCAGCACCTGGGTTTTGCGCTGGTCGGTGACTACGTGTACGGCAAGCAGCACCTGGTGTCCGTCTTCTCGCGCCAGGCACTGCAGGCGCGTCGCCTGGGCCTCGTGCATCCGGGCACCCTGGAAGCGTGCGAGTGGATCGTGCCGCTGGCCGATGATTTCGCTCAGCTGATCGCCACCGCCGGCATTCCCGAGCCGGAACAGGTCTGATGACGGCTGCCTTGCCTTATATCACTCCCCATTGGCCAGGCTTGCCCGCGAACGTGGGCGCGCTGGCGACCGTGCGCGCGGGCGGCGTCAGCCAGGGTCCGTATGGTGACGGGCAGGGCGGTGGCGGCTTGAACCTGGGCACGCACGTGGGCGATGATCCTGCGCATGTGCTGGCCAACCGCGCGCGGCTGGTGACCGTCTTGCCAGCGCAGCCGGCCTGGCTGTCGCAGGTGCATGGCGTGGCCGTGGCCGATGCCGGGAAGCTGGACGGTTGCGTGCCCGATGCCGACGCCAGCATCGCCACGCAGCCTGGCGCCGTGTGCGTCGTGATGACGGCCGATTGCCTGCCGGTGCTGTTCTGCTCGACGGATGGCCTCGTCGTCGGTGCGGCTCACGCGGGCTGGCGCGGCCTGGCCAACGGCGTCTTGCAGCGCACGGTGGACAGCATGCGGGCGCATGGCGCGACGGATATCCTTGCCTGGCTGGGGCCGGCGATTGGTCCGCAGCAATTCGAAGTGGGACACGACGTGCTGCAAGCGTTCCGCGACGGCGCGCGCGATGATGTCGAGCGGCAAGTATTGAGCTCCGCCTTCGTCGCCATCGCTGGCAAGCCGGACAAGTACCTGGCCGACATCTATGCGCTGGCGCGCACCATGCTGCTGCGCGATGGCGTGGCGCAAGTGGCGGGCGGGGAATATTGCACCGTCAGCGATGCGGCGCAGTTTTACTCGTACCGGCGCGATGGCGTCACGGGACGACAGGCCAGCTTGATCTGGCGCAAATAATCTGCACGGCAGACACTTATGTGTCTGCCGTTTTTGTTTTATCGTCTGCTGAGGCCAGCGCGCGGGCCTGCAGTTCCGCGATGCGCGCCGCCTTGCGTTTGCGTCTCCTTGAGCCCGTCAGATAGAATAGGATGGACAGCGGGATGACGCAGTACAGCACGAAGGTCATCACCCCGGCGACGATGGACGGTTCCGTCAGCGCCATGAGGCCGACGACATAGATCCAGGCAACAGCGGTCATGAGCATCATTGGTATTGGCAGTCAGTAAGAGTTTGCATGCAGGTGGCCCGGAAGTAATTATTTATCAATTCTTGAATGGATTTATATAGCTATGAACATGCCCGATCCTCAAATGATGACCAAGGAATGGATGGCGCAGATCAGCAATCCTGAACAGTGGAAGACGTGGTTCAACATGGTACCGCAGCCCCAGGGCAATCCGATTGCCGGCATTTTGCAGGATGCGGGCGCCAGCATCAAGCCGGAAGCGATCGAGCAACTGAAAAATGCCTACGTGGCCAAGCTGACGGGCTTGTGGGCCGACTTTATGGCCGGCAAGGCGCCGGAATTGAAAGACCGCCGTTTCTCCGCGCCCGCCTGGCACGCCAGCCCCCTGTCGGCCTTCAATGCGGCTGCCTATTTGCTGAACGCCGAGTTTCTCAGCGCCATGGCCGACGCCGTGGAAGCGACGCCGCACCAGAAGCAAAAGATTGCGTTTGCCGTGCAGCAAATTGTCGACGCCATGTCGCCCGCCAATTTTCTCGCTACCAATCCCGACGCCCAGCAAACCCTGATCGAGACCAAGGGTGAAAGCCTGGCCAAGGGCTTGAGCAATATGCTGGCCGATATGGGCAAGGGCCGCATCTCGCAGTCCGACGAATCGGCCTTTGAAGTGGGCCGCAACGTGGCCACCACGCCGGGCACAGTGGTGTTTGAAAATGCCTTGTTCCAGCTGATCCAGTACACGCCAAGCACCCCCACGGTACACCAGCGGCCGCTGCTGATGGTGCCGCCATGCATCAATAAATTCTATATCCTTGACTTGCAGCCGGAAAACTCGCTCGTGCGCTATGCGGTGGAGCAGGGCAATACCGTGTTCCTGATGTCCTGGCGCAATCCGGACATGAGCATGCAGCACCTGACGTGGGACGATTACGTCGAGCAAGGCGTGATCGAAGCCATCAAGGTCACGCAGGAAATCAGCGGCCAGGACAAGCTCAACATGTTCGGCTTTTGCGTCGGCGGTACCATTGTCTCGACGGCGCTGGCCGTGCTCAAGGCGCGGGACGAGAATCCGGCCGCCAGCCTGACCCTGTTGACCACCTTCCTCGATTTCTGCGACACGGGCGCGCTCGACGTCTTTATCGATGAGCCGCAGGTGGCGCTGCGCGAGCAAACCCTGGCCAAGGGCGGCCTGATGTCGGGCCGCGACTTGGGCAGCACTTTCTCCAGCCTGCGACCGAACGACCTCGTGTGGAACTATGTGCAGTCGAATTATCTGAAGGGCAAGGAGCCGCCCGCGTTTGACTTGCTGTACTGGAATGGCGATGGCACCGGCTTGCCTGGCCCCATGTTCTGCTGGTATCTGCGCAACACTTACCTGGAAAACAGCTTGAAAGTGCCGGGCAAGCTGACGGTGGCCGGGGAAAAGGTCGACCTGAGCAGTATCGACGCGCCCGCTTTCATCTACGGTTCGCGCGAAGACCATATCGTGCCCTGGGGCGCGGCGTATGCCAGTACGGCCGTGCTGAACCCGAAAAAACCGAAAGCCAACCGCTTCATCCTCGGCGCTTCGGGCCACATCGCCGGCGTGATCAATCCTGCCTCGAAGAAAAAACGCAGCTACTGGAGCAATGACGCAGGCAAAGGCGTCCGCACGGCGAAAGCCAAGCCCTTGACTGCCGAGCAGTGGATGGAAGGCGCGACAGAGCACGTGGGTAGCTGGTGGCCTGAATGGGCGGCCTTCCTGGCCGAACACGGCGGCACGCAGGTGAAGGCGCCTGGCAAGCCGGGCAACAAACGCCACGCGGCAATCGAGCCGGCGCCGGGGCGGTATGTTAAAGTCAGGGCGGACTAGTTTACAAAAGCTTCTGGCCTGGCAAGACCGGCGTAATCTCCGGTCTTGTCAGGAATCTACTTTTAGTTGCGTTGCAATAAATGCGGGAATCTACTACCCTGATGTGCAATGGAGCCGTTTTCCACTCTATAATGGAAAACGTAGGCAGGTGCGAAAGCGGACCCACGTTCGCTTTTTTTTCGGATTAACTCAGTATGCGCTGCGGCGCAATAAGTGGAACTTGTGATGAGTAGTGCAAAAAAAAGTATAGACCGCCTGATTAAAAAATATCCCAACCGCCGTCTGTATGACACGCAAACCAGTTCCTACATCACCTTGACGGACGTCAAGCAGCTGGTGTTGGACAATGAGGTGTTTACCGTCGTCGATGCCAAATCCAATGAAGATTTGACGCGCAGCATCTTGCTGCAAATCATTTTGGAAGAGGAAGCGAATGGCGCGCCCATGTTCTCGAGCAGCGTGCTGTCGCAGATCATCCGCTACTATGGCCACGCCATGCAGGGCATGATGGGATCCTACCTGGAAAAGAACGTGCAAGCGTTCACCGATATCCAGCACAAATTCACGGGCACGTCGGCCGGCAGTTTCGAAGGCAAGCCATTCAGCCCGGAAATGTGGACCCAGTTCATGAATGTCCAGGGTCCGATGATGCAAGGCATGATGAACAACTACATCGACCAGAGCAAGAGCCTGTTCGTGCAGATGCAGGAACAGATGCAAAGCCAGAGCAAGAATCTGTTCGGCACCTTCCCGTTCGTGCCGCCAGTGCCGCCGACGGACAAAAAGTAAGCCGCAGTCCATGCGGTCCACACAACGGCACAGGAATTCCTGTGCCGTTGTGCTTTGCGGATGTCATGCCGGCGGCTGCCGATGCTGCATGCTATTGCTTCAGTTGTTGCAGCGTGGAGAGCAGGTCCTGGTTTGAATGCTCGAGCTTCCATGTTTTGGCATTGTCCATGGAACTGTAAATGCTGACGCGACCCTTGAAATCTTCCTGGATATTGAGCGCAAGGCCGGAAGGGAAAATCATTGGCGTCTGACGCAATGTATATGGTGCATACGGCCCCCAGGTTTGACCATCGTCGCTGCTGACCAGCAGTGCGCCCTCGTTATACATGCCCGCTTCCATCAGCAATCTGCCGTCATTGAGCGGCGCCACGGGCGACATCAGGACTTTGAACGGCGAAACGATCGTCTTCCAGTTCTGGCCGCGATCCCGTGAAATATAGGCGTCGGGAAATCTTCCCGCCAAGCCAGCCGCTACCAGAACGCTTTCCGTCCCATTCGGTTGATGGGTAAATTGCGTCAGGTTTTTCTTGTGCGGACTAAAGCGTTCGGTCAACTTGCCCGTGCTGTAATCGAGTTCGCCGATCAAGCCGCTTTCCAGCGCATAGCCGATGCGGCCCGCGTCTTGCCACGTCCAGAGCAAGCCCGGGCCATGCAGCCAGGATCCGGGCAAGGTGGCGTGGTACACGGATCGCCAGTCGCCAGCGTCCAGTTGGTTCGCATGGAAAATGTTCAACTCGTCTCCCTTGCGATGCATCAGGTACCAGCCATCCCTGGGGTTGCCCCCGATGCGCAGCAGATTGCCGGGCGGTAGGTTGCCTGTATCGACAGGTGACAGCTGCTCACTGTCACGCGCCTTGCGGAGCAGGGAACCGGATTCGCCTACCGCAATCAATTCGGCATTGGGCAGGTCGACAGGAAACACGCAGGACAGCGACTCAACCGATGGCGCATTGAGGATGCTCCATAGCCCTTGCGTCGAGCGCATCAGGACGGCACCCATGCGGCTGGCGGCAGCCACCCGGCCATCGGGCATTTCGGTGGTGCACTCGGCCCCGGCCGGGTGGGCGCGGGCAAATTGCTCGACATCGTCCTGGGCGTGGCGTGGCGTGCTCCAGCCAGGAGCGGCAGCAGCGCCGAACATGGCGTTGTAGTCAGGGGCAAAGCGCCGGATCAATTCCGCATTCGATGCCACCTGGGCGCTACGGCCGTATTGCACGCCGAAATTGCCGCGTGTCACAATCAGCCGGCCCAGATCCGTCGATTTGCCCGCTTCGATCTTGAAGCTTCCCACGATGGTCGAGTACACATGCAAGAGCTTGTTGGCACGGGTATCGATTAATTCGACAAACTCATACTCGCCAGGCGGCAGGGCGCCAAGGAACAGGGACGTATCGCCTGCCATCGCGCTGTCGACCTTTTTCATCACCAGGTTTTCGGAAACCAGCTTGAAATCACTGCGCTGCTCCCCCGCCACGACACGGCGTAACTTGATCATATTGAAACCGTAAATATCTTTGGTATTCGACGTGATGCTGACCGCCACCGGGGTTTCTCCCGATTGTGCTTGCATTTTCAGTGGATCAACCACCGAGGTGTTGACGGCGCAGCCGTTCAGCAGCAATGCGCTCAAACCGCAAGCCGCGACAGCCAGGCGCCGCGCTTTCAGATTGGAAATGGAAAAGGACATGGGACTCATTTAGTTTTTTAAAAAACAATTATATGCCAGTCATTAGTTTCTTTGTGGCATTATTTTTTAATTTCTTGATACCGGTGATGCGTGGCGGAACCTGCTTCAAGCACTGACCTGATGGCAGTGACCGGAGCATAGTTGCGGTGGAAGCGTTGCAGATGCGCCAGCAAAAGGAGTCCGCGCTGACAGCAAGGGGCGGCTCGGGGTACAATAGCCGATTCGCCTCACCATTTTCTAGCTGCCAACTATGTCTGAAATTCACCGTATTCCCGTTCCTTCCGCCCAGCCCGAGGCCATGCTGGCCATGCCAGGTGCGGCGCCGAAAGTGGGCTTTGTCTCGCTCGGCTGCCCGAAAGCGCTGGTCGACTCCGAACAAATCCTGACCCAACTGCGCGCCGAAGGCTACGAAACGGCGAAATCCTACGCTGGCGCCGATCTGGTGATCGTCAACACCTGCGGTTTTATCGATGCTGCCGTGCAAGAGTCGCTCGACGCCATCGGCGAAGCGCTGGCTGAAAACGGCAAAGTGATCGTGACCGGTTGCCTGGGCGCCAAGAAAGATGCTGCCGGCGACGACATCATCATGAAGGTGCACCCGAAAGTGCTGTCCGTCACGGGCCCGCACGCGCTGGCCGAAGTGATGGATTCCGTCCACTTTCACCTGCCGAAACCGCATGCGCCATTCCTCGACCTGGTGCCGCCGCAAGGCGTCAAGCTGACGCCGAAGCACTATGCCTACCTGAAAATTTCCGAAGGCTGCAACCACCGTTGCAGCTTCTGCATCATCCCATCGATGCGCGGCGATCTCGTCTCGCGTCCGATCGGCGAACTGATGATCGAAGCGGAAAACTTGTTCAAGGCCGGCGTCAAGGAATTGCTGGTCATTTCGCAAGACACCTCGGCGTATGGTGTGGATGTGAAATTCCGCTCCGGCTTCTGGAATGGCCGTCCCGTGAAAACCCACATGACGCAACTGACGGAAGCGCTGGGCGAACTGGCCAAGACCTACGGCGCCTGGGTGCGCCTGCACTATGTGTATCCATACCCGCACGTGGACCAGATCATTCCGATGATGAGCGGCGGCCACATCCTGCCTTACCTCGACATTCCGATGCAGCATGCGCATCCTGACGTATTGAAGCGCATGAAGCGTCCGGCCAGCGGCGAGAAAAACCTCGACCGCATCCAGGCCTGGCGCGCCATCAATCCGGACCTGACGATACGCTCGACCTTCATCGCCGGTTTCCCAGGCGAAACGGAAGCGGAATTCGAGTACTTGCTGGACTTCCTCAAGGAAGCGCAGATCGACCGCCTCGGCTGTTTCGCCTATTCGCCTGTCGAAGGCGCGACCGCCAACGCCATCGCCAACCCCGTGCCGGAAGAGCTGCGCGAAGAGCGCCGCGGCCGCGTGATGCTGCTGCAGGAAGAAATCTCGAAAAAACGCCTGCAAGCCAAGGTCGGCAAGACCGTGCGCGTGCTGATCGATGAAGTCACCCGCTCCGGCGGCGTGGGCCGTTCGTCCGCCGACGCGCCGGAAATCGATGGCGTCGTGTACGTCAAGCCGCCATTCGAGCCGCACCGCAAGCTGGCGGTCGGCCAGTTCGTCGATGTCACAATTACGTCCGCAGATGCGCATGACCTGTGGGGTGCTGCAGAGTAACGCTGTCTTGGTTGACCGATCGCGTTGATGTTGTTCTGCAAAGAGGGATCGCCAGTTGGCGGTCCCTCTTTTTTTTCGTGTGTTAAATGGCGCGGCGCCGGCGCCGCATCCAGCTGATTCCGGCCAGGCCCAGCATCAGCATGGCATAGGTTTCAGGTTCGGGTACGGGGAGCAGCACGGGACTGATCGTCAGCCTGGTGTCGGGCGACCAGCGTACGCGGATGCTGTTCGAACCGGGATCGAAAGGATGGTAATAGGTGTAGGCGAAAGAGTCGCCCGTCTTCAAGGTGCCAAAATCGATGGTATCGGGATAGCTGCCGGTGAAATACGCTGAAATCTTCAAGCCGCCTTCAGCCGAATACTCCAGTACATTGACGCCGCAGCGCATGTAGATATTGCCATTGTTGCAGTCGTGGTAGTAGTTCTGTCCATTGAACACCAGGTTGTAGGCTTCGTTTTTCGTGATGATATTGTCGCCATTGGCATTGTTGACATTAAAGCTTCCTTCCAGTCGCAAGTCGGGGTTCCATGCGCCGCCGTTCAAGTCATCATAAAAACCGGTATAGGAAAAATTGACCAGGTAAGGCGTGGCCGGAGCGGCCAGCGCCGTCGTCGTGGCCGCGGCCAGGGCGCAAGCCAGTACTGCATTTCTCAACATGGAGTATCCCTTCAGATTGAAATGTATAAATTCAAAATATTAAAAATAAAGCATGCAAATAATACATGATTAATATTAAGCCACTATCGGATTTATTCTTTCATTCACCATGCGCCTGACACCAGTTGTACGGCGGTTTCTGAGCAAAGCCCTTACAATCAAGGCGGATCGCAATTATTGCAGTCCGTTTTTTTATTTGCCGACACCATGACCACACCCAAATCTCCGCAAACCGCGCTGATCCACAGCGATTACCAGGCGCCGCAAGGCTTTGCCGCGTTTCCCAACGCCATACATCACGCATCGACCGTGCTGTTCAAGGATGTGGCGGCCATGCGCTCGGGCGACTGGAAAGAGAAGAATGCCTATACCTACGGCTTGCACGGCACACCCACCACCTTCACGCTGGAAGCGCGGCTGGCCGAGATCGAAGGGGGCAAATATTGCCTGCTGGCGCCGTCGGGCCTGGCGGCCATCGCCATGGCGGACTTTGCCCTGCTGAAAACGGGCGACGACGTCTTGTTGCCGGAAAATATCTACAACCCGAACCGCGAACTGGGACGCTGGCTGTCGCAGGACTTCGGCATCACGGCCCGCTATTACGATCCGCTCATCGGCGCCGGCATCGCCGGCTTGATCCAGGAGAATACCAAGCTCATCTGGACGGAAGCGCCCGGTTCCGTGACGATGGAAGTGCCGGACTTGCCTGCCATCTGCGCGGCCGCCCACGCGCGCGGCGTGCTGGTAGCGTTGGACAACACCTGGTCGGCCGGCCTGGCCCTGCGCGGCTTTGAGCTGGGCGTGGACATCATCATGCAGGCGCTGACGAAATACCAGTCGGGCGGCTCCGATGTGCTGATGGGCGCGCTCATCACGCGCGAGCGGGCGCTGCACGACCGCCTGGCGCAGGCGCACATGCGTCTGGGCATGGGCGTGGGGGCGGACGACGCCTACCTGCTGCTGCGCGGCTTGCCCACCATGAAACTGCGCTTCGACGCCCACGATGCGGGCGCGCGCACGGTGGCCGCCTGGCTCAAGGGACGTAGCGAAATTGCCACGGTGCTGCATCCGGCTTTCGAGGATTGCCCCGGCCACGCCATCTGGCGGCGCGACTTCACGGGCGCGGGCGGCCTGTTTTCCGTGCTGTTCGATGCCCGCTACACGGAGGCGCAGACGGACCGCTTCGTCGATGCCTTGCAGTTGTTCAAGATTGGCTACAGCTGGGGTGGCGCAAACAGTCTGGTGATGCCGTACCGCATCGCGGCCATGCGCAAGGGTTGGAAGTTGCCGGGCCAGCTGGTGCGCCTGAACGTGGGACTGGAAGATCCGCAGGATCTGATCGCCGATATCGAACGGGCGTTCGCGGCGATGTAGGCAGCGGCAAGCCGTTGGCTTGCCGCGAAGCACCTTTTACATGGGCACGGGCTTGTTGTTGTTCAGGTCGAGGAAGCCGCGCAGCAAGCGGTAGGCTTTCCACAGCCAGGCCACGCCCCACACGATGAGTGCCAGCGGAATGCCGATCAGCGTGATCCACAGGATGGCGCCGACGACGATCCAGGCCGCGTACCACCAGAAGGAACGGATCATCCAGCTGTGATGGCTGTGCACGAAGGTCCCGGCCGCCTCGTCCCGCTTCACATAATTGATGATGAGCGGAATGAAGGAAAACGCGCCCAGCGAAAACACAAAGCTGGCGCCATGTATCAGGTACAACCACCAGGCCAGGTTCTTGGTCTGCTGGAGTTGGGTATCCAAAATAATATCTTGTGACATGAAAGCTCCCGTCGTTGCTCAATTTTTAATTGTAACAAGCAAAGCGGCACGGGAGCGCAGTCCATGCAAAAAGGCAGAATACATTGTTGAAACGAGATCGTTATCCCACCCTGGCCGCGCGCGCCAGGTCATGGCTGCGCCAGGCCTTGCCGGCCTTGCTGCTGTGCGCCAGCGTGGCCCACGCCGCCGCCCCCCTGGAAGCGGAGTTTGCCGCCGGCTTGAAGGAAGAGGGCCTGGCAGGCGCTGTCTGGAGTGAAGTTTTGCCCGACGGAACAGTCAAAGTTGGCGCGTCCGGCTTGCGCGATGCTGCCAAGCAAATACCCATGCAGGCGGACACGCGCATGCAGGTGGGCTCCGTGGGCAAGGTGGCGCTGGCGCTGGGCATCTTGCGCCTGGTCAGCGAAGACCGGCTCACGCTCGACACGCCCCTGCAACAGGTGCTGCCGGAACTGGCGCTGAAAAACCCGTGGCAAGCCAGCGATCCCGTGCGCATCCGCCACCTGCTGGCGCACACGTCCGGCCTCGATAACGTGCGCTTCTGGCAGGCGTTCAGCCTGAACCCGGCGCCGGACATGCCGCTGGCCGAGGCGTTTGACGGCGGCCGCAATCTGCTGCGCGTGCGCGCGCGGCCCGGCAGCCGCTACGCGTATTCGAACATGGGCTATGGCTTGCTGGGCATGGTGATCGAGAAAGTCACGGGCCAGCCGTACGAGCGTTACCTCGATGCGCAGCTGTTGCAGCCGCTGGGCATGGCGGACAGCACGTTTGCCTTCGTCACGCAAATGAGCACGCAGGCGGGAGCGCATGCCGACCCGCGCCTGGCCATGGGCCACTTCGAGCATGGCGTGGCGCAGCCGGCCGTGCCCCAATACCTACGTCCGGCCGCGCAATTTACCACCACGGCGGCCGACATGGGCAAGCTGGCGCAATTCCTCATGGGCGACGGCAAGCTGCAGGACAAGCAATTCATCGACATGGCACTGATGGGCGCCTTGTCCGAACCGGCCGGCACGGACGCGGCGCAGGCGGGCCTGGCAACGGGCCACGGCCTGGCGCTTGCCGTGCGCGACCGCCACAATGTGGTGGGCGCCTGCCATCCTGGCACGGCCGTGGGTTTCCGCGCCATGCTGTGCATCTATCCGGAGCAGAACAGCGCCTTCTTCGTGGCCTTCAATACGGATGCGGAGCAGGCCGACTATGAACGCTTCAACCGCCTGCTGCTGCGCGATCTGGAGCTGCCGCTGCGCGCGCCGGCCCCGCGCGGCACGCCCGCGCCCACGGTGGAAAACTGGCAGGGCGTGTACGTGCCGTCGCCCAGCCCCATGGCCAGCATGGCCTGGGTCGATGCCGTCTTTGGCTTTACGCGCCTGAAATGGGATGGCGAGTCGCTGTTTCTGATCCCGTTCCAGGGCGAGCCTAAGGAACTGGAACCGGTGGGCGGCTTGCTGTTCCGCGCCAGCGACCGCAGCACGCCGTCGCACGTGCTGATGCAAGAGGATGGCAAGCATGTGCTCAGCGACGGCTTGCGCAGCTATGAGCGCGCATCGATGCTGCGCATGCTGGTGCTGTGGGGCAGCCTGGCCCTGGGTGCTGCCGGCTTGCTGTATGTGCTGGTGGTGGGCGTGTGGCGCGCTGCGCGGCGCAGCCTGGGACGGGGCGACCATCTGTTCGCGCCCTTGCTGTCGCTGCTGGCGCTGCTCTTGCCGCTGCCGTTTTTCTATTTCCAGTCCTACCTGCGCCTGGGCGACGTCACCATCGCCAGCGTGCTGCTGGCACTGGCGACAGGCGCGCTGCCGCTGGCGACGGCGTTCGGCCTGGCGCGCTGCTGGCGCAGCCGCGGCACGGCGGCCGAGGCGGGCTCGTGGGCGAAATGGGATTGGGTGGCCTTGCTGGCGGCCTTGCAGCTGCTGCTGGTGCTGGCCTGGTGGGGGCTGCTGCCGCTGCGGCTGTGGCACTTGTAGGCCGTCAGGTCCAGGCAGCCAGCAGCCGGCGCCACCAGCGCTGCGCCGGCCTGGGCTGGCCGCCCTGTTCGGCGCGTCCGGCCCGCTTGGCACGATAGCTGGCCGCCGCCATCTGCAGGCCGATGTGGTCCATCGATGCCATGGCATCGACTTCCTGCGGCGACAAGCCCTGTAGCAAGGCTTGCGCACGGGGCTCGCGCAGGAAGGCTGCACGCAGGGCGTCGTCCGTGTACAGCCTTGCCAAATAGGTTTCCAGTGCGGGGGAACTCATGCGTTTCGCCCCGCGCGCAAGGCCGCGCGCGCCAGCTCCAGCTGGTCCAGCACATGCTCGAACGATGGGTAATTGCCGTCGCGTTCGACGATCACCGTCAGGGGCTGGGGCGCCTGGCGCGCCAGCACGGTCAACAGGGCGAAGACGGCGGGCGGCACGTCGTGCAGATGGTCGTCCAGCAGGCGCTGGCCGCCGCCCGGCGCGTCGATCCAGTGGCCGCCGCTCAGGTGCACGGCGCCAACCCTGTCCAGCGGCAAGCGCAGCAGCAGTTCCTCCGGTGCCTCGCCAAAATTGACGGCATTCGCATACAGGTTGTGCAGGTCGAGCAGCAGCGGCACTTGCGCGCCGTGGATGATCTGCGCCAGCCATGCGGCTTCGTCCAGCGTGCTGGCGGGCGGCTGCACCAGGGTGGCGATGTTTTCCATCAGCGGCGCGCTGCCGACGATGCGCGTGGCCAGCGCGATATTGGCGATGGCGCCGGCGGCGCTGTGCGGCGTGCGCGGCGGCGCTGCCAGGTGGCCGATTTCCACGCCGCCGGCGCGCACAAAACTCAGGTGCTCTGACCACGACTCGGCTTGCACCTCGTGCATCAGGCGCGCCATCGCATGCAGGCGGCGCGGGTCGGCCGGTATCGTCGACGCCAGGCCCATGCCCACGCCGTGCAGGCTGACCGGCACCTGGCGCGCCAGGCTGCGCAAGGCGTCGATGCCGGCGCGCGAGGCGCGGTAATAGTCGTCGGCGATCACTTCCAGCACGTCGATGTGCGCCAGGTTGGACAGGATGCCGGAAGCGAGTTCGCCGCGCCAGCCCAGGCCGACGCGGTCGCGTGCCGGACTCTTGTCAGCTGCCACAGCCGCCACCACCGCCGCAACCGCCACAGCCGCCGGAAGAGCCTCCACCGTCGCCACCGCCCGATGACGAGTCGCCCGAGCTGCTGGACGAGGAGTCGCCGCCCGTGTTTTTTCGGGGTACCGGGTACAGCTCGGCGACATAGGCGTACACGGACACGGGCAGGGCGCCGAGGCCGAAGATGGCGGCCAGCAGTGCCATGTCGGCGCTGCTGCTGCCTGGGTTCAGGCGCGACGAGCGCATGTTCAGGCGGCCAAACAGCATGCGCAAGTCGGTCAGCAGCCGCTGTGCGCTCCAGCTGGTCGCCTGGGTGCGCAAGCCGCGCAGCATGAGCAGGAATATCACCAGCAGCAGGGCCAGGAACAGCAGGTTGTAGTGCTGGCGGCTGATGGCGATGACGGCCTTGACGGCGGCCACCGTCAGCAGCAGGTAGCGCGCGGCCCCGGTGATGCGTTCGCGCCGGCGCAGCAGCCGCGGTCCGACCAGCAATTCCTGCCATTTCAAGGAGTCCAGGTAGGCGCGGCACGATGGCAGCATGTCTGCCTGCTCGGCCAGTTCCCTGCTGTGGCCCTGGCGGCCCAGATACAGCCGCAGTACGTCGCGTTCGATGTCGTGATTGGCGAAGCGCAGGCTGTCGGCGCTGGCCGTTTCCAGCAGCGGGCCATCGGCGCGCAGCAAGCCGCGGTCGACCAGCACGATGGCGGCAATTTTCACGGCTTCGAGGGCGCCGCCGCGCAAGAAGGCGATGCGGTAGGGATCATCGGCCAGCGACAGCTTGGCATGCGGATTGCGCAGCTCCTGGCGTATCAGCAGCTCGCGCGCGAGGTAGTACACGAGCACGCCGAAGATCAGGTAGGCCAGCAGGAACCATGGCCCGCTCCAGTCAAAGGGATTGAAGCCGTTCACCGCATGTGCTCCGCGTGTTCGCGCAAGTGTCCGGTAATCGTCATCAAGCCCGTAAAGGCGGGCAGCGCTTGCCCCGGCGCCAGGCGCGCCGTTTCGCGCGCCGCCGA
The DNA here is from genome assembly GCF_002735655.1 of Janthinobacterium sp. BJB446. Taxonomy (NCBI): domain Bacteria; kingdom Pseudomonadati; phylum Pseudomonadota; class Betaproteobacteria; order Burkholderiales; family Oxalobacteraceae; genus Janthinobacterium; species Janthinobacterium sp. BJB446. The sequence goes on along the minus strand of NZ_PDZK01000001.1, from coordinate 2,144,335 downwards.
CATGGCTTGCAAGGCGGAGTGCAGGGCAGGGTCGCCCAGCTGGTCGACAAACGCTTCGAGCGCCTGCTTGCCGGACAGCGCGGACTTGCCCTCCAGCTGCGCCAGCGAGGCCGCCGCCGCACGCAGCGGACCGGCTGCGTCGGCGATGGCGCCGGCCAGCTGTTCCTCATTCAGGCTCAATAGCATATACCGTTCGCGCATGCGCACCTGCTGGTTGAGCAGCACTTGCCGCAGCCGGCGCAGCACGGCGTCGCGGCTGGTGTGCAGGCTGGCGAAAGGGTCTAGGCCGTGCAGCACCTTGTGGCGCGCGATGATGTCGGCGAACTTGACGGCGAAGGCGTCGGCGGCCTGCGTCAATTCGCTGTCGAGCAGGAACATCACCTGCAAATCGATGGCGGCGTGCGCCAGGCGCAAGGGCCCGCGCAATGTATCGGCCGCCTGCGGCGTAAAGCGCTTGAGCAGCAACAGCAGGTTGACGTCGGAGGTGGCGCGCACCTGGCCATCGGCGGCCGAGCCAAACAGCACGGCGGCGGCAAGGTCGTCGCCAAACGCGCTGTGCGCGGCGGCGACAAACACATCCAGGTGGCGTTGTATCTCTTCTGGCAGCGGTGGCGGCATGCGGTGTACTTTCACGATGGGTTGGCGGGATGCGCATAAGTTTTCAATATAGCAAACTTATGCCATCGTGCGCGCACCGTCCGCCAGATGGCGCCAACTCAGGTCAATACGTTGAGCAAGCCATCGAGTCCCACGAAGTTCAGCGCCACGTCGGCCTGCGAGCGCACCACGGGCTTGGCGCGGAAGGCCACGGACAGGCCGGCGATGCCCATCATTTTCAAGTCGTTGGCGCCGTCGCCCATGACGATGGCTTCAGACGGCGAAATGCCCATCTCCTTGCACACGCGCTCCACCGTGCGCTGCTTTTCCTCGGCGTCGACGATCCCGCCGAGGACTTTGCCCGTCAGCTTGCCGTCGACGATTTCCAGTTCGTTCGCGTGCGTGTAGTCGAGGCCGAGGCGCTCTTTCAGGCGTTCGGTGAAGAAGGTGAAGCCGCCCGACACCAGCAGGGTTTTCAGGCCGGCCTTCTGCACGGCCGCCAGCATGGCTTGCGCGCCCGGCGACAGTTTCAGGCGCTCGTCGTAGACGCGCTGCAGGGCCGATGCATCGAGGCCTTCGAGCAGGGCCACGCGCTGCTTCAGGCTGGCGCTAAAATCGAGTTCGCCGCGCATGGCCGCTTCCGTGATGGCCGCCACTTGCGGTTTCAATCCCTGCATGTCGGCGATTTCATCGATGCACTCGATGGTGATCAGGGTCGAATCCATGTCCATCGCCACCAGCTTGAATTCACTCAGTTCGCGCTGGCCCATCATGTAGGTGGCGTCCAGCTGCGCCGCCTGGGCCGCCACTTCGATGGTGGGGCGCAGCGCCGGCGAATAGGCGATCTGCTCGCAGCGCACGGCGTTCGGGCCGAGGCGCGTGATGGACGTGGGCGCGGCCAGCGCGGCGATGCGCTCGAGGCGGGCGCTATCGCCGTCCAGGCCCTGCAGGATCAGATTCATGGTGATGGTCTTGGTATTGTTCATGGGTCAGCCCTGCATAAATGATAGGAATAGTCTAAACCGTCAATTGCTTGATGGTGGTCTTGATCTGCGTCACGCGCGCGGCCAGGTCCGGCATGGCGGCCGTGATTTTCAGCTTGTCCTGGCCATGCAGCTTGATATGGCGGTTCTTCTGGATCAAGTCGATGATGCGCATCGGGTCGATGGGCGGCTTGGCCATGAATTGCAGGGTGGCCGCCTCGCCATGCACGTCGATCTTGACGATGCCCACGGTTTTCGCGGCGATGCGCAGGCGGTGCGTCTCGACCAGGGCCTTGACGGCGTCGGGCAGCTTGCCGAAGCGGTCGATCAGCTCTTCCTGGATATCGTCGATCTTGTCCTGCGTGGCGCAGTTGGCCAGGCGCTTGTAGATCGACAGGCGCTCGTGCACGTCGCCGCAGAAGTCGGCCGGCAGCAGGGCCGGCACGTGCAGGTTGATCTCGGTGGTGGACGCCAGTGGCGCCGCCAGGTCCGGCTCCTTGCCCGCTTTCAGCGAGCGCACGGCTTCGTTGAGCATGTCCGAATACAGCTGGAAGCCGATTTCCGTCATCTCGCCCGACTGGCTCTCGCCCAGCACCTCGCCGGCGCCGCGGATTTCCAGGTCGTGCATGGCCAGGTAAAAGCCGCTGCCCAGTTCTTCCATCTGCTGGATGGCGTCCAGGCGGCGCTGCGCCAGTTTCGTCAGGCCCTGCACATCGTGCACCAGCAGGTAGGCGTAGGCCTGGTGATGCGAGCGTCCGACCCGGCCGCGCAGCTGGTGCAGCTGCGCCAGGCCGAACTTGTCTGCGCGGTGCATGATGATGGTGTTCGCCGTCGGCACGTCGATGCCCGTCTCGATGATCGTCGTGCACAGCAGGATGTTGAAACGCTGGGCGACGAAGTCGCGCATGACCTTTTCCAGGTCGCGTTCATGCATCTGGCCGTGCGCCACGGCGATGCGCGCCTCGGGCAGCAATTCCGTCAGCATGGCCAGGCGGTTCTGGATGGTTTCCACCTCGTTGTGCAGGAAGTAGATCTGGCCGCCCCGTTTGAGCTCGCGCAAGCAGGCTTCGCGGATGATGGCTTCGCCCTCGCTGCGGACAAAAGTCTTGATGGCCAGGCGCTTTTGCGGCGCCGTGGCGATGATGGAAAAGTCGCGCAAGCCTTCCAGCGCCATGCCCAGGGTGCGGGGGATCGGCGTGGCCGTCAGGGTCAGCACGTCCACTTCCGCGCGCAGCGCCTTCAAGGCTTCCTTCTGGCGCACGCCGAACCGGTGTTCCTCGTCGATGATGACCAGGCCCAGGCGCGTAAACTTCACGTCGTCGGACAGCAGTTTATGCGTGCCGATGACGATGTCGATGGTGCCGTCGGCCATGCCCTTGAACGCCTGCGTGATCTCCTTGCCGCTGCGGAAGCGCGACAATTCCGCGATGCGCACGGGCCAGTCGGCAAAGCGGTCGGCGAAGGTTTGCGCATGCTGTTCCGCCAGCAGGGTGGTGGGCGCCAGGATGGCTACCTGCTTGCCGCCCATGACGGCGATGAAGGCGGCGCGCAGCGCCACTTCCGTCTTGCCGAAGCCGACGTCGCCGCACACGAGGCGGTCCATCGGTTTGCCGGAAGTCATGTCCTTGATGACGTTGTGGATGGCCTCGGCCTGGTCCGGCGTTTCGTCGAAGCCGAAGCTGTCGGCGAAGCGCTGGTAGTCGTGCGACGAGAATTCGAACGAGTGGCCCTGGCGCAGCGCGCGGCGGGCATACAGGTTGAGCAGCTCGGCGGCCGTGTCGCGCACCTGTTCGGCGGCGCGCTTTTTCGCCTTTTCCCACTGTCCCGAGCCGAGCGAATGCAGCGGCGCATCTTCCGGCGAAGCGCCCGAATAGCGAGAGATGACATGCAGCTGCGACACGGGCACGTACAGCTTGGTGTCCTTGGCGTATTCCAGGTGCAAAAATTCCGTCTCGCCTTCGCCCAGGTCCATGCTGGTCAGGCCCATGTAGCGCCCGATGCCGTGGTTGATGTGCACGACGGGGTCGCCGATCTTCAGCTCCGACAGGTCGCGCACCATCGATTCGACCTGCGTCACGCCTTCCTGCTTCTTGGTGCCGACCCGGCGGCCGGAACCGGCGTACAGCTCCGTCTCGGTGATGAAGGATAAATTTCCTTCCGGCGTAAACAGCTCGAAGCCCGCGTGCAGAGGCGCCACGCCCAGCATCAGCTTGGCGCTTGATTGCAAAAAGCCGTCGCTGCCTTCCACGGGCGTCAGGTGCAGATCGTATTCGGTGAAGTACTGCTGCAGGGTTTCGCGGCGGCCGTTCGATTCGGCGCAGATCATCACGCGGCGGCCCGATTGCAGCAAATAGCTGCGCAGGTTGGCCAGCGGGTCGTCGGCGCGGCGGTTGACGGCGATGTTCGGCACGGGGGCCGACAGTTCGGACGCCAGCGCATCGTTCGATTTGGCGATCGCCAGGCGCGGATACGGCTTGGCCAGGCCGAAGAACTGCTCGTCGGACAGGAACAGCGATTCGGGCGGCAGGATCGGCCGCTCGCGGTCCGCCTTCAAAAAGCGGTAGCGCGACTGGGTATCGGTCCAGAAGCGGCCAATGGCCGCGTCGATCTCGCCTACCAGGGCCAGCGAGGCGTCTTGTGGCAGGTAGTCGAACAGGGTGGCCGTTTGTTCAAAAAACAGGGGCAGATAGTATTCGATGCCGGCCGAGGCGATGCCGCTGCTGATGTCCTTGTAGACGACCGAGCGCGATGGGTCGCCCTCGAACTGTTCGCGCCAGCGGTTGCGGAAGGTGGTGCGCGCCGCTTCATCCATGGGGAATTCGCGCCCCGGCAGCAGCCGCACTTCATGCACGGGATACAGCGAGCGCTGGGTGTCCGCGTCAAACGTGCGGATGGTCTCGATGGTGTCGCCGAACAGGTCGAGCCGGTAGGGCAAGGCCGAACCCATGGGGAACAGGTCGAGCAGGCCGCCGCGCACCGAGTATTCGCCGGGCGACATCACTTGCGACACATGGCTGTAGCCGGCCAGGGTCAGCTGCGACTTCAGGCGCGCTTCGTCGAGCTTTTCGCCCTTCTTGAAGAAGAAGGTGTAGGCGGCCAAAAAGGACGGCGGCGCCAGGCGCACGAGGGCCGTGGTAGCCGGCACGATCAGCACGTCGCACTGGCGCGTCTGGATTTCATGCAGGGTGGCCAGGCGCTCGGAGACCAGGTCCTGGTGCGGCGAAAACGCGTCGTAGGGCAGGGTTTCCCAATCCGGCAGCAAATGGCAGCGCAGGTCCTTGCCGCCAAACCACGGGATTTCATCGAGCAGGCGCTGGCCATCGCTGGCCTGCGCCACCACCACGGCCAGCATCTGGCCCCGCGCTTTCAATTCCAGCGCGGCCAGCGCCAGGGCATAGGCGTCGGATGAACCATACAGGGCGGGCAGCGCATAGCGGTTGCCGGGCTTGGGGAGGGCTTTTGTTAAGTCTAAGGACATGCAGGCGATGACACTAGTGGCAGAGGCAGTTGAATGGGACAGCTGTGGTGCGCGCAGCGCCGCCAGTGACGGCGCCGACAGGCGAGATTATAGACCATCACTTATATCTCCGCGCTTGAGAAAACCGTCGTGAGCGGCAGTGATTTGTGGCTAAGAAGCGCAACCGTACTTTAGTACGGTGAGCATCGCAGGCCGCAAAGCACGACGCGCAGCAGGTTTTATCCTGCGCGGACATTCGCAATGCCGAACGGGACATGCACCATCGGGATGGTGCCGCCCGCCGATTTGAGGTGGCTCAACTGGTCATCGAAGAAGATATGCGGCTTGAACACGGCCAGCACGCGGGACTTGTCCATGCCGCCGAGGAAAAACGTTTCGTCGGCCGCCACGCCCCAGCTTTTCAGGGTCGTCACGACCCGCTCGTGCGAGGGCGCGTTGCGCGCCGTGATGATGGCGATGCGCAGGATCTTTTTATAGCCGGGGTCGCGCCGCTGGGCCCTTTCTTCCAGGCGCTGCATGGTGGCCAGCTTCTGGAACAGGCCGGCCAGCGGGCCGGGGCGGTGCGGTGTGCCCACGTTCAGGGTTTCATGGGCGTGGAATTCATCGACGTCGTTATTGCGCTTGAATACGCTTTCCGCTTCGTCGTCAGCGATCACGCCGTCGAAATCGAAGGCCACGCGCAGTTCCTCGTCGTTTTCGTCGTCTTCCGTGCGCGACGGCAGCACCAGGCCGGCAGGATAGTCGCAGGCCAGGGCGCTGCGCACGTCGTCCTCATTCGCGCTGAGGAACAGCGACGCGTTGAAGGCGGGCAGGTAGGGGTAGGGCGACTTGCCTGTCATGAAGGCGGCGCGCGAAATGTCCAGGCCGTAGTGAGCGATGCTGTGCATGACGCGCAAGCCCGTTTCCGGCGAATTGCGCGAAAACAGCACCACTTCCACGGGCGACTGGCGCGGATAGTGCTTGTTGATGTTCAGGAAGCGGCGGATGAAGGGAAAGGCCACGCCGCGCGGCAAGACCGTGTCGATATGCGTTTCCTGGTATTTGCGGTATTCCTCCGGGCCGTTGTCGAGGTAGACCTGGTGCGATTCGGCCAGGTCGAACAGGGCGCTGGAAGCGACCCCGATCACCAGTTTGTGTTCGATAGGATAAGCCATGGTCTGCCTGTTGTTTGCTTGTTGCTCATCTTATACGACTATCAACTGCGTAGCCAATAGCGACGCGCGGGGATTTTTTGCACCAAAGCAGGGCATGGGACGGCTTTTCGATGCCACTGTGCAAGGCGCACCACAGTAAGGAAAGAAATATTGATTTGTATCAAGTATGTAGCTGTCAGCGCGTCCGTTTTCCACTATGCTTCCACTTATAAAATCTCGCCAATTGTAACGAAGCGTACGCCCCATCCCCGCCGCCTTTATACAAGTGTCAGCTGTTTTACTCGAACATGCCAGCCCCGACTTCGCCAGCAGTCTTCGTGACTTTATAAAGGACCTCGCCATGTTTAAGAATTTACTGATCAAATGGAAGTTGGCGACGCTTGTCGCCGTGATGATGGTGGCCTTGCTGGTGGTGGGCATCAGCGGCTACACGGGCATCGCCACCGTGGGGCGTGCCGTCAATGAAATCGGCGTGGTGCGCCTGCCGTCGATCCAGGGCTTGATGATGATCAGCGAAGGCCAGACGGCCGTTGCCGCCGCCACCCTGACGGCCGCCATCTATGAAAACAATTACCAGGCACAGGACAAGTTCGCGGAAGCGCTGCAGCTGCGCACGCGCGCCTGGAACAATATCGAGGCGGGCCGCAAGCTGTACGAACCGCTGCCGCAAACTACCGAGGAAGCCGCGCTGTGGCAGCGCTTCCAGGGCGAGTGGACGGCCTGGAAGGCGGACGACGACAAGGTGCGCGCCATCTTGCGCCAACTGGCCGACAACCGCGACGAGCCGCGGCAGAAAGAGTTGTTCGTGGCGTTCTACAAGCAGTACCAGGATTCGCGTGCGCTGTTCGGCAAGGCCGAAGGCACGCTCAACGACATCATCAAGCTCAATAACGGCGTGGCCGATGCCAGCGTCAAGGACGGCAGCGCGGCCGTCATCCGCTCGGAAAGCCTGATGGTCATCCTCGGCTTGCTGGCCTCCGCGCTGGGCATCGGTTGCGCCGCCTACATCACGCGCGCCATCACGCAGCCGATCAACTCGGCCGTGAAAGTGGCGCAGACGGTGGCCTCGGGCGACCTGACCAGCCACATCGAGGTGCACACGACGGAAGAAACGGGCCAGCTGCTGCAGGCGCTCAAGGACATGAATTCCAGCCTGGTCAGCATTGTCGGCCAGGTGCGCAGCGGCACGGAGACCATCGCCACGGCCTCGTCGGAAATTGCCAGCGGCAACCTGGACCTGTCCTCGCGCACGGAAGAGCAAGCCAGTTCGCTGGAAGAGACTGCGTCGTCGATGGAAGAGCTGACGTCCACCGTGCGGCAGAACGCCGACAATGCCCAGCAGGCCAACCAGCTTGCGCTGAGCGCCTCGGGCGTGGCTGTGAAAGGCGGTGAGGTGGTAGGCAAGGTGGTGCAGACCATGGACGCCATCAACGACTCGTCGCGCAAGATCGTCGACATCATTTCCGTCATCGACGGCATCGCCTTCCAGACGAATATCCTGGCCTTGAATGCCGCCGTGGAAGCGGCGCGCGCAGGCGAGCAGGGACGCGGTTTCGCCGTCGTGGCGACGGAAGTGCGTAATCTTGCCCAAAGATCCGCTGGCGCAGCGAAAGAGATCAAGACCCTGATCGGCGACTCCGTGGTGGCGGTCGACGCGGGCAGCAAGCTGGTGGCCGAGGCGGGCAGCACGATGGCCGAAATCGTCTCCAGCGTGCAGCGCGTGACGGACATCATGGCGGAAATCAGCCTGGCCACGCAGGAGCAAAGCTCGGGCATCGACCAGATCAACCAGGCCATCGGCCAGATGGACCAGGTGACGCAGCAGAACGCGGCCCTGGTGGAAGAGGCGGCCGCCGCGGCCGAATCCCTGCAGGAGCAATCGGGCCAGCTGGCCGACGTGGTCAGCGTCTTCAAGCTCGATGGCGCCCAGGCGCCTGCCGCGCGCGCAAACGCGAACGCAAAGCCGGCCGCGCCGCGCGCCGCGCTGGCCAGCGCCGCGCCGAAGCGTCCGGCAGCGGGTCCTGCATCGCGTCCCGCATCACGCCCCACCGCAGGCCGCCCGGCCTTGCACGCCGTGCCATCCCAGCGCCAGAGCGCGCCGCGCGACGACGAGTGGGAAGTGTTCTGACGGATTGACGGCGCCAGCATGCGCTTCCGGACGGCCGCCTTGCGCGGCCGTTTCCACATGCGCGCACAGGTTCGCACTGCGGTTACTACTTACTAAAAAAACAGCGTTATAAGAATAGCTGTTTTGCCATCTAAGCAAATCTTTTCAAAACTTAACGCGACATTGCTTGTGAGATAACTCACACTGCCTGCCGTACCACCCTTGTTCCCGCCTCGGCCACATCCCGGCTGACCCCTCCGCCTGCTGCGTCCAGCCATTCGTGGCAGGCGGCAGCCATTGCCGTCAGCCTTGCATGCGAGCCCGGCGCGATGACCGATGCACCACACTGAAGGATGCGAATAAAGATGGCAAATATGAAAATCGGCACGCGCCTGCGCTGCTCCTTTGCGTTGTTGACCTTGCTGCTGCTGGCGACCGCCGTGCTGGGCATGCTGCGCCTGTCCAGCCTGGAACTGCGCATGCGCGACGTGATCGATGACAAATATCCGAAAACCGTGCTGGCCAACGACATCATCAAGAATGTCAACATCATCGCGCGCTCCTCGCGCAACCTGCTGCTGATGACGGAGCCGCAGCAGCTGGCGCAGGAACGCGCCACCATCGCCAAGGCGGGGGGCGAAACGGAAAAGGGCCTGGCGCAGCTGGACAAGGTGGTGCTGTCGCCGCAGGGCCGCCAGCAGATGGCGGCCGTGACGCAGGCGCGGGCCACGTTCAACGGCGGCCGCGACAAGGTACTGGCCCTGCTGGAAGAAGGGGCGCGCGATGAAGCGACCAGTTTGCTGCTCGGCACCGTGCGCGGCGACCAGCTGCGCTACATGGCGGCGCTGGAAAGCCTCATCGCGCACCAGCATGACCTGATGGAGGAGGCGGGCGCCCAGGTGCGCCACGAATACGCCACGGCGCGCAACATGATGCTGGCACTGAGCGCGCTGGCCGTGCTCTTTTCGCTCGTCACGGCCTGGCTGGTCACGCGCAGCATCGTCAATCCGCTGCGCCATGCCCTGACCGTGGCGCAGACCGTGGCCGCTGGCGATCTGACATCGACCTTCGGCCGCCACGGCGGCGATGAAACGGGCAAGCTGCTCGACGCGCTGTGCATCATGAACGGCAACCTGCTCGACATCGTGCAGCAGGTGCGCAGCGGCACCGACACCATCGCCACGGCGTCGTCGCAGATCGCGGCAGGCAATATCGACCTGTCGTCGCGCACCGAGGAGCAGGCCAGCTCGCTCGAACAGACGGCGTCGGCCATGGAGGAACTCAGCTCCACCGTGCAGCAGAACGCGGACAATGCCCGCCACGCCAGCGTGCTGGCCGTCGAGGCGGCGAATATCGCCGGCGCTGGCGGGCAAGCCGTGGGGCAGGTGATCCATACCATGGACGCCATCAGCGCTTCCTCGGCGCAGATCGCCGACATCATCGGCGTGATCGACATGCTGGCCTTCCAGACGAATATCCTGGCCCTGAACGCGGCCGTGGAAGCGGCGCGCGCGAGCGAGCAGGGGCGCGGCTTTGCCGTCGTGGCGACGGAAGTGCGCAACCTGGCGCAGCGCAGCGCGGCGGCGGCGCGCGATATCCGCGCCCTGATCGCCAATTCCACGCAGCAGGTGGACGCGGGCGCGGCCCTCGTGGCGCAGGCTGGCGCCACGATGCAGGAAGTGGTGGCGGCCGTGGGCCGTGTCAGCCAGATGGTGGCCGACATCACGGCTGCCAGCGCGGAGCAAAGCACGGGCATCGGCCAGGTCAGCCAGGCGGTGCTGCAGATGGATGAAGTGACGCAGCAGAATGCCGCCCTGGTGGAAGAGGCGGCGGCCGCGTCGCAATCGCTGGAAGGCGAGGCGGCGAAGCTGCTGCAGGTGGTCAGCGTGTTTCGCCTGCAGCAGGGACCGGCGCACACCTTGCCGCGCCGCAGCGTGCCGGCCGCGCCGCGCCTGCTGGCCTAGTGGCGCGCCTGGCAAGGTTCTGGCTCGGCTGCGTCGTGCTGTGGCGGGCGCGGCGCCAGGCGCGGGTTGGGCCGGCAGGCGAACCGGTGGCGTCGGCGCGCAGCCGGGAGCTGCAAGCGCGCCTGGACAGCGCCATCGTCGCTGGCGAGTTCCGCTTTCACTACCAGGGCAAGTTCGATACGGCGCAGCTGCGCCTGGTCGGCCTGGAAGCACTGCTGCGCTGGGAGCATCCGCGCCATGGCCTGATCTACCCGAACGAATTCATCGGCCTGGCCGAGCAGACGCAGGCCATCGCGGCGCTGGGCAACTGGGGCATCGATGCGGCTTGCCGCCAGCTGGCGCAGTGGCGCGCGGCTGGCCTGCCTTTGGTGCCGGTCGCGGTGAATGTCTCGGCGCGCCAGCTGTGCCAGCCGCACTTGCCTGACTTCGTGCTGGGCTGCCTGCGGCGCCACGCCATTCCTCCCGGCCTGCTGGAGCTGGAAGTGACGGAAAGCTGCTGTATCGACGACATGGCGCAGGCGGCGCAGGGATTGCGCCAGCTGCGCGCGCTGGGCCTGAGCATTTCGCTTGACGATTACGGCACCGGCCATTCGGGCTTGAGCCATGTCAGGATGCTGCCGATTCACACCATCAAGATCGACCGCTCCTTCATCCGCGACCTGGATGGCAGCGCAGGCAGTGACGCCGTGATCGTCGCCTCGACCATTGCGCTGGCGCATGGCCTGGGCTTGCAGGCGCTGGCCGAGGGCGTGGAAAACGGGGAACAGCTGGCGCAGCTGCGGCGGCTGGGCTGCCCGCAGGTGCAGGGCTTTTACCTGCACCGCCCGGCGCCCGCGTCCGAGGTGGCCGCGTTGCTGTCCGCTGGCGCGCCGGCCGGCCTTGTAACAGTGCCGAAACACGGCGCCATGCGGCATGGCGCGGATGCTCAGTAGAATATGGCCACTGCAAGCCGCGTGCTTTAACACCTTCTCCTCCACGCAAGAATGATAAACAGTCCTGTCCCGGCCTATGTCTTTGGCCCGTTTCGCCTTTTGCCGCTAGAACGCCTGCTGTTCGAGGGCGATCGCGCGCTGCGCCTGGGCAGCAGGGCCATGGACTTGCTGCTGGCCCTGCTGGAGCGCGCCGGCGACATCGTCGACAAGCATGAACTGGTGGCCATCGTCTGGCCCAATGCCGTGGTCGACGACGCGACCTTGCGCGTGCACCTGGCGGCGCTGCGCAAGGCGCTTGGCGATGGCCGCGATGGCCAGCGCTACATCACCACCATCCCCGGGCGCGGCTACGGCTTCCTGGCGCCGCTGGCGCACACGGGCGGGCCGGCGTCCGGTACGGCGGGCGCCGAACCGCGGCATAACCTGCCCGTCATGCTGACGCGCATGCTGGGCCGCGCCGAGGTGCTGCAAACGATGGCCAACCAGCTGCTGCAATTGCGCCTGCTGTGCATTGCCGGTCCGGGCGGCATCGGCAAGACCACCCTGGCAGTCGTCCTGGCCACGCGGGTGCTGCGCCGCTATGCCGACGGCGTGTGCTTCGTCGACCTGTCGCCGCTGGACGAGGGGCATCTGGTGCCGCTGGCGCTGGCCACGGCGCTGGGCGTGGCGGTGCCGGCCGGCGACGCCATGCCGGTCCTGCTGGCCTATCTGCGCCCGCGCCACATGCTGCTCGTGCTCGATAACTGCGAACACGTGATCGGCGCGGCCGCCACCCTGGCCGACGCCTTGCTCAAGGGCGCGCCGCTGCTGCACGTATTGGCCACCAGCCGCGAGCCGCTGCGCCTCACCAGCGAACAGCTGCAGCGCCTGCCCGCGCTGGAATTGCCGCCGGCCGATGCCGTGCCCGATGCGGCGGCGGTCCGGCACTTTGCCGCGGTGCAGCTGTTTTGCGAACGCTGCGCGGCCGTCGACGATACTTTCGTGCTGGCCGACGCCGACGTGCCCGTGGTGGTGGATATCTGCCGGCGCCTCGATGGCATTCCGCTGGCGCTGGAGCTGGCGGCCGGGCGCATCGGCCATTTCGGCTTGCACGAATTGCGCCGCCAGCTCGACGACCGCTTTCGCCTGCTCACGCGCGGCGCGCGCAACATGCCCTTGCGCCACCAGACCTTGCGCGCCACCCTGGACTGGAGCTACGGCCTGCTCGACGCGCAAGAGCGCCAGGTGCTGCAGGCGCTGAGCGTGTTCCGGAGCCGCTTCCGGCTGGAGTCGGCCAGCGCCGTGGCGGGATGCGACGTGTTCGACACGCTGGCCGACCTGGCCGCCAAGTCCCTCGTCAGCATCGAGTTTTGCTGCCAGCATGTGTATTACCGGCTGCTCGACACCACGCGCGCCTATGCTGGCGCGCAGCTGTCGGCGGGCGGGGGCGAGGGCGCCGTGCTGCTGCGCCATGCGCGCCATTGCCTGGGACTGGCCGGGCGCATCGCCGCCGACTGGGCAAGCATGCCGCCGGCCCGCTGGAGCGCGTGCTATGGCCGCCATGTCGATGACCTGCGCGCCGCCATCGACTGGGCTTTCGGCGAGGAGGGCGACGTGGCGCTGGGCGTGGCGCTGACCTTGGCCGCGCAAACCCTGTTCTACCAGCTGTCGCTGATGGATGAATACCGCGTACGCGTCGAGCGGGCGCTCGAGCGCATGGCCGCGCACGCGGTGGACGACCCTGACAGCGAGATGCAGCTGCATGTCTCGCAGGCGCACCTGCTGCTGCATACGCAGGGCATCACCGGCACCATGCTGCGTTCGTTCCAGCGCGGCTATGCGCTGGCCATGCGCACGGATGATGGCAGCCGCCGCGCCGAAGCCATTTGCGGCATGTGGATCTGCAGCCTGAAGCTGGCCGATTTCCAGCGCGCCGACAACTACGTCACCGAGCTGGCCGTCCTGTGCGCAACGCGCGACGACATGGCGATGCGCCTGGTGCTGGCGCGCATGCGCTCCGTGGGCGAATATGTGCAGGGACGCTACGCGCAGTCGGCGGCGCTGGCGCGCATGGTGCTGGCGCATCCCGAGGGCGCGGCGCAGCTCGGTTTCAACAATGCCTTGCTGGCCGATCACCAGGTTTGCCTGCGCGGCACGCTGGCGCGCTGCCTGTGGATGCAGGGCCGCCCCGACGATGCCCTGGTCCTGGCGCGCGAGGCGGTGGCGGTGGGCTTCGAGCACAATGGCGTCACGCTGTGCGTGGCGCTGGCCATCAATGCCATTCCCGTCGCCCTGTGGTGCGGGCAGCGGGAACTGGCGCATGCGTGGATTTGCCTGCTGTGCGAACACGCGGCCCGCTATGGCTTGCTGTACTGGAGCGCCTGGGGCGCCGCCTACCAGCGCCTGCTCGACGGGGGCGAGGCGATGTCGCCATTCCCCTGGCCGTCGGTGCGCAGCTGGCCGATACAGGTCGATTTGATGGCCACCCTGCACGACGCGGCCGCCGATAGCCAGGCGCTGCGGCGCGCGCGCATGGGCCTGGCGCCGTGGAGCGCACCCGAAGTGCTGCGCCGCGACGCGCATCACCGCTGGCGCGCGCTGGCGCACGGCGATGCGGCCGGCCTGGAAGCGGTGCGGGCGCAGCTGGAAGAAGCGCTGCTGCTGGCCAGGGGCCAGCAGGCGCCGGGCTGGGAACTGCGCTGCGCCACCAGCCTGGCGACCGTGCTGCAGGCGCAAGGCCGCGGTGCCGCCGCGCATGCCGTGCTGGCTCCTGTCCATGCGGGCTACCGGCAGGGGCGCGAGAGCACGGACGTGATGGCGGCAGCAGCCTTGCTGGCGCAGCTGGCCTGATGGCTATTCGTAGGCACCCAGTCTGCGCTGTTCCTCCGGCGAGAAACTGGCGTCGCGCAGCCGCTGCAGGGCTGCCGCATCCTGCGCGCCGCCGGGCAGGCTGTTTTTTTGCGCCTGGTAGGCGATGATGCGCTGCTGCCACTGCGATTCCTCGCGGTCCAGTTCCGCCAGGCGCGCCGCCGCTGCCGGCGTGAACGTGCTGGCGCGCAGGCGGTAGACTTCATTGTCGCCGCCGCCCTGTGCCCGCAAGGTCTTGACGGAGGCGTCCAGCTGCGCCACCTGCAGCGGCGCGTCGCGCGCGGCGCGCTGGGCCGGCGACATTTTCTGGTCCAGCGCGGCCAGTTGCGCCTGGCGCTGTGCTTCGTCGAGCGAGGCATCGCCGAGTATGGCCATGCGCGCCACGGCGTCGTCGTCATACGCGTCGCTGGCACCGAACAGGCCGGCGCTTTCCTCGGCTGTAAAGTAGTTGCCGCGCAAGGCGCGCATGGCTTGCAGGCGCGCGCGCGCCGCCAGGGCCGCATCGGCTTGCGCCGGCAAGGCCTGTTCCGCGCCGGCCAGCGCCTGCTTGTAGGCCAGGTACGCGCCCAGCAGGCGCTTGGCTTCGCGGGCGGGGACGGGCGCCAGGCGCCGGTCCAGTTCCGCCTCGATCTGGCTGCGGATGGCGGCCAGCGGCTTTTCGCCGAGGCCCGCCAGGTAGTAGTCGAACAGGTGGCCCAGTTCCGCATCGACCACCAGCTTGTCGCCGGCGGCCACCGTCACGTTGCCGTCGGGCCGCGTGCCTTCCATCGAGCGCACGAACGCGAACAGGTCCGGTTCCGTCTTTTCCGGCGGCGGGGCGGGCGGTTCCCCGGGGCGCAGCACCAGGTACAGGGCCAGGGCCGCCAGGCTGCCGCCGATGATCCATTTCGCGTTCGTGCGCATCGTAGGCTCCTTACAGTCCCAGGCCTTGCAGGCGGTTGGCTTGCTGGCGGAAGACCGTAACGGGGTTCGTCTCGAACAGGTTGACGATGCCGACGAACTGGTTGACTTCATCGAGATGATTCATGGCGTAGTCGTCGCGGATCACCTTGCCCAGGTGGCTGGAGCAGCTGCTGACCAGGCCATCGTTCTTGACGCCGCCGAAGGCCAGGCTGATGGCGGCCAGCAGCGGGTCGCCCACGTCGAGCACATTCGTGTACGGTTGCGCGCCGCTCCATGAAAAGTAGTGCACGCCTTGTACCTGGTAGGCGCCTTCGCCGCAGGCGGAGGTGGGCACGCCTTGCGGGTGGCGGCTGTTGAAGGCCAGCGAACCGGCCGTCGACAGCGAGGCCAGCGAGGCGCCCGCGTTTTGCGGCAAACCCTTGCTGCCCGACAAAATGCCGATCAGGGAGGCGAGCGCGTTGCCCAGCGCGCCGCTGGTGTTGGGTATGGCGCCGCTGAGGATATCTGCCACCTTGGAGCCCTTGTTGACGCCGGCCACGCTGGTGACGGACGCCACCAGGTCGGGGCGCACGGAGGCGACATAGCGGGCCGTGGGGCCGCCGTGGCTATGGCCGATCAAATTGACCTTGGCCGCGCCGGTGGCGGCGAGGATTTGCCGCACCTGCGACAGCAGCTGCTCGCCGCGCACTTCCGTGCTGTTGGCGGCCGACACGGTGGTCACATACACTTGCGCACCGCCGCTGCGCAGGGCGGTGGGGACGCCGTAAAAATATTCGACGGGACCGAGCTTGTCGAAGCCGAACAGGCCGTGCACCAGCACGATCGGGTACTTCGTCTGCGTGTAGCCGGCGGCGCTGGCGCTGCCGGGCAGGATGGCGAGGGAAAGCAGAAGGGTGGATAGCAGTTGCCAAAAGCGAGTCTTCATTTTGTCTCCGTTATGTATTATTAATAGTGGAAATGAGTGGAAATGTCGATGCTGTAGCGATGAACCGTGCGCTCCTGTACATTCTCGATGCATTAAAAATAGCGAGCGCTCGGTTTTTTGAATGTAGCACTGCTGGATTTAAATTGCATTTGAATTGCATGATGCAGCGCAATAACTGTGGGAATTTGACGTTGCTTATATGCCCATTGCATAGTTGAAAAGTCAAATAGTTGTTTTCCTGAGCTATAATCGGCCCGGCATCAGCCGTCCCGCCGTCTTGCCATGCCGCGTCCAGGCATGGCATGGATATCGCTCCTACACCGTTACTTGGGAATGCACTTGTCGACCCATTTTAATTTTGAACAGTTTCAGCAGATGACGCCTTTGAATGGCGAAAACATCTGGGAATATATTCTTGACCGCCACGCGGAACGTATCGGCGTCAAGCGCCGCAAGCCGGCGCTGGAAAATCTTGAACGCATCTTCGTCGCCACCTTCCGCCTGGCCAATGACGTGGGTTTCCGCGCCATGAGCTTGCGTGACCTGTGCCGCGAGACGGGGCTGTCGATGGGCGGCCTGTATGGCTACATCACCAGCAAGGACCAACTGGCCGAAATGATCGAGGACGTGGTGCGCCACGCCACGCAAGCCTTGCCCTTGCTGTTCGCCGACGTGAAGTCGCCGCTGGACCGACTGGAGGCGATGATACGCTCGTCGATCTACCTGTCCGAAGTGCTGCAGCCGTGGTTTTATTTTGTCTTCATGGATTCGCGCGTGCTGCAGGTGGAGCAGCGCAGCATGGCGAAGAATTCGGAACTGTATGTGCAGACCCTGATCGCCGCCACCATCGGGGAAATCGAACCGAAGCCGCAGGGCGATCCCACCTTGCTGGCCGCGCACTGCCTGGCACTGTTCCAGGACTGGTACGTGAAACGCTGGAAATACCGCGCGGCGAAGGTCAATGTCGACGATTTCGCCGATAGCGTCGTCAGTACGGTGCGCGGGTATTTGAACATGACCGGTAGGTCGGATTAGCGGGGCCGCCGAGGCGTAGCGTAATCCGACACGCGCGGACGGCGGCTCATGTCGGGTTACGCCGTTCCGGCTAACCCGACCTACGCGAACTGCCCTTTACCATCAGTTCGTGGTTTCTGGCGGCACCGTCTCCGGCACTGCCGCCGGGTCGGTCGGCGTCTCCATATCCATATCCAGCGTTTTCACGCCGTTCATGTCGATGAATTCATCGTACTGCCATTCGCCATCGACCTGGCTCAGGCCCGCCGGCACGGCGCGCGTGATTTGCGGGCGCGTCGACAGGGCCGTGCGCATGTAGTCGATCCAGATCGGCATGGCCAGGGTCGAGCCGAATTCGCGTCCGCCCAGGGACTTGGGCTCGTCATAGCCCATCCACGCCACGGCCACGATGCCGCCGCCATAGCCGGCGAACCAGCCGTCGACGGCGTCGCTGGTGGTACCCGTCTTGCCGGCGATGTCGCTGCGTCCCAGTTTTTTCGTCGCCGCGGCGCCCGTGCCGGTGCGCGCCACTTCGCGCAGCATGCTGTCCATCACGAAGGCGTTGCGCGGGTCCAGCGCCAGGGTCTTGTCGTCGTTCGGCGCGGGCGGCTTGGTCTGCATCAGCACCGCGCCCTTGGCGTCGACGATGCGGTCGATCAGGTAGGGTTCCACCTGGTGGCCGCCATTGGCGAACAGGGCGTAGGCGCCCGCCATCTGCACGGGCGTGACGGAACCCGTGCCCAGCGCCATGGTCAGATTGCTTGGCTGGCGGGCCGGGTCGAAGCCGAATTTTTCCATGAAGTCGTGCGTGTACGACACGCCCAGCGCGCGCAGGATGCGTACCGAGGCCACGTTCTTCGACTGCGCCAGCGCGTAGCGCATGGTGATGGGACCATCGAACTTGAAGTCGTCATTCTGCGGCGCCCAGACCTTGCCGCCCGCCTGCATTTCCAGCGGCGCGTCGTTGATCAGGGTGGCCGGCGAAAAGCCTTTTTCCAGCGCCGCCGAATACACGAACGGTTTCATGGCCGAACCGGGCTGGCGCCACGCCTGCGTCACGTGGTTAAACTTTTGCAGGTTGTAGTCGAATCCGCCCACCATGGCGTGGTAGGCGCCCGTCTCAGCATCGAGAGAGACGAAAGCGGCGGCCACCAGCGGCACTTGCGTGATGGCCCAGTTGCCCTTGGCGTCCTGGGTGATGCGGATCACGGCGCCCGGGCGCAGCTTGATGCCGGCGCTCGCCTTGGCGGACAGCGCAGGGGCGGCAAAGCGCAAGCCGTCGCCCGTGATGGCCTTGGCGTCGCCATCGCCCGTGTCGGCGATCACTTTGCCGTTCACCACTTCCGTGACGACGGCGGCGATCAGGCCATCGCTGTCCGGGCGTTTTTGCAGCGCCGCGTCGATGGCGTCGTCGCGCTGCTCGGCCTCAAGCGGCATGTCGATGAAGGTCTCCGGGCCGCGGTAGCCGTGGCGCTGGTCGTAGGCGATGACGTTGCGGCGCGTCGAGGCGTAGGCCGCGTCCTGGTCCGCCTTCAAAATCGTCGTGTAGACGCTGATGCCCTTGGTGTAGCTGCCTTCCTTGAACTGCGCAAACACGGCCTGGCGCGCCAGTTCGGCCACGTATTCGGCGTGCGTATCGAATCCCTGCTTGCCGCGGGTATTGATATGCAGCGGCTGGGCCAGCGCCTGCCGGTACTGGCCTTCGCTGATGTAATCGAGTTCGCGCATGCGTTTCAATACCAGTTGCTGGCGCGCGTGCGCCTTTTTCGGATTGCTGATCGGGTTGTGGCGCGAGGGGTTTTGCGGCAGTCCGGCCAGCATGGCCATTTCCGCGATCGACAGTTCCGACAGGGGCTTGCCGAAATACGTCTGCGCCGCGCTGCCGAAGCCGAACGAGCGCTGGCCCAGGTACATCTGGTTCATGTACAGCTCGAGGATCTGGTCTTTCGACAGGGCAGCCTCGATTTTCAGGGCCAGCATGATTTCATTGAGCTTGCGCGAGGCGACTTTTTCACGCGTCAGGAAGAAGTTGCGCGCCACCTGCATGGTGATGGTGGAGCCGCCGCCGTGGCCGAAGCCGTGGCGCAGGTTCGACAGCACGGCGCCGCCGGCGCGCACGAAGTCGATGCCGTGGTGTTCGTAGAAGCGGCCATCTTCGATGGCCAGCAAGGCTTTCTTCATCATTTCCGGCACTTGCGCGATTGGCACGAAGTCGCGGTGTTCCTCGCCGAATTCGCCGATCAGCACATTGTCGGCCGTGTACACGCGCAGCGGTATCTTCGGCTGGTAGTCCGTGATGACGTCCAGTTCGGGCAGGCGGGGGCGCACGTACAGGAACAGCCAGGCAGCCAGCAGCACGGCTGCGGCCAGCGCGGCGCAGCCGGCGATGATGAAGCCGCGCACGGCGGCGCGGCGGGAAGGCCAGGGGAATCCGGTTCGTTTGTCAGTCAAGGCAGTCTCACGTGAGCGTGCAAGGCACGGTGGCAGCGATTATAGACCAATGCGCCAGCGCTTCCTGTGCGGGCATGGCGGCGGGGCCGGGCTCAAAAAACCTTTTCATCGAAACGCGGCTGTGCGATAGTCTCGGCTTCAAGAAAATAGCCCGGACGTCGATCCGGGCTGTTTATTTTTAAAAATTAAGGAAATATCCATGGCAAAAGATGCAACACCGAGCGTCGTGAAGCCCTACATCCCGGCCGATGCGAAGCTGCCCGAGATGACCTTCCGAGCGCTGTTCATGGGCGTCATCCTGGGGATGGTCTTTGGCGCCTCCTCGCTGTACCTGGTGCTGAAAGTGGGCCTGACCGTCAGCGCCTCGATTCCCGTCGCCGTGATCGCCATCACCCTGTTCGGCCTGGCCAAGAAGGTGGGTGGCAAGGATTCGTCGATCCTGGAAAACAGCATCACGCAAACGGCCGGTTCGGCCGGCGAATCGCTGGCCTTCGGCCTGGGCGTGACCATGCCCGCCATCCTGATCCTCGGCTTCGACCTGGAAATCTCGCGCGTCATGCTGGTCGGTATCCTCGGCGGCCTGCTGGGCATCCTGATGATGATCCCCATGCGCCGCACCATGATCGTCGACCAGCACAAGGAACTCAAATTCCCCGAAGGCACGGCTTGCGCCGAAGTGCTGAAGGCGGCCGCCACGGAAGAATCGCGTATCGCCGCCGGCGAAAGCATCGAGAAGGATTCGGCTGCCGCGCTGGACGCCAAGCGCCGCGCCAAGATCATCTTCGGCGGTTTTGCCGTCGGCTTGCTGTATAAAGTCTTCAATATCTCGTTCAAGGGCTGGAAGGATACGCCGGGCGTGGAATTTGCCGCGCCGCTGAAGGGCGGCTCCATCGGCGCCGAGATCTCGCCTGAATTGCTGGGCGTGGGCTACATCATCGGCCCGCGCATCGCCGCCACCATGGCGGCCGGCGGCGTGCTGTCGTACCTGCTCCTGATCCCGATGATCAAGTTCTTCGGCGACAGCCTGACCACCGTGCTTTCGCCAGGCACCAAGTTGATCAGCGAAATGGGCGCCGACGATGTGCGCAGCGCCTACGTGCTGTACATCGGCGCGGGCGCCGTGGCCGCCGGCGGCCTGATTTCGCTGGTGCGCGCCATGCCCATGATCTGGCGCAGCCTGTCGGCCGGCCTGAAGGGCATCGGCAAGGGCGCCAAGACCAATTCCACCTTGCGCACGGACCAGGATATCCCCCTGAAATGGGTCATCATCGGCTGCCTGTCCATCATCGCCGTGATCACTTTCGCCACGCCGCTGCACATGAATTTCCTCGGCGCGCTGCTGATCCTCGTCTTCGGCTTCCTGTTCGCCACCGTGTCGTCGCGCCTGACGGGCGAAATCGGCTCGTCGTCGAACCCGATCTCCGGCATGGCCGTGGCTACCTTGCTGTTCACCTGCCTGATCTTCCTGATCATGGGCTGGACGGGCGGGCGTTACTATGTGACGGCCCTGTCGGTGGGCGCCATCGTCTGCATCGCCGCCAGCAATGCGGGCACCACGTCGCAGGACTTGAAAACGGGCTACCTGGTGGGCGCCACGCCGCGCCTGCAGCAGTACGCGATTCTGGCGGGCGCGCTGTCGTCGGCCCTGATCCTCGGACCGATTTTGCTGAAACTGAACGAAGCGAGCACCGTCTACGTGCCGGCCGCGCAAGTGGCGCCTGGCCTGACGGTCGATGCGTCGAAGCTGACGGTGACGGGCGAACTGCATGGCCCGCAAGCCGAGACGGACCACAACACGTATAAAGTCTGGCAAAAGACGGACACCGTGGGTGGCCCGGCCGGCAAGTATTTCGTCAAGGAAGACGGCCAGCTGGCTTACCTGGTCGATCCGGGCATCAATGGCCATTACAGCAAGCGTCCGGACGGTTCGGAAGTGAAGAAATACGATGCGCCTAAGGCCGTGCTGATGTCCTACATCATCAAGGGCATCCTCGACCAGCAGCTGCCGTGGACCCTGGTACTGTTTGGCGTGATGATCGCCGTGGTGCTGGAAATGGCCGGCATTCCGTCGCTGGCGTTTTCCGTGGGCGTATACCTGCCGCTGTCGTCCACCTTGCCGATCTTCGTCGGTGGCCTGGTGCGCTGGCTGGCGGACCGCCGCAACAACAAGCTGGAACACAACGCGAAACTGAACGAGGAAGAGCGCCAGCTGGCGGGCGACCGCAGTTCGGGCGTGCTGCTCGCTTCCGGCTACATCGCCGGCGGCGCGCTGGCTGGCATCATCATCGCGATCACGGCCGGCGTGCTGACGCACTTCGACCAGATGATGGCCGACTGGGCCGAGCACGGCAACCCGTTCTACGCGGGCCTGCACTCGGACGCGCTGTCCCTGCTGCCGTATGCGGCCATCATCGTGCTGCTGTATATCGTGGCGCGCGAGAAGAAAGCGGGCAGTTCGCAGGCTTGATGTTGTAGCCAACCCAAGGAAAACCGCCCGGCGTCATGACGATCCGGGCGGTTTTTTTATGCGCGCCCGATGGGCCGCGCCGCCAGTTGCGCCGCGCTCGCGTAGATCGTCACGTGCTCAATGGCCAGTCGGTGCAGGTGCGCATAGAACGCCTGCGCCGGAATGCACCACGCCGCCGCATCGCCAACTTGCCCGTTGATGCGCAGCCCGGCGGCATCGAATTCCCGGTGAAAGTAATCGCGCAGGTCGCCGCGGCCGGGCTGGTCGATGCGGCGCTGCGCGATTGCCGGCTCGAAAGGGCGCACGGGCACTTCCCAGCGACGGCCCGCGTGGTCCAGGCAAGCCAGCAGCTTTGTATCGTCTTCCCATACGGGCACGGGAAAGGCGTCGCCCATGGCGTCTTCCAGCGCGTGATAGAACGTCACCGGTCCCATGGAAATGCCGAGGCCCAGCACCTTCGCGTGGTCGCAGCCGATGAACCGCTGCCAGGGCGAGTCGATGCCGAAGATCGAGGGCGCGCGGTGGTGCGCCTCGGTGAGATATGCTGCATGGCGGCCCCACGCGGACACGGAGTGGGTCGGGTGGATGCTGCGATGGATCGCATCGCTGGCCAGGAAGGCTTCCGGCAAGCGCCCCATGTGCGTGCCATGGCGGCGCGGGTCGAACACATAGCCTGGCATGGCGCAGGCGGCGCGCAGCGTGCCGCCCGGCAGATAGTAGGTGGGCAGCAGCAGGGTGCCTTGCGGGCCGACGGCGTCCTGCAGGGCGCCTATCACGGCCAGCGCGCCGCCTTCCACGTAGCCGAGGCTTTTCAGCGATGAATGCACGAACAGCGTATCGCCTGGCGCCACGCCGAGCCTCGCCAGGCCGGCGGCCAACCCGGCGCGCGTCACGTGGGGCGCGCTGTGGCGCACATGCCGGGCGCTGGCGGCGCGGCGCCATGCGTCCAGCGCGGCGTGGATGGCGTTTCTTGCATGTTCAAGCATCGCCGATGTCCATTTCCAGCAGGTTGGCATCGATGCAGAATTTGGCGGCCCAGTTCAGGTAAGCCCAGGTGCCGTAGTCGCCATCGACGGGAAACGAGCCCTTGACGCCGCCGCGCGCGTGCGCGGGACCGTCGATGCTGACCGAGCGCCGCACGAAACTATTCAGGCGGCGAGCCGCATCGCGGTAGCGCCGTTCGCCCGTGATCTGGTACAGCAGGAACAGACAATGCGCGTTTTGCGCGGAACCCGTGAGGCAGGCGTAGCTGGCCCCTGGCTGGAAGTCGGGACCGAGGCGGCCGGCCAGGTGGCCGTCGGCCGCCACGGCCCTGGCGATGCCCGTTCCGGTGCGCGCGGCGGCGTCCAGCAGGTCGGCGCGCGCCGAAAAGCGGTGCGCTTCGAGCAGGCCGCGCAAGGCGTAGCCGATGGTATGGGTCAGGGGCTGCAGCGGGTTGTCCAGGCAATTCGAGGCGAACCAGCCGTTGGGACGCTGTTTGGTCAGCGCCCAGTCGACCTGGCGCAGGCCGGCCGCGCCATAGCCGTGGCCCGGCGCGACGCGGTCCGCTTCGAACAGGCCCCACGCCACGTGCGTTTCATAGGCCTTGTCGCCGGCGCTGGCGAACGGGGTCGGATGTCGGCGCCAGCAGCCATCGGCATCCTGGCTGTCGCGCAGCCACCTTGCCGCGCGGTGCATGGCGTCCTGGTATGCCGCGCCGTACGCTTGCACGCCGGCGGCCAGGCCAAGCAGGATCTGGCCCGTGTTGAAGGTGACGGGCACGCGCGGCGTGGAATCGATCTTCCCGCCCTGGTAACCGCCTTCCGGGAACTGGATGGCCACGCACCAATCGAGCATGCGCCGCGCGCGTCCGTGCAGCGCATCATCCCCGCCCTCG
The DNA here is from genome assembly GCF_002735655.1 of Janthinobacterium sp. BJB446. Taxonomy (NCBI): domain Bacteria; kingdom Pseudomonadati; phylum Pseudomonadota; class Betaproteobacteria; order Burkholderiales; family Oxalobacteraceae; genus Janthinobacterium; species Janthinobacterium sp. BJB446. The sequence goes on along the minus strand of NZ_PDZK01000001.1, from coordinate 2,120,637 downwards.
TCGCCCGTGCGCTGCGCCAGGGCGATGAGGGTGGGGATGATGTAGCCGGTGGTCTCCGGGTAGGAGCTCGACCAGCCTGTCAGCAGGCTGTAGTCGCGCGCGACGCCGCCGTCGTTTGATCTGGAATTGTCCTGCGCCGCGCATAGCCAGGCCGTGCAGGCATTGACGACGGCTTGCGGGCCGGGGTCGAAGGCAGGCAAGCCGCGCCGGTCCGACAGGCGCTCCATGCGCGCCGCTGCCGGCAGGCTCGCCTGCGGCGCCAGTGTATTCCGGATCTTCGTGAGCAAGGTGCGCATGGCAGCGATGGCGTGGTGGTTGGCTCCGGTTACTGTAGCGCTGGCAGCTGCTATGCCGATTGACTTGCCGCAAGGTTTTGTCGTCGCATCGCTGCCGCCGGAATTGACGCATAATGGATGCCTCACCACCGTTGACGAGGCCCGCCATGAACAATGTCACGCTTGAGTACTCGGTCGTCACCAATCCCGACTCCTTTGTCGGCTTCAAGTACTACGTCAAGGCGGGACAGGCATTCGATGCCGACGATTTCGCCTATTCCTACAAGCTGAAACGCTCCGACCTGGACCCGGACAGCGTGCTGGCCACGCGCGAGGCGGCGGCGAATCTGCAGCCGGGCGAGTGGCTGACGGTGTCGCATTCGATTGCGGCGTAGCCGGCAGCCCTACGCTGGCGCAAACCAGGCGCGCAATTCATCCTCGGCGCGCTGCGCCGTCTCCCGCGTCAAGGTCAGCACGATGATCTTTTCCTGCGCCGGGCGGTGCCCATCGCTGCCGGCCAGCTCGATGGCTTGCTCGAAGCTCGTGTAGCCGTGGCCGCATTCATGCGGGCATTGCTGCACGATGCGCGCCGCCTTGCCGGCGTTCCTGTCGGCCAGGTTGACGATGGGATTGCCGTCATGGAACGGCTGGCCATTGGCAAACGCGGTGCGCAGATACGTCGTGCACTGCCCGTCGAGGAAGGCCAGGCGCGCCTGCCACCAGGCCTCTGCCGCCGCATACGCGGCCTGGTCCTCGAGAAAATCGGCAAACAGGAAGTCGTTCATATGGTTTCCTTGGCTAGATGCCGAACACTTTCAATATGGCGTCCGTAAAACCCTCGAACCAGCTGCCCACCTTGCCCGGCTGCTTGCCGTGGCGCGGGGTTTCTTCGTACAGGTAGACGCCATTGTCGCCGTCGAAGCGGTCGTTGAGCAACGCTTGCTGGCCGCGCAGGTAGGGGATGAAGGTTTCGCTGCGCAGGGTCGAATACAGCACGTCGGTGGTAAAGCCCAGGGTGGCGGACTGGCTGATGGAGCGGCCCTGGCCGGCCCGTTCCAGGCGCACGCCGCGGCAGCCGCGCACGATCAGGGTGACGGGGCCGCGAAAGACGATGAAGCGCAGCTGCAGGGTGAGCCAGGCGTGCAGGCTGCCCAGGCGCCAATGGCTGCTGATCGCCAAAGGCTGGCCCGCATCGGTGATCAAGCCGACCAGTCCCCGTGGCTGGAACACGAGGGCGCTGCCGGCAGGCAGGTGGACGACGGCCACTTCCAGCAGCGGGTCGTCGCTGGCGGAAATCGTCACGGATGCCGTCGTTTCGCTTTCCAGCCGCGTCAGCGCCACCATGCCGGCGGCCAGGCTGGTGAACGGGAAGCGCCAGTCCAGCAGCCACTGTGTGCGTTTGATGCTGCTGACGGGCGACGATTGCAGGTATTCGGGATGGAGCAGCATCTGCTGCCCAGGTTTTAGCTGTAATGCCTGCGACACGGCGGAGATGCGCGATTCGCCATGCGGCGGCAGGGGCAGGGAGCTGCCATTCAGCTGCAGTTCGCGCGCGATCGACAGCGGCGGCAAACGGGAAGCGACGGGCGCCAGCACGAAGTAAAAGAAAGCCTTGATGGCGACGGGCAGCAGGATGGCCGACAGCACCAGCAGGGCGGCCGTGGGCGCCACGTCCAAGACGGGGGCGCGCCAGCGGGCGATCCAGTTGCGCGCCAGTTGTCCTTCGCCCGCCGCGATGGCCTTTTGCACGGGCGCCAGCGCGCCGGCCAGCGCTGGCTCGTCGATGGCAAATGGGGCGGGGCGGGCGGCGGTCGTGGCGTTGCCGGTGCGCGCGCGCTGCGCTGCCCAGGCCTGGTAGGCTTGCAGATTGATCTCGCGCAGGCGCTGGCCCTGCGCTTCAAGCAGCGACAGCTGCGCGTAAGCGTCGCTGCCGGGCAGGCGGGCCGCCACGGGGTGCCGCGCTTCCAGTTCCCGGCGCTGGCGCAGGTTGTGCTGCAGCGCCGCATACGCGCTCACGTGTGCCGCGTGCAGGCGCGCCAGCGTCTGCCGCGCATCCTCGCCGCTCAGGGCCGCTTGCAGGGCGGTCAGATAACGGGCTTCCTGCACCAGCACTTCGATCTCCACGCGGCGCGCGGCTTCCTCCTGCGCGTGCAGGGCCAGGGTGTTCGTATCGGGCAGGGGAAGGGTAAACAGCGATGGCTGCTGCCGCGCGCGCAAGGCCGCCAACTGCGCCTGGACTTGCGCCAGGCGGGCCGTGATGGCTGTTTGTGAGGTTTTTTGCAGGGCGTTGACGCGCGCCGTGGCCGCAGCGGCCAGGCCAGCGCCATGCTTGTCGGCGCCGTCGGCGGCCAGCCTGAGTGCGGCGATGGTCTCGCTGCTGGTGCTGTAGGCGCGCCATTCGGCCAACAGCAAGCGTCCGGCCAGCAGGATGACGATGAACAGGGCGAACTGCAGCGCGTGGCGCAGCAGGAAGCGCAGGATGGCCGTCAGCAGCTGGCGCAAGCTGGCGTCGCCTTAGCCTTGGCTGGCCGCGCTATCGGCGTCGGCGCAGCATTTCTTGTACTTTTTGCCGCTGCCGCAGTGGCACGGGTCGTTGCGGCCCGTCTTCGGCACTTCGCGCAAGACGGTGGCGCCGGGCTGGCTGTGAGCCTGGCTTTTCAGGTGGCGCTGGCGCGCCCAGGCCGCGTTGATGGCGATCACGGAAGGAATTACGCCATCCATGGCCGTTTCGGCCGCATCGTCATCGAGTTCGCCGGCCGTGGCCAGGTGCTGGAACGGCGCCAGGTATTGCGGGTGGCTGACGGCCAGGGCCGCCCACTGGGGCTTGTCCAGGCTGGTGCCAAGGACAAAACCGGCGCACCAGGCGGGCACGCTCCATTCGGGGCCGCATACGTAGATGGGCTCGAAACTGTCCGGGTCTTTCGCCAGCCATTCGACCATGTAGGCATGGTGGCGCTGCGCCAGGCTGGCCGCCCGTTCGCTGGCTTCGTCCTGTGCCGGCAAGGCGCTGCCGGCAGCCTTGTCCCAGACCCAGGGCAGCCATTGTTCCGGCGTGATCTGTTTCGGGCTCAGGGCGACGGCCGTGAGAAAACCTTCCAGCATCGACACGTCCATGGCACGGCTGGCCAGCGCAGGCGCGGCCAGCAGGGTGTCGAGTTCGGCGTATTCGTCGTCGGAGAGGGGCGAGGTGGTGGAGATGCTGGACATGGGATTTTTCAGTAATGTGGGTGGATGGCCGCTGGCCCTGGCGGTATTGTACCGCCAGGCAATGGGAAAAACGGCGCCGGAATGAAAAACGGCGGCCCGCAGGCCGCCGTTGTCAGCTATGGCAGAAAACTTACTTCACGCCGTGCATCAGTTTGTTGATCAGCGGTGCGATCAGGAACAGCACGACGCCGGCGCCCAGCAGGGACCAGAAGCCGAAGGTGTAGCCGGACAGTGCCGATTGCACCGACATGCCGCTTTCGCCGCTGACGTGGCTGGCGAAGATGCCGGACAGGTTGTTGCCGATACCGGTCGACAGGAACCAGCCGCCCATGCCCAGGCCGACCAGGCGCACTGGCGCCAGCTTGGTGACCATCGACAGGCCGATAGGCGACAGGCACAGCTCGCCGATCGATTGCAGCACGTACACGGTGGCCAGGGTCCAGAACGGGATCTTGTTATCGGCGCCAACCAGGCTCGACAGAGCGAAGATCAGCAAACCGAAGGCCAGGGCATTGCCCAGCAAGCCCAGGCCGAATTTGCGCGGGATCGAAGGATTGACGTTGTGGCGCGCCAGGAAGACCCAGACGGCGGCGATGATCGGCGCGAAGACGATAATGGCGACCGAGTTGACGGTCTGGAAGTAGGCGGTCGGGAAGATCCAGAAGCCCAGGTCGCGGTTGACGATCTTGTCAGCCAGGAAGGTAAACGAGCTGCCTGCCTGTTCGAAGAACATCCAGAACAGGATGTTGAAGACAAAGATCAGCAGCATGGCGATGACGCGGTCACGCGCCACTTTACCGTTGCGTATGCCTTCGATCATCAGCATCACGGCCAGGCCGATGAACAGCGCGGTCAGGACGATTTGCAGTTTTTCAGCGCCGACGGTCAGCAGGAAGTACACGAGCGGGATCACGCACAGGGAGCCGACGGCCACCCAGATGACGCGCATCGGGTTGCCTGCGCCGGCTTCCGGAGCGCCGATGCCCTTCAGGGCGCGGCGGCCGATGGCGAACCATACCAGGCTGATGAGCATGCCGAAACCGGACGCCATGAAGACCATCTTGTACGAAGGCATGGCGCTGGTGCCGAAGATCGACTCGGCCAGCCACTGGGTGAAGACAGGGGCAACCATGGCGCCCATGTTGATACCCATGTAGAAGATCGTGAAGCCACTGTCGCGGCGCGGATCGGCTGTCGTGTACAGCTTGCCGACCATGGTCGAGATGTTCGGCTTGAACATGCCGTTACCGACGATCATGGTGGCCAGGCCCAGGTTGAAGATGTCCTGGTTCGGTACCGAGATGCAGAACAGGCCGGCAGCCATGAAGACGGCGCCCAGCAGGATGGAGCGCTGGTAACCGATGACCCGGTCGGCGATGTAGCCGCCGAACAGGGCGCCGGCGTACACCAGCGCGAGGAAGGAACCATAGGTAAGGTTGGCCGCAGCCTGTCCCGAACCGTCGCCGCCGTGGAACTGGGCAACGATGTACAGTACCAGCGCCCAGCGAACTCCGTAGAACGCGAAGCGTTCCCAGAATTCAGTCATGAACAACATCCACAATGGGCTTGGATGGCCCATAATCTGCTTGAACTCGGGAATAACGGCTTCCTTGTTGGGCGTAGTCGCACCGCTCATGCGGTTCCTCCTGAAAAATTATTATAGTCAATCGATACAACGAACTTATGGAAGCCTGCGGGCGGCGGGGACTCTCATGAAGAACCTCACGCACGGGAATTCCAATAGGCTGGCATTCTAATCTACAAATTGCGCTGAGCGAAGATTTCGATTCGCATTAGCAAGAATGACTGTTTCATATTAGTCAAACCGGTTTGCAGGCAAGGGCGGCCCGGGCGATTTTGCGGCGGCACAGCACAACTTGCCTGACTTGTCGTATATTAAGGCTGCAAGACCTTCGAGCATCGATTTTTAAAGGGATTTTTCGCATTATGGAACACGACGTTATCGATACTCTGGTTTCACCGGAAGGCCGCCTGGACGTGCTCTCCAAGACTGAAGTCAACAAACTGCTCGACACCAGCCAGGGCGGCCTGTACAACACTTTCCGCCGCTGCGCGCTGGCAGTGCTCAATTGCGGCAGCACCATCGACGATGGCCGCGCCCTGCTGGAGCGCTACCAATCGTTTGAAATCTCCATCATCCAGCGCGAGCGCGGCATCAAGCTCGACATCAAGGGTGCGCCGGCCATCGCCTTTGTCGACGGCAAGATGATCAAGGGCATCCACGAGCACCTGTTTGCCGTGCTGCGCGACATCATCTTCGTCAGCGATGAAGTGACGGGTAACCCGAAATTCGACTTGCAGAGCACGGAAGGCGTGACGGACGCCGTCTTCCACATCCTGCGCAACGCGAACGTGCTGCAAACCCAGCTCAACCCGAACCTGGTCGTGTGCTGGGGCGGCCACTCGATCAACCGCGCCGAATACAATTATTCGAAGGAAGTGGGCTACCAGCTGGGCTTGCGCGGCCTCGATATCTGCACCGGTTGCGGCCCCGGCGCCATGAAGGGCCCCATGAAGGGCGCCACCATCGGCCACGCCAAGCAGCGTTTGCACAATGGCCGCTATCTGGGCATCACCGAGCCAGGCATCATCGCGGCCGAATCGCCGAACCCCATCGTCAACGACCTCGTCATCATGCCGGACATCGAGAAGCGCCTGGAAGCGTTCGTGCGCGCGGGCCACGGCATCGTCGTGTTCCCCGGCGGCGCCGGCACGGCCGAGGAGATTTTGTATATCCTCGGCATCCTGCTGCACCCGGACAATGCCGAGATTCCTTTCCCGCTGATCTTCACGGGCCCGGAAACCTCGCGCGAGTACTTCGTGCAGATCAACCAGTTCATCAGCGACACCCTGGGCCCGGAAGCGCAGCAGCGCTACAAGATCATCATCGACGACCCGGAACTGGTGGCGCGCGAAATGCTCGAAGGCATACGCCAGGTGCGCGAATTCCGCAAGGCGCACAGCGACGCGTATTACTTCAATTGGCTGCTGAAGATCGACCACGAATTCCAGAAGCCGTTCCAGCCCACGCATGAAAACATGCGCAACCTGAGCCTGCACAAGAACCAGCCCACGCACTTGCTGGCGGCCCAGCTGCGCCGCGCGTTTTCGGGCGTGGTGGCGGGCAACGTCAAGGATGACGGCATCCGCTCGATCGAAGAGCACGGCAACTTCGAGATCCACGGCGACAAATCCATCGCCGGCCCCATGGACGCGCTGCTCGCTTCCTTCGTGGCGCAGCACCGCATGAAACTGGCGGGCACGGCATACGTGCCTTGCTATACCGTGGTCCAGTAAGTCGTTTTTCAAGCAGCGCCGTCCGCCCCCTGCGTGTGCAAGGGTAGGGCGGCGCCTTTCATCCGCGTTCCCGGCCATGCCCCCATCGTGTTCCTTCGCCGCCACAGGCAATCAAATCGCTTGCGTCATCGATTCGTGGGTGCTATCTTTGGAACCGGTTCCAAAATAAAAATATGCATATCAACAGGTAGTGGAGATCAACCTTGGATTCAGTACGCGGCAGCAAAAAAACAGTCTCCGGCGAGCCGGCCCGGCCCGTGACCATCGCCCAGGTGGCGCGCGAGGCGGGCGTGTCGAAGACGAGCGTGTCGCGCTTTCTCGGCGGCGAACTCGATGCCCTGTCCGAGAACATCCGCCAGCAGATCACCAGCACCATCGCGCGCCTCGGCTACCAGCCGAACCAGATGGCGCGCGGCCTCAAGCGTGGACGCACGCGCCTGATCGGCATGGTCGTGGCCGACATGCTCAATCCCTACACGGTGGCCGTGCTGCAAGGCGTGGAGGCGGCTTGCCAGCAGCATGGCTATACCTTGATTCTGTGCAATACCGGCAATGACGAACTGCGCGAGCGCCAGTCGCTTGCCGCGCTGCGCTCGTACAGCGTGGAAGGGCTGATCGTCAACACGCAGGGGCGCAATATCGAGTCGTCCGATTTGCAGCAGGCGGGCATGCCCATCGTGCTGGTCGACCGCCGCATCGAAGGCGTCGATTTCGACCTGGTGGGCCTGGACAATGTGCAGGCTGGCCGGCTGGCCACGGCGCATCTGATCGGGCAGGGTTTCGACGCCATCGCCTTTGTCGCGCCGCCCTTGACGGGTGTCAGTTCGCGCCTGATGCGCGCCGACGGTTTCCAGTCCGTGATGGCCGAGCATCCGGGCTGCGTGGGCGAAGTGCTGGCGGTGGACCTGGACGACCGGCCTTCCATCGACGCACAGGTGCGTCTATGCCTGGCGCAATGGCGCGGCCGCCGCGTGGCGCTGCTGGCCTCGAACGGCATGGTGGCGCTGGAACTGGCGCTGATGCTGCAACGCCTTGCATTGCGCATGCCGCAGGACGTGGGCTTGCTGGGCTTTGACGAATTGCCATGGTCGCCGCTGGCTGGCCTGAGCACGATCGAGCAGCAGACCTATGAAATCGGCTTTTCGGCGATGACGTGCATGCTGTCGCGCCTGCAGGGCGATCAGTGCCCGCCGCGCGAGGTGCTGTTGCCAGGCAAGCTGATTGTGCGCAATTCTACCCAGGGTAGCGAAGTGCGCAAGGACGGCGATTGACGGGAAGAGGGCGTTTGCCCTTTTTTTTGGGTAAGTAATGGAACCGGTTTCATAAAAGGTGTTTTCACCGGAAAGGGGCATGAATCGGCAAGGCAGGGCAATGGCAGGAGGTTGGTACAACACGGCAAGAGACGATCTGAATCGTCCATTTGACAATATTTCCGGAAATGCCTCGACGAGGCCGGTACCGGGATCACAGGAGACGGAAACATGAAGATGACCACACTGTTCTATTCGAAAATACTGGCTTGCGCACTGGCAGCCACGTGCGCCCTGGGCGCAGCCGCCGACGCCGGCGCCCAGACGCTTGGCGACCTGATCAAGAAAGGGAAGCTGACCATCGGCGTGGTCAGCGGCACGCCGCCGTTTGGCAGCATCGACGCCAAGGGCGTGCCCGTCGGCTATGACGTCGACGTCGCCAACCTGATCGGCAAATACCTGAACCTGCCCGTGGAAGTGGTGCCCCTGACGGCGCCGTCGCGCGTGCCGTCGCTGGAATCGGGCAAGGTCGATTTTCTCGTGGCGACCCTGGCGCCCACGCCGGAGCGGGCCAAGACACTGATGTTTACCATGCCCTACAGCGCGTTTGAGTTGGCGATCGTCGCGCCGGTCGGCGGTAAACTCAAGGCCCTGGCCGACCTGAAAGGCAAGAAGGTGGGCGTGACGCGCGGCACCACGAATGACACGGCGCTGAGCCGCATGGCGCCGGCCGGCACCAGCATCGTGCGTTTCGAGGATGATGCCACCGTTACCCAGGCCTTGCTCAGCAAGCAGGTCGATGCCGTCTCGATCCCCAGCACGATGGCGCTCGACATCATCAAGACGCGCGGCGCGGGCAAGATCGAGGTCCGCTTCGCCTACTCGCTGCAACCGAACTCGATGGCGGTGCGCCGCGGCGACTTCGAACTGCACCAGTGGCTCAACAACTTCATCTACTACGTCAAGCTGAACGGCGAACTCGACGCCATCGCGCGCAAGTGGAGCGGCGCGCCGCTGCCAGCGCTGCCGACCTTCTGATACCGCCACCCGCACAGGGAGAGTGTTTGTCCGCACGGCGCGCCGCCATGGTGGCGTCGCCGGGGATGCGCACGTAGAAAAGGAGTTGAGTATGCCGTATGAATTTCATTTCGAACTCGTCATGCAATCGCTGGACCGCCTGTTGTGGGGTGCGGCGCTGACGATACGCCTGAGCGCCCTGTCCATGGTGCTGGGGCTGGCGGTGGGCGTCTGCGCCGCCGTCATCCTGAAGAATGGTCCCGCCTATGCCCGCGCGGTGGTGCGCGCCTATGTCGAGATCATCCGCAGCACGCCATTCCTGGTGCAGCTGTTCATCATTTACTTCGGCTTGCCGTCGCTGGGCCTGCAGCTCGACGCGAACGGCGCCGCGCTGGTCGCCATGACGGTCAACCTGGGCGCCTACGCGGCGGAAATCGTGCGCGCCGGTATCGGCGCCGTGCATCCGTCGCAGCTGGAGGCGGCGCAGGCGCTGGGCATGACGCGCTGGCAGGTGATGCGCCACGTAGTGCTGCTGCCGGCGCTGGAAAAAGTGTATCCGGCGCTGGCCAGCCAGTTCACGCTGATGATGCTTGCCTCGAGCGTCGTGTCGGCCATTTCCGCCGAAGAACTGACCGCCGCGGCCCACCTGCTCGACGCGGAAACCTTCCGCAGCTTCGAGATCTACATCGTCGTGATGGTGCTGTACATCCTGCTGGCCCTGCTGTTCCGCTTCGGTTTCTGGGTGCTGGGCCAGATCGTCTTCAAACGCCGCCGCCGTCTGGGCGCGGTGCGCATGGGAGCATGACATGATCAGTGATTTTTCCTGGGATAACCTGCAATTCCTGCTCGAGGCCACGCGCTGGACCATCGGCCTGTCGCTGATGGTCTTCATCACGGGCGGCATCGCCGGCTTCGCCGTGGCGCTGCTGCGCACGGCGCGCAGTCCCGTCCTGCGCTGCATCAGCGCCCTGTACATCCAGCTGATCCAGGGCACGCCCGTGCTGATCGTGCTGTTTCTCACCTATTACGGCCTGGCCCTGTTCGGCTACAAGCTGTCGCCGGTCATCGCGGCGGGGGCGGCGATGACGATCTTTGCCAGCGCCTACCTGGGCGAGATCTGGCGCGGCTGCATCGAAGGCGTGCAGCGGCAGCAGTGGGAAGCATCGGCCGCGCTGGCGCTGAACCGCTACCAGCAGCTGCGCTACGTCATCCTGCCGCAGGCGCTGCACCATTCGCTGCCGCCGACGGTGGGCTTCATGGTGCAGATCATCAAGAACACTTCGATCACCTCGATCATCGGCGTGGTGGAACTGACGCGGGCAGGGCAACTGGTCAGCAACGCGACCTTCCTGCCTTTCATCGTCTTCCCCGTCGTCGCCCTGATCTACTTCGCGCTGTGCTATCCGCTGTCGCGCTACAGCCATTCACTGGAAAGGAAATTCCATGCCCATCGTTGAAATTGACAATATCAGCAAGAGCTTCGGCGCCAACCATGTGCTCAAGGGCGTGTCGTTCGCCGTCGAGCGGGGCCAGGTGATCGCCGTGATCGGCCGCAGCGGCTCCGGCAAGAGCACGATGCTGCGCTGTATCAACGGCCTGGAAACCATCGACAGCGGCAGCATCGTCGTGGCCGGCCATACGCTGACGGCGCGCCAGGAGCATCTGCTCGACTTGCGCAAGGATGTCGGCATGGTCTTCCAGAGCTACAACCTGTTCCCCCACCTGACCGTCGAAGAAAACGTCATGCTGGCGCCGCGCATCGTCAAGAAAGTGCCCGACGCCCAGGGCCGCGCCACGGCGCTACGTGTGCTCAAGCAGGTGGGCCTGGACCACAAGCGCGAAGCCTATCCCGAGCAGCTGTCGGGCGGCCAGCAGCAGCGCGTGGCGATCGCCCGTTCGCTGGCGATGGAGCCGCAAGTGATGCTGTTCGACGAAGTGACGTCGGCGCTCGACCCCGAGCTGACGCAGGAAGTGCTGAAGGTGATGGAAGAGCTGGCGCAGGCCGGCATGACGATGCTGCTGGTGACGCACGAGATGGAGTTCGCGCGGCGCATGGCCGACGTCACCGTCTTCATGCACCAGGGAACGGTGTGGGAGAGCGGGCCTTCGGAAGCCTTCTTCAGCAACCCGCAAACGCCCGAAGCGCGCCAGTTCGTCGGCGCGGGAGCGATCAAGTGAGCCCCGTCCTGGTGGCGGCATCGGCCTATGGCGCAAGCAGGGTACGGCAATTGGGGCAAAGCCATTTCATCGACGTGGTGGCCGATGCGGGCGGCGCCGGCATCGAGATCCGTCGCGAACTGTTTACTTCCGACTTGCCGGACCTGGCGCGCATGGGCGCGGCGGTGGCCGCGCGTGGCCTGTACTGCGTGTATTCCACGCCCATCGAATTGTGGGGCGCGGACGGATTGCTGCAGCACGAGCTGCTGCAGCAGATGCTGGACGAGGCGGCGCGCCTGGGCGCGCGCTACCTGAAGGTGTCGCTCGGTCATTACCCGGCCGCGCCGGAGCTGCCGGCCTTGAAGGCCCGGCTGGCGTCCGCGTCCGTGGCACTGCTGGTGGAAAACGACCAGACGGCCCATGGCGGCAGGCTGGCGACGATGGCGCGCTTCCTGGCGGCGGCGCGCGAAGGCGGACTGCCGGTGGGGCTGACCTTCGACATCGGCAACTGGCGCTGGGTGGGCGAGGACGCGCAGCAGGCAGCGCGCCTGCTGGCGCCGTACGTGCGCTATGTGCACTGCAAGGCTGTCCTTGACGACGGCGGAAGGCTGTCCGCCTGCGCCGTTTCCGAGGCCGATCCGGCCTGGCGCGCCGTCTTCGCGCACTTTGCGCCGGGCGTGCAGCGGGCCATCGAATTCCCGCTCGAGGGCGCCGACCTGGTGGCCGAAACGGGCCGCTACATTCAAATCCTGGAGGCCGCATGATCAAACACGAAATGCTGCAAGGGGAGCACGCGCTTGATGTCGTCACCTACGGCGAGGCGATGGCGATGTTCGTTGCCGAGGAAACTGGCGACCTGGCGGCCGTGGCGCATTTCACGCGCCGCCTGGCCGGCGCCGAGACGAATGTCGCCATCGGCCTGGCGCGCCTGGGCTTGCGCGTCGGCTGGCTGAGCCGGGTGGGCGACGACTCGTTCGGCCGCTTCATCCGCGCCAGCGTGCAGGCCGAGGGCGTCGATTGCAGCCGGGTCGTCACCGTCGCCGGCCAGTCCAGCGCTTTCCTGCTCAAGGAGAAGGCCGAGAACGGCGCCGATCCGCTGGTCGAATACTTCCGCAAGGGTTCTGCCGCCAGCCGGCTGGCGCCCGAGCACTTCGACCCCGCCTATTTCCTGTCCGCTCGTCATCTGCACGCCACGGGCGTGGCCGCGGCGCTGTCCGAGACCAGCCTGGCATTCGCCGGCCAGGCCCTTGACTTCATGCGAGCCAACGGCCGGAGCGTATCGTTCGACCCGAATCTGCGGCCCTCGCTGTGGCCGTCGCAAGCCGTGATGGTGGAACAGATCAACCGCCTCGCCGCCAAGGCGGACTGGGTGCTGCCCGGCCTGGGGGAGGGGAAAATCCTCACCGGCCACGACCTGCCGCACGACGTCGCCGGCTTTTACCTGCAGCAGGGCGCGCGGCTGGTGGTCATCAAGCTGGGCGCCGAGGGTGCCTATTACCGCACGGCCGATGGCGACAGCGGCATGGTGCTGGGCGAGCGCGTGGCCAACGTGGTCGACACGGTGGGCGCCGGCGACGGCTTCGCGGCCGGCCTGGTCAGCGCCTTGCTGGAAGGCTTGCCGCTGGCGCAGGCGGTCAGGCGCGGCAACCGGGTCGGCGCCTTCGCCATCCAGGTGGCCGGCGACATGGAAGGCTTGCCGACCCGCGCCCAGCTCGACGCGCTGGTCCCATCTTGAACCGAACAGGGGAAAACTCGTGAAAAAACATGTGGTTGTGTATAAAAAGCTGGCCGAGCCGCTGCTGGCGCGCTTGCGCGCCGAATGCGAGGTGACGTACTTCGAAGCGATCGATGCGGGCAACCGCGCCGCCTTCGCGGCCGCCATCCGCGGCGCGCACGGCTTGCTGGGCGCCAGCGTGCGCCTGGACCGCGAACTGCTGGACCCGGCGGAAGAGCTGCGCATCATTTCCACCATTTCCGTGGGCGTCGACCAGTTCGACGTCGATTATTTGCGCGAACGGGGCATCTTGCTGGCCAATACGCCCGACGTGCTGACGGAGACGACGGCGGACACGATCTTCGCGCTGATCCTCGCCAGCGCGCGGCGCGTCGTCGAACTGGCCGAATTCGTCAAGGCGGGACGCTGGACGCGCAGCGTGGGTGAAAGCCAGTACGGCGTCAACGTGCATGGCAAGACCATCGGCATGCTGGGCATGGGCCGCATCGGCCGCGCCGTCGCCCGCCGCGCCGCGCTCGGCTTCGGCATGCAGGTGCTGTATGTGAATGGCGAAGCGGTGCCCGAGGTGGAGGCGGCGCTGGGCGCGCGCCAGGTGGCGCTCGACGACTTGCTGGCCGGCTCCGATTTCGTCTGCGTGGTGCTGCCGCTGACGGCGCAGACGGAACGCATGATGGGCCGGCGCGAGTTCGCGCTGATGCGCCCCGGCGCCATCTTCATCAACGGTTCGCGCGGGCGCATCGTCGACGAGGCGGCGCTGATCGAGGCGCTGCAGCAGGGCGCCATCCACGGCGCCGGTCTCGACGTGTTCGAGCGCGAACCGCTGGCGCCGGACAATCCGCTGCCGGGCATGGCCAACGTGGTGGCGCTGCCGCACATCGGCTCGGCCACGCACGAAACGCGCTACGCCATGGCGCAGCAGGCCGTGGACAACCTGCTGGCAGGCTTGCGCGGCGAGCGTCCGCGCCATCTGGTGAGCTAAGCGCAGTATCCACAGACAGGGAAAGAGATGAAGAAGAAGGTAGTAGGGGCAATGATCATTGGCGCCGGCAGCGGCCTGTGTTGCGCGCAGTCGAACGTGGCCGTGTACGGCATCATGGACATGGGCGTGGTGTCCGAGAGCGGCGGCCCCGGGGGCAGGGTGCTCAAGCTGACCAGCGGCATCGCCAACGGCTCGCGGCTCGGTTTCAAGGGCAGCGAAGACCTGGGCGGCGGCATGACGGCGATGTTCACGATGGATGCGGGCATCCTGGCCGACACGGGCGCTTCGGCCCAGGGCGGCCTGCTGTTCGGGCGCCAGGCCTTCGTCGGCCTGGGCGGCGCGGCGGGCACGCTGCGGCTGGGCCGCCAGTACACCTTCATCGACAGCAGCCTGGGGGCGCTGGACCCGTTTTACCTGGGTTTTGCAGGCAGGATGAGCAATGTCTTCACGGCCGGCTACATCAGCCGGGTCGACAACAGCATCACCTACAGCTCGCCCGTGCGCGGCGGCCTTTCCGGTGAACTGGCGTACGGTTTCGGCGAAGTGCCCGGCGACGCTTCGGCTAAGCGCTACACGGGCGCGGCGGCCACCTATGCCAGCGGGCCGCTGTACGTGCGCATGGCGCACCAGGATGCCAACACCATATCCAGCGCGCTGGTGGCGGGCAGGGCGCGCAACACGGTGCTGGGCGCCACCTGGGACTTCGGCGTGGTCAAGGCGCATGGCGCCGTCGCCGTCAGCAAGAGCACGGCGGGCGCGGCCACCACGGTCGACAGCGCGGACCTGATGCTGGGCGCCACCTTGCCGGTGGGCCCGCACCGCGTCCTGTTCTCGTACGTGCGGCGCGACGACCGGCGCGCCGCCAACGGCGACGCTTCCCAGGTCGGCATCGGCTACACCTATGCGCTGTCGAAGCGCAGCACCTTGTATGCCGCCTACGCGCATATCGACAACCGCAACGGCGCCGCCTATGTGGTGGGCAATGCCACCGACAACGGCACCGGCAACCAGGCCTGGAACCTCGGCCTGCGCCACACTTTTTAACGGGAGAATCGAATGAAGAAGATCGGATGGATTTTGGTGGGCGCCAGCACCGTGGCACGCGAATGGATGGTCGACGCGATCCGCCAGCAGGGCGATGCCGAAGTGCTGGCCGTGGTCAGCAGGGACGCCGCGCGCGGCGCCGCCTTTGCCGCGCAATTCGGCATCGGCGCCAGCTACACGGACCTGGATGCGGCGCTGGCCCATCCGGGCGCGGACGCCGTGTACATCAGCACCACCAACGAGTTGCACATGGCGCAAACCTTGCAAGCAGCGCGCGCCGGCAAGCACGTGCTGTGCGAGAAGCCGCTGGCGCTGAACCTGGACGACGCCCGCCGCATGGTGGACGGCTGCGTTGAAGCGGGCGTGGTGCTGGGGATTAACCACCACCTGCGCAACGCCGCCAGCCACGGCAAGGTGCGCGAGCTGATACGCGCCGGCGAGATCGGCCAGCCCCTGTATTGCCGCGTGCTGCACGCGAACAACCTGCCGCAGCACCTGCGCGGCTGGCGCCTGGACGCGCCGGAGTCGGGCGGCGTCACGCTCGACATGTTCGTGCACGACGTCGACACCCTGCGCTTCCTGCTGGACTCGGAGCCGCGCCACGTGACGGCCTGCGCCACCAGCGGCGGCATGACGGTGGCCGGGCTGGAAGAGGGCCTGATGGCCGTCATCGAGTTCGACAACGGCACCCTGGTGCAGGTGCACGACGCGTTCAACGCGCCGCATTCGCTGTCCGGCGTGGAAATCATCGGCAGCAAGGGCACCATCTTCGCCACGGGCGTGATGACGCAGCGCCCCGTCGGCAGCATTACCCTGACGCGCGACGGCGGCAGCATCGACATCCCCGTCGAGCATGAAAACCTGTACGTGCGCTCGGTGCGCGCCTTCCAGCGCGCCATGCGCGGCGAAGGGCAGCCGGCCGCCACCGGCGACGACGGCATGCGCGCGCTGGCCACGGCATTGGCGGCGCAGCAGGCCAGCCGCAGCCACCGGCGCGTGACCCTGGCCGGCTGACGGCCGGCCGCAGACGTAAAAAAGGCCGCCTGATCGTAAAAATCAGGCGGCTTTTTATCGGCTTGCGGCCGTGATTATTCTTCGCGGCGTAAATGCGGGAACAGCAAGACGTCGCGGATGTTCGGCGAATCCGTGATGATCATCATCAGGCGGTCGATGCCGATGCCGCAGCCGCCGGCTGGCGGCATGCCGTATTCCAGCGCGCGGATGTAGTCGGCGTCGTAGAACATCGCCTCTTCATCGCCGGCGTCCTTGGCGGCCACTTGCGCCAGGAAGCGGGCCGACTGGTCTTCCGCGTCGTTCAACTCGGAGAAGCCGTTGGCGATTTCGCGGCCCACCATGAACAGCTCGAAGCGCTCGGTGATGCCGGCCACCGTGTCGGAAGCGCGCGCCAGTGGCGACACTTCGACCGGGTAGTCGATGATGTAGGTCGGTTCCCACAGCTGCGCTTCAGCCGTTTCTTCGAACAGCGCCAGTTGCAGCGCGCCCAGGCCGGCCGTGGCGAACGGCTTGACACCAAATTTCTTCAGCTCTTCCTTGATGAATTCCGCATCGTTCAACTGCTCCGGCGTGTAGCCCGGTGCGTACTTGTTGATCGCTTCGACGATGGTCAGGCGGTGGAACGGCTTGGCCAGGTCCAGCTCGCGGCCGCCATAGGTCAGGGTGGCGGTGCCGTGCGCGTCGATGGCGGCCTGGCGGATGACGGCTTCCGTGAAGTCCATCAGCCATTTGTAGTCGGTGTAGGCCGCGTAGAATTCCATCATCGTGAATTCAGGGTTGTGACGGATCGACACGCCTTCGTTGCGGAAGTTGCGGTTGATCTCGAACACGCGGTCGAAGCCGCCCACCACCAGGCGCTTCAGGTACAGCTCGGGCGCGATGCGCAGGAACATTTGCATGTCCAGTGCATTGTGGTGCGTGATGAACGGCTTTGCCGCCGCGCCGCCCGGGATCGTGTGCAGCATCGGCGTTTCCACTTCCATGAACTCGTTCTTTTCCATGAAGCGGCGGATCGACGAGATGGCGGCGGTACGCGCCTTGAAGGTGCGGCGCGTCTCTTCGTTCATGATCAGGTCGACGTAGCGCTGGCGGTACTTCGTTTCCTGGTCGGCCAGGCCGTGGAATTTGTCCGGCAGCGGGCGCAGCGACTTGGTGATCAAACGCAGTTCCGTGACCTTGATGGTCAGTTCGTCCGTCTTGGTCTTGAACAGCGTGCCCGTCACGCCCAGGATATCGCCCAGGTCATAGTGGTGCAGGGCGGCCATGGCCGCTTCGCCGGTGAGATCCAGCGTGGCGTAGATCTGGATGCGGCCGTCGGCTTTCGGGCCGGAGGCGTCCTGCAGGGTGGCGAAAGCGGCTTTCTTGCCCGCTTCGCGCTTGAGCATCATGCGGCCGGCCAGCACCACGGTGACAGGTTCGGCTTCCAGCTCTTCGCGCGTCTTGGCGCCGTATTGCGCGTGCAGATCGGCCGCCTTGTGCTCGGGGCGGAAATCGTTCGGGAAGGCGACGCCTTGTTCGCGCAGTGCTGCCAGCTTGACGCGGCGCTCGGCGATGATCTTGTTTTCATCGGGGGCGGCGGCTTGTTCTTGGATATCCGTAGTCATGGTGTTCTTCGTTGGTGATTATTGATGATGTGGTGCCAGCGCTGGCGCCACGCTGGCAAACAGTGCGTCGACGTCGAGCGAGGAGAAATCCGGCACGATGGCAATGACGTTGTCGAAGGCGGCAAACGCTTCCGCCGGCAGGGTGGTGGTGAGTACCACGACCCGCATGCCGGCACGGCGCGCCGCTTCCACGCCCAGGGGCGCGTCTTCAAAAACGATGCAGTTGTGCGGCAGCGCGCCGGCCAGCAGCGCGCCTTTCAGGAAAACGTCCGGGTGCGGCTTGCCCCGTTCCACGTCGGCGGCGCCGACGATGGCGTCGAAGCGGTGGCGCAGGTCCAGGCCGTCGAGCGTGAACGCGATGTTCTCGTCCGGCGCGGCCGTGCCCACCACCAGTCCCACGCCAGCCTGGCGCGCGCTGGCGATCAGCCGGTCGAAGCCAAGCACCGTGGCCAGGTGCGGGCCATACAGTTCGCGGTAGACGACTTCCTTTTCAGCCAGCAGGGTGACGTGGTCGGCTTCCTCGCCCAGGTACTTGGCGATGATTTCGTGTCCCTGCCGTCCTGCCGTGTCGCGGAAAAAGGCGTCCGCGTCCAGCGCATGGCCGTGGCGTTCAAAGAACGCCAGCCACGATGTCGTGTGGAAGGCCATGTTATCGACAATCGTGCCATCCATGTCGAACAGGAAGGCGCGCTGCGCCGGAGCGGATGCGTTCATCCTTATACGCCTTGCTTGAGCGAGGCGGAAATGAAGTCGTCGATGTCGCCATCGAGCACGCCCTTGGTATTGCCCGTCTCGAAACCGGTGCGCAAGTCCTTGATGCGGGACTGGTCCAGCACGTAGGAGCGGATCTGGTGACCCCAGCCCACGTCCGTCTTCGAATCTTCCAGCTTTTGCTGCTCGCTCATGCGCTTGCGCAGTTCATGCTCGTACAGTTTCGCTTTCAGCATTTCCATCGCTTCGGCGCGGTTGCGGTGCTGCGAACGGTCGTTCTGGCACTGCACCACGATGCCGGTCGGCGCATGGGTCATGCGGACGGCGGAGTCGGTCTTGTTGATGTGCTGACCACCGGCGCCCGACGCGCGGTAGGTATCGACGCGGATATCGGCCGGGTTGACGTCGATCTCGATCGAATCATCGACTTCCGGATACACGAACAGCGACGTAAACGAGGTGTGGCGGCCGTTGGCCGAGTCGAATGGCGACTTGCGCACCAGGCGGTGCACGCCCGTTTCCGTGCGCAGGAAACCATAGGCGTGATCGCCCTCGACCTTCAGGGTGGCCGTCTTGATGCCGGCGACCTCGCCGTCGGACTGCTCCAGGATTTCGACCTTGAAGCCCTTGCGTTCGCAATAGCGCAGGTACTGGCGCAGCAGCATCGAAGCCCAGTCCTGGGCTTCCGTGCCGCCGGCACCAGCCTGGATGTCGATGAAGCAGTTGTTCGGGTCCATCGGATTGTTGAACATCCGGCGGAATTCCATGCTTTCGATGACCTTGCGGATTTCCTGCACGTCCTGCTCGATCGCTTCGAGCGTGTCGTCGTCGCCTTCTTCGCGGGCCATGTCGAACAGGTCGCGGGTGTCGCGCAGGTCGGCATCGGCCTTGGCCAGGGTGAAGACGATGGCTTCCAGCGCCTTCTTCTCTTTACCAAGGTCCTGGGCGCGCTTCGGATCGTTCCAGACGGTTGGGTCTTCCAGTTCTTCGTTGACTTGCTCTAGTTTCTCCGACTTGACAGTGAAGTCAAAGATACCTCCGAAGTTCGGCTTCGCGGACCGTCAGGTCGTTGAGCAGGGCGGAGATGATATTGATGCGTTCGGCTTCCATAATGTTCTGGTCTTCTATGGTGAAATCAAACCCTGAATTATACGCGAGCGCGGCGCGTTTCCGCTGCCGCCGCGGCGCAATTGCTGCCGCACGGGGCAATAAAATGACGATTTTGCTGTATTTGCGACAATATTTTTGCCTTGATGATGGCTACCGTGCTGCGTATGATGCTGGCGATATTGTCTTTCCACAGGAATACATCATGCTTCAATCTCCCCGTCTCGCCCTGTTACCGCTGCTGCTGGCCGGCTGCGGCGCCTTGCCGCCCGCCGCCCACGGACCCGCCCAGCCGCTGGCCGCCGCGCCCGCGGGCAGCAGCGCCACCCTGGCCCTGCTGGAGACGACGGACTTGCACGCGAATGTGCTCAGTTATGACTACTACAAGCTGCAGGCGGAACCGTCGATCGGCCTGGAACGCACGGCGGCGCTGATCGCCCAGGCGCGCGCGCAGTTCCCGAACAATCTTTTGCTCGACAACGGCGACACCATCCAGGGCACGGCCCTGGCCGACTACCAGGCGCTCGTGAAACCGCTGGCCTGCGACCAGACCCTGGCCATCTACAAGGCCATGAATCTGCTGAAGGTCGATGGCGGCGGCATCGGCAACCACGAATTCAACTACGGCCTGGCGTTCCTGAACCAGGTGACGGGCAATCAATTCGACGTCGACAGCGTCGATGCCGGCAAGCCGCGCTGCGCCGGCCCCGCGTTCCCGCAAGTGCTGGCCAACGTCTACAGCGTCAAGACGGGCAAGCCCCTGTTTGCGCCATATCACATCATCGACAAGCAGATCACGGCGACAGGCCCCGATGGCAAGGCCGTGACGAGCATCGTAAGGGTCGGCATCATCAGCTTTGCGCCGCCCACCATCATGGCCTGGGACAAGCGCTGGCTCGAAGGGCGCGTCTACACGCAGGGCGTGCGCGAGACGGCGGAAAAATTCATTCCCGAGATGCGCGCCAAGGGCGCCGAGCTGGTGGTGGCCATTTCGCACGGCGGCTTGGATAGCAGCCCGTATTCGCCGACCATGGAAAACGGCAATTACTACCTGTCGCAAGTGCCGGGCGTGGACGCCATGCTGATCGGCCACTCGCACCAGCTGTTCCCGAACGCGGCCAGCACGGTGCCGCAGTTCAATCTGCCCGGCGTCGACAAGGTCAAGGGCCTGGTCAATGGCGTGCCCACCGTGATGGCCAATTTGTGGGGCAAGCACCTGGGCGTGATCGGTTTGCGCCTGCGCCACGACGGCAAGCAGTGGGTCGTCGACAAGAGCGCCACCACGGTGGAAGCGCGCGGCATCCAGAACGGGGACAAGAGCTACGTCCAGGCCGATCCTGCCATCGCCAGGCTGGTGGCGGAAGAGCACGCGGCGACGATTGCCTACGTGCAGACGCCCGTCGGCGCCACGGACTTCCGCATGTCGACGTATTTTGCCGACGTGGGCGACGTCAGCGCCATCGAAGTGGTGAACCAGGCGCAGGCGGGCTATCTGGCCGCCTACGTCAAGGCGAACTTGCCGCAGTATGCCAACCTGCCGGTGCTGTCGATGTCGTCCCCGTTCAAGAGCGGCTCGGCCGGCGTGTCCGACTACACGGACGTCAAGGCGGGCAATGTGGCGCTGAACAACGCGGCCGACCTGTATTTGTATCCGAACGCGCTGTACGGCGTGAAGATGAATGGCGCGGAGCTGAAAGCCTGGCTGGAACAGTCGGCGCAGCGCTTCAACACCATCGATCCGAACAAGCTGGAAGCGCAGGAACTGGTCAACACGGCCCATCCGAGCTACAACTTCGACGCCATCACCAGCGCTGACGTGCGCTACCAGATCGACGTCACGCAGCCGCCGGGCCGTCGCATCCAGGGCCTGACGTACCAGGGCAAGCCGGTGGACGCGGGCCAGGAATTTTTGATTGCGACGAATAACTACCGCGCCAGCGGTGGCGGCAATTTCCCTGGCCTCGACGGCAGCAAGACGGTGGTGGCCTCGCCCGACAACAACCGCGAACTGCTGATTGCCTATGTCACGCAGCAGAAAAACCTGACGCGCGCGAAAAACGGCTCGGCGCGCAGCTGGCGCTTTGCCAAGGTTGCCACGAAGGGCCCGGTGGTCTTTCATTCGGCGCCGAACGTGATCGAGCTGGCGAAAGCGGCGGGCATCGATAACGTCACGCAGCTGAAGCCTGATGATGGTGCGGGCAAGGGCTTTGCGCTGTACCAGCTCGACCTGTCGAAATGATGCTGGCAAACCTGCTGCTGGCCGCCGCGCTGGCGTCCCCCGCGGCAGCTACGGCGCCCGATGCCACGGCACAGGCCAAGGTCTTGATGCGGGCGAGCGAGGCGACTCAGCCGCAGGCGCGCGCCCTGTTCGAACAGGCGGCGGGGCAGGGCAGCGGTCCTGCCGCGTACTACCTGGGCTTGATGCACAAGAACGGCATGGGCGGCCCGCAAGACAGTGCCGCCGCGCTGCGCTGGCTGGAACTGGCTGCGCAACGCGGCGTGGCGCCGGCCATGTTCATCGTGGCGAACCTGCTGCAGGACAGCGACGAAGCTACGGCGCGCTACTGGCTCGACGCTGCCTGCGACCTCGAATACCCGGAAGCGCTGCAGCAGAAGTCCGTCGCCCTGGCGGAGGGCCGCATGGGTTATGCGCACAATGAGGAGCAGTCCTTCCTGTACCTTAAGATGGCGACGCACGCGATGGGGCACAGGGCGGAAGAGCCGTGATTGTCCGCCAGGTCAGGCCCGCAGGCTATTCGCAGCCTCGGCAATGGCCAGCGGGTTGCGCGACAGCAGGGCGGCAGCCAAGTCCAGCAGGCCTGCCGCTGCCTTGATGGCCGCATGCGTGTGCCCGATGTCGGCCACGGTTTTCCTGCCTTGGTCGATGGCCGTGTTCACATTGGCCAATGCCTGCTGCGCACCCTGGTTGATCAGGTAGATGCCGTGGGCGCGGAAAAAAGACACCATCTGATCCAGGTGGCTTTCATATTGTTTGAGATCATGCAGCACGGCTGACGGTGTTGGCGGCGTGCGGTCGGTCAGCGCGATGCGCAGCTCCAGTACCTGGTTCGAGGCCTGTGCCAGCTTGTCGGCGATTTCCGTGGTTTGTTTTTCATCGAGTGCGATAGCGTTGCCCATGTCCGGCTCCTACCAAGGGGATGGTGAATAATTGGCGGCCTGCTTTTGCAGGGTATCGACTTGCCTGGCAAAAGTGTCCAGTTGACGCTCCACTGCCGGGTCTTGCATGGACTTGGCGCGCAAGGTGCTGAGACTGTTTTGCAATTCGGTCATGGCGGCAAGATAGGCCTCGATGACCTTGCCACGCTCCTGCAATTGCCGCCCATCCAGGTAGAGCTTGGCCTTCAGATAGTTGCTGGTCACGGGTTCCCTGCCGGCGGCGTTGTCGAGCGAGCGATTCAGGGATGCCAGCGTCAGGCTCTCGTCGTGCAGATTGGCCTGGTAGTTTTGCTGCGCATATTTTTTCAGCGCATTGCTGATGATATAAATATCGTCCTCGCGCGCCAGCAGTTCGTTGATTCCCGACTGCTGTCTTTGCTGCGTGACGATCTGGCTGATCAGTACGCTCAGGCGCGTGACCTTGTCCAGCTGGTCGGCGTCGAGTACTGGCGCCATGCCGCCCGACCGCTGCAAGGCGCCCAGCGAACCGCCAAGGGCGCCGATCTCATCCTTGTAGTTCGCCAGCTTGTCGTTGGCCAGCGCGGCAAGTACTTCCGCGTAGCGCTTCAATACATCGTTCAGTTCGGCTGTACCCGCCAATTGCGCCGCATAGTCCTTGCAGCGCCGGAGCAGGTCCTGTTCCGTTTCCTGCGCAACGTAGGGGCGGTCGGTGATGATGCTGTTGCGCCGTACATTATTGGTGCAACTGCTCATGGAGTACGTCAGCATGGGTTTGAATACTTCCGTGATCGCCACCGTCTGTCCCGCGAACTTGTCGACCGGCGTGAAGTTCTTGCAGGCGCTACTCATGCCGGCGATCAGCAGGCAGGCGCAGATGCTTGTCATGGGCTGGCGCATAGGGTCTCCATGGTAGGGAAGGGATTGCCGCCATGGCCGGTTGACCCTGGTTCAATGACCATATCACCATTGCATGGCCATACTTTTGACGCAGGTCAGACATATGCACCGTGTGTCAAGGTGTAGCACCTGTGTCAATTTGCGTCATATTTTCCTTACAAAAGACTGACAACAGGCCTGCAATTGCGGCTTTTCCGCATGTTGCGACGCGTCATATGTAGTTGTTGCTGGTGCATGTTTACTCACCTACAATGATTTATCGATGGGGCGGTTATCCAGCGTACGACTATAAAAATAAGTGGCATTAAAAACGTTGTATCAGAGGAGATGACAATGAATTTGAAACAGAAATTGCTCGTGGCAAGTTTGGTTTTGGGTTTCTCGCAGGCGGCAGTCGCAGCCGACCCCATCAAGATCGGCGTGTCCGGTCCGTTCACGGGCGGTTCCGCGCCGATGGGCGTGTCGATGCGCGACGGCGTCAAGCTGGCTGTTGCTGAGATCAATGCCAAGGGCGGCGTACTGGGCCGTTCCCTGCTGCTGATCGAGCGCGATGACGAAGCGAAGAATGAACGCGGCGTGCAGATCGCGCAGGAACTCATCAACAAGGAAAAGGTCGCCGCCACCGTCGGCTATATCAACACGGGCGTGGCCCTGGCTTCGCAGCGCTTCTACCAGGAAGCGAAAATTCCCGTCATGAACAATGTGGCGACGGGCTCCATCGTCACCAAACAGTTCGCCGACCAGCCGGAAAACTACATTTTCCGCAATGCGGCCAATGACACCATCCAGTCCGGCATGATCGTGCATGAGGCGGTCGAGAACCGCAAGTTCAAGAAAGTGGCGATCCTGGCCGACTCCACCAACTATGGCCAGCTGGGCCGCGAAGACCTGGAAAAGGCACTCGACAAGAAGGGTATCAAGCCCGTCGTTGTGGAAAAATACAACATCAAGGACGTCGACATGACGGCCCAGCTGCTGAAAGCCAAGCAGGCGGGCGCGGAAGTCGTGCTGACCTACGGCATCGGTCCGGAACTGGCGCAGATCGCCAACGGCATGGAAAAACTGGGCTGGAAAGTGCCGCTGATCGGCAGCTGGACCCTGGCCATGGGTAACTTCATCGACAACGCGGGCAAGAACGGCAATGGCACGCGCATGCCACAAACCTTCATCCAGGATGCCAGCACGCCGAAGCGCAAGGCCTTCATCGATGCCTACGTGGCCGCCTACAAGCCATCGGGCGGACGCATGCCGTCGGCTGTCTCGGCCGCGCAAGGCTACGATTCCATCTACCTGCTGGCCGCGGCCTTCAAGCAGGCCGGCGGCACGGATGGTCCGAAAGTACGCGCCGCGCTGGAAAACCTGAATGAAAAAGTGGAAGGCGCCGTCACCACCTACAACAAGCCGTTCAGCAAAACCAACCATGAGGCGATCACGGCCGACCTGACAGTCTTCGGTGAAGTCAAGGACGGCAAAGTCGTCCTCGCGAAATAAGCCTGGCAGACATTCGCCGCGCAGTGGCCAGCCTTGAGGAATCAGGACTGGCCATTTTTTCATCTTTCGTCTTCCGGGGAATACCATGGAAATCTTCCTGCAGCTCGTCTTCAGCGGCATCGCGCTGGGCATGATCTATGCCGTCATCGCCTTCGGCTACCAGCTGACCTTTGCCACTTCCGGCACCCTCAATTTCGGCCAGGGCGAATCCCTGATGCTGGGCGCGCTCGTGGGCCTCTCCCTGGTGGGCACCATCCACGGCGGCCCTTACATGAGCTATCTGTTGATGATCCCCATCGTCATCGTCTTCGGCGCCTTGCAGGGCGTGTTTGTCGAATGGATAGGCGTGCGGCCCGCCATCAAGATCAAGTCCGAATTCGGCTGGATCATGTCGACCATCGCGCTGGCCATCATCTTCAAGAATGTGGCGGAAAATATCTGGGGCAAGGATGACCTGATGTTCCCGTCGCCGCTATCGGCCGCGCCGTTCCAGGTGTTTGGCGCCAACGTGCAGCAGATGCAGGTGGCCGTCATCGTCGGCGCGCTGGCGATCATGCTGGCCGTCGAAGTGTTCAACCGCAAATCGATCTACGGCAAGGCCGTCGTGGCGACGGCCAACGACCGCGACGCGGCCGGCCTGATGGGCATCAACACGGGCATGGTCATCACGTTTTCCTACGCGCTGTCGTCGGCCACGGCCGCCTTTGCCGGCGTGCTGGTGGCGCCGCTGACACTGACGGGGGCCACCATGGGCGCGTCGCTGGGCTTGAAAGCCTTTGCCGTGGCCATCATCGGCGGCCTGACGTCGGGCGTGGGCGCCATCGTCGGCGGGCTGATACTGGGCATCGCCGAGACCACCACCGGCTATTACATCTCCACCGGCTACAAGGAAGTGCCCGGCCTGCTGCTCCTGCTGCTGGTACTGGCCATCAAGCCGTCCGGCCTGTTCGGCAAAGCCGCGATCAAGAAAGTCTGAGGACGACATGAACAAGAAAATCACCATGCTGGCATTGAGCGCGGCGGGCCTGGCCGTGCTCGCGCTATTCCCCATCGTCATTCCGAACCCATATTACATCCACCTGGCCGAGACCATCCTGATCTACGCCATCCTGCTGTTCGGCCTCGATATCGTCGTCGGCTACACGGGGCAGGTGTCGCTGGGCCATGCGGGCCTGTTCGGCATCGGTTCGTACGTCACGGGCGTGCTGGTGTTCAAGCTGGGCGTGTCGTTCTGGCTGGCCATCCCCGCCAGCATCCTTGGCGCGGCCGTGTTTGGCGCCATCCTGGCCTTGCCGGCCCTGCGCGTGACGGGGCCCTACCTGGCCATGGTGACCCTGGCCTTCGGCACCATCGTGCAAATCCTGATCAATGAAATGAGCTTCCTGACGGAAGGGCCGATGGGCATCAAGATCCACAAGCCCGTCCTGTTCGGCCACAAACTGACAGAAGTGGAGTACTACTACATGGTCGCCGCGCTGCTGGTGATCTCGCTGGTGGTGGTGCACCGTATCCTGAAATCAAACCTGGGCCGCGCGTTCGAAGCCTTGCGCGACAGCCCCATCGCCTCGGACTGCATGGGCGTCTCCGTGTACCGCTACAAGGTATATGCCTTCGTCATCAGCGCCGGTTTCGCGGGCCTGGCCGGCAGCCTGTACGCGTATTCGGAAGAATACATCTCGCCCAATACCTACAACTTCGAGCTGACGATTTTGTTCCTGCTGGCCGTCATCATGGGCGGGCGCAAGACGCGCTCGGGAGCCCTGATCGGCGCCCTGATCGTCGTCATGCTGCCCAGCCTGCTGTCGGACATCGAGCTGTTCCGCAAGATCGCCGTGGCCGCCGCCGTGCTGGGCGTGATCGGTTCCGCCTTCATGCTGGCGAAAAAGCGCTCCACCGTGCGCGGCGTGCTCGTGCCTTTGGTCGCCACCATCGGCCTGGCCGCATATTCGTACAAGCTGGAAAACATGGTCGACTGGCGTTTGACCATCTTCGGCCTGATGACCTTGTTTGTCGTGTACTACCTGCAGGACGGCATCGTCGGCTTCCTGATGAGCTTTATCGGCAAGGGCCGGCGCCATGTGCAAGCCGTCGCTTCGCACGGCGTGGCGCCGTTTGACCACGCCCAGGGCGGGCAGCAGGGCGCGACCCTGCTGCGCGTGGACCAGGCCCTGATGCAGTTCGGCGGCCTGAAAGCGCTGAACCAGGTGGACTTGAACGTCACGCAAGGTTCCGTGCACGGCTTGATCGGGCCGAACGGCTCGGGCAAGAGCACGATGATGAACGTGCTGACGGGGATCTACAAGCCGACGGCGGGCAGGGTGGAATTTGCCGGCGCCGTGATCTCCGGCCGCACGCCGTCCGAGATCGCCTTGGGCGGTGTGGCGCGCACCTTCCAGAACGTGCAGCTGTTTGGCGAGATGACGGCCACCGAGAACGTGCTGGTGGGCTTGCACAACACGTTCAAATCGAACGTGCTGGACGTGATGCTGCATACGCCCCGCTACAAGCGCGAAGAGACGGCGGCGCGCGAGCGGGCCGCCAGCATCCTCGAGTTCGTGGGCCTGGCGGACCTGGCCAACGAAGAGGCGCGCAATCTGCCGTATGGCAAGCAGCGGCTGCTGGAAATCGGCCGCGCGCTGGGCCTCAATCCGCGTCTGCTGCTGCTCGACGAGCCGGCGGCGGGCCTGACGGCGCCCGACATCAAGGAGCTGATGGCCATCATCCGCAAGATCCGCGAGCACGGCATCACTATCATCCTGATCGAGCATCACATGGATGTGGTGATGGCCCTGTCGGACGTGGTGACGGTGCTGGACTTCGGCCAGAAGATCGCCGAAGGCGCGCCCGCGCTTGTCCAGAGCGATCCGAAAGTGATCGAAGCCTATTTGGGCGGCAGCGCCGAAACCCTGGCGCCAGCGGCGCACTGAGAGGAAGACCATGCTGACCATTAACAATCTGCACGCCGCCTACGGCAAAGTCGAAGTCCTGCACGGCATTTCGCTCGACGTCCCGAAGGGCAAGCTGGTGACCCTGATCGGCTCGAACGGGGCCGGCAAGACCACCACCATGCGCGCCATTTCCGGCATGCTGAAACCGAAATCCGGCACCGTCACCCTGGGCGGCAAGGATGTCACGGGCCTCGATTCGCACCGCATCGCCCGTGCCGGACTGGCCCATTCGCCGGAAGGCCGGCGCGTGTTCGCTTCCATGTCGGTGACGGATAACCTGCTGCTGGGCGCCTTCCCCCGCTTTACGCGCTCGCGCCCGAAAGGCGACATCAAGGGCGACCTGGACAAGGCGCTGGAACTGTTCCCCCGCCTGAAGGAGCGGCGCGACCAGCTGGCCGGCACCTTGTCGGGCGGCGAGCAGCAGATGCTGGCCATGGCCCGCGCCGTGATGCTGAATCCGGAAGTGATCCTGCTGGACGAGCCGTCGATGGGCCTGGCGCCGATTTTGGTGGAAGAAGTCTTCCGCATCATCACGCGCTTGAAGGCGGAAGGCGTGACCATGCTGCTGGTCGAGCAATTCGCTGCCGCCGCCCTGAACGTGGCCGATTACGGCTACGTGCTGGAAAACGGCAGCATTTCCGTGCATGGGCCGGCGGAAAGCCTTAAAAATGATCCGAAGGTGATTGCGGCTTACCTGGGCGGCGGGCACTGACACGGGCTGGCGCATTATCAAACTTATCACGCTGCGCCCGATGCCCGAGCGCAGCGTGCAAGCGTCAATGTCTGGTGGGCTTTTCCTGCTGCACCAGAATGAAGGGGCTGACGACGACGGCCCACAGCGCGGCGTCGGCGGCCTGCCAGTCCAGCGCCTGCTGGTCAGACACCTTGGCGACCTTGCCATCGGCCATCCATTGCGTGATGGTGGCCTTGTCGTCGTGCGAGATGCGCACGGCCACTTCGACCAGGTCCAGCTCATTGGCGACCCAGACGACATTGCCCTGGGCGAAGTGCTTTTCCAGCTCGCTCCAGGCCAGGCGGGCCGTTTCGCTGTTCACTTTGAGGCGCAGTTCGGTGTCTTTTTCAGGATTGGTTTGCATGCGAAATATCAGGTTGCGGTGAGTCGGGTGCCGTTGCGCGCTTGCGTTGCCTTAAAGGGCTTCCACCTGCGGCGTCGGCGTACCCCGCCATGTTAACCGATAGGCGGCGCCTTTGCGAACATTGCCCACGAGGGCAGGGCGGAAGCAGGCCAGGTTGGTGCCGCCCGCCAGCCGGGTACTGGGGAAGATGACGCCCATGGAACCGGCTTCGAGCAGGATGGCGGCCAGGTCTTGCGAAGCGATGTAGCTGGCCGGATCGAGGCAGGCCGCATAGCGCTCCTGGCCGCGCAAGTCGTGGAAGCTGGCGGAAAAATCGGCCAGCAGCGACTGGTAATTGACGCTGTCGTCGAAATAGTCGATTTCCTGGTATTCCACGGTCTTGTGGAAAATGATCTCGGCCAGCGCCGTTTTCATGTCGAAGGCACAATACCAGGCGCCCCGTTCGCCATCGTTGAAACGCGCCCCTTCCGGCCGGGCATAGGTGTAGGCGGCGTTGATGATGCGAAAGTGCGGCACGCCAAAAACCAGCTCGTCCACGCCAATTCCTGGCGCGCCGCCGTACTCGGCCACCAGGCGCGCATTCGTCGCGTTATCGAGTTCGAACAGCTCGCGCAGGTGATCGTCGTCCTCGGCCAGGGGCGCCAGCACGGAGTCTTCCATGTCGGCGAAGCGCGAGGGAATCAGGCGGCAAGTGTCGATCTGGCGCAAGGCGGCCAGCGGCGGCAGCTGTGTATGCGGGACTGTCGCCACCATTACAACCCTCCGCGTCGCGCATCGAGCAGCTTGCGCACCGTCTGCATGGCCAGCAAGCCGCCGGCCAGCATCTGCGACAGGGGCGTGCGGCCGCCAAACACGGGATTCTTGTTGGGCAAACTCACCCATTCGTCGGCCAGCTTGTCGCCATACAGGATGTGCAAGGCCTTGTAGATGCCCAACAAGTAGGAAATGCGCGTGATGCGGTCCACTTCCAGCACGCGGTCCGGGTGCTTCTTCCACTCGTAATAGGCGCTGCTGGACAGGCCGCCCAGCAATTCGCGCGCATCGTCGTCGCGCAGCTTCCAGGCGGCGGCCAGCTTGAAAAACCCTTTCAATGCCGCCTGCGACAAGCGCTCGCGCTCGGCTTTGGCATTCAGGTCGACGAGCACGGCCGGTTCGAAGCGGCTCTTGGGGTAGGCGTAGGCGAGATTCATGGCATGTCCTTCGTTAAAACTCTGTATGTGGATTATTTATACTCCTTTTCCGGATTTTCTGCAACGGCCGCGCGCATGCAAAACGGGGCGCAGCAGGACAGGTGTCCCGGTGCGCCCCGTTGGCGGGCCGCGTTCGCTTATCTTGCCGTGACGGTGATGGGTACGTTGAGCTGCGCCGTCAAGCCGTTACTGTCCACTGCCACGACTTTCAGCGTATAGCTGCCCGTCACCGGCAGGGGCCAGCGGGCCGTGATGGTCATGCCGCTCATGGAAAACTGCATGCCCAGTGGCGCACCGAGGATGGAGATCCACAGGGCGTTCGCGCCGGGCGCCGTCAGCACGATGCTGCCGCTCATGGCCTTGCCGGCCACGCCCGCCATGGCGGCGGCGCTGATCGTGGGACCGGCGGCGGCGATTTTCACTGCGGCCACGGCCTGGCCCGTCAAGCCCGTCCTGGTATCTTTGGCGATGATGGTCACGCTGTAGCTGCCCAGCACGGGGCTGGCCCAGCTGACGACGCCGGCGGCGCTGACGGCCATGCCGGATGGCGCGCCCGACAGGCTGTAGGTGACGGGGTTGGGCGCCACCGTCGTGGCGGCGAACGACAGGGCCACGCCCGGCTTGCCGCTCACGCTGGCCACGGTCACGACGGGGGGCAGCGGGGCGGCGATGGCCACCGTATAGATGCCTTTGCCGCTCAAGCCAGTCTTGCCGTCCGTGGCGGTCACGGTGACGGCATAGGTGCCGGCCACCGGGGCGGCCCAGCTCACCAGTCCGGCGCTGCTGATCGTCATGCCGGCCGGCGCGCCGCCCAGCGTGTAGCTGACGGGATTGGGGGCGGAGACGCTGACATTGAACGCCAGTGCCGTGCCAACCTTGCCCGTGATGGCGCCGGCGCCGACGACGGGCGGCGCGACGGGGGTAATGACGATGCTGTACACGCCCTGGCCACTGAGGCCGCTGACGGTATCCTTGGCCACCATGGTCACGGCATACGTGCCCGCGGTGGGGGCGGCCCAGCTGACCACGCCCGTGGCGGCGATGCTCATGCCGGCCGGCGCGCCCAGCATGGTATAGCTGAGTGGATTCGAAGCGCTGGCCGAGACGGTGAACGACAGCGGCTTGCCGGCCGCGCCGCTGATGCTGGCCGGCGCCACTACGGGCGCGGCCGGTGCGGTCTGCGTGCCCGACAGGCCGGCCAGCAGGCTTTTCACGTTCGGCGTGCCCAGGCCGCCCAGCGGGTCATAGCCGACCCTGGCCGTGCACACGCTGCACGTGCCGTTGCTGCCGCGCGTGATGTCGGCAAAGTTGCTGGCGAAAGTGCCGGGCACGCTGGCGATCTGGCCGTAGAGTATGCCGTGCGGCAAGCCGAGCGCCGTCTTCGCTTGCAGCGCGCGGCTGGCGTTGGCGATGGCGACCAGGCCGGCCCATTGCGGCGTGGACAGGCTGGTGCCGCCGATGCTGAGCCAGCTGGCGGTGCTGCTGCCGGGTGTCATCACGGCCGTGTACTGGCCCGTGGCGGGGTCGGCATTGAAGGCCACGTCGGCCACGTTGCGGCGCAGCAAGTTGGTCAGGCCGGGCACGCTGGCCGTCTGGTAGGTGGGCAGTGCCGTATAGGCGCTGATGCCGCCGCCCGTGCCGGACCAGGCCGTTTCGCTGCGCACGCCGCTGCCGCTGTAGCTGAGCGTGGTGCCGCCCACGGCCAGCACGTTGGACGACACGGACGGCCAGGACACGCCGCTGCCCGAATCGCCCGTGGCGGCCAGGTAGCTCATGTTCTTGCCCGTGAAGGCGCTGTCGACGGAAGCTGTCCAGTTGCCTTCGGCGGCGCCAAAGCTCATCGACACGACGCCAGGCCCCATCTGGTTGGCCAGGCGCACGGCGCCCAGCAGGCTGTTGATGGAAGCGTCGGGCGCCTCGAT
This sequence comes from Janthinobacterium sp. BJB446, assembly GCF_002735655.1. Classification (NCBI taxonomy): domain Bacteria; kingdom Pseudomonadati; phylum Pseudomonadota; class Betaproteobacteria; order Burkholderiales; family Oxalobacteraceae; genus Janthinobacterium; species Janthinobacterium sp. BJB446. The sequence goes on along the minus strand of NZ_PDZK01000001.1, from coordinate 2,088,536 downwards.
CAGCACGATGCGCGCCAGCGGCGCCGTGGCATGCGCCCACTGCACGTCGAGCGCGATTTCCATGGCCCAGCCCGAGTTATAGGCGGGCGCCGTGGCCGTCATGGTGCTCGATGGCGTGTTGTAGACAACAGAAAATTCACAGCCGCTGGCCGGGGCGGGCGGCAGGGGCAGGGTGGCATTCGTGGCGATAGCCTTGGTGGTGCAGCCGGGCAAGCCGAATTTCTGGTTGAAGATGGCCAGTTCGGCCGCCGCGTTCGGGTTGTGCATGGCGTCGACGATGTAGATCGTCTGTCCCGCGCCCAGCTGGGCCGCCTGGGCTGGCGTCAGCGCCGTGCCGGCCGCCGGCAGGGCGGGCAAGTCGTAGGCGGCGCGGATTTGCGCGGGAGAATAGGTCGCCACCACGCTGCTGCCGGCCATGGGCGCGGCGATGTCGCTGGCGCCGCCGCCGTTCAGCAAGGGGGCGATATCCTGTGCCGCCTGTTCCGAGGCGGCGATTTTTTGCGCCGTCAGGCGGCGCGTGGTCATTTCCCGCATGGCGCCGGGCACGTTTTGCAAGTGCGGCCGCCAGTGGGCCGAGCCGCTGCTGTTGGCGCTGTCGCGCCCGTCAGGCGCATCGAGCAGGGCCGGGGCCGCATGGAACATCGGTTGCGCCACCAGCGCGCCGACGGCGGGAGGGATGACGGGCACCTCGACAGTGAACTGTGTCGCGGCCGTGGCGATGGCGGCAGGCGGTGTCGATGTCTCCTGGCCGGGACCGCAAGCGGCCAGCAGGAGGGCGGCTGTGGCGCCCAGCAGCAGGCGCCCGTGACGGTGATGCGGGGGAATGTTTTTTTTCATGGCGAAACTCTCCGAGTTGGGCGAGGGCCACATCTCGACAATGCTTCCAGGCTGGCGCCGCGCGCTGGCGGTCCCGGCCCTGCATTGGCAGCCCCGCTGCCGTGGCGCTTGCGCGCGGTAGGCCGGTGGCTTTGCGTCCCCGCCTTTCGACGGGTTTGCCCTCAAAACTGATCATGCATCATTGGGAATTTCCTGATGCGTCATCGATTTTAGTGAATTTGCCAAATAAATGTTAACTATTTTCAATCAATATTTCTATTTATGCAATAAAATGTGGCAAATTTGCCTAGGGATCGATGGAACCTTGTCAGCCTGATTAAGTCTTAAAAGCAAGGTTATCAGAGGTGTATCGAGGCGTGACGGTGTTTTTTCACAGCAACGGCGCTTGCATTTTTTGTTTTATAATGAATTTAACGAATTTACTGAATGTGCGATCTTGCCGCTCTCAATCCTCGAATACCATGCCCTGATACGGCGCTGCGCGGCAGGCCGCCAGCCGCTGCGCAAGGCTGCCAGCATGGGCTTCCAGCCGGTGGCCGTCCGGGTCGAGAAAATACAGGGAATCGCCGGCGCTGCGGTTTTGCTGCCATTCGGGCACGCCGGCGGCGCGCAGGCGGGCGGCAAACGGAGCGAAGTCGGTGGGCTCGATGGAAAACGCGTAGTGCGTATAGGCCGGGCTGGCCAGCGCGGCCGTGTCCTGACCATCCAGCGACAGGCACAGCCACCAATCCCCGGCCGACAGATACGCGCCCCTGTCCCAGCGCGCATGCAGGCGCAGACCCAAGGTGTCGCGGTAAAAGACGATGCTGCGCGCCAGGTCGCGCACGGACAGGGTGAGGTGGTTCAGGCCGGTCAACATGGGGCTGCTTTCAGGTGGAGTGGGGGCCGGTTCCAGCTTCCGCAGTGGTTTGATGCGACATTGCTCCAGGTAAAAGTATGAGACACGGCAATAAGACCGCAAACGTCGCAACACCTGACACAACCGTAGCGAGCGGAAGGAAGAGGTGGTCGAGAAGCGCAACCGTACTTCCAGTACGGTGAGCATCGCAGGCGACCTATGCCGACGCGCAGTAGGTTGTGTTAGGTGTCACTACACAGGCTCGGCGTGCTCCACCATAAGTTGTACTTTGGTCGTGCCATTGTATTCATTCGCATCGAGCCTGAACGCGACCCGCGTGCGTTCGCCCAGTGCGTCCGTATGCCCGAACCAGATGGCATCAAAACGCACGCCGTTCTTTTCCAGCAGCAGTTTCAAATGGCGCTCTTTCAAGATGCGCTGGCTGACGACGCGGAATTCGTCGCAGAAGACGGGCGGGGCGAAGCCCTGGCCCCACACCTGGCCATCCATCAGTTCGATGAAGGCCGTCGTGTAGTAGGCATCTTCCAGCGGGCCGTCCGTTTCCACGACCCGCTCCAGCTGTTGCTGGCTGAGCCAGGCCTGGCCGACGGCTTCGAAGGCCTGGGAAAAGGCGTCGAAGGCGTCGGCGCGGATGGTGAGTCCAGCCGCCATGGCGTGGCCGCCGAACTTGTCGATCAGGCTGGGCGCCCGTTTCGACACGAGGTCGAGCGCGTCGCGCAAGTGGAAGCCGGGGATCGAGCGGCCGGAACCCTTGATCCAGCCGTCCGCGCCGGGCGCAAACGTGATCGTCGGGCGATAGAATTTTTCCTTCAGGCGCGAGGCGACGATGCCGATCACGCCCTGGTGCCAGGATTCGTCGAAGACGCTGATGGTGCTGCTGTTGGCCGGTTCGAAAGCATCGAGGTGCAGCAGGGCCGTATCCTGCATTTCCGCCTCGATTTCACGGCGTTTCAGGTTGATGTCGTTGAGTTGCTGGGCCAGCGCCCAGGCGCGGCCTTCGTCGTCCGTGACCAGGCATTCGATGCCCAGGGACATGTCCTGCAGGCGGCCGGCCGCATTCAGGCGCGGTCCCAGGGCAAAACCGAGGTCGAACGGCGTGGCGCTGCGCGCTTCGCGGCCCGCCACGCGAAAGAGCGCCGCCACGCCCGCGTGCATATTGCCTTTGCGCATGCGTTTGAGACCTTGCGCGACGAGGATGCGGTTGTTCGTATCGAGGCGCACCACGTCGGCCACCGTGCCCAGCGCCACCAGGTCGAGCAGGTTGTCGAGCTTGGGTTGCGTTTGCGCATCGAAGATGCCGCGCCGGCGCATTTCCGCGCGCAGGGCCAGCAGCACGTAGAACACGACGCCCACGCCCGCCAGGTGTTTCGACGGAAAACCGCAGGCGGGCTGGTTCGGATTGACGATGACGGCCGCGTCGGGCAGGGTATCGGCCGGTAAATGGTGGTCGGTGACAACCACCTGGATGCCGCGCCGGTTCGCCTCGGCCACGCCGTCGATGCTGGCGATGCCGTTGTCGACGGTGATGATGATGTCGGGCGACTTTTCGCGGGCGGTGAGCTCGACGATTTCCGGCGTCAGGCCATAGCCGTATTCAAAACGGTTGGGCACGATGAAATCGACGTCGGCGCCCATGGCGCGCAAGCCGCGGATGGCGACGGCGCAGGCGGTGGCGCCGTCGCAATCGTAATCGGCCACGATGACCATGCGTTTCTTGGCGGCAATTGCGTCAGCCAGGAAGACGCCGGCCGCGCCGATGTGCAGCAAGCCGGACGGCGGTATCAAGTCCTTTGCCTCAATCGAGAGTTCTTTTGCGTCGGACAGGCCGCGCGACGCGTACAAGCGGGCCAGCACGGGGTGGATGCCGCCCTGGCGCAGCAATTCGGATTCGCGGTAGGGGCAGGGACGGGTGGCGATGCGGGTACGGGTCATGATGCTTTCAACTTGTTCAGGGTAATCGCGCGCCAGAATTTGCGCTGCGCATGCTTGCTGGTGGTACAGGCTAGCCAGGCGTCGCGGTGGCTCAGCACCAGGCGCAGCTGGCCCAGGCGGCCATCCTTGAGGGCCGCCAGCAGGGGCGCGAACCAGTCTGCTTCCAGCGCTTGCAACTGCTGCAGCCACATGCCCCATTCCTGCGCCTGCGCCGCTTCGGTCAATCCGCCCAGCACGACAATCGCGTCCTGCTGGCTTGCCAGCACACTGTTTGGACTGGCATCGCGCTGCGCCGGTTCCGCCAGCGCGGCCAGCCAGCCCGGCGCGTCCTTCGTATGCAGGCTGGCCGCGCAGCGCGCAGGTGCAGGCGCAGCCAGGCTGCCGCCCCAGATCCAGAACGAGTTGATGGCTTTCAAGCCCCGTTCTTCGCGCGTCGCGTTGACCGGATGTTCATGCCACAGCATCTGCACTTCATTCTGCAGGCGGCGCGCGGCGCGCGCATGCTCGCCTTCCGGCATCCACACGGACAGGTCTTGCGTGGTGGCGGCATCCGGTGTGGCGCACTGCAAATCGTTCCAGCCATCGGCGCGCATGAACCAGGTGCCCGCGTCGCCATATGACAAGGGCTGGCCGATTTCGTCGAAATACGGGCGCGCCGTGTCGAACAAGGCGCGGCCATCGGCCTCGCTCAGCTTGAGCTGGCGCAAGTCTTCCAGGCTGATATGGCTGCGGGCGATGGCCAGGTGGGCCGGATGCAGCAGGAAGTAGCGCGCGCCCGGTTCCGGCACGAGGCCGTAGCCGCGCATGGTCTGGGCCGCAAAGGCCGCTTGCGCCGCCTCGCCATTGGGCGCGGGCGACAGGGCCAAGGCATGCGCCAGCCACGCTTCGTGCGGCAGCAGGCGGTTGGCATTGTCAAAGGTTTCTAAATTGCAATCGGAGGTGCGCGACAGCAGCGCCGCCAGCGCGGGCGCCTGCAAGACCTTGAGCAGGTCGGCAGCCAGTTCGGCATTGGGCAAGGCGAAGGGCAAGACGAGGGTAAGTTGATTCATCCCGAGATTGTAGGCGATTGTGGTGCGGGCCGAGAAGGCGTATGTATTTTCAGGCCCGCGACGGCAGCGGCGGCGGCGCTGGAAATGCACAAAAATTATAAAAATTTTATCAGCGCTGATGGAAATTAATTTGCTTTTAAAAATATATTGGATATAATTGCGACAACTTAAATATCAGAAATACAATCACCCCCTGCTGCGTGGTTGCGTCGTCTGGCTCCTGTGTCCCTCGAAACTGTATACAAGATCTGCCGGCTTCATTTTTTAAACAAGTTCTTTCTTGGAAGCCCACCTATGTATACATTCGCCGCTTTGCGCGGCCAGGCTGATTGCGCCCTGGCCCCCCGTATTTCCGCTCCTGCCGCCGCCGTGGCATGCCGTCAGGAGGCCGCATGACTACGTACAACCTGTCGACCACGGTCCACGTCTGCGAAGACATCAACAAGAATTTCGATATCCGCGACCTGCTGATCCAGGCCGGCTACTCGGTGCAAGGCGAACTGAATATCAAGAATTTTACGGTTTTGTTGCCGGACGATACGGAATCGACGGAGAACACGCCGCTGTTCGGCATGCTCGACGCGGACACCGTGTACGTGCGTCCCGGCGACTGGGCCGCCAACTACAACGGCAGCTTCTCGACCATCCAGGTAACGATCGACAAGGGCAATGGCGACATCGTCCAGCTGAGCCTGCAAGTCATCATCGATCCCGTCAATGACGCGCCCGATGCGGCCGACAAGACCTTCACCCTGGTCGACGGCGCCAGCGTCGTGCTGAGCGAAAGCGATTTCGGCTTCCACGACGACGTCGAGAACAACGGCTTCAAGTCCGTCGTCATCACCAATACCACCACGGCGGGCCAGGTTTTGCTGAATGGCGTGGCCGTTGCGGTGGGCACGGAGATTTCCATCGACGATATCCGCGCAGGCCACCTGGTCTTCGTGCCGAGCCAGACCGTCGCCGGCGACTTCGACCTCGGTTTCAAGGTGCGCGATGATGGCGGCACGGAAGGCTGCAATGCGCAAGACCTGAGCCTGGCGCCCCATTACCTGACCTTCAAGGTGCCGATGGCCCACCTGGGCGATTTCGTGTGGGAAGACAAGAATGCCAACGGCGTGCAGGACGCGGGCGAGGCGGGCATCGCCAATGTAGTCGTGCAACTCAAGGATACGGCCGGCAATGTGGTGGCCTCCACCACGACGGACGCGACCGGCGGCTACCACTTCGACGTCAATCCGGGCACCTATTCGGTGACCTTGGTGGCGCCCGCCGGCTATGTGCCGACGGCAGCGAACCAGGGCGGCGATACGGGCAAGGACAGCAATATCGATGCCAGCGGCAAGATGGCGCCCGTCACCCTGGCGCCGGGCGAGACCAACCTGACCCTCGATGCGGGCCTGTACCGCACGGCCGAGCTGGGCGACCGGGTCTGGTTCGATACCAACAAGAATGGCGTGCAGGATGCGGGTGAAGCGGGCGCCGCAGGTGTGAAAGTAACCTTGCTCGATGCGTCGGGCAACGCCGTCGGCAGCCCGCTCGTCACGGATGCGAATGGCAACTATTTGTTCACGAATCTGAAGCCGGGCGCCTACAGCGTGCAGTTCGATAAAACCACCTTGCCAGCCGGCTACGCTTTTACGGGCCAGGACCAGGGCGGCGACGACCAGCGCGATTCCGATGCCAGCGCCATCGATGGCAAGACGGCGCAAGTGCTGCTTGCTTCCGGTGACAGCAACCATAGCCTGGATGCGGGCATCGTTGCGCTGCCGGCCTCCCTGGGCGACCGCGTCTGGCATGATGCCAACTTGAACGGCGTGCAGGATGCGGGCGAAGCCGGCATCGGCGGCGTCACGGTGCAGCTGAAAAACGCGGCCGGCAGCGTGATCGGCTCGACCTTGACGGACGCCACCGGCTATTACAACTTCAATGTCGATCCGGGTACGTATTCGATCGCCGTCGTCGCGCCGCCAGGCTATTTGACCACGGTCAAGGACGCGGGCGGCAATGATGCGCTCGACAGCGACATCAATGCCGCAGGCCAGAGCGGCCTGGTGACGGTTGCCGCCGGCCAGAACTACAAGGATCTGGATGCGGGCTTGTACAAAACGGCTGCCATTGGCGACCGCGTGTGGTTTGACGCCAACGGCAACGGCACGCAGGATGCGGGCGAAGCGGGTGTCGGCGGCGTGAAAGTCAATCTGTACAACGCCTCGGGTGCCGTGGTGGCCAGCGCCACCACGGATGCCAGCGGCAACTACCTGTTCAGCAACCTGGTCCCCGGCAATTACTATCTGGGCTTCGTGCCACCGGCCGGCTATACCTTCACCAAGGCGGATGTGGGCGGCTACGCCACCGATTCGGATGTCAATCCGGCCACCGGCCTCACCACTACCTGGATCGCGCTGAAATCGGGCGATGTCCAGCTGGAGTGGGATGCCGGCCTGGTCAAATGCGCGCCTGTCACCGGCAGTATCGGCGACCGCGTGTGGGAAGACAATAACTACAACGGCGTGCAGGATGCGGGCGAACTGGGCGTGGCGGGCGTGAAGGTCAACCTGCTCAATGCCAGTAATCAGATCATCGCCACGACAACGACGAATGCCAGTGGCAATTATCTGTTCGACAAGCTGGTCGCCGGCGGCTACAAGGTGGAAGTCGTCCGTCCATCGGGTTTCTATTACACCAAGGCCAATGTGGGCAGCGACACGGCCGATTCCGACGTCGATACGAGCACGGGGCGTTCCGGCCTGATCAACCTGGCCGCCGGCCAGAACGACATGAGCTGGGATGCGGGCATTTACCGCAAGGCCAGCCTGGGCGACAAGGTATGGCGCGACGCCGACCATGATGGCGTGCAGGACTACAACGAGGCAGGCATCGCGAACATCAAGGTGCAGTTGTACTCCGGCAGCGGCGCCTTGCTGGCTACCACCTACACGAATGCCAGCGGCAACTATTTGTTCAGCAACCTCGATCCGGGCAGCTATTCGCTCAAATTCGACAAGAGCAATGTGATGCATGCCGGTTACGCCATGAACAGCTGGCGCTGGGGCGCCAAGAACGTGGGCAGCAATGACAACATCGATTCGGACGTCAACAGCAACGGCACCCTGGCCAACGTGGTGTACACGGATATCCTGAAGCTGGCCTCGGGCCAGAACGACATGAGCTGGGATGCGGCCATCACGCCCATCGTGATCGACCTCAACGGTGACGGCGTGCACACGATCGCCCGCGCCGACTTCCACGGCAGCTTCGACTTGCTGGGCACGGGCAGCGCCATCCAGACGGGCTGGGTCTCGGCTCAGGACGGCTTGCTGGCCATCGACAGCAATGGCAATGGCAAGATCGACAACATCTCGGAACTGTTCGGCGGCAACGAGAAGGGCACGGGCTTTGCCAAGCTGTCCAGCTATGACTCGAACGGCGACGGCGTGGTCGATGCGCACGATGACAAGTTTGCCGAATTGCGCATCTGGCGCGACGCCAACAGCAATGGCGTGACGGACGATGGCGAGCTGATGTCGCTGCACGACGCCGGCGTGGCCAGCCTGACGGTGAGCTACACGGAACTGCCGTTCCTCGACGCCAACAGTAATCTGCACCTCGAGCGCAGCAGCGCCACCCTGGCCGACGGCAAGACGGTCGACATGACTGACGTGTATTTCAACGTCGACGCCAAGGATGCGGCCAAGGCCGGCATCACCTTGCCGAGCATGGCCGACCTGCTGCGCGACGACAGCACGCTCGACGTGGTGCTGGGCCAGGACGGCACGGTCAACACGGTCGCTGCCGCCCCGGCGGCTCCGGCCGCCGAAGCCCAGGCCCAGTGCGAGATGGCCGAAGCCTTGCGCCGCGCCATGGCCCATGTGAATGCCCAGCCCCAGGAAATGGCTGCCTGATGTCCCTTGCCGGGCCGTAATCCTGCCCGGCAATGCCGCACCGGCGCACCCGTCACGGGGCGCCGGCGCTTTCCATACTTACATCTTACATAACAGAAATAGGGAAACCACCATGAAACAATCCATGCACCTGCTCGTTCGCGGCGCCATCGCCGCAGCCACGTTCGCCCTCGCCAGCGGCAGCGCCCTGGCTGCGTCCAACCTGCAAGTCGTCGATTCGCACAGCGTCAGCCTGTTTACGGCTGCCGGCGGCGCCTTCGGCTCGGGCAACGCCATCTCGCCGACCTTGTGGGAAGTCAAATACGACAGCAACACTTTCCTGGCGTTTTGCCTCGATCCCCATGTCGCACTGAGCAATAGTTCGAACAGCTACAGCAGCGGCGCTTTTGCCGCCAGCGATTCCGTCAAGCGCCTGTATGAAGGGTATTACGCCTCGTCCATCGCGAATGTGTCTACCAGCGCCAACAGCGCCGCCGCCTTCCAGCTGGCCCTGTGGGAATTGAATAACGACAACACGAACCTGCTGACGGGCGACCTGCGCTTCAAAAACCTGAGCAATGCCGTCGTCAGCCAGGCCAACGCCATGCTGGGCGTTGCCACGGGCAATGGCGCCATCCAGAACCTGTATAGCTACACGAGCTTGACGAGCGTCAACCCGGCTTCGCAAACCTTGCTCAGCGTGTCGCCGGTGCCGGAAGCGCAAACCTGGGCCATGCTGGTCGCGGGCCTGGGCCTGCTGGGCTTCATGGCGCGCCGTCGCAAGGCTGGCGCAGTATAAATCGGCAGCAGTGGTATTGACTTGGTAGTTTCTGCTGCGGTGCGTCCGTCAAGACGCACCGCAGTTTTTATTTTTTCACAACATCATTCTGAATAGCTGTTATTACTATGGCACAATGTTTCTGCAAACCACCACTGCGCGACCTTGACAATAGTTCCTCACTGTTCATTGCAACTGTCTGAGATCGGATTTGAGCTCATCATGACGCCACCTTCTGCCGCGCACGCCGCCGTCGACGCTTCCCCATCCACCGCCTGCGCTGACACGCTTGCCGACGCCATCGTCTTCCTGGCCTGCCTTCTTGGCACCGGCGTGCAAGCCGAGCGCCTGCGCGCCAGCGTGACCGCGCATGGCGACCCGGCCGCCGCCGATTTTCTCGACCAGGCGCTCAGCCATGCCAGCCTGGCCGGCACCGCGCTGCCCATGGACAAGCCGCGCCGTCCGACGGAAATGCCGGCCTTGCTGCTCAATGGGGAAGGGCAGGCGCTGGTGGTGCTGAGCATTGCCGATGGTAAATATGAATGCCACGTGCCCGGCATCGCCGGCACCTCCTGGCTCGATGCGGCCGCGCTGGCCCGGGAAGTGCCCGCCGGGCGCTGGGTGGCCGTGCGGCCCGTGATGTTTTTCGACCAGCGCAGCTTGCTCTACAGCATGCCCGTGGCGGGACGCTGGTTCTGGGATGTCTTCAACCGCAACCGCTGGGTATTTCGCTGGGCCCTGCTGGGCACGCTGGTGCTGAACGTCATCGGCGCGCTGGTGCCATTCTATGCGATGGCCGTGTATGACCGCGTGATCCCGAACAATGCCACGTCCAGCCTGTGGGTGCTGACCATTGCCGTGGTGGTGCTGACGGGCTTCGAACTGGCTCTGCGCCTGCTGCGCGGCGAACTGGTGGAAACGGCGTCGCGCCGTATGGACGTGGCGCTGTCGTCGAACATCTTCGCCCAGTGTCTGCGCCTGCGCGCGGCCAGCCGTCCCGCTTCCGGGGGGACTTTGGCCAATACCGTGCGCGATTTCGAATCCGTGCGCGAATTCTTTGCCTCGACCACCCTGACGACCCTGGGCGACTTGCCGTTCCTGCTGCTGTTCCTGCTGGTCATCGCCTTTGTCGGCGGCTGGCTGGTGCTCGTGCCGCTGGCCGTCATTCCGATCCTGCTGCTGGTGGCCTTTGCCTCGCGCGCCGCCCTGGCGCGCCACGTGGCCGCCTCGATGCAGGAAAGCGCGCAGCGCACGGCACACCTGTTTGAAACCATGAATGGCCTCGACACCATCAAGGCGCTGGGCGCCGAAGCGTGGAGCCGGCGCAAATGGGAAAGCCTGACGGTGGCCATCGCCGCCAACAGCGTCGAGACGCGCGAAATCGTCAGTCGCGTCAACTACATCAACACGGCCGTGCTGGCCCTATCCGGCGTGGCCGTGGTGGCCACGGGCGCCTTGCTGATGGGCGAACACCTGCTGACCCTGGGCCAGATCATCGCCGTGAGCATGCTGACGGGACGCGCCCTGGCGCCCGTGAGCCAGATCGCGGGCCTGATCATCCGCTGGGAACAGACCAAGCTGTCCTATCATGCGCTGAACAAGATCATGGAAGCGCCGACCGATGACGACGTGGCCAGCCTGCAGGCGCCCCCCCTGTCGGGGCGCATCGAGTTCCGCGACGTGGGCTTTGCCTACCCGAATTCGCCGCCGCTGCTGGATAAACTGAACCTGCACATCCGTCCCGGCGAACGGGTCGGCGTGATCGGCAAGCTCGGTTCCGGCAAGAGCACCCTGCTGCGCTTGCTGCTGAACCAGTATGGTCCGCAAAGCGGCAGCGTACTGTTCGACGACCTGTCCAGCACCCAGCTGGAGCCTTTGAGCCTGCGCCGCCAGATCGGCTACGTGCCGCAGGACGTGACCCTGTTCCACGGCACCCTGCGCGAAAACATCGAACTGGGACGCAGCCAGCCCGACGATGCGGCCCTGCTCGATGCCATCCGCCTGGCCTGCCTCGATGACATCATCACCCAGCTGCCCAACGGCGTGGCGACGGAAGTGGGCGAACGGGGCGAACGCCTGTCCGGCGGCCAGCGCCAAGCCGTGGCCATGGCCCGCGCCTTGCTCGTGAAGCCGCCCATGCTGCTGCTCGATGAGCCGAGCAGCATGTTCGACCCGGCCACCGAGCAGCGCCTGATCGCCCGCCTGCGTACATTAAAGGATACGACCATCGTGCTCGTCACGCACCGCATGGCCATGCTGGCGCTGGTGGACCGCCTGATCGTCTTCGACAAGGGGCGCATCGTGGCCGACGGCCCGCGCGATGAGGTCATGCGCGTGCTCAATAGCCAGGCAGCCAAGCCTGCGGTGGAACAGGGAGCCACGGCATGAGCGCCCTGAACGCCCGTCTGCTGCCGGCGGCCCACCCGGACCCGGAACGCGAACCGCAGCGCATCGTCATGCGCATGCTGGCGCTGATCGCCGTATTGCTGGTGCTGGTGCTGGCCTGGGCCACCTTCGCCCAGCTCGACGTGTCCGTGAATGGACGCGGCGCCATCACGCCGCCGTCGCACCTGCAGGAAGTGCAAAGCCTGGAAGGGGGCATCGTGCGCGAAATGCTGGTGAAGCCGGGCCAGCGCGTGCGCCGCGGCGACTTGCTGCTGCGCCTGGACACGGCCCAGTACGAGGCCAACCTGGGCGCCAGCGTGCAGAATCGCCTGGCCGCGCTGGCGGGCAGGGCGCGCCTCGATGCGCTGCTTTCCGGCGGTACTCCCCGGTTTGCACCGGAATGGCAGAAAGAGGCGCCCGAGCTGATCGCCAAGGAAACGCAGTTGTGGCGCGATGGCCAGCGCGAGTTCGCGTCGGCCACGGCGGCCGCGCGCGAAGGCGTGACGCGGCGGCGCGGCGAGTTGGCCGAGGCGCACAGCCGCATCGCGCAACTCGATACGGGCCTGAAGATCGCGCTGGAAAGCCTGTCGATCGAGGAGCGCCTGTTCAAGGAGGGCGCCGGTTCGCGCGGCGACTACCTGAATGCGCAGCAGCGCGTGCAGCAGCAGCGCACGGAACTCGACAGCCTGCGCGCTTCCGTGCCGCGCCTGGCGGCCACCCTGGCCGAGGCGCAGGCGCAGGCCGGCGAAGTGGAAGCGCGCATGCGCGGCCAGTGGGGCGCCCAGCGCAGCGAATATGAAACCAAGGCGGGAGCCCTGGCCAGCACCGTGAAAGGTCAGCAGGACCAGGTGAGCCGGCGCGATGTGACGGCGCCCGTCGACGGTGTCGTCAACCGCGTGCTGGTGGCGACGGTCGGCGGCGTGGCGCAGCCGGGCAAACCTATCCTGGAAATCGTGCCCGCCGATTCGGAAATGCTGATTTCCGTGCGCGTGAAACCGTCGGACATCGGATTTATCCACGTGGGGCAGCGCGCTTCGGCCAATGTGCTGGCGTATGACGCCACCACCTATGGACGCATGCAGGCGCAGGTGGTGCGCGTGGGCGCCGATGCGATTCCCGATGAACGCAACGAGCCGTATTTCGAGGTGCAGCTGAGTACCGACCGCAGCCAGTTGACGGCGCACGGCAAGGTGCTGCCGATTACGCCTGGCATGCCCGTCGACGTGGGCATCCTGACGGGGCGCCGCTCGGTGCTGCAATATGTGTTCAAGCCCGTGCTGCGCGGCTTGCAGTCTTCCCTGCAGGAGCGCTGATGCGTGCTTTTTTACTTTGCATGGCATTCGCCTGCGCAAACGCGGTGGCCCAACCGGCACCGCCGGCCACTTTCCAGGCGCAGTCCACGCGCGGCTTGCCCGCCTTGCTGGCGCGCGCCGTGCCGCGCGACCCGCAGGTGATCGCGGCGCAGGCGGCGCTGGCCACCACCGAAGCGCGCTACAAGCAGGCCCGCTCTCGCCTGTTCCCGACTGCGGCGCTGCAGGCGACGCGGGGGCGCAGCAATGACCTCGATGGCGCGCTGGACGTGGAACGGCGCACGCACCAGGTGGAAGCGAGCGTGCGCTGGAATGTGTACAACGGCGGCGCCGACCGCGCCGAACTCGATGCGGCCGAGCGCGAAATGGCGGGCGCCGCCTTCGACGTGGAGCGGGCACGCGCGGAAAGCGCGGAAAAACTGGCCGAAGCGTATTTCGACATGCAGCGCCTGGAACGCAGCCTGATGCAATCGCAGGAACGCCTGCGCGACGTGACGCAGCTGGTGCGGCAGGTGACGCGCCAGGCGGAACTGGGCAAATCGTCGGAAGTGGACCGCGAACTGGCGCAAAGTTCGCAGCTGGACGCGGAACTGGTGCACGACGGCTTGCTGACGGACCAGCAGGCGGCGCGCATCAAGCTCGAGGCGCTGGCCTTCGAGCCGGTGGCGCAGTTTGCCGATTTCGCCTTTGCGCCGCTGCCGGCGCAAGCCCTGGAAAACGCCGATACGCAGCAGGCGCAGTTGCGCGCCGCGCGCGAGCGGGCGGCGGCGGCCCAGCTGCGCGTGCGCGGCGTGGCGGCCACCCTGGCGCCGAAAGTGGACCTGAACGTCAGCCATCTGCTCAATAACAAGACCACGCCGCCGCCCTCGACCATCCAGCAGCGGGGCTGGTCGGTGGGCGTGAGCTGGGAATTCCCGCTCGGCGGCGGCAGCCTGGCGCAGCGCGACGAGAGCATCAGCCGCGCCCAGGCGGCCGATGCGGACGTGGCGCGCGCCGAGCAGGGCACGCGCGCCGACCTGGCCAGCATGCTGCCGCGCATCGCCAATGCGCAGCGCACCCTGGCCCTGCTCGACGAGCAGGAAAGGAAGTTGGCCTTCGTCGTGCGCGGCGGGACCATCCAGTACGAGGCGGGACGGCGCAACCTGCAGCAGGTCATCCAGACGCGCGACAGCTATTTCACGGTGCAGCAGCGGCGCATCGACCAGCTGCACCGTCTGACCCTGGCGCAGATGCGCCAATATGCGCTGGCGGGGCAGCTGCTGGCCGTGTTCGGCCTGGCGCAGGAGGAAAAATAGGGCCGGCGTGCGCTGTTTCACGCAGACTTGATGCATGAAATGCCCATTGTGTGGCACACTGCGCGCTCGCATATCATCGTTGTCGCGGGAGCGCATGAGCATCATCAAACAATTTCCCTTCGAGTGGCAGGTCGGCGTGCGCTATACGCGCGCCGGGAAACGCAGTGGCCGCAACAGCTTCATTTCCTTCATCTCCCTCATTTCCGTGGCCGGCATCGGCCTGGGCGTGGCCGCCCTGATCGTCGTCCTGTCCGTCATGAACGGCTTCCAGAAGGAAGTCACTGACCGCCTGATGTCGGTGCTGGCCCATGTCGAGGTGTTCGATACCAGCGGCTCCATGCCGAACTGGCAGGCGCAGGAGCGCGCCGCCTACGCCAACCCGCAAGTGAAGGCCGTGTCGCCGTTCGTGGAAACCCAGGGCATGCTGCTGAACGACGAAACCATGCGTCCGTCCGTCGTGCGCGGCGTGCTGCCGCAGCAGGAAGCCACCGTCTCCAGCGTGGCCTCCCAGATGAAGCAGGGCAGTTTCAAGGATCTCACGCCAGGTTCCTATAACATCGTGCTGGGCATCGACCTGGCCAAGGCCCTCGATGTGAAAGTGGGGCAGAACGTCACCCTGATGCTGGAACGCGAGCCGAGGGCGGGCGACCCGGCCAATGGCATCGTCATGCCGCGCATGCGCGCGCTCAAGGTCGCCGGCATCTTCGAGGCCGGTCACAATGAACTCGATGGCAGCCTGGCCTTCGTGAACATGCAGGACGCGGAGCAGCTGCTGCAGCTCGATGGCCCGTCCGGCCTGCGCTTGCGCCTGCACGACATGAACCAGGCGCCGCAGGTGGCGCGCGAACTGAAAGCCTCGATGCCGGGCCAGCTGTGGATGCGCGACTGGTCGCGCGCCAGTGCCAGCTGGTATGCGCTGGTGCAAAGCCAGAAGAACATGATGTTCATCATCCTCAGCATGATCATCGCCGTGGCCGCGTTCAACCTCGTCTCGACCCTGGTGATGTCGGTCACCGACAAGCAGGCGGACATCGCCATTCTGCGCACCTTGGGCGCCTCGCCGTTCTCCATCATGAAGATTTTCATGATCCAGGGCGCGCTGGTGGGCTTGCTGGGGAGTGCTTTGGGCGTGATCGGCGGCGTCGTGCTGGCGCTGAACGTGGGCGTCATCGTGCCTTTCATCGAAGGCATCTTCGGCCTGCATTTCATTTCCAAGGAAATCTACCAGATCAGCGCCGTGCCGTCGGACGTGCATTGGCTGGACGTGGCGCAGATCGGCCTGATCGCCTTTGGCCTGGCGCTGGTGGCGACCATCTACCCGAGCTGGCGCGCCGCGCGTGTCAAGCCGGCCGAGGCGCTACGCTACGAATAACACATCAAGAAACGATAAAGACCGCCTGAACAATGAGTATTTTCAAGAATCTGCCCTTCGAATGGCTGGTTGGCTTGCGCTACACGCGGGCCGGCAAGCGCAGTGGCCGCAACAGTTTTATCTCCTTCATCTCCCTCATTTCCATGGCCGGCATCGGCCTGGGCGTGGCGGCGCTGATCGTCGTGCTGTCCGTGATGAACGGCTTCCAGAAGGAGGTGACGGACCGCATGCTGTCCGTGCTGGCCCACGTGGAAGTGTTCGACAATAGCGGCAGCATGCCGGACTGGCGCGCCGAAGCGGCGCAAGCTTTTAAAAACCCGGCCGTGAAGGGCGCCGCGCCGTTCGTGGAAACGCAGGGCATGCTGCTGCGCGACGATGCGCTGCGCCCCGCCATCGTGCGCGGCGTGCTGCCCGAGGAAGAGCCGAACGTTTCCGACGTGGCCGGCCAGACGCGCATGGGCAGCTTCAAGGCCCTGCAGCCTGGCACCTTCAATATCGTGCTGGGCATCGAGCTGGCGCGCGCCCTGCGCGTCAACCTCGGCGAAAAAGTGACGCTGATGCTGGCGCAAGGCCAGGTCACGCCGGCCGGCGTACTGCCGCGCATGCGCAGCTTTACCGTCAGCGGCATCTTCCAGGCGGGCCACAATGAATTCGACGCCGGTCTGGCTTTCATCAATATCGAAGACGGCCAGCGCCTGCTGCGTCTCGATGGCCCGTCCGGCCTGCGTTTGCGCCTGGCCGACATGAACCAGGCGCCGCAAGTGGCGGCGGAACTGAAAAAAACCATGCCGGGCGACCTGTGGCTGCGCGACTGGTCCAAGCTCAATGCCAACTGGTTCGCCGCCGTGCAGACGGAAAAGCGCATGATGTTCATCATCCTGACCCTGATCATCGCGGTGGCCGCCTTCAACCTGGTCTCGACCCTGGTGATGACGGTGACGGACAAGCAGGCCGATATCGCGATTTTGCGTACCCTGGGCGCGTCGCCCCGCTCCATCATGAAGATATTCATGATCCAGGGCGCGCTGGTGGGCATCCTGGGCACAATTCTGGGCGTGGGCGGCGGCGTGCTGGTGGCCATGAACATCGACGTCATCGTGCCCTTCATCGAGCATTTGCTGGGCGTGCAGTTCCTCTCCAAGGACATCTATTTCATCAGCACCGTGCCGTCCGACCTGCGCTGGCCCGACGTCACCAAGATCGGCGTGCTGGCCGTGATCCTCGCCTTTTTGGCGACCCTGTACCCAAGCTGGTGGGCTGCCCGCGTCAAACCTGCGGAAGCCCTGCGCTATGAATAAACCACTGACTACGACCATGACCGATCTGAACAAACCTGCCTCCAATGGCGCTTCCGCCGATTCTGCCGTGCTTTCCTGCCGCGGCCTGGGCAAGACTTTTACGCAGGGCAGCTACAAGGTGCAGGTGCTGGCCGGCATCGACATCGACGTCCACCGCGGCGAGCGGGTCGCCATCGTCGGCGCCTCCGGTTCCGGCAAATCGACCCTGCTGCATCTGCTGGGCGGCCTCGATACGCCCACCAGCGGCAAGGTGACCCTGCTGGGCAAGGACTTCGCCACCCTCAGCGAAAAGGCGCGCGGCGACTTGCGCAACGCCTCGCTGGGCTTCGTCTACCAGTTCCACCACCTGCTGCCCGAGTTTTCCGCGCTGGACAACGTCGCCATGCCTTTGATGATACGGCGCATGAAGCGCGCGCCCGCCAGCGAGCTGGCGCAGCAGATCCTCACGCGCGTGAACCTGGCCAAGCGCGTCACGCACACGCCGGGCGAGTTGTCGGGCGGCGAGCGCCAGCGCGTGGCCCTGGCCCGCGCCCTCGTCACGCAGCCGGCCTGCGTGCTGGCCGATGAACCGACGGGCAACCTCGATCACGCCACGGCCGAACAGATTTTCGACCTGATGCTGGAATTGTCGCGCACCCTGGGCACGGCCTTCGTCATTGTCACGCACGATATCGAGCTGGCCAAGCGCTGCGACCGCGTGCTGCGCCTGACGGACGAAGGGCTGCAGCCGTACCAATATTAAGGAGCCGCCATGCTGTGGATCGACACGCACTGCCACCTTGACGCGCATGAATTCGGCAGCGAATCGCTGCAGGTGGCGGCGCGCGCGCAGCAGCAGGACGTGGCGATGATCGTCATTCCCGCCGTCGAACGGGCCAATTTCGCCATCGTGCGCGACCTGGCGTCTGCGGCGCCCAACGCCTGCTATGCGCTGGGCATCCACCCGATCTACGTGCCGCACGCCACGGAAGACGATTTGATCGCCCTGCGCGAGGCCGTGGCCCTGGCGATGAACGACCCGCGCTTTGTCGCCATCGGCGAAATCGGCCTCGATTTCTTCATCCCCATGCTGTGCGAGCCGGCCATGCGCGTCAAGCAGGAGCATTTTTTGCGCGAGCAGCTGAGAATCGCCCGCGACTTCGATTTGCCCGTGCTGGCCCACGTGCGCCGCTCGCAGGACATCGTCCTCAAGCACGCGCGCCAGATCCGCCCGAACGGCGGCATCGCGCACGCGTTCAACGGCAGCTTCCAGCAGGCGCAGGGCTATATCGACCTCGGTTTCAAGCTCGGTTTCGGCGGCGCCATGACGTTTACCCGCGCGCTGCAGATACGCCGCATGGCCGCCGACCTGCCTTTGGCATCCATCGTGCTGGAGACGGATGCACCCGACATTTCCCCAAGCTGGGTCCACCCGGGCCGCAACAGCCCCGAAGAATTGCCGCGCATTGGCGCCGTGCTGGCCGAGCTGCGCGGCCTGGCATTGGCCGACGTGGCCGTTGCCACCAGCGCCAATGCGCGCGCCGTGATGCCCCGACTACCCCTGATGGAGTGAGACCATGAACAAGAAAATGCTTGCGGGCGCCCTGGCAGCCTGTATGTCCACCGTGTTGGCGCCCGCCATGGCGGCGACGGCCAGCGCCCAGTGCGACGGTATGCCGCGCCTCGACGTCGCCACGCCGGCCGGCTTTTGCGTGGCCGTGCTGGCCGACGGCCTGAAATTCCCCCGTGGCGTGCTGCCGCTGACGAATGGCGATATCCTCGTCACGGATATGACGGGATGGGCGCCAAAGCAGGGTAAATTGTGGCTGTTGCAGCCCAAGGCGGCCGGTGGCGGCTACGAGCGCAAGCTGCTGCTCGACAAGCTCGATCGGCCGAACGGCATCGTGCAGGGGCCGGACGGCATGGTCTACGTGGGCGAGGTGGGGCGCATCTTCCGCTTCGACCTGCGCGACACCACGCGCACCCTCACCGACGTGATCGGCGGCAAGGCCAAGACGCCGCGCCTGCCGGGCCTCGGTTTGCACCTGCTGACGAACATGCGCTTCAGCCCCAAGGGCGACCTGTATGTGAACGTGGGTTCCAGCACCGACCATTGCGAGAATGATGGCAAGGCGCCCGACCCGGCCAAGGCTTGTCCTTCGGCGGAGGGCCTGGAAGCGCTGGGCGCCATCCGCGAATACACGATGGCCTGGCCGGCCGGCACGGTGACGAGCTGGCGCACGCATGCGCGCGGCTTGCGCAATTCGATGGCGCTGGCTTTTCACCCTGCGACGGGCGAGCTGTGGCAGGCGGAAAACTCGCGCGACGCCATCCAGGCCGCCATGCCGCAACTGAAAAGCGACGAGAACCTGCCGCACGAAGAACTGAATTTGATCAAGGCAGACCGGCACTACGGCTGGCCGTACTGCTACGACGACAATGTGGCCAGTCCCGAATATCCGAAGACGGCTTGCGACGCCCAATATGCGGCGCCGGAGCGTTTGCTGCCCGGCCATGCGGCCCCGCTGGGCATGACTTTTTACACGGCCAGCCGCTTCCCTGCGTTGTACAAAAATAGCCTGATCATCGGCTACCACGGCTACCGCAGCAACGGCCACCGCCTGGTGGCCCTGCTGCCCGACAAGGCCGGTGCGCCTATGGGCAAGTCCGTCGACTTGATCAGCAACTGGGAGCGCAAGGGCAAACAGGGCAGGGGCGCGCCCGTCGACGTGAAGCAGGGCCAGGATGGCGATATCTATATGGCCGACGACCATAATGGGCTGGTGCTGAAACTGCATTACGCGGTGGCCAAGCCGTAATGCAGATCGCTTGACTTCGCTCAGTGCGGGGCTGCAGCATCCTCCTACAATCTGCCTGATGTGCCCTGGCGACCAGGGGCAACGGGAGGTTGACGTGAAACCTGCATTCATCAATCTGCGTGAAAATTACTCGAGCGTGGCGGCCGTCGACCAGGCAGCCCTGTTCCGCGAAATCGGCTGGGAAGACTTGATCGGCAAGGACAGCTTTGCCAACACCTGCGCCATCCGCGTCAGCCTGGCCCTGATCAAGGCCGGCGTCCAGGTCAGAGGCCGCATGGCCATCCGCAAGGGACCGTTCAGGGGCGCGCTGATCGAGCCGGGACAGGCCAAGCTGGCGCACATGCTGGCCAGCCCCTCGATGTTCGGCGCGCCCGAAAAATTCAGCCGGGATGCCGCCATGGCCGGCATCGGCCAGCGCCAGGGCCTGGTCGCCTTCTTCCGCATTCCCGGCTACCTGGGCGGCGCGGGCGGCCATATCGACATCCTGCTGCCGTCCATCGGCGTGAAGGTGTGCGGCACCGAATGCTACTGGGATTGTGGCGAGGTCTGGTTCTGGCCGCTCGGTTGAGGCTTATTTGAACTTCTTCGACCGTCCGCGCGAAGCCGCATTGTGCGCGCGCAGGATGGAGTCGACCCGCTCCGACGCATCGCGCGACAGGTTTTGCGCGACGGCGATATCGGGGAAGAACTCGGGCAGGCGGTAGCTGAGCCAGGCATACGCGGAATAGTAGCGGCAGGTGTCTTCCACCTGCTGCAGATTCTGCGTGCCGCCGCCGTACGCGTGCTGGCGCAAGGTGCTCGTTTTTCCCTGCGACAGATTCTTCGCCCAGTGCTCCCACGCCGTTTGCAAGGACGGCACCTTGCTCGATATCGGCACCAGCGACAGGGTGAACTTGTCGGCCACGGACAGGGGCAGGGTGTCGAGCCAGACGGCGCGCTCCTTCTGGTCTTCCGTGATGCGGGGGAAGAAAAAGCCGTCCGGCACGTCGATATTGTGGATGAAGCGGCGCAGCAGTTTTGACAGCGACAGTTCGCCCGTCACGGACGAAATGCGGTGCAGATGTTCGAGCGACGGCGCCACGGCAAAGCCGCTGGTGTTCAGCGGATGCAGCTTTTCCTTCAGCAGGGCGCGCATCACTTCATGCGTTTCGTTGTCGTAGCCCGCCACAAGGCCCTCTTCATGCACGCCGTAGCGGCCCGCGCGTCCGGCGATCTGGCGCGCCAGCGCGGCTGAAATCTCTTCCTCTTCGCGGCCATTGTATTTGACGCAGGTGGTCATGACGATGCGCGCGATCGGCATGTTCAAGCCCATCGCCAGCGCATCCGTGCCGACGACGATATCGGCCGTGCCGTCGCGGAAGCGCTGCGCCTGCGCGCGCCGCACTTCGGGCGACAGGTTGCCGTAGACGGTGGCCACCGACAGCCCCGTTTCCGTGATCATGTCGCGCCACATCAGCACTTCGCGGCGGGAAAAGGCGATGACGGCGTCGCCGCGGCGCAGGTTGCGCACCTTGCGCACGGCGGTCGGCTCCATCGACAGGGGCGCCATGCGTTTGAGTACGTGCACTTCCAGCGGGCAGTCCAGGCGCTCGGCCAGCGCCTCGATGGCGCGCCGCGCTTCGGGTGCCCCCACCAGATAGACGGTGTGGGCGGGCGCGCCGCAGACGGCGGCCGTCCACGCGGCGCCCCGGTCCGGGTCGGCCAGCATCTGGATTTCATCGATGACGGCCACTTCCACGACGGTTTTCGTGTCCAGCATTTCCACCGTGCTGGCCACGTGCGTGGCGCCGTCGACGACCCTGCGCTCCTCGCCCGTGATCAGGCTCACGGCCAGCGGCTTGCCATGCGGCGCGGCTTCCTGCAGGCGTTCGTAGTTTTCCAGGGCCAGCAAGCGCAATGGCGCAAGATAAATGCCGCTCTTTGCCTTCACCAGCGCTTCCATGGCGCGGTGCGTCTTGCCGGAATTGGTGGGGCCCAGCAAGGCGATGAAGCGGCGCGGCAGGCGGCGCGCCATCTCGAACGAGGCCGGATACTCGGCCAGGTTGATGCTCTGGCGCGTGCGCGCCGCGTGCTGTTCTTCCTGCTGGCGCTCGATGGCGTGATTGAAACGCTGGCGGATGCGGTCGAACACCATGCCGGCCGGCTCCGACGTCTGCATGTCGGCCAGGGTATGCAGGAAAACCATCGGGTCCGTGTCGACGTCTTCGCTCAGTCCCGCGATATCGGCGACGAAATCGATCACATGCTGGCGCAGTTCCTCGAAGACGGCCGCGCTGGCCCGTTCGCGCACCAGTGCCAGCTTGGTTTCGCGGTCCATCTTGCGCCACTTGGCCGGCCGCGCCAGCACGCCCTGGCTTGGTACCAGCGCATACGGCACCACCAGATGGCCCGCCTTGACCACGCCGGAAAAGCGCACGAAGACGCGGCCTTCCATCTTCACGAGGCGGATATGCTCGGCCAGTTCCCCCAGTTCCGCTACCAGGGTGGCATCGTTATTGTCTTCGCTGCTGTCGGAAATGTCGGTGGAAGTATCGGGAGGAAGTGCGGAGGAAGTCATGTCGTGCCTGGGTGTTGAAGTAAGCGAGGCCGATTATACCGTCGATGGGGGGCGACCGGTGATGGCCGGGCCTGGTGCTTGCATGTTCAGGCGGTACGCGCGCGCACCAGGCGCAGGCCCCAGCCCGTGGCGATCTTGCCTTCGCTGTCTTGCAGATGCGCTACGGCATCCAGGAACGCCTCGCGCAGGCGCTGCCTGGCGTCATCGTCCAGGCGGTCGATATCGTAGGTGTCCAGCAGGGCCGTCCACAGTTCGCCCGGCGTGGGCGTCCATGGGACATCGATGTCGTCGACTTCAACGTCTGCGAAACCGGCATCGAGCAGTTCCCGCCAGCCGGCTTCGGAGCCCGTGCGGCGATCGCCGAAGCGCAGCGGCGGCAGCCCGGTGCTGGCGACCGGCTTGAACACGCGCATGAAAATGTCGTTCACTTCGCCCAGCAAGAACGTCCGGCCGACGATGGCCGCGAACTGGCCGCCGTGGCGCAACACGCGGCGGATTTCACGCATGACTTGTTCGATGTCGTCCATCAGCATCAGCGCCATGTGCGAGACGAGATAATCGACGCTGCCCGATGGCAGGTCGAGAGCCTGGCCCCGGCCTTGCAGCAGATGCACGGACGGGGGCAGGGCGGCGCGCGCAGCGGCCAGTTCAGCCTCGCTCATGTCGACGCCGAGCAGTTGCAGCCGGGACTGCCGCCTGGCTGCCAGCAAGCCCAGCAGATGGCCGTCGCCGCAGGCCAGGTCGAGCACGCTCAATGGCGTGTCCACGGTCGGTACCAGGCTGGTCAGCACGTCGTAGGACGAGGCCCAGCTGCCGGCGGGGGAACTGGCCGGCAGGTGGCCAAACGCGGTGCTGGTCACGCCGACTTGCCTTTGATGAAAGTCCTGTAAATAGGTTTCGGCCGCTGTCAGTAGGGTCATGCAAGATCCGCAAAGTCGTGGCGCCTTTGCGCCGGATGGCCATCTTAGCATGCGGAAAGTTTCGCCAGCGGTGGTGCCGGATGGCGTGACTGAACGTTCTTATTCAGGGCACCATTGCGCCAGATCAGACGGTAAAGAGTGGAAAGGGGGCACAGTTGCTGAGCCCTTTTCGCAGCGAGCTCCCATGCGCACCCTGATACTCGGCTTTGCCGCTGGCGCCGCCTGGTTGCAGACGCAGGCAAGCTTGCCGCCGTACGGGGGCGTGCTGCTGTGGGTGACCGCTGGCGTGTCGCTGCTGGCGGCACTGCTGCTGTGCCGCCATGCGCGCTGGCGTTCCTGCTTGCATTCCACTGTTGCGCTCGCCGCTGGCGTGGGACTGGGCTTTTACTGGGCCGCCTGGCTGGCCCAGGCCGCCATGGCGCCGCAACTTGCGCTGGCTGATGAAGGCCAGGACATTGTTGTCACGGGTACGGTAGCCAGCCTGCCGTACCGCTTCGAGCAGGGCGTGCGCTTCAATTTTGCCGTGGAGAAGGCTGTTGGGGCGAAGGTGCCGCCCCTGATCGCCCTGTCCTGGTACGCAGGTTTTCGTGATGAAGTGACGAACGAGGTGGGCGACGTGCAGCCGGGCGAACGCTGGCGCCTGACGGTGCGCTTGCAGCGTCCACACGGCAATGCGAACCCGATGGGTTTTGACTACGAGGCGTGGCTGCTGGAGCAGGGCGTGCGCGCCACGGGCTATGTGCGGCCCCAGCCGCGCGCCGATACGCCGAACGTGCGCCTGGCCGCCTTCGTGCCCGGTTTCGGCAACGTGGTGGAGGCCAGCCGGGCGGCATTGCGCGCGCGCATCGTGCGCAGCCTGGACGGAAAACAGTATGCGGGCGTGATCGTGGCGCTGGTGGTGGGCGACCAGCGGGCGATTCCCCAGTCGGACTGGCAAGTGTTCAACCGCACTGGCGTGAGCCATCTGATTTCGATATCCGGTCTGCACATTACCATGATCGCGGGACTCTTTGCGCTTGGTGCCGGCACGCTGTGGCGGCGCTCGTTTTTTACCGGCTGGCAGTTGCCACTGCGGCTGCCGGCGCAAAAGGTGGCGGCGCTGGCCGGCGCGCTGGCGGCATTTTTGTATGTGCTGCTGGCCGGCTTTGGCGTGCCCGCGCAGCGCACCTTGTATATGTTGCTGGTGGTGGCGCTGGCCCTGTGGCTGGGACGTATCACCAGCATCGTCCATATCCTGTGCTTGGCGCTGGGCGTGGTCGTGCTGCTCGATCCGTGGGCCGTGCTGTGGCCCGGCTTCTGGCTGTCGTTCGGCGCCGTCGCCACCATGTTGTACGCAACGGCAGGGCGCACCACGGCGTCCATGCCGCCGCAGGCCGGACGCTGGCGCCGTTTGCGTGCTGCCGTGGCGCTGGGCGCGCACACGCAGTATGTGGTGACGGTGGGGCTGGTGCCGTTGACGATGCTGCTGTTCTCGCAAGTGTCGCTCGTGTCGCCTGTCGCCAATGCGCTGGCCATTCCCGTCATCAGCCTGGTCGTCACGCCTTTGTCGCTGGCTGGCAGCCTGCTGCCAGCGCCCCTGTCTGACGGATTGCTGCTGCTGGCGCACGCCATCGTGCAGATGCTGGCGCAGGTGCTCGAATGGCTGGGCGCGCGCCGCTTTGCCGTGTGGACGGCGCCCGCGCCGCCAATGTGGAGTTTTTGCTGGGCATTGTTTGGCACGGCCTGGCTGCTGGCGCCACGCGGCTGGCCGCACCGCTGGGCGGGCATGCTGGGCTGGCTGCCGCTGCTGACGGCCTTGCCGTCCAGTCCGCCACCGGGTGGCATGTGGGTGACGGCCTTTGACGTGGGGCAGGGCATGGCCGTGCTGGTGGAAACGCACGGCCACCGCATGCTGTACGACACGGGGCCCGCCTACAGCCTCGATTCCGATGGCGCCAGCCGGGTCATCGTGCCTTATCTGCGCGCACGCGGCATAGCCAAGCTGGACGGCGTGATCATTTCCCACAGCGACCTCGATCACGCAGGCGGCGCCATGTCTCTGTTGGATAACGTGCAGGTGGGCTGGCTGGCCTCGTCGCTGTTCGATGGCCATCCCGCCGTCGAGGCGCGGCGGGCGTTGCACAAACCCTATCTGCACTGCATGGCGGGCCAGAGCTGGACGTGGGAAGGCGTGCACTTCGCCATGCTGCACCCGCTGCCGGCCAGCCATACGGACATCGGCTTGACGCCGAACGCCCGCAGCTGCACCGTGAAAATCACGGCAGGCAATCACTCGATCCTGCTGGCCGGCGACATCGAGGCGGCGCAAGAGGTGCAATTGCTGGCGCGCTCGGCGGAGGGCGACCTGGCCGCCGACGTATTGCTGGCGCCCCATCACGGCAGCGGCACCTCGTCGACACAGGCGTTCTTGAACGCCGTCCATCCGACCCTGGCGATTTTCCAGGTGGGACACAGGAACCGTTATAAGCATCCGAAGGCGCAAGTGTATGCGCGCTATGGGGACATGGGGATTGCGCGGCTGCGCACGGATGTGGAAGGAGCGGTGGTGCTGGCGTTTGGCGATGGTATCGGCGTGACCTTGTATCGGGCAAGCCGGCCGCGTTACTGGCATGGGCGCTAGCGCTTTCATGCTACGCTCCCGCAACATCGTCCCAGGAGTCCAGATTGCGCCATTCCAGCCATCCTTATCTTGTCAGCACGGCCCAGGCCGCCGACATCGACTCCATCACAGTCTTGCTGCAAGCCAATTCCCCCTCGCAGGGCGGCAGTCTGACGGGCGAGTTTTCACGCGACAAGGTGGCCAGCATGGCGGATGGCGCGTCGCCCGTCATCGTGGCGCGGCGCGCAGCGGACGGATCTGTCGTTGGCGTGTTGTTCAGCGCGGCGCCAGCCGCTGCGCAGGCGCTCGTGGTATTGGCCATGCTGGCCGCGTATGCGGGCAGTGGCAACGCCTATGTGTACGGCCCCGTCTGCATTGCGGACTCGGAGCGGGGGCAGGGTTTGCTGGCGCTGCTGTACTCTGCCATGCGCGAGCAGCATGCGGGCAAGGAAGCGGTGCTATTCATCCGGCGCGACAATCCAGGCTCGCTGCGCGCGCATGAACGGCTGGGGATGCGCGAAGTGGCCGCTTTTGCCTTCGATGGCGCGCAGTTCGCCGTGTATAGCGATGCTATCGTCCGGGAATAGTCCTTAAATTACACGTTCATCCGGTATTTCCAGCCCCCGCTGCCGCACATACTCCAGAAACAGCCGCGCCCCCTTGGCCATGCGCGAGGTGCCATACACGGCGTGGATGCTGGGGTCCAGCTCCTTCGACGACGTGAGACGGTATGCCGTGCAGACCCGCCGCAAGGTGCCCGCTGCCACGGCCGGTTCCGCCAGCCAGCTGGCCAGACGCACGATGCCGGCGCCTTCCAGGGCCGCCTGGAAGGTGGCGATGCCGGAGGTGAAGCGGAAACGCGGTTGCACCTGGTAGCGCACGTTGCGCTCGCCGGAAACGAAATGCCAGTCGCGCAGGATGCGGGGGGCCGAGTGCATGATGATGTCGTGGCCGGCCAGTTCCTCCGGTTCCCCGGGCGCGCCCATGCGCTCGATATAGTCGGGCGAGGCATACATGTAGCGGCGGTAATTCCACAGGGGATAGCCGATCAGCTCGCTGGATTGGGGAAACGCGCCGCGGATGGCGAAGTCCAGCTTTTCCTGGATGGGGTCGATGGATTTATCGGAGAAATGGATGTCCACCGACACATTCGGGTAGTCGCGCGAAAATTGCGCCACCACTTTCGGCAAGAAGCCCAGCGACAGGATTTCCGGTGCCGAGAGGCGCACCCAGCCTTGCGGCGAGTTGCTCAATTCCGCCAATTGGTCTTCCGCCTCGGCTTGAGTTTCCAGCAAGTGCTTGGCCGACGCGTAATACGTTTCGCCGGCCGTCGTCAGGGTGAACTGCTTTTGCGTGCGCAGGATCAGCTCGGCGCCGATGGCGTCCTCGAGGAACTGGATGGCGCGCGTGACGGCCGACGGCGAGCGTCCCAGCATGCGCGCCGCGTGGATGAAGCTGCGCTTTTCGACCACGGTGCAGAAGGCGCGTATCTCCCACATCAGTTTCATCGACATCGTGCGGCTCCCGGCAAAAGAGGCCAGTAGACCGCATGGGGCGCATTCCGTCAAGCGTTACGCCTGATTGCGTTTTCCGCAATATGAAGTTGCATCCGGAAAAATCCACGGCGCCTATACTGCCGCTGTCGCCCATTCCTTACTGCCTATCATGCTGACCATCTCGCTGCTGTGTTTATTTGCCTTCTTTGCCGGCCTGATCGATGCCGCCGTGGGCGGGGGCGGGCTGATCCAGCTGCCGGCCCTGTTCAACCTGATGCCGAACATGGCCTCGACCTCCTTGCTGGGCACGAACAAGCTGGCGTCCGCCTGCGGCACCACGTTTGCCGCCCGCTCGTTTGTCGGCAAGGTGCACATTCCCTGGCTGCTGGTGCTGCCGGCCGTGGCCAGCGCCTTCGTCATGTCCTTCATCGGCGCGGCCGCCGTGTCCTACGTGCCGCAACAGGTGGTGCGCCCCATGGTGCTGGTATTGATCATCATCATGGCCATCTACACCTTCATCAAGAAGGATTTCGGCACGACGCGCGAAGCGCGTCCCATCGGATCGCGCGAACGCATCCTCGCCATCGTCATCGGCGGCGCCATCGGCTTTTATGACGGCCTGTTCGGGCCGGGCACGGGCAGCTTTCTGATTTTCCTGTTCATCCGCGTCTTCGGCTTCGATTTCATCCTCGCCTCGGCCTGCTCGAAACTGGTGAATATCGCCACCAACGTGGCCGCGCTGGCCTTCTTCATCCCTGCCGGCCACGTGGTGTACGCCGTGGCCGCACCGATGGCTGTGTGCAATATCCTGGGCGCGCTGACGGGCACCTGGATCGCCGTGCGCCGCGGCGCCGCCTTCGTGCGCATCCTCTTCCTCGTGTTGCTGGTGTTGCTGATCGTCAAGTTGTCCTACGATATCTTCTTCAAGTAAGTTTTTGAACGACAACAAGCCATGAAAACCATCCAGGGCGTGCTGTGGGACAACGATGGCGTGCTGGTCAACACCGAGCAGCTGTTTTACGAAAGCAACCGCGACTTGCTTTTGCCTTATGGCATAGACCTGACGCCGAAGCAATTCTTTGACTGGTTCCTGGACAATAACTACGGCGCCTGGCATGTGCTGCTGGGGCAGGGCCACGCCATCGAGCTGGTCGAACGCCTGCGGGCCGAGCGCACCGTGCTGTTTGCGCAACGCCTGCGCCAGGCGCGCCAGCTGGCCATGCCCGGCATCGGGCCAGTGCTGGCGGCGCTGCGCCCGCATGTGGCGATGGGCGTCGTCACCAGCGCGTATGCGCAGCACTTTGACATCAGCCATGCTGCCACGGGCTTGCTCGGCCACTTCGACTTCGTGCTGACGCGGGAAATGTATGGCGAAAGCAAGCCGGCGCCCGACGGCTACCAGCTGGGCTTGCAGCGCCTGGGGCTGGCCGCCGCCGACTGCGTGGCCGTGGAAGACTCGCCGCGCGGCTTGCGCGCCGCCAACGCGGCCGGGCTGGAATGCATCGTCGTGCGCAATCCCATGAACCGGCACCATGCGTTTGACGACGCTTTTTGTGTGGTGGATTCAAATGCCGAGCTGGGCGAAGTGCTGGCGGCGTTCGTGCCCGGCATGGCCCATGCGCCCCGGCAATTAGAGTCCTTCCTCTGATACGCCTTGCCGGCATGCCATTACAATTGTTTATCGCATTCACCGGCACCGACCCACGATGACCCTCCCGCAACTGCACTTTGCCCACGCCAACAGTTATCCTGCCGGCACCTACCGCAAGCTGTTCGGCTTGCTGGGCCAGCACTACACCGTGCAGGCGCTCGACATGCATGCGCACGACCCCGCTTACCCCGTCAGCACGGGCTGGCCCGAGCTGGTGCGCGAGTATATCGATGAGCTGGAGCGCCGCTACACCGCGCCCGTGATTCTCGTCGGCCATTCGCTGGGCGGCATGCTCAGCGTGATGGTGGCCAAGCAGCGGCCCGACCTGGTGCGTTGCGTGGTCTTGCTCGATTCGCCCGTGGTGGCGGGCTGGCGCGCCTTGCTGGTGCGGCTGGCGCGCAACACGGCGCTGGGCGAGCGGTTCTCGCCGTCACGTTTTTCCGCCCGGCGGCGCAAGCTGTGGCCGGATGCGCAAGCCGCGTATGAACACTTCGCGGCCAAGGACATGTTCGCCATCTGGGCGCCGCAGGTCTTGCGCGACTACATCGACAGTGGCCTGGTTCCCCATCCGGAAGGGGTGCAGCTGCGCTTTACGCGTGAAGTGGAAACGCAGGTCTACCGCAGCCTGCCGCACCACATCGGCGGTCTCGTCAAGGACGGTTTTCCTGTTCCCATCGGTTTTATCGGCGGCACGGAATCGGTGGAATGCCGGCAAGCGGGCTTGAAGGCCACGCGCAAGCTGGTCGGCAAGTTTTTCCGCCAGGTGCCGGGCGGGCATCTGTTTCCCATGGAAAACCCGGAACTGACGGCGCAAGTGGTGCGCGAGATGATCACGGCATTGCTGGCGAAGCAATAGAATATCGCCAAGGATTTTCAGGGGATGGGGGCCAACAACGGCGGATTTTCGCGTAAAATCCTGCCATCCGGGCCGCGCCTGCAGCAAGCGTGCGGCCCCAGCCATTCCGATATTCTAGAAAGATACCCCTGCGATGACGATTAAAAGCGATAAATGGATACGCCGCATGGCGGAAACAACGGGCATGATCGAGCCGTTTGAACCGGGCCAGGTCAAGGAACGCGACGGCAACCGCATCGTTTCTTACGGCACGTCCAGCTATGGCTATGACATCCGCTGCGCCGACGAGTTCAAGTTATTTACCAACATTAACACGACCATCGTCGACCCGAAGGATTTTGACGCAAATAACTTCGTCGACGTGTCGGGCAAGGGCTATTGCATCATTCCGCCGAATTCATTCGCGCTGGCCCGTACCGTGGAATATTTCCGCATTCCCCGCAATGTGCTGACGATTTGCCTGGGCAAGAGCACCTATGCGCGCTGCGGCATCATCGTCAACGTCACCCCGTTCGAACCGGAATGGGAAGGTTATGTGACGCTGGAGTTTTCCAACACGACACCGTTGCCGGCGAAAATCTACGCCAACGAAGGCGTGGCGCAAGTGCTGTTCTTCGAGTCCGATGAAGTGTGCGAAACGTCGTACAAGGACCGCGGCGGCAAGTACCAGGGCCAGGTTGGCGTGACATTGCCGAAGACCTGATCGCCGTGAAGGGCAGGGCGCCAGCCGTCTTTACCTGCCTTTACACCTGCCGCCCTACATCCGCCCTCCATGCTTGCCGTTAACCTTGGTATTGAAACACTGAGGAGGCAGTATGGTAGCGGCAATCGGTTCAGGCGGCGCGGTCAGCGCAGCCAGTAGCGCCAGTGCTGGCAGCGGTTCGCAGATCGCGGCGCTGCAAAAGCAGATCACGGCGGCGCAAAAGCAGTTGACGGAGTCGCAGAAGGGCGAGCAGACGGAGGCGTCGCAAAAGCTGCAGCAGCAGCTGGCGCAGCAAATCCAGGCCTTGCAGGCGCAAATTGCCCAGTTACAGGCGGCGGCCGCGCAGAAGGCGGCGCAGCAGGATGCTCAACCGGCCAGCAGCGCCGATACGGCGACGAGCACGGCCAAATCGACCTCGTCCACCCTGGGCAGTATCATCGATACGCAGGCGTAACAGCATTCTCCGCGTATAAAAGACGCCAGGCTCGCCGACAGGTCAGCCTGGCGTTTTGACGGGCAGCAGCATTTCCACGCACAGGCCGCCACCGCTGCGCAAGCTGGCCCCGATGCTGCCGCCATGGGCGTTGATGACGTGCCGGGCGATGGCCAGGCCCAGGCCGTGGCCATCCGTGCTGTGCTGGGTATTGCTGGCGCGGAAGAACGGTTCAAAAATGCGGGCCAGGTCGGCGCTGGCCACGCCGGGGCCACGGTCCAGCACGGCAATGCGCAGCCACTCCTGCTTGCCATCATGCAGGCGCGACAGCTCCACGTCCACCGTGCCGCCATCGAGGCTATGCTTGACGGCATTGCGCACCACGTTTTCCACGGCACGGGCCAGCAGTTCCGGCTGGCCCGTGACGCTGGCGTCGGCCATGGCCGCGTCGACCGCCAGGTCGATGCCCATCAGGCGCGCCCTGGCTTCATAGCGGGCATCGTCAACGATGTCGTGCACGAGGTCGGCGATGCCGACGTCTTCGCTGTGCGCGTGCCCGGCGCCCGCTTGCACGGCGCCCGCTTCCAGCCGTGACAGGGTCAGCAGTTCACCGATCAGTTTATCCATGCGTTCGCTTTCGCGTTCGATGCGCTGCATCGAGGCGGCCATCTTTTCCGGCTGCTGGTGCGCCAGGCCGATGGCGGCCTGCAAGCGCGCCAGCGGCGAGCGCAACTCGTGCGAGACGTCATGCAACAAACGCGTCTGGCTATCCATGAGGCTGCGCAAACGGCCCGTCATGCGGTCGAAATCGCGTCCCAGGTCCGTCAATTCATCGCCGCGCTTGCCGCTGGGGTGAAAGCGCGGCGCCAGGTTGCCGTGCGAGGCGGCTTCGAACGCTTGCCGCAAGTCGCGGATGGGGCGCGCAAAATACCAGGCCAGCAAAAAAGCGAACAGCAGGCTGGCGGCGATGGCGGCGGCCAGGGGAATGAAGGTGCGGTAGGGGCTGTCCATGCGCGGCGGCATGCCGCGGCCGAATTCGCCGCGTGGCGGCGGGGCGCCCGCGTCGTTGGGCCGCGGACCGGGTCCCATGGCGCGCGGGCCGCTCATGGCGACGGCGATGAGCGTGTCGCGCGCGGCGCCCGCCTCGGCATTGCGGAAACGTTCGGACGAGGGCAGGAACAGCAGGTAGCGCTGGCCATCGCTGCCGGCCGCTTCGCGCACGACGGGATGGGCCTGGCCCTGTTTCAGCATGGCGCGCGCCTTGGCCAGCATGGCGGGATGCACGGCGCGGCCCATCAATTCTTGCCCTTTGGCATCGACGGCAAACACGCGCATGCGTTCGAGCTTGCCCAGGAATTGCCGCAATGCCTGGCTGCCGCCCGCTTCCAGGGTGGCGCTGGCGGCCTCGATGATCATTTGCGCGGGCGGGCTGGTATCGATGTCGAGGGCCCGCTCCTGCTGCGCGGCCCGGTTTTTCAGCCAGAAGGTGCCGCCGATGCCGATGGTGGCCGTCACTTGCGCCAGCATGATGCACAGAAAAAACTTCCAGAACAGGCGGCCCACGCTTACTCCTTGATCAGCTGATAGCCGAGACGGTACACGGTTTGCAGGCAGGAGCGGCCGTCGGCCAGGCTGCCGAGCTTGCGGCGCAGGCTGCTCAAGTGCACGTCGATATTGCGGTCGAAGCGGGCCATGGGCCGGCCCAGGCCCAGTTCGGACAATTGATTCTTGCTGACGGGCTTGCCCGCATGGCGCACCAGCACTTCCAGCAGGTTGAATTCCGTGCTCGTCAGCTCCAGGTGCATGCCGGCCCAGGCGGCGCGGCGCTGTTCGGGCCACATCGTCAACTGGCCCACGGTCAGCGGCGCCAGGCCCGACGTATCGGGCGGCGCCGCTTGCGCACGGCGCAGGATGGCACGGATGCGCGCCGTCAGCTCGCGCGGCGTGCACGGTTTGGTCACGTAATCGTCGGCGCCCAGCTCAAGCCCCACGATGCGGTCCGTATCGTCGCCGCGCGCCGTCAGCATCAGGATGGGCAGGTTGCTGCCGGCGCGGATGCGGCGCAAGGTTTCCAGGCCATTCATGCGCGGCATCATGACGTCGAGGACGGCGATGGCATACAGGCCCGTCAGCGCTTCGGCCGCACCGCTTTCGCCGTCATGCACGGCGCGGGCGTCAAAACCTTCCTGCGTCAGGTATTCCTGGAACATGCCGACCAGTTCCACGTCGTCATCGATTAACAAAACCTTGCTCATGCCTGTGCTTTTTCGGGTGAATATCGCCCGATGATAGCAGTCAAAGGGGGCTGTTCACGGTGGTTTTACCCGCTTTTACATACGTCTGCTTACATTCCGCCCCTTTCCTTTACACGCTTTTACGCGGCCCTAACGTTGCTTTACACGCCAGGCGCCGACAATCAGGGCTGATCGCCACGAAAGGAAAGCCCGATGAAATACCTGAGTATTGCCGTATCCCTGTTGCTGCTGTCCGCCTGCAGCATGCCGCTGCTGGCACTGGCCCAGCAAGAATCTGCACCGGACGGCCCGCCAGCGCGCACCGTGGAAGGACCGCCGCCCGGCTTTGGCCATGGCCCGGGCGCGCCATGCTTGCCGCCGTTCCTGCACGGCATCGATTTGAGCGAAGCGCAGCAGGACAAGGTCTTCGCCGCCACCTATGCCCAGGCGCCCTTGCTGCGGGAACAGGAAAAGATCGCCTTCAAGGCCCATGCGCAGCTGCGCGCGCTGGCCGGATCCAGCGCCTACGACGATGCCAAGGCCAGCGCGCTGGCGAATACGGCGGCGCAAGCCATGGCAAAGATCAGTTTGCAGCAGGCGCGGCTGGAGCAGCAATTGCTGGCCGTGCTGACGCCGGAACAGCGTCAGCAGGCGCAGCAGTGGCACGACAGCCGCCAAGTTCCGCGCGGCCCCCGGCGCCTCCCGTAAAACGCACGCGCGATCACAGGGAGAGTCAGCATGCGCATCCATGCCTTGCGTCCGGGCAGCAGCTTGCAGGCGCTCTCGCGACATGCGACACAGGCGCTCTTCCTGTGCGCCAGCCTGAGCCCCGCCTTGGCGGGCTTGCCTTAATGGAGTATGTATGGAATTACATGATCACGGCCTGGCATCCGACCTCGAAATGATGCGGCAACAGGCAGCTGAGCGGCGGCAAGTGTTGCGCTGGCTGCTGGCCGGCGCCGCCACCTTGCCTTTGATGAGCTGCGGCGGCGGGTCGGACGCCAGCAGCACGGGAAGCAGCGGCGCTGCCGCTGGCAGCGCCGGCACCGTCACGATACCGACCACGGGCGCCTGCACGGTGATTCCCGAAGAAACGGGCGGGCCGTATCCGGCCGATGGCACGAACACGAGTGGCGGCAGCATCATCAACGTGCTGAACCAGTCGGGCGTCGTGCGCAGCGATATCCGCGCCAGTTTCAATGGCGCCACGGGGGTGGCGGCGGGCGTGCCATTGACCATCAATTTGCAGTTGCTCAACGCCAGCGGCAGTTGCGCCAGCCTGGCCGGCTACGCCGTCTATCTGTGGCATTGCGACCGCGAAGGCTTGTATTCGCTGTATTCGAGCGGCGTGACGGCGCAGAATTACTTGCGCGGCGTGCAGGAAACGGACAGCGCCGGCAACCTCAGCTTCACGACCATCTTTCCCGGCTGCTACGCGGGACGCATGCCGCACGTGCATTTCGAGGTCTATCCCAGCCTGGCCAAGGCGGCCTCTGCCGCGAACCGCATCAAGACGTCGCAGTTCACTTTCCCGATGGCAACGTTGAGCGAGGCCTACACGGCCAGCGGCTACACAGCCAGCGTGCGCAACCTGTCGCAGATCAGCTATGCCACCGACAATGTCTTCAGCGACGGCACCAGCTTGCAGATGGCCACGGTGACGGGCAATGCCACGCAGGGCTATGTCGTCACCCTGATTGTCGCCGTGAACGGTTAAGTTGTCGTCATGAAACCCAGGTCGCGCCGGCTGAAGTTGCCGATGTTCGGGAACACCCCGGCCAGCTGGCTGTCGGCCACGCCGAACCACTTGGCCAGGGTGGCGCCGTACTGGTCGACGGAGGTGGTCGGCAGCAGGGCGCCGGAACCGACGTCCAGCTCATGGCCCAGGCCTGTGACGGGGAAGGCGCCGTAGATGTCGCGGCCCTTCACGGCGCCGCCCACGACAAAGTGGTGCGCGCCCCAGCCGTGATCCGTGCCGTCGCCGTTGCTGCTGAAGGTGCGGCCGAAGTCCGACGCCGTAAACGTCGTCACCTGGCGCCGCAGGTCCGCGCCCTGCAGGGCCGCCAGGGTCGTGTCGAAGTACGCCAGCGCATGGGCCAGGCGGGCCATCAGGTCGGCATGCAGCACTTTTTGCCGGTCATGCGTGTCGAAGCTGCCCAGTGTCACATAAAACACTTGCCGTTTCGCCCCCAGGGCGCCGCGCCCGCCGATGATGCGCGCCACGGTCTGCAATTGCACGGCCAGCGGATTGACGCTGGACACGCCCGTGTTCGGATTGATGTAGGGCGGGGGATTGGGCACGCCGCCCGCGCCGGCTGCCAGCATGGCGCCGCTGAGGATGCTCTGGCTGGAAATGGCGCGCTGCACGACGGCAACGTGCTCCTGTTCGATCAGGTCGCTTCCCGCATCGTTGATGATGGCTTGCAATGCGCCCGCACCGCCCGTGCTGCCAAACAGGTTGCCGCTCAATCCGCGGATGGGCACGGCGCCCGCCTGGCCTACCTGGAACTGGCGCACCTGGCGCCCGCTGAGGAAGACGGTGTTCCCCGCAGCGGAAATGGCCGTGAACATGGCATTCGTATTGAGCGAGCCGGCCACGTCGGCCGCCCGGCCGCCCCAGCCCGTGCTGGCCCCTTCGGGTGAACCCGATTGCCACGTCGATTGCTGGTCGTTGTGCGAGAACAGTTTGGGTGGCAAGGCCACGCTGCCTGCCTTGTACTGCGCCAGGGTGGCGGGCTGGATCAGGGTGCCCACATTGGCCACGATGGCGGCGCGGCCATTGTCGAACAGGTCTTTCAGGGGCGCCAGCTGGGGATGCAGGGCGAAGGCGCGGCCCGTTTGCGCGGTGGCGGGCACGATGGGCAGCACGCCACCGGTCTCGCCCACGCCGGGCAGATGGATGGAATCGACGCCGCCCGTGTTGCGCAGGCGCGCGTATTCATTCCATGACGTGGGATCGGTGGCCAGCACCGTGTTGAAGGCGTCGTTGCCGCCTGCCATGAACAGGCACACCATGGCCTTGTAATCGCCGGCCGTTTGCGCGGCGGCGTTGCCCATGGCGGCCAGGTTCAGGGCGAAGGGGGCGGCCGTGGTGCCGGCCAGGCTCAGCATGGAACCGAGGAAACGGCGGCGGGAAAAGGGGAGATTTTGCATGTGATCGCTCTTACTTTTGTACCAGGTAGGCCGGCGAGGCCATGGTCAGGAAAATGGCCAGCTTGACGCGGTTGGCCTGGGCCGTGGCTACCTGCGCGGCATTGCTGGCCGTGGCCGCGGGGATGCTGACGCCATTGATGGCGGTCAGGATTTGTCCGCGCAGGCTGGCGGGCATGCTGCCATGCATCAGGAGCAGGTTGATGCGGTCGAGCAGCGCGCCCGTGTCGCTGACAAGTGCCAGTTCGCGCGTGTAGTCCGGCTTGATTTCGCGGGCTTCGCCCACGCCCCTGTCGAGCACATCCTGCATGTAATTCAGGTAGCCGGTGACGGACGGCTCCGATGTGATCTGCAGTTCCGGCGCCACCAGGCCCGCGCCGGCCAGCGCGGAGTTGGGCGGTATGTAGGAAGGGCGGAAGAAGCTGAACACGGATGCGGGATTCAAGGGCCCCTGGCCCAGCCCGGTCAAGGGATCATCGAGATAGTAGATGCGGTAGCGTGCGTTGGACGCCTTGGCGTCGAAGGCGCGGATCCAGCTGGCGAGGCGCATTATCGGTTCGCGCAGCTTGCCGGTGCGCAAACTTGTCCCGCTGGCCGCCAGCGCTTCCTGATCGAGCAGCACGGCGCGGACGATAGCTTGCATGTCGCCGCGCACGCCATTGCCGTTGTTGGCAAAGGCGGCCGCTACCCGGCCCACATAAGCGGGGCTGGGATTGCTGCTGACGAGGCGCTGGATCAGTTGGCGGGCAAAGAATGGTCCCGCGTTCGGATGGTTGAACAGGGTATCGAGCGCCAGTTTCAAGTCCGCCTCGCCGCTGGTGACGCCGGATATGCTTTGTCCCAGGAAACGCTTCTCTCCGCTGGAATGAAACGCAGGGTAGTTCTGCATCGGTTTCCAGTCGCGGTCGGGATCGGCCACGTTGCCGATGAAGCGGTTGTTGCTCAAATCGGGACCGGCCCAGCTCCAGCCGGTAAACACGCGGGCAAGCCCGACTACGTCGTCGCGCGTATAGGTGGCGATGGGTTTGCCTGCAGCCAGTTTCAGGCTGCCATCAGCATTGAGCTGGTACAGGCCGATGGTAAACAGCTGCATCACTTCGCGCGCGAAATTTTCGTCCGGTGCACGGGTTGCCGTTTCTTTCTGATTGCGCATGTGCGACAGGTACAGCCCCATCATCGGATGCAGGGCCACGTCATTGAGCAGATTGCGGAAGTTGCCGAAAGCGTGGTGGCCCAGCATGTCGTAGTAGGCGGCCACGCCACGCACTCGTGGCTGGATGGCATCGTTTTGCATGGAAATGACGAAGATTTCCGACAGGGCAAAAGCGATGCGTTGACGCAACTGGTCCTCGCCGCGCATGCTTTGCTGCCAGAACGATTCGTCAAAGCCGCGCGACGTCAGCTTTTCACCTCCGGCCGCTTCGGCCGCCAGCAGTTTGTCGATATACGCGCGGTGCAAGGTTTGCGGTTTGGAAAACTGAGCCCTGAACCACGCATCGCTGTCGCTGGCCGCCAGCGCATCGATGGCTGCCATGTTGGGGCCGAACGTGGCGCGGCCCAGGAAGCGCGACGCTTCCTGGCGCGTGAAGGTGGTGGCCGCCTGGCCGGCCGGAGGCGTGGTCAGCGGCGGCGGAGGAATGGTATCGCCTGGCGTGGTGCCGGGGGCTGCCGGATCGCCGGGGGCGGTGGTCCCTGGAGGAACCACCGAGATGTCCGGGTTCTGGATGGCGCCGGTGTTGCTGTCGCCGCCACCGCCGCAGGCGGCAAGCAGGCTGACCAATGTGATGGCCAGCAAACGGCGCAAAGTTGGGTCTGTCATTTAGTTTCTCTCGGGCAATCAAATTTTAGCCCATTAATTGTAGGCCCTAGCTACCACAATCCTGTTTTCAATTAACTATTTACGTGTTGGCCACGTTTTCATTTGCCTGACGTTGGCGTGGTGTTGATGCTGTTTTCGGCGCTGTAGGGCGAACTTTATTCTTTGAAAATGGAAAATATTTTTTGCCGATTACGCGCACTGTGGCGGATAGGCGACGTAATCATTCCCGCCAATTAAGCTTGTTTGAAAGCTCATCTTGGCAACGAAACTCGCTTCGCCGGAAACCATGGTTTTTACGTCATCGGCGAAATGCCGTTCGCCACCCGCTCTGTTTTTTCCCCGCGTCCTTTCCCTGCGCATGGCTGGCATGGCCCTTGCGTCAGGGAGGCATGGGTCACCCGCCCGCCTTTCACCGGAGCCTGCCATGACCAGCCGTCTGCTCGCCTATCGTCCCGAAATGGAATTGCCTGAAGCGCCGGGCCTGCTGCCCCTGCAGCAGGAAGACGAGCTGGCACTGGCGGCGCAGTTGCTGGAACTGCAGGCGCCGGCCCAGTTCGACGCTTTCCTGGCGCGCCAATTGGGCGCCACTGCGGCGGGCCGGCAAGTGCGCGGTACGCCGCTGGAAGGACCGCTGCACCAGCTGCTGGGCAAGGTGGTGGCGCCCCTGTTGCCGCTGCATGGTGGTTCGCCGCAGGCGCTCAAGCGGCGCGCTGCCGGCATCTTCGGCATGGAACTGGAAGGTTTGAGCCCGGAAGACAAGGAATTCGAACTGGCGCGCCAGGTCGTGCATCTGATCGATGCCGTCAATACGGAGCTGGCGCAGGACGGCGCCACCGGCGCGCGCGCTCCCAGGGCGCGGGTGGAAACGGCCCTGCTGCAAGTGGCACGCAGCGTGGCGCCAGGCTTGCTCAGGCAGGCGGCGCAAACGCCAGGACGGGACGCTGGCCGCTGGCGCCGCGAGGGCGGGCACATCGTCGTGCTCGATTGTTAGCCGGACGGCCAGTCTGTCCGGCAAGGTAGTCCCAACCGAGGTTATAACTTTGAGGAGCTCATCATGCATGACTTGGATCGTACGACCCTGGAATACGGACAGGAGATGTCCGGTTTTGAAGCGGAGCAGTTCGAGTTTGGCCAGGGCGAGTGGAGCGGCGAGGGGGGCGCGAACGCCATGTTTTCCGAGACCGAGGAGATGGAACTGGCGAATGAATTGTTGTCGGTCAGCAATGAAGCCGAACTCGAGCAGTTTCTCGGCAATTTCCTGCGCAAGGCTGCTTCCGTCGCGGGCGGCATCATCAAGTCGCCCGTGGGGCAAGCCATCGGCGGCGTGCTCAAGGGCGTGGCGAAGAAGGCCATTCCCCTGGCCGGCGGCGCCATCGGCGGCTATTTCGGCGGCCCGCTGGGGGCCAAGATAGGCAGCGGCCTGGCCTCGGCCGCTGGCGGCGCACTGGGGCTGGAAGCGGAAGCGTCGTCGAACGAGGACCGCGAATTCGAGGGCGCCAAGCAGTTCGTGCGCCTGGCCGCCGATACCGTCAACCGCGCCGCGCAAGCGCGCGGTGCGGGCGATCCGCGCGCCATCGCCCAGTCGGCGGTCAGTGCGGCGGCGCGCCAGTTCGCGCCAGGCTTGCTGGGACGCCCCGGCAGCCAGGTCTCGACGCAGAACGGCAGCGGCGCTGGTGCGGGTGGCGGCATGGTGCCGGGCGGTGCGCGCACCGGCGCCGGCATGCGTCCGTCCAGTGGCCGCTGGGCGCGCCAGGGGCACAAAATCGTCCTGTACGGGGTCTGACATCATGGCCATCGGCGCTTATGCTGCCTGGATGCTGGAGCAGGAGGCGCGCTCGCTGCTGACGCGGCTGGCGCGGCTGGAGCCGTTCGCGCTGATCGAGCCGACGGTGCTGGCGGCGGCCCTGATGCCCAGTGCCCAGTCGGCCATCGAAAGCCAGCTGGTACAGGGCCGGCGCGCATTGCGGCGCATGGTGGCCCAGTTCCAGTGGTGGCTGCGGCGCGAGCACGCCGATGACGCCAGCATGGCCACGGCCGCCGAGGCGCAGCGCCGTTTTACCTTCCTGCGCCTGAAGTTCAATGCCGCGCTGACCCAGTTCGACCTGTTCAACGAAGTCATCACCCAGCGCAGCGAGCACAAGACGGGCGTGTGGCTGGCCGGCCTGGACATCGTTGCCGCCGACGCGCTGGCGCTGCCCGGCAATGTGTACCAGGCGCCGCCCGTGATCTGCTACCTGGACCGGGGGGCGGGGGCGGCCATCCGCCGTGCGCGCACGCGCCTGCCCGGCGGCGGCGACAATCCCGTCGCCATCATCCGCCTGCCGCGCGAACGCATGATCGGCAGCAGCATCGCCTCGTCGCTGGTGCACGAAATAGGCCACCAGGGGGCTGCGCTACTGGACCTGGTGGCGTCCTTGCGGCCCGTGTTGCAAGCGATGCAGCATGGCGGCAGCGGCTTTGTTCACGTGTGGCAATTGTGGGAGCGGTGGATTTCCGAGATCGTGGCCGATTTCTGGTCGCTGGCGCGGGTCGGCGTGGCCGCCACCCTGGGCCTGATCGGCGTGGTCAGCCTGCCGCGCGTGTTTGTCTTCCGCCTCAATATCGACGATCCCCATCCAGTGCCATGGCTGCGGGTGCGCCTGAGCTGCGCCATGGGACGGGCCTTGTATCCGCATCCGCAGTGGGACCGGCTGGAGCAGCTGTGGCTGTCGTACTACCCGCTGGCCGGCCTGCCGCCGGCCCGGCAGCGGCTGCTGGAACAGTTGCAGGCCAGCATGGCTGCCCTGGTGGGCTTGCTGGTGCAGCACCGGCCGCCGGCCTTGCGCGGCGGCTCGCTGGCCGAAGCCATGGCCGTGCACACGCGCCAGCCTGCCATGCTGGCGCAGCTGTTTCGCAGCTGGAGCCTGGCGCCGGGGCAGATGTACCGGGCGACGCCGACCCTGGTGTTCGCCGTGCTGGGCCAGGCGCGCGCCAGCGGTGCCTTGAGCCCGGAAGACGAGAGCGAGCTGCTGGGGCGTTTGCTGACCCACTGGGCCCTGCGCAGCACCCTGGACACGTCGGAGCTGTGCGCGGATGTCGTGCGGCATGGCCGCCAGCCCGGCAGGCCGCTGCCGCCCCTGGCATCGCGTTTGATTATCCATTGAGGAGAATGACATGAGCAGCAAGATGAGCAGCAATATGGGGGGCAAGATGAGCAGCAGGAGCGGGGCGGCGGGCCAGGCGGGACCGAAACACCACGGCGGCAGCATCGCTGTCACCGTGCACGAGCAGGACAGCGGGGCCATGGTCGTCAATGCCGCCATCAGCCTGTACCGGGGAGCCGAGGCAGATTGCCATGATTTTAATGCCGCCACCTGGGTAGCCGATCCCGCCATGCTGGTGGGCGTGCGCTGGACGGATGGTCATGGCAGTACCGTGTTTGCCGACCTGGCCACGGGCAGCTACGTGGGGGTGTATGGCAATTTCCCCGCCACGGCGCCGCAGTGCGTGACGGTGCAGTCCGGCTGCAGCGCCGTGCTGTGTTTCAAGCCGCAGCTCAATCCGCAGGTGGGGCTGGTTTTTGAAACGGCGGACTGCCATCCCAGCGACTGCAATTTTGGCAGGGTGGGTGACCGTGCCGTGGCCACCGTCTCGTTTGACGGCGATCAAAGCGCAGACGGACGCGACCAGGTGCAGGTGCTGGCCGCCGCCCCGTGGGTACCCATGCGTGGTGCGCCGAATGCCTTTTCCACTCCCGTGCGGCGCGCCGGCATGCACCGTTTCACG
This sequence comes from Janthinobacterium sp. BJB446, assembly GCF_002735655.1. Taxonomy (NCBI): domain Bacteria; kingdom Pseudomonadati; phylum Pseudomonadota; class Betaproteobacteria; order Burkholderiales; family Oxalobacteraceae; genus Janthinobacterium; species Janthinobacterium sp. BJB446. Next base: position 2,046,556 of record NZ_PDZK01000001.1, on the reverse strand, counting down.
GGGCAGATGATGCTGTCGCAGCGTCCAGAACTGCGCAATGCCTTGCCCGTGCCGGAAGGGCTGAGCCCGAACGCCATGCTGGCCGTGGACGCGGAATACGAGGCGGAGGAGCGCCAGCCTCAGCCCATCTCGGGCAATGTGGGCGTGTCGCTGACGCGCACGGAAACGGAGCCGACGGAAGACTTGCCGCTGTGGACCCTGATACGCAACAGCACTGAAGCGATGTCGTTTACGAATTACCTGCATTTCATGGACAGCCTGTTTTGCGGCGACCTGGCCAATGTGCGCGGCTTCGAGCAGGAGCGCTTCGTCAAAAAGGCCGACATGTTCCAGCAGCTCAAGCAGCGCCGCGCGCTGCCGTTCTCGGATGCCGATTCCTACCGCGTGCTGAAAGTGGCGACGGAGGCGTTCGTGATGGTCAATTGCGGCGTGCTGAACCAGCCGCTGACCTTCAATCCCGCGGAAGACAACGCCTACCTGGACCGGCGCGACATCCCCCAGGGGCGCGACCTGGAAACCGTGCTGCGCAACGATTACCTGGAAAACATCGATGGTTTCCAGACCTTGCCCTACCTGGCCGTGATCCGCCGCAAGCTGCCCGACATCCCCATCAGCATCCCGCGCGGCCAGGAAGGCGAAGTGGACCTGTGCTTTGGCATCATCCAGGAAAAGCTGGCCAATCCCTGCCTGCTGGAACTGATCTGGTCGTACTGGCACGAAGAGGGCATGCTGGTGCAGACCATGAATGCCATCGCGCAACGCTTCCAGAATCTGCGCGCGCCGGGCAAGCATGTCGATCCCCTGTCGAACACGGAAATCGACATGCTGCGTCCGTTGAATAATTTACTCTGGGGATACACGCAGGATGAGCAGCATCGGCTGACCGTGATGCGCCGGAACTATGAGTATGACCATCACTACGGTGTGCGCCTGGATGGCAAGGCAGTGCAGCACTTCCGGCCAGCCGATAGCCGCTCCAAATTCCTGGAAGCGTTCCACCACTTGCTGCGCCTGCTCACTTCATTCTACAAGCAGGATGACGACACCACCGTGAAGGCGGACGCCTTCCCCGTGCTCAACGCGCTCAAGGAAATTCATTTGATCCTGTCGCAGGGCGCGCACAACCAGTTTGGCGATTTGCCGTCGACGGCGCGCATCGAAATGCTGATGCAGCAATGGATGCTGGCGCGCCCCGAATTCCGTGAATTTTTGCCTACGCGCGTGATGGTGGCGTATCCGGAACCGTGGATGGACAGGGTCGATGCCATGAAGAAATTGCAGGGCTGGACGGATACGAGCGTGATGCACTTCCGTAACCTCGCCATCTTCGGCGAGCAATTGCTGCTGTCCGTGCGCTATGGCAACTGGAGCGACATCTATGAACCGACGCAGGCATTCAACTGGGCGCGCTTCTGGCGCCCGCAAGTGCAAGGCTACATCCACGGCTACCGCGCCGCCACCGGGGTCGACCTGTCCGTCGACAGCAGCGACCCGGCGATCGAATCGACGATGCCCTCGGTGTTGCTGCGCCAGCGCCTGAGCCAGCAGCTGCGCAGTGTCTAGGACGGGGGCGGGGCGGGTGCATGCTCGACTTTACCAGCGCCCTCTACCTGGGCATGCGCCATCCGGCGCCCGCGCTGGCGCCATGGAGCAGCTTGAGCCTGGGCCAGCCGGCCGCGCTGCAGGAGCCGCCCGGCGCGCAGGCCCTGGCAGCAAGCCTGGCTGCGCTGCAAGGCTGCGAGGCGGCCTGCGTGCTGCCGTCGACCTTGCACCTGTTCTGGGACCTGTTCGGCATGTTGGCTGGCGAGCGCCTGGTGATCCTCGTCGATGGCGGCAGCTACGCCATCGCGCGCTGGGGCGCCGAGCGGGCGCAGGCGCTGGGTTTGCCCTTGCGCTTGTTTCCCAGCGGCGAGATGGCGGCGTTGCGGCAACTGGCGGCGGCCTGGGGCAGGCAAGGGCGGCGCCCCCTGATCCTGGCCGATGGCTATGTGCCGGGCAGCGAACAGGTCTTGCCGCTGGCCGGCTATGCGGCCCTCGCATGCCAGGGAGGCGGTTACCTGCTGCTGGACGATACGCAGGTGCTGGGCGTGGCGGGTACGGCCGGTGGCGGCTCGGTGCGGCTGCATGGCTTGCCGGGCGGCTACGACAAGGGCGGCGGCCACGTGATCGTCGGCGCCTCGCTGGCCAAGGGATTTGGCGTGCCGCTGGCCGTGCTGGCCGGCAGCCGCAAGCTGCTGCGGCGCTTCGCGGCGCATAGCCAGACGCGCATGCATGCCAGTCCGCCTTCGGCAGCCGTGCTGGCGGCGGCGCGGCGCGCGCTGGCGCTCAATGCCCGCCATGGCGACGCCCTGCGCGCCAGGCTGGCGGACAGGGTGGCGCAATGGCGGACGGGGATGGCGGCGGCCGGCATTGCCTGCCGCGGTGGCAGCTTTCCCGTGCAGCGTTTGCCCGGCCGTGCCCATTTGCGGCAAGCCTTGCGCGCAGCGGGCGTGCTGGCGCTGGCGCAAGCGGGAGACGGTCCCGGCGCGCTGACTTTTTTGCTGCGGGCCGACCAGACGCCGCGGCAACTGGAGCAGGCGATGGGCTTGCTTGAACATCACATCAGGAGGCGATATGAACGAAGCGTTTGAAATACTGCCCTTTGCGGGGCAGCCAGGGGCGGCCGGCGAACAGGAATGGTCGCAAGAGTGGTCGCAGGAGTGGCAAGGGGAGGAAGAGGGGGAATGGGAGGAAGAGCGCATGCGTCCTGGCGGCGGGCGAGGCGGCCTGCGTGCAAGGGCGCCGCTGCGAGGCGCGCGCCGTCCCGCGCCGCCGCGCTACCAGGGGCAGGGCCGCCGTCTGCCCCGCTTTGCTCCCCAGCCCATGCCCTACCTGCCGCCGCGCTACCGGGGCTGGGGCGGCTATGCGCCCATCTACCCGACCATTTATCCGGCGGCTTATCCTGTGGCGGAGCCGGCCTTTGGCGACAAGCAGGGGTCGGACCAGGGAATGGATACGGACCAGGGCCAGGATCAGGGGCAGGACGATGACCAGCAACAGGGCGAAGTCCCGCCAACCCTGGCCGGCACCATGGGCCGGGTGCCGGAAGCGGCCGCCCTGCGCTACCAGGCGCTGGGGACGCTCGCCGACGCCTTGCGCGACGCGAATGGCCGGGGGCCGGGCCTGTACGTCATCGAGTTCGATGCGGGCGGAAGGCGCCGTGCCTACAGCGGCCAGACGGACGATCTGCACCGGCGTTTGCTGCAGCACCGGCTGTGCGGCCAGATGTTGGCCGTCGACGTGAGCGCGCACCAGGTGTATGTGGCGCCCCTGTCCTCGGCGGCGCAGCGGCGCCGGATCGAACAGCGCATCCACGACGACATGTTCGCCAACCAGCGCGGCGTGCTGACGAACCAGCGGCGCGAACTGGAACTGGCTGTACTGGGTGAAATGTGGGGCTGACGACAGCGCTTTGACGACTGCGAAGGAGAACATCATGCACCAACTCGAATGCGAATGTGCGCAATGCCGGCAGCGGGCCGGCGCTGCGTTTGAAGTGCTGGAGTTCGGCCAGGACTGGTCCGGCAAGGGCCGCGCGCCGGCCGTCTTCAGCGAAGAGGAAGAACTGCAGCTGGCCATGGAATTGCTGGAAGTGTCCAGCGAAGCGGAGCTGGAACAGTTTCTCGGCAATGTCTTCAAGAGCGTGTGGAAGGGAGTCAAGAAGGTGGGCTCGACCATTGCCAAGGTGGCCAAGCCCTTGGGTGGCGCCTTGAAGGCCGTGGCCAAGACGGCCTTGCCCTTTGTCGGCGGCGCGCTGGGCTCGATGATCCCGATACCGGGCGTGGGCACGGCGCTCGGCTCGGCCCTGGGGCGCGCCGCCAGCAACGCGCTGGAACTGGAAATGGAGGCCGAGGTGCCGGCCGACCGCGAACTGGAGCTGGCGCGCCGCTTCGTGCGCATCGCGGGGCAGGCGGCACGCCTGGCTGCCGACGGCGACGGAAGCGCGCGTGCCGTGGAAAGCGCGCTGACGCGGGCCCTGCATCAGCAACTGCCGCATTTTCGTTCGGCCGCGCCGCAGAGCGAGGAGGAGAGCGGGCGCTGGCGCCGGCGCGGCAACCGCATCGTCGTCATGGGCGACTGGCAATAGCGCGACAAGATGATCATCGATTGCCACTGCCATGCGGGACCGGGCGACGGCTTGAGCGGGCCGTGGGACAGCGATGCGCCGCTGCAAGCCTACCTGCGTCGCGCGCAGGCGGCCGACATCGCCCGCAGCGTGCTGTTCGCCACTTTCCACTCCGATTACGCCATCGCCAACCATGGCGTGGCGCGCCTGGTGTCGTCCGATCCGCAGCGTTTCTACGGCTTTGCCTTCGTGCATGCGCGGCGCGACCGGGGCCGCATCATGGACCTGGTGCGCACGGCCGTCGAGCGGTACGGCTTTGTCGGCGTCAAGGCGCACCGGTTGGACGCGCGCATCAGCGGCGAAGTGTGCGAGGCGGCCCGTTTCTTCGGCTTGCCCGTGCTGTACGACCCGGCCGGCGAGGTGGCCGTGGCCGAGCTGCTGGCGCAGCAGTATCCCGACGTCGATTTCATCCTGCCGCACCTGGGCAGCTTTGGCGACGACTGGGCCGCGCAGCTGGCGCTGATCGACCATCTGGTGCGCCACCGCAACATCCATACGGATAGCTCGGGCGTGCGGCGTTTCGACTTGCTGCAGCAGGCCGTGCGCCGCGCGGGACCGCACAAGGTCTTGTTCGGTTCAGATGGTCCTTGGCTGCATCCGGGGCTGGAATTGCACAAGATCGAGCTCTTGGGCTTGCCGCCGCTGGATATGGCGCTGATCACGGGCGGCAATTTTTTGCGGCTGGCGCGGCTGGCGTGACCGGCGCTGCCGCGACAGTGGTGGCGGCGGTCGCTTGTGCAGCGCAAGCGGCCGCCTTGCGGCGTAGCTGCAGGGCGCGGTCGGTCACCCCAAGGCGGGCGGCGGCGCGCTGGTTGTTGCCGCGCTCATCGGCCAGCACGAGGCGGATGGCCATGTCGGTGGCGCAGCGCGTGATGTGCGACAGCGTGCAGCCCTGGGCCAGGGCCCGTTGCACGGCCGCTTCGAAGTGCTGGTCGGGCCAGTGCGGCGCCAGCAGCCGTTCTTCCGGGGGCAGGGCGCCGATGGTGATGGGGCCGGGGCCGCAATGGCGGTGCCAGATGTGCGTGACGGTCTGGCGCAGTTCGCGCACATTGCCCGGATAGTCGCGCAGCAGCAGGTATTCGCGCACGGCGGCGTCCAGCGGGGGCGGCTGCTGCTGGGCCAGTTCAGCGAGGAAGTGGCGGGCCAGCGGCAGGATATCGTCCTGGCGTTCGCGCAAGGGCGGTATCTGGCAGCGCCAGCCGGCGATGCGGTAATACAGGTCGGCGCGGAAGGCGCCGCGCGCCACCTCGCCTTCCAGTTCGCGGTTGGTGGCGCAGACGAGCCTGAATTGCGTCGGCTGCCAGGTATTGCCGCCCACGCGCTTGTATTTGCGCTCCTGGATGGCGCGCAGCAGCTGCGCCTGCAGGAGCAGCGGCAGTTCACCCACCTCATCGAGGAAGAGCACGCCGCCGTCGGCCAGGGCAAAAGCGCCGTCGCGCGCGGCCGCCGCGCCCGTAAACGCGCCCCGTTCATGGCCGAACAGTTCGCTGCCGGCCAGTTCCGGCGACAGGGTGGTGCAGTCGAGGATGGTGAAGTCGCCTCTGCAGTTGCCGAGGCGGTGAACCAGTTGCGCCAGTAAATCCTTGCCCGTGCCCGTCTCGCCTGTGATCAGCATCGACGCCTGGCTGAAGGCGGCCATTTCCACTACCTGGTGCAGCAAGGCGGTCCAGGCCGCGCTGTCGCCCACCAGATGCTGGCGCACGGCGCTGGATGCCAGCATCTGCGCCACGGCCTGCCAGCGCTGCAGGCGCGCCAGCACCTGGCCCGCATCGACGGTGCCGCCAGGCCACAGCAGCACATCGAGCGCGCCTGCCGCCATCAGGGCCCGCTGTTGCGCGCAGCTGGGAGGGCGGCCGCAGGCGGCAATGGCCAGCACGCGGGCATGGTCGCACAGCGCCGGCAGCGCTTGCAGCAGGGCCTTATCGGTCTCGGCAAACAGCACGATGCCCGCGCCGTCTTCCTCGCCATCGTGCCGCCGGGCTACAGTTACCTGAGCCTGCTTCAAGGCCGTCATCAGCAAGGCGCCACTGCCAGCCGCCGCCTGCTGCATGATTTCCAGCCACACCTTGAGCGTCATATGCCTGCCGTCACGAGGGCACGAGTCGCCCATCTTAGAAGCCCGGTACCCCAGCCGTTTGATCTGGCGCAAGCGTGCGCGCTGGCCCACAATGAAAAACGCCACCTGAAAGGTGGCGTGAATGAATGGCGTTCAACAAACGTCAGAATTAACCGTTTTTAACGAACGTCACGACGGTTCATCCAATCGTCGCGAGCGGCAGTGATTTGTGGCCGAGAAGCGTAACCGTACTCCAGTACGGTGAGCATCGCCGGCCGCAAAGCGCGACAAGCGAGATTGGATGAGCCGTCATTAATCATCCAGTTTGACGCAATCGACGAAGTAGCCGCGTTTGCCATCGACTTCGCGTTTCACGAGGCCATGCACATCCGTCTCGAAGCCAGGGAAGCGCTCGTTGAAGTCGCGTGCGAAGCGCAGGTAGTCGACGATGGTCTTGTTGAAGCGCTCGCCCGGGATCAGCAGCGGAATACCCGGCGGGTACGGCGTCAGCAGGATGGACGTGATGCGGCCTTCCAGTTCGTCGATGGCCACGCGCTCGATTTCGCGGTGCGCCATCTTGGCAAACGCGTCCGACGGCTTCATGGCCGGGATCATGTCCGACAGATACATTTCCGTCGTCAAACGGGCCACGTCGTAAGCCTTGTAGAAATCATGGATCTGCTGGCACAGGTCGCGCAAGCCCATTTTTTCGTAGCGTGGGTTGGCTGCCGCAAATTCCGGCAGGATGCGCCACATCGGCTGGTTCTTGTCGTAGTCATCCTTGAACTGTTGCAAGGCGGTCAGCAGGGTATTCCAGCGGCCCTTGGTGATACCGATGGTAAACATGATGAAGAACGAGTACAGGCCGCATTTTTCAATGATGACGCCGTGCTCGGCCAGGTATTTGGTGACGATGGACGCGGGGATGCCCGTGTCGCCGAACTGGCCGTCCAGCGACAGGCCCGGGTTGACGATGGTCGCCTTGATCGGGTCAAGCATGTTGAAGCCGGGAGCGAGGTCGCCGAAGCCGTGCCAGTCATCCTCGGCGCGTATCATCCAGTCTTCCTGCTGGCCCATGCCTTCGTCGTTGAAGGTGGCCGGACCCCACACCTGGAACCACCAGTCCTGGCCCCATTCCTGGTCGATCTTCTTCATGGCGCGGCGGAAATCGAGCGCTTCCATGATCGATTCTTCCACCAGGGCCGTGCCGCCCGGCGCTTCCATCATGGCCGCGGCCACGTCGCACGAAGCGATGATGGAATACTGCGGCGACGTCGAGGTGTGCATCAGGTAAGCCTCGTTGAAGGCATCCTGGTCCAGCTTGACCGTGTCCGATTCGCGCACGAGGATTTGCGAGGCCTGCGACAGGCCGGCCAGCAATTTGTGCGTGGACTGGGTCGAGAAGATCATCGATTCCTTGGCGCGCGGACGGTCCTTGCCGATGGCGTGCATATTCTTGTAGAAATCGTGGAAGGTGGCGTGCGGCAGCCACGCTTCATCGAAGTGCAGGGTGTCGATCTTGCCGTCCAGCATTTCGCGCAGGGTTTCCACGTTGTAGATCACGCCATCGTAGGTCGATTGCGTGATTGTCAGGATGCGCGGTTTCTTGTTCTTCGCTTCGCGCGCGAACGGATTGGCCTCGATCTTGCGGGCAATGCTTTCCGGCGTGAACTCATGCAGCGGGATAGGGCCGATGATGCCCAGGTGGTTGCGTGTCGGCATCAGGAACACGGGAATCGCGCCGCACATGATGATCGAGTGCAAGATCGACTTGTGGCAGTTGCGGTCGACGACGACGATGTCGCCCGGCGCCACGGTCGAGTGCCACACCATCTTGTTCGAGGTCGAGGTGCCGTTCGTGACGAAATAGCAATGGTCGGCATTGAAGATGCGCGCGGCATTGCGTTCGGACGCGGCGACAGGGCCCGTATGGTCGAGCAGCTGGCCCAGTTCCTCGACGGCGTTACAGACGTCGGCGCGCAGCATGTTTTCACCGAAGAACTGGTGGAACATCTGGCCGATCGGCGACTTCAGGAACGCCACGCCGCCCGAGTGGCCGGGGCAGTGCCATGAGTAGGAGCCGTCGTTGGCGTAGTGCACCAGTGCGCGGAAGAATGGCGGCGACAGGCCGTCCAGGTAGGATTTCGCTTCGCGGATGATGTGGCGCGCGACGAATTCCGGCGTATCTTCGAACATGTGGATGAAACCATGCAGTTCGCGCAGGATATCGTTGGGGATATGGCGCGAGGTGCGCGTTTCGCCGTACAGATAAATAGGGATATCGGCGTTCTTGTAGCGGATTTCCTCGACGAAGGCGCGCAGCGATTTCAAGGCGTGATCGGTTTCCTCGATGGAACCGGCGCCGAATTCTTCATCGTCGATCGACAGCACGAAGGCTGACGCGCGCGATTGCTGCTGGGCAAATTGCGACAAATCGCCGTAGCTGGTCACGCCCAGCACTTCCATGCCTTCTTTTTCCATTGCGGCGGCAAGGGCGCGAATGCCCAGGCCGGACGTATTTTCAGAACGGAAATCCTCGTCAATGATGACGATAGGGAAACGAAATTTCATGCATGTCTCCAAAAAAGCAAGCCGCCCCTGACATATGTGAAGGGGCGGACTAGGGCGCGACGGTCAGGCGGTAGTGCAACCCGGCAGCCGCAGAAAAAAAATAAGAACGGGATTCTCGCAGAAATGCGGCGTCTGCGGGAAAAAAATATCGTAGCAAAGCGTCACAAGCGTGCGCTAGCGTGACGCATGGGTGTGACAGGGGTATTACAGCAACATTCTGCTAGTCAATATAACCTTATCAGGCTTTGCGTTGCAGCGTGACAAAGGCGTAAGGCAGGCCGGATTTCTCCGAAACATGCGCTACGCGCGCGGTTTCTTGCCACACGGCATGATCAAGGGTGGGGAAAAAGGCATCGCAGTCAAACGTCTGGCCGATTTCCGTGATGATCAAACGCTGTGCCAGTGCCAGCGACTGCTGGTAGATTTCCGCGCCGCCGATGACATAGCCTTCGGCGCCGTCCAGCAGCGCGATAGCCGCTTCCAGCGACGACACCGCTTCCACGCCCTCATGGCGCCAGTCCGGATTGCGCGTGATGACGATGTTGCGGCGGTTCGGCAGCGGACGGCCGATGGAATCGAAGGTCTTGCGGCCCATGAGGATGGGATGGCCCGTCGTCAGACGCTTGAAATGCGCGAGGTCTTCCGGCAGTTTCCACGGCAGGGTGTTGTCGATGCCGATGCCGCCTTGCTGGTCGGTGGCGACGATGATGGTCAGTAAGCTCATTGGTTCTGTGAAAAAGGTGGGGGCGAGGCCCGATGCCCGCCATTATCGTTGAAATTGCCGGCGGTCTCCAGATGCGCACGCATGGCGTCGGCCAGCGCGCCTGGCGCTTCCAGCGGAATCATGTGACCGGTGTTGTCTGTCAGCAGGTGCAGGGTGGCTTGCGGCAGGCGGGCCGCCATGGCGCGCAGATCGCCGGGATCGACGAGCTTGTCCTCTTCGGCACCCACGATCAGCACGGGAAAACCGAGTTCCGGCAAGCGCGCCATCAGGTCGGGGCGGGCGATGGTGGTGATGAATTGCGCCAGCAGCACGTCCTTGCCCAGGTCCAGCCCCATCTGCCGGATCAGGCCCGTGATGGCGCCGTCCTCCAAGTGAGACGGGTGCAGCAGTTCGCGCAGGCGCTGGCGCGTGATGCCCGCATAGGCATTGCGCTCGAGCATGGCGACGATGCGCTGGCGCGCTTCGACCTCCGCCGGGAGCAAACCTTTGGCCGAATTGGCGATCAAAGTGAGGGACTGGACGCGCTGCGGGTGCGCCAGCGCGTGTTCGAGCGCCAGGTAGGCGCCCAGCGAAAAGCCCACCAGATGGGCTTGAGGAGCGCTGTGGCTGGCAATCATCTGCTGCATCTGCGGGCGCGTGCGCGCTTGGTGCAGGGGCACGTGCTGCAGATCAAAGGCGTCGCCCAGGGCAGGCGCCAGGCGCGACCACAGGCGCTCGTCGCACAGGGTGCCGGGAATACAGTCGAGTCGTATCTTGGTATTGTTCAAGGACAAGCCTGGGGTCAGGATGGTAAAAATTTTTGTCGAGCGGCATTATCCGTCATTTTGCGCATTGGGGCAGCGGCACGGTCTTTTCCGCATGGCATTATTTTCAATAGTGCGCGGCTGGCAAGCAGTAACTTTATGGTAGGCTCATGGCTCATCAAGCCGGTACGCTGGCGACGTGACCTGAAACACCGAATGCAACCCCCACATTAAAGAGGAATTACCATGGCGATCAGTTTGCAAAAAGGCGGCAATGTCAACCTGAGCAAGGAAGCTCCTGGCTTGAAGAAAATCGTGATTGGCCTGGGCTGGGACCCGCGCGCCACCGATGGCGCCGCATTTGACCTGGACGGCAGCGCCTTCCTGCTGAAAACGGATGGCAAGGCCCGCTCCGATGCCGATTTCATTTTCTATAACAACCTGAAGTCGGCTGACGGCTCCATCGTCCACGCGGGCGACAACACCACGGGCGGCGGCGATGGCGATGACGAGAAAGTTGCCGTCGACCTGGCCAACGTGCCTGCCGATATCGACAAGATCGCCGTGGCTGTCACCATCCACGACGCGGAAAACCGCAAGCAGAACTTCGGCATGGTCGGCAAGGCCTACATCCGCTGCCTGAATGGCGACAACGGCGCGGAAATCGCCCGCTACGACCTGTCGGAAGACGGCTCGACGGAAGCGGCCATGATTTTCGGCGAAATCTACCGCGCCGGCAGCGAATGGAAATTCAAGGCGATCGGCCAAGGCTTCAAGGGCGGCCTGGGCCCACTTGCACGTTCCTTTGGTATCAACGCTTAAGAGCTCCGGAAAACGGCCCATGGCCGCGTTGCGTCACCTCGCCGTACTATTCGTACTGTCTTCGGTGACGCGCCTTGCCCTGAACCGTTGTCCGAAGCTCTTTTAGCTTTGTATAGAACCCAGAACGTCAGTCCATGGCGGCGTTGCTCCGCCATGGACTGACTGTACATTCGTACTGTCTTCGGACGACGGGCCTCGCCTTGAGCCCTTGTCCGAAGCTCCCACACCTGAATAAATAATCGCATGGAAAACCTGATCAAGGGGCAGCGCCTGGCGCTGTCCGGCCTCGTCACGGGCAATGTCGTGCAACTGGGCCTCGCCAGCGCCGGCGTGGCGTTGGACTTTGCCTGTTTCGGCCTCGATGCCAACGGCAAGCTGTCCGACGACCGCTACATGACTTTCTTCAACCAGCCGCGCACGCCGTGTGGCAGCGTGGAAACCGTGGCGCCGTCCGGCGATGCGGCCGGTTTCAGCTACCAGCTGGAGCGTTTGCCATCCTCCATCGAGCGCCTGGTCGTCACGGCCGCCATCGATGGCGCGGCCACCATGGCGCAGCTGGGCAGCAGCTATCTGCGCCTGCTCGATGGCGGGCGCGAGCTGGCCCGCTACACCTATGCGGGCGCTGATTTTGCGCAAGAAAAAGCCGTCATGCTGGGCGAGTTCTACCGCAAGGACGGCGGCTGGCGTTTCATGGCCGTGGGCCAGGGTTTCAATGGAGGCCTGGACGCGCTGGTTGCGCATTTCGGCGGTGAAGTGGCGCAGGCGGTAGCGGAAACGGCGCCATCACCCAAGATTTCCCTGTCGAAAATCTCGCTGACCAAGGCAGGCCAGACGCACAAGGTGTCGCTGGAAAAGGGCGCCGGCGCGCCGGGCAAACTTACCGTCAAGGCTACCTGGGTCGATAACGGCGATGGCGACGACGACAACGACGACCTTGATTTGCGGGTCGGCATCCTCTTGCCGAATGGCCAGATGCGCTTCATCCAGGCGCCCGATACGCCCGGCAACTTTGGCGCCATGCCATTCGTGCGCCACCTGGGCGACGTGGCGGGCGCATCGGGCAAGGAGCCCGCCACGGAAACCGTGGAAGTCAATCCCGCCCTGGCGCAGCATTACGGCGGCACCGTGGGGCTTGTCTTCAGCGTGTATTCGGCGCTGGCCAATGGCGCCGTCTCCGTCGCTTCCATGCGGCCGAAGATGGTCATGCAATATGGCGAGCAGATCGTCGAGTGCGCGTTCGATTTCCGCCTGTCCAAGGCGGCCGACGATGATTCCGTCTATACCTATGTGATCGGCATGGCGCGCATCACGCCCGACAGCATCATTCTGGAACCGTCGGGCAAGACGTCGGAACCGGGCAGCGAAGCGACGCCGTGGCTGAGCTGGCAGGGCGAGAGCCTGCAGCTGGCCTTCAATGGTCCCGTCGTCTTCAAGGGCGAGGACAAGGAAGACGAAGATGATTTCAATGCGGACAATCCGCGCCGCTACATCGCCTAGGAGACACTGATGGAAACCTTGTCCAAGGGACAGCGCTTGCCGCTGGCCAATCTCGTTCCCGACGGCGTGCTGCAGGTCGGCGTGGCCGCACAGGGACTGGCGCTCGACGTGGCCTGTTTCGGCCTCGATGCCGACGGCAAACTGTCCGACGAGCGCTACATGACCTTTTTCAACCAGCCGCGCACGCCATGCGGCGGCGTGGAAGCGCGTTCGGGCAGCGCTGGCGACATGACCGAGTTTGCCATGCAACTGGCGCGCTTGCCGGCCAGCATAGACCGCCTTGTCGTGACGGCATCCATCGATGGCGGCGGCGTGATGTCGCAGCTGCAATCTGGCCACGTGCGCCTGCTGGCGGGAGGACGGGAACTGGCCCGCTTCGCTTTCGCGGGAAGTGATTTCGCGCAAGAAAAAGCCGTCATGCTGGCCGAACTGTACCGCAAGGATGGCGGCTGGCGCTGCATGGCCGTGGGGCAAGGTTTCAATGGGGGGCTCGACTCCCTGGTGCGCCACTTCGGCGGCGAAGTCGACCAAGCCGCGCCTGCCGCTCTTACTAGCCCTGCGGCGGCGTCTGCCGTCATGCAGGCGAAGATCAACCTGGAAAAGCGTGTGGAACGCGAAGCGCCGCAGCTGGTCAGCCTGGTCAAGCAGGCGGGCGTGTCGCTGCAAAAAGTGGGCTTGCTTGACCACCGCGCCAAGGTCTGCCTGTGCCTGGATATTTCCGGTTCCATGGGGCGGCTGTATATTGAGGGACTGGTGCAGCGCTTTGCCGAACGCATCCTGGCCCTGGGCTGCAAGTTCGACGACGATGGCGAGATCGATGTTTTCCTGTTCGGCAAGAACGTCCATCATCCGGCACCGATGGACTTGAGCAACTGCAACACCTATGTGGGGCGGGCGATCATCCGCCACCCGCTGGAAGGCGACACGCGCTATGGCGCCGCCATGCAGGCGATCCGTGCGTTTTACTTCCCTGACGCGGCCGGCGGCGAGCGCACGCGCCCCGTTGCGGCGGAATTGCCCGTGTACGTCATGTTCGTTACCGATGGCGGCACCAGCGACCAGGCGACGACGGAGAAACAATTGCGCTGGGCCAGCAATGAACCGATCTTCTGGCAATTCATGGGCATCGGCAAGGGGCGCAAATCGAAAAGCAAGTTCCTCGCCGCCTTTGCCGATTCCGACTTCCCTTTCCTGGAAAAGCTCGACGAATTGCAGGGACGCCTGGTCGACAATGCCAATTACTTTTCCGTCAGCTCGCCCGACGAGCACAGCGATGAGGAACTGTATGACTTGCTGATGACGGAGTATCCGGGCTGGCTGAAACTGGCACGTAGCAATGGCCTGCTGACCTAGCTGCTCTCCAAGGTGTGAGGCTGTAATGCCACAAGCGCAAGAGATTTGTAAATTGAAGTAAATTGCAATTGTTTGGCTATGCGTTGGCCCCTAGAATCATGGCATTCGATTCCCGGTTGCCACGCGTTTGCGTTGCGCCTCACAGTTTCTGGGCTATTTATTTCATGCATAAAATTGTTCTCTGCTGCCTGGCTGGCGGCAGCCTGCTGTCTGCCAATGTTTCCGCTCAGGCACAGGCCGCGGCTACCGGCGACGCCGTCGTCAAGCCGGCGCCGGCCAAGGCGCCCGCCATTGATGCACCGCCTTCCGTCAGCGTGACGGCCGAGCGTCCCACGGGCCGCATCGACCGGCAAGTCTACGACGTCAAGTCCGACGTGGGCAGCAGCAACGGCACGGCGGCCGATGCCTTGAACAATGTGCCGTCGGTGGCCGTCGACCCCGATGGCAGCGTTTCCCTGCGCGGCAGCAGCAATGTGCAGATATTGATTGATGGCAAGCCGTCAGCCATGTTGCAGGGCGATTCGCGCGGCGCCACCCTGAATGCCATGGCGGCCGACGATATCGAGTCCGTGGAAGTGATCAACAACCCCGGTGCCCAGTTCGGCAACGAAGCCGGTGGCGGCCCGATCCTGAACCTGGTGATGCGGCGCAACCGCAAGCCGGGCGGCTTTGCTACCGTCAACGCGAATGCGGGCATCGCGGGGCGCTACAACAGTGCCGTGTCCGGCACCTACAACGAAGGGCCGTGGGGCTACCAGGGCGGCATCAATGTGCGCCACGACGGCCGCAATTCCGTGGGCGAAGTCAGCCGCGAGCGCCTGGAACGCGGCACGGGGGCATTCGCCCCCAGCAGCCAGCAGTCCAGCAACAATGGCTTGAACGATTCGCTGGGCTTGCACGGCACCGTGAATTACAACCTGAACGCCAACGATACCCTGGCCGCCAGCGTGTCGTATAACGGCCGCAGCAACGACCAGCGTTCGCTCGACCGCTACATCAATGGCGACAGCACGGGCAGCACCATCGGCGACTATGTACGCAGCACCGTGCGCAACGGCGACAGCCGCAACTACAGCTGGGGCGCGCGCTACGACCACAAGGGAGAGTTGCCGGGAGAATCGCTGAAGATCGACTTGCGCGTTTCGTCGTCGACCAACGAGAGCGACAGCGATTACGCCAATACCTACGCGGTGACGCCCGTGAATGCCTTTGACAGCCGCGCGCGCCAGCACAGCGAGACGGGCAACCGCATCGTCGACTTCAGCGGCGACTACGAGCGTCCGCTGGCGGGTGGCACGGCCAAGCTGGGCTACAAGGTAGCCGACAACAAGAGCAGTTTCGATACCTTATATACGGATATCAACCCGGGCAGCCTGCTGGAGACCGTCAATCCCATGCGCAGCAACCGTTTCGAGCTGGACGAGCGCACCATCGCGCTGTACGGCTCCTACCAGATGCGCCTGACCGAGCGCTGGGGCGCGCTGGCCGGCTTGCGCGCCGAATACACGGACTTGAACGTGCGCCAGATCACCAGCGGCGTCGAGGCCAGCAACAACTACGTCAACTATATTCCCAGCCTGTTCGCTACCTATAAGGTCAGCGACGAGAGCAACCTGCGCTTCAGCTATGCGCACCGCATCCGCCGTCCGAATGCGGGCGACCTGAATCCTTACGTGGTCTACCGCGACGAGTTCAATGTGTCGGCCGGCAATCCCAAGCTGAAACCCACGCAGACGGACTCGTTCGAGATCGGTTATGAAACGAAGATCGCGGGCCTGGAAAGCAGCTTGCGCGCCTACCACCGGCGCGACACGGACGCCATCGTCGATTACCGTTACTTTATCAGCGACAATGTGCTCTTGACCACGCGCGAAAACGGCGAAGGCAGCCATTCGAGCGGCCTGGAATTCAGCGTCAGCGGCAAGCTGACGCCATCGCTGACCCTGAACACGAGCGGCAACCTGGCACGCAGCCAACAGACGAGTTCGGATGACCTGGGCAACCGCAGCACGCGCACGGCGAATGCCCTGAGCGGCCGCGCGCGCCTCAATTACCAGCTCAATACGGCGAACCAACTGCAACTGGCCCTGCAAATGCAAGGCAAGATGCTGTCGGGACAGGGTTACCGTTCGCCAAATAACACCTTGAATGTGAGCTGGCGCCACACGGTGACGCCGCAACTGAGCCTGGTCATGAACGTGACCGATGTGTTTAGCAGCAACAAGATGGAAACCGTCATCAACAGCGCTTCCCTGCGCGAGACGAGCACGCGGCGCTTCGATGGACGCATGATCTATGTGGGGCTGTCGTACCGCCTGGGCGGCGCCACGTCGGCGGCGAAAGAGGGCGAGCGTGAACCGCGTTTCGGCCCGCCGGGCGGACGCGGGCCAGGCGGCCCCGGCCCCGGCGGTCCGGGAGGCGAAGCAGGCTAGGCCGCTGTCGCGATCTCGTTCAGGAAATCGATGAAACTGTCCGTATGGCGCTCGAAGCGCCATGTGCCCATGCCATGTTCGGCGCGATACACGGGGGCATCGCCATCAGCGACGGCGCCCAGGTCCAGGCAATACGGATCGGCGCCCGCATCGGCGATCACCAGATACTGCTCCGGCCAGCCGGCGATGGCTTCACCGCTGACGGGATTCCAGGCGTAACCGTGCTGGGCCTTGATGAGCCCGGCCGCGCCATACAGGCTCAAACCCTGGAAATACTGCCGGCTGTCGATAAACACCCGCAGCGGCGAATGGCAAGCCAGGAAGCGCCGGTAGTGCTCCGGCAAGGCCCAGCGCTGCGCGATGCCGGCCATGTCGGCGGCGCTGGCGATGGTCAGCCAGTTCGATGGCTGCGCCAGGTCCTGCTCCTTCTTGCGACTGGCTGCCAGCTTTTTCTCCAGCCTTGCCGCGGCTTTTTCCAGCGGTGTGCGGGGATCCTCGAGCGACGCGTGGGTGGCGGGCACGGCATGGCCTGCGCCATCCGGATAAGCGTGGCTCTGCCAGGCCAGCACGTCGGCCAGCCGTAGCTGTTCTGCCTTCCAGTGGCCGGGATCGTAAGGCAACCCCGCATCGAAAGGCTGGCGGCTGAACACGGCCAGGCTTTTGACGGCCTTGGCGCGCACGCTCAGCTTGGCATTTTCCGCAGTGGCCAGGGCCACGAGCGGAGCATACGCCGCCTTGCCCATGCTTTTGAGCATGCCATCCACGCCCCAGTAGGCGAGGCCGTCCATATCGAGGCTCCAGCTGAAAAAATCGCCGTATTCTCCCGGCTCGGCCAGGGCGACGATATCCGTCATCAGGAAGGCGCGCCAGTGCAGCAGCTGGCCGTCCCTGGCGTAGGCGATCAGGATGGCGAGCACGGCTTGCCGCTCGTCGGCAGCATGCTTTTTCAGCAGCCTGTCCTTCAGGCGGGCGAACTTGTTTCCGTCGGTTTCATCAAACAGCTTGCGGTGCAGGGCTGCCAGCGGTGCGACCGCCATCAGACGGCCATCGCGGCCTTGATGGGCGCGTGATGTTCATAGCCTTCCAGCGAAAAATCCGATGGTTCGATTTTTTCCAGCCATTCCGGCTCGTACTTGCCGGTTTTGGTAAAGTCGGGCACGCGGTCGGAAATGACGAAACGCGGCGCCGGGAACGGTGTGCGCTTGAGCTGTTCTTCCACCATGTCGAGGTGGTTTTCATAGATATGCGCGTCGCCGATGAAGTACGTGAACCAGCGCGGCGTGTAGCCCGTCAGGCGCGCCACCAGGTGCAGCAGGGCGGCGCCTTCGGCGATGTTGAACGGCGTGCCCAGGCCGATGTCGTTGCTGCGCACATATAAGCACAGCGAGATTTCGCGCGTGCTGGCGTTCGGGATGAACTGGTACAGCAAATGGCAGGCGGGCAGGGCGACGGCGTCCAGCACGGCCGGGTTCCAGCCGTGGAACAGGATGCGGCGGCTGCCGGGGTTGTGCATGATGGTGTCCAGGCATTCGCGCAACTGGTCGACGGCCTTGTACAGCAAGACCTTTTGCACGCCGTTTTCGGCGATGGGGGCGATCAAGGTGAAACCGTTCGCTTGCGCATCGGCGATCTGTGCCGGCTGGTCAGCGTCCAGCAGTTTATACGCGGGCCATTGGCGCCATTGCACGCCGTACACGGGGCCCAGGTCATCTTCGCCTTCGCGGTAGGGGTTGGCCAGCCATTGCGCATTTTCATTGGCGTTCTGGTCCCAGACTTTACAGCCCAGTGCGCGGAACTCGGCCGCGTTGCGCGAGGCGCGCAGGAAGGCGCACAATTCGCCGATCACGGAT
Organism: Janthinobacterium sp. BJB446; assembly: GCF_002735655.1. Taxonomy (NCBI): domain Bacteria; kingdom Pseudomonadati; phylum Pseudomonadota; class Betaproteobacteria; order Burkholderiales; family Oxalobacteraceae; genus Janthinobacterium; species Janthinobacterium sp. BJB446. The sequence continues at coordinate 2,028,343 of NZ_PDZK01000001.1, read as the reverse complement.
TTGAAAGCCAGTTTCTTGGTCGTCACGGCAGGGAAATTGCCGTTGGCCAAGTCGAAACGCATCATGGCGCCCGGCACGCTCAGGGTGCGGATGCCTGTGCGGTTGTCTTGCCAGCTGCCCGTTTCGAGCACGGTCTTGATCAAATCTTGATATTGCTGCATGTATTTCTCCAACGGTAAGGATGGTGATTGTAACGCAGGCGCGACAGGCGGGCTGCGGCCCGCACACATAATTACGCTGCTGTCTTACCTGCAAACATGACTCTGTGGTAATTTGTGTGTCCTTGAAGAAATACACAGAAACGGCAGATGCTGCACCATGTTCTTGCGACAATTTGTAAATAATAATAACGCCGCCGTGGTGGAGATGAGCAGGGCCGATTTTCTCAAGGCCAACCTGCGCCTGATCCTGGCCTGGCCCTTGCTGGGACTGATCCTGTGCGCCGTGCTGTGGACGGCCACCTTGCTGCAGCTGGAGGCGGAAAAGAAGGTGGCGCAGCAGCAGGCGCTCGACAGCGTGTCTTCCTTGTCGAAAGCGTATGGCCAGTATCTGCTGCGCACCCTGGAGCAGATGGACCAGCTGACCTTGCAGCTCAAATACGAGTGGGAAAATTCGCGCGGCCAGCTGCGTCTCGACCAATTGAAGACGCAGGGCATGTATGCCTTGCCGCAATTTGCCATCGTCGCCATCCTCGACCGCAAGGGCCACGCCGTGACGGCCACGGCGCCGTTGCAGCGCCTGCGGGTCAACGAGCGCAGCGATTTCCTGCTGCGCCACTGGCGCAGCAATTCCAGCGCGCTGCGCATCGCGCTGGGGAGGGCCAATGCGGCCAGCGAGGCCGCGGTGCCGGGCGCCGATGAAAGCCTCGTGCATTTCACGCGCCGGCTGGAAGACGAGGATGGCAATTTTGACGGCGTGCTGCTGATCTCCATCCATTCCAGCTATTTTTCTGAATTCTACAACAGCGTCAGTTTTGGCAAGTTCGGCATGTCGGCCATGGTGGGCGAGGAGGGTGAGCTGTTCAGCACGCGCCTTGGCTCGCGCGTGTTGCCGACCCCGAGCGGTGAGGACACGCCGTTTCTCGACACCAGCTTCCTGGAAACGGAGAGCGGTGCCCTGCATTCGGGCGGCAGGATCGCTTTTTCCGACCAGCAAAGCCGCTACGTGGGCTGGCAGGCGCTGAAAGCCTATCCGTTTACGGCCGTGGTCGGATTGTCGGACGGCGAAATGCTGCATCCCTACGAGGAAACGCGCACGATATATATCGGCATCGCCTTTGCCGTCACCTTGCTGCTGCTGGCCTTTGCCGCCGTCGCCACCGTGCTGTCGCTGCGCCTGGCGTGGCGCCACCACCAGTCCGAGGGCGTGCGCAATGCCTACCGCATGGCCACCGAAGGCACGAGCGACGGCTTCTACATCATTGCCGCCCTGCGCGGCACGGATGGCAGCATCCTCGATTTCGAGATCGTCGACTGCAACGAGCCGGGCGCCGGCTACTTTGGCGTGCGCCGCGAACAGTTGCTGGGCATGCGCCTGCAATCGCGCGCCCACGAGCCGTATTTCCGCGACCTGATCCATAATTACCGGGCCGCCATGGTGTCCGGCTTTTCCGAGGAAGAGATCGAGCTGCCGGAAGGCAACCCCTTCAAGCTGCGCTGGATACGCCGGCGCCTGGTGCGCAGTGGCGACCGCCTGGCCGTCACCCTGCAAGACATCAGCACGGCCAAGGAGCACGAGCGCGACCTGCGCCGCCTGGCCAATGAAGATGGCTTGACGGGCTTGCCCAACCGCTACTGGCTGCAGCAATTCCTGCCCGGCGCCCTGGGCCGCGCCGCCATCGCGCGGCACATGCTGGCGCTGCTGTTCATCGACCTGGACGGCTTCAAGGATATCAACGACACGCAGGGCCACGCCGAGGGCGACAAGGTGCTGCGCGCCGCCTCGCTGCGCCTGAAGGCCGTGCTGCGGCCCGGCGATCACGTGGTGCGCCTGGGGGGCGACGAATTCGTCGTCGTGCTCGACCCGGTGGAGGACGACAGCCGCGCCGAGCAGGTGGCGCAGCGCATCGCCATCGCCTTCGATGAACCGTTTTACCTGGGCAGCGAGCGCCACAAGATGGGGGCGTCGATCGGCATCAGCCTGTATCCGCGCGATGGCGCAGAGACGGAAGTGCTGCTGAAGAACGCCGATATCGCCATGTATGCCGTCAAGGTGGCGGGCAAGGGCCATCACCGTTTCTTCCAGCCGGAACTGTTTGAAACTATCCGTAACCGCCGCGAACTGGAGCAAAGCCTGGTGGCGGCGCTGGAGCAGGACCAGTTCCTCGTCGTCTACCAGCCGCGGGTCGACGCCATGAGCGGGCAGCTGTGCAGCATGGAGGCGCTGGTGCGCTGGCACCATCCGCAGCATGGCATGGTGCCGCCGCTGGAATTCATCCCCGTGGCCGAGAGCAGCGGCCTCATTTCGCAGCTGGGCGAAGTCGTCATCGAAAAGGTGTGCCTGCAGATGGCGCGCTGGCAAGCCAGCGGGCTGGAACTGGTGCCCGTGTCCATCAACGTCTCGGCGCGCCAGTTCGGCCGCGGCGACGTGCACCAGGTGCTGGCCTCGGCCCTGACGCGCCACCGCATCGATGCGCGGCTGATCGAGGTGGAAATCACGGAATCGGCCATGATGGATGAACAGAACCGCGCCGTGGAGCAGCTGTCCGCCATCCGCGCGCTGGGCGTGCGCCTGCTGGTCGACGATTTCGGCACGGGATATTCCTCGCTGTCGCAGCTGCAGAAGTTCGCCATGGATGGCTTGAAGATCGACCGCGCCTTCACCATGGAGCTGGGCCGCTCGGAGCAGGGCGAAGTGTTCGTGCGCGCCATCCTGTCGATGGCGCATGCGCTGGGCATGAGCGTGGTGGCCGAAGGGGTGGAGACGCGCGAGCAGCTCGACATCCTGCGCGCGCTGCAATGCAACGAGGTGCAGGGCTATTTCATCTCGCGCCCCGTGCCCGCCGAACAGATGCTGTCGCTGATGCATCAGCGCTTTCTGATACCGCTTCCAGCCCCTGCGCTGGCACTGTAGAAGGTCGTATGCGCAGGAAAAACAACGCCGTTTCATAAAAAGAGCGAACGTTCGCTTTTTTCTAAAAAATATTATATGCTTCGCTCATGCCGTCAGTGAATTGGAGTTCACGGCGGCAAGAAAAGTGCAAGACGGGGCAGCTGGATATGCCCGCGATAGTGTGCCGAAGACAATTTCATATAATAAAGAGAGACTAACTTGAAACATAAATATCTGCCCCTCCTGATCGTTGCCGCATTCGCCGGCATTTCCTCCACCGCACAAGCATCGGGCTACCGTTTCGGTTCGCAAAGCGTTTCCGCCCAGGGCACGGCCGATGCCAGCGGCGCCGAAGCGGCCGACGCATCGACCATTTTCTACAACCCGGCCGGTTTGTCGCGCCTGGAAGGCACGCAGTTCATGGGCGGCGGCACCCTGGTGGTACCGCATTCGACCTATGAAGACACGGGTTCGAGGACGTTTACCGGCCGCACGCCGGGCGGTACGACCAAGGACTATGCGCCGGACGCCGTCTTTGCGCCAGCCCTGTATGCCAGCAAGAAGGTCAATGATCAATGGACGGTTGGCATGGGCCTGTTCGTGCCATACGGCGCCAAGCTCGATTACGGCAATGACTGGAGCGGCCGCTATGCGATCACCAACATCAAGCTCGAAGCCATCGCCCTGAATCCTTCCGTTTCCTTCAAGGTCAATGAACACCACTCCTTCGGTTTCGGCGTCACCGCTGAACACATGAAGGCGGAACTGGGCCAGGCAGTCGACGTGCCGGGTTCCGTGGCCTTCCTGGCCCAGCACGCGCCAGCCGCGTCGCAAGCCTTCCTGGCCAATATCGCCAAGACGCAGGGCCTGGCCGCCGCGCAGGCAGCCGGCGCCGCACTGAAGGGCGCCAAGGATGGCCATGCCTCGATGGATGGCGATGACTGGGGCTTCGGCTTCAACCTGGGCTACCTGTACCAGATGAATGAAGGCACGCGTTTCGGCATTTCCTACCGTTCGTCGATTTCGCACAAGCTGAAAGGCGACACGATCTGGGACTTCTCGCAAGTGTCGGACAACGCCGCCGTGAATGCCTTCATCGCCAAGGCATCGAACAAGGTCAATTCCAAGGCGCTGGTCGAAGTGCGCACGCCGGAAACCCTGTCGGTCAACGCCTTCCATCAGATGGATGATCGTTGGGCCTTGATGGGCGACGTTACCTGGACGCGCACTTCGCGCCTGCAGAACCTGGACATCCAGTTCCCGCCGACGGCCGAAGGCCCGGAGCGCATCCGCCAGCAGTGGAAGAACACCTACCGCGTGTCGCTGGGCACCAACTACAAGTACAGCGAAAACCTGCTGCTGCGCGCCGGTATCGCGCATGACCAGGCACCAGTGCGCAGCGCCGAGCTGCGTCATCCAGCGCTGCCGGACAGCGACCGCATGCAGTACTCGATCGGCGCGAACTGGAAGCTGAACGCCAATTCCTCGCTCGACCTGGCTTACAGCTTCATCGACTTCAAGGATGCTACTGTCAACTACAAGAATGACTGCTCGCCGGTGACCCCTGGCTGCACCGGCAACGGTGAAACCACCAAGGGCCTGTTCAAGACCCGCATGCAGTTGATCGGTCTCGCTTACAACTACAAGTTCTAAGCAGGTAGTGGCGGCCAACCCGGCCGCCATGAAATGAAAAAAGCGCCTTCGGGCGCTTTTTTTTTGAGGGCAGACCCCGGCCTTTCATGGGTTTTCGGATGTTGTCGGGTGACGCGCTGCGCGCTACCCCGACCTACCCCGACTTGCGCCGGCTACTTCCGGGCGCGCATGGCCTGATCCAGCAAGGTCAGGGCCAGCCGCACGGTGTCGTCCGGCAGTTCCAGCAACTGATCTCCCACATACCATTCCACCACGCTGTGCCCGGGAAGCGCTGCGTGGCTGGCGCGGCCGAACAGCCAGATGCCGTGGTCTTCGGCCAGCTGATTGCGGATGGCGATGGCCCGCTCGCGCGAGACGGGCAGGTGCAGGTGCAGCATGTTGGCTTGCGGCTGGGCGGGATTGACGGCAATCGACGGGAAGTCGCGCAGCAGCGCGTACAGCCACTGTGTGCGTGCAAAATACTGCGGCATGGCGGCCAGGCGCGCGTCGAACTGCATGGCGGCGGCCACCACGTACGGCGTGCGGTGCACGATATTGCCGCCCTGGCGGCGGAACCACTCGCGCGCCCGCTCGACGAACGGGCGGCTGCCGGCCAGCATGGCGCCACCGAGGCCGCCGATGCCCTTGTACAGCGACACGTACACGGAATCAAAACCATCGCAGATGGCGGGCAGGGATTGGCCGAAACCGGCTTGTGCTTCCCACAGGCGCGCGCCATCCATGTGCAAATGGATGTTGTGCTCGCGGCAGTGCCGCTTGATGTCATTCAATTCATCCCACGATTGACACTGGCCGCCGATTTCCCGCATCGGCAGCTCGACCTGCGCGGCGCCCAGCGCGTCGGGCACGGCGCGCAAGTCGTCCACCGTCCACGGGCGGTGCGGGTCGCCGAGCATCAAGCCCTTGAAGTGATCGAGCAGTTCATGGTTGCCCCGCTCGTGGCGCAGGATGTGCGAAGTGGGATGCAGCGCCACCAGGGGCGAACCCCGGTCCTGGCAGGCCAGGCGCAGGGCCGTCACTTGCGTCATGGTGCCCGTGATGCAGAACACGGCCGCCTCGAAACCGAGCAGGCTGGCGATCTTGTTCTCGAACTGTTCGATCAGCGCGCCTTCGCCATAGGTGTCGTGCGCAACATGGTTGGCGTCGCACCAGGCGGCCATGGCGGCGAAGGTGGCCGCTGGCGTGGGCTGGCGGTGGCCCGGCAGGACGGTATGGCAGCGCTGGCGCAGCTCAAGTTCGTTCACGGTAATTCCTTACAATGTGGCCGTGGCGAGTTTCGCGCCGAAGCCGATGAACATGGCGCCCACGCCGCCGCCCATGCCGGCCGACAGGCGGCGACGGCGGCGGAAGGTTTCGGCCAGGCGCGCGCCGACAAAGATGATGGCCGTCAAGTAGGTAAAGCTGATCACCTGGCAGATCAGGCCCAGGCCGATGAAGGACAGCACGGGGTTCGGGAAGGCCGGGTCGACGAACTGGATGAAAAACGAGATGAAGAACAGGATCGCCTTCGGGTTCATCAGGCTGATGATCAGCGCCTTGCGGAATGGATCGCTTTCCTTGACGGGGGCAGGGACGGCCGCCGCTTCACCGTCGGCTGGCGCAGGCGCGCGCAGCTTGCGCCAGCATTGGACCAGCATCTGCAGGCCGATCCAGCCCAGGTAGGCCGCGCCGATGTATTTCACCACGTAGAACAGGGCCGGGCTGGCTTTCAGCAGCGAGGCCACGCCGCAGGCCGACAGCACCATCAATATCAGATCGCCGGCGAAGATGCCGAAGGCGCCCTGATAGGCAGGCCGCACGCCGCGCTGGGCGGCGACCGACAGCACATACATGGAATTGGGACCGGGCAGGATGACGATGAAGATTGTCCCCAATAAAAAGGTCCAGAAATCGGTGATGCCCAGGTTGGCGTGGAAAAGTGCGTTCATGATGGTTCTGTTTAATTGATTTGTGCGTGATGAAATTGCAGTGCCGCGAGATTCGCATAGATGCCGCCTAGGGCCACCAGCGACGCGTGCGTGCCCGTCTCGACGATCTTGCCGTCTTCCATGACGATGATGCGGTCGGCCCGCTGCACGGTGGCCAGGCGGTGGGCGATGATGACCGTGGTGCGGCCCACCATGGCCGCTTCCAGCGCCTTTTGCACCAGGCGTTCCGATTCCGCGTCCAGCGCGCTGGTCGCTTCGTCGAGCAGCAGCAGCGGCGGGTTTTTCAGCAGGGCGCGGGCGATGGCGATGCGCTGGCGCTGGCCGCCGGACAGGCGCACGCCCCGTTCGCCGAGGAAGGATTTGTAGCCGTTCGGCAGGCGTTCGATGAATTCGTGGGCGGCCGCCATCTTCGCGGCGGCGATGACTTCCTCGTCGCTGGCGCCGGCGCGGCCATAGCGGATGTTTTCCATGGCGTCGGCCGAGAAGATCACCGTATCTTGCGGCACGATGCCGATGGCGTCGCGCAAGGTGTGCAGGTCCAGCTGCTTGATGTCCACGCCATCGAGGCGGATGCTGCCGCTTTGCGGGTCATAAAAACGTAAAAAAAGCTGGAACAGGGTGGTCTTGCCGGCGCCCGACGGACCCACGACGGCCACCGTTTCGCCGGCGCGGATGTCGAGGCTGACGTGGTCCAGCGCGTGGGTGTCCGGACGCGACGGGTACGAGAACATGACATCGTCCAGCGACAGGGCGGCGCCAGTCGCGGCGCGCGCGGGCAGTGGCAGCGGCGTGGCCGGCGATGCGATTTCCGATTTCACGGCCATCAGTTCCAGCAGGCGCTCGGTGGCGCCGGCGGCGCGCTGCGCTTCGCCCATCACTTCGGACAGGGCGCCGATGGCGCCGGCCACGATGGACGCGTACAGGATGAACTGGCCCAGGTCGCCGCCCGTCATCGAGCCTTCCAGCACGGCGCGCGCGCCCAGCCACAAGACAAACACGATGGTGCCGAAGACCAGCAAAATCGCGATCATGGTCAGCAGAGCGCGGGCGCGGATGCGGCGCATGGCCGTCATGAAGGCGCCTTCGACGGAGTCGCCGAAGCGTTTCGATTCGATCTTCTCGTGCGTGAACGCTTGCACGGTGGGCATGGCGTTGAGGATTTCGCCGGCCATGGCCGACGCGTCGGCGATGCGGTCCTGCGAATCGCGCGACAGCTTGCGCACGCGGCGGCCAAACACGATGATGGGCACGACGACAAGGATCAAGAGGCCGATGATGATGCCCGCCAGCTTGGCGCTGGTGACGAACAGCATCACGAGGCCGCCCAGGAACAGCAGCACATTGCGCAGCGCCATGGAAATGCTGGTGCCGACCACGGCCTGGATCAGGGTCGTGTCGGTGGTGATGCGCGACAGGACTTCGCCCGTCTGCGTGGTTTCAAAGAATGCGGGGCTTTGCGTGACGACGTGGCGGTACACGGCGCTGCGGATGTCGGCCGTGACGCGCTCGCCCAGCCATGACACCGTATAGAAGCGCGCCGCCGTGGCCAGCGCCAGGATGGACGCCACGCCGAACAGGGCGAGGAACACCAGGTCGACGTGCTGGATGCTCTTCGAGCCGGCCGCGCCGCCGAAGCCGAGGTCGATCATCTGCTTGAAGGCGGCGGGAATGGCCAGGGTCGAGGCGGCGGCCACCACCAGCGCGATACCGGCCAGGAAGAACTGCTTGCGGTACGGCGTCAGAAAGGGCATCAAGCCCTTGAAGGCGGCCAGGCTGCCTTTTTTCAGTTCGCGGCTGGTGCCGGTGTCGGGAGTCGGTGCGGTGCTTGCGGCGGTTGCTGTACTCGTACTGCCTGTTTCTGTGCTGGTTGTCATTGTTTTTCGCTTAGTATTTACTGTATTTTGTACTGCTTATAACTTCATCGGCTGCACGTAGCCCGTCATTTCCAGGTAGGCGCGGCCCACCGGCTGGCCGCCGCGCTCCACTGTCACGGCGCCTTCCCAGTACACGGCCCCCGTCGAGCGGCGCGAATCGAGTTCCTGGTCTGCCTGCAGCGGCTTGATCTGCCAGCGCGTGGCACCCGTGCGGATCTCGGTGGCGACCGGGTATTCGGCTTGCGTGCGCGGCGACCGCCACAGCTGCGTGGGCGTGAAATCGACGTCGCCGGGCGCGAACTGCGTCATCTTACCGGACGCGTCGCGCCATGTCGCGTGTGCCCATAGTTTAGCACCTGTCTTGCTGCGTATCTGGAAGGCCATCAGGGCGCCACCATCATCGAGGTTGGCGCCTATCCAGTTCCAGCCGCTGGCATCCGCGTCAAGCACCTGGCTGGACCACTCGTGATCGAGCCAGGTGGTGCCCGTCACGGCTTCCGGCTTGCCGCCCGCGCGCGCGATCGTGCCACGGGTAGCCAGCTGCGGTTCGCTGTAGTAGTAGCTCGATTGCGCGGGCCGGGCGCCCTTGCGCGAGTAGCCGCCTTCTCCCTGCAGCAGCACGGGCTGGGTGGGGGCCAGGGTCAGCTGCAAGTTGAATTCGCGCGCCGCCAGGCTGACCCGGTAGCTGCCGTCCGCTTGCCGCTGCATGCGCCAGTCGTCGAGTTTGACGTCCGTGTCGCCCACCTTGGCGTAAGCCAGGCCGAAACCTTCGCGCGCACTTTTCTCGTCGTGCAGCAGCTTGCCTACTTTCGGGTCGGACAGGGCCGCGTGGCCGATGATCAGCTGTTTCGGCGCAAATGCGCTGGGGTTGTCCGCATCGGTGGCCGTGGCGCTGCGAAAGAAGGTCACCTGGTAGCCCAGTTGTTCGCCGCCGCTGGTTTTTACCCAGCCCGTGGCGTACCACCATTCCGTCTTGTACGCGGGATGGGCGCCGAAGTCGTGCGGCAGGCGCAGGGTCTGGCCGGCGGGCAGCGGCGTGACGGGGGCGAAGGCGGGCGGCGCGGCGGTGGCGGCGGCGCTGCAGAACGCGAGTAAAAGAGTCAAACGGCGCATTACCAGTCCTCCCTGACGGCGCGTATGGGTCCTGCGGACAGCGCCTGACGACCCGCGATCAGCGCCGTCGCGGCGGCTGCCGTCAGCAGGGCGCCGGCCACGGTGGCGATCAAGGGCCACGGCAGGTGCAGCTGCATGGTCCAGTGGAACGATTGCGGATTGACGATGAAGACCAGCACAAAGCTGATCAACAGGCCGAGGATGAAACCGGTGGCGATGCCCAGCGCCGTCAGCGCGCCTCCTTCCAGCGCCAGGATGGACAAGATTTGCCCGCGCGTCACGCCCACGTGGCGCAGCATGCCGAATTCGCGGGCGCGCGCCAGGGTCTGGGCCGAGAACGTGGCGGCCACGCCAAACAGGCCGATGACGATGGCGATGGCTTCCAGCAGATAGGTGACGGCGAAGCTGCGGTCGAAGATCTGCAGGCTCAGGGCGCGGATGGCCGAAGGATTCGACACTTCCAGGCTGGCGCCAAAGGGCAGGTTTTTCAGGCGCTGTTGCAGCGCGTCGCCCGTGGCGTCCTTGGCCAACCACAGGGCCGCATCGCTGACATCGAGGTCGCCCGTCAGCGCGCGGTAGTCGTCCAGCGGCATCTGGATGGCGCCGGAAGAGCGCGCATAGTCGCGCCAGATGCCGGCGACAAAGAAGGTGTGCAAGCCGCCCGCCAGCGGCAGGGCTATGTGCTGGCCAGGCTTGACGTTATACAGGTCGGCCGCCGCCTCGGACAGCCACACGGGCCGGCTGCCTGCCGGCACGGGCAAGGTATTGCCCACCAGCACCATGCTCTTGCCCGGATCGGCCAGATTGACGGGACGCGCCAGCAGCGCCACATTCGGGCGGTCGGGCGCCAGCGACAGCGAGCGCACGCGCTGGAAGTCCACCCTGGCCACCTCGGGCAGGGCGGTGATGCTGGCCTGTTCGCGTGGATTCAAGCCTGCCGTGCCGCCGCTGGCGGCCGTGCGCGCGTACACGTCGGCCGGCAAGATCTGCAGCAGCCAGTCGTCGACGGAAACGCGGAAACTCGACACCATGATGGCCATCGCCACCATCAGGCTAAAACTCGACAGCACGCCACCGAGGGCGATGCCGGCCTGGCCCGAGGCGTTCGCCAGGCGGGCCAGGGTCAGGCTGCGCACGGGCGCATGCTTGCTCGTTTCCGTGCGCAGCCAGGCGCGCTGCAGGAAGCGGAAGACGACGGCCGCCAGCTGCGGCATCAGGGCGATGGCGCCGATCAGCAGCAGCGCGATGGACAGATAGCCGAACAGGGGCAGCTCGAACACGGGCGGCAAGAACGTCAAGGCGCCGGCCAGCAGCAGGCAAGCCAGTGCGGGCCATGTTTTCGCCAGGCGCGTCGTCACGACTTCCTCGCTGCCCGATTTCAGGGCGATGGCGGGGGCGGCGCGCGCCGCTTCCAGCGCGGGTGCGGCGCAGCCCAGCAAGGCGACACCGAGACCCAGGGCGAAGTAGACGAAGGCAGCGACGGGCGTGAACTGCACCTGCGGCTGCACGCCCGCGAAATAGCCGGCGCCCAGGTCGCCGCCGAAGAAGCGCAGGGCCACGGCCGCCATGGCATAGCCGCCGGCGATGCCCAGCGCAGCACCGACGATACCGAGGCTGGCGCCCTCCAGCAGCACCTGGCGCAGCAGCTGGCCCCGCTCCATGCCCAGCACGCGCAGCAGCGCGAACTGGCCGCGGCGGCGGATGACGGACAGGGCCTGCGTGGAAAAGACCAAAAAGGCGCCCGTAAACAGGGCGACGAGGGCCAGCACCGTCAGGTTGACCCGGTAGGCGCGGCTGAGGTTATTGTTGCGGCTATTCTGGTTTTCGTCATTGGGCTGGCCTACCTGGAAACGCCCCGGGTATTGCGCTTCCAGCGCGCGGGAGAGAGCCGCCTGGAAAGCGTCGCGGTTCACGCCCTGGCGCAGTTTCAAATCGATGCGCGACAGCTTGCCAGTTTTTTCGAAGCGCCACTGCGCCGCGCCGATATCCATCACGGCAATGCGCTGGCCGGCGCGCGCCCGCTGCAGCGAACCGGCCACGCGCAGGGATACCGTGCCCGTGCCCGATTGCAGGGCGACCTGGCCGCCTTCGGCCACATTGAGCCAGCGCAGGGCGGCCGGCGATAAGAACAGGGCGTCGTCGGCCAGGGTGTCGAAAGGCTGGCCTTCGGCTGGCGCGCCGATCAGGTCGGGCGAGATGAAGCCGGCGCGGAAGACGTCGAGCGCCAGGATGTGCAGCGGGCCGCCGTCCTTCTTGCCGGCCACCGTAGCCTGCAGCTCCAGCACGGGCGAAGCCACGGCCACGCCGTCGCGCTGCGCCAGCCATGGGTAGATGGATTCGTCGAACAGCGCTTCGCGCCCGGCCACCTGCACATCGGCCTGGCCGGACAGGCTTTTGACGGCCGTGGAAAATTCATTGAAGGCGGCCGCGTTGATCAGATGGATGGCAAAGCCCAGCGACACGCCGATGGCGATGGCGAGGATGGCGACGAGGGCGCGCACTGGATGCGCGCGCCATTCGCCCAGCAGCAGCCAGCGCGACAGCAGGCGCGTAGTCGCCGGGCTGGCCAGCGGCGCAATCAATTCAGGCATTCGACGGCCAGGCGTTCGCCGGCGCGCCGCGCTTTCAGTTGCGCCGCATCACGGTTCTTGTCGCCGGCGCCGACGGCGTCCTGCGCCGCCCATTTCTGCTCCAGCCGCAGCTGGGCGCAATGCTTCTCGTGCATGTCCTTCTGTTTGGCGGCCCGTTCACGGGCCTGGTCTTCGAGCTTCTCGCGCTGCTTGCGCGCCGCTTCCATCTGGCTGGCCACCCGTTCCTGGCGCGTGGCCGCGCCCTTGTCGATGGCAGGCGGAGGCGCGGGGATTTCCAGGATCTGCAGCTGGCCGGCCGTGCACGGCGTGGCGCTGTAGCTGGTCTGGCCATCCTGCACGCATTTATAGACGTCCTGCGCACTGGCGGAACCGGCCAGCAAGGCCATGGCGCATAGCAGGAGGGACGACGGCTTCACAATATCTTCCCCGGATTCATGATGTTCTGCGGGTCCAGCGCCTGCTTCACGGCGCGCATCAGCTGCAGTTCCAGCGGCGACTTGTAGCGGGCCAGGTCGTCCTTTTTCAGGGCGCCGATGCCGTGTTCGGCCGAAATCGAGCCGCCAAAGCCGTGGACCTGGTCGTGCACGATGCGGTTGATGGCATCCTGGTTGGCGAGGAAATCCTGATCCGTCATGCCGGCTGGCGGCGCCACGTTGTAATGCAGGTTGCCGTCGCCCAGGTGGCCGAAGCACACGAGCTGGCAGCCGGGGAAGGCCGATTCAAGGGCCGTATCCGTGACGGCGATGAAATCGGCGATGCAGGAAATGGGCAGCGAGATATCGTGCTTGATGTTCTTGCCCGCCTGCGCCTGGGCCAGCGGGATGTGTTCGCGCAGCTGCCACAGTCCCTCGGACTGCGCCACGGAACTGGCGACGACGGCATCTTCGATCAACTCGTCTTCCAGGGCCGCGCCGATGCTCGCTTCCAGCAATTCCACGGCGTGCGCCTCGGACTGGCTGCTGGACAATTCGAGCAGCACATACTGGCCGTGCGCGTCGGCGAATGGGCGCGGCAGCTGCGGGAACTGCTCCGCCACCAGCTGCAAACAGTACTGCGACATCAATTCAAAACCCGTCAGGCTGGCGCCGCAATGGTCTTGCATCAGCGAGAGCAGGCGCAGCGCATGGGCGGGCGAGGGCATGGCGGCCAGCGCCGTGATGCAGGCTTTCGGCTGCGGATACAACTTCATGACCGCGCCGGTGATCACGCCCAAAGTACCCTCGGCGCCGATGTACAGGTCGCGCAAATCATAGCCGGTATTGTCCTTGCGCAAACCGCGCAAGCCGCTCCAGATCTCGCCTTGCGGCGTGACCACTTCCAGGCCCAGGCACAGCTCGCGCGTGTTGCCGTAGCGCAGCACGGCCGTGCCGCCCGCATTCGTCGCCAGGTTGCCGCCGATGGTGCAACTGCCCTCGGCCGCCAGCGACAGGGGGAACAGGCAGCCGGCGGCGCTGGCCGCTTCCTGGATGGTTTGCAAAATGCAGCCCGCGTCCACCGTGATGGTGCGGTTGACGGGATCGAGCGCGCGGATGCTGTTCAGGCGCGCCAGCGACAGCACGACGGCCGTGCCGGCCGCATCGGGTATGCTGCCCAGTACCAGGCCCGTGTTGCCGCCTTGCGGCACGACGGGAACCTGCCATTGCGCGCAGACGCGCAGGATTGCTGCCACTTGTTCCACCGTGGCGGGGCGCAGCACGGCCAGGGCCTTGCCGGTAAACCTGTCGCGCCAGTCGGTGAGGAAGGGCGCCGTGTCGGCGTCCTGGGTGAGGACGTAGGCGTCGCCCAGCAGGTCGCGGCAGACGGCGAGGAAGTCGGCTTGGTCAGTCACAGGCTTGTCGCTCATTTCTTGATGCTCACTTTATTCACTTTTTCCAGCAGTTCCCTGGCCATGCGCTTGGCCGCCTTTTTATACGGGCGCAGATACAGCACGGCGCAGACAAAATAGATGCAGACGATGGCCGCCTCGCCCCAGGCCATCAGCGCCGAGGTGGCGTTCGTGTCGCTGTAGCCGCGCACCACGCCTTCCGTGAAGTACAGCAGGATCACCATCGACGACCATTGCAGGGTGTAGACGTCGCGCTTGATGACGCCGTACAGGGGAATGAGCAGGGGCGCCGCCTTCAGGACGACCCAGGAGCCGCCCGGCTGCAGCGGCGCGATCACGGTTTCCCACAGCACGCACCAGACGATCAGGGTGAGGAGGCTGGCGATGGCGCCCCAGTGAAAATACTTGTGCAGTACGCCGTGCATCATGCGCCTGCCAGTTTCGCGGCATTTTCCGCCAGGCGCCGGCCCAGGGCGATGGCCAGGCGTTTTTCATCTTCGCTCAAGGCCTTGTCGCCGTCTATGCCCGACCAGTGCGTGGCGCCGTAGGGCGAGCCGCCGGTGGACGTCGTCATCAGTTCAGGATGCGTGTAGGGCAAGCCCATGACCAGCATGCCATGGTGGAAGAGGGGGATCATCATCGACAGCAGGGTCGATTCCTGGCCGCCGTGCAGGCTGCCCGTGGACGTGAATACGCAGGCGGGCTTGCCGGACAGGCTGCCGGCCAGCCAGTCGCTGGCCGTGCCATCCCAGAAATACTTCATGGCGGCGGCCATGTTGCCGAAGCGCGTGGGCGACCCCAGGGCCAGGCCCGCGCATTCCTGCAAGTCTTCCAGTTCCACGTAGGGCGCGCCGTCCAGCGGCACTTCCGGCGCCGTCGCTTCGGCCACCGTGGAGACGGCGGGCACGGTGCGCAGGCGCGCATCGCAGCCAGGCACGCTTTCCACTCCCTGGGCTATCAGCTCGGCCAGCTGGCGCGTGGCGCCATGGCGTGAATAAAACAATACGAGAATAATCAGATTGGTTGGCTTCATCATTGGTATTATAGGGCGCTTTACAGCCTGATACGACTGCTGTCATGGCGCCGTTCTGATTTAGCACATGTTTTCAAAATATATATTCCCCATCTTCCAATACCTGTGGCGCACCTTGAGCATGGGACTCGCCGTCGTGCGCGGCCTGACGTGGTCCGAAACGCGCGACCTGCTGCAGTTCGCGCGCCGCCGCGTGCGCGAAGAAAGCCTGCCGCAAGTGGCCGGCAGCCTGACGTTTGCCACCGTGTTCGCGCTGGTGCCGCTGCTCACCCTGGCCCTGGCGATCTTCACCACTTTCCCCCTGTTCAATACCTTCCGCCACGCGCTGGAAGATTATTTCGTGCAAAGCGTGATGCCCAAGGGCATATCGAATACCATCCTCGGCTACCTGACGACGTTCGCCTCGAAGGCCACGCGCCTGTCTGCCATCGGCGCCGGTGCCCTGATCGTCACTTCGGTGGGCATGATGGGTTTGATCGAGCGCGTCTTCAACCGCATCTGGCGCGTGCGCCAGGAGCGCCGCTGGACCAAGCGCCTGCTGGTCTACTGGGCCATCGTCACTCTGGGGCCTTTGCTGGTCGGCGTGTCGCTGACGGTGACCTCGCGCGTCTTCATCGCCACCAGCGGCGTGGTAGGCGCCGTGCCGTTCCTCGGTACCGTGTTCTATACCCTGGTGTCGATCGGCCTGACCATGCTGGCGTTTACCCTGCTCTATATCGCCGTGCCGAACCGCGACGTGGACTGGCGCGACGCGGCCTGGGGCGGCCTGCTGGCGGCGCTGGCGTTCGAGGTGGCCAAGCGGGGCTTCGGCGAATTCATCCAGGAATTCCCCACCTATTCGCGCATCTACGGCGCACTGGCCGCCTTGCCGCTGTTCCTCGTGTGGATATACCTGAGCTGGATGATCACCCTCGTGGGTGCCTTGCTGGTGGCTGCCTTGCCCGTCGTGAAATATGAACGCTGGTGGTACGAAGCGGTGCCGGGCAGCGAATTCGTCGATGCTGTCGCCATTTTGAAAGTGCTGCACCAGGCTTGCCACTGCGCCGATTCGGCCCTGGTGGGCGCGGCCGAGATCCGCCGCAGCACGCGTCTGGGTTTCGAAGAGATGGAAACCCTGCTCGACAAGATGGTGCAGCAGGGCTGGGTGGGACGTGTGAACGTGGAGGGCGCCGTGCGGGTGCAGTGGGGCAAGCGCGTGGCCGACAGTTCCGACCACTGGGTCTTGCTGGGCAACGTCAACCGCATCAGCCTGGCCGATGTCTACCGGCTGTTCGTCTTTGGCGGCATGCGCGTGAACTCCGGCTATCCGGCCGGTTCCACCAATGAACGCGATATCAAGGCGGCGGAAGAAGCAGCCGCCCTGGCGGCGCAGGTGGAAAACGCCGTGGAGCAGGGGCTGGGCCTGACCCTGGCGCAGCATTTCGGCGCCGTCAAATGCAACTGAGCGGTCTTAACTGAGCGGTCTTAGTACACCACGGGCCGCAAGGCCGCCTGCAGCGCCACCTTGCTGAACGCGGCCGCATCCTGCTCCCGCACCACGCCCAGGTAATACGTGTCCTCGCCGCCTTGCACGTTCACCAGGCGCAGCTGATGCGGCGCCAGGTGGGCGGCGATGGCGGCCAGGCCTTCGGCCATCGCATCGTCATCTTCGCGCTCCGTCCAGCGGAAGTCCCGCAGCGCGGGCAGGCCAATATGCTGGCCGATGCGCGGCACTTCATCGACGGCTTTCCAGTCCAGGGTGGTGCCGTGGCCCAACGCATCGGCAGCTGTGGACCAGAGCAGGAAGAAGCACGCCGCTTCGGGCGTGTCGCCTTCGTATTCTTCTTCCGGGTCGTCCTCCGCCAGCTCTTCCAAAGTGATGTCCACGCAGCGCGCGGCCAGTGCCGCATCGCCCAGCAAGAGCAGGGCGGCCATGGCGCGCAACTGCTCGCGGTCGGCCTTTGCCAGGATTTGCGGCGGCGTAAAGCTGCGGCGCCTGACGGGCTTTTTCTTGCTCAGGCCCAGGGCCGCGCTCAGCTGGGCCGTGACGGCCGCCTTGAAGTTGTCCACGGTGTCGAACTGTTCCAGCAGCTGGCCCGTGAAATCCATGCTCCAGGCCATGCCATCCTTGACCACATATAAAAAATCGCTTTGCACGGCCACGCCGCGCAAATGGTGGGCCGGTGGATACAGGGGCGTGAAAACCTGTTTTCCATCCAGTGTCAGCATGCAGGCCAGCCCCTGCGCATCGATGGCGAAGATCAGGTTCTTGCGCAGCTTGGGCGACGACGAGGTGGTGGCGCAGTCGATGGCTTCGTACTGGCAGGGCGCCAGCAGCTCGCCCTGGCTATTGACCAGGCCAAACAGGAAGCGCCCGGCGATGCGCTGGCTGACGACGGCGATTTTTTTCTTCGTGCCGAAATCCTGCACGGAGCTGTAGACGGGCGGCACCACGACCTTGCCTATCTTGTCGAGCACGCCGCAGACATTGTGCTTCTCGTCATCGTCTGTCTGGTCTGTCTGGCGTTCGATGTCGATCAAGCCGTCTTCGCGCTGGCATATGTTGTCCACCCTGTCGATCAGCAGCGCGCC
Organism: Janthinobacterium sp. BJB446; assembly: GCF_002735655.1. NCBI lineage: Bacteria > Pseudomonadati > Pseudomonadota > Betaproteobacteria > Burkholderiales > Oxalobacteraceae > Janthinobacterium > Janthinobacterium sp. BJB446. The sequence continues at coordinate 2,010,704 of NZ_PDZK01000001.1, read as the reverse complement.
ATCTGGCAGGCGCAGCAGACGGCTGGCGCCGTCCGCATCGATCTGCTGCAACAGATGGGGGGTAATCACATACAGGGCGCCGGGGGCGGGCGGCAGCACCACCGTACCGTTGAGGTCCAGCACGCCGTGCGCATCGGGGGCGTCCACCGTGGCAAAGGTGATCCAGCCATCGTCCGCGTAGTAAACGCCCAGGTCGACATAGCGCTGCGACAGCGGCACGATCCAGCGGCCATAGGGCGTGACCAGGCCGGTGACGTCCGGTTCGCCGGCGGCGCTCACTTCATGGCACAGCACGTCTTCCTCCCATCCCACCACTTCCAGGCCTTGCAGGAAAGGCAGTTCGTCCGCGGCGAGTTCCTCGACATCGGCCAGCTGCGCGACGGCCGTGGCCGACCAGTAGCCGGTGGCGGGCGATGCGGTGCCGGCGGCCAGCAGGGGCGCCAGCGCTTCCCGCTCGCCACGCTGCAGGGCGGAGTGCAGGGCTTGCGCCTCGGCGCGCAGGCCCTCGAGCCCGGCCGCGTACTCCGGCGTGCCGATATCGTGCGGGATTAGCTGCACGCAATCGAGGATCAGCCACGGCTGGCCGCCCGCCAGCAGGGTGCTGATGGCGCTGCGCGCGACGATGGCGGCCGCGTCGCGCGGTCTGTCCATCAGGGAGGACAAGGCTTGCCAGCTGGCTTGCGCCTGGACCATTGGCGCGGCCAGCACGCAGGGACAGTCTTCGCCATCGCCGTAGATGGGCCAGGCGGTGGCTTGCGCGCCGGCGCCGACGAGCAGCTTGAACAGCATCGGTATGTCCAGCCGCCATTCGGCCAGGCCCGTGATGGCGTCGGTGTCGAAACCGGCTTGGCCGGGCAAAAAGGCGGTGCTGAACAGGGCTGCGGTATTGATCATGTCTCTTCGTTCAAAATGTTGGAAGGTCAGGGCGCCGGCGGCATGACCCAGTGCGCCAGCGCGCCGCGATCGAGTCCCAGCTGCTTTGCCGCGGCGGCGGCCTCGAAGGCCCACAGGCCGTAATAGCCGCCCAGGCCCTGCGCGCGCAAATGGCCGTTGAACCAGTCTTCGCGCACCAGCGCGCCATGCCAGGTAGCCAGGTAATGCCGCAGATGCTCGAGCTGCTGCGCGGGATCGTCCGCGTCCAGGCACTCGTACAGGGCCGAATAGGGCTCGGCGAAATACCATTCGTCGACGGCGGGACGCTGCGGATCGATGGCGGACAACAGCGCTTCGTACACGCCATCTTCGCCATCGAAGGCCGTCTGCAGGGCGGTCAGGCGCGCGGCCAGGTCGTGGCGGCCGAACAGCAGGGTCGCGCCCAGCAGCTGCAGGGTGCGCGCATAGTCCGTCAATTGTTCGAAATCAAAGGCGGGCAAGGCGTCGTCATCGTAGGCCTCGGCCAGGGCCGCGCGCGCCGTTTCGCAGGCGGCAACGGCCGCTTCCAGCGCCGTTTCCACGTCAGGCAAGGGCAAGCCTGCCGTGTAGCGCAGCGAGAAGACCTGGTAAGCCGTGCTGGCGGCCGCGCACGCCCAGTAGGCCGCGTCGCCACCGTCGTTTTCCGCCTGCGCCTGCGCACGGACATAGGCGGCCAGCAGGGCGTCGAGGTAAGCCAGGTTGCGGCTAAAGTCGAACGGGGAGGGCGGCACCTGGCGCGGCGTGTGGGGCCAGGGCGTGGACGACGCCGGGCAGGTGGCGGCGCAATCGCGCTGGATGGCCCAGTCGGCGAAGATTTGCTGCATATACTGCGCCGTTTCGTCGTCGTGGATGATGGCGCCGACGCCCACCATGGTCGTGCCCAGCAGGGTGTAGCCAGGGAAGCGGCTGCTCTCGTAGGCGATGGTCGTCACGCTCTGGATGGTCCTGCCGTCGCTCAGGTCGCGCACGCGGAAGTACACGTCGTCCCAGCCGGCCAGCGGTGGCGCTGGCGGTTCATCCGGCAGGGTGTTCCAGCTGCCGTCCGCCTGCTCTTCATAGGCGTCGAGCAGCTCGTCGAGGCCACCGGGGCGGTCGATGCGGTTGTTGGCGTCGTATTGCAGGCCCAGTTCGGCCGCGAAGGCTGCCGCGTGGCGGCCCTCGAAGACCAGGTACTGGGAGCTCGTGGTGCCGACCAGCAGATCCGTGTGCTGGCCCGCCACGACGAGCGCCTGCGGCAGCCGGCACCATTGGTAATACGGAATGCCGGCCATGGGACCGCCTTCGTCCGCCAGCGGGTTGGTGAAGCGCAGCTGTTCCAGCCATTTATAGCGTTCGTAGCGTTCATCTTCCGTGCCGCTGCCGCGGCCAGTCAATTCGTCAAACAGGGTATTCAGCAACATCGTCCATCTATCCTAAAAAAACATGTGCTCACGCTGCCTGCGCAAACGCAAACAGCGCGTCGAGCACGGCGTCGGGCTGCTCGGCCATCAATTCGTGCCCGCTGTCGACCTGCACCACCGTGCCATGCGCGATTGCCGCTGTCAGCAGCCGGGTCGATTTGGGCGGCGTCATCATGTCGCGCGCGCCGAAAATGAATAAAGTCGGGCAGTGTACCGAAGCGGCGGCGATTTCGCCGTTCGCGTAGGCATTGCAGGCGAAAAAATCCGTGTGAAACACGTGATCGGGATTGAGGGCGGCGATGCGCTGTTTCAAGCGCCGCGCGCCGCCCATGGCATAGAAGCCGGGGCCGGGAAACGACGGCTTTTGCGCGATCGACGAATGCGACCAGATATTGACCATGTCGATGGCCGCCTGTTCATCACTCAATGACGTTTCCAGCAGCGCCGGCGAGACCTTCATCGGGTAGGTGGAGCCCAGCATGGCCAGGTGGCTGACCCGCTCCGGCGCCAGGTGCGCCGCTTCCAGCGCGATCAGGGACCCCATGCTGTGCCCGATCAGCATGGCCTTGGCCGCGCCGGCAGCGTCCAGCAAGGCCAGTATCCAGCGCGCCAGGTCTGCGACATTATCCTTGGCCGTACCCAGGCTGCGCCCATGGCCGGGCAAGTCGACGGCCAGCACGTTCCAGCCGTGGTGGGCAAAATAGCGCGTTTGCAGGGCCCACACGGAATGGTCGTTCTGCGCGCCGTGGATGAAGACGGCCGTCGGCTGGCCCGGGTTGTATGGTTTGCCGCCCGTGTAGCAGTAGGCGACGGTATGGTCGATGGTGAACAGCATCTCAGGCGCCTTTCTGCGACAGTTTCAGGCCACGGGCCAGGTCTTCGATCAAATCATCGGCGTCTTCCAGGCCTACCGATAAACGCATGGTGCCCTGCGTGATGCCCGCCTGTTCCAGCTGATCGTCGGGCACGCGGAAATGCGTGGTGGAGGCGGGGTGGATGACGAGCGACTTGGCGTCGCCCACATTGGCCAGGTGCGAAAAGATCTTCAGGCTGTCGACAAAGCGCTGGCCCGCCGCGCGGTCGCCGCGCAGGCGGAAGGTGAACACGCCGCCCGCGCCTTTCGGCAGCAGGGTTTTCGCCAGTTCGTAGTCGGGATGCGACGGCAGTTCGGGATAGGACACGGATTCCACGGCCGGATTGGCCAGCAGGAAGTCAATCACCTTGCGCGTGTTGGCCACGTGGCGGTCCATGCGCAAGCCCAGGGTTTCGATGCCCTGCAGGATGGCGAAGGCGTTGTGCGGGCTCATGACGGCGCCGAAATCGCGCAAGCCTTCGCGCCGCGCGCGCAGGGCAAACGGCGCCACCGTCGATTCCTCGGCAAAGACCATGCCGTGGAAGCCTTCATACGGTTCGCACAGTTCGGCGAAACGGCCCGTCCTGTCGTACGCCGCCTGCCAGTCGAAGGTGCCGCCATCGACGAGCAGGCCGCCGATGGCCGTGCCGTGGCCGCATAAAAACTTGGTGGCCGAGTGGAACACCAGGTCGGCGCCATGCTCGAAGGGGCGTAGCAGATACGGCGTGGTAAACGTCGAATCTAGCATCAGCGGCAACTGGTGTTCGTGCGCGAGGGCGGCGATGGTCGGGATGTCCAGCACGTCGAGGCCGGGATTGCCCAGGGTTTCCGCAAACAGCACTTTTGTATCTGGGCGGATGGCGGCGCGCCAGGCGTCCACGTCGCGCGGATCGACAAAGGTGGTGGCTATGCCGAAGCGTTTCAGGGTATAGGCCAGCAGGTTGTGCGAGCCGCCGTACAGGGCGCGCGAAGCGACGATGTGCGATCCCGCGCCCGCGATGGTGGACAGCCCCAGATGCATGGCGGCCTGGCCGCTGGCCGTGGCGATGCCGGCCACGCCCCCTTCAAGGGCGGCGATGCGCTCTTCCAGTACGGCGTTGGTTGGATTCGAGATGCGCGAATACACGTGGCCGGCCCGCTCCATATTGAACAGCGAGGCCGCATGCTCCGAGCTCTTGAAGGCAAACGAGGACGTGAAATGGATGGGCGTGGCGCGCGCGCCCGTGGCCGGGTCGGGCGCGGCGCCCGCGTGCAGGGATAAAGTATCGAAACCGGGGTATTTCGGGCCGCTCATGGTGTCTCCGCCAAGTTTTATAGTGGCAAGATCGTAACCTGATTTGCAGCCGAGCAAAAGAGCTCCTGTGCAGGGCGCATGGCGCCGTGCTGGCGGGTGGCGCGTGTAACCTGAAGTGTAAAAAAAGTGACCGGCGCGGCACGGCGGTGGTAGGATACCGGATCAGCGATATTCGGGCTGTTTTACCTGCGCGCGTGCGCCGCGCCGCAGGAGAGGCTGCTGCGTGCAAGCGAAATCCTGGGCTTCAGGCGAACTCTCATCGCATGTCCACCAGGAAAGATTTTATGCCCGCAATATCGTTCGACGGCTCCCTTGCCGTTCCCGGACCATCTATCGTCGACGGCCTGTGCCAGGCAGGCTGGCTCATGCAAGAGCATTTCATCTCCCCCGAACTGAGCCGCCAGCTGGCCGCCGAATGCGTGCAATCCATGCTCAGCGGCAAGATGAAGGGCGCCGGCGTGGGCAGCGGCCATGCACCGCTGCTGCAGCCGGACATCCGCGGCGACCATATCGAATGGCTGGAAACGGGCCGCTCGGAAGCGTGCGACCGCTACCTGGAACAGATGGAAGCGCTGCGCTGCATGCTCAACCGTGAGCTGTTCCTGGGACTGGAGGAGTACGAAAGCCATTTTGCCCTGTACGCGCCGGGCGCCTTTTACCGGGCCCATCTGGACCGTTTCCGCGATGACGACAAGCGTACCGTGTCCGTCGTGCTGTACCTGAACGACGACTGGCTGCCCGAGCACGGCGGCGCACTGCGCCTGCACCCGCAGGGCGGGCCCGTGGTGGACGTCTTGCCGCAAGCGGGCCGCATGGCGATGTTCATGTCGGGCGAGATGCTGCACGAAGTATTGCCGACGGCGCGCGAGCGCCTGTCCATCGCCGGCTGGTTCCGCCGCAGAGCGTGAGAAAAACTACTGCGCGTCGCGGGGCACGGCCGGCGATGCTCACGGTACTCGCGTACCGCTGCGCTTCTCGGCCGCGCCGCGCATCCGCTCGCTACGTTTTTCTTGCCCGACAATCCCCCTCGATTTGATTGCGCGCAAGGCTGGATTTTTCCGCAGGCATAGGCTACAGTCGCAGTAAGGGCTAGAATAACTAAAATACCAATCACGCGGACAGGACGGCCAATATGAAAGTATCTGAAATTCTCCAAGTCAAGGGCAATATCCTCTACACGGTCACGCCTGACCAGCCCCTGCTTGACGCGGCCAATACCATGGCTGAAAAGGACATCGGTTCGCTGGTGGTCATGGAATTTGGCGACCTGGTCGGCATGCTGACCTTCCGCGAAGTGTTGAACGCGCTGCATGAAAACGCGGGCCAGATCGGCGGCGGCACCGTGCGCAAGCACATGGATGACCACCCGATCACCGTGACCCCCGATACGGAAGTCAATGAAGTGCGCCGCATCATGCTGGAAAAACACGCGCGCTACCTGCCCGTCATGAATGCCAAGACCTTGCTGGGCGTCATTTCCTTCTACGACGTGGCGCGCGCCGTGCTCGAAGCGCAAAGCTTTGAAAACCAGATGCTCAAGGCCTACATCCGCGACTGGCCGGCCGAAACCACCGACTAAGTTTCGCCCATGCAGTAAAAATAACGCCGGCAACTGCCGGCGTTTTGCATTGGCTAGCCAAGGTGGCGCCTATGCGGCGCCCTGCAGCGCTTCGTTGTTCAGCCAGGTGCCCAGCGCCGTGGCCGTCATCGGGCGGGCGAACAAAAAGCCTTGCGCCATGGGGCAGCCCAGCGCCTGCAGGATCTGTGCTTGCCGCTCGTCTTCCACTCCCTCGGCGATCACGGCCAGGCCCAGGTTGCGGCCCAGCTGGATGACCATTTCGGCGATGCTGCTGCCGCGCGCCGAGCCCGTGATCTCGGTGACGAAGGCGCGGTCGATTTTGAGGCGGTCGACTTGCAGGCGCTGCAGGTAGGACAGGGATGAGAAGCCCGTGCCGAAGTCGTCGATGGCGATGCTCACGCCCGTCTGCTTGATCTGCCACAGCATCTTGATCAGCAGGTCCGGCTCTTCCATGGCCATCGATTCCGTGATTTCCAGCTCGATGAATTCGGGCGGCGCCTGCGTCTCTTCCAGCGCCGCGCGCAGCATTTCCAGGAACAGCGGGTGGCGGAACTGCACTTGCGATACGTTGACGGACATGACGAAATTGCGGTGGCCCTGCTCGCGCAGCAGCACCAGTTCGCGGCAAGCCGTGCGCAGCACCCATTCGCCGAGGTCGATGATGATGCCCGAATACTCGGCAATCGGGATGAAACGGTCGGGCGAGATGAACTTGCCGTCCGGCGTCTGCCAGCGCAGCAGCGCTTCGGCGCCCACGGGGCGGCGCGTGGTCAGGTCGATCTGCGGTTGATACACGACAAACAGCTGGTCCTGGCTGAAGGCCGTGCGTAGCGCATGCATCATGCGCACCCGTTCGCGGATTTCGATGCCCATGCTGCGCGAGAAATAGAAGTGCCCGGCGCGTTGCTGGCTTTTCGCCCGTTTCAAGGCGATATCGGCATCCTTCAGCGCGTCGGCGCCCGTGCCCGCATGCTCGCCCAGCCGTACCAGGCCCAGGGTGGCGGACAGCTGCACGTCCTGGCCATCGATGCAGAACGGCGCCTGGAACAGGGCCAGGATCTTGCTTGGGTTGACTTGCGAAGAGTCGCCCAGCACGCAAAAGATGTCGCCGCCCAGGCGCGCCACCGTCAGGTGGGGCCCCAGCTGGGTTTGCAGGCGTCCGGCCACGGCGACCAGCAGCATGTCGCCGAACTGGTGTCCCAGCGCGTCGTTGGTCTCGGCAAAATGGTCGAGGTCGACCAGCGACAGGGTGGCGTCGTCGCGCGCGGGGCCGGCCAGGGTGGCGTCGAGGATCTCCACCAGGCGCGTGCGGTTGGGCAGCTTCGACAATTGATCGTAGAAGGCGGCATTGTGCAGGTGCGACACCAGCTCGACGTTGTCGAGGCCCACGGCGACGTTGCTGCAGAAGACTTCCAGCAGGCTTTCATCGATGGCCGAGAGGGGGCGCGGCAGCACCAGGTAGGCGGCCGCGTCGCGGCTGGCCTTGCCCGCGAAGTACAGGGTGGCGTAGTCATGTGCGTACACATTGCGCCGTTGCGCCAGCGTGTGTTCGATGGCGGCCATCACGCGGGGGTTTTGCAGGCCGCACAGGGCGCTGTGCGGCAAGCTGGAAAAGCTGCCCGTGCAGGCCGAGACGAGCAGTTCGCGGGAGCCGTTGTCCTGCAAGTCCTGCACGCACAGCACGCCGTCGGCGCGGATGCCCAGCAGGTCGGCGATCTGCGCCAGCACGCCGGCCGAGAAATTCTGCACGCCGTGCAGCGCCATCAGCTGCGTGCTGGCGTGGACGATACGGTCCAGGCCGCGCCGGCTGCTGCTGATCGAACGGATCTGTTCGTACGAGCGGATGGCGGCCGTCACCGTGGTAAACAGCTTGATGCGCGTCAATTCGGACTTGGTCTTGTAGTCGTTGATGTCGAAATCGCGGATGGCGTCGATTTCCGGCGCGTAGCCGGGCTGGCCCGTGCGCAGGATGATGCGCACGTCCGTCATCTTGAGGGTTTCGCGGATATAGCGCACCAGGTGCAGGCCCGCGTCATCCTGTTCCATCACCACGTCGAGCAGGATGACGGCGATGTCGTCTTCATGCTTGAGCAGTTCGCGCGCCTGGCCGGCCGAATACGCATGCACGAATTCCAGCGGGCGGTGCTGCATTTCCAGGTTGCCCAGGGCGAAAGTGGTGGTGGAGTGGACGTCTTCATCGTCGTCGATGATCATCACCCGCCAGACGCTGCGCGGTGCGACGGCCAGCGGCGGCGCTGGTTGCTCATCGAGGAATACCAGGTCGTCGTGATCGTCCTTGTTGGCGTCAAGGGGGATGATCGGTGCGGGCATGTATAGCTTCTCCAGGATGACTCAGTACGGGATGTGAGTACATCAGAAATGTCCATGGCGTTGTTGCACCGCCTCGCCGTACTCGCGTACTGTCTTCGGCGGCGCGCCTGGCCCTGGCCATTTCTGATGCACTCAGGGCACATCGAAAAAGCAGCACTCAAGTGTTGCCGAGACTCGCCCATTTTCTGATCGCCCATCATCCAAGTATATAGCTATTTAATAAGCAAAATGTTTTTTTAAGTATCCTGTGGAGTGCAATATTTCTTGTATTGCATGATTGCAACTCTTATTTGGTATTTTTTATATGAAAAAATACGCGGGATTTTAAAATGGCGAGATCGGTGGGGAATATCCGGCCTTGCTGCGGCATTAGCGGCATGGCATGCGCCGCAGGCTGGTAGAATTGAGTTTTCCAGTCCTTACACTTCCTACTATGTCCGGCAATTCTTTTGGCAAGCTGTTTACTGTTACCACTTTCGGCGAATCGCATGGTCCGGCCATCGGCTGCGTGATCGATGGCTGTCCACCAGGATTGATCCTGTCGGAAGCCGATATCCAGCCTGAACTGGACCGCCGCAAGCCGGGCACCTCGCGCCACGTGACGCAGCGCCAGGAATCCGATACGGTGGAAATCCTCTCCGGCGTGTACCAGGGCGTGACGACGGGCACGCCCATCGCGCTGCTGATCCGCAACGAAGACCAGCGCAGCAAGGATTACGGCAATATCGCGGAAAGCTTCCGCCCCGGCCACGCCGACTACACCTACTGGCATAAATACGGCGTGCGCGATCCGCGCGGCGGCGGGCGCTCCTCGGCGCGCCTGACGGCACCCGTCGTGGGTGCGGCGGCGATCGCCAAGAAATGGCTGCTGCAGCAATACGGCACCACCTTCAAGGGCTGCATGAGTCAGTTGGGCGACATTCCCGTGCCGTTCCAGTCCTGGGAGCACGTGCATGCGAATCCATTCTTTGCCGCCAGCGGCGACGCGGAACTGATCGCGCGCATGGAAGCGGCGATGGACCAGTTGCGTCGCGATGGCGATTCCATCGGCGCGCGCATCGATGTGAGCGCGCAAAACGTGCCTGTTGGCCTGGGTCAGCCCATCTATGACAAGCTCGATGCCGACATCGCCTACGCCATGATGGGCATCAATGCCGTCAAGGGCGTGGAAATCGGCGCCGGTTTCGATTCGGTGGCGCAAAAGGGTTCCGAGCACGGCGACGAACTGACGCCGGAAGGCTTTATCGGCAATAACGCCGGCGGCGTACTGGGCGGCATTTCGACGGGGCAGGATATCAGCGTCTCGATCGCCATCAAGCCGACCTCGTCGATCCGCACGCCGCGCCGCTCGATCGATAAAGAAGGCAATCCCGTGATGGTGGAAACGTTCGGCCGCCACGATCCGTGCGTGGGCATCCGCGCCACGCCGATCGCCGAAGCCATGCTGGCGCTGGTCCTGATCGACCACGCCCTGATGCACCGCGCGCAATGCGGCGATGTGTCGGTTTCGACGCCGAAGTTGAAATAAGCTGAATGTTGTCGGATTACGGGCCTGCGGCCCTAATCCGACCTACGCCCCATGCCATGTAGGTCGGATTAGCGCTTGCGCGTAATCCGACGCCATTGTCGGCGCTTCCTGTCACGCCACCTTGTTCGCCACCAGCTCGAGTTGATGGCGCATCTCCACCGACTGCACCAATAACGCCCGGATATCGTTGATCAGGTTGAACTCCGTCTGGTTCAACTGGATCGGCGGGAAGCTGTCGTCCCAGTCGCCGTACAGGAATCCCGTGGGGTGGCCGTTGGCCGACAGGGGCAGCACGACGAAGCTGCGTGCTTCCGACAGCGTGGCTTTCCACCATTGCGGCAGCTTGGCGGCAAATTTCGGGTCGCGCGCATTGTCGATGAAGATCACGCGGTCGCTGTTGAGGGCCGCGTGGAAGACGTTCGGTTCATACGCGTCGCCAAACACCATCAGGTCCTGCAGGTCGGCCATGCCTTCGCCCATGCTGATGCGCGCCGAATACAGATGATCCCTGTGGTTGCGCACGAACGCCACCGAGCGTGAAAAATCAAAGCCCTGGTGCAGCGTTTCGAGCGCCATCGAGACCATCTGTCCCGGACTGGCGCTGCCGATGGCGCCGCGCAGGTCGGCCAGGCCACCTATTAATACGCGGTTGCCTTCGGCGCGCATGCGCGTCGATGCCAGCTGGCGCGCGCGCCGCTCGGCCGGTTTCGACAGGGGCGCGATCGACAGGTCGGCCGCCGCCATCGCCTTGGCCTTGTCCACGGCGGCCACCAGATCGGTCGATGTGATGCCCAGGGTGCCCGCATAATCGTCGATCAGCGCGTGCACCTGCGCCGCACCGGCCGCATCGTCATGCCACAGCGAGTCGGCGCAGCGCGCCGCCATCGTCGACAGTCCTGCCATCCAGTCGGCGCCGCTGACGGGGGAGTTGTCCGGCGACGGGTCCATCGGACGCATGCCGTTGATCAGGTGTTGCGGCAAGCCCCAGTGGGCGGCCGTGGCATAGCCCACTTCCGGCAGCGACAGGCCGAGGATTTCGCGCGCGGCGGCCGCCTCGTTGCCGGGACCCGCATGCGCCTGCATGCGCGCCCAGAAGTCCGTCATGTAGAACGTCACCATCATGCGGCCCAGGGTGTGCAGCATCGAGCAGACGACAGCCTGCTCCGCCTGCAGGCTGCCGGCGCTGGTGGCCACCTGCTGCGCCACCATCCCGGCCAGCACGGCCTTTTCCATTTCCACGTGGGCGCTGACGGAATCGGGCGACGCCTGCGACAGTTCCTCGATCAGTTTCAGTCCCAGCGCCAGGTGGCCGATGGCGTCGATGCCCAGCACCAGCACGGCCTTTGAGACCGTATTGACGCGCTGGCCGAAGGCCGAATACATGCCGCTGTTGGCCAGGCGCAGTACCTTGTGCGTGAGGACAGGGTCGGACAGCACCGTTTGCGTGATGTCGAATTCGTGGTCATCCTCGCCGCGCATGGCGCCCAGGATGGCGCTGATGGCTTTCGCGAAGCCGGGCATGTCGCCCTGCTGGCGCGTGCGCGCCCACAGCAGGTCCAGGGTGTTTTTGCCGAGCTGTGTCGGCGCCGTGAAATGACCTGGATTCATTGCACCCCTCCGCGCGGTTCATTGGCAGGCGGCGCAGGCACCAGCGCCGCATAGGTTTTGTCGCTCAAGGCCGATAGCGCGGCGTGGGCCGGCATCGGTTTGCCCGTCAGGTAGCCCTGCACATACTGGCAGCCGCGCGACTCCATGAAATGCATCTGTTCCTCGGTTTCCACGCCCTCGGCCACCACGGACAGGTTCAAGTGCTTGGCCAGGTCGAGAATGGTGTTGCAGATGGCCGCATCCTTGCTCGATTCGGGCAAGTCCTTGATGAAGGTGCGGTCGATCTTCAGCACGGAAATGGGGAAGCGCTTCAGATACGCGAGCGAGGAATAGCCGGTGCCGAAATCGTCGATGGCGATGCGCGCGCGGCGCTCCGTCATCTTGACGAGGATGGTTTCCGCATGCACGGGGTCGATCATCAGGGTGCCTTCCGTAATTTCCAGCACCAGGTGTTCGCCCGAGAGTCCCGAAAACGCGATGGCGTCATCGAGCACGTCGAGGAATTTGTCGTTGCGGAACTGGCGCGGGCTGATGTTGACGGAGATGTACAGCGGCCGCCTGGCCACTTCCTGGAACTGCTTGAGCTGTACGCAGGCCGCTTTCAGCGCCCAGGCGCCCAGCAGGTTGATCAGGCCATTGGCTTCGGCAATCGGGATGAAGCGCACGGGCGGCACCAGGCCCAGGGTCGGGTGCTTCCAGCGCATCAGGGTTTCGAAACCCTGGATTTGCCGCGTGTGCGCGTCGACGATGGGCTGGTAAAAGAGCAGGAATTCGCCTTCGCGCACGGCGTGGAACATCGCCGCTTCCAGCGAAATATCGTGTTCCGACGGGCCATTCAGGCGCGGGCTGTAGACCAGGCAGCGGGCCTTGCCCGTTTCCTTGGCGCGCGACATGGCCGCATCGGCCAGCGCCACCAGGCGTACTTCATCTTCCGCGTGCAGCGGATAGATCGAGACGCCGACGGAGGCGCCCACGTAGATCGTGTGGCCGTCCACTTCGAACGGCGCCTGCAGGGTGGCCAGCAGACGGCCCGTCACCAGCTTGATCTGCGCGTCCGTGGCGCTGCCGGGCAGCACGGCGACGAATTCATCGCCGCCCACGCGCGCCAGGGTGTCGCTGTCGCGCAGGGTCTTGCGCAATCGTGCGGCGGCCAGGCGCAGCACGGCGTCGCCGACGGGGTGGCCCAGGCCATCGTTGACCTTTTTAAAGCCATCGAGGCCGATGGTGGCGACGGAAAAGCCCTGGCCCGAACGGGCGGCCTGGGCGATCACCATGCGGATGCGGTCCGACAGCAGCAAGCGGTTCGGCAAGCCCGTGAGCGCGTCGTGCGTGGCCATGTGGCGCAGCCGTTCTTCCGTATTGTGCTGGGCCGACGTGTCGCGCCCGACCACCAGCAATTCGGCCACGCCGGCCGCATTCATATAAGAAGACAGGCGCAGCTCGAACCAGATTTCCTGGTCCGGCGTTTGCAGGCGTACTTCCAGGCGGCCCGGTTCGGCCAAGGCGTCTTCCAGCGCCGCTTGCAGCGCAGCGCGCGACGCTTCGGCGGCCAGCGGCAGCAGCAAGTGGCCGGACAGGCCCGATGGCGCGCCAAACAGGGTGGCCGCACGCTTGCTGGCAAACAGGATCAGGCCGTCCGTATCGAGCCGGAACACGACGTCGCCTGCCTCTTCCATGAGGTTGTCCAACTCGTGGCGAGCCTCGCGGTGGGCGGCGGATGGGGTACTGGAAAACATCGTGCTGGCTTTTACCTTTTTATTATCAGTGCCGGCGCTCGCTGCAGAGCAGGGCGCCAACGGAAAGAGTGCATCGTGCGTGAGGCGTGCCATAGGGGCCGAAAGGGCGGCTATCGGAACGCGATCCACACGAAATGTATCATTGAAAAGCACCCGATTACATGAAATAGAGCAACATTGCTTCAGGTTTTGTAAATATTCCTGCCTTCCATGAAAAAAATCATGCCGCGCGACATCCACAGGCATTTTCATTCCACTTAGAAACATTTATCTGCGCCTGCCTTCACTGGCGCGCTTGCCCCGCCATGCGCTTTGCGCTAGTCTGGCTGGCAGACGGTGTTGACGGTGCGCCAGCGACGGCAAGGGCGCCATGATAACAAATCGCGGGAGACTCCCATGAATGCCTTTGACACGCATGAAGTTTTCAACCAGGCCACGCCTTTTGAAAATGTCAATCTGTTCGCCTGCGATCCGGCGCTGATCGAAGCGCTGCTGCGCGAGGGCGGCGGCGCGGCGTTGCAGGAGATCGATGCGCTCGGCGAAAAGCTGGGCCGCGCCGAGACCTATGCGCTGGCGCGCCAGGCGAATATCCACACGCCCGAGTTGCAGCAGTTCGACCGCGCCGGGCGCCGCATCGACGAGGTGCTGTTCCATCCGGCCTGGCATGAGCTGATGGCCATCCTCGTGGGCGCGGGCGCGCATGCTTCGCCGTGGGCCTCGCCCGGCCCAGGTGCCCAGGTGGCGCGCGCGGCGGCCTATCTATTAGTGGGGCAGGTGGAAAACGGCACGCAGTGTCCCGTGACGATGACGTATGCCTCGGTGCCGGCCTTGCGCCAGGCGCTGGACCTGCCGCACATCGCGCAGCGCTGGCTGCCGAAAATCCTCTCGCGCGAATATGATCCCCGCTCCCTGCCTGTGGAGCAGAAACGCGGCGCCCTGGTGGGCATGGGCATGACGGAAAAGCAGGGCGGCTCCGATGTGCGCAGCAACACCACGCGCGCCGTGCCCGTGCCGCCGGCCGAGGCGCAAGCCCTGTTCGGCAGCGAGGCCGGCGGCGCCTGGCGCATCGTCGGCCACAAGTGGTTTTTCTCGGCGCCGCAATGCGACGCGCATCTGATCCTGGCGCAGGCGGACGAGGGCGGATTGTCCTGTTTCTTTTTGCCCCGCTACCTGCCCGACGGCAGCCGCAACGCCATCCGCGTGCAGCGCCTGAAGGATAAGCTGGGCAACCGCTCGAACGCCTCTTCCGAAGTGGAATTTACCAATGCCTACGGCTGGCTGGTGGGGCAGCCGGGGCGGGGCATACCCGCCATCCTGGAAATGGCCAGCCACACGCGCCTCGATTGCGTGCTGGGCAGCACCGGCATCATGCGCGCCGCCTTGAGCCAGGCGCTGCACCATGCGCGCCAGCGGGCCGTGTTCGGCAAGCCGCTGGCCGAGCAGCCGCTGATGCAGAACGTGCTGGCCGACCTGGCGCTGGAATCGGAAGCCGCCACGGCCTTTGCGCTGCGCCTGGCCCGCTGTTTCGATGAAAAGGATGATCCGCAGCAAGCGATGCTGGCGCGCGTGCTCACGCCGGCCGGCAAGTACTGGATCTGCAAGCGCGGTCCCGGTTTCGGCTTTGAGGCGATGGAAGTGCTGGGCGGCACCGGCTATGTGGAAGATGCGCCGCTGGCGCGCCTGTACCGCGAACTGCCCGTCAATTCGATCTGGGAAGGTTCGGGCAACGTCATGTGCCTCGACGTTTTGCGCGCCTTCGGCAAGTCGCCGGCCGCGCGCGACGCTCTGGCGGCCGAGCTGGCGCTGGCCGGCGATGACGATGCCATTTTGCTTGACTACCGCGCGCGCCTGCTGGCCGACCTGGACGGGCCGCAGACGGACGAATTTGGCGCGAGGCAATTATCCGAGCGCATCGTGCTGGCCGTGCAGGGGGCCTTGCTGCTGCGCCATGCGCCACCGTTCGTGGCGCAAGCGTTCCTGCAATCGCGGCTGGCCCAGGCGCCGGGCGGGGCGTATGGACGCTTGCCGGCCGGCACCGATTGCGCGGCCATCCTGGCGCGCGCGCTGCGCGAGTACTGAGTTTGCCTCGGCCCGGATACGCAATTATTTCGAAAATTCCGGCCACAGGCGGGCTGGGGGCTGGGATAATGCTGCAATCCATCATTTTATCGATACACAGCGCGCCTGCGGCCCAGGCTTGCCGCCGCGCCAGATAGCAGAGAAAGAAAAATAACATGAAACAAGATCCACGCTTCCCGAATTTGTTCATTACCGATCACCCTTTGATCCAGCACAAGCTGAGCCACATGCGCGAGCACGATACGTCGACGCGCACCTTCCGCGAATTGCTCAAGGAAATCACCTTGCTGATGGGCTATGAAATCACGCGCGACCTGCCGCTGACCACGCGCGAAATCAAGACCCCGCTGGTCACCATCGACGCGCCCGTCATCGCTGGCAAGAAACTGGCCATCGTGCCGATCCTGCGCGCCGGCATCGGCATGAGCGATGGCTTGCTGAACTTGGTCCCATCGGCGCGCGTCGGCCACATCGGCGTGTACCGCGATCCTGCTACCCACATGCCGGTGGAATACCTGGTGCGCCTGCCTGACTTGAACGAGCGCACCTTTATCTTGTGCGACCCGATGGTCGCGACCGGCAATTCGGCCGTGTATGCCGTCGACGTGCTGAAGAAGCGCGGCGTCACGGACGAACAGATCATTTTCCTGGCCCTGGTGGCCGCACCGGAAGGCGTGACCGTGTTCCAGAACGCGCATCCGAACGTCAAGATGTTCTGCGCCTCGCTCGATTCGCACCTGGATGACCACGCCTATATCGTGCCGGGCCTGGGCGATGCCGGCGACCGCATCTTCGGCACCAAGTAAGCCAACTCAGGCGAGTATTGCGATGGCAACCTTGATCGATCCGGATTTCCGCGCGCGTTTGCGTGCCCTGAATGAAAAATATGCGGCTGGCGTGCCGGCCCTGTTGCAGGCGATCACGCAGGCAAGCGGCCGCTGCGACAGCGAAGGCCCCCGCCTGGAACCCTTGACGGAGCTGCACCGCGCGCTGCACGCGGTGGCCGGCTCTGCCGCTACCTTTGGCTTTGCCGCGCTGGGCCAGGAATGCCGGCGCATCGAGCAGCTGGTGCGTGCCATGCTCAATGCCCCTGCGCAAGCGGTGGCGGAATGGCCCGCCGTGCGGGCGCAAGTGGTAGCGCTATTGGACTGGGCAGGGCGCGATGCGGCCGCCACTCACTTCACCGCGTGAGTGACCGCGTCATAGTAATGTGGTTGCAATGATTCATTTGATGCAACGCAAAGCACCCGCGTCGCAGATTAGGATATAGTGTGTCCATGCCGCTGGTACAGGGCGCCGCAAGACGGGGATTTGGCTATTAAAGTAGTGTTCGCAAGTTTATTTTGCGAAAGAATGGTTTTTCTCAGTTTTGTTGGTATAATTGGGCATCGTTGGATTCGAGGTAGTAGTGCAGTTTGTCTGTCATTTCTTTCTTGCTTCAAACGATATAACGGGCGCAAGCCCAACTTAACTGAAATAGGAAATTGTAATGGCAACTGGCATCGTAAAATGGTTCAATGATTCGAAGGGTTTCGGCTTTATTACCCCTGACGAAGGCGGCGAAGATCTGTTCGCTCACTTCTCGGCTATCCAGTCGAACGGCTTCAAGTCCCTGCAAGAGAACCAACGCGTTTCTTTTGAAGTGACCGCTGGCCCTAAAGGCAAGCAAGCTTCGAACATTCAGCCAATCTAATACGCTGGATCAAACGAAATAAAGAAATCCTCGGTCTCCGAGGATTTTTTTTCGCCTGAATTTCCGTGAGGCACCGGTTTTGCGTGGGCTGCGCGTTCTTTTTGGCATGTTTGCATCGCCGCGTAAGCCGACAATGGGGATGTGTCGGCTTACGCGACGCTAAGCCGACCTACGCCAACCTGCGCCAACTAATGCTGATCCGGCTGCCAAGGTTGTTTCCTCATACGTCACGACGGCGGACAAAACCGTCGCGAGCGGAAGGAAGAGGTGGCCGAGAAGCGCAACCGTACTAGGTACGGGGGGCGCCGAGCCGGTGAGCATCGCAGGCCGCCTATGCCGACGCGCAGCAGGTTTGGTCCCGCGTCCTCAGATAGCCCGTTCGCGCCAGTAATCTGGCTGGGCATATGAATGCCTTAAAAAATCCACGAATGCGCGTATGCGCAGCGGCAAGTGGCGGCGCTGGGCGAACACGGCGTAGATGTCGTTGCCCGGCGCGGCGAACTGATCGAGTACCGTTACCAGTTGTCCCGAGGCGATTTCGGCGCCCACTTCCCACATCGAGCGCCACGCCAGGCCCTTGCCGGCCAGTGCCCAGTCGTGCAGCACTTCGCCATCGTTGCAGACCATATTGCCCGCCACCTTCAGAATTACATTCTTGCCGTTTTCGCGGAAGGTCCAGCCCCGCTGGCTGCCTTCGCTGCTGATCGCCAGGCAATTGTGTTTCGCCAGATCGGCCGGGATGCGCGGCGTGCCCGCCCGTTTCAGGTAGGCGGGCGAGCCGACCAGCACGCGCTGGTTGTTGGCCAGCTTGGTGCTCACCAGCGAAGAATCGGACAAGCTGGCGATGCGGATGGCCACGTCGATACCTTCACCGATCAGGTCGACGAGGCGGTCGTTCAGGTTCAGCGACACCGTCACGTCGCGGTGTTCGGCCACAAAAGAGGGAATCAGGGGCGCCACGTGCTGGCGGCCGAAGCCGGCCGGCGCGGAAATGAGCAAATGGCCGCTGGCCTTCACGCTGCGCTCGGCCACGGCCGCTTCCGCCTCTTCCAGTTCTCCCAGGATGCGCTGGCAATCTTCCAGGAAGGCGGCGCCTTCATTCGTCAAGGCCAGCTTGCGCGTCGTACGCTGCAGCAATTTGACGCCCAGGCGCTGCTCCAGCGCGTCGAGGCGCCGGCCTATCATGGCCGGGGCGATCCCTTCCGCACGGGCGGCAGCCGACAGGCTGCCTTTGGCGACCACTTCCACGAACGTTGATATTTGTCTGAACTGGCCCATGTTGTGCTCCTGCAATGCCATCACTTGTGATAAAAACGCATAGATGAAGTGATTTTTAATCTCGTTTCCATGCCTTATAGTGCAATACTATAGAACAAACGCGCCGCCCGGCAGAGTGTTTTTGCGGCTCTGTCCAGCTTGTCCGCGCAGTCGTTCAGCATATACTTGGATCACCAGATTACCTTTGCCTATATTTATTAAAAACCGGAGAACTTCATGACGCAGAATACGATCGCACTTCCAGAAGGCATGCAAATCACGGGGGAAATCGCCCCCGGCTATGAACAGATTTTGACGCCGGCGGCGCTGGCGCTGGTGGCCAAGCTGACGCGCGAATTCGAACCGCGCCGCCAGGAATTGCTGGCCGTGCGCGTGGAACGGGCCAAGCGCCTCGATGCGGGCGAGCGTCCTGATTTCTTGCCAGAAACCGCGCACATCCGCGACGGCGACTGGAAGATCGCGCCGATCCCGAAGGCGCTGGAATGCCGCCGCGTGGAAATCACTGGCCCCGTCGAACGCAAGATGGTCATCAACGCCTTCAATTCCGGCGCTGACAGCTACATGACGGACTTCGAGGATTCGAACACGCCGAACTGGGATAACCAGCTGACGGGCCAGATCAATATGTTCGATGCCGTGCGCAAGACGATTTCGCTGGAGCAAAATGGCAAGTCCTACAAGTTGAACGACAAGATCGCGACCCTCGTCGTGCGTCCGCGCGGCTGGCACCTCGATGAAAAGCATGTGTTGGTCGATGGCAAGCGCATTTCCGGCGGCATTTTCGATTTCGCCCTGTTCATGTTCCATAACGCCAAGGAACAACTGGCGCGCGGCGCCGGTCCGTATTTCTACCTGCCGAAGATGGAATCGCACCTGGAAGCGCGCCTGTGGAACGATATCTTCGTCATGACGCAGAATGAACTGGGCTTGCCACAAGGCACGATCAAGGCGACTGTGCTGATCGAAACCATTTTGGCGGCGTTCGAGATGGATGAAATCCTGTATGAGCTGAAAGAACACAGCTCGGGCCTGAACGCGGGCCGCTGGGATTACATCTTCTCGTGCATCAAGAAATTCAAGCTGGACAAGGATTTCTGCCTGGCCGACCGCGCCAAGGTCACCATGACGGCACCGTTCATGCGCGCCTACGCCTTGTTGCTGCTGAAAACCTGCCACAAACGGGGCGCGCCAGCGATTGGCGGCATGGCAGCCCTGATCCCGATCAAGAACGATCCGGAAAAGAACGACATCGCCATGGGTGGCGTGCGCAACGACAAGGCGCGTGATGCCACCGACGGCTACGACGGCGGCTGGGTTGCCCATCCGGGCCTGGTGGAACTGGCCATGGGCGAGTTCACCAAAGTGCTGGGCGACAAGCCGAACCAGATCGAGAAACAGCGTCCCGACATTGATGTGAAAGCGTCTGATCTGCTGAACTTCCAGCCGGAAGCGCCGATCACGGAGGCGGGCTTGCGCTACAACATCAACGTGGGCATCCATTACCTGGGTAGCTGGCTGGCCGGCAATGGTTGCGTGCCTATCCACAACCTGATGGAAGACGCGGCCACGGCCGAGATCAGCCGCTCGCAAGTGTGGCAGTGGATCCGTTCCAGCAAAGGCGTGCTGGAAGATGGCCGCAAGGTCACGGCCGAGATGGTGCGCGCCATGATTCCGGAAGAGCTGGCCAAGGTGCAGCGCGATGCGCCGGGCGGCAACGGTCCGACCTATGTGCGCGCCGGCCAGATTTTCGAGGAAATGTCGACGTCGGAATCGTTCGCCGAATTCCTGACCTTGCCGCTGTACGAGGAAATCTGATCCTGATCAAATAGATCGATAAAAAATCCCGGCGATGCCATAAAGCATCTGCCGGGATTTTTTATTGCAGAGGGATCCGCTTAAAAATTATTCTTCCACATCCGCAAGGCCGCGAATGCTTCCACGGGCGAAGCGTCGGTGGCCAGCTTGCCTTCCACCTTCAGGCTGGTCAAGATCGCCGGTTCACGGTAGCGCAGGAAGGGATTCGTGGCCTTCTCGAGGGCGATGGTCGATGGCACGGTCGATAAACCTTGCTGGCGCTTTTCCGTGTCGATGGCGATGCGTTCCTGCAAGGCCACATTGCCCGGCTCGACGGCGTTGGCAAAGCGCAGATTGGACAAGGTGTACTCATGCGCGCAAAATACCTCGGTATCGTCGGGCAGGGCGGCCAGCTTGCCCAGCGAATCGGCCATCTGGCCCGGCGTGCCTTCGAACAGGCGGCCGCAGCCGCCGGCAAACAGGGTGTCGCCGGAAAACAGCCACGGTGCGCCGCTGCGCTCGTCGCGCTGGCGCACGTAGGCGATATGCCCCTTGGTGTGGCCGGGCACGTCGATAACGGTCATCTGCAAACCCAGCTCGGGCACATAGGCGACATCGCCTTCGGCAAGCGGTTCCGTGATGGCTGTGATAGCCTCATTGCGCGGGCCGAAGACTGGGACGGCGAAATGCTGCAACAATTCAGGCACGCCACCCGTGTGGTCGGCGTGGTGATGCGTGAGTAAAATGGCGGTCAAGGTCAACTGATGGGCTTGCAGCGCATCGAGAATGGCCATCGCGTCGCCAGGGTCGACGACGGCGGCGTGGCGGCCGTCATGGATCAGCCACAGGTAATTGTCGGCAAAGGCGGGCACGGCAAGTACCGATAAAGCGTGTTCAGGGGAATTGGTCATGAGCAAAAGAGAAAACTGAATGGACAGTGTGGCATCCGAAAAATCCATTATAGCGCTTGACGGCTGGCTGCAGACGCCGGCCGGTCTGTACGTGCGTGCCTGGGAGCAGCAATGTCTCGACAGCCTGACTGTCGATATCTTCGGTTTTAATGCCGTGCAGATCGGCTTGCCCCAGCTCGACGCGCTGGCGGCCAACCGCATGCCCAACAAATGGCTGCTCGATGCGCGCCTGCCTTCGCTTCCGCCGCAGGAGCGCCGCCTGACGCTGGTGTCGGCATTCGATGAGCTGCCGTTCGATTCGCAAAGCCTGGACCTGGTGGTCTTGCCGCACGTACTCGAATTTGCTGCCGAGCCGCACCAGGTCTTGCGCGAAGTCGAACGCGTGCTGATACCGGAGGGGAGGGTGATCGTCTGCGGCTTCAATCCGGCCAGCCTGTGGGGCGCGCGCCAGGGGCTGGGGCGGGTCACGGGACGCCATTACCTGCCGCAGGCGGGCGAGCTGATCTCTATGCCGCGCATGAAAGACTGGTTAAAATTGCTGAACATGGGCGTCAGCCAAAGCCACTTCGGCTGCTACGCACCTGCTTGCAGGACAGAAAAATGGCTGCGCCGCAACGCCTTCATGGACAAGGCCGGTGCGCGCTGGTGGCCATATCTGGGCGCAGTGTATATAGTGCAGGCGATCAAGCGCGTCAAAGGGATGCGTTTGATCGGTCCGGCGTGGACCAAGAAACCGGCGACGGCGCCCGCAGGCGCACCGGTCACGAATAAAAGGCGGGAACAGCAAGATGGATAAGGTTGAGATTTATGCCGATGGCGCATGCAAGGGCAATCCGGGCACGGGCGGCTGGGGCGCGCTGATGGTTGCCGATGGCGCCAAGAAAGAAATTTACGGCGGGGAATTGAATACGACGAATAACCGCATGGAATTGAAGGCCGTGATCGAAGCCTTGACGGCGCTCAAACGTCCGTGCCAGGTAGTGCTGTATACCGATAGCCAGTACGTGCAGAAGGGCATCAGCGAATGGATCCACGGCTGGAAGGCGCGCGGCTGGAAAACGGCGGCCAAGGCACCCGTGAAGAACGTCGACCTGTGGCAGGCGCTCGATACGGCCCAGGCCGTGCATGAAGTGGAATGGCGCTGGGTGCGCGGCCATAATGGCCATCCCGGTAACGAGCGGGCCGATCAGCTGGCCAACCTCGGTGTGGAAACGGTACGTGCCTGATAACTAAATTTCTGCCCTGAAGCAGCGGGCAGGCCGTAACCGGAGGGCACAGGTTTGCTATACTGTGCCCTTCGCTTTTTGCTTTTACGACTGAATCTGCCATGCGTCAAATTGTTCTCGATACTGAAACCACCGGCCTGAACCCGCGCACGGGCGACCGCATCCTGGAGATCGGCGGGGTCGAACTGAACAACCGTATGTTGACGGGGAATAATTTCCATCAATACATCAATCCCGAGCGCGATTCGGAAGAGGGGGCGCTGGCCGTCCACGGATTGACGACGGAGTTCCTCAGCGACAAGCCAAAATTCGCGGAAATCGCGGAAGAGTTCCGCGCGTTTATCGCCGGCGCCGAGCTGATCATCCACAACGCCCCGTTCGATATCGGCTTCCTGAATGCGGAATTCAAGCGCCTGAACCTGCCGCCAGTCCACGAGCAAGTGCATGGCGTGATCGACACCCTGGTGCAGGCGAAGGAAATGCATCCAGGCAAGCGCAACTCGCTCGATGCCCTGTGCGACCGCTACGGCGTCTCGAACGCCCACCGCAAGCTGCACGGCGCGCTGCTCGACTCCGAATTGCTGGCCGATGTCTACCTGGCCATGACGCGCGGCCAGAACAGTCTCAGCATGGAAGAAGAGGTGGAAGTGGCCGCCGATGGCGCCGCCCTGGAAATCGTACCGCTGGCCGAAGTCATCTTCCAGAGCGCCACGGCCGACGAGCTCGCCGCCCACGAAGCCACCATCGCCGGCCTCGACAAGGCCGCCAAAGGCCAGTGCATCTGGACCGCCGTCACGGCGCCGCCAGCGGCTGCCTGAGAAAGAAGCGGGGCACGATAAATTTCCTCTCGCCAGCCCTTGCAGATGCCGCAACACCTATGCGATAATTCGCCTCGCTTCGGGAGGTTAGCTCAGGGGTAGAGCACTGCATTCACACTGCAGGGGTCGCAAGTTCGAAACTTGCACTTCCCACCAAATTTTTAGTTTGTATTCAATGAGTTAGGATTTTTCATCCTGCCAAAATACGAACTTGGGGCAAACTTGGGGCAATGGGATTTTTATTCCACCGCCTAGCCTCAACGATACGGCCGCTTTCTGCGGCCGTTTTCACATCACGCTGGCGTAGGCCGCGCCTGACATTTTTCTCATTTGCTTTCTCAGCAATGGCCTCGTACACTGCGCTATTCTGATCTTCAGTTTTTCAGCGTCAACTATGACGGCGACCGCTGCGTTCGCAACGACGTGGTGCAAGGATCGGAATGGGTAATGGAAGGACATGGCGTAGCTACGCGCAAATGGGACGGGATGGCCGTCCTGGTAGAATCGGGTAAGGTATTTAAACGTTACGATGCCAAAGCTGGGTGCACACCACCTCCTGAATTTGTTCCAGCTCAGCCCGAATCCGACCCTGTCAGCGGACATTGGCCGGGGTGGGTTCCAGCTATCGGCCCTGATTCTGCCAGAATCATGGAGGGAATTGCATGGGGTAGCAAAAACCTATTTCACAACCTGCCGGTTCCCGATGGTACCTATGAGGTATGCGGCCCGAAGATTGGCACACGGCATGGCCCTAATCCTGAAAACTTAACCGAACACATTCTTGCGCCTCATGGGCGCGACATACTCGAAGATTGCCCGCGTACCTTCGAGGGAATCCGCGATTATCTGGCGACAAGGCGCATTGAGGGCGTTGTTTGGCACCATCCTGACGGGCGAATGGCAAAGATCAAAACCGCCGACTTCGGCATTAAAGGATAACGCTACAGCGAATAACTTGGGTTTGCCAAGCTATCCGATATCCAACTCAAGGAACGGATGGCGCGCTCCAACTCAAGCCATCGCAGCGCTGAGCCGCAGCAATCAAACCTCGCGACAGAGCCTGAAAACCGTCGAAGCTTAACCAGCTTTTGTTCGTGCCGGGCAGAATTCTCTGCAGGGCAGAGGAGATAGACAGGCCAGACCCAATCTCGTCGTTGAATCAGGCGACTACCCCTGCGGCCTTGTGTGCCGGCAAACCACACGGCAGGTGGCTTAGTTTAACCGGTCGTCAGGCCGTTGCTTGATTGCTGAACACCATTTGTGTCAGCGGTCATTGGCATTCGGCGCGGGAAGGTTGTCCAGTGCGTCGCCAGAAGCTTCCGTACTATGCGTGAGGATGACAATCGCCTTTACTTTAGCCCTCCAAAGGCAGTTGGGATAGGGGCGCTGAGTTCCTCGGGCGCGGCGATGTGAGCCGCCAAACCAGTCTGAGTTGGTGCGATGTAGTCGGCCAACACATGCTGGTCTGGATAGTCGCCACTGCTCTGTTGACGGAAAGCAATCGGTACGTCCTCGAACAGTCGCTTCACTCGGATGCGCCAGGCCATAGTTGCTTCAGCAATGCCGTTGCCATCGATTCGAGCAGTCTCATATACCGCGAATGTGGGTAGCACCTGCATACCGGGAAAGAACAAAGTGCCGTGTGTGATGGGAAAGAGCAGCTGCTCCAACGGCCCATTGATGCCACGGGAAGAATAGTCGTCCGCCGGCCCACCAACTGACACCGCCAGCAGTGCGCGCTTTCCGGCAAAGCCACCCTCACCGTAACGATAGGCATTGCCAGCCCCTTTGTAGCCGTAGGCCAAACCAAAGGCCCACACGCGATCTATCCACCCCTTCATGATTGCGGGCATGCTGAACCACCATAGTGGGAACAGCAGAATCACCGCATCCGCCGCCAGGATCTTTCGCTGCTCTTCTTCGACGTCGGGAGTCTGGCAACCGTTGGAAAAGGCATATCCAGATTCGTCAATGAAAGACAGGCGCTTCTGGTTAACTCGTTTGGGAAAGTCCTGGCTGTCAAACACTGCCTTCCATCCCATGGCGTATAGATCCGATTGCATTACCTCGTGGCCTTGAGCCTTCAGTACCTCGGCAGATATCTCGGCAAGTTGACACGTTACGGATGTCTGTTCGGGATGAGCATGGACGATAAGAATTTTTCTATTGGTTGACTGCATGGCGTGGCTTTCACAGAGTATTGAGAGTGGAGACAGTTTGCATTGCCTCAAGGTATCTGTGAAATCAAAAAAATTTTCTGCTACTATCCATTTCATGGATAGCAAAAAGCGTTTGGACCTCAATCTCCTGGTCACACTGGAAACCCTTTTGGTGGAACAAAACGTGACCCGTGCGGCTGAGCGCCTGTACCTTAGCCAGCCAGCAGTTAGCGCACAATTGAGCCGCCTGCGCGAACTGTTCGATGACCCTTTACTGATACCAGTGCAACGTGGCATGCTGCCAACTGCCAAGGCTCTCGAACTGCTTGATCCGCTTCGCCACGCGTTAGATCAGGTGCGCGCCACATTGACTGGACACCGCCACTTCGATCCGATAAAGGCTCGACTTACCGTTACCATCGCCTGTACAGACTACCTGCAGAAGACGGTGATCCAGCCATTGGTAGTTGCGCTACGAAAGCGTGGTCCCGGTGTGCGATTTGCTTTGCGCCATCTTGATCCGCTACAGTTGGAAGCGCAGATGGCTAGCGGCGAAGTGGACCTGGCGCTGATGACACCCGAGCATGCTCCGGTCAGTTTACGCAGCCGGCATCTGTTTGACGAGCACTATGTGCTTATCGGCAGACATAGGCATCCCGGACTGCGACGAGGACTTTCTGTTGAACAGTTCGCACGACTGGACCAGGTTATCGTCTCGCTGCGTGGAGGCGACTTCACGACGCCTGTGGACGAAGGACTCGCAGCGCTAGGCTATAAGCGTAATGTTGTGCTTTCAGCGGCGTCGTTCCTGCTCGTACCTGAAATTGTCGCGCACTCTGACTTTGTCGCCCTGGTGCCGGAACGGCTGGTGCGTAATTGCGGCGAAGTGCTCAAGGTGGTCGGATGTCCTTTTCCTGTGCAGGGCTTCGCCGTGAGCATGCTGTGGCATGAGCGCAACCATGACCACAGCGGACAACGCTGGGTACGCGAAGCTGTCATTGATCTGGTAGGCAAACTGTAACCTAAAAAGGGTTATAGTTTTTCAGATGATTTTTCGCTCTCGCGTGGATCGCAGTTCACACGATATTTGAATCACTACGAGTTTGCCAGACGCTCTTCAGACGCTCAAAATACTGCTTTTCGCAATTGGGCGGGCTGGGAGGCTCACGATGACCAGTCCACCATCAGAGCGTGACCGAGCGCACGAAGCAGATGACGGGCTAGTTTATCTTAGCCAACTGTGCCGCTATCGCGCGCGAAAGCAGGCGCTCTGCTGTTGCACCCGTCAGCTATGCCATCCTTCGCCGGCAGTTATGGCTAGGGACGGCCGGCTTTTGCTAGCGCGCGGGAGGAGTCTGTGCAGGGTAGGGGCGATAGACAGGCCAGCCCCGATCTCGTCGTTTGAGCAGCCAGCTACTAGATCGCACACCAGGTGCTTCAGAGGACACCCAGGCTCCTAACACAATCCATCGGTTCTTCATCTTCAAGAACTATGGATTAGAAGAGTCTAAGCGACTGGTGGCAATTCACTATATGGCGTTCAGCGACTCCCGTCCCACATTTAAAAAGCTCCAAACAGAGGCAGAGGCCGAAGAGGCTACCAACGCATCGCCCGCCAACGACAATCCCAGGTCGAAAACTTGGAAGTTCCTTGCTGAGCAAGACACGGACAATGCTCTCGCTATCAGTTGGATACGCTGGGTACCAGATTCCCCAATTCCACTGCAGCGCTACATAAGTAAATATGGCAAACCTGAGAAGACTGGATTTGGAGACAGTGATATGCGGCCATATGCCTCTTGGCCCAAGAAAAATATTCATGCAAACTTATCTGATGACGAAAAATTTGTCAATAACGTTGAATTTGGATTTACAAAACAGGAAAAAATTGCTGCCTGTCATGAGCGAACGGCCAAGAAATTTTGGCCAACTAGTTGCAATTATAGCGACTGAATGAACGATAAAAATTTCGATTCATATGTCTAAGAACGCTTAACAAAACCGCTGAATGTATCTCCAGCAGATGAGTATGCAGGCAAGCGAGAGAAGCGCCTGGTGGATATTGGCACGGCGTTCGTAGCGGATGCGTAATCGGCGGAAGCGGTGCAGCCAGCCCAGCGTGCGCTTACCCATCCATCACCATTTTTCCAGGCGTTCGCGCGACTCGACGTGATTGCACAACAACGCTTTACCCGCGCCCCGCCTCACACTCGTACGCGATAGCAAACGATTCGTATGGCTGCAGGCTGAGGTGGTCGGTCCAGCTGTCACGCTGGGCATAGTTGCTGATCAAGCCTTGCCCGACTATGCCGTGCAGCATTGCTGGCAGATCCAGTTCGACGTGTTCGCCGGAGAAGTTATTGACGACAACCAACTGCTGGCTACCCAGGCTGCGCCGATAGGCGAATACCTGCGGGTGCTGCTCCAGCAAAGGCAGGTATTTTCCGTAAACCATGACGTCCCAGTGCTTGCGCAGTTCGATCAGCTTCTGGTAGTGGAAGAAGACCGAATCGGGTTGTTCCAGTGCGGCCGCGACGTTGATCTCGGGGTAGTTTGGATTCAGCTTTAGCCATGGCGTGCCAGTACTGAAGCCGGCGTTGTGTGTGCTGTTCCACTGCATTGGGGTGCGTGCATTGTCCCGCCCGTTGGCGTGGATGCCGGCCATCATCGTCTCCGGCGACACGCCGGCGGCCGTGCGTTCGTGGTAGAGGTTGAGCGATTCGATGTCGCGATAGTCGTGGATGGAATCGAAACGTACATTGGTCATGCCTATTTCCTCGCCTTGATAGACATAGGGCGTACCCTTGAGAAAATGTAGCGCGGTGGCCAGCATCTTGGCCGACTCGACCCGGTAACGGCCTGGGTCGCCATATTTGGATACGGCGCGCGGCAGGTCGTGGTTATTCCAGAACAGCGAGTTCCAGCCGGCATCGGCCAGCTCAGTCTGCCACTTGCTGATGATCTGCTTGAATTCGATCAGATCGAACGGCCGCGGCTTCCATTTCCCTTCCTTGGTATCGTGGGTCATTGTGATGTGCTCAAACTGGAAGACCATCGACAGCTCCTGACGCGTCGGGTCGGAATACAGCTTGGCGCTCTCCGGGGTGGCGCTCCACGTCTCGCCCACCGACAATACATCGCGTGCGGCCAAGGTCGCTTGGTGCATTTGCTGCAGCAGCGGGTGCAGTTGTGCGCCGTTGGCGATAATCTGCTGGTCGACCTGTTTGCCGATGAGATCGATCACATCCATGCGGAAGCCGCCGATGCCCTTGTCCAACCACCAGTTCATCATGCGATGCACCTCTGCCTGCACCTGTGGATTTTCCCAGTTCAGGTCCGGCTGTCGTTTCGAGAACAGATGGAAGTAATATTCATCGCTGGCGGCGTCGTATTCCCATGCACCCCCGCCAAAATACGAACGTTGCTGGTCGGGCGGGGAGCCGTCGGCGCCTGCATTGCGCCAGATGTAGTAGTCACGGTAGGGATTATCCTTGGATTTCTTCGCCTCGACGAACCAAGCATGCTCGTCAGAGGTGTGGTTGACCACAAGATCCATCAAAATACGGATGTCGCGCTTGGCCGCCTCTGCGATCAACAGCTCCATCTCGGCCAATGTGCCGAATTCAGCGGCGATATCCTGATAGTCGGAGATGTCATAGCCGTTATCGTCCATCGGCGACCGGTACACTGGCGACAGCCAGATCAGGTTGATTCCCAGATGTTGCAGGTAGTCCAGTCTGCTGATGATGCCGGCCAGATCACCGACCCCATCGTGATTGCTGTCTTGAAAACTACGTGGGTAGATCTGATACACGACGGCGTTATGCCACCATTTCTTATCCAACATGATTATCTTTCTCGCTTATTGATTGGCGGGGTAATTCCCCATTTTTAGAGCGCTCTAAAAGTAGGGGTAAGCGGCCATGGCAAGCTTCTGTTCTGGCGCGATACCGCCAGGTGCCATGTCGCGTCAGCCGTGATGGCAACTCCAACGCCAGCATGCAAAATCGTCGATCCCATTTCGCGCCTCAAGTAGATGAGGGGTAGGCTGTCGAAGCCAATTGTGTCGTTATACCGCTCAGTAGCAGGCATTCTGCCGTGGTTGCTCGATCGAAAATAATACCATTTACCATCCGTTATGCCGGGGAAGGTTCAAGTCTACCTTTACATCGGCATCAATGTCCCAATTCGCATTTAGAACAAAGAAAAGTTCATTGCGCTTCGATCCAACCGCATTATTGTTAATTTTGAATCGTGCTAACCTGATGTATCTGGAAAATATGCTATAAATGCAACTTATTGCGTTGCAGCACCCATTCAGGAGCATCATTTGAGCAGACCTTTCATTGTCATGGGCGACAAGACCAGTCATGGCGGCACGGTCATCAGCGCCGATTTCACCTGTGACATCAATGGCAAGAATATAGCGCGCGTCGGCGACATGACGGTATGCCCCAAATGCAAGGGCACGTTCCCCATCACATCTGGACCGGCCGACGTCGTGGACGGCACTGGCAATGGTTATGCGCGTCACTTGGATTCGACCGCTTGCGGTGCAAAACTGATTTCAGGCCAAATCACGACGATCTGGTTGGACCAGTCTAGCGTGGGCGACCCGGCTGATGTCGACGACAATGACGTGATGGAAACCGCCGGCAACATCGCCGCAAATACCGACTCCGGCATTTGCCTCGAATGCTTGCTTTCTGCTGCCGCCGCTGGCGCGACCGCCGTTATCAGGGAGTGACAATATTGATTGACGTCCTGGAACGCCTGAAGCAACTTCAGCAACATCACTCGGCGCTGTGCTTATACGCACTGGTCGACGGTGTTCAATATGAGACACACCGCCAAACGCGCATGACGCAGGATGGGACGCGCTACCCGCTATTTACCGGCACACCCGACGCTGCGCTCGCGCATGCGGGACCCTGGTTGGTCGACGTGGCGGGAGCAGCGCCTTCGTTTCTTGAAGACGTGGCCGCACTGGAGCAAGAAACACCTTCCGTTACCTGGCTGTTCGCCGTGCACGACCTTGGTGGCCTGGCGCAGTTGCTGCAACTACACTTGGAAACACGGCTACCGGATGGCCGCGCAGCGCTGCTGCGCTTTTGGGATCCACGCGTGTTGGTGAAGCTGGCACAAATACTTGAGCCGGCACAGCGGGAGGCGATGTTTGGCCACATTCATGAATGGCACTTGCTGCTCGACGGCAAGCGGGCAATCATAGGGAGGCACGATGCTGACGTTCAGTGAGGAGCAATGGCGTGCAGTGCAAACCGGCGACATGAGCGATTTCGTCATCGCAGTGGCGGACCAATTTTTGGCCAAGCGTGCCGACATGGCAATCCAGCCAGGCCGGGCGGCCGTGATCGAGCGCATGCAGGCGGCGTACACCTACGCCATTCGAATCGGTTTCAGGTCCACGCCGCATATCGTACATCTGATGTATCTGGCGGCCGACGCGCCTGGGATTCATGACGACCCGCTGGTTGATGCCTACCTGCGCAAGCCTGGCGCCACGCCGGAACAGAGGTTCGACGAACTGATCGCGGTGATGGATAAAAAACTGGAAGGAGAGCACTAATGGGTGCGCTACCGATATTGGTAATACCAGCAGTCGTGGAAAAAATTTTGTTAGCCTTGGGTATCGCTGCGGGAGCAGTGCTCACGGACGAAGCCTTGCGCAAACGAAAAAAAGAGGCAGAAGACGCAAAAGACGCCCGCGTCACCCCCCTCGCGCGTGCCGAGACGCGAAGCGATACCAAAGAAAGATGCCGGTGCCCGCCAGACAAGGGTACGCTTATGGCTGTTAAACACAGCATGTCGCCCGCCGCGCGTGATTATCAAGCCCGTATCACTGGTTTTCTGATAGGCATGGAATGGTTGTTTGAAGAGAGAGACTTTGACGGCTTCCAATCCCGCTTGTGCTTGTTGCAAGAAGCAAAAGCGGATTATGACCAGTTTTTTAAGTCAAACGGTGAGTTTAAATACGACTTTCAAGAACAAATATTCGAGAATATGGCATTGAAGCAGGCCGCGGCTCAGTCCAACATTGTCAAGAATAACCCGCCAGCTTCGCTGTCATGGTACTTCCAAACGCCACTCGCTTATAAGCACATGCGCCCCCAGTTAACTGAGCTGGGCATTGCCACTTTTTACATTCCATAACATGATAATAAAATCTTTATTTAAACGTGATGCTGTGAACCCATCCATTGCGTTCCGACCTGCCGTCAAAAAAATCGCAATGGTAGCCCGTTTCTTGCAGAAAACCGAGGCGCTTGGAAAGAACTGGTTTTTGTCGCAGGATACTAAAGAGAAGTCGTTTCTGTATCCGGTTTTCGACGCTTCGGGAGAGCTCACCACAGCGGCCGAAGCCGTACTTGAGACGCAGTTCAAGGGCGAGAAATTCCGATTTCTCAGCGCCTGGAATGGCGAACTTGGAGAGGGTGAGGGCGCGACTATGGCGCTTGGGTTTAGCGACAGTGACTGGCCCGCTTGGTCGTTTAAGATCAGCTACAAAGGCGTCGGGGCGAAACGGCTTGGCATACATGGAGTGAAAGAGCTGCTGTCCATTATCGCGGGTTCTCTGCGGCCGGTATTGATCACAGTTGCACGTAACGATTATTTTGAAAAACAAGTCTTCAAAGATCGTCCAGGTGTTGGCTGGATGTTGTACCTGCCGCGTGTACTGACGACCCAGCAAGTGCCAGAAGCCCGTGCCTTGGTACCCGTCATGGCGACGGGCGAGCAAGGTAAAGACAAGCAGATCGGCACCATCATCGTAAGTGTCACCGACGAGCCTTTCAATGATGAGAATCCTGAGCACGTCAAGATCGCCAATGCCATTGAAATTCGTCTGGTCGATCAGGACTTGCTGCCTCGCTATGTCGATATTTGACACAGGATAACTCACTTCGATGGTACGAAAATATCCTGCCATGCAGGGGATAATCACTGTTCGACAACAAGGTCAAGTCAATTGGCCTTTGGTACACATCGTCCTAATCTGCAGTAGCTGCACGCTGACCGGATTTGATGCGGCCTTAGTAAGAGACGGGCACGCCGCCTACTTCGACGCTTCGACCGCCCCCTCTCTGGAACTATGGATGCGACCAGCTTTACGCTGGTCACTCCCCGCCGACCTATCACATCGTCACGCATTAACACGGGTACGCCGAGGCGCCCTTGCTCGTAAAGACGGCGTCAGCTGAACACCTGGTTGGCATTGAAACCGTGTTCGCGGGCGGTGCGAGCTACCGAGGCGCACGGTAGCAGCGGCAGCGCCACCAATGCGCGTTTGAACTCCAAGGGATGCTGGCGATAGTGGGCGATGCCACCGGTTCAACTCCGCTGGTACTTCATGCAATCTAAAAGTTATCGGTTTTTCTCAAAAGCACTCATGACCATGCGGCTTCCAATCGAAACGATATTCAATCCATGAAACGTCCCTACGAATTTACCACCATATTCCGTCATGCCAGCGCGCTTGAGATCAAGACGATGCTGGATGAACTGCATGGGCTCGTGCCTGAGCTTCTTGCTTGTTCACCGATATTGGATGGATGGCTTCTCAAAGGCAACACAAAAGCAGAAGCGCTACTTTACAAAGTTTTTGGGCCTGCTGGCCCGACCACAGCAGCAATTGCAGTGCTGACTGAGTCCTTGAAGCACGATGTGGACCCGCGTATCGTCAGCATGTGGAATGGCCGCGACGGCAGCGAAGGTGCGTCTGTTCAGTACGTTGGCCGACCGATACCGGAAACAAGTATGGTGGTACTGCGTGCAAAGCCTGGCGCCTTCGCAAAAGATTGGCAACTCGTCACAAGCCTAATTCACAAGTCCATAGTACTCTGGCATCCCACCTTCGTGACGATTGAATCGGCCGGCTACTTTGACAAAAAGGTTTTCAAAGACCGCCCAGGAATCGGCTGGATGTTGTACCTGCCTCGGGTACTCACTGTTCAGCAAGTACCCGAGGCTCGCGCGCTAGTGCCGGTTCTGGGAGCCGACAAGAAGCAGATTGGCACGATCATCGTCAGTGTCACCGACGCGCCATTCTCTGACGAGAATCCCGAGCACGTCAAGATCGCCAACTCCATCGAAATCCGATTAGTCGATCAAGACTTGCTGCCCCGATACGCGGATTTTTGAACGACATCAACCTTCGTGCGGTATCGCGGAAGGTTCTAATGGAATGGACGCCCTCTTTCAAACAGGCATCTAGGTGCCAAAATAGGGGGGCTATCTCCCTAACCGAAAGGAGCGTCCACCATGAAGATGACTACTGCAGGCATTGACCTGGCAAAGAACGTTTTTCAGGTGCATGGCGTAGATGCACAGGGTAAAGCCGTGCTGCGCAAAATTTGGATCGATCGGAGATGACGAAATACTTTGTCGATCTACCGCCAACGCATCAAGTCAAAGTCGGCGCCCCGCAAAACCTCAGCTATAACGTTGCAAGGTGTTTAGGCATGGAAGATAGCCTACCGGAACCCGCCACAGCCGGATTGGCTTTTGCTAGCGCGCGGTAGGATTCTCTGCGGGGCAGGGGAGATAGACCCCACCCCGATCACATCGGTAGATCAGGCAGCCACGCGATTGCACACCAGGAATCTGGCAGAACACCCAGGACCTAACACGATCCATCGGTTTCTCATCTTTCAAGGACTATGGGGCAGGAGAGTCTAAGCTACTGGTGGCAATTCAAGCGCCACGGCGTGATGCCGTCGGACAACGCGATGCGCAACTGGCCGTGGAAGCCGTTTGCCGCCGCTTTCACGCTATCGCGTGCCTGCTGCAAGGCGGCGAAGACGCGCGGTACATGATCGAGGAACAGTTTGCCCGCGCGAGTCAGCCGTGTACTGCGCGTGGTGCGGGCGAGCAGCACAACACGCAGTTCTTCTCCCAGCTCCTGTATGACGCGCGACAGCGGAGATTGCTTGATGTGCAGCCGCTCGGCGGCGCGGGTGAAGTGTCGTTCTTCAGCGACGGCCAGGAAGTAACGTAAATGTCTTAATTCCTTGCGATCAGTCATGCCGTCTTACCCTGCCCAACAGCAGGAGCACCAGGATCGCCGTCGCTGCCGCAGCGCCCGCCAAGACAAGAAGCTGAAAACGGAATGCGTCCTCGTATACCTGCAACAGCAGCGACCGTCCGGCCGTCGGCAAATGCACCAGCGCATTTGGTAGATCGCTCATCGCCAACCGGCTCGATGCTTCGACCAGGTCGGCATTCGCCACTTGCCCTGATGTGCCATTCGGCACTGAAGCCACCAGTCCAGAGAAAATGTTGGCGGACATCAGGGCCCCCACGGCGGCGATGGCCATCCCGTCGCCGGCCAGGCGTACCGCATTGAAGATTCCGGCCGCCATGCCCGCCCGTTCCTTGGGAACAACGCTCACGGCCAAACCATCCATCAACCCCCAAGGCAGGCCGATGCCGATGCCGATCACCAGCATCGCCAGCAAACGCGCGCTTTGCGCATCGCCGGATAGCGTCAAGCCCAAGCAGGCAAGTCCGGCTGCCGCAATGGCGAGGCCAATGCCAGAGAGCACGCCAACGTTGATCCAGCGCGCCAGCAGGCCGGCAATGAAGGGCACCACTAGCAGCGGCGCGGACAATGCAATCATCATCTGCCCGGCTGCCAGTGCGCTGTATCCTTCGACCCCGATGAATCGGGCTGGCAGCATGACCAGCAGCACGATGTACGCATAGGCCGGCGCAATCGCCAGCACCTGCACTCCGACGAACCGGGCATTGACGAACAGAGACAGGTCGAGCATGGGCTTGGTCTGCCGGCGTTCGATGACGACAAAGGCGGCCAGCAACATGAGGGCGCTCGCCAGGCAAGCCAGGACCCAGGCATGGCTCCAACCTCGCTCGGGGGCAAGAATGATGCCGTAGGTCAGCAGGGCCAGACCGGAGGTAAAGCTGATGGCGCCGGGCCAATCCAGTCCCGTGGCGTCGGGGGCGCGCGTCTCGCGGGCAAATGGTGCAATGAGTGCGGATGCCAGCATGGCGACGAGCGCCGGCAGAAAGAACACCCATTGCCATCCCAGGGTGTCGATCAGCAGGCCAGCCATAAATGGGCCGAATGCCGCTCCAGCACCGAAAGTCGTACCGATCAGGCTGAATACGCGCGTGCGGGCGTGTCCATCGAACTCTTGTGTCAGCGCAGCCATCGCGCCCGCAAAGGCTGCTGCCGCGCCCAGGCCTTGGATGAGGCGCAGGATGTCGATCCAGAGCACGGACGGCATGAAGGGAATCGCCGCCGTAATCAAGGCGAACAACAGCATCCCAGACAGCCAGACCCGCTTGCGCCCATAGGTGTCGGCCAGGCTGCCTGCGGCCAGTGTCGCACTGCCGTAGGTCAGGATGTAGGCGTTGATGATCCAGTTTAGCTCGACCGCGCTGCCGCCAAGCGCCTGGTTGATCGAGGGAACGACCACAGCGGGGCTGGCAATGCTCAACGGAATGACCGCAGCGGTCAGGCAGCCGGTCACGATCAGCGGGGTCTTATGAACCCTCGCGTCCGACGCAGATGCGATGGTGGTGGTACTCATCGGGTATCCCTTAAAGATGGCGAGTCACTCCTGGCTTCCTCTGAGAGTGACTCACGCTCTCGGATTCATGGCTGTGGCGGCAATGCCACGACGGCCCTACTGTATAACTGAGGATACAATGGAACTATTCATGGAAAAATAGTGCAGATATCATGATTAACATGACTGATTTGTCATCAATTGGAAGGTGGAATGGATAGCCACAGCGGCATGACGATCTTTGTGCAGGTCGCCGAATTGCGCAGCTTCGCGGCAGCGGGACAGCGGTTGGGTATCTCCGCGTCGGCGGTCAGCAAGGGAGTAGCACGGCTGGAGCAGAAGTTTGGCGTGCGCCTGTTCCAGCGCAGTACTCGCAGCGTGAGCCTCACAGCGGAAGGCGCGCTGTTCCTCGACCGTTGCCGGCGTATCCTTTCCGAGATCGCGGCGGCCGAGAATGAACTGGCCAGCACGACGACAAACCCGCAAGGCCGACTACGGGTGAGCCTGCCGCTGGTCAGCGGATTGATGTGGCCAGTGTTGTCTGCCTTTGCCAGCCACTATCCGCAGATCGAACTCGACCTGGATTTCAGCGACCGGCTGGTGGACGTCGTGGACGAAGGTTTCGATGCGGTAGTGCGCACGGGAGACTTGAGCGATTCCCGCCTGATGAGCAAGCGCCTGGGGATCAGCTGCTTTGTCTGCGTGGGCGCGCCACGCTATTTTGAGCGATACGGTACGCCCGAACGGCCCGAGGACATCGCCCGGCACGCTTGCCTGCTGCATCGCATCCCAAGCACCGGCCTGCTGGAAAAATGGCGCCTGCGGCGCGGCGACGAGGACCTCGACATGCGCCCCGCGGCAAGCATGACGAGCAATCACCTCGAGACCCTGCGGCATATGGCCATCCAGGGCCACGGCATTGCCTACCTGCCGGATTTCGCGGTCAGGCCGGCCCTGGATCGCGGAGAACTGGTGACGGTGCTGGACGAATGGTCCGGTTCGTCCAGTACCTTTTGGCTATTGTGGCCGTCTAATCGGCAAGTGTTGCCCAGAGTCCGGGCGTTCGTTGATTTCATGGCTGAACATCTGTTTCCGGTGGGATCTTCAGATGATTGAAAGAGCGCGTTGCCGCCCGGTCTCCCACGACAGGCCACCGCCGCGCACCGTCGCGGCGATCTTGCGCCTCTTTAGGGCTGCTGCATGAAGAAGATCCTTCATTCAACAGTAAAACGCCTTGCATGCGCTACTGGTGGCGATTCAAAGGCCGGCTTTTGCTAAAACGCGGCAGGAGTCTCAGCAGGGCAGGGGAGATAGACAGGCCAGACCCGATCTCGTCGTTGGATCAGGCTGCTACTAAATTGCACTCCAGGTGCCTGGCAAGACCCCAGACCCGAACACGATCATCGGCTCTTCTTCTTTCGACAACCATGCATCAGGAGAGCCTAAGCTACTGATGGCGATTCAGTCCGAAAATGCCAGGCTCGCTCAATAGTGAGGCGTCTCGCGGCCGGAGACGCTATGCGGTGTCTACGTTGGCATAGTCTTTCAGAGACGGTACAGACTATCGGAGCCAACGCTGTCCACCGGCGTGCCATCCGTGCAGCCGGCCATTGGCAAACCCTGCGCCCATCCTGCTGCCAAGGCATGCACGTCACGCAAGGGATCGGACGCCTTGGCGCGATCATTGCGAATGCGGCAGGTTTCAGGATCAGTGGCAAACAGGCCGCGCGCGAAAACGCGACCCTGCTCGGCCAGCTTCGCGGTCTTCGGCCCGCGGATCTCCGCGAAGCGCAGCAAGGCTGCATCGAGGCAGCCGTCCGCCCCAACCAGACACCGCGCCAGATGCCAGGCGTCTTCCAGCGCCTGACAGGCGCCCTGGCCAGATGTCGGCAACGGCGCGTGCGCCGCATCCCCCACGAGCAGCACATTGGCCCGGCTCCACGTGTGCAGCGGCTCCAAGTCGTGCACGGCAATCAGTCGGATGGCATGCGCCGGTGTCGCCTGGATGATGCGGGTGACAGGCTCCGGCCATCCCGCGAACAGATCCTCAATCTCCTTACGCATATCCGCTGCGGGCGTCGCCCCCGGCAATGGGCGTGCCTGCGCCGCCGCCCAGTAGACCAAATCCGGCCGGACCGCCACGCAACCGAAGCGATCCCCCGAACCCCAATAATCCTGAATCGCGATATCGTCCACCAAGGCACTCTTTCCCTGCGCCACACCCACCCAGTTCACGAAGCCCTGATAAACTGGCGTGTTGTCCCCCGCGACGAACCGGCGTGCCACCGAGTCCATGCGGCCATCGGCGCCGATCAGCAGATCCGGACGAATGCTTACCCCGTTTTTGAACCGCGCTACGGCTTTGCCGCTAGCATCGAGGTCGATCGCCACCGCCCGATGCCCGAATTCTACCGGGATCCCGGCCTGTGCCGCATGATCCAGCAGTACCGCCTGCAAGTCCCGGCGCAAAATCGTATGGGTCGGATGTCCCATAATCTGATCTAGCAGCGCAATATCGATGCCCCCCAAAGAATTGCCCGCGGCATCCTGGCGGTGCATGGCCACTGGCCGGCCTCCCACTGCAGCGATGTCTTGCAGCAGCCCCAGTTCCTCCAGCACAAAGCCGGCGTTGGGCCAGAGCGTAACGCCAGCCCCCATCGTCGCAGGCCCCGCCCGGCGCTCATATACGCGGGGACTGTACCCCAGCTTGCTCAAGGCAAGCGCCACGCTCAAGCCTGCAATGCCGCCGCCAAGTATTCCGATTTCCATGCTGAAGCTCTCCTATTCAACCCGTCCCGACGCGCCGCCGACGGCGATACATCGGACGAGACGGCATCTTAAATTCCGCCACTGTGGAGTACTAGTATGTGAAAATGGGCGGCTTTCATACCTTAATCGGGATAATCATGCGCAATGCCCTCGACCTGAATACCGTCCGTGTCTACGTGGCGGTCGTCGATGAACAAAGCTTTGCCGGCGCGGCACGCCTGCTGACCCTGCCATCTTCTAACGTCAGCCGCCACGTCGCCTCGCTGGAACGCATGCTGGGCGTCCGCCTGCTGGAACGCAGCACTCGCCATCTGCGCATGACGGAAGCTGGCAGGCTACTCTACGAACGCGCCAAGCCCTTGCTCGACGCCTTACTCTCCACCGAGGAAGAGCTTGGCGCAGTGCAGCGTGAACTGCGCGGCACCCTAAGGATGTGCATGCCAGGCGAAGCGCCAAGGCTGCTAGCGCCTATCCTGGCCGAATTCTGCAGCCTCCATCCCGGCGTCGAGCTGGAATGCGATACGCGCCTGACCGGTCTCGAAGCTCTCCGGGAAGACATGGACCTGTCCATCGTCTTCCATCGTGGGCGCCAGGACGACAGTACCTTCATCACCCGCGAACTCGCTACGCTGCCCAGCATCGTGGTCGCGGCGCCGGCCCTGCTAGCCAAAACTGGGATACCGCGCCAAGTGCGCGAACTTAGGTCATTGCCTTGCATTACCACCTTGAGTGCGTTAAAGGGCCAGCCCTGGCAGTTTCTCGACGCCACAGGCGAAATCGTGAAGGTATCCGTGCGTAGCCGCTATCGCGTTAACAGCGGAGAACTGGCATTGGCGGGCGCGCGGCAAGGCATCGGCTTTGCGATAGTGGCGGCCTATCCATGCCAGGAAGATCTTGCCGCGGGCCGATTGCAGGAAGTGCCGCTGGACCTGTGCCCTGCGCCGCTGCAATTGCTTGGCGTGTACAGCCATCGTCATTCCGTGACTGCGCGGGTTCGGGCTTTACTGGAATTGATACAGGTGCGGTTGGAAGGAGTCGGGAGCGGCTCAAAATGAAAATCGCATTGAAGAACGCGGCCGCATAGCCGAATGTCTGCTCCGCAACCCGAAGCGGTCATAGAATTACCGAAGTAGGCGGATCAATGAAGTGAATTCACAGCGTCTTGGATATCGTTGATCAACAAGGCGAGATCGGGATTGTCGCCGTACATGTCGAGTTCGCGAGTGGCAATCAATCCCATAGACAGCGGCCCTGGCGCTGGGTCGGAAGGACCTCCAGACACAAATCCCTCACTCCAACCTAGTTGTCGTAGGATAGATTGCCCAGGCGGCCAGCCTTTCGCTGCCAGAGGCTGAATCTGCTGAATAGCTGATTGAATCTTCCGCAAGAGCATGATTTTATCTTCCATTTTTTCTTGCTCGCACGAGTGACCGCTTGTGGTCAATTGTGTTGAAAAACGCGGGTACGTTGACGTTACGATAGAAATCCTGCCAGCCTAGACTGGCCAGAACTGCCGCTGTTGAACGATCAGCGATTGCCTGAAGGTCTGAGACCTTCAGAAATTGTTGCCGCTTGACTTCTTCAACACAATAGCTCCAAAGCAGACCTTTTTGCCATTGATTACCACGTAGGAAACAGCATGTACGTCATGCCTTCACGTCATGGTACGCAGCCCCTGGCCAGCTGGCCATCGCTGAAGGTGTTCAGGATATCTGACGGCACAAAGCGCATTTTATTGAGGCGCTCGCGCAGGAGAGCAAGCGGATGCCGGCCCAGTGTCAGGCCCACATGCCGGTAGTCCGCCACGATGTCATCGGCTCCGTGGGCGGCGCCAGCTCCAGCATGGGTTCGGCAATGGTCGTCGCGCGCATCCAATCCCGCTCCGGCACGCTCGCCGCGGCATCCCACATGGCCATGCGCCGGTTGCCCGTCAGCGTTACCAGGGCATTGGCCGACGCCAGGGCCTTCATATCCCCGCATCGCGCGTGTTTTTGAAGGGGGCTGCAGCGCGGGCTTCCTCGATGCGCCAGGCCGCCTCTTTCACCATCCCGTTGATATTATTCAAACCAAGGCGTACCGCCAGTCTGCCGTCCGCCATCGGCTCCAGGCATGCTTCCCATCCGCTCGTACAGACATCGACGGACCTTACCTCGACGTCATGCCGGCGCGCGTCCTGCACCAGAGAGGAGCGGCTATGAAAAACCATGGGCTGGCTGTTGAGCAGGGCGGCCAAGAACTCGGCGGGATGATGGCGTATGGGAAAAGATGACTGTTCAGGGGGCGGCGTGCATCGTCAGGATGCGCCTCCCGCCATCAATTCACACTGCTGCAATTTCTTGCGTATGCTAGTTCCCCACCGCCCGATCCGGGACGATCCATTGGAAATCCGTGAGGGTGAACGGTGCCAGGCAGGAGCTCCTGGGGTTGAGCGAGGCGCGCAGGTTCGGGCATTGTGGATTTTGATAGCTGGCCACACCCGGTGTCATGGCTTTAAAGCTGCTGGGCCAGCCCGCGTTGGCGTGGCAGGTGTAGCAACTGGTGCCGACGGGGTGCGTCACCAGTTCGATGTACGGGTTGGTGGCGACGGGAAGCAATGCCGGATTGCCTTTTTCCGGGATGCCGTAGGCTTCCGTCAGCAGATAGTGTTTCCATGGCCCCGTGGCCTGGATGTCGGCCGGGCGGTTGGCGGCGTACGGCATGCTGTCGGGGCGGTCCGACCACCACACGCTTTGCAGGCCCCAGCTGGGAATTTCCTTGGTATTGATGTGCATGGCGACGGTGACCAGGTAGTCGCCTGCGCCGAATGGCTGGCCGTTCAGCCAGTAGCTGGCGGCGTTGATGATGGCCTTGTCGGCATCGTCGAAACTGGCCCAGTCGGCGTCGCTTACCTTGTGGTGGTAGAAGTCCTGCAAGCCGTATACCTTGGCCAGTTTGGTGATGCTTGGCCATGGCGTCGTGCCGTCGTGCTTGTACACGCCATGCAGGTAGCTGACCTTCGCCATCTGGCCGACTTGCTTGCCGTCCGGGTCGATGGCAACGGCGGTATGCCACTGTTCGTAGCCCGCATAACCGGTATATTTGGCGCTGAAGTCGTCGTGCCACACGGGCAAGGCGGTCAGACCCTTGGCTTTCACTGGCCAATACATGTGTTTGGTCACGACATAGCTGGCTGGCGCATTCAGGTTATGCACGCGCTTGGCAGGATCGTCCTTGCTGTACAGTGCGTCCAGGGTGCTTTTCTTGTAGACGGGCTGTTTGGGATCGCGGATGAAATCGAGCGCTTCTTTGCTCAGTGATTCCGTCGCGATCATGATATCGCCGTTGAACGCGAAGTGGATGCCATCGAGGATGCCGCTGACTTTGCCATCCTTTGCGTACGTGATGGCGCGCGGATAGGCCTTGATGACCTGTTCCGGAATCGGGTAGCTTGGCGTGTTTTTCAGGTTGACGGGAGTCAAGGTGCTTGCGCCCAGGCGGCCCATGTGGCGCTTGGATGGCTTCGCGCCCGCCGTGTCGGTTGCCGCAGTGGCGGTCAATGCCGCGGTGTCGGCAAACGCGTCAGTGCCGTTGGGCCAGGTGTACCAGACTGGCCAGTCCAGGCCAGCGGCCGGTTGCATGATGCCCGCCCACAAACGCCAGCCGTGCGCACGCACGATGGCGTTGTCGCCAGTCTTTACGGCCGTCTGCAGCGCGCGGGTTTCCGCCGGTTCCAGATAGCCATAGCCCTTGGGGAAGGGCTGGTAGGCTGGCGTGCCGGCGGCTGCGGTGGCGCAGAACAACACGGCGAGGCTGGCGGACACTAACTTGGGAACGGACATGAATGCACCTGTTTAAGTTTAGTTATTGAAAGACATAGTATCCGCAAATAATTGATGGAATCTCAACAATTGTCACTGCGTATTGCCCTCGCGAACGACACCGGGCGTTTGAT
The DNA here is from genome assembly GCF_002735655.1 of Janthinobacterium sp. BJB446. NCBI lineage: Bacteria > Pseudomonadati > Pseudomonadota > Betaproteobacteria > Burkholderiales > Oxalobacteraceae > Janthinobacterium > Janthinobacterium sp. BJB446. The sequence goes on along the minus strand of NZ_PDZK01000001.1, from coordinate 1,968,258 downwards.
TGCATCACCTGAATGACATGAACATGAAAAATACCAACAAGGCCACCCTGACCGGGCTGGGCGCCATTCTGCTGTGGAGCTCGATTATCGGGCTGATCCGCAGCGTCACCGACCTGCTGGGACCCACTGGCGGGGCGGCGTTGATGTACAGCGTGGCGTCGGTGTTCCTGCTGCTGTCCGTGGGCTACACGCGGCCGGGCGAATTTCCACGCCGCTATCTGGTCTGGGGCAGCCTGCTGTTCGTCACCTATGAACTGTGCCTGGCGCTGTCGATAGGTTATGCCGCCACGGCGCGCCAGGCCATCGAGGTGGGCATGGTGAACTATTTGTGGCCAACCTTCACCATCGTCGCGGCCATCGTGTTCAATGGACAGAAGAGCAATTTTTTGATACTGCCGGGTTTCCTGCTGTCCGTCGCTGGCATCTGCTGGGTACTGGGCGGCGAACAGGGCTTCGACCTGGCCGGCACCGTGGCCAACGTGCGCGGCAACCCGCTCAGCTATGGCCTGGCCTTTGCCGGCGCGCTGATCTGGGCCGCATATTGCACCGTGACGGCGCGCATCGCGCAGGGCAAGAATGGCGTGACCCTGTTCTTTATCCTCGTTTCCATCAGCTTGTGGATCAAATACCTGCTGCAAGGGGGCGGCCCCATGGCGTTTACTTCCGAGGCCGTCATCTACCTGCTGCTGGCCGCCGGCGCCATGGGTTTTGGCTACGGCGGCTGGAACGTGGGCATTTTGCACGGCAACGTCACGATCCTGGCCGGCGCCTCGTATTTCATCCCCGTGCTGTCCGCCGCGCTCTCGTCGCTGCTGCTGCGCACGCCGCTGTCACTGGCCTTCTGGCAAGGCTCGGCGATGGTATGCGGCGGCGCCATCCTGTGCTGGCTGGCGACGCGGGCGGGGCGCATCAGTCCAGTCAGCAACTAGAACGGCGCAATACACGCAGCCAGGTTGCCCGCCAGGCAGGGCAGGCTCAGGCATCGTCGTCAGAAAGTCCGGCAGCCCGGACCGGGAGCGGGTCCCCACGACTTGCCGAAGCTGCCCCGCCTGCACGCTTCAATCGTGAAATTGGGCCTGGATTTGCCGCTGCATTGCCGCGCGGACCAGCAAGGGGCGTGGCCTACCTGGTCCGCGGCGGTATCCTTCTCTGCCTTGGCGGTGGCCGGGCCGGCCGCCGCATTTTCCTTGGGTGTTTCCTTGTCCTGCTTGGCGGCACCCGCCATCGATACGGCCGAAATCAAGGCGACAAGGCAAAACAGACGTTGCAGCTTCATATGAACCTCCTGGTTGAATGAGAAATGTCAAACACACTGTTGTACTGCTGGGAAAGAAAGGCGATTCAATTTTTCATGGCTTCCGGCGGGCTCGCCTTGTCCGGTGGGGGAATGTTGGTCCGGTCCTGATTCCGGTAGGCGATCGGCCTGATCTGTGTCCCATCCGAGCGCGTCACCACCAGGTCGGTCAGCAATTGCCATTGCCATACACGCGCTGTTTCCTTAAAGATCAGCTGTTCCGAGTATTCGACGCTGGTCTCTTCCGTGCGGCCGCTCAGCTGCGTCAATGAAAACGTGTTGGTCATGGAGAGGGATGCCGAGGCGCTGGGACCTTCGAACACGGCACCGACCTCGACATTCGTGGTGATCGACGTCGACCGCTCGAAGGTCGTGGATTCTTCTTTCGTCACGCCCACGCGGTAGGTTGTCGTCGTGGTGCCGCCCCCGGTCGGCGATAAAACGTTGTAGCAAAAATAGTAAGGCTGGGCGGCGATGAAGTAGAAGGGCGACGTGTAAGGCTGGTCGGGTACGTTGCTGGCATCACCGGGGATGGCGGTAAACGGGACGATCACGACAGGGCTCAAGCCGGCCTTCAGCTTGTGGTTGACCACAATTGCGGGGTCCAGCTCCGGCTTTTGCGGGGCGGGAAAATCAAATGGTTCCACGTTGAGGCAAGCCATGGGCAGGCGCAGGTAAAATGCCGGCAAGCCGCCATAGGTATACGCCAGCGGCGACAACAGGACGTATCCATCCTGAACATCCTTCCATTTGTCCGTCCGTGCTTTCGGCGCTTCCACGCTGCCGCTGCCTTGCCATCCGTGTTCCTGCCATACCCGGATCTTGTCGACGGAAATACACAGGTCTTTTCTTACGCACCAATACTTGCTTATGTCCGGCTCCCTGGGGTTAAAGCAGATGCCAAGCGCGTAATAGCCATCCGGCGCAATGGGTTGCCAGTAGCAGATGTCCCTGGGGTTTTTGGAGCCTCTGTCATTGACCAGGAAACGGAACCCCGTCGGATGCGCCAATGCGGGACCCAGGGCGGAAGGCGTTGCTTCCGGGCACGGTGACAGGTAAAACATGGGAGACGCCCGCGGCGGCTGATACGGCGGAGCCAGTCTGGTGGACACGGCGATATCGCCGACAGGGAGGCAATTCGCATCGCGCTGCCCGCTGCCCGTGAACTGGTAAAGGCCGATCCACGGCATGTTGTTCAGGTCGGGGGGGAACTTGCTCAGGTCCAGTTGGCTCCAGACTTCGGTGAACTCCTCCGGCTTGCCTAAAGTCAAGCAAATTTCACCGTAGCGCACCGCCGTCCTTGTCCAGTCACTGGCGCGTACCGCCTTGACGATGGCGGCGTTCGCCTTTTCATTGTATGGCGCCAGAGCGAGGGTGGCGTCGCTGGCATCGTTGTTGTCGTTAAGCATGGGCGCTGAACTCCGTCGAGAGTAGGAACCGGCCCCGCAGCTGTCGCGGGCGTGTAGGGAGCTTGATTCTCCCTCCCTGGTTCACGCCGACTTGACACCCTGTTTCACTTTTTCAAAATATTATTTTGAGGAAATATTATTCCGAACTGTTCACGGTAGTCGCGCGGCGACATGCCATACGCGCGGCTGAATGCGCGTGAGAAATCGGAGGCGCTGTTGAATCCCAGTCCCAGTCCGATCTGCGTCACGGCAAGATGACGCATGCTGGTCAGTTCATGTGCCGCGTCGCGCAGGCGGCAATGGCGGATGTAGGCGGCCAGGCCCCCCTGGGATTCAAACAGGCGGTAGATGGTCGAGCGGGCGACGGGGAATGCCCGCATCACGCCGTCCGGCGTCAGGTGTTCCTCGTGCAGGTTCGCCTGGATATAGTGTTCGATCTGTCCCTGCAGCGCGGCGCGGGCTGCAGCGCGCCCATGCTCTTCCAGGCGCTGCTGCTTGGCAAATGCGGCAATGATCAGGCGGGCGCAGGTGCGTATCGTCTGCTCTTGCTGGTCTGCCGGCAGCGCTGGCAGGCGCTGGCACAGGATCTTCAGGTAAGCCGGCAGCATGCGCGTCAGCGGCGTGGTATAGCCGACGATGCGGCCGTGGATGGCTTCGGCATCGGGCAGGTGTGCGCTGACTGCGGCACGGGGCAGGAAGAAGGCCAGTACATGCGCCCGCGTCGGCCGCGCCATGCTCATGGGCTGGTTCATGTCCAGGGCCAGTATGCCTGGCGTATATTGCTGCGCCTTAGCGCTGGGGCGTGCCGTGCTGGTCTCGATAATGCCCTGCACGGCGATGTGAAAGACGAAATCGCGCATGCTGTCGGTGGAGATGCGCTGATTGCTGCGTAGCTGGGTCACCGCATCCGTGCGGCTATCCAGATACGCCATGTCCGGCAGCAGGTAAGTGTCGAGTTCTGCGTGAAATCCATTGTCCAACTGCTGGCGCCGTACCTGCAAGTCAAGAAACCGGCCCAGATAATCGCGCCAGGCCAGCAGCTGCAGTTCCTTGTGCTCGCTGGCGACGCTGAAATGCTGCCGCGTCAGCCCGCTGACGGGGGGCGTGCGGGCATGCCTGATGTCACGCGCGGCAAGCAGGTCGCGCATCGCCGTGGAATATTCCTGGCCCAATGGTGGTCGCTCCAGTGCTAGAGGGTAGCTGTTGCCGGCAGCTTGTCCGCCAGCGGCATGATCTTGCCGGGATTGGGCGTGGCCGTCAAGACAGGTTGTCGTCCGCTCAGGAGCGAAACGATGACGCAGCAGCATCCCGCGATGGAAACAAGGCGTTCCGCATCGGGGCTGGGCTGACGGGCGGTTGGCAATGCCAGCCGCCCGTCAGCCGCTAATGCGACAACACCGAATCGCGCGACCTGTGCCCGAGGTAGGGCAGCAAGCTGATGAGGCCAAGCACGGCCAGTGCGACACCGACCCACAGCGGGGAGCGCAAGCCGTAGCCGGCGGCGATGCCGAGGCCGCCGAGCCAGGAACCGGCGCCCAGGCCGATGTTGATGACGGACGTGTGCACCGTGTTGACCAGCGGCCCCGGATGGGCCGTTTTCATCACGCGGGCGATGATGGCGGGATTCATCGACATGCCGACCAGGCCCGTGACGACCAGCAAGGCGACACTGATGGTTTTGTCGTGCGCAAAGACGGCGAACAGCGCCAGGCTGATGCTCAGGATGACCATGCCCCACACCATGATGACGGTGGTGTAGCGGTCCGCATAACGGCCGACCACGCCATTGCCCACCACGTTGGCGACGCCGTAGACACCCAGTAGCCAGGGGATTGAAGATGCTGGAAAACCGGTAATTTCCGTCAGGATGGTCGCGAAATAGCTGAACGCCGCGAAAATCGCGCCGATGATGAGGCCGCTGCTGGCGTACGCTGCCCACAGGTGGCGGTTGCGGAACTCCCCCAGTTCATTGCCGAGGCTGACGACTTCGGATGGTTTGGCGCGCGGCACCAGCACGGTGATGAGCGCCAGGCACAATAGCGCCAGCAGCACCACCAGCCAGAAGCTGGCGCGCCACCCCAGGTGCTGGTCGATGAGCGTGGCGACCGGCACGCCCACCACCGAAGCGAGCATGAGGCCGCCGATCACGACGGCGGCGGCGCGTCCGCGCGCGTTGGGAGCGACGATTTCGGCACAGATCGCCAGGGACAGGCCAAAGCAGGTGGCGGCGGCCACGCCCGTGACCACTCGCGCGATGGCCAGGATGTCATAGCTGGTGGCGGACGCGGCAACGGATTGGGCAAGGACATAAAAGCCCAGCAGCCACAGCAGTCCCTTCTTGTTCGGTACGCGCAGCTTGAGCAGGACAATGGTGCTCAGCGGTCCGCCGATGACCATGCCCATGGCGTAGAGCGAGATCAGATAGCCGATCCGTGTCACCGGTTCGTCCATGGCCAGGGCCAGCGACGGCATCATGCCCGCCACCATGAATTCGGATGTCGTTAACGAAAAGATCGTCAACCCCAAAATGTAAACAACCAGCGGCATATCAATATCCTTCGAGAGTAATAACAAAAACACTTGCCAGGCGTGGCGCGCTCCGACTGCATGCGGCCGGAGCGCGCCACGGCCCGATCAGGTGTTGCAAGACGTAAAGACGCTGTCCGGAATGTCGCCGACAAACATGTTGGGAAAGTCGCGTACCGACAGGTGCTGCGGGTCATTGCCGGTGATCATGCGCAGCAGGCGGTTGCCACCGGCCTCCAGGTAAAAGACCGATGGCGGCTTGCCCGCCCGCTCGACTACCCAGGCGTCCGCCTCCCGGCCCAGCACGGTGTGGCGGCCGTCGTGACGGGCACTGCCGTCCAGCAGCACCGCCTGCGGCAGGAACAGCTCATGGAACGGGGTCACCTCATCGGCCAGCGCCGTGCCCTGCAGCTGCTCGCCAGCCGCCTCCGCTTGCCTTGCGTAGGCCACTTTCTGCTTGCGGCTTTGTTCGCGCCTGGCGTCGCCGATTTCCGACATCCACAGCAGGTGTCCATGTTCCTTTTCCGACCAGGGGTTGAACAGGCCGTCGATGCGGCAGATATTGCGCGCATAGTCGAACCAGCAGTAGCCGGACGTGACCTGGTCATCCGCCTGCATCGGCGTCCAGTAGGAAACATAGGCGCTGCTCCATTGCATCGGCAGCAGCGGCGGGGAGACGTGTGTCGGCATGGTATCTCCCTTAGCGGCCCAGCGCGTAGCCAAGGCTGGCCATCAGCGCTTCTTGTAGCGACGGCAAGTCCTTGCGGCGGGCGTCGAAGCTGGCGGTCAGCTCTTCATTGCTCAGTTCGATACGTTCGCCCACGCTTTCAAACCACAGGCGGCTGCTGTTGGCGTGCTCCTTGAACAATTGCACCAGGGGCACGGCACGCGCATTGAAGCTGTTCAGTGCGGCGGCCTTGCCGTCTTCGGTATTGAGGATTTTGACCAGCAGCAGGGCGACCACCACCGCCATGGTGGTGCCATGGCCGATGGAAAAATGCCCCGATTGCAGCGCATCGCCGAGCAGGACGAACTTGCCGTCGCAGGCCTGGTCGTGGCTGAGGGTCATGAAGTTGCGCCAGCCCTGGCCCGGTTGGCTCTGCAGTCCATGCTCGCCGAGTTCGGCCTTGAACGTTTTGGCGATGTACGCGGCGGCATCACGTTCGGACAGCGCCTCCAGCCCGGCCTTGGCGTACGTCTCTTCGCTGCATTCGACGATAAAGGTGCTCATCGTGTCCGAGTATTTGTAGGCATGGCCGATGAATATGCCGTGCTCATTGCTGCGGAACACCAGGTTCATCTGGTCGAACAGCTGGGTGGTGCCGTACCAGATGTATTTGTTGCGGCCGAAATCGATGTGCGGCGCCAGTGCTGGCGGCAATTCCAGCGATTTGTAATTGACGCCATTCGATACCACCACCAGGTCGTACTCGGCTTCCAGCTGCGCCTTGTCCGCCGGCGGCGTTTCGTAACGGATGGCGATGCCGGCCGCCACGCACTTGGCGCGCAGTGCCTGCACCAGGGCCTGGCGTCCGACGCCGCACAGGGTAACGCCGGTGCTCATCAGGTTGGGTTGGTCGTGATGCACGAGCTTGAATTCTTCCAGGAACTGCGGATTGAGCCGTTCCGGCTGCTCCAGGTAGGAGAGCGGATTGGCGGGGTGGCGCGGCGGCCGCCCCGGCAGCACCACGCCCCAGCCCAGCACTTCTTCCGGGGTGTTTTTTTCCGTAATGCTGATATCCCAGCCGGGCTGGGCCTGTTTCATTTGACTGGCAAAGAGCAGTCCTGCGGGGCCTGCGCCGATGACGAGAATTTTCATTAATTTACCCTTCCAAGTTTGTACCAAACGTTTTGTTTCTTCTGGATTTGCTGCAATTCATCGTAAGGAACCGATGTGAAGTACAGTTTCTCCGCCATGTCTGGCGGATAAACACGGGGGAATTTCTTGTGCATGTAGCGCGTGTAGCGCGTCTGCAGGAAGAAAATCAGATTCGGATTGCTCAGCGCCTCATAGTTGGCGATCGCCATGTCCTGCATGGCGTCCGCCTGCACCTTGCGCTGCTGCGTGAATTCGGACAGGGCAGGGCCCAGGGCATTGCCGTGCTTTTCCAGCAGGGAAACGAAGACGTGGACGTCTTCCAGCGCCATGTTCATGCCTTGTCCGAGGAACGGGGCGGTGGCATGCGCCGCATCGCCGATCAGCAGGATATTGGCCTTGTAGTGGAAGGTGCTGGAACGGACATTGATGAGGTCGTTGCTGGGCAGCGCCATGAACTGGTCCAGCATTTCCTTGCGACGGTCCGGCGGCAGGGTGCCGAAGTAGCGGCTGAAGAAGTCGGCCATGGCTTCGCGGTTGAGCGTGCCCAGGCTGGGCGTGCCGGTGTAGGGCAGGCACAGGGCAAAGCTGATGCTGCCGTCCGGGATGGTGGCCGCGCGGCCGGCAAACAGGCCCTTGGAATCCATGCCGAAGAAGTACAGCAAATCCTTCCTGAAACCCAGATCCGCCGCGTTCGGCAACACCAGCGTCTTGTAGCCGTGGCGGAAGTAACTCTGCCTGAACTCGAAACGGCGCATGCCGCTTTGCATGGCGCGCCGCACGGCAGAGTGGGCGCCGTCGGCGCCAATGACCAGGTCGCCATGCAGCTTCTGCAAGGCGCCGTCCGGGCCCTGGATCAGCACGATCTTTCTTTCCAGGTCGACATCCAGGCATTTATGCTCAAAGTAATACTTCACCTCGTGCAGGGCGGCATGCCGGTTCAGCAGGCGCTGGAAGGCGGTGCGGTCCAGCGACAGGGGGAACAGGCCTTCGAGCGGGGTCAGCTCGCGTATCCGGTGGCGGCCGCCCACGCTGAATGCCATGCCGACGATGGGTTCGCCGCACTGGTCGAGCTCCTGCTTGCTGATGCCGGCGGCCAGGACGGCCTTGATGCCACGTACCGTCATGCTCACGCCGATGGCGCGCGAGTTGACGGGGTCGGCGTTGGCGGCATTCTCCAGCAGCGGATCGCCGCGCTTTTCGACAACGTGGACATCGTGTCCCCGTTGCGCCAGATAAATGGCGCTGAGGCTGCCTGCCAGGCCTCCGCCGACGATAATGATTTTATGCATTTCAAGCCTCTCTTGACATCTTTCCCCGAGATAAATCGGTAAGTTGCTGATTAAAAAACTCCAACATTTCTATCGGCGCCATGCCGATGGCATCGCTCTCAATGCTGCGCGCGTACTGCGCCAGCGCCAGGCATTTCTGCGCCAGCATGTCGCAGCCCAGGCTGTAGTCGCTGCTGACCCGGCTGCTGACTGGCTCGGGCACGGGCGGTCCAGCATGGCGGCCAGGCAGGCCGGACGGCATGTTCATCAGGGCCGCAGACAGGGGGCGCAACAGGCCGGTCATAATGTCGATGGAGGCGTTCATCAGGCGCGAGCGGCGCAGGCTGCCCAGCGGCTGCTGCGCAAAATGGTGCGCCATCATCAGGAAGGTCAGTTCATAGCAGCCCTGATACAGCTGCATCAGCGCGCGCGCCTTCTGATCGGTTACCACGCTGCAGTCCGCGCGCGCTTCCAGCACGGGATTCTTCAGCGCCGGCAGCGCCGGTTCGAACGGCTTGTCGCAGGCCGAAAACCTGCCGGCGATGGTGCGCAGCCGCTGGAAGTGCGAGGAGGCGAAATGCGGCGAATCGACGGCCACGCCTTCTCCCTGTTCCGTGACGAAATCGATGGCGAACAGCGCGCTGTCGCGGTCGGATACTTCCAGCTGGTAGCCGGGATAGGCGCGGTTGGTCAGTTCTTTCAGGAACAGGTGGTGCTCGCCGCCGCGCTTGCCGCCGCCGCTTTCGAACAGGCCGGGCAGCTCGGCCAGGGCCTGGCGGATCGCGATATAGAAGGTAGCGATGGATTTGCCCGGCGTGGGAATGTAGTCGGGCCATTCAAAACGCACGAAGCGGGCCAGCACGTGTTCGGAAAATGGTTCGAACGCAAATTCCGTGTCCAGGCCGAAACGCTGGCGCGCCTGCTGGCCCAGCAGCGGGGTACCGCTGTAAAACGGTTCGCCAAGCGCCATCAATACATTGTTCACCAATAAGTAGTGAATCATTTCTTCATGGGCGATTTCCAGCAGCGCGCCGCGCGTGCCGCTGTTGCGGCGCCGGTCTTCGGCGCCGCAGGCCAGCTCCAGCTCGGCCGGCAGCCAGCGGCCGGACTGCACCAGCGCCGCCCCCTGCGCATAATTGGGAATGGAATACGCGGCATACAGGTATTGCAGCATCAGCGACAGTTCCAGATCGATGGCTTTTTTCAGCTCGTCGATCAACTCCGCCTTGCAGCCGATGGCATGCGGCGTGGCCGGTTCCGGTGCCGCCGCCTTGGCCGCGGCTGCCGCCTCGACCTGCGTCAGGTATTTCAGGAACAGGCGCGACTTTGGCAGCGACAGTTCGCGGGTGCTGGGCATGTAGTAGCTCTTGTCGCGGTTCTGCGGATCGCACATCTGCCACATCAGGCGCGAATACGTTTCGCACTTGCACTGGTCCGCCAGGCTGAAAACCTTGTCCGACATGAAGGGATACACGAGCTCGTAGTAGATCATCACATGCCGGTACAGGAAGGCGTAGTCGACCTGTTCGGCCGGCACGTCGTCGAGGTCCCAGTCGTCGGGCAGCACGCGCACGCCGAGGTATTGCTTGGCCTTGCCTGTGCCCAGCACGATGCGGGTCGCGCCCGGCTTGCGCCCCGTCAGCGTCAGCGCCGTGTAGCCGTGCCCGAGCGGCGACGGATGCTGCTCCACGGCCAGCAGCGCGCCGTCTTCCGCCTCCGCCAAGGACGGGGGCGCCGCCAGCTCGCCGCGAAAGCGGCTTTGCACGGTAATGGTCTGCGGAAATTGCTCGTGCTTGTTCCGGTTTGGCGCTTCCAGGTACAGCTGGTTGCTGTCCGATTGCAGCACCCAGTCGGCTTCGTCCCACTGCGCCTGCGCGCTGCTCAGGCTGAGCGAGCCTGGCGCCGCGCCAGCGTGCTGCAGCGGCACGTCGAAGACGCCGTGATGGCGCCAGTAGTCGCGGTACAGCTGCTCGGGAATCCGCGCCAGAACGGTGCCGGCGCCGTCATGCAGCAGCAGGTCGCCCAGCGCCTGCTTGCCGCCCAGGGCATGCGTGGGATGCTGTTCCGAGACGGCGCCTATGTCGCGCGTGGTGAAGGGAATGGCGGTCGGCATGTTGAACGAGACCCGGTCCGCATGCACTTTCACCAGCACCGGCCCCAGACTGCCCTGGCGCGGCTGCAGCAAGCGGCCGGCCGGATAGGTGGCCAGCTCGTCGCGCCGCCACAGGCCGATGCTGCCGGCCAGGTCGTAGAACACGGGCGAGTCGGGTTTTTGCGGCGTCGACATATTGAACAGGCAGTACTGCACCGTCAGGCCCAGCACCTCGTCGTCGGCCAGGGCTTGCTGCAAGGCATGCATACTGGCCGGCAGCGGCAGGTCCGGATTGAACAGGAAATGCGGGTCCTGCTTGGCCACGGAAAACTGGAACAGCCTGGCGCGGCCGAATTCCTCGTCCAGGAAATGTCCGCTGCGTTCCGTGATGTGGCCGCTGCCGAGCCAGCGCACCGAGTGCGCCTGCGCGATGTCGGCCGTGAACAGCGTGGGCGTATTGGGCGTGGCCAGCTTGTCGCTCAAGGTGAACTGGCCCGCGTAGATCAGCGTGGTGTCGGGCTGCGCCGGGTTGTTGTCGATCCACCTGGCGCGGTTGAACGTCGTGCGCAGGTACTCGTTGTAGTGGCCCCACAGGCCCAGCTTGGCGCCCACCAGCGCGTCCTGCGTATCGACCTCGCCATCGCGCAGCTGGACGCCCGTGATCCGCGCGTTTTCCCACGAGAAATGGTTGTTCCCGCAAAAATTATAGCCTGCCGCCTGGCTGAAGATGCCGTCCGGATCGGGCTTGCCCTGTGCGTTGAAGCGGGGGGCGAGCTGTTTCAGGTGCGCATGGAATTCGGCTGGCGGCCGGCTCAGGTCGACAGCCTCGCCCGCCATCGATACCGCATTCGTGGCGATATCGATGTTGCCGTGCGTATTGCGATTCCCCGTCGGCACATTGGCGCGGGCAAAACCCCGAAAATGCAGGCGGGGGAAGTCAAGTAGGCTCATGCGCGCTCGGTCGAGGAAGTGATGAAGGTATCGTTGGCAGCTTCTTCTTCCGTCCGCTGATCTAGCCGCTGCAGCAACAGGCCGCTGGCGTGCTGGGCGCTGATCAGGCTGCCTTCCATCCAGCCGCAATGCGCGGTATAGGCATCCGAGCAGGAGATGATGCCGTCCCGGTGCAGCAGGATGGCCGGGTGGTCGGCTTCCGGCTCCACGCAAAACTCGACGCCATGCGGCCAGAACTTGTGGAAGTGGGCCTTGATCTGCGGCAGCGGCTGGCCATCGAGCGGCAGGACTTCTTCCAGGTGGCTGCGGACCCGCTCCAGGTACACGTCTTCACCAAGCTCCAGGCTGTCCCGCCAGTAGGTGGCGCTTTTGCTGTCGGTGTAGAACAGCACGTATTTGTCGCTCTTGAAGTAGATCTTGCGCAGGGGATTGGCCGCCATCAGCACCTTGTCGGTCAGCCCCAGCGCATCCCACCAGGCTGTGTCGAACGTGAAGAATCCCTTGAACAGGGGCAGCGAGTCGTACTGGAACGGACTCCAGGCGTTCGGGAAATCCAGGTTCAGGCGCGGCATGGCGGACGGCGGGATGGCCATCACCAGATGGCGCGTGCGGTGCATCTGCGTGTCGCCATGGTGGCTGAAGGCGAGCACATGGTCGGCGCCCGATTTTTCAACGGACAGCAAGCGGTGCTCGAGCCTGAATTCCACCCCGGCGACCTGGGCCTGGTGCTGCAACTGGCACAGCAATTCGTGGTAGCCGTCGGTGGCATAGTGCCACTGGTTGGCGGCGTTTTCCGTAAAGTGCTGCGTTTCCGGGTGCTTCTTGATGATGTCGTAGGCCATGGCCGCCGACACCATCGGCAGCAGCAGGGCGTCATAGCCGGTCGCCTTGATGATGTGGCTGGCCTTGGCGGCGCCCAGGTAATGGCTGACGAACTCGAGGAAGGAGTCGTTCGGATGCATTTTCAGCATCGGGCTCAGCTCATCCAGCGTTGCCTTCAGCTCTTCCAGTACGCTATCGTGGGAGATGACCTCGGTGAACGGGTAGACCGCATGCGGCAAGCCGCTGCCCTGCATGAGTTGCTGGAAATGCGGATGCAGCTGCGGCGAGTAGCGGGCGGCGCCGAGTTCGGCGATTTCCTCGCCATCTATTTTTCGCGACTGGATGCGGCCGCCTACGGTGGCATTCAGGTCGAATACGCGGATGCGCAGGTTCCTGCTGGCGGCGGCGTCGATCAGGTTGTTGGCGCAAGTCAAGCCTCCTATGCCGGCGCCAACGATGCAAATGTCAGAATACGTGCTCATACGAAATTCCTTTTTAACGTTCATTAATCAAAAAGCCGCAAAATCGCTAGCAAAAGTTTCCCCAGCACGTGTAGGCAAGGGAGGGGGAACGCAGGGTGTTACCGCACTTGGCGAGCGTTATCGGCTGGGGAGTGAAAAGCCTGGCGAGAACTGGCGTTGTGTCTGGTACGGTCGATTCTTGGCAGCAGAGTTTCTGTTTCAAATCAAAGATGGCACCGACAGTAGCCCAGGCATCGGGCACTCAATTTGATAAATATCAATGTAGTTGTCGTTCGGTGTTGCGATTGTGTTCACGCAGCGCTGCATGCGCGATGGCGGCGGCCGTGTGCCGGGCGGTGGCAGGGAGGACTGGAATGCGGTGCGGTGCGGCGTATCGAGCCGCTGCGGGAGTGTCACCGTTTGCCGATGATGCCAGGATCAGTAGTGGGTCCTGGCGCCTTCGGCGGTGGCTTGGTCTGCTTCTTGCTGTTTTTATTGTTTCTGACTTTGCGGCTGGCGCGCAGTGCACGCGCCAGCCGGGCGATGCCGGATGCCGGCGCCCGTCAAAAATCCACGGCAGCCGACAGTTGCACGGTGCGGGGCGCCGATTGCGAAACGGTGCCATACGAAGCCACGCCGGCCCAGTAATGGCGGTCGAACGCGTTCATCAGGCCGCCGCGCAAGGTCGTCGCCTTGCCGGTGATGGCCGTGCGGTAGCGCAGGCCCAGGTCTACCTTGGTCCATGAAGGCACGGATTGTAGATTCGCCTGGTCCACAAACTGCTTGCCCGTGTAGCTGGCGGCGCCCGTGGCCGTCAAGCCGGGCCAGTACGGCACATCCCATTCGCCGCCCAGGTTGGCCATGGACGTGGGTACGCCCACGGGGCGCTTGCCCATGGTGGCGGCGTTGTTGGTTTTCACCAGGCGCCCGTCGAGCAAGGTGATGCCGGCGAGCAGGCGCACGGCCTTGCTGGCGGCGCCCGACAGGTTCAGTTCCAGGCCCCGGTTGCGCTGCTCGCTGTCCATGCGGTACACCTGACCATACAACTGGCCGCTGGGTTTGCTGACCTGGAACACGGCCAGGGTCGCCAGCACCATGCCGAAATCGGCCTTCGTGCCCACTTCATACTGCCGGCTCTTGTAGGGCGCGAACACCTGGCCCGCGTTGCTGGCGATGTTCGGCGCGATATCACCCTTGCTCAAACCCTCGATATAGTTCGCGTACAGCGACACGTGGCGCAATGGCTTGACGACGATGCCGGCCAGCGGCGTCAGGGCGCCCTGCTTGTAGTGCGTGGTCAGCGCGCCCGTCGTCGCATGGTAGTTTTTCGCTTCGACCAGCTGGCGGCGCACGCCCAGGGTCAGCTGCACGCGCTGGTCCAGCATCTCCAAAGCGTCGGCCACGGCCAGGCTGGAGAGGGTGGAGGCGGACAGCTTCGGCGCGCGTGCCGGCGCGGGAATGCCGGGGTCGGGCACGGCCACGGGATGGTAGATGTTCGAAGTGATGAGCTTGCCGGAATTGCTCACGCTGCCAAACTCGTCGCGGTAGACATTGCCCATCACGACCAGTGCATGCTCGACGCCGCCTGTGCGAAAGCGCGCGCGCACGCCCGTGTCGCCGCTGGCGCGCCGCACGCGGAATTTCCAGTTCATGGGCGTGACCGTCATGTCGCCCGCCGCGCTGGTGATGGTCGGCGTCTGGTCCGAATAGCGCGATACATCGGAGCGCGTGCCGCCCACATCGGCAAAGACGGTGACTTTGTCGTTCAGGTCGTATTCGAGCTTGCCCAGGGTGGCCAGGTCGTTGGACTTCCACCAGCCCCAGGATTGGGCGATATTGCGGCTGCCATCGGGCGCTGCCGGCACGGGCAGGCGCGCGGCCACGAGGAAGGGGCGCGTGGGGGCGTCGATCCACTGGTATTGCTCGATCAGGTCAAGCGAGGCGCGCAGGCGCTGGCCCTGGTAGTCGAGGGCGACAGCGGCCACTTCCGCGCGCGAGGTCTGGTGGTCGAGCGGCGTGTGGCCCTGGCGGTGCAAGCCATTGAAGCGGATGCCGAAACGCCGCTCCTCGCCGAAGCGGCGGCTGACGTCGATGGCCGCGCCAGCCTGCGAACCCGAGCCGTAATCGACGGTCAGGCGCGTCAGGTCGCGCGGCAGCGAGCGTTTCGGCACGGCATTGACGACGCCGCCCACGCCGCTGTTTGGCGACATGCCGTACAGCAGGGCGGCCGGTCCCTTGAGCACTTCCACGCTCTGCAGGTATTCCGTGAACAGGTGGTAATTGGGCGACACGCCATACACGCCGTCAAACGCCACTTCGCTCAGATTACCCTCGTTGAGGGGAAAGCCGCGGATGAAGAAGGAATCCGTGACGCCGCCGATCTGGCCCGTGAAGCGGGTGGACGGGTCGCCGCCCAGCACCTCGGCCAGGGTCAGCGCCTGCTGGTCGAGCATGCGCTGGCTGGTGTAGCTGTTGACGCTGAACGGCGTATCGAGCAAGTCTTTTTCACCGAGCAGGCCGGCGCGCGCGCTTTTAGCGATCTGCCCGCCGGCATCCGCTTCGGCCTGACCATTCACCAGCACGGTGGCGAGCGGGGCGGATGCATCGGCCGCCGCCTGGGCGATCGCCTGCGGCGTCACGCTGGCAACGAGCAGGCCGGCGAGGATCAGCCGGGTCGTGAGGTGGGGATGGGGGAGTGGGGACTGTGGAATGGGCATCGAGGGCGAGTGTATGAAGTTAGTAGGGAGGAATTGCATGCACGACATTATAAATGAGAATCATTACGATTTATAATGATTAGCATAGTCATTGCTGCCACGCTCATGACCATGCCGCGCGCATGCCTGGAGGGCATTTCCGCACGGAAAATGGCCATCCTGGGCCTTCAGATCCGGATATTTGCTGTCTTATATAAGATTCGTCGCCATCGGATACACAAACAGCGGCAGGACAGTCTAAAATACGTGGTGGGCAAGCACGGCGTCACCGCCGGCACACTAGCCGTCCAAAGCAAGGCTAACCGTCCTGTGTTTGGAATGAAGAAAGTTAACCACCAGGCATCACCGCATACAAGGGAATGAACATGGCAACACAAAAATCCAAAATCATCTACACGCTGACTGACGAGGCGCCGCTGCTCGCGACGTATTCCCTGCTGCCAATTATCAAAAAATTCACCGCGCCGGCTGGCGTGGACGTCGTTTCCAGCGATATTTCGGTGGCGGCACGTGTACTGGCTGAATTTCCAGAATTCCTGACGGACGCGCAAAAAGTCCCGAACACCCTGGCTGAACTGGGCAAATTGACCCAGAATCCGGACACCAACATCATCAAACTGCCGAACATCAGCGCCTCGCAAGGCCAGCTGATCGCCTGCGTGCGCGAATTGCAAGGCCGCGGCTACAAGCTGCCGGACTATCCGGAAGATGCGAAGACGGACGAAGACAAGGCCCTGAAAGCCCGCTACGGCAAGTGCATCGGCAGCTCGGTCAACCCGGTCCTGCGCGAAGGCAATTCCGACCGCCGCGCACCGAAGGCCGTCAAAGAGTATGCACGCAAGCACCCGCACTCGATGGGCGAGTGGAGCCAATCGTCGCAAACGCACGTCTCGCACATGCACCATGGCGACTTCTACCATGGCGAAAAATCGCTGACCCTGGAAAAGGCCCGCGACGTCAAGATGGAACTGGTCACGGCCTCGGGCAAGACCATCGTGCTGAAACCGAAGGTTTCCCTGCAAGCAGGCGAAATCATCGACAGCATGTTCATGAGCAAGAAAGCGCTGCTGGAGTTCTACGAGAAAGAAATCGACGACGCCTTCAAGACGGGCGTGATGTTCTCGCTGCACGTCAAGGCCACCATGATGAAGGTTTCGCACCCGATCGTTTTCGGCCACTGCGTGCGCATCTTCTACAAGGACGCGTTCGCCAAGCACGCCGCCCTGTTCGACAAGCTGGGCGTGAATGTCAACAATGGCATGAGCAACCTGTACGACAAGATCGAAACCCTGCCAGCGTCGCAAAAAGATGAAGTGCTGAAAGATCTGCACGCCTGCCACGCCAACCGTCCGGAACTGGCCATGGTCGATTCGGCCAAGGGCATCACCAACTTCCATTCGCCGAACGACATCATCGTCGACGCGTCGATGCCAGCCATGATCCGTATCGGCGGCAAGATGTGGGGCGCCGATGGCCGTCCGAAAGACGTCAAGGCAGTCATGCCGGAATCGACTTTCGCGCGCATCTACCAGGAAATGATCGGCTTCTGCAAATGGCATGGCAACTTCGATCCGAAGACCATGGGCACCGTGCCGAACGTGGGCCTGATGGCGCAGCAAGCGGAAGAATACGGTTCGCACGACAAGACCTTTGAAGTGCCGGAAGGCGGCATCGCCAACATCACCGACCTGGAAACGGGCGAAGTGCTGCTGACGCAAACGGTGGAAGAGGGCGATATCTGGCGCATGTGCCAGGTCAAGGACGCGCCGATCCGCGACTGGGTCAAGCTGGCCGTCACGCGCGCGCGCAACTCGGGCATGCCTGCCGTGTTCTGGCTCGATTCCTACCGTCCGCACGAGAACGAGGTCATCAAGAAGGTACAGGTTTACCTGAAGGATCACGACACCAAGGGCCTGGACATCCAGATCATGTCGCAGACGCGCGCCATGCGCTACACGCTGGAACGCGCCTTCCGCGGCCTGGACACCATCTCGGTGACCGGCAACATCCTGCGCGACTACCTGACCGACCTGTTCCCGATCCTGGAACTGGGCACCTCCGCCAAGATGCTGTCGATCGTGCCGCTGATGGCTGGTGGCGGCATGTACGAAACGGGCGCCGGCGGTTCGGCACCGAAACACGTCAAGCAACTGGTGGAAGAAAACCATCTGCGCTGGGATTCGCTGGGCGAGTTCCTGGCCCTGGCCGTGTCGCTGGAAGACATGGGCATCAAGACGGGCAATGCGAAGGCCAAAATCCTCGCGAAAACCCTGGACGAAGCCACCGGCAAGCTGCTGGACAACAACAAGTCGCCATCGCCACGTACCGGCGAGCTGGACAACCGCGGCAGCCATTTCTACCTGGCCATGTACTGGGCGCAAGCCCTGGCAGCGCAGAAGGACGATGCGGAACTGGCAGCGCATTTTGCGCCGGTAGCCAAAGCCCTGGCGGACAACGAAGAAAAGATCGTTGCCGAGCTGAAAGCAGTACAAGGCAAGGAAACGGATATCGGCGGCTACTACCTGCCAGATCCGGCGAAGACGGAAGCGGTCATGCGTCCTAGCGCCAGCCTGAATGCCGTGCTGGACAGCATCTGATGCAGTCATGAAGGCAGTCAGTTCCTGACTGCTGCCTGATAAAAAAACGCCGCCGGAAGCGATTCCGGCGGCGTTTTTCATTTCCCCTCGGGATTATTGGTAGTGCTTGTAGACCTCGGTGCTGCCATTGCTCTTGACCAGCAGGACGTCATACGCATCCTTGCGCGGTCCTTCCATGCCTGGCGAACCCATCGGCATTGCCGGCACGGCCAGGCCTTTCGCCTTGGGTTTCTCGCGCAGCAACTGCTTGATCTCGCTGGCCGGCACATGGCCTTCGATGGCGTAGCCGTTGACGAGGCCCGTGTGGCAGGAACCGAGCGCGTCGGGAATGCCGGCCAGCTTGCGGTATTGCGCCGGCATCTCGACATTTTTCGCGCGTACCGTAAAACCGTTCGCTTCCAGGTGCTTGATCCATGCGGAACAGCAGCCGCAGGAGGCGCTCTTGTAGACTTCAATGACGGGCAGGGCTGCCATGGCGAACGTGGGCAGGCCCAGCATGGCGGCGAAGGCGCCGCGCACCAAGAAATGTTTGATCATGTGTTGCTTTCAGACGCAGTAAGGTTATCGTGGCCACCTTGGTGGCCTGCTTGGGACGAGCTTGGAATTTAAGCGGAAAGCGGTCGCGGCGGCCGGCGCGGGCCGTCGGGAATGAATCCCGCCAGCAAGGTGGCCGTGGCGATGGTGACTTGTTGCGCGCCGCTGCAGGCGGCGGCAGGCAGGGCCAGGGAAGGCGGCATCAGCGCGCCCAGGCAAAAGCCGGCGCAGGCGCCGCACGCGGGGTGCTTGGCAGGGGTCTTGTTGTCTTCTGGCGTGCTGGCGCTGTCCGGCATGGCGGATGACTGCGCAGCATGCTGCTGGCAGGCCGCTGTCATCGCGGTGGCAGGCGAGGCAGCGAGCGGCGCGCACAGCAGCATGGCGCCTGCGGCGGCCGCTTGCAGCGGCACCGTCGTGATCAGCAGCAGGATCAGCCATGTTTTGAAGAGTCTTAGCATCGCCGAAAAGTATAGCATAGGGGCACTATCGCCAGGAGCTGGCGGCCGCTAGCGCGAGGCGGCCGCCAGCACCTTCGAGGCATACATGGCCCGGTCCGCGTGGCGCAGCAGCAGTTGCATGGTGTCGCCATCTTCCGGATAGTGGGCCACGCCGATGCTGACGGCGATCTGCAATTGCTGTCCGTTGCCCAGGTGCAGCGGCGTGGCCAGGGCCGCATGGATCTTTTGCTCGATCAGGCTGACGTC
Organism: Janthinobacterium sp. BJB446; assembly: GCF_002735655.1. Lineage (NCBI taxonomy): Bacteria > Pseudomonadati > Pseudomonadota > Betaproteobacteria > Burkholderiales > Oxalobacteraceae > Janthinobacterium > Janthinobacterium sp. BJB446. The sequence continues at coordinate 1,949,064 of NZ_PDZK01000001.1, read as the reverse complement.
CACCGGCGCGGTATTGCTTTCCAGAAGCACGACGAATTCATCGCCGCCCATCCTGGCCAGGGTGTCGGTTTCGCGCATGCAATCGCGCAGGCGGCTCGCCACCGTTTGCAGCAGCAGGTCGCCGCAGGCATGGCCGTGGTCGTCATTGACGCGCTTGAAGTTGTCGAGGTCCAGGAACAGCAGCGACAGCCGGCCTTCCTGGCGGTGCGCGCGCGCGAACGCCGTGTGCAGGCGGTCGTGGAACAGGCGGCGGTTCGGCAGGCGGGTCAGCTCGTCGTGCATGGCCATGAACTGCATCTGCGTCTGCAACTGCCGGCGCTCGATGGCGGTGGCAAGTTGCTTGGCGACAAATTGCAGCAAATCCTGGTCTTGCTCCGTGCCGATGACGGCATCCTGGCCGCCCTGCAAGGCCAGCGCGCCGATGCTGCCCATGGAGGAATATAGCGGCACGGCAAGCCAGCACGAGGACAGGGCGCAGGCTGCCGTTTGCAGCGCCGCCGGCAGGCTAGCCAGTTGTCCCGCCTGCAGACGCAGGGGACGGCCGCTGCGCAGCACTTCGTCGCACAGCAGGCTGGCCAGGGACGACGTTGGCTGGGGCGCGCTGTCCTCGGCATGGGAAGTCATGGGAGGCTGTATGCCGTGTTCGTCATGCAGCAGCAAGGTCAGGCTGCGCGCGGGCAAGTGTTCGCCGATGATGAGCTGGATGCGGTGCAGCAGGGCGGGCAAGTCTTGCGTCGCCTGCATGGCTTCGGAGATGGCGTACAGCGCGGCCTGCTTTGCCTGGGCCTGTTTCAGCAAGGTGATGTCGCGCGCCACCGCCACGCGCAACTGGTCGGCGGCGGACCAGCGGGCGGACCACATGATGTGCGCCAGGCTGCCATCCTTGCGCAGGTAGCGGTTTTCAAAGTGCGTCTGCGCATGGCCATCCATGATGGCTTGCGCGGCGGCGAGGGTGCGGGCGCGGTCGGCGGGAGCGACCATGTCGAGCATGCGCTTGCCGATCATTTCCTGCTGTGTGTAGCCGAAGATGCGTTCGCAGGCGGTGCTGACGAAGACGAAGCGCCCCTCCACGTCGACCATGCACACGGCATCGAGCAACAAGTCGGTAAAGCTGGCCAGCGGCGCGCGCAGAATCTTGTGTTCCATAGTGGCATTTTAATGGACATTCCCTGCTGTGATTGAACTTGTTGGGAGCCAACGAGGCCAGCGGCATGAAAATGTTTCATTTCCCCGACGCTCATGCTTTTCCGTTTCTTGCCGTTAATGCAGTATTGCCATGCAGTACTTGCCATCACGCCAGCAACGTGACGCAAGGTTTGCCTGGCGTCAGGAAATTGCAAAAAAACTAAACATATCGATATCTTATGATGCCTCTTCTCGCTACTAGTAAGGTTACAGCCCCATGACCTCCATTTCTCCACTGTCAAGCTGGAACAGCGCCCCGTCACGGGCTTCCGCCGCCACGCCGAACCGCACGGAGGCGCCGGCGCCGTCCGCCTCCACGCCGTCTTCCATCGTCGCCCTCAGCCCGGAGAGCGTGAACGGAAGCAATCCTGCGGCGTTGGTGAAACCGCCGATGGTGTGGGAAAGCGCGACGCGCGACAAGGTGAGCGACGCGATGACGAAGAGTTTCTCGTCGTATGCGTTTGGCGGCCGTTTCAGCGGCCTGGGCGAGGCCATGCTGGGACAGGCCAAGCTGGGCAACTATAATTTTTCGCAGGCGATGCGGCAGCCGCCGCCGAGTACGACGCCCAATGTCTATGGGGCATCGGCCATCGCGCCGGGCGACCTGCATGGCAATGGCGAAGACCGGGTTGCCCTCAGCATCACCACCAAAAGCGGCGTGGAAGTCAAGCTGTCGCTCGACAGCCAGGGCGACGGTTTGGCCGTGAACATGACGGCGAGCGGCGAGCTCAGCGACGCTGAAGCGAGCGCGCTGGGCGAACTGGCGAAAGGTTTCCAGGAGACCATCGACGGCATGGGAGAGAGCACGCCGAAACTCAAGCTGGCAGGCTTGATGCAATTCGACCAGCAAGTGCTCGAATCGGTGAAGCTGCATGCGGAAGTCAAGGTGCGGGGCGAGCCGGAAAGTGTGCAGACCCTGGATTTCCAGGCCGATGGCGCGCAGCGCAAAGTCAGCTTCAGCGGCGTGGCCGGCAGCCTGGACCTGAAGGTGGACGCCAGTCAGCTCAATACTCTGGGCAGCCGCGAACGGCAAGCCAAGGCGGTGGACAGTTATATGAAGCAGTTCGACCAGGCGGCGTCGCGCGGCCATGGCGACGCGGGCCTGGTGGCCATGCTCAAGGATGGCTTTACGGCCCTGCACGGCAATACCTCCGCGCCGCAAGCGGCCACGGACACGCCCGAAACGGGCAAGTGGCGCCTGGCGGCCGAGGACAAGTCCATCCTGACGGGGCTGGCGGATTTCAGCGCCTCCGTGTCGCAAGCCGTGAATTTCAGCAATCCCATGCGCAGCATGGAAAAGGATGGCTTCAACTATGAAGTATCGCAAAAGACGCTGCAGGCCGGCGCCAGCCAGGACGAACGCTCTGTCAGGCAGCAGCAGCAATCGAAGCTGAGCGCCAGCTTCCATCAGTCGCTGGTGCCCGGCGTGCCGCTGCGGCTGACGACCAGCACGGAATCGCAGAACTATACCTACCACCAGATCGAGGATACGGCCAGCAGCGACGCGCAGGTGGCTTACAAGGACGGCAAGATGGTGAAGGCGAGCTTGCGGCAGGAGGGTAGCCAGTCCGAGCGCGTCATGAAGTATTTCCTGGGCAAGCTGGAATCGGACAAGACCACGCCGGGTAATTATTCCGTGCTGCGCGACTTGCTGCCCGTGCTGGGGCCGTACAGGTCGGGCGAGAAGGAGATGACGCCCGAGGCGCGCCTGGAGCAGCGCAAGCAGGCGTTGCTGACCTTGAGCGATGACGTGCTGTTGCAATCGTATGCGGGCCGTACCATCAGCCTGTGGCAAGCCGATGTGCTGCCCGCGGAGGCCGACAAGACCGCGGGCGCGGTCTAGGGAGCAAACCGGCATCATTGCTCGGGGAAACTTGCGCGGGCACGCGCATATGGCTACAATTAATAATGATTCTCATTTATTATTGATGCTCTCCTGAAAGTGCCCGCATGATTGCCGCGCCTGTTTCTGCCGACCCCCATGGCTCGACCATCACGGTGCTGTATAGCGAACACCATGGCTGGCTCAGGACATGGCTGCAGCGCAAGCTCGGCTGTTCCTTCGATGCGGCCGACCTGGCGCACGATACATTTGTGCGCATCGTCATGGGCTACCGTACCGGCAAGCAGGGCGCGGCAGTGCCCATGCGCGAACCGCGTGCTTACTTGCGCACGGTCGCCAATGGACTGATGATCGACCTGTTCCGCCGCCGCTCGCTGGAGCAAGCCTGGCTGGCTGCGCTGGCCGGCCAGCCCGATGCCGTCGCCATTTCCCCCGAAGAGCGCCTGCTGGTGCTGGAAGCCTTGCAACGGCTTGATGCCATGCTCGATGCCATGCCGGCCAAGGTGCGCAGCGTGTTCTTGCTGTCGCAGCTGGAAGGCTTGACCTATCCGCAGATCGTCGAGCGGTTGGGTATTCCCTTGCGCACGGTGAAGCGGTATATGCAGCAAGGCTTCGCACAGTGCTTGAGCCTGATGCTGTGAGTACGGTGTCCGTCGATCGTCGCATCGTGCACGATGCCGCCGCCTGGCTGGTCAAGCTGCATGGCGACGAGATGACGGCGCGCGAGCATGTCCGGCTGGCGCAATGGTGTGCGCAGAGTCCGGAGCACGAGCGCGCGTGGCAAGCGGCCAATGAACTGGCGCGCACCTTCGGCGCCGTGCCGACAGATATCGGGCAAGCCACTCTGGGGCGACAGCGCGACCGGCGCGCGGCCTTGAAGGCATTGGCCGCCGTGGCACTGGTTTCGCCGCTGGCATGGCACTACAGCCAGCGTGCCGCTTATCACACCGCAACGGGCGAGCAAGCCAGTTTTATCCTGGACGATGGCAGCGTGCTGACGCTCAATACCGCGTCGGCGGCCGATGTCGTGTTTGACGGGCAGCAGCGGCTGGTGATCTTGCGTGAAGGCGAGATGCTGCTCGAGACGGCGAGCGATGCCCGCGCGCGGCCGTTCCGGGTGCGCACGGCGCAAGGCAGCCTGCGTGCGCTGGGAACGCGCTTTGCCGTGCGCCAGTACGCGGGACGCACGGAACTTGCCGTGCTGGCCCATGCGGTGGAAGTACGCGCCAGTGCCGTGGCGCGGCCCGTGGTCGTGCCGGCCGGCTTTCATGCCAGTTTCAGCGCACAGGCCATCGGGGCGGCACAACGCTCGGGGGCGGCGCAAACGGCCTGGCAGCGTGGCCTGCTGCTGGCAGACAAAATGCGCCTCGATGATTTTTTGCTGGAACTGGCCCGTTATCGCCGAGGCATCCTGCGCTGCGATCCAGCCGTGGCGGGCTTGCGCATTTCGGGCATCTTTCGAACCGATAATATCGACCAGGCACTCGATGTACTGCAGCAAACCTTGCCCGTCGCTATCCTGTCGCGCACGCCGTACTGGCTCACCGTGGTGGCGGCGCCGGCCAGCTGATGCCATTGTTGTAGCAGAAATTCAAAAAAAACTGGCCCCTTTTTACATCCCGTCCGGCAAGTCAGAGAGAGCAGCTTTTCGACTGACTTTATCCAAGGGATTGTTATGCAGCAAACAGTAATCGAGTTTCACCCTCCACGCACCCCCAGCCAGCCAGCGCACCGCCTCCGGCTCCATCTGCTGGCCGCCGCCCTGCGCGGTGCGCTGTTGTCGGCAGGTCTGGCCGGCGTGGGCATGGCTGGCGCACAGGCGGCCGAAGCGGCCAAGGCGGCCAAGGCGGCCGACGCCAAGCACAGCTACGCCATTGCCGCTGGCCCCCTGAACCAGGCGCTGTACCAGTTCGCCAGCGAGGCCGGCATCACCCTGTCGTTCGCGCCGGCCCTGGCGGAAGGCCTCCTATCGCCTGGCTTGCAGGGCAGGTATGCGCTCCAGGATGGCCTGGCCGCCTTGCTGGCCGGGTCGGGCCTGCACGCCATTCCCGGCGTCACCGGTGGGTATCTGCTGAGGAAAGCTGGTGCCGAGGCTGGCGCGGGACCGCAGGTCTTGCCTGCCGTCAAGGTCATGGAGCGGCGCGCACACGATGGCACCACGGAAGGTAGCGGCTCCTATACCAGCCGCGTGACGAGCATCGCCTCGAAGAGCGACCAGTCGTTCCGCGAAATTCCCCAGTCCGTTTCGGTGGTAACGCGCCAGCAAATGGATGACCAGCGCCTGGTGGACATCAGCGATACCCTGAAGCTCACGCCGGGCATCGTTGCCAACCGCGCCAGCTTCAATGCCTACAATTTCTATTCGCGCGGCTTCCAGATCACCAGCATGCAGATCGATGGCGGTTCGCCGCTGGCGCTGGGCGCGTTTTCCTACGATGCGCAGCAAGACATGGCCTTCTATGACCGCATGGAAGTGATGCGCGGCGCATCGGGATTGTTGGGCGGCATAGGCGATCCGGGCGGCATCATCAATCTGGCGCGCAAGAAGCCCCTGGCCGAGCGCCAGATCATTACCGAAGCATCGCTGGGCCGCTGGAATAACCGCCGCGCCACCGTGGACATGACGGGCCCGTTGGCCGACGAGGGGCGATTGCGGGGCCGCGCCGTGGCCGTGTATGAACAGCGCGACTATCACCTCGATGACCGCAGCGTGGAAAAGCCGCAGCTCTACGGCGTACTGGAAGCGGATCTGGGGCGCAGCAGCCTGCTGACCGTGGGCGCCAGCTATGGACGGCAAAATGACAATGGCTACGGCAGCGGCTTGCCGCGCTATAGCGACGGCCGCAATATCGGCTTGCCGCGCAGTGCCAGCTTGACCCAGCCGTGGGCTTTCAATGACCGCACGGCCAGCGAGGTGTTCGGACAGTTCGAACACCAGTTCGCCAACCGCTGGAAACTCAAGGTCAATTTGACCCACAGCAATATGGATATTATCTCGGATACGGCGTTTGCCAACGGCGCCGTCGATCCGAAGACTGGTCAGGGCCCCTTGTGGGGAGGCGGGCGCTACGAGGTAAAGAACCGGCAGGACGTGGCCGATATCAGCCTCAGTGGCACATTTGCCGTGCTGGGCCGCACCCATGAATTCCTGGCTGGCGTCGACTGGCAGCGGGTGAAGGCGCGCTGGGGCACGGGCAAGCCCGTGGATAACTGGGCCGTGCCAGCCGATGTGTTCCACCGCAATGCCTGGAATCCTGACCTGGACGTACCGCTCAGCTATGTGTTCGAGCCATGGACGCAGGAACAGAAGGCCGTGTACGGCATGCTGCGCTTGCATCCCACTGACCGCTTGCACCTGATCGCCGGCGCGCGGGCCAGCCGCTACAGCTTTGGCCAGGTGACGTATCTGGCCGATGAACAAGGGGTATTGCAACTCGATACGGACACGCCCTTCAGCGAACCGACCAAGCTCACGCCGTATGGCGGCGTGATTGTCGATGTGAGCGACAAGTGGTCGGCCTACCTCAGCTATTCCTCCATCTTCAAACCGCAAGCCTTGCTGAAAGCGGCGCCTCTGCCTGGCACTTCCCTGCCGCCGATCCGCGGCAAGAGCATCGAGGCTGGCCTCAAGGGCGAATTGATGGATGGCCTGCTGAACGCGACCCTCAGTGTCTTCGACGTGCAGCGCACGGGCACCGGGGTGCAGGACATGCGCTACCCGTACACAGAGTATCCGTTCGCGGGCAACTGCTGCTACCTGGCGCAAGGCAAAGTCACCAGCCGGGGCGTTGACATGGAGCTGGGCGGCGAGCTCGGTACGGGCTGGCAAGGCACGGCCGGCTACACCTACAACCAGACCAAGGACGAGAGCACGCACACCGATTACAGCAGCATCACGCCCAGGCATATGTTGAAGGTCACTACCGCCTACGCCTTGCCGGGCGCGCTGTCGCAATGGAAGGTGGGCGGCAATGCCATCATCCAGAGCAGTACCTACGTGGCGGGCAAGGTCGACGGCAAGGCCTACGATTTCACGCAAGGCGGCTATGCCGTCGTTGGCCTCATGGCGCAATACCGGATCGATCCGCGCTGGACCTTGAGCCTGAATGTCAACAATCTGTTCGACCGCGTGTATTACGAGCGCGTCGGCTCAGTGACGAATGCCAACTACTATGGCACGCCGCGCAACTGGCAACTGACCCTGCGCGGCCAGTTTTAAACCCAAGCTGAAGCAAAAAGCCCGTCTTCCTGCGAAGACGGGCTTTTTTGCTTCAGCTTGATACGGCGCAAGCAGCCTATGCCTTGGCCTTGCTTTGCTTGATCCAGTAGCCGACGCCCAGCGCGGCGAGCCACACGGGTATCAGGTAGACGGAGATGCGCAGGCCCGGCGTCAGATACATGATCACCAGGATGCCGGCCAGGAAGACCAGGCACAGGTAGTTGGTGAACGGGTAGCCCAGGCTCTGGAACAAGGTCGTCTTGCCTTCGATTTTTTTCTGCGCGCGGAAGCGCAAATGGATCCAGCTGATCATGGCCCAGTTGATGATCAGCGCCGACACCACGAGTCCCATCAGCACTTCAAACGCTTCGCCCGGCATGAAGTAATTCACCACCACGCAGGCGCCCGTCGCCAGGGCCGATACGCCCAGCGCGACGAGCGGCACGCCGCGGCGGTTCAGGTGCAGCAGCGCGCGCGGCGCATTGCCTTGCTTGGCCAGGCCGAACAGCATGCGCGTGTTGCAATACACGCCGCTGTTATACACGGACAAGGCGGCCGTCAGCACCACCACGTTCAGGGCCGTGGCCACCAGGTTGCTGTCGAGCGCATGGAAAATCAGCACGAACGGGCTGCCGCCGGTGACGACGTTTTGCCACGGGTACAGCGACAGCAAAATCCCCAGCGCGCCGATGTAAAAGATCAGGATGCGGTAGATGGCCTGGTTGGTGGCGCGTGGAATCGTCGTGCTCGGGTCGTCCGCCTCGGCCGCCGTGATGCCCACCAGTTCCAGGCCGCCGAACGAAAACATGATGACGGCCATGGCCATCACCAGGCCTTGCCAGCCATTCGGGAAGAAGCCGCCGTGCTGCCACAGGTTGGCCACCGACGCCTGCGGGCCCGCGTCGCCGGAGGCCAGCAGGTACGCGCCGAAGACGATCATGCCGATGATGGCGACCACCTTGACGAGGGCGAACCAGAATTCCATCTCGCCAAACGCCTTGACGTTCAACAGACTGATGGCGTTGATGACGCAAAAGAAGACGAGCGCCGAGACCCAGGTGGGCACGCCCGGCCACCAGTACTGCACGTAGATGCCGACGGCCGTCAGTTCGGCCATGCTGACGAGCACATACAGCACCCAGTAATTCCAGCCCGACAAAAAGCCGGGCAGGTGGCCGCAGTATTTGTCGGCAAAATAGCTGAAGGAGCCGGCGACGGGTTCGTCGACCACCATCTCGCCCAGCTGGCGCATGATCAGGAAGGCGATGACGCCGGCGATGCCATAACCCAGCAACACTGAAGGGCCGGCCATCTTGATGGTTTGCGCGATGCCCAGAAACAGGCCGGTGCCGATGGCGCCGCCCAGGGCGATGAGCTGGATGTGGCGGCTTTTCAGGCCGCGCTTGAGCTCTTGTGGTTCGGTAATCCCGACTGCCGTCATATGTTTTATCCTGTTTTTACGGGGCTGAGGTCGCTGATTCTAAAGCATGAACGGGCAAATCAGGAGCGAAATGCATGTTGCACTGCGGAGGCGCAAGAAAAGCCCCGCATCTTCGCTGAACGGCGCGCAAAACGGCGCTCCAGGCGTCCGCGTTCATGCGCCGGCCGCGACGATGGCCGGTTCGTACGTGGCCAGGAACTCGGGCGGCAGGCGGCGCGCGCGGCCGCTGCTCAATTCGATGCAGATCAATTCCCAGCGTCCGCGCACGACGGTGGCGCCGTCGCTGTCGCGGATCAGCTGGAAGCGCCGTTCCATGCTGGAGCGGCCATCGCTGGCGCACAGCCAGGTAGCCAGCGTCAGCGCTTCGCCGGCCCGCGTCGGCAGCAGGTAGTCGTATTCGCCGCGGCGTATCGCCATGGCCCGGTCCAGGCGCCGGTAATCGTCCAGGTCCAGTCCCAGGGTGGCCGAATGGTGCCAGGCGATATGCTCGCACCAGCGCACGTAGACGGCGTTATTCGTATGCTGCAAACCGTCGATGTCACCCGGTTCGGGCGTGACGGGCAGGGTATGGGCGTGCGGATAATCCCAGTTCAAGTGCATTCCTTTCGAGACGGTGGCGGCTGATTGTACGGTCTGGCGGCGCTTCCTGTCTCTGGCGCACGCATGGAAAAACACTGTTTTTCACATTGATGTATGATGCATCATAATTTTTCAAAGATCAAAAAACGCATGAATCATCCATTGGACAGTCTGGTGCACGTCAACCTGGGCAAGTCCGTGTACGCCATGCTGCGCGAAGCGCTGGCGGCCGGGCGTTTCCAGCCGAATGACCGGCTGCGCATCCGCGAGCTGGCGCTGCAGCTGGGCACCAGCGTCACGCCCGTGCGCGACGCCATGCTGCAGCTGGTGCAGGAAGAGGCGCTGGTGCTGCGCTCGCCGCGCGACTTCCGCGTGCCCGTGCTGAGCGTGGCGCGCTACCTGGAAATCCGCGCGCTGCGCCTGGAACTGGAAGGCCTGGGCGCGGCCGAGGCGGCGCAGCGTATCGACGGCGCCACCCTGGCCGACCTGGAACGCCTGCTGCAGGCGAATGAAGAGGCCATCGCGCGGCACGACCTGGCGGCGGCCCTGCAATGCAACCAGGCGTTTCACCTGGGCCTGGCGCAGGCGGCCGGCATGCCGACCTTAAAACGCTTCGTCGACCACCTGTGGATGCAGACGGCGCCCCTGATCGCCGCCGGCTACGCCAGTTTTTCGCCCGACATGCGGGTGGGGCACCACCACGCCATCATCAGCGCGCTGCGCCAGCGCGACAGCGCGGCCGCGCGGCGCGCCATCGAACAGGACATTCTCGACGGCGGGACGCAGATGCTGGCCTATGTCATGCGCCAGGAGCGCATCCACGCCGGCGCAACCGGACAAGAAGACGACGAGGAAGAACATGACGAACATCCAGCACACGATTGAACAGAACATGGAACAGAAAACCGCCATCGTCACGGGCGCCAGCCGCGGCATCGGCCACGCCGTCGCGGAGCGCTTTCGCAGCCTGGGATGGCGTGTCATCACCGTCTCGCGCAGCCCGATTCCCGGCGGCTGCCCGCGCAGCCAGGAGCACAACACGCATGTGTGCATGGATTTGTCGGACCTGAGCCAGATCGGGCAGATGGTCGAGACGCTGCGCCCCATGCTGGGCGACTCGAAACTGCACGCCCTGGTCAACAATGCGGGCGTGTCGCCGAAGGGACCGGGTGGCTCGCGCGTCAATTCGCTGACCACCGACATGCAGACGTGGCAGGAAATGTACAACACGAATTTCTTTGCGCCGCTGGCCCTGACGCGCGGCTTCGCGCAGGAATTGTCGAATGCGCATGGCGCCGTCGTGAACCTGTGCTCGATCGCCGGCTACCGCGTGCACCCGTTTGCCGGCTCGGCCTATGCCAGTTCGAAGGCGGCGCTGGCGTCGCTGACGCGCGAAATGGCCAACGACATGGCGCCGCTGAACGTGCGCGTCAATGCCATCGCGCCGGGCGAGATCGATACGGCCATCCTGTCGCCCGGCACCTCGCACATCGTCGACACGCAAATCCCCCTGCGCCGCCTGGGCACGACGGCTGAAGTGGCCGACTTGGTGGAGTTCCTGTGCAGCGAGCGCGCCTCGTACATCACGGGCGCGGAAATCCCCATCGACGGCGGCCAGCGTATCTAATTGAAAAGGAAGATCGCATGACACAGCATATCGGCATCGTCGGCTGCTCGGCCGAAGGCGCAGCCCTGTGCTACCGCACGATCTGCGAAGAGGGCGCGCATGCGCTGGGGGCATATGAACACCCGGAAGTATCGATGCACACGCCGTCGCTGGCGCGCTACGTGGATTGCCTGAACGGGGGCGACCTGGCAGGCGTGGCCGAACTGATGCTGGCGTCGGCGCGCAAGCTGGCCGCCGCCGGCGCCGATTTCCTGATCTGCCCCGACAACACCATCCACCAGGCATTCGAGCTGATGGCGCCCCGTTCGCCGCTGCCATGGCTGCATATCGCGGACGTCGTGGCCAGCGAAGCGGCGGCGCGCGGTGTCCGGCGGGTGGGCCTGACGGGAACGCGCTGGCTGGTCGACAGCGCCGTGTATCCGGACAGGCTGGCCGCGCGCGGCATCGCCTGCGTGCGGCCCGGCGAGGACGAGCGCAGCGAGATCAACCGCATCATCATGGAAGAACTGGTGCCGGGCGTGGTCAAGGGGGACAGCGTGGCGCGCTTCCAGGCCGTCATTGCCGGCTTGCGGGAGCAGGGCTGCGACGCCGTCATCCTCGGCTGCACGGAAATCCCGCTGATCATCAGCGACGCCAATTCGCCGCTGCCGACGCTCGATTCCACGCGCTTGCTGGCGCGCGCCGCCTTGCGCCGGGCGCTGGAAAACTAGCGTTCCAGCTGCGCCTGCAGCGCGGCCACCACCAGTGCGTGGTCGTCGGCTTGCGCCAGGCCGGAAACGGTCACCGTGCCCACCAGTCCCACGCCGCGTATCAGCAGGGGGAAGGCGCCGCCGTGGCCCGCGTACTCGATGTCATCGAGGTATTTCACGTCTTCGAAGGTGCTGCCGCGGCTTTTATACGAGATGCCCATGTAGTAGGAGCTGCGGCAAAAGCGCTGTACCGTATTGTTCTTGCGGCGTATCCAGTCCGCCTGGTCCGCCGTGGCGCCCGTCATGGCGTGGTGGAACAGGATTTGACCGTTGCGCGTGATGTTGACGGTGACGGCCTTGCCCCGCTTGCGCACTTCCTCGACGATCCACAGGCCCACGGCCAGCGCGGCATCGTTGTCGAAGCGTTCGAATTGCAGGGATTCTTCCTGTTGCGCCAGGGTTTGCAGCAGATCGGCGTAATGATCCATCGTGGAGGCGGGTAGTAGTGGCTGGAAGCGCTACTGTAGCGCACCATGGGGCAGCCGCGCGCGCTTTTTCCGTGGCGCGGCTAAAATAGGCCGCATGAACCTGTCCCTGTTTGCCGATGAAGACCAGGCCCCGGCCGGGCCGGCGCCGCTGGTGCCTGGCTCTTCCGCCTCGGTGCTGCTGCGCGGTTTTGCGCTGCCGTATCTGGACGAGGTGCTGCCGGCGCTGGACGCCATCGTGCTGGCGGCGCCCCCGCGCCACATGGCCACGCCGGGCGGTTTGCGCATGTCCGTTGCCATGAGCAATTGCGGCCCTCTCGGCTGGGTCACGGATGGACGCGGTTACCGTTATGCGCGGCTCGATCCGGCCAGCGGCCTGCCTTGGCCGCCGATGCCGCCCGTGTTCCTGCGCCTGGCGCGGCAGGCGGCGCTGGCGGCCGGCTATCCGGGATTTGCTCCCGACGCCTGCCTGGTCAACCGTTATGCGCCCGGTGCGCGCATGGCCCTGCACCAGGACCGCGATGAATGCGATTTCACCGCGCCCATCGTCTCCGTCTCGCTGGGCTTGCCCGCCACCTTCCTGTTCGGCGGGGCGGAGCGGGCCGACAAGGCTGCTCGCATCGGCTTGCTGCATGGCGACGTGGTGGTGTGGGGCGGCACCGATCGCCTGCGTTTCCACGGCGTGGCGCCCCTGAAGGAGGGCGAACACGCGGTACTGGGTTCGCAGCGCATCAATTTGACGTTTCGCAAGGCTAGCTGATCTGCCCATTTGCCCTATTAATGCAAGTTTCTTGCAAATGTGATTGTTTTTCTCCATGATATGCAACTTGTTTGCATATGGAGCCACCAACATGAAGCGCGATCCGATTTCCTCGCCCCTGCCCGACGTGGCGGCCGGCCCCCATCTGGGCAGTCCCTTGCCGCTGGAGTGGGTCGGCATGCAAGGCATCGCCTTGCCGCTGTGGCTGGAGGAGGGCGGGCAGGCGCAGCAAGTGCATGCCTGGGCCGACGTGCACGTGGATTTACCCGACCCGCGTGTGAAGGGCATCCACATGTCGCGCCTGTACCTGCTGCTCGATGCGTTTGCCGCAGCGCAGCCGCTCGATGCCGGGGGCCTGGCCGCCGTGCTGCGGCGCATGGTGGACAGTCACGCCGATTGCGGCAGCACGCAGGCGCGCATGGCACTGGCCTTTCCCTTGCTGCGGCGCCAGCCGGCGCTGCTGACGGCGGGACTGTCGGGCTGGAAATCGTATCCCGTGCGCCTGCAGGCCAGCTGCTCGCCACAGGGCTTTGCGCTATCCCTGACGGTGGAGATCGGCTACTCGTCGACCTGTCCGTGTTCGGCGGCGCTGTCGCGGCAACTGCTGGCCGACGCCTTTGCGGCGCAGTTCGGCGCGGGCGGCATTGACGGCGCGGCCGCCCGCGCCTGGCTGCAGGAGCACGCCAGCCTGGCCACGCCGCACAGCCAGCGCAGCACGGCGACGGTCACCGTGCCATTGACGCAGCAGGCGGAGCTGGACCTGTTCCCCCTGATCGACCTGGTGGAAGCGGCGCTGGCGACGCCGCTGCAGACAGCCGTGAAACGGGCGGACGAACAGGCGTTTGCGCGCCTGAATGGTGCTAATCTGATGTATGTGGAAGACGCGGCCCGCCGCGTGCAGGCGGCGCTGGCGCTCAGGTACGCGCAGGCCAGCGTTAGCGTGCGGCATATGGAAAGCCTGCATCCGCACGATGCCGTGGCGCAGACGGGCAAGCTTGCCTGAGCTTTTCACCCAACCACCGTGGAGGAGGACAGCATGCCGGAGAAAATCGAGCGGGAGCCTGACGAAGGTAGCCTGGAAGAGGAACTGGAGCGGGAGCGGCGCGAACATGCGCTGATCGATGAGGAAAAGCTGGGGATGGATGAGCTGGAGGAAGAACATCTGAAGCGGGAGCGCCCGCCGGGCGGGCTGGCAGGGCGCTAGAATCAAGGCGACGTCATCATCGCTGGCATCGCGCCGCGCCGCCCGGTACAATTTCGCTTTGTCCTTCTCCCCCAACCCCGGAGGCTCATGAAATATCGCGCATTGTTCCCGTTCATCCTCGGCCTGGCAGGCGCTATTCCGGCCGCCTCGCAAGCCCAGGCCGCCACCATCTGCACCGCCATGGCCGATGCCAAAACGGGCGCCGTCCTGCTGCAAGAGGGCAATTGCCTCGACCGCGTCACCCCCGCATCCACGTTCAAGATCGCGCTTAGCCTGATGGGCTATGACGCCGGTTTCCTCAAGGACGAGCACAAGCCCAGCTTGCCATACCGCCAGGGCTATGTGGACTGGGGCGGCGAAGCCTGGCGCCAGGATACGGACCCGTCGCGCTGGATGCAGTATTCCGTCGTCTGGTATTCGCAGCAGATCACGCAGGCGCTGGGCGCCGAACGCTTCCAGAAATACGCCAAGGCTTTGCGCTATGGCAATGCAGACCTCTCGGGCGACCCGGGCAAGGACAACAGCCTGGAACGCTCGTGGATCAGCTCTTCGCTGAAAATCTCTCCGCTGGAACAGCTGGGTTTCTTGCGCAAGCTGGTCAATTACCAGCTGCCCGTGACGAAGCAGGCGATGGAAGCAACCCAGCGCCTGACCCGCCTGGCAGACGTGGACGGCTGGCAAGTGCATGGCAAGACGGGCGCCGCTTTCCCGCGCAAGGCAGATGGCAGCTTCGACGAAGCACATGGCTACGGCTGGTTCGTGGGCTGGGCCAGCAAGGGCGAGCGCAGCATCGTCTTTGCGCGCCTGGTGCAGGACGAGCAGAAAGGCCAGCAGTCTGCGGGCTTGCGCACGCGCGAAGCCATGCTGAAAGAATTGCCGGCCCTGCTGGAGCAGGCGCAGAAGTGACGGCCAGCATCGTCGCCGCCACCTTCATCGCGACCGAGGGCGAGTACCTGGAAGCCATCATCGAGGTGGGCGGCCAGCGCCTGCATGTGATGGACGAGTTCGGTGGCGGGCAGATGGCCGCCGGCGCGCACGTCCAGCTCGAACTGTGGCCCATGCCCGGCGAGATGGATGACTGGGACGCCATCTTCCGCGCCAACCCGGGTGAAGAAAAACGCCTGCAGCGCCTCGATGGCTGGCGCTACCTGGCGTTGGGCGTCGTGACCCAGGTTGATCCCGTCATCTGCGACTGCGGCCTGTTGCAGCTGGAAAACCCGTTTACGACGCATGACGCGCGCTGCATTGGCGCCTATGTCGGCGTCACCCTGGCCCGCCTGGATGCTTGCCTGCCGTAAATTCCGGCCCGCTTTGTTGCCCGCCCTATATACTTGCTGAAACGGATTTTCCGGCATCAGACAAGGTACAGGCATGGCATCAGGCATGGAGCAGTTTCAGGAAAAAGCACGGCAGGCATTCATACGGGCGCGCGCGCAGGCATGGCGCGTGGCGCGTGCGGGGTGGGCAAGGGCGGTGGCGCTGTACCGGCGCGGCCGCGCGCATTTGATGACCTTGCCGCCCGTGCGGCGCGCGCTGGTGCTGGCCTTATGGTCTTTCCTGGCCGTGCTGGCGCTGCTGACTGCATACATGCTGCTGCTGATTCCCCTGACACCGAGCATCCACGACTTGCGCCAGGCGCGCGCGGCCGCGCCGAGCACCATGGTCAGCGCGGATGGGCAGGAACTGGCCCGCTTCGACCAGGGCTTGCAGGAACGGGTCACCTTGAAACAGATTTCGCCGAACGTGATCAGCGCGCTGATCTCGACGGAAGACCACCGCTTCTACGACCACCACGGCATTGACTTCACGCGCACGGCGGGCGCCATCTTGCACACTGCGGGAGGCAATCCCCAGGGCGGTTCCACCATCACGCAGCAGTTGGCGCGCAATATGTTCCCCGAAGAAATCGGCCGTTCGCGCAACCTGAACCGCAAGCTGAAGGAGCTGATCACGGCCCTCAAGATCGAGGCCACCTACAGCAAGACGGAAATCCTGGAAGCGTACCTGAACACCGTACCCTTCCTGTACAACACCTACGGCATCGAGATGGCGGCCCGCACCTACTTCGACAAGCCCGCCTCGCGCCTCGATATCCTGGAAAGCGCCACCCTGGTCGGCATGCTCAAGGGGACGAATTATTACAATCCGGTCGGCAATCCCGAACGCTCGCTGCAACGCCGCAACGTGGTGCTGGGGCAGATGCGCAAGCATGACGTCATCGACGAGGCGCGCTACAAACAGTTGATCAAACGCCCGCTGCGCCTGCATTTCGAGCGCCAGAGCGAACGGGCGCAATCGGATAGCCATTTCACGGCATATGTGCGCAAGTGGCTGATCCAGTGGGCCGACGAGAACGACTACAACCTGGAACTCGACGCCCTCGTGGTGCACACCACGCTCGACTACGACTTGCAGCAGGCGGCCGAGCGCGCCGTCGAACGCCAGGCGAATGCCTTGCAGGCGATTGCCGACGTGGAATGGAGCCGCGCGGGCGTGCCGTCGTCCACCTCGACAGGCATGTACGCGGGCATGCAGGGCGGCAGCGTGCCGTTCGATTATTTCTGGAAATCGCATCCGGCCCTGCTGGACGCCTTCGTGCGCGAGTCGGGCGACTACCGCAAGCTGACGGCCGCCGGCGCCACGCCGGACGACGCGCTGGCGCAACTGAAAGGCGACCGCGCCTTCATGGCGGCCCTGCGCAAGTCGAAGACGCGCCTGGAAGCGGGCTTTACGGCCATGGATCCGGCCACGGGCGCCGTGCGTGCCTGGGTGGGCAGCCGCGACTTTGCGCGCGAACAGTTCGACCATGTGTCGCAGGCGGCGCGCCAGCCCGGCTCCACCTTCAAGCCCATCGTGTATGGCGCCGCGCTGGAAAAGGGCTTGAGTCCCGAGCACGTCTACCGCGACGCCGTGATGGATATCAAGGCGGCCGACGGCACGATATGGCGCCCGACGGACATGAGCGGCACCACGGGGCGCGACATGACCATGCGCGACGGCCTCGTCTACTCGAAAAACACCATCACGGCGCAGGTGATGCAGGACGTCGGCTTGCCGCCCATCATCAAATTGGCGCGCGCGCTCGGTATCCGCGACAGCAAGCTGGAAAAAGTGCCGTCGCTGGCGCTGGGCACCAGTCCCGTCACCTTGCTGGAAATGGTCAACGCCTACGCCAGCATCGCGGCCCAGGGCGAAGCCCGCCTGCCGTTTGTCGTCACGCACATCACCGACCGCGAAGGCAAGGTCATCGCCCGCTTCGGCGAAGACAAGCCCAAGCGCGCCATGCAGGCAGCATCGGCGTCTACCTTGACGGACATGATGCGCGGCGTCATCGACCGTGGCACGGGCACGGCGATCCGCAGCCGCTTCGGTATCCGCTCCGACGTTGCCGGCAAGAGCGGCACCACGCAAAACAATGCGGATGGCTGGTTTATCCTGATGCACCCGGAACTGGTGGGTGGCGCCTGGGTCGGTTTCAATGACGCGCGGGTCACCATGCGCAGCAATTACTGGGGCCAGGGCGGCCACAACGCCGTGCTGGTGGTGGGCGACTTCTTCAAGACGGCGCTCGACACGGGCAAGCTGTCGCGCGACGCCATCTTCCCCGGCGGCAAGCCGCCACCGCCGCTGCGCCATGTGGAGCCGGTCGAAGAGCCCGAGGATGAACCGGTGGAAGAGCCGGGCGATTTGCTGCAAGAGGGCGCGCCGCCGGCGCCGCTGGCCATGCCGGCCGAAGGCGACGGCGGACAGGAGTCGCATGGCAAGGCGGTGCCGGAGCCGGCCCCAGCCCCGGCACCGCAGCCCGCTCCAGTGCCGGCGCCGCAAGGCTGAGCACCGGGGTGTTGTGGCGTTTTATTGATAGCGACTGATAGCGGGAGCCATGCGGATGATTGCATTCAAACACGGCAGTGTCATCACTGAGATTGGCTTCGAGAATGCGTTTTACTCCCTGTTTTCCACGGTGGCCGTCCACCTGGAAGACGGCCGCTGGGGTTCACGGTTTCCGCATATCATGGAAAAACTCTACCAGGGCAGGCTGGACGCCGCAGATGCGCCGGCTGCCTGCCTGCAAATACAGGCCATCAAGAGAGGCCTTGCCGCGCTGGCGCCGACGGAAGTCGTCTGGGATATGCATGACCGTGCGAAGGAACCGCCCTGGGGGAGCGCCATCGGCCCCAACGTGACGTCCATGGCAAATTACCATGCGACGACGGCCGGCCGGAATCTGCTCGACGAGATGGCAGGCTGCGTAGCGGCGCTGGCCGCACTTGGCGGGATGCTGGAGATTATCCCGTTTGACGGCATTCCTCCATTTTACTATCCCGACTAGCCAGCCTCAGGCCGGGATATGCTGACTCCCGGACGGCCGCCGCGGCATGACCATGCGTGAGTGTCATGGCGGGAATGGCCGGTCTACAGCGTATTGCGCCTCAAGCCCGCTTCCCGCACGAACACTTGCAGCGCAGGCATGGTCTGCCGGTGCAGCGCTTCCAGTTCCGCATCCAGCGCGGGCCGGATGACGAGGCTGCCGTCGGCCTGGCGGTGCACGGGCAGGCCCAGCGCCTGCGCCATTTCCACCGGGTAATTCGTGAAGTCTCCGTACGGGCGTTTGCCGTCGACGGACGGGGTGGGCCAACAGCCTTCGGCCAGGTAGTCTTCCGCCGCCATGCCCAGCATTTCCAGCGGCAGCCACGACTGCTGGCGCAGCAGTTGCAGGTGCCGGGTGGTAAACGTGAACGGCGCCTTGCCGTTGGCGTAGCTGCCCGGCTTCAGCCTGGCCATCTGCACGAAGTGGGGCAGCAGCAGTGCCGCTTCCATCAGGCGCTGCGCGGCCAGCGCCGCATCCTTGCCGGCGATGGCTTGCATGGCCAGTTCCAGGGTATCGCCTTTGCCCAGTGGGTAGGCCGGATTGAGCATGGGCGCGCCGCTTTCCACGGGCGACCAGCCGATGTTGAAACGCCGTATCAACGCCAGATGGTGCACATTGAGCACCTTGGGCAGCGGAGCGTCGAGGGTGGCCAGGATGCGCTGGCGCACGGCGCGGGGCAGGCCGCCGCCGTCGGCTGCGCGCGCGAGCATGGGCGAACATAGCAGGGCGCCGGCGAGGCGCAGCAGCTGGCGCCGCAGGGGCTGGATCAGGCGCGGCATCACGGCGCCGTCAAGTCCTGGCGCTGGAATTCGATGCGGTTTTCCTGGTAGTCCCACTTGGTGTAGGGGCCGAACACGCGCCGGTTTTCCTTGCTGTCGGCATTCGACAGCTCGCGTTTCATGCGCCGTACCAAAGCGGGATCCGTGAGGGGCGCTGTCGTGGCGGCGAAGACGTCATGCCGCACGCTTTGTTTGGCATCGGCGCCGCGCGAAATGATGGTGAGCTTGCGCGAGGCCGGGTCGAAGTACAGGCGCATGGCGAAGGTATTCATGTCTTGCAGATACAGGCCGTCGTCGCGCTGCTGGGCATAAAAATAGTCGCCGCAGACGGCCTTCGGCTCGCGTTTCCATTCGCAGGACAGGGCGATCAGCAGATGCCGCTCATCGAGTTGCTTGACCGAAATGCGTCCTTTGGAATAGCCCCAGGTGCTGGCCGGCACGGTCGCCGACGAGGCAAGATTGTATTCGCCCACCAGCTTGGCCAGGGGGAGGGGAGATTGCGCCGATGCGCTGATGCAGAGCGTCAAGGCGGCTGCCGCTGCGGCGCCGCGTATCTTGGTAAATGGTGTCATGATGGCCATAAAGAAAAGTTGCCATATTATAGATGGCAACTTTTCAATCTGGCCACGCGCTAGCGCAGCGCGCCGGCCTTACTTCAGCTTGCTCAATTCCGCCACGTCGATTTTGACGGCCTTGCCCTCAGTGGCGGCCACCAGGGTCAGGAAGTGGGGTGTCGCATAGTGCGCCGTCAGGGCCGCCTTGTCGGCCCATTCTTCCAGCATGATGAAGCGCGTGGGAATCTTGTTGTCGAGGTGCAGTTCGTAGCGCAGGCAGCCGCTTTCCGCGCGGCTGGGCGGCACGACGGCTTCCAGGGCGGCGCGCACGGCGTCGATATGGTCGGCTTGGGCATCGATGGTGGCGACGACGATCAGGGTCATGGTGTTCCTTGTGGTTGGGGTTCCGGCAGCTTAGCGCATCTGGCGCTTCCTTGCCGGCCATGCCCAGTCTGGCTGCGCCGAAACAGTTTCTGTTGTAGAAATGAAATGAGCTGTTTTGTTACGCTGGCACCGCCGCTTGCGCCTCTGTTTCCTCGCTGATCTCGCTCAATATGGCGGAGCTCAATGCAGCGCACGCCCAGTGATTCTAGGTAGCTGAACAAATAGCTTCTTAGTATTCCGTAAATATGTCCCCCTACGATTCTCATTCGGCGGTCAGTATTGATGGTATATAAAAATACTGGAACTGTCCTCAGGTACGGTAGAATGTTTTTATATTATCGACTGGGAGGAAAATATGCATCGTATCGTGAAAGCACACTTGGAAAGTTTTGTGTCGAGCTTTGGACTTGACGCTGATGATGAGGCAACGCAATTCGAAAAATTTGCGACGTATTGTGTACTTTCGAATCGATATAGCTCAAGTTTCGATCTTGACGACGTATCAACTGGTGAAGGCGATGAGGGGATTGATGGAGTGGCTCTCGTCATTGATGAGATCGTTATCCCATCAGCCGATGATGCGCATAGTGTTTTTTTGACGCCAAGGCGTAACCATGACGTTGATGTTGTTTTCGTTCAGGCTAAGAGATCCGAAGGCTTCGATCTTGGCGATTTTTTGAAATTTAAAGAAGGTATTCTTCGTTTTGCAACGCAAAGTCCTTTTGCCGCTTTAGATGAAAATCTTGTCGAAGCACGCTCAATTTTTGATGTTGTATTGAAGGAAGTGCCTAAGGTGCGCAATGGTAAGCCCTCTCTTATAGCACGCTATGTTACAACCGGGCACTATCAAGCTCCCGCTGCATTGGAAACAGCTCTTAGAGATTTCTTGATTCAACTACATGATTTAGGTTTATTTCATGAGATAGATGTGAGGTTTGTCGATCGTGATGAATTGACTAGACTTTGGGTTGGCACCTATTCAGGAATCAATGCGAGTCTTCCAGCTTTTAGTACGGCCGCTTTGCCAAATATTGCAGGTATTGATGAGGCCTATCTTGCTGTAGTTAAAGCAAGCGACTTTGTTGGGAATCTTTTGTTATCTGAAGATGGTAATCTGCGCACTCAGGTTTTTGAGGAAAACGTTAGATCATTCCTCGGCTTAGAAAATTCAGTAAATCAATCTATTGCTGCGACTCTCGCTTCAGATGTTGCCAGTAGATTCCCGGTTTTGAATAATGGAATTACCATTGTTTGTCCTGAAATGAAGCTTCAAGGTACTACTCTTCATTTGACAAATTTTCAAATTGTTAATGGGTGTCAGACGTCAAATGTTCTTTTTGAGAATAGAGATATCCTCAAAGATGTGATGGTTAATGTGAAAGTTGTAAAAACACAGTCGGAAGATGTTTTCTCCGAATTGGTTCGTGCTACCAATAGCCAAACAAAAGTTGAGGATACCCAATTCCTTTCATTGCGGCCTCTTATAAAGCGTGTGGAGCAGTATTTTAACACTTATAACGGTGCAGAAAGTCGCCTTTATTTGGAACGTAGAGATCGTCAATATGTTGGTCAAGACATCCCTGCAACTCGAATATTTTCTCTGCACAATGCTGCAAAGTGCGTGGCAAGTATGTACTGTAATCGACCAGAATTTGCCTCAAGATACCCTAAGCAAATGTATGAGGAGCTAACTGACGTCATGTTTGATGATTCAACGCGAGAAATGATATTTTATGCTGCCTGTTTAACCATGTATCGGTTCAATTTGCTGGTTTCAAATAGCACCATTCCACAGAACATGAAAAGATTTAAATGGCATATGTTGCCGTTGGTTCGTGCTGTAGTTTCGGAAAAAACCGTTTTGCCACTTAACTCGAAAAAAGCCGAGCAGTCTGCTGAGAAAATTATTAAGGTGATGGGTCAGCATGGAAAGAAAGCAACGGAGGTATTTGAAAAAATCGTTGAAATTTGTCAGTCAATGGGCGAAGTGTCAAACGATCGCCTGAAGCGTCAGGCAATTTTGGCTGAGATGCTAGATAAGATTTAAGGAAGGTGTTTTTTATATTTGTCCGGTTCTATTTTTCGAGAATTTCTGATGCGGTATCAGGCACATTCCGCCTCTTAATCGATTATGTAGCCGAGTTTTCTGACCTTGATGCTTTTCTGAGAGTAAGCTCACGTAAAATCCCATCTTCGCACATTGAGAGGAGTAAGATCAATTGATCGGAGTGTCAAGGGGTCTTTCCTTCATTCGTACGCGAATTTAGAGTTAATGCAATTTTTTATATTTTATGTGAAATATTTATCTCTTGTTCGTAATCGCTATGAAAAATTCAGTTCCTGCCTGACTGTTAGCCAGACAATTCTCAAGCCGGGGTTCAGTAGCACTGGCGAATGTGCGAATACGGTCATATTGTTTTGTTTATTGTTACTATCGAGGCTGTCACTATGCGGTGGCATTAGGGGCTGCGCCGCAACGGCTTGCGGCGCAGCTGGCACTCCTTAGGCCGCTTGCAGTGCGCCGATCTGCTCGAAGGCGCCCGTCAACGCCTGCGCCCGGGCTGCGTCGCTGATCTTGACGCCTTCGGCGCGCACGATCTCGATCTGCGTGACGCCGAGGAAGCCGAGGAAGGCGCGCAGATGGCTTTCCTGGTGTTCCAGGGCCGCCATCGGCGTGTCGGCACCGTAATAGCCGCCGCGCGTCGAGGCGATGATCACGCGCTTGCTGCCCAACAAACCTTCGGGGCCGCTGGCGCCATATTGGAACGTCTTGCCTGGCACGGCCAGCGCATCGAGCCACGACTTGAGCTGGCTGGGGATGGCAAAGTTGTACATGGGCGCGCCGATGACGATGACGTCGGCGGCCAGCACTTGCTCCAGCGCGCCGGCCAGCACTGCGCCGTCGGCGGCGCTGGGGGCTGCCGTAAATTGCGGCAACGGTTGCGCGGCCAGGTCGCGGTACTGGGCGGTGGTGCCAGGCGCGGCCGCTTGCAGGCGGGCGACGATGGCGGCGGACAATTGGCGGCTGATGGAATGCTCGCCGAGGATGCTTGAATCGATATGCAGGATGTTCATGTGGGCCTTCTTGGGTGGTATGATCGGGTGGTATGTTTTTGTAACCGAGTTAAATATAGTGACTATCAAATGAACGCACAAGAAGGCACTTTTTCCACACTGGGGCACACGGATGTGACTATTGGCGACGCCGCCGCGCAAGGGGCGGAGCTGGAACGGCGCATGCGCGACGAAGGCGGCCATGCGGGCGTGGCCGCTTCCTGCCGCCCGATCACGGACATCCTCACGCGCGTGGGCGACAAATGGAGCGTGATGGTGGTGATATTGCTCGGCAATGGCACCAAGCGCTTCAACGAGATGCGCCGCCTGATCGGCGGCATCTCCCAGCGCATGCTGACGCTGACCCTGCGCGGGCTCGAGCGCGACGGCCTGGTGACGCGCACCGTGTTCCCCACCGTGCCGCCGCGCGTCGACTACGCCTTGACGGACCTGGGCCGCTCGCTGCTGATCCCCATCAGCGCACTGGGCGCCTGGGCCCATGGCCACCGCGACGCCATCGATGCGGCACGGCTGGCGTTTGATGCCAGGGCAGCGAAGCAGTTGCCAGCCGACGATTAAGCCAGCTCGATGATTTACCTGGCTGCCATCGCTTCTGTTGCGGCCTGCGGTGCCTGCCAGCCGCCGCCCAGCGCCCGGTAAGTGGCGACAGCAGCGCGCGCCGATGCCGTTTGCGCCTGCGCGCGCGCGTCCGCTGCGCGCAGCAGCCTCGTGTCGGCTTGCAACACATCGAGCCGACTGACCACGCCTTTTTCGTAGGCTGCCAGCGCGGCGGCGCGGGCGCGCTCAAACGCTTGCACGCTTTGCGCCAGCAGTGCGGCCTGTTCTTCGTGGCGCAGCAGGGCCGAGCAGGCGTTTTCCACGTCTTCGGCGGCATGCAGCGCAGCGAGCCGGTAGGCCGCCAGCAGCTCGGCTTCCCGGCCACGGGAAGCCTCGATCTGCGCATCGATGCGGCCGAAATCGAACAGGCGCCAGCGCAGGCCCAGCATGCCTGCGGCCTGGCCGGAGCCGCTGCCGAACAGGGCGCCGCCGGACGTGGCGCTGCCAAACAGGGCACCCAGGCTCAGTTTCGGGTAATACTCGGCGACGGCCACGCCGATGCGTGCGCTGGCCGCGGCCAGTCGCCGTTCGGCGGCGATCAGGTCGGGCCGGCGCCGCAGCAGTTCGCCCGGCGCACCATCGGCCGTGATGCGCGGCGCGCGCGCCATTACCCCTGCCGCGGCCATTTCATCGCCATAGGTGCCGGGTGCGGCGCCCAGCATCACATCGAGCGCATGCAGCGCCACCTCGCGCGCCGTGTCCAGGCCGGGCACGACGGCGCGCGCTTGCGCCAGCGACGCTTCGGCCTGCCGCAGCGCCGGCTCGTTTACCAATCCCTTGTCATATAGCAGCGTGGCGAGCTCCAGCAGCGCCGCCTCCGTGTCGACCTGCCGGCGCGCCAGGTCGAGCCGCGCCTGCAATCCCTGGATGGACAGGTACAGGTCGGCCGTTTGCGCCGCCACGGCCAGCCGCGTGGCAGCCCATCCCGCCTCGCTGGCTTCGTAATCGGCGCGCGCCGCTTCGCGTTCGCGGCGCAGGCCGCCGAACAGGTCGAGCTCCCACGACGCCTGCAGGTTCAATTCGCGCGCGCTGCCGGCGCGATCATGGCCTGGCGTCGCGTCCAGGACCTGGCCCAGCGGCGTCTGCACCGATTGGTAGGCGCGCGCCGCCTGGCCGCCAAGGCTGGCCGACGGCAGCAGCGCTGCGTCGGCCGCACCGGTGGCGGCGCGCGCTTGCCTGACCCTGGCCTGCGCTTGCGCCAGGTCGAGGTTTTGCGCCAGCGCCACCGTCACCAGATGGGTCAGGCGCGGATCGCCGAAGGCCGTCCACCACTGCCGCAATTCGGCAGCGTCGGCAGTGTTGGCACCCTCGCGCGCGCCGAGCGCCGCCCGGTGCGGATACTGCGCCGCTTGCGCTAGCTCGGGCGGGCGGTAATCGGCACCGGCGGTGCAGCCAGCGGCCAGGCTGGCGGCGAACAGCAGAAAGGGGAGGCGCAGGCGCGGCAGTGACATGGGGTCTTCCAGTTCAAAAGAGAATAATGTGTGACTATAATACACATTGGTCACTTATTGTGCATTCCGGCGCGGCACGTTAAGCTGTCGCCATGAATTCCACTACACCCGATACACCAAGCCCTGCGCGCGGCCCCGCCGGTCACGACGTGCGCGACCAGATCGTTGCCGCCGCCACTGACTACTTCAGCCGCTACGGCTATGAAAAGACGACTGTCTCCGACCTGGCCAGGGCGATCGGCTTTTCCAAGGCCTATATCTATAAGTTTTTCGAATCCAAGCAGGCCATCGGCGAGCATATCTGCGCCAGCTGCCTGCGCCAGATCGAAACCGAGGTAAGAAGCGCGGTCGCGGCGGCCGAGCGGCCGCCAGAGCAGCTGCGGCGCATGTTCAGGGCCAGCGTCGAGGCCAGCTTGCGGCTGTTTTTCCAGGACCGCAAGCTGTACGATATCGCCGCCTCGGCCGCCACCGAGCGCTGGCCAGCCGTGCAGGCCTACGAGCTGGCGATGGGCGCCTTGCTGCAGGATATCTTGCAGCAAGGGCGCCAGACAGGCGACTTCGAACGCAAGACGCCGCTCGACGAGACGGCCAGCGCGATCTATCTGGTGATGCGCCCCTACGTCAATCCCTTGCTGTTGCAACACAGCGTCGACAGCAGCGAAACGGCGGTGGTGCAACTGTCCAGCCTTGTGTTGCGCAGCCTGTCGCCATAACCTTCCAGTCAGATTGTGACCATTGACTTATTTGGTCACTAGTACCAGAATGAGAACCCTGATCACTCGTTCATGGGATTCTTATGCGCTGGCGCCGCCTCGCTTCATCTGTAGTCATCTCCACCTTGCCCCTGGCTTTGAGCGCCTGTGCCGACAAGGCGCAGGCCGATCCGCGCACCGCCACGCCGCTGGTGCGCGCCGTCGCGGTGCAGGGCGCCGAACCGGGCGCGCGCAGCTTTACGGGCGTGGTCGCGCCGCGCGTGCAGAGCGATCTCGGTTTTCGCGTTTCCGGCAAGGTGCGCGAACGGCTGGTCGACGCCGGTCAGTCCGTGCGCCGCGGCCAGCCGTTGATGCGCCTCGACGCCGACGACTTGCAGCTGCTGGCGCAGGCGCGGCAGGAGTCCGTCACGGCCGACCGCGCCCGCGCGCGCCAGGCGGCGGACGAAGAAGCGCGCTACCGCGACTTGCGCGGTACCGGCGCCATTTCGGCATCCAACTACGACCAGGTGAGGGCGGCGGCTGAGGCGGCCGGCGCCCAGCTCAAGGCGTCCGAAGCCCAGGCCGGGGTGGCGCGCAATGCGCTGCATTATGCGGTGCTGCTGGCCGACGCCGACGGCGTCGTGATGGATACCCTGGCCGAACCGGGCCAGGTGGTGGCGGCCGGGCAGGTGGTGGTGCGCCTGGCCCATGACGGCCGGCGCGAAGCGGCGATCCAGCTGCCGGAAACCGTGCGCCCCGCGCTCGGCTCCACCGGCCAGGCTACCTTGTTCGGCCGGCCGGGCGCCAGCGTGCCGGCCACCTTGCGCCAGTTGTCGCAGACGGCGGACCGGCAAACGCGGACCTTCGAGGCGCGCTATGTGCTCGATGCGGCGCTGTCAAGCGCGCCGCTGGGCGCCACCGTCACCTTGCGCCTGCCCGGTGGGCAAACGGCCGGCGGCACCGTGCAAGTGCCGCTGGCGGCCCTGTACGATGGGGGCAAGGGGCAGGGCGTGTGGGTCATCGCCGGTGCACCGGCGCAAGTCACCTGGCGGCCCGTGAAGGTGCAGGGGCTGCACGATGACGGCGCCGACGTCAGTGGCCTGAAGGCGGGCGAGCGCATCGTCGCGCTGGGCGCCCATCTGCTGCATCAGGGCGAACGGGTCAGGGTCGAGCAGGCGCCAATGGCCGCTGGCGCCGGAGCGCGTCCATGAGCGCGGCCGGCTTCAACCTGTCGTCGCTGGCCGTGCGCGAGCGTTCCGTCACCCTGTTCCTGATTTGCCTCATTTCGCTGGCCGGCCTGCTGTCGTTCTTCAAGCTGGGTCGCGCGGAAGACCCGGCCTTCACGGTCAAGGTGATGACCATCGTCACCGCCTGGCCAGGCGCCAGCGCCCGCGAAATGCAGGACCAGGTGGCCGACAAGATCGAGAAGCGCCTGCAGGAGCTGCGCTGGTATGACCGGGCCGAGACCTACACCACGCCAGGCCTGGCCTTCACGACACTGACCCTGCTCGACGGCACGCCGCCCGAGCAGGTGCAGGCCGAGTTTTACCAGGCGCGCAAGAAGGCCGGCGACGAGGCGGCCAATTTGCCGGCCGGCGTGATCGGTCCCATGATCAATGACGAATACGCCGACGTCACCTTTGCCCTGTATGCACTGAAAGCCAAAGGCGAGCCGCAGCGCCTGCTGGTGCGCGAGGCGGAAACCTTGCGCCAGCGGCTGCTGCATGTGCCTGGCGTCAAAAAGGTCAATATCATCGGCGAACAGGCCGAACGCATCTACGTGGAGTTTTCTCAGGAGCGCCTGGCCACCCTGGGCGTGCGGGCGCAAGACGTGTTCGCCGCGCTGAACGGCCAGAATGCCTTGAGCCCGGCCGGCTCGGTGGAAACGCGCGGGCCGCAGGTATTCATCCGCCTCGAGGGCGCGCTCGATGCGCTGCAAAAGATCCGCGATACGCCCGTGGTGGCGCAGGGGCGCACCTTGACCCTGTCCGATATCGCCACCGTGCGCCGTGGCCAGGAAGATCCGGCCAGCTTCATGGTGCGCAATGGCGGCGAGCCGGCGCTGCTGCTGGGCGTGGTCATGCGCGACGGCTGGAACGGGCTGGACCTGGGCAAGGCGCTGGAAGGGGAAGTGACGGCCATCGGCGCCGCCATGCCGCTGGGCATGAGCCTGGCCAAGGTCACCGACCAGGCCGTCAATATCGGCGCGGCGGTCGACGAATTCATGCTCAAGTTCCTCGCCGCGCTGCTGGTGGTGATGCTGGTGTGCTTTATCAGCATGGGCTGGCGGGTCGGTATCGTGGTGGCCGCCGCCGTGCCGCTGACTCTGGCGGTGGTATTCATCGTGATGGCGGCGACCGGCAAGAACTTTGACCGCATCACCCTCGGTTCCCTGATCCTGGGCCTCGGCCTGCTGGTGGACGACGCCATCATCGCCATCGAAATGATGGTCGTGAAAATGGAGGAGGGCTACAGCCGCATCGCCGCCTCCGCCTACGCCTGGAGCCACACGGCCGCGCCCATGCTGGCGGGCACCCTGGTCACGGCCGTGGGCTTCATGCCCAACGGCTTTGCCCGCTCCAGCGCCGGCGAATACACCAGCAATATGTTCTGGATCGTCGGCATCGCCCTGATCGCCTCGTGGGTGGTGGCGGTGGTGTTCACTCCCTACCTGGGCGTGAAGCTGCTGCCCGAGCTCAAGCAGGTCGCCGGCGGCCACGAAGGCCTGTACGACACGCCGCGCTACCACCGCTTTCGCCGGCTGCTGGGGCGCGTGATCGCCCGGAAATGGCTGGTGTTCGGCACAGTGATCGGGCTGTTCGTGCTGGCCGTGCTGGGCATGGCCATCGTCAAGAAGCAGTTTTTTCCGATCTCGGACCGTCCTGAAGTACTGATCGAAGTACAACTGCCGTACGGCAGCGCGATCGGACAGACCAGCGGCGCGGCGGCCAGGGTCGAAGCGTGGCTGGCGGGCCAGCCCGAGGCGAAGATCGTCACGGCCTATGTCGGCCAGGGCGCGCCGCGCTTTTACCTGGCGATGGGCCCGGAATTGCCCGACCCGTCGTTTGCCAAGATCGTCGTGCGGACCGACAGCCAGCAGGCGCGCGACGCCCTGAAGCAGCGCCTGCGCGTGGCCGTGGCCGCCGGGCTGGCGCCCGAGGCCAGGGTACGCGTCACGCAACTGGTGTTCGGCCCGTATTCGCCGTTTCCCGTCGCCTACCGGGTCAGCGGCCCCGATCCCGCGGTGTTGCGCGGCATTGCCGGCGAGGTGCAGCGCGTGATGCAGGCCAGTCCCATGATGCGCACCGTCAATACCGACTGGGGCACGCGCACGCCGACCCTGTATTTCAGCCTGCAGCAGGAGCGCTTGCAGGCGATGGGCCTGACGTCCGGCGCCGTGGCGCAGCAACTGCAGTTCTTGCTCAGCGGCATGCCGGTCACCGCCGTACGCGAAGATATCCGCACGGTGCAGGTGGTGGCGCGCGCGGCCGGCGACGTGCGGCTGGATCCGGCGCGCATCGCCGACCTGACCCTGGCCGGCGCGAATGGCGAACGCATCGCGCTGTCGCAGGTGGGGACAGTGGAGGTGCGCTCGGAAGAACCCGTGATGCGCCGGCGCGACCGCCAGCCGACCATCACCGTGCGCGGCGACATCGCCGACGGCCTGCAGCCGCCGGACGTTTCGGGCGCCATTTCGACCCGGCTGCAAGCCGTCATCGACAAGCTGCCAGCCGGCTACCGCATCGAGCAGGCCGGCTCCATCGAGGAATCGGCCAAGGCAATGCAAGCCATGCTGCCGCTGTTTCCCATCATGCTGGCGCTGACCCTGCTGATGATCATCCTGCAGGTGCGTTCGATCTCGGCGATGGTCATGGTGCTCCTCACCAGTCCCCTGGGCCTGATCGGCGTGGTGCCCACCTTGCTGCTGTTCCAGCAGCCGTTCGGCATCAATGCGCTGGTCGGCCTGATCGCGCTGTCGGGCATTTTGATGCGCAATACCCTGATCCTGATCGGCCAGATCCACCAGAACGAAGTGGCCGGCCTGGCGCCGTTCGATGCCGTGGTTGAAGCGACCGTGCAGCGCGCGCGTCCCGTGATCCTCACGGCACTGGCGGCCATCCTGGCGTTTATCCCGCTGACCCATTCGGTTTTCTGGGGCACCTTGGCCTACACCCTGATCGGCGGTACGTTTGCCGGCACGGTGCTGACCCTGGTGTTCCTGCCCGCCATGTATGCGATCTGGTTCCGGATACGGCCGGGTAGAGATTGAGAACAGCGGGCCGGAGACGCGGGCCTGAGAAAATGCCGATGGCGGCGTTGCAGCTTCCTTGCCGTACATGCGTACTGTCTGCGTCGCTGCGCCTTGCCCTCGACATTTTTCAGGCCCGCTTGGCCCGGGGAGCCTGTCTCCCTGACTTGGGCCGTTTCGTGGCTTGCAGGTTTTCTTGTTTCTTGTTTCTTGTTGCTTGCCACTTGTCTCTTTCTCTAGGCTCCGGCGGCATCCTGCCGGTAGCGCGCCGGCGGCAGTTCGAACTGGTTCTTGAAGAAGCGGGTGAACGCGCTTTGCGAGGAAAAGCCGAGGCGCTCGCCGATTTCCACCACGCTCAGGTTCGTTTCGCGCAGCAGCCGGCGCGATTCGCGGCTCTTGGCGCGCAGTTCCAGCGCGCGGAACGACGTCTGCTCCTGCTGCAGCTGGCGCTGCAAGGTCCAGCGGTTCATCGCCAGGCCGTCGCACAGGGCCGGCAGCAGCGAGGCGCCGTCGGCATCTCCTGCGCCTTGCCGGCCCAGCAAATCGATGATGGCTTGCTCCACGCGGGCGGAAAACAGCTGCGCGCCTTGCAGCTGCTGCAATTGCCCCTGCGCGTGCCGCAGCGCGTGCGGCGCCAGCATGGCGTTGAACTGGGCGAAAGGCCGGTCCAGCGCCGGCGCGTCAAACGTCAGCGTGTTGCGTGCCTGGCCGAAGGTGGCGGCGGCGCCAAAACACTCGGAAATGGCCGGCGCGAACCACGGCGCCTTGCCCTGGAAGCCGGCATGGAAGGCGGTGGGCGCGCCATCGTCGTAGGCGCGCGCCACCAGCGACAGCATGCGGAAATTGGCCAGCGCCTGCATGGCGCCGCCTGCCGGGCAGAACTCGGACAGGTATTCGATCTCGATGCGCGTGCCGTTCTCGCTCATCAGCATGAAGTCGAACTCGCCGATCAGGCCCCGCAAGTGCAGCAGCTCGTGCAGGGCGCTGCGCAGGGTGGGGCGGTTGAAGCAGACGTGGGCGATGCCGGAGTAATGCGCGAACCAGTGCGTCACATCGAGGTCGAGAAGGGCCCGGTGCTGCGGCAGTTGCTGGGCGTAGGCCGTCATGCGGCGGTGCCGCTCGGCGTTGATGCGCCCGCCAGGTTCCGTAAGCTGCGCCGGCGTGATGCCCGTTTGCTGAAAAAAGTCGGCGGGATCGTGTCCATCGGCCTGCATGGCGCGCGCGCATTGCTGCGCGATCCGGTTCGAAACCGTGCGCGTATCGGGTTTGTGCAAGGGTGTCTCCTGCTTGTTGTAGTAATTTTTCACAAATATTAGCACTTTGTAGGAGATTGTTGGTTGTCGTGCCGTCTAACCAAAAATTGTTCTCGCGGGTATAAAACGCGTGCTGCGCGGTCAAGAAACTCACGCATTCTCACGCTATATTGTTTTCGGCCGGCCTTGCTGCCGCGCCTTGATACCTACAAAAACAGTCTTGGAGATAATGATGAATTGCACTTTGAAACCGATGGCCCGCATGGTCGCCGGCTGCGTCGCCACGCTTGCCCTGGCCGCCTGCGGCAACGACACCGTCAGCGAGGAATACAAGCAGCCCGTGTTCGGCGCCACCACCTATGCCCAGCTCAAGGTCGACGGCTATGCCTTCAAGGACATGAACCGCAACGGCAAGATCGACCCGTACGAAGACTGGCGCCTGTCGGCCGAGGCGCGCGCCGACGACCTGCTGTCGCGCATGAGCCTTGATGAAAAAGCGGGCCTGATGATGCACGGCACGGCGCCCACCGTGGCCGACCCCACCGGCATCGGCCAGGGCGGCGCGTACGACTTGACGGCCCTGCAAGACCTGATCGTCAAGCAGTACGTCAACACCTTCATCACCCGCATGGCGGGCGACGCGGCCAACATGGCGACCCAGTACAACAAGGTGCAAGCCCTGAGCGAAACGTCGCGCCACGGCATTCCCGTCTCCATCAGCACGGATCCGCGCCACCATTTCCAGTACACGGTGGGCGCCAGCGCCGGCACCAAGGGGTTCTCGCAGTGGCCGGAAACCCTGGGCCTGGCTGCCATCGGCGACGATGCGCTGGTGCGCCGTTTCGGCGATATCGCGCGCCAGGAATACCTGGCCGTCGGCATCACGCAGGCGCTGTCGCCGCAGGCCGACCTGGCCACCGAGCCGCGCTGGTCGCGCATCAACGGCACCTTTGGCGAAGACGCGGACCTGGCCAAGCGCATGGTGCAGCACTACATCGAGGGCTTCCAGGATGGGAACACGGGCTTGCACGATGGCAGCGTGGTGGCCGTCGTCAAGCACTGGGTCGGCTACGGCGCCACGAAAGAGGGCTTCGACGGCCACAATTACTATGGCCGCTACATGACCTACCCGGGCAACAACTTCGCCTACCACGTGAAACCTTTCGAGGGCGCCTTCACGGCCAAGGCGGCCTCCGTCATGCCGACCTACGCTCTGCCTGATGGGAACATCACCATCGACGGCATCACCCTGGAACAGGTGGCGGCCGGTTTCAGCAAGACCATGCTGACGGATCTGCTGCGCGGCAAATACGGTTTTGACGGCGTGATCCTGTCCGACTGGGGCATCACGTCCGACTGCGACGCCAATTGCCGCAACGGCACGGCGCCTGGCGTGGCGCCGTCCTTCATCGGCTTCGGTACGCCGTGGGGCATGGAGGACGCCACCAAGGCCGAGCGCTATGTCAAGGCCGTGACGGCGGGGATGGACCAGTTTGGCGGCGTGACGGAAGCGCCGTACCTGACGCAAGCCGTGCAGCGGGGCCAGTTGACGGAAGCGCGCATCAACGCCTCGGCGCGCCGCATCCTGGTGCAGAAATTCAAACAGGGCCTGTTCGAGCATCCGTTCGTCGATGCGGCTGCTGCGGCCACCACCGTGGGCAAGGCGGACTTCATCGAGGCGGGCCTGGATGCCCAGCGCCGCTCGCTGGTCCTGCTGGAAAACAAGGACAAGGTCTTGCCGCTGGCGGCCAGCGTCAAGAAGGTCTACCTGTACGGCATCGATGCGGCCGTGGCGAAGCAGTATGGCTACACGGTGGTCGCCACGCCCCAGGAAGCGGACGTGGCCCTGCTGCGCGTGGCCGCGCCATTCGAGATACTGCACCCGAACTACATCTTCGGCAGCATGCAGCACGAGGGGCGCCTGAACTACGCCGATGGCGACGCCGACTACGAGGCGATCAAGAACGCGGCGAAGTACGCGCCGAAGACGGTGGTCACCGTGTATCTGGACCGCCCGGCCATCCTCGGCAACGTGCAGGACAAGGCCAGCGCCATCCTCGCCAACTTTGGCGTGAGCGACGGCGCGCTGTTCGACGTCCTGACGGGCAAGGCCAAGCCGCAAGGCAAGCTGCCGTTCGAACTGCCATCGTCGATGGCCGAAGTGCAGGTGCAGAAATCGGACGTGCCGTATGACACGGCCCATCCGCTGTACAGGTTCGGTTACGGCCTGGCGTACTAATCACGCTCCTGCTGTCAGCGCAGCGTGATCCAGCTGCGCTCCTGCACGGAGCGCAGCGCCGCGTCGATCAGCCGGTCCACCTCGTAGCCGTCACGGAAGGTGGGCCAGACCGGCTGGCCGCTGGCGATCGCCTGCAGAAAATCGCGCGCTTCGATGACGATCTGCTCGTTGTAACCGGTGCCGTGCCCGGCGCCCTGACTGAATGCCAGGTAGTCGGGGTGGGCCGGTCCCATCAGCAGGCGCTGGAAACCCTGGCGCTGCGCGGGGCGGCTGGCGTCGTACAGCCATAGTTCATTCTGGTTTTCCTGGTCGAAGGCGATCGCGCCTTTCGTCCCCGTGATGCGGTAGGTGTAACCCATCTTGCGCCCGGCCGCCACGCGGCTGAAGGTCATGGCGCCCAGCGCGCCGCTGGCAAAGCGCAGCATCACATTCCCCTGGTCGTCATTTTCCACCGCCTCCATGCCGTCCGGCCCTTGCCGCTGCGCGTGCACGGTGTTCATGTCCGCCACCAGCGAGTCGACGGGGCCGCCCAGGCGCAGGGCCAGGTTGAGCAGGTGCGAGCCCACGTCGGCCAGCGCGCCGGCCCTGGTCGCCGTAGCTTCGCGCGTGCGCCACGAGGCGGGGGCGCGCGGATCATGCAGGTAGTCTTCCACGTGTTCGGCGGCGACGTGGATGATCTCGCCGATTTCGCCCGACTCGATGATCTGTCGCGCCAGCTGGCTGGCCGGTGTGCGGATGTAGTTATAGCCCACCATGTTGGCCACGCCCGCTGCTTCCGCCGCCTGCGCCAGTAACAGGGATTCGGCGGCCGTCATGCCCAGCGGCTTTTCGCAAAATACGGGTTTGCCCAGGGCCAGCGCCGCCAGCACGATCTCCTTGTGCGTGGCCGGCGGCGTGGCGACGACGATGGCGTCGATGGCGGGATCGGCCACTAGTGCGCGCCAGTCGCCCGTGGAACGCTGCCAGCCCAGTTCCTGTGCGCTGCGGGCAGCGCCTGCTTCGCTGCTGGTGCTGATGCAGGCGCACACGGGGTTCAGTGACGTGTGAAAAATGCTGCGCACGGCTTTATAGGCGATGGTGTGGGCCTTGCCCATGTAGCCGGCGCCGATCAGGCCGATGTTGAGGTCTTGCATATGAGCTTGCTCCTGAGGTGACGGGGGATGGGATCAGGCTTGCTGGCGCCAGGCATGGCTGTCCAGGGCATCGAGGAAGCGGGCAGCGGGCCAGTGTTGTGCCAGCGCTTCGTGCATGAGCTGCTGCTGCGTGGGCGGCGCCATGCCGCCGATGGGCTGGTCGCGGTCCAGGTTGCTGGGGAATGCATAGCCCTCGGCGCAGGCGGCGATCGCGTGGCTGGCGCCAAGCTCATTCAAGTCGCCCTGCGCGCGCAGCGCCTGCAGCGCCGGGTATAGCGCTGCGCTCATGGCGCGGCGGTCCAGCGCTTCCATGGCGCGCCCGAATGGCGACGATACCTGCAGCAGGTTGGCCATGCGCCGGATATCGGACGAGCGGTTGTGGCCTGCCGCATGGAACAGGGCCGGGTTGAAGAAGACGGCGTCGCCTTGGGACAGCGGCAGCTGCACGCAATGTCGCGCAAAATAGTCGCGGAAAGGCTGCTGCTGCCAGGCGAGAAAGCCGGCCGGGTAGCGCTGCGAATAGGGCAGGTACAGGGTGGGCCCCGATTCGAGCGGCATGTCGCAGTGGGCGACGGCGCCCTGCAAGGTCAAGAGGGCAGACATCTGGTGCACGGGCGCGGGATAGGCGGCGCAGCTGGCCGCGCTCTGGAAGCCCAGGTGGTAGTCGCGGTGCGGCGCCTGGGCCGCTCCGCCGGGATTGACGACGTTCACTTGCGCCGTCACCTGGTAGGCGGGCCCCAGCCAGGCCTCGGCTATCCAGGCGAAGACGGGATTGGCGTAGTAGCGCGCGAACGCCTCGGGCGCGCGCAGACACAGTTTTTGCTGGGCGTTCCAGATGCGGTCATTCGCGCCCGGTTTGGCGAAGTGGTCACCGCCCGCCTGGCCGCTGGCATGCTGTTCGGCGATCAGCGCGCGAAACACGCCGCTGACCTGTTCCAGAGTCGCCGTGTCGTCGACGGCGCGTTGGAGCACGATGACGCCGGGACCATCCATCAGCGCCTTGCCCCATTCTGCCTGCAGCGCGCGCAGCGACGCCGCACTGGCGGCCAGCGCACGCACGGCGTCGCAGTCGTAGACGAGGATATTCGCATCGACCGAAGCGGCGTGGGGATAGTCGGCCAGCGCCGTGCGTTGGCTGACGGTACGGATGAAATCATCGAGCCGGCAGTCTTGCTGCGACAGCCAGAAGGGGCTGGGCGGCGCTGCGCCGGCGTTTGTGGTGGGCATGCGGTGTCTCCTGATGTTGTATGTTGTAGTATCAGTATAGGGATGAAAATCCGCATTTTTCATCAAGAAATCCATCAAAAAACCATCAATTAGATCGGACATGGCATGACGCATCCGTTTCCCGTCAAGGTCGTGGCGCTGCAGGCCGGCGTCAGCGTGGCCACGGTCGACCGCGTGATCAAGCAGCGCGGCGGCGTGCACGCCAATACCGTGCGCCGCGTGATGCAGGCGCTCGATGAGCTGGCGCGGCAAAGCACGCAGGTGGGGCTGGCCGGCAGAAAATTCATGCTCGACGTGCTGATGGTGGCGCCGCAGCGCTTTACGCACGCCGTGCGCGTGGCGCTGGAAACGGAACTGCCGTCCTTGCATCCGGCCGTGCTGCGCTCCCGCTTTCACCTGCATGAAACGCTGGACGTGGATAGCATCGTCGAACTGCTGGAACGCATCCGCAAGAACGGCAGCCACGGCGTACTGCTGAAAGCGCCGGACTTGCCGCCGGTGGCCGAGGCGGTGAGCCGGCTGGCGGCGGCCGGCATTCCCGTGGTGACCCTGGTGACGGACTTGCCAGCTTCCGCGCGCCGCAGCTATGTGGGCATGGATAACCGCGCGGCGGGCGAAACGGCCGCCTGCCTGATCGGCCAGTGGCTGGGCGCGGGCAAGCGGCAGCAGCAAGTGCTGGTGACCCTGAGCAGCAACCGTTTTCATGGCGAGGAAGAGCGCGAGATCGGCTTTCGCCGCGCGCTGCGCGAACGGCACCGCCATTTGAGCATCGTCGAAGTGAGCGAAGGCCATGGCATCGATGGCGCCACGGGCGCGCTGGTGCGGCAAGCCCTGGCAGATCATCCGGATATCGCCGCCGTGTATTCCATCGGCGGCGGCAATGCCGCCATCGTGCAGGCATTCGCGCAGGCGGACCGGCCTTGCCAGGTCTTCATCGGTCATGACCTGGACGCGGACAACGTGGCGCTGCTCAAGTCGGGCGCCATCCAGGCCGTGCTGCACCATGACCTGGGCCAGGACATGCGCCGCGCCTGCCAGGAAATCCTGCGGGCGCAAGGCGCGCTGCCGGCATTGGCGCAGGCGCCGCCATTGTCCGCGATCCAGATCGTCACCCCGTGGAACCTGCCCGCAACCTGCCCGCGCTGAACGGCCTGAATTGACAGGCATGCGAGGCTGGCCGATACTCGCCGCTTCGCTCATCGCTCACCTCAGGAAGGAATCCCCCGATGTCCGTCACTCCGCAATTGTCCAAGACCGTGCTGGTAGCCGCACTTTCCGTCTCGTTTGCCATGCCCGCCATGGCCGCCGCCCCTGCAACTGCCAGCGCTTCATCGGCCTGGGTGGAAGCGAGCAACCGCAACGCGGCCATCGTGCTGGCGGCCCAGGCGCAGTTCTCGCCCGAAGACGCCTCCGACACGGGCCTGGCCCAGTACGACGGCCTGGCCGCCGACCTGGGGCCGAACATCACCGAGCGCCATGTGGCGGCCATGCAGAAGGCGCGCGCGCAATTGCAGCAAAAGCTGGAACTGGAACGCGACGAGCGCATCCGCCAGGATCTGGAAATCTTGATCGGCGCTGTCGACCAGGAAATCACGGACACCCAGCTGGAAGCCAAGTACACCTTGCCGTGGGTCGATGTGCCGCAAATGGTCTTTGGCAGCATGCAAAGCCTGCTGCAGGAACAGCGCCCGGCCGCGCGCCGCGCCAAGGCGCTCGAACGCCTGCAGCGCTATGTGGGCCAGTTCCCGGGCAGCACGCCGATCACGCAGCAGGCCAAGGCGCGCTTCACGGAGCAAATCGGCCAGCCTGGCCTGGCGGGACCCGTGCGGCTGCAGGTGGAGCAGTCGCTGGAAAACGTGCCGACGTATATCGCCGGCATCCGCAAGCTGTTCGCCGACATGAAAATCACTGGCGCCGGGCCTGCGCTGGCGGCCATGGAGCTGCAGTTGAACGAATACGCGGCGTGGGAAAAGCAAGTGGTGCTGCCCCTGTCGCGCACGGATTTCCGCATGGCGCCCGAGCTGTACGCATTCCGCCTGAAGCAGGTGGGCATCGATATCGAACCGCGCGCGCTGGTCGAACGGGCGCAGGTGGCTTACCTGGAAACGCGCGCCGCCATGCAGGCGCTGGCGCCCGTGGTGGCGGCCAAGCTGGCATTGAAGGGCGTCGACGGCAGTGATTACCGCCAGGTGCTGCGCGCGCTGAAGGCCGATTCCATCCCCAACGAGCAGCTCGAGGCGCACTACAAGGGCGTCAATACGCAGCTGGAGCAGCGCATCGCCCGGCAGCGCGTGGTCGATATTCCTGCGCGCGCCATGACCATGCGCCTGGCATCCGCCGCCGAATCGGCGGCCCAGCCGGCGCCGCATATGCGTCCGCCTCCGCTGATCGGCAATATGGGCGAGCACGGCCAGTTCGTCCTCCCCGTCAGCAATCCGGCTGCCAGCGGCAAGGGCGAAGCCTATGACGATTTCAATTTCGCCGGCGCCGCCTGGACCCTGAGCGCGCACGAAGGCCGCCCTGGCCACGAGCTGCAGTTCAGCGCCATGGTGGAGCGGGGCGTGTCGCAGGCGCGCAGCCTGTACGCGTTCAACAGCGTCAACGTGGAAGGTTGGGCGCTGTACGCGGAGGCGGAGATGATTCCCTACGAGCCGGCCGAAGGCCAGTTCATCGCGCTGCAGTTCCGCATGCTGCGCGCGGCACGCGCCATGCTCGATCCGATGCTGAACCTGGGGCAAGTCACGCGCGAAGAGGCGGGCCGTATCCTGACGGAAGAAGTGATGCTGTCGAAACCGATGGCGCGCCAGGAACTGGACCGCTACACCTTCAATGCGCCGGGCCAGGCGGGCAGCTATTTCTATGGCTACACGCGCATCCTGCAGCTGCGCGCGGAAACGGAGCTGGCGCTGGGAGACAGATTCGACCGCCTGGCATTCAATAATTTCCTGCTGGGGCAGGGCTTGCTGCCGCCGGACTTGCTGGCCAAGGCCGTGCGCGAACACTTCATCCCGGAGCAGAGAAAAGCCAGGGGCTGACGCGATGGCAGGGGATGGCGCGCCGCATGCCAGCGGCGAACGGCGCGCGCCATCCGGAGCGGCATGGAGGGGGAATTTTGCCGCTATTGTCCCCGGGCGAGTCGTATAATGACGCTCATTGTGCTGGCCACCCAGGAGTTCCACTTGCAGCTACCGATCCGTTATCCGAACATGCCGCAACTGCTGCTGAAGGCCCGCGACAGCCTGCTGCAGCATTTCCGCCCCATCCTCAATCACTTCGGCGTGACGGAGCAGCAGTGGCGCATCATGCGCGCGCTGAATGAAAGTCCGACCCTGGAACCGCGCGAGCTGTGCGAGATCTGCCAGATTTCCAGTCCCAGCATGAGCGGCATCCTGGCGCGGATGGAAGAAATCGGCCTGATCGGGCGCAGCAAGTTCGAAGGCGACCAGCGCCGCCGCAAGGTGCACCTGTCGGAAGCGGGCGCCAGTTTGCTGATGCAGATGGGTAAACTCATCGACCTGCAATATGCCCACCTGGAAGCGGCTTATGGCAAGCAGGTGTTCGAAGACATGCGCCGCACCCTGGAAGCCTTCATTGCCCTCGAAACCCTGCCGGTGGCGCCCGCCATCCTGCGCTGACCTCCCCGGTTTCCCCGTTTTTCTGCCCGCCTGACTATCCACCGGGCGCGTGTTTTCCGACACGCGCCGCCGCTGCTTTCCCCATATCTGTTCCCCGCATTTCCGCACGTTGCGGGGCATGCGGCCGTGCTCCTGCCGATTTTGCTATAAGACACAAGAAAGTTTTGCTATAAGACTATGCCTTACAGTCAATCACTTATATGTGAGTAAATAAGCGTATAATTTGCCTCACTTGATCCAAATCAAGAAGAACAGCGGACGCCCGTATCGATGGATGGGGCGGCAACAGGCGCCACGCCCGTATTTCGCCAGATAAAACAGGAAAGTCAGGAAAAAAATGAACAAAACATGCATGCGCGCTGCGGCGCTGGCCGTCTCCACGCTCATCGGCGCAAACGTTTGCGCCCAAAGCAATGTCACCATTTATGGCGTGGTCGACGCGGCCACCGCGTACGCGAGCAATCAGGGCGGCAATTCGAATACCTACATGCGCAGCGGCAGCTTGTCTGCCAGCAAAATCGGTTTCCAGGGCGTGGAAGACCTGGGCGGCGACCTGAAGGCGCTGTTCCTGCTGGAAAACGGCTTTGAAAGCGACACGGGCGCGCAAAGTTCGGCCAGCTCCCTGTTCAATCGCCAGGCTTACGTGGGCTTGCAATCGGCAGCCTACGGCACCGTGACGGCCGGCCGCCAGTACACGCCGTACTACCTGCTCGTGGGTTCCCTGGCGTCGAGCAATGTCTTGACGGGCGCGACCGGCGCCCACCCGGGCGATATCGACGGCCTCGATACGACCGTGCGCATCAGCAATTCCGTCACCTACAGCATGCCCGCATGGCGCGGCCTGCAGGCCAGCGCGCAATACGGCTTTGGCGAGGCGGCCGACGGCAATGCCGCGGGCAGCAGCTTCAGCGCCGCCGTCAAGTACAGCACCGCGCCAGCCGAATTCGCGCTCGGCTACTTGAAACTGAAAAATGGACAGAATGGCGCCGGCTGGAGCGACAACGCATCGGGCAGCTTCGGCATCTCCGCCATCAACCAGGGCTACGCCTCGGCGGAAAGCATAGCGTTCATCGCCGCCAGCGCGCGCTACACCATGGGCAAGTGGATGGTGGGCGCCAATGTCAGCAACGTGCAGTACCAGGCGGGCAGCCGCTCGGCCTTCCGCGACACGGCCATCTTCAACACGGCCGGCCTGATCTCCAGCTACCAGCTGACGCCGCAGTGGTTCCTGTCCGCCGGCTACAGCGACACCTTCGCCAGCCACGCCAACGGCGTGTCGGACCGCGCGCGCTACCGCCAGCTGTCGTTCGAACAGAATTACGCGCTGTCCAAGCGCACGGCGATCTACCTGATCGAAGCGCGCCAGCTGGCGCGCGGCCAGACCCTGGGCCAGGACGGCAACATCGTCAACGCCGTCGCCTCGGTCGGCGATTCGCAAAACGGCACGCCGTCGTCGAACGGCGGCCAGACGGTGGTGATGGTCGGTCTCAAGCATTCTTTCTGAACGGTTGCTGAACTCACGGGAGCTTCAATTGGACGCTACACACAATAAGGAGGGCCGCGGCCCTCTGAATCCCGGCCGCCGCATGGTGCTGGCCGGTTTGCTGTCGGCTTCGGCCGCGGCGCTGATCCCCTGGGCGCTGGCCGAACCGGTCGCCAGTGCGGAGCAGGGCGCATTCCTGGGCGTGTCGGCCATGCTGGTGGGGCGCCAGGTGCTCGATCCCGTGCTGGCCAGGCGCCTGTATGACGCGCTGGTGGCGCAGGACGCGGCCTTCCCCGTGAATGTGCGCGCGCTGCTGGCCCTGATCAATGCGCAGGGTCTGCAGGCGGCCGGCCTGCAGGAAGCGCTCGACGGGCTCGACCCGGCCCAGTCGCCGCTGGCGGCCTTGCCGCGCCAGATCGCCAGCGCCTGGTACCTGGGCATCGTCGGCACGGGCGAGGCGGCCGTCTGCGTCGCCTACGAGCAGGCATTGAACGCGGCCGTCGTGGCCGATGTGCTCAAGCCTCCCACGTATTCCTACGGCGCCTACGGCAGCTGGGCCAGAAAACCAATTTAAGGAGCCATCATGGCTGAAGAACTCTCCGCCGATTACCTCGTGATCGGCTCCGGCATCATCGGCTCGCTGGCCGCGCGCAAGCTGGCGCTGGCCGGCGCCTCGGTGCTGATCCTGGAAGCGGGGCCACGCGTGTCGCGCGGCGAAATCGTCGCCCGCTTCCGCAACACGACGCGCCGCAGCGACTGGATGTCGCCGTATCCCTCTGTGGCCACGGCGCCGCACCCGATCTACCAGCCGAAGGATAACGGCTACCTGGTGCAGGCCGGTCCGTATCCGTACCCGGCCGAATACATCCGCCAGTTCGGCGGCACCTCGTGGCACTGGGCCGCGCAGGCGTGGCGCAATGTGCCGAACGACTTCCGCATCCATACCCTGTACGGCGTGGGCGTCGACTGGCCCATCAGCTACGCAGACCTGGAGCCGTTCTACCAGGAAGCGGAAGACATCATGGGCGTTTCCGGTGCGGACAATACGGGTTCGCCGCGCAAGCAGGCCTTCCCGATGGACCCCGTGACGGAGCCGTACGCCATGCGCCGCATCCGCGAACGCCTCGATCCCACGTTCAAGGTGGTCGGCAACACGGTGGCGCGCAACAGCGTCAGCTACGATGGCCGCCCGGCCTGCTGCGGCAACAACAGCTGCCAGCCGATCTGCCCCATCGACGCGCAATACCACGGCGGCATCGCCGCGCAGCAGGCCGAAGACGCGGGCGTGAAGATCGTCTGCAATGCCAACGTCTACAAGCTGGAGCACGACGCGCAGGGCCGCATCACGGCCGCCCTGTACTACGACGTCGACAAGAAAAGCCACCGCGTCACGGCCAAGACCTTCATCCTGGCGGCCAACGGTATCGAAAGCCCCCGTTTGCTGCTCGTTTCCGCCTCGGACAAATACCCGAACGGCCTGGCCAATAGCAGCGACATGGTGGGCCGCAATCTGATGGACCACCCGAGCACCTCGATCACCTTCGACGCCGATGAAGACCTGTGGCTGGGCCGGGGCCCGCAAAGCCCCAATTCCATCAACACCATGCGCGACGG
The DNA here is from genome assembly GCF_002735655.1 of Janthinobacterium sp. BJB446. NCBI lineage: Bacteria > Pseudomonadati > Pseudomonadota > Betaproteobacteria > Burkholderiales > Oxalobacteraceae > Janthinobacterium > Janthinobacterium sp. BJB446. The sequence continues at coordinate 1,906,298 of NZ_PDZK01000001.1, read as the reverse complement.
CGATTTCCGCAGCCAGCATTCGCCGTACCGCCTGGACTTCACGAACATCTCGCGCGTCGATGGGGCCACCAAGGAACTGATCGGCAAGGGCGTGTTTGGCGAGGAATTCGAGCAGCAGCTGCGTTTCCGCTCGGCCCGCGAAATGAGTTTGAAGAACGTGCTGGAAGTGCTGCCGAACCCGGAAAACCGCATCGCCCTCAGCAGCGAAAAGGATGCCATGGGCATTCCCAAGCCGCAGGCGCACTATGCGATCGACGAGTACACCAAGCGGGGCCACGAGCGCTCTAAGCAGGATTTCGAGCAGATCGCCAGGCTGATGGGCGGCACCAATCTGCGCCACAGCAAGGAATGCGTGTTCGCCAACAACCAGCACATCTGCGGCACCCTGTCGATGGGTTCCGATCCCGCCAAGGCCGTGTGCGACCAGTGGGGCCGCACCTTCGACCATGCCAACCTGTTCCTGTGCAGCACCGGCGTGCTGCCCACATCCGGCACCTGCAATTCGACGGAAAACGGCCTGGCCGTGGCACTGCGCACCGTCAAGCACATCCTCGATGAACAACGGGGAGGCACAGCATGATGGCGGCCTTCCGACTGGCGGCTTGCGCCGCCTTGCTGTCCCTCGCGGCCATGCCGGTGCTGGCCGCGCAAGCTCCCGGCGCGGACGTGCAGGCGATCGAACGTGGCCGCTACCTTGCCACGGCCGGCGACTGCATTGCCTGCCACAGCGTACCTGGCGGCAAGCCGATGGCGGGCGGCCTGGCGCTGGCGACGCCGCTGGGCGCCATCGTTGCCACCAATATCACGCCGTCGACAACGCATGGCATCGGCAACTACACGCTGGCGCAGTTCTCCGCTGCCGTGCGCCATGGCGTGCGGGCCGACGGCGCGCGCCTGTACCCGGCCATGCCCTACACGGCCTACGCCAAAGTGACGGATGACGATACGGCCGCCCTGTACGCCTACTTCATGCATGGTGTGGCGGCGGTGGACACGGCGCCGGCGCAAAAGACGGACTTGCCATTCCCGTTCAATATCCGCCTGTCGATGGCGGGCTGGAATCTGCTCTTCCTCGACAAGAAACTGTTTGTGGCAGATACATCGAAAAGCATGGAGTGGAACCGCGGCGCCTACCTGGCGCAGGGGCTGGCCCACTGCAGCACTTGCCACACGCCGCGCAATGCGCTGATGGCCGAGCAGCTGTCGAAGGAACTGGGCGGCGCTGATCTGGGCACCTGGCATGCGCCGAATATCACGTCGGACGTCAACAGCGGTGTCGGCGGCTGGAGCCAGCAGGAACTGGCCGGCTACCTGCGTACGGGCCGCGCGGCCAACAAGGCGCAGGCGGCCGGACCGATGGCCGAAGCCATCGACCATAGCCTGAAGCATCTGAGCGACGCGGACTTGAACGCCATCGCGCATTACATCAAGAGCGTACCCGCCATCCGCGACAAGGCGGACGTGAAACCGGTGACGCAATGGGGCCAGGCGGGCGACGAGCTGAACGCCATCCGTGGCGTGCCGCTGCCGCAAAACCTGAACCAGATGTCGGGCGCGCAGCTGTACGATGCGCAGTGCGCCAGCTGCCACCAGGCCAGGGGCGAGGGCAGTTTCGACGGCAGCTTGCCGCCGCTGTTCCATAACTCGGTGACGGGCCGCAGCAACAGCAACAACCTGGTGATGGCAATCCTCGATGGCGTCGAGCGGCAGGATGGCAGGGGTGCCCATGCCGGTCATTTGATGCCTGCCTTCCGCCAGACTCTGTCGGACGAACAGATCGTCACCCTCGGCAATTACGTGCAAAAGATGTACGGCAATCCCGCCATCAAGGTGACGGCGGAACAGGTGACGACCTTGCGCAATGGCGGCGCGCCGTCAAACCTGATCGGCCTGGCCCGCGCGGGCATCATCGTCGGCGTGCTGGTGCTGCTGGCCTTGCTGGTATGGTGGCGGGGACCGCGGCGCAAGCCGGTGTAAGCGTGAATTGATCGCATAAGCTGGGGCCAGGCCGCAAAGTCTGGCCCTTTTTTTATGCCGCAAAAATTGCAACTCAATTGCATCTGCGCAGATTATGTACTATCATTAGTTACATGAGACGCGACAGCAAACTATCATCGATCCTCCATGTGCTGCTGCACATGGCCCATGCGGGACGCCCGATGACGTCCGAGGAACTCTCCGGCTACCTGGACACCAACCCCGTGCTGGTGCGGCGCGTGATGGCAGGCTTGCGCGAGCGCGGCTACGTGGCGTCGGGCAAGGGCCATGGCGGCGGCTGGCGCATCGTTTGCGACCTGCACCGCGTGACCCTGCAAGACATCTACGTGGCCGTGGGTTCGCCCACCATCTTCGCCATGGGAAACCGCGTCGACCAGCCGGGCTGCCTGGTCGAGCAAGTGGTCAACCAGTCGCTGGCCGGCGCCTTCGACGAAGCCGAGGTGCTGCTGATCCAGCGCTTTGGCGCCGTCACCCTGGCCGACCTGGCCGACCGTTTCAGCCAACAATACGCCAACCACAGAGGAGCACCGCATGCACATTCCTGAACTCCAAGGCGCGGGCAGCGGCACGCCTGCCGCCCCGTTCGACGCCATCATCGTCGGCGGCAGCTACGCGGGCCTGTCCGCGGCCACGCAACTGGCGCGCGCCCGCCGCCGCGTGCTGGTAATCGACGGCGGCCAGCGCCGCAACCGATACGCCAGCCATTCCCACGGTTTCCTGACCCAGGACGGCAGCGGGACGGCCGCCATCGCGGCCGAAGGCAAGGCGCAGCTGCTGGCGTATGCCACCGTCACCTGGCTGGACGGCACGGCCACGCAGGCAGCCGCCAGCAGCGATGGCGATGGCTTCGGCGTGACCCTGGCGGACGGCAGTGTCGTTCACGGCCGCCGCCTGGTGCTGGCCACCGGCGTGATCGATGAACTGCCGCCCGTCGATGGACTGGCCGAACGCTGGGGCGGCAGCGTCTTTCACTGCCCGTATTGCCACGGCTATGAACTGGAGCAGGGCGCCATCGGCGTGCTGGCCACCGGCCCCCTGTCCATGCACCATGCCCTGATGCTGCCCGACTGGGGCACGGTCACTTTTTTCCTGAATGGCGCATTCGAGCCCGATGCGGCGCAGCTGGCGCAACTTGCCGCGCGGGGCGTGACGGTGGTGCGCGCGCCCGTGGCGCGGATCGACGGCGTGGCCGACGTGGTCATGGCGGACGGCAGCCGCCACGTCATGGCCGGCCTGTTCGTGGTGACCCGCACCCGCCTGGCCAGTTCCCTGGCCGGCGAATTGGGCTGCTTGCTGGAAGACGGTGCCATGGGACCGTTCGTGCGCACCGACGAGCAAAAGGCCAGCAGCGTGCCCGGCGTCTTTTGCTGCGGCGATGCGGGCCGCATGGCTGGCAGCGTGGCGTTCGCGGTGGCCGATGGCGCCATGGCAGGCGTGGCAGCACACCGCTCGCTGATGTTCGGACTGGATCAGGCGGCAAAACCGCCATCGATCTTCAGCCCGGCACCCGTGACGAACGCCGCTTCCGGGCTGGCCAGGTAAGCCACCATGCCGGCGATTTCATCGGCCGTGCCGTGGCGGGGCAGGGCCATCAGGCCGTGCATCAGGTCGGCGAAGTCGCCCGTGGGCGGATTCATGTCCGTGGCGACGGGGCCCGGCTCCACATTGTTGATGGTGATGCCGCGCGGGCCCAGGTCGCGCGACAGGCCTTGCGTCAGGCCGCTCAGCGCCGATTTGCTCATGGCGTAGGCAGCCGCGCCGCCGAACGGCATGCGGTGCGCATTCGTGCTGCCGATATTGATGATGCGCCCGCCCGTCTGCATGTGCGCGACGGCTGCCTTGATGGCGACGAAGACGGCGCGCACGTTGACGTTCAAGGTCTTGTCGAAGTCTTCCAGCGAAAAATCGTCGATGGCGCCGGGCAGGAACACGCCCGCATTGTTGACGAGGATGTCGATGCTGCCAAACTGCGCCGCCACCTTGTCGATGGCCGCCGTCAGGGCCGTGGCATCGGCCGCGTCGGCTTGCACGCCCAGGGCCTTGCCGCCTGCGGCCTCCACCTTGCCGGCCAGCGCCTGCGCTTCGGCGGCGGAGCTTTGATAGGTGAAGACGACGTTGGCGCCCTGGCTGGCCAGGCGGCGCACGATGGCGGCGCCGATGCCGCGCGAGCCGCCCGTCACAAATGCGATCTTGTCTTGCAGTGGCAAAGAGGTGCTGGCGGTGGTTTGGGTTTGCATGATGTGCTTTCTAAGTGAGGAGTCGAGGAGTTCAGTATCTGCCTTTCATTCCTGCCGCGCTAGCCATGAATCATTACAATCACTTTCAACCATTGGTATCAGCTGAGCGGGTAGAATAGGCGCATGGACGCTCTCAATCACTTGCAATCCTTCGTGCTGTCTGCCGAACTGGGCAGTTTTTCGGCCGCCGCGCGCCGCCTGGGGCTGACGCCGGCGGCCGTCAGCAAGAACGTGGCGCGGCTGGAAGCGAGCCTGGGATTGCGGCTGTTCCAGCGCAGCACGCGCCGCCTGACCCTGACGGAAGGGGGCGAGCGCTTCCTGCAGCAGATCGGCGGCGCCCTGACCACCTTGCGCGAGGCGATCGCCGGCGTGGCCGAAGAGGGCGGCCAGCCGGCCGGCATACTGAAAATCAGCATGGCGCCGTCGTTCGGACGCAGCTATGTGGTGCCGCTGCTGGGCGACTTCATCGCGCGCTACCCTGGCGTCATTCCCGACTGCCATTTCGATAACCGGCAAGTGGACCTGATCGGCGAAGGGTTTGACGTGGCCATCGGCGGCGGCATCGAGCTGACGCCCGGCGTGGTGGCGCGCGAACTGGGCCACGCCCACATCGTCGCCACGGCGTCGCCCGCTTTCATGCAGGGCAAGGCCATGCCCGTGCATCCGTCAGACCTGGCCCACTTCGACGGCGTGGCGCGCCGCTCGGCCGGCAGCGGCAGATTGCGCAGCTGGATACTGCGCGACGGCTCGGGCGGCGAAGGCGTGGCCGAATGCCGGCCGCGCGCCATCTTCGACGATCCGGAAGCGATGGCGCAGGCGGCCATCCTCGGCGTCGGCGTGGCGCTGCTGCCCATGCCGCACGCGCTGGCCCATCTGCGCAGCGGCGCCTTGGTCCGGCTGCTGCCTGGCTGGCATGCCGATTCCGGTCCCCTGTCCGTGTACTATCCCAGCAAGAAGCTGCTGCCCGCGAAGACGCGCGTGTTCGTCGATTTCCTGCTGGAGCAGTTCCGCCAGCGCGATTTCGCCGCGCAGATACGGCCCGATTAAACGATGAACAATTCCCATGCATAGTAACTACAGCCTGTTTTACACCTTTGACGGCGATCAGCCCCTGCATTTCCGCGAAGCGCGCGTCTTCGGCACGAGCGTCTGGACGGCCGCCGGCGCGGCCATGACTTGGGGCGCGGAGACGCGCAACGACTATGCCAGCGAGGCGCAGGCGCACGCCGCCTGCCTGGCCCACTGCGATGCAGCGCTGGCCGACGGTTATGCCCTGGCGCGCGCCATGCCGATCGACCCGGCCGTCTTCGATTTCGCGCTGCTGCAAACCCTGGTGGCGCATGCCGCGCGCCAGGCTGTCGATGCCGTGCGCCGTGCGCATCCCGACCAGCACATCGACGCCTTCGCGCTGGTGAGCGACGACAGCGCCATGACGATAGGCTGCATGGCGAATAGCCGCGAAGCGCTGGCTGCCTCGGAATACGGCGAAGAGATGGTATGGAACCCAGCCGAATGGGCGTTTGACGAAGGTGGCGCGTACTTCGACAGCGCCTACCGCTTGCTGCTGCAGGCGCACCGCTGGCTGCCGTTCGACGTGGATTTCACTACCTTTCGCACTGGGGTGTTCGACGCCTGCATCGCGGCGCTGGCGCAGCTGGACGCCGAAGGGATATTTGGTGCGGGCGCCCGGCGCGACGGGAGCGTGCTGCTGTTCGAGGTCAGCGACAGCGAAGCGGTGGACGGAGCCATGGCGCGCCTGAATCCGCCGGCGGTGGTGGCGCGTTTCGAGGCGTGGATGGCCAGCTGGGCGGAGTGAGTCTTACTCCGCCACCAGCCTGAGTAGCGTAATCTCCGCCGGCGCGCCGATGCGTTTCGGCGGACCCCAGTAACCGGTGCCGCGGCTGACGTAAATCCACAGCCGGCCTTGCCGGTGCAAGCCCGCCACGTAGGGCTGCTGCAGCGGCACGAACAGGTTCCATGGCCAGAACTGGCCCCCGTGCGTGTGGCCCGACAGTTGCAGGTCGTAGCCGGCCGCTTCGGCCTCGGGCGCGCTGCGCGGCTGGTGCGCCAGCAGGATGCGGGGGATATCGGCCGGTGCCCCGGCGATGGCGGCCTGCGGGTCGCTTTTCTGGGCAGGGTCGAAGGAGGCGGCATTGAAATCGGTCACGCCGGCCAGCGCCAGGCGCGCGCCGTCGTGCTCGAGCACCGCATGTTCGTTCATCAGCACGCGCAAGCCCAGGCGACGAAATTCCGCCACCCACGGCGCGGCGCCCGAATAGTACTCGTGGTTGCCGGTGACGAGGAAGACGCCATGGCGCGCGCGCAGCTCGCCCAGCGGCGCCGTATGGCTGCCCAGTTGCGCCACCGTGCCGTCGACGACGTCGCCCGTGATGGCGATGATGTCGGGCTGCAGGCCATTGGCGCGCGCGACGATGGCCTGCACGTAGGCGCGCTTGATGGTGGCGCCCACGTGGATGTCGCTCAGCTGCACGATGGTCAAGCCCTGCAAGGCGGCCGGCAGGCCGGCGATGGGCACTGTCACGTCGCGCACGCGTGCCACCCGGCGGGCGTTGATGAAGCCGACGACGGTGGCCAGCAGGGCCAGGAGCAGCACGGCGATGGCGGACGCCTGCGCGTGCTGGCGGGCGGCGGGAATCAGCAAGGTGAGTTCGCGCAGCACGGCGAGCACGAACAGCGAGGAAAAAAAGCCCATGCACAGCGAGCCGGCCCAGATCAGGCGGTCGGCCAGGCGCGCATCGTTGGTGACGGCGCGGGCGAAGATCGTCATCGGCATGAGCATGGTCGACGCCAGCAAGACCAGGCCGCCCAGCAGCCAGCCGGCCAGGCCGACGGGCAGCGAAGGCAACAGCAGCCAGCCCAGCAGGGCGTGCAGGGCGCCCAGTATCATGGTGATGCGCAGCAGCGGCGTGCGGGTGGTCATGTCATGGTTCCAGAGGTGAGGCGGCCGCCGATTATAGCCGACGCCCTGGCCGCAGGCAGCCGCCACCCTGTTCAGGGGGCGATATGCAATCCCAGCATGGCCAGCTTGCCGAAATCGACAGGCTTGGCGAAGTGCTCGTTGAAACCGGCTTGCAGGGCCGCCTGGCGGTCGTGTTCCTGGCCGTAGCCGGTCAGCGCGACGAGCAGGAATTGCTGCGGTATCGGCAACTGGCGCAGTTTGACGGCCACGTCGTAGCCGCTCATGTCGGGCAGGCCGATGTCGAGAAAGACGATGTCGGGCTTGAATTCCAGGGTGCGCTCGGTGGCTTGTATCCCCGTGTAGGCCGTGCGCACCGTGTGGCCGTACATTTCCAGCAATTCGGCCAGGGTGTCGGCCGCATCGCAGTTGTCGTCGACGACGAGGATGCGCTGGCTGCCGCCGGTGGCCGTCTCCGGTACTGGCGCGGCCGGCAGCGGCACGTTGGCGTCGAGCGGAAGGATGACTTCGAAGGTGCTGCCCAGTCCCACGCCGGGGCTGTGCACGCTGACCTGGCCGCCGTGCAAGGTCACCAGATTGCGCACCAGCGACAGGCCGATGCCCAGGCCATCCTGCACCCGGTCGGGCGAATGGCCGCTCTGCTCGAACAGGCCGAAGATGCTGTCGATGCTGGCGGCGGCGATGCCGATGCCGTTGTCGCTCAGGCGGATGCGCACGTTGTCGCCTTCGCGCCCGGCGCTAATGGCGATGCGCCCGCCCGGCGCCGTGAACTTGGCCGCGTTGAGCAGCAGGTTGGCGACGATCTGCGACAGGCGCACGGCGTCGCCGCAGACCCACAGTTCTTCCTGGGGCAGGTTCACGTCCAGCGCATGGCCGCGCGCCTCGACGCTGTGCGAACTCGTTTCCAGCGCGCTGCGGATGACGCTGGCCAGGCTCACGCTTTCCCATTGCAGCGAGATTTTGCCCTGTGAAATGCGCGACACGTCGAGCAGGTCGTCGACCAGGCGCACCAGGTGGTCCGTGTGGCGGCCAATGGTGCGGCGCGCATTGTCCTGGATGGCCGGCACGACGGGATCGAGCTTGCACAGCAGGGCCAGCGCCGTGCGGATGGGACCCAGCGGGTTGCGCAATTCATGCGCGAGCGTGGCCAGGAATTCATCCTTGCGGCGGTCCACGTCGCGCAGCGCGCGCTCGACGCGGCCCAGGCGCAGCAGCGCCTTGACGTTGGCGATCAATTCATCGGCCTCGATGGGCTCGACCAGGTAATTGTCGGCGCCGCCGTCGAGGGCGCGGATCTTGTCGGCCGAGCCGATGCAGGAAGCGGACGTCTGCAGCACCAGGATGGTGTTCGTCTCGGTGCCGCCCTTCAATTGGCGGCATACTTCCAGGCCGTTGATGTCGGGCAGCTTGACGTCGAGGAGGATCAGGTTGGGGCGGTCCTGGCGGGCGCGCAGCAGTGCGTCTCCCCCGTTCGAGGCTTCGATGACCTTGAAGCCGGCGCGTTTGAGGATGCGCGACTTGGCGTAGCGTGCGCCATCGCTGTCATCGACGTTCAGGATCAGAGCATCGCTGTTGTTATCCGGTAGCATGCGCATTGTCCCAGGTGGTTGTGCCTTGCGGCGGAACCGGCTCTTGCCGGTGGTGTTGGTTGCCGATCAGCGCGCGCAGGGTCGCCAGCAATTGCTGGCGCGACAGCGGCTTGACGTAGTAGGCGTCGGCGCCCAGGGCCAGGCCCTTGCGCACGTCGTCGATCTCGGTGGCGACGATGACGGGCACCTGGCGCCGCAGCGGGTCGTTTTTCAGCTCGGCCAGCCAGTGCCAGGCCGTTTCGCCGTGCAGCATGATGTCGAGGATGACGGCGGCCGGGCGCTGCTGCTCCCAGCGCTCCTGCGCTTCGCGCACGCTGCGCGCGGGGACCACGCGAAATTCGCTGCCGGCCAAAAATTTTTCATACAGCAGGCGCACGGGTGGATTGTCTTCCACCACCAGCACGCCGATGCGCTGGTCGTTGCCGTTGTCGTTGGCCGACGCGCTCGGCGGCAGGCTGCCTTCGGGCGCATGGTAGCTGGCGGGCAGGACGACGGAAAACAGCGAGCCCTCGCCCGGCGTGCTTTCCACGCTCACCGTGCCATTGAGCAGGGTGGCCAGGTTGCGGCACAGGGGCAGGCCCAGGCCCGTGCCCTTGACCTTGCGCTGCATGTGGTTTTCCACCTGGCTGAATTCTTCGAAGATCAGCTGCACGTCTTCGGCGGCGATGCCCAGGCCCGTGTCGGAGACGGAAAAGCGGATGGCATCCTGCTCCGGCAAGGGCGTGGCGCTGACGATGATGGCGCCCGCTTCCGTGAACTTCAGGGCGTTGGCGATGAAGTTGCGCAGGATTTGCGACAGCTTGCCTTCATCGGTGTGGATGTGCAGCGCCGGATCGGGGTCGATGAAGGTCAAGGTCAGCGACTCGGACACCAGCAGCGGGCGCAGCATGCCGCGCAGGGCGCTGAACAGGTCGGCCACCTGGAAGCTGTTGGCATGCACGTCGACCTTGCCCGCCTCGATCTTGGCCAGGTCCAGCAGGTCGTTGACCAGTTCGCTCAGGCTGACGGCGCTTTGCAGGATGAACCGCACCTGCTTTTCCTGTTCCTCGGACAGCTCGCCGTCGATACGGTCGAGCAGCAGCTTGGACAGGGCGCGGATGGAGCTGAGCGGGGTGCGGAATTCATGGCTCATGTTGGACAGGAAGCGCGATTTCATCTGGTCGGCGCGGCGCAGGTGGTCGGCTTTCTCGTCCAGCTCCGCGAATAGCGCCACCACGCCCCGGTTGGTGTCTTCCAGTTCGCGCGTCAGCTGCAGCAGGTCGTCCTGGCGCGTCTTCAGTTCGGCCAGGGTGCTCAGGAGTTCGCGGTTCTGCTGCTGCACTTCGGACAGCGTGATATCCGGCGGCAGCGCCTGCAGGCTGCCGGACAGCACGCCGATCGTGGCGCCGTCGAGCAGGGGCGCGTCGCGGGGGAACAGCTTGTGCAAGGTGATCTGCGTGCCGTCGCCCGGCGTGCTGTGGATATGGCAGCGGTCCATCAGGCGCTGGGCGCCCAGGATGCCCAGGCCCATGCCTGTCGGCGAGCGGTAGGTGCCGGCCAGTATCTTGTCGAGCTGCGCGATGCCGGGGCCCTGGTCCTCGATGCGGATGCTGAGCACCTGCGGCGCCGTCTGGCCATCGATGGCGAAATGCACCTTGCCGCTGCCGGCGTAGTTGTAGACGTTGCGCGCCAGTTCCGATACGGCCGTGGCGATGCGCACCTGGTCCTGCACGCCGAAGCCGCATAGGGCGGCGATCTGCCGTGCGCGCTGGCGCGCACCCACCACATCGAGTTCGCTGCCGATATGGGCTGTCAATATGCGTTGTGTCATGCCGCACCTGTCCCTTCCGCTGTTTCAGCTGTTACAGCCTGGTGTTCCTCATGTTCGCGCAGCACCACCACCGTGACGTCGTCGCGCCCGCGCGCAAAATCGCGGTACAGCACGGCGGCGACGAGGCTGGGGTGGCATTGCGCCAGGCCCGGATAACGTTCCAGGTCCCAGCGCGTGTGCAAGCCGTCCGAATGCATGATCAGTGTCGTGGCCTGCTGCCATGGAAAGCAGAACTCCTGCACCTTGCGCAGATTGCTGCCGACGATGCCGTTATGCGACAGCAGATGCCGGCGCTGCTGCGCATCGAAGGCGCAGGCGGCGATATTGCCCACGCCGGCGTAGCGCAATTCGCGGCGTGCGCTGTCGATATGCGCCACCGCCAGGGCTGCACCGCGCGTGGCACGCAGGGCGCCGTGGGCCAGTTCGATGAAGGAGGCGGGCAGGGGCGGCAAGCCGGGCGTGCTGTGTTCCAGCAGGGCGCTGGCGCATTCCGAAGCGCGCGCCGCCAGCGGGCCGTGGCCCAGGCCATCGGCCACCATCAGGCTCAGTTCATGGCCTTCGCAGACGACGTTCCAGGCGTCGCCGCACACCTGTTCCGAGGCCAGCGGCAGGCATACGGCGCCGATCTGCCAGTTCGGACTGGCAGGAATGGCGCTGCTGGCGTGCTGTCCCCATACCACCATCATCAGCACCGTGCCCTTGCCGGGCGCCGTGTACAGGTCGAATTCCTGGCTCAGGCGGCGTATCGCGCCCAGCCCCACGCCGTAGGTGCCCGTGGTGGAATGACCGTCCTGCATGTGCTGGCGCACGTTGGCCATGCCGGGACCGTTGTCGATGGCCAGCACTTCGATGCCGCTGGTACCGCCGCGCAGCACCTTGCGCAGCAGGATTTCGCCGCGCTGCGCGTGCTTGACGATGTTGGTCGCCGCCTCGCTGATGATGATGGCCAGCTGGCCCGTGCGCACGTCGTCGAAGCCGATGCGGCGCGCCAGTTCGTTGCCGGCGCGGCGGGCCGCGGCGATCTCGCTCGGTTCGCCGATGGGAAAACTGCGTTGCCTGGCAATGTCAGGGGCTTGGTCGAGGTGGTTCAAAACAGCTTCCATTTCGCGATGGTGACAGTGGTGCCCGCGCCGGGCGCCGTGTTGATGTGAAATGCGTCGGCCAGGCGCTTGGCGCCGCCCAGCCCCAGTCCCAGCCCGCCGCCGCTGGTATAGCCATCGGTCAGCGCCAGGGGAATATCTTCGATGCCCGGTCCCGCATCGACAAAGCGCAGCTCCAGTCCCTGGCGCGCGCCATCGCTGACGCGCGCGATGCGCGCTTCGCCCCCGCCGCCGTAGCGCAGGGTATTGCGCGCCAGTTCGCTCGCCGCCGTGATGATCTTGGTCTGTTCGATCAGGCCAAAACCCATGGCGACCATGCTGTCGCGTACCTGCTTGCGCAACCGTACGACGTCTTCGTCGCTGTGCAGGGGCAGGATCTGCGCGCTCTCGTGTGCCTGCGCGCCTAGCACGGCGCCCCCGTCATGCGCATGCGCCGCCCCGTTCCAGCAGCTTGATGCCCAGCTCCACGTTGAGCGCCGTGCTCACGCCTTCCAGCGTCAGCCCCAGTTCCACGAGGGTGATGGCGACGGCTGGCTGCATGCCGACGACGACGGTGCGCGCGTCGAGGATTTTCGCCATCGCCGCCGTATTGCTGATCATGCGGCCGATGAAGGAGTCGACGATGTCGAGCGCGGAAATGTCGATCAGCACGCCCGTGGCGCGGTCCGTCACGATGCGGGTGGTCAGGTCATCCTGCAAGGTCATCGCCAGGCGGTCATGCATGTCCACCTGGATCGTCACTAGCAGCAGCCGTCCCATGCGTAAAATGGGGATTCTTTCCATAGGCGCCTCAGTGTTGTTGCTGCTGGTAGGTGATGCTGGACCCCGTGCGTTTCAGGGCCACGACGAATGCGTCGGCCAGCGTGGCCTTGGTCATCACGTCTTCCAGGTTGACGCCCAGGTGCACGATGGTTTGCGCGATCTGCGGGCGGATGCCGCTGATGATGCAGTCGGCGCCCATCAGGCGCGCGGCGGCGATGGTTTTCAGCAGATGCTGCGCCACCAGGGTGTCGACGGTAGGCACGCCCGTGATATCGATGATGGCGATCAGGGCGCCCGTGTCGACGATCTTTTGCAGCAGGCTTTCCATCACCACCTGCGTGCGCGCGCTGTCGAGGGTGCCGATCAGGGGCAGGGCCAGCACGTTTTGCCACAGCTGCACCACGGGCGTTGAGAGCTCCAGCAATTCCTGCTGCTGGCGCAAAATCACCTGTTCGCGCGCTTTCTGGTAGATGGCGATGGTCAGCAGGCCCAGTTCATCGAACAGCTTGCTGGTGCTGACGATGGCGTCGCCCAGTTGCTCCGGATGCGCCGTGATTGCCTTGCGCAGGTAGGCGAACAGCGGCTCCTTGAGGGCAAACATGAAGCTGGCCGTGTCGATCGGCGAATAGCCCTGGCGCACGCGCGACTGCGATATCTCCGCGATCAGCTGGCGCGTATCGTCCCAGGCGCCGCCTTCGATGTCGAACGAGTCGCCGCTTTCCAGCGCGCCCGCCAGCAGCGGCAGGAATTGCGATGCCTGCTGGCGCAGCTCGTTCTCGGCGATCTTGTCGCGCCGCACCAGGCGGGCGATCAGGCCGGCCATCCAGCCGTCCAGCAGGTCCGTGTGGTGCTCGTTGATGATGCCTGCCAGTTGCTGCGCCTGGCCCGTGCCCGTCTTGTTTTTCATGCTCATCCTTGGCTGGAGTGGAGGGTGCGGCACGGCCGCAAACGGGCCTGTGCTGTGATAAATAAATTATAGGCAGACATGGCCGTAGCTTGTGTTCTCTGGCGCACATAGTGGCGCATGTCGTTCCAGATTCCTTCAGGAAACACTTATGCATTTAAAGATGCATGTAATTTGCATGTTTAAGCGAATTCCGCTACACTGGGAACACTCAACAAGAGAAACACGCCATGAATATCGACAAATTCAAACAGCAGCACCTGGACATCCTGGCCGCCATTGACGACTTGCGCCGGCTGGCGCGCGGCGGTGTCGCTGCGCAGGCGCAAGCCATTGCCGAACAGATCATTGCCATGAGCGGCTTGATCAAGCTGCACCTGGCCGTCGAACAGCGCTACCTGTATCCGGCTGCGCAAGCGTCCGGCGTAGCCAAGGTGGCACAACTGGGACGCCGGTACGAAAACGAAATGCAAGGCATCGCCGGCGCCTACCTGGATTTCGCCGGCCGCTGGAATACGCCCGTGCGCCTGGAAGCCGAACCGGAAGCCTTCCGCAGCGAAGCCAATACCGTGCTGCACGCGCTGTTCCAGCGCATGCGGCGCGAAGACCACGAGTTATATCCAGCCGTTGAAACGCTGGCCTGAGACCGCTTATAAATATGCACAGGAGTTTTACATGCTGACCCAAGAACAACGCGCCATCATCACGGCCACCGTCCCCATCCTCGAGCAGGGCGGCGAAGCGCTGACGCGCCACTTCTACAAGAATCTGTTCCGCGACCATCCCGAAGTGCTGCCGTACTTTAACCAGGCGCACCAGCACAGCGGCGACCAGCAGCGCGCGCTGGCCAACGGCGTGCTGATGTATGCCAAAAATATCGACAAGCTTGCGGCGCTGGGTGACTTGGTGGCCACCATCGTCAACAAGCACGTGGCCCTGCAGATCCGCGCCGAGCACTATCCGCTGGTGGGCGCCAGCCTGCTGCAAGCGATACGCGAAGTGCTGGGCGAAGAGGTCGCCAGCGACGCCGTCATCGACGCCTGGGGTGCGGCCTACGGCCAGCTGGCGGACATCCTGGCCGGCGAAGAAGGGCGCATCTACAAGGCGCAGGCGGCCGCACCGGGCGGCTGGAGCGGCGCGCGCGATTTTTTAGTGCGCAGCAAGACGGTGGAAAGCGGCGAGATCACTTCCTTCCTGATGGCGCCCGCCGATGGCCAGCCCGTGCTCGACTTTGCGCCAGGCCAGTATATCGGCGTGCTGGCCACCGTCGATGGCGTGCCCATGCGCCGCCAGTATTCCCTGTCGGCCGCCAGCAATGGCCAGACGTACCGCATCAGCGTCAAGCGCGAAGAGGGCGGCAAGGTCTCGAATTTCTTCCACGATCAGGTGCAGGCGGGCGACACCGTGCAGCTGACGCCGCCCTCGGGCGACTTCGTGCTGACGGATAGCGACAAGCCGCTGGTGCTCATCAGCGGCGGCGTGGGCATCACGCCGACCCTGGCCATGCTGACGGCGGCCCTGCGCGGCAAGCGTCCCGTGCATTTCATCCACGCGGCGCGCAACCACGGCGTGCATGCTTTCCGCGCGCAGATCGACGCGCTGGCCGCGCAGCACCCGCAGCTGCAGCGCTATTACTGCTACGCGGAACATGGCGGCGAACAGGACGCACCGGACGCCGTCGGCTTGCTGAATAAGGAGCAGCTCGGTCACTGGCTGCCGGTTTCGCGCGACGTCGACGCCTACTTCCTGGGACCGCAGCCATTCATGCGCGCTATCAAGCAGTACTTGCGCGAACTGGGCGTGCCGGAACAGCAGACGCACCACGAGTTCTTCGGACCGGCTGCCGCACTGAATTGATTTCTTTCTGCATTGTGTTGTCACCGCGAGAAAAAACGCTGCCGTAAGGGGCGGGTAAGCCTCGCACTGTACTGTGAATCCAAGCTCGAAAACAAAAGAGCAGCTTTTACATAACAGGAGGCAACACAATGCATGACGATCTGGTTCAAAAAATCAAGAGCGACCCCAGCTATCATCAGCTGGTCAAGGTGCGTTCCCGCTTCGGCTGGGCGCTGACGGGCCTGATGATGCTGGTGTACTACGGCTACATCCTGCTCATCGCCTTCAACAAGGAATTTCTGGCCACTAAGACGGGTGCGGGTGTGATGACCTGGGGCATGCCGATCGGCCTGTTCGTCATCGTGTTTACCGTGCTGGTCACCGGCATCTATGTGCGCCGCGCCAACAAGCAATTCGACGACCTGACCAGCGCCATCCAGGCACGGGTGCAAGCATGAGCGCCGCCAAGCATGCGCTGCGCGGCGTGTCTTGCCTGAGCGCCCTGGCATTGCTGGGCGCCAGCAATGCCGCGTTCGCGGCCGGCGCCGACCTGGGCCAGGCAGTCAAGCAACCGACCAACTGGACGGCCATCATCATGTTCGCCGCCTTCGTCATTTTTACATTGTTCGTCACCAAGTGGGCGGCCAAGAAGACCAAGTCAGCCTCCGATTTCTACACGGCTGGCGGCGGCATCACAGGCTTCCAGAATGGCCTGGCCATTGCGGGCGACTATATGTCGGCCGCCTCCTTCCTCGGCATTTCCGCGGCCGTCTTTTTGAACGGCTATGATGGCCTGATCTACGCCATCGGCTTTCTTGTCGGCTGGCCCATCATCACCTTTTTGATGGCCGAGCGCTTGCGCAACCTGGGACGCTTTACCTTTGCCGACGTGGCCGCCTACCGCTTCAAGCAGGCGCCGATCCGCATCTTTTCGGCTTCCGGCACCCTGGTCGTCGTGGCTTTTTATCTGATCGCGCAGATGGTGGGCGCGGGCCAGCTGATCAAGCTGCTGTTCGGCCTCGAATACTGGATCGCCGTCGTCCTGGTCGGTACATTGATGATGATCTACGTGCTGTTCGGCGGCATGACGGCCACCACCTGGGTACAGATCATCAAGGCGGTGATGCTGCTGGGCGGCGCCACCTTCATGGCCGTGGCCGTGCTGGCGCAATTCAACTTCAGCCCGGAAGCGCTGTTCGCCAAGTCGGTGGACGTGCACGCGACCAAGGAAGCCATCATGGGCCCAGGTTCCTTCATCAAGGACCCGATCTCGGCCATCTCGTTCGGCATGGCGCTGATGTTCGGCACGGCCGGCTTGCCGCACATCCTGATGCGTTTCTTCACGGTGCCGAGCGCCAAGGAAGCGCGCAAATCCGTGTTCTGGGCCACCACCTGGATCGCTTACTTCTATGTGTTGACTTTCATCATCGGCTTTGGCGCCATCGTGCTGGTGAGTACCAATCCCGAGTTCAAGGATGCTGCCGGCAAGCTGCTGGGTGGTAACAACATGGCGGCCGTGCACCTGGCCAAGGCCGTGGGCGGCAACGTCTTCCTCGGCTTTATGTCGGCAGTCGCGTTTGCCACCATCCTGGCCGTCGTGGCGGGCTTGACCCTGTCGGGCGCGTCGGCCGTGTCGCACGATCTGTATGCCACCGTCATCAAGAAGGGCAAGGCCACGGGCGCCAACGAATTGAAAGTGTCGCGCGTGACGACGGTCGTGCTGGGCATCATCGCCGTGGTGCTGGGCATCGCCTTTGAAAAGCAGAACATCGCCTTCATGGTCTCGCTGGCATTCGCCATCGCCGCCTCGGCCAACTTCCCCGTGCTGTTCATGTCGGTGCTGTGGAAGGATTGCACCACGCGGGGCGCCACCATCGGCGGCTTCCTGGGCTTGACCACGGCTGTCGCGCTGACGGTGGTGTCGAAGTCCGTGTGGGTCGACGTGCTCGGTCATGGCGAAGCGCTGTTCCCGTATGCGTCGCCGGCGCTGTTCTCGATGACGGCCGGCTTCGTTGGCATCTGGCTGTTCTCTGTGCTCGACAAGAGCCCCCGCGCGCGCATCGACCGCGCCGGCTACGAAGCGCAGCAAATGCGTTCGGAAACGGGTATCGGCGCGGCTGGAGCCAGCGCGCATTGAGCATTTGAATCGCTCTACACCTTGAACACCCCTTTCGCAGGGGTGTTTTTTTGTCTGCGATTTGCAGGATCTGGCCAGCCGGTGTACTCTCGCGCAGAGAAGGTCCGCTTGTTGTTACTTGTAGTAAGTGCAACTTGAAAGAGCCAATGAAGCACACATACGCGGTAAAAAAACAGGAACGCCAGGATCGTTTCGTCGCGCCCGGCGCTGGCAGCGGGGCAGGGCAGCTGGCCGCGGCATTCCGTTCCGGCAGTGAGCTGTCGCAAGCCACAGGCTCGCGTAAATGGCCGGGCATGGTGGATGGGGCTGGCGGTGCGGGCAGCCATGCCATGCATGGCACGGCCGATCCATCCCGCGTGCAGGATCTGCTGGCCAGGGCCCGGCAAGGCAGACTGCGCGATGGCGAGGTGGAAATGACGCAGCGGCCCGACGTCGGTGCCATGCACCTGCGCGATCTCGCGCAATCGCTGGAAGCGACGGCCACTGCGCCTGGCAGGCCGGTGGCGGACGCCTTGCAATCGGGCTCGGCCAGCATCGGCAATGGACGGGTGCGGATGCCGGGCATCGGCGGCGCAGGCAATCCTGCGGCGATCGCCCATCAGCTGGGCGTGCTGCGTCCGCAGGCAACGCGCATCGTGTCCGCTCCGAGCGGGCGTTTCGAGGTCCAGGCAAAACTCAACCCGTGGGTGTCCATGGCGACGGGACGCGCATTGCCGGAATTGGACGAAAACCCCAATATGATCGGCCCGCAGATGCAGTACAAGGATGGCGATCAACATCCGATCGAGCTGGGCGTGGAATGGCGTAGCGTGGCTCCCCAGCACCCGCCGTTGCAACCGTACCATTCCGAAGACACGTATGGTGAATTCATGCAGGCGCTTGCCGCGGTCGATGGGTCGGACATGGAGGCAGAGCAAAAACAGGCGGAGAAAGTGCGCCTGCTGTCTGATTTTTATCATCAATTGAAAAGCTTGTCAGCAGCGCAATTGGAGGAACTTGGAAGCCTGCTTGAAAAAGATATCGATAAGCATGAGGCTGGCGATACGCTTGACAAGGCATTTGAAGAAACCCGGCTTGTCTACAGAACCTGGCATGCGCCAAAACATATTTCCGTCTCAACCGGCCTGGGAGTGTCACAGGCTGACGGGAGGGAACTTGTTGGCGCCGATAATCTCAACACCGTGCTCGACCCCGAGAAATTCAGGCATTACAAGGAGCAAAGCAAATTGCCAGGGGCGGTACTGCCTTCGCTTGGCGCTTCTCCTTCGTCATTGCTTTACCCTGATGCTGATCAACCTAATATTGTATTTTTAAAGGAACGCGGTACAGCAGCAGCCCTTTTGCCCGAGAATCTGAATGCCGGCTTCGCCGCTTACAATGAGGCATCCAAATCCTTGCTTCGCGGGAAGACAAGCGAAGAATTGGCAGGTGAATTCAGCAAACTTCATTACCATGCCAAGAAAATGCGGTCCAGCGTAACGCGGCCGCTATTTTTTAATAGCGACGATATTCAATCGAATACGGATGCTTTCATACACCCGGACAAACCCGGTGACCGCCCCCACGTACGTAAAATCCATAATGGGCTGCATGAGGAGCATAACCCATTAAGACAAAGCTTCGATCGTAAGCTGGCAGACCCGTTCCGCACCAACGCCATTTTCTACCAGACATTCTCTCAGCATTCAAAACCAGACACTTATGCCGAGCAATGGAATGAGATGGTGGTCAAATACCGGCAAAAAGGGCATATGGCAGGCCTTTTCAAAGAGATCAGGGATTGGGTGCCCGAGTTGAAGGATTATCCAGGGATTGTTGATGAGTTAATAGATAGCGGGAAATTTAATGCGGATTTTGCGAAGGCGATTGCCGGGAAGAAGGAACCCGCCACCAGTGCCAAGAGCAGCGGTTCAAAAACAAAGTCGAAAAAGCAGACAAAACATGTAAAGCAGGCAAAGCATAAAAATAAAGAATAGCAGGCATGCTCTGATGCGCAGCCCCCTCACCACGATGCAGCGTGGCGCACATCGCGCCGATCGCCCGTCCGGACTGCCTGTCTGGTCCTGACAACTATTATGTATTTTCCACGTGCAGGCGGATCACGCCTGCCATCGGCGCTGGCGCGCCCGGCGTCGCTTCGAGTATCGATGCGAGGGTCACCGTGTCGAGCACGGCCAGGAAGGCGGCCGTGGCCTGGCCCAGCTTGGCCTTCAGCAGGCAATCAGGCGTCAGCGGGCAAGTGTTGTTTTCCTTGTTAAAACATTCCGCCATAAAGAAATCGCTTTCCGTCTCGCGCACGACGGTGCCGATATTGATCTCGGCCGGGTCGCGCGCCAGGCGCAGGCCGCCATTTCTCCCACGTACCGTTTCCACGATGCCTGACAGGCCCAGCTGGTGCACCACCTTCATCAGGTGATTCTTCGAGATGGAATGCAGGTCGGCGATGTCCTGGATGGTCACGAGGCGGTCGCGGTGCACGCCCAAGTACATCAGGGTGCGCAGGGTGTAGTCGGTATAGGCAGTCAGTCGCATGGGTATCATTCATAAGATGTGGATTACATCCTTGTTTGAACCGCAGCATACAGGAGAGCGCCGGCCCTGTGTGTTGCGCCGTCACTTTTCAGCATCGAAAGACAAAAGTTGATTGCCTTTCGCTCAAATGCGTAGTAAATTTTCATATTGTTGCCGTGGCAAACAGCTCGTTAGCCCTTGCCTACCCTTTGGGTGGGATTTTTGTTGATGGAAATCAAGAGGATGGTGAAGCAATAAGGTAAATTTACTACAAATTGGACGATGGGCGTTTCCCGGGCCGGGAAGCGCGTACTACGCAATCTGTGCGGTGCCGCCGTGGCCGCCCCAGGAAATGAATACCATGCAAATGAATGAAGTGAAAGACGAGCTGCTGAGCAGCGATATCCGCCAGCTGGGCCGTCTGCTGGGCGACGCCATCCGCAACCACCTGGGCGACCCCGCCTTCGAACGCATCGAACATGTGCGCCAGCTGGCCATTCGTTTCCGCCGCGACAATGATGAAGCGGCGCGCGCGCAGCTGTCGGACGCGCTGCAAGCGCTGTCGCAGGAAGAAACCACGCAGTTGACGCGCGCTTTCAGCTATTTCTCGCTGCTGGCCAATATTGCAGAAGACCAACATCACATCCGCCGCACGCGCGCCCATCTGATCGCCGGCTCGCCGCCGCGCCAGGGTAGCCTCAGCCATGCCGTCGGCAACGTATTTGACGCCGGCAAGGCCGATGCGCTGGAAACGTTCTTTGAAGATGCGTTTGTCAGCCCCGTCTTCACGGCGCATCCGACGGAAGTGCAGCGCAAGAGTATCCAGAATTGCCAGATGGCCATCGCCCGCCTGTTGAGCGAGCGCGACCGCGTGCAAATGACGCCGGAAGAGGCCGAGCAAAACGAAGAAGCGCTGGGCCGCGGCATCGTCACCCTGTGGCAGACGCGTCTGCTGCGCACCAGCAAGCTGTCCGTCATGGATGAAGTGGCCAATGGCCTGTCGTTCTACGACCATACGATCCTGCGTGAACTGCCAAAATTGTATTCCTCGCTGGAAACCATGCTGGCCCAGCGCGATGCCCGCTGGGAGGATGCGGAATTACCCAATTTCATGAAAGTCGGCAGCTGGATCGGCGGCGACCGCGACGGCAACCCGTTTGTCACGGCCGACATCCTGCGCAGCACCCTGCAAACGCAAGCCGACAAGGTGCTCGATTTTTACCTCGGTGAATTGCGCAAGCTCGCTTCGCAACTGTCGCTGGCGCAAATATTGAACGCGTGCAGCGAGCCGCTGCGCGCGCTGGCCGAGCGCTCGGCCGATGCGTCGCCGCACCGGGTCGACGAGCCGTACCGCCGCGCCCTGCACGGCATCCATGCACGCCTGGACGCCACGCGCGTGGTGCTATCCGGCAAGGGCAAGCAGGCAGACGGCGTGCAGCCCTACGCTGCAGCTGTTGAACTGCTGGCTGACCTGGACGTCGTCCAGCATTCGCTGGTCAGCAATGGCTTGCGTGCGCTGGCGCGCGGCCGGCTGCGCCAGCTGCGCCGCGCCGTCAAGGTCTTCGGCTTTTCGCTGGCGCCGCTCGACTTGCGCCAGAATTCCGACGTGCATGAGCGCGTCGTGGGCGAACTGTTCGCGGGTGCCCAGCCGGGCCTCGTCTACCTGGACCTCGATGAAGAGCAGCGCATCAGCTTGCTGCTGGCCGAGCTGGAGTCGCCACGCCTGCTGACCTCGCCGTATGCGCACTACTCGGAAGAAACGACGTCCGAACTCGACATATTCCGCGCCGTGCGCGAGGCCCATGTCAAATATGGCAAGGAATCGGTACCGAACTGCATCATCTCGAAGGCGGCCAGCGTCTCGGACTTGCTGGAAGTGGCCCTGCTGCTCAAGGAAGTGGGCTTGCTGCGCCAGGATAGCCGCGAAGTCGATGTCAACATCATTCCCCTGTTCGAAACCATCGACGACTTGCGCGCCGGCCCCGCCATCATGGCGCGCGCCTTCGGCTTGCCGTTCTACCGCGGCTTGCTCGCGTCGCGCGCCGACCAGCAGGAAGTCATGCTTGGTTACTCGGACAGCAACAAGGACGGCGGCTTCTTGACCTCCGGCTGGGAACTCTACAAGGCCGAGATCGAGCTGGTGACGGTGTTCAAGCAATACCAGATCAAGCTGCGATTGTTCCACGGCCGCGGCGGTTCCGTCGGCCGTGGCGGCGGACCCAGCTACGAAGCCATCCTGGCCCAGCCGGCAGGCGCCGTGCAGGGACAGATCCGTTTGACGGAGCAAGGCGAAGTCATCACAGCCAAGTATGCGAACCCGGAAGTAGGGCGCCGCAACCTGGAAGTGCTGGTGGCGGCCACCATCCAGTCGACTCTGCTGCCGCAGGCGCAGCTGCAACCGAAGGCCTCGGCCGGCGCGGGCCACCTGGCCGCGATGGAAGAACTTTCGGGAACGGCCCTGAACGCCTACCGCGACCTCGTGTATGGCACGGAGGGCTTTGAACAGTATTTCTGGGAATCGACGGTGATCGCGGAGATTGCCGCCCTGAATATCGGCAGCCGTCCCGCCTCGCGCAAGAAATCCACGTCCATCGAAGATTTGCGCGCCATTCCCTGGGTCCTGAGCTGGGCGCAATGCCGTTTGATGCTGCCGGGCTGGTTTGGTTTTGGTTCCGCCGTGCAAGCCTACCTGGCCGCCCATCCTGCCGATGGCGCGGACGTGCTGCGCGGCATGTACACGGACTGGCCATTCTTCACATCCTTGCTGTCGAACATGGATATGGTCCTGGCCAAGAGCGATATCGCCATTGCCGGCAAGTATGCTGAACTGGTCAAGGACAAGGCCTTGCGCGACGCCATTTTCACGCGCATCCGCGCCGAATATGCGGCCACCCTGGACGCCTTGAAACTGATCACGGGCCAGGAAGAGTTGCAGCAAGCCAATCCGCTGATGCAGCGTTCGATACGCAACCGCTTCCCGTATATCGATCCGCTCAATCACGTGCAGGTGGAGCTGTTGAAACGTTTCCGCGAGGGTAAGCAGGATGCGGCGGCGCGCACGGGGATCCATTTGTCGATCAATGGCATTGCGGCGGGGTTGCGCAACAGCGGTTGATTCTTTTTAACCCAACAACAAATGCTGGGGTCGTACCCTCAGGGTACGACCCCGGTTTTTGCACTTGGGTTGGATTTACGAACTCAGTAGAAAACATCTAGGAGACAGCATGACCATCAAAGTTGCCATCAATGGCTATGGCCGCATCGGCCGCAATGTCTTGCGCGCGTTTTATGAAGGCGGCAAGCAGCAGGATATCGAAATCGTCGCCATCAATGACTTGGGCGACGCCAAGTCGAATGCACACCTGACGCGCTACGACACGGTACACGGCAAGTTTCCCGGCGTCGTCACCATCGATGGCGACAACATGCTCGTCAATGGCGACCGCATCCGCGTCTTCGCGCAGCGCGACCCGGCCCTGATACCGTGGGGCGAACTCGGCGTCGATGTGGTGCTCGAATGCACGGGCTTCTTCACGACCAAGGAAAAAGCCTCGGCCCACCTGAAGGGCGGGGCAAAGAAAGTCATCATTTCCGCGCCGGGCGGCAAGGACGTTGACGCCACCATCGTGTTCGGCGTCAACCAGCATGTGCTGAAAGCCACGGATACCGTGATTTCCAACGCTTCGTGCACGACGAATTGCCTGGCGCCATTGGTGAAACCCCTCAACGACGCCATCGGCATCGAATCGGGCCTGATGACCACCGTGCATGCCTACACGAACGACCAGGTGCTGTCCGACGTGATGCATGAAGACTTGCGCCGCGCCCGTTCGGCTACGCATTCGATGATCCCCACCAAGACGGGCGCGGCTGCCGCTGTCGGCCTGGTCTTGCCGGAACTGAATGGCAAGCTCGATGGCTTTGCCATCCGCGTGCCGACGATTAACGTCTCGCTGGTCGACCTGTCCTTCATTGCCAAGCGCGATACCAGCGTCGAGGAAGTCAATGCCTTGCTGAAAACGGCGTCGGAAGGCACCCTGAAAGGCATCCTGACGTACCAGACGGAACCGCTCGTCTCCATCGATTTCAACCATAACCCCGCTTCGTCGAACTTCGATGCCACCCTGACCAAGGTCTCGGGCCGCCTCGTGAAAGTGTCGTCGTGGTATGACAACGAGTGGGGCTTCTCGAACCGCATGCTCGACACGACGGTCGCCCTGATGGCGGCCAAGTAAGAACGTAGTACCGCTGATCCAGCGCACCAGGACGGTCGGCCCACAAGGCCGGCCCTTGTAGCAGCACGAACTTTATAGAAAGCAGCACACCATGACCATGCAAGTACAGCAACGCGCCACCAAGATCGTTTCCACCATCGGCCCCGCTTCCAACGATATCGATACTCTGGTCCGCATGTTCAAGGCCGGCGTCGACGTCGTGCGCCTGAACTTTTCGCATGGCAAGGCGCAAGACCATATCGACCGCGCCCGCATGGTGCGCGAAGCGGCAGCCCTGTGCGGCCGTGAAGTGGCCATCATGGCCGACTTGCAAGGCCCGAAAATTCGCGTTGGCAAGTTTGAAGAAGGCAAGATTTTCCTGGAAAACGGCGCCAAGTTCATCCTCGACGCGAAATGGGGAGAAAACGGCGAATTGGGCAATATCGAGCGCTGCGGCCTCGACTACAAGGAATTGCCGCGCGACTTGCGCACTGCCGACGTGCTGCTGCTGAATGACGGTCTCATCGTGCTGACGGTGGACAAGGTCGTCGGCAGCGAAATCCACACCACCGTCAAGATCGGCGGCGAATTGTCGAACAACAAGGGCATCAACCGCCAGGGCGGCGGCCTGTCCGCACCGGCCCTGACGGCGAAAGACATGGAAGACGTGAAAACGGCGATGAGCTTCCAGGCCGATTACGTGGCTGTGTCCTTCCCGAAAAATGCCACCGACATGGTCATGGCGCGCCAGTTGGCCAATATCGCCGGCGAAGCGTGGGACCACAAGCCGATGATGATCGCCAAGATCGAGCGTGCGGAAGCTATTCCTGCGCTGCAAGAAATTCTCGACGCGTCCGACGGCATCATGGTGGCCCGTGGCGACCTGGCTGTGGAAGTGGGCAACGCGGCCGTACCGGCCTTGCAAAAGCGCATGATCAAGATGGCGCGCGCCTCGAACAAGCTGGCCATCACGGCCACGCAGATGATGGAATCGATGATCGTCAACGCCGTGCCGACCCGCGCGGAAGTGTCCGACGTGGCCAATGCCGTGCTCGATGGCACGGATGCCGTCATGACGTCGGCGGAAACGGCCTCGGGCCGTTACCCGATCGAAACGGTGGAAGCGATGGCCGCCATCTGCCTGGACGCGGAGAAATGGGACACCTGCAAGCTGGACGCCGATTTCCTCAACGCCACGTTCTCGCGCATCGACCAGTCGATCGCCTATGGCGCCCTGTTTACGGCCCATCACCTGCGCGTGAAGGCGATTGCCACCCTGACGGAATCGGGTTCCACGGCACTGTGGATGAGCCGTTGCAATATCGACATCCCGATCGTGGCCCTGACCCCGAGCGTGGGCACGCGCCGCAAGCTGGCCCTGTACCGCAACGTCAGCACCCTGGAGCTGACGTCCGGCACCGACCGCGACAAGGTCTTGCAACAGGCGGAAGACTTGCTGCTGGAACATAAAGTCGTGGCCAAGGGCGACACCGTCGTGCTGACCTGGGGCGAGCCGATGGGCAAGGTCGGCGGCACGAACGCGCTGAAAATCATGAAGATCGGCCAGCACTGACCGTGTATTATTGACCATATCGCTGGCCGGCAGCCGTCTGCAGTCTTAAGAATGGCTGAAAGAGGGGCGCTTGGCCGCCCACTGCAATGGCAGATGCGCAATCTGCCATTGCAGTGGCCACATTTCCGTGTCAGCATGGTTTTCCTGCCTTCCAAGGCGCATCCGGAGTTCATGATGACTGCATACTTGCCTGCCTTGCTCTGGTCTTTGTCGGCCTTTGCCTGCATGTGCATTGCCAAGCGCCGCCAGATCAGGACAACGGCCGTCCGGGCCGTCCTGGTGACCTTTTTGGGGCCGTTTGCCATCCCCTTCGTGCTGGCCGCAAAGCCCGGGAAAGCCTATCCGGCGTAAATCCGCGCGGCCGTCATGCACGGCTAAGCGTGTGGCCTGCGGGCATTTCTCTTTGCTATATTCAAGTTTTTAGCCGAAAGAGCATGCCCATGAAGCGCCGCGCGACCTTGTTTCTGATGACCATCCTTCCCCTGTGCGCGGCCACGTTCGCTTCGGCGGGCGAGCCGGTGCAGCGCTTGCAGCGCGCCACGGGGCTGTGGAAGGTGACGCCCGCCACCTCGCCATTTTCCTGGGAAATCTGCGTCGACCAGCCGCGCGACCGCCTGATCGACGACGATCTGTGGTCCGGTTTCGAGCAGGAATGCAAGATCGAGTCGCAAAGCCGCCAGGGCGACAGTTATCAATTCGAGGCCAGCTGCCCGGACGCCAGGCTGGCTGGTGCCTTCAAGGGCGACCTGGCCAAGGCATATACCCTGAGCGCCGACACCACTGTGCAAGTCAATGGCAAGAACGAAGTGCAGCACACGGAACTGGCAGCCGTGTTCCAGGGCGCTTGTCCGGCAGGGCTGGCGCCGGGCGCGAAGAAAATGCGCGGCGGCATGGTGATGAAGAGCCTGTACATCAAGCGCTAGAGGATTGCGGCCGCGTTGAAACAACAGTTTCCACGGATAGGCAGGCGCCGGCATTGACGGCGGAGGCAATGATTTGTGATAATGAGAATTATTATCAATTGGCCGCGCCTTGCCTTGTGCGCATCGGAGTCCCTAGTGAACATTGCGCAGTCCAGCGAGTCGATAGCCGGCATCTACAGCAGCCACCACGGCTGGCTGATGCGCTGGCTGCGCGCCAAGCTGCAGTGCGCCGACCATGCGGCCGACCTGGCGCAGGATACCTTCGTGCGCCTGCTGACGGCGCCGCCTGAGGGCCGGCAAACCTTGCACGAGCCGCGCGCCTACCTGACGACCGTGGCGCAGCGCCTGCTGATCGACCATTACCGGCGCCTGTCGCTGGAACAAGCCTGGCTGGAAACCCTGGCGCAGCAGCCCGATCTGCTGATGCAGTCGCCGGAAGAGCGTTTGCTGGTGCGCGAAGCCCTGCAGCGCATCGATGCCATGCTCGACGGCTTGCCGCCGCCGGTGCGCAGCGCCTTCCTGCTGGCGCATGTCGATGGTCTCGCGTATGGGGAAATCGCCCGGCGCCTGGCCGTGAGCGAGCGCAGCATCAAGCGCTACATGGTGCAGGCGTTTGAGCGCTGCATCTTGCTGATCCTGTGAGTGCCAGCACGGCTGCCATCGATCCCCGTGCCGCGCGGGCGGCGGCGCAATGGCTGGTGCGCCTGCACGGGGGCGCCTTGACTGCAGGCGAGCAGCAAGCGTTCCAGACCTGGCGCGCCAGCGATCCCGCGCACGAAGCTGCCTGGCAGCGTGCCGAACTCGTGTGCAGCACCCTGGCCAGCGTGCCGCCCGCGCTGCGCCAGACGGCGGACGCGGCGCCGCAGTCGCCGCACCGGCGTGCCGTGCTCTACGGCCTGGCCGGGCTGATAGCGGCCGGGCCGGCGCTGTGGCTGGCCAGCCAGTCGGCGCCGTGGCAGGCGTGGCGCGCCGCCATCCGCACGGCGAGGGGGGAAATCCGCCACCTGACCTTACCTGACGGCACGCGACTGGTGCTTAACACGGACACGGCCATCGATGTGCATTTTGACGGCGCGGCGCGGCTGCTCGTGCTGCATGCAGGGGAAATCCATGTCGGCACGGCGCACGACGGGGCCGTGCCGGCGCGCCCCTTCCTCGTGCGCAGCAGCAATGGCGCCGTGCGCGCGCTGGGCACGCATTTCAGCGTGCGCCACGCTGGCAGCGTGCTGGCGCCGCGCACCGAGGTGAGCGTCAGCGAAGGCGCCGTCGAGATACGGCCAAGGGACGCTCCCGACGCCTTGCGCAGGATCGATGCGGGCCGGCAGGGCAGTTTCGACGACCGCGCCGTTTCTGCCTTGACGCCGCTGGCGCCGCGCGCTGCCGGCTGGCTGCAGGGCGTGCTGATCGCCGAGCGCATGCCGCTGGGCGAGGTGCTCGAACAGGTGGCGCGCTACCGCTATGGCGTGCTGCGCTGCGATCCCGCGCTGGCGGCCATGCCCGTGGACGGTATCTTCCAGTTGAACGACCCGGACAACATCCTGCTCTTGCTGCAGCGCTCCTTGCCGATCCGTCTGGCGCGCCGCACGCGCTACTGGATCAGTGTCGAAGCGGCTTGAGATTGTCGGCTTACGCGTGGCCTTGCCACGCTAAGCCGACCTACGGCTGTCGGGTATGGCAAGTCGGCTTAGCCCGCAGGGCGTAAGCCGACATGCCCCAATTTACTTTTTGCCTGTCCCTTTTTCCGGATTGCTTCGTCATACAAGGTAGAGAACGAACAATCCGAACCATCGAAAGGGTCCACATGGCTTTGCAGCACCGCATTACCGCAGCACGAATGACGCTCCATCCCACCACCGGCGCCGTGCGCGCCGCGCTGGTCCTGCTCCTCGCCGTGGGCGCCGCCGGCACCGGTTTGCCGCAAGCGGCGCTGGCCGCCGAGTCCAGTCCGGCCGCCAGCGTGCGCGACTACAGCATTCCCGCCGGCAGCCTGCGCAGCGCGCTGGCATCGTTTGCCATCGCCGCCGGCGTCAACCTGTCCACCCAGGGCGTGGCGCTCGACGGCCTGGTGACGTCGGGCTTGCAAGGGCGCCATGGCATCTCTGCCGGCCTGCAAAAACTGCTGCAAGGCAGCGGTCTCGAAGTGACGGACGGTGGCAATGGCAATTACCTCTTGCGTAAAATCAATACCAGCACGGCCGATGGCGGCCTGGCCAGCATGCCCGCCGTGGTCGTCAGCGCCGAGGCGGACCGCGCCACGGAAGGCACGGGCTTATATACGGCGCGCAATATGTCGACGGCCACGGGCCTGAACCTGTCGCAGCGCCACACGCCGCAAACGGTCAGCGTCATTTCGCGCCAGCAAATGGAAGATTTCGACCTGACCACCTTGCAGGACGTGGCGCGCGCCACGCCCGGCCTGTATGGCAAGACGCAGGGCGTGTCCGACCAGGAAACCACGTATTTCGCCCGGGGCTTTGCCTTGAGCCACGTCAACGTGGATGGCTTGCCGCTCGATGTGACGGGTTTCAATGAGCGCAACGTTTCCGCCGACATGCTGATGTACGACAGGGTGGAAGTGGTGCGCGGCGCCACGGGCCTGATGGAAGGGGCGGGCGCACCGTCGGGCAGCATCAACATGGTGCGCAAGCGTCCCATGGCCACGCCCTTGCTGAACGCCTCGGCCCACCTGGGCAGCTGGAAGGACCGGCAATTGACGGTGGACGCCAGCAATGCCCTGAACGCTTCGGGCAGCGTGCGGGGGCGTGTCGCGGCCAGCTGGCGCGACAGCGACAGTTTCGTCGACGTCGTCAACAATACCAACGGCACCTTGTATGCGATCGTCGAGGCGGATCTGACGCCGTCGACCACGGCCGGCATCGGTTTTTCGCGCCAGCACAGCCGCACCGACGGCGTGTTCGTCGGCTTGCCCACGTTTGCCGATGGCAGCCACATGCCCTTGCCGCGCTCGACTTTCCTGAACAATGCTGATTCCTTCCAGAAACGCGACAACAACGTCGTTTTCGCCGACTTGGAAACGAAGCTGGACAAGGGCTGGCGCAGCCGCTTCGCCATCACGCGCATCGATGCCTCGTCGAGCACGCGCAACACCACCAACAGCCGCGTCGACGGCGAAACGTATCTGCTGGAACAGTCGGAAACGGGCTGGAAGTACAACACGGAACAAGTGGTGGCGGACTGGCGCCTGAGTGGCCCCGTCACCTGGTTCGGCCGCCAGCATGACCTTATCGTGGGCGCCAGCTACCGCCATGACGATTCGGACGCGGGCCAGAGCTGGGAAGGCGCCGGGAAGCGCGTGATCGATATCCGCCACTGGAATCCGCGCGCCTACCGCATGAACGGCGCGCCGTTCGAGCCATATAACTGGGGCCGCAAGACGGACGAGAAGGGCCTGTATGCGGCTGGTAACTTCAGCCTGGCCGATCCGCTGCGCCTGGTGCTGGGCGGGCGCTTCGGCTGGTATGCGCAGGATGTCACGGGCTGGTATTCCACCAACCCGGCCTGGCGCCGGAGCCTGACGGAAAACGCGAAATTCACGCCATACGCGGGCCTCGTCTACGACCTGGACCAGCACCATTCCGTATATGCGAGCGCCACGCAGATCTTCCAGCCGCAAAGCGAGCTCGATGTGCGCGGCAACACCTTGCCGCCACTGAGCGGCACCAACCTGGAAGCGGGCGTCAAGGGAGAATATTTTGGCGGCAGGCTCAATGCCAGCGGCGCCTTGTTCCGCATCAGGCAAAACAACCGCGCCATGGCCGACGAGGTCAATTGCCCCACGGGCGGCGCCATCTATTGCGCCCGCGCGGCCGGGCAGGTGCAGAGCGAAGGCATCGACTTGCAATTGTCGGGCTCGCCATTGCCGGGCTGGCAGATCGCGGGTGGCTACACCTATGTACTGGCCAAGTACACCAAGGACAGCGTAGCGGCCAACATCGGCCAGCGCATCGCCACGGATGAGCCGAAGCAATTGTTCAAGCTGTACACGAATGTGCAGCTGAGCGGCAGCCTGGCGAAATGGAACCTGGGCGCCTCCGTCTACGCGCAGGACAAGATCTACCGCCGCGAAACGGGCTTCGATACGCGGCAGGGCGCTTACGCCATCGTCGGGCTGACGGCCGGCTACCGGATCAGCGAGCAGCTGCAGCTGCGCGTGAATGTCGACAACGTGCTCGACCGCCGCTACTACCAGGGACTCGGCTATTCATGGTCGGGCGGGCTGGAACGCTACGGTGCGCCGCGCAGCGTGCTGCTTTCCTTGAACTACAAGATGTAGCCGTTGTGCCAGCAGAGCGCGTCCCGGGCGGGCGCCTCTGCTACACTGCCGCCGTCCCCATTTCTGACTGTTCCCATGTCCGCCACACCTGTCCTCACGCCCCTGAAAAGCGCTTTCCAGCAATCGCGCGCCGAGAATAATATCGAGCTGATCCTGCCCGAACTGCTGACCGCGCAATTACACGTCGTCATCGGCGGACAAAGCGAACAGATCGACCTGTTCCTCGTGCCATCGCCCAATCCCGAGCGCCAGTGCGTGACGGTGGCGGAAGACCTGGCCTTCCTGGCTGGCATTAACTTTCCCAAGATTCCCGTGACGGGCGCGCAACTGATCGCCTCGATTCCGCCCGAGATCGAGATCGTCCTCCTGCATGGCGATGGCGCCAATTACCTGACGCGCGAGCAGCTGGCGTGGTTCCGCGGCATGCTGGCGCAGAACGCTTGAGCGGGGAGCTGAGACCCACGCTGAAGCCGGCGCGCGCCGAATGGATCCGTTTTTCGCCGGCCGACGATGCAAGCTCGCATGCGGCGATGATGGCCAATCTGCGTCCCGTGCTGTGGCGCAGCGTGCTGCTGGGCGGCTGTGCCCTGATCCTCGCGTTTGTCCTGCAAGCCGTCTGGCGCGACGTGCCGTACGCGGGCGAGGCAGTGTTGTTCTCTCCGCTGGCGCTGGCCGCCTGGATCGCGGGCCTGGTGCTGTTTCCGGGACGCAGTCTGCTCTTTCATGTGGAACTTGACGATGCGGGCCTGTTGCTGCGGCGCCATGCGCGGCGCCTGCCCGGCTGGGATAAAAGCGTGCAGCTGGACTTGTCGCAGCTGCAGCGGCTGGACGTGGTCGCGTATGGGGGCGCATTGCAGGTCTATCGGACCCCGGCACCGCTGGCGCGCGTGGAGCTGCTGCTCTACACGACTCTCGCGGACTATCCGCTGATCCGCGTGGTGGGCCTGAACCTGCCCGTGCCGCAGCGCTGGACGCTGTGCCATATCAAGGAGGAACTGAGCCGCCGCTGTAGACTGGCCGGTATCCCTGTCAGCGAGACGGCTGGACCGATCAGCCAGGAATCCGCGGCCATCCGCGCGCGCTGGCCGCAGGGGTAGGCGCAGACGGGCCAGTGTCGCATCGCCGCCGCAATAACTATCATTTTTGATAACTGTATTGCTGAAGTCCTATGAATATGTTCGCAAAGCAACTATACTCATGGCTCTTTAAAAAATCATCGTCACGCTGGCGGCCAGCCATCCGCGCCAGAGTTCGTACGCATTCCGCTTTTTCACTCTGTAAAAAGCACCTTTCCCCCGCGCGGCAGGCGCGGGCGTGATGACCGAGCCTTGCCCTGGTCGACTGCTACCGTTGTC
This sequence comes from Janthinobacterium sp. BJB446, assembly GCF_002735655.1. NCBI lineage: Bacteria > Pseudomonadati > Pseudomonadota > Betaproteobacteria > Burkholderiales > Oxalobacteraceae > Janthinobacterium > Janthinobacterium sp. BJB446. The sequence goes on along the minus strand of NZ_PDZK01000001.1, from coordinate 1,874,117 downwards.
ATTTCCGCTGTGTTGCCGCTTTAGTAAAAAGCGTGGCGCCAGCGCGCGCGGTGGGCCGTCATGTTTTGCGACGTCACGTTTCACTCACCTTATGCCACGACAGTATGTTTAGTTCCATCTTTGCCGTATCGAGCGATACCATGCAGTACATCTACGGCACGCACAATGCGTGGCTGGTGCTGTTTTCCGTCGGTATCGCCATCTTTGCCTCGTTCATGGCCTTGCAGATCGCCGGCATGGCGCGCAGCAGCGAGCGTGGCTTCCAGCGCCAGACGGCCATCATCACGGGCGCCATCGCGCTCGGCGGCGGCATCTGGTCGATGCACTTCATCGGCATGCTGGCCTTCGACATCTGCACGCGCGTATCCTTCGACCCCAGCCTGACCTTGCTGTCGATGCTGCCCGGCGTGGCCGCTTCATGGGTGGCGCTGCACCTGCTGGCGCGCCCGAGCATCAACTGGCGCCAGCTGGTGGTGGGCGGCGTGCTCGTCGGCGTGGGCATCGGTTCCATGCATTACAGCGGCATGGCCGCCATGCAGACTTCGCTGACCCTGCATTACCAGCCGTGGCTGTTCGCCTTGTCGCTGGTGGTGGCTGTCGTCATGGCCATGCTGGCGCTGTGGATACGCTTTGGCCTGAGCGCCATGCGTTTGCGCCTCACTCCCCTGGCGTCGTTGCTGGTCAGCAGTGTTGTCATGGGGCTAGCCATTTCCGGCATGCATTACACGGGCATGCTGGCGGCCCGCTTTTCCGGCACGCCCACGGCGGGCGAGAACACGATTACGGTACAGGCCTCGTTCGTGGCCCTGGCCGTGGCCTTGATCACCGTCACCCTGACCGTCTTCGTGGCCGCCGCGAACGGCTTGCTGCGCTACCGCCAGCTGCTGCGCCACGCCAGCGCCAGCGAATCGCGCCTGCGCGCCATCGTCGATACGGCGGCCGACGGCCTGATCACCATCGATGGCCAGGGCAAGGTGCGCTCCTTCAATCCCGCCGCGGAAAGCCTGTTCGGCTGGCGCGAAGCGGAGATCGTGGGGCGCGACGCCAGCGTGCTGCTGCAGCCGTCCGACGCGGCCGAATACGAAGGCTATCTGCGCGACTACCTGGAAACGGGCGCCTCGCGCATTCTCGACAGCGGACGCGAACTCGATGGCTGCCACAAGGATGGCACCGTGCTGCCCATGCGCGTGGCGATCGGCAAGATCGACACGCCGGGCCAGCCCCTGTTCGTGGCGTTTGTCACGGACATGCGCTCGTCGCGCAGCATGGAGCAGGCACTGAAGGACAGCGAGCGCCAGTACCGCACCCTGATCCGCAACATCCCCGGCGTGTCCTTCCACTGCAGCTTCGCGCCCGAATGGAAGATGATCTTCATCAGCGATGCCGTCTTCAACCTGACGGGCTGGATGCCGCAGGACTTCGCCGAAGGGCGCGTCAGGCTGTTCGACCTCGTGCACCCGGACGACCGCCAGCGCGTCAACGACACCTGCGTGCAGGCGGCCGGAGAAAAGCGCGACTTCGAGAACGTCTACCGCATGATCCACCGCGACGGGCGCGAGCGCTGGGTGCGCGAAAGCAGCGGCCCCGTGCTCGATAACGACGGCGTGGTGCGCTGGATCGATGGCGTCATCCTCGACATCACGGAAAGCGAATTGCGCAACGCCGAATACGAAGGCAAGGTGACGGCCATCTCGCGCGCGACTGCCGTCGCGGAGTTCGACTTGCAGGGGCGCATCCTGGCGGCCAACGAGAACTTCCTCGATCTGGTCGGCTACCAGCTCGACGATGTGCTGGGACTGCACCACAGCATCTTCTGCGAACCGGGTTATGTGACCTCGCCAGACTACATCGCGTTCTGGCAGCAGCTGGCCAGTGGCCAGTTCAATACGGGCGAGTACAAGCGCATCGGCAAGGATGGCAAGGAAGTGTGGATACAGGCTTCGTACAATCCGATCTTCAACACGGACGGCAAGCCGTTCAAGGTGGTCAAGCTGGCCACCGACGTCAGCGAGCGGCGCGCCATGCAGGAAAACCTGCGCGCGGCAAAAGACCGCGCCGAGCTGGCCGCCGAATCGAAGACCAGCTTCCTGGCCAACATGAGCCATGAAATCCGCACGCCGATGAACGCCATCATCGGCTTTACGGAAGTGCTGCTGGGGACCGCCCTGGACAGCCTGCAGCGCCGCCATCTGGGCACGGTGCGCCAGTCCGCCCGTTCCCTGCTCGAGCTGCTCAACGACATCCTCGACATGGCCAAGCTGGAAAAAGGCGCGACCGAACTGGAACTGGTGGACTTTTCGCTGCCCGACCTGGTCGACCACGTGGCCGCGTCGCTGCGCATCACGGCGCATGCGCGCGACCTGGTGCTGCATGTCGATGTCGATCCGGGCATGGGCCAGTTCTTCCTGGGCGACGCGCGCCGGGTGCAGCAGGTGCTGACGAATCTGATCGGCAACGCCGTCAAGTTCACGGAAGTGGGCCATGTGCGCGTGGCCGTCGGCATGCAGGGCGAGCAGGTGCATATCGCCGTGCACGACACGGGCATCGGCATCCCCGCCGACCGCCTGGACAAGATATTCGCCCCCTTTACGCAAGCCGATTCTTCGATGAGCCGCCGCTTTGGCGGCACGGGCCTGGGCACGACGATTTCGCTGCAATTGGTCGAACTGATGAAAGGCACGATCACGGTGGAGAGTACCCTGGGCGTGGGCAGCGTGTTCCACGTGCTGTTGCCGCTGGCGCCGGGCAAGGCCGTGGCGCGCCGCAGCGAGCAGCCTGTGGTGGCCTTGCCGCCGCTGCGCATCCTGGCGGCCGACGATGTGCCGCAGAATGTGGAGCTGCTCCTGATCAGCCTGGGTGCGGCCGGCCACCAGGTGATCGCCGCCAGCGATGGCGAGAGTGCCGTGCGCGAGTTCAGCAAGGGCAGCTTCGACATCGTCCTGATGGACGTGCAGATGCCGCGCATGGACGGCCTGGAAGCGACGCGCCTGATCCGCGTGCACGAGCGCGAGCAGGGCTTGAAGGCGACGCCCATCATCGCCCTGACGGCCAGCGTGCTGGAACAGGACCGGCGCGCCGCGCAGACGGCCGGCATGAACGGCTTTGCTTCGAAGCCGCTGGAAATGCACAAGCTGACGGCGGAAATCGCCCGCCTGCTCGATATCGCCGTGGCCATGCCGCCGCCGGCGGCCGGCGCGGCGGCGCGTGCCGCCGCCGGCCAGGTCGACTGGCAGCGCGGCATCGCCCTGTGGGGCGGACGCGCGGCATTGCAGCGCGCCATTGCGCGCTTCGTGCAAGCCAATGGCGACTGCGCCGCGATGCTGGCGGCGGAACTGGAACGCGGCGGAAGCAGCGTGGCGGGCCACCTGCTGCACCGTATCAAGGGCGCGGCGGGCAACCTGTGCCTGGTGCAGGTCGAAAGCCTGCTGGGACGCATCGAGCAAGCCATCGCGCGCCAGTTGCCGGTGACCGAATTGCTGGTGCAGCTGGCGGCTGCCTTCATGGCGCTGGCCGGCGAGCTGGAAGAGGTGGATATGCCGGCCGTCGCCATGGAAGCGCCGGCCGCCAGCGCGCCCCTCGATGCAGCCGCCGCCGGCGCCTTGCTGCGGCAAGCCATCGCCAGCCTGGAAGGCGGGCAGCTGGACGACGCCTTGATGGCGCAGATTGCCGCCATGCTGGCGCCGCACGGCCAGCAGCCGCGCCTGCAGGCGCTGGCCAGCGCCATCGACGACTTTGAATTTGCGCGCGCCGCAGGCGTGCTGCGCCAGTTGCTGGCATGGCTGGAAGCACCAGCGCCTGCCGACCTTTCCTGACCTTGGGCCAACGATGACCTTACACGAAGACAAACCGATCCTGCTGCTGGTTGACGATGAAGCGACGAATCTGCAGGTGCTGCGCCAGATTTTGCAAGACGATTACCGCCTGCTGTATGCCAAGGATGGCGAGAAGGCGCTGGAACTGGCGCAACACAATCCCGTGGAACTGATCCTGCTCGACATCATGATGCCCGCCATGACGGGCTATGAAGTGTGCCGGCAGCTCAAGGCCATGCCGGCCACGGCGTCCATTCCCGTCATTTTCGTCACCGCCCTGTGCGACGTGAAGGACGAGGCGGATGGCTTTGACGCGGGCGCCGTGGACTACATCACGAAACCCGTCAGCCCGCCCATCGTGCGCGCCCGCGTGCGCACGCATCTGTCTCTGGTCGACGCCGAAGAGTTGCGCCGCTCGCGCCTGCAGGTGATCCAGACCCTCGGCCAGGCGGCCGAATACAAGGATAACGAGACGGGCATGCACGTCATCCGCATGAGCTATTACGCGCGCCAGCTGGCGCTGGCGGCCGGCTACAGCGCGGCCAGGGCGGAAGACCTGCTCAACGCGGCACCCATGCATGACGTGGGCAAGATCGGCATCCCCGACGCCATCCTGCAAAAACCGGGCAAGCTCGATGCGGACGAATGGCAAGTCATGCGCAGCCACGCGGAAATCGGCGCCGCCATCATCGGCGAGCATGCGGGCGGCCTGCTGAAAATGGCGCGCACCATCGCCCTGACGCACCACGAAAAATGGGACGGCAGCGGCTATCCGCAAGGCTTGAAAGGCGAGGAAATCCCCCACGAAGGCCGCATCGTCGCCATCGCCGACGTCTTCGACGCGCTTACCAGCGAACGCCCGTACAAGCGCGCCTGGACGGTCGACGAAGCCATCGCCACCATGCAGCGCGACAGCGGCACGCACTTCGACCCGCAACTGCTGGCGCTGTTCATCGAACAGCTGCCGGCCATGCTGGAAATCAAGGACCAGTGGCGCGAGCCGGCGTGAACGGGCTACCCGCCGACCTGTCTCTTATAGTAGCGTCCTGACCCTCATCCCAGGATTGCCCATGGATTACCGGAACCGCATTGCCGACCATCTCCGGCAATGGTCATTGCAAGCTGATGGCATGCCCGTGCATACGCATGGCGCATGCCTGTTGCCGGTGCTGCACGGTGGCCAGCCGGCCATGCTGAAGCTGTCGACCGGCGACGATGAGCGGCGCGCTGGCGCCGTGCTGCGCTGGTGGGATGGCAACGGCGCCGTGCGCGTGCTGGCCACCTCCACGGAGGAGGATGTCCTGTTGCTTGAGCGGGCGATGGGTTCCCGTTCGCTGGCCGCGCTGGCGCGCGCGGGGGAGGCGGGCGATGCGGCCGCCACCGGTATCCTGTGCGCCGTGGCGGCACGCCTGCATGCGCCGCGGCCATCCGCTCCACTTTTGCCTCCCTTGTCCGGCTGCTTTGCCGCGCTGGCCGCTGCCGCCGCGCGCGGCGGCGTGTTGTCGGCATGCCATGCCGTGGCGCAGGATTTGCTGGCGGCGCCGCAGGACAGCGTGGTGCTGCATGGCGATCTGCATCACGCGAACGTGCTCGATGGCGGCGCGCGCGGCTGGCTGGCCATCGATCCGAAAGGCTATGTGGGCGAGCGGGGTTTTGATTTCGCCAATATCCTGTGCAACCCGGATGCCGCGCTGGCCACTTTTCCGGGCCGGCTGGAGCGGCAGGTGGCGCTGATCGCCGATGCGGCGCGCCTCGATCCGGCGCGGCTGCTGGCGTGGGGCGCCGCGTGGGCGGGCCTGTCGGCGGCATGGCATCTGGAAGACGGCACGCCGCCGGAGACGGCGCTGGCCGTGGCCGCCGCCGCGCTGGCGGCCTTGCGGGAGTGATGGCGCCTAAGAACCTATCCCAGCAGAAGATGCTCCCTACTGGGATAGGCTCTAAGGCAGGCTGTCGGGCATGCGCAAGATGCGCCGTATCTCCAGGATCGCCTGCGGGCTTTCCTGCACGCTGTGCCAGGACGGGATGACTTTTTCCGACAGGGCGCCATCGAGGTGGGCGCTGGCGTAGGGGACCACGCCGTCGCTCGATTCGGCCAATGGCAGGTCCGGCGTGTCATTGCCCATGATGGAGTAGTAGCGCACTTTCGGGCTGATGGGCAGGTCTGCCACCAGGCGCACGAACGGGTCCTTGTCGCTGAGGTTATCGATGCTGTTGGGGATGCGCAGCGGTTCGCTGCTGCCCGTGTCGAGCTGCGCCAGGCTGCCGGCCGCGTCGGACAACTGGTCGAGCATGTTGATGGGCAGTGTGATCAGGTTGGCGATCCAGCGCGCCACCTTGTGGTTGGCGAACGAGGTGCCGCGGTGCGGCGCCGCGATGAAGATGGCGCGGTTCACCTGCGGCATGGCCGTGAAATTCAGGTAGGGCGCCAGGCCGGCGCGCACTTTTTCCGCCTTCTTGCCCTTCAAATTGTATTCTTCCGTGATGGCGTCGAGCAGGGTATTGCTGGCATCGGAGACCATCAGGCGCGCCAGCACGCCGCCCATGCTGTGGCCGATCAAGACCATGTCGTTCGCGGCATCGGCCCTGGCCGAAGGGTCGAACTGCGCCAGCGTCGCGTTCAGCGCCTGGCGGATGGCGGCGTTGTTGGCCGCCAGCGGCGCATTGCTCGGGTAGTACACTTGCCAGATCTGATAGCGGCGGCGCAGCTGTTCGTCGCCCATCAGTTCATTCGCCACGTTGATCCACGCTTCCGGACTGCTGGCCAGGCCGTGCAGCATGACGATGGTGCGCTTGTTGGGGTCGTAGGGCTGCATCAGGTGCACCTGCGGGCGCGAAATGCCGTCGGCACGGCCGAACAGGGTGCGCAGCGCCTGCACGCCGAAGCCGGAGCGGGCCAGCCACAAACCATAGCCGGCCGTGAAATTGGCTGCCACGGGCAGTTCCTGTCCCGCCATGCGCGTCGATTCGCTGCGGGTCGGGTCGACCAGCATCACCAGCAGCTGTTGCGTGGCCAGGACTTCCTGCAGGCTGTTGCCGTCGAAGCGGATCAGCGCCGTGACGACGGGGAAGCGGGTTTCCTGATAAGGGACATACTCGCCTTTCGACGCTCGCGGCTTGGGCATGACGGCCACCAGGTCGGCGCCGAAGCCGTCGCGCCGGTAGACATTGCGCAGGCCGGAAAACGACAGCGAGGTGGCCGGCAGCAGTTCGTCGGGCAGGGTGCCGTCTTCGGGCAGGCGCAGTGCCGACAATTCGCTGTCGATTTCCCAGCCGGCGACGCGGATCACATGGCCGTCGGGGCGGTATTCGCCGCGGTGGCGGAACAGGTTGCCGACGGCCTTTTGCACGGCATAATTATAGTAGTCGCGGATTTGCGTCTGGCGCTCTTCGAAGGCGCGCTGGCCCGGCGTGCGCGTCGTGTAGAACAGGTAGGCATACGCATAGCGGGCCGATTCGAGCCAGGCGGCCAGCCGCTCGGCACTCGGGTGGCCGCCCTGTTTTTCTTCCGCCAGGGCGCTTTCCAGCCACAGTTCGGACAGGGTGGCCAGGCGTTGCTCGTCGCTGAGCAGCTCGGAGCGGGCCAGATCGGCGCGGCAGCTGCCCGTATTGGCTTCGCAGGCGGCGATGTCGCTGCCGATGATGCGCAGCACTTCGCTGGCCGAGGCACTGAGTTTGCCCGTGGTGAGGATGTCGCCGCGCCGCTGCTGCAGGTAGTCGGCCGGCGAGATCGCGCTGACGGTCACGGCGGCGCAGCCGCTCAGCAGCGCCGCGGCGCACAGGAGGGCGCATACGCGCAGACGTCGCATCAGCATGGCCGGTCCGCGTCTAGAACGAGTAGACCAGCGTCAGCGAGGTTTGCGTATCCGTGTTCTTCTTGTCGTCCGGCACGCGCGTGTCGTTGCGGGCGCTGAAGGCGGCTTTCATCTGCATGGTGCCGTTGATCTTGGTGCTGAGGGCTGTTTCGGCGATCGAGTGGGTGTTCGAGGTGCCCCGCTCCACGCTGACCGTTTGCGTAAACATGGCCGACTGGCTGATTTTCCACTTCATGGCGGCCGCGCCGCGCACCGTCAGGCCGTGTTCCGACTCGCCTGCATCATTGGTGCCGCTGAAATAGCCTGGACCGACTTCCACGTCGATGCTCTTGTCGCTGGACTGGTACCAGCGCGAACCATGACCGATGGCCAGGGTCGAGTACTTGGTGTAGGCGCCGAACTTGTCGTTCACGTGCGAGGCTAGCACGAACAGTTTTTCATGGTCGGCCATCAGCTTGTAGGCGGCCTTGGCGGAGGCGGAAAAGCGCTCGGCCGAGCGTTCGCGCACTTTCTCGCCGTCGTCGTTCGTCGTTTCGTCTTCCTTGAAGTAGCCGCTGAAGATGTACTGGTTGCTCCAGTCATCGAGTTCCTGGCGCGCGTCGATCTTGCCCGTGACGGAGGTGCCGACCGTATTGCCGGAGGTGGTGATGGCGCCCAGTTCGGCGGACGTGCTCCAGCTGCCGATGGGGATTTCATCGAACAACAGGCTTTGCTTGGTGTCTTTGGCGGCGGCGCTGCCGCAGGTGATGGCCATGGCCAGCGCCAGTGCGAGAGAGTGGGTCGATTTCATGGCTGTATTGGTCTGTGGCGCGCGCCTGGCGCGCCTGATATTCGTTAATGGCAGTGGTGGCTATGCAGGCCGCGGCAAGCCGTGAGGCGCCGATAAAACCTGCGCACATGCGCGCGCGGGCGCGGCCAAAAATTGTCGAGGCTGTATTGTACCCGACCCTGTCATCGCGCGCCGCACGCCGGCGGGGCTGGCAAGTGGCGCGCGGCTGGCGTATGCTGCGCCTATCTGCTGCCCTGATTTTTACAAGGAACTCCCGTGCGCTGCCTGGTCATCGAAGACGAAGCTGAAACTTCCCGCTATATCTGTGCCGGCCTGCGCGAGGCGGGCCACGACGTCACCGCCTGCGACAATGGCATCGATGGCATGCGTCTGGCCTGCGGCGAAGACTGGGATGCGCTGGTGCTCGACCGCCTGCTGCCTGGCGAGATCGATGGCCTGGCCATCGTCGCGCGCCTGCGCGGCATGGGCCGCAACACGCCCGTGCTGGTCCTGTCGGCCCTGTCCAGCGTCGACGAGCGTGTGCGCGGCCTGCGCAGCGGCGGCGACGATTATTTGTCGAAACCGTTCGCCATCGCCGAACTGCTGGCGCGCATCGAAGCGCTGCTGCGCCGCGCCGCGCCCGTGCCCGAATCGACGCAGCTGCAGGTGGCCGACCTGGTACTCGACATGCGCACCATGCGCGTGACGCGCGCCAACCGGCAGATCGCCTTGCAGCCGCGCGAATTTCGCCTGCTGGAATACCTGATGCGCCACCAGGGCCAGTCCGTCACGCGCGCCATGCTGCTCGAAGCCGTGTGGGACTACCATTTCGACCCGCAGACGAACGTCATCGACGTGCAGGTGAGCCGTTTGCGCACCAAGGTGGACAAGGAATTTTCGCCGCCGCTGATCCACACGGTGCGCGGCGTCGGCTACACCCTGGGCGTGATCGACAGTGCGTAACTGGCACCGCTCGATCGCTGCCCGCCTGGCGCTCGGCTATGGCGTGCTGGTGGTCGTGTCGATCAGCATCGTCTGCGCCGTGTTCTATTTCGGCACCATCGGCGTGCTCGATCGCAGCGTGGACCGCAAGCTGACCCTGCTCTCGGAGCGCCTCGCCGCCCTGTACCAGCAGGACGATGCCAGCCGCACGACGGCGGAAATCGCCCATTTGCTGACCGACCGCACCGACAGCGACACGGAGATTTTTTTGCTGGTGGGCGCCGATGGCAGCCGCGTGGCGGGCAATCTGTCGTCCTGGCCCGACGTGGGCAGCCCCGTGGGCCGCTTGCTGCACCGCGACGTCACGCGCGAAGGGCGCAGGGTGCCCGCGCGCATGCTGATCCGTGAACTGGAGGGCGGCGCGCGCCTGTTCGTCGGGCGCGACATGGAAGAGGGCAAGTCGATCCGTTCGCTGGTGCTGCGCTCGCTGGCCTACGGCGGCGGGGTCGCCATCCTGCTGGTGGTGGCGGGCGCCTGGCTGTTCCGCCGCCAGCTTGAGGCGCGCATCGGCCAGATCCGCCGCACGGCGGGGGAAATCGAGGCGGGAGACCTGAGCCGGCGCATTCCCGTCTCCAGCGAAGACGAATTCGGCTTGCTGAGCCGCGACATCAACCGCATGCTCGACCGCATCGAGCACCTGATGGAAGGCGTGCGCCACGTGTCGAACGCCATCGCGCACGACTTGCGCACGCCGCTGGGCCGCATCCGCAACAAGCTCGATGGCGCCCTGCGCCAGCAGCAGGGCGTGGCCGGCTACGAGAGCGCGGCGCAGGCGGCCATCGACGACATCGACGACCTGACGCGCGTGTTCGACAAGCTGCTGCAGATCGCGGCAGCCGAATCGGGCATGCGTCCCGAGAATTTCAACGACATCGACCTGCAGCAGATCGGCGCCGACATCGTGGAAATGTACGAGGCCACGGCCGACGAGCAGGGCGTGCTGCTGGTGCAGATGTATGGCGAGGGCGTGCCGGCGCGCGGCGACCGCAACCTGCTGGGCAGCGCGCTGGCCAGCCTGGTCGACAACGCCATCAAGTATGCGGGGCGGGGCGCCACGGTGGAAGTGTCGGCCGGCAGCGATGATCAGGGCAGCTGGCTGGCCGTGCGCGACAACGGCCCTGGCGTACCAAAGGAAGAACTGCCGAAGCTGACGCAGCGTTTTTACCGGCTCGACAAGAGCCGTCACTTGCCCGGCAATGGCCTGGGACTGTCCATCGTCGCAGCCATCGCCGCCCTGCATGGCGGCAGCCTGGAGATCGAGGATGCGGCGCCCGGCTTGCGCCTGCGTTTCAGGCTGGCCGATTTTATTGTCCGCTAAGCCCAGCCTTGCTGGTCGCCGTGTTTTTTTTGCTATAAGTGTTGTCATATTTACTTTTTAATAAAGCATCATGATACAATTTTGATACTTTTATGGCGTCGCCATTGGACGGTGCATCCTGCCCGTCGTCGTGCGGCCGCATCGAGTGATCGCCATATCTGCCTGGTTCTCTTTGCTGGCGCGGTGCGCCAGTTCGACAGGTGGATATCGGGAGTAAGCATGATTGGTGCCGGCATGAAGAGTGGCCATTTCAGCGGCCGCATCGTTTCTCTCGATGGCTTGCGTGGCCTGGCCGCGATGCTGGTCGCCGTGTATCACCTGCCAGTCATATTCGGCTTCAAGATCACGCACGCCTACCTGGCGGTCGACTTCTTTTTCATCCTGTCCGGCTGGGTCATGGCACACAGCTATGAAGAGCGCATCCGCCTTGGCATGCCGTTCAGTGACTTTCTGTATAACCGCTTTGCCAGGCTGTATCCGCTGTACGCCGTCGCGCTACTGGCGGCCCTTGCCGTGACCCTGCTCAAGATCCGCATCGGCGCCACGTCAGCGAACATCGTATGCTTTGTGCCCAATGCGCTGATGCTGCCCTGCCTGCAGGATGACGGGCCTACCTTCCCCTTGAACGGACCCAGCTGGTCAATTTTCGTCGAGGTGTCCATCAATTTGATCTGGTTCTTTGTCGTCCGCATGGGCATGCATGGTTTGCGTTGGAAGCTTGCGCTGCACCTGTGCTCGGCGCTGCTGCTATGGGGGTTCGCCGTCTGGATGAACCGCTACCTGATTGGCTATGAGTCGGATGATGTACACGAAGGCTTGCTGCGTGGTCTGCTGGGCTTTACCGGTGGCTTGCTGTTGTTCCAGTGCCGCATGCATGCCTGGATACTGGCCTATTTTGCGGCGCTGGCGCTAGGCGTGTTTGCCGCTTTTTATGCGGCAGGCGATGCCGGCGATGTCATACCGCTGGGCCTCGTCGTCATGGGCGTCCTGCCCGCGACGGTGTGGCTTGTCGCCAGGCTGCGGCCGGCGATACTCGAGGGCCAGGCAGCCGCCTTCCTGGGCGACTGCTCGTATGCCATCTACTTGCTGCATGTGCCGCTGGCCATGCTGCTGCAAAAACCGCTACGCCTGATGTTGCCTGGCACGGGCATAGCGGACTACATGATGAAGGCGGCGATCTTCACCGCCATCCTGCTCGTTGTCAGCGGCATCAGCTACCGCTTGCTGGAAGTGCCGGCGCGGCGTTGGCTGCTGCGGCGGCTCAAGCGCGACCTTAGGGAACCTGCCGTCGGCTCCCTGCCGTAATGTGCTTGTGCGCCATACGCCAAGTCGACATTACCAACTTGTAACCCCCTTCATTTTCGCCTCCCCCTATCATCCGTTCTACCCGGCGTAGAGCGGCTGCGTGCGCGCAGCCGCCTGTTCCGGGCTGCCCGCGGCCTGCCGCGGCTTGCCAGTCCCGACCCGTCGCAGAGCCGTTTTCATGCATACTTTTACCGTCACCGGCGACAACGCCGCGCCGCAACAGGCGCCACTGCGCCAGCATGGCCACCGTATCAAGGCCGCGCTGGGCGCCATCGTCTTTCCCCTGCAGCGCGCGCGCTGGCAAGCGTTCATCGCCGGCACACCGGGCCTGGCGGCGCTGGCGCAAGCCCATCCCAGCCTGCTGTACAAGATTTATCGTCCCTACGCCAGCCGCCAGTTGTGCTGCGCGGCGAGGGTGGCGCTGCTGTGCGGGCATTACCGCTTCATGTGGCAGGCGGGCGCACGGCCGCTGGTGGAATACGCGGCGCGCCGCGCGCTGGTGCTGGCCGCCATCGAGGGCAAGGATGGCGCCAGCTACCGCTTGCAGCTGACGGCCATCCACGATAGCCACCGCGAAGGGGAGCTGTGCCTGCGCCTGACGCGCGATGGCGTCCCGCTGTACCTGGCCAGTTTCCTGTTCCGGCCTCAGCCTGGCGGCGCCGTCATCCAGCTGGGCGCCTTGCAGGGCTTGCGCTCGCCCGCCGGCGCGCAGGCGGTAAAAGAGGCCACGCGGGCGCTGCACGGCTGCCGGCCGAAAAACCTGATGGTGGCCGCCTTGCGCGACCTGGGCGACTTTTTCGGCTGCGCCCACCTGGACCTGGTCAGCAACGCCAACCGCATCGCGCTGAACTGGCGCCGGCGCCGCCATATCTCGTGCGACTACGACCAGGCGTGGCGGGAACTGCACGCGCTGCCCACCGGCGATGGCAATTACCGCCTGCCATGCGGCCCATGCCGGATGCCGGAGCTGGAGCTGGTGCCGTCGAAAAAGCGCGCGGACGCGCGCCGCCGCGGCGCCATGCTGGTGCAGCTGGCGGCCGACATGCGCTGGCAAGTGGCGGCCCTGCTGCACGCGCAATGACGGCGCAGGGCGGGGTTTCTTGACCTGCGCGGCTTTTTTGCCGGGCAGCCCGGCGCAATCGGCGTGATCGGCGTATACTAATCGGCGTTGTTAACCTGAAGCCAGTCATTCCATGCCAGCACAATTTCCCACTTCGCGCATGCGCCGCCTGCGCGCGACCCCGCAACTGCGCGAGCTGTTCCGCGAAACCGAGATCAATCCGCGCGACCTGGTCCTGCCGATCTTCGTCGACGAAGGCAGCAGCGATTTCATCGACATCAAGTCCATGCCCGGCGTGCGCCGCATTCCCGAAGCGAAGCTGGCGCAGGAAGTGGAGCGCTACGCGCGCGCCGGCCTGCGCTCGGTCATGACCTTCGGCATTTCGCACCACAAGGATAGCCACGGCACGGACACGCTGAATCCGGACGGCCTGGTGGCCCGCATGTCGCGCATCATCAAGGATGCCGTGCCGGAAATGGTGGTCATGTCCGACACCTGCTTCTGCGAATACACGGACCATGGCCATTGCGGCATCCTGCATGGCGACACGGTCGACAATGACAGCACGGTACTGAATTTGGGCAAGCAGGCCGTCATCGCGGCCCAGGCGGGCGCCGACATCATCGCCCCATCGGCGGCCATGGATGGCCAGGTGGCGGCGATCCGCAGCGCGCTGGACGCGGCCGGTTTCCACGACACGCCCGTGATGGCGTATTCGACCAAGTTCGCTTCCGGCCTGTACGGCCCGTTCCGCGACGCGGCCGGCAGCACCCTCAAGGGCGACCGCAAGACGTACCAGATGGACCCGATGAACCGCCGCGAAGCGGTGCGCGAGTCCCTGATCGACGAAGCCGAAGGCGCCGACGCGCTGATGGTGAAACCGGCTGGGGCCTACCTGGACATCATCCGCGACCTGCGCGAAGTGACGCGTTTGCCGATCGGCGCCTACCAGGTCAGCGGCGAGTACGCGATGATCAAGTTCGCCGCCGAGGCGGGCGCCATCGACGAGCGCCGCGTGGTGCAGGAAACCCTGGGCGCCATCAAGCGCGCGGGCGCGGACATGATCTTTACGTATTTCGCGATGGATGTGCTGAATAATTCGTACTGAGGCAAGTTGGCGGAGTACCGCCAGCAATCCTTCTTCAACCCAAAAGCAAAGTCTGGGGTCGGACCCTCAGGGTCCGACCCCGGTACCCGCTGTTGGGTCTACTCCGATTTACCCATGCCCCTGAAAATCTCCCGCATCCTGCACGCCGGCTATGTCTTCGAATGCGAAGGCACTGCCATCGCCTTCGACCCCATCGTCGAAAACCCGTTCAGCCGCAACTGCCACGCGTTTCCGCCCGTGCGCTTCGACCTCGATGCCGTGCGCCGGCTGCGCTGGGATGCCGTCTTCATCTCGCACTTCCACGACGACCACTGTTCGCTCGACAGCCTCGATGTGCTGGACCGCGCCACGCCCATCTACCTGTACTGCGTCTTCGATGAACTGTTCGCGATGCTGCGCGCGCTGGGTTTTACCCACGTGCAGCGGCTGCACGTCGACGTGCCGGTGCGGGTGGGCGCCATCGAAGTGATCCCGCGCCGCGCGCTGGACGACGATGTCGATTCGCTGTTCCAGGTGTGTGCGGCCGGGCTGAATGTGCTCAATGTCGTCGATTCCTGGATCGGCCCGGAGACGCTGGCACAGCTTTCCGCCTTTGCGCCCTGGGACATGGTGCTATGGCCATTCCAGACCATGCGCGAGATCGCCGTCATCGCGCCGTCGCAGGCGCAGCCTAGCCCGGTCGACCTGCCCGACGACTGGGTGCCGCAGCTGCGCGCGCTGGCGCCCCGTTACATCGTGCCTAGCTCCTGCCAGTTCGTGCAGGAAGACTGGTCCTGGTACAACCACGCGATGTTCCCGATTACCTACCGCCAGTTTGCGCAGGAAATCGGCGCCGCGCTGCCCGAGGCGCACATCTTCCGCCTCGACCCGTCGACGGCCGTGCTGCTCGACGCGCACGGCATGGCACCGGCCGCGCCACTGCCCTGGGTCATTCCCGTGGGCCCGCAGGACGTGGATTTCGACTACCGCCCCGAGGCGCTTGCGCCCGCCACGGCGGACATCGCGCGCCACTTCGCGCCCTTGACCGATGCCGATGCGGTGCTGGTGCTCGATTTTTGCCGTAACGGCTTGCTTGAGCGCTACCGCGACATGGAGCTGCCCGAAGACAGCTATTTCCAGGCCCCGCGTGTGTGGCGGCTGTCGCTGTACGGCCACGACGGCGCGGCCACGGTCCTGCATTACCGCACGCACGGCGATTTAATCGACCTCGTGCCGGACACGGGCGAGGCGCCGGGCTGGACGACGGAAGTGCCGCTGGTGAAATGCCATGCGGCGCTGGTGCTGGGCGAATCGCTGACGTCGATGTACATGCGCATCAACGACGGGCCATTCGATGCGGCCACGCGGGAAGAACTGATGGAAGCCGACATCGTCGACGACCCCTTGATCCGCTGCCTGTTCAACGACGCCATCGGCGCCTACCAGGCGGCGCAGCTCAAGCGCTTGCTGGCCCGCTGAAGAAAGTCGCGCGACAGAGTAAGATAGCTGCTTCTGACTAGAACGGGAAAGACACCATGGCACAAGACAATGAAACCGCGATCCTGGCCGGAGGCTGCTTCTGGGGCGTACAAGACTTGCTGCGTCGTTATCCGGGCGTGATCGCCACGCGCGTGGGCTACAGCGGCGGCGACGTGGCCAACGCCACCTACCGCAACCACGGCACGCATGCGGAAGCCATCGAGATCATTTTCGACCCGAACACCATCAGCTACCGCAAGATCCTGGAATTCTTCTTCCAGATCCACGACCCCAGCACGCCGGACCGCCAGGGTAATGACCGCGGCAGCAGCTACCGCTCGGCCATCTATTACACCAGCGATGAGCAAAAACGGGTGGCCGAAGACACCATCCGCGACGTCGACGCTTCCGGCCTGTGGCCCGGCAAGGTGGTGACGGAAGTGGCGCCGGCCGGCCCGTTCTGGGAAGCGGAACCCGAGCATCAGGATTATCTGCAGCGCTTGCCGCACGGCTATACCTGCCATTACATCCGGCCGGACTGGGTCTTGCCGCAGCGGCAGCAATAAGTCCGGCGGGCAGGGGAGACGGCCATGCGCTATTGGCAGGTGGAACGGCGGCAGGCGGAGGGACAGCTGGATCTGGGGCGCGCCCTCGATCTGGTGGCGGCCATCGGCCATGCCGACGTCAATGCCATGGCGGGCGCCATCCTGAAAACCGCCGGCGCGGCCGCTTCCATCGCCCAGTGCACGATCTTTGCTTATGAGTTCGGCAACCGGCCCCGCACGGTGGCCGTGGCCGACCGGCGCGGCGGACGCTTTTTGCAGGATATCGCCGACAGCTACGCCCGCCATTACTATGCGCTCGACGGCAACCAGAGCGTCATCGCGCCCGCGCGCCAGCCGAAGCTCGATCCCGCCATCGTGCTGCACCAGCAAGCCAGCGCCGAAATCCGCCATCCCGGCTACCGCGCCGCGTGTTACCAGAAGCCGAATGTGTCGGACCGTTTGTCGCTGCTGGTGCAGCCGGCCAGCGATATCTGGCTGTCCGTCAATTTCTACCGCGACAGCAGCCAGGGGCAGTTCCAGCCTGGCGAAATCGCCGCCATCGAAACCCTGTCGCCGCTGTTCGCCTATGCGGCCAGACACCACTACAGCCTGAGCGGCCAGCCCGCGCAAGGCGTCTCGCCCATGATGCTGGCCCGGCTGCGCCAGCATGGCCCGCAATTGAGCAAGCGCGAACTCGATGCGCTGCGCGGCGTGCTCGAAGGCTTGACGGCCGCAGAGATCGCCGACACCATGGGCGTGCAGCCATCGAGCGTGATCACGTATCAAAAGCGCGCCTATAAGCGCCTGGGCATTGCCAGCCAGCGCCAATTGTTTGCGCTATGCCTAGGGGTATAGGCTGGATAAATGCTAGCGGTAGGCGCATGCCTGGGGCTGCATAAAATTGCCGAAATTCAAGGCAATAATGTGAGCATATTGCTACGAAAATACTGGCTATGCTATCTGCAGAGTGCTGATGCGCCGAAGCATAACGGCCATCGGCAAGGCTGATAGCCAGTGCCTGTCGCGCCCGCGATCTCCGGTATTCATGGCTCAGGAATCATTCCCCGAAGGAGTCCATTGTGTCCTCAACTGAATTGAATGCGGTAGAACACGTCTATCTGATCGCCGGCAATCTGGGCCTGCCTGGCGCCCCCATCCTGAATCTGGCCCTGTTTTACAATCCCGACGACGGCACCGTCAGCGGCGAAGCCCTGATCACGCAATCGGTCACGCCACCGCATGGCCGCGTGGTGATCCGTCCCGTCAGCGGCCCCGTGCATGGCCTGGGCCTGGGCAACGCCACGCGCGTCTTCAGCCTGAGCGGCGAATATGTCGTGTCCGTGCCGCCACCGGCCATCGGCAGCTACCTGGCCAAATTCGAAGCCACTTTTGTTACCGACAACAACTGGAGCGGCCACGGCTCCTTCAGCTATGACCAGCAGAAGGTCAAGAACGTGCCCATCAAGAAACGCGGCTAGTCCTTTTGGCCGATGGTTGTCCCCAAAATGGGGACAACCATCGGCGTAGTCGTCTGCATACTGTGTCGCACGCCGGAGCATCCGGCCGCTCTCACCCAATAACAATAGCAAGGGGAGGGCGACACCTTATGGAGACCAGCATGACCATCGCCCACGCGGCCACCCCCGCCACCCCGGCGCCCGTCCTCGACGCGGCCACCGTTCAACTGGAACAGCAAGTGATGCGCAAGGTATCGCGCCACCTGCTGGGATTCTTGTTCCTGCTGTTCGTGTTTTCCTTTCTTGACCGCATCAATATCGGCTTCGCCGGCCTGACCATGATGCAAGACCTGGGACTGTCCGGCACCCAGTTCGGCTTTGCCACCACCCTGTTCTACATCGCCTACATCGCATGCAGCATTCCCAGTAACATCGTGCTGGCCCGCATCGGCGCCCGTAAATGGATAGGCAGCATGATGATCGCCTGGGGCCTGGCCTCGACGGCGACCTTGTTTGCCAGCGGCCCGGCCAGCCTGTACGCACTGCGCTTTCTCGTCGGCGTGACGGAGGCGGGCTTCCTGCCCGGCATGCTGCTTTATCTGACCTATTGGTTTCCCAGCGCCTACCGCGCGCGCGCCAATGCCCTGTTCATGATCGCCATGCCGGTCACGGCCGCCATCGGCTCGGCCCTGTCGGGCCTGATCCTGGGGCTGGACGGGCACTGGGGCTTGAAGGGCTGGCAATGGCTGTTCCTGCTGGAAGGCATGCCATCCGTGCTGCTGGGCCTGGCCGTGTACGGCTACCTCGACGACTCGCCCAGCAAGGCAAACTGGCTGGGCAAGCTGGAACAGCAGGTGCTGGCGCGCATGCTGGCGGCCGAGCACAAGCCGGTGGCAGCGAAGGAAAAAGGCTCGCTACTGGCGGAAATGTGCTCGCCTACCGTATTGAAATTCGGCATCGCCTATTTTTGCCTGGTGAATACTTTGGCCATGGTGGCCGTGTGGACGCCGCTGATCGTGAAAAGTTTCAGCGGCGACGCCAGCAACACGCAGATCGGTCTGCTGGCGGCCATCCCGCAGGTGTGCACCGTCATCGGCATGATCCTGTGGGGGCGCCGCTCGGACCGGATGCAGGAGCGCCGCTGGCATATCGTCTGGCCCATGCTGCTGTCGGCCGCCGGCTGGCTGTTCACCGCGTATTCAGCCAACCCCATCGTGCAATTGCTGGGCGTGTGCATGGCCTCGACGGGCGCCTACACGGCCATGTCCGTCTTCTGGACGACGCCGGACCGAGCCTTGAGCCTGGGCGCGCGCGCCATCGGCATCGCCGTCATCAATGCCACGGGCAATATCGGCTCGGCCCTGAACCCCGTCGTCGTGGGCTGGCTGAAGGATCTGACGCACAGCTTTGCCACGGGCTTGCTGTACGCCAGCGTGCTGCTGGTGGCGGGCGCAGCCATCGTGTTGACCCTGCCGATTGCGCGCGGCGGCAAAGACCATACTTGATCGAAGAGGACCCATCATGAGCGACACGTTCCACCCTTATCCCCATGTGCCGAAGGTGTATCCACCCGGCAAACCGGCCGGCGCCGCCACGCAGCATGTCCCGGTGCTGATCGTCGGCGGCGGTCCCGTGGGCCTGGCCACGGCCCTGGGCCTGGCCCGCCACGGCGTGCGCTCCGTGCTGATCGAAGCGGACGATGGCGTGTGCACGGGCAGCCGCGCCATCTGCATCTCGCGGCGCAGCCTGGAGATCATCGAACGTCTGGGGGCGCTTGACGGATTTCTGGCCAAGGGCTTGCCGTGGGCGGGCGGACGCAGCTTTTACCGCGACGAGGAAGTGCTGCACTTCACGATGCCGCAAGACGCGAACCAGAAGCTGCCGCCCATGGTCAACCTGGCGCAATACCATATCGAGCAATTCCTGCTCGATGCGGCCGAGCGCCAGCTGGAGCTGATCGATATCCGCTGGCAAACGCGGGTCACTGGCGTGGATCGGCGCGTCGACGGTGCCACCGTCACCATGGCCACGCCCGATGCAAGCTACCAGATTGAGGCGGACTGGCTGGTGGCGGCCGACGGCGGGCGCAGCGCCGTGCGCGATGCGCTGGGCTTGAAACTGCAGGGCACCAGCTATGAAGGGCGCTATGTGATCGTCGACATCCACTTGAAAAGCGAGCGCCCGACGGAGCGCCTCGCATATTTCGACCCGCCGTCGAATCCCGGCTCGACCGTGCTGGTGCACAAGCAGCCCGACGATATCTGGCGCATCGATTACCAGTTGCGCGACGACGAGGATGCGCAGGCGGCCGTGCTGCTGGAAAACGTGGCACCGCGCGTGGACAGCCTGCTGGCCATGATGGGAGAAACAGCGCCGTGGCATCCCGTGTGGATCACCATCTATAAGGCCAACGCGCTGACCCTGGAAAAATACCGGCATGGCCCCGTGCTGTTCGCGGGCGATGCGGCCCACCTCGTGCCCATCTTCGGCGTGCGCGGAGCGAACTCGGGCATCGACGACGCGGACAACCTGGCCTGGAAGCTCGCCTACGTGGTCAAAGGGCAGGCGCCGCATGCCTTGCTGGACAGCTATTCGGACGAGCGCGTATTCGCCGCCCGTGAAAACCTGCGCCACGGCACGAAAAGCACGGAATTCATGGCGCCGCCCACGTTTGCCTTCGACCTCATGCGCACGGCCGTGCTGGGCTTGGCGGGCAAGCATGCGCATGTGCGCTCCCTGATCAACCCGCGCCAGACCAGCGCCATCGCGTATGCGCAATCGGCCCTGAATGCGCCGGAATCGGGTGTGTTTTTCGCTGGCCCCGCGCCAGGCACGGTCTTGCCCGAGTGTCCGCTGGCGCTGCTGCAAGACGGCGCGCAGCAAGCGGGGTATATTACCGATTTGCTGAAACGCGTTGATGGCCATTTCACGGGACTGTACTTCAGCGACGAAGGGTCTGTACCATCCGCACTGGCGGCGCTGGGCGACACCTTGCCGTTGACGACCGTGGCGATTTCCCGCAGCGGGGAGCAAGGGTGCGCCTGGGACCACACGGCGCAGGTATTCTCGCTATTCGACGCGCAGCCAGGCAGTTTTTACCTCGTGCGCCCGGACGGCCACGTGCTGGGGCGTTGGCGGCAGGTGCAGGCGGGGCAGGTGGCGGCTGCGCTGGCGAGGGCCGGCATCGCCCAATCAAAGTAACAAGGAGATAACATGACCGACATCGAACTGGATAATCTTTACACCGAGTTGTGCCACACCATGGGTGGCCTGGGCGAACAGCGTTCGCCCTTGTTCCTCGCCCGCTTCGCCTTGCTGGCCATGGGCGCCATCGGCAAGGCCGACGTGGTGCAAGGCTTGCTGCGCGACGCGGCTGACGGACTGGGGGAGCGCGCATGATAGGCGCCGGCTACCAAAGCGGCTTCGGCAACGAATTTGCCACGGAAGCCGTGCCCGGCGCCTTGCCGCACGGGCAGAATTCGCCGCAGCGGGCGCCCTTGGGCCTGTACGCGGAGCAACTCTCGGGCACGGCCTTCACGGCGCCGCGCGCGCAGAACCGGCGCTCGTGGCTGTACCGCATTCGCCCCGCCAGCCAGCATCCGCCATTCACCCTGGCTGAAAATACCCGCATCGTCAGCGACTTCCACTCCATGCCGCCTACGCCGCCCAACCAGCTGCGCTGGGACCCGCTGCCGCTGCCAGACGGCGGCACGCCGGTGGACTTCATCGATGGCTGGCAGACCATGGCCGGCAACGGCAGCGCCGAAGCGATGAGCGGCTGCGCCATCCACGTGTACGCAGCCAACCGCTCCATGCAGCGCTTCTTTTACTCGGCCGACGGCGAATTGCTGGTCGTGCCGCAGGAAGGCCGGCTGGCCATTGCCACGGAGCTGGGCTTGATCGAGCTGGAGCCGCAGGAAATCGCCGTGATTCCCCGTGGCGTGCGCTTCCGCGTGACCCTGCCGGACGGCAAGGCGCGCGGCTATGTGTGCGAAAACTTCGGCACGGCCTTCCGCCTTCCCGACATGGGCCCCATCGGCTCGAACGGCCTGGCCAACAGCCGCGATTTCCTCACGCCGCACGCGGCGTATGAAGATATCGACGGCGACTGCGAATTGCTGGCCAAGTTCGGCGGCCACCTGTGGCGCACGACCCTGGACCATTCGCCGCTGGACGTGGTGGCCTGGCATGGCAATTACGCGCCGTACAAATATGACCTGCGGCGCTTCAACACCATCGGCTCGATCAGCTATGATCACCCGGACCCGTCGATCTTCCTCGTGCTGCAGGCGCCCAGCGAAAATCCCCTGTTCGGCGCCATCGACTTCGCCATCTTTCCGCCGCGCTGGCTGGCGGCCGAGCACACCTTCCGTCCGCCGTGGTTCCACCGCAACGTGGCCAGCGAATTCATGGGACTGATCCACGGCGTGTACGACGCCAAGGCGGCCGGCTTCGTGCCGGGCGGCGCCAGCCTGCACAACTGCATGTCCGGCCACGGCCCCGATGCGCAGACGTTCGAACGCGCCTCGCACAGCGACACGTCCGCGCCCGTGAAGGTGGCCGACACCATGGCCTTCATGTTCGAGACGCGCACCATCCTCAAGCCCACCCCATTCGCCTTGAACAGCGAACTGCTGCAAAACGACTATTTCGCGTGCTGGCAAGGCTTGCGCAAGCATTTCGATCCGGACCAGGCTTAGTCACAGCGCAGTCAGGCGGCCCGCGCCCGCGCCACCGTGTGCGGGTTGGCGGGCCGCGCCAGTCCGAGATTGCCGCGCAGGGTGCTGGCCGCGTATTCCGTGCGGAACAGGCCGCGCCGCTGCAGTTCCGGCACCACCAGGCGTGTAAATGCCTCGAAGCCTTGCGGCAGCAGCGGCGGCACGACGTTGAAACCGTCCGCGCCCCGTTCCACGAACCACTGCTCCATCAAGTCGGCCACCGTCCTGGCGGATCCGATGGCTTGCAGGTGACCGCGCGCGACCCTGAAGCGCAGCACCAGCTGGCGCAGGGTCAGGTTCTCGCGGCGGGCCAGCTCCAGCTGCTGCTGGAAACGCCCCTTGCCGTTCTCGCCCGCCTGGTAGGGCAGGTCGGGCAGGGGGCCGTCGAGCGGATAGCCGGACAAGTCAAAACCGCCAAATTCCAGGTTGCTGAAGTCGACCAGGTCCTGCAGTGCGCCAAATTGATCCTGCGCCTGCTGGTCCGATTCGGCCACCAACACCGACAGGCCCGGCGTCACTTTTAATTGATCTTCGGCGCGGCCATACTTTGCCATGCGGCCCTTCACGTCCGCGTAATACGCCTGCGCCACGGGCAGCGACGTGGCGGAGCAGTACACCATTTCGGCCAGGCGCGCGGCAAATTCGCGCCCTGTCTCGGAATTGCCCGCCTGGACCAGCACAGGGTGGCCCTGCACGGGACGGGGCAAGTCCAGCAAGCCTTGCGAGGCAAAATATTCGCCGTTGAAGTCCAGCGCATGGCCCGCTGCCGGTTGGTAGAACTGGCCGGCGGCGCGGTCTGGCCGGTCGAAGGCGTCGTCATCCCAGCTATCCCACAGGGCCCTGGACAGGGCGACGAATTCGTCGGCCCGCGCATAGCGCTCCGCATGGCTGCGCGGTGCATCGATGCCGAAATTGCGCGCCGTATGCTCGCCAAACGATGACACGACGTTCCAGCCCGCGCGCCCGCCGCTCAGGTGGTCGAGCGAACTGAATTTTCGCGCCACGTGGTACGGGTGCTCGTAATTGGTATTGACCGTGGCGATCAGGCCGATATGGCTGGTGACGGCGGCAATCGCCGACAGCAGGGTAAACGGCTCGAAGGGCAGGCCGATGGCGGCGCGGCCAGTGTCGGGCGTGACGTCGCCGGCGCGGCCGATGAAGTCGGCGATGAAGAAGCTGTCGAACTTGGCCGCCTCGGCCAGCCTGGCGGCACGCAGCCACCAGGCCAGGTCGGGCCGGCCGCTGGCGCTGGCCGATGGATGGCGCCAGGCGGCCGGATGGTGGCCGTGGCGTTGTAAAAAAACATTCAGGACAAGCTGGCGTGCTGGCATGGGGAGGTGCTCCGTGGTGCGCAGGCGACATTGCCTGCCCCCCAGCCTGAGCAAACTCCGGGCCAGCATGGGAGCAGCGCCTGCATATGCAAAATCCGGATAAGCTAGCGCGGCACCATTCGTTCACGCCTGGAGATGGTGCGCGGTATAGTCGGCCCATGGAACTCTTAGCCCACAACTTCAGCAGCGATTTCGCGCGCAGCGCCCACCTTGCCCGTGGCGCCGGCGTTGACGGCGACAGCGAGGCGCTGGTCGCCTTCCGCGACCCGCAGCAAATGAGCTTGCTGGTGCGCGCCACGGCCTTTGTCTTTGCCGACCCCCGTTCGCGCCAGTTGCACGAGCTGATCGAACGCATCGCCCCCAGCGAGGCGACAGTGCTGATCACGGGCGAGACGGGGACTGGCAAAGAACTGATTGCGCGCCACGTGCACGGCTTGAGCGGGCGCGCCGAACAGACCTTTGTGGCGATCAACTGCGGCGCGTTTTCCGAAACCCTCGTCGAGAGCGAACTGTTTGGCTATGAAAAAGGCGCGTTTACGGGCGCGCAGCAGGGCAAGCCCGGCTGGTTCGAGACGGCCAGCGGCGGCACCCTGTTCCTCGATGAAATCGGCGACTTGCCGCTGGCGATGCAGGTCAAGCTGCTGCGCGTGCTGCAGGAGCGCGAAGTGGTGCGCCTGGGCGCGCGGCGCGCCATTCCCATCGACGTGCGCCTGATCGCCGCCACGAATGTAGACCTGGCCGAAGCCGTGCGGGCCGGGCGCTTCCGCGAAGACCTGTATTACCGCTTGCAGGTGATCGGCCTGCCGCTACGCCCCTTGCGCGAGCGCCCGGGCGACATCATGCCGCTGACGCGCCATTTCATGGCCATCTATGCGCAGCGATTGCACCTGGGCGAGGTGGAGCTGGGCCCCGACGCGCAGCAAGCCTTGCTTGCTTATCCATGGCCGGGCAATATCCGCGAACTGGAAAACGTCATCCACCGCGCGCTGCTCGTGTGCCGCAGCGGCGTCGTGCGCGCCGAGGATCTGAGTTTGTCGGGCTGGCACAGGGCGCCTGCTGCCGCACCGGCCGCTATACCTGTTCCAGACGCCTGGGCCGGCGGTGCCGATATCGCCTATGCGGCCCACGGCGCGTCCGGCCAGGACGATTTATTGGCGGCCGAGCGCTTCGCCCGCGCCTGGCAAGCCTTGCTCGACTCGGGCGAGGCAGTGGAATTCGAAGCCATGCAGCAGGAACTGGTGCGCGCCGCGTGGGAGCGCAATGAGCGCAACCAGGTGCGCACGGCCAGGCACCTGAACCTGAGCCGCAATATCCTGCGCACCTTTTTGAAAAAGGCGGGCGCCATCGACTAGGCGCATGATGCCCTTCCTGGAGCCGGACCCGCAGCGATGCGGCTCCGGCTTTTTTCATGGCTGCTGCGGGCGCAGCATGCTGCTGCCCTGGCTGCAGCCGGTTGCTGCCAAATCAACAGCGAATGGGGCTGGCCGGCGTATGCGGCATGGCATGTTTTCTGCGAGGAGGGAAGGGCAGGCCGCTGCGCGCAGGTATCCAAGGCGCATAGCGGTGTTTTCTTCGACCCACGACAGGAGTCCATGCATGACCATAGAATTCATCTGGCAATTGCCCACCAGCGGCGATGGCCGTTACGCGGCACCCGGCATCACGCGCAGGGGCGAACGGGCCGCCGGCGCGCCCACTCCCCTGCAGGCGGGCGTGAGCGACCCGCGTGGCGCGCGTCCGCCCTTCAATTATTTCGATTACCTGCACCAGATCGCCCGCGCAGCCGATCTTTCCGGCTTCGACGGCATCCAGATACGCCACGATACGCAGGGCGATGAAAGCTGGATCGTCGCGGGCTACCTGGCCCGCAGCACGCGCCATTTGAAACTGATCGCCGAATTCGACGCCGCCTGGGGTTCGGCCGTGTATGCGGCGAAGAACGCCGTCAGCTTCCAGCGCTTCACGGGCGGACGCTTCGCCTGGCAGATCGGCCATGGCGGCGATGCGGCAGCGCGCCGGCGCCAGGGCGATGCGGCGCCGGACGCCGACATCCTGCCGCGCATCGATGAATTCATCACGGTGGCGCGCGGCGTGCAGAATACGTCGCCGTTCAGCTTCAAGGGCAAGTTCTTCGAAGTGCAGGACGGCGGCTTCAAGGGGCCGCTGGCGCACCATCCCGTCAACGGCATCTATCTGACCGGCGAGTCGCCTGAAGCACTGGCCCTGTCGGCACGCCAGGCCGACGTGCACGTGTTCGATGCGGCGCCGCAGGCGGATTTGCAGCCTGCCATCGACAGCCTGCAAGCGCAGGCGCGCCAACTGGGCCGCGCCGTGACGGCGGGCTTGCGCATCGACGTGCTGGCGCGCGAAACCTTCGACGAAGCCTTGCGCGACGCGCGCCGCTACCGCAGCGGTGCGGGGCTGCCCGACGATGCGCCATTCGACGGCAGTGCCGCAGCCTTCTGGCCCGGCTTTGCGCAAGCGCAAACGGGCGCCCACGGCGCCCTGGTCGGCAGCTATGCACAGGTGAGCGCCGCGCTGGAGGCGTACGCGCAGGCCGGCGTGTCCAGCTTCGTGCTGGCTGCGATTCCCCATTTCGAGGAAGCCTACCGCATCGGCGAGCACGTGCTGCCCCGCGTGCGGGCAGCTTTGCGCGCGCAGCTGCAAGCGGCTTGAGTTCCTGTATCCAACCTATTCAAGGAGTAACCCACATGGCAATCGATTTCTTCTGGCGCATCCCCACGCATGGCGAACCGAGTTCGCATCGCGCCCGCACGCCGTTTCGCGGCGACTGGTTTCCCGGCAATGACAACCTGCGCCAGTCCGGCCTCGGTGGCGGCGGCGCCGACGGCTTTACCTACATCGACTACCTGGCCGAGATCGCCCGCGCCGCTGAAATATCGGGCTTTCAGGGCGGTTTGATCCCGTCCTTCCCCATGACGGACGAACCGTGGGCGATTTCTGCGCTGCTGGCGCGCGAGACGAGCACCTTCCGCTTCATGATCCCGTTCCAGCCCGGCTTCTTGAACCCCGTGGTGGCCGCGCGCATGACGGCCAGCCTGCAGCGGGCCACGGGCGGACGCGCCCTGTACAACGTCATCACGGGCGGCGGCGGTCCGGCGCAACTGTGGTGGGGCGATTCGGCCGGCCACGACGACCGATACACGCGCACGACGGAATTTCTCGACGTGGTGCGCGGCGTGTGGCGCGGTGGGCCGTTTTCCTACCAGGGCAAGTTCTACCAGGTGGAAGATGCGGGACTGGCCACGCCGCTGTCGGAGCAGGATTTCCCCGAGATCTATTTTTCCGGCTCGTCCGACGCGGCCTTGGGTTCCGCCTCGAAGCACGCCGACTACTACCTGACGTGGCTGGAACCGTTCGAGCAGCTGCGCGAGAAATTCGCCCGCGTGCATGAAAAGACGGCGCTGTTGGGCCGCAAGATCAAGTGCGCCGTGCGCGTGGACATCGTCGCCCGCGCCACGGAAGAAGAGGCATGGGACGAGGTGCGCAAGGGTTTTGACGCCGTCGATCCCGCCACACTGCGCCAGTTCCTCGGCGCCGATGGCGGCGATTCCGTGGGCGCGGCGCGCCAGCGCGGCAACCGCCCGACGACCTTGAACAGCTACAAGGACTTGATCACGGCGCCGAACATCTGGTCCGGCTTCAATCTGCTGCGCGGCGGGCAGACGCAGGGCATTGTCGGCAGCTACCAGCAGGTGGCCGAACGCCTGGACGAACTGGTGCAACTGGGCGCCGACGCCTTCATCCTGGCCAGCACGCCGCACCTGGAGGAAGCCTATCGCGTGGGCGAAGAAGTGCTGCCCCTCGTGCGCGGGCATACGGCGGCACTCTTGCGCGCCGCCTGAGACATTCCCCTGTTGCCGCGACAGCAGCGCCACCGCCTGCTGTCGCGCAGGCAGCACGCGGCAGCGCCGCTGCTGCCAAATCAACAGCACTATCATCACGATAGTCTTCCTTTGAAATCAATCACTTGACTCCCATTTTGCTGCGCCGCGGCAGCGGGCATGCCCCTTGCAATACCAGTCATCACCATCTCGCGTTTTGACTTTACTCAAGGATAATCACCCATGCGCCGTTCGACTGCCCCCGCCGCCTTCTCCCCATCTCCTCTTCATTTGACGCCAGTGCGCCGCGCGCTGCGCTCGGCCTTCGCCATCGGCGGGCTGATGCTCGTCCACGGCATGGCGCATGCGGAAACGCCTGGCGCCGATGTCATTGCCGCGGCCGACGCGAACGGTGGGGGCGAGGGCGCCTCCCTGCAATCGGTGACGGTGACGGCGCAAAAGCGCGAGGAATCGGCGCAAAAAGTGCCGAGCGCGATCACTGTATTGGGCGGCAAGGAGCTGCTCGATACGGGCATCGGCCGTTCGGCCAGCGAAATCCTCAACTACGTGCCAAACGCCTCGGCCGGCACGCAGCAGCATGGCCGCCCGCGCTGGTGGATACGCGGCGTCGGTGCGGGCCAGCAGCAAATCGATTTTCCGAACCCCGTCGGCTTTTACCTCGACGACGTCTACATCAGCAATTCCAGCGCCACGGGCTTTCCCCTGTTCGACCTGGACCGGGTGGAAGTGCTGCGCGGGCCGCAAGGCACCCTGTGGGGCAAGAACACGACGGGCGGCGCCATCAACGTGATTTCGCGCAAACCGTCGTTCAAGTCCAGCGGCTACGCCAAGATCGATTACAGCAGCTACGACACCAAGCTGGCCGAAGGGGCCATCGGCGGCGCGCTGGTCGACGAGGTGCTGGCGGGGCGCCTGTCCTTCCACACGGAGCAGCAGGACAAGGGCCGCTTCCACAACCAGTTTACGGGCGAACGCGATGGAAAGCTCAAGGACAGCGCCATCCGCGGCCAGCTCAAGGCCCTGATCGGACGCGACCTGACGGCCAATCTGAACCTGCATTACCGCGACTACACGACCAAGGGCGCCACCACCACGGTGGCCAGCTATGGCGCGAATGGCGTCTACCGCAACGGCTACATCCCCAGCACCAATCCCGATGATGTGAGCACGAATGCGCCGGCCGACAGCGACGTGACGCAGGGCGGCGCGCAGCTGAACCTGGAATACGCGCTGGGCGAGCTGACCCTGACGTCGATCACGGGCTATGAAAACTTCCGCAACGAAGCCATGGGCGACAGCGACAATACGCCGCTGGAAGTGGGCCGCAGCCGCTCGAAGGCCAGCAGCCGGCAAGTGTCGCAGGAGCTGCGCCTGACATCACCGCAAAACGGCGCCGTGAGCTGGGTCGCGGGCCTGTTCTACTTCAATGAAAAGATCGATTCCGATTCGGCCGGTGCGCGCCTGCCCAACGGCACCGTGCCGGCGCTGGCGGGCAGCACGCAGCCCGTCGGCTACAACCGCACCATCTACCAGCACAAGGCGCGCAGCGCGGCCATCTTCGGCAGCACGACCGTCAACTTCAGCGAGCAGTTCCTGTCCACGTTTGGCCTGCGCTGGACGACGGAAACCAAGGATCTCGATTTGCGGCGCGTGCAGGCTGCATCGAACACGGTGACGTTTGGCGATGCGGCCAACTGGTGGAACACGGTCCGGGGCGGCAATTACGCGGCCGCCTCGGTGGCCAACAACAATTTCACGTCGAATCCGTCCACCACGTGGAATGCGCTGACCTACGACGTGACGCCCGAATACCGCTTCAGCCGCACCCTGCGCGGCTACCTGAAATACGCGCACGGCATCAAGTCCGGCGGCTACAACACGAGCGCCACGGACGTGCGAGCATTGAATACGGTGAAGCCGGAAACCCTGAACTCGTTCGAGGCGGGCATCAAGTCGGAATGGCTGGACGGGCGCCTGAATTTCAACGCCAACGTTTTTCACTATGATTACAAGAACGTGCAGGTCAATATCACGGGCGTGTACAACGGCGACCCTACGCAAAGCGTCAATTACCTGCAGAACGTGCGCAAGGCCCACGTGAATGGCGCGGAATTCGAGATCGAGGCGCAGCCGACGGACAACCTGCACATCAACGCCAATATCGGCCTGCTGCGCACGGAATTCGACGATTTCGCCATCCAGAACAATGGCGGCGACCGCTCCGGCAATGAATTCGTGCGCTCGCCCCACGTGACGGCCCTGCTGGCGGCCGATTACCGCTACCCGCTGGGCAATGGCGCGCAACTGGTCTTCAGCGGCGACGTGCGCTACACGTCCAAGCAGTACTACTATGTCGACCCGCAAAGCGACGCGCGCGGCTTGCTGAACCAGGGCGGCTTCGCGCTGGCCAATGCGCGCCTGTCGTATGTGCTCCCGGGCGGCAAGCACCGCATCACGGCGTATGCGAACAACCTGGCCGACAAGGTCTACCGCAACCATACGCTCACCAGCTTCGTGCCGGGCGCCGTCAATGGCGACACCGTCATCATCGGCCAGGGCCGCACGGTGGGGGCGTCGTACACGATCCAGTTCTGAGCGTGGCTGCCTGATGTAAAAAGGCCGGCGAATTCGCCGGCCTTGTGCTATCCGTTTTATGCCGCCACTTGCAGCAGCGCTTCCAGCCGCCGCTGCGCCTCCGCCAAAGGCCGGCGGTCGATCCACGCCTCGATATCCACGTCGCGATCGAGGAAACCGTGCTGCAGCTGGAAATCCTTCTGCTGGCCGAACAGCGCCACCTTCTCGTCGGACAGGTCGGGCGCCAGGGTCAGGTGAAAGCCGTCGCGGTAGGCTTCGGCCACGGCGTCGGCGCCGGCCCGCGTCTCGCCCTGCAGGATGGCCAGCACGTCGGCCTGGTGGCTGCGCGCCCAGTGCGCGGCGCGCAGGGTTTGCGTCAGGAAGCGCACGACCAGTTCGAAATGCTGTTCCAGCATCGTTTCATGCACGGTGATCGGGCGCGGCGTGCCGTTGTTCACGCGGAAGCGCCGGTCGGGCAGGGCGTCGATATCGATGCCCACTTCCAGCCCCGCCGCGCGGGCCGCTTCGGCCGCCGCCGCGCCTTTCACATACACGGCGTCGACCTCGCCGCGCAGCAGCGGGGCGATGCCTTGCCACAGTCCCGCACCCAGATTGGCCGATGCCTGGGCGTCGGCGCCCACTTCCACCAGTTGCACATCATCGAGCGTGAGGCCGGCCGACGCCAGCACGCCCTTGTAGCCGGCCAGGCTCATGCCGCGCGCGATGCTGCGCCCGCGCCGGTTCTCGCGCAAGTCCTCGGCACGGAACACGGGCAGCGCCAGGCGCTTGCCCTGCAGCTGCGCGGGCTTCGTGATGCCGGAACCGGGGCGCACGAGGATGGCTTGCCATTCATCGATCCACGTCAGGCCGATCAGGCGCGTGGGCGCCCCTTGCGCGCGTGCCGGCAGGGCCAGCAGGTTGCCGCCTTCGCGCACGAGCGTGGACAGGCCGTGGTCGTAATGGTGGCGCGCCAGTTCGCCGCCCACTTCCTGCAGGGTTTTCAGGGCGATGCCGTCGCGGGCGAATTCCTCGTCCAGCCAGCCCAGTTTGTAGGCCAGGCCCGTGGCCGTGGGCACGGGGCAGCGGGTGAACCAGACGGTATCGACAGCAGGGGATGGTGCGGTAGTCATGGAATTCCTTGGTGGTGGGTGGAGCCTTGAACCGTGCAGGAAACGTGCCCGCGCCGCTTGCTGGCTTGCCGACAGCGCGTGCGCACGCCGCTGCTGCCACGCCAGCAGCCGCTGTTGCGCAGGCAGCAGCCTTCCACCATTTGACTGGCCGCGGCGCTGGCACGCGTCTTGCGAAAGTAGAGGCAGGACTGACCCGTATCCCAACCCCAAAGAATGGAGCATGACATGACGGACGTGGCACAAGCGGAAGCACAACAAGTACAGGTGCCGGAATTGACGGCGGCCGAACTGGTCTTCGTGGAGCAGGTGCGCCGCGATGCGCAGATCGCCTTCGACGGCTTGCGCGAAACGGGCAGCCTGACGGCCAACGGCACGGTGGGCTTCGTCGAGCGCACGCCTGGCGGCGACAAGGTGGTGGTGGTCAACGATCCGGGCCCGTTCCGCCGCGGCCAGCCCCTGAAGGCGGCCGTGCTGGCGCTCGATGGCACGGTGCTCGTGGGCGACGCGAACAACGGCGGCGCGCGCTACTTAAAACTGTTCCGCGAGCGGCCCGAGGTCACGTCGATCTCGCACGTGCACTCGCCGTCGCTGGGCGCGTGGGCGCAGACGCACCGCACCCTGCCGATCCGCTACGTGCCCGTGCAGCGCTACCAGCTGGTGCGCGAAATCCCCATCTACATCGACCGCCGCCAGCCGGAAGTCGATTTCATCCTCGGCGAGATCGCCCGCAATACGCATGCGACGGCCATCCTGGAAGCGAACGGGGGCGCCACCGTGTGGGGCAAGCAGGGCTTGCTGAAGCTGGCCGAATTCATCCTGCTGCTGGAAGAGGGCGCGAAGATCCAGATCGCGGCCGAAGCCATCGGCGGTTCGCGCGATTTCGGCCCCGGCGTGCTGCTGCAGCAATGGAAGATGAGCAAGCTGATCGACACGGCGCGCGCCTTGTCGCTGCTGCCCGCCACCGACCTGGTGTAACCCTTTCACGAACAGGCTACAGATGTCATTGAAATTCTTACGTTTGAGCTGGCGCAAAGCATTCGCCGCCGCCGTGGCGGCCAGCCTGCTGGTGCCAGCGATGGCGACCGCCGCCGAAGCACTGCCGGCCGCCGTGCGCATCGCCGTCGTGGCCCGCACGGCGCCGTCCGGCAAGACCGTGTTTGCCGGTTCGGCCGCCCAGGTGGCGTCAACGGGCTGGCTGGCGGCCGAGCTGGGCAAGCTGGGCGTGAAGCTGGAGTGGGTGCCCGTCACCACCAATTCCGTGGCGACGCAAGTCAACGAGGCGTTTGCCAACCGTTCGATCGACCTGGCCCAGTATGGCGACTTGCCGTCGATTATCGCCAATGCCTCGGGCTTGCAGACGCGGCTGATCCTGCCCGGCGGCAGCGCCAACAATACCTATCTGGTGGTGCCGAACGGCTCGACGGCCAAGTCGATCAAGGATTTGAAGGGCAAGAAGATCGCCCTGCACCGGGGCCGGCCGTGGGAATACCCGTTCGCTCGCCTGCTGGAAGCGAATGGCATGACCTTGCGCGACGTCAAGATCCTCAATCTGAATCCGCAGGCCGGTGCGGCAGCCGTGGCGACGGGCGGCGCCGACGCCTTCTTTACCCTCAGCGATGCCTTCCTGCTGGAAGATAAAAAGGTGGGCAAGATCATCTGGGCCAGCAAGGCGCCGCCGCAGGATTGGAAGATGCGCGCCGAACTGTGGGCCGACAGCGGTTTCCTGCAACGCTGGCCGCAACTGGCCCAGCTGGTGGTGACGGCGTATGTGCGCGAGCACCACCGGGCCGCCGGCGCCGGCGGCGAAGACGACTATGTGCGCACGGAGGCGGCCGCGGGCCAGGTGGAAAGCGTCGTGCGGCGCGAACTGGCGGGCGACCATACGCCATGGCAGGCGCGCTGGTCGCCCCTGTTTACGGCCAGCCTGCGCCAGCATTACGTGGGCGAGGCGGCGTATGCGAAGAGCGCGGGCCTGATTGCGCGGCCCCTGCAAGTGGACAGCCTGTTCGCGCCCCAGTTCGTCAACCAGGCACTGGCGCAGCTGAAGCTGCAAACGTACTGGGCGCCATGACTTCCCTCGCCATCGCCTTGCCCCGCGCCCCTGCGCCAGCGCGTGCGGCCTCCGTCCCCTGGCTGCGACGCTTCGTGCGCTCGCCGTGGTCCGTGTGGGCCTCGCCGCTGGCCTTGCTGCTGCTGTGGACGGCCGCCACCACGTTCGAATGGATGCCTGCGCACATCTTGATGTCGCCCTGGCAAGTACTGCTGACGGCCCGCGACCTGGCCGAAAGCGGCGAACTGGGCCAGCACCTGGGCATCAGCCTGTTCCGCCTGCTGGCTGGTTTCGGCCTGGGCGCCAGCTGCGGCCTGGCCTTTGGCGTCGTGCTGGGGCTGTCGCCTGGCTTGCGCAGCTACGTCGACCCCACGTTCAACGTCTTGCGCCAGTTGCCGACGGTGGCCCTGATCCCCCTGTTTATCTTGCTGTTCGGCATAGGCGAGAGTTTTAAAGTGTTTATCGTGGCCAAGGCCAGTTTCTTCATCGTCGCGCTGGCCGTGCATGACGCCATCCGCAACTTGTCGCAGCGCTACTTTGAGGTGGCGCAAGTGTATTGCTTCTCGCGCTGGCAGCGCATCCGCCTGATCGTCTTGCCGGCCATCGTGCCGGCCGCGCTGACGGGCATGCGCATCGCCCTGTCGCGTTCGTGGATGGTGCTGGTAGGCGCGGAATTGCTGGCCGCCGACAGCGGCCTGGGGCAGATGATGGAAATGGGCCGCCAAATGTTCCGCCTCGACGTGGTGATGGTGGGCGTGGTGCTGACGGGCGTGATCGGCTTCGGCCTGGACCGGCTATGCCATGCGCTGGAAGCACGGCTGATGCGCTGGAAACGTAGCGGCGATGGCAAGGGAGGCGCCGCATGAAGCAGCGTTTGATACTGTTCATAAAAGGCGCGCTGCTGCCGCTGGCCTTGCTGGGCGCCTGGCAATGGGCTTCCGGCCGGGGCGCTGCCGCCGCCTACATCTTTGTGTCCCTGGGCGACCTGGCGCACAGCTTGCGCGACCTGGTCTTGACGGGCGAGCTGTGGGTGCATTTGCAGGCTAGCCTGGGCCGCACCCTGGCCGGCTTGCTGCTGGGCGGCAGCGCCGGCATCGTCACGGGCGCGCTGATGGCGCAGTCGCCGCTGGCGGACCGGTTGATCGGGCCGCTGTTCCACAGCATCCGCCAAGTGCCGCTGCTGGGCCTGATACCCTTGCTGGGCCTGTGGGTGGGCAATGGCGATGGCGCCAAGCTGCTGGTGATCGCCATCGCCGCCTTTTACCCGACCGTGCTCAACACGTATGCGGGCATGCGCCAGGTGGAGGGACGCTTGCGCGAAGTGGGGCAGGTGCTGACCCTGACGCGCTGGCAGACCCTGCGTCAGATTTTGTTGCCGGGCGCCATGCCGGCCATCGTCACCGGTGTCACGCATGCGCTGGCCTTTGCCTGGCTCGCTTGCCTGGGCGGCGAACTGCTGTTTTCAGCCGGTCCCGGCATGGGTTCGTTGCTGCTCAATGGCGAAGTGTCGGGCCGCATGGATGTCGTCCTGCTGGCCGTGCTCGTGATCGCCTTGCTGGCGCAGGCGATGAATGTGGCGTTTGCGCGCCTCGCGCGCCTGCTGGTGAAGGGGCGCAGCAGTGAGTGAATCCCTGCCATTCCAGCCAGACGCGGCTGTCAGTGCGCGCGAAGGCGAGCTGCGCGCCTTCTTGCTGCGCTTTATCGGCTTGACCCTGCTGTCGGGCGTGACCATCGGCATGAACAAGGTGCTGGCCACCTTGCTGGGACTGCACCTGCACGTGAGCAATTTCCAGCTGGCCGCGATCAGCAGCGCGGAAACCCTGGCCATGGCGCTGGGTACCATACCGGCCGGCTACATCTTGTCGCGCGGCAATCCGAAGCATCTGTATGCGGGCGTCAGCCTGAGCCTGGCGCTGGCGTTCTGCGTGCTGCCGTGGCTGCCCGGCTGGCAGTGGGTGGCTTTGCTGATGTTTCTCGTGGGCCTGTGTATCTCGCTGCGCATCGTGGCCATGAGCACCGTGTTTCTCGTGCGCCTGCCGGAACTGGGGCAGGGCAAGGCGGGCTGGTACAAGGGAACATTAATTCTCGGCATGCAATTCCTCGGCCCCTTGTGCGGCAATTACCTGATCGCGCAACTGGGACTGAAGGCGGGCTTTTTGATTTCGGCCCTGATGTTCGCCATCCTGGCCGTGCTGGGCTGGCAAGTGTTGCCCAGCAATACGGCGCCGCGCAAGCTGGAAGGCCAAGCCTTGCTGCCCGGTGCGGCCAGCTTGCGCGAACTGTTGCGCCTGCCCATCGTGCG
Source organism: Janthinobacterium sp. BJB446 (assembly GCF_002735655.1). NCBI lineage: Bacteria > Pseudomonadati > Pseudomonadota > Betaproteobacteria > Burkholderiales > Oxalobacteraceae > Janthinobacterium > Janthinobacterium sp. BJB446. The sequence continues at coordinate 1,838,500 of NZ_PDZK01000001.1, read as the reverse complement.
CGTGACTTACCTGTTCGAGATCCTCGCCAGTTTCACGGCGTCCAGCGTGGGCGTGTTTTCCATCCTGCTGGCCATCCGCGTGCTGCACTGGCCTGCGCATCATTCCGTCTGGCTGATGGCCGTGCAGGGACTCAGCTGCGTGCTGGTGCTGCTGTTCCTGGGACGCTTCGTGCTGGCCAGCCGCTACCGCGAGCAGCTGTATGGCGGCGCCCACCTGGCCATCATGGCCGCCTTGCTGATCCTCGGCTTGTGGCCCAGCAGCATCGCCTACCTGGCCGCCTCCGTGCTGCTGGGACTGGGCCTGGGCGTGAACAACCTCGTCAATACAGACAATATCGCCCGCGCGCCCGTCGACAAGGCCAGGGTCTCGGCCCACTTGACCCTGTTCGGCATGGTGGGCGGCACGGCCGGCGCGCTGGCGGCGGGCCGCCTGGCCGACCTGACGGGCTTGCGCAATGTATTCCTGATCTGGCTGGCTCCGTGGCTGGCCGCCTGGCTGGTTTTCCACGGCAGCCGCTGGCTGCGCCGGGCGCCGCCCGCCGCCATTCCTTCCCTCGCCCCCACCGCAGAGAGTGCGCCATGAATGATGTCATTTCCCCTTCGGCCTTGTCGCCGCAACAGCAGCACCTGAGCGGCGGCTTGCAAGTGCAGCACGTGAGCAAGTCGTTTTCGCTGAAAGGCGCTCCGCTGCTGGTGCTCGACGATATTTCCCTGACGATTGCTCCGGGCGAATTCGTCGCCATCGTCGGTGCGTCCGGCTGCGGCAAGTCCACCTTGCTGCGCCTGCTGGCGGGCCTGGACACGGACTACACGGGCTTGCTGCTGCACGATGGCGTGCCCATCCGCGGCACGGACTTGCACCGGGGCCTCGTGTTCCAGGATCACCGCCTGTTTCCCTGGCTGACGGTGCAGCAGAACGTGGCCGTGGCGTTCAGCAATACCCGTGTGCCCTTGGCCGAGCGCGCATCGCGCGTGGCGGCGGAAATTGCGCGCGTGGGCCTCGACGGCTATGCGGATGCGTATCCGCATCAATTATCGGGCGGCATGTCGCAGCGGGCCGCGATTGCCCGCGCCCTCGTGGGGCGGCCCGACGTGCTGCTGCTGGACGAACCGCTGGGCGCGCTCGACGCGCTGACCCGTTTGCGCCTGCAGCAGGAACTGCGCCGCCTGTGGCAGGACGAGGGCATCACCATGGTCATGGTCACGCATGACATCGATGAAGCCGTGTACCTGGCCGACCGCATCGTCGTGCTCGATGCGCGTCCGGGCAAGGTGCGCCGCGTGCAGGACGTGCCGCTGGCCCACCCGCGCCAGCGGGGATCTCCGGGCTTTGTCGCCATCCGCGATGGCTTGCATGCGGATTTCAGCGACCTGGACGACACGCATGCGCCCGTGGCGCAGGATGTAGATCCCAGCAGCTCATGGGATGGCAATGAATGGGCGCGCAGGATGGCGCTGTAGTTTCCTTTTTGACCGGTCCACCCACTCTGGAGATACAAGATGAGCAATAACAACGCACTCGACACCCTGTGGTACACGCGCTGCCCCGTCCCCACGGGCCTGGGAATTTCTCTGCAGCAAGGCTGGCTGGAAGATGCCTTGCGCGCCGACGGCACCAGCTTGCGCTCCTTGCGCGAGTCGGACCAGGAAGCCGTGCGCGAATCGCATTTCGACCACACCCTGCAGAACTCCGTGCGTCACGGCGGCAATATCCCGGCCCTGTGGGCGCGCGCGGCGGGACGCGAGACGCGCGTGATCGGCCTGTCATGGTCGGACGAGACGCAGCTGATACTGACCTTGCCCGGCAGCGGCATCCAGACGGTGCGTGACTTGAAGGGACGGCGTTTCGGCTTGCCATTATGGAGCAAGGCGCAGATCGACTTTGCGCGCGCGCAAGCCTTGCGCGGGCTGGAAAACGCGCTGAGCCTGGAAGGGCTGGCCGTGGCGGACGTGGAACTGGTCGATTATGTGGTCAGCACGGGCCAGAGCGAGGCGGCGCCGGAGAAGGGCGCGGCAACGAATCTGTTCAGCGGCGCGCGGCGCGGCGGCCAAAGCCCGGAACTGCTGGGGCTGTTGCGGGGCGAAGTGGACGCCATCTTCCTGAAAGGCGCCTCGGCCGCACAGCTGGCGCAGCAGTTCGGCTTGCACACGGTAATCGACACGGGCATCCATCCGGAACCCTTGATCCGCGCCAACAACGGCACGCCGCGCACCCTGAGCGTCGATGCGCACCTGCTGGACAACCATTTTGCTTCCGCGGTGACCCTGGTCGACCAGGTGCTGCGGGCAGAAGCGTGGGCGCGCGGCCATGCGGACGAGACGCGGCGTTTCCTGGCGCGTGAATCGAATGCCAGCGAGCACTGGGTGCAAGTGGCTTACGGCAAGGATGCGCATCTGCGCCTGGACACGGACCTGGCGGAAACGTCGATCGCGGGTTTGCAGGATTTCAGTGATTTCCTGTTCCGCTGGAACTTCCTGCCCAGCAAGGTCGACGTGCGTGCGTGGATCGATCCCCGTCCCTTCGAAGCGGCGCTGGCGCAGACGCGCCGGGCGGCTTGAGCGGGAAGCACGTCGACAGTGGCCATGCTTGATGATGAGGAGAATGCGATGCGGCGACGCACGGTGATGGGCGGGCTGGCCTTGCTGCCCCTGGCGGGACAGGCGGTATCGGCGGCGAAGGCGGGGGCGCCGCCGGCGGCCTTGCGCATCGCCTCGACGGGTTTTGCGGAAAACGGCAAGGCGGAACTGGGCGGCATCGCTTACCGGGTGCAGCAGGAAGGCTGGCTGGCGCGCGAACTCAAGCAGCGGGGCGTACGGCTGGAATGGCTGCCCGTCACGGGCGACACGGGCGCCACCATGAATGAAGCGTTCGCCAGCGGGCGCATCGACATGGCCGCGTATGGCGACTTGCCGTCCGTTATCCTGAACGCGGGCGGCGTGCGCACGCAGGTGATCGTGCCGGCGGGGCGGGGCACGGACCAGTTCCTGCTGGTGCCCACCAGTTCGCGCGCCACGTCATTGGCCGAACTGAAAGGCAAACGCATCAGCGTGCACCGGGGCCGGCCGTGGGAACTGGGCTTGCGCCAGCTGATCGCCGACCAGCGCATGTCGCCCACGGATTTTCGCCTGATTAATATGGACCTCAAGCCAGGCACGGCCGCGCTGGCCACGGGCGCCGTCGACGCCTTGTTCATGATCAATGGCTATCCGCTGGAAGACAAGGGCATCGGCCGCATCATCTGGTCCAGCAAAGGACTGCCGGAACGCAAGATGCGGGCGGAACTGTGGGCGCGGCGCGACTTTACGCAAGCCCATCCCGATATCGCCGAGCTGGTGGCCACGGCCTGGCTGCGGGCCCAGCACTGGGCGGCGCTGGACGGCAACCGCGAGGCGGTCATCAAGGATGGCACGCGCAACGGCACGCCCGACAGCGTGGTGCGGCGCAGCTATGACGACCCGGGCTTGCAGTGGAAGGAGCGCTGGTCGCCCCTGTACGACGACGCCGTGTACCGCCATTACCGGCGGGTGCTGGCGTTTGCGCAGGAACAAAAATTGATCCGCCTACCGTTGACGGCGGAAGAATTGCTGGAACCGCGCTTCGTGGCGGCAGGCTTGAAAAAGCTGGGCCTGGCCAGTTACTGGGAGCCGGCCAAGGTATAGCGTCAGCGCAAGGCGTGGCTCAGTGCGGCAGGCACACGCGCCCGGCCACAACGTTGTCCGTGCCATCGCCCGCATGCGCGCGCAGTTGCAGCAGCATCAGGGCCACGCCCAGCATCAGCGCGGCTGCGCAGAGTTTCTTGTGCATCGTCTTTTCCGTTTTCACTATCTATGAAGGTGTTCAGCGATATTATTGCCCAAATTCAGCGTGCGGGCTGAGCTTGTGCCTAGCGTGCTTTACAATTATGCATCGGGCGCATCCGCGCCATCTGAATTCTATGCATAGTATGTGAAGGGAATGACAAGCCTGTGACTTCCAAGCCGATCAAGATCGCCGCCACCGTCGTCGTGGCACTCGCCGCTGGGGCCGGCATTTATAGCTACACCCGTCCCGCCGCCACCGCCACGCCGGGCGCACCCGCCTCTGGCAGCCCGGCCGCCGCGACCCAATCGACCGTCGATACGGCCGCCGTGGCCGCCCAATTCCGCGACTTGCTGGGCAATTTCCGCAAGATCATCGTGCTTCTGGCCGACGAGCAAAGCTTGCCGGAAGGCGCGCGCGACGAAGCGCGCAAGGTGGGGCAGGCGCTGTTCCATGAAAACCAGGAGCGCATCGCCAAGCTCGATCTTGTGCTGGATCAATTGACGGCGCCCACCAATCCGGGCCGTTTCGAGGCGCTCGACAGCTTATTGACGTATATCGAATCCGATCCCGGCCTGTACGACGCCGACCGCCTGGCGTTCCGCGAACTGCTGCAAAGCATGCTGGCCGACGTGGCCAAGGATTCCTCCTTGCCGGCGATCAAGCTGCACAAGCGCATTTCCGAAGACCTCGATGCCCTGGGCGAGATCGAGCGCAATTACGAGAAGGAAATCCGTCAAATCTTCGGCAACCTGGGCCAGCGCGCGATCGAACTCAAGCGCGAACGGTGGGACGATTACGTGGCGCAGCTGAAAAAACTCTACAGCCGCGAACAGATCCTCAAGGAAAACGGCATCGTCGTACCGTATGCAGTACCGCCGGCCGGTTCCGTGCCCGAAGCCAAGCCGGTGCCAAAAAAAGATGAGGCGGAAATCTTTGGCCTCGGCTTGCCGAAGAAAACCATCGTGCTGACCTTCGACGACGGCCCGCACCGCCGCTACACGGAAGAAATCAGCGCCATCCTGAAACAGTATGGCGTGCCGGCCGTGTTCTTCAATGTGGGCCGCAACCTGGGCAGCCTGGACGCGGAAGGCCACGCCAAGCTGAACGCGGGCGCGGAAGTGAGCCGCAAGCTGATGAAGGAAGGCTATGCCGTGGGCAACCACAGTTTCAGCCACGCACAGTTGTCGAAACAGACGGGCGACAAGCTGAAGGGTGAAATCCTCGGCACCGACACCCTGTTGAAGGCGATCAGCCCCGAGCGGGCCGCGCTGTTCCGCTTTCCATATGGCGCGCGCAACAGCGAAGGCATGGCCGCGCTGGCCGATGCGCATTTGAAGTCCGTGATGTGGAATATCGATTCGCTGGACTGGGCCGACCCCGTGCCCAGCTCGATCACGAACCGCGTGCTGGCGTCCGTCGACAAGGCGGGACGGGGCATCATTCTGTTCCACGACATCCACGAACGCACGGTGAAAGCCTTGCCGGCCGTGCTGGACAAGCTGATCGCCGAAGGCTATCAATTCGCGGGCTGGGATGGCACAAGCTTCCAGGTGGCGAAAAGCTCGGCGCCTGCGCCGGAAAAAGTGCCCGTCACCACCGGTTACGCCAATTCCTGGGCCGTGGTGATCGGCATCGATGACTACGCGAAATGGCCGAAACTGCAATATGCGGTGCGCGATGCGCAAGGCATCCGCGAAACGCTGATTGAAAAATTCGCGTTCGCGCCCGAGCGTGTCGTCACCCTGAAAAATGGCGAAGCGACGCGCAACAATATCCTGGCCGCCTTCCACGACAAGCTGGCGCATGGCGGCGTGCAAAAGAATGACCGCATCTTCGTGTTTTTCGCCGGCCATGGCGCCACGCGCAAGCTCAGTTCCGGGCGCGACCTCGGCTACATCGTGCCCGTCGATTCCGATCCGGCGCAGTTCGCCACGGATGCGATCCCGATGACGGAAATCCAGAATATCGCGGAAAGCCTGACCGCCAAGCACGCGTTCTTTGTCATGGACGCCTGCTACAGCGGCCTGGGCCTGACCCGCGGCGCCGGTTCCAGCTCCTTCCTGCGCGACAATGCCAAGCGCATCGGCCGGCAAATGCTGACGGCTGGCGGCGGCGACCAGCTGGTGGCCGACGGCGGGCCGAACGGCCATTCCGTGTTCACGTGGACCCTTCTGCAAGGCTTGGCGGGCAAGGGCGACCTGAACGGCGACGGTCTCATCACGGCCACGGAACTGGCGGCCTACGTGGCGCCGGCCGTGTCCAGCGTATCGAACCAGACGCCCGCGTTTGGCAGCTTGCCGGGCTCGGAAGGGGGCGATTTCGTGTTCGAATTGCCGGGCGAAACGGAGTTCCTCAGCCCGAACACGACGCAGCTGTCGACGGAAGCCATTGCCCTGAACAGCAAGCTCGACGCCAAACCGGCGGCGGCCAGCGTGACGGTGAAGGATTTGCAGGGCGGCGAACAGAAGATCGTCACGCCGGGCGCCGTGCCGACGTCAGCGCGCCAGCTGGCGCAGCGGGCCAACGACCGTGGCTTGCAGCTGTACAAGGAGAAACAATATGCGGCGGCGGAAGCGCAATTTACGGAAGCGCTGAAACTGCGGCCCGATTTCGCACTGGCGGCAAATAACCTGGGCTTTGTTTTTTACAAGCAGGAAAAATACCGCGAAGCGGCCCGCTGGTTTGAAAACACGGTCAAGATGGATCCGTCGCGCGCCATCGCCTATCTGAACCTGGGCGACGCGTATGCCAAGGCCGGCGATGGCGTCAAGGCGAAAGCGGCCTATAAAACCTATCTGGAACTGGCGCCGACGGCTGCGACGGCACCGGCCGTGCGGCAAAAGATGGAGAAGCTGTAAGCTTGTCTTCCACCATGCCGACCGTCCACGTGTTTGCTTGCAACGGGCGCTTTCCCGGCTGGGAAGCGCTGCAGGCCTACCTGGCGCCCACATACACGGAAGACGGCGATGTATTGCCGTCGCCGTTCTTCCTGGAAACGGGACTCACGGGCTATGAGCCGGCCTGTGTTGAAAGCGCGCTGCTGGCGTCGCCAGTGCCGCTGGTGCAGTTGCTCGATGGCGTGTCGTATGGCGACAGCTGGCTGGCGCAGGCCTGCGCGGACGCGGAGGCGCAGGGCGTGCTGGCCGACACGAGCGTGTGCGTGTTTGCGCCGAATCAGCTGGCGCACCCGCAGCGCAGTTCGCTCCATTACGTGGGCAGCTACCGTTACAGGGTGGATTGATCGCCGTCCTGGCGTTCGTCATGCAATAGCTTGTTGACGGCCGCCAGCAGGCTGGTGCCCGATGTGGTGATGAAACGGGCGCCGGCCGCTTCCGCTTCCGTGCCGTAGCTGGCGACCGTATCCTTGCTGCAATACACGATGATGGGCAACGCGGGCTGGGCCTGCCGCACTTCGCGCACCGTGTGCACGCCCGCATCCTTGATGCGCTGGCGGTTCTCCACCCGCGCCATGTCCGTGATGAGCAGCGCATAGTGCTTCTGTTGCAGCATGGCCAGCGCCTGCCGCGTCGAGACCGCCTGGTCTACCTTGATGTTTTCCCGTTCCAGCTGCTCCACCAGCAAGGTATTGTTGCGCGGATGGTCATCCAGCCACAGCACCAGGCCTGCCTGCTTTTTCTCCGCCGGCATGCCGGCCAGGGCCGTGACGGCCGCGCCCCCGTCCGGCGGATGGGCCAGCAGCAGCTGCGTCACGGCTTCCTGCATGTCTTCGAGCGATTTTTGCTGCAAGCGGCTCAATTCCGTCACTTCGATTTCCTTGCCGCTCTCCAGGCGCACGGATTCGTTCTTGACCATGCTGTCGGCCCGCTTGATCATGATGGACAGGTAAATGCGCGTGAGCAGGTAGCCGATCAAAAAACCATGCACGGAAAAGAACAGCATGATGCCGCCCACCACGGCCATGGCGGTCGGCGTGTCGGTGGCCAGGCTGGGCGCGATGAAGGCGGCCATGCTGCGCGCGCTGCCGGGCAGGCTTTTGAGCTCGATCAAGCCCACGCCGACGATGATTTTCGTTAGCCAGTCCGACACTTCCACCAGGTTCGAATTGACTTCCATGGGCGTGGGCGTGCCCAGGAACAGGGTGTTGCCGGCGTTGGCCGTCGCCGCATCGGCTCCGGCGGCGGGCGCTTCGTCCGTGGGGCGGCCCTTGCCATTGGCCCGCTCGTCGGGCGGCGCCGCGTTGACGGTGCCCGATGGCAGGCTGCGCGGTATGCCGAACAGGAATCCCAGCAGCATGCCGCTGACGCAAAAGCCCAGGCTCCACAGCAGAGCCGGCACGGCATGGTAGTGGGGCGCCAGTACCGCCCCCCCTATCACGGCCAGCAAGCCCGCCAGCAGGATGTATAGCAGGATGAATGGCAGCGCATCTTTCTTGCGCACCGCTGCCGGCGCACTGGCGCCGGCGCTGCTGGTATCCGATTTGCCCACGGCCCCCCCAAATGGATGCGGCATTGCACAAGCTGCATATGCTCATCATAGGAAGCAGGGCGGCCGTGGCATTGAGACAGCGCAAAGCGGCGGCATCCTGACAGTGACAGTCTTTGTCAGGCGCCTCCTTGCGCCAGCGCCGCTTCGCGCGCCACCCGCGTATAGGCATTGGCCAGGTCGTGCCATTGCTGTTTCGCCGCATTCAGGTGCAGCCGCTCGAGGAAACTGCCCAGCTTGTCGTTCTGCGCCGCCTTGAGCAGGTCGAGGATGGATTGCATGTCGGTCTGCGAGGTGACGACAGCGCCCAGCAGTGCGGCCAGGCCGGTCTCGGCGCCGCGGCTGCTGTTATCGAGCTGCTGGAAAGCTGCCGAGATGCTCTGGATCGAACGCTTGAAGTCGTCGCGGATGGCATTGAACTTTTGCGGCAAGCCATCCTGGCAGTGATGCGACTGGGCCGCCTGTTCAATCTGCCGCAGCGCTTCCTGGGCCGAGCGGTCGGCACCCTCGATGGCCAGGCGGATCTGTTCGCGATAGGCGCTCTGCTGCTGCAGCGACACCGCCAGCGCCTGCGTACCCGCCTTCAGCTGGGCCGAACTGCGCTCCATGTCGCTGCTCAGCTGTTGCAGCGCCTGCGTCGCCGTTTGCCGCTGCTGGTCGTTGGGCCCGATTCCCTGGCGAATCTGCTCCTGCACCGCCAGCACGCGGTCGGCGTTCGCGTCAAAGGCGCGGCTAAAGGCCGGCAAGCTGTCTATCCACGCCTGGGTGGGAGCATATGCCGCGCCCAGGTTGCCCGCATCGCGTTCGGCGCGGGCCAGCACTTGATCGAGCTGGTTGCGCGTCCATGTGAAATCGACATTTTGCGACCATGTTTCCGTGGTCGTCTTGGTGCACATGCCCAGGCCCCACCACGCATGCTCGCTGCACCAGCTGCACTGCGTGTACAGCGGGTATGGCCCCAGAGGCTGGCGCACGGCATTGCGCATATTCGCCACTTCTCGCTGGAATTGCGCCAGCTGGCGCAGCGCGTTTTCCAGCGCGGCGGTATTGCTGTTTTGCGCCATGGCGGGCGCATGCAGCAGTCCCAGCGCCAGGGTGGCCATGGCCAGCAGATGCAGCAGGCGTGCGGCGGCGCGCCTCATGGCTGCCGTCCCGTCGCGTCGGGCGGCGCGGGGAAGTCGACCAGCGCGTTGGTGGCGTAGCCTTGCGCGGCGGTGATGAGCGCCTGCCACAGGGGAAAGGCCATGGCGGTGGCCAGTGTTTGCGCCAGCCAGCTGTCGCTGCCCAGTTCCGCGTCGCTGGCGTCGGCCGCCAGCTGGGTCGTACCGGAGCCGAGAGCGCTCCACGCGGTGCGCAAGCCGTCCAGCCAATGGATCAGCTCATCGATAGCCGCTTCCAGCCAGCCGCCATTGGCCAGCAGCAGGTTGACGCCTTCCAGTTGCAGTCGCAGCTGCTCGGACAGCGCCGTGTCGCGCGTCAGCTGCTCGCGCAAGGCGTGCAACTGCGCCTCCAGTTCCTTTTTCTTGTGCCCGCTGAACAGGCCCAGGTGCGCCAATTGTTCCTCTATCGATGCGATGGATGCCAGCAAGCGCCCCAGCGCCTCTTGCTGTGCCTGCAGATCGGTGCCCGTCTGTGTTGCCAGCTGGGCCAGCGCCGCATTCGCCGGCAAGACGCCATCCTTCCATTTGTTCAAGCCTTGCAGCAGGGGGGCAATGGACGCGCGCGCTTCTTCCACCATCGGTCCCAGCGCATGCAATACTTCGCGCCTGTCGCTGGCGGCAACACCCGCTTCCAGCAGTGATTGCTGATACGACAGCATGCTGGCAGCGGAATTTTTCAGGCGCAAGACAAACCACACCAGGCACGCGTACAGCATGGCAGGCGGCGTGTTCTGCGCCAGGGCGTCAGGCGATGTGGCCAGCAGGGCGCGCAAGCTTTTCGGCGTGCCAAAGCGGGCCGCCTCGTCCGCTACGGCTTGCGCCGCCGCTGCCAGCGGCTGGTCCGGGCCGGGCTGCAGCTTGTCCGCCTGGACCAGGTAGTACGTGAGGTGATCCCAGGCGCTGCCGCCTTCAAACGCCAGATGGGGATTGCCCTCATCAACAGCTTGCCGCAGCGCCGCCTGTTGCACTGCCAGCGGATATCCGAATTGTCTCGACATGATGTTTGCCTTTCTAGAAGCCAACGATCGGTATGTTTGCCCCCCGGTGCCTGCGCCGGGGGGCAACTGTCATCAAGCGGCGCGCTGGTTTTCCGACAGGTGCTGGCCGAATGCGAGGTTGTCGTAGTCGACCAGCGATTGCACGGTGAACTGCTTGGCGCTGTCATCGATGGCTTGCCAGGAATCGATGGCCAGCTTGGCTTTCGCCTTGACGAGGAAAGGCATGCTGCCCACGTTCGATTCCGTGATGCTGTTGCCCAGTGTGATCATGTCCGTATTCATCTGCACCCACACGCCTTCCACCGTTTGCAGGTTGCCGAGGAATTTGGACATGGCCGGTCCCACGCGCGCCATCTGCGTGTTGAAGTCGCCCAGGTCGCTGCGCAGCCGCTGTTTCTTTTGCAATTCCTGCGTCTGGCTGCTGATCTGCGTGCAATATTCGTTGTAGGCGGCGCGGTTCTGCGCCGCCTTGATGCCCAGCCCGACGCCGGCGGCGATGGCGGCTGCGCCGCCCACCAGCAGCGAGACGCCGCCCGTGAACGGCGCCAGCAGGCCGCCGATCAGCGCGCAGCCGACGGAGGCCGTGACGGCGGCGATGGTGAAGTCGCGCCAGGCCTTGTAGGCGGCATCGCGCAGTTTCTCCAGCTCCACGATCTTCGTTTCCAGGCCGCCGATGGTGCGGTTGACATTGGCGATCATCGTCGACGAACTGCTGGTAAATGCCTGCAGCTTGCTGTTGTATTCATTCATTTTCTGTTCGAACAGACCCAGCTTCCTGATCAGTGCCGCCACTTCGGCCGACATTTTTTGCGCCAGCGGTATCGGCCCCATGGTCTGGTCGAACAGATAGGCTTTCAGGTTCTCCACCTGTTCCTTGGGAGGCAGGCCCGGCAGTTCATCCAGTACGCTTTGATAGCCGCTCACCAGCTTGGTCGAGGTGTCATGCACGCGCTGGCCCAGCCATACTGTGTGCGTGTAGATTTCTGTCGGCGGCGTCGGCGTGGCCAGCAGGCCGGGATTCTTGATCAGGGCCGCGCGCAGGCTTTTCGGGTTGCCGAATTCGGTGGAGGCGTTTTGCACGCTTTTCATTGCGCCGATGCAATCGAGTACCGTCTGCGAGCCATCGACGGCGCCGTACTTGCTTTCGAAATCGCCTTTGGTGATGGGCAATTCGGTGGCCGAGCCCACATAGGCCTGCAATTCGATCCAGCTATCGCTGAACAGGGCAAACTGGCTCTTTTGTCCGGATTGGGGATTGGCCGGCGTGGTCAAGCCTGGCGGCGGATCGATCGATGGCGTGGCGGCGGTATTAATAGCGGTAACACTCATGGTAGTTCCCTTCAGTGATCAGGTCAGACTGCGTGGAAGTACGGAAAACAGCTACTGAAAACGCTGGCGTCAGGCGGCGAGCCTGGCCGTCAGTTGCTGCTGCCAGTCGGGCTGGTCTGGCGGCAAGCTGGCGCCAAAGCCGATCAGATTGGCATCGACAAAGGACCCGGTAACAAACGCCTTCAAGGCGTTGTCGAGCGTGCGCCAGCCATCGGCAGCCTTGACCATCTCGGCTTCGCGCAGCCATGGTCCGGTGTGCAGGTTGTCCACGCTCAAATCGCTGGCGCGCGCGCCCAGTTCCCGCGCCGATGCGCTCCAGGCCGCTTGCACGCTGCGCAACTGGCCCAGGATGCCGTTGGATGCCGGCAGCGAGAATTTCATCAGTTCATCGAGCGCGCCCAGGTCGCTGCGGTAGCACGCGCGCTTGGCGAGGAAGGCGCTCTGCTCGTGCACTTCCTGTACCAGGCCATCGTATTTGCCGCGCGCCACGCCGGCCGCCGCGCCCAGCGCCGCTGCGGAGAGGGCCACGCCGCCGCCCGTGACGGCCGAACCGATGGCAAAGCTGCCGCCGCCCGTGGGCACGGCCAGGATCACCATGATGGCAATGCCGATGATGCCGATGACGGCGGGCACGATGCAGGCGGAAATAGTCAATGCCAGCCATTTCGAATAGGCGGCGTCGCGCGCGCGCTCCAGTTCGCCGATTTTCTGTCCCAGGGCGCCGATTTCCTTGTCGAGTTCAGTGCGCGTCTTGGATGAGCGTTCGGTGAAGGTGCGCATCAGCAACTGGGCGTCGTCCAGCGCTGTTTCGATGTGTTCGAACTCCGCGATCAACTCGCCGATTTTCGCGATGGTGTCCTGCATATTGTCGAGTATCTGGCCATTGTCGAGGAACAGGCTCCTGATGCCGGCCGTGGCGTCGGCCGCCGATTCGTGGCGCGCCATTTCCGGGATGCTGCGCAAGGTCGACGACAGCGTAAAGGCATCGCGGTGCGCCCGCTCCACGGTCCAGACGGTGGCGGAAAAGGCATCGTTTTTCGGGCGCGTGCCGTTGGCCAGGAAATTCGGGTCGTGCAGGATCTTTGCACGCAGGCTGCTGGGACTGCCGTAGCGCTCGGCCGTCTGGCGCAGCTTGCGCATGGCGTCGAAGCATTCCTTCATTTGCGAACCGGACGAAGCGTCGCCGTAGCGCTGTTCGTATTCGCCGATATCCGACGGCAGGGCCAGCACGGCCTGGATGCGCGTCTGCAAGTCGATCCATTGCTGCGAGGCCAGCACGAAGCGCTGGCCATCCGGATTGTCGCCCGGTGTCAGCAGAGTGGAAGAGGGCAGGAACAATGTCATGTAGTTCTCCAGTTCAAAGTGGTCGCCAGGCCGCGCCGTGCAGGCGTGCCGGTGTCTGACAATATGGAAAAAACCAAAGACTTTGCCGCGGCTGCGCCAGCCTGCGTGGTCGACATGGCAGGGCGTCGCGTAGACGGCGAAATCACAGCGACAGCCCTGATGCGCGCGGCGGAGCGGCGCGGGCGAAAGAGCGGCAGGCATGGCAGGAGATGCTGGCGGGCCGGTCTTGTGCGCGGATTCTGACAGGTAGTATGCACTTTTTATATGGCGAAATTCTCTCTAAAGATAACTCGCCTCGATTTATTTCATTGTTTGAAAACATGTGTTTTGCAGCTTGATTTTGCGCAAATGTTTGAATCCGAACGCCGGTGTTTTGCGTATCTTCAGGGGCGAGCCACAAGCAGTTGTTTTCAGGATGAACGGGAGAAGAGATGCAATCCAGGAAAATCCCTTTGGCATTGGCCTGGCTGGCCATCCAGGCCAGCGCATGGGCGGAGCCGCCTGCCGCCGCGATGCCTGATGCCGTTGCCAATGAAGCGCGCACCGTACGCGTGACGGGCCACTACGACAACGCCGTCGGCACGTCGGACGCGGCCAGCCAGGGCGTCATCACCAGCGAACTGATCGTCAACCGGCCCGCCTTGCGCACGGGAGAGCTGCTGGAATTCGTGCCGGGATTGATCGTTACCCAGCACAGCGGCGACGGCAAGGCCAACCAGTATTTCCTGCGCGGTTTTAACCTCGACCACGGCACGGATTTCGCCACCCACGTCGATGGCATGCCCGTCAACATGCGCACGCATGCCCATGGACAAGGCTATTCCGACCTCAATTTCCTCATTCCCGAACTGGTGCAGCGCATCGACTACAAGAAGGGGCCGTATTTCGCCAGCGAAGGTGATTTTTCCTCGGCAGGCAGCGCGCGCATCCGCCTGGCCGACAAATTGCCGGAGGGCCAGGCCAGCGTGTCCGTCGGCCAGCATGGCTATGTGCGCGGCGTCGTGGCCGATTCCTTTGCTGCAGGACAAGGCACCTTGCTGTACGGCCTGGAAGTCAACCGTAACAACGGCCCCTGGGACGTGCCGGAAAGGGTGCGCAAATATAGCGGGGTGCTGCGCTACAGCCAAGGCACGCCGGACAACGGTTTCAGTGTGACGGCGATGGCGTACAAGAATGGCTGGAACGCCACCGACCAGGTGCCGCTGCGCGCCGTGGCATCGGGCCGGATCGGCCGTTTCGGCTCGCTGGCGCCCAGCGACGGCGGCGACACGTCGCGTACCAGCCTGTCCTACGCCATGCGCCAGCGCACGCAGAACCGCCTGTTCGAATTCGACGCCTACCTGATCCGTTCACAGCTGGAACTCAACAGCGATTTCACCTACTTCCTGGCCAATCCGGCCGCCGGCGACCAGTTCCAGCAAAGCGAGCGGCGCACGGTGGCCGGCGTGAATGCCGGCGAAAGCTGGACCACGGAGCTGTTCGGTCTTTCCCTGCGCAACAAGCTCGGCGTGCAGGCGCGCTACGACAGGCTGTCGCCCGTGGGCTTGTACAACACGGTGGACCGGGTACGGCAGAGTACGGTGCGCGAAGACCGCGTGCGCGAGGCCAGCATCGGCCTGTATGGCGAAAACACGGTGCAATGGCTGCCCTGGCTGCGTTCGGTGGCGGGCTTGCGCTACGACGCCTACCGTTTTAAAGTCGACAGCAGCATAGCCGGCAACAGCGGCGCGGCGAACGACCATGTGGTGTCGCCCAAGCTGTCCCTGATTCTGGGGCCCTGGAGCAAGACGGAATTTTTCGTGAACTATGGAAAAGGTTTTCATAGCAACGATGCACGCGGCACGACGCAGACGCGCCTGCCCGATGGCGAGGCCGCCATGCCCGTCACCCCTCTGGTGCCGAGCAAAGGCATGGAACTGGGCGCGCGTACGGAATGGCTGCCGGGACTGCAAAGCTCGCTGGCCCTGTGGCGCCTCGATATCGCGTCGGAATTGCTGTTCGTGGGCGACGCGGGCGTAACGGAAGCGAGCCGCGCCAGCCGCCGCCACGGCATCGAGTGGAACAACCATTACATTGCCGCGCCGTGGCTGCTGTTCGACCTGGACCTGGCCGCCTCGCGCTCGCGCTATACGGAAAATGATCCGGCTGGCAATTTCATTCCGGGCGCAATCGACAAGGTGGCCTCGTTTGGCGTGACGGTGACGGACCAGGGCCCATGGTCGGGCGCCTTCCAGCTGCGCTATTTCGGCCCCCGACCCTTGATCGAAGACAATAGCGTGCTCTCCGCCTCGACCACCTTGGCGTATGCGCGCGTGGCATACCAGCTCAACCGCAAGACGCGGCTGTCGCTCGACGTGTTCAACCTGTTCAACAAACGCGCCAGCGACATCGATTACTACTATGCGTCGCGCCTGCCCGGCGAGGGGGCGGATGGGGTGAATGACCGGCATTTTCATCCGGTGGAACCGCGTTCCGCGCGCCTGACCTTGTCATATGCGTTCTGATAACGGTAGACTGCGGCATGACAGATCATTTGGTAAATACCAGCAAATTCCTTTCCCTCATCCTGCGCCACGCCCCTGAAAAAATCGGCCTCGCGCTCGATCCCCACGGCTGGGCCGATATCGGCCAGTTGCTGGCACTGGCGGCGCAACATGGCCGTCGCATTTCCCGTGAACAATTGGATGACGTGGTGGCGCGCGACAGCAAGACGCGCTACGCCATCAGCGACGACGGCTTGCGCATCCGCGCCAATCAGGGGCACTCGCTGGCGGCCGTCGACATCGCCTTGCCGCCCAGTACGCCGCCTGCCATGCTGTATCACGGCACGGCCAGCCGCTTTGTCGAGGCGATCCGCGCCGGCGGCCTGCTGCCGGGATCGCGCAACCATGTGCACCTGTCCAGCAACCACGAAACGGCCGTGGCCGTCGGCGGGCGCCATGGCAAGCCCGTCGTGCTGACGGTGGATGCGGCCGCCATGCGGGCGCAGGGCCACGTGTTTTACGTGTCCGACAATGGCGTGTGGCTGACTGACGCCGTGCCGCAGACCTTCATCACTTTTCCCTGAGGGGCGCTTCCACGCCCGAATAGGCCAGCACGGCGTCGGGCAGGCGCGCGCCCCGGATAGCAATGGCCGCGACAGCCCGGTTCAGCTCGGCCACTTCTCCCGACGTCAACCGCACGTGAGCCGCGCCGATATTGTCCAGCATGTGCGCCATCTGCGTGGTGCCGGGAATCGGCACGATCCACGGCCGCTGCGCCATCAGCCAGGCCAGGGCGATCTGCGCCGGTGTCACCTGCTTGCGCGTGGCCCAGCTATTCGCCAGGGCCGCCAGCGCCAGGTTGTGCGGCAGGTTTTCCGGTGAAAAACGCGACTCGATCTTGCGGATGTCGCCATCGGCAAAGCGCGTCCTGGCGTCGATGGCGCCCGCCAGGAAGCCCACGCCCAGCGGGCTCCACGGCACGAAGCCGATGCCGAGTTCCTGGCACAGGGCCAGCACGCCGTCTTCCGGCCCCCGCCACAGCATCGAGTATTCGCTTTGCACGGCACTGACGGGCAGGGCCGCATGGGCGCGGCGCAAGGTGTTCAAGCCCATTTCCGACAAGCCCCAGTGCAGCACCTTGCCTTCTTTCATGAGGTCCTGCACGGCGCCGGCCACGTCCTCGATCGGCACTTGCGGGTCGACCCGGTGCTGGTACAGCAAGTCGATGCGGTCCGTGCGCAGGCGTTTGAGCATGCCTTCCACGGCCAGCTTGATGTGCGCCGGACGACTGTTGCGGCCCGGACGCCGCTCGCCCGTTTCCAGGTCGATATCCCAGCCGAATTTGGAAGCGATGACGATCTGGTTGCGGAACGGTGCCACGCCTTCGCCGAGGATGCGTTCCACCTCGTGCGGACCATACGCCTCGGCCGCGTCATAGAAGGTGACGCCGCGCTCGAATGCCGTGCGGATAATCTTGTGCATCTCTGGACGGCTGGGCACGGTTGTCTGGTAGGTACGGCTCATGTTTTGCACGCCCAGGCCCAGGCTCGATACTTCCAGCGTGCCCAGCTTGCGGCGCCCGTCCACTGTCGCCTGCACCGCCTGGCCTTGCGCCGAGCTGATCAATGGCGTGGCGGCCAGGCTGCCGGCCGCCAGCAGGAAGCCGCGGCGGCCCGTGCTTGTATCTTCTGTTGGCATATGTGCTTTCCCTTAAATATCAAGCGTGCGTTCGGCCATCCACTGGACAATGGCCGGGTCGCGGTGCGAAAAGAAGCTGCTGGTAGCCGTTTCCAGGGTGGCGATGGCGGCTATGTCCGCTTCATCGAGGTCGAAATCGTCGATGGCCAGGTTTTCCGCCATGCGCTCGCGGCGCACGGTCTTGGCCAGCACGGCGATGCCCCGGTGCGTGAGCCAGCGCAGGACGACCTGGCCCACGGACTTGCCGTGTCTGGCGGCGATGCCCAGCAGCAACTCATTGTGGAAAAGGTTGTTGCGGCCCTCGGCGAATGGCGCCCACGCTTGCGGCTGCACGCCGTGCTCGAGCATGAAAGCCACGCTGTCCGCCTGCTGGTGGAAAGGGTTGATCTCGATCTGGTTGACGGCGGGCGCGATGTCGTTGAAGGCGATGAGATCCATCAGCCGGTCGGGCTGGAAGTTGCTGACGCCAATGGCGCGCAGCTTGCCGCCGCGATAAGCGTCCTGCATGGCGCGCCAGGAACCGTGCACGTCACCAAACGGCTGGTGGATCAGGAATAAATCGAGATAATCGAGCCGCAAGCGTTGCAGCGACTGCTCGATGGCGTCGCGCGTACGTTCATAGCCCGTGTCCTGCACCCACAGCTTGCTGGTGACGAACAGCTCTTCGCGCGCCACGCCGCTGTGGGCGATGCCCTTGCCGACGGCCGCCTCGTTCATGTAGGACGCGGCTGTGTCGATCAGGCGGTAGCCGGCGGCGATGGCGTCGATCACGCTGCGCTCGCATTCCGCGGGGTCGGGAATCTGGAAGACGCCGTAGCCGGCGACGGGCATGC
Organism: Janthinobacterium sp. BJB446; assembly: GCF_002735655.1. Lineage (NCBI taxonomy): Bacteria > Pseudomonadati > Pseudomonadota > Betaproteobacteria > Burkholderiales > Oxalobacteraceae > Janthinobacterium > Janthinobacterium sp. BJB446. The sequence continues at coordinate 1,820,410 of NZ_PDZK01000001.1, read as the reverse complement.
TGATGCCGTTATTCAGGGTGACGCGGTTCATGGCTGGCTCCTTCAATCATTGACAGGAGCTACTTTACGGCGTCAGCCACTCGTTGATAAGCCGTTGGAATCGGCATGGTCTTATTAGCGAGGCTAATGAATCGCCCCGCTCATGCGCTGATCAGCTTGATATCGGCAATTCTCTCCACCAGCCACACGCAAGCCACCAGCGCGATGGCCAGCGAGCCGACGGTCAGCACTTGCCGGTACAGCCAGGTCTTGCGCAGCAGCCAGGCAATGGGCAGGAAGGCGGCGACGATGGCCAGCTGACCCAGTTCCACACCCACGTTGAAACCCAGCAGGCTGGCCAGCAGGGAACCCTGCGGCAAGCCCAAGTCGCGCAGCACGCTGGCAAAGCCGAAACCGTGGATCAGGCCAAAGGCGAAGGCGGCCACGGGGCGTTTGCCGCGGAACAGGGGCAGCAGGTTGTTCAGCGCGGCCAGGATCACGGAAGCGGCAATCGCCGATTCCACCCAGCGCGACGGCAGCGACACGAGCGACAGGCTGGCCAGGCTCAGGGTGATGGAATGGGCCAGCGTAAATGCCGTGACGACTTTAAAAACGTCAATAAACGCTGCGTTCAAACCCAGATGCAAAGTCTGGGGTCGGACCCTCAGGGTCCGACCCCGGCTCTCCGCCATTGGGTTTAAACGGTCCGTGTCATTTGGACTTTTTAGCAGCACGGCCGGCAGCAGCAGCGACAGCAAAAACAAAATATGGTCGTAGCCGATCCAGATATGCCAGATGCCGTGTTTCACATAGGCGCCGAACTGCGCCAGGCGATTGGGCGTGGTCAGGGAAATGCTCTGGCGCGGGTTGTCCGGGTCGAAGATGGCCGTTTGCGTGGCGCCGCCGTTGACGATCTTGAACAGGCCCTTGTGCTGCGGATCGAGGTCGGCAAACAGCGTATAGCCGATGCTTAAGGTGGCTGGCGCTTTGGCGCCAGGGCAGGCGGCCTGGAAGCGCAGCACGCTGTAGGCGCCGTCCGTGTGGCTGTCGATCAGCTGTTCGAAGGCTTTCAAGGGGCAGACGCCCTGGTCGCTGGCCAGCTGCAGGCGCTGCAAGGCGTAGGCGGCGATGGCGTCGTGGCGCGCGCGGATTTCATCCCAGGTCAGGGCGCCGTCGCCATTGCCGTCGAGGCCGATGGCGAAATCGAGGTCGCGCAGGGCGATATCCCATTGCCCGTCGATCTGCTGGCCGTGCACGGCCAGGCTCAGGTAGCTGTCGCTGGGCTTGTGCGCCTGCGCGGGGGCGAGCCAGGCGCACAGCAGCAAAACGAAAAGATATCGTTTCACAGCGCACCTGCTTTCTTTGCGGCGCTAAGCTTTTGCGCATCCTGCGGCCCCAGCTGCCTGGAGAGCCGCTGCAGGGCCACGTCTTCCACGCCATGCGCCGCCACCCAGGCCAGCACCGGTTGCGCCGCGGCGTAGTTGCGCGCGGCCAGGGCCGCTTCCAGCAAGATGCGCATGTCGGACACTTCCTTCTGGATGGCCCAGTTCTTCTGCGCCAGTTGCAGGGCAGCCGGCACATCCTGTTGCAAAAACAGGGCGAAGCGGGCCTGTTCGCGCTGGTGCACGGTGTCGCCGCGCTGCATGGCGGCGTTGAAGCGGGCCGCGAGTTCCGCCTTGGCCGCCTGGAAGGCCGTCTGCTGGCCGGGCAACGCTTGCAGCGCCAGTGCGTAACGCAGCAGCAGGGCGTCGATGCGCTGCTGCTCCTTCAATAACCGGGCGACTTCCTGCGGGCGCTTGCGGTCGAGCAGGAAATCCGCGTAGGCGCCCAGCAGATAGCTGTCGCGTGGCTGCTGCGCCAGCGCCCTGGTGTAGCGCGCTTCGGCCAGCGTGGACTCTCCGCGCCGCGTGGCCATTTCCGCCAGCAGGGTCAAGGCCCAGCTATCGAGCTCGGGTGCCGCGCCGGCGCTGCGTTGCAGGGTCAGTTCCAGCAGGCGCTCGCTGCTGGCGGCGCGGCCCGTGACGCTGGCGATATTGGCAAGGCAGGTGAAGGTGGCCAGCTGTGTCGTCAATGCCGACAGCCGGGCGCAGCTGGCGGTCGCCTGGGTGTAGTCGCCCTGCACGGTGAGGACGGTGGCGCGCGTCAGCCAGGCCTGGGCGTTTTGCGGCTGCTGCGCGATGACGGCCTCGAGGTCTTGCAGGGCCGGGCCGAACTGGTGGGTGCTTTGCAAAATGGTGGCGCGCAGCAGGCGCACGGGGACGGGCGGCGCCGCCTGCCGCCACCAGGGCGCCAGCGCCGCTTGCGCGTAGCCCAGGTAGCGCGGGTCCGTTTCGCTGCGGGCCAGGGCGATGTAGCGCTGGGCCAGGCTGGTGGCCAGGGCCAGGTCTCGCGGCGTGTCATTCAGTTGCTGGCGCAAGCCGCGCAAGGCCAGCTGCGCGGCATCGGCGCGGCGCGGCAGCTGCTCGATGACGGCGCTGCCGTCTTTCGGCGTGTAGGGCGCGGCCCATGCCAGCATCGGCAGGCAGGCGCACAGCAGGGCAATCGGTGTTTTCATCGTGGACGCCATCGACGGTGGAGTGGGGCAGCAAGGGCGGGGTGCCGGAGAACGTGGTCTCCGGCGCCCGCGCTTGCTTACTGCGCGTTACAGCGGTACCGGCTCCGTATTTTCCGGAGAGGTCGCCATGATGGCGTCGATGGCGACGCCGTCCTTGTCATCGCTGGTGGTCAGAATGACGTTGCTGACGGCCACATAGAAGGCGTCGAGCAAGACCACGGGCGGAGGGTTGACACCGCCGTCACCGTTGTCGCCGCCGTGGCTGCTACCGCCGCCTCCGCAGCCGGCCAGAATCGCCGTGAGCGCCAGGGCGCTGATTGCATGGAGCTTTTTCATCGCATTCTCCTCGTTACAACTGCGGCGAACCGGCCACGGGATTTTTCAGGTAGGGGAAACTTGCCGTGAACGCGGTTTCGTCGAGGAAGGCGCCATCCGTGAAGTGCAGGGTGCCAGCCGGGGCATCGGCCGGGGCGCAGCCGATGTTCAGGGTGCACAGCTTGCCCATGGCCACGCGCAGCACCACGTCGACCACGTCGTCGCCGGGGCGGCGGCCGTTCGGAAAGCCCGCGTTATCGCCGCCGATGACGCCGAGGCGGTTTTGCGCGCCGACATTGGTGGCCGCGATCGAGGTGTTCAGGCGCAGCATTTCCGACGCCGTCACGGTGACGGGCTGGTTCACGCCCTTGATGCCCGTTAAAAAGGTGGCCACCAGGTCGTTGCGGGGGAAGTTGGTGGGTGCCTTGGCGCCTGCCGAGCCGAACAGCACTTCCACCAGGGCCGGCGCCGTGGGGTTGGTGACGTAGTCGGCAAACTGCGCGTCGCCCGATGGCTTGCTGGCGTTGAAGCGGTCCTTGTCCTTCAGGCCGATGACCAGTTCATTCACCAGCGGCATGCCCAGGCGCGACACTTGCACCCACGCGCCGCCTTCCTTCGACGCCGTGGTGGCCGTGCCCGGTGCCGGGTTCAGCAGGCGGCCCTGGCGCAGGCTGGCCGTGGTCCAGCCGCCGATGACAGGATCGCTGCCGGCCGTCAGGCAGGTGGTCGGTACTTCCATCTCGATGGCCGTGACGTTCTTGCGCGCCAGGTCATCCTTGGCGGCCGACTCCGCATTCGCGGCGAACTCCGTGGCGGGCACCTTGATGTTGATCAAGTCGAACGTTTCGCCCAGGTTCACGACGAACGGGTCCTTGCGCTGGCCGACGAACAGGCGCGCCGGCGTGGCGCAGCCGGGAATGTTGACGGCGTACACATGCTGCGCGGCATACGCGGCGTAGTTGGGGATGGCCTTGTTGCCGATATTGTCGACGGGCTTGTCGAAGGTCGTGCCGCCGCCGCTGGCGTTGGTGACGGCGCTCCTTGTGCCCGTGCGGCGGTCTCCACGCACCAGCGTCACGCTGTAGGTTTCGCGCACGTTCAGGCCGGCCGGGTTGACGGAATCGATGGCGCCGCCGTTGATGACGAGCGGAATCGAGACTTTCTTGCCGCCCACGGTGAACTGGCCATCCTTGATGGTGTTGGTAAAGCGGAACTGGAAGGTGAGGTCTTCCTTGCCGTCGCCATTGTTGTCGATATGGATTTCGTACAGGGCGGCGGGGTCCATGGCGAAGTAGTTCGGGCCGCCGTAGGCGTCCTGCAGGGGGATATAGTCGGCCACCAGCGTGGTGTAGGCCCCGCGGCCCGCTTCATAGCTGCGGAACATGTAGAAGTCGGTGGCGTCGACTTTCGGGTTTTGCGTGATGAATGGCGCTTCGCGGTGGCTGGAGGCATAGGCCGCTGGCGCGATCGCCAAGGCCAGCAGGTTGCCCAGGAGTGCGGCGCCCAGTGCGGTTTTCGAGTGTGACAAAGACATTTCTATTCTCCCGATTTTTGTTAGCGTTGACAGACAAGTCCAAGAAACTGCAGGCTGCCTCACTTGTACGCGCGGAAGAAGAAAACGGATTCACTCCTGGGAAAAGGATGTCATTGGCTTACCAGGCCAGCACTTTCGGCCCTATGGCCGCGCCGATGGCGGTGGGCACCAGCATGCCCAGTACATACCAGAAGCCGACGAAGCTGGCCGCCAGCTCCGGGCAGTGCAGGCAATACACGAGCGCGGCCATGCCGCCGGCGGCAAAGCCGGCAGCGGCGCCCGCCAAGCCCAGGCGCGTGGGCGCCAGCTGGCGCATCAGGCGCAGCACGGCGGCCAGGATGGGCAGCGAGAGCAGCGCGATCAGCAAGGGGCAGCTGCGCCAGGTGGCGCCCCAGAACAGCTCGGCGCGTTGTTCGGGCGGGGCTTCCTGCAGGATGATGGCACCCAGCGCCCACATCAGCAGCAGGGGCATGGCGAGCAGCAAGGGCAGGGTGCGGGTGGCGGCGCCCGGCAGGCACAGGCGGCGGCTGACGTGCCAGGCCGCCAGGCAGAGGCAGACGACAAAGCCTACCTTGATCCAGAAATCGGGCAGCTGGGCCAGTTGTTCCAGGTTGGGCCGCACGCCCAGCAGCATGGCCATCAGCGCCACGCTGGCCAGCAGACCGGCGCCCAAGGTGCCTGCGGCGCGCCAGCGCATGCCCGGTGGCGGTGCGGCAGCCACGTCGGGGCCGCTGGCCAGCATGGCGATCAAGTCATCGGTTTTCATGATGCAATCCCTTCATTGCCTGTTCTTAAATTGGCCGCCAGTGCCTTCAAGCCGCGATGCACGGCCACTTTGACGCTGGCTTCCGAAATCTGCATGGCCGCCGCCGTGTCGCGCACGGACCAGCCGTCGAGCTTGGTATGCACGATGGCGTCGCGCTGCTGCGCCGGCAAGCTGGCCAGCAGCTTGCCCAGGTCGCGGCTCGCTTCGGCCGCCTCGGCGTCGGCGCTGGAAAACAGTTCCTGCGCGCCATCTTCTTCGTCATACGGCAAGTGCTGCGCCTCGCGCCGCGCATGCCGGCGCAGCCAGTCGATCAATTTATAGCGCGCGATCGCATGGATCCACGACGTCAGCGGCACGCCCGTATCGTACGTCAGACGCTGGTTGTGGATAGCCAGCAGACACTCCTGCACCAGGTCTTCCACCTCGTCCGGCCAGCGCTGCAGGCGGCGCCGCAGGAACGCGCGCAAATGGCCGCTGGTGGCTTGCAAGAAACTGCGATAGGCCGCCGCATCGCCATCGAGCCCGCGCAGCATCAAGCCATGCAGCCGCAATTCCGTGCCATGCAGGTGTTCGCTTACAGGTATTCGTTGCATGCAGGCCTTTGGTGACAGGCATTGAAAAAAATAAATCCCGGATTATTTTGCTGGCGGCTGTAACCAATCGGCCTGCGGCGGCGAATTGACTGGCAAGCACGCTTCTTAATTCAATATACCGGTGAAAGACCATGGACATCAAGCACCGCCTTGCAACACTGCTTTTCCCCGTGCTGGGCACGGTCCTGGCATCCCCGGCCATGGCGCAGCTGGCCGCCGGCCAGCGCTGCGCCGTGCAAAGCGGGCCGCAGACGGCGGCGCTGGTGGAGCTGTACAGCAGCGAAGGCTGCTCCAGCTGCCCGCCCGCCGACCAGCGCCTGAGCGCCTTGCGCAAGGAAGCGGGCTCGGCCAGCCTGATCGTGCCGCTGGCCCTGCACGTCACCTACTGGGACCAGATCGGCTGGACGGACCCGCTGGCGCAGGCGCAATTCGATGCGCGCCAGGCCGAACTGCTGCGCCACCAGCCGCGCCACGTGGCCTACACGCCGCAGTTTTTCGTGGGCGGCACGGAATTGCGCAGTTGGGATACGCAGCTGCCGGCCGCCATCCGCCGCATCAACGCGACCGCCGCGCCCGTCAATATCAGCCTGTCCGCCACGCCAGGGGCAGGTGGAAAATTATTGCTTGAAGCCAATGCCAGCGCGCCGGACGCACAGACGGGCGGCCAGCTGTATGTGGCCATCAGTGAAAGCGCCATCGTCTCGAAAGTGCTGCGCGGCGAAAACCGCGGCGCCACCCTGCATCACGATGCAGCCGTACGCCTGTGGCTGGGGCCGGTGTCTCTGGCGCAAGGCCGCGCCCAGCTGCGCCGCGCAGTCAACCTGCCCGCCACTTGGCGACCCGAGCAGCTGCAAGTGGTCGCCTTCGTGCAGCGGGCCGACAGCAGCGCCATCCTGCAAGCCGTCAGCACGGCGCAATGCGCGAAGGGAGCGATGTGATGAACGGACAAGCGAGCGTGATCCACCCCGCCTGGCTGCGCCTGACGCACTGGCTCAATGCCGTGGCCGTCGTGGTGCTGGCCACCAGCGGCTGGCGCATCTATAACGCGGCGCCATTTTTCCCCTTCGAGCTGCCGCGCGCGCTGACCCTGGGCGGCTGGCTGGGTGGCGCCCTGCAATGGCATTTCGCCGCCATGTGGTTGCTGGTCGCCAATGGCTTGCTGTATCTGGCGATTAACATCGCCTCTGGACGGCTGCGGCGCCAGTTCTTTCCCCTGACGCCGCGCCTGTTGCTGGCCGATTTCATGGCGGCCCTGAAAGGCAAGCTGGCCCACGCGGACCCCCGTCATTACAACATGGTGCAGCGCGCCGCCTACCTGTTCGTCATGCTCGACTGCATCGTGCTGGTGCTGTCCGGGCTGGTGCTGTGGAAGTCCGTGCAATTTCCCCTGCTGCGCGAGCTGATCGGCGGCTACGAGAGTGCGCGCAGGGTCCACTTCATCGCCATGGCGCTGCTGACGGGCTTTGTCGGCGTGCATTTGCTGATGGTGGCGCTGGTGCCGCGCACCCTGGTCGCCATGCTGCGCGGCCGCTGAAGGAGACGATCATGAAAAAAACCATTCTCGTGCAAGAAGAGGGCCAGGCCATGCTGGACGACGCCTTGCGCCAGATCAAGCAGCCTTCGCGCCGTTTGTTCCTGCAGCGCAGTCTGACCTTGGGCGGCCTGTCCTTGTTGACCGGTTGCAACGTCAGCGACCCGTCCGGCATCGAGACAGCCCTGACGGCCGTGTCGCGCTTCAACGACAAGGTACAGGGCTGGCTGTTCGATCCGACCAAGCTGGCGCCAACGTATCCCGATTCCATGATCACGCGGCCGTTTCCCTTCAACGCGTATTACGGCGAAGATGAAGTGGAAGACGTTGATGGCGACGCCTGGCGCCTGGAATTGAGCGGCTTGATCGCCGACAGGAAGCCGTGGAGCTTGCCGCAATTGCGTGCCTTGCCGCAGGAAACCCAAATCACGCGCCACATCTGCGTGGAAGGCTGGAGCGCCATCGGAAAATGGGGCGGCGTGCCGTTTTCCCACTTCCTGAAGCGGGTCGGCGCCGACACGACGGCGAAATACATCGGCTTCAAGTGCGCCGACGATTATTTCACCAGCATCGACATGGCCACGGCCCTGCATCCGCAAACCATCATGGCCCTGAGCTACGACGGCCAGGAATTGCCGCCCAAGTACGGCTACCCGATGAAACTGCGCATGCCGACCAAGCTGGGCTACAAGAATCCCAAGCACATCCAGGCCATTTTCGTCACGAATACGTATCCGGGAGGGTATTGGGAGAATCAGGGCTACAACTGGTTCGGCGGCTCTTGAATATTTTTAGCAGCACCCGTAGCACAGCAACAGTTTTACCACCGGGCAATCTCGCCCATCCAACACTGAGACAAGGACATATCATGAAAACCACGACCACTACCTTCGCCGCCATCCTCGCTTCCGCCATCCTCATGTCGGGCGCCGCGTTCGCCCAGGATGCCATGAAGAAAGACGCCATGGCCAAGGACGCCTCGGCCGATGCCATGCACAAGGACGCCATGCACAAGGATGCGATGGACAAGGATGGCATGAAAAAGCCGATGGCCAAGAAACACATGAAGAAGGACCACATGGCCAAGGATGGCATGGCGAAAGATGCCATGGCAAAAGACGGCATGAAGAAGGATGACATGAAAAAGGATGGCATGGCCAAGGATGCGATGGCCAAATAAGACAGCAATCCGGCGCCGTCAACGCGACGGCGCCGGGCCTGGCTTGCGCTTTCCCGCCGTTTGCGGGCGACGCATCTTGCCAAAGTTTCATTCTTGCTGGGCCTCAAGATGCGAAGTTGCCAATTGGTGTAAGCTGGTCGCCTCCTGATTTCTTGCATGCACAGTCATGACCGAACCGTCCGCCACTACGCTGTCCGCCACCTCGTCCCCCTCCGACAAATCGATCCGCCGCCGCTCGCTGTTCGCCGCCTGCAGCGCGCATGCCGTGCATGACGGCTTGACGGACGTGATCTATGTGCTCCTGCCCATCTGGCAGGCGCAGTTTGCCATCAGCTACGCCATGGTGGGCCTGTTGCGCGGTTCGTACTCGGGCATGATGGCCGGATTCCAGCTGCTGGCCAGCCGCCTGGCGAAGCGCTGGGGGCGCGAACGCATGCTGGTGGGCGGCACGGCATTGGCCGGGGTCGCCTACCTGATCGCGGGGCAGGCAGGCGGACTGGCCGTGCTGCTGTGCGCCTTGCTGCTGGGCGGCCTGGGCGCCAGCACGCAGCATCCGCTGGCCTCGTCCATCGTCACCGACACGCACGAGGCGGGCGGCGGCGTAAAGGAAGCGCTGTCGCACTACAACTTTGCCGGCGATATCGGCAAGACCCTGATTCCCGCGCTGGTGGGCTTGTTGTTATTGGTGTGCAGCTGGCAAGCCAGCGTCTCCTTGCTGGGTTTGCTGGGCCTGGCGGCGGCCGGCTTGCTCTGGTGGCTGCTGCCGAAACCGGGCGAGCTGCAGGCGGGCGCGAAGACGGCGGGCAAGAGCATCGCCGGCAGCGGCTCGAAGGCGAGCTTTCGCGCCTTGCTGGCCACGGGCACCCTGGACAGCGCCGTGCGCATGGGTTTTCTGACCTTTTTGCCATTCCTGCTGAAAAGCAAGGGCGCGGGCACGGCCGGCATTGGCGTGGCCTTATCGCTGCTGTTCGTGGGCGGCGCCTTCGGCAAGCTGCTGTGCGGCTACCTGGGCGCGCGCATCGGCATGATGAAAACCGTATGGCTAACGGAATCGATGACCTCGCTGCTGATCGTGGCGGGCCTGTGGCTGCCGCTGGCCGGCATCATGGTCATGCTGCCTTTGCTGGGGCTGGCGCTCAATGGCACCTCGTCCGTGCTGTACGGCGTGGTGCCGGAACTGGCAGAGCCCGGCAAGCGAGAGCATGCGTTCGCCCTGTTCTACACGGGCAGCATCGGCGGCGGAGCACTGTCGCCCGTGCTGTTCGGCGCGCTGGGTGACCATACCAGCGTGCACACGGCCTTGCTGGCGCTGGCAGCCGTATTGCTGCTGACCTTGCCGCTGGCTTGGAAAGTCCAGCGGGGCCTGGCGCATGGTGGCACCTCATGAAGCGGACCGGCAAGACGTCTCGCACGCCTCTGCCATTGCCACGCGATAAACACGATACGCGGAACGCGCAAGCCCTGATCGCCTTGAGCTGGGAGGAAGTCCGTCCAGCCATGCCGCAAATTCTGGAATGGATGCAAGATGTCAATTGGCCGGTGGCCGGCGTGCTGCTGCCGTACCTGGCCGGCATCGGTGTGCGCCTCGCACCCTATATAAAAACGGTGCTGGCCGGTAATGACGAACAATGGAAGTATTATGTATTGCAGGGCATCGTGCGCCATTCAAGGGAGCTGGCATTCGAATTGGACGGGGAATTGCAACGCTTCGCCCATGCACCGACAATGGGAGAACTGGAAGAAGGCGTGGCCGAGGTGGCCCGGGAAATTCTGCAATGGCAGATAATAACTGTGGTCGGCCAGTAATCAGGGTCATTATTGTAAGAAATCAGTATTGAGTGTGCGTGCGTGTGGCCATTCCTGTAATAGATAGGAGACAATCCGGGCCGAATAAATTTCGACCTCCGGGTTGTAAAACCCTCCCTATCATTTAACAGGAAGATTACATGGGCAATTTTAGTATCCCGCAAACCAATAAAGCACTCGCCGTGTATTTTCATGGCAAGACGGTGCCTATGCTGTTTGCGGTATTTGCGGCGATCCTGGCGGCAGTGGCAGGTTTTGTCTTGTACCTGAGCACGACCATACCTCAGAAAACACTGACCGATACGCAGGCCATGACCTTGCGTAACGGCGCCAAGCTGGGCACGCACAGCAATTTGACTATTCTGTACGGCACGGCGGCTTTTCTATTGCTGCTCGCCGTGCTGGTGCTGGTCATGCGCGCGGTAATGCTCAAGCGGCGGAAAAGCCGTTTTGAATTGCATGAAGATGGTGTGGTGCATGAATTGAACGGCATTCGCAACTACGCCGCCTTTGCCGATATCGAAGACCTGTATCTGTTTGCCGGCGGTTCCACCGCCATGACCGGCATGATCAATAACCTTGCCTACCGCACGGGCGCCGACCAGCCCTGGATATGGGCTACCGGAGAACTCAAGCGCTTTGACGAGTTCATGGACGAATTTCGCTCCCGTTACCTGGAATACCGCATGCCCGTCTTGCAGCAGAAGCTGGCGGACGGCGAGCGCGTGACTTTCCGCTATATCAGCAGCGGCGACGTGTACAAGAAACGCTTGTTCGGTAATTTCCTGAATGTCAAGACACAGGAACTGGCCTTGTCGGCGCAGGGCTTGCATGTGGAGGGCGTCACCTGGCCTGGCGCCAGCCTGAAGTGCATGAATCAGAATGACTGGACCGAGAGACTGACGATCAAGGATGCGGCGGGTACGACAGTGTTTTCATGCATCGGCACGGGTATCCTGAGTTTCGACCTGTTCGCCAATATGATAGACGACGAGATTAATCAAGCGCAGTAATTCCGGCGGAAATAAGCCTCCTGATACGGGGAGGCTTGCGACCGGCTTATCCCGGTCGGCGGCCGAATTCAGATAAATAATGAAAACGCATTTACTGTCGAATAACGAATATTAAAAAATCATTCCATGCGCCTATGGCATGACTTGCCCGCCAGCGCCCCCATCGTCTACACTCGCCGCATGAAAAATTTTGAAAAGCGGCGCGACCGCTATGACTTGTTCCGGGCGTTTGACAATCCCCTCGTCAACATCAACTTCCAGCTCGACGTGCCGGATTTCCGGCCATGGTGCAAGGAACGGAAAATTCCCGTGTTTCACTTTTTCCTGTTTTGCCTGCTCAATACGGTCAGGGACATCGACAACTTCATGTACCGCATCTACCAGGGTGAAGTGATCAGGATCGACGATTTTCCCGCTTCCTATACCGTCATCAACGGCGATGAAAACCTCAATTACACGCGTTTCGCGATGACGGACCAGCTCGACCTGTTCATCGCGCGCAGCCTGGAAGCCAAGCGCATTGCCGAAGCCAGTTCCGCGCTGATCAATACGGGCGAGGGCGAAAGCGAGCGCGAGCAGCGCAACAATATCTTCATCACTTGCCTGCCGTGGCTGGAACTGGCGGCCATCGAACACCCGATCCACCGTCACCGCGATGCCGACATCCCGACCTTTACCTGGGGCAAGTTCGGCCCCGCGCAGGCGGATGGCCGCATGCGCATACCGTTTTCCGCACAAGCCCACCACGGTTTTGTCGATGGCTACCATGTGCAGAAACTGGCGCAGGCATTGTCGCAGCGCATCGCCGCCATCATTTCCTAGGCTAAATAATCGCTGGGTGCCTGGCCCAGCACGCGGCGGAACGCGGCCGTGAAGGCGCTGGGGCTGGCATAGCCGAGGTCGAGCGCCACGCGGGTGACGGTTTGCCCGTCCGCCAGCCGCGTGATGGCGGCCAGCAGGCACGCTTGCTGGCGCCACTGGGCAAAGGCCAGCCCCGTCTGGGCGCGGAATTGCCGCGTAAAGGTGCGCCGGCTCATGCCGGCCTGCGCCGCCATCGCATCCAGGCTGCTGTCCAGGCTCGGTTGCCGCAGCAAGTCCATGCACAGCCGCGCCAGCCGGGGCTCCTGCGGCAGGGGCGCGCTCAGGGGCAATGGTCTGGCAGCGGCAATTTCATCGAGCAGCAAGGCCATCAGTCGTCCGGCCCGCGATTGTTCCGCATACAAGCCATCGACCGTCACGGCCTCGGCCAGCAGCTGGCGCAGCAGCGGCGAAGCGTCCAGTACCTGGCAGTGTGACGGCAAGCCCATCCCTGCAATGGCCGGTGCGTCGATAAACACGTTGTGCATGGTCACGGCGCCATGCATGCGCATGCCGTGGGATAGCTGGGCAGGTACCCAGCAAGCGCGTTGCGGCGGCACCAGCCAGTTGCCTTGCTGCGTGTGCACGCTGATGACACCGCGTGCCGCATACGCAAATTGCCCACGCGCATGGCTGTGGCTGGGGAACATTGCGCCAGAAGCATAGTCGCGTGCCGTGGCGATCAATGGGCGCGGTACTTCCGTATAAAAATCATCCATGGCCCATACTCTACAGTAGTTGACCTGGCATCGAAAGCGGGCCGCTTGCTGTCCGCTTACCATCACACTCTTTTTCCGGAGTGAACATGCACAATACCTGTCATCGCGTGGGCCATGGTCCCCACGCCGTCATCGTCCTGCACGGCTGGTTTGGCGACGCCAACGCTTTTTCCCCGATGGAAGCGGGTCTCGACGGCGGCGCTTTCAGCTATGTCTTCATGGACAATCGCGGCTATGGCGGCATGCGTGGCGCAGAGGGTGAGTATTCGATGGACGAGGTCGCCCGCGACGCGCTGGCGCTGGCCGATGCGCTCGGCTTTGCCACTTTCAGCGTGGTAGGCCACTCCATGGGGGGCATGGCGCTGGAACGGCTGGCCTTGCTGGCCCCCTTGCGCCTGCGCAAACTGGTGGCCGTGGCGCCCGTGCCCTGCTGCGGCGTGGCCTTCGATGCGGCCGCCCGCGCGACGTTTCTCGCGGCCGCCGATAGCGTGGCGGCGCGGCGCGCCATCATCGACCGCAGCACGGGCGGGCGCTTGCCAGCCACCTGGCTGGACTGGAAGGCGCAATATTCGTGGGAAAGTTCGGATCCAGCCGCGTTTGCCGCGTATTTCCTCGCGTGGAGCGAGACGGATTTCAGTGAAGAAATCAAGGCGGCGCGCGTGGAATTGCCGTTGCTGGCGCTGGTGGGGGAGCATGACCCCCGTTTTGACGCGGCCCTGATGCGCCGCACGTATCTGTCATGGTACCCGCAAGCCCGGCTGGAGGTGCTGGGCAATGCGGGACACTATCCGATGAATGAAACACCGCTGGCCCTGGTGGCCAGCATCGAGGCGTTTTTGACGGAAAAAAACTAATTACGCCGCCTTGGCGCGCAGGCGCAGCAGGCTCAGGCCCAGCAAGACGAAGGCGCCGCCCGTGATGCGGTTGAACAGCTTGGCGCGGCCCGGCGTGGCCAGCTGGGTTTTCAGCAGGCGCGCCAGGTTGGCGTAGAACAGGTGGGCCAGCATGGCGCAGGCGACAAACGAAGTCGTCAGCACGGTGAACTGGATGGCCACCGGTTCGCCCGGGGTAATGAATTGCGGGAACAGTGCCGAGAAGAACAGGATCGCTTTCGGATTGGTCAGCGCCACCGTCAAGCCCTGGCGGAAGAGTTTCCAGAACGAGTTAGGATTCGCCGTGCCGGTCACCACGGGCGCATCGGCCACGACGCTGGTCTTGCTGCGCCATTGCTTGATGCCCAGGAACACCAGATACAGGGCGCCAGCCAGTTTCAGCAGCATGAAGGCCGTGGCCGAGGTGGCCAGCACGACGCCCATGCCGGCCATGGCCACGCCGGAAATGATAAACAAGCCAAAACCATTGCCCATGCTGCTGATCATTGCGCGACGCGGGCCGACGGCGATGGCGTTCGAGATGGCCAGCAAGACGGCCGGACCGGGAGAAAACGTGACGAGCAGGGCGACGCTGCAGAAAAGCAGCCAGTTCGAGAGATGCATGGGTGTTCCTGGGTGGGGCCGAAGCCGGATTGAGAGTCAAAACACATATATTGTACGAAGTTTTCGACTCCCGCGTCAGCGGCCCCCGCTTGTATCAAGCTGCGCCTTAAGCAAACAGGTTGGCGACCACATGGTTGATGGCGGCGCCACCGGCGATGAGCCAGCAGAACAGCAGGCCGGCCAGCAGCAGGGGCTTGATGCCGGCGCGGCGGATGGCCGACATGTGCGTCGTCAAGCCGAGGGCAGCCATGGCCATGGCCAGCAAGACTGTGTCGAGCTCGGTGATGGTGGCGACTGTTCCCGCTGGCAGCAGGCCCAGCGAATTGAATGCCACCACGCCGATAAAGATGAAGGCGAACCAGGGGATGGCCAGCTTGGCCGCCTTGTCGTGGCCGTTGTTGCCACCTTTGGCCTTGCCGCGCGCCAGCACCGCCGACAGGATGACGAGGAAAGGGGCCAGCATCATCACGCGCACCATCTTGGCGATCACGGCCGCATTCGCCGCTTCCTGCCCGATCGACTTTCCGGCCGCTACCACCTGCGCCACCTCATGCACGGTCGAGCCGATGTACACGCCAAAGGCGGATGGTGTTGCCGCCAGCACATGCCAGCCTTGATTCAGCTGGTACAGCAATGGATACAAAAAGATGGCGATGGTGCCGAAGACCACGACGGTCGAGACGGCCACGGTGACATCTTCGCTGCGTCCCTTGACGACGGGCTCGGTCGCCATCACGGCCGCCGCGCCGCAGATCGAGCTGCCCGCGCCGATCAGGATGGCGCTGTTGCGTTCCAGCTTGAATACCTTGGTGCCAAGAAACATGGCCAGGCCAAACGTGGACGCCAGCACCAGCGCGTCGATGGCGATGCCGGCCAGGCCCACCTGGCCGATATCCTGGAAGGTCAAACGAAAGCCATACAGGATGATGCCGAGTCGTAATAGTGTCTGTTTGGAAAAGGTCACGCCCGCGCCGCAGGTGGGCGCCAGGCGGCCATACACGCTATTGCCGAGCACAATGCCCAGCATGATGGCCAGGGTCAGGGCGCTCATGCCGTGGCTTTGCATCCATTCCAGCTTGCCCAGTTGAATGGCGCCCCAGGCGATCACGCCGCTGAGCAGCAGGCCGGGGAGAAGACGGCCATAGCGGTCGCTGAAACTTGTTGTGTTGCTTGTTGAGAGGGATGACATGCCGTACTCCGTGGTTCCTGGTTCGTATGGCATGACTGTACAGTTCGTCGATTAAATGGTAAAACGGATTGTTTTTGTATATTTAACCGATTAAATAGGTAGATAAAATGGCGTTGACCTTGCGGCAACTGCAGATTTTCCTCGCCGTGGCGGATACGGGCAGCACCAGTGCGGCCGGTGAGTTGATTGCGCTGTCGCAATCGGCCACCAGCGCGGCCCTGAATGAACTGGAAGCCTTGTTGGGAGCGCAACTGTTCGACCGTGTAGGCAAGCGTTTGCTGCTCAACGACAATGGCCGCCTGCTGTTGCCGCAGGCGCGCCAGATGCGCGACGGGGCCGCCAGCATCGAGCGCCAGTTCGCGGGCGCCGACCCGTCCGTGCCCGTCAGCCTGCAGATCGGCGCCAGCACCACTATCGGCATCTATTTGCTGCCGCAGATACTGGCGCTGGCGGCGCAGCAATACGGGCGCAGCATTCCGCAAGTGACGATTGCCAACACGGCCGACATCGCCGCCGCCGTGGCGGAGTTCCGTGTCGATATCGGCCTGATCGAAGGGCCGTGCCACGAAGCGGGCTTGCTGGTGGAGCCGTGGCTGACGGACCAGATGCTGATCGTGGCCGCGCCCACGCATCCGCTGGCGCAATTGCGCCATCTGCTCAGCTTTACGGAGCTGAACCAGGCGGGCTGGCTGCTGCGCGAAGCGGGCTCGGGGACGCGCGAAGCCGTGGAGCAGGCGCTGGTGCCGTATCTGCACTATCTGCGCGCCGCGGGCGAGTTCAGCAATTCGGAAGCTATCAAATATGGCGCGGCGGCGGGGCTGGGCATCGCCTGCCTGTCGCGCGTCGTCGTGGCCGATTTGCTGGCCAGCGGGCAACTGGTAGAACTGGAAACCATGCTGCCGCCGCTGGAGCGTAATTTCTATCTGATCCGCCAGTCCAGGAAAATCCTTTCCCCGCGCCTGGCCGGCTTCCTGGAGCTGTGCCGCCACGCCACACGCATGGCAGGCTAGCGGGATCAGGCAAACAGCTTGACTGTTTTCCATATTGGGAATAAATTCCCATATATGGAAAATTCAACATTCGTAGAAAGCGATACGGAACAGCGGCTGGCGGCACGTTTAAAGCAGTTGCGTGTGGAGCGGGGCTGGTCGCTGGACCAGCTGGCCAGTGCCAGCCAGGTCAGCCGCGCCACCCTGTCACGCCTGGAAAATGGCGAGGTCAGCCCGACCACGAGCGTGCTGGGCAAGCTGTGCGCCGCATATGGCTTGGCCATGTCGCGCCTGCTACGCATGGTGGAAGACGACTTTCCACCCCTGCTGCGGCGGGCCGAGCAAAGCGTGTGGAGCGACCCGGACACGGGCTTTATCCGCCGCTCCGTTTCGCCCCCGTCGCGCGCGCTGGCTGGCGAAGCGCTCGAATGCGAGCTGGGTGCTGGCGTGACGATCGCCTACGCGGCCTCGCCCCGGCCCGGCATGGAACACCATCTGTTGCTGCAGCAAGGCAAGCTGAACGTGACCGTCGACGGCCGCTCCCACGACTTGCTGGCCGGCGACTGCCTGCGCTACCAGCTGCATGGCCCCAGCGCGGTCACGACGCTGCCGGACAGCGGCGCCCGCTATTTTCTCTTTCTTGTCTGAGGCCACCATGTCCGTATCGCTACGCCATTTTTCATCCACCGATATACGTGACCGCTTGCCGGAACTGGGGGCCTTGCTGCAAAACTGCGTGCACGACGGCGCCAGTATCGGTTTTATCTTGCCCTTCGACACGGCGGCCAGCCAGGCGTTCTGGACGGATAACGTCTTGCCGGCCGTCACGCGCGGCGTGCGCCTGCTGCTGGTGGCCGAGGTGGACGGGCAGGTGGCGGGCGCCGTGCAGCTGGACTGGGATACCAATCCGAACCAGGCACACCGGGCCGAAGTGCGCAAGCTGCTGGTCGCGCCCGCTTTCCGCCGGCGCGGCCTTGCGCGCCAGCTGATGCAGGCGCTGGAAGAACAGGCGCGCCTCTTGCCGCGCAGCCTGCTGACCCTGGACACGCGCAGCAGCGACCACGCGGAACCGCTGTACTTGTCGCTCGGCTATGTGGTGGCCGGCAGCATCCCCGGCTATGCGCTGGCGCCGGCCGGCGACCGGCTGGACGCCACCACCATCATGTACAAGCAGCTATAGCGATTCTATGGCGGCGCTGCGATGACGGGGGAACTCAGGCTTTCAGCCGCGCTCTAACGCTTGCGGCAGGGTGGTTTGCCGGCGTGGAAATGGCGTGCGCAGCCTGTCCGGCTACCAGGCTGATGCCGTGCGCGGCCTGGGCAGGTACCTGGTCACGGCTCAGCTTGAAGATGCCCACCGTGCCTGACAGTAGCGTGGCGCGCTGCTGCATGCTGGCCGCCGCCGTCGATGCCTGCTCCACCAGGGCCGCATTTTGCTGCGTCACCTGTTCCATCTGCACGATGGCGGCATTGACTTGTTCGATGCCGGACAATTGCTCGCCGCTGGCCATGCTGATCTCGCCCATGATGTCCGTGACGCGGTGCACGCTGGCCACGATCTCGCGCATGGTGGCGCCGGCCGTGTCGACCAGGCGGGCGCCAGCGTCGACCCGCTCGACGGAGTCGCCGATCAGTTGCTTGATTTCTTTTGCCGCGCCGGCAGAACGCTGGGCCAGGGTGCGCACTTCAGCGGCCACGACGGCAAAACCGCGCCCCTGTTCTCCGGCCCGCGCCGCTTCCACGGCGGCATTCAGGGCCAGGATATTCGTCTGGAAGGCGATGGCGTCGATGACGCCGATGATGTCAACGATCTTTTTCGAGGAAGCGTTGATCGAGCTCATGGTATCGACCACTTGCGCCACGACCGTCCCCCCTTTGCCTGCCACAGCGGCGGCCGATTGCGCCAGCTGATTGGCTTGCCGTGCGTTATCGGCATTTTGCTTGACGGTGCCAGTCAGCTCGTCCATCGAGGCGGCCGTGCGCTCCAGCGAACTGGCTTGCGCTTGGGTACGCTGCGACAAGTCCAGGTTGCCGGCGGCAATCTCTCCCGAGGCGCCCGCGATCTCGTGCGTGCCGCCGCGCACCTCGCCCACGATCGTGATCAAGCTGGCATTCATGTCTTTCAGGGCCTGCAGCAGTTGCCCCACTTCATCGCGGGAATCGACGCGGATATGCTCGCTCAAGTCGCCGCCAGCCACCTTGCGCGCCACTTTGACGGCATGCCGCAAGGGCCGCACGATGCCGCTGCTGATGAACCAGGCCGTCGCCAGGCTCAACACGCCGCCGACCAGGCCCAGCGCAATGATCAGCACGCTGGTATCGTGCGCGCGGGCCATGGCCGCTTCGGCCACCGTGCGCATCTGCACCGATTGCGTGGCGATCTGCTGGTCGAGCTCGCGCAGGGCAGGCTGTTCCTGCGTGCTGTTGCGCGTGGCCTGCAATTGCGCGATGCGCGCATAGCGCTTGTTCACGCTGCTATCGATTTCCCCGCTTACCGCCGACAGCTGCCACGTGCTGATGACCACCACCACGGCCAGTAACAGCGAAGTGAGCAAAAAGCCTGTGGTCAGGCGCACACCGATACGTATGTTTGAAATATTCATGTCCCCTCAGCTGTTGTCCCATGGTGGCCGGTTCCCATGCCTGCGGCATGACGCGGCGCTTGTCCCCTGAAGTTGCCGGGGTGAAATGAGTGTAGCAGCGCGGTACTAAGTAATCTATAAATATTTCCATATTGGAATTAGTCACTGTCTGTTTAGTAACAGCGGCATGGCATGTTGCCAGATAAAATCACCCGCCGTATTGCAGACGCATCCTACCTCGATACCCGGCATCGTCCGACTGGCACATGGCGGTGCCGCGCCTACACTGTTCCTTGCACGGACCCGGCGGCGGGTCTTTCTTCTTATCTTCACAGGAGGCTGACATGGCGAATATCCAGGCAGGATCGGACGGAGCGGCAAAGGAGGAAATGACGGCCAAGCGCCTGAACGTGGTGGACTGGATCTCGATGATCCTGCTGATCGTGGGTGGCTTGAACTGGGCGCTGGTGGGCTTGTTCGATATCGATATCGTGGCCCGCATCCTCGGTGCCATGTCGACGGCGTCGCGCGGCGTGTACGTGCTGGTGGGGCTGGCGGCGCTGTATTCCATCTATCTGTGCGTGCGCAAGCTGCCGGCCAAGCCCTAGAGTCGTCTGCGCGACTATGAGGCGGCGCACAAGAAGCGCAAGGGTGTGCTGCAAGCGCCGGGAATTTGATCTGGCGTCACGGGCCTGATGCCGCCTTGTGCGCGTGCATGTGCCAGCCTGCGTACAGGCTGGCGCTCGGCCAGTTTGGACGCTGACGTTATTGCATGTGCTTATTGCGTGCGCAGATAGGCGAGCAGATCGGCCACTTGCTGCGCGTTGCCGATGCCCCAGAAGCGCATGTTGTTGCCAGGAATGAAGTCGCTCGGTGCTTTCAGGAAGCCAGCCAGGTTTTGCTCGGTCCAGACGATATTCGTGTTTTTCATGGCCGCCGAGTATTTATAGTCGGTGGTGGAGCCGGCCTTGCGGCCGATCACGCCCGTCAGCTTGGGGCCGAAGCCGCCGCGCGCCGATGGCCCCACCTGGTGGCAAGAGGCGCACTTGCGAAACGCGGCCTTGCCCGCTTCGGCGTTGCCCGTGAGTGCGGCAGGAGCGGCCGCCTGTGCGACGGCGACTGGCGCCAGCAGCACGGCTGCGGCGGCGAGAGGGGAGAACCAGCGAAAAAGAAATGGATAGGTCATCGGTGAGGCGGAAGTGCACGATATGGCAAGCAATGACGTATTTTACAGGCGGGCATCAAAACCTGTCCGTCAACGGCGCAGCGATGCCAAGCAGCAGCGCAGGAATAGCTGCAGGAAGCGCGCAGGAATCGATACGGGATGGCCTGAATGGCGCTAGCGCTTGCTGCCCTGTGCGCCGAGCGCCGCCATGGCCGACGCAAACACGATGCAGGCGATGGCCAGCCACTGGGTCAGGCTCAGCAGCTCTCCCAGTACGGCCATGGCAGCCAGCGCGCTGACGGCGGGTGCCGCGCTGCTGAACATGCCGAACACCCCTTGCGGCAAACGGCGAAGGGCAAAGATTTCCAGAGAGTACGGCAGGGCGCTGGACAGCATCGCAATGGCCAGGCCCATCAAGGCAATCGATGGCGCCAGCAAGGCCGTGCCCGAATACGCGACGCCGATGGGCACCGTCACCATGGCCGCCACCGTCATGCCCCAGGCTACGGCTTGTCCGCCTTGCAAGGTAGAGGCGCGCTTGCCGAAGATGATATACAGCGCCCAGCACAGCGCCGCTCCCAGCGCATACGCCACGCCGACGGGGTCCAGACTGCCCGGACTGCCTTGCAGCGGTAACAGTAAATACAAGCCAAACACGGCGCACGCCACCGCCAGCAAATCGCGCGGCCGGCGCGACGACAGCATGGCTACTGCCAACGGTCCCGTCACCTCGATGGCGACGGCGATGCCGATCGGTATCAGCGCAAACGCCCGGTAAATCAGCAAATTCATCAACCCCAGCACGGAACCATAGACCAGCAAGTTCAGCACATCCTTGCGCGTCAGCCGGTAGCGCCACGGCCGGAAGATCGCCAGCAGGATCAGCGCAGAAAACCCCACCCGGTACGCCGTAATCCCCTCGACCCCGATGACAGGAAACAGATTCTTCGCAATCGCCGCCCCCAGATTGACGGAAATTTGCCCTCCCAGTACGGCCAGGGAAGGGAGCAAGATGCTGTCGGGAAGGGCGGAGGTCGAGGCGGGGGAGGTCATGGGACGGTATTCTAATATGCCTGAGGCTGGCAGTCGCTGGCAGATTGGTAAGCCGAGGAGATTTAACGAGGTAGTTGCTGACATGACTGGTGCATCGCGGCTTCTTTTTCTATATCATGTTGCAAAATACGCTACAGTTGCGGAATTGTTTACGAATGGTCAGAAGTCGCCGCTCCTAATCGAACAGCCTTTACCATTTTGAGTCTTAACACTTTCGGGAGCTGCCATGCAAATGGTCCGGGTAAATTCCAGCGCCATTGTTGCAATTGGTTACGACGAGCAAGCAGCTCGCATGCGTATCCAATTCCAGCAGGGGCATAGTTATGATTTTTGCTGAGTACCTCCAAATGTGCATGCTGCGTTCATGTGTGCCTACTCCAAGGGTATTTACTACAATGAGCACATCAAAGACCGATACCAATGCTAATCGGAATTTCGACTCAAAGAGTCGGCAATCGGCCAATAGCGGTCCTTCGCAAACGACCGAGATCGGCCCAGGGCAGCATTGAATGCCATGCTCACGGAAGATCACCGCGTAATGCCGATGGTGCGTGAAAACTGCATCAGTACATACGTCCAGCACGACAGAAAAAATGAATAAAATGCCCACGCTTGCCACGGCCAATTCTCCAGTCGCCCCCGATAACGGTTTTGCCGCTTTGATCGATGCCACTATTGCCTCTTTCTACAAGGCCAATGAGCCAGGCGCCACTGTTATCGTCATGCTGGAGGGCAGGACGATGTTCCGCCAAGCTTATGGCATGGCCAGTATCGCGAAGCCGGAGATGATGACGCCCGAAACAACGATGCGCCTTGGTTCAATTAGCAAGCAATTCACTGCGGTATCCATTTTGATGCTCATCGAACAAGGAAAATTGTCCCTCGCTGACAAAGTAGGAGATTTTTTTCCGGACTACCCTGCACAAGGTAGTCAGATCACAGTCGAGCACCTTTTGACCCATACTTCGGGCATCGTCAGCTATACGGGCAAGAAGGATTATGACGCCAACATTGCCACCGAGCTTACGGTGACCGAGGTGATCGACAGTTTCAAAAATGACCCGCTAGAATTCGCGCCGGGTACCGCTTTCAACTACAACAATTCGGGATATTTCTTGCTAGGAGCGCTCATCGAAAAAATTTCGGGGCTGTCTTACGCAAAGTTTGTAGAACAACACATATTTGTACCCCTCGGTATGAATTGCACCTACTACGAAGGCCATGAACTGAGCCTGCAGCGAGCAGCGGCGGGACACACATATTGCGATAACAGTTTCGTCCCATGTGATCTGATGAGCATCAGCCAGGCATATGCAGCTGGTGCGCTGGTCTCGAACGTGGACGACTTGGCGCGTTGGGAGAATGCGGTCGCTAGCGGTAAGCTCATCAGCGCATTGAATTGGACGAAGGCATTTACACCCTACAGGTTGGTGGACGGCAGCTCCTGCGCGTACGGCTATGGATGGGAGATCGGAACGCTGCAGCAACGACCGATGTTCGCGCACGGTGGTGCTATCAACGGCTTCCAGACCTTTGGGCTGCGTTTGCCGAAAGATCAGCTATTCATAGCAGTTCTGAGCAACGCTGACTTCGGCATCGTAGATCCAGAGTATGTCGCACATAAAATTGCTGCGATTGCGATCGACAAGCCGATCCAAGATTTCAAGGAGATCAATCTGGACGCCAGCTTGCTCGACGCCTACGCCGGCGTTTATACCGTGAATGCCACTGAGCAACGCACTTTCTGGCGTGATGCTGACCAGTTATTGATGCTTCGCACCGGGGGCGACGTCACCCCTGTGCATCCCCATTCAAACAACGGATTTTTTATAAAAAACACACTAGTCCACATGGAGTTCGTGCGCGATACGACCAATACCGTGGTTAAAGTCGTTCTCCATCAAAATGGTGAAATGAACGAAAATCTGCGCGTCGCAACGTGATTACGAACAAAACATGGGCTGTGTTGCAGAAATGTCTTCATCTGAATAATCGAAATGCATTTCATTTTTTAAAGTCCCGCGCGATGCTGTAGCAATAACCGCTTCGGGGCGATACCTGCCAACGACGGCAACCGGCCATGAGCGGACGGACGAAAGATAATGCAACCGCGTCGAATAGAGATAGGTATGGTAAAGATAAATACAACAGGTACTATCATAAATTCTGAGCATCCAACTCATCAGGTTCGAGTGGAGTATGACGCGAAAAAGACAGGAGGCTATTTCATCTTTGAATGGTGGGACGGCGATGGTGGTCCACATTCAAATCGTGCTTTTGATTCATGGGTGGAGACTTTGAGTGGCGTGTCTCAGTTCATTGCCGAGTCTGGATGGAAAATCCGTTGGCAATAAAGCCAGGGCCGCTTTCCATGGGATTGATTGCCACTCGTGAACTCGACATGTACGGCGACAAACCCGATCTCGCATTGTTGATCAACGATATCCAAGACGCTGGGCTTTGACTTCATTGATCCGCCAACTTCGGTGGTTCTACGACCGCTTCGGGGCGGAAGCTGTAGCACATGAACATCGGCAAACGGCCACTACCGGACGTTCGGGACACACAAACAAGTAAGCTTAAAGATGTTGTTGGTTACGCCAGTTGATGACTAACTACTGACTCCAGCCAGAAGCGGCCGCAGCAAGAAATATTTTTCACGTACCAGCCGTGAAGTTATAAATTAGGAGTACCTCGCTTTCCGACGATTTTCGAGCACCATAGTCCTTGACGTGCAACCGCTCCTTTCGAGTCCGGATAAACCGAGGAGAGACAGTCACAAATTGGTAGATGGGTGAAAGTCTTGTGGATATAATCAATTTAACAAAACATCTAAGGCCAACATGAAAGCATTCCTTTCGCATTCCTCCACGGACAAGCCCTTTGTCGAAGAAGTAGGAAAAGAGCTGGGTCGGCAGCACTACCTGTTGGATAAACACGAATTCGATCTAGGGCAAAGCTTCAAGGCAGAAATTTCCCGGTGTCTGAAGAATGCAGAGACTTTCGTTCTTTTTGCCAGTCGGGCCGCTTTAAAATCTGACTGGGTATCATATGAAATTGATATTGCAGAAGATAAGAAGATTAGTGGCCTTCTTGAAGATGCCCTTGTTTTTCTATTGGAAGATGTCGCCCATACCGACTTGCCACCATGGCTAAGTAAGGGCTTGGTAGTCAAAGCCGAGTCACCAAAGGTAGTGGCTCGTGAAATCGGAAAGGCGTTAGATAAACGGTTGGGCGCGATGAGGTCCGTGTACTTCTTCGGACGAAATTCCGAGAGAGATCGCGTTAGCAAGGCACTTAATCCAATTTCCGGCAACTTGCCACGAGCGATAGCTGTAATTGGTTTGCCAGGGATAGGCCGCAGGACGTTATTGGAAGACATCGCACGCAACTATCTTCAATACAAAAATTTTTATGCAATAGAGGTTGAAAGTGGTGACGAACTTCAAGATCTTCTTTACAAATTGGCTGCAGAAAAGGAATTTTGGGCTGACGGTGCCCAGCTGAAGTCAATTGGTGAAGTTATACGCTCGGAGTCCGTTGACCTTCTATTTAAACGGTTGAACACCTACCTAACTAGAGGTAGCGAACGTTCTTTCTTGACTTTGGTTGATTCAGGTGGCCTAGTCAATGAAGATGGTAACATTTCCAAAGTATGTAGCGCAATTTTGGAGGTTATATCAAAAGAAAAAGGTTTATACATTGGCTTGGTATTACGACGGCTTCCGTCTGGTCTTGAGGGGCCAGGAGTAATTTATGACGGGGTTATTCACGAACAGGTCAAGGCGCTGTCTAACGATGACATTGAACGTCTCTTGGTAAAAATATTAAGTGAGCGCGACGTCAAATTTGAAGGTCATCAAATAAAGAGATTGGCTGAGTTTGTGCGCGGTTACCCGCCTGCTGCTTATTACGCAGGTGAATTGGCAAAGAAATCTGGTTTAGATCTCTTGCTCAGCGAACCAAGACCGATGATCGATTTCAGATCTCGCGTTCTGGCCTCCGCTTTAAATGGAGTAAACTCTGACGATTCCATAGCTAATACTCTCGAAGTTCTGGCGTTTTACAGTCCACTTCCTCTCGCAGTAATTGGTCAGGCGACAGGATTGAATGCAGAGGTTCTTGCGAAATGCCTCGGATCGTTAATTCATTCATCCATCCTGGAAGTTGATGAAGATGGTTTTTATCGGGTTTCTGAACCACTAATAGAATCAGCACAACACCTTTTTGATCGTTGGAAAACTCCTCATCAGCGAGTTGCCAAAGCGTTACAAAATTATGTTTCCGAGTTCGGAGTACATCGTGGCGGGTTAGCTGTCTTGCGTGGGCTATTCCGCGCTCGAAACTTGGCGCAGTTGAAAGGGAGCGACGACGAGATAAGTTTTCCATCCGACTTGGTACGATTAACAGAGGATTTTTATCATCAACGTGAATTTGATCGTGCGCTGGAAATAGGGAACCAAGCATTGCTATTGCGGCCGCAAAATGTAGATGCACTTAGTTTCATGGCAAGGTCGTACGCACAGCTCGGTCGTTTCGACGAGGCTACTGGGGAAGCACAAAAGGTCCGCGATCTGGGGGCATTGAAAGAATACTATTTCCTTATGGGTTTTAGTAATCGGCTTCAGTCAAATCTGCCCGAGGCAATTCGTCACTACGAGGATGCTGTAAAACGAGGGAGACGAGGAGTAGCAATCAATCGTGAACTCGCAAGTTGCTACTTTCATTCGGGTGACCTTCAAAAAGCGAAGGAACACCTTTTTTCTGCACAGAATAGCAATGACAGAAAGAACCGATACATTGTCGATCTTCTTGTGACTATTGCAGTCGCTGAAGGAGATGAGGCGGGCGCCCGCAAGGCCCTTGTAGATTTGGAGGAAGTCGACAAAAAGGGATTCTTCCTCCACAGATGTTCGACTGTCGAGTTCCGATTTGGAGATCGACAAAAGGCGAACGAACTTGCAAATAAGGCAATTGATTCAACAAATAGACCGCCGTTCGCCATGTTATCTCAACGGATCAAATGCGAAATAGCAACGGGTGACTTAGACGGCGCAGCCTTACATATCCGGGAGGCGGAGGCGCGGTTCAGTTCTGTTCAAAGAGATTCACTACTCGCACTTCGATGCAAATGGGAACTGGCCGATGATAAACCGTTCAATGCAAATGCGCTTTGGGAACAACTCCGAGCAAAGAATATTCCGGCAGGTCAAGTACTGCGTCGCGATATCATAGAAGCAATTATCTCAGTAATTGGTCCTAAGGATCCTCGTTTTAACGTGCTGGATATTGAACTTCGCGCGCTATTGCAGACTGTAGGAAAGATCGGGTGGGAGATGCTCGACGAGGAGTTCGATTAATTAATTGGACTATTTTCAAGGTGTTTTTCTTTAAATTAGCGCTAAGTGCTCTTGGCGCTGAGCCATTTCCGAATGCTCGTGAAATGTCTAGGTCCTATGACATTTCCCTATGTCAAGTTGCACCAGAAACGTCATTGGACCAATTATTGTAACTACAGAAAAATGGCTTGTTCAAAGCAATCTCACTTTGCCTGCGATTTTCCATGCCTTTGAGCTAGGCATACTCATGCATTTCGGGTTTGGAAAACAAAATTCTTAGTTAGCACTTGTCATCAAAACAGAGCATCAATTTTCGAATTGGAGGGCCGCTTTGGGGCGCAAGCGGACATTACAAGTTTTATCTGTTTTGCGGATAAACGGACCTTTCTTGCATTCATTGGCATTATTAAAGGTGGTAAAGTTTAATGTCATTGCTGTGCGCATTGATAATAGTTAAATTAATATGGTGAAGACACGGCAATCCTGCATTTCTTGCTGTTTATCGCACCGTCTATTTGCTTGTAACTCAGGAGAAGTATTGAATGACTGTTTTTAGTATCGGCAACACCAATTTTGAAGTGGATGTAGCGAAATCAAACATTAGTCTGGAAGCTCATGGCAGCGGCATGCTGGAGCTGAATATCGATATCCATGGCGACGATGAGGTGTTTATGCGCTTGACCGAGCCGGAGGATGCCGAATGGTCGTGGGCGTTGTATCCGCCGGCTTTTTTCCTGCATGGCTTGCGCATACCGGAGGGGCAGGGAGGAGCGCTGGCGATCGGGATGCTGGATATGCATCCCGAGGCAGAGGAATCGGGTATCTATATGATGGAGTACGGTGACTTGTCGGCCGTCAACATCCTTGAATTGTCGGCGGATCGACTAGCCGTGTCGGGCATGGTGGACTTGTGCGGCAAGCGCCTGCCATTTCATATCGATATGCCGCGCAGATAGTATCGGGGCCGGGCTTCTCGGGAACGGAATGCGCCCCATTAGGGCGTATTCCCCCGGCCGGGTCGGCCCCGCCTGATTATTCCAGCTTCAAGGCCTTCGCCACATCCCCCCACGCCACATACTTGAAGTTCTGCGGTCCGTCCGGCAAGCGCTTGTAGCCGTCCTGGATCACCAGCATGCCTTGCGCGTACGCGCCGCCCAGGTTGGCGGAGGTGACGTCGAGGCCGTCCGTTTCCGAGGTGCCGTCTATGCCCGCGGGCAAGTTGAAGCCCACCTTGAAGCGCCCGCGCACCTTGTAGGGGGCGTGCGCGTCGAGCACCACATAGCTGCTGTCGCCCTGGCTGGAAACGATCAGGTAGCCCGTATTGGCCTTGGCGCCAGGCTGGCGGTAGATGGCCATGCCTTCCACGTCGGCCGTCAGGTTCGCGCCCACCGGCAAGACCATAGTGAGGGCGTCCGGCTTGGCGGCGTCGGCCGAGGTGGTCCAGATGCCGCGCGTTTCCTCGCCCAGGAAGAGGCGGGCGTTGGCGTCGTCGGCCACGCAGCCTTCCGGTTGGGTGGCAACCTTGAAGCTGCGCAAGAGGGTAGCGCTGAACTTGTTGCTTTCCAGGCCGATGCTGTACTGCTGGAAAGTGCCGTCCTTGTCGTTGATGAACGCTTGCACGCCGCCGCTGGCCGGCTGGTACAAACACATGCCGTAGATGCTTTTCAGACCGGTAGGAAAACGGCCCGCTTCCGTTACGTCGCCGCTGGCATTGATGGTGAACAGCATCATGCTGTTGTCGTCGCGCTGGGTGGCCACGGCCAGGTCGACCTTGCTGCCGCCAAGACTGATGTTCTGCCGCACGTCGACGTTGTTCAGGCGACCCACTTCCAGCAGCTGCGTCTGCTTGCCTTGCAGGTCGTAGACCAATAAACCCTGTTTCTTGTTGGTGCCGAGGATGCGTGCGTCGGCGGGATTGCTGGACAGCCAGATGGCCGGATCGTCGGCCGCGTCGCCTTGGCGCGCCATCGGTTCCGTCTGCGCTTGCGGGGCGATGATGGCCACGGCAGGCCGCGTTTCCGCTTTGCCAGCCCATTTCAAGGGCCGCGCCTGCCAACCATTCTTGCCGCGTAACATCAACGAATTTCCATTGAGTGCCAGCTGGCTGTCGCCCTTGCGCACGTTCAAGGCGACGGCTTGCGGTGACATGGCCGTCCATTGACTTCCCTGATGGGCGAACAGGTGCAGCTTTTCCGCCTTGCCGTCGAGTACTGCCACGCCGCCCGGTAGCACGGCCAGCGCCCCGGCGCCGCCGTCCAGCTGGCCGTACGGCTTGCGCAGGGCGACCACTTCGCGCTTGCCCATGCCTTCTGACTCGGCGTCATAGGACCAGACGCCCATGTTGGCCTCGCTCACCAGCAGGCGCTGGGCGCCATCGTCGGCGCGGCAATGTTTCGCGTGCGGCGGCAAGGCCAGTTTACGCACCAGGCTGCGCTGTTCGCCCTGCATCACCCACTGTTCCGCTTGCCCATCCTTGCCGATCAAGAACAGATGGGCTAGCTGCTGGGCGTCGCGGTACAGGCACGATGCTTCCACGGAAAACGTCGGGATGGGGAACGGCGCCAGCTTGACCAGCTTGCCGGCCAGCACATCGACGGATACGAGAAGCGGGCGCTGCGTGTCCGCTTCCAGGAACACGGCCAGCACCTTGTTGCCATCGCTGCGCGTGTCGAGCTGCTTGGCGCGCACGGCGATGCGGTCCTGCTCCTGGCCGCCTGCGTTGAACAGGCGCAAGCCGTGCTTGTCGAGCAGCAGCCAGCCGCCGCCGGGCAGGCGGGCCAGTTCTTCCGCTTCCTGCGTGAAGGAGGGGACAGCTTGGGCAGGCGCGGCCTGTGCCGTACCCATGATGCAGAAGGCAGCCAGCAAAGCGCTGCAGAGTACGGTTTTTTTCATGTTATTGGAAATCATCATCAGAAGGCGCTGGCTTTCAGGCTCACTTTAAAGGTGCGGCCATATTGTTCGTTCTGCACGTTGTATTGCTTCGTGCCCTGGTAGACATAGTATTTCTCGTTGTTCAGGTTGGCCGCCTCGAACATCAACTGGAACTGTTTATTGATCTGGTACGACAGCGAGAAATCGAGCTGCTTCTGGCTGGCGACGATATGGTCCTGGCTTTGGTCGAGGATGTCGCCGCCCATTTCCAGCAGATAAGGCGACTTGTAGTTGAGGGCCAGGCGGGCGCTGACCGGCCCCGTTTCATAGCCCAGCATCAAGTTCATCACCTGGTTCGACTGGCCCGGCAGGCGGATATCGCGGTTCAGTTGCTTGTTGCTGGCCTTGTCGAAGCGGCCGATTTGCGCGCTCGAGGTGCTCAGGGTGCCGTTGACGCCGACGAGGAATTTATTGAACGGCGCCGGCAGCATGCGCAGCGGCTGCATGTAGGCCAGTTCGATGCCCTTTACTTTGGCCGCGTCGCCATTCGCATACGAAGTTGCCGTCGTGTAGCCTGCCCACTGGCCCGTGCCGGCCAGGTTCGTCGTGTAGGTAAAATTCTTGATGTCCTTGTAGAAGCCGTAGGCCGACATCACGCCGTCGTTGCCCAGGACTCTTTCGATGCCCAGGTCCAGGTTGTTCGCCTTCAGCGGCTTCAAGTCCGGGTTGCCGATCACGGCTTCCGTGTTGCTGGCCAGGCTGATGCCGGGCGCCAGCTGGCTGAAGTTGGCGCGCACGACGGCTTGCGTCCAGGCGGCCCGCACGCTGGTATGTTGATCCAGGTCATAACGGGTTTGCAGGTTTGGCAGCCAGTTGGTGTACGAGCGTTCGCGCGTCAAGGCCGTGGCGACGCCGGCGCTGTCCACTTGCGAGCCGGCCGCCTCAAAGCTGGTGCGCTCGGCGCGCACGCCGCCCAGGATGTGCCAGGCGTCGAAGTCATAGCTGTTCTGCACATACATGGCGTTGATGTCTTCATGCATGCGGTAGTCGTTGATGATGGACTCGGTGGCCAGGCGCGCCTTGGCGCGGTCCAGCCCCGCCACGCGGGCGCGGATGAGGGCCGGGTCCAGCGCCACGCCGATGTTGCCCAGGTCGTAGTCGAGATTATGGCCTTGCACGAAGTTGCTCATCGAGGTCGAGCCTGCGCCCCAGTAATTGCCGCTCGTGGTTTTGCTGCTGTTGTACGCCCATTGATCCGTGTCATTGGATTTTTCGCGGCGGCTGACTTTCGCGCCGAACTTCAGGGTGGCGGTGTCGAACTTGCGCGCCAGGTCAATGCGCGCGTGGTGCTCATTGTCCTTCGAGTAGCGCTTTTGCAGGGTGATGGCGTTGAGCGCGTAGCTGGCCGGGTCGTACAGCGAGGCGGGGCCGCTCAATTTTGGTTCCTGCGTGTCCGTGAAGCTGATGCCCGCGAAATTGCTGGTGCCGCGGAAACGGCCATCGTTCAGCGACTCCGGCGTGTCTTCCGTGGCGCGGCTCATGCCGCCTTTCACGTCCAGCGTCCAGTCGCCCGATTTTTGTTGCGTGCCCAGGACTAAGGAGCGCACTTGCTGCGTGTACTTGCGCTGGCGGATGCGGCGCTCGGCGCGCGCGCTGGCCGTCTGGCCTTCGGCCAGGCTGCCGCCCGCGATATTGCTGATGGTCAGGCGGTCGCGCACTTCATCGTCGGAAAATTCGCTGACGAAGGAGCGCAGGAACCAGCTGTTGCCCGCTTCGGGACGGTAATCGAGGTTGACGGCCAGCGCGCCACGCTTGCGCACGGGCAGGTAGTCGCGCAATTCCAGGCCCGACAATTTACCCTTGCTCCAGGCGCCGCCCGTTTCCACGTCGTCGGAGCCGAACGAGCGCTTTTCCGCGCTCAGGCCGGCGGCTACGCCCAGCTTGCCGTCGAGGAAGCGCTGGGCCCACAGGGCGCCGCCGCTGGGGCTGGTCTTGCCCGTTTTTTCATCGTAGCTGGCGCCCACGTTGGCCGACAGCAGCTTGCCCGGCAAGTCGAAGGCGGACAGCGATTTGACTTCGACGGTGGCGCCCAGCGAGTTGGCGTCCATTTCCGGCAGCAAGGTCTTCGAGACTTCCAAGGTGCGGATCAGGCCGGCTGGCAGGATGTCCAGCGCCACGGCGCGGCGGCCCGCTTCCGGCGACGGCACCAGCGCGCCGTTGATGGTGACGGCGTTCAGGTCAGGACCCAGGCCGCGCACCGTGATGTAGCGGCCTTCACCCTGGTCGCGCTGCACGGACACGCCCGGCAAGCGGGCCAGCGCCTCGGCCGCGTTTTTGTCGGGCAAGCCGCCGATATCGTCGCTGCTGATGACGCTGATGATGTTGTCGGCCTTCTCTTGCGCGGCGATGGCGTTGCGCAGGCTGGCGCGCTGGCCGCTGACGACCACGGTGGCGGTCGGCTGGCCGTCCGCATCTTGCGCTTGCGCATGGCTTTGGCCGCTGAAGACGGCCATGATGCCGAGGGCCAGGGCTGTGAGGCGCAGCGGGGAGGGGAACGATGTGTGCATGGTTTTCATGAAGAGCTCGGTTAGGGGGAAGGAACCGGGCGGATTCTAGGCAGCAAATATGACGGTTGCGTGACAGGCAAGGGCTTGCCACCCTGAAAACAACGGCATGCGAACGCTTTCCGGCTGGAATGGCGCTGCCATGAGCTGAAATGACCTGGCAGCGCGGGGCGCATGGGATGCGGCTTGCCGGATTTGCATCGGCTGCGCTACTAATGATGAGCCGTTTGCACCTGCCGCACGGGCGCGGGGCATGTCATCGTGCCGTCATGGGCGGGCGCTATCGTGGCGACAGCACCACTTTTAAAGGTTTCCCACATGCTGCCGTTGCACCGTAACAGCCTGATTGCCGCCGCGCTCGCGTTGACCCTGTTCTTGTTCCTGTATGCCACACTGGGGCACCTTAAACCGTTTGCCATCTGGAAGTGGATGGATATCGTCTGCGAAGGCGGCACGGCCGTCATGGCGGGCATCTGGTTCTTGTTTACCCTCAGCAGCCGTCCCCGCGGGCTGGTGACGAGTTTGATCGCGGGCGGCCTGTGCGCCATCATGCTGGGGTCCTGGGCCGATTGCCTCGATGAATTCTTTGCCGTCGATAAGAGCGCCGTGTGGGATAACTGGCTGGAAGCCTTGATTCCGTTTGGCATGCTGGTGCTGACGATCGGTATGTATTACTGGCGCCAGGAACAGTTCCGGTTAAATGAACACCTGCAAAAGCGCGAACGCCTGTTCCGCGACCACCGCGCTTTCGACCGCATCACGCAACTGGCCGACGCCAGCTACCTGCGCACGCAGATGCGCCTGGAGCAGGAGCGCCGTCCCGGCCTCGATTGCGCGCTGGTCTTGCTCGATATCGACAGCTTTCACCTGATTAACCGCGAATACGGCCACCGCGAAGGCGACCGCGTGCTGCAAGCCGTGGGCCACATGCTGCTGCTGAACTTGCGCAATGACGATTTGCTGTGCCGCTATGCGGGCGACCGCTTTGCCGTGCTGATGCCGGGCGTGTCGCGCGAAGATGCGGCCGTGAAGGCGCGCCACCTGTGCGCCATGGTCGGGCAGATGCGCCACCACGCCAACGATAACCGCGAAATCCGCCTGAGCCTGCGGCATGCCTGCTCGCTGACCGATGGCGTGCCGGAAGTGGTCTTGGCCGAGTTGAGCCGGGCCGTGGAAACGCCGCGCTCCGGTGCCGGAATCAGTTCCGCCGCGCCTGCCTGATGCCGCTGAACCAGCAAGGCGACCCCAGCATCGCGGCCCATCACCAGCCGGCGCTGGTGCTCGATTACGCGCGCAGCCGGGAGCTGGCTGTGGCCCCGCTGCTCAAGGGCACGGGTCTCGATGGCGGCGCGCTGCCGTCCGAGGAAAGCCAGGTCAGCGCCGCGCAATACCTGCAATTGCTGGCCAACGTGGCGCGCGGCCTGGACAGTGCCGACACCAGCTTCATGCTGGGCCAGCAAATGCTGCCCGGCCATTACGGCGCCGCCAGCCATGCCTTGCTGCAGGCACAGAATCTGCGCCAGGCGCTGGGCATCCTGTGCGGCTTTCATACCTTGCTGTGTCCGCTGCTGCAGCCGCGCTTGCGCGAAGCGGGCGACATGCATGTGCTGTATTGGGTCGATGCATTCGGGGCGCCGAGCCAGCTGCCTTTTTTGGTGGAAATGCACATGACGGCACTGGCGGCCATGTGCCGCTGGCTGGCCGGGCAGTCCCTGCCGTGGCGCTTCTGCTTCAACCGCGCGCGGCCCCGCCACGTCGAACAGCATGAGGTGCACCTGGGCCAGGCGCTGCGCTTCGATTGCCAGGTCGATGCCATGCTCATCGATTCCAGCTGGCTCGACAAACCCTGGCCGCGCGGCAATGCCACGGCGGCCGCGCTGGCCTTGCGGGCGGCCGCCCTGGCGCCCGTGCCGGCAGCGAGCCTGCTCGGCGCGCTGTACGATTACCTGCTGGCCAATATCCGCTGCGCGCCGACCTTGGAGCGCACGGCGCAGGAATTCGGCGTCAGTCCCGCCACCCTGAAACGCCACCTGGCGCGCCATGGCACGCATTTCCAGGCCGAGCTGGACCAGGTGCGCGCGCACAAGGCCATCTACCTGTTCCAGGCCCATGGCTACGATAACGATGCCGTGGCCGCCTACCTTGGCTTTCATGATGCCACCAACTTCCGCCGCTCGTTCAAGCGCTGGACGGGGCAAACACCGCAACTATTGCGTCACGCGCTGGCACTGTTCGTTGCTGGTTGATCGCCGGCGTTGCGCGCCAGCGCCACGGACAGTCGTTCCTGAGGGAACAATTGCCCGTTCTGCTACATCCATAGTACACTCGATCAGAGAGCGAACAGACGCGCTTTGAGGCGCTCCGGCACGGCGTCAAACGACGCCGCAATACCGCCATCTTGATGGCGGGGCCGGCGGCAAACGACCGGTGTGCCGTGCCTTAACCCAGCCTGGAAACTGGCGTCACCCGTGTGGTGTGCCGGAAACCGGGCAACTTGATAATGCTCAATCGTGTATTCACAATCGCAGATCGATCCAGTCGTCAGTTTCCGCAACACCCAGGGTGAGGCGGTGCGTGGCACGATTTTCAACTTGCAGCGCAATTCGCTGGTCATGGAAATCTATAATCCATACTCGATTGTGCAGGTCAGCGAGGTGCTCAATGACGTGACGGTGCGCATGGGGGCGAAAAACGCCTACGTGGGCAAGGCCGTCGTCATCAGCAGCGTCAACACGGGCCTGACCGCCATCGTTTCCGTGACCCTGATCGACGAGTGGCGCGAGCTGAGCGACGTGGTCGTCGTCAAGGGCGCCGTGCTGAAAGAGTCCAGCGCCTTTGTCGCCGGCTGGGGCGAGCGTTTCCGCATCCGCCGCGATTACCAGATCGTCGTCAACGAAATGCGCGCCTTCCTGTCGGAAGTGGCGCGCTGGGTCGAGCAGGTCGACCTGTCCGACTCGCTGCCCAAGGAAAATGGCCGGCTGCGCCCCGATATCTTCGATGAACTGGCCTTGCCGCTGATGGAGCAAACCCAGCTGTACCTGCGCCAGCTCGAGGTGGAAGCCTCGCTGGTCGAGGAAGAGCGGGCGCCGGCCCACCGCGCCTTCGCCCAGGCGGCGCTGCATCCATTGATCCTGCGCGCGCCGTTCGTCTTCCGCACGTTTACCAAACCGCTCGGCTATGCGGGCGATTACCAGATGGTCAACCAGCTGCTGGACGATCCGCGCCAGGGCCCGAGCACGTATTTTCAGATCGTCAATGCGGCCTTCCTGCAGGCGGCTGTCGCCACGGCGCACCGCAACCGCATCGATATCCTGACGGAATTCCTGTCGCAGAAGGCGGCCGCGGCGCGCACTGCCGGGCGCGTCTACAAGGTGCTCAACGTGGGCTGCGGCCCGGCCATCGAAGTGCAGCGTTTCCTGGAAACCTGTCCCGATGCGCAATGGCTGGCCTTCGAGCTGGTCGACTTCAGCAGCGAGACCCTGGACTGGACGCGCGCGCGCCTGACCACCATCATGCAGCGCACGGGGCGCGTGGTCGAGATCGACTATGTGCACGATTCCGTGCATAACCTGCTCAAGCGCCGCCATGGCTCGGGCGCCACGGGCTTGCCCGGCAGTTTCGACGCCGTGTATTGCGCCGGCCTGTTCGACTACCTGTCCGACAAGGTGTGCGCGCGCCTGCTGATGCACTTCGCCTCGCGCGTGGGGCCGGGCG
Source organism: Janthinobacterium sp. BJB446 (assembly GCF_002735655.1). Taxonomy (NCBI): domain Bacteria; kingdom Pseudomonadati; phylum Pseudomonadota; class Betaproteobacteria; order Burkholderiales; family Oxalobacteraceae; genus Janthinobacterium; species Janthinobacterium sp. BJB446. The sequence continues at coordinate 1,784,600 of NZ_PDZK01000001.1, read as the reverse complement.
GACGTTTGCTCGTCACCAATGTGCACGCGAACAATCCGGGCAAGTTCGGCATGGAGCATTTGCTGGAGTGGCATTTGATCTATCGCAATGAAGAAGGCCTGTCGGCCTTGCTGCCCGAGCACGCAACGGATCCGCTGATCTATGTCGACGCGACGGGCGTGAATGTGTTCGCGGAAGTGAGCATTCCTTGATGGATACTCCAGGCCTGCACGCCGGCTACACGGCCGTTTTGCGCGACTTCCGCCTGGAATTCAGCCGCGGCGGGGCGTACACGGGCATCGTGCTGATCCTGCTGGGCATGGGCCTCGATTCGGCCCTGTACCCGGACAAGCAATCGGCGTTTACCAGCGCGCGCATCGTCGTGTCCGTGCTGATCTTTTGCGTCGTGCTGGCCATGCGCACGCGCTGGGCGCAAGACCGTATCCAGGGCCTGACGTTTGTCTGGCTGATCCTGCCGCAAATCATGATCGCCTGGATGATCGCCGTCACGGAAGGCGCCACCTCGATCTATTATGTGGGCATGACCCTGGCCATCTATTCGTCGGGCATCGTGCTGGCGTTCGGCCTGTGGCAAAACATGGTCTTCGGCGCCATCTCCTGCCTGCTGTATGTGGCCGCCTGCGCCTGGCATGCGGGCGGCTTCGACTTGCCGGGCACGTTTGTCGTCAACTGCCTGTTCCTCATCATGTCGGCCAGCATCAGCGCCGTATTTACCTATTTTAATGAGCGCGCCCGCTTCATGCTGTTCCAGCTGAAGGCGGAAGTGGCGCAAAAGAACACGCAGCTGGAAGAAACCAACAAGAGCCTGGCCGATATCAAGGGGCAGATGCTGCAGCAGGAGAAAATGGCCGCCATCGGCACCCTGGCCGCCGGCATGCTGCATGAAGTCAATAACCCCGTGAATTTCTGCATGATGGCCATCGAGGTGGCCATCGAAGACCCTGCCGCCCAGCAAAGCGCACTGGTCAGCGAATGCCTGGCCGACGCCAAGCAGGGCATGCTGCGCGTGCAGCACATCGTGTCCGACTTGAAGACCTTTGCCTACCGCAAGAGCGGCAACCAGCTGGAAACGGGGCATTTCCAGTTCCGCAGCGCGCTCGACGCGGCCATCCGCCTGGTGGGGCATGAAACGAAAAATGTCAGCATCAGCCACGACTTGCCCGTCGACACCCTGGTGCGCGGCGACGAGGCGGCCATCGTGGGCGTGCTGATCAACTTGCTGGGCAATGCCGTGCTGTCCATGCGCAAGGGCAATGCACCGCCGTTCGAGATCCGCATCACGGCCCACTGGGATGAGAACCGCCTGCGCATCAGCGTGCGCGACAATGGGCCCGGCATCGCGCCGGAAAACCTGGCGCGCGTGTTCGAACCGTTCTTTACCACGCGCGAAGTGGGGCAGGGCCTGGGTCTGGGCCTGAGCATCAGCTATGGCGTGATCGAGCGCCACGGCGGCACCCTCAGCGCCGAAAGCGAGCTGGGCGTCTGGGCCAGCATGAATTTCGACTTGCAGCGCTCCGATTGGGAGGGCCGCTAACATGGATAACGATAGCCGCGCCAGCGTGCTGTACGTGGACGATGAGGCGCTCGCCTGCAAGTATTTCGAGCGCGCCGTCGGGCCACGCTACCGCGTGCTGACGGCGCAGAGCGTCGATGCGGCGCTCGCGCTGCTGCAAGACGAGGCCGGCCAGATCGACGTGCTCGTCACCGATTACCGCATGCCGGACCGCCTGGGCAGCGAATTGCTGCAGGAAGTGGCGCAGCGCTATCCGCACATCGTCTGCATGCTGGTGACCGCGTATGCGGACAAGGACGTGCTGCTCGAGCTGATCAACGGCGGCGCGGTGTTCCGCCTGCTGGAAAAGCCGCTCGACTTGCCCGCCATGCAAACGGCGCTGCAACTGGCCGTGCAGACGGGACGCGAGCGCGCCGCGCGCCGCCAGGGCCTGGTGGCGATGGAGGAATCGCTGGCTTTCCTCGCGCATGAATTGAACACCCCGCTGGCGGCCATCGCCAATTTTGCGCGCGGCATCGCGCGGCGCGCGCAGGCGGACGCGGCACCGCAGGCCGAGATCGGCGAAGCGGCCGCCTTGATGCACGACAATGCGCGCTATTGCCTGTCCGTCCTTGCCAGCTTTATCGACACGGTGCGCCTGGCCAGTGCCGGGCCGGGCATGCAGGGCGGACGCCGCGCCGGCAGCGCGCGCCAGCTGCTGGCCGCCTTGCTCGACAGCTATCCCTTGAGCACGGCCCAGCGCGCCGCCATCACGGTCGAAGTGGGCGACGATTTCTCCATTGCCGAATCGCCCAATTGCGTCGCGCTGATTTTATCGTCCGTGCTGGCGAATGCCTTGCGCTCGGCCGGCGAGCAAGCCCATCCGGCGATCGGCATCCGCATCGACGCCGGCCGCATCATGGTGCGCGACAATGGCGCCGGCATCGCCCCCGAGATCGTCGAACAGCTGTTGATCGACCCCGTCAGTACCGGCGGCGGCGAAGGCAAGGGCTGGGGCATGGTGTTTTGTCACCGCATGATGCAGTCGTTCGGCGGCAACCTCGATATCGCCACCGAGTTTGGCACTTCCACCACGGTAACCCTGAATTTTCCAGTACATATAAGGAACGAGCATGATTGACGCCAATCTGCGTTTACCGGCTCAGCGTGAGCCGGCGCAAGGCTTGCCGACGATACTCTATGTCGATGACGAGGCCAACGCCCTCAAATATTTCCAGCGCGCTATCGCGCCGCTGGCCGTCGTGCTGACGGCCACCTCGGTCGAGGAGGGCAAGCGCATCCTCGACGAGCAAGCCGACCGCATCGCCGTGCTGGTGTCGGATCAGCGCATGCCCGGCGCTTATGGCAACGAGCTGTTGTCGTATGCCTGGGACCGCCATCCGCACATCGTGCGCATTTTGACCACCGCGTATTCCGAGCTGGAGCACACGGTGGAAGCCGTCAACCAGGGGCAGATCCACCGCTACATCCAGAAGCCGTGGGATATCGCGGCCCTGCGCATGGAACTCAAGCAAGCGCTGGAACTGGCGCGCTTGCGCAATGAGCACGCCCAGTTGCTGCGTGAAAAGCTGATGGTGCGCCAGCGGCAAGCCGTCGCCAACCGCATCGGCACCCTCTACGCGCTGTGCGCCAGCCTGGCTGGTCCGGAGCAGCAGTTGCCCGTGGAAGCGTATTTGTCGGCGGCCCTGACGGCCGGCGTCACGCCGCCCGAGCCGGACTGGCTGCTGATGGATTATGCCGACCTGGTCAGCTCGGAAGCTTTCCGCGGCACGGCCTTTGCCGCCGCCGTGCGCCAGCAGCTCGACACGCTCGAACGCGACTATCCGGGGCGCGGCGTGGAACAGACGATCGACATGTTGCTGCCCGTGTTTGGCGCGGCGCTGCAAAACCAGGGCGGCACGGCGCTGTTTCTCGATGGCCGGCTGCTGACGGAATTCCTGGAAGCGCCGACCACCACGCCCGTCTCGCCCATCCACTCGTTCTGGCTGGCCAGCTTGCTGTGGCTGGCGCGGCGCGGCTGGTCCTTGCAGCTCAGCAAGACGGAGCAAGGCTTGCAAGGCAAGGTGGTGCAGGCTGAACCGGCGCTCACGCCAGACCACCTGGCGGCCTGGATCGAGCAGTTCTAAGCATGCCCCCCGCAAGGGGCGGCGCCAACTAAAACAGGGCCGCGCGGGCCCTGTGTCTGGTGGCGGTGAGCGGGCTTAGCGCTCCGCCGCCGCCTTCAGGTTGTTCAAGCCTTTTTCAAAATCCTTGCCTATCATGGTATCCATGCTGACGAACACCGTCATGACCTTGCTGACGTAAGGGCTGGGGCCCGTCATGGTCCAGTTCACCTTGGTGCCATCGCCTTCGGGCGCCATGGTAAAGGTGGTGGTGTTATGGCTTTCAAACGGCTTGAGGAAGTCCAGCTTGATGACGGTGCGTTCGGGCTGGGCCGCTTCCGTGATTTCCATGCGGCCGGCACCGACCTTGTCATTGCCCGTCCACGCATATTGCGCGCCCAGGCCATTGGCCGGACCCGTAAACGTGCGGCGCATGGCCGGATCGAGCTTTTCCCACGGCGACCATGCGGCCCAGTAGTGGAAGTCCGTGATCAGGGCGGCGATTTTCTCGGGCGGGGCCTTGATGGTGATTTCGCGCTGGACACTGAAGGTGTCGGGCTTGGTGGTGGCATAGCCGAGGATGGCGGCGACGACGACAACGATCAGCAGCAGGGTTTTTTTGATCATATGCTCTCCAAATCTTGAATGGTCGATGCGAACAAATCAAGGCAATCTTAGCAGATATGAATGGCTGTGCGCGGCCTGTTGGCCTTTATTTACGCCAGCTCTGCGCAGGACCGCCTGTACGCCTGTTTTTCGCCGCGCACGCGAGGTTTGTGCAGCTTGGTGCTGAGGGCCGGCGTCCGCTAGAATGCTGGCCTGCAAGATTTCAGAGGGAAATATGATTCAACGATTGATCGCCAGGCTGACCCTGGCGTGCGGCCTGCTGGCTTCCGCCTTTGCCGCGAACCTGGCGCATGCCGATGCCTGTCCTGCCCATTACGTCGATGGCCGCAAGCCGGAAATCACCAACCCCAAGCTGGACGTGGCCACCAAGGAGCTGTGCTACAACGTGTTTGGCGTGATGCACTCGGGTATCACGCGCACGCCGCTGTGGTCGGCTGAACACTTGACGGCGAATAACCTGGAAGCTGCACAGGATTTGTCGCGCGAAAACTCTTTCCATGCCGAACGCAAGCTGCCCGCCGCCCAACGCGCGGAACTGGCCGATTATGCGCGCAGCGGCTTCGACCGTGGCCACATGGCGCCCAACGGCGACATGCCGGACCGCCAGAGCCAGCGCGACAGCTTCACCCTCGCCAACATGGTGCCGCAAGATGCGCGCAACAACCGCTATGTGTGGGCCGGCATCGAGGGCGCCGTGCGCAAGATGGCGAAGAAGGAAGGCGACCTGTACGTGATCACGGGCCCGGCTTTTATTGGCGGCAACCTGCGCAAGGTGGGAAGAGTCATTGTGCCCAGCCATCTGTACAAGGCAGTGTATAGCCCGCGCCAGCGCGCCGGCGCCGCCTACTTCATTGAAAACGTCGATACCAAGACGTATGAAGTGTTGAGCATTGCGCAACTGGAAGACAGGATAGGCATCGATCTGTTACCGTCGCTGACGCGGCAGCAAAAGTTGCGCATGCTGAGTTTGCCCAAGGTAAAGAGCAAGTCCAAGAAATAAGACCGTCAAAAAGGAAATCCCATGTGCGCAAAGAAATTCGTCCCGTATGCCAATGAAAGCGATGTGCTGGACATTGGCAGCCTGACTATCGAAAACAGGATCGACCGCATCAGCATCAGCGGCGACATCGACCTGACCCTGGACAAGCCGGGCCTGGCGCTGGCGAAACAGCTGCAAAAACTGCTGGGCGACGTGGTGGCGCAGCTGGAAAAGCAGGAACTGCCCGACCAGCTGCCGCCGCCCGAAGTGACGTCGGTGGCCAATCCCTTCGAGTGATGCTGGCGGGGACGCCTACTGCGCCGCCTTGGCGGCGCGATAATAGCCCTCTCGGCTGAGCTCCTCCGGCGCGTTCGCCACTTCATACGCGCTCAAGGCGATGGCGATGGCGGAGTATTGCTGCGCCGAACTGAAAGGTTGCACGCTGTCATAGGTATCGAGTACCGTGTGATGCACGCGCGCATAGTCGAAATCGCCGAGCACGGTAAACTTCGGCGTCGGCACGCCATGCAGGCTGAAGACGGCGTCATCGCTGCCGGCGCGCGCATTCATCGCCTTGCTGGCATCGCGCGGCACGTCGTTGATGGTCGTGGCGAAGCCGAACACGGGGTGGATGTCTTGCAGGGCCTGTTCAACCCGGCCAAACACGGGTTTCCAGGCCGAGGGAATCGCAATGCCGTCGATGGCGCCAGGCCGGCCGTCGCGGTTCAGCATCATGACGATATTGTGCAATTCCCCCGCATGCCGCTCGGCGAATGCGAACGAACCCTTGCGGCCGATTTCCTCCGCGCCGAAGGCCGCCAGCATGATGGTGCGGCGCGGCCTGGCATCGGACTTGGCCAGCAGGCGCATCGCCTCCAGCATGGTGGCCACGCCGACGCCATTGTCGGCTGCGCCCGTGCCGCCATCGTAGCTGTCGAGGTGGGCACCGATCAGCACGATTTCCTCCGGCTTTTCCGTGCCCGGAATGCGGGCGACGACGTTGTGATACGCCACCGGCCCCGGGTAGAACCAGTTGCGGATGTCAAACTCCAGGGTCACGGCTTCACCGCGCGCCACGCGCTGGCGGATGTCGGCATATTGTGGCGCGGCCAGCTTGATGTCTGGCAAGGTCGGCAGGGCCGCCCACGCGGTGGGCGCGGCGCTGGCGGCATACAGCGGTTCTTCGCCGGACTGGATGGTGCCGAGGGCGCCCGCCTGCATCAGCACGCGGGTGATGGCCCTGGGCTGGTGGACGGTCTTGCCATCGCGCCCGCCACCGCTGTTTTCGCCGCCGGTCAGCACCCATTTTCCCTTGAATTGCGCGGCGCGCTCCAGCGCCTCTTCCAGGGTGGCCGGCCCCACGATTGCCAGGCCTTGCTGCACGCCACGGGTGCCGGCCGTATAGGCGGGCGTCGCCAGGCGCAGGGGCTGCTCCCGGGGCGCCAGCATCTTGCCCGACCAGGGACCGCGGTTGAAGCCGACGGGCATGTGGCCCGCTTCTTCCAGCTCGGCTTGCACACCCCATTGATGCAGTTGCATGCGCGCCCATTGCGCCGCATGCGTGTAGGCATCGCTGCCGGCCATGCGGCCGCCGAAGCGGTTGCTCAGGATGTCGAGCCAGTCCATTGCGCGCGGTTCGCTGGTGCCCAGCGCCACAATCCGGCGCGCCTTGGCGTCGCCGGATGGCGATGTCGTCGCTTCAATACCAGCATCCCTGCCGGACAGCGTGGCGAGGAAGGCGGGCAGCCTGTCTTCCCGGCGCGCCGCCAGCGCCGCGTCCAGCTTGGCGGAACGGTGCAGCTTATCCTGTCGCAGCAGGGTTTCGTAGGCGCGCAGCACGCCCTGCATCCCCGCCAGGTCGCTGGCGCTTTGCCGCCCGGCCTGGTCCGGGTGTTCGATCTGGAAAGCCATCGCGCTGGCCAGGTATTGAAAGACTGTCGCCTCGCGGATGGCGGCCTGGCTGGCGATGGACAGCCAGCTTTCCAGCGCACTGGCCGGTAAGGTGAAGTCGGGAATCGCCTCGATCCATGCGCCTAGCCAGGCGCCGTCGCGCTGTTGCACGGCCAGGGGATCGCGCTGCGCCTCTTGCGCCATCTGCACCACGCGCGCGCGTTCGGCCGGCGTGGAAGGGCCGCGCGCGGCGCCGCTTGGCACTGGCGGCGCGGCCGGCAGTGCCGGCGGCACATAGCGTTCCTTCAGCCGCGTGCCGCTTACGGGCTTGGGTTCATTCTCATCGGTTTCGACCAGGCGTTCGCCGCTCAGCACGTTGCCCTTGGCTTGCAAGGTCCAGCGTATCGTCACCTCGGTGCTGATGTCCTGGCCGTTGCGCCCCGTGCTGACGCGCTTGCCGCCGTGCCTGAAAATGGTGCCGGCGGGGCCTGGCGTACCCTTGACCGTTCGCGGCGGCGTGAGCTGGCCCCGTTCGTCGAGCCACGCGATCGTCGCGCGCCAGCCGGCTTGCTCTTCGGTAATGTCGAGGATGCCCGTGTCGATCAGGTCGACCTCGACGCCATTTGTCGTGGTCGTGCCTGTCGCCGTCTGGAATTGCCACTGTCCGGCGAGGGCCGGCGCCTGCGCGTACAGGGCGCCCGGCAGGGCGGCAGCGGCGAGGATGCAAGTGGCGTAAAGGTGGGGATGGAGCAGGTGCATGGCTATCCTTGTCATGGTTTTCACTCGGGAAGAGTCGAAAACAGTATGCGGATAAGCCGATTGCCAAGATGATACTTTGCGACCAAGACCGGGATTTAAGGCTTGAAGGCGGGTTTGGCCGCGCCGAATGCCAGATCAACCTCGTCCAATGCAGCTTGCCGGACGAGCTTGATCTGGCGAAACGCTTACTTCGCGAACGCCTGCGCCGCCGGCGTGACGGTGACGGCGGCCGGCTTGATGTTCAGCTTCATCGCGCCGATGACCTTGTCTTCATCGAGCAGCGCCTGCGGCTTGTTGCCGTCGTACTTGATGGGCGAAAACGCGTCGCTGACGAGCTTTTCCTTCAAGCCGGCCGCATCCTTGGCGACGATCACCACGGACAGGTTCTGCGCCGACAGGTGCTGCTTGATGGCGCGGTTGACGTCCGCCACCGTCAGTTTCGACAAGCCATCACGCATCAGCTTGGTGAACTCTGGCGTGCCATACCATTGCGAATCGAGCGCATAGCCCAGCTGCTGATCCTGTGTCGACGTCATGACGAAGACGTTCTTCATCAGGTAATCGCGGGTGGTGGCGAAATCGTCCTGCGTCAGGCCGTTGTCGACCAGTTTGCCCAATTCCGTCAGGGCCACGCGCAGGGCGAAGTGGGCGTTGTCCGGCGCCACGGGACGGATCCAGATTTCGAACAGCTGCGCCTTGCGGCCCAGGTTCGGGTTCGGGAAGAACTGGTACATGCCGCGCGGGAAGGCTTCAATGTACGCGTAGTCGCCATAGTTCATGCCGCGGATTTCACGGATGCGCTGGTACAGGTAGGAATTCGAGGCGCGGTGCTCGCCCAGCCACGTCTTCGCCAGCCACAGGGCGGGGAAGTCCGGGTGCGTGCGCGTCACCTCCAAAGGCAAGCCGAAGGAAATCGCCGTGGCGCGCGTGTTCTTCTCGATGATTTCCACTTCCAGGCCCTGCGCCTTGCGGCCCACGGGTTTCACGGTGGCTGGCAAGCCGGGGCCGGCCGGCAAGCTTGCCAGCGCCTGCGTCAGCGAGGCCGTCATGGCGTCGGACACATCGCCGGAAATGCCCACCTTGACGGCGCCTTGCGCGTAGGCGCTCTTCCAGAACTGTTTCACATCGTCGAGGGTGATGGCGTCGATGCCGGCGACCGTACCCAGCACCGGGTGGCCATACGGCGTGCCCGCGTAGACATTGGTTTGCAGGCGTTCCTTGGCGAATTCCTCTTCGTTATTGTCCTTCAGGTCCAGCAGCAGCGCATTCTTTTGCGCATCTTTCAGGCGGCGGAAGTCATCCTCGCGGAAACCGGGCGAGAGCAGCAGGGGCAGGGCGATGGCGTTGAACTGCGTCCAGTTATCCTTGTGGATGGAGCCCGTAAACGTCGTCATTTCCTTGTCCGTCTGCTGGCTGAAACTGCCGGCCAGCGGGAACAGGGCCTGGTTGACTTCGTCGATCTTGCGCTCGGACGAACCAGCGGACGCCACCATGGCTGCCGTCAGCGCGGCCAGGCCTTCCTTGCCTTGCGGATCTTGCGCGGAACCGGCCGTAAACAGCAGCTTGTAGCGGATTTGCGGCAGCGCGGACTTTTGCACCAGCACGTCGAACTTCGCGTTCGAGGCGGCAGGCAGCAGGCTGGCCAGTGTCGGCGTGGTGGCAATGGCGGCCGCCATCGGCTGGTGCGACAGGGTCGTCACTACCAGTCCGTCGTCCGTCAGGTATTTGCGCGCGGCTGCCTGCAGGTCGGCGGGCGTCAGCGTGTCGATCAGCCGGTAGTACTGGTTGATGGTGGCGTACGAGCGGTCGAAATGCACGAAGGAAGCCAGGGTGCCGGCGATCTGCTCCGTGTTGTCCAGCGAGCGGATCAAGCCGTATTTTTCCGCCGACTTGGCATCCGCCAAGTCTTTTTCGCTCACTGGCGTATCGCGCAGCTGCGCCACGGTAGCCAGGATGGCGTCGCGCACGTAGACGGCATCATCGATGTTTTTCACGCGCGCGCCGAGCACGGCGAGGGTCGGGTCGACCCGCTCCGGTGTCATGTCGAACAATTGATCGACCTTTTGCTCGTTCTGCACCAGGCGCTTGTACAGCGGCGAGGTGCGGCCGAACGACAGCGACAGCAGGGTCGACAATGCGGCCTGGTCTTTGTCCTTCACGGAAAACGCGGGCGCGTGGAAGCCGACGGCGACCCATGGCAGGGTCGGCGTTGGCCAGGCCACGTGCTTGTAGACGGGGCCGCGCGGGGCCGGTTCCACGGGCACGGCCGCCTGCTGCTTGCCGCGCTGCCAGGCGCTCCAGTACTTTTCCACCAGCGCGATGGCTTGCTGGGTTCCACGTCGCCGGCGATGATGATGGTGGTGCGCTCGGGACGGTACCAGCGGTCGAAGAAGACCTTCGAATACGCGTACTGGTTCGGCATGTCTTCGATGTCCTGGATGAAACCCATCGTCGTATGCTTGTAGGTATGCGTCGTGTAGGCGCTGTCGCGCATCACTTCGAACAGTTTCGAGACGGGATTGGCGCTGTTCTTGTTGTATTCGCCCAGCACGGCCCGCGATTCCGTCTTGAACGCGTCTTCCGCATAGTCGAGATGCTGGAAGCGGTCCGCCTCCACCTTCAGCACGGTTTCCAGGTCTTGCTTGGCAAACGTCGTGTGGTAATTCGTCAGGTCGTCGCTCGTATACGCATTCTGGCGCGCGCCGGCGCGGGTGATGACTTCCTGGTATTTTTCGGGCGGATAAGCCTTGGTGCCGCGGAACATCATGTGTTCGAAAAAGTGGGCAAAGCCGGACTTGCCCGGCTCGACTTCATTGCGCGAACCCGTCTGCACGGGAATCTGCAGCGAAACCAGGTTGGGGAAGCCGGTCGGCACGATGATGATCTTCAAACCGTTGGCCAGGGTCTTTTCCGTCGCCTTGAACGGCAGCAAATCGGCCTTGCTGGCGGCAACGCCGTGGGCGGCGGCAGGTTTGACGGGCGCGGCACCCAGGTTCGACGAAGCCATGGCCGACAGGGCCAGGGCGAAAGCGGGTAATAAAACGGGCATGATTCTTGACACGGGGGCTCCTTCTTTTCTTGGAATGTGGAAAGTGCAACGCCGCAGCATAGAATATTCGTGCCGCCCTGCATAGGGGCTAACAGTCGGGCCGCAGGATGCGCGCCGTCAAGTGGGCGAGGAAGTCGCGTTTGGTGGGCAGGAACATGCGGATGTACACGATGTCGTGCGCGCGCTCATGGTGATACACGACGCGGATTTCTTCGCACAGGCGTTGTCGCACATCCATGCCAACTTCACGGGCGGCTTCGACGGGCGTGCCGCTGTCGGGAAAGGTCTTGAGATCGGCAAATAATTGCCGGAAAGCCGCGATGAACTGGGCATGGGCGGCCGCCGTGTGGCGTGCCTTGAAGTCGCTGCGCAGTTCATTGAAATCGGCTTGCGCGCTTTTCAGCACGACGATGCGCGCCATGTCAGTCGTGATCGAGGCTGGCCAGGAAGTCTTCTTCGGACATCACGTCGCCGCGCGCGATGTCCTGGTTGCCCATGGCGATCAGTTTCATGAATGCATGCTGCTCCTGCATCTGCCGCGCTTGCCGCTTGCCTTCCTGATACGCGTGCATGGACAGCACGACCATCTTCGCTTCGCCATTTTGCGTGATGATGATGGGCTCGTCCTGGCCCGCGTCAAAGCTGTTGACGATCTCGGTGGTATTGGCCTTGAGATAGGAAATCGGCTTGATGCGTTCCTTGAAGTCCATGGCGGCTCCGAATGCGAAAAAAATATGATAGGACCAAATATACACCAAATTTGGTCGTGCTTCCTTGTTGCCTAGGTGAGCGTCGTTTCCGGCAGGCTGATGCGGTTGCGGCCCAGGTGCTTGGCGCGGTACAGGGCGCAGTCGGCCGTGTGGATCAGCTGCCCCAGTTCCGTGCCGGGGCCGGGCAGGGCCGTGGCGGCGCCGATGCTGACGGTGACGCAGGCGCCGTCGGGACGCTTGCGCGGCAGTTGCAGCCGCTCCACGCGCTGGCGGATGCGTTCGGCCACGATGGCCGCGCCCTTGAGCGACTGGTTCGGCAGGATGACGGCAAATTCCTCGCCGCCATAGCGGGCCACCAGATCGTTCGTGCGCATTTCGCTGGCCACGGCGCCGGCCACCTTGCGCAGGCACAGGTCGCCGCCCTGGTGGCCGTGGCTGTCGTTGTATTCCTTGAAATTGTCGACATCGACCATCAGCAGCGACAGGGGCTGGCCTTGCCGCTGGGCGCGCTGCCATTCGGCCAGGATGGTGTCGTCGAAGCAGCGCCGGTTGGCCAGGCCAGTCAGGCCGTCGCGCGTGGCCAGGCGTTCCAGCTCCACATGCGCGCGTTTTTCATCCGTCATGTCGCGCAGGGTTTCGACGACGGCGATCAGTTCGCCGTGATTGCCATAGATGGGGCTGGCATCGACGGCCAGGTAGCGGCGCCGTCCCGTGCGGGGCATGTCGCACCAGTTTTCCGCGCACAGATTGCTGCCCGTGCTGCTGCGGTATTGCTGTTGCGCGTGCAGGGCGCGCATGTCGCCGCCGCGCCCTGCCAGCAGCAGGTCGGCCAGGGTGGGACGCTCGTCGTTGTAGAAGCAGCGGCCCGGTTCGCGCGTGCGCAGCACTTCGGCCGCCGGCACGCCCGTCAGCTGTTCGCAGGCGCGGTTCCAGATCATCACCTGGCCATGCACGTCGAGGACAAAGGTGGGCACCACCAGCAATTCCATCATCTTGACGGCGAAACCCTGGGCTGCATCGCAGGGCGATGCGCTGGCATGTGCATGGCTATCCGGCATGTAAGCATCCTTCTCGGGGTGAATGGGGCTGGCTCGCTGGCCATGATGCAGTGTGGAGAGTCGATAGTATTGATATTGAGCAATATTTTCAGCGATGGGCCGTCGCCTTATCGTGGCAGCCTGGCAGCGGCAGCGACACGCGCAAGGTGGTGCCGGCGCCGCTGTGGCTTTCGATGTGCAGGCTGCCGCCGGCGGCGGCCACGCGCTCATGCATGCCGGACAGGCCGCAACCGAGGCGCGGCGGCGAGCCCGACAGCCCGACGCCGTCATCGCTGATGCGGCATGCCAGGGTGGCGCCCGTTTGCTGCAGGCATAGCTGGACATGCGTGGCGCGCGCATGGCGGGCGATGTTCGCCAGCGCTTCCTGCAGCGCGTGGTAGAGCAGGGCGCCATGCGCGCTGCCGGCGGCGGCGTCGAGCCGGTAATCGCAGCTGCAATCGATGCCCGTGGTGCGCTTGAAGTCCGCCAGCAAGCCGTCGCACGCCGCTTGCAGGCCCGCGTCGAGGGCGGGCGGGCGCAGGTCGTGGATGACGCAGCGCAGCGCCGCGATGCTCAGGTCGACATTGCGCGCCATCATGGCCAGTTGCCGTGCCAGCAAGGGCGCCGCGTCATGCGTGCTGGTCTGCAGCATGGCCAGGTCGATTTTCAGGGTCAGCAGGTGCTGGCCCAGGTCGTCGTGGATGTCGCGCCCGATGCGCAGGCGCTCCTGTTCGCGCGCCTTGTTCTGCTCGCCCGCCAGGCGCGCCTGCTCGGCTTCCGCGCGCAGCTGTTCCAGCGCCTGCAGGCGCAGCGCCAGGCGGCGCAGGCGCCACAGCAGCAGCGCCAGCGCACCGAGCAGGACGGCGCAGGCCAGCATCGAAGGGGACGCTGCGCCAGTCTGCAGCATCGGCCCGGCGGCATGGCCGGCGTGCAGGGAAGCGAGTGCAGCGGCCGCCAGACAGGCCAGAATGCTCAGGCGGTACGGCGGACGTATCCAGCGTTGCAGCATGTCCATGCTCCCCAAAAATGTTTTCCATCAGGCAATGCTCTTACAGAAAATATATTAACTTGGGGCTATTTATATTGTCTAAACGCAAAAGCTGCGTCGTTATTCCTGCCTGTGTGGCTTTCTTGCCCCCTGGATGCGGCGGCGGCAGGTGGCAGGCACGGCATTTGCACGGGAAGTGTCGTGGCGGCATATAATAGAGGGTTGTCAATCGGCTTTTGCGGTGACGGTGCAGTGCGCCGGCCTCGATGCGTTCGCCCTGCGCGATGACGCCAGCCAGCTCTTAGGAAATACAGTGACTTATAGCATCAAAGAGATTTTTTACACCCTGCAGGGCGAAGGCGCGCATGCGGGCCGTCCAGCCGTGTTTTGCCGCTTTTCCGGCTGCAACCTGTGGACGGGCCGCGAAAGCGACCGCGCCACGGCCGTATGCCAGTTCTGCGACACGGATTTCGTCGGCACCGATGGCGAGCTGGGCGGCAAGTTCAAGACACCGCAGGAACTGGCCGCGCTGATCGACAGCCTGTGGCCGGCCAGCTACGCGCCCAGCAAATACGTGGTGTTTACGGGCGGCGAACCGCTGCTGCAACTGGACACGGCGCTGATCGACGCCATGCATGCGGTGGGCTTTACCATCGCCATCGAAACCAACGGCACCTTGCCCGTGCCGGCCGGCGTGGACTGGATCTGCGTCAGCCCGAAGATGGGCTCCACCCTGGTGGTGCACAAGGGTAATGAAATCAAGGTGGTCATTCCCCAGTTCCAGCAAGACCTGGCCGCCTACGAACAACTGGATTTCGAGAACTTCTTCGTGCAAGCGATGGACGGCCCCCTGGCCGCGCACAACATGAAGCTGGCCATCGAGACGTGCAAAAGCAACCCGAAGTGGAAGCTGAGCCTGCAAACCCATAAACTCCTGCAAATACCTTAATCAAATAATATGCTGACTATCACACGCAAGCTCGAATTCGACGCGGGCCACCGCATTCCCGACCACAAAAGCCAGTGCCGCAACCTGCACGGTCACCGCTATACGGTGGAAATCACCCTGGTTGGCAAGGTCATCGAAGCGGAAGGCAATTCCGATAATGGCATGATCATGGATTTTTCCGACGTGAAAACCCTGGCCAAGCAGCACCTGGTCGATGTCTGGGACCATGCCTTCCTCGTGTATGAAAAAGATACGGCCGTGCGCGACTTCCTGGCCAGCCTGCCCGACCATAAAACTGTCGTCATCGACCGCATTCCCACCGTGGAAAACCTGGCGCGCATCGCCTTCGAGATCCTGAAGGCGGCGTTTACCGACCATTTCGGCACGGGCTTGCACCTGCATAAACTGGTGCTGCATGAAACGCCGAATTGCTGGGCAGAAGTGACCGATGACTGAAACGCACGCTGGCGCGCAGGATGCGCGCTACATGCGGCTGGCCCTCGAGCAGGCCCAGCACGCGTGGGATCTGGGCGAAGTGCCCGTTGGCGCCGTCGTCGTCAAGGATGGGGAAGTCATCGCCGTGGGCTACAACCAGCCCATCGGCCGCCACGACCCCACGGCGCACGCGGAAGTGATGGCCTTGCGCGCGGCCGCCGAAAAGCTGGGCAACTACCGCTTGCCCGGCTGCGAGCTGTACGTGACCCTGGAGCCGTGCGTGATGTGTTCGGGCGCCATGCTGCATGCGCGCCTGGCGCGCGTCGTGTATGGCGCGGGCGATCCGAAGACGGGCGCCTGCGGTTCCGTGCTGAACCTGTTCGAGCAGCCTGCGTTGAACCACCAGACGGCCATCGAAGGCGGCGTGCTGGCCGACGAGTGCGGCGCTTTCCTCAAGCGCTTCTTTGCCGAGCGCCGCCGCGCGCAGGCGGAAGCGCGCAAGCTGGCCAATCCGCAGGCCTGACACCAGTCCTGACAGGGCAGGGCCGCCATGGCCTTGCCCAGCCAGCCCTCCTTGCCAGCCACCGAGGCTGGCATTTTTATAACTGTTGCGAAATAACATCTGTCTAGACCACTTCGCCATTCTCAAATGAGAATGATTCGTGTTACAGTATTGTTTTCGCCAGCAAACTTCCCTTGCGCATCGTTATCGATCCGGGTTCAAGAGCCAGCCTTTACTCTTAGACCGGATCATCATGACTACTGTGCCTCTGCAGCGCTTCGCTGCGCCCGTTGTATCTTCATCTTGCCTGCCGGCCCGCCGCCATAACCTGGTGCTGCGCGCCGCCTTGCTGGGCCTGTTTGCAGCGCCGCTGCTGCCTGCCGTGGCCCAAACGGCCGCCATCAACGCGGGCACGGCCGCCCAGGAACCGGCCAAGCTGCCTGTCTTCCCGGAAATCGTCGTCAATGCCAAACAGGACTATGAGCGCCGCGCCGGCACCAAGACGGTGATCCGCAGCGACGATCTGGAGCGCCGCAACGTGACGGACATGGCCGGCATCGTGCGCTACCAGCCGCTGATCAGCACGCCAATGGCGGCATCGGGCGCCGGCAGCGTGTGGGATGGTTCGGGCAACACGGGCTACAACATCCGCGGCATGGAAGGCAACCGGGTCAGCCTGGACGTGGATGGCATTTCCCTGCCGGATGCGGCACCGAAGCCGGACGGCACCACCTTGAACGCCTTCGGCACGGGGCGTGACTATTTCGATCCTGAAACTTTCCGCGAGGTGCGCATCGATTCGGGCACGACGGCCGCCAGCGGCGCCAATCCTGGCCTGGGCGGCAGCGTGGCGTTCATCACCAAGTCGCCCGAGGATTACCTGGGCGCAGGCGTGGACCATTATGTGGCGTATAAATACGGCCGCGCCACGGCCGACCGCAGCAATGCGCATACCTTGACGGGTGCCGCCAAGATCGGCGCCAATCTGCAAGGCCTGGCCGTGTACGTGCACCGCGACGGCGAGCAGACGGACAGCCGCGGCAGCGCCCCCGTCAATCCGGACGACTGGCATTCGAACGCCTTGCTGTCCAAGCTGGTGTGGGCCTTGCCGGGCGAACAAAAGCTGGACTTGACGGTCGACATGTTCGAGCGCAAGAACAAGCGCGATCTGCGCAACAAGGTCAGCACGTATTATCCGACGGGCGTGCAGCAGGATTCCACCACCAAGCGCACGCGCGTCAGCCTGGGCCACGATGTGGCACTGAAAGACTTCGCCCTGTTCGACCGCCTGACGTCGAAGGTGTATCTGCAGAATGCGAAAATCGATGACCAGACGCAAGGCCGCTACACCTTCGGCAGCCCGTCGCAGCGGACCATCGATACCAGCTTCAAGAATGACAGCATCGGCCTGACGTCGGAAGCGTTCAAGCAAGTCAATGCCGACAATGCGCTGCTGTACGGCGTGCAGCTGGAGCAAAGCAAATCGCGCCGTCCATGGGTGGAAGACCGCACCATCATCGCCACGGGCGTACACCAGATCACGCGCAAGAACCGCATGGCCGACATGGACAGCACCAAGCTGGCCGTGTACGTGCGCGACGACCTCAGTTTTAACCTGGGCGGCAAGAAAGCCGTGCTGACGCCGGGCCTGCGCGCCGACTACCGCAAGCTGGAACCGAAAAACCTGCAAAACTATGTGATCGCCGTGCCCAATGCCGCCAAGGAAGTGCGCAAGGAAAGCGATACCTATTTCACGCCGAGCCTGAGCCTGTCCGTGGAAGTGCTGCCGCAGATGAATGCCTATGCCACCGTGACGCGCGGCACGCGCCTGCCGACGGCGGCCGAGCGCACGGGCACCTATGATTCCTTCAGCTATACGGGCACGGGCACCGGTTATGCCGTGCTGGGCAATGCGAATCTGCGCAAGGAAACCAGCCAGGCCTACGAGCTGGGCTTGAAGGGCGATATCGTCAAGGGCTTGAGCATGCACGCCTCCGTCTACCAGACGGAATACAAGAACATGATCGAGTATGTGGCGCAGGAAGACGATCCGGTCAATTTCCCCACCATCGTGCAGGGTCTGTTCCGTCCGGAAAACATCGGCGATGCCCGCACCTGGGGTGGCGAGCTGAGCTTGCGCGCGGAGCTGGGTGCCTGGTCGCCTGCCATGCAGGGCTACCGCGTCGACCTGGCCACGGGCGTGGCCAAGGGCCGCTCCTTCAATACCCAGACGGGCCAGAGCGGCGGCCTGGCTTCGGTGGCGCCGCCCAAGACGGCGCTGACCTTCGGCTACGACCATGCGAACCAGCTGTTCGGCCTGGAGCTGACGGCCCTGCATGCAGGCGAGAAACAGGCGCCGAACGACCTGTTGATGGGCACGACCGCACCGCGTTTCAAGGTGCCGTCGTACACCATCTTCGACCTGTCGACCTACTGGAACGTGCACAAGAACGCCAAGATCATCGTCGGCGTGTACAACTTGACGGACCGCAAGTACTGGGATTACGCCGCTGCGCGCAGCCTGTCCGCCGGCACCACGGTGGCCAGCCGCGCGGAGATCGAGCGCTACGCCAAGCCGGGCCGCAACGTCGCCGCCAGCCTCAGCGTCAACTATTGATTTTTACCGGGGAGGGGTGCTTGCCCCTCTTTTTTTCCATGTTTGATTGAATGGTCTCTCTATGAAGTTATCCAAACTCGTTCTATCCCTGCTAGGCAGCCTGCTGATCGCAAACGCATACGCGGCCCCAGCCACTTTGGCGGAACGCTGGTCCACCTTGCGCACGGAGCAGCCGAAGCTGCAGATCCGCGACGCGGCGCGCGCGCTGGGTGTGTCCGAAGCGCAATTGCTGGCAACCAACATCGGCAAGGGCGTGACGCGCCTGCAGGCCGACGGCAACCAGCCGCGCGAAATCATGCGCGCCGCGCTGGACCTGGGCATCGTGCAAGCCATCACGCGCAATGAAAATGGCGTGATCGAAACGACGGGCGTCGCCAGCAAATTCAAGCAGGCGGGCGACAAGTCGGAACAGGCCGACGCCAAGCAGGATCCGGAAACGGAAGCGCGCCAGCGCAATATCGCCGGCGGCTACCTGGGCGGCCAGATCGACCTGCGTTTCCACTTTGAAAACTGGAAATACGCATTTGCCGTGGAACAGGCCGGCCGCGATGGCAAGCCGACGCGCAGCCTGCAGTTTTTTGACGCCAACGGCACGGCCGTGCACAAGATATACCTGCGCAACGAGCCGGGCGTGGCCGTGTACGACAAGCTGGTGGCGACGTTCCGCCTGCCGCAGCAAAGCGCGGAGCTGAACGTGCTGGCCGTGGCGCCGAAAGCGGCGGAAAAGCCGGATGCCGAGATCGATGTCAAGGAATTCCAGCTGGCCTGGAAAGACATGACGGACGTGCACCAGTTTGCGCAAATCATGCGTGAGTTCCACCTGTCGCGCGAACAGGCCCTGCGCCTGGCGCCGGCCGGCGTGGTCGAGCGCGTGACGCCCGAAGCGCTGCGTACCCTGCTGGAAAACGCGGCAAAGGACAAGGTCGCCATCATGGTGTTCCTGGGCAACGAAGGCTTGACGCAGATCTACAGCGGCAAGATCGAGAAAACCATGGCCGCTGGCGGCTTCTTCAACGTGCTGGACCCGGACTTCAACCTGCACATCCGCGACACGGCCCTGCGCAGCGGCTGGGTCGTCAAGCGCGGCGGCGTCACCTCCGTCGAGTTTTTCGACAAGGAAGGCACGCAAGTGGTCTCCTTCTTCGGCGTGCGCGAACGGGGCAAACCGCAGCCGCAAAGCTGGGTCGACCTGGCCGATTCCTTGCCTAAAGCCAAGTAAGCAGCACCGTTGATTCGTCACCGTTGCCGCGCGCCGTACCGGCGCGGCAACACTTCAGCTGAGTGCCGCGTGCCGGTCTCATGTCTGAAGCACAATAGTGGTATGCTGATTACAAGGCCGCAGCGATCGTGCCTGCGTGCTGGTTCCTGGAAGAGAGGCAATCATGGCAACCATCATGGCGAACGGCCTGAACATAGCTTATGAGAGCCACGGCGACCCCAACGATCCGTGCGTGCTGCTGGTCATGGGCCTGGGCATGCAATTGATTGCCTGGCCGGCGGACTTCGTCGAAGGCATCGTCGAGCAAGGGTTTCGCGTCTTGCGTTTCGACAACCGCGACAGCGGCCTGTCGAGCAAGATGGCGCTGGCGGGCAAACCCTATCTGCGGCTGGCCTATGTGAAAAACCTGGTCGGCTGGCCCCTGAAAACTTCCTACACCCTCAATGACATGGCGGAAGACGCGCTGGGCTTGCTGGCGGCCTTGCGCATTGCCCAGGCGCATGTGATCGGCGTGTCGATGGGCGGCATGATCGCGCAAGTGATGGCGGCGCGCGCGCCGCAGCAGGTGCTCAGTTTGACGTCCATCATGTCGAGCAGCGGCCGGCGCGGCTTGCCCGGCCCCACGCGGGCCGCGCGCAACGCTTTATTGCAACGCCCGAAACGCAACGCCAGCCGCGCCGAACTGATGGCGCACATGGCCGCCACCGTGCGCGTCATCGGCAGTCCCGCCTATCCTGTCTCGGAAAAACTGCTGTACCAGCGCATCGAGGCGGCGCTGCAGCGTGGCAGTTGCCCGGAAGGCGTGGCGCGGCAAATGGTGGCCATCGCCGCATCGGGCGAACGCACGGCCTTGTTGCCGAGCATCAGCTGTCCGGCGCTGGTGATCCATGGCGCGGCCGACCCCCTGATTCCCGTCGCCTGCGGCATCGATACGGCGGCGCTGATCCCGGGCGCCCGGCTGGAAGTCATCGAAGGCATGGGACACGACATGCCGCCCCAGCTGATCGAGCGCCTGCTCGCCTTGATCGATGTGCATCTGCAAGGTAAGATGGCGCCCCAGATGCGCTCCCAGCCAGCTTGAGCCAGGCGCGCCCACCCCTTGACTAGCCGGGCATATTTTGAAGACACCTGAGATTGGCATCGCCATCGTCGCGCCGGGCGGTTATGCGCCCGACGAGGCGGCCTTGGCACGCGGTATCGCCCGCTTGCAGGCGCAAGGCGCCACCGTCCACAATTACTACGATCACGAACATAGATTCCAGCGCTTCGGCGGCACGGATGCGGGCCGCCTGGCGCAGCTCCATGCCGCCGCGGCCGATCCTGCCGTGCAGGTGGTGATCGCCTTGCGCGGCAGCTACGGCATCAGCCGCATCCTGCCCGACATCGATTTCGACCTCATGGCGGACAGCGGCAAGCTGTTTGTCGGCTACAGCGATTTTACGGCCTTCCACATGGGCTTGATGGCGAAAACGGGCCGCGCCAGCTTTGCCGGTCCCATGATCTGCGACGATTTCATCCGCGACGAGCCCGAGCAATTTACGCTCGATCAGCTGTGGTCGTGCCTGGCCGGCCCCACGCACACGGTCACGGGCACGGCAACGGGCAATCCGCAGGTCGAGCTGAAAGGCAAGCTGTGGGGCGGCAACCTGGCCATGCTCGTGCATCTGCTCGGTACGCCATATTTCCCGGAAATCGACGGCGGCATCCTGTTCCTGGAAGACGTCAACGAACACCCGTACCGGGTCGAACGCATGCTGCTGCAACTGCTGCACGCGGGCGTGATTGGCCGCCAGCAAGCCGTGGTGCTCGGCGATTTTTCCGCGTATAAACTCAGTCCCATGGATAACGGCTACGATTTCGACGCCATGCTGGCTTACGTGCGCCAGCGCCTGCCCGTACCCGTGCTGACGGGGCTCGAGTTTGGCCACATCCGCCGCCGGGTCACCTTGCCGTTCGGCGGCCAGGCGAGCCTGCAATCGGATGCGTCCGGCTTCAGCCTGCGGGTGACCGATTACCCCACCCTGGCGCGCCCCTGAACTCCATGTCCGCCAGGCCCGGCAGGTTGCTGCAGCTCGATGTGCTGCGCGGCCTTGCCGTGTTCGGCATCTTGCTGGTGAATATATGGGGCTTTGCCTGGGGCACGATTTCCTTGCGCTACGGCACCTTGCCGGCGCAGCCGCCCGTGCTGGACCAGCTCGTCATTTTTTTGGTGGCGGCGCTGGCGCAATTCAAGTTCTATCCCATCTTTGCCTTTTTGTTTGGCGCCGGTTTTGCCTTGCAGACACGCTCCCTGCAACGCCAGCTGGGTAGCTGGGAGCAGGCGCGAGCGGCTTATCGGCGCCGGCTGCGCTGGCTGCTGGCATTCGGCCTGTTGCACGGTTTCCTCATCTGGAGTGGCGACGTGCTGACCTCGTATGCCGTCGCCGGCATGCTGATCCTGCCCCTGGCATCAGCCCGGCTCAGCCGCGTGCGCAACCGCGCCTGGCTGGTGGCGGCCGGCTTTTTGCTGTTCATGTGCCTGCTCATTCCCGTGGGCCAGCAGGGCGGCGCACCGGACATCGCGCGCGACCTGCACAGTTTTGCGGAGCGTTACGCCATCTACACGCAAGGCGGTGCGTGGGCCGTCGCCAAGCTGCGCGCCAACGATTTCCTCGTCTCCTTGCTGTATGCCGCCGTCATGCTGCCGCATATCATCGTGTTGTTCCTGCTGGGCATCTTGTCCGTGCGTTGTGGCTGGCTGACGCAGCCGCAGCGCCACCAGCGCCTGTGGCGCCGGGTGCGCGCCGTGGGGCTGGGCGTGGGCTTGCCGTTCAACCTGCTGGCGGCGGGCGCTGTCGCGTGGCAAGTGGCCGATCCGTATCAAACCGTGTTTGACACGGCCCTGTTCGAAGTGGGCCTGTTTGCCGGCGGCCCCGTGCTGGCGGCCGGCTATGTGGCCGCGCTGATGCTGACCGGTCCTTTCATGCTGCGCTGGCTGGGCGCATGGCTGGCGCCCGTGGGCCGCATGGCGCTGAGCAATTATCTGCTGCAATCCTTGATCGGCACCTGGCTGCTGCAAGGGCCGGGCCTGGGCTGGGGCGCAACACTGCGCCCGGCCGAGATGCTGGGCCTGGCGGTAGTCATCATGGCGGGGCAGGTGCTGCTGAGCCGTTACTGGCTGCGGCATTTTCGCCAGGGGCCGATGGAAGCGCTATGGCGACGGCTGGCGCGATTGCCTTAATCCGTTCCCCAGTCAAACGCGCTCTGCGCCGCAGCCGGCGGTGGCGGCTTGGGTTTGGCAGACGGCACCAGCGGATTATCGACGGCATGCCATTCAAACAGATCTACATCCAGCATGCAGGTGCGCGCCAAATGCAGCGCCTGCTCCGGCGTCAAGGCGGGGTCGAGCCAGCGGTGCGCGTCTTCCAGGCTGACGGCGACGGGGCGGCGGTCGTGGATATCGACCATGCCGCCCATGCTGTCGGCCGTCACCAGCACGAAGCCGGCTTCCTCGCGGTTGTGCTTGTACGGCCCGAACTGGGCCAGCCCCAGCAGGAACAGGGGCGCGCGGTCCTTGCGGTGGATGTGCCACGGTTGCTTGCTGCCTTTCTCTCCCGTCCATTCATACCAGCCGGAAACGCTGACGATACCGCGCCCCGCGCGCAGCAAGGGCTTCCAGTAGGCGCCAGCGAGTTTTTCCAGACGGGCATTGATGGCGATGGGGATTTTTTTCTTGCCGGGGGCGGGCACGGCTTGCGCGGCCCAGGCGGGGCGGTAGCCCCAGAAGACGTCATCGACCTTGTGGACGCCATCCTGGATATGTAGCACGGGCCGGTAAGTGCCGGGCGACACGTTCAGGTGCGGCTCGGCCTCGCTGTCGAACACCGCGTCGGTCCAGCCGAAGGATGACGCCAGCACGGGCGCCGTGTCATGTTGATCGAGTCGTCCACACATGCTGAAATCATACCCGATCGCCCGGCGCCGCGAGGCAGGCGCGCGCGTGCTTTCTGTGTGTGGTCAAACGTACAGACTGCGGGCGGCAGGTGGCGCACAGTGGAGACCAGTCAGCTTCCTGACGCTTCTTGCACCGGAGGAACTATGTCGTTTGAAAATCCCACCACCCACAAAGGTTTTATTATCAGCGCCACGGCCAGTCAACGCCGCGATGGCCGCTGGGTCGGCTCGTATGTCAGCCAGAACCAGGCATGCGGCGCGTATGCGGACACTTGCGATTACGACGATTGCAGCAACGAAAAAGAGGCGCAGCAACTGGCGCTGTCCGTCGGCTGGCGCCTGGCCGATGGCGTGCAGGCAGGTTGAGGCAACTTGCCGGTCAGCTCTTCCTCCGCAGGGCCAGCAGCAAGCCGGCCACGGGGAAGAACAGGACGGTACCCAGCCGTACGGCGGTCAGCGAAGCGGTTTCCACGCCCAGTACATGGGGCAAGGCCAGCAGCAACAGGGGCGCGGGCACGGCGATGGCAAAGAAAAACAGGTACCACGAATAGCCATTTTTCTTGGCCAGCAAAGCGATCAGCGCGCAGCCGACCAGGAAGACCAGCGGTAAATTCACAAATTCCATGGTGTAGAGTTTTTGTCCGGGAAAGCGCGTCATTATACGCGTCCCCAAGGTGCCCAGATCGGCTTGCCAGCGTCAATTGCCGACGAAATCCGGCGGCTGCGGCGCCTGTTTTCCTGCGAGCGGCGCATCGGCCGGCAGCAGTGCCTTGATGGCGCCGTTATAGATGAGTTCCTGGGCATACGCCGATGCCTCGATCAACGCCGCATGCACGGACTTGAAACTGCTTGGCGTCTCGATCAGCACGGGCTTGGCGTACACCTGCTGCGTATCGCCGCGCTTGCTAATCAAAATCATGCCCCGGTAACGCCCATCCTTCTCCAGCGCCCCCGCAACATGAAATTCATAGCCCCTGATCTGGTGTTTTTGTTCCTGATCCATGTCTCCCGCCTCCAGACCTGATTGTCCCGGCTTTGGGCTATCAATTCGATTGGAACAGCTGAGTGTTTGATCTAAGTCAATACGTTCACTGCATGGCTTAACGACCATATCGACGTTTGTCGCAAGCGTAGCGAGCGGCGGTGATTTGTGGCTGAGAAGCGCAACCGCACTTCGGTGCAGTGAGCATCGCCAGCCGCAAAGCGCCCCGCGCAGTAGCTTGCGGAAAGCGTCATCATCCAGCGCGAATGGCGCGGATCTGCTGGGCTGTTTCCTCGATCTCCCGATACGCTTCCTGGATATAGCCATTGATCGGATGCCCATCCATCCACTCGAAATAGGCGCGCTCGTCGTGTTTGATGGCAAAAGGAATGTGGTGGTCGCGTATCGATTCGGCCGTTTCGCGCACCAGCGAGGCAAAAAGCAGCTCAAGAGTTTCCATGATGGTCACCTTGCTAGACAGGAATGCAGAACATCGAATGTAGCACAAAGCGGGGCGCCGGCTGCGCCGCTTGCCGTCAGGCGTCGCGGAGGATGTCGAGCGCACACTCGGGATAGGCTTGCTTGAACAGAAATTGGTCTTTTTCGTACACGCAAAAGACAGCCGTACGGTTTTCTTCGCCCGTGAAGTAATCGCCATCGACGCACAGTACCGTCATTGCCGGACCGCCACATTTGACGCGTACGGTATCGCCTTCCTTGAATTGCTTAGTCGATTGCATCATCGCTGCTTTCAGGCTGCAGGAGCCAAGTTGATTCACGTCATCATACGCCAGCAACAGTGCGCGGCGCGCCCGCCAGGCAGGCCGTCGGCGGCTATCGAGAAGGAAGGCGGGGCCGGCGTGCCGGGGTTCAGGCTGCCGGATGGCCGATATGCTCGTACAGGATCACGCAGCCGATGACGATCAGCACCAGGCCGCCCACCAGTTCGGCGCGCCGGCCCGCTACCGTGCCCAGCACGCGGCCCAGCATCACGCCCAAGGTCACCATGACGAAGGTGGAAAAACCGATGGCGGCGGCCGTCACGACGATGTTGGCACCCAGCAAGGCCAAGCCCGCACCCACCACCATGGCGTCGATGCTGGTGGCCAGGCCGGTGACGGCCAGCACCCAGAACGAGTGCGACTGGGCTGGCGCTTCTTCCTCATCGCTATCGCTGAGGGCATTGCGTATCATCAGCAAGCCGATGATACCCAGCAGGCTGAAGGCGATCCAGTGGTCCCATGCTTCCACGTACGGCGCGGCCACGCTGCCCAGGGCCCAGCCGATGATGGGCGTGATGGCTTCGATGACTCCAAAGATCAGGCCCGTGCGCAGCGCCTCGCGCCATTGCGGCTTGTGCAGGGCGGCGCCTTTGCCCACGGCCGCCGCGAAGGCATCGGTGGACATGGCAAGCGAGAGGGCGGCGGTGGCGGCGAAATTCATCGTTGGCTTTCAGTAAAACTGGCTGGGATGTGTATAGCTGGAAACCCGGCGATTTTACCCTACGTACAGCACCACTAAGGAGGCCAGCAGGCAATACGCGCCAAAGAAATGCCAGCGGCCCTGTTCCAGCCAGCGCGACAGCCAGCGCAGGGCCAGCAAGCCGGCCAGGAACGACAGCAGCATGCCCAGCAGGCTGGGGCCAAGCAAGTGCAGCAGGCTGTTGCCGTGTTGCAGATGGTCCAGGCTGCCATTTGCCACGGCCTGGTAGAAGCGCCAGCCTTCCTTGACCAGCACGGCCGGCGTCAGCACGACGGCAAGGGCAAAGCTGAATTCCTCGGCGCGGCGCTGCGGCACGCCCATGGCGATGCCGGCGGAAATGGTGGCGCCAGAGCGGGAAAAGCCGCGGAAAGGCAGGCACAGGCCCTGCACGGCGCCGATCGCCATCGCCTTGCCGATGGACAAGGAGCCATGCTGGCGCGCTTGCTGGCGCGACGACACAATGATCAGCACGCCGGCGGCGGCCAGCGCGGCGGCCATCAGCTTCGCGTTGCCGAACAGGTGTTCGATTTCAAAGCCGGGCGCATCCTCGCTCATGACGTGTGTAATGCCTTTCAGCAAGCCAAAGCCGACGATGCCCGTCAGGGCCGTGGCGGCCACGAGCAGCAGGACGTTGCTGCGGAAGGCGGTGGCGGAGCTGAAGTACGTGGCGCGCCAGGATTTCCAAAAATACACGATGACGGCGAACATGGTGCCCGTGTGCAGCATCACCAGCAGCATGGTCAGCTCCGGCGACGTCGGGTCCAGGCCCATCCATTTTTCCGCCATGATGACGTGGGCGGAGCTGGAGACGGGCAGCAGCTCGGCGAAGCCCTGGACGATGGAAAGGATCAATAATTTCAAAAAGCTCATGGGTATCTGACTCGGGCGGGAAAAGCAGGGTCGCCGATTTTACCCGCCAGATGTGGCGGGCACGTCCCGCGCCAGATTACAGTTTGTCCATGTTGGCGCAGGCGAGCGCGACGCCCAGCGCCATCAGGACCGCGCCGATCAGCCGGTCGATGGTCCGCTGGTGGCTGACCATGCGCATGCGAAAGCGCGCTTGCGAGAAAAAGACGGCCACCAGGGCGAACCAGGCCAGGTGGATGGCGGACATGCACAGCCCGTAGCCGAACTGGACTGTCAATGACGTGCCGGGCTGCACCACCTGGGTATAGGTGCTGATGACAAACAGGGTCGTTTTCGGGTTCAGGGCATTGGTCAGAAAGCCGTTGAGCAAGATTTGACGCCGTGGCACGCTGGCGCCGCCATGCAGGTCGATGACGAGTCCGGCGCGGTTGGCCCAGGTTTTCCAGCCGATCACGGCCAGGTAGAGGGCGCCAGCCAGCTTGATCGCCGTAAATAGCGCAGGCGAACCGGCGATGAGCAGCGCTACGCCAAACATCGTATAGAACACGTGCACTTGCACGCCCAGCGCGATGCCAAGCGCGGCCAGCAGGCCGGCACGGCGGCCATGCAGATAGCTGTTGCGCGTGACCATCGCGAAATCGGGGCCGGGGACGATGGATGCGAGCAGGGTAATCAGGGCAACGGCAAGCAATGCAATCATGTGTCTTCCTTGGACAGTGGTGGCGTCCGCACGGCCATCGGTGACTATTTCTCGCCTGTGCGGCGAGGGCGTGGCGCGCATGCGGGCTGCCGGAAGACAAATTATCCCTATAATGGCCTTCCATGAAAAACGATGATATCTTGCGGATATGTGTGAGAAAAAGTGACAGATTATGACTAGGCAGTCGGCGCTCGGCACCTTGCGGTTCTTCGAGGCTGCGGCCAGGCTGGGCAGTTTCGTCCAGGCGGCCGCGGAGCTGCACGTCACGCACGGGGCCGTCAGCCGACAAATCCGCCTGCTGGAAACGTCGCTGGGCACGCCCCTGTTCGAACGCCGCAACCGCGGCGTGTTCCTCCTGCCTGCGGGCGCGCAGCTGCGCGATGCCGTCCAGCAAGCATTCGAGCGGCTCGACGCTGCCCTCGAAGCCGTGCGCCAGCCGGTGCGCCAGGGGCCGCTGGTGGTGTCGTGCGAGCCGACGATCGCGATGAAGTGGCTGATACCGCGCCTCGGCGACTTTTACCAGCGGCATCCCGAGGTGCCGCTGCACCTGTTCGCCTCGGGCGGGCCGGTGGCGTTCCAGCGCGACGCGGTGGACGTGGCGCTGCGCCGCAACGATTTTCTGTGGGATGCGGGCTTGCATGCGGAAAAGGTGTGCGATGAATGGATTGCGCCCGTGTGCGCGCCGGCCCTGCTGGGGCAAGGCCGGCTGGACCTGTCCACGCAGCGCCTGCTGCACACGGCGTCGCGCCCGGCTGCCTGGGCCCACTGGCGCGCCGCCGTCAAGGACGCCGACGCTGACGGCGGAGGCCAGGGCGACAGCCAGACTTACGAGCACTTCTATCTGAGCCTGCAAGCGGCTTGCGCCGGCCTCGGCGTGGCCATCGGCTCTGTCTTCATGGCGCGCGAAGACCTCGACAGCGGACGCCTGGTCGCGCCCTTCGGGTTTCGGCGCGACGGCAGCGCCTATTTCCTGCTGTCGCCGCTGCCATTCGATGGCGATGCGCGCCGCACCACCTTGCTGCGCTGGCTGCGCGAGCAGATGGGGCAGGCGCTGCCGGCGCCGTAGCCGTCCCCCTTATTGCGGCGGCGTGGCCGGCTTGAAGATGCTGCGAAACGCTTTTAGGGCTGCCGGGTGATAAATCGTGCCATGTGTTTCTTCCGGCATCTTTTCCAAGTGCCATTGCAAGCCGGGCGGCGCCTGTTTTTGCAGCACGTCGGCCAGGCGCTGCACTTCGATGGCGATGCCTGCTTCGCTGCTGGACGCCATGTAGAGGCTGTGCTTGCCTGGCGCGCCTTTCGCCAGCAGGGCTGCCGCCTGGCGCGGCAGGGCGCCACGATTCCACCACAGGCTGGGGTCGAAGGCCAGGTAATGGTCGAACAGCTGCGGTTCCAGCAGATACGTTTCCACCACGAACAAGCCCCCCAGCGACTCGCCGACGATGGCCGTTTCGCCCGTTGTGCGGTAGCGGCGCTTGATTTCCGGCATCAGCTCATCGCGGATGAAGGTCCGGTAGGCGGACGCGCCGCCCACCACGGGGGCGATCTTGCGGTCTTCCGCATTCCCGGTCGGGCCCGTCAGGTCGCGCCGGCGCTGCGTATTTTGCATGCCGACCAGCATGAAGGGGCGCATCGTGCCATTGGCTACTGACACTTGCAGCAAGCCGGCCACGTGCAAAAAGTCTTCGGCCATGCCACCGTCCGGCATGTACAGCACGGGCAGCGGTGCGTCGGGCGGCGTATCCCAGGCGCGCGCCATGTAGACATTGATGTGGCGTTTTTCTTTCAGCGCCTGTGAATCGATGCTGAAACTTTCGCCGATGACGAGCGGCGTGGCCGCGCTGGAGGAAGCGGTAGCGGCGGGCGCGGCATTGGCGAGGTGGAAGGGGCTGGACAGCAGCAGGGCAGCGGTGAGGTGTAGTGCAAGGCAAGAGCGGCGCATGTTTTCCTGTAATAAGTAAGTTTGGATCGATGGCATGTACTCGTATAGACATGCCATCAAGCAATTCTATCTTATCTTTGGTGCAGCATTACTTGATCGTCAATAGCTTGCGCTCGCGCACGATTCCCGCCTTGTCGATCGTGTAAGCAACCAGCAGGGCGCCATCCTCGGCGCAGGCGTGGCAGGTGATCAGCGGCGTGGAAAACAGCACGCTCTGGCCGCCATCGCTGGTGGCCGTGCTGCCGACGAAGTCGGCGGGCGCAAACGGCACAGAGTCTGGATGGGCGGCCGCAAACGCGCGCCAGGCCGGTGTGGCGCGGTCTTCCTCGCGCACGGAGTTCTCGTCGACATCGATGGCCGCGCCATCGCTGCCGATCAGCAAGGTGCCTTCATTCGTGTTGGCGCGAAACGGATAGGTGACGGTGGCCAGGGCCGCCTTGCCCAGCGGACGCCAGGCGGAAATGAAGCCGGCATTGTTCGCTTTCACCAGCATCCTGGCGGCGGCGATGGCTTGCGGGCGGGCACCGGAGCGCTGCATGGTGCGCAGCAGGCACACGTCGGGCGCGGTGGTCGATTGTTCGCTGCGGCAAGCCGACAGCGAGCGTTCCTGCCACACGGCGCGCGCGTCGATGGGGCCTGTCGGCTGAGGTTGGGCCTGGGCCGCCTGCATGGCGGCCAATCCTGAGAAAGCAAGAATAGCGCAGTTCAATACGTGGCGGGAAAATCGTGTGGGCATGGGCGTCTTTCAATAGCGGAAACAAGAGAGCTTCCCATTATAGAAGGGCGCCGGCGTGCCAGCGCGCACGGGATGGCAGTGCTGGAGGCCGGCTTGCTCCTCGATTAACGCTTTTTTGCCGCCGCCTGGCGCAAGGCCTTCGCTTCCAGCTTGTTGGGGATGTGCGGGCGCGTGGCCAGCTCCGTCTTGACGGCGGCGATGGCGGCGCCAAACATCTGTTCGGCTTGCTCGCCGCTGGCGCCAGCATAATCCTGCTGGTTGGATTGCGCGGCACGCAGCCGGCGCAGCAGCGCCAGCAATTGCTTGCCGTGCAGGGCGGGCAAATCCAGCGCCAGCACTTGCGCGCCCAGCGTGACCTCCACATGCTCAGGGGCGAGCAGGTGCAGCAATGCCAGGCCTGCGGGCTGGGCGACTGGTGTCAGTTTGGGTTTATCCATCGGCAGTTTATCAATCCGTGAAGGATTACAAGTATTCCCAGATTTCATCGAAGGTTTCGCGCGCGAAATCGTTGCGCCAGGCTTCCGAGTTCTTTTCGCGGCTGACGGCAAATACGGCGCGCCACGCCTGTTTCGACGAGCTGGTGTAGGTCGCAGCGATCTTTTGCAGGCCAGCCTTGCATTGCTCGACCTTGCAGCCGCTCTTCGCCAGTTGCTGGGCGGCAGGTGCCCATGCCAGCGGTACCTTGACGATCTGGCATTCGAAGCTGACGGCCGCCGTCTGTATGCCGTTTTCCACCGTTACCGGGTCCGCCTTGGTGGCCTGGCAGGCGGCGCCCTTCTTGGCGGCGATGACGTTCGCGGCCAGCAGTTCGGCTGCCGGGGTCACGGCCGCGCGCATGGCGGCGGGGAACAGGTCGGCGATCAGCTTGCCCGTTTCCGTTGGGAATTTGGCGTCCGCTGCCTTCAAGTCGCTGTACGACGCGTATTCGGCGCTCTGGTGGCCGGCCAGGCGGGTGGGGCGCAGGTAGGCGTTGAGCTTGGCGACACTGGCTTCATCCTGGTTGATGATGGTCTTAATGTACAGGTCGGCCACGTCGACTGGCGCCAGTTCCGCGGCGTCGGCGGCGATGGCGGGCTGGGCCAGCGCCATGGTGGCAGCAAAGGTGGTCGCGAGCACGGCGATGCGCGATGTTTGTTGTGTTTGGTGCATGTATTTTCTCCACGATTCAATGTCAGGCGCCAAAAGATGCCTTGTGGCAATTTCGGCGCCCGCATTATATATGGTGAAAGTCATAACGTTGCGCACGCAACGTTGTCCACCTCAGGCGGCCGTCTTGCTGGCCGCTTCAAGCAAGGCCAGCAGCAGCTCCTTGCGCCGGCCTTGCGCCTTGCGCGCCAGGGCCGCCAGTTTTTCCAGCTTGCCCCAGACGGGATACAGCATGTGTTCCACCAGATAGCCTTCCAGCCCTTGCAGTTGCTGGCAGAACAGCTCCAGCTTCTCCACCTCCTCCAGTTCCGCCTGGATTTTCACCTTTGCGTTATCCGTGCACGCGCGCAGGCAGGCCGCCAGCGCGGGAGCGGAGGCGGGCGTGACGCCATGTTGTTCGGCGAAGGCTGCCGTGAACTGGTCCTGCACGGACTGGTGTTCCTCGTCGACATTGGCCATGTAGTGCTGCACCAGCGGGAAATAGCGCGAGTCGAGCAAGCCCAGCCCAAACGTGGCGTAACTGCCGGGCATGCAATTCTTTTCGCCTTCCGTGTCGGCATAGAATTCGAATTGCTCGATGGCTGCGCGCGCATACGCTTCCAGTTGCGGCTGCAGGGCGGGCCAGGCGAGGGTATTGGCAAAGAAGCGGTGCGTATCGGATTTCGCCAGTCCCTTGACCGGCAGGTAGGCCTTGGCCTTGGATTTGAGCTTGATCTGGTAGTTTTTCGGAAAACCGTTTTGCAGCAAATGCGTGATGAAGGCCAGCGCCTGTCCATACGCGCCTTCCTCTTCCCGGGCGATGGCGATGCTGATCGTGGCAAACACATCGTTGGCGCGGCATTCCAGCAGCGCATTTTTTACGTGGATATCGCCGTCCGGGAAGGTGCCGCTGCCTTCCTTGAGCATGCGCACGGCCCGTTCGCTGCCCAGTTCGCGCGCGCTTTCCAGGAATTCGAGGCCCCTGGATTTGGCGTAGCTCGGTTCGTGGCGCAATATCATCACGGCGCCATACAGCAGCAGATCGATCGCTTGTCGCGCCTGCGCATCGGGCGCCGCGCCCGGCTTCAGGGTGTATTCCGTGCTGCGGTAGGCTGATTGCTGCACATCATAGAACTGTGGCAGGAACTGCTTTTCCGCCCAGGCCGACACGGCCTGGATGATATCGCTGCGATGTTCGGCCAGCGCTTGCGGCCGCGACTTGTTCAGCTGCTCGATGCGCTCGAATTGTGCGATGGTCCAGGCGATATCGGGCTGCGGAAACAGCTGGGGATCGAGCAGGTGGCGCGCCAGGAAGAAAGTTTCCAGCTTTTTCGTCGGCCGGCTGCCGCGCTCGAGTTTTTGCGTGACGTAGCCGTGTATGCGCTCGAGCAAGGCTAGGCGCTTGCCTTCGTTGACGTAGTCGAGCAGGTTCAGGTGCAGCGTGCCCTGTGCTGTCTGGAATTTGCCGCGAAAGCTGAAGCGGTAGTCGATCAGGGCCGTGTCGGCCAGTGTTTCCAGCTTCGCTTGCACCATGGCAACCAGCTGGGGCGCGATGCTGTCGCGCACGACGGCTTCATCGAGCCCCGATCGTGTCCTCGGTGCGAACTCATCGGCATCAGTCAGCTGGAAATCGTCGGCCGTGGTGCGTCCGGGTTTGTAGTCGAGCAATAAATCACTGAAGACACCCATCTGCAAGGTGGTGCGATTCACGGCGCTTTCCAGGTCGGTGCGCTTCAGGCGCTCGACAAACCAGGCTTCCACGGACGCCATCATTTCCGCCGTTGCCTGTTCTTCTACAAGTGTGCTCATTGACTTCCTTGTGCGTGACATTGGTGCTTGTTGCCGTCACGATCATGTTTAATATAAAGCACTATTTTAGGTGGTCAGGCCTGCCCGGAACAAGGGGCGCACGGCTATCAGGAGGGAGCGCTGAGAAAACGTTCGTCGATTTCGTCGGACTGCGGTCCCACGGTGATCGTGGTGTGCCAGCCGGAAGGCTTTTCGTTGCCATCAAACAAGGCAATGCGTGTGTGGACAAACAGCACAGAATAGACGCCGGATTTCATGTCGCGGTTCAAGTCCCAGTGCATCAGTTCGATCGCTTCGCCCATGCGCGGCAGATGGGCGCCCGGCGGCAGCAGAATGTTCTGATTGATGAATTCCCTGCTCGGGCCCGGTTCCTTGTGGCGTGGATCGATGTAGCGGAACGAGACGCTGGTAACGATGTTGAGCATGCATGACTCCTGCCTGATGATGTATCCGACGACAATAGCACAGGGATCTGGCCGATGCCCGCGCTGCACGGCGCCAGGCAGGCGGGCGCGAATATGTACGGTAACAGACGGTGTTTGACAGGTCGGCGCGCTAGGCTTGCTTATTCTTAATCATTGAGATTGCCGGAAACGTCATGATGCATTTATTCCTAGCGGAACATCGCGCCGAGCTGGAGCGCCGTTGCCGAGATAAAGTCGCCAGGAGACCATTGCGATTGCCGACCGAACAACAGTTACAACACGGCATACCCATCTTCCTGGATCAGCTGATCCGCACGCTGCAGGCGGAAGAGGCAGGCCAGATGGCGAAAAGCCTGGCCATTTCCGGTCCCGCTGACGGCAGTGCGGCGGGTACATCGGAACTGGCCGGCAGTGCCACTATGCACGGCGGGCAATTGCTGACGCTCGGCTATTCCGTCGGCCAGGTAGTGCACGACTATGGCGACCTGTGCCAATCTGTCAGCGACCTTGCCGTGCTCATGGAGGAACAGTTCGCCGTCGAGGAATTCAGGACGCTGAACCGCTGCCTCGACAACGGCATTGCCGAAGCCGTGTCCGAATTTACCCAGCGGCGCGACGTGCTGATTGCCAATGAACAGGCACTGGCACTGAGCCAGCGCATCGGCTATTTTGCCCAGGAGTTGCGCGCTCATCTGGGAACGGCCAGCCTGGCTGTCGCCGCGCTCAAGCAGGGTGGCATGGGTGTGACGGGCGCGACTGGGGCCGTACTCGAGCGCAGCCTCGTGGATTTGCGCACCCTGATCGACCGCTCCCTGGCGGAGGTGCGGGTGGAGGCGGGCCTGACCTTGCAGCGCTCGGTTTTCTTCCTGAGTAACTTCATCAATGAACTGCGCTATTCGGCAAGCCTGGAAGCGAACTTGCTGCACTGCACCCTGGTTGTGGAAGAGGTCGCTCCCTTGCTGCAGCTCCATGCGGACCAGGATCTGCTGCTCTCCGCCGTGGGAAACCTGCTGCAGAATGCCTTCAAGTTTGGCGTGCCAAATGGCACCGTGGTGCTGCGCGCGTATGCGAATGGCGAACGGATCAGGATCGAGGTGGAAGACAACGGCGCTGGCCTGTCGCCCGAGGCCGCGGATGACATGTTCCTGCCATTTACGCAAGCCGGCGCCAACAAGACTGGCCTGGGACTGGGCCTGTCGATTGCCCGGCGCAGCGTGGAAGCGAATG
The DNA here is from genome assembly GCF_002735655.1 of Janthinobacterium sp. BJB446. Lineage (NCBI taxonomy): Bacteria > Pseudomonadati > Pseudomonadota > Betaproteobacteria > Burkholderiales > Oxalobacteraceae > Janthinobacterium > Janthinobacterium sp. BJB446. The sequence goes on along the minus strand of NZ_PDZK01000001.1, from coordinate 1,749,999 downwards.
GCGGCAACTTGAGCGTGGAAAGCGTGGTTGGCCATGGCTGCGTCTTCATCATCGACTTGCCACGGCATGTCGATCCTGCCGCCACGTTCGCCACATGAACGGGTGCCACCGGCCTGCGCATTCGTCCCACAGCGGGGAGAACTGCCATGCCCTATGAAATCCTGCGCGACAGCATCGCGCTCGAGCAGGCGGGTGACGCCATCCGTTTCCATTTGACCGTTTTCGGGGCGGAAAAGACGTGCCGTATCACCATAACGGCATTGCACAGCCTGGACCAGGGGCAGGGCGGCGACTTGCTGGCCATCTTCGACACCCACCGCCTGCGCATCGGCCAGCGTGCCTTCGCCTACCTGAGCCGCGATCTGCTGGTCAGCGGCGTGGTCTTGCGCGCCCTTGATTTTTAGTTACTATTTCCTGTGCTGACGCCAGTGCCCAGGCCGGATATGGTATTTCTGCACAGATCATCAAGTAAATGCAGGTATGGCTGGACGGAAATGTTACATCTGGGTATTCTGCGCATCTGATACTTATTTCTATACGGAAAAAGGTAAGAGGGCGGTTCGTGCCGGCGGCAACGCGGCGCGCGCTGCCACGCAAGGTCAGACATGCAAAGGTGAAGTCGTCCGCTTGCTGAGCGAAACTGTCGTATTTCGGCTCGCGGCGGACAGGGAACAGTGCTGTCATCTTTAAAATAGTAGGAGAGGTTGCTCATGGATGCAGAAAAGGATGTTGTGTACGGTACAGAAGATTTGTTGATGAGTTTGTGCAACTCGGTGGTTCGGGTGCTCAACGTTGCAACGCAAAGCAAGGTCAATTATTCGGGCATGGTGCAGCGCATCACCAAGACGGGTTTGAAGCCGGACATCGGCTGCTTCGTGATGTTCGATGGCGGTTTCACGGGTCTGGTCGTGCTCAATTTTGCCGCCGATACGGCGATGGAAATCTACGAGCGCTACATGTTGCACATGGGTATGCCGAAGTCGGAGCTGGCCAGTTTCTACACGTCGGACGAAGTGTCGAACATCATGGGCGAGCTGATGAACCAGATCGTGGGCGACTTCACGGGCAAGGTGCGGCGCGAACTGCAAACGAATATCACCCAGAGCCAGCCGAAGATGCTGGTGCTGAACAAGCAGGTGATGCTCAGCGTCGACACGCCGCTGGACCGCCCGGAAATGCGCCGCGTCACTTTCTACACGGAAAAGAACAATATTTTCTACTTGGAACTGGCGATCGACCGTACCGAGTTCATCAAGTTGCACGATTTCGATTCGCGCGAAGTCGACGCCGACTCGCTGATGGATGGCGAATTCGCGAACCGCGAACGGGACGCCGCCCCGGCGCCTGCAGCGGAACCGGAAGACGACGACAACGCCGACCTGCTCAAGTCGCTGGGCATGTAAGCAATTGCTGTTGATCGTGGCTGGCGGCAGGTTTGCCGCCGGCCACTGTCGCATGCGGCTTACAGGGCCTTGCTCATGAACACCCGGCTCGTGCCTTCCGGGCTGCAGGCGATGTCGCCGAAGCGGCGCCAGCCGCGGCGCTCGTAAAACTCGGGTGCCTGGAAACTGATGGTGTACAGCACCGCCGAAGCGCAGCCGCGCCGGCGTCCTTCCTCTTCGAATTGCGCCAGTATCTGGCTGCCCAGACCCAGCCCGCGCAAGGCGGCGGGCAAATAAAACAGATCGAGAAACAGCAGGCCCAGCGAGGTCCGGCCCATGGCGCCGCCCAGCACCCGCTGGTTGTCGCGGTCGCGCACGACCACGCTCAATACCTGCCTGTCCTGGTATCCCGTGATCGCATCGTTATAGGCATTCAAGCCGTCGAGGATGGTTTGCTCGACCTCCGCATCGATCGTGGCGCTGATGCAGATGGTGTAGGGTAAATCGTGGTGCGGGTGTGCAGGCATGCTCGAAAGGGGTGATAGTCAATAACTGTATGAATATACAGTATTTCACCTGTTCGCGCCTATTTTATTGCGGCAACGTCAAGGTTTCCATCCTGCGCTTGCCGACCATGCCGCTTTGCTGGCTGTCATCGAGCGACCAATATTCGAGCGCATACACATAACTGCCATCGGCGATGGTCAGCGATTCCTTCTGGCGCCCGTTGGGCGCCTTGTAATACAGCCGCCGCGCGGGCTTGCCATCCACGGTCTGCTGGAACGATTGCGGCGAAATGCTGACGCGCTTGCCCGTCTTGCCCGCCATCGACATCGCCGTGATCGTCACGTAAGCCCTGTCCGGGCAGCGGGCCAGCAGGTGTGCGCCGCTCAGGACGGTGGGCTGCGTTTGATCGAGCGGGAAGCCGAACGGCTGCACGCCGATGATGTCCAGGCAATCCATCTGCTGTGCCAGGCCGTTCAGAACGGCCGGGTCGAGCGCGCTGGTATAGTGTTTTTCAGCGGCCTGCGCCTGGCCCAGTGCCAGGCGGCGCTCCAGTTCGGCCAGAGAAATGTCGCTGGGCAAGGGCAGCAGGGCGGGAGCATCCGGATCGGCAGCGTTGGACGTTTCCGCCTGCATGCGCGCGGCGACGGAGTGGCTGCGTTCGGCGCCAGCAATCCCATCCGTGGCATGGGCGGTTGGCGCGGCGCAGGCCATGGCCAGCGCCAAGGCGGTGTGTTTCAGCATGAAGTTTCCTGCAATCTGATGTAAATGACCCGCATTGTGTCTCAGATTGCTGGCGCATGCGCGCGCTTTGCTAATGTGCGGCCATCGCCGAGGCAATCTCGATCGAGCTCAGTTTCCAGCCCCACACGCCATGGCGCAGCAGGACCAGCGCGCCTTCCTGCGCATTGCCATCCTTGGCGCGCACGACGAAAGTGTTCACGCCGGCATAGCCCGCCGTATAGTCGGCCTTCTTCCGTGCACCATCGGCGGGCGCATCCGGATTCGCATTCACCTCCGCTTGCGGGCTGACGGCGCTCTTGTTGACCAGCGCGACCACGCCGGCGGGCGAGACCATGGTGTCGACCATCTTGCCCAGCATGGCATTGGCGATCGACTGTCCCAGGGCGGCCAGCGGGTTGCCGCTGCCGGCTGTCGCTTCGATGCTGCGGGCCATGCTGGCTTCCAGCTGCATCTTGACGCTGGCGCGCAGGGCGGGGAAGTCCACGTGTGCGGCCAGCGCTTCGGCATTGCGCTCGGCCAGCGCAGTCTTGATCTGGTGCAAGGCGTAGTACGGCGAAGCGTAGACGGTGGCGGCGATGGCAATGATGGCCGTAGCGGCGGCAATGGTAGTTTTTTTCAAGTGATGCCTGTGAGTCCGGTAGGGTTGGGATGCGCCCGCACAATTCCAATGTCTGGTGGCGGGCGAGCACGCAGCCTAACTGCTAAAGACGGACAAGGCAATCATGATGCATGGATAATTTTCCATGGCATTGCCCTAGTTTATCGATTGCATGGTTTCTGTATTCAGGTCCTTCTCTAACGAAACGGCGCTTTTGCCTGATTGGTTCGCCAGATCCAGGACCGCCAGGAAGAGGCTGGCGCGGCTTTGATACCGCTGAACATCGGAAATCGCTTCGCTAATAGGATAGACACTCGTGGACTTGTTCATTTTTGAAATAATGACGGTCTTGTCCGAAGATCTGCTTGCCTCCATGGAGTTGATAATGGCCCGCATGGTTTGTTGTGCGAAGAAATTTTTGTCTACGGTTGCTCGCGATCCTTTTAACAGGGTTGATGCCGCCCCAAGGTTGGTCTTGGTCATCAGGCCACCGGTGAGCGTGGTGGCTGTGGATAACAGAAGTTCAGTGATGTCCGCAATCGTATCGGTACGCACCCGTCCAGCCAGCAATTCGTTCTTGAATTGCATGTAATTATGGTCGGCGATGGCCATGAAGTCGCGAACTATCCCGTTTCGTATGCGCATTCGGTCTTTTTCCGATGTCTGGTAAACCTTCCCATCGATCGTTTTTACTATTAATTTTTTTTCCTCGATGAGCAAGATTTGCGATGACTTATCCGCTTCAAATTTTCTCAACGTTGATGCAATCTCGGATAGTTTTGTTTTTCTTTCATCAATTTTATCTTGCAGCGCAGCTATCGCGACGTCAGACGACGGTGTTTTTTTGTTGAGTGCCGAAAATTCCTTCTCCAGGGATTTCAGACGATTTTCTTCGATAGCCTTATATGTCAAGTGCCGCGAAATATCGGCCTCAATACTATGCAAGCCATTTGTCAATGAATGAATGTCGACAAGGGCAAGTGATTTGATTCCAACGTCAGCCTTCCTGGCTTCCTCATCTAGATCCTTGCCTTCGAGGCTATCGTAGTTTATGAGTTGCTGATGGAAGTTCGAGCTGGTTAGCTTATCGTTGGGTTTATATTTTTCTGACAGGGAATTCATGTAGCTCGCACTGAAATCAATTTGAGTTGCCTGATCTTGTGGAGTACGTATCATGCCTGCGCAGCCAGCCAGGGAGAGCAACATTGGAAGCGTCAAGAACATATGAAATTTCATATTTCCTCCCAAAAAGTTGAATCAAATATAGAGAATTTACTTCACCGTGTAGGATGATTCCTACTAATTGTAGTTGGTTGAATATCAATAATTCTAATCAATTGTCACTGATTTGTTGTAATTCTGAGTAGGGTTTATGCGGCGGCTGGGCGTCCTGGCAGCCGACGTCTTGCGGAGGCGATGGTTGCATCAGTGCCGGCGGACGGCTTGTTGATTTCAAATGGGCAATAATTCAACTACATTGTTTGATTTGGCTAACTGGCCGCGACGCTATGTCTCTGGGCAAAAAAGTGCCCTGCTTGTCGCTGGCCTGCTCCACGGTCATGGCGCAAGCGCCGCGTGGATGCCGGGGCAGGACACGTTCGGCGGATATCGCTCGCTGGACTGGATCAATCGGGCCCGCAGCAAAAAGATAATGCTGATCGTGCAAGCGACGGCAAGCAGGCCTGGAATGATTGCCGCGCCGACGCAACGACCAAGGCGCAAACGAACGACGTCGCTTTTCTGGCCGCCCTCATCGATCGTGCGATTGCTGAAAGCAAGCTGCTCGGTGAAATGAACCATGACGTTGATACGCCGGCAGCCGCGTGGCAGTTTTTTGAGTCCAGGATGCGCAAGCATCCGGGTGGTAACGACTGAACGCATGCCTGGATCGTGGAGATGCCTGGCATGAGCCGCGGCATGCGCAGCAGTGCCGCGCTGCAGCTGAGGGCCGATGGCGATATTGTCACAGGTCCGACGTTGCGTTTCCCTCGGGAATGACCAGTACGAAATCGTAGCCCTGAATCATGCCTTGGACACTGCTGTCTCCATTCGCCAGAGTTTTCGCCGATCCCAGCAAGGGACGCACGTCGAACAATGACCATTCCTTATGCTCTTTCGCCGCAGCAAAGAAGGGCAATACACCAGCCATGGAGGACTTGCTATCGACTTTTTCAATTTCTGTGGAGGCCGACGCGCGTCCAATGCCCGCAAATTGCGCCTGCTGGCCTTTGAGAGCCAGCACCAGCACATGCAGCGATTTTTGTCCGCGGCCTTCCGCATATTCAGCCAAATAATTGCCGATCTCCCGGCTACCGGCACCAAGCGGGTTATAGCCTCGGAAGACATGAATTGCACCGGCTTTCAGCAACATGCGCTGTGCAGGCGCATGCGTCAAATGGCTGGCCACATACTGTTTCATCAGCCTGGCACGTTGTGTATTCGACCCATATCCTTGTCCCGGAGTCATGTTTTTAGTATAAATGCTGCGGCTTTCAATCAATGAATTTAACATCGCCAAGGCGGGCATTTCCTCAGGTGCCGTGAGCAGCTTCTGCAGCGCGAATAATTCTTCCTCTTGGATTTTTACCATGAAGAGCTCTCTCGGGTCTCCGCTCTCCGACGCTCGGCGATAGTTGTCGCTTTCAAGCTTGCGGAAGGCCTCGATTTTTGCTTTCGCCAAAGGATTAAGCGGTTGCTCAGCCATTTGGTCGAGCAAATATTTCGAAGCGCCCATGAGCTCCTGATCCATTCCCACCAATTGGAACGATGGCCCGGCAGCTTTGGCGATACGGGCCAGGAATTGCGCCTCAGCTTGCCACTTGTAAAAAGCAGTGGCGACCGGATATGCCTGATTAAATGCGGCTATGCCAGCGACGCCAGTATTGGACTTCAACGCTTTTTCCAAGGCACCGGCAACCGCCGGCCCATTTTCGACAATCAGCGTCGTAAATCCTTGACCTGCCAATGCTTCAAAATACGCCGCCGAAAAATTCGCAATTTCTGTAATCCCATGGTCCTCACCGATGAGTACGAATTGGCTTTCCAGGCCCGCATTTATTAATGGTGCCGCGCCGGAACCAACCATCTTTCCATGGTCGATTGCGATAGTCGTGCGAAGGGCAGCCAGGCGGTCCGGCAAAGAAAGCGGCTTATCCGCCGACAATACAGGCATGGCCAAACTGGCCAGCATGGTAAAAATAATCGTGGAACGAAGTTTTCGCATTATTTTTCTCAAAAGGGTGTTCTGGGCGGCGATTTCAGATTGGCGGCAAGGAGAAACTCGGCAATGCTACGGTAAATCAGGGGACGCGACAACTATCCTGATATAACAGGGAGTGAATGATTTTTTGTCGGCGGTCATTTGGCGAGAGGCTGCCGCCATTAAGGAGACAGAATGACCGTATTCAAGCGTAACAAGCGGGCCAGGCCCAAGCCCGAAAGGCGTAAACCGGCTGACAGCCCGCTGGCCAGCTGCCGGAAACCCGAGGATATGAGCGGTGAAAACGGCCTGCTCAGGCAGCTCACCAGGAGTAGTGGTCAGGATAGTGGTTCATGGTGGTTGCTGTATAATGGGAGAAAAGTACCTAACTACCTGTTTTCACTGGATAAAGACCTCACTAATGCTTTCAACCGCAAATATTACGATGCAGTTTGGCGCCAAGCCATTGTTTGAGAATATCTCCGTCAAGTTCGGCGACGGCAACCGCTATGGTTTGATCGGCGCGAACGGCTGCGGCAAGTCGACGTTCATGAAGATCCTGGGCGGCGACCTGGATCCGTCGGGCGGCAACGTCATGCTCGATACCAACGAACGCCTGGGCAAGCTGCGCCAGGACCAGTTTGCCTTTGAAGACATGCGCGTCCTCGACGTCGTCATGATGGGCCACACGGAAATGTGGGCTGCCATCCAGCAGCGCGACGCGATCTACGCGAACCCGGAAGCGACCGACGACGACTACATGCAGGCCGCCGATCTGGAAGGCAAAGTCTCCGAATACGACGGCTACACGGCCGAATCGCGCGCCGGCGAACTGCTGCTGGGCGCCGGTGTCGCCATCGACCTGCATCAGGGTCCGATGAGCAATGTGTCGCCAGGCTGGAAGCTGCGCGTGCTGCTGGCGCAGGCGCTGTTCTCGAACCCGGACATCCTGCTGCTCGACGAGCCGACGAATAACCTGGACATCAACACGATTCGCTGGCTGGAAGACGTGCTCAACGAGCGCAATTCCACCATGATCATCATTTCCCATGATCGCCACTTCCTGAACCAGGTGTGCACCCACGTGGCCGACATGGACTACGGCACCCTGAAGATTTATCCAGGCAACTACGACGAATACATGTTCGCTTCGACCCAGGCGCGCAACCAGCAGCTGGCCAACAACGCGAAAGCGAAAGACAAGGTTGCCGAGCTGCAGGAATTCGTGCGCCGCTTCGCCGCGAACAAATCGAAGGCCCGCCAGGCCACGTCGCGCGCCAAGCAGATCGAAAAGATCAAGGTCGACGACATCAAGCCATCGTCGCGCGCCTATCCGTTCGTGCGTTTCGACGGCGAAAAGAAATTGCACCGCCTGGCCGTGGAAGTCGAAAACATCTCGAAAGGTTTCGACCGCCAGCTGTTCAAGAATTTCAGCATCATGGTCGAGGCGGGCGAGCGCATCGCCATCATCGGCGCCAACGGTGCCGGCAAGACCACCATGCTGCGTTGCATCGCGGGCGACATCGCTGGCCTGCAGCCTGACCAGGGCCGCGTGAAGTGGGCGGAAAACGCCAACGTCGGCTACATGCCGCAAGACCCGACGGAAGATTTCGCCAAAGACACGAACCTGACCGACTGGATCGGCCAGTGGACGAAAGAGGGCGACGACGACCAGGCCGTGCGTTCTATCCTGGGCCGCTTGCTGTTCGGCGGCGACGATGTCAAGAAGGCCGTCAAGGTACTGTCCGGTGGTGAAAAAGGCCGCATGATGTACGGCAAGCTGATGCTGGGCCGCCACAACGTGCTGATGCTCGATGAGCCGACCAACCACATGGACATGGAATCGATCGAATCGCTGAACATCGCGCTGGAAAAATACGCGGGCACCCTGATCTTCGTGTCGCATGACCGCGAATTCGTCTCTTCGCTGGCCAACCGCATCATCGAGATCAAGGAAGATGAAGTGGTCGATTACCGCGGCAACTATGAGGATTACCTCAAGAGCCAGGGTATTGATTAATTGCTGCAGTAACGTTGCGTCGGATTACGCGCTGTGCGCTAATCCGACCTACGCCAGATGCAATCGGTTGGCACAGGCCGGTAGGTCGGATTAGCGTAGCGTAATCCGACATTGCAATGCCAGGTGCAACGCCAACCGCCAGCACCACACCGACGCGCCGCGGTCCTTTCGTTCCGGCGCACCTGCTTTATTGCAATCGTGCCGGTCTATCCCGTTTTTGTTTGACACAGCCATGCAAACTTTAGCCATCAAATCCGTCGAGTATGAACATCCACAAGACGGAGCCAGCTGCACTGCCCACGCCTGGGCACGCACGCCAGCGACGCCTTCCCCGGCTGAAAAAGCCGAACTGATCACGCGCATCAAGCGCCTGCTGATCGAGCGCGAAGCTGTGCTCGTTGCCCACTATTACGTTGATGCCGACCTGCAAGACCTGGCGGAAGCCACGGGCGGCTGCGTCTCCGATTCCCTGGAAATGGCCCGCTTCGGGCGCGACCATCCGGCCAAGACCCTGGTCGTGGCCGGCGTGCGCTTCATGGGCGAAACGGCCAAGATCCTCAGTCCCGAAAAAACGGTATTGATGCCCGACCTCGACGCGACCTGTTCCCTCGATCTCGGCTGCCCGGTGGACGAATTCACGGCCTTCTGCGACGCCCATCCGGACCGCACGGTCGTCGTCTACGCCAACACCAGCGCGGCGGTCAAAGCGCGCGCGGACTGGATGGTGACGTCGTCCATCGGCCTCGACATCGTTGCCCACCTGCATGCGCAGGGCAAGAAAATCCTGTGGGCACCCGACAAGCACCTGGGCTCGTATATCCAGAAGCAAACGGGCGCCGACATGCTGCTGTGGCAGGGCAGCTGCCTCGTGCACGACGAATTCAAGGGCATCGAACTCGATTTGCTCAAGGAAGAGTATCCGCAAGCCAAAGTGCTCGTGCATCCGGAGTCGCCCGCGAATGTGGTGGCGCTGGCCGACATGGTGGGTTCCACGTCGCAAATGATTGCGGCAGCGCAAACCATGGACACGGACACTTTTATTGTCGCCACCGACAACGGCATCCTGCACAAGATGCGTGCGGCCGCGCCGGGCAAGCGTTTCATCGAAGCGCCCACGGCCGGCAACAGCGCCACCTGCAAGAGCTGCGCGCATTGCCCGTGGATGGCCATGAATGGCTTGCTGAACCTGGCCGAAACGCTGGAAAACATGCACAACGAAATCCACGTCGATCCTGCCGTCGGCCAGTTGGCCGTGCGCTCGATCAACCGCATGCTCGATTTTGCCGCCGCCAAGAAGGCGGGCCTCAAGCCAGGCGCGGACCTGGCAAAAGAAACCACATTGTTCCAAGGAATCGGTCCAGCATGAGTACCCTCGTTAATTCTTTCGCCCCTTTCGATCCCGCCCTGGCGCGCGCTTTCGAAGGCAATTTGCTGGCCGCCTTGCTGGAAGACGTGGGCCAGTGCGACCTGACGGGCGAGCTGGTGCCGCCTGACCACATCGTCACGGCCCGTGTCATCGTGCGCGAAGCAGCCGTGCTGTGCGGCGCGCCTTGGTTCGAAGGCATCATGAAAAGCCTGGACCGCAGCATCGACATCGTCTGGCATTACGCCGAAGGCGACATGATGGCGGCCGACAGCGTTGTCTGCACCATCGAAGCGCCGGCGCGCGCCTTGCTCACGGCCGAGCGCAGCGCCCTCAATTTCCTGCAACTGCTGTCGGCCGTGGCCACGGCCACGCGCCAGTATGTCGACGTGATCGCCGGTACCAAGGCGTCCATTTTAGATACGCGCAAGACCTTGCCTGGCCTGCGCCTGGCGCAAAAGTATGCGGTGCGCGTCGGCGGCGGCAAGAACCAGCGCCTGGCCCTGTACGACGGCATCCTGATCAAGGAAAACCATATCGCGGCCGCAGGCGGCGTCAGCCAGGCCCTGGAAAACGCGCGCAATCTCGACGCGGGCGTGCCCGTGCAGATCGAGGTGGAAACCCTGGCGCAATTGCAGGAAGCGCTGGATGCGGGCGCCGTCTCCGTCTTGCTCGATAACTTCAGCAACGACATGATGCGCGAGGCCGTGGCGATCACCAAAGGCCGCGCCTTGCTGGAAGCGTCCGGCGGCATCAATTTCGATACCGTGCGCGCGATTGCCGAAACGGGCGTGGACCGCATCTCGATCGGCAGCCTGACCAAGGATGTGCGGGCCACCGATTACTCCTTGCGCATCGTCGGCTGATGAACGGAGCAGGGCGGCGCCTGCTGGCCCTGGCGCTGCTGGCGCCTGCGCTGGCTGTGCCATCGCAGGCGCCAGCCCGGGAATTGCTGGCCGTGGGGGCGCAGTTCGAGCGCGTGTTCGAGTACCAGGACAGCGGTGAATATGGCGGCCTGGGCGCGGAACTGCTGCGCCTGATGGCGGCGCGCACGGGTAACACCGTGCGTTTTCGCATGGTGCCGTGGGCGCGCGCGCAAGCAATGCTGGTGCAGGGCCAGGCCGATATCCTGATCGGCCCCTACAAGACGCCCGAGCGCATCGCCAGCATGGCGTTTTCCGACAAGCCGTTCTACCAGGACCAGATGGTCTTCTATACGCGCCAGGATGCCAGCTTCGGCTGGGATGGCGACTACGCGGCACTGAAGAACCGCCGGGTGGTGCTGCTCAATGGCTGGGCCTATGGCGCGGACTGGGAGCGCGTACGGCCCGGCTTGCAGGTCAGCGTGGCCAACAATGTGGAAAATGGCTTGAAGATGCTGGTGCACAACCACGTCGACGTGTTTGTCAGCAACCGCCGCAACACCGATCCCGTGATTGCGCGCCTCGGCTATGGACGCCAGGTGAAACCCCTGCCCAAAGTCATAGAACTGCAAAACGGCTATTTCGCCTTCCCCCGCTCGCCCACCTTCGACAAGCTGCGCCTGCAGTTCGACCAGGAGCTGAATAACCTGATCGAGACGGGCGAACTGAAAAGACTGGGCAAGCGCTACGACGTCACCGTGCCCTGATGGATACGCATGCCGGCCCGCAGGGCGGCATGCGTGATGGCACTACAACTGGCGTGCCTCGAACGTATTGCACTGGGAAATCTGGCCGCTTTCGATGCCCTTGGTAAACCAGCGCACGCGCTGCTCCGAGGTGCCATGCGTAAACGAGTCCGGCACGACATGGCCTTGCGACTGGCGCTGCAGCGCATCGTCGCCAATGGCCGTGGCCGCTTTCAGGGCCGCTTCCACGTCGCCCTGTTCCAGGATCTTGCGGTCGGCGTTCGCGTGATACGCCCACACGCCGGCAAAGCAGTCGGCCTGCAATTCCAGGCGCACGGACATGGCGTTGGCCTGGCGTTCCGATTGCGTGCGGCGCGCCTTGTCGACCTTCTCGGACAAGCCCAGCAGGTTTTGCACGTGGTGGCCCACTTCATGGGCGATCACATACGCTTCGGCGAATTCACCCGACACCTTGAAGCGCTGCTGCATCAGATTGAAGAAATCCAGGTCCAGGTAGACTTTCTGGTCGCCGGGGCAGTAGAAGGGGCCGCTGGCGCTCTGGCCCGTGCCGCAAGCGGTCGGCGTGCTGCCGGAAAACAGCACCAGCTTGGGTTTCACATAGCTGCCGCCCTCGGCCTTGAACAGGGCGCCCCACGTGTCTTCCGTATCGGCCAGCACGGTTTTCACGAAGCGGGCCATCTCGTCCGATTCGGGCGGCTGGCGCGCCGGTGCCTGGCTTTGCTGGGTGCTGACCTGGCCGCCACCGCCGCTGAGCAGATTCAGCAAGGTCAAGGGATTGACGCCCAGCACATACGAGCCGACGAGGGCGATGACGATGGTGCCGATGCCGATCGAGCGCCCACCAAAACCAAAGCCGCCCCCGCCGCCGCCACCACCGTCTTCGCCACGGCGATCTTCCACATTGTCGCTTTCGCGATTGCCTTCCCATTTCATGATATCTACTCCTGCTGCGATTTGCGATTGATTGGTGACGCCGCAAGATGTCTCTTGCGGTGAATCTGATAACGAATCTTACAATTATCGCAGCAAACCGCGCCGCGACAGGAGCGACAGTGTTACGCTTTGCAACTTTCCAACCACATCACAACAGGTGCATGCATGGCGCTTGCCAACGATACACTCATTTCGGCCACGGCGGTGGTCCAGGCACAACTGGATGCCTATAACGCACACGACGTGCCGGCCTTGCTGGCCATCTATGCCGATGACGCGCAGCAATTCCAGCATCCCGATACCTTGCTGGCTCAGGGCAGCGCGCAGATCGGCCCCCGTTTCACTGCCCGTTTCGCCGCCAGCAAACCGCATGCGCAGTTGCTGAACCGCATAGCCTGCGGCAAGCTGGTGATCGACCATGAAATCGTCCATGGCGACACGGATGATGGCGTATCGGCGCAGGAACTGGTGGCGACATATGAAGTGGAGCACGGTCGCATCAGCCGTGCCTGGTTCGGCTTTGGCGCGCTGACGCGCCTGCGCGTGGCGCTGCCGGCCGATGTGCCGCAAATGAATGCGCTGATCGCCCGTTCCGGCGTGGAACTGAGTGCGGGGTTTTATACGCAGGAACAGGCCGAGTCCGTGACGCGCCACGTGTTCGGCGTAGATACGCAACTCGTTGCCGACCGGACGTATTTCGTGATCGAACGCGATGGCGCCATGCTGGCCTGCGGCGGATGGAGCCAGCGCGCCACCCTGTATGGCGCCGACCGCGCCAAGAGCGGGCCGGACCCGCTGCTCGATCCGGCCAGCCAGCCGGGCCGCATCCGCGCCTTCTTTGTGGAACCCGCGGCCGCGCGCCAGGGCCTGGGCAGCATGCTGATGCGCCATTGCGAGCGCCAGGCGCTGTCCGCCGGCTTTACCGCCCTGGAACTGGCCGCCACCCTGCCCGGCGTGCCGCTGTACCTGGCCAGCGGCTTTGCCGTCACGGAAGAGTTTCACCTGGACTTGCCCGACGACATCAAGCTGCCGCTGGCGCGCATGCACAAGCGGCTGTGATGTGGCGCTTTACCACGGCAGCGGCGCTTGCTCTCCGTTGGCGTGTTCGCCGTAGTACAGCGAGGGCAGGAAACGCGACAGATAGGTAAATTCGCTGTAGCAATGGCGCAGCAGGTTCAGGCCCAGCACGTCGGGCACGTCGCGCACGGGGTTGAGGCTGTTGCGCCCCAGCAGGAAGCGGCTGCGCAGCACGCAGCCCGTGGGCGTATCGCGCGCCAGGTGCAGCATTTCGCCATCGAGCGGATCGCCGTACGGGTCAAGCACGACGTAATCGCCAAAGCCGATGCGCGCGCAGACGGCGGCCGACAGGGCGCCGCTGTCCTGTGCGCGGCGCAGTTGCTCCGCATCGAACACGTCTTTCGGATCATGGAACTTCAGCTTGGCTTTCACGGGCGGAATGTCGCCCAGCGATTCCACCGCCTCGATCGAGGCGCCGTAGTAACTCTCTCCCTTTTTCCACGCGCCGTTCCAGCCGTGATGGGCCACGTGATCGTGCGGGTGCCACCACTTGATGTGCTGTGTCGTCTCGAAAAACGTAAACCACCAGTCCAGCATGCGCCCGCTGCAGCCGTGCAGCTCGGTGCGCGCCGCCACCAGCAGGCAACCGTCTTGCAGGCGCGTGATGCCCGTTTCCAGGTGCAGGGGAAACGGGTCGAGCAAGTCGCCCGTGTCGGTGATGTTCCATGGGAATTGAATATGCTGCGTCATGTCATTCTCCGTTGTTTGAGTAAAACAATTATATATTAAAGAAACGCATATCGTTTCCTAAATTGGATTCAGTGTAAAATCGTCCATCGATCAAGCTTGGAGCGGGCATGCGGGAAGAAGAGAGCAAGGCTGTGCGTGGACGGGGCCGTCCGGCGCGCCCGCCCGAGGAAGCGCGCGAGGCGGCCGTGCAGGCCGCCACCTGGCTGCTGCTGCACGAAGGCTATGCGGCCACGACCATGGAAGCGGTGGCGCGCCACGCGGGCATGGCAAAGAAGTCGCTGTATCAATATGCGGCCAACCGCGAGGAACTCGTCGCTCTGGTGGTGCGCGGCTGGACGGATGCCTTCCTGCCGGCCATGGCGCAGGATGCGGCCGCGCCTGGCGAAGTGCTGCCCTTATTGAAAGAGATCTTGCAGGCGATAGCGGCGCGCGTGCTGACGGCGGATGCCGTGGGCCTGTTCCGTTTGCTGTGCACGGAGTTTCCCGCCCGCGCCGATCTGCTGGCCGTATATCAGCGCAACGGCATCGAGCGGGGCACGGCCCTGCTGGCCGAGTGGCTGCGGCGCCAGGCTGCGCGCGGCCATCTGGTGCTGCACGATGGGAAGGAACTGGCCGGCTTGCTGCTGGCCATGGTGATCGCCGAGCCGCTGCGGCAGATGGCGCTGGACTTGCTGGCGCCCGTGCCATCCTGGGATGCGGCGCCGCGCATCGACGCCGCGCTGCGCCTGCTGGGCGGCTCGGCCTTCAGCGTGGCTGGTGCTTCAGCGCTTCGCGGCGGCTGAGGGGAGAGAGCAGCTGGCGGTGCGCGTTGGCAAATGTAGTCACCGCCTCGGGCGCGTGGCGCGCGTAATCGCGCAAGGCCCAGCCGATGGCCTTGCGGATGAAAAACTCGTTTTCGTGGGCCAGCGCCAGCGCCGCGTCAAATAGCCAGGCCGCATCCGTGTCGGCGCGCCAGCCCAGCTGGTGCAGCATGGCGATGCGGCGCAGCCAGAAATCGTCATGGCGCAAGGCCGCGTCCATGTGCGCATGGCCATTGCCGCCGCGCAGGTGTTCCGCCTGCAGCACGTCGCCGACAATGCCCGCCATGCCGTCCACGCTGTCCCACCATGCGCGCTGGCGCGCCAGGCCGAGCAGGGCGGGGAGGTGCTCGATGCCCAGCTGGCGCCAGTGCAGGGCCAGCATGTCGAGCGCCACGTGCTGGTATTCGCGTTCCGGCTGCTGCCACAGCCGTTGCGCGTGATCCAGCAGCGTTGCGGGATCGATGCCCTTCAAACCCGCCAGCAAGCCCTTGGCGGCCATCCGCCGCTGCGGCGCGGCCAGGCCAAGGAAAACGAACTGCTCGCGCATATAGGCCTGCATGGGTGCCGCACGGCCCGGTTCAGCGGCCGCTTCCAGCGCGGCCTTCAGTTCTGCATGTAAATCCATCGCATCTCGCTTTTTTCAGACGTAAAAAAAGCGCCCCGAAGAGCGCTCTTGTTCAGCCATCCAAACGGCTGATAGAACCGTAGCGAGCGGCAGCGATTTGTGGCCGAGACGCGCAACCGTGCTGGAGCACGGTGAGCATCGCAGGCCGCAAAGCGCGACGCGCAGTAGCTTATATCAGGCGTTTTTATTGGATTTTGGCTTTCTTCATCAGCTCGTCGCGGTAGGCGGCGAGTTTCTTCTGTTGCAGCGACTCGGCCACTTGACCCTTGACTTCTTCCAGTGCCGGCAACTTCGTCGGACGGGTTTCTTCCAGCTTGATCACGTGGAAGCCGAATTGCGATTGCACTGGCGTTTGCGTGACCTGGCCTGGTTTCAGGGCAACCATGGCGTCGGAGAATGGCTTCACGTACGAAGCTGGGCTAGCCCAGTCCAGGTCGCCGCCATTGGCTGCGGAACCGTCTTTCGATACTTTGGCCAGTTCTTCGAACTTGGCGCCGCCTTTCAGCTTGGCGATGATATCTTTCGCTTCGGCTTCGGTGGCGACCAGGATGTGGCGTGCATGGTATTCCTTGTCGCCCGCTTGTGCCTTGAACTTGTCGTACTCGGCCTTGATTTCAGCGTCCTTGACGGGGTTTTTCTTGACGTAGTCGGCCAGCAGGGCGTTGATGATGATGCTTTGACGGGCATTGTCGATCTGCGACTTGACTTCCGGACGCGTGCCGTAGCCTTGCTTGTCGGCTTCCTGGATCAGCACTTCGCGGCCGATCAGGTCTTTCTTGATGGCTTCGCGCAATTGCGGCGAATCAGCTTGCTTGCCTTGGGCGACGACTTGTTTGACGACCTGGTCAACGCGCGACGATGGGATGGCCTTGCCATTCACGGTGGCCACGTTTTGCGCGAACGCAGGGATCGCTACAACGGCGACCAGGGCTAAGATCAGGCGGGCTGGCTTCAAAATCATGTTCATTCCTAATAAATTTACAAAAACTGATACAAGAGATCGCGACTGCCGTGCAGTTCGCGTTCAGGCGCAGAATACACGACCGGCGCCGAAAAGGGCGCCGGGGAGGTCAGTTCTTATTGAACTTTCGCTTTTTTGATCATTTCTTCCTGATACGCTTGCAATTTCTTTTGCTGCAGCGCTTCGGCGATCTGTGGCTTGACTTCTTCCAGGGTAGGCAGTTTTGCCGCGCGGGTGTCGTCCAGCTTGATCACGTGGAAACCGTTAGGCGTTTGCACCGGGGTGTCGGTGACCTGGCCTTTTTGCAGTTTCACGAAGGCGTCGGAGAATACTTTCGGGAAGGACGATGGCGCTGCCCAGTCCAGGTCGCCGCCGTTGTCGGCCGAACCGCTATCTTTCGATTGCTTGGCCAGGTCTTCGAACTTGGCGCCGCCTTTCAGCTTGGCGATGATGTCTTTCGCTTCAGCTTCGGTGCCCACCAGGATGTGGCGCACGTGGTATTCCTTGTCGCCGGTCTGGGCCACGAAGCGGTCGTATTCCGCCTTGATTTCAGTGTCGTTGACGGGATTCTTTTTCAGGTAGTCGCCGACCAGGGCGTTGATGACGATGGCCTGGCGTGCGTTCTCGATTTGCTGCTTGACGGCTGCATCTTTACCGAAACCTTTGTTTTCCGCTTCTTGCATCAGCACTTCACGGCCGATCAAGTCCTTCTTGATCATTTCGCGCAGTTGCGGCGAATCCGGTTGCTGGCCTTGGGCGACGACTTGCTTGACGACTGCATCAACGCGCGACGATGGGATAGGCTTGCCATTAACAACGGCAACATTTTGCGCAAAAACAGGTACCGCGACAACGGCGAGTAGTGCGATCAGCAAGCGGGCTGGCTTAAAAGTCATTATTAAATCCTGTTAGGGAAAGTTTCGTAAAAAACGCATGGAAAGAAAACGCGTGCATGGCGCTTGCAGCAAACGGCATACCAAGTTGCCCCGGTACGCCAAAAACGCCATCCTTACACTACTTCGGATGGCGCCAGTGCCACAATCGCCAATGCATGTATCTCATTATGCATCATATCGTGCACGGAATCATACACCAGTCGATGGCGCATGACGAGCCTGAGCCCCTCAAATTGACTAGAAATAATCCGCAGATTGTAATGGCCTCCGCCGGAGGCGGCGCCCGCATGGCCCCGGTGGCGTGCCGAGTCGTCTTCCAGCACGCATTCCAGAGGAGAAAGTGCCGTTTCCAGGCGGGTACGAATGCGCTGCATGCGCGTTTCCGGCGCGGTGTTTTCGGTGGTGGAGCTCATCATGCGTCTTCCTTGATATGTTTGGCCAGGAACAGGGTTTGCGCCACGATGAAGGCAAAGAAGATGCCCGTCGCGCCAAACGCCTTGAAGCTGACCCAGGCGGCCATGTCGCCCTTGTACAGCACGAAGGCGACGAACAGGTTCAGTGCGCCGATGGCGCCAAAGAAAATGATCCATGCGGCCAGCAACTGGTTCCAGACGGCATCAGGCAACTGCACTTGCGCTTCCATGGTTTTGCGGATCAGGTTTTTCTTGAAACCCACGTAGGCGATCAGGAGGGCCAGGCCGGACAGCCAGTAGATCAGGGTCGGCTTCCATTTCAGGAAGAAATCGTCATGCAGGTAAATGCTGGCGCCGCCGAACACGACAAAGATGAACAGCGACAGCCACAGCATGCCGTCCACCTTGCGCCCGCGCAGCAGCAGATAGCTGACCTGGCAAGCCGTGGCGACGATGCCGACGAGGGTGGCAAGTATCCACGGCGCCTGGTCGGCCTTGATCAGGCCGCCAGACACGAAGCCGGACAAATATTGCTGCACGAAATCGTGAGTGGCCGCTTCATACATGCCGCCCAGTTTAAAAGCGGCAAAGAAGGCGATCAGGGGGAATAGGTCGAATAGAAATTTCATGGCGAGACTTTACACTGGTCTTATTAGAATCATCTTAGGAATGGCTTAGGAGCAACGCCCAAGCCATTGCCAGATCAAGGCTGCGGATCGAAGCGCAAGGAGGCCGAATTGATGCAATAGCGCAAGCCGGTGGGTGGCGGGCCGTCCGGGAAGACGTGGCCCAGGTGGGCGTCGCAGACGGCGCAGACGATTTCCGTGCGCAGCATGCCGTGGCTGCGGTCGACGATTTCCGTCACATTCGCCGGGTCGAGCGCCTGGAAATAGCTGGGCCAGCCGCAGCCCGAGTCGAATTTCGTATCGGAAGCAAACAAGGGCGTGTTGCAGCAGACGCAGGTGTAGACGCCGTGTTCATGGTGGTCCCAGAACTTGCCCGTGAAGGCCCGTTCCGTGGCCGCGTGGCGCGTGACTTCGTATTGCATCGAGTCGAGCATGGCGCGCCATTCGGCGTCGGTTTTTTTGACTTTATTGGTGGTCATAATGACTCCTCAGGATGAGCAACTGACTTCAAGGTGGCTGGCCCAGTCGGGCGGCAGGGCCGCATAGTGCTGGTGTTCGGGCTGTTCGTCAAATGGCTTTTGCAAAACTTCCAGCAATTTCGCCACTTCGGTGTAATCGTGCTGCTGGGCTTTCTCGATGGCCACTTGCGCCAGGTAGTTGCGCAGCACGTATTTCGGGTTAACCTGGTTCATTGCCGCTTGCCGTTCGGCATCGACGCTGTGCTCCTGCAGCAGGCGCGCGCGGTACGCCGCTGCCCACGTATCGAAGGCGGGGCGGTCGATGAACATGTCGCGCAGCACGGTGTCGTGCTCTGGAGCGGCTATTTCCAGTGTCGCCAGCGCGCGGAAAAAGTTGGTGAAATCCACGTGGTTGGCTTGCATCAGGGCAAACATGCCGTCGAACAGTTGCGTATCGTCGTCATGTTGCGTGCGCAAGCCCAGCTTGGCGCGCAGCAAGGCATTCATCTTCTCCGCAAACGCGGGCTGGTAGCTGTCCAGCGCCGCCTGCGCCTCGGCCACTTCACCGATCAGCGGCAGCAGGGCCTGGCCCAGCGCATAGCAGTTCCAGTGGCCCACCTGTGGCTGGTTGGCGTAGGAATAGCGGCCCTGCTGGTCCGTATGGTTGCAGATGTGCTCGGCATCGAACGCTTCCATGAAGCCGAAGGGGCCGTAATCGAGCGTCAAGCCCAGGATCGACATATTGTCCGTGTTCATGACGCCATGCATGAAGCCCACGGCTTGCCATTGCGCAATCATGTGCGCCGTGCGCACGCAGATTTCGGCCAGCAAGGCTTGATATGGATTTGATGCAGCGCGCAAATGGGGATAAAAACCGTCGATGATGTAATCGGCGAGGATTTTCAGCTCTTCCGGCTTCTTGCGGTAAAACCAGTGTTCAAACGAGCCGAAGCGCACAAAGCTGGGGGCCATGCGCGTCACGACGGCTGCAGTCTCGACGGTTTCGCGCATGATGCCTTGCTGCGAGCCCATGATGGAGAGCGCGCGCGAGGTGGGAATGCCCAGCGCCGCCATGGCTTCCGAGCACAGGAATTCGCGGATGGACGAGCGCAGCACGGCGCGGCCGTCGCCCATGCGCGAATACGGCGTGGCGCCGGCGCCTTTCAGCTGCAGTTCCATCGGACCGTGTTCGGTGGCGATGTCGCCCAGTAGGATGGCGCGGCCATCGCCCAGCTGGCCAGCCCAGACGCCGAACTGGTGGCCTGAATACACGGCCGACAGGGGCAGTGAACGCTCGGCAACCGTATTGCCGCTCAGCAGCGCCACATAGTCGGGCTCGGCCAGACGCGCGGCATCGAGGCCGATGAGGGCTGCGGCAGGTGCGCTGGCGGCCACGAAATATGGGGCGGGCAGGGGCGTGGGCATCAAGCGCGTATAGAACGCGGGCGGCAAGGCCGCAAAGGCATTATCCAGTGGTAAGGTATGAGCGGTGATGGCAATTCCAGTCAGTAAGATGGACCGGCAAGGTGCGCCAGCCTGGAATGCGATTTTACCGCACAGCGCCAGGGCGCGTGGCGGGCGCTGTCGTGGGGAGCAATGGGGTAAAAAACGGAATCAAAAATTCCATGCTGCAATGCAATATCGAAATGCGTTGACGATTTCCGCACGACCGTACGAAACTAAGGAAAATCTTTAACTTCCAACAATAACCGAGTATCCAAACCAGGAGACACGATGTCGGCATTTCCCTTGAGTCCAGTGATGGGCCAGATGATGAATCAGCCCCTGCTGATTTCCAGCATTATCGAGTTTGCAGCGCGTCATTATGGCTGCGGCGAAATCGTGTCGCGCCGGGTGGAAGGCGATCTGCACCGTTATACCTACCGCGATTGCCACCAGCGCACGCGGCGCCTGGCGAATGCCTTGCACGGCCTGGGCATAGGCATGGGCGACCGGGTCGCCACCCTCGCCTGGAATGGCTACCGCCACCTGGAAGCGTACTATGCCGTGTCCGGCTCGGGCGCCGTGCTGCACACCATCAATCCGCGTTTGTTTCCCGAGCAGATCGCCTACATCTCGAACCACGCGGAAGACCAGGTGCTGCTGTTCGACCTGACCTTCCTGCCCGTGGTGGAAAAGATCGCCGCCGACTGCACCTTCGTGCGCCATTTCGTGCTGATGTGCGACCGCGACCGCATGCCCGCCAGCAGCAGCATTCCCGACCTGCTGTGCTATGAAGACCTGATCGACACGCATTCCGACGAGTATACCTGGCCCGTGTTCGATGAAAACTCGGCCGCCGCACTGTGCTATACCTCGGGCACGACGGGCAACCCCAAGGGCGCCCTGTATTCGCACCGCTCGACCGTCCTGCACGCGTATGCTTCGGCCATGCCCAGCGCACTGAACGTGCGCGCCACCGACACGGTCCTGCCCGTCGTGCCCATGTTCCACGTGAACGCCTGGGGCTTGCCGTATTCCGTGCTGCTGTCTGGCGCGCGCATGGTGTTTCCCGGCGCGGCGCTGGACGGCAAGTCGCTGTACGAACTGTTCGAATCGGAAAAAGTGACCTTCTCGGCCGGCGTGCCCACGGTCTGGCTGGGCCTGCTGAACTATGCCTTGCAGAATGACCTGAAATTTTCCACCTTCCGCCGCACGGTGATCGGCGGCGCCGCGTGCCCGCCAGCCATGATGGATACCCTGATCGACAAGTTCGACGTGGAAGTCATCCATGGCTGGGGCATGACGGAAATGTCGCCGTTGGGCACCACGGGCGGCTTGCAGACCAAGCACCTGGCCATGGACAAGGAAGCGCAGCGCGATATCCTGCACAAGCAGGGCCATGCCATTTACGGCGTGGACATGAAGATCGTCGATGACGATGGCAAGGAATTGCCGTGGGATGGCGTGGCCTACGGCCATTTGCTGGTGAAAGGGCCATGGATCATTTCCGCGTACTACAAGAACGAGGGCGGCGAGGTGCTGCAGGATGGCTGGTTCCCCACGGGCGACGTGGCCACCATCGATGCGGACGGCTACATGCAGATCACGGACCGCAGCAAGGACGTGATCAAGTCGGGTGGCGAGTGGATCGGCACCATCGACCTGGAAAACCTGGCCATGGCGCACCCGGCCGTGCTGCAGGCGGCCTGCATCGGCGTGTTCCACCCGAAATGGGACGAGCGTCCCGTGCTCGTCGTGGTGCTGCGCCCCGGCATGACGGTCACGCGCGAAGCGCTGTTGCAATTTTTTGAAGGCAAGATCGCCAAGTGGTGGACGCCCGACGACGTGCTGTTCATCGACGCCTTGCCCATGGGCGCCACGGGCAAGATCCAGAAGAATAAGCTGCGCGAGCAATTCAAGGGGCACAGGTTGCCTGGCTTGTAAAAAAACTTACGCCGCCTGCGGCAGCGCCGAGCCCAGCTTTTCCAGCAGATGGTCGCACTGGAAGACGGACAGGGTCTGGCGTTGCGCCTCCGTGCCGATATCGATCATTTCATCCATCTCGCTGCGCAAGTCGTCATGCTCTCCCGTGCGGATGATTTGCGGCGCCGCAAAGCGCTGGCTGTCGGAGATGGTCATGATGTTGTCGACATGGTCGACGAGAAAGCCGTAGCGCTCGGCGCCCCGTTCCACGATCAAAATCTTGCCCGCGCTGGCGTCCGGCAGGGCCGGCATGGCGTACAGCTGGCGCAGGTCGATGATGCTGATCATTTGCTGGCGCAGGTTGAGCATGCCGCGCATGCAGGCCGGCATGCCCGGTGGCGTGGTGATGGCGCCGCTGAAGTCGATGATTTCGCGCACTTGCCCGATTTCCACGGCGAAGCGGGTTTCCACCGTAAACGTGATGTAGACGCGGCGCTGCGCCTTGCGCGTGGCGGCGCTGCCCGCTTCCGTGTCGGTCGGGTACAGGCGCGCGTGGCCGTCGCGCATCTCGACGATCTCGGCCTGCGACAAGATGCCCTTGTGGTCGAGGAAAATGATGTCGCCCAGACCCTCTTTCGTGATGCAGCCGGCAAACATGGCGGCGCGTGCTTTGCTCAGCAGGGGAATCGGCAGCACCTCGTCGCCAAAGAAATGCACGATGCTGTCGACGGAGTCGACGAGGAAGCCCACGGTCGTATCATCGAGGCGCACGACGATGATACGCTGGTCGCTGGTCGCCGCCGTGCCGGACCCGGCCGCCTGCAGCAGGGCGCCGAAGTCGACGACGGCCACCTGGCTGCCGCGAAAATGCATGCGCCCGAGGCACAGTTCGCTGTTCAGCAGGGAGCTGTGCAGTTCCGGCACGCGGATGATTTCCTGGATGGCCAGCATTTCGAAGGCAAACGTGGCGCCGGCCGCATGGAAGCTGACGCACTGCCGGCGTTCGCTTTGCGCATGGTAGCGGGCCGAACTCAGCTTGGCGCCCGTCGCCTGCAGGGCCAGCACATGGGGTACGTTTTCGATGCGCAGCAGGGCATGCGGATCGAGTACCTGCAGCAGGCGCGCACCGCCGTCGAGCAGGATCGTGCCGGCGATGACGGCGTGGCTGTCGCCGGCCGCATATTGCAGGGCGCTGCGGGCGCTGGCGGGCACGCGCAGGATTTCACCCGTATCCTGGAAGACGATACCGACCAGCACTTGCTGGAAGTCGAGGATGGCGATCTTGTCCGTGGCCACGGCGCGCGGCGCATCGGGGCGGAACAAGCGCCCCAGGTTGACCACCGGAATGACGCTGCCGCGCAAGGTGAACATGCCTTCCAGGTAGGCGGGCGACAGGGGCAGGGTCGTGACTTTCGCGGGGTAATTGACGACTTCGCGGATGCAGCTGGCGGGCAGGGCGAATTCATCGTCACCCAGGTGGAAGGAGCCGAACAGATCGGCGGCCGTTTCTCCATGGGCCTGCGCTTGCAAGCCTGTCGCTTCATGCATATCCATATGCGCCTTCCTTGCGTGGAATTAATTCGGGTTGCGCCACCACATCGGTGACGGCATAGCTGTGGTTGGCGCAATCGATCAGCAACTGACGCCCGTGGCGTCCGCCCAGCGCGCAAAAACTCACCGACAAGCCGCACTGGTCCAGGTATTTTTGCGCTGCTTCCGCATTTTGCCGGCCCACTTGCAATCTCCCATTGCGCGGGCCAAACATGCTGGCGCCGCCCGCCAGCACCACTTCGATATCGGCGTAGTCGGCCTGGCGCACACCCATCATCCGCAACAGCGAGGGCACGGCCTGGCTCACATAGCGTGCCCCCAGGCTGCTGTCGGTGCCTGGCGCTTCCGGCAGCAGGCAATGGGCCAGGCCGCAGCAGGGGCCATTCTTCCAGATGAAACCGATGCCGATGCAGGAGCCGAGCAAGGCTTGCAGCTGCTCGCCATGCGTGCCCACGCTGAGTTGCCCCATGCCAACATGGTGCAGCGGCAAGCTAGGGTCGATGAGGATGTTCATGCGCTACCCGCCTTATAAATCATGGGAAACTCGAATTGATAGCCGGTGCCGAGGCGGGCGATGGTTTCCGACTCGCCCAGGATCAGCCGGCCCTCGTCCTTGAGGCTGAGCCGTGCCTGGCGCAGCACGGTTTCCTGGTGTTCGGCATCGAAATAGATCAGCACATTGCGCAGGAACACCAGGTCGAACTGCCGCGCCGGGCGCAATGCTTCCAGCAGATTGTGCTGGGCAAAGCTGACGTGTTGCCGCAATTCCTCGTTGACCCTGACGCCATGCGGCGAGGGCGTGAAATATTTGCGCAGCAAGTCCGGATGCGACAGGCGGATGCGTTCGACGGAGCGGCCGCTGTACTGGCCGGCCCGCGCCGCGCCCAGGATTTGCTGCGAAATGTCGCTGGCCAGGATCTGGTAGCGGAAAGCGGGCGCTTGCAGCTTGAATTGCTCGCACAGCATGGCGATCGAATACAGCTCCTCGCCGCTGGCGGCCGCTGCCGACCAGATGGACAGGCAGCCGTCCGGATGCTCACGGGCCCAGACGGGCAGGTAGCGGTCGCGGAAGTAATCCCAGATGGACGGCGTGCGGAAGAACAGGGTGTCGTTGGTGGTCACCAGGTCGATGAAATGGGCCACCTCGTCGCGGTCGCTGCTGACGCGCTCCAGGTATGCCTGGTAGCTGTGCAGGGACAGCGCCCGCAGCCGAGGCTGCAAGCGCCGTTCCAGCAAGACGCTCTTGCGCGCCGTCATGGCGATGCCCGTATGCTGGCGCACCAGGGCGATCAGGGTCGTCAGCACCTCGGGCGTCAAGGTGGCCGCATGGCTCATGGCTTACACCACGAAGCCGGAGACAGTCTGGTTCAGGCTGCCAGCGCGCTCGTTCAAGCCATCCGTCGAGCGGGCGATGCTGTCGCAGTTGGCGGCCGACTTTTCCGTTTCCTCGGCGATGTACTGGATCGCCGTGGATACTTCGCGCGCCGTCAGCAGCTGTTCATTGGCCGCCTTCGAGATATCGGAAATGGCCAGGGTGGTCTTCGCCACGCCCGAGACGATCTTGTCGAAGGCGTCGCTGGCCTGGCGAGAGATTTCGCTGCCCGTCGAGACGCGCTTGACGGATTCGTTGATCAGCTTGGAAATCTCTTTTGTTGCCTGCGAGGAGCGCTCGGCCAGCTTGCGCACCTCGTCGGCAACGACGGAAAAGCCCAGGCCGTGCTCGCCCGCGCGGGCCGCCTCGATGGCCGCGTTGAAGGCCAGCATGTTTGTCTGGTTGGCGATTTCGCTGATCACCTTGACGATTTCGCCGATGTCTTCCGACGAGCGGTTGATCAAGTCCATCGCTTCGATCGACTTGGCGACGGCGCGCGCGCCCGCTTCCGCTTCCTGCTGCGTGGCTTTCGCCAGGTAATCGGCGTTCGAGGTGTTTTCCGCGATGGAATTGATGGAGAACGTCAAACCGTCGATGGACGCGTTCATTTCTTCCACCGTGGCGCCCAGCGCCTGCGTGCCCACGGCCACGCCCGTGGCCCGTTCGGCGATCGCGTGCGAGGCATCGGCAAAGCCGTTCGCGGCCGATACCACGTTGCCGATCACGCCGCGCAAGTCGACGATCATCTTGCTGATGCCGCCGGCCAGCAGGTCGATCGGCTCGTCGCCCTCGGGCACGATATTGCAGGTCAGGTCGCCTTGCGCCGCGCGCGCCACCGATTCAAGCAGGGCATTGACCTTGCGGCTGTCGTTGGCGGCCTTGGACTGGATGCTGTTTTCCAGGTTCACCTGTTCCGTGATGTCGATGGCGAACTTGACCACTTTATACGGCTTGCCGTTCAGGTCCAGGATGGGGTTGTAGGTGGCCTGTATCCACACTACCTTGCCATGGTTGCCCAGGCGCTTGTAGCGGCCCGCGTCGAATTCGCCGCGGTTGAGCTTTTGCCAGAATTTCTTGTACTCGGGGCTGCTCGCGTACTCGGGCTCGCAAAACATGCGGTGGTGTTCGCCCTGGATATCGCTCAAGTCGTAGTCCATGACGGCGAGGAAATTGTCGTTTGCGTCCAGCACATTGCCGTGCATGTCGAATTCGATCACGGCCTGCGCCTTGCCGATGGCGCTGACCTTGCCTTCGTATTCGGCATTGCGCATTTTCAGGGCCGTGATGTCGCTGGCGAACTTGACTACCTTGAAGGGCCGGCCTTCCGCATCGAAAATGGGGTTATACGAGGCATTGAGCCAGATTTCGCGGCCGTCCTTGGTGACGCGCTTGTATTCGCCCGAGTCGAACTGGCCTTGCCCCAGTTTCTGCCAGAACTGTGCATAGTCGTCGCTCCTGGCGTAGTCGGGCAGGCAAAACATGCGGTGGTGCTTGCCCTTGATCTCGTCGAGCGTGTAGCCGACGGACTTGAGGAAATTGTCGTTGGCGTCGAGGATGGTGCCGTCGAGCCGGAACTCGATCACGGCCTGGGCCTTGCTGATGGCGTCGATCTTGCCTTCGTAATCGGCGTTGCGGCGCTTGCTGGCCGTGATGTCGGTGGCAAACTTGATGACTTTATACGGCTTGCCGTCCGCATCGAGGATGGGATTGTAGGACGCATTGATCCACACTTCGCGCCCATCCTTGGCGCGGCGCTTGTATTCGCCATGGTCGAACTCGCCACGTCCCAGTTTGGCCCAGAAGGTGGCGTATTCGGCCGTTTTCACATAGTCGGGGTCGCAGAAGATGGCATGGTGCTTGCCTTGCACTTCGTCCAGGGTATAGCCGAGGACGCGCAGGAAATTGTCATTCGCATGCAGGATGGTGCCGTCGAGTTCGAATTCGATGACGGCCTGGACACGGTTCAATGCAGTATTTATCGCTTGTAAGTCCAGATCCTGGGAGTGGCTGACATGGCTGGCTGCGTCCATAGTATTTCCTTCGGGGTGAGAAGAGGAATGGGAACGATAAGGCTGCTGTTATTATTTTTTCTGCTATCCATATAAGGCAGCGATGTTATTGCATGGATCGACATCTGGTGATAATCGGTGAGAATGTGCGCGATCAACGGCCGCCAGTGTTTGCCCTGCGGTTTGCCTTATAGTGGATAAATTGTAGAGTATTGATTTGAATCAATAATTTGATTATT
Source organism: Janthinobacterium sp. BJB446 (assembly GCF_002735655.1). Taxonomy (NCBI): domain Bacteria; kingdom Pseudomonadati; phylum Pseudomonadota; class Betaproteobacteria; order Burkholderiales; family Oxalobacteraceae; genus Janthinobacterium; species Janthinobacterium sp. BJB446. The sequence continues at coordinate 1,722,543 of NZ_PDZK01000001.1, read as the reverse complement.
CCCCAGCATCTGGCGAAAAACAAGGGGCGGAAATAAATAATGTCAAAACTGTCGTAATTGACCCATGCCCGCATATAACAAAGCCTTTATTTTGCATAATAAAACGCCGTTATTATTATTGTGCTTTTATTATTTAAATGAATATCCAAGTGATAGCTTCTACGGGAGCTTGCTGCTTGCAGCAGAATCTTTCCGCAAACGATGTTGTACCATGGCGTACCATGCTGGCGCCGGGCACGCCACGACAAAAATAATACGAGCGTTCTTTTATGCGGTATAGTGAAGCTTCATCCCTTGCAACCACCTCATCGCTGAGCAAAATCAATAAGGAAGAGACATGAGTGCTGAATATCAAGTGAACGGCGCCGTTGCCGTCATTACCCTCGCCAATCCGCCCGTCAATGGACTGGGCCTGGCCACGCGCACGGCCGCCGTGGCCGGCATCCGCCAGGCGCTGGCGGACGAGTCCGTCAAAGCCATCGTCATCACGGGCGCCGGCAAGGCCTTTTCGGGCGGCGCCGATATCAAGGAATTCAATTCGCCCAAGGCGCTCACGGAACCGACTCTCCACACCCTGATCAACGTCGTCGAGCAATCGACCAAGCCGGTCGTGGCGGCCATCCACAGCGTCTGCATGGGTGGCGGCCTGGAGCTGGCGCTGGGCTGCAACTACCGCGTGGCCGCGCCGGGCGCGCAGATGGCCTTGCCGGAAGTCAAACTCGGCATCTTGCCGGGCGCGGGCGGCACGCAGCGCCTGCCGCGCGTGCTGGGCCTGGAAATGGCCCTGAACATGATCGTTTCCGGCACGCCCGTCACGTCCGAAAAACTGGCCGGCACGGCCCTGTTTGACGAAGTCATCGCGCCCGGCGCGGACTTGCTGGCCGCCGCCGTCGCCTTCGCCACCAAAGTGGGCGACGTGCGCCCGCTGCCGAAAGTGCGCGAGCGCAAGGTCGATTACCCGAACCACGAAGCGTTCTTGCAGTTTTCGCGCAATACGGTGAAAGCCATGTCCGGCCCGTTCCCCGCACCGCTGAAATGCGTCGATGCCGTGGCGGCCGCCGTGACGATGAAATTCGACGAGGGCTTGAAGTACGAGCGTGAACTGTTCATGCAGCTGGTGCAGTCGCCGGAATCTAAAGCCCTGCGCCACGCCTTCTTTGCCGAGCGCGTCGCCAGCAAGGTGCCGGACGTGCCGGCCGACACCCCTGTGCGCACGATCGCCAGCGCGGCCATCGTCGGCGCCGGCACCATGGGCGGCGGCATCGCCATGAATTTCGCCAACGCGGGCATTCCCGTCATCTTGCTGGAAACGAAGCAGGAAGCGCTGGACAAGGGCCTGGCCACCATCCGCAAGAATTACGAGAACACGGTGAAGAAGGGCAAGCTGACGCAAGAGAAGGCCGAGCAGCGCATCGCGCTCGTTAGCGGCACGCTGGCCTACGCCGACATTGCGCAAGCCGACATCGTCATCGAAGCCGTCTTCGAGGAACTGGGCGTGAAGGAAACCGTCTTCAAGCAGCTGGACGCCGTCATGAAGCCGGGCGCCATCCTCGCCTCGAACACGTCGACCCTGGACCTGGACAAGATCGCCGCGTTCACCAAGCGCCCGCAAGACGTGATCGGCACGCATTTCTTCAGCCCCGCGAACGTCATGAAGCTGCTGGAAATCGTCCGTGGCAAGGAAACGGGCAAGGACGTGCTGGCCACGGCGCTGGCGCTGTCGAAAAAGCTGAAAAAGACGGGCGTCGTCTCGGGCGTGTGCGACGGTTTCATCGGCAACCGCATGATCGAGCAGTACAGCCGCCAGGCCGGTTTCCTGCTGGAAGAAGGCTGTCTGCCGGAACAGGTCGACAAGGCGGTCGAGAAATTCGGCTTCGCCATGGGCCCGTTCCGCATGGGCGACCTGGCCGGCAACGACATCGGCTGGGCCATCCGCAAGCGCCGCTACGTGGAAAAACCGGAAGTGACGTATTCGAAGACGGCCGACCTGCTGTGCGAACTGGGGCGCTACGGCCAGAAGACGGGTGCCGGCTGGTATGACTACAAGCCGGGCGACCGCAAGGCGTATCCGTCGGAACAGGTCAACGCCATGATAGTCCAGCATTCCGCCGACATCGGCGTGGCACGGCGCAAGATCAGCGACCAGGAAATCGTCGAACGCCTCGTGTATGCGCTCGTCAATGAAGGCGCACGCATCCTGGAAGAGGGCATCGCCCTGCGCGCCTCGGACATCGACATGGTGTATCTGACGGGCTACGGCTTCCCGCTGTTCCGCGGCGGCCCGATGTTCTACGCGGATACGGTCGGCTTGCCGAACGTGCTCGATACGATCGCCGGCTATGCGAAAGGCCGCCACGGCGAAGCGTGGACGCCAGCGCCGCTGCTGGTGAAGCTGGCGGGCGAGGGCAGGGGCTTTAACAGCTGATGAGGCACGGTTGAAAAGATGTAGGTCGGATTAGCGAGGCTCCGCCTCGCGTAATCCGACAACATTGTTGGCCATAGCGGTGTCGGATTACGCGGCATGCCGCTAATCCGACCTACGTTGTTATTTCTTCTTCGCCACCATCTTGACCGCCTCGTTGACGATGACGGGGTTGTCCTTCTGGATGTAGTAGCCGGCGCCCGTGATGCGTTCGATGGCTGGCGCGCCGGACAGGCGCTGCCAATCCTTTTCCTGGGCCCGCACGACGTTTTCAAACGAGCCCATTTCCTCGATGCCGAACTTGTCGCGCACCAGCAGCATGGCGGGCACGCGCAGCGGGCTGCTCATGTCGACATGTTGCAGGCACTGCGTCTGAGCATCGAATTCGGCCGATTCAGTACTGTTGAACATCAGCTTGCGCCGCGTCTTGACGAGCATGGCGTAGGTGGACGCGTCTGTCTGCAGGCGGTTCCATTGCTGCGGGTGCGTGGGATCGAGCAAGACCAGGCCGGCCACGTCCTGCGGGTACAGCCTGGCATACACGTACTGGTACAGCCCGCCCAAGCCATGGCCGACCAGCACATACGGCGGTTTCAAGCCCGCTTGCGTCAGCAGGGCACGCTGCTGGGCGGCGATGGTGCAGGGATCGCGCGGCGTGGTGGTCTTTTTGCTCTCGCCGTAGCCGGGACGGTCGTACACGAGCACGCGGTGCTGCCTGGCCACTTCGGGCACCACCTTGGCCCACACATCCTTGCCGTCGCCCATGGCCGACTGGAAGACCACGGGCAAGCCGCCCTGGCCGCTCAGGGTGTAGGCGATGCTGGCGTCGGGCAGGGCGGCGGTGGCCGGCACGCCTGGCATGACCGGGGTGGATGGCAACAGGGAGCAGCCGGAAAAACAGCCTGCCAGCAGCAAGCCGGCGCTGGAGAGGAGCATGGTGCGCGCGGGGCGGCCGACGAATAGATGATGCATGAATCTCCTTCTTGGTGCACGGACCGGGGACCGGTATGGCTTGTCAGCCATTATAGGCAAATCGTGCCGAAGTGGAAATGCCGAACAGAGGCGGATTTACCGTTCTGTCAGCCGGCGTCGGCGCGATGGCAGACGGCTTCGATGCGGTTGCCGTCCGGATCGAACAAAAAGGCCGCGTAATAGCTGGCGTGATAGTGGCGCAAGCCGGGCGCGCCCAGGTCGATGCCGCCGTGCGCCAGGCCCGCGTGCCAGAACGCTTCCACGGCCGCGCGCGAGGGGGCCTTGAAGCAGCAATGGCGGCGCGGCGCGTCGTCGGGCTTGGGGCCCAGGCGCACGGAAAAATAGCTGCGCTCGGGATACTCCGCATCGCTGCGCTCGCCGTAGCCTATCCAGGCGTTGGCATGGTCGCTACCCACCTTGGGCACGTTCAGCGCGGCGAAGATGGCGTCGTAGAAGCGCTCGGCGCGTTCCAGGTCGCTGACGGTGAGGGAAACGTGATCGAGCATGGGCACTCCGCTGTAAAAACAAGGACGGCCATAGCATAGCCCGGATCAGGGCGGCCGTGGGCGGGAGTGACCGAGTGATACTGTTGCTGGCCGACTGCCGGTTAAGGGCGGCTGGCGCAGGCACATGGCGCATCGGCCGGGCAGGCGGGGCAGCTTGGTGGCGCCGGGCGCGCCAGGCGGGCCACGATCGTGCGGCTGAACAGCTGCACGCGGGGCGCGAACAGCATCACGGCGCAGAAGGCCACGGGCCAGGCGGCAAAGAACGCGTGGCGCCAGCGGGGCAGGAAGTCGGCCTGCAGGCCGATATTCAGCCAGGTGACCCAGGCGCTCATCAGCAGGGTCATGACCAGCGACATCAGGAAGGCAAATACACAGCGCAAACGCAGGGCTTCGGACATGGCGCACTTTCAAGATATGAGGATATGGCAGCGTAACAACTTGCAGCAATCTATACTAGAGCCATATTTTTAATTTCAAATTCCAAAAATGCAATCATGCTTGATGATTTAGCCCTGTTTGTCGCCATTGTCGAGGCGGGCAGCCTGCATGCGGCGGCCGTGAAGGAAGACTTGCCCGCCGCGACGGTCACGCGCCGGCTGCAAAAGCTGGAAAGCCAGCTCGGCTACCGCTTGCTCAACCGCAGCGCGCGCCGCCTGCAGCCGACGGCGGAAGGCTGGCAATACTACGAGCAGTGCCGCCCCCTCGTGCATGCCTTGCGGCAGGCGACGCAGCAGCTCGACGCCAGCCTGTCGGCCGTTTCGGGCAGCATCCGCGTGCTGGCGCCCGTCAACTTCGCCAGCGGCTTGCTGACGCCGGCCTGGGTCAGTTTCATGCAGAAGTATCCGGATATCCGCCTCGAGCTGGAACTGTCGAACCTGCTGCAAGACCTGGTGGGCAGCGGCGCCGACCTGGCCATCCGCGTGGGCGCGCTCGACGATTCCTCGCTGATGCAGCGCCGGCTGGGCAGTGCCGCGCTGGTGATGGTGGCCGCGCCCGGCTATCTGGCGCGCGCCGGCGTGCCGCGCGACTTGCAGGAATTGGAAAAGCACGAGCTGATCGTGGCCGAGCCGCTGCGCAGCTGGCGGCTGCGGCGGCCCGGCGACGGCGCCGAAATGGTGATCGAACCGCAGGCGCGCCTGCGCGTCAACGAGATGCGTCTGGCCGTGGAGATGGCCGACGCGGGCATCGGCATCCTGCTGTGCCCGCTTTTGCAATGCCGCGAGGAAGTGGCCCGGGGCAGCCTCGTGCGCGTCTTGCCCGACTGGATGCCGCAGCCGCGCCACGTGTATGCCGTGTGGACGCAGCGGCGCTACCTGCCGGCCCGCGTGCGCGTGCTGCTCGAGCACCTGGCGGCGTTTGCGGCGGATAATCCCTTGTTGAACGAGGAGCCGGGCGTTTAGCTTGCCTGTTGCTGCGCCAGCCACAGCGTGAACTGGCGCAGCGCTGGCGTAAAACCGCTGGCTGGCGCGGCACCGGGCCTGGCCTGGGCCAGGAAATACGCGATGGGCGCCTGCATGGCGGGAAAGTACCGCAGCAACAGCGCCACATGCTCGTCCAGGCTGGTGGGCCAGCCTGGATCGCCATCCTGGCGCAGGGTGTTGCAGGAACGGATCAGCTTGCGCGACGCTTCGCGCTGCAGGCGGGCGATGGCGGCAGGGTCGCGTTCGTCATCAAGGCGCTGCGCATACTCGTCCAGCACGCGGGCAAAGTCGCCATTCACGGCCAGGGCAATGGCGCGCGAGGGCGCGAACGGCGCAAAGTGCCGCGCCAGGTCTTCGCCCCACAGGCAGCGGCACTGGTGCTTGAGCCAGTAGCCCCAGCTGTACAGGTGTTCGGGCGCCAGTACCTGGGCCCGGTGGCCGATATCGAAATCGATCTTTATTACTTCCCGGTGGCGCGCCTGCAAGGCCAGGCGCAGCGCCTCCAGCGCGCCGGCCTGCTGCTGCGTAGGTGGATGGCGCAGTACCAGGGTCAGGTCGAGGTCGGATACGCCCGGCGTGGCGTCGCCGCGGGCGACGCTGCCATACAGGTATATGCCGTCCAGCAAGTTACCGGCGTGCGCAGCCAGGCTGGCGCAAACGTCTTGCAGCAAGGCGTCGAAATGCTGCTGCAGTGGGCCGCAGGGGGCGGGAGGAATGGTCGGCATGCCTGGTACGAATCCGCTGGGAGAAACTGCCACCATAGCATGCGGTGGCGGGCGCGCAGGCAATCCTTTCCATTAAGTAATACCGAGCGCTTGTACTTTTCGTCAAGATCGCGTTAAGATAAAGCTGCCCGCTTATCCAGTGGGCAATCTGGTGTTTTTTCGCGCAATCCCGTCCCTATCCATGAGAGTAGCAATGAAATATCTGATCATTCCCTTCTTGCTGGCCATCACTGGCTGCGAAGTACTGTATGACGCAAACCGGGACAAGATCGGCGAGTATTGCAACAGCCTCAATAATTTTGACGACCGGAATGCCTGCCGCAAGCGCAACCAGACCAGCTATCAGGAATACGTGCAGCAGCGCGACCAGCTGAAAAAGGGCAAGAGCGAAAAGTAAGTTCGGCAAGTTCGCCGCCGCATACGCCGCATAAAAAAACGCCGCTGACGAGTCAGCGGCGTTTTGCTTTGCGAACCCCGGCCTTGCGACCGGGGCATGCATCAGATCAGTCGTCGGCGTAGATATTGTTGTCCTTGGTTTCCTTGACGAACAGGGTGCCGATCACGACAGTCGCCAGGGCGACGACGATCGGATACCACAGGCCGTAATAGATATCGCCCTTGAAGGCCACCAGCGCGAAGGCCGTGGTCGGCAGCAAGCCGCCGAACCAGCCGTTACCGATATGGTAGGGCAGGGACATCGAGGTGTAGCGGATACGGGTCGGGAACATTTCCACCAGCATGGCGGCGATCGGGCCATACACCATGGTCACGTACAGCACCAGGATGAACAGCAGCAAGACCACCATCGGCTTGTTGATCTGGTCCGGATCGGCTTTCGCAGGGTAGCCCGCTTCCTTGATGCCGGCGCCCAGTTCTTTCTTCAGCGCCGCTTCGTGGGCCTTGCTTTCCGCATCGAAGTTCAAGCCATCGGCCGTCATGACGGCGTTAAATGACGTGAATTCCTTCGTGCCGATGCGTACCTTGGCGATGCTGCCTGCCGGTGCGTCTTCCTTCGTGTAGTTCACCGAGCTGTTCGACAGGAAGCCCGTGGCGATGTCGCACGACGATGGGAATTTCTTCGTGCCCGTCATGTTGAACTGGAAGTGGCAGGAAGCAGGATCGGCGACCACCACCACTGGCGAGTTCTTCAGTGCCGCTTCCAGCTGCGGATTGGCGAAGTGGGTCAGGCCGTTGAAGATCGGGAAATAGGTCGCAGCGGCGATCAGGCAGCCGCCGAGGATGATGTACTTGCGGCCGATGCGGTCGGACAGGCTGCCGAAGAACAGGAAGAATGGAGTGGCCAGCAGCAGGGCGATGGCGACGAGCACGTTGGCCGTTGCCAGGTCCACTTTCAGGGTCTGGATCATGAAGAACAGGGCGTAGAACTGGCCCGTGTACCAGACGACAGCCTGGCCGGCCGTCAGGCCGATCAGGGCCAGGATGACGATCTTCAGGTTTTTCCACTTGCCGAACGCTTCCGTCAGCGGGGCTTTCGAGGTCTTGCCCTCGGCCTTCATCTTGGCAAACGCCGGCGATTCATTCATGGCCAGGCGGATCCACACGGAAATACCCAGCAGGATGACGGAGACCAGGAAGGGAATGCGCCAGCCCCATGCCTCGAAATCCTTCTCGCCGGTCGCCAGGCGGGTACCCAGGATGACCATCAGCGACAGGAAGAAGCCCAGGGTTGCCGTCGTTTGTATCCACGCCGTGAACGCGCCGCGCTTGCCTTCAGGCGCGTGCTCGGCCACATAGGTGGCTGCGCCGCCGTACTCGCCGCCCAGCGCCAGGCCTTGCAGGATGCGCAGGAAGACGAGGATGATCGGTGCCGCGATGCCGATGGAAGCGTGGCCCGGCAGCAAGCCGACGATGAAGGTGGAGCCGCCCATGATCAGGATGGTGATCAGGAAGGTGTACTTGCGGCCGATCATGTCGCCCAGGCGGCCGAAGACCAGCGCGCCGAACGGACGCACGATGAAGCCGGCGGCAAAGGCCAGCAGCGCGAAGATGAAGGTGGTGGTAGGGTCGCCGATGAAGAATTGCTTGGCGATGATGGAAGCGAGCGAACCGTACAGGTAAAAATCGTACCATTCAAAGACGGTGCCCAAGGATGATGCAAAGATGACCTTGCGTTCCTCGGGCGTGATCGGAGTGCCTTTGGTGGAAAATTTCCGTACGTCGGCCGAGCCGGATGGTGATGCCATGGTTTGTCTCCCTATGTTTTATAGTGAACTGGTGCCGCGGTCTTTTTGACCATTCTTGCAACAGCTGGAGGCGAGTGTGTTCTCCGAACCTTACGTCATGCTTGCTTGAAACTTACGCCAAGCTTACAAATTGATGCACGCCAGAACTTTGCGAACGATCGTACTTAAATGTGCTATTCTGATTCCGCAGATATTCCACCCCATAATATTCCCCACAAGGAGACACAGCATGAATGAAGCCGTCATCGTATCGACCGCCCGCACGGGCCTGGCCAAGTCCTGGAAGGGCGCGTTCAACATGACGCATGGCGCCACCCTGGGCGGCCACGTGCTGGCGGCCGCCGTCGAGCGCGCGCGCATCGAGGCGGAGGAAGTGGAAGACGTGCTGGTCGGCTGCGCCTTCCCGGAAGGCGCCACGGGCGGCAATATCGCGCGCCAGGTGGCCTTGCGCGGCGGCTGCCCCGTGACGACGGCCGGCATGACCGTCAACCGCTTCTGCTCGTCGGGCTTGCAGGCGATCGCCCTGGCCGCGCAGCGCATCATCGCCGGCGAAGGCGATATCTATGCGGCCGGCGGCGTGGAATCGATTTCCTGCGTGCAAAATGAAATGAATACGCATATGTACCGCGACGTCTGGCTGCAGCAGCACAAGCCGGAAGTGTACTGGCCCATGCTGCAGACGGCCGAAACCGTGGCCAAGCGCTACCAGATCTCGCGCGAACGCCAGGATGTGTATGGCGCGCAAAGCCAGCAGCGCGCCGCCGCGGCCCAGGCGGCCGGTCTGTTCGACGCGGAAATCGTGCCGATGACCACCATCATGGGCGTGGCCGACAAGGCCAGCGGCATGCTGCTGTCGCGCGAAGTGACGATCTCCGCCGATGAAGGCATCCGTGCCGACACTACCTACGACGGCGTGGCGAAGATCCGTCCGGCCATCCCGGGCGGCGTCATCAGCGCCGGCAACGCCAGCCAGTTTTCCGATGGCGCGGCGATGGCCATCGTCATGAATGCGAAAGTGGCCGAAGCGAAAGGCTTGCAGCCGCTGGGCATCTTCCGCGGCTTTGCCGTGGCCGGCTGCGAACCCGATGAAATGGGCATCGGTCCCGTATTTGCCATCCCGAAACTGCTGAAAAAGGCGGGCTTGACTGTCGCCGACATCGGCCTGTGGGAACTCAACGAAGCGTTCGCCGTGCAAGTGCTGTACTGCGCCGATACCCTGGGCATCCCCATGGACCGCCTGAACGTCAACGGCGGCGCGATTGCCGTCGGCCACCCGTATGGCGTGTCGGGCGCCCGCCTGACGGGCCATGCCCTGATCGAAGGCAAGCGCCGTGGCGTCAAATACGTGGTGGTGACCATGTGCATCGGCGGCGGGCAGGGCGCGGCCGGCCTGTTCGAAGTGCTGTAAGGTAGGTTTTATCCAGTCTGCGGGCGGCTTACAAGGCCGCCCGTTTGCATTGCGCGCCCGTTTCCTGCAAGGCGCGCCGATAGCGGGTACAGTAATGCTTCATTAATAAACAACCAGCCCGCTACCATGATCAAGCATATCGTTTTCTGGAAACTGTTAGACCACGCCGAAGGCGCCGACCGCGCCACGAACGCCTTGAAACTGAAAGCCCTGCTCGATTCCTGTTCGGACCTGGTGCCCGGCATCCTGGCATTCGAAGCAGCCGTGGCCCAGCCGGGCCTGGAAGCCACCTACGACATCGCCCTGTACAGCGAGTTCGCCAGCCGCGAAGCGCTCGACGCCTACCAGAACCATCCCGAGCACGTGAAGATCAAGCCGTTCTTTGGGGCCGTGCGGGAAGCACGGCAATGTATGGATTACGAAGTGTGAAAACCCGTTAACCCCAAAGCGAAGGGCCGGGGTCAGACCCTGAGGGTCTGACCCCGGACTTTGCCTCTGGGGTTCATTTGACAAATGACAGGAGCATTCATGACCACCTACCAACGCATCGTCCTCGCCTCGCGCCCCGCTTCCAATGAGGAAGTGCAGCCAGCACATTTCCGTCTGGAAACCAAAGAGATTCCCGCCATCGCGGATGGCCAGTTGCTGGTGCGTAACCAGTATCTGTCCTTGGACCCTTACATGCGCGGGCGCATGAGCGCCAATAAAAGCTATGCGTCGCCGCAGGCGCTCGATGAAACCATGATCGGCGGTACGGTGGGCGTGGTGCTGGAATCGAAGCATCCGAAGTTTGCCGCAGGCGACACCGTCGTGGGGACTTTGGGCTGGACGGAAGTGGCCGTGTCGGACGGCACCATGCTGCGCAAGGTCGACACGACGCATATTCCCGCCTCGGCCTACCTGGGTTCCGTCGGCATGCCGGGCATGACCGCCTGGTATGGCTTGAACCAGATCATGGCGCCGAAAGCGGGCGAAACGGTGGTCGTGTCGGCCGCCAGCGGCGCCGTGGGCAGCGTCGTGGGGCAACTGGCGAAATTGAAAGGCTGCCGCGTGGTCGGCATCGCCGGCGGCGCCGACAAGTGCGCGTATGTGGTGAATGAACTGGGTTTCGATGCCTGCGTCGACTACAAGGCGGGCAAGCTGGAGGCTGACCTGGCGGCGGCCACGCCGGACGGCATCGACGCCATCTTTGAAAACGTGGGCGGCGCCATCTTCGATGCAGCCCTGGCGCGCACCAACGCGTTTGGCCGGGTGGCCGTGTGCGGCTGGATCGCCGGCTACAACGGCGAGCCGACGCCGCTTGACAATGCGCGCCTGATCCTCACCAATCGCCTCACCGTGCGCGGCTTCATCGTGTCGGAACAGCCGGAATTCTGGCCGCAAGGATTGGCGGAACTGGGAACATTGGTGGCGACGGGCAAGCTGAAATTCCGCGAATCCGTGGCCGATGGCCTGGCCAGCGCGCCCGAGGCTTTCATTGGCTTGCTGAAAGGGCGCAACTTCGGCAAGCAATTGGTGAAACTGGCCTGACCTTCCTTCCGCAAGGCGGGCCGTGCGACAATTGCGGCCCGTCTCTTACTAGCGCATATCCATGACCAAGCACACCATCCGCCTCGGCGACTGGGCCACCCTGGGCCCTGACGCCACCGCCATCCGTTTCGAAGTCTTTGTCGATGAACAGAAAGTGCCGGCCGAGATCGAACTCGACGACATGGATGCCGTCTGCCTGCACGCCGTTGCCTACGACGGCGCCGGTAACGCCATCGGTACGGGACGTTTATTGCCAGACGGCCACATCGGCCGCATGGCCGTGCGCCAGCCGGGCCGCGGCACGGGCGTGGGCGGCGCCATTCTGACCTTGCTGATGGACAAAGCCCGCGAACGTGGCGATGCGGCGGTGGTGCTCAATGCGCAGACCGTGGCCGCGCCATTCTATGCGCGCCACGGTTTCGTGCAGCAGGGGGAACAATTTGAAGAGGCGGGGATTGCGCATGTGGAGATGCGGCTGGTGTTCTAGGGTGTTGTCGGATTACGCGCGTAGCGCTAATCCGACCTACGACGTCAACGGTAGGTCGGGTTAGCGCGCAGCGCGTAACCCGACACCACCAGCACAATCAGTTCTGCGCGTGGCTCTGGCGCCATTTATCCAGAATCACGGCCAGCACGATCACGACACCTTTCGCCACATACTGCCAGAACGACGACAGGCCCAGAATCGTCAAGCCATTGTTCATCACGCCGATGATCAGGGCGCCGATGACGGTGCCCCAGACGGAGCCCACGCCGCCCATCAGGCTGGTGCCGCCCAGCACGACGGCCGCGATGGCGTCCAGCTCATATCCCGTGCCCCAGTTGCCGTTGGCCGCATACAGACGGCTGGCCGACATGGCGCCGCCCAGGCCCGCGAACAGGCCGCTGATCGTGTAGACAAACATCAGCACGAGGCCGACCTTGATGCCCGTCAAGCGTGCCGCCTGGATATTGCCGCCGACAGCGTAGATATGCAGGCCCAGGGTGGTCTTGCGCAGGATGAACCACGTCAGCACGACGACGGCCGCTGCCAGCCAGATCAGCCAGGGCACGGCCAGGAAGCTGCCGTTACCCATCCATTCGAAGCTGGGGATTTCCGTGTTCAGCACGCTGGTGCCGTCGGCGAACAGGTAGGCCGCGCCGCGCAGGGCTGTCATGGTGCCCAAAGTCACCACGAACGGGTTCAGGCCGACGAGGGCCACCAGCACGCCGTTCAGTGCGCCCAGCAGCAGGCCGACGATGAGGAAGGCGGGAATCGAGAAACCGGCGAACTGGGCCGACAGCGACATCAGCATGCCTGCAACGGCCGAGACGGCCAGCACGGAGCCGACGGACAAATCGATGCCGCTCGTCAGAATGACGAAGGTCATGCCCGACGCCAGCACGATATTGATCGACACCTGACGGAAGATGTTCATGGTGTTATTGCTGGTCATGAACGTTGACGTGCCATCGGCCGAGAAGTACACGGTCAGGCCATACATGGCCAGGTAGAGCACCACCAGCACGGGCAGCATGCCCAGGCGGCGCATCAGGTTCGAGGCATTGAAGGGTTCGCCGGCGCGCGCGGCGCCGCGGGTGGTGCTAGTTGTCATCATGAGTCTCCTGAATGATTATTTAAGACGTATTCTTAAAACGCCTGACAAAACCGTAGCGAGCGGATGTGGGTTGTGGTTGAGACGCGGAACTGTGCGGATGCACAGTGAGCATCGGAAACCGCAACCCGCGACGCGCAGTAGGTTTTGACAGGTGTTTTTATGCCGCTTCCAGCTGCGTGGCATAGGCAAGGATGTTTTCCTGCGTAATGTCGTCGCCCGTCACTTCGCCCGTCAGGCGTCCTTCGCACATCACCATCACGCGGTCGCAGATGCCGACCAGTTCGGCCAGTTCGCTGGAAATGCACAGCACGGCCGTGCCCGCATCGGCCAGCTGGTGGATGATCTTGTAGATTTCGCTCTTCGCGCCCACGTCCACGCCCCGCGTCGGTTCGTCGAGGATGAGGACCTTGGGCGCGATGGCCAGCCAGCGCGCCAGCAAGACTTTTTGCTGGTTGCCGCCGGAGAGTCCGCCGACGATGCCTTCCGGTCCCGACACTTTCACGTTGAGGTTGGCAATTGCCTCGCGCGTCAGCTGGGTCAGGGCGCCACGGTTGACGACGCCCGCCGTGGAGTGCTTGGAGAGGATGTTCATCGACATGTTTTCCATGGCCGACAATTGCATGAACAGGCCCAGGCTCTTGCGGTCTTCCGGCAGGTAGCCGATGCCGTGGCGGATGGCCGCCAGCGGCCGGTGGATGTGCACTTCCTGGCCGTCGAGCCATACTTGCCCCGATTGCTTCTTGTCGGCGCCAAAGATCAGGCGCGCCAGTTCCGTGCGGCCTGCGCCGACCAGGCCGGCAAGTCCCGTCACCTCGCCCGCATGCAGCGCGAACGAGGCGGGCTTGACCTTGCCGCCGCCCACGTTTTCCACGCGCAGGCGCTCGGCGCCCCGCGTGGTGCGCCGCTGGTGCGCATAAAAGTCGTCGGCGGGGCGGCCCACCATCATTTGCACGACTTTCTTTTGATCCAGCTCATCCTTGCCCAGTTCGCCCACATAGGCGCCGTCGCGCAGCACGGTGATGCGGCGCGCCAGGCGTTCCACCTCGGCCATGCGGTGGCTGATGTAGAGCACGGCCAGGCCCTTGTCGCGCTGTTCTTCGATGATGCGGAACAATTGTTCGGTTTCCCGGTCGGACAGGGCTGCCGTCGGCTCGTCCATGATCAGGATGCGGCTTTCGTGCACGAGGGCGCGGGCGATTTCCACCTGCTGCTGCTCGGCGATCGACAGGGTCGAGACCATGGTGTCGGCGTCGAAGCGGGAGCCGAGGTCGGCCAGGATGGCATTCGTGCGCGCGCGCATTTCGCCGCCCTTGACGGTCCAGAACGGTCCTTGCGGCTCGCTGCCCATGAAGACGTTCTGCGCCACCGTCATGTTCCTGGCTACGCTCAATTCCTGGTAGATCAGGTTGATGCCCAGCGCGCGCGCCTCGCCCGGGTTGCGGATACGAATCGGCTTGCCGTCGAGGATGATCTCGCCCGCGTCCGGCGTGTACACGCCGGATAAAATCTTCATCAGGGTGCTCTTGCCGGCGCCGTTCTCGCCCATCACGGCATGGATTTCGCCGCTGCGCACCGTCAGGTGCACGCCGCGCAGCGCGCGCGTGGCGCCAAAGCGCTTCTCGATGCCGCGCATTTCAAAAATAATATCGTCGCTCATGACTGTCCTTCCTTGCTGGTGAAACTGGCGCCGCCTGCCAACTGGCTGGCGGCGCCACGTGGTTCAGGTCAGGCAGATCAGTTCTTTACCCAGCCCGTGTAGGTGGCGACGTTTTCCTTGGTGATGGCCGGGGTCGGCAACAGCACCATGGTCTGTTTCGGCGTGCGGCCGTTCATGATGTCGTAGCCCATCTGCACGGCGTCGGTGGCCATGCGGTACGGGTTTTGCGCCGAGGTGGCGGCAAACAGGCCGGCCTTGTTTTTCAGGGCGTTCTGGCCATCGGGCGCGCCATCGACTGCCGTGATCAGTTTCACGTCCGTGCGCTTCGATTGCTTGATCGCCAGTTCGGCGCCGATGCCGGTCGGGTCGTTGATGGCGAATACGCCGTCGATCTTCGGATGGGCCGTCAGCAGGTTCGACATCACGGTCATGCCGCCGTCGCGGCTGCCGCCGGCGTTCTGGTTGTCGGACAGGATCTTGATATCCTTGAACGCGGCCAGGGTTTTCTTGCAACCGTTGACGCGGTCGATCACGGACGTCACGGGCGGGCCGTTCAGAATCACCACATTGCCCTTGCCGCCGATCTGCTTGGCCAGGTAGGCGCACGACACGTCGCCGGCCATGGTGTTATCGGACATCACGGTGGCCGAGGCGCCCACGGCGCCCACGTCGACAGCGATCACGACCACGCCCGCATTGCGCGCTTTCTTGATGGCTGGCGCGATGCCCTTGGAATCGACGGCGTTCAGGATGATGATGTCGGTCTTGTTGGCGATGAAGTTCTCGATCTGGTCCACCTGGGTGTTCAGGTCATACTTGCTGGACACCGTGGTGACTTTCACGCCAGGGCCGCCCAGCTTTTTCGCGCTTTCTTCCGCGCCGCGGCCAATGGCCACGAAGAACGGGTTGGCCAGGTCGCCCACGCTCACGCCGATCGATTTCAGCGGTTTGTCGGCGGCGAAAGCGCCGCAGGCGGCGGACAGCAGCAGGGAGGCGGTAATGACTTTTTTCATGAGGATCTCCAAGGGTTTTTATTGTAAAAACAAACGGTGCTACGGGTAAAAACGGGGGGCAAACTTATTGATTGCGTAACTTCTCGATCATGGCGTCCAGCTTGCCCGCATCGACGGCAAAGCCGCGGATGCCTTCGGCCAGCTTTTCGGTCGCCATCGCGTCGTCGTTCAAGGCGTAGCGGAAAGCGGCTTCGTCATACGTGACGGCCGCTTGTGCCGCGCCCAGGTCGCCGCCCAAGGCGCGCTCGAATGGCGCATCTGCCGCTTCCAGCTTGGCCAGCAGATCCGGGCTGATGGTCAGCAAGTCGCAGCCGGACAGGGCCGTGATCTGCCCCACGTTGCGGAAGCTGGCGCCCATCACTTGCGTGGCGATGCCATGTTGTTTGTAGTAATTGAAGATGCGCGTGACCGACTGTACTCCTGGATCATTGGACAGGCTGCGCGCCGCTTCGTCCCATGCCGCGCCCAGCGATTTTTTATGCCAGTCGTAGATGCGGCCCACAAACGGCGAAATCAGGCGCACTTTCGCGTCGGCGCAGGCGACGGCCTGGCAAAACGCGAACAGCAGGGTCAGGTTGCAAAAGATGCCGTCCTTTTCCAGTTCGCGCGCTGCCTGGATGCCTTCCCAGGTGGCGGCAACCTTGATCAGCACGCGCTCGCGGCTGATGCCGGCTTGCTCGTACAGGGCGATCAGGCGGCGCCCGCGGGCGACGGTGGCGTCGCGGTCAAAGCTCAAACGGGCATCGACTTCCGTCGACACGCGGCCCGGCACCACCTTCAAGATTTCCAGGCCGAAGCGCACCAGCACCTGGTCGACGATATCGTCCAGCGCAGCGGATTGATGCGCGGCGACCGTGCTTTCCAGCAAGGGGGCGTAATCGGGCTGCAGCACGGCCTTCAGGATCAGCGAGGGATTGGTGGTGGCGTCTTGCGGCGCGAAGCGCGCCAGTTGCAAAAAGTCGCCCGTGTCGGCGACGACGGTGCTGTATTGCTTCAATTGTTGCAGCTGATTCATTACTATTCCTTATCACTGAGTTGGTGCAAGGCTTGCACGGCGGGAAACAGGCTACGGTAGCGACCGTAACGGATGCTCAAGGCTGCGCTGTGCGCGGCATCGGGCAGGAAAATGTTTTTGATGGGCAAGCCCTGCGTCAGCAGGCTGGTGTCGCCGATGGCGGCAAAGCCCAGCTTGGCAGCGCCCAGGCTGGCCGACAATTCGCTGTTGTGCAGGGTGCGCATTTCGCGTCCCAGCACATTGGCCAGCAGTTGCGCCCAGTACTGGCTGCGCGCGCCGCCGCCCACCAGCATGCAGTGGGGAACGACGGCTCCCGTCGACGTGACGGCCGCCATGGCGTCGCGCAAGGCAAAGGCCACGCCTTCGAGCACGGCGTAGCCGAGCTGCGCCGGCGTACTGTCATGGCCCAGTTGCAAAAAGGCGCCGCGCACTTGCGGGTCGTTATGCGGCGTGCGCTCGCCCGACAGATACGGCAGGAACAGGGGCGCCGAGGGAGTAATGGCTGTAGTGAGCGGCAAGCCCGCTTCCACCAGCGCCAGCAGGGCTGCCTCGTCGGGCTGGCCCAGCACGCCCGTCGCCCAGCGCAGACAGCTGGCGCCCGACAGGATCGCGCCCATCGCATACCAGCGGCCGGGCAGGGCGTGGCAAAAGCTGTGCACGCCGCCGGCCGGGTTGCCCAGAGGCGCTTCGGTGACGGACACGATGGCGGCGCTGGTGCCCAGCGAGATAAAACTGTCGCCGCCATTGACGGCGCCGATGCCCACGGCCGAGACGGGATTGTCGCCGCCGCCGCCCGCCACCACCACATTCGCTGGCAAGCCCAGCTGGTCGGCGATGGACGCCAGCACGCTGCCCGTGGCGGCGTCGCCTTCGGCCAGCGCCGGCATCTGCTCCGGTGTCAGGCCGCAGGCGGCCAGCATGGGCGCGAACCAGGCGCGGTTGGCCTCGTCCAGCCACAGGGTGCCGGCCGCGTCCGACATGTCCGTCAGCTTGATGCCCGTCAAGCGCAGGCGCAAATAGTCTTTCGGCGACAGCAGGCAGGCGATGGCGGCAAAGGCGGCCGGCTCATGCTTTTGCAGCCACAGCAGTTTTGGTGCCGTCAGGCCCGCCATGGGCAGGCTGCCCGTCACGTCCGCATACGCGGGATAGTCGCGCGCCAGGCTAGCCGCTTCGGCTTCGGCGCGCGCATCGTTCCACAGGATGGCGGGACGGATCACGGTATCGTTGGCGTCGAGCAGTACGGCGCCGTGCATCTGGCCCGACAGGCCGATGCAGGCGATGCGGGCATATTCCTGCGGCCAGCCGGCGCGCAGCTGGCCCAGCGCGTTGACGCAGGCGGCCCACCAGTCCTGCGGCGCCTGTTCGGACCAGCCTGCTTGCGGGCGGCTGGTGTCGATGCGCACGGATGCCTGGCCGCGCACGCTGCCAGTGCTGTCCATCAGCACGGTTTTCAGTTCGGAGGTACCGAGGTCGATACCGAGGGAAATCGCTGGATGCATGTTTGGTTTACTGTAAAAGGTCAGGGGCAGCCGCAGGAATTGCGTACGCGCAAGGTTGGCGACAAGCGCTGCACGTGCTGGGCGATGCCCGGATTGGCGATACGGTCGATCAGGAGGTCGACGGCCATGGCGCCCAGCTCTTCGAGCGGCTGCGCCATCACGGTGAGGCGGGGGCTGAAGTAATCGGCCCAGTCGAAATCATCGAAGCCGGCCAGCGCGACGTCTTGCGGTACTGCAATGTGCGCATCGCGCAAGGCATGCATGGTGCCGATGGTCATCAGGTTATTGCCGGCAACGATGGCCGTGGGACGCTGTGCGGCGGGCAGGGCCAGCAATTCGCGCGTGGCTGCGCCGCTGCGTTCCAGGTTGGAGTCGCCCGAACGCAGCAGTGCCCCATCGAAGGCAATATTGGCGCGCTGCAAGGCCAGGCGGTAGCCTTCGATACGCTCGTCCGTCGTGGACAGGCCCGGTGCGCCGGCGATGAAACCGATGCGGCGGTGTCCGTGGGCCGCGATCAGATGGCTAACGAGCTGGGCCGTCGCTTCAATGTTTTCCACGCCCACCTGGTCGAACGGTTGCGGCGACATGCGGTCGACCAGCACGGAAGCGATCTTGTTGCTGGTCAAATAGTCGAGGGCGCGGTTGTGCGGATCGCCGGATGGCGCCAGCACGATGCCGTCGACGCGGCGCTGGTGCAAGTTCTGCACCACTTTCAACTCCTGCTCGGGGTCGTCATGCGTATCCGAAAACAGCATCATCAAGCCGTGCCGCGTGCAGGCAGCCTCGATAGCGCGCACGGTTTCGCTGAAATAATGATTGGTGAAGGCGGAAATGGCCACGCCGATGGTGCCCGACGAGGAGCCGGCCAGCGCGCGCGCCAGCATGTTCGGCACATAGCCGATCTGCTGCATGGCCGCGTTGACGGCGGCGACGGTTTTCGGGCTGACCTTGCGGGTGCCGTTGACTACGTGAGAGACGGTCGACAGCGATACGTCCGCCGCCCGCGCTACATCTTCCATGGTGGCCATGGTGTCTCCTGAGGTTTTTTTATTATTGTGTACTGCGATTGGGTGCGGCTGTGTCGCCGCGATTGAAGCTATCGTAAACAAAAGAAAGCGCTTGCGCAAGCGCTTTCTTTTTTCTGCGGATGGATGGCGGGTGGGTTGTCGATGAGGATAGGGGAAGCTTGCGCAGGTCGGATTAGCGCGCCGGAGGCGCGCGTAATCGGACATCGGGGACGGCGGTGATGCCGGTTGAGGGCGCTGGTGTTGTCGGGTTACGCGCTTGCGCGCTAACCCGACCTACCCGACCTACTGGATCACCAGCTCATGCAGTTCGCCGGGAGAATCCGGGAACAGTTTCACGACGGTGGACGTGCGCGTGCCGTAGCCCGGCGTTTCGATGCAGACGGCGGACAGTACGCGTTCGAGGTCGAGCGGCACGCCTGTGTCCGGCAAGCGGAAATCGGGCGCGCGCGTGGTGTCGGCCAGCATGTCGAAATACGCCTCGTCGGGCGCACCCTGGCACAGCAGGCTGGCGAACTGGGCCTTGGTCTTCAGGACCTTCGGCCACGGCGCGTCCAGCAGGGCGTTCGACAGGCCGTAGATGCCCGGCTCCAATGGCTGGCCATTGCGCGCATCGCCATCGCCCCGGTTGGAAAACCAGATCAGGGTGTCCGCGTCGCCCAGCACCAGGTTAAAGCCGTTGTAGGCTGTGCAGCCGGGGCGGATTTGCGCGATGTAATCCTGTGGCGACATATTGCCGGCCAGATAGTCGGCTACCAGGGCGCCGCGCGAGGGGGCGTCCGGGTTGCGGTCTTGCGGGCTGCGGATATTCGTGATGGCGGCAAAGCGCGAGCTGCCGCTGCCGGCCTGGGTGATGCCCATCCAGCTGCCGCCCGCCTGCAGGTCGCGGCCCGCATACACTTGCGGGTGCTCGGGCCAGGCGCCGGCGGGGGCGCTGGCGCGTTCATAGAATTCGTCGCGGTTGGCGGCGGCAATCAGCGGGATGTGCGGATTGACTTTCCAGGCAAAAACGATCAGGCACATGGAGGCAAATCCATGAACACTTCCGTATGGCGCGCGCCAGCCGTCAAGGACAGCAATCCCGCTTCGTCGGACGCGCTGGCCAGCAGCTCCGTAAAACCTTCGCCGACGACGGGGTAGATTTCCATCCACGTCTGCAAGCCATCCTTGGCGTCAGGGCGGCGCTTCAATTGCGGCGCCACGCCGGACGCGGCAGCCAGTTTTGCCTGCAAGGCACGGACCCGGGCTTCCAGCGCCTGGGCGTGCTCTTCCTTGACCTGGTAATAAATGTACAAATCTTTCATGGCATTCTCACAAGTCGAGTGCGTCTAGCACGTAAGGCATGGACAGGAACTGCACGTGAGCGCCCAGGGCCGAACCGTAGCGCACGGCGCCGGCGGCACTTGCACCTTCTTCGATCGCCCCCAGCTTCATTTCAACGAGGGCGTCGATGCCGCCATCACCGTTGGGCGCCGCGTTGACGACCATGCCGCAAGGTTGCTCGGGGTCGCTGACGGCAAACAGTTCGCCGCCGGCCACTACCGAGGGATCGGCAATGCTGACGAGGGTGGTGCGGCGCTTGAGCTTGCCCAGGTACTGGCTGCGCGCGACGATTTCCTGGCCCGGGTAGCAGCCTTTCTTGAAATTGACGCCGCCCAGCAGCTCGAAGTTGACCATTTGCGGTACGAACTGCTCTTGCGTGGCGGCCGTGATCTGCGGGATGCCCGCGTGGATCTCCGACAAGCGCCAGGCGTCATCGCCGCCCTTGGCCAGCTGCAGCGTCAATTGCGGCCACACGTCGCGCGCCGTGGCGGCCGACGTCAGCCATTCATAGCGGGGGCTGCCGAAGGCGTCGGCCACGCGCAGCAGGGTGCCGGACGCGTGTTCGACCTTGCTGAACGGCGTGGCGGGCAGGGCCGGGAACCAGGCGGACAGGGCCGCGCTGGCTTGCTTGCCGCCCAGGCCCAGGACGACCTGGTTCGCTTCGTCGCCAGATGCGTCGTGCAGCTTGGCCTTGGCGCGCAGCACGAACATCTGCAGCCGCTTCTGGATGGCCGGCTGTATGGCGCGCGGCAATTGCAGATAAATGGTGGTGGCGTTGCGCCACATCAGGAAACTGGCCAGCAGCCGGCCTTTCGGCGTGCAGTAGCCGGCCAGGCGCACTTGCTCCTGGTTCAAGTGTTCCACATCGTTGGTCAGCTGGCCGTGCAGGAAACTGGCCGCATCGTCGCCGTTCAAGCCGATCAAGCCCTGGTCCGTGATGGCCGCGACAAAACCTTCTTGCAGCTGGGGCACTGTCAGGGACTGGCCGAAATCATGGATAGGGACGGCGGTGATGGGGACGGTGCTGTCAGGCGCGCCATCGATGGCAACGGGGCGGGCGCCTTGGGCTGTTAAAAATTGATTCCAGTTATTCATAATTTCCATTAGATCAGCGATTAAGCATTATCATTACGGGTTCATTATAGTGATGTCGCGCAGATTGCGTCGGCAACGGCAAGATTGCCAGTGTTGGCGCCGCTTTGCGCGCACTTGCTTCACAAATGAACGATCATAACAAGCGGACGTTGGCCATCAGCGCCCGCATCACAAGAATCGGAACAATGGCTTTCTTTAAAAAACTTGTAGTCAGTTCAGTCATCGCCGCCATCGGCGTGGGCGGTACTTTTGTGTATTGGGCGCAGCAGCCCATCACCACGGATGGAGAAGCGATTCCGTTTACGATCAGCCCGGGCAGCGGCGCGCATGCGGCCGGCCAGCAGATCGCGGACGCGGGAGTGCCCATCGTGCCCATCCTGTTCAACATGCTGGCGCGCATCGAAGGCAAGACCTCGAAGATCAAGGCCGGTTCCTATGAACTGAAACCGGGCACCACGCCGCAGCGTTTGATTACGCAGCTGGCGCGCGGCGAATTCGCGCAAGAGTCGCTGACCATCATCGAAGGCTGGACCTTCAAACAGATGCGCCTGGCGATGGCCAACCATCCCGGTCTCAAGCACGATACCGCAGGCCTGTCCGACAAGGAACTGATGGCGAAAATCAGCCCGGAATATGTGCACCCGGAAGGTTTGTTCTTCCCGGATACGTATCTGTTTGCCAAGGGCGCCAGCGAAATGCAGATTTTCAGGCAGGCGCATACGGCCATGATCGGCCGCCTGTCCGAAGCGTGGGACAAGCGCGATCCCGCCTTGCCATATAAAAACCCGTACGAAGCGCTGATCATGGCTTCCATCGTGGAAAAGGAAACGGGGCAAAAGTCCGAGCGCGCCATGATTGCCGGCGTGTTCGTCAACCGCCTGAAAACTGGCATGCTGCTGCAGACGGACCCGACTGTGATCTATGGCATGGGCGACAACTACCAGGGCAAGATCCGCAAACGCGACCTGGAAGCGGACACCCCTTACAATACCTACACGCGCGGCGGCTTGCCGCCCACGCCGATCGCCCTGGCTGGCGCGCAGTCGCTGACGGCGGCGCTGGCGCCGGCCCGCACGCAAGCGCTGTATTTCGTCGCGCGGGGCGACGGCACCAGCCAGTTCTCGGCCAACTTGCCCGACCATAACCGCGCCGTGAACCAGTATCAGCGTTAATACCATTACAAGATTAAGAGTTTCATGACACAACACTATCAACCGCGCTTCATCACCTTCGAAGGCATCGATGGCGCGGGCAAGTCGACGCATATCGGCTTTGTCACCGACTACCTGCAGCAGCGTGGCGTCAGCCTCGTTTCATCGCGCGAACCGGGCGGCACCAGCCTGGGCGAAAAACTGCGCGAACTGCTGCTGCATGAAAAAATGCACCTGGAAACGGAAGCCTTGCTGATGTTCGCCAGCCGCCGCGAACATATCGCGCAAGTGATCGCGCCAGCCCTCGATCGGGGCGAGTGGGTCATTTCCGACCGCTTCAGCGACGCCAGCTTCGCCTACCAGGGCGGGGGCCGGGGCATGGACTTGCGCAAGATGGAAGCGCTGGAAGCGTGGGTGCACCCGCACTTGCAGCCGGACCTGACGTTCCTGTTCGACGTGCCGCTGGCCGTGGCCCGTGCCCGCCTGGACGCCACGCGTGCGCTCGACAAGTTCGAGCAGGAGCAGGCCGATTTCTTTGCCGCCACGCGCAACGAGTATCTGCGCCGCGCGGCCCAGTTCCCGGAACGCTTCCGCATCATCGATTCCACGCAAAGCATTGCCGATATTCAAGTACAGCTGGCAAAACTGCTTGATGTATTGCTTGAGCAAAGTATTGCAAGCCACTGATTGATAAGGAATAAAATGAATAGTCCTCTCTATCCGTGGCAACAGAACGCCTGGCAGCAATTGCAAGCCTTGCGCCCGCGCATGCCGCACGCCATTTTGTTCCATGGCGCGCAGGGCATCGGCAAGGCCGACTTCATCGAGCATTTCGCGCAGGCATTACTGTGCGAAGACGTGCGCGCCGACGGCCATGCCTGCGGCGCGTGCGCCTCATGCGGCTGGTTTAGCCAGGGCAACCATCCCGATTACCGCCGGGTCCGTCCGGAAGCGCTGGAAGACGACGTGGCCGACGACGGCGAAGAGGGCGAGGGCGCGAAGAAAAGCGCCAAGACCAAGACGCCGTCGAAAGACATCAAGATCGAGCAGATCCGCAACCTGGCCGACTTCATGAATATTTCCACGCACCGCCAGGGCTTGCGCGTGGTGGTGCTGTACCCGGCCGAGGCGCTCAACACGCCCGCGTCCAACGCCTTGCTGAAAACCCTGGAAGAGCCGCCTCCGGGCACTTTGTTCTTGCTGGCTTCGAACAGCCTGGACCGCTTGCTGCCGACCATCTTGTCGCGCTGCAGGAAATTCGCCTTGCCGATGCCCAGCCACGAGCAGGCCTTGACGTGGCTCAAGCAGCAAGGCTTGAACGATGCGGACAGCTGGCTGCGCGAGCAGGGCGGCGCGCCGCTGGCAGCGCTGGCCCAGTCCGAATCGGGCGGCCGCGAAGAAACGGAACAATTGCTGCAAGTCTTGGCTAACCCTGGCGTGGAAGCGGCCCTGAAAGCGGCGGACAAATTACAGAAGTCTCCGCTGGCACCCTTGGTGGCATCGCTCCAGCGCTGGCTGTACGACGTGTTTTCCGTCAAATTGTCCGGCACCATCCGCTACTACCCGCGCCACCGGCGCGAACTGGAAGCGCTGGCAGGACGCATCAACGTGAGCCGGTTGATGGCTGCGATCAAGGCGGCGAACGAACGCCGGGCGATTGCCGAACACCCCTTGTCGCCCAAGCTGTTTCTCGAAGATATGTTGCTCGACTACGCATCCAGTTGTCAATAAAATCAAGTGCTTGCGTGGTCAAGTTAAAGTAAATTATATATTTCTTGGCCCGGCGGAAGGCTCGCCGCATCGTTTGCCACGCCTGGCCCCCGGTGTTACAGTCAAGGCACTGGACAGCAACGGAGGCGTGCATGAAACGAGTCACTGGCATCGGCGGCATCTTTTTCCACGCGCAAGACCCGGCCGCGTTGCGCGCCTGGTACCAGCGCCACCTGGGCCTGGACGTGCAGCCGTGGGGTGGCGCCGCCTTTACCTGGACGGATGCCGATGGCAAGCCCACTGGCGGCACCACTATCTGGTCCGTCGCGGCCAAGGACAACGAACAATTCGCGCCCGGCAAGGCGTCCTTCATGATCAACTACCGCGTCGACGACCTCGACGCGTTGCTGCAAGCCCTGCGCGACGAGGGCTGCAACGTGCTGGAAAAGGCGCCCGATTCCGAGTATGGCCAGTTCGGCTGGGTCATCGATCCCGAGGGCAACAAGGTGGAGCTGTGGCAGCCGCCGCAGGGGCAGTAGGCGAACTGCGCGGGAGTCGTCAGCGGCAGGACGGATTTGCGCCTTCCCCCTGCCAGATTCCGCCCGCTCCGGTACAATCCCGCCTTATGTATATCGATTCCCATTGCCATATCAATTTCCCCGAGCTGGCTGCTCGCATGCCCGAGATCCTCGCCAAGATGGCCGAGAACAAGGTGACACACGCCTTGTGCGTGTCCGTCGACTTGCCGGACTTTCCACAGGTGCTGGCCCTGGCCGAGCAGTATCCGCATATTTTCGCGTCCGTCGGCGTGCATCCCGACTACGAGGACACGCCTGAGCCGTCCGTGGAAGACCTGGTCCGTCTGGCCGACCATCCGAAGATCATCGCCATCGGCGAGACGGGTCTCGACTATTTCCGCCTGACGGGCGACCTGGAGTGGCAGCGCGAGCGTTTCCGCACTCACATCAAAGCTTCAAGAATCACGCGCAAGCCCTTGATTATTCACACAAGAGCGGCCAGCGAAGACACCATACGCATCATGCGCGAAGAGGGCGCGGGCGTGTCGGACGGCGGCGTGGCCGGCGTCATGCATTGCTTTACGGAATCCCTGGAAGTGGCGCGCGCCGCCATAGACATGGGTTTCTATATTTCCTTTTCCGGCATCGTCACGTTCAAGAGCGCGAAAGACTTGCAGGCCGTGGCGCTGGAAGTGCCGCTCGAGCGCATCCTGATCGAGACGGATTCACCGTATCTCGCGCCCGTGCCGTTCCGCGGCCGCATGAACGAGCCCGGCTATGTGGCCCATGTGGCGGAATACCTGTCGACCCTGAAAGGCATCCCGCTGGACCAGGTGGCGAAGCAGACGACGGATAATTTCTTCAAGTTATTCAATCAGTTGCCATAACTTCTTAAGGTCAGTCATGATGAAAAAACTCGCCCTGGCGATGCTGCTGTGCTGCGCCACCGCCAGCCAGGCGGCGCCGGAACCGGACGCCTTCTTCCGCGCCGTGTCCGTGAATAATGCCAGCGGCGTGCGCAGCATGCTGGCGGAAGGCATGAATCCGAACCAGCCTGACGCGCAGCGGGGCGACATTCCCCTCGTGCTGGCCTTGCGCGACGATGCGGACCGGGTGTTCCAGGTGCTGCTCGATGCTCCCGGCATCGACCTGGAAGCCCGTTCAGCCAATGGCAATACGGCACTGATGATGGCCGCCTACAAGCACAAGCAGGACGCCGTGAACGCCTTGCTGGCCAAGGGCGCCAAGGTCAACCAGAGCGGCTGGACGGCGCTTCACTATGCGGCCTCGGCAGGCGACCTGTCCATCATGAAGATATTGCTCGACCGCGACGCCGTGGTCGATGCGCTTGCGCCCGCCAACGTCACGCCGCTGATGTTTGCCGCCCGCGAAGGACAGGAGGGCGCCGTCAAGCTGCTGTTGTCCTGGGGTGCGGACGCCAGCCTGAAAAGCGGCCATGGCTGGACGGCCGTGCAGTTTGCCCAGGCGGGCGACAAGCCCGGCGTGGTCGCCATCATCGAAGCGGCACAGAAGGCGCGCGCAGCCCGCAAGTGATGTTTTAATTTCAATGCTTTCCATGCCAGCGGTGAAACTGGCATGGAATTGCCTCTCACCTCAGCCCTTTGTTCTCCCTGCCGATTAACGATAATGATCGTGTCGCATTAATCAGGAGATACGTCGCATGGGTCATCACATCACCGTCAGGCGCCGGCTGTATTGTCGCCGCCCCTCGCGCAGCCCGTGCGATATCACTGCTTTCTGGAATGACAAAACCGATCGGCCATCGGAGCCAGACTCCAAGAGGACAGACATGCTGAATGAACGAGAAATCGAGAGTTGTTACCTGGGGCAATTTATCCCCGTCCATTACCACCACAATATGTTGATGGACCAGAACCGCATGCACGGGTTCAAGTCGGCGATCGATTACGCGGTAAAACCCGGCATGAAGGTGCTGGAGCTGGGCGGCGGCACGGGCGTGCTGTCGTGGTTTGCGGCCGCGCGCGCCGACAAGGTGTGGTGCGTGGAGTTCAATCCGGACATGGTCAAGGAAGCGCGCAAGATGCTGGCGCTCAATCCCAACGGTGAAAAAGTCGAAGTCGTCCACGCGGACGCCTTCGAATACCTGCCGCCCGAGCCCGTCGATGTGGTCATCTGTGAAATGATCCATGTCGGCATGCTGCGCGAAAAGCAGGTGGAAGTGATCGAATCGTTCAAGCGCCGCTACCTGGCCCGCTTTGGCGGCCCGCTGCCCATCTTCCTGCCCGAAGCCGTCATCATGGCCGTGCAGCCGATGCAGCAGGAATACGATTTCGAGGGTTTTTATGCGCCCATCGTGCAATTCCAGGAAACCACGGCCATTCATCCTGGCGTGCAGGAGCTGGCGCCGCCTTCCGTCTACAGCATCATCGACTTCAGCCAACCGACGGACAATGTGTTCGGCTTTGACGGCAAGTTTGTCGTCGAGCGCAGCGGCACCTTGAACGCCTTGCGTTTCGTCACCAAGAACATCCTGGCCGTGGTGCCCGAGCGCTCGACCACCATCGACTGGCTGAACCACTACATGTGCTTGCCGCTGGCCACGCCGGTGGCGGTGAAGGCGGGCGACGTGCTGCAAGTGAGCTTCCAGTACCGCGCCGGCGGCTCGATTCCCTCGCTGGAAGCGTCGATCCGCGCGCAGGTGATCTACGACGTGAATCTTCAGCCCGCTACGCAGAACGCCGTCTACGCATAAGAATCGTTAATTCCAAGGCAACGCCGCAGCGATTTCATCCTGCGGCGTTTGTCCATTCAGGGTATATTTCGTCTTTTACCCACTGGACAGCTTTACTATCATGGAACAGATCGATCAGCGTTACCTCGTGCAACAGAACAAAATCAGCGATGGCGAGACCAAGCCGCCCGTGTTTGCCAAGGTAATGCGCAGCAAGGAAGGCGTGTTTGAAGGCGTGTCCTTCATCAAGTCGAAGGACAAGGCCACCGTCATGACCATCGAAGATGCCAACCAGGCCATCAAATGGGCCACCAGCAAGAAGCCGAACGCGCATGAATACATCACGAAAGTGATTTGCGTCGGCCAGTAAGTCTCCGTTCATTCCCGTTTTTGCACCGTTCATCCCCGCAGCGCGCAGTTCATCGCATGGCCGTTGCCGCCGTCGCAGCGCTTTCATATAGTGCTGTCACGGTAGCGGGGCAAGCACGGCTTGCTCCGCACATTTCATTCTAGGGGGAACGCGATGCTGGGATTCGTGCTGTGGCTGCTGCTCTTGCTGGTGTGCTGGCCCCTGGCCTTGCTGGCCCTCGTGCTGTATCCGCTGGCCTGGCTGCTGTTGCTGCCATTCCGCTTGATCGGTATCGGCGTGGAAGGCGTGTTCGAATTGCTGCGCGCCATCGTCATGCTGCCGGCGCGCGTGCTGGGCGGCGGCCGGCGATAAACCCGATATTTCCCATAAAAAATGGCGCCATTGGCGCCATTTTTGTTTGCGGTACTGCCTGGCTTACAGGTCGACCATGAAACCGGCGCCGATCGATTTCTGCGAATAGTTGTAGTCGATCAAGCTCTGGCCATAGCCGGAGAACAGTTGCAGATAGCCTTTCAGGTTGGCCTTCAATGGGAAAGCCCAGCTGGCCTGCATGGAGCCATGCTTCTTGCTGAAATTGCGGCGGGCCGTCACGGCGTACTCGTGGCCCTTGTTGCGGTAGCTCACGCGCAAGTCGCCATGCCCCATGTAATCGGTGATGTCGATATTGTCATTGTCGGTCTTGCCATTGTCGAGGCGGTGCCAGACGCGCGTCGTGACGGCCAGGTTGTCCTTCTCCATGCCCAGCTCGGCATATACGCGGTTCCAGCTGCGCGACAGGGTCGACGTCTGTCCGTTGGACTGGTGCACGAGGCCGAAGTTCAGATAATTGAATTCCACGCCCGCGAAATTCTTGTTGATCGGCAAGATCAGCATCAGCTCAGGCTGGTAATTGGTCTCGCGGAAGGGGCTCGATGCCTTGCGGTTATACGCCTGCCAGAAACTTTGCTGCGTGTAGCCGAACCACATGTCGATGGGCGTGCCGGCGATGTCTTCCAGCAGCTTCATCTTGAAGCTGAGCTGGAATGTCAATTCCACATGCTGGCTCTTGATGCCGGCCGGCGTGAAATCCTGGAACGGTTCGTCGTTCGAAGCGTCGCTGTAATTGGCCAGCAGCAGATAGGTGTCGCGGTGCGGGCGGAAGTTGAACAGGCCGCGCTTGGACGCTTCGTTCAGTTCCCACGATTGCTGCGTGCGCGAAATCGGCGCTTCCGGTGGCGCCGCGCCAGCCTGCGCGATGGCGGGAATGGCGGCGTTGACGGCGTCCGGCGTGGCCACGCCCGGCGGACTGACTGGCGTGAGGGGGGCGACCTCGGCAGCGGCAGCCAGGGTCACTGCCGCGGTGGCGGGATCGCCGCCGGCGGCGATGGTGGCTTTTTCCGCCGCCTTGGCCAGGGTGTCGAAGCAGCCCAGGCGGGCACTGGCGTCACCGAGGACGGCGCAACGCTGCATTTGTTGTTCCAGTTCGCCGGCCATGGCCAGCGCCGGCGATGCCAGCAGGGAGGAAAGGATTATTTTTCTTAGTTGGATAGTCATAAGCTGAGTAGGGCATGTCGTTCGGTGCGCACCTGGGCTGCATGCCGGCGGCGTCGCCTTGCATGGCAGGATGCCATGCGTATTGATTTTTATTAATCTTTGTTGAATTAAAGTTCAAAAATTAATGTCTGGGAAGTATAGCCGAATCCGCAATTAGCCTCCGCGTCGCTGGCGTGCGCGGGCCTGCTGGTGTTGTGCGCTTGGTAAACGGTACGCTGCCGTGCCGCCCAAATCGATGTCTGCTACACTGGAAAACCGGCGCAAACCCAGTGATGCCGGGGCTAGCCATGGAGATTGTGATGACCCGCAAAACACCTATCGAGCGCTACCGCAACATCGGCATCAGCGCCCATATCGACGCCGGCAAGACCACCACCACCGAGCGCATCCTGTTTTATACGGGGGTCAATCACAAGATCGGCGAAGTGCACAACGGTGCCGCCACCATGGACTGGATGGAGCAGGAACAGGAACGGGGCATCACCATCACCTCGGCCGCCACCACGGCCTTCTGGAAAGGCATGGCAGGTAATTTCCCCGAACACCGTATCAATATCATCGATACGCCGGGCCACGTGGATTTCACGATTGAAGTCGAGCGCTCGATGCGCGTGCTCGACGGCGCCGTGATGGTCTACGATGCCGTCGGCGGCGTGCAGCCGCAATCGGAAACCGTCTGGCGGCAAGCGAATAAATACCATGTGCCGCGCATAGCCTTCATCAACAAGATGGACCGGGTGGGTGCGGACTTTTTGCGCGTGCGCAAGCAGATCGCCGAGCGCCTGAAGGGCGTGGCCGTGCCCATCCAGCTGCCCATCGGCGCTGAAGACCATTTCACTGGCGTGATCGACTTGCTGAAAATGCGCGCCATTACCTGGGACGACGCCAGCCAGGGGGTGCAGTTCAGCTATGGCGAGATTCCCGCGGAACTACAGGCGCAGGCGCAGGAGTGGCATGACCACATGGTCGAGAACGCGGCCGAAGCCACGCTGGAGATGACGGAACGCTACCTGAATGGCGACACGTTTACGGAAGCCGAGCTCAAGCAAGCCTTGCGCGCGCGCACCATCCGCAACGAGATCGTGCCCATGCTGTGCGGCAGCGCCTTCAAGAACAAGGGCGTGCAGGCGATGCTCGATGCCGTCATCGAATACCTGCCGTCACCGATGGAAGTGCCGCCCATCATGGGCCATGACGAGCATGACAACGAGGTGGAGCGCCACCCGACGGACGACGAGCATTTCTCGGCCCTGGCCTTCAAGATCATGACGGACCCGTTCGTGGGGCAGCTGACCTTCTTCCGCGTGTATTCGGGCGTGGTGAATTCGGGCGACATGGTCTACAACCCCACCAAGAGCGCGCGCGAACGGCTGGGGCGCATCCTGCAG
This sequence comes from Janthinobacterium sp. BJB446, assembly GCF_002735655.1. Taxonomy (NCBI): domain Bacteria; kingdom Pseudomonadati; phylum Pseudomonadota; class Betaproteobacteria; order Burkholderiales; family Oxalobacteraceae; genus Janthinobacterium; species Janthinobacterium sp. BJB446. The sequence continues at coordinate 1,691,747 of NZ_PDZK01000001.1, read as the reverse complement.
ATGCACGCGAACGAGCGCAAGGAAATCAAGGAAGTGTATGCGGGCGACATCGCCGCCGCCGTGGGCCTGAAAGCCGTCACCACGGGCGACACCCTGTGCGCCATCGACCACATCATCGTGCTGGAAAAGATGATTTTCCCGGAACCCGTGATTTCCCAGGCTGTCGAACCGAAGACCAAGCCTGACCAGGAAAAGATGGGCATCGCCCTGAACCGCCTGGCGCAGGAAGATCCGTCGTTCAGGGTCCATACGGATGAAGAGTCGGGCCAGACCATCATGTCGGGCATGGGCGAATTGCACCTGGAAATCCTGGTCGACCGCATGCGCCGCGAATTCGGCGTGGAAGCCAATGTCGGCAAGCCGCAGGTGGCGTACCGGGAAACCATCACGCGCGCGGTGGAAGACGTGGAGGGCAAGTTCGTCAAGCAATCGGGCGGACGGGGCCAGTACGGCCACGTGGTGCTGAAACTGGAACCCTTGCCGCCAGGCACCGGCTACCAGTTCGTCGACGCCATCAAGGGTGGCGTGGTGCCGCGCGAGTTCATCCCGGCCGTCGACAAGGGCATCGCCGAAACCCTCAAGTCGGGCGTGCTGGCCGGCTATCCGGTCGTCGACGTGAAGGCCACGTTGACGTTCGGCTCCTACCACGACGTCGATTCGAACGAAAACGCGTTTCGCATGGCCGGCTCCATCGCCTTCAAGGATGGCATGCGCAAAGCGTCGCCCGTGCTGCTGGAACCGATGATGCAGGTGGAGGCGGAAACGCCGGAAGAATTCATGGGCAACGTCATGGGCGACCTGACGGCCCGCCGCGGCATGGTGCAGGGCGTCGACGACATCCCTGGCGGCGCGGGGCGCATCGTCAAGGCCCTGGTGCCGCTGGCCGAGATGTTCGGTTACTCGACAACCTTGCGTTCGCTGACCCAGGGCCGCGCCACCTACACGATGGAATTCAAGCACTATGCGGCCGTGCCCAAGCATATACTCGACCAGGTGGCGGCGGCGGGCAAAGCCAAGTAGGCCGGATTAGCGGGGCAAAACCCCGCGTAATCCGACAACATTGATGGTGGTGTCGGCTTACGCGCGTTGCGCTAACCCGACCTACGCATCAATTCAGAAGATTCTGCGCAATGATCGCATCGGCCATCTCCTCCGCCTCGTCCACCGGCTGTTCCAGTGCCTTGGTCGTGTAGACGGTGGACGCCACCATCGGCTGGTCCAACGTCGCGCCTTCGCCATGGCTGGTATCGACCGTCACCGTGGTCGACAGGCCGATGCGCAGCGGGTGGGCGGCCAATTCCCTGGCATCGAGCGTGACGCGCACGGGCACGCGCTGCACCACCTTGATCCAGTTGCCCGTGGCGTTTTGCGCCGGCAACAGGGAAAACGCACTGCCCGTGCCGGCCGACATGCCCAGTACCTTGCCGTGGTAGACCACCTTGCTGCCATATAAGTCCGTTTCGATGGTGGCCGCCTGGCCCACGCGGATATTGCGCAATTCGGATTCCTTGAAGTTGGCATCGACCCATAACTGGTCCAGCGGCACGATGGACATCAGGGGCGTGCCCGGCGTCACGTGCGTGCCCAGCTGTACGCTGCGCTTGGCGACGTAGCCCGAGACGGGCGCGACCACGGCATTGCGGCGCACGGCCAGCCACGCCTGCAGCACGTCGCTCCGGGCCGACAGGACGGCCGGATGGCTGGCCAGGTTCACGCCGGCCACGCCCGATTTGGCGGATTCGGCCTGGCGCTGGGCCACCGTCAAGGCCGCTTTCGCGTCGTCGACGGCCTGTTTCGCATGGGCCAGGTCTTCGCCGGAAATCGTCTGGTCCGCCGCCAGCGGCGCGCGGCGCGCCAGGTTGCCCTGCGCCGTGGCCAGCGCCAGGCGGCGCTGCCCGATGACGGCGTCGTATTGCGCCACATTGGCATAGCGCTCGCGCTCCTGGCGCACGACGTTGCCCAGCCGTGCCTCGGCCTGGCTCAGGGCCAGCTCCGCATCGATGGCGTTCAGGGTGATCAGGGGCGCGCCCGCCTTGACCATTTGCGTCTCGTCGGCGCGGATGGCGTCGACATTGCCCGTCACTTGCGCGGACAGGGTGACCAGGTTGCCGCCCACATAGGCGTTGTCCGTGACTTCTTCCTTGGCCAGCACCAGCTGGTAATACGCGCCCCAGGCCGCGCCAGCCGCGAGAAAGGCGACCGTGATGGCGATGAGGACGGCCTTGCGCTTGCCGGGCTGTTCCGTTTGGGTGGTGGTGGTATCGCTGCTCATGATGTGTTCCGTAATCGATGGTTATTGTTTGGCCGTGGCGTTGGCGGAAAAGTCGCTGCCGCCCCGGTAGCCGCCGCCCAGGGCCACGGTCAGGTTGATTTCCGCGTTCTGGCGCTGGTTTTGCAGCTGCATGCCCAGGTCCACCTGGCCGCGCACGGTCATTTCCGCATTCAGCTGGGTGGCGCGGTCGGCCAGACCTTGCTTGAGTCGCGCATTCGCATTGTGCAACTGCGCTTCGCTGGCGCGCAGGTTTTCCTGCTGCAGGCGCAGCTGGTTTTCCACGCCTTGCACCCTGGCGCCCGCCTGCGCCACATCGCGTACGACATTGAAGACGCTCTGGTTGTAGTCGGCGATCAGTTCATTGCGCTGGCTGCGCGCGCCGCCGAGCTGCGCCTGCAAGCGGCCGCTGTCGAACAGCGGCAAGGACAGTGCCGGGCCGATGAACAGGGTGCGGCTGCCGGACTGCAGCAGCTTGCCCAGTGTTATCGCATCCAGGCCAAACGAGGCGCTCAAGTCGATATCGGGGTAGAACGACGCCTGCGCCGCTTCGATATTGCTCATGGCTGCCTGCACCCGCCAGCGCGCCGCCTGCAAGTCGGGCCGGCGCGCCAGCAATTCCATGCCCAGCTTGCCGGGCAGGGCGTGCGGCAGCGCCTGTGCCTCTTTCGGCTGCAGATTGGCCAGGGCCGAGGTATCCGCACCCAAGGATGTTCCCAACAGCGCGCGCAAGGCTTCCCGTTCCGTGACGACCTGCGTTTCCAGCAGCGCGATCTGCTGCTGCAGCAAGCTCAAACGCGTTTGCGCGGACAAATGGTCGTCGCTGACACCGAGGCCGTTGGCGATGCGTTTTTCCTTGTCCAGTACCAGTTGCTGCTGCAACTTGACCAGCGCATGCAGGTTATCCATGCGAGCCCAGCCATTTTGCATGCTGAAGTAGTGGCGGGCGATCTCGGCGGCCAGCATCTGTTCCGCCATCGCGTATTCGGCACGGCGGGCGTTGACTTCGCCCAGGCTGGCCGCGATCTGCGCCTTGTGCTTGCCCCACCAGTCGAGGTCGTAATGGGCTTGCATGCCCACGGTCACCTCGTTGTAGTAATTGCCGCCGATGGGGGCGGGCATCAGGCCGTTGGCGGAATAGCGCTGGCGGCCGGCATTCGCGCTGGCGTCCATCCTGGGGCCGCGCTGCGCATGCTGCGCGTCAAACGCGGACAGGGCCGAGCCGATGCGGGCATTCGCCACGTCCAGGCTGGGGCTGCTGGACAGGGCGTTGTCAATCAGCTGGTTCAGCTGATCGTCCTGGAACTGGCGCCACCATTGCGCGGCGGGCCAGCCTTCGCTGGCCAGGTGGATGTCGGCCGCCAGCTGCATCGTGGCCAGGTCTTGCTGCGGCAACTGCTGCGTGTCGGGCGGGATGCTGGCGCAGCCGGCCAGGGCCAAACTGAGCGCCAATATGCGCAGGGAGAGTTTCATAGATGTGTGCATGAGGGTTATTCCATGGCCGCGTGGTCGACCACGACGGGCGCATTCTTCTTCGGTGGTTTGATCAGGAGCAAGAGCGGCAGCACGAGGATGGTCAGCCACATCATCAGCCAGAAGTCGTCGAGGTAGGCGATCATCGACGCCTGCCGCGTGATTTCGCCATTCAAGGCCGCCATGCCGGAAGCTGTCCCCAGGTTGTAGACGCTGGCAATGGCGGGGTCATGCAGGGCCGGGTTGGCGATATTGATGTGTTCCGTCAAGGACGCATGGGCGATCTGCGTATTGCGCACCAACAAGGTCTGCACGAGGGCGATGCCGATGCTGCTGCCGATATTGCGCACCAGGCTGTAGATGGCCGTGCCTTCCGCCCGCATCTGCGGCGACAGGGTGGCAAACGTGGCCGCGCTCAGGGGCACGAAGACGAGGCCCAGACCGATGCCCTGGATGATGCCGTTCCACACAACGGTCTTCGGCACCAGGTCCAGGGTGAAATTGGCCATTTGCCACAGCGAGAACGCGGTAATCGAAAAACCCACGCCCAGCAGGATGCGCGTGTCGACCCTGCCCGTCAGCTTGCCGACGATCAACATGGCCAGCATCGTGCCCAGCCCGCTGGGGGCAGTGACGAGGCCGGCAATCGCCGCCGGGTAGTTCATCAAGCCTTGCAGCATCGACGGCGTCAGCGCGCGGGTGGCGAACAGCACCATGCCGACGATGAAGATGAACAGCAAGCCGCTCACATAGTTTGAGTTCTTCAACAGGCGGTAGTCGAGGAAGGACTTGCCGGCCGGGCGCAAGGCCGTATGGGCGATAAAGTAGCACAAGCTCATGGCCAGCACGATGGCTTCGATCCACGTTTCCGTGGAAGAAAACCAGTCGTTCTGCTCGCCCCGGTCCAGCAGCATCTGCAGCGCGCCGATCGACAGGCTCAGGGTGGCAAAGCCGAACATGTCAAAGTTCATGCGGCGGTTCGGCGGGTCCTTGCGGATGTAGCGCCAGATGCCATAGAAGGCCATGGCGCCGATGGGGATATTGATGAAGAAGACCCAGCGCCAGCTGTAGCTGTCTGTCAGCCAGCCGCCCAAGGTCGGTCCCAGGATGGGGCCGATCATCACGCCCATGCCCCAGATGGCCATGGCCGAGCCGTGTTTCTCGCGCGGATTGATGTCGAGCAGCACCGCCTGCGACAGCGGCACCAGCGCCGCGCCGAATACGCCTTGCAGCAGACGTGCCGCGACGATCTCGGACAGGGTGGCGGACAAGCCGCACAGCACGGAAGCGAGCGTGAAGCCGGCCACGGAAACGAGAAAGGTGTTCTTCTGGCCGAAACGGTCGCACAGCCAGCCCGTCAGGGGCGTGGCGATGGCGGCGGCAACGATGAAGGAGGTGAGTACCCAGGTAATCTGGTCTTGCGAGGCGGACAGGCTGCCCTGCATGTGGGGCAGGGCGACGTTGGCGATGGTGCCGTCAAGCGCCTGGATGATGGTGGCGAGCATGATCGAAATCGTGATCATGCGCCGGTTCAGGGTGGGGTCTTGTGAAGCGGGCAGCGCCGGTGTGGCGCCGGCTGTGGCCGAACTCATGCGGATTTCTCCGTGGCCGCCTGCAAGGCTTCCAGCAGTTCGGTGGCGGCCAGCAGTTGATCGGGATCAATTCCCTGCAGCAGTTCCTTGCGGAAGCCATCCGCTTCCTTGCGCACGGTGTCATACACCTGCAGGCCCGCCTCGGTCAGCACGACGCGTTTCACGCGGCGGTCCGTTTCCGATGGCTGGCGCTGCACGAAGCCCGATTTCACGAGGCGGTCCAGCATCGACACCATGGTGGGGTTTTCCACGCCCAGCTGGTGGGCCAGCTCGCTTTGCGACGGCGGCTGCGGCGACTTGGCGATCATGGCGATACACATCCAGCTCGCTTGCCCCAGGTCCAGGTCTTTCAGGCGCCGGTCGATGGCATGGCGCCAGCCGCGCGCCGTCTTGTGGAGGGCGGCGGAAAAGCGCTCTTCGATAGAAGTCATAAGGTGAGTCGTCTAATGGTTAGGTATCTAACTAATATTCTAGCATGCGCGTTTGGCAGGCGTACAGGCCTTCCCGTTTATCGGCGCCGCTGGTACATTAGTGCCAGACCATCATCCTCAGGAGAGCGCCATGACCACCGCAGAACAGAAGCAGGACGGACAGCACCGCGACAGCAGCGACTTTGTCATCACGCAAACTTTCGACGCGCCGCGCGAACTGGTGTTTCAATCGTGGGTGGAGCCGGAGCGCCTGGCCCAATGGTGGGGTCCCGTCGGCTTCGAATTGAGCGTGCTGGCGCTGGATCTCAAACCGGGTGGAGTCTTCCACTACGGCATGCGCGCCGACAATGGCTATGAGATGTGGGGCAAGTTCACCTACCAGTCCATTGAAGCGCCTGAACGCATCGTGTCGATCCTGTCATTTGCCGACAAGCAGGGCAATGCCGTGCAGCATCCGGTCAGCGCTACCTGGCCTTTGGAATCGTTCAATACCATGACGCTTACCGAGGAAAACGGCAAGACGACGATGACCTTGGGGTCCACGCCGCACAAGGCGACGGATGAGCAGCATGAGACTTTCAAGCAGGGGTTTGAGTCGATGAAGGAGGGGTTCAAGGCGACCTTCGCCCAGCTGGCACAGTATCTGGCGCGGGTTCAGTGATCGTATTGTTTTGAACGGCGGGCCTGAGTCGCGGGCCTGAGAAAATGACCATGGCTGCGTTGCTTGGGCTCGCCGTACATGCGTACTGTCTTCGCCCGCGCGCCTTGCCCTGGCAATTTTTCAGGCTCGCTTGGCCCGGGGAGCCTTTATTTGAGGCGCGGGCGTGTTCTTGTAAAGTAGCTAGTTGGCGCTTTATCTACTCATGTTTCCGTCGAAAATAATCTCATAAAGAGGAAGCATTATTTTCTTTCGTTATTTAATTATTTAAAATGATAATTTTATTTTAAATATTTTTTTAAGTATCAATTAAATAATGCCGGATCAAAAGTGGGAATTCCCTCGTCATTGCACACAGCTTTCAGTGCCTTATCGGATGTCACCAAAAGTCCGTTCACCCCTCTGCTACGTGCTTCCTTGACCACTCCAGCTACCATTGCGTCATGTGATCCGAACGCATACCGATCAGCATATTTAATTAAAAGATCTTTTGCAAGCTGAAGATGAGGCCTAATAGTGGGTACTATTTCTCCGCGTATATATCCACGTTTATTCTCGATGTCATCTAAAATTTTTAGAAATGCACGATAAACTTTAATTTTCATCCTATTTCGCCCACGAAACACACAAGTATGTGAACAGTTCGAGAATGCAGTGTCTAGCAAAATTTCCTTCGTGCATTGTTCATGTCGAGTTGAAGCACCACCACGCCTGTATTTGCCCAACACGGAATGAATTTCCATGGAAACAATTTCTGGTAGGAAAAATTCCATTACCCCACCATTGTTAATTTTAAGTTGCAATTGACTGAGTCCTAATGGCGGCGGATTCTGAAATATCATTGCGTATGCATTCGTGTCCAAGAAAAATACCTCAGGCATTTCACTCATAAAACGTACCTTTCGGCAAGGACTGCACTAAAGCTTTTCTTTCTTCTTCACTAAACGGGTCAAGCCGAGCTTTAACTTTATCAACCGTCTCCCAAAGGTCGGCAGCGCCGCCCTTACTAATGAATCCATCCACCCCTAAGTTTATTAGTTTCTTCATTACAGGTGGATCTTGATAATTAGTGTAAACAATCACATCGACATATTCATCAATGCGGCGTATGTGTTCTAAAACTTCATCGCCGGACATTTCTGGTAACTTCAGGTCCAATATTATAAGATCGAACTTACCTTTCGCCATTACTTCCAAAGCATCACGTCCAGACGTGACAGCAGTAACGGAAATTCCTTCCATTTCTAGTGCCTTACTCAACATCTCCGCAGTTTTAAGCTCGTCCTCAACTAACAACACAAGATTATTCATATTATTTATTTCCTCTTGGTAATTCCACAAAAAATGCAGCACCGGCATTCATTTTTTCATCAACAGATATCCGTCCACCTAACATTGTAATTACATTCCAAACAATAAAAAGGCCAAGTCCTTCGCCTTTTCCTGGGGGTTTCGTTGAGAAAAATGGATCGAATATCTTTCTTCTATTCTGCTTTGGAATGCCTACTCCTGTATCGGAAAATACTATCCTTATACTATCTCTCTTATCAAATACTTTAATTGATATTTTTTTCTCAGATGCATTCTTTTTTTCTCGAATTGCATCTATTGCATTTAACAGCAAGTTACTTATTAGTTGATCAAATTTTACAGGATCGGCGTAATATTTAACTACTTTTCCAGTTCGGAATTCAGTTGTAATTTTTCCCTCTGTCAGCCTTGCAGTTTCACCTTTAAGTCTGGCTTGGATTCTTTCTATAATATCAAATTCTTGTTCGATACCTTTACTTGAAGTAAGTGGCGATAGTCGGCTTATTAATCCACCCATCCTCTCCGTTTCTTGAAGAATAGAATCAAATATCCGAAATACTTCTTCTTCCGTCATCCCTCTTTTTAATACTCTTCTATAGAACTGTATTGTGTATCTAATATTTGTAATTGGTTGCCCAAGTTCATGAGATATGCCGGTAGTGAGATCGCTGATGGCAGCAAGTTGTTTTTGATGCTCTAGTTGTGAGTAAAGCTCGCTTACTTTAGACGCTAACTCAAAACCGCTTTCCTCTTCTTCATTCGCAAATTTCTCAGGTGTCCGCCTTTTAGAACTTTCGATTAAGCCCTGAATCTTTACTTCAACACGCCGGAGTTCCTCGAGCATGCCGAAGCGGATGTAGAAATTTCTAAGTGTACGCAAAACAGCATGGTTTTGTGCAAAACTTTTATCAATTTGACGTAGAATCGAGTTTAGATCTAGCTCCTGCTTTCGAGCCTCATAGTAATAGACTAATTCATATAAAACGTTAAATTCATTTATTTCTAAAATTTCTGGATATGCGGATAGAATAGTATCTACTTCCTCATAACTTCTTATTTTTCTACAAATCCTAAATAAGGATCTAATTGCTACCGCGTCGCGTCGAAAATATATTAATTCTTTGGCTACTTTTATCGCGCTATCATATCTTTCGAATTTTTCATATAGGGAAATACAATACAAGTCAATTTGGAAAGTCGAATCTGTCCTCTCTCTATTTAGAATATACTCATCCAATATATAGGGAACCTGATTCGTAAAATCTTGTTCTACCAACCTCTCTTGCAAAACTAACCTTTCAAAGTTTTTCTTGTCCGAGGAAACAAGTAATTCAGCAAATGTCCTAACATGATCAAATTCTTGAACCAACCTTTTTACAGGAGAGATCTCGGAATCTACCACTGCAATATAATTTTTTAGAAAAGGGTTGTTAGAATCTGCATCTATTAAGGCAAGCCGAATTTTTTCCGCCATAACCTGAAATTTCTCGAAAGATGTTGATTTCTTAAATCGAAAAAATCTTCTTGAAAAGTCACGAAGGGAGTTTGGCGAATTCAGCGACATGCGCATGAAAATTAAAAAATTTTCAAAGGCGTCGTCGATTTTCTGAGATTCAAAATACAGATCTGTAATAATCTTAAAATAGAATGAATCATTTGGGAATGTTTTTATTGCGGAAAGACAAAGTTGAATAGCATTCTCTGTCTCGCCACTATCCCTCATGGCCTTAATTTCTCTTGATCGTTCAAGCCGAAGAAATCGATCATCAAGTAAAAGTTCCATATTAATTATTCTGCCTCGATGCAATAGTGGGTATGCGGAAAAATAAGCGCTAAACTCGCATCTGTGCTTGGGAATTTAAAAATATAAAGGATATAGTCTACTGTTGGCTGTTTGCTGTCACGAATACTGCCCGCTATTCGTAGATATTCTCGCAGTAAAAAAATAGCCAGCTTTCCCCAAGATGATGTCACTGAAAGACCCTACATGGCGCCGAATCCTGAATTCTCAGTCCTTGAACCTGTAGTATCCAAAAAAGGTTTCGATAGTTTAATTTCCCCAGTGCAGAGTATCTCTCTGTCGATCAATGGCCAAAAGAGGTCTGCTTTTAGCCGATAGCGGCACCAGAGCATAACGGATTGCCATGTGGAAAAAGTCACACATTGTCACTTTAACGTAAATGACAGTTTTTGCCGTTCCCCCACACACACATTGTCGGTCGATAGCTATCTGTAGCTGCAGCTTATGGCGAACTGTTCCAGGTTTTGCATTTCGCCGTTCACCTTGACCGTCAAGCCTATGCCGGGACTCACGTAGCAGCCGATGTATTGCGTAATGTCCAATTTGTGGCTTATGAAAGTCGTCGGTTTTTTGAGCATGTAGTAGTCGGTGTTGTCGAAGCGCAAGCTGGATTTCTTACCCAGCAGGCCTGCGCGCATATATTGTTTAATGATCTTGCACGAGGCGCCCGTGCGTTCGGTCGTGCCGTGTTTGAGTTGCATTGCGTGCATCACTGCTCTTGAGTGACCGGGTGTCAGTGGCGAGTGACAGGCGGTAGACGCGGCATGCAGGGTGAGGGCGACGGCGTGTCTCATTGCGCTTCCATCCCCAACATCCCCCGCACCACCGGCAATATCATCCCCCAGGCATTCGACGTCGCCGCAATCTCGTCATAATGACTGGCCCCAGGCAAGATCAACACTTCCGCATGGTCGCCGGCCAGCTTGGCCTTGGCCGCATAGTCGTGCGCGACGCGGGGCGGGGAGATCGTGTCGAGCTCGCCTGTGATCAGGACGGTGCGGCTGCCGTTGGGCATCAGGTCGGCCGCGTTGGTGTCGCTGTAGATGTCTGGGCGCTCGGCGCTGGCGCTGCCTGCCAGTTGCGCGATGTCGCGCTCGCAGCTGGTTTTGATCAAGTCCTTTTCATGGCGCAGGTCGGCCAGGCCGCCCAGGCTGACGATGTTTTTCACTGGCAGGAACTTGTCGCGGTACAAGGGGCTGGACTTCGGCAGTTTTTCCCGTCCGGCGATCCACTGCACCAGCTGGCCGCCGGCCGAGTGGCCCATGGCGACGATGCGGTTTACGTCCAGCTGGTACCGGGGCGCGTGCTGCTGCAGGCTGTCGAGCGCCGCGTGCATGTCTTCGTAGGTGCCCGGATAGCCGCCGCCCGGCTCGTCCACCCGCCGGTACTCGACATTCCATACGGCGATGCCTTGCGCGACGAGGGCGCCGGCCACGTTGCGCATTTGCCGGATGCCGCCGAAGGCCACCGTCCAGCAACCGCCATGCACGAGCACGACGACGGGGAATGGTCCGCTGCCTTCGGGCCGGAACACCTGCGCGTATTGCGACGGCGCGGGGCCATAGGCGATCTGCGCCGTGGGCGGAGGGCCGTTCAGGGCCAGGTAGTCGTCCAGGCTCATGGGGGCGGCGACGGCGCCGTGGGCGGAGGCGAGCAGGGCGGTGGCGATCAGGGAGGACGGCAAGGAGGTAGGCATGCTGGGATTCGATTGAGAAGAGAGCAACACTTTAGCATAGGGCCGCGTGGGCGCAGAGATCAAGCGGTGCGCTGTTTTCCTCCTGCAAGAGGGGTGCCCCATGGTATATTTCGGGCATCAGTTTTCCCCTTATCGACACGGTGCACGCAAACAACATTCTTTCCTTGCTGGACGCCGAGCATACTGCGCTGGGCAGCATCGCGGCAGGCGCCAACCTGGCCCATGCATTGGAGCATTTGTTGCAGGCGCTGCAAGACCTGGCCGACGGCGGCGCGCATGCCTGCCTGGCGCTCATCGACGAAGCCGACCGCTTTTGCGGCTTGTCCGCGCCCAGCCTGCCGCAAGACCTGTGCCTGGCCTTGCGCCACGGCGGCGACCAGCCATCCCCGTTCGGCACGGCCGCCTTTTCCGGCGCACCCGTGTATTGCGGCGACATCACGCGCGACGTGAACTGGAGCGCGGGACGCAAGGAAGCCATGCTGCACGGCTACCGCGCCTGCTGGGTCGCCCCGGTGTTTGGCGCCAAGGGGCATATCCTGGGCGTGCTGGGCCTGTTTTTCCAGGCGCCATGCCATCCCACGCAACCCGAGATCGAATTGCTGGCGCTGGCCGCGCGCGTGGCCGCGCATGTCATCGAACGGGGCCAGCTGGAACAATCGCTGCACGACAGCCGCGAACACTTCCATTACGCCATCGAACTGAACACGCAAGTGCTGTGGACGGCCGACGTCGACGGCAAGCTCGATTATGTGGCGCAGCGCTGGCGCGAATGGACGGGCGGCGGCGGCCTGGGCACCAGCTGGCTGGACGCCATCCACCCCGAGGACGTGCCCTATTCCTTGGCGGCCTGGAGCGAAGCGGTGGGTAGTGGCCAACCTTTCGACCAGGAAATGCGCGTGCGCCGGCAGGACGGCCAGTACCGCTGGATGCATTCGCGCGCGTATTGCCGGCAGGACGAGCGCGGCCAGCCCGCGAAATGGTATGGCTCGTGCGAGGATATCGACGAGCACTGGCAGGCGCGCAATGCCTTGCTCGACAGCGAAGCGCAGTTCCGTTCGCTCGCCTCCACCATGCCGAACCAGGCCTGGCTGGCGCATGGCAGCGGTGCCACCTACTGGGTCAACGAGCAGGTCTGCGACTACACGGGGCAATCGCTGAAGTCGCTGGTCACCAGCGGTTTTCGCCACTGCGTGCATCCGGACGACATGCTGTCCACCCAGCAGAGCTGGGACCGGGCCGTCGCTACCGCCAGCGCCTATGAACACGAATTCCGCATGCGCCGCGCCAGCGACGGCGCCTACCGCTGGTTCCTAGCGCGCGCCTTGCCGCTGTTCGACGAGGCGGGCACGGTGCTGCGCTGGGTAGGCACGAATACGGACGTGCAGGAACAGAAGAACGTGCTGGAAAAGATGGCTTACCTGAATTCCTCGCTGGAAGTGGAAATGGCCAACCGCACTGCCGACCGCGACCGCATGTGGCGGCTGTCGACCGACATCATGCTGGTGGCGGACCTGGCCGGCATGATCATCGCCGTCAATCCCGCCTGGAGCCAGATCCTGGACCGGCCGGAAATCGAGTCGCTGGGCATGGATTTCATCAGCCTCGTGCATCCCGACGACCGCATGGCCGCCTTGAAGGACTTGTCGCGCCTGGCCCATGGCGCGCCCACCTTGCGCATGGAAAACCGCTACCGGCGCCGCGATGGCGGCTACCGCTGGATTTCCTGGACGGCCGTGCCGGCGCAAAAGCTGATCCACGCCATCGGCCGCGACGTCACCGATGAAAAAGAGGCGCGGCTGGCACTGGTGCGCAGCGAGCAAGCCTTATTGCAGGCACAGAAGCTGGAATCGATCGGCAAGCTGACGGGCGGCGTGGCCCACGATTTCAATAACGTCCTGCAAATTATCTCGGGCAATCTGCAGTTGCTGAAACTGACGGTGGCCGACAATCCGCAGGCGGCCAGGCGCCTCGCTTCGGCTGCCTCGGCTGTCGAGCGGGGCGCCAAACTGTCGTCGCAACTGCTGGCCTTTGCGCGGCGTCAACCTTTGCGGCCGCTGGTGACGGACCTGGGGCGTTTGCTGCGCCGCATGCATGAGTTGATCCGTCGCGCCCTGGGCGAGGCGATTGCCGAGGAAACCTTCATCAGCGAAGGCTTGTGGCATACCCTGGTCGACCCGAACCAGATGGAAAACGTGCTGCTGAACATGGCCATCAACGCGCGCGACGCGATGCAGAAGGGCGGGCGCCTGACTTTTACCTTGAGCAATGTCACGCTCGATGCCGCCTACGCCAGCCGGCATGCGGACGTGCTGGAGGGGCAATACGTGCTGCTGACCATTACCGACACGGGCCACGGCATGGCGCGCGACGTGATCGACCAGATATTCGAGCCGTTCTTCACCACCAAGCGTGAAGGCGAGGGCACGGGCCTGGGCCTGTCCATGGCCTACGGCTTCATCCGCCAGAGCGCGGGCCACATCAAGGTGCACAGCGCGCCGGGCGCCGGCACGACGTTCAAGATTTATCTGCCCCGTTCGCTGGAAACGCTGGCCGAGCCGCCACCTGGCCTGACGGGCCCCGTGCTGGGCGGCAGCGAGACCATCCTCGTGGTGGAAGACGACGCTCCTGTGCAACATACCGTGGTCGACATGCTGCGCGGCCTCGGCTACGACGTGCTGCATGCGGATGATGGCGCCTCGGCGCTGGCCCTGCTGGGCACAGGCGTGGCCATCGACCTGCTGTTTACGGACGTGGTCATGCCGGGCCCCGTCAGCAGCAAGGAGCTGGCGCAGCAGGCCAAATTGCTGCTGCCGGAGCTGGCCATCTTGTTTACCTCGGGTTACACGCACAATGCCATCATGCAGGGCGGGCGGCTGGACCCGGGCGTGGAGCTGTTGAGCAAACCCTACCAGCGCGAAGACCTGGCGCGGCGCATCCGCCATTTGCTGGCCGACCGCCGCCTGGTGGGTGCGCCCGACCCGTCCGGGCGGCGCATCCTGCTGGTGGAAGATAATGACGATGCACGCGAAATGACGACGGAAATGCTCAATATGCTGGGCCACACCGTGCACGGCGTGTCCAGCGCGGAAGAAGCCTTGCCCCTGCTGGCCTTGCCGGGCCTGGACGTGCTGGTGACGGACATCAGCCTGCCCACCATGTCCGGCCTGGAACTGGCGCGCCATGCGCGCGCGCACTGGCCGCAGCTGGACGTGGTGTTTGCTTCCGGCCACGACTGGGGCGCCAGCCTGATGCAGGACGCCAGCGCGCGTTTTCTGCGCAAGCCGTTTGGCCTGGAAGAGCTGGCCGGCGCACTGAAGGCGCGCCGGCTCGACGTTTACTAGACGGTTAGTCCGGCGGCAGCAAGGCTTGCTGCAATTGCTCGACGGTAAATGGTTTCACCAGGAAGCGGGCCTGCGGGTCCAGCACGCCGGAATTGGCTGGCGCATGGCCGGTGGAAAACACCACTTCCAGCTGCGGATGGTCGCGCGCCGCAACCTCGGCCAGCTCGACGCCCGACATCTGCGGCAGGCTGATATCGGTCAGCAACAGCTCCAGTCCCGGCGTGCCCAGCAGGGGCAAGGCTTCCTCGGCCGTGCCCACGGCCAGCACCGTGTGTCCCAGCATGTCCAGCAGCTCGCCCGTCATGGCGCGCGCGTCCGCATTGTCTTCCACCAATAGGATATGTCGCGCCTCCGATTGCGCGGGCGTGGGAGACTGCGGCGCCAGCTGCGCGCGGTACTGGTGCAGGGCCGTCACGTGGCGGCCATTGGCCAGCAAGTGACGGATGCGCCGCGCCAGGTCTTCGCGCCGGTAGGGTTTACTCAACAATTCGACGCCCGGTTCCAGCCGGCCTCCCTGCATCATGGCGTCCTGCGTGTAGCCCGAGGTAAACAGCACGGCCAGCTGCGGCAGCAGCACGCGGGCCTGGCGCGCCAGTGCCGTGCTGGCCACCTTGCCCGGCATCACCACGTCCGTAAACAGCAGGTCGATGGGGACGCCGCTGCCGATGATGGCCAGCGCGCTTTCGCCGTCGCTGGCGCGCAGCACGACATAGCCGAGGCCGCGCAGCATGTCCACCACCGTCGTCTGCACCTGCACGTCGTCTTCCACGACAAGGATGGTTTCCTTGCCGCCCAGCACGGGGCCGCCCAGTTGCAGCGGCAGTTCCGTTTCCGCTTCAAGCGAACGCGGCAGATAGATGCGGAAGGTGCTGCCATGGCCCGGTAAACTGTCCACCGTCAGGTGGCCGCCGCTCTGGCGCAGGAAACCGTAGGCCATGGACAGGCCCAGTCCCGTGCCTTCGCCTTCCTTTTTTGTGGTGAAGAATGGTTCGAAAATCTTGTCCAGCAGTTCCGCTGGAATGCCCGTGCCCGTATCCGAGACGGCCAGCTGCACGTAGTCGCCGGGCGTCATGTCCGCATGGCGGGCCGCGTAGTCGTTGCCCAGCACGCAGTTGCTCAGTTCGATGGTCAGCTGGCCCTGGCCATCCATGGCGTCGCGCGCATTGATGGCCAGGTTGAGGATAACGTTTTCCAGCTGGTGCGGGTCGACCAGGGCGCGCCAGCAATTGTCGGCCAGCAGCAAGCGCGTTTCGATGGTCTCACCGGTGGCGCGCCGCAGCAGCTCTTCCGTTGCGCGCAGCAGTTGCGCCAGGTCCGTCACCAGCGGTTTCAATGGCTGGCGCCGCGCAAAGGCCAGCAACTGGGCCGACAGCTTGGCACCCCGTTCCACGGCGGCCGAGGCGCTGGCGATGCGCTTGGCGGCCAGCGGGTCGTCGTCCAGGCCCAGCTGCAGCAGTTGCAGATTGCCGGAGATAATTTGCAGGACGTTATTGAAATCATGGGCCACGCCGCCCGTCAGCTTGCCCAGCGCTTCGAGTTTTTGCGATTGCAGCAGGGCCATTTCGCTGTGGCGCAACGATTCCTGCATGCTGTGCAAGGTGTTTTGCGCCTCTTTTTCCAGGGTGACATGGCGCCCGGTGGCAAACACCAGGTCGCCTTCGGGCGCCGCCACCCACGACAGCCAGCGGTGGCCGCCATCGCGGTGCCGGTAGCGGTTTTCAAAGCTGGGCATGGATTCCTTGCCGACCTGCAGCAAGGCCTGGCGCGTGGCGGCGGCGTCCTCGGGCAGCACGAAATCGAAGATGCTGCGGCCCAGCATTTCCTCGGGCAGCCAGCCCAGGATGGCGCCGGCGGCCGGGTTGACGGCGGCGAAGCAGCCTTCGGCATCGATGGCCACCATCAGGTCTTGCGCGCTGCGCCACAGCCGTTCGCGCTCGCTGTTGCGCGCGGCCAGGTCCGCTTCCAGCTTCTTTTCCACCGTGATGTCGCGCGCGCTGCAATACACCTTGTCGCCCTCGGGCACGGCCACCCACGACAGCCAGTGCCAGCCGCCCAGCTTGTGGCGGTAGCGGTTTTCGAAGCGCAAGGCAGGCTGGCCCTGATTGGCCGCCTCCCAGGCCGCATGCGTGCGCGGCAAGTCTTCGGGATGGATCAGTTCCAGGAACTTCGTCGTGCGGATTTCCTCTGCCGACCAGCCCAGGGTGGCTTGCCAGGCGGGATTCGAGTGCTCGAAATAGCCGTCAAGGTTGAGCACACCCAGCAAATCGGGGCTGACGTTCCAGGTGCGGCCGAACTCGCGCGTGCGTTCGGCCACTTGCGTTTCCATGCTGGCACTGAGGGTGCGCAGCCGCGCTTCCGCCTGGGCCCGCAAAATGGTCGACCAGACCCGTTCCGACACTTGCACGGCCAGTTCGATTTCGTCCGCATGCCACAGACGCGCCGTGCGGCTGTGCACGACGAACAGGGCAGCCAGCTGGCCATCCTTGGCAATGGGAATGTTCAGGAAGGCACGGATGCCCAGGCGCGCAAACGTGGCCAGTGCGGCCGGCATGGCCGTGCGCGGGTCGCTTGCCACATCGCTCACGGCCAGCGCCTGGCCCGCGCCGAGCGCCTCGGCCAGGCCTGCCGCGTAATCGCCGAGGAAATACTCGCCGGCGGCGCCCGGCGCAAGGCCATCGCTCCACGCATGCTGGAGGGTGGGGCACTGCAGTGCCTGGTCGATATCGAAACAGGCCACTTGCTGGGCGCCCAGGCGCTGCCCCAGCAGCTGCGCCGACAGGGAAAGGATCTCGCCCGTGTCTTGCAGCAGGCGCAGCCGGCGCTCCAGTTGCAGCAAAAAGGCGACGCCGCTGGCGCCGGCCTGGCTGCTGGTGGCAGGGGAGGTGGTCATGCGGGCCTCAGCTTCCGGCCAGCGGCAGGGTGACGCTGAACAGGGCGCCATTGCCGGGCTGGCTTTGCAGGGTGATGGCGCCGCCGTGCGCATCGACCAGTTGCTTGGTGATGAACAGGCCCAGGCCCAGGCCGCCAGTGCGGTCCTGGTGGATGACGCGTTCGAAGGCATCGAAAATGCGTTCCTGGTCGCGCGCGTTGATGCCGATGCCATGGTCGCGCACTTCGATGACGGCGCTGTTCTGCGTGTGCGCCAGGCTGATTTCCACAGGCTGGCCCTGGCCGTAGCGCACGGCATTACTGATCAGGTTGACAACAATCTGCTCGACGCGGAAGGCATCCCAGAAACCCTGGATGGGTTCGAAGGCCAGCACTTCCAGCACGCTGCCCGTCGTGGCCGCATACGGCGCCAGGTCGTCCGCCACCCGGCGCACGAGGCTGGTCAGGTCGACGGCTTCGCGGCGGATCGACAGCTTGCCGCTGGTGATGCGCGAGACGTCGAGCATGTCGTCGATCAGGCGCACCATGCTGCGGATCTGCCGACCGTCGCGCGCCACCATCTTGCCCAGCTTTTCCGGTTCGAAGGCGGCCAGGTTGCCCCGTTCCAGGTTGACGGTGCGCATCTGCGTCTCGAGGAATAGCGTATTTAGTGGCGTGCGCAGTTCGTGCGCCACCATGGACATGAATTCGTCGCGCAGGCGCAGCGAACGCTGCAGTTCCGCCTGCGTGGCGCGCAATTCCTTCAGCAAGGCTTCCTGCTGCTGGCGGCTGTACTCGAGGGCCTGCACCTGGCGCCGCGTTTCGCTGCGCTGCTGGTGCAGGGCAACGAACACATTGACCTTGCTTTGCACGGCATTGATGTCGAGCGGCTTGTGCAGGAAATCGACGGCGCCGCTTTCATAGCCCTGGAAGGCAAAATTCATTTCCTTGCCAGCCGCCGTGACGAAGACGATGGGGATGTGGCGCGTTTTTTCCGTGCCGCGCATCAATTGCGCCAGCTCAAAGCCATCCATTTCCGGCATTTGCACGTCGAGGATGGCCAGCGCGAAATCGTGCTCCAGCAGCAGGGCCAGCGCTTCTTCGCCCGAGGATGCCTGGTAGACGCTGCGGTCGCTCTCGCGGATCAGCGCATTGAGCGCGCGCAAGTTTTCCGGCAAATCGTCGACGATCAGCAGTTTGGTGCTTGTTTCATTCATCATGTTTCATTCCTGGCATGGCTTTGCCGTCCAGCGTAGTGGGAAGCAGCGTGCGAGGGCGCACGCTTGCGGTAGAGCTTTTCGGGACCCGGCAATGGCTCGAAGTCGGCGGCAAAGCGGGTGAAATGCGTGCTTTCCTTGCTGCCCAGGCCCAG
Organism: Janthinobacterium sp. BJB446; assembly: GCF_002735655.1. NCBI lineage: Bacteria > Pseudomonadati > Pseudomonadota > Betaproteobacteria > Burkholderiales > Oxalobacteraceae > Janthinobacterium > Janthinobacterium sp. BJB446. The sequence goes on along the minus strand of NZ_PDZK01000001.1, from coordinate 1,672,935 downwards.
GAAACCCCGGTGGCACAGCGAGTCGTGGAACAGGCCCAGGGCCCGTTCCTGCAAGGTTTTGTTGAAGTAAATCAGCACGTTACGGCAGCAAATCAATTGCGTTTCAATAAAAACACTGTCCGTGGACAGGCTGTGGTCGGCAAAGTTGATCCTGTCGAGCAGGTGCTGCTGGAAACGCGCAGTGACATGCTCGACCGTGTAATAGTCGGCCAGCTGGCCCAGGCCGCCGGCGGCCAGGTAGTTGGCGCCATATTCATCGAGCCGGTGCAGCGGATATACGCCGCGCGCGGCCGTGGCCAGCGCTTGCGGATTGATGTCGGTGGCGTAAATCGTGCTGCGTTCAAGCAAGCCTTCCTCGTGCAGCACGATGGCCAGCGACAGCGCCTCTTCTCCCGTGCAGCAGCCTGCCACCCAGATCGTCGGCGACGGGTAGGTTTTCAGTACGGGCACCACCTGTTCGCGCAAGGCGAGAAAAAACGCCGGGTCGCGGAACATTTGCGTGACCGGTACAGTCAAAATCTGCAGCAGCTTGCCAAAGGCGGCCGCATCGCCGAGCACCAGCTGTTGCAAGACAGGCAAGTCGGCGCAATGCAAGCGTTCCAGCGCCTGATTCAGGCGGCGCCGCTGCGAGGGCAGCGAGTAGTCGCGGAAATCATAGCTGTAGCGCTGATAGATCGCTTCCATCAGCGCCTGCAGTTGCGCATCCGTGTAACGCAGCGACATCAGTGACGCTCCAATCGATGGCGCAGCAGAAGCCGGTGGCGCAGGCGATGTTGCATCAGATGCGTTCCATCTTCGGCATCCATACGCGCAGCAGCGAATACAGGCGGTCCAGGTCGATCGGCTTGGCCAGGTAATCGGAAGCGCCCGCCTGCAGGCATTCTTCCTGGTCATTCTTCATGGCCTTGGCCGTGATGGCGATGATGGGCAGCTTGTTGTAGCGGCCGTCGGCGCGTATCAAGCGCGTCGCCTCCAGGCCATCCATGCCCGGCATCATGACATCCATCAACACGAGATCGATATCGTCCACGCTGTTGAGCTTGCTGATGGCTTCGAAGCCGTTACGGCCGATTTCCACCACCACGCCTTTCTGTTCCAGCGCATTCGTCAGGGCGAAGATATTGCGCACGTCGTCGTCCACCAGCAAAATCTTGCGCCCTTCAAAGACGCGTTCGCGGCTGCGCACCTGCTGCAGCATGCCCTGGCGCTCGCTCGACAGTTCGGACTCCACCTTGTGCAGGAAGAGGGTGACTTCGTCGAGCAGGCGCTCGGGCGAGCGGGCGCCCTTGATGATGATGGAACGCGAATACTTCATCAGGTCAGCTTCTTCTTCGCGGCTCAGGTTGCGGCCCGTGTAGACGATGACGGGCGGGAACGAGCACAGCTCTTCATGTTCCATGCGTTCGAGCAATTCGTTGCCCTGGATATCAGGCAGCTTCAAGTCGATGATCATGCAGTCGAAAATCTGCGTTTTCAGCAATTCCAGAGCTTGCTCGCCCAGGGCTACTGCCGTAATTTCCACGTCGTCGTCGCTGATCAGGTGCACCACGCTTTCACGCTGGCGTTCGTCGTCCTCGACCAGCAGGATGCGCTTCATTTTTTGCGTGAATTTCGATTCGAGCTTGCGGAACACTTCCTTCAACTGCTCGCGCGTGCGCGGCTTGGTGGCGTAGCCGATGGCGCCCAGCTGCATGGCTTCCTGGATCTGGTCGTTGCCGGAGACGATGTGCACGGGAATGTGGCGCGTCAGCGGGTTTTCCTTGAGCTGCTGCAAGACCAGTAAGCCCGGACGGTCCGGCAGGCCCATGTCGAGCAGGATGGCGTCGGGCAGGAATTCTTCCGCCAGGCGCAAGCCTTCGTCGGCGCCATGCGCCACCAGGCAGCGGTATTGCATTTCATGCGCGAGGTCGAACAGGATGCCGGCAAACGACGGCTCATCCTCGATCACCAGCACGGAACGCTGGCCGGTCTTGGCAACCGGCACGCTATTCCTGTCATCCTGGAAGGTGGGCAGCGGCACGGGCTTGGCGGCGGGCGCCGCCTTGGGCGCGGCGGCCGCGGCGGGTACTTGCGGCGCGGCCGTGGCTACTGCCGCCGCTTCCACCGCGCGTTCCGGCATGGCGGCCGGCAGCACGAGGGTAAACGTGCTGCCCTGGCCTGGCGTGCTGGCCAGCTCGATGCTGCCGCCGAGCAAGGTTGCCAGGTCGCGCGAAATCGACAGGCCCAGGCCCGTGCCGCCATAGCGGCGGCTGGTGGTGCCGTCGGCCTGGTGGAAGGCGTCGAAAATCTTGTGCTGCTGGTCGTCGGCGATGCCGATGCCCGTATCCTGCACCTGGAAGCGCACCTGGCCGGCTGCACCGGTGTTCACGTGCAGCGATACCGTGCCCGCATCGGTGAACTTGATGGCGTTCGACAGCAGGTTTTTCAGGATTTGCTCGAGGCGCTGGCGGTCGCTGACGAATGACGGCGGGGCGTCCGGCGCCACCTTGATGTCAAATACCAGTTTCTTTTGCTGCGCCTGGGCACCGAACAGCATCCTCATGCTGCTGAGCAGTTCGTCGAAGGGCACGGCTTCCGGCGTCAGTTCCAGCTTGCCCGCCTCGACCTTGGAAATGTCGAGGATATCGTTGATAAGGGTGAGTAAGTCGTTGCCGGCCGAATAAATGGTTTGCGCAAACGTCACTTGCTCCGGCGTCAGGTTGCCGCTGGTATTGTCCGACAGCAGTTTCGACAGGATGAGCGAGCTGTTCAGCGGCGTGCGCAACTCATGCGACATGTTCGCCAGGAATTCGGATTTATAACGGCTGGCCCGCTGCAATTCTTCCGCGCGGGCTTCCAGCTGGGCATGCGCCTCGCCGATGGCCATGTTTTTCTGGTCCAGCGACAGCGCCTGCACGGCCAGCTGCTCGTTCGACTGCTCCAGCGCCGCCTTTTGCTCTTCCAGGTGGGCTTGCGACTGTTCCAGCACGCGCGACTGCTCGCCCAGCTCTTCATTGGCCGTGCGCAGTTCTTCCTGCTGCACTTCCAGTTCTTCATTCAGTTGCTGGGTTTCTTCCAGCACATTTTGCAGGCGCTGGCGGTACAGGGCCGCTTCCAGCGAGGTGCCGACATTCGCGGCAATCAGGTTCAGCCATTCCTTGGCGCGGGGACTGACGGGATGCGTAAAGCCCAGTTCGATGACGCCGTTGACGGCGCCTTCATTGTTGACTGGCGTCAAGACCAGTTCCAGCGGCGTGCCGCGGCCCAGGCTTGACGTCACGGTCAGGTAATCGTCGGGCACTTGCCGTATATGCTTGAGGCGTTTTTCGCGCGCCGTCTCGCCCACCAGGCCTTCGCCCAGCTTGAAGACTTGCTTGTCCTTCACGCCCTGGTCGTTGAAACCGTACACGGCCGTGCGGCGCAGGCTGCCATCCTCGTCGACGACGTACAGGGTGGCGACGGCCACATCGAGGCGGTGGGCCAGGAAGTCCAGCACATGCCGTCCCAGCTGCGGCAGGCCCAGCTGGCCGCTCGTATGCGCCGCCAGTTCCGTCTGCCCCGTGCGCAGCCAGGCTTGCTCCTGCAGCACGTCGTTGTCCTTGCTGCGCTGTTCGAGCGCATCGTTGTAGATATCGGACAGGCGCAGCAGTTCGCGCCGTCCCAGATAGGCCAGCAGGCCCGACAATCCCAGGCTGAGGACGAGGAATACGACCACGGCAAGCATGGTGCGGCTTTCGGCCGTATCGGCCCTTTCCTGGCGCAGCCGCTGTTCCATGGACAGGAAAGTGAGGAATTCGCGGCGGATTTCGTCAAATTCCAGCTTGCCTTCACCCTGGCGCACGCGCGCGAGGAATTCCTGGTTGCTGCGGCGCTGGGCGATCACGCCTTCGGCGTAATCGAGCCACTGGCCTTGCAGCGCGCGGATGCGGCGCAAGCGGTCCACCTGGATGGGACTGTCGGATACCAGTTCCAGCAGGGTGCTCATTTCGACGGCGATCTTCGCCTTGCCCGATTTATATGGCGCCAAAAACGTTTCGTCGCCCGTCAGCAGGTAGCCGCGCATGCCCGTTTCCAAGTCGACCGACAACTTCATGACTTCGTTCGCATTGCCGATCACCCGTTCGGAATGCTCGACCGAGCGCAGGGCCGAGAGCAGGTAAGCGATGAGGCCGACAAACACGAGGGCCGTGATGACCCCGATGACCAGCGGCAAGGTGACATTGCGGGCGAGGATGCGGCGAAAGCTGAAGGAATCGATCGGGGTCTTGGTATTCATCATGTCCGTATAAGGCTGTCGCGAAAAAACAATTTTAATTGAAATGCAAGCTTTCTGGTGGTCAAGCATAGCGTGCGCTAGCATAACAGCCTTGGGGACAATTTCCGACTTACAAGACTGTGTAAAGCGTGGTAGCGCACGGATGAAAGTCAAGGAAAAATCAAGTTGGCCACGTTTGAGACAGATCAACGAGATTGGCTGTTGCCATCCTAAGATGCAGGAGGTGGTGGCGTTCTTGCGGACGGCCGCCGTGTGCAAGCCAGAGCCCATGCAGGAGGACATCATGGCCAATCATTTGATACAGCGCGATGCGCTCAATCCCTTGGGGCGTTTTGACCCGTTCAGCGACATGGAAGACATGATGCGCGACTTCTTGTTGCCCGCCTTGCGCGCGCGCGACGTGGGCAATGGACGCATGCGTGTCGACATTGCCGAAACCGAGCAAGCTTATCTGGTGCAGGCGGACATTCCAGGCGTCAATAAGGAGGACATCAAGGTCTCCATCGACGGCAACCGCGTCTCCATCAGCGCCGAACTCAAGAATGAAAGGGTGACGCGCGACGGCGGAGGCAAGGTCGTGCGCAGTGAACGCGAGTACGGCCAGCAATACCGTAGCTTCGTGCTGCAGCATGAAGTGGACGAGGCCTGCGCGCAGGCCCGCTATGAAAATGGCGTGTTGCTGCTTGACTTGCCGAAGAAGGAAGGCACGGGCGGGCGGCAGCTGGCGATACAGTGACACGGGCCGGGGCATGAAAAAACGCCGGACGGAGCCGGCGTTTTTTTGGAAGGGGGCCGGGTGGCAGCGCGCTGCCACCCGGTTTGCCTCTATATATATGTCAGTCGCGGATTTCCAGCGCCCGGTTCAGGCTCAGGGCGGCCAGTGAGGCGACGGCGCCTGACAGCAGGTAGAAGCTGACATAGGCGAGGCCGAAGTTGGCCGACAGGCCCAGCGCCACCAGCGGGGCGAAGCCGGCGCCGACCAGCCAGGCCAGGTCGGACGTCAATGCCGCGCCCGTGTAGCGGAAGCGGGCAGGGAAGTTGGCCGTCACGGCGCCGGCTGCCTGGCCGTAGGACAAGCCCAGCAGGCTGAAGCCGACGAGGATGAAGACGTCCTGGCCGAAGTTGCCGCCACCCATCAGGGTCGGCACGAAGGCGCTGAAGATGGCGATCAGCACGGCCAGCACGCCCAGGGTGGTGCGGCGGCCCACCTTATCGGCCAGCAAGCCGGAAATCACCACGCCGATGGCAGCCAGCACGGCGCCCATCATTTGCACTTGCAGGAAGTCCGAAGCGGAACGCGTCTGGTAGACGGAAATCCAGGACAGCGGGAACACGGTCACCAGGTGGAACAGGGCGTAGCTGGCCAGCGCGGCGAGGGCGCCGATCAGTACGTTGCGGCCCTGGCCGCGGCTCATTTCAAACACGCTCACGGGCTGCAGTTCGCGTTCGTCCAGCAGGCGCGCATATTCATTCGTCGACACCAGGCGCAAGCGGGCAAACAGGGCCACCACGTTGATGGCGAACGCCACATAGAACGGATAGCGCCAGCCCCAGTCGAGGAAGTCTTCATCCGTCAGGGTGGTCAGCATGAACCAGAACAGGCCGGCGGCGATCAGGAAGCCGGTGGGCGCACCCAGCTGGCCCAGCATGGCGTACCAGCCGCGCTTGTTTTCCGGCGCGTTCAGGGCCAGCAGCGATGGCAGGCCATCCCATGAACCGCCCAGCGCCACGCCCTGGCCGATGCGCAGCACGGACAGCCAGATGATGGCGGCAAAGCCCAGGTGCGAATAGGTTGGCAGGAAGGCGATGCCGGCCGTTGACACGCCCAGCAGGAAGAGGGCGATCGTCAGCTTGGCGCTGCGTCCCATGCGGCGCTGGATCTCCATGAAGATCACGGTGCCAAAGGGACGGGCGATGAAGGCGAACGAGAAAATCAGGAACGCATATAAGGTACCTTCCAAGCGTTCTTCAAATGGGAAGAAGACGCGCGGAAACACCAGCACCGAGGCGATGGCGTAGACAAAGAAGTCAAAGTATTCGGAAGCGCGGCCGATGATCACGCCGACGGCGATCTCACCTGGGTCGATATGCGATTCGACCGTGCCGGCCCCGTGTGCGTCGCGCAGGGAGTGGGGGGAAAAGTCGGCGGGTACATCCCCGCTGTGTATGCGCGTGCTGGACATGATGATCGTCTCCAATATAGTTTCGAGTTCGGCCAACGCGTAACTTACTCCGGGTGTCTCACGCCCGGAGTAGGACTATTCATCAGGTAGCCGTAGGAAAACTCCGCGTCTACGCAGTGAAAGTCCGAGCAAGGGGTAGGACAAAACGTCCAATTGCCAACGCGCTCCAGTGAGAATACAGTACCATATCTTCATCCCCTGTACTGGACTTTCCTGTATGTTTTCATTAAAAGTTCGTCGCGGACTGCTTCTTTTACCTCTCGCATTGTTGGCTGGTTGCAATACGGTGGTACTGAATGCGTCTGGTGACATCGCAGTTCAGCAAGGCAATTTGATTGTCATCTCGACATTGCTGATGCTGTTGATTATCGTTCCGGTAATCGCCCTGACCCTGCTTTTCGCATGGCGCTATAGAAAAAACAACACCGCGGCCAAATACGAGCCGGACTGGGACCACTCGACTCGCCTCGAGCTGATCATCTGGGGCGCGCCCCTGCTGATCATCATCGTGCTGGGCCTGCTGACCTGGATCAGCACCCACACCCTCGATCCTTATCGTCCGCTGAGCCGTATCGACGCCAACCGTCCGATTCCTGCCAGCCACAAGCCGATGATCGTCGAAGTGGTGGCGCTGGACTGGAAATGGCTGTTCATCTATCCGGAGCAAGGCATCGCTTCCGTGAATGAACTGTACGCGCCCGTCGATCGTCCGATCCGCTTCAAGATCACCGCGTCGTCCGTCATGAACTCGTTCTTCATCCCCGCACTGGCAGGTCAGATCTACGCCATGCCGGGCATGGAAACGCAGTTGAATGCCGTCATCAACAAGCCTGGCGTCTACAAGGGCTTCTCCGCCAACTACAGCGGTGCCGGTTTCTCGGGCATGCGCTTCAAGTTCCACGGCGTGAATGATGCGGACTTCGACAAATGGGTGGCATCGGCACGTGCCGGTGGCGGCGCGCTGAACCGCGACGACTACCTGTCGCTGGCCCAGCCTAGCGAACGCGACCCGGTCCGCCGCTACAGCGCCGTACCTAGCGATCTGTACAAGGCAATCCTGAACCGCACCATCGTTTCCGACGCCCTGTGCGTGACGCCGGTCGAGCCATACAAATTGACGATGGCAAATAGCCCGGTAGCGGCCGTAACGGCAGTAGTCGCTAGCGATGCAGTAGTTGAAAAGGGCGTTCAAGCCAAGTAACGACTGCATGAATCCCGCAGCGCATTGCGCTGCAGATACTGGCGCCGCTTGCCTGGCGCCTCCCTTTTTTCTCTGAGAGTAACAATGCTAGACCATATTGATCTGACGAAGCTTATATTCGGCCGTCTGACTTGGGATGCAATTCCATTTCACGAACCTATCCTGCTGGTGACCTTTGCCATGGTTGCCCTGGGCGGTATCGCACTCGTTGCGGCACTGACGTATTTCCGCGTCTGGGGTACCCTGTGGCGCGACTGGATCACCAGTATCGACCATAAAAAAATCGGTATCATGTACATGATCCTGGGCCTCGTCATGCTGCTGCGCGGCTTTGCCGACGCGCTCATGATGCGCACCCAGCAGGCTGTCGCCTTTGGCGACAATGCCGGCTTCCTGCCACCGCATCACTACGACCAGATCTTCACCGCCCACGGCGTGATCATGATCTTCTTCGTCGCGATGCCTTTCGTGACGGGTCTGATGAACTACGTGGTGCCGCTGCAAATCGGCGCGCGCGACGTGGCTTTCCCATTCCTTAACAACTTCAGCTTCTGGATGACCACCATGGGCGCCGCCCTGGTCATGGCTTCGCTGTTCGTCGGCGAATTCGCCCGTACGGGCTGGCTGGCCTATCCGCCGCTGTCGGGCATCGTCGGCAGTCCGGACGTGGGGGTAGACTATTACATCTGGTCCTTGCAGATTGCCGGGGTCGGGACACTATTGTCCGGTGTCAACCTGATCGCCACCATCGTCAAGATGCGCGCGCCAGGCATGACCTGGATGAAAATGCCCGTCTTCACCTGGACCGCGCTGTGCACCAACATCCTGATCGTCGCCGCTTTCCCGGTGCTGACGGCTGTGCTGGCCATGCTGTCGCTGGACCGCGTTGCAGGCTTTAACTTCTTCACGACGGAACTGGGCGGCAACGCCATGATGTACGTCAACCTGATCTGGATCTGGGGTCACCCAGAGGTGTACATCCTGATCCTGCCGCTGTTCGGCGTGTTCTCGGAAGTCGTCGCCACGTTCAGCAGCAAGCGCCTGTTCGGCTACGCCTCGATGGTTTACGCCACCTGCGTCATCATGATCCTGTCGTACCTGGTATGGCTGCATCACTTCTTCACCATGGGTTCGGGCGCCAGCGTCAATTCCTTCTTCGGCATCACGACGATGATCATCTCGATCCCGACGGGCGCGAAGATCTTCAACTGGCTGTTTACCATGTACCGCGGCCGTATCCGCTTCGAACTGCCGATGCTGTGGACGATCGGCTTCATGGTCACCTTCACCATCGGCGGCATGACCGGCGTGCTGCTGGCCGTACCACCAGCTGACTTCGTATTGCACAACAGCCTGTTCCTGATCGCCCACTTCCATAACGTGATTATCGGCGGCGTGGTCTTCGGTGTATTCGCTGCGATCAACTACTGGTACCCGAAAGCCTTCGGCTACAAGCTCGACGCGTTCTGGGGCAAGTGCTCGTTCTGGTTCTGGTTCGTCGGCTTCTACCTGGCCTTCATGCCGCTGTACGTGCTGGGCCTGATGGGCGTGACCCGTCGTGTCAACCACTTTGAAGATCCATCGCTGCAAATCTGGACCATCATCGCCTGGTTTGGCGCCGTCTCGATCGCACTGGGTATCGCTTCCATGCTGATCCAGTTCTATGTCAGCTACCGCAACCGTCACGCCCTGCGCGACGTGACCGGCGACCCATGGGGCGGCCGTACGCTGGAATGGTCGACGTCGTCGCCACCGCCAGACTATAATTTCGCCTTCACGCCACAAGTGCACGAACTCGATGCATGGACTGACATGAAGAAACACGGTTACCAGCGTCCGACGTCCGGTTTCACGAAGATCCACATGCCGAAGAACACCTGGGCTGGTTTCGTGATCGCCGCACTGTCCGCACTGGTCGGTTTTGGCCTGATCTGGCAAATGTGGCTCGTCGCCAGCATTGGCTTCGTGATCATGATGGTCACCATCATCGTCCATACCTTTAACTACAAGCGCGATTACTACATTCCTGCGGAAGAAGTGGTCCGTACCGAAGACGCTTATACTAAATTGCTGAGCAGCCATGTCTGATACCATCGCCCATAACACCGGCGCCGCTGGCGCCGCACCAAGCACGCGCAGCTACTTTGTGCGCGAGCACCACCCGGAAAACGGCAGCCTGCTGGGTTTCTGGCTCTACCTGATGAGCGATTGCCTGATCTTCGCCTGTCTGTTCGCCACGTACGCCGTGGTCGGCCGCAGCTACGCGGACGGCCCGACGGGCGCCGCGCTGTTCGACCTGCCGCTGGTGGCCGTCAACACGGCCATGCTGCTGCTGTCGTCGATCACCTACGGTTTCGCCATGCTGGCCATGCAGCGCAAGCAATTGCGCAGCACCCTGGTCTGGCTGGGCATCACGGGCCTGTTCGGCCTGGCCTTCCTGTCGCTGGAAATGTATGAATTCATTCATCTGATCCACGAAGGCGCCGGTCCGCAGCGCAGCGCGTTCCTGTCGTCGTTCTTTGCACTGGTCGGTACCCACGGCTTGCACGTGACGTTCGGCGTGATCTGGCTCGTGACCTTGATGTTCCAGTTGAACAAGCATGGTCTGACCCCGGAAAACGGCCGTCGCATGATGTGTCTGTCGCTGTTCTGGCACTTCCTGGACGTCATCTGGATCGGCGTCTTCACCTTTGTCTACCTGATGGGAGTGCTGCCATGAGCGACCACCACACACACGGCGATAGCCACCACCATGACAATCACGATCATGGCAGCCTGAAAAGCTATGCCATCGGCTTCATCCTGTCGGTGATCCTGACGGCCATTCCTTTCTGGCTGGTGATGACGAAAGCCATCACCAACTCGGGCACCATGGGCCTGGTCCTGCTGGCGTTCGCGGCTGTTCAAGTGGTCGTGCACATGGTGTACTTCCTGCACATGAACACCAAGTCCGAAGGCGGCTGGAACATGATGGCGTTGATCTTCACGATCATGATCGTGGGCATTGCCATGGCTGGTTCCCTGTGGGTCATGTACCACATGAACCACAACATGATGCCGGATCTGATGCCTGAGTACATGCATACGAAAACGGCTCCATGATGAGTCAAACGCGCCCAAGCAACACCGGGCGCGCCCCTGGCGCCGCATCGCAAGATGCCGCGCCAGGCCCACGCGGCATGGTCGTGCGGTATGCACTGGCCTTGCTGGCGGGGATCTTGTTTGCCGGCTTCTGTGCCCTGGGCACCTGGCAAGTCAAGCGCCTCTTCTGGAAGCTTGACCTGATCGAGCGCGTCGAACAACGCGTACATGCGCCCGCAACGGACGCACCTGGACCCGCAGCCTGGGCCAGTGTCACGCAGCAAACGGATGAATACCGCCATGTGCGACTCTCCGGAACGTATCTCCCCATTTTCAATACCCTGGTGCAGGCAACGACGGCACTGGGCAGCGGTTATTGGCTGATCACGCCATTGCGCCTGGCCGACGGCAGCACCGTGCTGGTCAACCGCGGCTTCGTGCCGAAACGCGAAGGCATCGCCGCCAGCACGCCGGCCGGCATCGTGCACGTCGACGGCTTGCTGCGCGTCAGCGAGACGGGCGGCGGTTTCCTGCGCGAAAACAGTCCTGCCACGCAGCACTGGTATTCGCGCGACGTGGCCGCCATCGGCGCCTCGCACATGCTGACCAACGTGGCGCCATATTTTGTCGATGCGAAGGAAAAATCGGAAACGGCCAGCGACGCCCCCATCGGCGGCCTGACCGTGATTTCCTTCCACAACAACCATTTGGTTTATGCCTTGACGTGGTTTGCGCTGGCCCTGATGGTGGCCGGCATCACGTGGTGGATCGTGCGCGAAGACAAGCGCCGCCGCGCGCGCAAGGCAGGCCTTGATCAATCGCAAGAAAGCGACCATGCCGGGCAGGATTGAGATCCTGCCCAACCGCGAAGTCTTAGAACGCGGTGCGGTGGCGGCCGAGATGGAGCATCCGGCCGGCCACCAGAACATGAAGCTGCTGATCCAGCTGCGCTGGCTGGCCGTGATCGGCCAGATCAGCACGATCTTCGGCGTGGGCGTCGGGCTGGGCATCGCCTTGCCCGTGCCCTACATGCTCGAAGTGCTGTCCTGCCTCATCGCTTTCAACCTGGCCAGCCTGCTGCGCTGGCACGAACGCCAGCCCGTCTCCAACACGGCCCTGTTCCTCGCTCTGCTGGTCGACGTCACCGTGCTGACGGCCCAGCTCTACCTGAGCGGCGGCATCAGCAACCCGTTCGCCTTCCTGTATCTGCTGCAAGTCATCCTCAGCGCCGTGTTGCTGGAAGTGTGGTCGACGTGGATCATGGTGGCCATTACCAGCCTGTGCCTGGCCGGCCTGGCCTTGCTGCCCGGCCCCTTGATCCTGCCGATCGACCCCGAGCGGGGCTTTTCCAGCCTGTACGTGCAAGGCTTGCTGATCTGTTTCATCTTGAACGCCGCCTTGCTGGTGGTGTTCATCACGCGCATCAACCGCAACCAGCGCGCCGGCGACGCCAAGGTGGCCGACCTGCGCCAGCGCGCGGCGGAAGAGGAGCACATCATCCGCATGGGCCTGCTGGCCTCGGGCGCCGCGCACGAACTGGGCACGCCGTTGGCGACGCTCTCCGTCATCCTCGGCGACTGGCGCCGCATGCCGGAGCTGAGCAAGAACAGCGAATTGCTGGAAGAAATCACGGAAATGCAGGCGCAGTTGCAGCGCTGCAAGAGCATCGTCAGCGGCATCTTGCTGTCGGCGGGCGAGGCGCGCGGCGAATCGTCCGTCAAGACGACGATCAACACCTTCCTCAACGACCTGGTCGACGAGTGGCGCACCAGCCGCCCGATCCAGGATTTCGAGTACGATAACCGCATCGAGCACGACGTGCCCGTCGTCTTCGATTCGACCCTGAAACAAACCATCTGCAATGTGCTCGACAATGCGCTGGAAGCGTCGCCCGAGTGGCTGCGCTTCGAAGCGACGCGCGAAGCGGACGCCTTGCACCTGGTCATTACCGATGCGGGTCCCGGCTTCGAGCCATCGATGCTGACGCACCTGGGCAAACCGTACCAAAGCAGCAAGGGCAAGCCCGGCGGCGGCCTCGGGCTGTTCCTGGTGGTCAATGTCGCGCGTACCCTGGGCGGCACGGTAACGGCGCGCAACAGGGTGCAGGGCGGGGCGGTGGTGCACCTGGCCTTGCCGCTGGCGGCCATCAAACTGGAAAGAGAAAGCGACCACCATGCAGGATGACCGTCTGTTACTGATCGTGGAAGACGACGCCGCGTTTGCCCGCACCCTGGGCCGCTCATTCGAGCGGCGCGGCTACCAGGTCATCCTGGCCACCAATTTCGATGAAGCGAGCGCCTTGCTGGAGCAGCATTGCCCCGACTACGCCGTCGTCGATCTGAAGTTGAATGGCAATACATCGGGTCTGGCCTGCGTGCAGATGTTGCACCAGCACGACCCGGAGATGCTGATCGTCGTGCTGACCGGTTACGCCAGCATCGGCACGGCCGTCGAAGCGATCAAGCTGGGCGCTTGCCAGTACCTGGCGAAACCGTCGAACACGGACGACATCGAAGCGGCCTTCGGCCACGTGGCCGGCAACGCCGATATCGAACTGACGAACCGCGCCACCAACATCAAGACCCTGGAATGGGAACGCATCCACGAAATGCTGGCCGAGACGGATTTCAATATCTCGGAAACGGCACGTCGCCTGGGCATGCACCGGCGCACCCTGGCGCGCAAATTGGAAAAGCAGCGGGTGAAGTAGGGCGCCGCGCCAGCTAGTCGTCGGCGAACGTCAGCTCGAGCACGCTGTCGTCGCTCCAGTCCTGCTCCCGCAGCGGCGGCGTAAACGACGAGCCGCTGAAGGGCACGGGCGCGCTCTTGCCGTTGAAACTGACCGTTGCCGCCGTGATGCGCCGCGGCTCGGAAAAGCTGTAGGTTCCCTTTTGCGACACGAAATTGCAGGGGCCGCCCAGTGCGCTCATTGTCGTGCGCATGGCGAAAGGCAAGGTTTCCTTGTCGATGGCCCAATGCACTTCGCACGCCAGCCGCAAGTCGCCCAGGCGGCGCAGCGTGTCGCTGGTTGATGCGCTCCTGACGTACGGGATCCACCGGACCGACCCCGCCTTGCGGTTGACGGTCAGCTCGGCCTTCTCATACAGCGGACCCGGCTCGACGGGCAAGCTGAAGATATTGCGCTCCCCCAGCGGTATCGCCATGCCGGCCTCGTCGCTTTCCAGCCGCAGCGCGATGGTGTGCATGTCGACATCGGCACGGCGCGGTTCCAGGATGAAGCGCAATTCGGCGCCAGGCGCCAGCGCATGTTTTTCCTCGAAGCGTTTCACTCCCTTGAGCATGGCGCTGTAGGGTTTCCAGTCCGGGTCGCGGATGCCTTTGACATTGACGGACGCCGCCGCATCCTGCCCGGATGGTTCCACGGCCTGATCGGTATCCGCATACGCCTGCACCGCTGCGCCGTATAAACACAGCAAAAGACCAGCTCTTTGGATTGCATGCATACGCCATCTTTCTACTTATCAATGAAAACGTGAGTGTAAAAAAAACACAGATGCGGGCAGGTTTTTAAGATGGACTGTCAATCGGGATGAATGGACTGCTTGAAACCGCTGTTTTGCAACTGAGTAATCAATGATGGATGGCCGTCACGGCGAAGCCCGACGTGACCAGCACTTCATGTTCATATGCACCCAGATGGCCATAATGACCTTGTGGACTCAGATAGCCGGCGATATGCACGCGAGGCTGCTCATGTGTTGAATTGGGCGCCGTGAGGCCGACCTCCCGCCACGCAACGCCGCCGAAGGAGTCCAGCCACCAAGCGCCGGCGCCGGCATCGGCCGCTTGGAAAACGCTCCTTTCGAAGCCCCGCGACCAGATGCCTTCGCGCTCGATGGGAAGGTAGCCATAGCCTGCCATGATCGCGTCCCGTCCGGAAGGGTGATCGCGCCAATAGCGCTGGCCATTCGTGTAGGCATCGCGCATGGCGGTTGATTGCGTCACAATCCCGCCCGATGGATGGGTCAAACCTTGAAAGAACCACTGCGCATATTCGGCCCGCCGCGCGGGGGATTGTTTATCCGCTGCCTGCGTCTGAACGAAAGCGCTGGCGTAGTCAAGAACGACGGCGGGAATGTCGGCTGCGCTCGCCTGTCCGGCAAGTACACTGAAGATCAGGAATGTAGAAATTGCTCGTCGCATCGCGTTTCATCTTTCCGTTTGTTAATACCTATGCGGGATTCCGCCACTCCATCTTCTGTACCTGGATATGCGGGTGGCTTTCCAGCGCTTCCCATTCCGGTAAGAAGATAAAGCCCTGTTTCTGGTAAAACGCGGCCGCGCGGGTGTTCTCCGGCGCCACGTCGAGCACCAGCCGCGTATGGCCGTTGCCGACGGCGCATTGTTTGACGGCATCGACCAGGCCCTGCGCCACGGCCATGCCCCGATATTCCGGATGTACCCACATGGCGATCAGATGGCATTCGCCATTGCCTGCCACGACTTGCGCGGCGAGGCCGATGGCTTGCTCCCCATCGAAGGCGAGGAAAAACGTGCGCTGCGGCGTGCTGACGGCGCGCTGCTGCCAGTCGGCATCGGAAAAAGCGGTCGCGCTGGCGTGGCTGGCGCCGAAGGCCGTGGGGGCGTCAAGCAAGGCGGCCAGGCGCGCGGATTTCAGGGCAGGCCAGTCGCTGGCCGTGGTGGGGCGGATGAGAATGTTGTTCAATCTTGCAATGCTTTCATTTTAGGTTGCACTACGCCGGCTCTTGATGCCAGGGACATTAAGGCGGCTGCTGCCGCTTGTCGTCCGCCTGCACGGTGGGGAACGCGGTCCTCGAGGTAGGTGATCAGCCGTTGATGTTATATCCGGAAACTTTCCAGCTAGAACCTTTTTCGAGTACCGTCGTGATGGTTTCCTGCACGTTGGCCTTGTTTTCGTACTGGCTCACATAATCGATAACGACCTTGTCCGGCCCTGGTTTGCCAGCCGTCGCCTTTTGCAGCGCGGCAGACTTGAGCTTGCGTGACTTGAACTCGCCCAGCGGCCAGTGCACGGCCGTGATGACCATCTTCCAGCTTGATTTCGACATTTCGCTGCGCAGCGATGCGGCGCTGGCGTCCCAGGTGCCGGCCTCGTCGCCCGCATCCATGCGCTTGAGCCAACTTTCCGCAGCAACTTTAGCGGCCGCCACTTCCTGCGCTTCCTGCGCCATGGCAGGCAGGGACGTCAACAAGGCAACGGCAAGACATACGGGAGCGAGGATTTTCATGGCGGCTCTGGAAAGTAGTGAACAGTCTTCAAGATTATCCTGAAGGCCCGGTGCGGCAAAGCTCTTTTTAAAAGGCGTGTGCGCACACCAGTTGTTTACGACTGATCCCACACTTCGATGCTCAGCAGTTGCCCGGGCACGCAGGCAGCGATGCGTTCCCGGTGCACGGTAATGCAGCCGGGCCAGCCCGTTAGCCGGTCCTGTGGAAATTCGCCATCCTGCGCTTCCGCGATGCCCGCCTGCAGCAGGGGGACGATGTCGTCCGCCAGGGCGGTGTAGCGGTTGGGAAAGCCGTTGAAGGCCAGCTGGGTCGCCTTGCCTTGTGCGCACAATTGCGCGATCCAGTCGGCGCCGAACAGGCCTGCTTCCCAGGTGGCGAGAAATGCGTCCTTGTTGACTTTCGTCATATCGGCCATCTGCTCCGGCGTTTCTGTCGAGATAATAGTCCACCAGCCTGACATGGGCGTTCCTTGTGAAAAGTAAAATTTAACGGGTCATGGCGCGGCGCAGCAGGTAGCTGAGGCCATCGACGGCGGCCACCATCAGCAGCATGGCGACGATGACGGTGGCGGCGTTCTGCATCTGGAACAGCGACAAGTGGTACTTCAGCATTTGCCCCAGGCCGCCCGCGCCGACGACGCCGAGGATGGCGGCGGCGCGGATATTGTTTTCCCAGCGGTACAAGGTGTAGGACATCATTTGCGGGCTGCATTGCGGCAAGGTTGCGTACAGGAAGGCCACGGCGGGGCGCGCGCCATTGATGCGCAAGGTGGCCGCCGGCAGGGGCGGGCAATTCTCGAAGGCGTCGGCAAACAAGCGGCCCAGCACGCCCACCGTGTGCAGGGCCAGCGCCAGGGTGCCGGCGAACGGGCCCAGGCCGGCGGCGATCAGCAGGATCGAAGCCCACACCAGTTCCGGGATCGAACGCAGCACATTCAACACGCCACGCGTCGCGTTGCGCGCCACATTGCCGAAACGCCCGCTGGCGGGCAGGGCCAGCAATGCGCCCAAGACTGCCGCGATCACCGTGCCGATGGCCGACATGGCCAGGGTCTCGAACGTGGCCATACCGACTTTCATGAGGAAGGGGCTGGCCAGCTCGGGCGGGGCGAAACCGTGCAGGAAGTCGGCGCTCGTGCGCACGGCGTCGGCGCTGAAGAACTCGCCCCATTTCAGGGGCAGGGTGGCGAAGCTGGCAATGACCAGCAGCAATAAACCGGCCAGCAAGGCCCAGGTCGACCAGCGCACGGGAGCAGGCGCGGGCATCGCGGCGAAATGCTGATGCTTCATGCCAGCCTCCGGCGCAGCATGGCGGACACAGCGTCGGCGCCCGCCACCAGCAGCACGAAGACCATCAGCATGGTGGCCAGTTCGCTGCCCGCCATCATCTTCATCGATTCATCCATGCGCTGGCCCAGGCCGCCTGCGCCGACAAATCCCATGACGACGGAGCCGCGGATTGCGCATTCCCAGCGGTAAATCGTGTACGACACCAGTTCGGCGGCCGACTCGGGCAAGGCGCCGTACAGCAAAGCCTTCAATCTGCCGCTGCCATTGTGGAGCAGGGCGTTGCAGGCGGACGCATCCGACGATTCAAGGATTTCCGCGTACACCTTGCCCAGCATGCCGCAATAGGTGAGGGCAATGGCGATGACACCCGCCGTCGGTCCCAGGCCGACTATGCGCACCAGCAACAAGGCCCAGACCAGTTCCGGCACGCTGCGCAGCAGCACCAGCAGCGCGCGCACGCCATGGCGCAAGGCGGCGGCCAGCGGTGAAACGGTACCGCTGCCGATGCGCGAAATCGACAGGCGCTCCGTCACCAGCAGGGTCAGCGGGATGGCGCCCAGCATGGCCAGCGCCATGCCGGCCGTGGCCATGGCAATGGTTTCCCAGCTGGACACCGCCACCAGTTGCAGGAATTCCAGCGAGTGGGCCGGCGGCACGAAGCTGGCGATGAATTGCCAGGTGGCCGCCAGGCTTTGCGCATCCCATAAGATCCACGGCTTGAACTCGGCCTGCACCAGCATCGGCCACAGTACGAGCAGCACGATGGCGGCGCCGGTCAGGCGGCCGCGCCAGGCGGGGTCGCGGGGGATGGCGGTGCTCGTCAGCAAAGGGGCCTCGCGGCATCCAGATTCGTTTCCACGGCCTCGAACTGCGGCGCGGGATCGGCCTTGTTGCGGTACAACTCGGCGATCATGGCGTCGCTGACCTGGGCGCCAGGCAAGTCGAAGACGATCTTGCCATCGCGCAGGGCGACGATGCGCGTAAAGCAGGCGCGGGCGATTTCCACCTGGTGCAGGCTGCAGATCAACGTGGCGTTGCGCGCCTGCGCTTCGGTCTGCAGCACATGGATTGTCTGCAAAGCGAGTGTGGGGTCGAGCGCGGACAAGGGTTCGTCGACGAGGAAGACTTCCGCATCCGACACCAGCGCACGGGCCATGCCGCAGCGCTGGCGTTCGCCGCCGGACAGGCGGTCGACACGCGCATACAGTTTGTCCTGCAGGTTGAACTTGCCCAGGGCTACCCACGCGGCGCGCGGGTCGACGGGCGCCAGCAGTGACCGGATGGCCGTCCATAAGCTCCATTGCGGCAAGCGTCCCGCCAGCACGGCGTTGACGACGCGCTGGCGCGGCGGCAAAGGCGGCGTTTGCGGCGCCAGGAACAGGCGCGCGCGCAAGGCGTGGCGCTCGGCGCTGCCGATTTGCCAGGGAGAAGTACCGAGGATGTCCAAGGTGCCCGATTCCGGGCGCAGCGCGCACGCCAGCGTGTGCAGCAGGCTGGTCTTGCCGGCGCCGGACGGGCCGATCAGGGCGATCTGTTCACCCTGGGCCACGTCCAGGTCCAGGTCGCGCAGGGCCAGCGCATTGCCGACGGCGCCCGCGTGGTGGACGCTGACCTTGTGAAGTTGGAATGTCATGCTTGAGAAATCGGTAGGTCGGATTAGGCCGCAGGCCGTAATCCGACAACATTGTTGGCATTATTGCCTGTGTCGGATTACGCGGCTTCGCCGCTAATCCGACCTACGGTAAAACGCGTCGATGCAAGTTACTTCAGCAGCTTGGCATCGCGCGCAGCCGCTTCGATATCCTTGTAGTTCTCGGCCTTGGTCGGGATGAACTTGGTGGCGCGCTGCAGTTCGAGGATTTCCTTGCCTTCGGCCGTCGCTGGGTCCAGCGCCAGGAAGGCATCCGTCAGCTTTTTGCGCACGACGGGGTTCATGTCGGCGCGCACGCTCCAGTTGTAGTCGTAGTAGCCCGGTGTCGTGTAGAACACGCGCACCTTGCTTGGATCGACTTTTTTCGCTTCCACGAGCTTTTCCCATACGGAAATGTTCAAGGTGCCTGCATCGACCTTGCCGCCGGCCACTGCCGCCACGGTGGCGTCATGCGCGCCGGAAAACGCGATGCGCTTCATGTCCGTGTCCGGATTGATCTTGGCGGCCAGCAGGTAGTAGCGCGGCATCAAGTGGCCGGACGTCGACGATTCCGAGCCGAAGGTGAAATTCTTGCCTTTCAGGTCGGACAACTGGTTGATGTCCTTGCTGGTGGTCACAAACACGGAGCGGAACTTCGTGTCTTCTTCGCGCTGCACCAGCGGGACGATCTTGCCGCCGCTGCGCACGTTCGCTTGCACGAAGGTAAAACCGCCGAACCAGACCATGTCGAGCTTGTTATTGATCAAGCCTTCCACGGACGCCGCGTAATCGGTGACAGGCGTGAATTCCACCTTCATGCCCAGCTTTTTCTCCAGATAGCTGCCCAGCGGCTTGAACTTGCGCTGCAATTCCGTCGGCGCTTCATCGGGAATGGCGGACACGCGCAACACTTGCTGCGCCTGCGCCAGGCCGCTGTGGATGGCCAGGGTGGCGGCGACGGTGGCCAGGATGGCGGGGAATTTGTTGGAGAATGTGGTCATGGGACTGCCTTTGCAAAAAATATTCATTAGATTACGGAAACCCCGGTACTGCCTTCCTGCATCTCGCCGATGACGACGGCGTCGCCAAAGCCTTCGGCGCGGAAAATCGCCAGCACTTGCTCGACGGCTTCCGGCGCACATGCCACCAGCAGGGGGCCGGCCGTTTGCGGGTCCGTCAGGATCGCCTTGTCGATGGCGCTCAGGCTGTCGGACAGCGCCACTTGCGCGCCGTAGCCCTGCCAGTTGCGGCCGGAGGCGCCCGTGATGTTGCCATTTTGCGCGAGTTGCTGCACTTGCGGCAGCAGCGGCACGGAAGCCATGGCGATGCGCGCCTGCAACTTGGCGCCGCGCGCCAGTTCCAGCGTATGGCCCAGCAAGCCGAAGCCCGTCACGTCCGTCAGCGCATGCACGCCGTCCAGCAGGGCCAGCTTCTTGCCCGGGGTATTCAATTTGGTGGTGTTGGCTATCAGCGAGGCGTAACCGCCCGCATCGAGTGCATTCTTCTTCAGCGCGGCCGACAAGATGCCCACGCCGATCGGCTTGCCCAGCACCAGTTTATCGCCGGCGCGCGCGCCCGCGTTGCGTTTCACCTGCGACGGGTGCACGAGGCCCAGCACGACCAGGCCATAGATCGGCTCGACGGAATCGATGGTGTGGCCGCCCGCGATGGGGATGCCGGCCTGGGCGCAGATGGTTTCGCCGCCTTTCAAGATGAGGCCGATGGTTTCCACGGGCAGCTTGTTGATCGGCATGCCGACCAGGGCCAGCGCCATGATGGGCGTGCCGCCCATGGCGTACACGTCGGAAATGGCATTGGTGGCGGCGATGCGGCCGAAGTCGAACGGGTCGTCGACGATGGGCATGAAGAAATCCGTCGTGGCGATCAGCGCCTGCTCGTCGTTGAGCTGGTAGACGGCCGCGTCATCCGAAGTTTCTATACCGACCAGCAATTCCTTCGGCAAGGGAAAGCCGCCGCTGCCCTTTAAAATGTCGGCCAGCACGCCCGGCGCAATTTTGCAGCCGCAGCCGCCGCCATGGGCAAATTCGGTCAATCTGATTGGGGTATTGGATGGTGCTGCGGTATCGGACATGGTCGTCATCCTGCTGGAAAAGGTCATTAAAAGCTGCGCCGGCGCTTACGCGGCGCTGGCGGTACGGTGTTCGCCGACGATAGCACATAATGCGCGCGCGGCTTGCTCAAAGGCATGTTCTGAAATGTCGGGCAAGACCAGCGGCGTTGCCTGGGCGTAGCGGCTGAAGTTGCGGGCGATCGATTGCCGGTAGACGGGGTCGTAATGCTGCACCAGCAACTCTTCCACCAGCTCGGCCATGCGGCCAGCCGTGGCCAGCTGCTGCCAGTGGGCAATTTTTTCCTTGCCATGCAGCTGCGTCAACAGGGCCAGCTGCACGTTCAGGCGCGCCGGGTCGCCGACGAAATGCGCATAGTCCTGCATCAGCAATTGCACGCGCTCCCCGATGTCCAGGCGCACGTCCGTGCAGTCGGCCGCGCGCATCTTGTCCATCAGCGCATCGGGCACGCGCAAACGGCCTACCTTCTTGCTTTCGGACTCGATGAAGACGGGCAGCGTCGGGTCGAAATGGCGCAACTGCTGCCACAGCGCGCTTTCAAACGCTTTTTGCGATGGCTGGTCTTCCTCTGGCAAGCCGCCCAGCACGGAGCCGCGGTGGGCCGCCATATCCTCCAGATCGATCACTTGCGCGCCTTGCCTGTCCAGCACTTGCAGCAAACGGCTCTTGCCGCTGCCCGTGGGGCCGCACAGCACGTTGATGAAGTCGAAACGTTCGGGCAGGGTGCCCAGCTCGGCGTTCACGTGGCGCCGGTAATCCTTGTAGCCGCCCTCTAACTGGGTGACGGGCCAGCCGATGCGCGCCAGGATGTGCGCCATGGCGCCGCTACGGTTGCCGCCGCGCCAGCAGTAAACCAGTGGCTTCCAATGCTGCGGGTGGCCGAGAAAACCGTCTTCGATATGCCGCGCGATATTTTTCGCGATCAGCGCCGCGCCCAGCTTCTTCGCTTCGAAGGCACTGGTCTGCTTATATAAGGTGCCCACGCGCACGCGCTGCTCGTCGTCCAGCACGGGCAGGTTGATGGCGCCCGGCAAGTGGTCTTCCGCGAATTCGGACGGGCTGCGCACGTCGATGATGGCATCGAACTCGCTCAAGCGGGGCAGGATGTCGCTGAAAGGCTGAACTGCAGGGTATTTCATCGTGGCGCGGCTGCTTGGAATGGGGAAAGACGTATTATCCCCGATAAACGGGGCTGGCGTCGGGGTTTGCGCCTCGGGCCTGGTCGATGGCCCTAGACGGGTTCTTGCTGCTGCGCAAAGAAGTCGAGCAGGCTGTGCGGGGCGTCGGCGCCAAAGCACAGGCGAAAGACGCGCTCCGACTCGGCGGCGGCCGCGCTGCTGCGGGCGAACAGCGCCGTTTCGTAGGCCAGCAGGGCCGCTTCCATGTCGTCCGGATGCGCGGCCAGCGCTTGCGCCAGTTCCGCGCCATCGAGCATGGCCAGATTCGCCCCCTCGCCGGCGGGCGGCATCAGGTGGGCCGCGTCGCCCAGCAGGGTCACGCCCGCCACGCGGGGCCAGCAGTGATCGACCGGCAAGGTATGCACGGGACGGGGCATGGGCGGCGTATCTGCATCCGTGATGAGGGCCGTGAGCGCCGGCGCCCAGCCGGCGAACTCCGCGGCGATGCGGGCGCGGGCCGTGGCGGGATCGGTGAAATCGATGGCGGCGAGCCAATCTTCCGGCTTGCTCAGGGCCACATAGGCATGCAGCACCCCGCCGGCTTCGCGGTGGGCCTGGATGCCCTTGCCCGGCGCCAGCGCGAACAGGGCGCCCGCGCCCACGGCTTGCGCGCTGGCCCGATGGCGGCGGTCGCTGTCGTGCAGATAGCTTTCGATGAAGGATACGCCCGAGTACGCGGGCTGCGCGCTCGATAGCAAGTGCCGCACCCGCGACCAGGCGCCGTCCGCGCCCACCAGCAGCGTGCTCGCAGCCGTCGCGCCATGGGCAAACTGCAGCAGGTGGCGGCCGCCGTCCTGCACGGTGACGCCGGCCAGCTTGTGTCCCCAGAGCACGGCGCCAGCCGGCAGAGTGTCAAGCAAGAGATGGCGCAGGGCGCCCCGGGGCACTTCCGGCCGGCCGCCCGTGCCGTCGTCGCCTTCATCGAGCAGGACCGTTCCGTGCTGGTCGAGCACGCGGCTGGCCTGGCCGCCCGCATGGATGAGGGCGCGAAACGCGTCGTGCAGGCCGGCGGCGCGCAGCGCTTGCTGGCCCGTTTCCGCGTGGATATCGAGCATACCGCCCTGACGGCGCGCCTGCGGTGACGCATCCGCTTCATAGACGGTGGCGGCGATGCCGTGGACGTGCAGCACGCGGGCGAGCATCAGCCCGCCCAGCCCCGCGCCGATGATGGCGATATGCATGGTGATCCTTGAAGGTGGTTTTAAAATGGAACTGGAACGTCGTTCCACAGGAATTTTGCGGCAGGCCGCCATCTGTGTCAACATAAGCAATGCCCCATACCGTAGCGAACCCACCACGACGCGCCGACTCGCTGACGCGCGACACCATCATCGACGCTGCCATTGCCCTGCTCGACACAGCGGGCGAGGGCGGCCTGACCTTCCGCGCCCTGGCCACGCGCCTGGCGACGGGGGCGGGCGCCATCTACTGGCACGTGGCCGACAAGGACGATTTGTTCACGGCCGCCAGCGACGCCATCGTCGCCCGCGCCATGGCTGCCGCCCTGCAGTGCGATACGCCGCAGGCGGGCATCCGCGCCGTGGCGCTGGCCATGTTCGAGGCGATGGATGCGCATCCCTGGCTGGGTTCGGCCTTGTCGCGCGCGCCGGGCCAGCTGCCCACCGTGCGCATCCTGGAACGCCTGGGGCGGCAAGTGGATGCGCTGGGCGTGCCGCAGGATCAGCAATGGCTGGCGGCATGCACGCTGCTCAATTATCTGCTGGGCGTGAGCGGGCAGAATGCGGCCAATGCCGCCATCGCCCGGGAAAAAGGCCTGGAGCGCGCGCATTTCCTCGACACCATGGCGGGAGCCTGGTCACGCCTCGACGCGCAGGCGTTTCCATTTGCCCGCAAGGTGGCGGGGCAGCTGCGCGCGCACGATGACCGCGAGGATTTCCTGGCAGGAATCGACCTGATCGTGCATGGCATGCAGGCGCTGCAAGCGGGCCGCTAGCCCAGCAGATGCCCCAGCAGGGGCGCCAGCAGCACCGTCACGACGCCCGAGAAAATCATCGTCAGGCTGGCCACTGCGCCTTCTTCCGTGCCGACCCGGCGCGCCACCGACAAGCCAAAGCCGTGCGCGGCCGCGCCATACGGGGCGCCACGGGCGATGCGCATGCGCAAGGGCAGCAGTTTTAAGAGCGGTTTGCCCAGCATCAGGCCGAACAAACCCGTCATCACCACGAAGATACCCGTCAGCTGAGCCGAGCCGCCCATGTGGCGCGACGCTTCCAGCGCGAACGGCGTCGACACGGAGCGCGCCAGCAGGCTGCGCGCCATGTCGCCATGCACGCCCAGAACACTGTCCAGCAGCAGGGTGGCGGCAACCGATGCCACGATGCCGGCGCAGCTGCCCAGGCTCAAGGCCAGCCAGTGCTTGCGGATCAGCTTGCGCTCCTGGAAGATGGGCAGCGCAAACGCGATGGTGGCCGGGCCCAGCAGCCACGGCAGCCAGCGCGTTTCGCCAAAATACGTGGCAAACGGCGTCGAGGTCGCCTGCACGATGACGATCAGTATCGCCGAGGTGCAGATGGCGGGCGTCAGCAGGAAGTGCGGATGGCGGCGGTGCACGGCCTGGTTGGCGTAGAACAGGACCAGGGTCAGCAGCAAAAACAGCAGGGACAGGAGCAGGGTGCTCATGCCTGCTCCCTGGCTGAGCGCTGGCGCCGCAGTGTTTGCAGGCGCAGCTTGCGTTCATAACGGCACACCCATTCCACGGTGAAGGCCGTGGCCAGCATCACGCTGGCAAAGCCCAGGCCGATATTTACGAACAGCATCAGGCCCTGCGACTTCAACAGTTGCGTAAATTGCACCACGGATACAACCAGTGGAATGAAGAACAGCAGCATGTTGGCCAGCAGCCAGTTCGCGCCCAGTTCGATGGCGGCAGGCCGTACCCAGCCCGCCAGCAGCAGGGCCACCAGCACGAACAGGCCCACCACGCCGCCGGAAAACGGCAGGTGCAGGGCGGCAGCGGCTTCATCTGCCAGCCACCAGGCGGCGATCAGCACGCCCACTTGCCACACGGTCTGCGCGGGCCGGCGCCAGACAGGGATGGAGGGCAGGGCGGCGGTGGAACAGTGCAAGGCTTTCACGGCGGGCTTTCAAACGGCTGGGGGAGGTTTTCATTGTAGTGACCGTACATCAAAAGATAAAATGACTTAAACTCATGATTATCATTCGATATTGGAATGCATCATGGATATCCGCTCCCTGCGCTACTTCGTCGAAGTGGTCGAGCAGAACAGTTTTACGCGCGCGGCCGCCAGGCTGCATGTGACGCAGCCCACCGTCAGCAAGATGATCCAGCAACTGGAACAGTCGCTGGACCTGGCCTTGCTGGACCGCGCGGGCAAGCGCTTTACCCTGACGGACGCGGGCAAGGTGGTGCTGTCGCGCGCGCATGAACTGCTGGCCCTGCACGCGGAACTGAAGGTGGAATTGCGCGATTTGCAACATCTGGAACGGGGGGAATTGAGGGTCGGCGTGTCGCCGCAAACCCACTCCACCCTGGCGCCGTGGCTGGCCGAGTACCACCAGCGCTATCCGGGCATCGAGCTGAAGATGTACGAGAGCGGCACGCAAGCGATCGAGCGCGACTTGCGCACGGGCACGGTGGAACTGGGCACCATGCTCGATTATCCGGGCAACGCGGCCACCTGGCAGGATTTCGAGGCGCTGCCGCTCGTGCGCTCGCCGCTGTGCCTGCTGGCCGCGCCCGGTTCGCCGTGGCAGGGACGCTCTTCCGTGGCCCTGGCCGAGCTGGCCGACAGTCCCTTCATCTTTTACGGTGCCGCCTTCGCCCTGAATGACATCGTGCTCGATGCCTGCCAGCGGGCCGGTTTCGCCCCGCGCATCACGGGCCGCAGCGGCCAGTGGGATTTCATCGCCTCGCTGGTCCGCCTGGGCGTGGGCATCTGCCTGTTGCCGAAGATGTATTGCGACACGCTCGAGCCAGCGCAGTTTGCCGTGATTCCCCTGGCCGGTCCGCCCGTGGAATGGAATCTGATGCTGGCCTGGCGCCGCGGCGGACGGCTGTCTTTCGCTGCCCGCGCCTGGCTGGAGCTCGTCAGGGCGCGCATGGCGCAGCCCGGGCGATTACAATAGGCGCTCGCCAACCACCGCCAAGAATATGAAAAATATCGGTAAAACAAGTCTGAAACGCACGGCAGGCTCGCTGCTGCTGGGATTGTTGTGCACCGTGGGCCTGATGAGCGAGATGGGTTATGCCCAGGCCGCCATTCCCGTGTATGGCTATTTCGTCAAGAATACCTATCCGCACGACCCCCGGGCGTTTACCCAGGGCTTGCTGTTCAAGGATGGCCATCTGTATGAAAGCACGGGCCAGAATGGCCAGTCCTCCTTGCGCAAGGTGGAATTGACGACTGGCAAGGTGCTGCAGAAAAGCATGCTCGATAAAAAAGTATTCGGCGAAGGCATCACGGACGTGGGCGATGACATCCTTGGCCTGACGTGGATGTCGCAGACCGGTTATGTGTTTGACCAGAAAACGTTCAAGCTGAAACGCACATTCAGCTACCAGGGCGAAGGCTGGGGCCTGGCCAGCGACAGTCAATTTGTCTACATGAGCGACGGCAGTTCCGCCATCCGCGTGCTGAACCCGAAAACCCTGGCCGAAGTTCGCCGCTTCGAGGTGAAGGCGGAAGGCCGCCCCATCGAGCGCCTGAACGAACTGGAAATGGTCGACGGCGAGCTGTACGCGAATGTGTGGGGCGCGGACGTGATCGCCCGCATCGACCCGGCCAGCGGCAAGGTGGTCGGCTGGATCGACCTGACGGGCTTGCTGCCGCCCGCGCAGCGGGGTACGGCCAATCCCGACGCCGTGCTCAACGGCATCGCCTGGGATGCGCGCGGCAAGCGCTTGTTTGTCACGGGCAAGCTGTGGCCCAAGCTGTTCGAGATCGAACTGATTGAAATCCAGCGCCGTTGATGTTTCCTATCGGACAGTGTTGCTGACGAGGAATCGTTTATCATCCTGATTCTTCGCCCCGCGCGACCCTTGCAGGATGCCATGCCGTTCCTACCTCTGTTGCTACCTTTATGCCGCCTGGCGGCCGCCGTCAGCTTGCTTGCCGCCGTCCTGCCTGCCGCGCAGGCGCAAACACCATACGTGCCGGTGATGAAGCAATACGGCGACTTTGTCGTCACGCGCGACCGCCACGACCCGCTCGTCACCTTGTCTTTCCGCAAGCACGGCTATTGGCCAGGCGGCGCGCGCGAAGTGGTGGAAGTGCGCCCCATCAAGGCCAGGCGCGAAGGCCAGCCCATGCTGCTGGCGTTTACCAAGGGCTATACGGGCCAGGGCACCATCCTCATCGGCGTGCAGAATGGCGAACCGCTGATGCGCCCCGTCAGTCCCATGCAGCGCGACGACATGGTGCGCACGGAACGCGACCCCGAATGGGGCGTGCCGCAGCCGGGTCGTCCCGAGATGCTGCTGTTCGCCCGCGATGGCCGCGCGCTCGATATGGACACGGGCGAGCTGCTGTGGTTTGACATGCCGGGCATCGTCACGGGCGATTACGCGCCCGCCATGCTGGTCTCCGTCTCGCCCGACGGGCGGCGCGCCGCCTATCTGACGAATGCGCTGACGAAGGTAGGGATTATCGTTGCCACGCGCGACGACGGCGTGGCCGGCGTGCTGGCCTTGCCGCCAGATACCCATCAACGGTGGCTGAAGCCCTTGTCGGAAGCCGCTTCCGCGCAGGCGGGCGCCGCCATCAAGGCGCGCCAGGGCCGCACGGATTCGAACCGCATCCGGCGCGAGCTGGAACTGGCCTGGTTCGGCCAGCAATTTCAATGGAAACAAGGCAAGAATGGCTGGCAAGTGACGGGCCTGGGCCTCAGTTCTGCGCCGCCGGAAGGAAAACAGCCATGACAATACCCAAACTCCTCGCCGGCTGCCTCGCCGCCTCCCTGCTGGCCGGCTGCGTGCATGGCGAAATGTTCCCCAAGGATTATCTGGCGCAAGATATCGACAAGCAACAAGCCTTGCTGGAACTGGACGTGGTCTTCGGCAAAGAGCCCGATGACAAGCTGACGTCGAGCGTGACGGCCCGCAATACCGTGGAGTACGCAGGCGCGCCGCACATCGTCGTGCCGTTTTACCAGAAGGGACTCGGCTTCGACCAGGGTTTTGCCGGCACGTATATTTTTGCCGTCGTGTATCCCGTTGCCAAGGTCGAGACGGCCACGGCCAGAAGCCGCGTCTTCGGCCAGAAACTTGACGGCCAGCAGCAGGGCAGCCCCCGCTACCGCTTCCGCGTGCCGGGCAAGGCGCAGTGGAACAGCAATGAAACCTTCATGCTGAGTTTTGAGCGCAAGGGCCGTCGCGAAGAAATCACTTTCCGCTTCAGCAACGAGCAAAGCTGCCCGTCCGCCTTCCTGGCCACCACGCCAAAATATGGCTTCCCCATCAAGGTCGTCGCCACCTTCAAGGAAGATAAAGGCTGCCTGAAAGTATGCGACAGCCGCGACCAGTGGCCCGGCTTTTGCGCCTTCCAGCCGCCGCCCGGCGCCTGACTATCAGCATGCAAGCCACGCGCCGGCGCTTGCCGGTGCGGCGCTTATACACGCGCGCGTTTTGCCGATTCTATTCAATTGTCATCGAATGGCCGCTGAAAACGCCTATTTTCATGGTCCAGGGCTGACTGCCTTACCCCAAGGCCAGCGCATAAATCTTGCCGCAAAAGTATCTTTCTCAGGCGTATGATTTCCTTGCCGTGAACAGCGCACGCAGATGGCGCGGACCGGCCCGATATCCGAAACGCATCCTTCCTGTGGAGATACAGAATGAAAATGCCCGTTTTAGGAAGCACCCAGGCCCCCATCATTAGGCGCCCGCTCGACATGCTGGACACCGACACGGCCGCCGTGCGCGCCATCGCCCAGGCGGCCGTCAGCGTCGAGCTGTTCACCATTCCCCTGTACATGGCCACCATGTACTCGATCCACGGCACGCACCAGATCAACTCGAAAGGCATCACCTACTATGAGGGCCGCCAGTGGCCGGGCATGGGCACCACGGCCCGGCCCGAGCTGAAGGAGCAAAAGGCCTTCAACATCATCTTCAGCGTCTTCATCCAGGAAATGCTGCACCTGCAGATGGCGGCCAACCTGGCCACGGCCATCGGCACGGCGCCATGCTTCACGGGCTCGGAGCTGCAATCGCAGGATCATGGCTGGACCTGCTATGGCAAGGATTGCACGGTGATCCCGCACATCGTCGACTTGCAGGACACGTCCGGCTACCGCCACGTGCGCGTCAACCTGGAAGAGCTGAACAGCAACCAGTGCGACCTGTTCCTCGCCATCGAGCAACCAGAGGAGCAGGCACGCGCCCAGCTGGCCGAGTTCGACAAGCACAACCACACCAAATACTTCCCGGAAGTGCCGCTGCCGGGCTGGACGCCGGGCAAGCACGTGCATGATCTGCCTCTGTTCGGCACCATTGGCTACATGTACGAATGCTATGCGCGCTACATCAGCATCGAATACGCGGATGGCCAGACCCTGTGGCAAAAGCTGTTCGTCAACGGTTCGGTGCAGCAGGACATGTTCAACAGCCAGGTCCAGGGCCATGCGCGGGCGGAATTTCCCAAATTCGATACCTGCTTCGGCCCGCAGGACCAGGATGGCGGCCAGACGGGCTCGTTCAACAAGGCCATCGACATGATGGCGGCCATCACGGACCAGGGCGAGGGCAGCGAAGCGGCCATCCAGCGTTACCGCCGCGATGCGGCACTGCGCCTGAGGGCCGTGCAGCCCGACTACCGCGAAGACCTGGATGCCTTGAAATGCGATTATCCGTCCTACGCGAACAATGGCAAGGATGCCGAATCGCGCGACGCGCAGGCGCGCCACGACAGCGCCCCGTTCGACCACTACGAGCGTTTCGGCCAGGTCAAGGCGATGCTGCCCGTGACTACCTGGGCCAGCTGGCATACGCAGGGCCAGCAGTGGAGCGCGGCCATGCTGACCAACGAACGCTACAACCCGGTCAGCGCGCCGCAGAATATCCCGGCGCCGGCGGCCGTGGCGGGTGCCCTGAACCGCCTGAAGGACGCCAGCGGTACCCTGGAGATGCTGAGCACGGTCGCCACGGGCGCCATCTACGGCATCACTTCCGTGCTGGACAAGTACTGGCAGAACCAGCAACTGGCCTTTCCGTATCCGTCGATGGTGGGCGCGGGCGACCGCATGGCCATCTGCTGGGCCGTGCTGGGCCAGGCGCCGAACCTGGCGACGGGCGTGCCGCTGGCCGAGAAAAGCGTGCTGTACCACGCCTGCCAGGGCATGCACCTGGAAGGCGAGGCCTCGTCCACCTGCGCCGCGCTGGCCGTCTACCATACCTGCCGCGGCTCCAACGGCTGCCATGCCCAGGGCGGCTGCGGCTTTGCCCAGGCCGACACGGGCGGTTCGTCCTGCGGCCACTCGGTCAAGCTGGCTGCGTCGCCGGGCACACCGTGCTATGTGCCGCCACCGCCGCCGCAGCCCGATAAAGTCTACAGCGCGCCCAGCGACAACAAATGCGGGGGATTCGGCGGCTGCGCCGTGCCGATCTCGGCCTCGCAACTGTATCCGAACACGACGGGCAAGGAACCGCCCGAGCCCGCCACCATGACTTTGTACGACTTCGGACCCGCGCCCGAGCACCGCAGCATTCCGCTGGGCCAGAGCATGAGCTTTGCGCTGGGCGACAATGTCTACGACAAGGCCTGGGAAGCCTACGGCAAGGTGATGGCGGCGCGCGGCACGCCGGTGGGGGCGCCGCCGGCGCCCACCGACCTGCGCCTGGCCTTGCCGCCGTCGACCTGATGCGGCACGCCATGCACACGGTAGCGCCACGCCTGGGCTTGCCGCACCTGGGCCTGGGCGTGGGGCTGCGCCCGCCGCACTATGCGCACATCCTGCGCCACGGGCCGCAGGTGGACTGGTTCGAGATCATCAGCGAGAACTTCATCGACAACCACGGCTATGCGCGCCATGTGCTGGAGCAGGTGGCGGCGCAAGTGCCCATCGTCATGCATAGCGTCTCGCTGTCGATCGGCAGCAGCGATCCGCTCAATCTCGCCTACCTGCGCAAGCTGCGCCAGCTGGCCGGCGAGATCCGGCCCGCGTGGATTTCCGACCACCTGTGCTGGACGGGCGCCGCCTCGCTCAACAGCCACGACTTGCTGCCGCTGCCGCTGGACGAGGCCAGCCTGCGCCACGTGGCGGGACGCGTGCGGCAGGTGCAGGAATTCCTGGGCCGTCCGCTGATCCTGGAAAACCCCAGCAGCTACGTGGAATTTGCCCAGTCCAGCATGCCGGAATGGGAATTCCTGGGCCGCCTGGCCCAAGACACGGGCTGCGGACTCTTGCTCGACGTCAACAATGTCCACGTC
Source organism: Janthinobacterium sp. BJB446 (assembly GCF_002735655.1). Taxonomy (NCBI): domain Bacteria; kingdom Pseudomonadati; phylum Pseudomonadota; class Betaproteobacteria; order Burkholderiales; family Oxalobacteraceae; genus Janthinobacterium; species Janthinobacterium sp. BJB446. The sequence continues at coordinate 1,641,389 of NZ_PDZK01000001.1, read as the reverse complement.
AGCGCGCATAACCACGGCTATGACGCGGCCCACTACATCCGCCAGTTGCCGCACGCGCACATCGTGCAGATCCACCTGGCCGGCCCCACCGTGTGCGGCGCCGTACTGATCGATACCCATGACGCCCCCGTGCCGGCCGCCGTGTGGCGCCTGTACGCGCTGGCGCAGCGGCTGACGGGCGGCGTGTCGGCCCTGCTGGAATGGGATGCGGAGATTCCCCCGTACCCGCAGCTGCTGGCCGAGCTCGACAAGGCGCGCGCGGCCGAGCGGGGAGAATTCGCCGATGCAGCGCCAGCCATGGCCGGCGCTGCTGCCGCCGTCTCGGCGCCGCTGGGCTTTCACTTGGAGGCGGCCCATGCCCCGTAGCACCGCCGCAGGCGAATCTGGCGAGGCCCGCGTACCGCTGGCGCAATTGCAGGCCTGGTTCCTGACGGCGATGACGGCGCCGGGCGGCGCGGCGCGCGGCGCGCAACTGGCCAGCGAGCGCCATGGCTTGACGCAGGAGCAGGTGCTGAAACAGGCGCGGGGTGGACCGGCTCCGCTGCACATCCATGCGGATGGCTATGTGCAGCGCCTGCTCGAATGCCTGCAAGCCGACTATCCCGTGTTGCGCAAGGTCATGGGTGACGAGCTGTTCGCCTTCTTTGCCCGCGCCTATGTCTGGCGCCACCCGTCCGCATCCGCGACCCTGTACGACCTGGGCGCCGGCTTTGCCGATTTTCTCGCCGCCAGCCAGCATGCCGCCGGCGCGCAGGGCGCCGCCTTGCGCTTTCCCGTCGAACTGGCGCAGCTGGAACGGGCGCGCAGCGAAGCGGGCAGGGCGCCCGGCCTGGAAAAGCTGGCGCGGCCCATGTGGCCGTGCGGATTGGACTTGCTATTGGGAAATGCACCGGCCTGGCGCCTGGCGCCGTGCACACGGCTGCTGGCCCTGTCGTTCCCCCTGTGCGACTACTGGCAACAGGCGCAGGCCGCGCCGGACGACGCCGTGCCGGCTCAGCCAGAGGCAAGTCCCGCCTTTGTCGCCATTTCGCGCATGCATTACCGGCTTGCCATGCAGGATTTGCAGCCATGGCAGTTTTATTGTCTGCAAGCGTTGGCAGGCGGCGCGCCGCTGGCACAGTGCGCGGGGCAGGCGGCGCGGGCTAGCGGCAGGGCGCCGGACGAAGTATTGGCCGACGCCATGCTGTGGCTACCGCTGGCGGCCGCGGCAGGGCTGGTCACCATCGATGTATGCGCAGAAAGCGGCTGACGCAAAAAAGGCCGATGGAAATCGGCCTCGATGACAGCTGAATGCGTTGCTTAGCGGTAAAACGCTTCGACTTTGCCCTTCAGCTTGATCTGCAGCGGACGGCCGCGGCGGTCGAGGGACTTGGTGGAAGCGACCTTGATCCAGCGTTCGCTGATGCAATATTCTTCCACGTCAAGACGCTCCTTGTCGTTGAAGCGGATGCCGACGTCGTTCTCGAACACGGCTGCAACGTGGTAAGGGCTGCTAGGGTCGATCGACAGGCGATCGGGCAATGGGGGTAAGGTGGTGGTATCGTTCATGGGCGTAATTATCGCCCAGAATGCCGATCCAGACAACGGGGTGCGCATGCTTATCTGGCGACCCGCGGCACTTGGCTGGCCCGGCAATGTATTTTCAGGCAAGTCGGACAGTGGCAGCGCATGCTGCCGCCTTACAGCGTTGCCGCACTCGCATGCAACTGCTGGAATTGCGACAGCTGCTGCTGCATCAGCCGCGCATACTGGCCGCCCGCGCGCAGCAACTCGGCGTGCGTGCCTTGCTGGCAAATCCTGCCCTTGTCCATGACGATGATGCGGTCCGCTTTCACGATGGTGGAAAAGCGGTGGGCGATGATGATGGTGGTGCGTCCTTGCATCAGGGTGTCGAGGGCGAGTTGCACCTGCTGTTCGCTGGCGGCGTCGAGCGCGCTGGTGGCTTCGTCCAGGATGAGGATCTTCGGCGCGCGCAGGATGGCGCGGGCGATTGCGATGCGCTGCTTCTGTCCGCCGGACAATTGCACGCCCCGTTCGCCCACCAGGGTCTCGTAGCCGTCAGGAAAAGCTTGAATAAAATCGTGAGCATGCGCCAGACGCGCCGCCGCCAGCATCTCGTCGCGCGTCACCTGGCGGTCTGGCACGGCAAAGGCGATATTGTCGGCGATGCTGCCTGAAAACAGCGCCGGTTCCTGTTCCACCACGGCCATCTGGCGCCGCAGCTGCGTCACGCCCAGCATGCCTGCATCGATGCCGTCGAATTGCAGGCTGCCCGCGTCAAGCTGGTAGTGGCCCAGCACCAGGCTGGCGATGGTGGACTTGCCCGCGCCCGAGGCGCCCACCAAGGCGATCTTTTCGCCCGCCCGTATCGACAGGCTGACGCCGTCGAGGGCCGTGACCTGCGTGCGCTCGGGATACGAAAAGAGCGCGTCGCGTAGCGCGATGTGGCCGGCCAGCGGCGGTTGCGGCGCCGCTTCGGGCACGGCGCGGTGGCTGCGCAGGATCTCGAAGATGCGGTCGGTCGAGCCCATGGTGCGCATCCATGTGTTCCAGAATTCGCTGATGGAGCCGGCCGTGTCCGTCACCATGCTGGCATAGATGACAAAAGCCGTCAGCTCTCCCACGCTCAAGCGGCCCTGGCCGATCAGGTGGGCGCCGAAGCACAGGGTGGTCAGCAGAGCGACAAAAGCCAGCAGCCCCTGCGCGCCCTGGAACACGGCCAGCAGCCGCGTGCCGGCCAGGGACACCTCCAGCAGTTGCCGCATGGCTTGCGCATAGCGGGCCATGGCGCCGCCCTGCTGGTTGAATGCCTGCACCAGCCGGGCATGGGCAAAGTATTCCTGCGCCACCTTGCCGCTGGCGGCCAGGGTGGCGGAAATGACCCGCGAACGCTGCCGGTAATTGCTGCCTGATAACTTGCCGAGATACAGGCTGATGGGGATGAACAGGGCCAGCGGCAGGCTCAGCATGGGTGATAAATGCAGCAGCATGGCGATGCCGCCCAGAAAGACGCATAGCGAGCGCAGGGCATTGGCCGCGCCGATGGTCAGGCTTTCATGCAGGGCCGAGACGTCGGACGTGAGCCGGCTGTTCAGTTCGCCGCCATGGTGCTTGTCGAAGAAGGCGATGGGCTGATTGATCACCACGTCAAACAGGCGCCGGCGCACGCCCATGACGATCATGTGGCCGCTCGACTGCAGCAAATAGAAGCGCGCGGTCGTAATCAGCGCATACAGCAGGCTGAAGGCCAGCATGGTGGCGACCATGCCCGGCGTGACGCCGCGCCGGGTCAGTTCCGCCACGTTGTCGATGAAATACGCGATGGCTTGCGGAAAGGCCAGCTGTGCGCCCACGGTGAGGACCATGCACAGCAGGCCGGCGGCGACGCGCCAGCGCACGGGATACAGCAGGCGCAGGCGTTCAAGATGCGGGCCGACATTCAGATGGCTCATGCGGCGCGCTTCTGTGCCGTCTCGTCAGCCAGTTGCTCGACGAGGGCCAGCCAGTCTTCATCGCCGATCAGGCCGGCAGCTTCCACGCTGCCCTGGTGATTGACGAATACATAGGAAGGCGAGCTCATTAGCGGATTCACGCGCCGGTAGTCGCGCAGCGTCAGCCGTGCCGTGGCTGCCCGCAAGGTGTTGCCGGGCAAAAAGGCGCGCAGGCGGCGGGCCGGCTCTTCGCTGAGCAGCCACAGGGCCAGGCCTGCCTCCCGCGCCAGCGGCAGCAACTGTTCGATGCCGGCCAGCTTTTCCCCGCATTTCGGACAGCGGCTGGCCAGGAACAGCAGCACGGCCGCCTGGCCGCCGGCGCCCGGCTGGAAATGCGCGCCGCCAGCCAGCGGACGGGCTTGCACGGCAGGCAGGGGCTGGCCCGGCTCCAGCGCCGTGGGCGTGATGCGTTCGCGGCGGCTGGCGCGCAGCACGGCCAGGCTGAGCCAGATATTGCCGGCGAGGGCAAACGCCAGCGCCGCCAGCACCAGTTGTAAGGTCGTGGAATCCATCAGTCTGCCTTTGCCAAAGTGGCGATCTCGTGCAGGGAAATCGTGGCCACGCACACGATGGCTGCCAGGCCGGCGGCCAATATGGAAGTGGCGACGGGCAAGGCCGGTGCCTGCGCCAGCGCAAAGTAGGCGCCGTTGATGCCGACCGCCAGCATGTTGCGCAGCAGGTCGTACTGCGACACGGGCCGCGCCGCTTCGCCAAAGCAGCTGCAGCGCACCACGCTGTGCGTGAAGTAGCGGTAGGTCAATATGGCTGTGAGCGTGCTGAGCAGCAATAGCGACAGCAGCATCGGTGTGTGGGTACCGCCGGCCAGCAGCCAGCCGGCCAGTAGCAGTTCTGTCATCACCAGGGCTGGCGCAGCGAATTGGGCTGCGGCGGGCGGTACGCCGAACGAGGCGGCCAGGTTGTCGCGAAAGTCTCCGTAGCTGCGCAGCTTGCCCACGCTGGCCGCCAGCAGCAGCAAGGCGATACAGTAGCGCGCGATGTCGGCCAGTAACGCGGCCAGCACGGACGTCAGCATTGTGCGCTCCACAAGGGCGCGAAGCCGCCCGGACGCTGGCGCCGCAGCTGCACGCCGTCGCGCGACGCCAGCAGGGCATCGTTCCACGGCTCGTCTGGCGCGCTGCGCAAGGCGCCGCCTATGCTCGCCTGCAATTGCGTCGAGATGGCCCAGCCCAGCCGTTCGGCGTGGATATCGCGCGCCATGTTCAGGCCCAGCTGGGCAAGCTCTTCGCGCGTCAAGGCATAGTTATGCGAGTGATAACCCGTCACCAGTTGTGCGACGATGGCGCGCCGCGCCTCTTGTGTGGCATCGGGCAATTGCCAAGCCAGCAATTCCTCGCCGATCTGCGCCAGTTCCAGGGTGGTGCGGTAGAAGGCCGTCAGGGAAGGGGGGAAGATGCTGCCGCACAGCAGGGACAGCGATTGCTGGCGCGCCTCGCTGGCATCGACGCCAAACCACTGCTGCGCCATGTCGCCGAACACCTTGATGTCCAGGCTGGACATCGAGCCGCCGTCGGCGCCATCGAGCTGCGGATCGATGGGCGAGAACAGGGCCAGGTCGCCGGCGATGATCTCGTCCGCGCCCAGGGCCAGCAGGGTGGCGGCCGACTGGCAGTGGAAGGGCACGATAAAGCTCAGGTGGCGCGCATGCTGGCGCAGCAGGATGGCGATGCGGCGCGCCGCGTTGACGATGCCGCCGCGGCCGTGCAGCACCACGTCGAGGCGCGCCACGGGGCCGATGCCCTGGCACAGCTCGTACAGGGCGGGCAGCAGTTCCATGTCCAGGTGCGAGGCGGCCAGGACGATGGCCCGGCTGTCGCGCGCCTGTTCCAGTTCGCGCAGCCGGACGGGGATCTGGTTCAAGTCTGGCTGCGGCATACGGCTCCTTCGATCAGGGCTGCGGCCACGCTTTCCAACATGGGCAAGGCAGGCACCAGTTGTTGTACATACAAGAATTGACCAACAGGATTGTTTTCCAGGAAAACATACTCGCCCCCGGGCGTGACGATGAGATCGAGCGCGCCATATTCGAGGCCGTAGCTGTGCACGAAAGCGAGGCAGCGCTGCTGTATTTCCGCTGGCAAGGTGCATGCTTCATAGCGGATGGGGGCCGACATGTCGCGCGAGTCGATGGCCGTGCGCGCATCGTCCTGGGAATACAGGCGCGCGGCAAACAGTTGCTTGCCGATCACGGTGATCCGCAGTTCGTATTGCTTGGCGATATATTCCTGGAACTGGCAGCTCAGTTCGCTGACGGCGTCCAGGCTATCGAGCATGGCATCGTCGACGATGGTGGTGCCGATGCCGGCGCTGACCCTGTCAACGTCCTCGACCGCTTCGGCGGCCAGGCTGGGCGTCGACATGCTCTTGAAAATGATGGGGCCTTTGATGGCAGCCCGGAAAGCGCGCACGTCGTCGGGCACGTTGGTGATCACGGTGGCGGGCACGCGAAAGCCAATGCGCGCGGCGCGCGCAAGCTGTTCGCCTTTCCATTGGGCGCCGCGCAGGGCCAGCGGATGGCTGAGCCAGTAGCAATCGAGCCCGTACAGTACGCTGAAGATGGCTTGTTCCGTTTCCAGCTGCGCGTAGGCGCGCTCCTGCGGCGTCAGGTCGGCGCTGGCGTAGGCGTAGTCGGCCGCCTTGCGCAGCCAGACGGCGCCCACCTGCTGCAGGTCAAGCCAGTCGCCATCGGGCAAGTGGCGCAGGCGCGCGCTGGCGCGGCCGTCGTGCAGGCGCTGGCACAGCTGATAATCGCGGGGAAAGGCGTCGAGGTCGATACGGAAGGGGGCGTGGCCGCGGGCGGCGAGGATGGCTTCGACCAGGTCGGCGTGCAGATCGCCGCTATGGCTGATAATCAAAACCTTTTTGTGCATGTCGTGGGCTTGCGGTAAAGGAAGGTGAAAAAGCCTTGCCGTGGCAAGGCTTTCAGCTGGCGAACGTATCAGCAGAACTCGCCGCCGTCACTCGAACCGATACGCGAATAGCGGTATTGCTCCTCGCTGTCGACAGCCGTGCAGCCGGCCACGGCGACGCCATCGCGTACTTTCCAGAGCGCAGGATGTGCTGGCTTTTCTTCTTCCTTTTTTTCCGCCAGTTTGAATGCGAACAGTTTGGTTTCTTTTTGCATGAGATCCTCTATTAATGGTGGTGTTCCGATTTTTACCGATAAATACTTATTTTAAAAAATGGAAACTTTAATTGAAAGGTGTTTGTATATGCATTGCGCGCGGGATAGCCGCACCGCACGGCGCCAATTTGAATACGGGGGAATATATGAAACCCCCACGCCGGGCGGGGGGGTATGGCGTGCCGGGTATCAGCAATACTGGCCGCTGTCGTTGGGCTTGAGGCGCGAAGAGTCGCGATATTGATCATGGGTGCCAACGGCGGTGCAGCCGGCCACGGCGACGCCGTCGCGCACCTTCCAGGCGGTGGCGGGCGCTTCCTGTTTTTGTACCTGTTTTTCAGCCAGTTTGAATGCGAACAATTTGGTTTGGTTTTGCATTGTACTATCCTCTTGTGATGGTTAAGTACTGCTTGCGCTGTATGCCATGGTATATGGCCATTCGATATTAGCGCCTGAATAAATAAGCGTCAACTTGAAAATCAATCGTATCCGCGGTTATATTTTTCAAATACTCACCAAATATCACGCGAGCCATTTATGTTATTGCAGTGCGATAAATAATAAGCGCGGCACTTTAATTAATCGGCACGGTGCTCAATTATTGATGGCAAACGGATCGAGCATTCCCGCGGCGACGCACTATAATGGCGCCTGTTGAATGGATAAGGCACGACGTACTCTATGGAAATGGCCATCACAGACAGCCTGCGGCAGCTGGCATACGCGCAGGCCGCCGCCTTCGTGCAGACGCTGGACGGGCGCGATCCTGTTGCACTGCAGCGCGACTGGGGCTTGTCGCCGGGCGTGGCCGACGAGATCATCGAGATGCTCGACAGTTATTTTGCGGCTAGCCAGACATTGTCCCTGGCGCCGCTGGCGCAAGCCTTCGTGCCGGGCAAGGGTGGCCGTCCCGCCGTCGACGTGTATGCCACCGACGCCGGACCGCTGGGCCTGGAATGCCTGCTGCTGGCCGACGGCAAGCCGGGCGAAGCGACCTTGCACCTGGAAATGTCCGGCCACGACGGCGCGCTGCGCCTGCATTACCACTACATCGGATCCTGAAACACCATGACTGAACTGATCAGCGAAACACAACGGCGCATCTGCGACAAATTCGGCTTGCCGGCCCAGGCGCCCGAGCCCATGGTGGCCCTGGCCATCGCCAGCCTGGCGCAGTCGCCCATCTACGGCACGCGCATCGCGCTGCCGGAAAACGGCACCATCAGCTGGTTCATCCATTGCGGTGAGCACGACGATGCCAGCGGCTTTTACCAGCCCCTGCATGCGGACCACCTGCACGAACTGCTGCCGCAGGTGGTCGATTACCTGGCCTTGCCCAGCGGCGCCAAGTTCATTCTCGACCGGGAAGGGTATGAAGACGTGTGGCTGGAAGAGTAACTTTCTGAACGGCAAGATTATCGTTGACGTTGATAAATAGGTATGGGATGCTGCGCTTCCGTTTTCTCCTGTCGAAAGCCACATCTTGAACCCACGCTTCCCGTCTGTCCTGCTCCTCATGGCGCTTGCCGCCGTCCCCGTTGGCGCCGTAGCTGCCACTGCCACTGCCGCCAGCCAGCCGAAGGTGTCCAATGCGGAACAGGAGATTGCCGCCTTCGTACGCAGCGAAATGCAGGAGCGCCAGATTCCAGGGCTGCAACTGGCCGTGATACAGCGTGGCAAGGTCGTACTGGCGCGCAATTTCGGACTGTCCAGCCTGCAATACCAGGTGCCGGTGACGGACGCCAGCCTGTTTTCCATCAATTCGGCAACGAAAGCGTTTGCCGGCGTGGCCGTCATGCAGCTGGTGCAGCAGGGCAAGATCGACCTGGCCGCGCCTATCGGCCAGTATCTGACGGGCTTGCCTTCAGCCTGGCAAGCCGTGACGGTGACGCAATTGCTCAACCATACCTCGGGTTTGCCCGATGTGCTGGACCAGCGCAGCGGCAAACTGGTGGGGCCGCAGCCGGACGACGCCGATGCGGCGTGGACAGCCGTGCAGGCGCTGCCCGTGGAAGCCAAGCCTGGCGAGCGCTACCGCTACAACCAGACCAATTACGTGTTGCTGGCGCAATTGATCGAGCGGCAAGGGGGCCAGCCTTTTACCGCCTTCGTCCAGCGCGGGCAGTTTGACGTGGCGGGCATGCCGCACAGCGGCTTTGGCGACGCGAAGGACGTGGTCGTCAACAAGGCCAGTTCCTACGTGCTGGACAGGGGTGGCAAGGGCTACCGCAATGTGATCGAAGATTTTCCCGTGTTCATGCGCGCCGGCGCCGGCATCAACAGCAATGCGGGCGAACTGGCGAACTGGCTCATCGCGCTGCAGTCGGGGCGCCTGCTGGCGTCCGCCAGCGTGGAACGGCTGTGGCAGCCGACCAGCTTGAATGATGGCAAGCCGGCGCCGTGGGCGCTGGGCTGGCCCACCATCGGCCGCGATGGACACCGTGCCGTGGCCGGCATCGGCGGCGCCCGCTCAGCCTTTTATGTGTATCCGAACGATGGCCTGGCCGTCGTTATCCTGAGCAACCTGGCCGGCGCCCAGCCGGAACAGCTGATCGATACCGTCGCCGGCTTTTATCTTCCCGCCCTGCGCCAGCAGCGCGGCGGCGCGTATGCCGCGCACCTGCTGCGCAACAAAGCGGCCAGCGCTGGTTTCGATGGACTGGACAAGAAACTGGCGGCCATCCGGCGCCAGCATGGGCTGTCTGCGCCCACCGACGATGACTTGAATGCCTGGGGCTACCGTCTGCTGCGGCGGCAGCAGCCGAAACAGGCGGTAGCCGTCTTCCAGCTCGGCGTGCAACTGTACCCGCAAGGGGCAAATGGCCACGACAGCCTGGCCGAAGCATACGAGGCGGACGGCGCCAAGGCGCTGGCCATCACGCATTACCGCCGTTCGCTGGAACTGAATCCGGGCAACACGCACGCCGTGGCGCGCCTGCGCGTTCTGGATGCCAACTAGCGCACTGCCTGGGCTGCCTTGCCGTGCTCGGCGCCGTGCATGGCCAGGTAAGCCGTCAGGTTGTCATCAGCTATGCCCAGGGCGCGCAAGACCTCGGCCGTAAAGCTGACGGGCGCCGTGCCTGGCGCCGTGATGACGCGCTGGTCGGCCACGGCCCACGGCACATCCTGGTACAGGGCGGCGCCCGCATAGCCGGTATCCTTCAGGTTGCCGGCGGAATTGGAGGTGTGGCGCACAGTGTCGAGCACGCCCGCCTGCGCCAGCACGCGCGTGCCGTCGCAAATGCCGGCCAGCACGATATTCCTGTCGCGGGCCGCGCGCAGCAAGGGGGAGAGGTCGGGCGCCTTGCCGCTTTGCCAGTGGCTGCCGCCACATACCATCAGCAAATCGAGTTCATCGAGCACAATCTCTTCCAGCGCCAGTTGCGGTGTGACCAGCATGCCGCCGGATGAGGTGACGGGCAAGCCGCCGGGCGTGGCGAACTGCGTGTAAAAGCCGTAGTACAGGCGCGCCGTGGAATTGATCAGGGCGGTTTCCCAATCGGCAAAGTTCTCGGTCAGAATGGTGATGGCACGTGTCATGAAAAGTCCTGTCGCAGGTGGAGATATCGATAGTACAGGCTGGCTAGCCTGCTGGTGCCGAAAGCATAATGAAAAGCACTGACAATTTCTGTCAGGAGCGAGCGTGACTGATGCGCCGCCATCAGGGGCCGTGTTTATTTTGGCATGCGGCCGAATCCCAATGCGGTTTTACAGGCCACGTTTGCGACAGATCAAGCAAGGTCAAGACCGACCGTGCGGCCCCGCTGCTGTTCGTTTCCGGCCATGGACAGGAAGCCTTTACGTCCTTGCAGCGCTTCATGAATGGATTGCGGTAGCCGCCGCCAATGAAAAGGCCCGGCGCCGCCGCAGGAAGCGGCGGGGCCGGGCCCCTGGGGTATTGCGGATGACTTTTGCGGATTACTTCTCGGCGAACGCGCGCTCGACAACGAAGTCGCCTGGCGTCGAGGTATTGCCTTCCTTGAAGCCACGCGCTTCCAGCATTTCCTTCAGGTCGCGCAGCATGTCCGAGCTGCCGCAGATCATCACGCGGTCTTCGGCAGGGTTCAGCGCCGGCACGCCCAGATCTTCGGCCAGCTTGCCGTTTTCGATCAGTTCGGTGATGCGGCCCATGTTGCGGAAGTCTTCGCGCGTCACGGTAGGGTAGTAGCGTAGCTTGTCGCTGACCATTTCGCCCAGGAACTCATGCTGCGGCAGATGCTCTTCCAGCAAGTCGTGGTAAGCCAATTCATCGACCTGGCGCACGCCGTGCACGAGGATCAGCTGGTCGAAGCGCTCGTAGATGTCCGGATCGCGCACGATGCTGAGGAAAGGCGCCAGGCCCGTGCCCGTCGACAGCATGTACAGGCGCTTGCCTGGCAGCAGGTAGTCGGACACCAGGGTGCCCGTCGGCTTGCGGCCGACGATGACCGTGTCGCCCACTTGCAAGTGCTGCAAGCGCGACGTCAATGGACCGCCCGGGACCTTGATGCTGAAAAATTCCAGGTGGTCTTCATAATTGGCGCTGGCGATACTATAGGCACGCAGCAAGGGCTTGCCATCGACGCGCAGGCCTATCATGGTGAAATGGCCATTCGAGAAACGCAGCGACGGGTCGCGCGTGGTGGTAAAGGAGAACAGGGTATCCGTCCAGTGGTGCACGCTTAAAACGCGCTCTTCATTCATCGAACTCATAGTATTTGTTGGCTGGTCAAAAAAATGGTTAGTTGCTGGCAACTGCTGGCAAAAGTGAAACCCTGTGTAGGCCCAGACGCTATTGTACCGGCCTCCACACGAAATTGTTACCGTCTATCGCCGCCATTGCTGCCGCAAGCGGTGCCAACATTATAGTGCGGTTGGCAAGATTGGGCTGAAATACCCCTTGAAACAGGTGGGTGACAGCCAGAGTCTTGACCTGGCTCAGTTTTCTGGCGCCCAGGCGGAACTCCGCCGCCCATGCCAATCTTGCAAATTTATTGACTTCAGGAAAGATGGTTGCATTATAATATCTAAACGTCAATACACTGCCTAATATTATGACACTGGATGAAGAGAAGCAAATAGCCGAAATTAAAAAGCTCAGGATTGAACGCCTGAAAACCATGAGTGGTTTATGTGCCGGTCTGAGCTCTACTTTTGGCCTGGTTGCCGTCTTTATTTATTGTTTCTTCGTGATTGGTTTTTTTCCATCCGGGTTAAGTGTTGGCGATACATTATTCTTTATTTTTGTCATGCTGGCTTTTTCCTGTATCGGTGCCTTATCGGTCATCATGGGGTTCTTGCCTTTTGTTCCGTGGGCTACACAAAAAATACTCCCATCCGGGAAGTTAAAGAGTGCCGCATACCTGCTTGGTCTTTGGCTGCTTTCCCTGCTGCTGGTTATTGTTTTCTTTGAGGCTTTGAACAACGGCGCCGGCTCCGCCAGTGGATGCCAATTTGTCGTGTTAAGTATCGTAGCAGTGGTTCTCATTGGCGTGTACTGGTACCTGGCTCGCAAATTGACGGAAGATGGCTGGTTCGCCGTCGCCTACGTTATGCCATTGATTGCTTCCACGTCCATGCTGGGATATATTGCCGCCCTAAGCAAGCCTGATGCTGGCAGTGGAGTTTTCAACTTCCTGGCAATACCCTTGGTGTTGCTATTTTCAGGAATGTTTTTAAGTCTTGGCGTGGCGATGTTTTCCACATTCGTGCCGCTTCCGCCCCCCATTCCGCCCGTTCCACCCGTTCCGCCCGGCCCCGCCACGGCCAGTCTCAGCGCCAGCTCCCGGAGCGCTTTTGCCAGTATTGCAGTGGGAGTCCTGTTTGCCTATATTCCATTGCTGGCAGGCCAGCATAGTTTTAATTATGTGATGAGTGGCCTCGGGTTGCGATCCGATGCCGTATTGGTCGTCAATAAAACGAATTTCGCCACGATGCAAGCTGCAGCCGATGCCAAGGGTGTGTTGCTGCATAGTTGCAAAATGGATGGCGACAGCTTTTCGATCAGTAATGTCCGGGTTCTGTGGCATGGGGTTGGCCTGCGCAGCTATATCGAACTGAAAGGGACGGCTGCCGCCGATACAACAGATACGCGGATTGAGTTGGATAGCGCCGGCGTCAAGGTTTCAAGAGGGGGAAAAGAGACAGTTTGCCAGGAGCTGAAAAACGGGATCTATTTCAGCTCTGGAAAAGAGACGTTCGAAGAAGGGCAGTGGGCTATTTCAAAATCGTACGTTGATAAATTCATGCCGCAGGCAAAAAAAGGCGAAGAGAAAAAAGTAGTTATCGTGGGCTTTGCCGACCCGATGCCTCGCGAAAAAGAGGGTAATTTCGTTTTGGCGCACAAAAGAGCATGCACCGTGTTCCATCAACTGGTACGCGACACATCGATCAGCGAGGCGGATGCATTGATTGACATACGCCTGGATCGCGATGGCATCAGCGGCTGCGGCGAGATGAAGGACTCGCTCAAGCAACGCGCATGTTTTGAGCAAGGCCGCCGTGTCGAACTTCAGGTTCTGACAGGCGCGGGGAAAGTTTCGCGTGCCGGTACTGCCGATGCGAAAACGGCTTGCGGCGCGCCGGCACATTGACGCTTGGCGAGAGGCGCTTTTGTTGCGTATGCCGCTCCCAGATCAACGATTTGAAAGTTAGTTGAAGCAGGCGGCGTGGCGGGGCGGGGCCGCGTCAGCCTTGCGTGTATGATATTGCCGAACAGAATTGTTGGGCATCTGTCATCTTGCGGGCGCGCTTCTTGTGCCTACCGGCCCATGAATCTGCGTGCACGATTCCGACCGCGAGGATGCCTGACCCACAGCGAAAGGTAATAAAGATGTATAAAACAGTGCGCGACCTGTTCCTGCATTTCAAGGAAGCCGTCCCATTCCGCCTCGTCCCCGCCCTGATCTGCACAGCCTTGCTGTTGAGCATGCTATTGCTGCCGGCACCCGATGGCTTGACGCCCAAAGCCTGGGGCCTGGTGGCGATTTTCCTCACCACCATCTTGGCGATCATTCTGAAGGTCATGCCGATCGGCGTGATGGCGATGATGGCCATCGTCATCGTTTCATTGTCGCAAGTGACGTCGACCTCGTCCAAGGGCGCCATCACGGATGCGCTCAGCAGTTTCTCGAATCCATTGATCTGGCTGATCGTCGTGGCGATCCTGATTTCGCGCGGCCTGAAAAAGACGGGGCTGGGCAGCCGCATCGGCCTGCTGTTCATTTCCCTGCTGGGCAAGCGCACCATGGGCATCGGCTACGGCCTGGCGATCTGCGAACTGGTGCTGGCGCCATTTACGCCGAGTAACACGGCGCGCGGCGGCGGCATCGTCCACCCCGTCATGAAATCGATCGCCAATGCCTTCGATTCGGACCCGGCCAAGGGCACGGAAAAGAAAGTAGGCACCTATCTGGCCCTCGTCAACTACCACGCCAATCCGATCACCTCGGCGATGTTCCTCACGGCCACGGCGCCGAACCCGCTGGTGGTCGACTTCGTGGCCAAGGCCAGCGGCCAGAATTTTCACCTGACGTGGACCACCTGGGCCCTGTGTATGCTGCTGCCGGGCCTGGTCTGCCTGCTGGTCATGCCGCTGATGATTTATTGGCTGTCGCCGCCGGAACTGAAAGCCACGCCCGACGCCGTCACCTACGCCAAGGCGGAACTGAAAAGCATGGGCCCGCTGTCGCCGTCGGAAAAAGTCATGCTGGGTACCTTCGCGCTGTTACTGCTGCTGTGGGCAAACGTGCCCGCCATGCTGTTCGGTCCCGCGTTTTCGCTCGATGCGACGGTGGTCGCCTTTGTCGGCCTGTTTGTACTGATCATTACCGGCACCATCGACTGGGACGACGTGCTGTCGGAAAAGAGCGCCTGGGACACCCTCGTGTGGTTCGGCGCGCTCGTCATGATGGCCGAGCAGCTGAACAAGACGGGCGTGATCGCCTGGTTTTCGGCCGGCATGAAGGCTGCCATCGTCGCCAGCGGCATGGACTGGCTGCCGATTGCCGGCGTTCTGGTGCTGGTATTCGTCTTTTCGCATTACTTCTTCGCCAGCACGACGGCCCACATCAGCGCCATGCTGCTGGCCTTCCTGACGGTGGGCCTGCACCTGATCCCGGCCGAATACCACGTGCCCTTCATGCTGATGATGACGGCCGGCTCGGCCATCATGATGACCCTGACCCACTATGCGACGGGCACCTCGCCCATCATCTTCGGCAGCGGCTTCGTGACGATGGGCAACTGGTGGCGGGTCGGCTTCATCATGTGCGTGGTGGAACTGCTGATCTTTGCCATCGTCGGCACCACCTGGTGGAAGGTGCTTGGCTACTGGTAACAGGCATTTGCCCGGCCACATGCCGGGCGGCGCTCAACCGTGCATGCGCGGCAGCCACATGCCTATCGCGGCCACGGCGATGCCCGCGCTCATCGCCACCGTCAGCAGTGCCAGCACGGCCGCCATGCCCAGGCGCAGCATCGCGTTGCCGCCGTCGCGGCAGCGCAGATAGGCTTCCAGCACGGCCAGCGGCAGCAGATACTGGGCAAAGGCGAGGAAGCTGAGGAATGGCCCCGTGAAGCTTGCAGGGTCGAAACCCGCCGGGCCGCCGTTGACTGCCAGCCAGCACATCAGTCCCACGCGGAAGAACCACACGCCGCTCACGGCCAGGAACAGCCGCAGCGCCCAGCGCCGGTGCGCCGCGAACTCGCGCTGCAACGCGTTCTTCAAGGCCAGGCCGGAGAAGACCAGCACCAGCACGGCATTGAGGCTGATGCCCAGGTGCTGTGTCGTATCGCCCACGGCGCCGCGCCACCACAGCATATACAGTCCGGACAAGGCAGCCAGCACGGCGCCGGCCAGGTAGACTCTGCCGTTCCAGCGGTGCAGGCGGGGCGCGTGGCGGCGCACGTGCGGCACCAGTTGCAGCGCGCCGCCCAGCATGAGGATGGCCGCCAGCAGCAGGTGCACGCCGGTGGCCACATTGCCCACGCCATCGCCGGGCACGTGGCCATGCCTCATGACGGCATTCCAGCCCGGTAAATCGCCGCGCGCCGCGGCGCCGCCATACAGGGCGATGATGTAGGCGGCAAAGAACAGCTGGCCGGTGACGGTGGCGAGGAACCAGAAGCGGGCAGAGGCGGACAGGGCCGTGGCCGCCCATCGGTGCGATGACGCCAGGCGCGGCGAGGGCAGGGGGCTGGTGGTGGAACTGGCGGATGGCATCGGTATCTCCTGGCGGCATGAACGAAGCATCAAGATAGGCCGCCGCCTCCCGGGCGGGTGCGAACAGGCGGGGACGGTGCGACGAACGGCGGTTTTCAGGGCTTGAACGGCGGCCGCTTCCCGCGTATGGTGACGCCATGATGCCTGCCCCTGTCACCGCCCGCCGTGCCCAAGCGTTCTTGCCGACCGCGCGGCAGGCGCTCGTCGTGACGGTCTTCACCTTGCTCCTGTCGTGGCTGCTGCATCTGCTCAGCGGCACGCCGTATCTTGGCGTGTTTGGCCGCATCGGCTTCATTGGCGCAGCGCTGCTGCTGGCGTACTCGGCGGCGGGAGCCTTGCGGCCGCGCTGGCTGTCGCTGGCGGCGGCGCGCCTGGGCGCCGTGGTGCTGATGGCGCCCGTGGCCGCCCTGGTCACGGCGCTGGCCACGCAGCGGGGCCAGTTCCTTGCCTACCTCGCGCAAACGCAAACCCTCGTCGGCCATTTCCTGATGGTCGTGCTGGCTGTCGTCTTCGGCGCGCTGTTTTCCCTGCTGGCCATGCGCAGCGAACGGCGCGAGCGCGAACGGGCCGACCGCCTGCAGGCCGAACTGGAGAAAAACACCCTGGAGCGCGAATTGCTGGACGCGCGCCTACGCCTCTTGCAGGCGCAGATCGAACCGCATTTCCTGTTCAATACCCTGGCCAATGTGGAAGCGCTGGTGGCGTCCGGCTCGCCCAATGCGGGGCCCGTGCTGCGCCACCTGATCGCCTATCTGCGCGCCGCCATGCCGCGCCTGAACGATGAAGCCGCCACCCTGGAGCAGGAATTGCAGCTGGTGCGCGCCTACCTGGAACTGATGCGGGTGCGCATGCCGGACCGCCTGCAATTCGAGGTAGCCCACGTCGCGCAGGCAGCCGGCCTGCGCTTTCCGCCCATGGCGCTGCTGACCCTGGTGGAAAACGCCGTGCGCCACGGCATCGATCCCGCTACGGCGGGCGGACGCATCGCCGTGGGCGCGACTGTGGAGGGGGCCGGCGGCAAGAGCTGCGTCTGGGTCAGCGATACGGGCGTGGGCATGGCCGAGACGGCGCAGTCTGGCACCGGCCTGAACAATGTGCGCAGCCGCCTGCAAGCCGTGTATGGCGCCAGCGCCCGGCTGGAACTGCACGCGCTCGACCCGCATGGCGTGCGTGCCGAGCTGCATTTTTCTGGAGGACAGTCTTGAAAACCATTTCCGCGCTGATTGCCGACGACGAACCGCTGCTGCGCGAACGCCTGCGCAGCCACCTGGCCGCCCTGTGGCCCGCCTTGTCCGTGATCGGCGATGCGCGCAACGGCGCCGAAGCGCTTGAATTGTTTGAGCTGCATCAACCCGACATTGTCTTTCTCGACATCCGCATGCCGGGATTGGACGGCATTGCCACGGCGCGCGCGCTGGCCCGCCGCGCACAAATCGTGTTCGTCACCGCGTATGACCAGTACGCATTGCAGGCGTTCGAGCAGGGCGCCATCGATTACCTGGTGAAACCCGTCGATCCGGCCCGCCTGGCCGACACCGTGCAGCGTTTACAACGCCAGTTGCCCGGCCCGCCGGCCGATGGCGGTGCGTTCGATGCCGTGCTGGACCAGCTGGCCAGCCGCCTGGGAGGACGCGCCGCGCCGCCGGCCCGGTTGCAATGGATCAAGGCATCCGTGGGCAGCAGCGTGCGCCTGATTCCCGTCGAGCAAGTGCGTTATCTGCGGGCCGAAGAGAAATACACGCTGGTGGCGTGGGAAGAGGGCGAAGCCCTGATACGCACCAGCATCAAGGAACTGGGCGAACAGCTGGACCCGGCACGCTTCGTGCAAATACACCGCGCCGTCATCGTCAACCTGGGGTATGTCAGCCAGGTAACGCGGGGCGTGAATGAAACGGCGCAGCTGCATTTGCGCGGCAGCGAGGAAACCTTGCCCGTCAGCCGCAGCTATCTGCAGCATTTCCGGCAGATGTGACTCAAGGCGCGGGAAATTGCACCACCACCTTGCCGCGCGCGCGTCCCTGCGCCAGGTAAGCCAGCGCCTGTTTCGCCTCACGGAAAGGAAACACCTGGTCGATGACGGGACGGATGCTTCCCCCTTCGATCAAGGCGGCGATCTGCGCCAGCTGGCCGCCGTCGGGACGCACGAAGTGGAAGGCATAGCTGGCGCCGCGCCGCTTCGCCAGGCCGATGATCTTGCGGCTGAGCAAACCAAACACCAGCTTCAGCACCACGTTCATGCCGCGCGCGCGGGCGAAAGCGGCGTCCGGCGGGCCGATCAGCGAGACGACGTGGCTGCCAGGCTTGACGATGCGCAAGGCCTTTTCCAGCCCTTCGCCGCGCACCGTGCCCAGCACGGCGTCGTAATCGCGCAGCACGTCCTCGAACGGCTGTTTCTTGTAATCGACCACGTCATCGGCGCCCAGGCCGCGCACCAGCTCCACGTTCGCCGTGCTGGTGGTCGTACCCACGCGGGCGCCCAGGTGCGTGGCCAGCTGGATGGCAAACGTGCCGATGCCGCCGGAACCGGCCGGAATGAATACTTTCTGGCCCGGCTGGAGCTGCATGCGCTCATGCATGGCTTGCCACGCTGTCAAGCCCACCATGGGAATCGAGGCCGCCTGCACGAAATCGAGGTTGACAGGCTTGAGGGCGGCCGCCTGTTCGGGCACCACGGCAAATTCGGCCAGGCTGCCGTATGGCGTGTCGAAAATACTGGCATACACGGCGTCGCCCACCTTGAAGCGCGTGACGGCGCTGCCCACGGCCACGACCACGCCGGCCAGGTCGCTGCCCAGGGTGGCCGGCAAGCGCAGTTTCAATATCGGCTTGAAGTCGCCCTTGGGAATCAGATTGTCGATGGGGTTCAAGCCCACGGCGTGCACCTGCACCAGCAATTCGCCGGGGCCGGGAATGGGGTGGGGCAGTTCGGCAAACGCCACGTGATCAAGGCCGCCGTATTGTTTGAGTTGCAATGCTTGCATGGTGTTCTCTCTGAAGGCTGAAAAGGGGGCGATCAAGCCAGGCGCAGGTCCTTGCGCAAGCCGGCGTCCATCAGGGCGGCGGGCATGAAACGGCGCATCAGGCGCAAGCGCGCCGCAAGCGGCCCGGCCGTGTAGCGCAGCTTGGGCTGGCGTGCCTGCGCGGCCGTCAAGACCGCGTCGGCCACGACGCCAGGCTCATCGGCGCCGGCCATCAGCGCTTGCAGCCGGCGCGTGACGGCCGCGCTGACTTGCCGGTAGGCGGACAGCGGCGTATCGGGCGCCAGCAGATTGGCTTCGAACGTGGTTTTCGTGTAGGCCGGTTCGATGACGCTGGCGCGGATGCCCCAGCCCCGTACTTCATGGTCGAGCGATTCCGTGTAGCCCTCGATGGCGTGCTTGGTGGCGGAATACAGCGCGCCGTAAGGCATGGGCAGGAAGCCCACGACGGAACCGATATTGAGGATGCGCCCGCCGCCCTGGGCCCGCATGTGCGGCAGCACGGCCAGGGTCATGCGCAGCACGCCATAGAAATTCGTGTCGAAGATGGCTTGCGCCTGCGCCATGCTGCTTTCCTCGGCGCCCGCCGGAGCCACGCCGAAACCGGCGTTATTGACGAGCAGGTCGATGCGGCCTTCGCGCTGCATCACCTCGGCCACGGCGGCAGCGACAGACGCATCGCTGGTGACGTCGAGCGCCAGCATCGCATGGCCGACTCCGGCCGTTTGCGCGCCGCGCCGGCTGGTGCCGTACACCGTGTAGCCCGCTTGCGCCAGGCGCTGGGCCGTGGCCGCGCCGATGCCGGACGAGGCGCCGGTGACCAGGGCAATCTTGTGGTTTTTCATGGCAGTTCCTTCAGTGATTGACAGCTTGGGATATGGAATATGACGATCATCATATTTTTGTTGAAAAAAAGCCCGGGACGCATCAACGCCACGGGCAGGACAATTAACTGGTCGCTTGAAGCTGCGCCAGCGTGGCCGCGCACAGCGCGTCCGACAGGGCCGGTTCGTCGACGGCGCGCGCCAGGATGGTGGTGCCGATCAGGGCGCACACCGTCGCCATGGCTTGCGCGTGTGCTTCGGGCTGGCCCCAGTTCGGCAGCTGGCGGGCGAACAGGTCGATCATTTCCTTGATGTGGATGGTGGCGGCGCGCCGCACCTCGGGCGCCTGGCGCGGCATTTCCGAACCCAGCGCCGAGACGGGGCAGCCCACCTCGATGGCGGCGATGTGTTCGGGCGACAGATACGCGGCCATCATCGCCTGCAGGGCCTGGCCGGGAGGGGCGGCAGCCGCCACCCTGGCCGCCAGCGCCACCGCTTCGGCTCCCGCGCGGTCGCCCGCTTCGGCCAGCAGCGCGTCGCGCGAGGCGAAATGGGCATAGAAGCCGCCGTGCGTCAGGCCCGCTTCCTTCATGATATCGGCCACGCCCGTGCCCGCATAGCCGCTGCGGCGGATGGCGCGCGTGGCCACCTCGACGATGCGTTCGTGGGTGGCTTCCTTGCGGCTTTGCGCCATGATTTTGGCCGCTGACTTGTTGGGTGAATTCTGCATGATGATCATCATATCGCAATTTCCAACAGCGTGCACGCGATGCGCCGCGCCTGCGGGCGGCGCTCGGCGCGGTCAGATCAGGCGGGCGTTGCTGAACAGCTCTGTAGTCCAGTCCGTGAAGGCCCGCATCGCCGGGGACAGAAAGCGGTGGTGGGGATAGAGTAGCGATACCGGCACAGGTGCCGGCCGCCTGTCGGCCAGCACCTCGACCAATGCTCCAGCCTGTAAATGGTCGCGCACCAGGATCTCGGCCAGCTGCATCAAGCCGTGGCCGTCGAGGCCCAGTTTGATGTACAGCCCGGTCTCGTTGACTGCTGCCGTGCCAGGGACCGGCACCGCGACGCGGACGCCATCGTCGATGAAATGCAGATCGCTCCCCCGCCGCGCCGTGCTGGAAAAGTAGTGGATGGCCCGGTGGCTTGCCAAATCCTCCGGGAGCGCGGGAACACCGTGTTCGGCCAGGTAGGACGGCGCCGCGCAGGTGATCCAGCGCAGCTCGCCCAAGCGGCGCGCGACCAGCGTCGAGTCTTCCAGGCTGCCGGTGCGGATGACGCAATCGACTCCCTCCTGTATCAAGTCGACCTGGCGATCATTGACGCCGATCATCAGGTAGATATCCGGGTAGCGCTGCTGAAATTGCCGCAACTGCGGCAGGATCACGGCATGGGCGATGCCGCCCGGCATATCCACGCGCAGTCGTCCTTGCGGGCGCTCGCCCCGGCCTTGCAGGCTGGCTTCGGTATCGTCAATGAGGTCGAGTATTTCGCGGCAGCGGTGGAAGTAGCGCTCGCCTTCGGGTGTCAGGCTGAGGTTTCGTGTGGAACGGTTCAGCAGGCGCGTCTGCAAATGTTTTTCCAGCCGCTTGATGATGCCGGTGACCGACGATGCGGGCAAGCCCAGGGTCTCTGCCGCGCGCACAAAACTCCTGCTCTCGACCACGCGAAGGAATACCTGCATTGCTTGTACGCGATCCATGTCTTGTCCGTGTGATGCTAAAGGAAATGGCACTATAACCCAACATTGTTCGGATTTTCCGCATGCTGAAAACGCCCGGCGCTACTTTTTCCGCCGGCTTGACTGCACTAGACTGCGTGCAACCCATTACCTATCGCAGGACTCAACCATGCTTGAACAAGATACTCAATTGCCGGCTCTGCTGGCACCACTGGCCCCAGCCCGCCGCAAGATGCTGATACGCGGCGCGACGATCATCAGCATGGATGGCAATGTCGGCAATTTGCCCAAGGGCGACATCCTGATTGCCGACGGCGCCATTGCCGCCATCGGCGTGCACCTGGAGGCCGACGGTGCCGAGGTGATCGATGCCGCGGAGATGATCGCCATTCCGGGCATGGTCGATACCCATCGGCACTCCTGGGAAGGCCAGCTGCGCCGCATCAATCCGAATGCGGCAACGCTCGAGGACTATTGCAACGCCACCCATTTCTCGTTTGCCAAATACTACCGGCCGCGCGACATTTACGTGGGCAACCTGCTCACGGCATTGGGCTGCATCGATGCCGGCATCACGACCGTGATCGACAACTCCCACAACAGCCGCACCGCGGCGCACTCCGACGCGGCCGTCGAAGCATTGCTCGATACGGGTATCCGCGCCGTGCATGCATCCGGTGCGCCCGTATCGGGCGACTGGGATGAGGCGCATTGGCCGGGCAACCTCGCACGCCTGCAGGCCAAGTATTTTGCCAATCCCGACAGCCTGGTGACGCTGGCCATGATGGCGCAGCTGGAACCGGAGCAGTTGGCCATCGCGCGGGCACTGGGCATTCCCATCGTGACCGAGTTTTTTGGTGGTGGCATGGCAGCCAAACTCGAAGGCCTGCACCAGCAGGGGCTGCTTGGCAACGACAACATTTTCAACCACTGCACCTGCCTGCCGGAATCCGGTTGGAAAATCTTGCGCGAGGCAGGCGTGCGCGTCAACGTATGCCCGCGCTCGGATGCCCACTACGGTATCGAGGATGGCATGAACGCCTGGCAGGCGGCGTTCCAGCACGGCATACGCCCCGGCCTCAGTGTCGACAACGAGACCTCGTACAGCGGCGACATGTTCATGGAGATGCGCGTGGCGTTCTACCTGCAGCGGGTCTTGGGACATACCCAGCGCCTGCATGGGCACCACCATGCGGCGGCGCCCACCGATGCGTTCCGCTTGCTGGAGGCGGCCACGATCGACGGCGCCGCATGTGCGGGGCTGGAACAACGCATCGGCAGCCTGGCGCCAGGCAAGCAGGCCGACTTGGTACTGATACGCACCGGCGACCTCAACCTCTACCCGGTCAACAACGCCATCGGTACCGTGGTGCACGCGGCAGAGCGCAGCAATATCGATACCGTCATCATCAACGGGCGCGTGCGCAAACGCGGTGGCGTCGTACTGGGCGTGGATCAGGCAAGGCTGCGCTCCGCGATCGACGAATCCTGCGCTCACCTGTTCAATGCCGCCGGTTACCAGCCCGATCTGTTTGCTGAATCGTTCGCGCCGATCCACCATGCGTAAGCAGCGCCTGATGAACGCGCTACTGTTACCCATCGCTTTCGGCGCGGGCATCGCCATTGCCTTGCAAACCACTTTGAATGGCCAGCTTGCGCGGGGCATCGGTGGAGACTCCCTGACGGCGGCGCTGGTGTCCTTCACCATCGGCGCGCTGTGTCTGGCTGTGATCGCCTTGCTGCGCGGTGGCAGCGTGGCGTCACTGGCGGAAGTTCCCGCTCAGCCCCTCTGGAGCCTGTTGGGTGGCATGCTGGGTGCCGGCGCCTTGCTGTGTAACGTCTTGCTGGCACCGCGCATCGGCTTAACCTTGCTGGTGGGACTGGCCGTGGTCGGCCAGCTCACGTCATCGCTGGTCATCGATCACTTCGCTTTGCTCGGTGCAACGGCACGCCCGATTTCGCCCGGAAAACTGATGGGCTACCTGCTGATGATCTCCGGTTTGGCAGTGCTGGTGTCCGGAGACCGCGTGTCGAAAGCCCTGTCCGGATGAAAACGGTACCATCCACGCAAGGGCGACGTCAGGAAATGGTCCGCAATGTCCTGGCCGTGGCCACCTCGACGATGCGTTTGTGGGTGGCTTCCTTGCGGTTTGGCGCCGAGGGTTGGGCAGTTGAGTTGTTGCGCAAGTTCCGCATGATGGCCATCATATTCTATTCAGGATGTCTTGCCGGGTAAAGGAAAAGGGCGGCGCATCCTTGCCTGGCCCGCCGCCCGTCATGACGATGTTGGCGATGAAAGTGGGACCGATGGCGGGGGAGGGATGGCGCGCCTGAACAGGCGCGCCGTGGCCGGCACGGGCAGCTTGCCCGTGCCGGCTCTACAAGGTCAAGCCAGCTTGCGCTTGCCCGCAGAAACGCGGTTCCAGCCATAGCCAACGACGATGATGGCCAGGATGGCCGCCTGCGCCAGCAAGGTTTCCAGGGTCGGCAGGATGCCCAGCAAGTCGACGCGGATGAAATCGACGGGACTCACGCCGACCCAGCCCGCTTCCTGCAGCGCGGCCACGCCTTTGCCCATCAAAATCACGGCCAGCACGGCCACGAAGGCGGACGTCCACGAGAAGAACTTGCCGATCGGCATGCGCGCGCTGGTGCGCAGCAAGGCCCAGGCGATCACGACCAGCAGCACGATGGCCACCAGGAAGCCGCCCAGCAGGGCGCCGCCGTTGCCGTCCGCCGCCAGGGCGGAATAGAACAGCACGGTTTCAAAGACTTCGCGGTAGACGGCGATGAAGGCCAGGGCGAACAGGCCCCAGGCGGAGCGCTGCGTCATGGCCGCCGTGAGTTTTTCGTGCAGGTATTCCTGCCAGCGTCCGGCGCTGCTCTTCTGGTGCATCCACAAGCCCACGCTGAGCAGGACCAGGGCCGCGAACACGGAACCGAGGCCTTCGCTCACTTCGCGGCTGGCGCCGCTGATGGTCACCAGATACGTTGCCGCCACCCACGTCAGGCCGCCCGCCACCAGCGCGCTGGCCCAGCCCGCATGCACATAGGGCAGCACGTCGTTGCGCTTGGCCTTGCGCAGGAAGGCGATGATACCGATGACGATCAGCAGCGCTTCCACGCCTTCGCGCAGCAAAATCGTCAGGGCGCCGACAAAGGTCGTCATCGGGTCGGCCTTGGCGTCGCCCAGTTCCGCTTCCACGTGGGTAAACAGTTGCTGCAGCTTTTCGCCGGCCGCGTCGGCGTCGGCCACCGTGCCCTTGGCCACGGCGGAGCGGTAAGCCAGCATGGCGTTTTCCACAGCCAGCAGCAGGGATTTATTGCGCGCGCCCACCATCGGCTCGATCGGCTCGAAACCGTCCAGGTAGGCCGACAGGCCCAGGCGCGTGGCGCCCGCGCGGTCGCCCGCATGCATGGCCTCCAGGCTTTCCGCCAGGCGCAAACGCGACAGGGCCAGACCGGCCGGTTTGTGCGCCTCGGCCTTGCCAGGGTTGCTGCGCAAGTACGCCGTCAAGGCTTGCGCCTCGTCCGCGCCCAGCTTGGCGGCAACGGCTTCCTGCGTCAGGGTCGTCACGGCAGCCAGATCCGCGTACAGGTTCTTGCTGCGCGGATCATCCTGCCACAGCTTTTCTCCGCGCGCGCTTGCCGCCGCATCGTGCGACATGCCGCCGACATAGAATGCCAGGTCCCAGCGCTCGTTCTCGGACAGCTGGCCAAAACTGGCCATCGAGGTGCCGGCCACGCCTTGCGAAATGACCTGGTACAGCGCCATCAGGCTGCGCGACTGCGCCCGTTCGCCATCCGTGAAGGCGATCGGCTTCGGTTCCAGGCTGGCCGCCAGCGGACCATCGCCGCCGCCGGCCACGCCGTGGCAAGAAGCGCACTGGGCCGCATACAGGGCGGCGCCGCGCGCCAGGTTGGGCAGCACTTTTGGCGCCACGGGAATCGGGTAGGCGGCGATCAGCAAGCCGTTCGCATGGTGCGCCAGGCGCTTGACTTCCGCACCGTCGGCCTTGGCGACGACGGCTTTGCGCAGGTCGGCGATGGCGGCGGCGATGGCCGCCTGCGAGGCGTGGGCGGGCAGGGCGGCGATCTGCGTCGTCGCGTTGTCCGTAAAATCGAGCATTTCCGCGTATTCCGCTTCGCTGACCACCTTGCCGTGCTCGACGGCGCCGCTGTAATCGACGGCAACATAGTCGATCAATTGCCACAGCTGCTTGGCGCCGGCTCCCTGGTCGGCCACTTGCGCTTGCGCGCCTCCAGCCAGCAACACGCTGACGGCCACGAGTGGATAGCAGACGAGCCATTTCTTGATAGAACTGAACATGATTCTCATTCTCATTTGTCGTTAACCCGGCGACTATAGGACAGACCGTGCGGGGTGTCAACGGCGCACGGGCGTGCGCGTAGTGTCCCGGTCATTATTCTTGACCAGGACAACGTGCCGGGAGAATGGAAAGACGGGGAACGAAGGCTATTGCGTCGATGCCGGTTTGGCGTACAGGCCCCTGGCCAGGCCATGGTCCGGATCGTCCACTTTCAGGCCGCCCTTGACCACGCGCAAGGACAGCTTCTGGAATGCCTGGCCTCTCAACCACTGGGGATCGGTAACGGCGAATGCGGCGATGCGTTCCTGCGCGCGCATGGGCGGCACGGCCAGCCATTGATAGTCGGCTTTTGCACCCTGGCGGCGCAAGCCGGCGCGCACCCAGCTTTCCGACGCCGGCATGCGGACGATGGCGTCGCCGTTCGCCACGCTGACGGCCGTGGCCGTCTTGCCGCTTTGCGCTTCGAACTTTACTTCCACGCCGGCCATCGGTCCCAACCGGGGGAAGCCGACGATGGCCACCCACAGGCCCGCTTCGGCGGGTTTCTGGATGCGCATTTCCGATTCCTCGAACACGCGAAACTGCGGCTCCTTGCCGCCGTTGCCCGCCACCAGGGTCACCACGTCGCCGGCAACGCGCCACTCGCCGCTGGCTTGCTCGTCGGTATTGCCATAGCTGAGCATCCATTCGAACTTGCCGTCCTTTTTCAGCAGCAGTTCGGAACCCGTTTCCATGACGCCTTGCAGGTAATAGTGTCCGGGCAGCGAAGCCGCAGCCGGCTCGGCCGCGTTGGCCGCCCCAGCCGAAAAGGACAAGGCGAGGGCGGCGCAGGCCAGCAGGCCGGAGAGGGATTTCTTCATCGGTGTGTCCTCGGTGTTCTGTATGAGATGCCATCATAGCAACGGCAATTAAATTGCCGTCGCACGACACACCGCGCTGCCCGCGTAGCGTTCAGTTGCCGCTGAAATCGAGCACCACGCGCGAGGCAACCTTGCCATGTTCCAGCCGGCTGAAGATCTCGTTGATGGCCGACAACGGCTGCAATTCCACGCCGGCCTTGACCTTGCCCGTGGCGGCGAAGGCGAGCGCCTCGGCCATGTCCTGGCGCGTGCCCACAAAAGAGCCGCGTATCGTCACGCAATTGGCGACCACGTCGAACAGCGGCGTGGGGAAGTCGCCCGGCGGCAAGCCGACCAATACGCAGGTGCCGCGCTTGCGCGTCATCGCCACGCCTTGCTGGAAGGCATCGATCGACGGTGCCGTGATCAGCACGCCGTGGGCGCCGCCCCCGGTCGCTTCGCGCAAGGCCGCGACCGGGTCGCCCTGGCGCGCATTGATGGTCACTTCGGCGCCCAGGGCGCGCGCGTGCTCCAGCTTGCCTTCATCGATGTCGACGGCCGCCACGCGCAAGCCCATGGCCACCGCATATTCGATGGCCAGGTGGCCCAGTCCGCCGATGCCGGACACGGCCAGCCACTGGCCCGGTCGCGCCCCCGTTTCCTTGATGCCCTTGTAACTGGTCACGCCGGCGCAGATGATGGGCGCCGCTTGCACGGCAGAAAGACCCGCCGGAATGTGCGCGACGTAGCGCGGGTCGGCCAGGATGTACTCGGCGAAGCCGCCATTTTTGGTATAGCCGCCGAACTGCGCCTCGGCGCACACGGTTTCCCAGGCTGCCAGGCAATGTTCGCAATGGCCGCAAGCCGAGTACAACCAGGGCACGCCGACCCGTTCGCCCAGCTGCACTTCGGTCACGCCCGTGCCCACGGCCACCACCAGGCCGATGCCTTCGTGGCCGGGAATGAACGGCGGCGTCGGCTTGACGGGCCAGTCCCCGCGCGCCGCATGCAAGTCCGTGTGGCAGACGCCGCAAGCTTCCGTCTTGACGAGGATCTGGCCGGGGCCTGGCACCGGCACGGGAACGTCGCGCAGCACCAGCGGCTGGCCCAGTTGTTCGACAACGGCGGCTTTCATGGTAGTGGGGATCATGTTATTCCTTGTGAAGTTGGTCATGCGTAATGCAGGGCGCTGGCGCGAGCGCTGGGCTGGGCTGGGGACAAGGCATGTGTCGTGGATGGTTGTGCCAGCCTAGCGCTCTGCCATGGTCTGTTCGACAGAGCCTTGCGAATGATCATATTCTGCTGCACACGGTAGGAAAATTGATTGATCTACATCAATGTATTCCGGCAGGAAGGCGACGGGTGCGCCAGCAGCCTTACTTCAGGGCATGGTCAGACCGGAGAATTGATGCGTTTCTCCAGCGGCCTCTCCTTGAGCGCATCGGCGGCCCGATCCACGAATTGCCTGACGTCCCCCACCTCGGCAAACAAGCCGGCATAGGCCGCCCGGATCAGCACCGTGCACTGCTCGAATTTCGCAAGCTGCGACAAGCCTTCATCGGTGGGCATGAATATCCGTCGCCGGGCATCATTGTGATCATTCCGATACTGTATCAGGCCCAGACGGAGCAGCTTGGGTATCTTTTGCATGACCAGCTGGTGCGAATGTCCGAGTTCGCGCGCCAGATCCGAGGCGGAGGCCGTGCCGAGCGTTGCAAGAACAGTCATCAGCGAACACGAGCGAACCGGGATGACGATCCCCATCGTATCGAAGACAGTCTGGGATTGCTCAGCGATCAGGACGCTCAGCCGTTCGACAGCGCGGCCGAGAAACACGGCGTCATCGATCGCGGCCGGGTGATGTGTCCCCTGAGGTGTGCCCTTAGTCAAGGCGCTGGTACCGCTGGATACTGCCGTCCTGATTCACCCGTTCCAGCGCCGTCACTTTTCCGCGCGAAACATTCAAGCGGTATCGAAAATCGGACACGCCTTCCACCGCGAACAGGTCGGGACCGATCGGCTCCAGGGCCACGCGGAACCGGTCGCGCCAGATATAGTAGAGTGTGCCATTCTCCAGGATGATCTGGCGGCCTTCATATTTTCCGGCGGCTTTCGTCAACATCCCCGCATCGACGTGCGGGCGCTCGATGGCTGCCGTCAAGCTTGGGAGCAGCCAGGCAAATTCGGTTCGCCTGGCGTCATCGGTCTTCGCCAGATTTTCAAGCGCCAGCTTGTGCGCCACAGGCAGTGCGCGGATGGACGGGCTTGGGATATCGGGTTGTACGCCGGCTCCTTCGAAATCGCCATGGTCCACGGGATCCTGGATCTGGCCGATCGGTACTTGCACGAAAAAATCGTCGTTGAGCGGCTTGCGTGCAACCGGATGCGCGCCGCCGGCGGTCCGCTCCCCGATCAGTGTCGCTCGCCCGAGCTTCTTCATCGCATAGGAAAACCATTCTGCGGAGGAAAACGACGTGGAGCCGGTCAGGATATAGACCGGCTTGTCCACCATGCGCTTGCCAGGCAGGCCCGGCAGCACCCATTGCCCGCGCTGGATACGCTTGCCATCCTCATTATAGTAATAGTCGAAGAGCAACTGGTCTTTCTCGCTGGAGAAGAAATAGCTCGCCAGAAATTGCGCCATTTCCAGATGTCCGCCATTGTTATAGCGCAAATCGATGATGAGGGCATCCGTATTGCCGACGAAGCGCATGACGGACGCGGCAGTATCATAGGCAAGTTCCGGATCGGCAAAATAGCTGAATCGTATATAGCCGATATTTCCCTTCAGGCGAGCGACCTCATCGAAACCGAAATTGCTCTCCTCCAGCGTGCTCAATTCTTCTTTTCGTATCTTGGCCTTGAGCGCCGGATTGGCTTTCGCCTTGAATTCCGCGATCCATTTTGCGTCGGCCCCCACGAAGAAATGCAGGTCGCCGCTGACTTTGAGGAGATCGTCGGTCAGCTTGCTCGCAAACTCTGCCTTCGTGGCCGCGGAATCATAATCTCCCTTTTTCAGACGCTCCTGAAGCACCGGCGCAATTTTTCTTGCGATGTCGGGAAACGGATAGTTCGCCTTCAAGGTGCTATCAAGGGAGGCGATGATCGCCCCCTTTTCATCTCGTGAAATGCCAGGTTCCTCGGCAAACGCCCCCGATGTACACACTATGGACAGCGCCGATAGCGTTTGAAGCAGATATAAGTGATAGCGCATTTTAACGTTACTCCTCGGTGAAACCCGATCATACAATACGTTGTGCAATATGTTGTAGAAAAATAGGCATCATCGATTTGCAGAGCCCCCGATGTTGCCGCTGCCTGACAACGCATCGCTCCAATGCGGCTTGCGAAGTACTGCGGCAAGGAAATGCAGGGCAGGGCGCTGGACCAGAAACGCTACTTCCGCTCCAGGGGCATCGTGGTGCCGAAGGTCGATGTATGGCGGTGCCGTTTTGTACAAACATGCTGCGCGCTGCGCAGGTCGCATTCCAGGCGCTATCAGGTCATTGCATGGACGGCCTACAGAGCTGGTGCAACAGCAATCTCGGCGTCGTGTACCTGGCGACCGCACCGGGATTGCCACAAGTGGTGGACGATTTGTCCGTTCTGACAGTTACTCCACCTCGATTGAAGGGGAGGAGGGACGTGACATGGCAAATTTTGACGCTAATTCACTGCGGATACTTGAGCAAATAGAAGATGAGTTCCGCAATCAGTACTGGATCATCCGCAATTCCAGGCGAACTAACTGGCGGGCGGTCAACCGTACGAGGATGCTTGGTGACTTTATGTATACAACCTTGGCCCTGAATTTAACGGCGCTGGCAAATGCTGCAAAAAGTATCCATGTGGCAATTTTATGATAGTGTGTTTCTCTTGGCTTTTATAATTTTGATTCCACTACATGAACAGAGAATTTGCTGCACCCGACTTGGTCCCACCATCTGAACTTCCCTTCTTTAAAAAACATCTAGCTTGGATTATCGGCGAGGTCCTTTCAGCACTTTCTGCGCGCCACGACAAGTCCTGGAGCCGAGCCTTCGCGCGGGGCGACAGCGCGGGCTATAAACGAGGCGATAGCGCGGGGTATAAGCGAGGAGAGCGCCGCGGAAGCCTTCAGGCGTATGCCGAAGGGTATGCTGCAGGCCGCTTGGAATTGGAGATCAAGGATTCGCGCAATGTCGCCGGCGCGCGTCCTGGCATTGACAATTTTCTCTTCAACGATTGGAAGCTGCCGATCACAGCCGAAGTAGAGCAGCGCATGCGTGTTGACGTTACCGCCTTGTTACCAAAGCACAAGCAGCCAACAACGGAACAATGGAAGATGATTCTTAGTCGGACCCCGTCGACATATGTCATTGCTGGCGCGGGCTCAGGCAAATCGACGACGCTTATTTTGCGCATTCTTTTGCTGCACCACTACCTCGATTTTGAACTGGGCTCTATGACCGTCGTGACGTTCACCAAGCTATCTAGGCTGGACTTCATTGGCAAGTTGCGTCAGACGTTTCAGCTGTGGAAGAGGGCTATTTCTCAAGAGACAGCCGAAGCTCTGGTGAGCACTTTTCACGCGAAAATCTTAGGCTTCACTCGGTCACTCTACGATGAGAAAATTAACTCGTTCGAGTTTTTTGGGAGCAAGCAGAAAGAGGACGACGCCACAGCGACGCTCGATAATCCGTTTCAAACGCGCCTCAACGAAAAGCAGCGCGAGTTGCTTAACAGTTGCTACAGTGAGTTGTATTCGAAGAGTCTACGATTCACTGAGCTAATCGGGGCGCTCTATTATCACTCACTCAGCTTTGATGTGAAGAACCTTGATAGCGAGCTTGTAAAAAAACGGACGACGGCCATCAAGTCTGTCGCAGAACGCGATGTCGAGTCCATGGATTTAATAGAAAAGGCTTGGGCGGATGCTGGGGCGTGGCCAATCCCAGGCGTTACCGCTGCGAGGGAGACGATTTTGGTCAAAAATGTCGCCTTGCAAATTCACGGGAGGATTGCCGCATCGCCCGAAATCGCCGTCGTCCTGCGGCCTAACAACTACCCTGGCGAAAAAACCTATAGACCCAATTCTACTTTTTTGCTTGTGTCCGAGATGGCGGTGAAAAAGACGATCTGTGATGCGTACTCTGGGAAAAAAATCATATGGGTGGACACCGCTGCGGATCTGGTAACACTCGTTAAATGGTTATCGGACCGGGCTGCGTTTTCTCCAACATTCGATTATCAGGTCAGTGGTGACCTTTCAAGCTCGCCACTTCTTGACTGCTTCGTGGCAGCCGCTGCCTTCATCGAAAATCTGGGTCTTAACGTCACTGTCGCCATCGCCAAGATGAAATTTGCGAAGAACGATTCCGAACGGCTGTTCTTTGAAGCGCTGGGAATTTTTTGGCCAAAATTCATCGAGTATCTTGGGAAGCAAAAACCTCGTTTGATGACTTTTAACCAGATGTTTTCGCTGTTCGGCGAAGGCAATTCTGAAAACCTCAGTCTGGTCCCGGATGGCATTCTGCGCTCTATGTCGCAGCTGATGATCGACGAGTTCCAAGACATTTCTCCACAAATCGTATCTTGGATAATGGGCTCCTTGCAGGAGGTGCGTCGGCGTGGGCAGGACCTATCCGCAGGCCGCCGTGCGCGGCATAGTTCTCTGTTGTGTGTTGGGGATGATTGGCAGTCGATATATGGCTGGCGGGGGAGTTCGCCGCAGTATTTCATCAACTTCGAAGAAGAGTTCCCGTCTCCGTCTGTCACTCCGATCATGCTGCGTGAGAATTTCCGAAGCCATCAGCTCATCATCGACGCTGCCGAAAAAATCGTAGCAATGGCGTCATCGATACCCGGAAAGAAGGCCAAGTCAGATGGTCCCGCAGCGAGAGATCCGGTCCCTGTGCAGGTGCACGAGTCGGATGATGCCAAGCTGCGCAAACTGGTGTCGACCCACTATGCGGCCGGAGATGAGATTTTAATTCTCTATCGTGAAGGCGGGGATACTGAGCGAAGCCGCATCGAAGACGTTGTGCGCGCTACCCACACTGTCGACCGAAGGCTACCGGACGAGAAACAACGGCTGCGAATAATGACCATCCACAAATCGAAGGGACTGGAAGCGGATGCAGTCTTTCTGCTCGGCGACTGTAAATTTAAGATCAGCTCTCCTTACAAGAACCAAATCTATCGAATTGCAAAGATTGGCGACCCAGACGACTCAGATGCGTACGACACGTCCCAGAAGGAGGAGATGCTTCGCCTTGCCTACGTGGGAATAACTCGGGCTGCTAAGCATTGTTACTGGTTTTTGGAAACTGGAAAAGCACCGTCAACGAAACCTAAGGCATCAGACTTCATCCCCAGTAACGTACCGTTTTTCCAGGACTTGAGGCATTTGTAAGAGAGCTCAATGCTTCATCGAGCACAGGTGATGCGTTGTTCTTACGGATAGGAATTAGGTTATGAGCTGAATCCGCTTATACTGCCGCATGACCAGGCCTGTTGACAGCGTCGACGCCAATCAGGACGGGGATGTCAGAATGCAAGACTCAACTGTCGTGTGGAGCGAAGAGATGGGCTTTTCCACAACCACGCGTCGAATTCACGTCTCGGAAGTTCAAGGAGATCGGCTGAGCCATCCTATGCGGAGCGGCGATCAGTTAGCGGATTAGACAAATACTCGGTGCAGCTATCCGGGTGGCTCAAGGCCGAGACGATAAAGAATTAGCTTTAGGCGCTATCACTAAAAGTACATATAACCTCCACTATTAATTTGACTTACGCCCTAAGTTCTCCGTTCACGTTCATCTAAGCTTTTGAATTCTAAGACTTTGTAGGGCCTTGTGGGTGCAAGGTGTTCATGAACGTTGCTACCAGTTCGAATGTCAGCCTTAATGTTCAGTTGGGTCTCTCTGCGAATGTGATCTCCCACTCTTGCGAACGGTAAGCGTTCTCCTGTCATTGCAATTACCCCGTCTTCAGCAGTATGGTAAGCGTCTGCCCAGTGACGTCATGGCTAGTTGGGGGATTTGATCGATGATGGCGTCACAGCGATTGACGTTTTTATACAGCCTGGGCCAGAAGCCGACCTTGACGGCTTGAAATGCTTTCGTTTCAAATCGATAAAAAAATGCCGCATAATAAATGAAACGGTGTGCTACCCCACGTAGCAGGCCTCACATGGGGGAGACATGGCACAAGTGCTGAGAATACTGGTGGTTGATGATGTTGAAACAATGCGCAAGGTCACGGCTGGCCAACTGGCCTCGCTTGGCTACGGATCGGTGGATCTCGCAGCCGATGGCTCTGAAGCTTGGCGCATGATTGAGCGCAAGCGTTATGATTTGGTGATCTCCGACTGGAATATGCCGGCGTTGACCGGCATCGCCCTGCTGCAGATGATACGCTCCAGTCCGCGCCATATGCACATGCCGTTCATCATGATCACCGCCGAGGCCGAGCGCAGCCGCATCGAAACGGCCATCAGCAGCGGTGTCAGCGACCTGCTGGTCAAACCCTACACGGCGGGCCGGTTGGCCACCAGCATCAAGCGCGCGATGGCGCACCAGGTTGCACCACCAGTGCCGGACACGAACATCGATGCGCCGCTCGTTGCTGTAATCGTAGACGATGTGGTCGTCGTGCCACCGGCTGTGGTTCATTTGCCACCGCCGCAACCGTTGCCGCCGACCTTGCTCTTGGTCGATGACACTGCCGACAACTTGTACGTGCTGGCCAATGTGTTCAAGGGCCGCTACCGCATCAAGGCAGCGCACAACGGCGAGAAAGCGTTGGCTCTGTGCTGCAGCGACACGCCACCCGACCTGGTGCTGTTGGACGTGATGATGCCTGGCATGGACGGGTTTGAAGTGGCGCGCCGCATGCGCCAGCATCCCGGCGCGGAAAACGTGCCCATAATCTTCGTCACAGCCCTGACCGACGACGCCGCGCGCCTGCAGGGCATGGAGTTGGGTGCGGTGGACTTCATTACCAAACCAATCGACCCGGTCCAGCTCAAGCTTCGGGTCGACAACTTCATGCGCTACGTCGAGCTGCGGCGTCACTTGCAGACCGACTACGATAATATGCTGGCCATCGCCCGCCTGCGCGATGACGTTGAGGCCATGACGCGGCACGACCTCAAGGGGCCACTAGCCGGCGCCATCGGCATCGTGCAGTCGCTGATCGACGCCGCCGACCTGGACCGACGACAACTTGAGCATTTGCGGCTGGCGGAGCAGGCCATGCTGCAGGTGACAGACATGGTCAACCTGTCGACCGAGCTGTACAAGATCGAGACGGAAAAATACGTGCTCCATGCAGCGCCGCTTCCCATCAGCGACATGCTGCGGCGGGTGGTGGAGACGGCACGCGCCACTTACTCGGGTAAGCAGCTGGTGTTGGCGGTCGACACCGATTTCGATGTCGGCATCGACGCTCCGCTAGCGCTGGGCGATGCCATGCTGACCTATTCGCTGCTGAATAATCTGATCAAGAACGCCTGCGAGGCGGCGCCAGAGCGCACCCGTGTCATTGCCACGCTGTACGCCGGAAGCCCGTTGCGCATCGAGATAGTCAACAAGGGTGTGATCCCGGAACCGATACGCGAACGCTTCTTTGACAAGTTCGTCACCGAAGGTAAGTCCGGCGGCACCGGCCTGGGCACGTATTCGGCACGCCTGCTGGCGCGCGCGCAATACGGCGAGGTGGCCTTCGCCGTCGATGACGAGCTCCAGACCACCACCCTGATTGTCAGCCTGCCGTCGGTGCCGCCCCCGGCCTAAGGCGAATCGCGCGGCGGCCTTGCTTGTCAGGCTGGCTTCACCACGGCATCAAGCGCTTCCAGCGCAGCGTCGAAGTCGAAGCGTTCAATTGCCTGGCTGACTTTGCGCAGCTGTCGCGCCAGCGGGTGGCCGGCGGCTTGCGATTCCAATGTCTCCAGCACATCCAGCGCGGCGGTGTCGCTGTCGGCCAGCAGCTTGCGCAGCTGGGCAAGTGTGGCGGCCGCGTCCGGCGGCAGGGCGGGAGCCGCTGCGATGGCCCCGGCCCGGGTGTTCTCTGCCGCTGCAGTATAGTTGCCCAGTGCCGCCAGGCCGAGCAGCACCGGCGCCAGTTCGTTTTCGACCGCCGTCAGCAGCACAGCCAGTTCGGCTTCGGCTACACCAGCTTTGCATGCCAGTTCCAGTGCGGTAGCTGTCGCCGCCACGCCTTTGGCACCGACGTTGCCGGCGGTGCCGCGCAAGGTGTGGGCTACCCGCGCCGCCGCTGTGGGGTCATCGCTTTGCCGCGCAGCCTCAAATTCCCCCCGCAGTCTAGCGTGGCCGTCGCGGAAGCGCACCAGCATGCGCAGGTAAAGGTCCTGCCGGCCCATGCTGGTCGCCAGGCCGGCGCGCTGGTCGATACCGGGGAGTTCGGCAGGTAGGGCCGCAACCACTTTGCCTGCGGAATCTGGCTGCCCCGCTGGGGGCGCTGCTAATGCCGACTGCGCCGGGCGGATCCACTTACTCATGGTGGCGAACATGGCGGTGACGTTCAGCGGCTTGGAGATGTGGTCATTCATGCCGGCAGTCAACGCCATTTCGCGGTCGCCGGCCATGGCGTTGGCGGTCATGGCGATGATCGGCAGCTGAGCGTAGCGGGGTTGGGCGCGCAGGCGGCGGGTGGCTTCGTAGCCATCCATCACTGGCATCTGGCAGTCCATCAGCACGCCGTCGAAGGCGACGGGCCCGGCTTGAGCCAGTAGGTCCAGCGCCTGTTGCCCATCGCCTACGATGGTGAGCACGATGCCAGCGCTTTCAAGCAGCTCGCGCGCTAGCTCCTGGTTCATATCGTTGTCCTCGGCCAGCAGCAGGCGGGCGCCGGCCATGCGGGCCTGGTCGGCCGCGCTGCGGTCCTGTCGCTCTGCCTGTCGCGTTTCGGCCACCACGCCCTTGCCCAGTACCTCGCCGATTGCTTCGAGCAGCGTCGACGGGGTGACTGGCTTGGTCAGCACGGCTGGCAGCGCCACCTGCTGGAGCGCCGCCGCTTCCTGAGCGTCGTCCCGGCCGAAGGCAGTCACCATGATGACAGAAGGGATGTGAGTCACGGCGCCGCTCTGCATGCGCTGCAGCGTTTCGACGCCGTCCATGCCCGGCATGCGCCAGTCCAGTAGCACCAAGTCGTAGGGCAGGCTTTTGCGCTCAGCCTCGACCATGGTGCGCAGCGCGCTGTGGCCGCTGTCAGCGAGGTCCACCTCCAAGCCGAAACTGCGAGCCATTGTCGACAAGATTTCGCGCGCGCTGGCGTTGTCGTCGACCACCAGCACGCGCAGGCCGAGCAGCTCGTCGGCGTGGAACATGCGGCGCGGCTGCACCTCGGTCTGGCGTCCGAAACGGGCGCTGAAGTGGAAGGTCGAGCCCTCGCCCGGCATGCTCTCGACCCAGATCCGGCCATCCATCAGCTCCACCAGCTTCTTGGAGATGGCCAGACCTAGCCCGGTACCTCCGTATTTGCGCGTGGTCGAGCTGTCTGCCTGGCTGAACGAGTGGAACATGCGTTCGCACTGCTCGGCCGTCATGCCGATACCGCTGTCGCGCACCCAGAAGTGAAGCTCGACTTGATCCCCGGCGTCGGCAGCCATCTCGATCCCGACCACGATCTCACCGCGTTCAGTGAACTTGGCGGCGTTGTTGCCGAGGTTGACCAATACCTGACCCAGCCTCAGCGAATCGCCTACCAATGCGGTCGGCAGGTCGGCCGAAGTGGCGAACAGCAGTTCCAGGCCCTTGTCCTCGGCCTTCAGGCCGATCATGCTGGCGAAATTCTCCAGCACGTCCT
The DNA here is from genome assembly GCF_002735655.1 of Janthinobacterium sp. BJB446. Taxonomy (NCBI): domain Bacteria; kingdom Pseudomonadati; phylum Pseudomonadota; class Betaproteobacteria; order Burkholderiales; family Oxalobacteraceae; genus Janthinobacterium; species Janthinobacterium sp. BJB446. The sequence continues at coordinate 1,604,089 of NZ_PDZK01000001.1, read as the reverse complement.
CCAGCCGGAACGGGGCCTGCTCTATGTTCATCTTGCCCGCTTCGATCTTGGAGAAGTCAAGAATGTCGTTGATGATGCCCAGCAGGTTCTCGGCTGAGCGGTGCACTTTCTCGATGTAGTTGCGCTGTTTCTTATCGAGATCGGTACGCAGCGCCAGATGGCTCATGCCGATAATTGCGTTCATCGGCGTACGGATCTCGTGGCTCATGTTGGCCAGGAAATCGCTCTTGGCGCGCGTAGCGTCCTCGGCGATCTCCTTGGCGCGCAGAACCTCGGCCTCCGCCAGCTTGCGGTCGCTGATGTCGCGCACCGAGGCGCACACGCAAACGCCGCGCTCGGCGATAGCCGGCAGCCGCGACAGGCCGATCTCGACCGAGAAGCGGCTGCCATCCTTGCGCATACCGTGCAGGTCGGCGCCTGTCATGCCCATCTGGCGTGCCGTGCCTTGCTCGATGAAACCATTGCGCGAGCCGACGTGGCGCCCGTGCGCCTCCGGCGGCACCAGCGTTTCGATCGGCAAGCCGACCAACTCGCCGGCCTCGTAGCCGAACAGCTGGTCGAGCTGCGGGTTGGTCATCATGATCAGGCCGTGCACATCGATTACCAGCATGCCGTCCGGCGCAGCCTCGATGATGCCGCGATACCAGGCCTCGGTGGCTTTCAGCACCACCTGCTGCGCTTCGAGTTCGATCGCCATGGCCTGCACCGCGTGGCTGCGTGCCTTGATTTCCAGCGACATCGCCAGTTTGGGCAGCAGCTCGTCCATCAGCACCCGGCCCGATTCGCTGGGAGCGTCGAAGCCGGCCAGCTCCAGCACGCCCATCAGGCGCTCGCCGTGCAGCAGTGGCAGCACCTGCAGGTGGCGTGGGCGCGACCGCCCCAGTTGCGAGTGAATCTGCACGTAGTCGTCCGGCAGGGCGTCGAGCCGGAGCGGCTGGCGGTCCTGCGCGCACTGACCCAGCAGGCCACTGCCCAACGCCAGTTGCGGCGCCGGCGGATGGTCCGGATCGGCGGCGTAGCTGGCGGCAAGGCGCAATGCGGCGGCGTTTTCGTCAAGCAAGTAGAGCGCGCCCTGGCCAGCCTGCACCAGCGGCGCGAGTAGCGTCAACAGGCGCTGCGCGGCCTGGTCCAGGCTGGCCGCTTGCTGCAGTTCGGCCTGGATCGAGGCTTCCTGCGACTTGATCCAGCGCTGCATGTCGAGCTGGCGCGATTCGACCTGCAACTTGGCGATGGCGCGGGCCAGGTCGCCCGTTTCGTTCTGGTAGTCAGTGTGCGGAATCACGCTGTCGAGCTGGCCGGCGGCCAGCGCATCGACCGCCTCGCGCAGGCGGTTGACCGGGCGCCGGATCGAGATGCTGATCCACCAGGCGCATAGCAGCGCCACCGCCAGGCCACCGATCAGCAGGGCGTAGGTGAGGGTGCTGCTGGTGAGGGCGAATTGGCGAATCTGGTAGATGGTGCTGCGGGCGTTGGAATCCTTGACGGCGGCGATCTCGGCCATCTGCCGGTCGGCGGTGCGCATCGCGTGCTGGAAGCGCTCGCTGTTGAGCAGGGCGTTGGCTTCGGCATTGCGGTGCAGCCGCGCCAGTTCGATTGCCTCGTCGGCGATGCGCTCGGCGCGCGCCAGCATGCTTTCAAAGACGTTATGGCGTTGCTGGTTGTCGATGCGCAGCAGGGTGGCGCGGGCCTCGTCGACGGCAAAGTGTAGCTGCTCGCGCGTCTTGTCTAGCTGTTCGAGCGCCTTGTCGACGGCAACAGGGTCCGGGCCGTTGGCCACCTTGTGCAGCATTAGCTCGAAGCGGTTGAGCTGGATGCGGGCCTCCTTGACCTGTACGATGCCGATCATGCCCTCGCTGAGCAGGCGCTGCATGTCGCTACTCAACTGGTCTTGGGTGCGCAGGCTTTGCAACCCCAGCGCCAGGGCCAGCAGCAGCACTGCGCAAAAGCCGGCCGCAAGCTTCTGGCGCAGGCGCAGTCGTTCAAGATAAGCCAGGGGCGAACGCATGCCGGCGCTCACTGTGCAGGCAGGGTGTGTGCGATGGCGGCAGCCTGCTTGGCCATGTCCTGGTCGCTGTCGGCGTAGCGCGCGGCGATCTGCTGGAAGGCGGGCAGGTTGGCCAGGAAGGCGTCGCAGACGTCGGGATCGAAGTGCGAGCCGCGCCCCTCGGCGATGATCTGCACTGCCTTTTCATGCGGCATGCCTTCCTTGTAGACGCGACGACTGATCAGGGCGTCGTAGACGTCGGCCACCGCCATCAGCCGCGCCGAAATCGGGATGGCGTCGCCGGCCAGGCCTTCGGGGTAGCCGCTGCCGTCCCATTTTTCCTGGTGTGAGTAGGCGATCTCCTTGGCCAGGCGCAGGAAGTCGACGTCCATGCCCAGTTGTTGTTCGGCGTGGGCGATGGCGTCGCGCCCGAGCGTGGTGTGGGTCTTCATGATCTCGAATTCCTCGGGTTCGAAGCGGCCAGGCTTGAGCAAGATGCGGTCGGGGATGCCGATCTTGCCGATGTCGTGCAACGGCGCCGACTTGAACAAGAGCTTGATGGTGTCGGGGTCGAGGAAAGCGCGGAAGCGCGGATGCTCGCTCAGATGTTCGGCCAGCACCTTGACGTAGTGCTGGGTGCGGCGGATGTGGTTGCCGGTCTCGTTGTCACGCGTCTCGGCCAGCGAGGCCATGGCGTGGATCGTGACATCCTGGATCGCACCCAGCTCGCGCGTGCGGCGCTGGACTTCCTGTTCCAGGTACTCGTTCTTGTCGCGCAGGAAGTCGGCCGCGTCTTTGACCTTGAGTTGGGTGCGTACGCGCGCCAGCACCACGGGCGGGCTGATCGGTTTGGTGATGTAATCGGCCGCGCCCAGCTCCAGACCGTGCGTCTCGTCCTCGCTGGAGGCCATAGCGGTCAAGAAGATGATGGGTATGTCGCGCGTGGCCGGGTCGCCCTGCAGTGCCTGCGCCACTTCGTGGCCGGTCATCCCAGGCATCATGATGTCAAGCAGGATGAGGTCGGGCGGCGGTACATCGCGCGCGATGCGCAGTGCTTTCTCGCCGTTATTCGCTGCTTTGACCGTATAACTATCCTTGAGCAAGTTGGCCATCAACAGAAGATTATCCGGCGTGTCGTCCACGACAAGGATTACAGGCCTGATGGGACGGGTATAAGATGAGTTCATGCCTAAATGCTCCAATCAGGTCCGCACTAATTTGTTGCCTAGACTATATCTGTGTCCTGTGTGCAAGTAAACCGCATATTAGTTTTGCTATGCGAATCGCTCCCGTCCTACACTACATTCTCCGATCTCTAGGTATATATGGATTCCTCATCACTCAACATTTCGAAAATGACAGTGTGGGGAGGGTGCGACACCGTTCAGCTTGGCCGTGCCGATCAACGAGTAGATCGCGGCGGCCCGTTCGCCGCCGCTGTCGGCGCCGGCGAACAGATAGTTGCGCCGACCAATGGCGACACCACGCAAGGCGCGTTCGGCCGCCGAGTTGTCAATCTCGATGGCGCCGTCGTCGCAGTAGCGCAGCAGCGCCGGCCAGAGCTTGAGCGCGTACAGGATCGCCGCCGCCGTGTCGGACTTGCGCGACAGCGTATCGAGCGTGGAGCGCAGCCAGTGCTCCAAGTCCTCGAGCAGCGGGCGCGAGCGGGCTTGCCGAACTTGTCGTCGTTCGTCGGGCGGCTTGCCCCGGATCTCGGCCTCGATCACATAGAGCTCGGCGATCCGGCGCAGCGCCTCGGTGGTCAGCGGCGTCGCGCGCGCCGCGTGCAGGTCGTGGAATTTGCGCCGAGCGTGCGCCCAGCAAGCCGCTTCCTGGATCGTGCCGTCTTCGAACAAAGCGTTGAAGCCAGCGTAGGCATCGGCTTGCAGCACGCCCTCGAACTTGGCCAAGTGGGTTTGCGGATGGATGCCCTTGCGGTCGGGCGTGTAGCCAAACCAAACCGCCGCTGGCGTGGTGTCGCCGGCGGGCCGGTCATCGCGCACATAAGTCCACAGACGGCCCGTCTTGGTTTTGCCATTGCCGGGCGCCAGCACCGGGATCGGCGTGTCGTCGGCATGCAGCTTCGACGCCGTCAGCACGTGGCGGCGAATGGCATCGACCAACGGACGCAGCAATGCGCTAGCGCCGCCGACCCAGTCCGCCAGCAGCGCACGATCGAGGTCGACGCCTTCGCGGGCGTAAATGACGGCCTGGCGGTACAGCGGCAGATGATCGGCGAACTTCGCAACCAGCACATGCGCCAGCAGGCCGGGGCCGGCGATGCCGCGCTCAATCGGCCGGCTTGGCGCCGGCGCCTGGACGATGGCGTCGCAGCAGGAGCACGCCAGTTTCGGACGAACATGGCGGATCACGCGGAAGCTGGCCGGCACGAACTCCAGTTGCTCGGCCACGTCCTCGCCCAGCGGCCGCAGGCCGCCGCCACAAGCCGGGCAAGCATCGGCCGGCGGCGCATAAACCTTTTCGTCTCGCGGCAAATGATCGGGCAACGGCCGGCGCACAGACTTCTTTCGCGGCGCCTGGTCGGCCGCCGGCATCTCGCGCGCCGCCTCGGCCTCGTCGGCTTGCAGGTCTTCCAGTTGCAGCTTCAGCTGCTCGATTTGATGATCCAGCTTTTCCGATTTGCGGCCGAATTGCATGCGCCGCAATTTGGCGATCTGCAGCTTGAGGTGCTCGATCTCGACGGCGCGCGTGTTCAGCTGTTCGCGCAGCCCTTCAACCACCTCGTTTTGAGCGAGCAGCAGCACCTTCAAGGCGGCGATGTCGTTGGGCAGGTCGGCTGGGCTGAGCATGTGCCAAGTTTACGCGAGCCTTGTGTCGTTTACAAGGCCGACGTTGGTCTCCAGGTTGGGTGTTGCTGACGCCCGTAAAGTTGAAGAATGGGTAGAGCTGAATCGGGAATCGTTGCTTAGCCTCCAAACCAATGGTGAATGGTTGAATAGCATTTGGCCTCTATTTCAGATATTGCTGGACAGTATGTTTTTCCATTCCGTTCTTCCATCAAATATTTCTTATTTGTTGGCTCAGTTGTGGATTAATGCAGCACCCTACTCAGCAATTTTGGGTAGCGCTAAAATGGCGGGTGGAACTCGTCCTTGGGGAGAAGGCGCCAGAAAATTGACCGAGCTTGATATTATGGATTTTTTAGAAAAGCAGTTGTGCTTTGAGTGCTCCTTGATTGTCTCTGCTGTTTCTCAGTTTCTTTTTGGAAATAATTTAGTAAGTGAAGAAGCCGCAGTTTTACAGTTTTTCCAGAAGTCGTTGAAGTATGGTCTTGCTGACCGCTTATCGATTTCTATATTTGACGAGGGACTGGCGGATAGAGCAGTGGCAATTGACGTTGCAGAAGCGTTACGGAGCTCTGGCTATAGCGAACAATACTCATCAAATGCTTTTAAAACGCATCGACCGGTCATCGCTGCATCAATTACGCAGTACCCCGCCTACTTCAAAAGTATTTTTGATAATATTAGATAGGAACTTGGACTTGCTATAGCCTAGATTGGTGCGTAATGATAAATTAGCGCGTCATTGTTAAGTTGCATTGAAAATTAATCCAATTTTCCCGTAAATTTGCAATGGAATCCGACCTGCATTAGTAGCACAATTCCACCTGACTTATCGGCAGAATCCATGAGTGCCTGAAAGATCTGGACTATGCAGGGTTAAACGAATGCGTGGTAGCGTTTACCAAGTAATGGAAGGTTGGTCAAACAGAGTGGGGTAATTCTGCGAGCAGACGAACACCTAGTGCAAGTGAGGGGGGGGAGGGGATAGTGATAAAATGGAAAAGTCGCGGAACAAATCACTATCAAGCTTACCAGCGAGGCTGACGACTCATTGGCAAGGCCATAAGTACTTCCAATGATAATCGTTGGTTTTATCCAGCAACCCTAAGTTGCATCATCTGTGGTATCACTATCGGTTAACCTTAAGATGTCACCAAGATAGTTTTATAGCCAGAGTTCGCTACGTACACTCCCTAATTGCCGGGCTAATTGAGCGACGCATACCCAAATGCGTTCCGGTGAGACGGCTTCCAGGTATGCCGTTTCCTCGACCGCCATGACCACTACCTGCAGGGGCGTTTCGTCTAGAAAATGCTGTAGGTAGGATATATGGTTTGTCGGCGCCTGTCCGGTAGCCAAGGCCTGCTGTAGCTGCTCGGTAGTAAGCTCACCTCTGTAGCTGACGCTCGCATTTTTTGCCGCCATCCACAAACCGCACTTTTTCTCCCTGGACTTGATCGATGGTGGTGCAAAATTTAGCCCGAGTACCCCCAGTAGATTCACCACGCGGCCGAAACTCAAGTCACGAATGGTTCCTGCCTCCAGTTGCTGCACTGTCTGGCGCGACAGACCGGCCAACCTTCCCAATCGTTGCTGCGTCAACCCAACGGCCAGGCGACGGATGCGGACTGCTTTTCCGACTTCGTAGATATTCATGACCTGCCACTCTATGAATGTATAAAATATTTTACATCCGTTTGCGACCCTCTACGTTTTTAATGTGCTGCTTGAGCATCTTAAGCGTCCTGCCAGAGGGGATCGGACGTGTAGGCGAACCCAGACAGCAGGGGGGCTAGGCGCTATTGGATGCAAATTTATAGTGTAAATCCAGAAAGAGTTGTTTGGGACGTGCCCGATACCAATTCATCAATCAAACCGATACAGTTAAATTCGGTTGAACTATCGCTGGTCTCCTTGGAGGCAGGATTTCGCTTGGCCGTTGGCCATACACACGAAATCTTACGGTCAATGGGCCTGCTCGATGCAGCGACTGCCACCACACACAATTTGGAGAGTGCATGAGTGCTTTTAACGCTCAAGAGCAAGCTGCGGTTGCCGATGCGGTTGGGTGCATCCATTATTGGTGACGCAACGCTATACCGCGCAGACTGTATCGCGCTGATGTGCACGCTGCCGGACATCCACGGCGTCGTAACCGATCGACCCCGCGGCATTTCCTTCATAGGTAAGCTTAACGGTTCTGAAGATGTAGTAGGACGCCAAAGTGCGGAGAAACGAACGGCTGGGCTTAGAATTTGTCTGCGGTTGGTGCGGGTAAGGTAAGTTGTGTCTAGAGTTTTAGGTAAGCGCGCTGATTCTTTGAGTATCAAATTCACTTCAGAAGCCGTAGCACATTTACTTCAACGGACGGGCGGCGCTCGAAATGAACATCCCTAACTTAGGTCGTGGTTTTACATAATATAAATTATGCGAAGTTATGGATGGATTTGAGAAAACCCCCATTTCGCCAACTCCCCAATCGCAAATGCGATTTTCCCCATCTGCGCGCCGCTGTCGTGGCCGCTGGATATCTTCGCTTGGACAAGCTACATGAAATACGGCTTGTCCCCGTCCGTGTTTGGTTTGTTCACGCCCAGGTTGGCGTGCAGGTGCAAGTCTGGCGCTTCGATGATGCTGGCGATCAGGTTTGCCACGCTCTTGCGCGATACCACGGTGCCCTTGAATGGCGCGTGGCGCGTCGTCAGTTCGTAGTCGACTTCGTCTTCGTCCGTCATCCAGGCTGGACGCACGATGGTGTATGCCAGGCCGGATGCTTCGATGGCGTCGGCGGCGCGGCGGAATGGTTTCAGGTGTTCCGCCAGCCTGGCGTTGTTCCATGCGCCGAATTTGCCGGGAACTTCATCGTAGATGCCCATCGACAGGACGAAAACCAGGCGCCCGACACTGGATGCCCGCATGGCGGCAATGATGCTGTTGGCCTGGGCTTCCATGTCGTCGCCCACCAGATTGGCGTAGACCAGGTCGTGACCGGGCATCGTTTGCCGCAGCAATGCCTGGTCCAGCACGTCGCCGGCCAGCACGCTGCCATTGGATGGGACTGGCGTAGGCAGCTTGCCGGGATTGCGCAGCAACAGCGTCAAGGCGATGTCTTCACGACCCGCCAAGGCACGGATGACCCACTGCGCCACCTGTCCGCCTGCACCCAGTATCAGTATCTTTTTCATTATTTCCGCTTTCGTCATGACACGCTGCCATGCAGGAAGTTACAGGTTTTCTTTCAGGAGCGGAACATGGAACCCTTGAAAAAGAGACATTGCCTGATGAGGCGCGCGGGCTTAGCGCCTGGCCTGGTGCTAAGTTATTGCTCGTGGCCAGTATTTCCAATGCCATCAATATCAATGAAATCAGGCATTTGCCGCCCATTTTGCATGAGAAGTCTCAACACTCGCATACCCCACGCTGGACTACCGCCTGATGCGGCGCCAGACGGTGGCCTTGACGCAGATGCTGCTGGAGCTGTCGCGCGTACCGTACGCCGATTTGCGCAAGGAAACTGCGCCGCCAGACCTTGCCCCGCATGCTCCTCCCTTCCCCGCCCTGCTCCCGGCACCATTCCGGACACCATACCAGCGCACTGGAAAATAGGCACTGGTATGGCTCGCATCGCCCATCTCATGGGGCAATGCCACAACTGGTATTGTGATCTTGCGCAATGAATAAAACCAGTTGACTACCACTTGTAATGCTTGCACTCTGAAACGGCGGACGGTGTCCAGCCGCCCGGCCATACTAAAAACACACAAGGAGATGCAAGTGAACCGGACAGTCATGAATACCCTCATCCTTACCCTCTTCGGCGGCACGCTGGCCGCCTGCGGTGGCGGCGGCGATGGATCCAGCGGTGGCGCGAGCCAGTTGCTGGCCGGCGCGACCGCAGCAGTGGCCTGCTACACGCCGTGGAACAGCGGCACCGCCTACAACGGCGGCGGCCAGGCCAGCTACAACAACGTCAATTACACGGCCAACTGGTGGACGCAAGGCAATAACCCGTCGACCAGCAGCGGCGGCGCCGGCAGCGGCCAGCCCTGGACGGCGGTGGGAGACTGCGGCACGCCGACTCCTACCCCGACGCCGACACCGACACCCACGCCTACCCCAACACCTACACCAACTCCCACCCCGACACCGACGCCAACACCTACTCCAACGCCTACTCCGACACCAACGCCTACTCCGACACCAACGCCAACGCCCACCGGCCTGGCCAAGCACGCGCTGATCGGCTACTGGCACAACTTCACCAACCCCAGCGGCGCCACGTATCCGATTAGCCAGGTCAGCGATGACTGGGATGTGATCGTCGTTTCCTTCGGCGACAACGCGGGCGGCGGCAATGTCAGTCTGACCATCGATCCGGGCGCGGGCACGGAAGCGCAATTCATTGCCGACGTGGCGGCCAAGCGCGCGAAAGGCAAGAAAGTCATCCTGTCGCTGGGCGGACAGAACGGCTCCGTTTCCGTCGGCAATACGGCCGAAGCGACGAATTTCACCAACAGCCTGTACGCCATCATCACCAAGTATGGCTTCGACGGTATCGACCTGGACCTGGAAAACGGCGTGGCGCAAGGCGCGGCCATCCAGACCTATCTGCCGATCGCCGTGAAAAACCTGAAAACCAAGGTCGGCAGCAGCTTCTACCTGTCGATGGCGCCCGAATGGGTGTATGTGGAAGGGGGATACACGAGCTACGGCAGCATCTGGGGCGCCTACATTCCCATCATCAATGCCTTGCGCAGCGAGCTGACGGTGCTGCACCCGCAGTATTACAACAATGGCGACATCTACACGCCGTACGCGACGGGCGCCATCAAGGCGGGCTCGGCCGACCAGCTGGTGGCCACGGCGCGCATGCTGATCGAGGGGTTCAATTATGGCGGCAATACCTTCGCCGGATTGCGACCGGACCAGGTGGGCTTCGGCGTGCCGTCGGGGCGCAGTTCGGCCGGTTCCGGGTTCACGACGAATGCCGACGTCAGCAATGCCCTGAATTGCCTGACGCGCCTGCTCAACTGCGGCACCATCAAGCCGCTGCAGGCGTATCCGGACTTCCGCGGCGTGATGACGTGGTCGATCAACTGGGACCGCCACGACAACTATAATTTCTCCGTGCCGACGAAGAATGTACTGAAAACCCTGCCGTAACAGCCTTTGCCCGACTGCGCATGGGAGCCTTGCTGCTCACATGCGCAGCACATGCCCTGGCGAAGCATCTCCCCTCCCCCGCGCGTGCCTGACGCCATCCATAATCCAGTAAGAACAATTAATATTTCTCAATTCATAGTCTTAATCTATGGATTCAGTTGAAATATTTTACTTCCTTTTGTAAATGAGAATCGTTACTATCTACATCAAGGATAAGCGAATTCAACAGAGAGGAGCATCCCTTGTTTACAGCCATCAAAACATTCAGCCAGGTCTGCACGCATATGTCGATCGCCTTCGGTCTCGCCTACTTGCTGACGGGATCGCTGGCAATCGGTGGCTTGGCCGCAATCATCGAACCGGTCATTAATGTTGCCCTGCTGCCATGGCACGAAAAAGCCTGGCACGCGATCCGCCGCCGCTACGCCGCCAGCCGCCTGGGCATTGCCGCCCTGGCCGGCGAAAAGCTCAGCCAGACAGCCCTGCACATGGGCGTGGCCTTCGGCGTCATGTACTGGGCCACGGGTTCCATGGCCTTTGGCGGCTTGCTGGCCGTGGTCGAGCCGATCTGCAACGTGATCGTCCTGCCCTTCCACGACCGGCTGTGGGGAAAAGTCCGCTTTCGCCTGGAAAGCCGCGGTGCGGCCCGCCTCGCCGCGCTGTAATCCCCCTCCTTAATTACCTGCCCACACGGGCGGCCGCCTTTGCACCCACGGCGCCGCCCGCTCCAGCTGGCCAGCCAGGCGCAGCAGCACGCCATCCTTGGCGTAGCCCGCCATGAACTGCATGCCGATCGGCAAACCGTCATCCGACATGCCCAAGGGCATGGACATGGCCGGCAAGCCCGCCACGTTTGCCAGCGGCGTGTACGGCGAATGCTCGAACAGGCGCGCCGTCCAGCCAACACCGTCAAGCTGTTCCTCCTTTTCCCCATAGCGGCCCAGTGGCCACGGTACATCCGGCATGGTCGGCGTCAGCAAGACGTCATACTGCCCAAACAAGGCGCCGGCCTGGCGCGTGACGGTGTTGCGCACGTCGAGGGCCGCCACGAAATCGACGGCAGAGATCGTTTGGCCATGGCGGTAACAGGCGAGGGTCGCCGGTTCGAGGTTGTCCAGCGACACGGCGCGCCCGCTCTCTTGCGCCAGGGCATCGATCCACGGCACCAGGTTGGCGCACCAGATACTGGCATTGGCGTGCACGAACGCTTCCCACGACACGCCCTGCGCGGCTTGCACTTCTTCCACGTGGTGGCCCAGGCTTTGCAGCAGGCGCACGGTGGCGTCCAGCGCGGCATCGACGGCGGGCACGGGATGGGCGCCATTGCTGGCGGCGCGCTGCACCCCGATGCGCAGCTTGCCCGGCGCCGCGCTCACCTGCGACAGCCAACTGTGGCTTGGCGGACTGGTCAGATACGGCTCGCCCGGCAGTATCGCCTGCACGGCGTCCAGCAAGGCGGCGCTGTCGCGCACCGTGCGGCTCACGCCCAGCTGCACGCCCAGTCCGCTGAAGATCTCGTCCATGGCGGGACCGTTCGAGACGCGGCCCCGGCTCGGTTTGAAGCCGAACAGGCCAGTCGACGCGGCCGGTACGCGGATGGAACCGGCGGCATCCGTCGCATGGGCCAGCGGCACGATGCCGGCTGCCACGGCCGCTGCCGCGCCGCCACTGGAGCCGCCCGCGCTCAATCCCAAATTCCAGGGATTGCGCGTGGCGCCGTACAGCACGGGCTCCGTGGTAGTGGCAAAGGCCATTTCCGGCGTGCTCGTGCGGCCGAATGTCGCCAAGCCGGCGGCGCGAAACTGCGTCATCAGGTGGGAATCGAGCGCGGCGACATGGCCGGCGCCCAGGCGGCTGCCCGCTTCGCTGCGCTGGCCGGCCATGGTGACGGCCACGTCCTTGATCAGGAATGGCACGCCGGCGAACGGCGCTGCGCTGTCGATGGCAGTCAAATCCGCCGGCCACAGCTCGACCACGGCATTGATCCGCGGGTTGACGGCGGCGCAGGCGCGTATGGCGACATCCTGCAATTCGGTGGCGGAAACGGCGCCATCGCGCAGTAGCTGGGCCAGTCCCAGACCATCAAAGCTTGTATATTCATGGAGTTGCATCAGTTTATTCCTGTAATGGATGAAGTATGGATATCACAGGAACTACTGTAGGGCTTGCGCTATCATAGTGGAAATGAATAGTTAATATACAAGGTATAGTCATGAACAATTTGCGTAAGATGGACTTGAATCTGCTGCTGACCCTGAATGCGCTGTTGATCGAGCGCAACGTCACGCGGGCGGCGGCACGGCTACACCTGAGCCAGCCGTCCGTCAGCGTGCAGTTGGGCAAGCTGCGCGCCGCTTTCGACGATCCACTGCTCTTGCCCGGCCCGCGTGGCATGCTGCCCACGGCGCGGGCGCTGGCTCTGTTCGCGCCCTTGCAAGCCGTGCTGGCCCAGTTGGAGCAAGTCTTGCAGCCGGAACAGGCGTTCGAGCCAGCCACGGCCGAGGTACGCTGGAACCTGGCGGCGGCCGACGCCACCGAGTATGCGATCCTGCTGCCCATGCTGCCAGCCCTGCGCGCGCAGGCGCCGCTGTCGCGCATGGCCGTCTTCGAAGCCGTGCCGGCGCGCATGGCGCACGACCTGGAAAGCGGCCAGGTCGACCTGGGCTTTCTGGCCCAGGAAGAAGCGCCGCCCGGCTTGCGCCATCGCACCCTGTTCACCGAACACTATGTGCTGGCGGGCCGCCGCGACCACCCGCTGCTGCAAACGCCGCCTAGCCTCGAGCAGTTTTGCGCGCTGGAATTCATCGTCGTCTCGCCCAACGGCGGGGGTTTCCGCAGCAACGTCGATACGGCCCTGGAACAGCTGGGGCGCACGCGCAAGGTGGTGCTGTCCGTGCCGCATTTCCTCATCGTGCCTCCCCTGCTGGCCGCATCCGACATGGTGGCCTTGCTGCCGTCGCGCCTGCTGAAGAATGCGCTGGGCGCCTTGCGCACATGCGAGCCGCCCGTCAGCCTGCCCGACTACGAGATGGCCATGGTCTGGCACGAGTGCATGCACCTGGACCCGGCGCACCGCTGGCTGCGTGAGCGCATCATGGCCAGCTTGTAAGTTGGCCTACACGATTTTCCATCTCAAAACACTAGGCAAAATTACCTAGTCGATCGAAAGAAACTCCCAATGTTCGCCGTGGTGACGACTGCGTAAGCTTGCGCGTAATAATAAAGGGTCACCATGAACGCCATTTCCATCCTGCATCGCGGCTCGCGCCGCCCTCCTGCTTCCTCCCCCTCGCTGTTTGGCCGGCTTGCCGTCATGCTCCTGGGCATGCTGGCCTTCTGCGCCAGCGCCTGGGCCGCGCCTGCGCCCACGGCGTCGGCAGAGCTGATCAAGCGCGGCGAATATGTCGCCCGCCTGGGCGACTGCGTGGCCTGCCACACGAGCCCGAACGGCGCCGCCATGGCGGGCGGCCTGGAGCTCAAGACGCCGTTCGGCACCATCTACAGCACGAATATCACACCGGACGCCAAGACGGGCCTGGGCACATATACTTTTGCACAATTCGACCGCGCCATGCGCAAGGGCGTGGCGGCGGACGGGCACAACCTGTATCCGGCCATGCCCTACCCTTCCTACGCGAAGATCACGCCCGACGACATGCAAGCGCTGTACGCCTACCTGCAGCGCGGCGTGGCGCCCGTGGCGCAGCAAAACCGCGAAACGGACATGAAATGGCCGTTCAGCATGCGCTGGGGCCTGTCGCTGTGGAACGCCGTCTTCCTCGACGACGCGCCGTTCAAGCCCGACAGCGCCAAGTCGGCCATGTGGAACCGGGGCAGCTATCTGGCCCAGGGTCTCGGCCATTGCGGTTCTTGCCACACGCCGCGCGGGGTGGCCTTCCAGGAAAAGACCATGGGCCAGGATGGCAGCGGCGGCAAGCACTACCTGTCCGGCTTCACCTTTGACGGCTGGCATGCGGTGAACCTGCGCAGCCTGTGGACGCCAGGCGACATCGTGCAATTGCTCAAGACGGGCCGCAACAGTTTCGGCACGGCGGCCGGCAGCATGACGGAAGTCATCACGCACAGCACGCAGTACTTCACGGATGGCGACCTCGATGCGCTGGCGCATTACCTGCACAGTTTGCCGGCCAAGAATGGGGCGGCCGCGCCGCCGAAGAAAACGGCGCCCCTCGTGGCGGCCAGCAATGACGCCCTGTACAACACGCGCGGCGGCCTCGGCTACCTGCAGTTTTGCGCCACCTGCCACCGCCGCGACGGCCGCGGCGTGGAAAACATCTTCCCGCCGCTGGCGCAGAACGACTCGGTGCAGTCGAAGGATGCCACCTCCGTCATCCATATCGCGCTGACGGGCTGGCAGTCGGCCGTCACGCAGCATTCGCCCCGCTCCTTCGGCATGCCCGCGTATGACCGCTTGTCGGACACGGAACTGGCGGAAATCCTCACCTTTGTGCGCGGCAAGTGGGGCAATCAAGGCGCGCCCGTCACGCCTGCGCAGATCGCCAAGGTGCGCAAGGAACTCAAGCTCAAGGCGCCGGACGCGGGCGGCTTCGTTACGCCCCGCTTCGCCGCCCTGACGGCCGATCCGAATGCCAACCAGCTGATCCATGGCATGCAGCTGATGACGGAAACACGCGCGCGCCTGCCGCAAAACGTGGGCAACGACCTCAATTGCAGCAGCTGCCACCTGAATGGCGGCACGGTGGCCAACGGTTCGCCCTTCCTCGGCATTTCCGCCTTCTTCCCGTCAGAAGCGCCGCGCGCCGGCAAGATCATCAGCCTGGGCGAGCGTATCAATGGCTGCTTCCGCCGCTCCATGCACGGCAAGCCGCTGCCCGTGGACGGCCCCGACCTGCAGGCGATGGTGGCCTATATCGACTGGATGAAGGGTGCCACGCAGGCGAATGACAAGGTGGCGGGACGCGGCGTGGCGAAGATCGACCGCAATCTGCTGCCCGATCCCGTGCATGGCAAAAAAGTATATGCCGAGCAATGCGCCGTCTGCCATGGCGCAAATGGCGAGGGCATCAAGGGCGCCAATGGCGTAGTAGCCTTCCCGCCGCTGTGGGGCGACCGTTCCTTCAATATCGGTGCCGGCATGGCCCGCACCTACACGGCGGCCGGCTTCGTCAAGGCCAACATGGTGATGGGCCACGGCCAGAAATTCCCGCTGGGGCAAGGCAATCTGTCCGACCAGGATGCCGTCGACGTGGCCGAATATTTTACGCATATGCCGCGCCCGGACTTCCCCGACAAGGTCAAGGATTGGCCGAAGGGCGGCAAGCCCAGGGATGCGCGCTACTGAGGCGCCATCCAGTGCGGAATCTGCTACGCTCATGCCACGACCGTCCGAGGAGTCTTGCATGAGCAGCAATATCCATCACGCGGCAGCCGGCGGTTACGCCACGGCGGCCGCCAGCTACGTCAAGGGCCGGCCCGATTATCCGCCGGAAGTGTCGGCCTGGCTGAAGGATAGCCTGGGCCTGGGGCCGGGCGCCACCGTGCTGGACCTGGGCGCCGGCACGGGCAAGTTCACGCCGCGCCTGCTGGACACGGGCGCCACGGTCATCGCCGTGGAACCCGTGCCGGCCATGCTGGCGACATTGTCCGCAACCTTGCCGCAAGTCCAGGCCCTGGCAGGCACGGCAACGGCCATTCCCCTGCCCGACGCCTCGGTCGATGCCGTGGTTTGCGCGCAAGCCTTCCACTGGTTCGCCACCTCTGCGGCGCTCGACGAGATATTGCGCGTGCTCAAGCCGGGCGGCAGGCTGGGCCTGGTGTGGAATCTGCGCGACGCCAGCGTGCCCTGGGTGGCCAGCCTGGACGCCATCGTCAACCGTGTCGAGGGCGACACGCCCCGCTACTACACGGGCGCCTGGCGCCACGTCTTCCCCCACGCGGGGTTGACACACTTGCAGGAAACACAATTTTCACAGGAGCATACGGGCACGGCCGAAGACGTGCTGTTCAACCGCGTGCGCTCCACCAGTTTTATTGCCGCCTTGCCGCCGCAGGAACGCCAGCGTATCGACGACGAGATTCGCCAGATGATCGCCTCGGAGCCGGCCTTGCGCGGGCAGGACAGCATTAGCGTGCCCTACCGGACGGCCGCTTTCGTGGCGCAAAAGGCGGCATCGGCAGGTATTTAGGGGCCAGTGTATGCCAGCAAACAGAAGGATGTGGCGTTGGCGGCAATGATGGAGGCACACTCACCCATCACAAGGAAAAGCCATGTTCGCCATTCCACGCCCGCCCCTGCCCTACGAGCCGCGCTACGAGTTTGAAGAGGACGGCGAGCAGGAGACGTGCGCGCTGCTGCTGCAGACCCTGCACGGCATTTCCGCCACTACCTATGCCGACTCGGGCCATGCCACGCGCAGCGTGCATGCGAAAAGCCACGGCTTGCTGCGCGCCCGCCTGCAGGTACTCGATGGCCTGGCGCCCGAGCTGGCGCAAGGCCTGTTCGCCACGCCGGCCAGCTACGATGTGGTCATGCGCATCTCCACCATCCCTGGCGACATGCTTGACGACAAGGTGTCCGTGCCGCGTGGCATGGCCATCAAAGTGATCGGCGTACCGGGCACGCAGCTGTCCAGCCTGGAACCGGACGATGGCACGGAGCCCGCCAGCACGCAGGATTTCGTGCTCGTCAACGGTCCCGCCTTCCTCGCACCCAGCGCGAAAAAGTTCCTCGGCAGCCTGAAGCTGCTGGCCAGCACCACGGATAAAGTCCCGCGCCTGAAACAGGCGCTGTCGACCGTACTGCAGGGAGCGGAAAAGGCGCTCGAAGCCGTGGGTGGCGAAAGCGCTACGCTGAAAAGCCTGGGTGGCCATCCGGAAACCCATGTGCTGGGCGAAACCTACTATAGCCAGGCGCCCATTTTATATGGCGTCTACATGGCCAAGGTGGCGCTGGTGCCCGTGTTGCCGGAACTGTCAGCCCTGAAAGGTGCGCCTGTCGACCTGGATGGCAAGCCGAATGGCTTGCGCGACGCCGTCGTGGCCTACTTTGCCCGCCATGCGGCTACCTGGGAAGTGCGTATCCAGCTGTGCCGCGATATCGCCAGCATGCCGCTGGAAGACGCGTCCGTCGCCTGGCCCGAGGCAGACAGCCCGTATCTGCCCGTGGCGCGCATCACGGCCCAGCCGCAGGCGGGCTGGAGCGAGGCCCTGTCGCGTGCCGTCGATGACGGCATGGCCTTCAGTCCCTGGCATGGCCTGCTGGCGCACCGGCCGCTCGGTTCCATCATGCGCGTGCGCAAGGCTGCGTACGCGATGTCTGCGCGTTTCCGCTTCGAACGCACGGGCAAGGTCGCGCGCGAACCGCGCAACCTCGACGACGTTTTTGTCAATGACGCCATCAAATAGGCACCATGCGCAGCGGCAAGCCATGCTGACCGCGCCAGCCATGTCCGCCACCATGGCCTTCTGAAGCCTACGCCGCCTTCGGCTTGAGCATGCCTTCCACGATCCCCAGCACGGTCTGGCGCGGCAGCAAGCGCGGCAGCCAGGCCAGCAGCCGGTTCGGCCTGCCTGCCACATGGCTGCTGCGGCCCCGGTCCAGCGCGCGCAGCGCTTCATCGACGACGGCTTGCGGATCCATGCGCTTGCCCACGGCTGCTTCGGGTGCCGCCACCACGTCGAAAAAGGCCGTTTCCGTGGCGCCCGGGCACAGGGCCAGCACGCGCACGCCGCGGCTGCGATTTTCGGCCCACAGGGCTTCCGAAAACGACAGCACGAAAGCCTTGCTGGCGCCATACACGGCCATGTAGGGATCGGGTTGCAGCGCCGCCGTGGACGCCACATTGGTGATGGCGCCCCGCCCTTTTGCCAGCATGTGCGGCAAGGCGCAGTGCGTCAGTTCCATGAGGGCCGTGCAATTGACGGCCACCTCAAGCCCCTGGCGTGCCAGATCGATGCTTTCGAAGCGGCCGTGCGTGGCGAAACCCGCATTATTGATCAGTACATCGGGCGCCATGCCCAGCGCGCAGGCTTGCGCGTAGGCTTGTGCTGCGGCGCCGGGCAGGCTCAGGTCGACCACCAGCGCATGCGCGCGGATGCCGTGGCGCTGGGAAAGTTCCTTGGCCAGGCTGTCGAGCACGGCGCCGGAACGGGCCAGCAGCAGCAAATGGGCGCCGCGCGCGGCCAGGGTTTCCGCGAAGACGCGACCGATGCCGGACGAGGCACCCGTGATCAGCACGGTCTGGTTGAAATAGTCGTATGGGAGCATGGCAAAAGTGTCGTGGTTGAAAGTGTTTCTAATGTAAACTGTGGTCCTTAGTCCACGGTCAAGCGTGGAACGCAAATGAGTAGAAAGTCAAAAAACTATGCGCATCGGAGAAATCACCCGGCTGACGGGCGTGAGCAAGGACACGGTGCGTTTTTACGAGCGCCAGGGTCTGCTGGATGAAGCGCCACAGCCGGGCTTGACGAATAACTACAAGGAATATTCGGCGCAGGCGCTGCGGCGCATCGAGCTGATCGGCCACGCCAAGGCGCTGGGCTTTACCTTGAAGGAAATCGCCGAAGTCATTGCTGTATGGCAGGAAAATGCGCTCGATACGGCCACCAAACGAGCGATGCTGGAAACGAAAATTGCCCAGATCGATGACAAGGCCCGCTCGATGGCCGTGCTGCGCGCCGGCCTCGCCGATGCGCTGGCCAAGGTGGAGACGGGCTGCGACGATGCGGCGCCAGTACATAATAAGGAGAATCAATGAGCAACTACTACATGCAATACCGCCACCTGGCACTGCAAGGCGCCAAGCCTGCCCCCACGGCGCAGCAGATCGCCGCCATCGAAGCCTTGCTGGAAGCGCCCTTGCCGGCGGCCTTCCTCGCGTTCTTGCAAGTGGCCAATGGCGCTTATTTTGATTACACCTGCGATGTGCCTGACGGCAATGGCGGCGTGGAAAAAATGGGCTTCAATACCTTCTTCAGCGCTGACGAAGGCGATTTCTGCGATGAAACTCTGGTGGGCGAAATCCGCTCCGAACGCGAGAATACGGGCATGCCGGTGCGCATCCTGCCATTTGCCCGCGATGGCGGCAATTCCATGGTCTACCTGGACCTGACGGAGGAAGGCGGCGGCCGGGTACTGGCCTATGTGCAGGAGTTGCCGGACTGGACAGGCAAGCGGGCCCACGGAATGATGGAGCTGGCGCCATCCTTCGACGCCTGGCTGGACAGCCTGTACATCGACCGCGACACGGTGCTCGACGAACTCGAACACAGCGTCTCGGAACCCTCGCACCTGGACGCGATGGCAGAATGGCTCGATATCGGCATGCCCGCCTGGCGCCGCGATGCGGGCATTGCCGCTTTGTTTGCTCTCAAACAAGTCGAATTGTGCGCTAACGAACAGGACTAGTCCTACGGGCATGGTCGTGACTGTCCTATGGGTGTGCGCAGGCTGCGGGCTTAACATTGTCATCAGCTTGTAGAAAAAACCACGCATGCACTCATGATATGAAAGGATTTCCCATGCCTATCTCTACCACCAGTTCGCGTACTCCCTCCCTGAAAAGCGTGGCCATCGGCGCCGCCGTGGCGCTCTTGAGCGGCATCGCCATCAACAGCATCGCCGCTGCCGCGCCGGGCGCGTACGACAAGCAATTCCTCAGCAAGGCCGCCGATGCTGGCAGCACGGAGATTGCTGCCAGCAAAGTGGCGCAAAGCAAGAGCAGCAATGGGGAGGTGAAGAAATTCGCCGACGCCATGGTCACCGACCACACGAAAGTGGCTGAGGAGCTGAAACAGCTGGCCAGCAGCAAGCAAATCGAGGTCAGCGACCAGCCCGGCGCCAAACACAAGGCGCAGATCGACAGGCTGAGCCGCCTGGAAGGCCAGCCTTTCGACAAGGAATATGCAGCCAGCATCGGCGTGGCGGCGCACAAGGAAGCCGTGAAACTGTTTACGGACGCCAGCCAGAAAGCCAGCGATCCCGACATCAAGGCCTTTGCCGTCAAAACCTTGCCAGCGCTGCAACATCACCTGGAAATGGCGAACGCCCTGCAGGCGACGTTGGCGAAATAGACATCCATACGCGGGGAAATACTTGCAGTACGTGCTGTACAGCAAGTATTTCCGCTCTTGACATACAATGCGGCAACTTCGTTTTTGGCCATGCCATGACCTCATGCAGCTACTCAAGAAAACCGGCCTGATCGCCGCCGCCTTCCTGCTCATCATTGTGTTGGCAGGCTGGCTATTCATCAAGGTGAGCGCGGCGCGCAATGCCACCGTTTATGCACAGCAGTGGAACGATCAGGGCACGTGCGTGATCAAGACCTATGTGCCGCACTACGGCAACGGCGTGCCGCAGAACATCGTGCGCGCCCTCAGCACATCCACCTTTTTCCGCGTGTATCACAAGGATGGCACCCTGCTGGAAAGCACGGAATGGGTGCTGGACATGCATGAAGACGGCATCCTCGACCATGCCCGCTGGGGCCAGAACCGCGCCATCTACCCGACCGACCTTGGGTATGAAGGCTGGACCTTGCCCGAGTGCGCGTAAAAGGGGGAGCCATCATGCAACAGCAAAAAGGATTGCGCGGCCCCTGGAGCGACGCCCCCTACCTTCCCACCTTGCACCATTTCCTCGGTCCCTTTGACGTGTATGACCGCGAAGAAACCCTGGGCGTGGAGCTGGACACCTGGGACATGAACGATCCCGCCCAGCGCGCAGCGCTGATACGGCGCGACATCACGTCGCAATACAAGGAACTCGGCTACCGCCACCGCCACGCGCTGGTGGCTGTGCTGGCGCAGGCCTTGCAAGACCCTGCTTACGATTTCCAGGCCATCCTCGAGCATGACCCCGAAAGCACGCATGCGCTGCCGGCCCTGTGGGACGAGATGGACGACCCGCGCGCCTTCTTTGCCGATATCTACCGCCTGGTGATGCAGGACTGGCGCGACGACCTGGCGCGCGCGGCGGCGGAAGACCCGGCCGACTGGTAGCGCGGCGCAGGCACCACACTAGCGTATCGATAGCCTTCAGCACCGTTTCCCCTCTGAAAACAGCGTTTTTGCAAGCTGCACGCAGCGTTGCAAAAACGCCCCACGCAAAAAAAAACTGTTGCACCAGCGCATGCCTGCTGGCATCGCGCTACCATGAACCATCAGCACTTTCCCTACCGCACCGGTTCCCCGCCGGCGTCCCTCTGCCGCAATGTGAAGGAGATTTTCATGCCCAAGTTCGCCCCTGCCATTTGCCTGTCGCTCATGCTTGCCGCCGCTACCTTGCCTGGTATCGCCAGCGCTGCGGAAGGCGGCGCCACGCGCCCCGATGCCGAAGCCATGGTCAAGAAAGGCGTGGCCTACATCAAGAGCGCTGGCGACGCCAAGGCGTATGGCGAAATCACGGCCAAGTCGCCGCAATTCATCCTGCACGACCTGTACCTGGTCGTCTATAAACTCGACGGCACGGTCGTCGCGCATGGCGCCAACCCGAAAATGGTGGGCAAGAACCTGATCGAATTGAAGGATATCGATGGCAAGGCTTTCGTCAAGGAACGAGTCGACTTGGCCAAGAGCAAGGGCACGTTCTGGCAGGAATACAAATTCACGAATCCGGAAACCAAGAAAATCGAGCCGAAAGTGATGTATTGCGAAAAGCTGGCCGAGACCGTCGTCTGCGGCGGCATCTACCTGTAGCCGGCCGCCGCGCCGCCAGCGCCGGGATGGTTTTCCGCTCTCTTGACGATAGGGCTTCCGATGAAAATCGCACAGAAGATGTTGATCGTCCCGGTGGTCGCGCTGGCTTGCCTGCTGGCCATGGGGGCCTTGTCCTACTTCGCCATGCAGCAGAACGAGCAGCGCATGCGCGAATTGAAAGACGTCACCCTGACGGCCGAACGGCTTGCGAACCAGCAAGCCATTGCCCTGGGCCAGGTGCACGCCGACGTGTACGCGAAGATTGCCATCGCGGCCAGCCTGTCGGACGAACAGTTCAAGCAATTCGGCGCGCAAACGGATGGCCAGCTGAACGCCATTGCGCAAGGCTTGAAGGAACTGCAGAAATTCTCGGGCGCCGCCACGGAAGCGGGCCAGGCGCTGCCGGGCATCGAGCGCTACCGTGCCAGCGTGGCACAGGCGCTGGACCTGGCGTCCATGGACCCGAATACGGGCGTGGCCGCGATGCAAAATGCCGCCGGGCACTACCAGCAAGTGCGCGGGCAATTGCGCCAGGTGCTGCTCAACCTCGATCACCGCACAGTCGATGCGTTGCAGGATACCAAGAATGCGGGCCAGCGGGCCGGCTGGCTGTCGCTGGGTACCATGGTCATCGGCTTTGCCCTGCTGGCCCTGATCGCCACGTGGGTGGCGCGCTCCGTGGTGCGGCCCATCGATGATGCTTGCCGCGCCGCCGAATCGCTGGCCGCCGGCGACCTGACCACGCGCATCGAGGCGCAGGGTGACGACGAGGTGGGCAAGCTGTCACGCGCCCTGGCCACCGTGCTGAAAAACTGGAACACCTTATTGGGCGACATCCGCCAGGCGGGCTCCACCATCACGGTGGAAGCGAGTGAAATCGCGCTCGGCAATGCCGACTTGTCGGCCCGCACCGAGTCGCAAGCCCATTCCTTGCAGGAAACGGCCACGTCCATGCATGCCTTGACCGATACCGTGCGCGAGAATGCCAGTCACGCGCACCAGGCCAACCAGATGGTGCTGTCGACCTCGAACGTGGCGCTGGAAGGCGGCCGCGTCGTGGGCCAGGTGGTCGAAACGATGGGCTCGATCAAGGCCAGTTCCGGGCGCATTGTCGATATCATCGCCGTCATCGACGGCATCGCGTTCCAGACGAATATCCTCGCCTTGAACGCGGCCGTGGAAGCGGCGCGCGCAGGCGAACAGGGGCGCGGCTTTGCCGTCGTCGCCACCGAAGTGCGGGGCCTGGCGCAGCGTTCGGCCACGGCGGCCCGTGAAATCAAGCAGCTGATCGAGGATTCTGTTGCCAGGATAGAAACGGGCAGCGAACTGGCCGACAGCGCCGGGCGCACCATGGGAGATATTGTCGCCTCCGTCCAGCAAGTGACGGAAATCATGAACGACATCACGGCGGCCAGCCAGCGCCAGAGCAAGGGCATCGAGGAAGTCAACAATGCCATCACGGAAATGGACGAATTGACCCAGCGTAATGCCGCCCTCGTCGAGCAATCGGCCGCCGCCGCGCAAAGCATGCAGGACCAGGCGCACGATTTATTGCGCGTGGTCGACGCCTTCCGCCTGGGTGATGGCGGCCCGCCCTTGCTGACGCGTTAGCGCGGTGACTGCATGGCCGCTGCGGCGCAGTCGAGCATCCGCTTGCCTGCCGCCACCAGTGCCGGATCGTCCTCATCCTGCAGCAGCGTGCCCACGACGCTCTGGTCGATAACGCTGCCCTGCATGGCTGCCAGGCGTGCCACGCGGTCCTGCGTGGCGCCATCGCCAATCGTACGGGCACTGAAGCTGTACAGGCCGGCGATTTCGCGTTGGTGCAGCCATTGCATCAATTGCACCAGGCGCGCCTGCTCCACATAGCTCAGTTCGCTCACCTTGCGCTCAGCCAAGGCGTAATACACTTCCAGGCGCGCCATCCAGTTGCCCTGTGCGGCAGCCGCAAGCAGCTGGTCCCAGGCGGCGCCCGCGTGCAGCACGGGCAGCGGCTGCAGCTGATAGGCTCGCACGGCTTGCTGCTGCGGCAATGCGCCGTAGGCCGTGGGCGCCTTGCAGACAAACTGGCGCACATCGGGGCCGCCTTGCCGCAAGCCGCTGGCGATATGCCGCTGGATCTTGTCGCCGATGGACAGCAGGCGCCTGGCGTGTTCCTGCATGGACCACTCCGGCGGCAGTTTGCCCAGCCAAGCCAGCGCATCGTCATTGGCCCGGACCGCCCGCTCGTAGGCTACCGCCTTGGCCTGTTGATCTTTCTCTCTGGCCAGTTTGAGCGCATCCTGCTCTTCATCATAGCGGCTCGTGGTTTTGGCCAGTTGCATGCATTGCTGGAAGGCGTCAGGGGCGCCCTGCCAGCATTCGGCGGGAACCTTCAGTTGCCAGCGCATGCTGACAGTTTTCAGAATATACGTGTCTTCCCCCTCCTCCCCCTTGACATAGGCACGGCCGTCCGCCTTGGTCACGCCTTTCGTCAGCTGCTTGCCGCCAAGCGTGCTCCAGGTATACGGATCATCATTTTGCGGCACGCCGGGCACGGCGTACAAAGTCAGGTAATGGCCGGCTGCGGCAGGTGCATCGGCGGCATGGCTCAGCGGCGACAGCAGGGATAAGGTCAATAAAGTTTTTTTAGGCAACAGTTTCAACATGCAGCAATCGGTTCAATGAAGTTCGGTATGGCAGGCGCAGTCGTGGCCGCTGGCCGCCTCGGACAGGTTTTGCAAAATCGCGCAGTCTTGCGACGGCTGCGGCTGGTCGCACTGATGGCGCAAGGTCACCAGTTGCTGCTGCAGGGTTTGCAAATTCGCCATCTGTTCGGCAATGCGCAGAATATGGTGGTCGAGCAATTCATTGACGCTCTGGCAGCCTTCGGCCGGATTGTTCTTAAATTCCAGCAAGGCACGGATATCCGTCAAGCCGATCTGCAGGGAGCGGCAATGGCGGATGAATTGCAGCCGCTCCTGGTGTTCTTCCCGGTACTCGCGGTAGCCGGCGCTGTTGCGGCCCGGTTCCTGCAGCAAGCCCGCCTTTTCATAGTAACGCACGGTTTCCACGTCACAATCTGTCCGTTTGGCCAGTTCTCCGATACGCATGGCATCCCCTTTTCATTCTTTCATACAAATTCCGCTTGACCCTGTAGCGGCTACAGGGTTTCTAATGGAAGCATACACGAAACCGGAAGGATGATGCGATGCCGCACGATAGCCATAACCACGCACCTGACCACGAGCATAAGCATGACCACAAGCACGAGCATGCGCCCAAGGCGGCCAGCTGCTGCTCCAGCCAGCATGCGTGCTCGTCCACGCCTGCCGCCCCAACCGGCCCAGTCCTGCCCAGCACGCCCATCGCCGGCGCCAACACGGCCAAATACCGCATTGCCAACATGGATTGCCCCACGGAAGAGCGCTTGATCCGCAACAAGCTGGGCAATATGACGGGCGTGGTGGGCCTCGATTTCAACCTGATGAACCGCGTACTCGACGTGCACCATACGCTGCCGACACTGGCCACGGTGGAAGCGGCGCTGCACGGCATCGGCATGCAGGCGATTCCCATGAAGGCGGACGCGGCAGTCAGGCGCGATCCGAATGAAGGCAACCTCAGCAGCTTGCAAAAAGGCTTGCTGGTCGTCTCCGGCCTGGCCGCTGCCGGCGCCGAAGCGCTGGCGTGGACCACGCATGAAGACAGTTCGCCCCTCGTCATCGCCCTGGCCCTGCTGTCGATCGCCACGGGCGGCTGGCCGACCCTGAAAAAGGGCTGGATTGCCCTGAAAACGTTCACCCTGAACATCAATTTCCTGATGAGCCTAGCGGTCTTTGGCGCCATCGCCATCGGCCAGTGGCCGGAAGCGGCCATGGTCATCTTCCTGTTCGCCATCGCCGAGTTGATCGAAGGTTTGTCCCTGAACCGCGCGCGCAACGCCGTGCACAGCCTGATGCAACTGGCGCCCGACACGGCGACCGTTGCCGACGCCAGCGGCGCCTGGCAGCCAGTTGCTGTCGCCACGGTGGCCATCGGCACGCTGATGCGCGTGAAGCCGGGCGAACGCATCGCCCTCGACGGCATCGTGGCCAGCGGCGAGTCGTCCGTCAACCAGGCGCCGATCACCGGTGAAAGCATGCCGGTGGACAAGGCCGTGGGCGACGTCGTGTATGCGGGCACCATCAATGAACGGGGCTTGCTCGACGTTACCGTCACGGCCAACAGCGGCAACAGCACCCTGGCGAAAATCGTCAAGGTGATCGAGGAAACGCAAGGAAAACAGGCGCCCACGCAGCGCTTTGTCGACAATTTCGCCCGCTACTACACGCCGGCCGTGGTCGTGTTCGCCATCCTGGTCGCCGTACTGCCGCCTTTGCTTTTTGGCGCGCCTTTCATGGCCTGGGTATATAAAGCGCTGGTGATGCTGGTGATCGCCTGCCCGTGCGCGCTCGTCATTTCCACGCCTGTCACCGTCGTCAGCGGCCTGACGGCGGCCGCGCGGCGGGGCATTCTGGTGAAAGGCGGGCAATTCCTGGAAACGGGCTACCGCATCAAGGCCATCGCCGTCGACAAGACGGGCACCTTGACCATGGGCAAACCGGCCGTCACGGACGTGGTGGCATTGGACGGCAGCAACCGCGACGCCATCTTGCTGCTGGCCGCCAGTCTGGACGCCAACTCGGCCCACCCGCTGGCCGCCGCCATCGTCAAGGCGGGCCCGCCCGCCGGCAGCCATTTGCCCGTGACCCAGTTTGCCGCCCTGCATGGACGCGGCGTGCAAGGCACGATCGCCGGCCAGACCTATTATCTGGGCAATGCGCGCCTGATGACGGAATTGAATGTCCTGACGCCGGCACTGCAAGCCGTCCTGGCGCGGCTGGAACAGCAAGCCTACACGGCCATGGTGCTGGCCACGCCGGACGGCGCGCTGGGCGTCATCGCCGTGGCCGACGTGCTGCGCCCCACGGCGGCGTCCGCCATCGCCAGATTGAATGCGCTGGGCGTCACCACCGTGATGCTGACGGGCGACAATCTGCTGACGGCGCAGCGCATCGGTGCCGAAGTGGGCGTCAGCCTGGTCAAGGCGGAACTGCTGCCGGAAAACAAGCTCGATGAAATCAAGGCCTTGCAGCAGCAGTTCGGCGTGGTCGCCATGCTGGGCGACGGCGTCAACGACGCCCCGGCCCTGGCGCAGGCCGACATCGGTTTTGCCATGGGCGCGGCCGGCAGCGACACGGCCATCGAAACGGCGGACGTGGCCCTGATGGATGACGAGCTGGGCAAATTGCCCGAATTCATCAGCCTGAGCCAGCGCACGCGCAGCATCCTCGTGCAAAACATCAGCTTTGCCATCGGCATCAAGGCCGTGTTCTTCGGCCTGGCCCTGGCCGGCATGGCGACCCTGTGGATGGCCGTGTTCGCCGACGTGGGCGCCAGCCTGCTGGTGGTGGCGAACGGCCTCAGGCTGCTGCGCGGCAGTAAAGCCAAATAAATCCACGTGGAAAACTTTCCATCTGGACAATTGCTGTAAAAAACGCTACTTTGGCGGCTGATCTCCATCTCTGCCAAAGTAGCCGATGACCTTTCTTCCCCGCCTGACCTTGCTGGCCACTCTGCTGGTTGGCACCTCCCTGCATGCCGAACCGATGTTTTTCACGCCCTGTTCCGATACGGCCGCCCCCGGCAGCCTGTGTTCGGGCTTGAACGTGCCTGGCAGCTACGACGCCCAGGGCCGCGGCATCGGCGAGCCGGATGCCATGCACGTTTTCGTGCGCAAGTTTTCGGCCGATGTGCCTGCCGGCAAGCCCGCCAAGGGCACCCTGTGGCTGGTGGCGGGCGGCCCCGGCGAATCGGGCGCTTCGTTCTACAACTTGCTGCCCACCTTGCGCCGCAGCTTTCCCGGCTTTGAATTCCTCATCCCCGACCACCGCGGCACGGGCAATTCTTCTCGCCTGTGCAAGGTGGAAGAGTCGGAACAGAGTCCCGGCGGCCGCGCGCTGGCTGGCGCCGAATGGGCCAGCTGCTTTGCCGGCATCAACTTGATGCCGGAATACGCAGGCCAGTTTTCCATCACGATGGCGGCACGCGACTTGCAAGCCCTGATCGAAGGCGAACGCAAGGCCAAGGGCAAACAGCCGCCAGTGTATGTATACAGTGTGTCGTACGGCACGCAACTGGTCTTGCGCGCCTTGCAACTGGGACCATTGCCCGTCAAGGGCGTCATCTTCGACTCGCTGGTGCCGCCGCAAACGGATGCGCGCTGGGACTTGAGCCAGCGTTCGCACGTGGTCAACACGGTCGGCATGCAGGTGCTGGCCCGCTGCGACGCGGACCTGGCCTGCCATGCGGCGATTGCCGAGCCGGCCGCAACCTTGTACCGCCGCGTGCTGGACAAGACGCAAGCGGATCCCGCCCTGCTGGCGAAGATTCCGGGCAAGAACCTGAAAAATTTCCTGGGCGGCATGCTCGACGTGCCGGCCGCCCGCGCCCGCATCCCTTATCTGCTGCGCGAGCTGGACCAGGGCAAGGATGGGGAACTGGCGTCCGCGCGCGCCACGTTGACGCAGGCGGCGGCCAGTCTGGGCAGCTATTCCCAGTCGCCGTTGTCGATTCCTCTGGTCAGTATCATCAGTAATTCGGAAAACAATCTGCAGCCTTCGTTGCGCCCCGGCTGGGCCGCCACCGACCTTGACCGCGACGAGGCGGACTTGCTGTTTACCAGTCCCCTGCCCCGCATCCTGCTGGGCGGCGGCTTGCCCACCTACCCGCGCGATGCCTTCTTCGGCGCTTTGCCGGCGAAAGTGCCGCCAACTCTGGTTCTGCAGGGAACCCTGGACCCGAAAACGCCGTACGCGGGCGCGCAGGCGCAGGTACAGGCTTTGACGCAGAGCAAGGCCGGCAAGGTAGCCCTGTCCACCGTGCAGAACGCCCCGCATTTCCTGTTATGGACGGCGCCCGCCTGCTTTGCACAGGCCAGTACCCGCTTTATCGCCGGCAAGCAGGCGCAGGATTGCACGCTGCAGTTCCCCCCAACTATATAAGAGGACGATATGCGCATCACAGGCCTGGCATTGCTGCTGTTATCTTGTTACGGCGTGGCGCAAGCGGCGCCGCCCGTCTCGCCGTCCATCTGCGCCTCGCCCGCACAGTCCGTCCGCGAGCAAGGCTATGTGCCCATCAATGGCATCGAGCAATGGATCACGATCACGGGCGCCGCCTGCGGCAATCCCGTGATCCTGTTCATCCACGGCGGCCCCGGCAATGCGCTGAGTCCCTACGCGGATGCCATCTATGCCGGCTGGGAACGCCACTACACCCTGGTGCAGTGGGACCAGCGCGGCGCGGGCATGACGTATGCAAAACAGCAGCCCACTGAAGATGTGCGCTTGACGGTGGAACAGATGCGCGACGACGGCATCGCCGTGGCCCGCTATATCGAACAGCATCTGGGCCAGCGGAAAGTCATTTTGATGGGTAGTTCCTGGGGCTCGATCCTGGGCGTGCACATGGCCAAGGCGCAGCCGGACCTGTTCCACGCGTATATCGGCACGGCGCAGGTGGTCAATGCGCGGGCCAACGAAACCGGCATGTACCGGGAAGTGCTTGCGCTGGCGCAAGCGGCCGGCGATACCGCCACGGTGGACAAGCTGACAGCGCTCGGTGCGCCGCCCTGGCGCGATCCGCACAACTTCGGCATTCTGCGCCGCTTCGACCGCAAGTATGAGGGATTGGCAACGGATGCGCCGCCGAAACACTGGTGGCAGCCGGCGCCGTTCTACGCCACGCCGCAAGCCCTGGCAGCGGCCGAGGCAGCCGATGATTATTCGTACATCCAGTTCATCGGCATGCAAGGCGACGGCATGTTCGCCAAGGTCGACCTGCCCGCGCTGGGCACGCGCTTTGACTTGCCCGTGTTTTTCATCATGGGCGAAGCGGATCTGCTGACCTCGCCCGCCATCGCGCGCAGCTACTTCGACAGCATCACGGCGCCGGTCAAGGATTTTACCTTGGTGAAACGCGCCGGACACGACCCCAACCAGGCCGTGCACGACGCCCAATGGACGGTCTTGCGCGACAAGGTGGCGCCGCAGCTGGTGCGCTGAACTATCAAATCGCGCAGACCGCGCGGCGCGCCCGCAGATGCAGGTGGCGGATGGTGGCGGCTGCCAGCATCAAAATGGCAGACGCCGTCGCCAGCACGACAATAAACGCCTTGTCAAAGGCCGAGCGGGCCAGTTCCGACACTTGCAAGCCCAGTTCGGCCGGCAATTGCTCGGCGGCCAGCAGCGCCGCATCGAGGGTGTCATGGGCATTCGGCAACAGGCCCGCGCTTTCCGGGATGACCAGGGTGGCGCTGTAGACGGCCGACAGGATGGTGCCCAGCACGGTCACGCCGATCACGGCGCCCAGCTCATACGACACTTCCTCGATCGAGGCGGCCATGCCGGCCTGCTGTGGCGCCACGTTCAGCATCACGGCGCTGGACGCGGCCGTCATGACGGCGCCCAGGCCCAGACCCAGGATCACCAGGCTGGCCACCTGGGCCGAAACGGCGGCGTCATGCAGCACCAGATACGATGCCATGCCGATACCGGACAGCAGCAGCGAACCCCACAGTACCTTGGCCTTGTCGGCGCGCGGCAGCATGAAACCCGTCAATGGCCCGGCAAACACGGACGCCAGCGGCAGCGGCAACAGCAGCAAGCCCGCTTCCAGCGGCGACAATTCACGCACCAGCTGCATGTGCTGGCTCAGCGCCAGTTCCATGCCGATCAGCGCGGCCGAGGCCACCATGGCGGCGGCCACGGCGCTGGAAAACGGCAGTTCGCGGAACAGGGCGAAGTCGATCAGCGGCTTGGCCTGGCGCTTCTGGCGGCGCACGAACTTCAGCATGAAGAAGGCGCCCACGGCAAACGAGGCGGCGGCCAGCGCATACGAGGGCTGCGATTTGCCCAGCTCCTTGATCGCATACACGCCACCAAGCAGGCCCATCATGATTTGCAGCGAGCCCTTCAGATCCCACGGCTTGTCGCGGTTACCGGCCCGTTTCGGCAGCACGATGGCGGCCAGTACCAGGGTCAGCAGTACGATGGGCACGTTGATCAGGAAGACGGAACCCCACCAGTAGTGTTCCATCAGGAAACCACCGAGCACGGGGCCAAACGCGGCGCCGCCGGAAGCGATGGCCGCCCACACGCCGATGGCGAACGAGCGCTCGCGGTTGTCCGTAAAGGTCAGTCGGATGATGGACAAGGTGGCCGGCATCATCAAGGCGGCACCGATGGCCAGCAGCACGCGGGCAAAGATCAGCCATTCCGGCGCGGGCGAAAATGCGGCGCACAGCGAGGCGATGCCGAACACGGCCAGGCCGGCAAGGAAAACGGGTTTGTGGCTCAAGCGGTCACCGAGGGTGCCGAGGCCGGGCAACAGACCGGAGACGACCAGCGCGTACACGTTGATGATCCACAGTTTTTGCGAAGAGGATGCCTGCAAGTCGCGCGTCAGCGCGGGCAAGGCGGTGTAGAGCACGGTCATGTCGACCACGATCAGGAATAGGGCGCTGGAGACGATGGCCAGCGTCAGCCATTTTTTCATTGGATGCATAAACAACTCATGGATTTTAGTATAACTTTTAACAACTATCGGTTTGGATGAATTTGGTGCTGCGCAAATATTTACGTTCCAGGCTGCCACGGGCCTGGGCTTGTCGGTGGCGGCGGGCGTCAGCCACGGTCGCCATCCTTGTCATCCACGGCGGCGGTTACCGCTGGCACGTCGAGTTCGCGCAGCATGACGACGGACACTTGCTTGAAGCCGCGGCCCTGGAAGAATTGTTGCGCCGTCAGGTTGTGCGCGCCGCATTCGAGGAACAGACGGGCGATGCCGTGGCTGCGCAGCTCGTCGGCTACCCACTCCACCAGCTGGCTGCCGATGCCGCTGCCGCGCACGGAGGGCAGCAAGACCAGGTCGTCCAGCGCGGCGAACGATTTCGAGGCGCGCTGGCGCGTGTCTATCGAGACGAGTGCCATGCCGACGATATCGTCGCCGGAAGTGGCGACAGCCAGCAGGGTCGAATCGCCATGTGCCCAGTCATGCGACAGGGCGGCGCGGATTTCGCCACGGATCACCTCAGGCAAGTCCGCGCGCCAGTTGCCGGGCGCATCGGCGCGCTCGCCTTGCAGCTCCGAATGGGAGATATAGTCGGCGCTGACGTTATCAAGATATAACGTGCACAGCGCATCTTCGGCGGTGGCGTCGTGACACCAGCTGAAGCTGATGGCGGGGATATGGGCTTGAGCGTTTTTCATGGCGGATCTCGTGTTGTTGAAAATGTAAATGCATTTTATGTCGCCCCTGAATGGCATTCAAGTTAAAATCCATCTGTAAAACAGATAGGTGGATGCCATGCAATGGACTTTGGAACAAATGCGCTACTTCGAGGCGGCCGTCGCGGCCGGGTCTTTCTCGGGCGCGGCGCGCCGGCTGGGCCGCGCGCAATCGGTGGTCAGCACCTCGATCGGCTTGCTGGAAGCGGAATTCGGCGTGGAACTGTTCGACCGTTCGCGCCGCAGCGCCGTGCTGACGGAAGCGGGCAAGGTGATGCACCTGGAAGCGTGCGAATTGCTGCGCCAGGCCGAGCGATTGCAGCTGCGGGCGCAGCTCTTGAGCGAGGCGCCCGAAGCCCAGCTGACCCTGGCCCTGGACGAAGCCCTGCCCTACCTGGCCATCGGCACCCTGGTGAAAGAATTGGCGGCGCGCTACCCGGCGCTGGAACTGGTGATGCTCAACGCCACGGCGTCCGAGGTGGCGCAATACGTGGAGCAGCAGCAAGCCGACGTGGCTTTTCACTTCGACCGCGGCCCCATCTCCCCCGTGCTGGAACAGCAGCACATCGGCAGCGTGGCGCAAGGCGTATTCGTGGCCAAAGGTCATGCGATGGCCCACGGCCAGGAAGTGAGCCGCAACGAGCTGACCCGCTACCGCCAGCTGATCATGGATTCCGAGCTGAACCGCGAACACGCCTTCAGCCCCGCCGTCTGGTTTTCCGACAGTTTTTACAGCATCGCGGAAATGGTGGCGGACGAGCTGGGCTGGGCGATTCTCCCCCTGAACATCGCCAACTACGATAATTACAAAGGGTATCTGCAGGAAGTGCCGTGCCCTGCCCTGGCCTTGTCGCGCCTGCCGGTGCGGCGACTGTCGATTCACGGCAAAAAACTCAGCGAGACGAGTCTGTGGCTGACGACGAGGCTGGCGGAGTTGCTGGCGGATGGGCCGCGGGGCTAAGGCGTACTGCGCTCGTCCTGCTCATTAAATGAAGGAAAAGCTGGCGCGGGCATTTCGATGGCATGAGAATATAGCCAAAAGATGAAACAAAGGAAACAGCATGGATTTCAATTGGCACGGCGGCGATGGCGCCGCCAAAACCATGGGCGATGTCGCCGATGAATGGACGCGTCGGCATCATCCAGCCGGTGATGCGCAAATAAATACAATAAGTACTGAAAGCTTTACATGATGCACTCAACCGTCGTTAACAACTGGTTCAGCATGGCGAAAGACGATGCCGTGGAAATCGATCCCGATAATATCAATCACGAAGCCATGACCAATATGTGGAGCTTTTCGCCCACGGACGAGGAAACGCCCCAGATTCATGCGGCCGATATCGTTGCATTCATCGGCCAGGTGATCGCGGCCCGCAGCAGCGCGCTCGTTGGCGAGGAGATGCTGTTCTATTGCTGGCACGATGCGCAATGCCGCCAGTTGCGCTTCAGCCTGGTGTCGCGTTCGCATGGGCGGCTGCCGTTTCGCTGCGAGCTGCGCGAAACGCAGGATTTGTCTCTGATCGCCGACCGGGTGGTGAACGGGGATTGGCGCAACGAAGATTTCATGCAGGCCCCGTCGGAGGAAGGCGATGAGCAGGAGCAAGCACCGTTCATCCTGCCCGTATTTGTCGTGCCCGTGCCGTAGGAATCAGCGCACAATCACGCCAGAAAGCGCGCGGGCCGGCTAGCTTCCAGGGCCGACGCTGGCTGGCCAGTGACGATTTCCCCGCTGGCAAGCTGGCCCACGATGGCCGCCAGCACCACGCCAGGATGCATGGCGCACACGTATGCTCCTTCCACCTGCGACAGGTAACCGATGATGGGCACGCCATCGACGGGCATGGGGCGCAGGCCGACAGCGGCAAATTCCGGCGCAACGGCCTCGGCACCGTCCAGTTCATTGCGGATCGCACTGGCCGTGCGCTGCACCATGGCGGCGGGC
This sequence comes from Janthinobacterium sp. BJB446, assembly GCF_002735655.1. NCBI lineage: Bacteria > Pseudomonadati > Pseudomonadota > Betaproteobacteria > Burkholderiales > Oxalobacteraceae > Janthinobacterium > Janthinobacterium sp. BJB446. The sequence continues at coordinate 1,570,201 of NZ_PDZK01000001.1, read as the reverse complement.
TGGTTTTCCGGCGCATCGTCCACATAGTCTTCCGCCGCCAGCATGGTGCCATCCTCGGCTTGCCGCACTTCCATTGCATGGCTGGAGATGATGCCGCGCACGAGGCCGGGCGGCGCCGTGTAGCGCAGGAAGATGGCGGGCGAGGCGTGGATGGGCAGACTGGCGCCCAGTTTCTGCGCCAGCACAGCGGTACCCGTGCCTGCCGCCAATACGATCACATCCGCATCGATGATGCCCGTGGCCGTTTCCACGCCTGTCACCCGCGCGTCCCGGACCACAAAGCCCAGCACGGGCGTGTGCGTACGCACGGGCGCACCCAGCGCCTGGGCCGCTGCCAGCAACGCATGCGTGGCGGCAACGGCATCGAGGGCGCCCTGCTCCGGCTCGTGGACGGCCTGTTCCGGCGGCTGCCTGAGATGTGGCTCAAGCTGGGCGATGCGCGCGCGATCTGCCAACATGGATTCGGGCGACACGCGCCCATCCTGCGTGCCATACGACAAGGCGCCATGCCAGCGCACCGTCAAGCCTGGCACCTGTGTTTCCAGCTGGCGCCAGGCGGCGATGGCGCCACCGCGCAAGGCCGCGATGGGGTCCGGTCCGGCGCAGGACGTGTTAATCCAGGCAAACGAGGTGCCCGTCACGCCGGAAGCGATGCCGCCCGCCTCGACCACGGTGACGTTTGCCCCCTTGCTGGCCAGGTGATACGCGAGCGACGCGCCGACGATGCCGGCGCCGATGACGACGATGCGTTTTGGGGTTTTATGATTCATGTTTGGCAACTTTGGTTTTATGGCAGGACAGAGTCTACCCCAGCCGCCTGCAAATCCAGTGCATAGGCATGGCCATCGACAACGTTGCCTTCCACGATGGCAATATCGGGCACGGCAATTCCCTGCACGAAACCGCAGCGTTCCAGCACGCGGATCGATGCCGCATTGCCGTCGATGGCATAGGCGCACAGGCTGGCCAGCCGCCATTCGTCTTGCGCCAGGGCGATCAGGTGGTGCAGCGCGGCCGTGGCCAGGCCCTTGCCCGCTTGCTGTTGCCCGATGCGGTAGCCGACTTCGGCCACGCCTTGCTGCCGGTCAATGTCCTTGAGGTTGGCGCGGCCGATCAATTGCCCCTGCTCGCCGACGATGACGCACGGGTGCATGCGGCCCTGTGCGTGCTCATCCAGGAATTGCGCGACGTGGGCATGGATGCCGTCAACGCTGTAAAAAGTGTCCGGGCGCCGGTCGATATGGCGCTCGAACCAGGCCCGGTTGGCTTGCTCGAATGCCAGTAACGGGGCGGCGTCGTCCGGACGCAGGGTGCGTATGGTAAATGTGCTCATGGATACTCCGGGAAAGGCATGAGTCTAGTGACGCACCACCCGGGCCGTCAATCTTGATTCCATCAATCAATATAAAGTGACAAACGCTACAATGGCCGCCATGAACAACGATCTGTCCGCTCTTGACGCGGCGCGCCTGCTGGGCGTCAGCCTGCCCACCCTGTATTCCTATGTGAGCCGGGGCTTGCTCGCTTCCGTCAGCAATGGAACGTCGCGCCGCAAGCGCTATCCGCAGGAAGACGTGCTGCGCCTCGCGGCGCGCAAGAATGACGCCAAGCGCGGCGGCCAGACTGCCGTGGCTGCCATGCACTGGGGCTTGCCCGTGCTGGAGACGCGGATTTCCCACATCCTCGATGGCCGATTGCTGTACCGGGGCTGCGATGCGACAGCGCTGGCCCGGCACGCGACCCTGGAAGCGGCCGCAGGGCTGCTGTGGGACGATGGCGCAAGCGATTATTTCCGGCAAGACGCGCCTGCCCTGCCGCAAGGGTTGGCCAGCGCGCCGGATACCACGCCGCTGGCGCGTGCCATGCTTGTCATGGCCATGCTGGGGGCCAAGCCCGCCCCAGCGGCCATGTTGCAATATGGCCCCGAACTGATGCGCATCCTGGCCGCCGCCCTGCTGCAGGCGGCGCCATCCGCCTTGCCGCTGCACCTACAGTTGGCCAATGCGTGGAACGCCGACGCGGAGCAGGCTGAATTGCTGCGCGCCGCGCTCGTGCTGCTGGCCGACCATGAATTGAATGCGTCGACCTTTGCCGTGCGCTGCGTCGCTTCGACGGGCGCCAGCCTGCCGGCCGCATTGGGCGCGGGCTTGGCGGCCTTGTCCGGCGACAAGCACGGCGGCGGCAGTGCGGCCGCCCGGCGCATGTTGTCGCAGGCGCTTGCCGCGCCAGACGCCAGGGATGCCAGGGCCGTCATCGGCAAATACTACGCGGCCATCGCACCGGAATTCGCCGGCTTCGGCCACCCGCTGTATCCGCACGGCGACCCGCGCGCCGCGTATCTGCTGGAGCGCCTATCGGCGCTGTCGCACGCGCATCCGCAACTGCGCGCCATCCTGGCCGTGTGCGTCACGGCAGGCGAGCTGCTCGATACCAAGCCGAACGCCGACCTGGCGCTGGCCGCGATGGAGCTGGCGTTCGGCTGGCCAGAAGGCGCGGGCATGAGCGTGTTTGCGCTGGCCCGTTCGGCCGGCTGGATCGCGCATGCCGCTGAGCAAGCCGCCAGCGCGGCCCTGATACGGCCGCGAGCCCGCTATGTGGGCCGCCATCATCGCGATTAGAAACCAAAGTTCAGAATGCGTTGTGAATTGCCTCTCAGGTCAGCATGTGAGATTATCGGTTTGGTAATTTTCCACTATAGGTAACGCTGGTTTGCCTATCCAGGATTTTTAAAATCACGACTTGAGAAAGTGCCATGCGTAGAAAATTAGTCATATCGCTGATTGCATTACCGTTGTTCGGCTGTGTGAAACCAGAACCGCAAAATCTGACCGACTGGACGCAACTTGCATTGGTTGGCAAGACGTTGACATTAATCGACCCGGAGTTGCAGCAAATTTTCTCGTTCGACAAGGACGCAATAGTACGCGCGACTTTTGGCCGCAAAGGCGGTCCCGTCTCGGGTCCGATTCTGTACTGGCGGATCACAGACAACATGCTGGTCATTTCGATTTTTCCGGATTCGAACGTTGTAGACACGTTTAGTCACCCCGTAATGCAGGGCGCCAATATTGTTGCGACCCGTCAGTCAGGGGCAAAGGCAGTCTTCATCCTGGCGAATTCCCCGTAGACCGCCAGTCGATATTTGCCTCCCGCTGGTACTTGAGAATCGATGCTTGATTTATTACGCATACGTAGTAGTATACTCCGCATGCGTACCAATACTGACCTCCCCGATACAACCGCCGCCTGCCCGCTGGGCGAGCGTTCGCCGCGCCTGTTCAATCTGCTTAACCTGGCGCGCCAGAACCTGTTCCGCTCGGCCGATGCCGTCTTCAGCAGCGAACTGGGATTTTCCGGCACGCAAGTCGTCGCCTTGTTTGCCCTGAAGGGCGAGGAAGGCTGCCAGTTGAAGGATCTGGGGCGGGCGCTGCAACTGAAAAACTCGGCCGTCACGGGCCTGGTGGCGCGCATGGAAGAAAACGGCCTCATCGTGCGCGGCCAGTCGGCGCTCGATGCGCGCGCCGGCACCCTCCACATGTCGCCCAGGGGCGGCGAGGTGCTGGCCGCCGCCCTGCCCCTGCTCGACAGCCTGAATGAACAACTGAAGCAAGGTTTCAGCGAAGAAGAACTGGCCGTCGTGGCCCGCTTCCTGCTGCACGCCTCGCGCCTGCGTTTTGCGCAGGACGTCTGACCCATCCCACATCACCACCACAGGAGTTACCATGCACCCCAACGACATGACCGGCTTGCAACTGATGCAGGCTTTCGCGCAAGGCCTGTTCCCCCGGCCCGGCATTTCCAGGACCATGCCCATGGATGCGCAAACGGTCGAGCATGGCCGTGTCATCTTCACGGCGACGGCAAATGAAACGCACACCAATCCAATGGGCGGCGTGCACGGCGGTTTTGCCGCTACCGTGCTCGACACGGTCACGGGCTGCGCCACGCACACGGTCCTGCCGGCCGGCGAAAGCTACGGCACGACGGACCTCAACATCAAGATGTGCCGTCCCCTGCCCTTCAACGTGACGGTCTACGCTGAAGGCAAGGTCATCAATGCGGGACGCAACCTGGTCATTTCCGAAGGCACGATCCGCGACGAAGCCGGTAAAGTGTACGCGCACGCGACAGCCACCTGCATGATTATCCGCCCCCGGGAACAAGCGGCCGCATGATACGGCCCGGCAGCATCGCGGAAGCCTGGCACGTGCTGCAGGCGATACCCGAATTCGACCAGCGGCGCAGCCTGGCGCAGTTGCAGGAGCGGCTGCCCGCCAGTGCGCTGGTGCTCATCGGGGAAGCGGACGGCCAGCCCGTCGGCTGCAAGCTGGGATATGCCGCCGAGGATGGTTCCTTGTATAGCTGGCTCGGTGGCGTGCTGCCCGCGCACCGCAAAACGGGACTGGCGCAGCGGCTGCTGGAAGCCCAGGAAGCCTGGGCCAACGCACACGGCTTTGCGGCCGTCACAGTGAAATCGATGAACCGCTATCCCGCCATGCTGCGCGTGCTGATCCGCAATGGATACCAGGTACGGCTGGTGGAGCACTTTGGCGATCCTAGCAGGGAGCGCATTCATTTCGTCAAGCTGCTGTCCAGGAACGCCTCGTAAAATCACTTTCCTGTTTTTTGCTTTTCAAAAAATCAACAATGCCATACATGGCAAACATATTCGGAGAGACTGACGAACAGCTTTGAAATGCTGTGCTGAAGACTTAGGCTGAGTTCGGCCAAAAGCAGAAAAAACAAGGCATATGCGTCACCCACCAACAGCGGCAATCGGCCATTTACAGACGAAGATAAAGCGCGAATTTACATCATATGACCGAGCATACAAATTCTGAAGTTCACATAACACTTACTGCTGATGAGGCCCTTGTTTTATTTGATTTTTTGAGGCGCTACTCTGATTCAGGCCAATTGGACATAATAGACCAAGCAGAACAAAGAGCGCTCTGGAATTTGTGCTGCATTTTTGAGAAGAAATCAGTAGCTCCATTTAATATGGAATATGGTCAAGCGCTGTCAAAAGCTCGGGCGCAATTGCGTGACGAGGAATAATTTCGGATGGTCGCCACCGACCGCAACCGGCCAGAAGCGCCCCCGATGTGGGCATCGAGCAATCACTGCAACTGAATGCAAATGTTGAATAAGAGACTTTTTGATGCTATTGCATCTGCGGTGGACTTGGATGACCCTGCAGAGCAATTTTTAGCTCAGCAATTCATGATTGAGGCGATAGGAAGCGTGACTTCACAATTGCCTGAGGTTGCCAAGTCAGCCGCAGCTGTGGCGACTCGATTCATCACCGGCGCGGCGACGGCTGAGGAAGTCATTGCTGAGCGTGTACGCCTCTGGCGAGCAATTGAAGGGCGAGATCAATCGGACGAGCCAGACGTTTTGAAAATAAGAACTGCTATCTGCGTGTTGCATCCTATGGATATGGGCGCTTCTGCCGAAACATTGGAGTACTTTTTTTTGTTTTGGCAGCAAGGAGGCTTGCCGCAGGCTGAGCTTAAGGCCGCCGTTCAGAACAAGTATGGCATTTGAGGCGGCTTCAGCCGGCCAGGAGCGGACGTCCGAACCTGACGTGGCAAGAGGTCATCCATTTTAAATTTACACCAGAGGTTGCATGCGCCATTTTCAAAGTGGAAGCTATTTTACGGCTTGTCTGAACATTCGACCAACGCTGTCATTCGAAGCAACTGTTGTCGTTCTGGCCGAGGCACTTGGTATCAGATTCTCGCCCGACCAGGAAGGGAAATACGAGGAATATCCGGCGTATCGCGCCTTCGCGCTTGGACTGGAAATCGCGCTATTGGCGCCTCCGCCGCTGGATTTAGACACGCGGGAGATACGCGACAACTGTTTTCAGCTAATTATCGATACCTGCGCGGACGTATCCGATGGCGGTGCGGACGTTGATCTGAGCGCTCTCATTGCGGCGCAATTAAGCTCCGCTACCGAGTTGGAAATGGAGCGTAGCGAAGTAGCATCTACGTAATACCGGAGGTTGCCAGGCGCCCTCAGCCCGCCGGCTTCCTCTTCGCCTTCAACAAACTTCCCGCCGCATTTTCCTCGAAGCGGCCCGCCTCTTCTATATAGCCATGCACGGTGCCGTCGTGGCACCAGCCGCCCTGGCGCTTGATGGCCTGGAAATCGGCGCCGGCCCGGTGCGCGCTGGTGGCCATGCCGCGGCGCAGGCTGTGGCTGGACAGTTCCGGCACGTAGTCGAGCGCCGCCAGCCTGGCGCAGCCTTCCAGTATCGTATTGATGCTGCTCGCGTGCAGCGCTTTCACGCTCACATGACCCCACTGATTCACGGTGCGCAATAGCGGCCCCGTGCGGATGTGCGCCGCGGCCAGCCAGGCGCGCAAGGCCGTGGCCGGACAACAGACACCGTCGCCGAACGGGATCGCCTTGACGATGCCCTCCCCCAGCTGGTCCGTTTTCGAGCGTGGCAGGGTGATTACCATGCCCTGCGGCTCCCAGCTCACGTCTTCCACAGTCAATCCCACCAGTTCGCTGCGGCGAAAACCGCCAAAAAATCCCAGTTGCAGCAAGGCACTGTCGCGCAAGGCCTTGACGCTGCCCAGCGCGGCCAGCCTGGCGACGATCAGCTCCAGGTCTTCCAGCGGCAGGGCCTTGGCCTTCTTCTTTGGCTTGCCGTGCAGGCGGGCGATGCCGGCCAGGGTCTTGCGCACGGTGGGCGTGGACGCCGGGTCGGCAAAGCCCTGGTACACATGCCATTGCGACAGGGCCGTCAAGCGCAGGGCCAGGGTGCGCACGTTCAGGCTGTCCGCATATGCCAACAGATAGCGGATGACGGTGGACTCGTCGGCGGGCAACGCCCCGCCCCAGGCCTGGAAGTGGCGGATGGCGGAACGGTAGGTGCGGCGCGTGTTGTCCGAGGTGGCGGCGGCGAGAAACGCCTGGTGGCGCGCAGCCAGTTCGGCATCGATCAGGGCGCCGTGTAACGGCACAGGAGCCAAGGCGGCGCTTTTGGGCGCGGCGACACGGCGTTTGGAAAGGGGTAAATCGGGCATGGAATCGCTGAAATCGGGCTGGTGTACTGGGAAATACGCAGAATACCATGCAAACCACCCCCATAACCCGCGATAAGCGATCTTATCGCGACTTATACTTTATAAAAATCATGAAAATTTATATCGTAATATGATATATTATTACGTATCATGTAATACGTTACTAAATTTCGCTCATAGGTGGTTTTATGGCCCGTACCGGCATTCTGTACTCTGATGTTATGAAAGCAGCCCAAATCGTCGCGGCCGATGGGCGCAATCCCACGGTGGACAGCGTGCGCGAAGCGCTGGGCAGCACGGGCAGCAAGAGCACCATCGCTCCCCTGTTGAAGCGCTGGAAGGAAGAGTTCCAGGGCGCGGGCGCCGTGAAAACGGAGGCAGGCTTGCCGGCCGAGCTGATGGAGGCGATGCGCGGCGTCTATGAGAAGCAGCAGCGCGACGTGGCGCAGCAGCTGGAAACGGGCATGCAGCAGAACCGCGCGGAACTCGACGCGGCTTTGGCGCAACTGAAGAAGACGGAAAACGAACGCTTGAAACTGACGGAGGCGCGCGCCGCCCTCACCCAGGAATTGCGCGCCACCCAGCATGCGCTGGCGCAATTGAAGGAAGAGCACCATTTCCGCGCCGTCACCCTGGCCACCTTGCACAGCGATAACGCAGGCTTGACGCAGCGCCTGGCCGACCGTGGCGAGGAAATCGCGGCCCTGAACCGCCAGCTGGCGCAGGTGCGCTCGCAGTTCGACCATTACCAGGAAGCGGCCGCCGCGCAGCGCAGCGAGGAACGGGCGCAGTCACAGCAACAAATCAGCCGGCTGGAACAGGATAACGCGCAGCTGCAGCAGCGTTTGCAGGGGCAGCAAGCGACCCTGGTGCAGCAGGACATGCGCCTGGCGCAGTTGCAGGCGGAACACGCGCGCCTTGCTGACGACGCGGCGGCAGACCGCGAAGCACTGGCCACCGTGCGCCCCGAGCGCGACCAGTTCGAATTTCAGTATCTGCAGGCGGCCGCGTCGGCCGACGCCCTGCTGGCCAAGCTCGATACGGCCCTGCTGGCGCTGAACGACGCCAAGGTGGCGCTGGCCGCGCAAGACCGGCAGCTCGACATGCTGGCGGAAAATGGGCAAGCATCGCAGCAGAAAATGGAAGTATTGGCGCAGGAGAGAGATGGTTTGCTGCGCGACAATGCCGGCATGGCGGCCAGGCTGGCCCTGCTTAGGGATAGCAAAGCGTGATGTTTGAGCCCGCCCTATAGCCTGGGCTCTAAATGATGGCCCCAGGCCGGGCATCGCCAGCTTTCAAGGCCTGCCGCATTATTTCGCCTGTCCCATGACGGCGGACGGGGACGAATATGCGCAGCATGCCTCACCGCCGGTAGCGCACCCGTATCCACGCGCCGATGGCGTCCACGCCGCTGTCTTCCGCATCTTCGACCCAGCCCGCGCGCGCATAAAAGCGCCGCGCACCCGTATTGGCCAGCTGCGTCTTCAGGCTCAGACGGGAACCGAAGCGCGCCACGACGGCCGCCAGCAGTTGCGCGCCGATGCCCTTGCCGCTGTGCGCCGGGTGCACGTACAGGTGGTGCAGGAAGTAATCGGGGGCGTCGCCCGTGTACACGGCCGCAAAACCGGTGACGCAGCCATCGCATTCAGCAACGAGGAGCTCTTCGCCCTGCGTTGCCGTCGTGAAAGTGGCGCTGCCAGTGACAGGGCCGAAGGCGTCGCGCCCGGCCAGGGCCAGGATGGCGGTGCAGGGCTGCATGTCGGTGCTGGCGTAGGGGCGAATCAGGCACATGGCTGGCGTACTATCCATTCCTTACAGGCGGCGGTTCAGCACGCTGTCGATATCGTGGGTTTTCAGCTCGACCTGGACCACGCCGTCTTGCAGCCAATAAGCGTCGCCTCCCCGTTGCAGCGCATCCATATCGAGCGTGCCCAAGGCCGGCGGGATGGCGCCGGCGAGCAAAGCCGCCACCTCGTCCCATGCCGCATACGACAGTTTCAGATACCAGCCGTCGTCGTGGGCAAAGGCGAGAAAGCGGCTGCGCAAGGCTGGCAGCGGCGCGAGCGCGCCACGGTGGTCCAGCATCGCGGCCACGCCTGCATCCTGGGAAGCGGGCGGCACGCCCTGCCAATCGGCCCAGGCATGGCTGCCGCAGGCAGCGATATCTTCCTGCACCAGGGCTGGCAGTTGCTGCCGCGCCAAGGTCTGGTAGCTGGCAGGTTTCCTGGCCGTCCCGGCGCTGCCCTTGCGCAGCACGATGCCGCCAGCCTTGCCGAGGGCAGGAATAAAATCCTTGAATTCGATGCCGGAAGCGACCAGCATGCGCTCGGCCGGGTCGTGCCAGATATACAGATAATGTCTCACGTGGTCGTTCGCTTTGGTTTGGGGGCCGTATTCAAAGCCACGGCGGCACGTATCAGCGCCTTGAATGCCGCGGTGTCGAGGTGGGCGCCTTCGTGCAGGTCGATGGCCCGGCGCGTGCTACCGTCCAGGCTGGCATTGAACAGGCCGGCCGGATCGGGCAAGGCGGCGCCCTTGGCGAACGTGAGTTTGACGGCCAGCTTATACGTTTCACCCGTGCAAATCATGCCCGCGTGCGACCAGACAGGCACGCCACGCCATTTGACTTCCTCGACCACTTCAGGATCCGCCTGGCGTATCAGCGCCCGCACGCTGGCGAGGGTTTTGCCGCGCCAGTCCGCCAGCGAGGCGATTTTCGCATCGATCTGGCTGGCAGCCGATGCGGCGTTCGCCGCGTCATCATCGGGCTGCGTGCCCGGTTCTGCTTTTTTCATGGCTGGCATCTCCTTCAATGCGCACACGCCTTACTGCGCAGGACTGGCCATGCAAGCGACCAGCGTAGCGATGAACTGGTCGCGCAAGGCCTGGTACTGCGCATCCGTCGCGAATGCCCGCTTGTCTGCCGGCTGATTGAGCAGATAGGCGGTGGCGACCGTCCCGCTGGCGTCATGCAGCAGCGTGTACAGACTGATCACGCCGGACGATTGCGTGATATTCGGGTTATTCAATCCTAGCACTTCCACGCCCTGGCGCGTGTCCGTTTCCAGCGGCACCAGCTGTGGCGGCTTGCTGGTGGCCGACATGTGCTGCATTTGCGCCACGATGGTGTCGCGGTCGGCGGCAAACCGGCCTTCGGCGCTGCGTTCGATCTTCAGATTCACGAACGGCAAGCTGCTCTTGTGGAACAACATCAGCCGGTAGCCATCGGCCACCGATACCTGGCCCTCTCCCGTTGCCAGCTTGACGCTGCGCGTCGTCACGTGCGCGGGCAAGCGGTCCTGCTGCCTGAACTGGAATTGGCTGCGGTTGATGCATTGCGCCAGGGGCCCCAGGGGATCGGCCGTGCGGTCTTGCGCCTGGACGCCCAGTGCGGCGAGCAGCATGGGAATGGCAAGCAATTGGCGGTGATTCATGGGCGCCTCAGTGATTAATCAGGCAAGCAGAATAAAGCCCGTGTCGCCGGCGGGCAATGATTTAGTTGTCATCCTCTAAATGTTGGCCCCGGGTAGGCCGGGATCAGGTTTCTTAATATGAAATTCACCTGGCCCACGTAGCATTCAGATTGGCAAGGCTCTCATTGTGCAGCGCCTGCCATTTTCCGGCTGAACCATGAATGACATCGCTTTACCCCTGCGCCAAGGCGCCGCCCTGCCACACCCTGCCAGCGGACACCGCCTGAAAGCGGCGCTGGGCGCCCTCTTCTTTCCCCGCCAGCGCACGCGCTGGCAAGCCTTCCTGGGCAGCATGCCCGGCTTGAGTTCCCTGGCGCAATTGCATCCTTGTTTGCGCTTCAAGATTTACCGCCCGTACGCATCGCGCCAGCTCGGTTGCACGGATCGCCTGGCCTTGCTGGAAGGGCATTACCGCTTCCTGTGGCAAGCGGGCGCCCGCGCGCTGGTCGAGCGGGCCGCGCGCCAGCCCGTCGTGCTGGCCGCGTTCGAAGGCAAGGATGCGGCGCTGTACCGCCTGCAGCTGACGGCCATCCACGACAGCTACCGCGAAGGCGAACTGTGCCTTCGCCTGACGCGCGATGGCCAACCCTTTTACTTGGCCAGCTTTTTGTTCGTGCCGCGCGCCGATGGCGTGTCCTTGCAGCTGGGGGCGCTGCAAGGCTTGCGCTCGGAAGCGGGCAAACTGGCCGTCAAGGAGGCCACGCGGGCGCTGCACGGTTGCCGCCCGAAAAACCTGATGGTGACGGCCTTGCGCGATTTCGGCGATTTTTTTGCCTGCAATAACGTGTTTTTGATCAGCAATGACAACCGCATCGCCCTGAATGCCCGGCGCCGGCGCCATATCGCCGCCGATTACGACCTGGCATGGCAGGAATTGCACGCCTTGCGCATGCGCGACGGTAATTATCACCTGCCCTGCGCGGCCTACCGGGCGCCGGACCTGGCCGACGTGCCGTCGAAGAAACGCGCCGATGCGCGCCGGCGCGGTGAATTGCTGCAATGCATGGCCAGCGGCATGCGCGCGCAGCTGGCCTGCCTGCTGGAAGCGCCGCTGGCTGAACATTGAGCCAGCGCAAGCCTTGCCATGCCGGCAGCCATAAAACTCAGGCAGCCTTCATGTTGGGGCCGTATCCTTCACCAGGCATGCCAGAGACCTTATCCAGGCGCCGGCGTGCATCTGGCCCACCCTGGAAAAGGCTTCCCATGACACCCACTTTCGCCCTCATCCCCCTTTGCCTGCTCGGTACCGCCGCGCTGGCCGCCCCCGTGCTGGACGATGCCGTGCGCCAGCGCGCGGAAGAACTGACGCGCACGGGCTTGCATTCGAGCATCGTCATCGCCGTGATTGACGGCAAGGACAGCGCCGTCTACGGCTTTGGCAGCATTCATGCCGGCAAGAGCGCCAAGCCGGGCGCCGACACCGTCTACCAGATCGGCTCCATTACCAAGACCATGACGAGCTTGCTGCTGGCCGATGCCGTCGTCGAAGGCAAGGTGAAGCTCGACGAGCCCGTGGCGGCATTATTGCCGGGCTATACCGTCCCTGCCTTCGACGGCAAGACGATCAGCCTGCTCGACCTGGCCACGCACTATTCCTCGCTGCCGCGCCTGCCCGACAACTTCGTGCCGAAGGACCCGGCCAATCCGTATGCCGATTACACGGCAGAAAAACAGCGGCAGTTTCTTGCCGCCTATCACCTGCCCCATGCGCCGGGCACGGCCTTTGACTATTCGAACATCGGCTATGCCGTGCTGGGTACGGCCCTGGCCGCACAGGCCGGCACCAGCTATGAAGCCCTGCTGCACTCGCGCATCGCCGTGCCGCTGGGCATGCGTTCCACCACGAACACGCCTTCGGCCGGCATGCTGGCGCGCCTGGCGCCCGGCCACCTGCTGTCGGGCGAGCTTACGCCCGCCTGGGATTTGAATGTGGTGGCGCCGGCCGGCGGCGTGTATTCGAGCGCGCGCGACATGATCGCCTACCTGCAAGCGTACATGCACAGGCCGCTGCGCCCGTATGTGCTGGCGATCAAGCCGCAGCTGCCGCTGGCGCCCGATAGCGAGACGAAAATCGGCCTGGCCTGGCTGCTGGAGCAGCAACATGACCATGCCTACGCCTGGCACAGCGGCCAGACGGGCGGCTACGCCAGCTACGCGGCGTTTACGACGGACGGCAAGCGGGGCGTGATAGTGCTGACGAACACGGCGCGCGACGTCGATGCGCTGGGCTTGTCCGCCCTGCTGCCCGGCACGCCCCTGCCGCCGCTGAAAAAGCCGCAAGCCGCCATCGAAGTGCCGCGCGCCGCGCTGGCCGAATATGTGGGCGAGTATCCGCTGGACAAGAAATTCACGTTGACGGTGACTTTGGGCAAGCATGGCCTGGAAGCGGCCGGCACGGGCGTCGGTTCCGCCCCCTTGTTTGCCAGTGCAAAAGACCAATTTTTCTTCCGTGCCATCGACGCGGACCTGGCGTTTACACGCGATGCCGCGGGCAAGATCGCCAGCGCCGTGCTCAAGCAAGGCGGACAGGACGTCGTCTTGCCGCGCAAACCGTAAAACTCAGGCTGCCGGGTCTTGCATGAATTGCTCGACCCGGGCGACAAATGCCGCCTTGCTGCGCGTGCGAAACTCGCCCAGGAAGGCGTCGCTGCCCTGGACGATCTTGCCATGCCGGTCGTATGCCACCTTGCCCATCTCCAGCACGAATTCGCCCTGTGGATCGTCTTCCGGCTCGAAGTGCGAATTGAAGCAGTAACCGCTGTCGCGGCAGCTGCCCCACAGCAGCAGCGCGCTGCTGAACCACTGCATGGTCTCCGGACCCGGGTCCACTTCGAACAGGGTGTTGACGGTGATGTGCCAGCCGCCTGGTACGCGCAGCGGCTGCAAGGGATAGGGAAAGCGTGGCGGTTTCATGGGGATGCTGGCGCGCGGCGCGTTTGATAAAAGGCAAGGAATTCCACGGCCGGCAGCGCTTTCGCAAACAGCCAGCCCTGGCCAAATTCAACTTTTCGTTCCAGCAGATAATCGGCTTGCTGCTGCGTTTCGATGCCTTCGGCCACGATCAGCATGTTCAAGGTGCGGGCCATATCGATGATGTGCGGCGTGACGCTGCTGGTGGCCGCATCCGTGCCGATGGTGTCGACAAACGATTTGTCGATTTTCAAGGCATCGAGCGGCAGGTTTTGCAGGCTCGACAGGCTGGAATAGCCGGTGCCGAAGTCGTCGATGGCCACGGCATGGCCGCGGGCTCTGGCCTTTTCGATGGTGGCGCGGGCCGCTTCCACGTTGATGAAACCCCGCTCCGTCGCTTCCAGCCAGATCTGCTGCGCCTCGATGCCGCTACCGTCCAGCGCGCGTTCCAGCACGTCGAGCACCCGGCCCGTTTCGATGTCGCTGGCGCACAGGTTGATGGCGATGTGCAGTTCGCGGTCGGCCAGCAGCGCGGCGCGCATGTCGGCGATGACGCAATCGATGACCTGGTCCGTGATGGGCAAGATCAGCTCGCCTTCCTCGGCCACGGGAATGAACAGGTCGGGCCGTATCATGCTGCCGTCGGGACGGCGCCAGCGTATCAGCGCCTCGGCGCCCACGCACAGGCCCGTGTCGAGCGCGATGATGGGTTGATAATGGACAAAGAATTCGCGCCGGTCGATGGCGATGCGCAGTTCTCCCATCAGCGACAGGCGGCGTCGCGACAGCCACACGACGATGCCGACGATGAAGGCGGCCATCAGCAGGCCCAGCGGCAAGAGCAGCAGCTGTTCGCGCCGCAGCCTGTCGTTCAGCTTGCTACGTGGCTCGATCATGACGGCCGTCAAGCCATCGCGGTACAGCATCGCATGGATGCTGCCATCCGGGGTGGCGCCGTCCGCCGCAGGCAGGCCGGCAAGCAAGGCTTGCACCTGCGCGGGGTCCGGATGGTGCAAGGTGTCGAGCACGCCTTCCTTGCCGATGGCCACGGCCATCTGGATGTCGCTGTCGACAATGACGTCGGAAAAGCGCACGGGATCGATCAGCACTTTATAGGCGCGGTAAGTCAGTCCCACCATGCGCTTGCCGCCGCTGACGACGGGGCGCAGGTTGAAATCGATGCCCATGCCATTGTCCAGCGTGAAGTCGGCGGGCGTGATGGCGATGCGCTCTTCCTCGAGTCCGGTCGAGGTGCACTTGAGCAAGCCGTTTTCCACATAGCCGATATCGTCGATGCTGCGCGTGGTGATGGTGATGCGGCGCAATTGCTGGATATGGGCTTCCGAGCACGGCGCCAGGTCCAGCGCATCGGCGCTGCGCAGGGCCATGCTGGCCGAGGCGATCGAACGGTGGGCGCGCTCGAGCGCGTAGCCGGCCAGCAGGCGCAGGCGCTCCTGCTCGCCCTGCTCGGCGCGCACGGACGACAGATAGAAGGCCAGGCTCAGGGGAGCGGCCACGCCGATGACTGCGACCAGCACGCTCGTGACGATAATGCGTTTTCTGCGCATGCAATTCCCGCGGTAGTTATATGATTGCCATGTATTGCTCGATGGCATCATATTACAAGCAGAGGCCGTGTACCTGAATATTGCTGAACAGTTACAATTTTTCCAGCGGCCGCGCCAGCACGAATACCAGCGCCGCCACCATGGACGCCAGTCCGCCAGCCAGGTACAGCACGCTGGCAAAACCATCGATGAAGGCGTGCCGCGCCGCTTCCTGCGCCACGGCCTGCATGGCGGGCGGCAGCTGGCCGAAGGCCTCGGCCGCATTGCCGGCGACGATGCGGCCGATCATCTCGGGCGACGCCTTCAGGCCGTGCAGCCACGCCAGCTTCTCGAACGAAGTGGCCGTGCGCATGGCCAGCACGGCGCCCAGCGCGCCCACGGCCAGCACGATGCCGACAAAGCGCGTGGTGGTGCTGATGCCGGAGCCCATGCCCGTGCGCTCGCGCGGGATGCAGGCCAGGATGGCCTTTTGCGTCGTACCATTGAGCAATCCCGCACCCGCTCCCGTGACTATCATGCCGGCCGCCACCCAGCCATACTGCAGGCTGGCAGCGGCAAAGGCTGTGGCCACGTTGCCGACAGCGACGATCAGCAAGCCCGTCACCAGAATGCCGCGGTCATCCAGATGGCGCATGGCGCGTGGCGCCAGCCGCGACAGCACCACCATGGCGACGGCAAACGGCAGCATGGCGCAGCCGGCCAGCACGGCGGAAAAGCCGAAGGCGTTCTGCAGATACAGGGGTAAAAAGGTCATCATCACCTGCGCGGCGATGGCGTAGCCAAACATGCCCAGCACGGCGCCGACGAACACGCGGCGGCCAAACAGGGATAAATCGACCATCGGGGCGCGCTGGCGACGCTCCACCAGCACGAACACGGCCAGCAGCGCCGCCCCCGCGACAAAGCGCAGCACGGTGGCGCGGCTGGACCAGCCCGCCACGCTGGCGTCGATCAGGGCCCAGATGATGCAGAACAGGCCGGCGGAGAATAATGCCGCGCCGAGCGGATCGAAGCTGGCGTTGGAAGCGTCCTTCGACTCGTCCACATGACGCTGCACCAGCCACATCAGGATGGCCACGACGGGCAGGTTCAGGTAGAAAATCCAGCGCCAGTTGATGGCGCTCGTGATCAGGCCACCCAGCAGGGGCGCCACCGTCATGGCCACGCCCATGGCCGCACCCCACACGGACCAGGCGCGCGCCCTCTCCTTTTCCGCATGAAAGGTGTGGCCGATGACGGCCAGCGCGGAGGTCAGCAGCAGCGCGGCGCCGAGGCCCTTGATGGCGCGCGCCACGTTGAGCACGAACGGCGTCCACGCCAGGCCGCACAGCAGGGACGCCAGCGCGAACACGGCCAGGCCAAACAGCATCACCCTGCGCCGTCCCAGTCGGTCGGCGATACTGCCGGCCGGCAGCAAAAACGAGGCGAACGCCAGCATGTAGGCGCTGACCACCCATTCCACGTCGACGAAGCTGGCGTTGAGCGAACGGGCGATCGACGGCAGGGAGACGGCCACGACGTTGGTGTCGAGCATGATCAGGGCGCACACGCCCGAGCACGTATATAAGGTCCAGTTGGTATTCTTCATGCCTCGATTGTAAGCAGGCTTGTATTATTTCCTGTTATAAGATGATCGCCTTATAATTCACTGATGGTGAATATAGTCAAAGACATGGAATTGCGGCATTTCCGCTGCGTGCTGGCCGTGGCGCACAGCCTGCACTTCGCGCGGGCGGCCGCGGAACTGGGCATTTCGCCGCCCGCGCTGACCAAGCAGGTGCAGGAAACGGAACAGCTGCTGGGTACGCGTTTATTCCAGCGCAGCAAGCGCGCCGTGGCCCTGACGGCCGCCGGAGAATTGTTCGTCATCGAGGCTGCGCGCGCGCTGGCACAGCTGGCGCAGGCGCAGGAAGTGGCGCGGCGCGCGGGACGGGGCGAACTGGGACGCCTGGAAATCGGCTATGTCGCATCAGCAGCTTACTCAGGCGTGCTGCAAGACCAGTTTGCCCGCTTTCGCGCCAGCCACCCGGGCATCCACATCGGTGCGCGCGAATACGCGATGGATACCCTGCCCGGCTTGCTGGACCAGGGCCGCGTCGACCTGGCCTTCGTGCGCCCGCCCCTGCGCTTGCCGGACGGACTGGACAGCGTGGTCTTGCTGCGCGACCGCTTCGTGCTGGCCGTGCAGGCCGACAGCCCGTTGGCCCTGTTGGATGTGGCGGTGCCGGCCGCGCTGGCGCAGCAGGCATTCATCGTGCCGGAACAGGAATTGGGAACCTTGGAAGCGAGCCGGCGCGGCGGTTTTGCGGCGCAGGTGGTGTCGCGCCCGGGCAGCCTGGTGGCCGTGCTGACGGAAGTGTCGCTGGGCGTCGGTTGCGCCATCGTGCCCCATTCGGTGATGGCCAGCGTGCAATTGCCCGGCGTGGTGTTCCGCGAACTGGCAGGGCCGCAGATCAGCTCGGAAATCGCCGTGGCCTTCCGCCGCCACGAACAGGCGCCCGCCGCGCGCGCCTTCATTGCCCAGCTGCGCGCCGCGGCGCTGGCTTGACTTCAGCTATTCTTCAATACGGCCACGGCGTAGGTGCAGGCGGTGGCCGTTTCATTGCTGAACACGCAGTCGGCCGGCGGCCCCAGTTCCAGGCAGTCGCCCTCGTCCAGCACGTGGCGGGTCTCCCCTTCGAGGAAGACGAGGCTGCCGCTGAGCGACCAGATCAGCTGGCGCCGCGCCACATAGGCGGCGGCCGGCATGGCCACCACGGCGCCCGGCGGCAAGGTAATGTGCACGAGGTCGAGCGGCATGTCGGACGCTGGCGACACGTGCCGCCGCACATAGCCGCTCTGCGGGTCGATCCACACGGGTTGTTCAGCCTTGCGCAGCAAGCGCCCTGCGCGCATCTCGGCGCGGGCGATCAGTTCGGACATGCTCAGCTCGAAGGCGCCCGACAGCCGCGCCAGCAAGGTGGCCGTGGGGCTGCAATCGCCCCGCTCCACCTTGTGCACCATCGCGCGCGACACGCCCGAGCGGGCCGCCAGTTCCGTCAGCGACCAGCCCAGGCTTTCCCGCTCGAGGCGTACCCTGGCGCCGATGCGCTGGTTCAATTCGTCTGGTTTAGTGGACATATATTGGATTTCATTCCGGCTTCCATTCGGATTTTATTGGACAAGGCGTGAGAGGCAATCTATGATTTGTCCATTATAGTAGACGACTAGCAAGGAGAGCAACATGCAGGTACGCGATGCCCATGCGGGCGACATCGAGGCCATCACGGCCATCTACAACGATGCCGTCAGGCATACCCTGGCCATCTGGAATGAACGGACGGTCGATGCGGCCAACCGCGCCGCCTGGCTGGCCGACCGCCAGCGGGCCGGCTATCCGGTGCTGGTCGCCATCGATGCGGAAGGAAATGTCGCTGGCTACGCCGCGTTTGGCGACTGGCGCCCGTTCGAGGGTTTTCGGCATACGGTCGAGCATTCCGTGTATGTGCGCGCCGATCGCCGCGGCGCCGGTGTCGGCAAGGCCTTGATGGTGGAATTGATCGCGCGGGCGCGCGGCCTGGGCAAGCACGTGATGGTGGCGGGTATCGAAGCGGGCAATGCCGGCTCGATCGCCCTGCACAAGCAGCTGGGCTTCGAGGAAGTGGGCTTGATGCGCCAGGTGGGCACCAAGTTCGGCGCCTGGCTGGACCTGGCGTTCCTGCAGCTGCAGCTCGATGCGCGCAGCGATCCGGACGGCATCGCGCCGCCCGGCTGAGGGAAAACCGACGTCAGGGATCGATATCCGGTGGCGGACGGCGCAGCGCCATATGTTCCCACACGGCCACCAATACCAGCACGCAGCTGGTGATGCAGGCCAGGGTCAGGGGCGCATACAGCCGTCCATACGCCATCGGGATCAGCGCCAGGATGATCAGGATGCCCAGCAGATGCGACAGCGGCGGCGCGGCGCGCTCGCTGCTGACCCATTTGAACAGCGCATTGCCCAGCAAATACAGGATCGGGCCGCCCAGCAAGGCGCTGATGCCGGCGAAGCTCGCCTCGTCCGGATGCACGAGGGCCAGCTCATCGGCCACGGCGGAAACGATCACGCCGCCCACGATCAGCACGTGGATATACGTGTAAGCCTTGCGGGCGATGCGGCCCGGGTCTTTCGAGTGGGCGATGCGGTGGTGCCCCGCCTCGGCGCCCGTGTCGAAGTAGATCCACCACATGGCGATGCTGCCGACCAGGGCCGACAGGAAGCCCAGCCAGTTGCTGGCCGTCCATTCCAGGCCGGCGAAGGTGGCACCCGTCACCAGCAGCGATTCACCGAGGGCGATGATGACGAACAGGCCGCAGCGTTCGGCCATGTGGCCGCCATCGACATCCCAGTCGGCCGTCGTCGAGCGGCCCAGGCCCGGCAGGCCGAACTGCATCCAGGGGCCGGCCAGGTCGATCGCCAGTGCCAGCACCCACCAGAAGATGCGCTGCTCGGGCGACGCGACGCCGCCGGCGATCCAGAAGATACCGGACAACACTGCCCACAGGGCGATGCGCTGGAAATTGCGGCGGCGCGACAGCGCTTCATGGCGCACGGCCCACCAGGCGAACAGGGGACGCCCCACCTGCATGGCGACGTAGGCGCCCGCGAACGCCAGGCCCCGCGTGCCGAACGCCTCGGGGATCGAAGCGGACATGATCAGGCCGCCCAGCATCAGCGCAAACAGGCTGATGCGCACGGGAATGCGCTCGGGGTCGAGCCAGTTGGTGATCCACGACGTGAAAATCCACACCCACCAGACGGCCATCAGCAGCAGTCCCGTCTGCAGCCAGCCCATGGCGCTCAGGTGCGCCAGCAAGCCGTGCGACAGTTGCGTCACGGCAAACACGAACACGAGATCGAAGAACAGCTCGATCATGCCCACCTTGCCGCTGTCCTGCCCGCCGCGCGTGCGCAACAGCGATTTTGTCAATTCCATAGCTACTCTTTCATTCATGCTTGATTAAAACGGTTCATCCCGGGCGTTATCATTTTACTGGCGTCAATAGCGGCAAACCGGCAAAGTGCGCGGCCAGATTATCGACCACCAGTTGTCCCATCGCATGGCGCGTTTCCACGGTCAGGCTGCCCACGTGCGGCGTCAGCACCACGTTCGGCAAGGCGCGCAAGGCGGCAGGCACCCTCGGCTCGTCGGCAAACACGTCGAGGCCGGCCGCGCCCAGGTGGCCATCCTGCAAGGCGGCGATCAGGGCTTCTTCATCGATGAGGGCGCCACGGGCGATATTGATCAGGGTGCCTTGCGGTCCCAGCGCGTCGAGCACGGTGCGGTCGATGATCTTGCGCGTGGCCGGGGTGCCCGGCGCGCAGACGATCAGGTAATCGCTTTCCTGCGCCAGGGCCAGCAGGGATTCGGCGCGCGGCACGCTGGTGCCGGCAATGGCGCGCGGCTGGAAGTAGCGCACGTGGATGCCGAAGGCGGCCAGGCGCAGCGCGATGGCCTGGCCGATCTGGCCGAAACCGAAGATGCCGGCCGTCTTGCCGCGCAGGCTGGATGCGGGGGCGATGGCTTCGCGGCGTTCCCAGCCGCCATCGCGCACGAATCGGTCGAGTGCCACGATGTGCCGCGCGCTGGCCAGCAGCAAGGCCAGCGCCACGTCGGCCACGTCATCGGTCAGCACGTTCGGCGTGGTGGTGACGGCGATGCCGCGCTCGCGCGCCAGGTCCAGCGCCACGCCATCGAGTCCGACGCCATTGACGGCGATGATTTCCAGCGTTGGTAACAGGGCCATGTCGGTGGCGTTCAAGCCCAGCGCGCCCGTCGTGACAACGGCGCGGATGGACGGCGCCCGTTCGGCCAGCCAGGCGTGGCGTTCCTGCGCCGGCACTTGCCAGGCGTGATGGCAGGTATATTGCTGTTCCAGCTGCGCGTTGACGGCAGCCGAAGGGCTGGGAGCGAGGATGAGGAGTTCGGGGAGCATGGGCGTCCTGGGTCGTGTCACATGAATTGCAGACGCAACTTAGCATATTTGACGCCCTGCCGGGGATGACTGCCCCGCAATCGCCGTGATAACCCTGTGCCGAATGCGGTCTTTAGCCCGGGCAAGGCACGCGTTTCACCTTGCCGCCCGTCCTGGCCGGGTCGGCGCCAGAGCCGGGATTCTCGGCCATGCCAAAGCACGTGGCGCCGCCGGCACTGACGACGCGCGTGGCGGGCCGGCCATCGGCCGTGAGGAATTCCTCCACGCGGATGACGGGGCCGCCGCGCCAGGCGGAGGCAACCAGCTTCTGGAAAGTGCTTTCGCTCTTCAGGCCGGCAGAGGCCAGCCATGGCTGGTCTTGCTTGAGCTCGCTACGCAGAGCCTTGTCGGCGGCGCCCGCGGCCAGCCGCGCGCGCGTGCGCAAGTCTGCCGTCGAGGGGGCTGCGGCAGGCACGGCGGGAAGCTCTTCGGCCGGTACGGTGATGGCTTCCACTATTACGGGAGATGGTTCGAGGATGGCGGACGGCGCGGCGGGCGGCGCCGATGCCCGCGCGCGCGGCACAGGCATGGGCAAAGGCAAAGCCATCGGTGGCGCCTGCGGCGTGGGCCGGGGCGGCAGCAAGGTCATGAAAGCCACTTCCGTGTATTGCTTGAGTTGCCGCGGCGGCAGGAGCAGAAAATACAGGCCCAGCACGTGCATGGCCAGGATCAGCGCGACGGCAGCGCCTTTCAGGCTCAAGCCCTCCCGCATGCGCATGGAAGCGGACTGTATATGGTGTTGCAATGGCATGCGGTTTCCTGTGGGCGCCGGGCGCGATGCCCCATTCTAGCGAAACTTGGATTTGCGCATTAATAAATCCACAAGGTACCGTGTGGCGCGCCTTTTTCCGCCAGATTCCAGTGCCTTGGCATACCGGCTGTTGTACAAATGGCGACTTTTTTATCACTTTCTCACACTTTTCCACGCAGCGCGCCACGCTGGAATATAATGATAATCATTCTCATTAATATCCATACAACACCATGCGCACCTTCCACCTCGTCCCTACCCCGTTCGCCCTGGCCGCTTTCCTGCTGGCCAGCGCCGCCGCCCAAGCCCAAACCGCTCCCGCCACAACGGCCGGCGACGCGCAAAGCATGCCGACGGTGGTGGTCAATGCGTCCGCCGATGCGTCGGCGGAAGGCTTGTCGAAGGCGTATGCGGGCGGCCAGGTGGCGCGCGGCGGGCGCATGGGCATTCTTGGTGCCGTGGACATGATGGACTCGCCATTCGGCGGCACCAGTTACACGCAGCAATTCATTGCCGACCAACAAGCGCGCAGCGTGGGCGATCTGTTGCAGAGCGATCCGGCCGTGCGCATGTCGCGCGGCTATGGCAATTTCCAGGAAGTGTATGTGATCCGCGGCTTCGCCCTCGATTCGGACGATGTGGCGTATAACGGCCTGTACGGCGTGCTGCCCCGTCAATATGTGTCGCCGGAACTGCTCGAGCGCGTGGAAGTGTTCCGAGGCGCCAGCGCCTTCCTGAACGGCGCGGCGCCTGGCGGCAGCGGCATCGGCGGCGCCATCAACCTGATGCCCAAGCGCGCCGGCAACACGCCGCTGACGGAATTGACGGTGGGCGTGGAATCGGGCGGCCACGCCTATGCGGCCATCGACGTGGCGCGCCGCTTTGGCGCGAACCAGGAATTCGGCGTGCGCGTCAACGCCGCCAAGCGCCAGGGCGAGACCAGCATCAAGCGCGAAGACCACGACGTGGGCATGTTCTCGCTGGGCCTCGATTATCGCGGTCGCGGCTATCGCCTGTCGGCCGATGCTGGCTACCAGAATTTCAACCTGACATCGCCGCGCCCGTCCGTCGCCATTGGCAGCGTGGCCGTGCTGCCATCCGCACCCGATGCCGCGAAGAACTTTGCCCAGCCATGGAGCTATTCGAAGGAACACGATGTGTTCGGTACGGCGCGCGCCGAAGTGGACCTGGCCAAGGATGTCGTGGCCTGGGCCGCATTTGGCTCCCGTTCGACCAGGGAAGCCAACAGCCTGGCCGAGCCTTCGTTGACCTCGATCAATGGCGACGCCACGGTGTCGCGCTTCGACAATGCCCGCAAGCAAGAAATCCGCACGGGCGAACTGGGCATTCGCGGCAAGCTCGTTACGGGCGCCGTCAAGCACACCCTGGTGGCCAGCTGGTCCGGGCACTGGAATGAAGCGAAGAACGCCTATGCGATCGGCGACAAGTTTGCCACCAACATTTATGCGCCAATCAGCGTGACCCCGCCGCCAACACCCTACACGGGCGGCATCATGAGCGACCCGCGCATCACCCAGAAAACCATCCTCAACAGCTATGCCCTGGCCGACACCATGGCCTTCCTGGACGACAAGCTGCTGCTGACCGTGGGCTTGCGCCGCCAGCAAATCAAGGATGCCGGCTACGACTACAACACCTCGGTGCTGCAAGGCAAGGCCTATGACGAGAGCGCCACGACGCCCGTGGCTGGTATCGTCTTCAAGGCGAACCAGAACGTGTCGCTGTACGCCAACTACATCGAAGCACTGGTCAAGGGCCCAGCGGCCACGGGAACGTACGTGGAAAACGGCCACCAGCTCAACGTCGACAACATGGGCGACGTGTTTGCGCCGTACAAATCGAAGCAAAAGGAAATCGGCGTCAAGTATGACGGCGGCAAGCTGGGCATGAGCGCCGCCCTGTTCAGCACGGCCAAACCGTTGCTGGCCGTGGTCGGCAAGCGGGCCGAACTCGATGGCGAACAGCGCAACCGTGGCCTGGAACTGTCGATTTTCGGCACGCCGATGCAGGGCGTGCGCCTGCTGGGCGGCTTGACCTGGCTCGATGCAAAGCTCAGCAATACCGACGTGGCCGCGAATAATGGCAAGAAACCCATCGGCGCACCGGAAACGCAGATGAGCGTGGGCGGCGAATGGGACGTGCCGGGCGCGCCAGGCCTGACCCTGAACGCCCGCACCATCTACACCTCGACGCAATATGCGGACCAGGCCAACACCAAGCAACTGCCATCGTGGACCCGCCTCGACATCGGCGCGCGCTACCTGACGCAAGTGGCGGGCCGTGACGTGACCTTGCGCGCCCGCGTGGACAACGTGACGGACCGCAATTACTGGTCCTCGGCCGTGTCGTCCTTCAACATCGGCTCGCTGGTCCTGGCCGCGCCGCGCACCGTGGTCGTATCGGCCAGCGTGGCATTTTAAAGGCCGCGCCCCTGTCCTACTTTGAAAAGCTGCCCTCGGGCAGCTTTTTTTCCGCGTGCGCGCCTGTGCCGCAAGGCGCGCTTCGGCGACAATGCCGCATGAAACGATTCCCTGCCCTGCTGCTCCTGCTCTGCCTGTCCCTGCCTGCCGCGGCCCAAAAGCAAGCCGCCTGCCCGTATGCTGCCTGGAAAAGCGGCTTCAAAGGCGATGCGCTGGCGCAAGCCACGTGTTTGCTGCGCCCCGTCAAACTGTATGCGCGGCTGGGCGAGAGTGCGCCGCTGCCGGACTTCCTTGCCGCCCGCATCGGTCAGCGCACGGGCATCGCCCCGGCCCGCTTGCGCGCCTGGCTGGCGGAACAAGGCATCGCCGAGGCCGACGTGGGCGGCGCCGTCGACGCGCCCCTGTCACGCGCCGTGGGCCGGCTGGCCGCGCCCATGGCCCGCTATTTCGTCATCCACGACACCAGCTACCCGAATTTCCTGCTTGACGCCATTCCCGGCCACATCAACGATGCCAGCTGGGACTTCAACGACTTCAGCTTGCGCAATCCGGCGCTGGGCGGCGGCCCGAAAGGCCATGTTTACGTGAACCGCCTGGGCGGCTCCTTGCAGGTGCGCGACTTTGGCACGGCCAGCTACGCCAGCAAGCTGGAAAAGGACAAGCCGTCACTGACAGGCCTGTTCCTGCACGTGGAACTGGTGCAGCCGCGCAACTCCGTACCCGGCGGCGGCAAGGGCAACGATGGCCTGGCGCCCGATCCCGGATTTACGCCTGCGCAATACGAGCGGCTTGCCCTGCTGTATATCGCCGCCAGCGTGCGCAGGGGCACGTGGCTGATCCCCGCCTTCCATGCCGTCATCGATACAGGGTTTGCGAATGGTCATGATGATCCACAGAACTTTTTGCTGGCCGAATGGTCTGCCTCGCTTTCCCGCCTCGATGCGGCCCTGCGGCAGGCCGATACTGGACAATAAGGCGTTTCCCCGGCGGCTGAATTGGCGCATACTATCGCAAGCATAGTCATTGCAGTCAGGAGTCCAGGTGAGTATTGCCACGGATCATCACGCGGGTCGCCAGGCCAGCGCACGCCAGCCATTGCAGCGCGCGCAGCGCATCTTTGCCATGCGCGACGCCGTCCTCAGCGCCTGGGAACAGCGCGTGCGCGCCAAGGTGCGCGGCGCCGACCAGTTGCTCACGCCCATACTCATCAATACCTTGCCCGCCTTTTTCGACAACCTGGCCGAAGCCCTCACCCCGGGCCACCCGCGCGAAAACGCCGCCAGCAACAGCAACGTGCCCGCCGTGCACGGCAATGAACGGGCGCGCATGACCAATTACGGCCCGGAACAGGTGATCCAGGAATACCAGATCTTCCGCGACTGCTTCGCCGCCACCGCGCATGAGTCCGGCATCACCCTGCGCAGCAAGGATTGGCAGGTGATCAATGTGTCGATCGACTCGGGCATCCGCGAATCGATACGCGAATTTACCAGCATGCACGAAGGATTCCGGCGCCGCATCGCGGCCGGCCTGTCGCACGACATGCGCAATCCCCTGGCCGTGATCAGCACCAGCGCCCAGCTGCTGCTCAGGCCAACCGACCCGGAACGGGTGACATTGCTGGCGCACAAGATTGTCGAGCACAGCAAGCGGCTCGACAGCATGATCGAGGAATTGCTCGATGGCCTCAGCTACCACCAGGGCCAGCAGTTGCCACTGGTGCTGAGCCAGTTCGACGTGCTGCCGCTGGTGCACGCCGTGGCCAGCCAGGTCAACCTGCAGCGGCCGGGCAAATGCCAGGTCAGCGGGCAATCCGTCATCGGCTGGTGGTGCGAGAACTCGCTGCGGCGCGCGCTGGAAAACCTGCTCGGCAATGCCCTCAAGTATGGCGACGACGCGCCCATCAGCGTGCACGTGGAAGCGACCCATGAACGCCTGATCGTCACCGTCCACAATAGCGGGCGGCCCATCGCGCCGGAACAGGCCGAACGCATCTTTGACTACCTGCGCCGCGAGAACGACAGCCCCGCGCCAGGCTGGGGCATCGGCCTGCCCTTCGTGCAGAGCGTGGCCGAAAGCCACGGCGGCAGCATCGCCGTCGACAGCGCGGCCGAGACAGGCACCAGCTTCATCTTCGACGTGCCCGTCGATTGCCGCCCCTTTGTCCAGCCCGCCGACGTCCCCAAGAGTGACGCCTAGCGCACCGAATTGGTGCAAGCAATGGCGCGACGCCACAAAAGTGGTCATATTTACACCTGTTCACGCCCGCCTTGTTGGCACGCTTCCTGCTGAGCTATGCATAGACACGGCTCAAGGGAAATCACAACATGGCAAATTTTTTCAATGAAATGACTGCAAATGAAGTGGGTACGGACAGCAAGGTACGTGAACACTATCGTGAATTCAGCAACTGGCTGGAGCAGCAATCCCCCGAGACCATCGCCCGCAAGCGGGCCGAAGCCGACCTGACGTTCCGCCGGGTCGGCATCACGTTCGCCGTGTATGGCGACGATGCCGGCACGGAACGCCTGATTCCGTTCGACACCATCCCGCGCATCATCCCCGCCACGGAATGGGCGCAGATGCAGACGGGCCTGGTACAGCGCGTGCAAGCCTTGAACATGTTCATCCATGATATTTATCATGAGCAAAACATCATCAAGGCGGGCATCATCCCCGCCGAGCAAATCTACAAGAATGCCCAGTACCGCCCGGAAATGCAGGGTATTTCCGTCGCCTCCGACATTTACGCCCACATCGCCGGCGTCGACATCGTGCGCGCCGGCCAGGGCGAATTCTATGTGCTGGAAGACAATCTGCGGGTACCGTCCGGCGTGTCCTACATGCTGGAAGACCGCAAGATGATGATGCGCTTGTTCCCGGAACTGTTCGCCCGCAACCGCATCGCCCCCGTCGACCATTACCCGGACATGCTGCTCGACAACCTGCGCTCCGTCGCGCCCATGGGCGTGGATGACCCGACGGTTGTCGTCATGACGCCCGGCATGTACAACTCCGCCTACTTCGAGCACGCGTTTTTGGCCCAGCAAATGGGCGTGGAACTGGTCGAAGGCAAGGATCTGTTTGTCAACGACAACTCGGTGTACATGCGCACCACGCGCGGGCCCAAGCGCGTCGACGTGATCTACCGCCGGGTCGACGACGATTTCCTCGACCCGCTGGCCTTCCGCTCGGACTCGTCGCTGGGCGTGCCGGGCCTGCTGTCCGTCTACCGCGCCGGGCGGGTAACGCTGGCGAACGCCATCGGCACGGGCGTGGCCGACGACAAGTCGATCTACCCGTTCGTACCCGACATGATCAAGTTTTATCTGTCGCAAGAGCCGATACTCAACAACGTGCCGACGTATCAGTGCCGCAAGAGCGCCGATTTGTCGTACGTGCTGGCCAACCTGGCGAAACTCGTCGTCAAGGAAGTGCATGGCGCGGGCGGCTACGGCATGCTGGTGGGGCCGGCGTCCAGCCTGGCGCAGATCGAGGATTTCCGCCAGCGCCTGCTGGCCAATCCGGGCGGCTACATCGCCCAGCCCACGCTCGCCCTGTCCGCCTGCCCCACGTATGTCGAGGCCGGCATTGCGCCGCGCCACATCGATTTGCGTCCGTTCGTGCTGTCCGGCAAGACGATTTCCATGGTGCCCGGCGGCCTGACCCGCGTGGCGCTGGGCGAAGGCTCGCTGGTGGTCAACTCCTCGCAAGGGGGCGGCACCAAGGATACCTGGGTACTGGAACCAACATCCGTGTTTGCAGGAGAAAAAGCATGCTGAGCCGCACCGCCGATCATTTGTTCTGGATGGCCCGCTACACGGAGCGGGCGGAAAACACGGCGCGCATGCTCGACGTCAACATGCAGACATCGATGCTGCCCCAGTCCGAGCAGGATGCGGAACAGGGCTGGCGCGCCACCCTGGGTATTTCCGAGCTGCAAAGCGCGTATGACCACAAATATGGCCGCTTCCACACGCGCGACGTGCTCGACTTCATGGTGCGCGATCCGAACAACCCCTCGTCCATCCTCGCCTGCCTGACGGGCGCGCGCGAAAACGCCCGCGCCGTGCGGGGCACCTTGACGACGGAAGTGTGGGAAATCCAGAACGCCACCTGGCTCGACATGCAGAAGCGCCTGAAAAGCAATCTGCTGGAAACGGACCCCAGCCAGTTCTTCGAATGGGTCAAATACCGCTCGCACCTGTCGCGCGGCGTGACCCTGGGCACCATGCTCAAGGACGAAGCCATCCACTTCATCCGCCTGGGCACCTTCCTCGAGCGGGCCGACAACACGGCGCGCATCCTCGACGTGAAGTTCCACGGCGCGCGCGACACGTCGAAGGACATCACGCAGCGCGATTTTTACTACTGGGCGGCCCTGCTGCGCTCAGTTTCCGGCTTTGAAATCTACCGCAAGGTGTACCGCGACGTCATCACCCCGGCGCGGGTGGCGGACTTGCTGATGCTGCGCGGCGACATGCCCAGGTCGCTTTTGGCCTGCATGGATGACGTGGTGGAAAACCTCAAGCATATCCGCAACGATGTGTCCGCCGATACGGAGCGTTTCGCTGGCAAACTGCACGCGGAGCTGAAATTCGGCCATATCGACGACATCATGAAGGCGGGCTTGCACCATACATTGACGGAATTTCTGGAAAACATCTATGACCTGGGCAACCGGGTCAGCCGCGACTTCCTCGTTCCCTTGGCGGCCTGATGCAGCTCACCATCCGCCACGAAACCCATTACGCCTACAGTGCGCCGCTGGCCTACACCATCCAGCAGCTGCACCTGACGCCGCGTATCGAGCCGCAGCAGCGGGCCCTGTCCTGGCAAATCACCACGCCGGGCCAGTGCCACGCCTACACGGATGCCTACGGCAATCTGTCGCACATGCTGACGATCAACGGCAGCCATCACTCCCTGAGCCTGGTAGCGCATGGCGTGGTGGAAACCATCTACCCGCACAAGGGACGGCTGAACCTGGTCGATACCTTGTCGCCGCTGCTGTTTACCATGCCGACACCGCTGACGCAGGCCAATCCAGCCATCCTCGAGCTAAGCGCCGCCAGCCTGCCGGACCGGCGCGTGACGGCGGGCACGGGCCACTTGCTGCGCCTGGCCGAGCACATCGTCGGCAAGGTGGCGTATGAAAGCGGCGCCACCATGGTCACCACCACGGCGGGCGACGCGCTGGCGCTGGGGCGCGGCGTATGCCAGGACCACGCCCATCTGTTCCTCGCCTGCTGCCACGCCTGGGGCATCCCGGCCCGCTATGTGTCCGGCTACATCGATCCGGGCACGACGGGCCACGCGGCCAGCCATGCCTGGGTCGACGCCTGGACGGAAGACACGGATTTCGCGGGCTGGGTCAGCATCGATGTCACGCATGCGCGCCTGATGACGGATGCGTATTGCCGCCTGGCCATCGGACGCGACTACGATTCGGCGGCCCCCGTGCGCGGCGTGCGCCAGGGTGGCGGTACTGAAACCTTGCGGGTCGATGTGCACATCGTGCCCGTGTAAACGGCAGGAATGAGGCTGGCCGGGCCTTGCAAGCTGGTTGCCAGGCCCGGCTGGTGTAGAATGCTTCCCCTTTTGACTTGATTTACGACGATGACTTATTGCATAGGCATGCGCCTGAACGAAGGCCTGGTCTTCCTGTCCGACTCCCGCACGAATGCCGGCGTGGACCAGGTGGGTACCTTCCGCAAGATGAGCGTGTTCGAGAACCCGGGCGACCGCATGCTGGTCCTGATGACGGCCGGCAACCTGTCGATCTCGCAGGCGATCCGCCAGATCGTTTCCGAACACGTGGATGCGGACGGACGCAGCATCTGGAACGTGGCCAGCATGTACGATGCGGCGCGCATCGTGGGCGAAGCCGTGCGCACGGTGCACCTGCGCGAAGCGAAGGCCCTGGCCGACTGCGGCATCGATTTCAATGTCAGCATCATTTTAGGCGGCCAGATCGGCGCCGAGCGCTGCCGGCTGTTCCAGGTGTATTCGGCCGGCAATTTCATCGAATCGCACGATGAAAACACGTATTTCCAGATCGGCGAAGCGAAATACGGCAAGCCCATCATCGATCGGGTCATCAACCCGTTCACGCGCCTGGACGAGGCGGCCAAGTGCGCGCTCATTTCCATGGATTCGACCTTGCGCTCGAACATTTCCGTCGGCTTGCCGCTTGATCTGCTCGTCTACGAGACGGGCAGCCTGGCCGTCACGCGCTTTGTCACCATCGATGAAAAGAACCAGTATTTCCGCATGATCCGCGACACCTGGGGCGAGCAATTGAAACATGTGTTCGAAGGCATCGTCGACCCCGTGTGGAATGCGGCGCCGGAGACCACCACGAATGTGCTGTCGTCCACCAACATGCACAGCAAGCCAGTGCGCGTGGCCATCCCCGAACACGTGAGCCGCGGCGGCCTGACGGTAGCGCCCCTGCAGTCGCTGGCGCAGCAGTTCAGCGACGACAAGCAGCATTGACCGTAGCTGCGCCCACGGCATGGGGCGCTGGACAAATCGCTTTTCGCGTGCTTTTATGGCAATATGGATTGACATTCGATCCAGATTGACCTGAAAGGCAGGTGGCGCATGGACTTGATTACTTCCGCTGTCGTGGCAGCCATCGGGCATGGCGCGCCCGGCCGCGCTCCCGAAGCCGTCGCCAGCCACTATGCGCGGCTCAAGCAGGCCATCGCCAAGTTCGACAGCGCCGCCGCCATCCTCGCCGCCATCGCCGCGCTGGAAGCCGACCCTGCCGATACCCGGCTGCAACTGGCCCTGTCGGCCGCCCTGTCCAGCGCGAAAGTGCCCGATGACATGGAAACCCTGTTTGCCGCGCAAGGCTTGCTCGATGCAGTGCAGCCCCCGCTGCGTCCATTTCCCCCGTCGCCCGCCCCTGCCGACCAGGGCGCCGTCGTGTCGAACTATGCGGTGGTGAAAGTGTATTTCGCCACGGACCGCCAGCGCGACGTGGGCAAGCCGCCGGCCCAGCGCTTCAGCGGCGAACGCAACATCATGGGCGGCAATGGCCCGCTCAGCTATGGCAGCTGCGACATCAGCATCCCCCGCGACCATCGCATGGGCCAGCTGGAATCGCCGTCGCTGTGGCGCCTGGAGTTTCGCGACGACCCGGCCAAGCACGTGGTGCTGCTGTCGGCCGAGGTGCAAGACCGCGACAACTTCTTTGCCGCCTTGAAGACCCAGATCCGCGCCTCGGCCGGCAAGAGCGCCTTTATCTTCGTGCATGGCTATAACGTGAGTTTCGAGGATGCGGCGCGGCGCACGGGACAGATGGCCTACGACCTGGGCTTTGACGGCGCGCCCGTGTTCTACAGCTGGCCGTCGCGCGGCGAGGTGGCCGGCTACACCATCGATGAAAACAATATCGAGTGGAGCACGCCTCACCTCACCAGCTTCCTGGCCGACTTTCTCGCCAGCACGGAGGCGGCGCAAGTGTATTTGGTCGGACACAGCATGGGCAGCCGCGGCCTGGCGCGCGCCGTGGCCGACTTGCTGGCCGCGCAGCCGCAGCTGGCGCAAAAGATTACGGAAATCATCTTGTCCGCGCCCGATATCGACGCCGCCATCTTCAAGCACGATATCGCGCCGAAACTGGCCGCCGCGCGCAACCCCGTCACCTTGTATGCCTCGTCGCAAGACCTGGCCCTGGCCGCTTCGAAAGCCGTGCACGGCTACCGGCGGGCGGGCGACAGCGGCGCCGGCATGCTGATCGTGGCGGGCGTGGAAACCATCGATGCCAGCGGGATCGACACGAGCTTCATGAAACACGCGTATTTCGCGGAAAAGCGCTCCGCCCTGTCCGACATGTTCTATCTGATACGCAACCATGCGCGCGCCGACCAGCGCTTTCTCGACCCCGTCGATACGGTGGCCGGCCGCTATTGGACATTCAAACCATGACGCCGTTCCATCCGGTGCGGCACGCATGCTAAGATACGGCCCAGAGGGTGGCAAAGGCACGGCGATGACGCCGCCAGCCGATCCCCCGCAAGCAGGCCTATCATGTTGACATCATCTTCTACACCGCAAGCCGAATCGCTGATCCGCAACACCAACGCCCGCGTCACCAAGACGCGCGTGAAGGTGCTCGACTTTTTAATGGCGCAAAGCCGTTCGCTGACCCACCATGAAATCCAGCAGGCGCTGTCCCAGGACAGCGATATCGATTCCGTCACCCTGTACCGGGTACTGGAATGGCTGACGGAAAATGAACTGGTGCACCGCATCGCCGGTGCCGACCAGGTGTGGCGCTTCAGCGCGGGCGCAGGCCACCAGGCGCACGAGCACGCGCACTTCCAGTGCACCAAATGCGCGAACGTCACCTGCTTCAATGAAGTCAAGCTGCCCCCGCCCGTGCTGTTGCCAGAAGGTTTCAGCGGCGGCGAAGTCGATTACCTGATCAAGGGGCTGTGCCCGCGCTGCAAGTAAGCGGCAGCAGTATTACCTGATCAATAAAGCCAGGTGATGCTCGTCGTAAAACAAGTCGCCCACGCGCATCGAGCGCGGTTCCGTGCCATACGCGATAAATCCCAGCGATTCATACAGGCGCAAGGCGGCATTGTTTTCCGCATTGACGCTCAAGTGCACTTGCATGACGGCAGGATCCTTCTCGGCCTGCTCGATGCAGGCGTTCACGAGGCGCCGCGCCACGCCCTTGCCCCGCTGCGCCACATCGACGAACACCCCCCACAGCAAGGCCTTGTGCGACAGTTGCCGCATGGATTCGCGCCGCAAGCCGGCAAAGCCGACCAGGCGTTCGCCATCGAAGGCGCCAAACGCCCGGTGCAACGGGCCGCCGGCGATGCGCTGCACGTGTTCTTCAGGCGTGCGCGCCAGTTCATCCTCGCGCGACGAAGAAAACGAACTGGGCGAATCGAGGATGGCGCGCAGGCGCAGCGCGCAAAAGGCGGCGGTGTCGGCCGGCGTCAGCAGGCGAATAACGATTTCAGGTGCGGGCATGGTGGAATCCGGCAGTTTTTTTCCATTATACCCACGCCCCCGCCTCAGGCACGCACGCGGCGCAAACCCAGCAAGGTCCAGCCGTACAGGGCCGCCATCAGCAGCACCATGGCCGCGCCCAGGGCCGCCGTCCAGCTTTCCGGCAGCGACCAGGCGGAATCGAGCTTGCCGGCAACCATGTAGGCGGCCATGGCCACGCAGATGGCGACGATGGGCCAGCCCAGGCGGCGCCGGAAGGCGCGCACGAGGTCAATCTGGCCGGTGCGCATGACTTTTGCCGTGACCCAGCCATCGAAGGTATCCGTCACGCCCATGCCCACGGCAAACACCAGGCCGGTCAGCAAGGCCGGCTGCATGCCGCCCAGCGCGACGGCCGCATAGCCCCAGGCGGCGGCCTGCAGGGCCGTGTCGAAGACCAGCGCGAACAGCATGCCGACGAGGATGGCGGCGAGCGGCCCGGATGCGCTCCGCAGCCAGCGTGGCAGCAGCCGCCCGCGCACCTCGGCAAGTTGCGCGCCGGCCAGCAAGCTGCGCGCATTCATGCCGGCGATGAGCAGCAGCAAGCCGATGGGCAGCCATTCCAGCCAGCCAAACACGGTTGGCGATGGCGTGAACTGCGCCGAGGCCAGGGCGGCCACGGCCACGATGGCCAGCACGGTGACGCCATGGCCCAGCGCAAACAGCGCGCCCATCCACGGCGCCCAGCGCGGCGATGCGGCCTGGCTGCGCAGGGTCAGGCCATCGACGGCGGCCAGGTGGTCCGGTTCCAGCCCATGCCGCATGCCAAGCAGGAAGATCAGCGCCAGGGCGGGCAAGCCCGCTTCCACGCTCATGCCGCCTCCCCGGCCATCACCTCGGCCATCATGCTCGCGGGGCTGGCGGCGCCGGACACGCAACGGTCCAGGCCCCGCGTCAGCATATCCCGCGGCAAGTCGCGCCCGATAAAGATCATCTTGCTCGCGCGCGTCTCGCCGTCGCGCCACGGCGCGCCCAGTTCCGAGCCCATCAGCATGTGCACGCCCTGGAATACGGCACGGCATGGCAGGTCGGCAACATACAAAATGCCCTTGTAGCGCATCAGCTGGGTGCCGAACAACTGCACCACGGCATCGAGAAAATTTTCCACCTGCAGCAGATCCAGGGGCTGGGCCTGATGGTAGACGAACGATTGCACGCCGTCGCCATGGCGGTGCCCCAATTCTTCCAGGAAATCCGGCTCCAGCTCGACGATGGCGTTCAAGTTGAAACCACGGATGTTCAGGATGTCGCGCAGCGGTACATTGCCAAAGCGCACTTTCTGTATGCTGGCGCGGCCATTGATGGCGATCAGCCGTTGCCGCAGCGCGGCCAGCTCATCCTTGCTGACCAGGTCCGTCTTCGACAGCAGGATGCGGTCGGCAAAGCCCACCTGCTCCTGCGCTTCCTTGTGCGCCGTCAATTGCTGCTGCGCGTGGCGCGCGTCGACCACCGTCAATATGGCGTCGAGCATGTAGAATTCGCTGACGGACGGCTCCGCAAAGAAGGTTTGCGCCACGGGGCCGGGCGCGGCCAGGCCCGTCGTTTCGATGATCACGTGGTCGAAGGCGATGGTGCCCGATGCGCGCCTGGCGTGCAGCTCGCCCAGAATGCGGATCAGGTCGCCGCGCACGCTGCAGCAGATGCAGCCATTGTTCATTTCCACGATCTGCTCGTCGCTATCTTGTACCAGCAAGCCATGGTCGATGCTTTCGGCGGCGAATTCATTTTCAATCACGGCGATGCGCACGCCGTGATCGCCCTGCAATATGCGTTTGAGCAAGGTGGTTTTCCCGCTGCCGAGAAAACCCGTGATGATGGTGACGGGGATCAGTTCTGTCATATTGCTTTCCTATCGATGGTTAATCTTCAAGTTCTTCCATGCGTTGCCATTGGGGAAACGGATCGGGTAGCTTGCGCCAGGCGGCCATGCCCTGGCGCGTTTCCGTGTAGTTGAGTTGACATTTCTTCAAGTCCGCCTCGATGGCGGCCTGGTCCATGTCCTGGCCGATGAAGACGAGCTCCTGGTAGCGGTCGCCATACGTTTCACTCCAGCCCGCTTTGACTTCCGCCAGCGAGGCCGCATCCGTGGGCCAGCGCTCCTTCGGCACGGAGGCCCACCACAGGCCCACGGGTTCGATATTCATCAGCTTGCCCGCGCCGGACAGGCTGGCCACCCATTCGGGACGGCTGGCCAGCCAGAAATAACCCTTGCTGCGCACCACGCCCTTGATCGGCTGGGCAATGTAGTCATGCAGGCGCTGCGCGTGGAACGGCTCCTTCGCCCGGTAGACGAAGCTGTTGATGCCATACGTTTCCGTCTCCGGCGTGTGGCTGCCGGCCAATTCCTGGGCCCAGCCCGGCATGCTGGCCGCCTGCTCCAGGTCGAACAAGTTCGTGCCCAGGATGGCGTCCAGCGGCACGATGGACTGGTTGGTTTCGATGATGCGCGCACCGGGATTCAGGGCTTTTAAGATGGCCAGCACGCGCAGGCGTTCGGCCGCATCGACCATGTCGACCTTGTTGAGGACGATGACATTGGCAAATTCGATCTGTTCCGTGAGTAAATTGGCCAGCTGGCGGTCGTCGCCCTCGCCCGCGATCTCGCCGCGCTGCTCCAGGCTGTCTTCGCTATGAAAATCCGCCAGCAGGTTGGCACAGTCGACGACGGTGACCATGCAGTCGATGCGCGCCACGTCGTTCAGGCTGTCGCCGTGCTCATCCTCGAAGTCGAAGGTGGCGGCCACGGGCATCGGTTCGCCCACGCCCGTCGATTCAATCAACAGATAGTCGAAGCGGTCTTCCGCAGCCAGGCGCCGCACTTCCAGCAACAGATCGTCGCGCAGGGTGCAGCAGATGCAGCCGTTGGACATTTCCACGAGTTTTTCTTCCGTGCGCGACAGGGCTGCGCCAGCCGCTGCGGCACTGTCTTTTACCAGCGAGGCGTCGATATTGACTTCGCTCATGTCGTTGACGATGACGGCCACGCGCTTGCCTTCGCGGTTGCGCAGTATGTGGTTAAGCAAGGTGGTCTTGCCGGCGCCGAGAAAGCCGGACAGGACGGTGACGGGGAGTTTGCGTTGGGTCATGGGTATCTTTCGGATGGGGCGATCAGGTTGGCAATCAAGGAGGCTGCATTTCAAATGCAAGTCTATTGCGTTTGAATTATAATGCAGCTCAGTTGCATTTGTGCAGCAATCTTTGCCAGCTAGCCACCCGAAAGAATTCCATGCTCCACCTCGCCTCCCTGACCTATGGCTATGATCCAGCCTGCCCCGTGCTCGATATCGCCGCCTTTCACTTGCCCGCCGGGCGCCACGCGTTGCTGCTGGGGCCGTCAGGCTCCGGCAAATCCACCTTGCTGCACTTGCTGGCCGGCATCCTGGCGCCCCAGGCGGGCCGCCTCGACGTGGCGGGAACGTCCCTGCCCGAACTGACGCCACGCCAGCGCGACAGCTGGCGCGGCCGCGCCATCGGCTTGCTGCCCCAGCAACTGGCGCTGGTGCCCAGTTTGAACGTCCTCGACAATGTCTTGCTGCCCGCCTACGCCAGCGGCCAGCGGCCCGACCCGGCCCGCGCGGCCAGCTTGCTGGGCCAGCTGGGCCTGGCCAACAAGCTCGATGCCTACCCGCATGCCCTGAGCGGCGGCGAACGGCAACGGGCCGCCATCGCGCGCGCCGTCGTCATGCGCCCGCAACTGATCCTGGCCGACGAGCCGACGGACAACCTCGACGACGACGCCTGCGCCGCCGTCGTCACCCTGATGGCCAGCCAGGCCGCGCAAGTTGGCGCCTCGCTGGTGATTGCCAGCCACGACGCCAGGGTGCTGGCCGCCCTGCCCGATGCTCTCGTGCTGCGCTTGCCCCGCGCCAGGGGTGCGGCATGAACGCGGCCACCCTGGCCTGGCGCGCCCTGCGCCACAAGCCGCTGGCGTCCAGCCTGAACCTGCTGCTGGTCGCCATCGGCATCGCCATGATGACGTTCATACTCGGCGTATCGAGCCAGCTGGAAGAGCACGCCGAACGCGATGCGCAAGGCATCGACCTGGTGGTGGGCGCAAAAGGCTCGCCGCTGCAACTGATCCTGTCGTCCGTGTATCACGCCGATATTCCGACCGGTAACATTCCCGACGGCGCGCTGGCGGCGCTGGCCGCGCAGCCGCTGGTGAAATCCGCGATTCCGCTCGCGCTGGGAGACAACTTCCACGGTTTCCGCATCGTCGGCAGCACGACGGCGCTGCTCGACCACTATGGCGCGCACCTGGCGCAAGGCAAACTGTTTACGCAAGCCATGCAAGCCGTGTTCGGCGCCAGGGCGGCCCGCGAAACGGGCGCCACCCTCGGCGCCAGATTTGCCGGCTCGCACGGACTGGCGGCGGGCGGCGAAGTACACGAACACGCGCCGTACACGGTGACGGGCATCCTGGCGCCCACGGGCACGGTGCTGGACCGGCTGATCCTCACGCCCGTCGCTTCCGTATGGCAAGTGCATGAAACGGACCCCGATGAGCAGCCAGCCGTGCCAGCCGCCGCGCCCGAGCGCGAACTGACTGCCGTGCTGGTGCAATACGCATCTCCCCTGGCCGCGATCAGCCTGCCCCGCTGGGTGAACAGTCAGGCCCGGCTGCAGGCGGCGCAACCCGCTTTCGAGGCGGCACGGCTGTTCAACCTGCTGGGCGTGGGCATCGATGTGCTGCGGGCGATTGCCGCCGGCGTACTGCTGGTGGCGGCCCTGTCGCTGTTCGTGGCGCTGTACGGCGCGCTGGAAGAGCGCAAGACCGACCTGGCCATCCTGCGCACCCTGGGCGCCTCGCCCGCCAAACTGCTGCGCTTGCTGCTGGCGCAGGGCTTGCTGCTGTCATTGTCGGGCGCGGCGCTGGGCTGGCTGCTGGGCCATGCGGCCGTCGGCTTGCTGGGCTGGCTGGCATCGATGCAGGACCTGAACCTGCAAGCCTGGCGCATTGTCCCCGGCGAAGCGTGGCTGCCCGTCATCGCCATGGCCGTGGGCTTGCTGGCCGCCGCCATTCCCGCCGCGCGCGCCTACCGCACCGATATCGCCGCCACCCTGGCGCGTCCCTGAAAGGAAAGACATGCTGAAAATCATGCTATTGG
The DNA here is from genome assembly GCF_002735655.1 of Janthinobacterium sp. BJB446. Taxonomy (NCBI): domain Bacteria; kingdom Pseudomonadati; phylum Pseudomonadota; class Betaproteobacteria; order Burkholderiales; family Oxalobacteraceae; genus Janthinobacterium; species Janthinobacterium sp. BJB446. The sequence goes on along the minus strand of NZ_PDZK01000001.1, from coordinate 1,531,895 downwards.
CTGCTGGACTGCTGCTGGCCGGCAGCGCCGCAGCGGCGCCCGCCGACGAACCGCCGTCGTTCTTCGCCCCGTTGACGGACTTGCCCGGCGTCGTCTCGTGGAAACTGCTGGGCCAGGCCACCACGGTGAAGGCGAAAAAAGGCCGCATGGTGCCGAAATACACGCCGGAAATCAGCGCGCTCGACAATACTGACGTGAAAGTGCAAGGTTTCATGATGCCGCTGGAACCAGGACAAAAGCAGAAACACTTCCTGCTGACCGTCACCTCGGCCAGCTGTCCCTTTTGCTTGCCCGCCGGCCCGGAAGGCGTGGTGGAAATCAAGAGCCGGACACCCGTGAAATTCAGCTATGCGCCCTTCATCGTGCAAGGCAAGCTGAAGGTACTGGCCAGCGACCCCATGGGCCTGTATTACCGCATGACGGACGCGGCCGTGGTGGCGCAATGATGCGCTGGCCGGCGTTATTGCTTTTGCTGGCCGGCCATGCGGCTGCCGCACCGCTGTCCTTCGACCTGCCCCGCCTCGATGCGGATGGCAGCATCCGCCTGGGCCAGTTCCCTGGCCAGTCTGTGGTGCTGAATTTCTGGGCCAGCAATTGCCTGCCTTGCATCCAGGAGTTGCCGATATTCAACGCCCACGCCGCCAGCCAGCCGACACTCCCCGTCATCGGTATCGCCATCGACACGCGGGCGGCAGCGCAAGCGTTTCTGCGGGAGCACCCGGCCAGCTATCCGCAGGCTCTGGCCTCACCCGCCTTTCTGCCCGCCTTTGGCAATCAAATCAAGGGCTTGCCGTACACAGTGATTGTAAATTCTCAACATCGGGTCTGTACACGGCGCTTGGGCTCCGTCGATGCGGTTTGGCTGGCCAAGGCCGTGGCCGCCTGCGCACAGCCCTGATTCCATGCGCCTTGCACGGCTGTCATCGCCGCGTCATATGGCGGCGTTACAGTCGCGTCCTTTGAATCTCTCCGAGGGCGGTAATGAAAACAAATTGGGTCATGCTGGCGGCGCTGGCAAGTGTGGGTCTCGTTGCTTGCAACGGCAGTTCAAATACGCCGGCCGCGCCGGCCATTCCCGAAGGCACGACGGTCACCGTGGCCTTGCTGGAAACCACCGATATCCACTCGAATGTCCTCAGCTATAACTACTATGCGCTGGCCGAAGACACTAGCCTGGGCCTGGAACGCACGTCGACCCTGATCCAGGCGGCGCGCGCGGAAAATCCGAACAACGTCTTGCTCGACGATGGCGACGTCATCCAGGGCACCTTGCTGGCCGACCTGCAAGCCGTGGCGGCGCCCGTGCCCTGCTCCGGCACGCTGGCCGTGCACAAGGCTATGAACGCGCTGAAATACGATGCGGGCGGCATGGGCAACCATGAATTCAACTATGGCTTGCCCTACCTGAGCCAGATCACCAACACGGATTTCGGCATTCCCGGCGTGGCCAAGCCGACGGGCACGTGCGGCGCGCCAGCCTTCCCTTCCGTGCTGAGCAATGTCGTCGGCGTGTCCAGCGGCAAACCCATCTTCCAGCCCTACACCCTGCTGCCCCGCGATTTCGCCGCCACGGCGCCCGATGGCAGCAAGCTGACCGTGAAAATCAATGTGGGCGTGTTGAGCTTTGTGCCGCCGCAAATCCTCGAATGGGATCAAAAAGTGCTCGCTGGCAAGGTCAGCGTGACGGGCGTGCAGGAAGCGGCGAAACAATACGTGCCGGAATTGCGCAACAAGGGCGCCGACCTCGTCGTGGCCCTGTCGCATGGCGGGCTGGACACGAGCGCCTACAGTCCGAAGATGGAAAACAGCAGCTATCACCTGACCAGCACGGGCATCGATGCGCTGATGATCGGCCACTCGCACTTGATCTTCCCGAAAGGCAAGGAAGAAGGCGCGGCCGCACTGGACGCCTCGTTTGCCGCCTTCCCCGCCAGCTCGAAGATCGACGCCGTCAACGGCTTTGTGAACGGCGTACCCACCGTCATGGCGCAAAGCTGGGGCCGCCGCTTGGGCATCATCAAGCTGACGATGGCTTATCAGGGCGGTAAATGGGTGGTGCAGCCGGCCAAGACGACGGTGGAATCGCGCGGCTTCAAGTACACTGATGGCAAGACCCTCGTGAAAGCCGACCCGGCCATCGCACCGCTGGTGGCCACCGAGCACGCAGCCACCATCGCCTACGCCAAGCAGCCGCTGGGCATCAGCACGGATTTCGAGATGTCCGCCTACTTCGCGCTGGTGGGCGACGTGAGCGCCATCCAGCTGGTGAACCAGGCGCAGCTCGACTACGTGAAGAACTTCATTGCCACCAGCACGGATGCGACCTTGTCCAGCTACAAGAACATCCCCGTCATTTCCTGCAGCGCGCCATTCAAGGCGGGCCGCAACGGGCCGTCGGACTTCACGGACGTGGCCGCTGGCGCTTCCCCGGCCGCGCCGGTCGGCTTGCAAGTGCGCAATCCGGGCGACCTGTATTTATATAGCAATAACAACCTGCAAGCCGTAAAGATCAAGGGCGCGGACTTGAAGGCGTGGCTGGAAACGTCGGCCAAACAATTCAACCAGATCGATCCGGCCAGCAGCGCCGAGCAAGACCTAGTGCCGTCGTATGGCACGATCTATAACTATGACGTGTTCTACGCGGAAAACAATGCGCTGACGTACCAGATCGACGTGACGAAAAAACCGGGCAGCCGCATCGTCAACCTCACGTACAAGGGTGCGGCGGTGGCCGATGGCGATGATTTCATCGTCGCCACCAACGACTACCGCGCCGGTGGCGGCGGCGCCGTGCCTGGCATCGATGGCAGCAAGACCATCATCAAGTCGCCCGATGCGAACCAGGCCGTGGTGAGCAACTACCTGGCGTCGCTCAGCACCAAGGGCGGCAAGGTCACGCTGGCGGCCAATGGCAGCGCGCGCAGTTGGAGCTTTGTCAAGACGGCCACGGCCGGTCCCGTGATCCTGCGCTCGGCGCCCGGCCATCTGGCGCTGGCGCAAGGCAGCGGCATCAGCAACGTGGCGGCCGAAGGCGGCCTCGACGCCAGCGGCTTTGCCAAGTACCGCATCGACCTGAGCAAATAAGGTCCGAGGGCCGGAACCGCGGCAGCTCCGGCCTGTTTTGATTAAAGGTAATCCCAATGAAACACGCACTTTCCCTCCCCGCCGTCGTGCTGGCTGCCACCCTGGCCGCCTGCCAGGCGTCGCCACCGCCCACGGCGGCGGAAATCGAAGCCGTCGCCATGCATGCGCGCCAGGCGGGCGACCACCAGGCCGAGCGCAAGGTCCGCAGCTGGGCCGGCAAGGACATGCCCGTCGCCGAGCGCGAACTGGCGCTGATTTACCAGCCCCGTGCCGAACGCCGCGCCGAGGCCCTGGCCTTGTTCGAACAGGCGGCCCGCGCCGGCGACACGGAAGCGGCCTTCGAACTGGGCCAGATGCTGCGCGCGGCCACGCCGACCCAGGCCTGGCTGTGGTACCGGCAAGCGGCGCAGCAAGGCCATGCAAAGGCCGCATTGATGCTGGGCTTGCTGGCGGCAAATGGCGAAGGCGTGCCGAAAGATCAAGGTGAAGCGGCGCGCTGGCTGGCCAAGTCCAGCGAGCTGGGCAATCCACACGCCATGTTCCTGCTGTACAACGCCTACCGCGAAGGCCGCGGCGTGCCGCGCGACCTGGCCAAGGGCCGCGAATTGCTGGAAGAAGCGGCCCACCATGAATACCCGCCCGCCATCCAGGAACTGGCCATGACGGTGCAGGCGGACGACGCCCTGCGCGCCGGCCACCTGATGAAGGAAGCGACGGAGCACCGGCATAACAATTGGAACCGTTTTTAAAAAACCGGGTTTTAAAATCTGGACAAAAGGCCAGTGGCGTGAGCTAGGCCGGCCTTTATATACTTGTAACTTGCAAGCGTGCGGGAGCGGCAGCCATTCAGCGCTTATGATACAAGGATGCCGCCTGTGCTTGCATGGGCGGCGTGGCAAGCCGTCTCGCACAAAAAGGTTTACACTGAAATTGCATTTTAGAAATTTTACTCTGGACCAGCCCCGGTGAGTGTTCATTCAACCCAGCCAGTGTTTGAGTAGCGCCGGTGCGTCCATTGCTCTGCCTAGCCATGAAAGAAAGAGTCCAATGAAAAAGCTGACCACCGCCTTTGGCGCGCCTGTAGTCGACAACCAGAACATCCAGACGGCCGGCCCACGCGGCCCCGCCCTGCTGCAAGATGTGTGGTTCCTGGAAAAGCTGGCCCACTTCGACCGCGAAGTCATTCCCGAGCGCCGCATGCATGCCAAGGGTTCCGGCGCGCACGGCACATTTACCGTCACGCACGATATCACGCGCTACACGCGGGCGAAAATCTTTGGCGAAGTGGGCAAGAAAACGCCGATGTTCGCGCGCTTTTCCACGGTGGCAGGCGAACGGGGCGCGGCGGACGCGGAACGCGATATCCGCGGCTTCGCCCTGAAGTTCTACACGGAAGAAGGCAACTGGGACCTGGTCGGCAACAATACGCCCGTCTTCTTCATGCGCGACCCATTGAAATTTCCCGATTTGAATCACGCCATCAAGCGCGACCCGCGCACGGGCTTGCGCAGCGCCAACAGCAACTGGGACTTCTGGACCTCGCTGCCCGAAGCCCTGCACCAGGTGACGGTGGTGATGAGCGACCGTGGCTTGCCGCGCAGCTTCCGCCACATGCATGGCTTCGGCAGCCATACCTTCAGCTTCCTGAATGCGCAAAACGAGCGTTTCTGGGTCAAGTTCACGTTCAAGACCCAGCAAGGGATTCAAAATCTGACGGATGCGGAAGCCGAAGAACTGGTGGGCAAGGACCGCGAAAGCTCGCACCGCGACTTGTACGAGAGCATCGAAAACAAGGATTTCCCCCGCTGGACCCTGTACGTGCAGATCATGCCGGAAAAAGAGGCAGGCACGTATCACCTCAACCCGTTTGACCTGTCGAAAGTATGGCCGCACGGCGACTATCCGCTGATTGAAGTGGGCGTGCTGGAACTGAACCGCAATGCGGACAATCACTTTGCCGAAGTGGAACAAGCCGCCTTCAACCCGGCCAACGTGGTGCCAGGCATCAGCTTTTCGCCGGACAAGATGCTGCAAGGCCGGCTGTTTTCGTATGGCGACGCGCAGCGCTACCGCCTCGGCGTCAACCACAGCCATATTCCTGTCAACGCGCCGAAATGCCCGTTCCACAGCTATCACCGCGACGGCCAGATGCGGGTCGACGGCAACCAGGGCGGAACCTTGGGCTATGAACCGAACAGCGAGCAGGAATGGGCCGAGCAGCCCGATTTCCGCGAACCGCCGCTGAGCATCGAAGGCGCGGCCGACCACTGGAACCACCGTGTCGACGAGGATTACTATTCGCAGCCGCGCGCCCTGTTCCGCCTGATGACGCCGGCACAGCAGCAAGCCTTGTTCGACAACACGGCGCGCGCCATCTCGGGCGCTTCGGAGCAAGTCAAGCAACGCCACATCGGCAACTGCACCCTGTGCGACCCTGCCTATGGCGCGGGCGTGGCTGAAGCGATCGGCCGCCTGAGCAAATAAGGCGGGCGGATAAGCGAAGCCGAAGGCCTGGCAACAGGTCTTCCTGCGGCTATGCGCAGCCCGGTGGCCTGGCCGTCGGGCTCGCCTACCTACCAGCGTTGGATATCGATCTGCCCCGTGATGCTCGTCTCCACCGGATAGCCCTCGACCTGCAACGGTACGCGCCGCTTGACGGACGAGTCGCGCAAATATACGACGAGCGCTTCCTTGCCCACGGCCGTCTGCCCCAGGCTGACGCCTTCCACGCCATCGATCGCCATCAGCGCCCGCTCGTTGCGCCGCTTTGCCGCTTCCAGGCGGCCCGGGGGCGCGGCAGGGGCGTAGTATCCCTGGCCCGCGCCGCCCGTTCCCTGTCCAGTGGCATCATCCGGCAAATACGGCATGGCGGCGTCCTCGAAGACGGCATGGGGCGATTGTGCGAATTTACTGTTTGACATAACAGACCCTCCTGATGCATTCCATGATACACCCGGCCATCCGGCGTTGCAGCACGCTTCGCCGGCCAGCGCCATGCGTGGCTGCTGCCCTTGACTCATATCATCATCGTGCAAACGACAGCGTTATGCAAGGCGGCGCAACGCCGCCGCGCCATGCCCTTGCAGCGTGCTCAGGTGTATAAATTGATGTCGAGCGCCACCACCACCCGCCGCATCTGGTTGGCAAACGTGATATTGCCGCCGCCGGCAAACAGCAGGCCGACGGGATTGCGCTGCTGGTTCCACGTCCAGATGGACGAGCCGGAATCGCCGCCCGCGCTGAATGCGCCGCTGACGCCCGTGATGGCGATCTGGTCCTGGAACAGCGCGATCCTGCCGCCGCCGTAATTGACGTTGATGGTAGCGCCCAGGCCCGTGATGCGGCCCTGCGTCAGTTGCGTCGTGCGGCCGGACTTGCCAACCATCATGCCCAGCGCGGGCGCCACCAGCGCATTGCTGATGCGGAAATACGCCGGCACGCCGCCGCTCAGGTAGACCAGTTCGGGACGCACGCGGTCTGGCCAGGCCCAGCCGGTGGCGCAATCGACGAAGTTGACGCCGCCGCTGAAATTGATGGGCACGAAGCGCTCGAGCACGGCCACCTGGTCTTGCGGGCAGCGGCCGCCATCGATGGGGCCCGGCTGCACGATGCAATCGTTGAACACGCCGCCATTGGAATTGGCCAGCACGTGATTATTGCTAAGAATCATCAAACGACTGTTGCGCGGCGCGCTGCGCCCCACGGCCAGGCAGCCGATGGTGCCGGCCGTGATGCGGAAATGCCCGACCGACACGCCGGCCGGCGCAGGGCGCAAACGGAAGCGGTGCGGTTGCGCATCGATCACGCCCGTGACGACGATGTTGACGGGCACCCTGTCGCTGGACACGGCGCGCACGCCCATGGCTCCCACAATGGCGGCCTTGGCGCGGTCGACGGAAGTGGGCTCGGCCACGTACAGGGTCAGGGCCGGCAAGCCCGGTTCGCCGGATGAACTGTCGCTGGCGCCCTCGCCCAGGCCGATGGACACGCCCTGGATATTGCCGCCGTCGCTGAAGGCGTCGGCCGCGCGCACGCCGCCCGCCTGGGAAATGCTTTGGCGCATGCCGTCTTCGATGCTGCGCTTGATTTCCAGCAATTCCATGCTGACGCCGCTCAAGGCGTCGGGCACGTCCGAGACGGACGCGCTCTCGATCGTATTATCGTCTTCGCCAGGGACGGAAAATTGGCCGACGGCCTCTTCATCGTCCGTGCTTTGTCCCCTGCCGCTGGCGCCAGGCGGGGCGCTGAAGCCATTCTCGTTGCCTATCATCATGTTCTCCTCGTGGGTCGCCGCAAACCACCAGTCTGGACGGACCGCGCCGGCCGGTATTGATCTGGATTGAACTGCGCTGGCGCATGGCGGCCCTGCCCCAACGGTGGCAGCGAGGATAAAAATAGTTCCCTCGTCAAGGTTGAGCGAGATCAGGCGTGCGGCCAGAGGTAGCGCCGTATACTTGGCCGACAGGCTGGAACCGGGCCTGCTCCACGGCAGCAACGGTATGGATGGGGAAACAATGACGAGCCCTGGTATGACACGCCACGACGACGCGCCTGCGGGCGAGCAAGCAGGCCAGCATGCGGGTTTTGTGCACGGCATGGCGGCCTGGGCGGCAAAACACCGCATCCGCCCATGGGGCGGCAGTTTTGCCGATTTCATCGAGCAGATCCTGCCCGGTCGCGCGGCCCTGCTGACGCGCAGCGCGCACCAGTACCTGTGGGACATGATGCGCTGGAACGGCCAGACCGATGACAACGGGCGCTTCCGCTGCCGCCTGTTCGACGACGAGCTGTTCGGCATTGATGAGGCAATCGACCGGGTTGCCGCCTACTTCAAGGCCGCCGCCGCCGGCTCCGAGGTGGGCCGGCGCATGTTGCTATTGCTGGGCCCGCCGTCGGGCGGCAAGTCGACCATGGTGATCCTGCTCAAGCGGGGGCTGGAAGAATACAGCCACAGCAGCGAAGGCGCGCTGTACGGCATCGCCGGCTGTCCCGTGCACGAATCGCCGCTGCATCTGGTGCCGCACAGCATGCGCGCCGACTTTCGCGCCAGCTATGATGCCGAGCTGCAGGGCGAACTGTGCCCCCATTGCCGCGCCCGCCTGGAAGAACAGTACGCAGGCGATTTCCAGCGTATGCCCGTCGAGCGCATCCACCTGTCCGAGGCGGGCCGCTGCGGCATCGGCACGTATGCGCCGCACGATCCCACCACGGCCGACCTGGCCGACCTGGTCGGTTCCGTCGACCTGTCGAAAGTGGCGCAGTACGGCGACGAAGGCGATCCGCGCGCCTGGTCGTGGTCCGGCGCGGTATACGCGGCCAGCCGCGGCATGCTGGAAATGATCGAGATCCTCAAGGTCAAGCGGGAATTCCTCTATTTACTATTGACCCTGACGCAGGAAAAGAATGTCAAGGTGTCGCGCTTTCCCCTGATCTATCTGGACGAAACCATCCTCGCGCACACGAATCTGGCCGAATTTCGCAAATTCCTGCAAGAAAGCGAAAACGAGGCGCTGCTCGACCGCATGGTCATCGTGCAAGTGCCTTACACGCTCAATTACCGCGAGGAAGCACGCATCTACCGCAAGTTGATCCTGGCGGCCGCGCCCGCCTTCCGCGACGTACACCTCGATCCGCACGTGCTGCATGCGGCGGCCGTGTTTGCCATCCTCAGCCGTCTGCCCGAAGGCGAGGACAAGGAGGCCGAGCTGGTCAAGAAACTGCGCATCTACGCCGATGAAGACGTGGACGACTTGCAGCCGGCCGACATCCGCCGCATGCGCGAGCGCGACAAGGCGCCCGACGAGGGCCTGTCGGGCGTGTCGCCCCGTTTCGTCATCAATGCCCTGTCGCACGCCATCATTTCCGCCCAGCGCAACAGCCTGTCCACCATGGACGTGCTGCTGGCCCTGAAGGACGGCATCGAAAACGATGCGCGCATCGAACCACGGCGCAAGCGCAAGTGGGTCGATTACCTGGTGCTCACACGCAAGGATTTCTATAACCGCTGGGTCAAGGCTGACGTGCACAAGGCCCTGTTCGTGTCGTTCGAGCAAGAAGCGCAAGACTTGCTGAACAAATATCTCGATGAAGTCGAAGCCATGCTCGACAACCGCCAGATCCGCGATCCCATCACCAGCGAAGAGCGCCGTCCCGACGAACGGTTCCTGCGCGCCGTGGAAGAAAAAATCCACATCAGCGACTCGGGCAAGCAATCTTTCCGACAAGAAGTGGTCCGCAAGGCCATGAGCGCCTTCAAGCGGGGCGAACCATTTGGCCTGGCCAGCCATGCGCAACTGCACGACGCCATCCAGCAATACCTGTTCGAGCAGCGGCGCGACGTGCTGCGCCTGGTCGGCTCGGCCAAGCGCCCCGATGACGACGTGCGGTCCAGGATATCGGCCGTCGAGCAGCGCCTGGTCGACGAATACGGCTATGACGCCCATAGCGCGCGCGAAGCGCTCAACTACGTAACCACCTTGCTGGCGCAGGAATAGCCATGTCCGCCGCGCGCTCGCCAGGCAACGGCAATCAGCATGGCCCTGCGGAACGGGATGGCCGCGCAGGCTCGCCAGCCACGGCAAGCACGGTGCATTCCGCCGGCACGACAGCGCATACGGGCACCGCGCCTGCCCTGGCCCAGCCGTGGTACGGGCTGTTCTCGCGCGGCGCGCGCGACTGGCTGCGCCACAACCAGAAAGTGCGCGACGCCGTGCAGGCGCACTTGCCCGAGCTGATCGCCACGCCTGACCTGATCGGCGGGCCGCAGCAACGCACGGTGCAAGTGCCCATGCGCCTGCTTGAACATGCGCATTTCCGCCTGGCGCCCGCGCGCAGCAGCGTGGGCGCGGGCCAGGGTGGTGGCCAGCCCGGCGATCTCCTGCGCGCGGCCCGCCCCGCCGCCACGGGCAGGGCGGGAACGCAAGGCGAAGGCGGCGATGGCGAGGGCGCGGTGCGCCTGCTGCTCGAGTTTCCCATCGACGATATTCTCGACTGGCTGTGGGACGCCTTCGAGCTGCCGCACCTGAAGCCGCGCCACTTGGGCGCCATCGACGAAGTCCGGCTCGTGCGTAGCGGCCTGGACCGTCATGGCGCCCGTTCGCGCCTGGACCGGCGGCGCACTGTCAAGGAAGCCATCAAGCGGCGCGCCTTGCAAACGCAGCCCGTGCCCTTCACCAATGACGACTTGCGCTACCGCCAGGTGCTGCCACAGCCCCGGCCGAGCGCGAATGCCGTCGTGTTTTTCGTGCTGGACGTATCGGCCAGCATGGCGCAGGCCGAGCGCAAGCTGGCCAAATCCTTCTTTTTCTTTGCCTTGCAGGGCTTGCGCCGCAGATATGTGCGCGTGGAAACGCGCTTTATCGCTCATACGACGCGGGCGTGGGAGTTTTCCGAAGCCGAGTTCTTCCAGGTCAACGGCATGGGCGGCACCATGGCGTCCACCGCCTTTCGCCTGAGCCGGGAGCTGCTGCAGGAGCACTACGCGCCGGGACGCTACAACGCCTATCTGTTCTATGCTTCCGATGGCGAGAATTTCAGCGAAGACCGGGGAGCGACCAGCCTGGTCCTGGGCGAACTGGGCGCCTTGCTCAACTATATGGGCTATGTGGAAACCGTGCCTGGCGTGCCGCGCAGCCTGGAAACGGAAATGCACAGCCTGTGCGCCGAGCAGGAGCGGCGCGGCTTGCCCTTGCACAGCAGCATCCTCAGCAAAAATGACGATATCTGGGCGGCCATCCGCACCTTTTTCCAGCACGAGGCGGCAGAAACGGAGGAACCGCCATGACCCGGACTGACGCTCAGCGCCACGGCGACACGGCCGGCCTGGACAGCTACGCGACGCGCATCGAAGCGCTGGCGCGGGAACTGGGCCTGGCATTTGCCCCCGTCGAGTTCGAGCTGGTGCCGGAAAGCTTCATGGCCGAGATAGCCATTTATGGCTTGCCCGTGCGCATGCGCCACTGGTCGTTCGGCGTGCGCTACATCCACCAGCTCGTGCATCAAAAGATGGGCAACTCGCATATGTTCGAAGTCATGTTCCCCGGCGACCCTTGCCATGCCTACATGGCCGAACACAATTCCGTGGCGGAAAACACCCTCGTCACAGCGCATGTGCTGGGCCACGCCGACTTTGCCAGCCGCAATGCCCTGTTCCTGCGTTTCGGCGCCATGGCGGGCCAGCACATCCTGGAACAAAGCGCGGCACGGGCACAGCGTCTCGAAATGGCGCTGCAACGCCACGGGCAGGAGCAGGTGGAAGCCGTGCTCGACGCGGCACTGGCGCTGGAACAGCATGTGGACATCCACGCCGAGCTGCACCGCCCGCCCTATGCGGCATCCTGGCCAGCCTGCGCGGCGGGTACGCGCGACAGGACCAGCGACGACGCTCCTTTTGCACAACGCTACCGGCGCCTGCCCGGCGAAGCGGCCGCGCGGGCGGCGCACGAGGCGGCACGGGCACGCGTGACGCAGCGCCCGCTCCTGCCGCCGCAGCCCGAATACGATTTATTATGGTTCATTGCGCAACATGCGCCGGAGCTGGCCGACTGGGAACGCGACATTTTCCTGGCCGTGCGCGAAGAGTCGTTTTACTTCTATCCCGTGTACGCCTGCCAGATCATGAACGAAGGCTGGGCCTCGTACTGGCATGCGCGGCTGCTGCGCGAAGCCGACTTCCTGCCGCCGGCCTTGTATCTGTCCGCCATCAAGTCGCATTCGGACGTGGTGCGTCCTTACGCGGGCGAACACCAGCAGGCGCTGGCCGTCAATCCCTATCACCTGGGCTTTTGCATGTGGGAACACATCATCGAGCGCGAAGGATTGGCGCGGGCGCGCCAGATTTGCCGCGACGACGATGACTGCAGTTTCATACGCAACTATCTGGACGGCGAACTGGCTGACCGCCTGGGCCTGTTCGTGCATGAAAGCCGCCGCGATGGCGAAACGCGCCTGGCCAGCCGCGACTTGCGGGCCATCCGCGAAGCCATCCTGGCGCCCAAATACAACTATGGCGCGCCGTGCATCGCCGTGACCCTGCTCAATGACGACGGCAGCCTGGTGCTGCGCCACGATCACCAGCGCGACGGGCGCGGCCTGGACCTGGAGCGGGCGGAACAGGTGCTGGCCTACATCGCCCGCGTCTGGCGCCGCCCCGTCACCCTGCATACGGCCGATTTCCGCGGCACGCCCCGGGTGCTGCGCAGCAAGAGCGACGGCGTACCGGAGCCGCCCGAACCGGCAGCGTCATCAACAACGTCAACAACGCCGACAGCGCCGCCCGTGCAACGCTAGACGACAGGAGGCCGGTGGATATCAAGCATACGTGTTGGGCATGTGTATCGGACGCATGGATCTGACCAGGATCGGACACCGGCTATGGAAGTCAGCTGCGCGCCCACCTCAGGTGCGGCCAGCCTGCGCCACATACCAGGCGATGGTGTGCCGCAAGCCTTGCGCCAGGTTGTGCGTGGGTACATAGCCCAGCAAACGGGCCGCCTTGGCGATGTCCGCCTGCGAATGGCGCACGTCGCCGGCGCGAAACTCGCCGTAGTGCGGTGCCTGCTGCACGTGCTGCGGGCGGACGGCCAGCAGCATCTGCTGCATGGTGGCGTGCAGCTGCGTCAGGCTGGTGCGGGCGTTGACGGCCACGTTGTAGACCTGGTTCACGGCCGCCGGGTCGGTGCCGGTGGCGGCGAGGATATTGGCTTGCACGGCATTGTGCACGAAGCAGAAGTCGCGGCTGGTGGCTCCGTCGCCATGGATGTGCACGGCCTGGTTGTCCAGCATGGCGGCGATCCAGCGGGGAATGACGGCCGCGTAGGCACCCAGCGGATCCTGGCGCGGACCGAAGACATTGAAATAGCGCAGCCCCACCGTCTGCATGGCGTAGCAGCGCGCGTACACTTGCGCATACAGTTCGTTGACATATTTGCTCAAGGCATACGGCGACAGGGGCGCGCCGATGTGCTGTTCCACTTTCGGCAAGGCCGGATGGTCGCCATATGTGGCGCTGGAAGCCGCGTACACGAAGCGCCGCACGCCCGCGTCGCGGGCGGCGGCCAGCATGTTCAGGAAGCCGCTGACATTGACGGCGTGGCACAGCAACGGGTCTTCCAGCGAACGCGAAACGGAACCGAGCGCCGCCTGGTGCAGCACATAATCGACGGCGACGGCGGCGACGGGTCCGTCCGGATCGGCACGGCCGCGCCCGGCCAAGCTGCCGCCGGGACCGCTGCCACCATCGGCAGCGCTTGTCTCACCATCGGTCTCACTGTCGCCGAGGCCGAGGCCGGCGGCTTGCGCCGGCACAGCACACGCGCGCGCGCACGCCTGCGGGTCGCGGATATCGCCTTCGATGAAGGTGAAGCGCCGCCACGCCTGTTCGCCCACGCTGGCGCGCACCAGTTCCAGGTTGTGCCGGTGGCCTGTCATGAAATTGTCGAGCCCGCGCACTTCCTGGCCCAGGTGCAGCAGGGTTTCCAGCAGGTGCGAACCGATGAAGCCGGCCACGCCCGTCACCAGCCAGCGGCGCGGTTCGCTAGCCAGCTGCGCGCAGGCTTGCGCGTAGGCGCCGGCAGCCGGGCTGCCAGCAGGGGCGCCTTGCGCCGTGTTTGCAGCCCGGTCGAAGGCATCGGCCGCCATCACAGCCGCCATACGTGCAGGCCGCAATCCTCGAGCGGACGGGGGTCGAAATGCGATTTGATGTCGATGAAGCAGCCGTTTTCCTGCACCTTGGCCTGGAAATCGGCCAGCGGGCGGGCCAGCAGGGCCTGGTGCGAAACGGCGCTGATGATGGCCTCGGCCCGCGGCAGCTGCTCCCAGCTTTCCAGCGATAAACTGTATTCTTCCAGCGCTTCGCGGCCATCGGCGACGGGATCGTGCACATGCACCTGCACGCCGTACGATTGCAGTTCGTGGATCATGTCGACCACTTTCGAGTTGCGCAGGTCCGGGCAATTTTCCTTGAAGGTCAGGCCCAGCACGTTCACATGCGAGCCCTTGAGCTTGAAGCCGGCGCGCACCATTTCCTTGATGGTTTTTTCCGCCACGAACTTGGCCATGCCGTCGTTGATGCGGCGCCCGGCCAGGATCACGTGCGGGTGGTAGCCGAGCATTTCCGCCTTGTGCGTCAAATAGTATGGGTCGACGCCGATGCAGTGGCCGCCCACCAGTCCGGGCCGGAACGGCAGGAAATTCCATTTCGTGCCCGCCGCCTGCAGCACTTCCAGGGTATCGATGCCGATGCGGTCGAAGATGATGGCCAGCTCGTTCATCAGCGCGATATTCAGGTCGCGCTGCGTGTTTTCGATCACCTTGGCCGCCTCGGCCACGCGAATGCTCGAGGCCCGGTGCACGCCGGCCTCGACCACGCCTTCGTACAGGGCGGCGATCTTGTCCAGGGTGGCCGCATCGTCGCCCGAAACCACCTTGCGGATGCTGTGCAGCGTATGATCCCTGTCGCCCGGGTTGATGCGCTCGGGTGAAAAGCCCACATGAAAGTCTTCTTTCCAGCGCAGGCCCGAATGCTGCTCGAGGATGGGGATGCAGATTTCCTCGGTGGCGCCCGGATACACGGTGGATTCATAGATGACGATGGCGCCGCGCCGCATGTGGCGGCCGACGGCCGCGCTGGCGCCGGCCAGGGCCGAGAAATCGGGATTGTGCGCGCTGTCGACGGGCGTGGGCACGGCCACGACGATGAAATCGGCCAGTTGCAGTTCGGCCGGATCGCAGCCGACGCTCAGCCATTGCGCGGCCAGCAGCTGTTCATGGCTGACTTCGCCCGTCGGGTCGATGTGGCGCCGGTAGCTTTCCACCTTGCGGACCGACAAGTCAAAGCCGATCGTGCGCTGGCGCATGCCAAACGCCACGGCCAGTTGCAAGCCCACATAACCGAGCCCCACCACCGCCACCACGCCCGCATTGCTATCCACATTGCTGTCCATATGCCTGTGCTCCGAATGGTTGCGGCCTGAGCATCGCCGTCCGGGAAATTCTACGGTTGCCGGTCCGGCCATTCTTGAGCGGGAACAAGAAACACGGGCCGGCGGCCAGCAGGCACGCCGACAATCGGCGGCTTGTTGAGCGCAATCAAGGAGACCGGCGGCCATCTTTTTAAGCTAGGCCATGCCGATTCCTCATGCACGCCGTTACCGGAGACTTCCATGGCCCGTTCCCAGCCCCGCCCTTTCCCTGGCCTGCCTGCCGCCGCGCTGTGCTGCACCCTGCTGCTGCCCCTGCTGACGGCGTGCCACGGCACGCAGAGCAGCGAGACCCTGATGGCCGACGCGCAGCAGTACCGCCAGAAAGGCGAAGCGCGGGCCGCCATCATCCAGTTGAAGAACCTGCTGCAGAAGGAACCGGACAATGCTGCCGCGCGCTTGCTGCTGGGCAGCATCTATATCGACACGGGAGAAGCGCTGTCGGCCGAGAAAGAATTGCGCAAGGCAAAGTCGCTGGGCCTGGCGTCGCAGCAAGTGATGCCATTGCTGGGCAAGGCCTGGCTGATGCTGGGCCAGTTCGACAAGGTGCTGGCCGAGATCGCCGACGATGCAGGGCAACCCGCCAGCGTGCTGGCCCTGCGCGGCGATGCCTTGCTGGCCCTGGGCCGCCGGGACGAGGCGCGCGCCCTGTACTCGCACCTGCTCGAAGCCTATCCCGACCACGTCGAGGCCTTGCTGGGCCTGGCACGCCTGGCGGCGCTGGACCAGCAAGTGCCGGCGGCCGAGCTGCTGCTGGCGCAAGCCTTGAAAAGTGCGCCCGCCAACCTGGACGCCTTGCGCCTGCAAGGCGATTTGCTGCGCCTGCAAGGCAAGAACGGCGCGGCGCGGCTCGCCTACATGCGCATACTCAAGATCAAACCGGACAATACCCAGGCGCATATCGACCTGGCCAACCTCGACATCGTGGAAAAGCACTACCTGGAAGCGGCGGCCCAGCTGGCCACGGCGCGCAAGACGGCGCCCAACAGCCTGGGCTTGCTGCAGACGCAGGCGCTGCTCGATTTCCGCCAGGGCAAGAACAAGGCGGCCTTGCAAGCCTTGCAACTGGTGCTCAAGGCGGCGCCCGATCACATGCCGTCCATCCTGCTGGCCGGCGCCGTGCAACTGGCGCTCGGCTCGCCGCCTCAGGCGGAAACCTACCTGCGGCGCTTCCTGGCCGTGTACCCCAGGCATCTGTATGCCGTCAAGATGATAACCTCGATTGAGTTGATGCGCGGCAAGACCGATGCGGCCATCGGCTTGCTGCAACCGATGCTGGCCGCCTTCCCCGACGACGTGGAATTGCTGTCGCTGGCCGGCGAAGCCCACTTGCGCGCGCGCCAGTACGACAAGGCAACGGCGTATTTCGAACAGGCCAGCACCCTGGCGCCGGACACGGCCAGGCTGCACGCGGCGCTGGGTATCAGCCGGCTGGGCATGGGCGAGAACAGCCGCGCCATCAATGAACTGGAACGCGCCAGCATGCTCGACAAGAGCACGCCGCAAGCGGGCACCATGCTGGTGATGACCTTGCTGCGCAACAAGCAGAACGACAAGGCCCTGGCCAGCGTCAAGATGATGGAGCAACAGCAGAAAGGCACGAATCCCTTGCTGCTGAACCTGAAAGGCGGTGTCTACCTGGCCTTGCGCGACTTGCCCGCCGCGCGCGCCAGTTTCGAGCAAGCCCTGGGCATGGACCCCGTGTATTTACCTGCCTTGAACAACCTGGCACAGATCGACCTGGCCGAGAAGAAGCCGGAGCAGGCGAAACAGCGCTTCGAGCGGGCGCTGGCGAAGGCGCCGAAAAATGCCGACCTGTGCGCGGCGCTGGCCAAGCTGGCCGCATCGGAGGGCAAGACGGACGAGGCGCGGCGCTGGCTCGAACGGGCCCACCGCGACAATCCCGACGCCGTCGCGCCGGCTCTGCTGCTGAGTAACTTTTACCTGAAGACGGGTGCACCCGACAAGGCGCTGGAACTGGCGCGCACCCTGCAGACGGGCCATCCGGGCGATGCCGATGCGCTGGCCCTGCGCGCCCAGGTCGAGTACAGCGCCGGCCAGGCGCCGGCCGCGCTCGACAGCTACAGCAAGCTGGCCAGCCTGCAAACCACCTCCGCGCCCTTGCAGATGCGCATCGCCAGCCTGCACCTGGCGCTGGGCGACCATCATCATGCGCTGCAAGCCGTCAAGCGGGCGCAGGCGCTTGACCCGGCCTTGCTGGAAGCGCGCGTGGTGGAAGTGGCCATGCTGCTGAACCTGAAACGCCAACGCGAGGCGCTGGCCGTGGCGCGCCACGTGCAGGAACAGCAGCCGAAGCTGGCGGCCGGCTACAAGCTCGAGGGCGACGTGCTGATGGAGCAAAAGCTGCCGCAGCAAGCCGTCAAGCTGTACCAGCACGCCTTCGGCATCAGCCCCATCGGCCCCTTGCAGGTGCAGCTGTATCGCGCCTTGCAGGCGTCGGGACAGGACCGCGAAGCCGAGACGCGCATGGCCGCCTGGCTGAAAGCCCATCCGGAAGACTTGCCGACACGCACCTATCTGGCGGGTACCCAGCTGGCAGCGAAGCAATACCGCGCCGCCATCGAGCACTTCCAGTATGTCGTTGCCAAGGATACGGGCAACGTGGTGGCGCTGAACGACCTGGCCTGGGCATATCAGCAGGAAAAAGATCCGCGCGCGCAAGCCACGGCCGAGCAGGCACTCAAGCTGACGCCCGACAATCCCGCCGTGCTCGACACCCTGGGCTGGATCGTGCTGGAGCAAGGCGACGTCAAGCGCGCCACGGCCCTGCTGCGCAAGGCGGCGGGCCTCGCGCCGAAGTCGCCCGAAGTGCAGTATCACCTGGGCGCGGCCCTGGCGAAATCGGGCGACAAGGGCGGTGCGCGCAAGCAACTGGAACAACTGCTGGCCGCCAACAAGGACTTTCCGCAGCGGGCCGCGGCGCAAGCCTTGCTGACCCAGCTGTAGGCCATGGCTGTGCATGCGGCCATGCCCGGTGTGGCGGCGCGGCCGCTGGCCTTGCTGGCAGGCACAGCCTGCGTGCTGGCCTTGCGCCATTATCCGCTGGGCCACGGCTGGCCCGGCCTGCTGTTTGCCGCCCTGCTGCCCGCGTATTTCCTGCTGCTGTGCTGGCGCCCCGCCAGCTGGCTGTTCTGCGTGCCCGCCCTGCTGCCCGTGCTGGACCTGGCGCCGTGGACGGGCTGGTTCTTCCTCGAAGAAATCGACGTGCTGCTGTTGCTGACGGTAGCTTGCGGCTACTGGCGTCTGGGCAGGCCGGCCCGGGGCGCAGCGGCGCGCCTCTCGCCGGCCACCCGTGCCTGTTTGCTGCTGTGCAGCCTGGCCTGGCTGGCGGCGCTGCTGCGCGGCGTCCTGCCGCTGCAGCACCTCGAACTGAATGCCTGGGATAACTACCTGAGTCCCTATAACAGCTTGCGGCTCGGTAAAGCCTGGGCCTGGAGCATGCTGCTGCTGCCGATGCTGCTGCGCGACGCGGACCCTCCCGCCTTGCGCCGCTATGCGCTGCCGGGCATGCTGGCCGGGCTGGCCATGGTATCCCTGTTCGCGCTATGGGAACGGGCCGTGTTTCCCGGCCTGCTGAACCTGTCCAGCGATTACCGCATCACGGCGCCGTTTTCCGCCATGCACACGGGCGGCGCGGCGCTGGACGGCTACCTGGCCCTGAACTTGCCGTTTGCCGCACTGTGGCTGGCGCGCGCCCGCAGCCGCTGGCAGGCGGCGCTGGCCATGCTGCTGCTGGCCCTGGCCCTGCACGCGGCCTGCACCACCTTTTCACGGGGCCTGTACGCGGCCCTGGCAGCGGCCATGCTGCTGGCATTCTGGCAAGTCCTGCGGACGGCGCCCGGCGCGGCGCGACCACCGCAAGGCCAGCGGCCCGTGCGCCAACTCTTGCTGAAGCTGCTGCTGACCGGCCTGGGCACCGTCCTGCTCGCATACATGTTCAGCATGGCCGGCTACCGGGGATTGCTTGCCGCCACCGTCCTGCTTGCTGCCAGCTTCGTGCTGGCGGCGCGGCCCTTGCCGTGGCGCCTGGCGCCGGCCAGCCTGCTGTGCGCACTGTGCCTGCAGGGCTTGCTGGCCGCCTGGTGGCCGGAGCCGGCCGGCCAGCAAACGGCCGGCTGGCTGAAAGGCCCGTATTTCCTGTTCCTGCTGGCCGCCGCGCTGCTGGCGGGCGCGTTGTGGCCCAGTGGCGCTGGGGGAAAAGGGCCAGCCAGGCTGGGCCTGGCAATGGTGGCATGGACCATGCTGGCATGCAATCTCGCCTGGATAGGCTGGCACTGGGCCGGTCCGCCGGCACTGCTGCCGGCCGGCCTGGTCGTGCTGCTGGCCATGCTGATGCTGTGCAACGGACGCTTGCGCCCACCGCTGTGGCGGCTGGACCGGGTCAGCCTGAGCATCGCGGGCGCGGCCGGCATCCTGCTGCTGCTGGCCATTCCCGTCTCGGCCAGCTATTACGCCACCGAACGTTTCGCCACCACCGCCTTCGACATGCAAGGCCGCTTGCGCCATTGGCGGCAAGTGCTGGCCATGCAGCCGTCCGCTTGGGACGACCGCCTGTTCGGCATGGGCATGGGCAGCTTTCCCGCCACCTATTACTGGCACAATCCCCAGCGCGAGGTGCCGGCCAGCATCGCCTATGCGGAAGATGGCGGAAGCGAGGAAAACCCGGGTAACCGCTATGTGCGCCTGGCCAGTCCCGGCTACAGCGCCGGCTATGGCGAACTGCTGCGCCTGCTGCAACGCCTGCACGTGCAGCCGGCCACGCGCTACACCCTGGCGCTCGATGCACGCCGGAGCGGGCCCATGCCCGTGCTGCTGGTGCGCCTGTGCCAGCGGCAATTGCTGTATGCGCAAGGCTGCGTGCATGTCCCGCTGCGCCTGCGCGCGCCATCGGCCAGCACGCCGGCCAGCACGTGGCAGCACTACGAGGTGCCGTTCGACAGCGCCTGGCTGGGCGGCGGAGCCTGGCTGCTGCGCCCGCCAGTGCAACTGGAACTGGCGGCCAGCGGCACGGCCACCTCGTCCGTGATCGAAGTCGACAATCTGAGCTTGCGCGCGCCCGGCGGCGAGGAATTGATCGCCAATGGGCGCTTTACACAGGCCAACAATTACTGGTTTTTCAGCAGCGACCACCATCACTTGCCGTGGCACATCAAGAGCATGGCGCTGCATGTGCTGGTGGAAACGGGCTGGTGCGGCGCCCTGTCCATGCTGGCCCTGCTGGCCGTGGCCGGCCTGCGCCTGCTGCGCCAGGCCGCGCACGGCGATTCCTGCGCGCTGGCGTGCGCCGCCGCCCTGCTGGGTTTTCTCGTCGTCGGCCTGTTCGACAGCCTGCTCGACGTGCCGCGCATCGCCCTGCTGTGCTATCTGATGCTGCTGTGTGCGCTGCTGCAGCCCCCGCCACCTCCGACCGTTGAAAGCGCGCCGCCATGAAATTCCTGTCTTCCGTCCTATTGTTTTGCCTGGCCCTGGCCAGCGTGCCGTGCCGCGCCGATGCGGCGCTGGCGCAAACCATCGCGCGCGTGAAACCGTCCATCGTTGGCGTGGGCAGCCTGCAAAAGACGCGCACGCCGCCCATGAATTTGATCGGCACGGGTTTCGTGACGGGCGACGGCTTGAGCGTGCTCACTTGCGCCCATGTGATCCAGAAACTGCTTGACGCCAATCCGAACGAAATCATCGGCATACTCACGGGCCAGGGCGAGGTGGCGCAATTCCGTCCCGCCAAGGTCCAGGCGCTGGACACGGAACACGACCTGGCCTTGCTGCGCCTGGCGGGCGCGCCCCTGCCCGCCCTCGCGCTGGGCGACGCGGCCACGGTGCGCGAAGGCCAGGCCATGGCGTTTACGGGGTTTCCGCTAGGCACCTTGCTCGGTTTGCACCACGTGACGCACCGCGCCACCGTGTCATCGCTGACGCCGGTGGTCATGCCCAGCGAAAACGCGCAGCGCCTCGACGTGCGGCGCCTGGCGCAACTGCAAAAGGCGCCGTACACCGTGTTCCAGCTGGACGCGACGGCGTATCCGGGCAGCAGCGGCAGCCCCCTGTTCGATCCCGAGACCGGTCTCGTCTACGGCATCGTCAACATGGTGTACGTCAAGGGCCTCAAAGAGGCAGCCATCAGCGCGCCCAGCGGCATCACTTACGCGATTCCAGGCAGCTACATGCAGGCGATCTTGCTGAAAAACAAATGAGGTATCAGTTGCGCCCCTGCCTCAGCCGGTCGGTGATGCCAGGCTCATCCCATGTCGGAAAAAAAAAGGGGTAAAACGACCGTTCACCCCCATGCTGTTCCATCAGGCCACCGTATTTGCGGATCTGGGCCCCCATGTAATCGAGGTCCAGCCGTAGCAGCACGGCCGGCGCCCCCACGCGCGTGCACTCGCGCTCGCCGCCGAAGTCCTTGAAACCGAGCATGCGCTTGTAGAACACCACATGGCGCGGGTTGACTTCGATCACGTAATCCGTAAAGCCGTGAATATTATGGGCATAGATATAAGAAATATGAATCAACGCCGCAAACACGCGCTTGCTCACGCCCTTGTCGATGGCCAGGCGCGACGGTTCGCACAGGCGCCGGCCCTCTTCGCGCAGCACGTCGAGCTTGTCGCGGAAGTTTTCATCGGCGGGCAGGCCTGTCTCGTCATTGTCGAGGCACAGGGTCATGGTGCCGACGGTGCTGCCGGCCGTTTCCGCAAACAGCGTGATTTTATTCAGGGCATGCGCGATGCCGGGATCGACGGCATAGCCGCGCCAGCCGTACATCTTGCGGATCAGCAAACTGGCCGCCTCGCGCCGGCCGCGCGAATTGGCCATGCGGATATGAAAGCGCTGCAGGTCGAGCTCATGCTCCATGGCAGGGTCGATCTGCCCCTCGCCCACCACCAGGTCACTGAAGGTACCTGGCGTGTCGAAGGAAATAATGGGTTCATCTTCAAAGCTCATCTTGTCCTCACGTTCATCGGCCGCCGTCGAGACGGACTGAAGCCAATGCCTTGTGACAAGATAAAAACTGGAGAAGTTCCCACATCCAGCTAAAAAAACAGAAGAAATGTGCTATTCAATAGCAAAATTGCATGCTGAAATTTGCCCGCAAGTACAAAATGACAAACAAAAATGCTGTTTTGATATTGTCGAGCTTGCTATTAAAAGAAGCTTTCCGGTATCAGCAGCACGTCGCCCGGCCGCATCATGACGTTGGCGGAAATATCGCCTTCTTTCAATAGATCATCGAGGCGCACGCGCAACTGCTGCTGGTTGCCTTCGCGCATGCGGATGATGCTGGCCTTGTTGCCGGCCGCAAAATCGGTAATGCCACCCACGGCGATGAGCACGTCCATCAACGACATGCCCAGCCGGTATGGCAGCGCCTGCGGCTTGGCCGCCTCGCCGATGACGCGGATCTGCTCGCCATACGGGCCCGAAAAATTGGTGACGATGACCGTCACCACGGGCTGCTGGATGAACTTGCTCAACGCTTGCTCGATGTCGCGCGCGAGCTGGGTCGAGGTCTTGCCGCTGGCGGGCAAATCCTCGACCAGCGGCGTGGTGATCTTGCCGTCCGGCCGCACGGCCACCGTCAGCGACACTTCCGGATTGCGCCAGACGATGATGTTGACGGAGTCGCCCGGTCCGATCAGGTAATCGTGCATGGGCGCGCTGTCGTCGGTCGGTGTCAGCGGATGGCGCGTGCGGCAGGCACCGAGCAGGCTGGCAGCGCCCGCCAGAACCAGCGTGTTGCAGACAAATGCACGGCGAAACGGATTCATGCGGAGCCTCTTCGAGTCGATGACGCATCCATGGCCGGCCCCGCAGAACCAGCCTGGGCCGCGAACTTCCTATGATTATTAAAACTTGGCAAGAGAACCTTGAGGCGTATCAAGAAGCAATCATCTTGGGAAATCTTGCCTCACAGCCGCCCTATACTTTGCTTACCCAACAGGCAAGCATTTCTCGCAAGATGCCGTCGTTGTCCGCGCCGCCACCCCATCTACCGTGCAGCACCGTCACCTGAAGGAAGCGACATGGAAGAATTGATACAGCAACTGCTTTCCAGCCTGAAAGGTATCTGGAAGTACCGCTGGCATGCGGTGCTGGTGGCGTGGCTGGTGGCCATCGCCGGCTTCATCAGGGTGATCACCCTGCCCGACGACTTCCAGACGTCGGCGCGCGTGTTTGTCGATACGCAAACCATCCTCAAGCCGCTGATGGCCGGCATGACCAGCGTGCCGAACACGGAACAGCAGGTGGCCATCATGAGCCGCACCCTGCTCAGCCGGCCGAACGTGGAGCGCGTCATGCGCATGGTCGACCTCGACCTGGATTCGAAGACCGTGCGCGAGCACGAGGCCCAGCTCGACGACTTGATGAGCCGCATCAAGATCACCGGCACCAACGCGTATGACATCTACACCATCAGCTACAGCGGGCGCGACCCGAAGCTGGTGCGCGATGTGGTGCAAAGCCTGCTGACCATCTTTGTCGAAGGCAGTTTCCAGGGAAAGAAAGGGGATACGCAGAAGGCGGTGCAATTCATCGACGAGCAGATCAAGAATTACGAGGACAAGCTGAGCGCGGCGGAAAACCTGGTGAAGGAATTCAAGATCCGCAACAACCTGCTGCTGCCGCGCCAGGGCATCGATTATGGCAGCCAGCTGCTGATGTCGTCCGATAGCCTGAACAATGCCAAGCTGGAACTGGTCGAGGCGGAACAATCGCGCAAGGCCATCCAGAGCCAGATCGAGGGCGACGAGCCCGTGCTCGACCTGGAGCCGAACGCTTCGGCCATCACGAATCCCGAACTCGACGAGCGCATCGCGTCGATCAACAAGAACCTCGACAGCCTGCGCATGCAATTTACGGAATTGCATCCCGACATCATCGCCTCGAAGCGCCTGGTGGCCCAGCTGGAAGAACGCAAGATCGAGGAAAGCAAGCTGAAAACGGCGGCCGGCGACCCGGGCAAGAACTACAGCCCCATGCTGCAGCAGCTGAAGGTGGCGTTGACGGACGCGGATGCCAAGGTGGCCGCCATCAAGGCCCGCGTGCAGGAATACAGCGCGCGCAATGAGCGCTTGCTGGCGCAGAGCAATGCCGTGCCCGAGGTGGAGTCGCAGCTGGCGCAGCTCAACCGCGACTACATCATCAACAAGGAAAACTATGAAAAGCTGATCGGCCGGCGCGAAGCGGCCAAGCTGTCGGGCGAACTCAGTTCCACCACCGAGATGATGGCCTTCAAGATCATCGACCCGCCCACGGTGCAATATGCGCCCGTCGGCCCGAACCGTCCGCTGCTGTTCAGCGCGGCGCTGGGCGCGGCCCTGGTGGCCGGCGTCGCCACGGCCCTCCTGATCAGCCAGGTGCGCCCTACCTTCCTCAGTCCCGCCGAACTGCGCGATGCCACGGGCTTGAACGTGCTGGGCACGGTATCGATGAACTGGACGGCGCTGCAGCAGGTGCGCCGCCGCCGCGCCCGCTATGGCTTTGGCGCCTGCCTGGGCAGCCTGTTCGTGCTGTACGGCGGGGTCATGACGGCCGCGCTGCTGAAATTCTAGATCCAGGGGAGCGACGATGAGCAGCAAGGACAGCGGCAAGCAGGAACCCACGATCCTGGGCGTGGCCGAGGCCGGCGTGCCGTATGGCGTCGAGGGCGGGGAAGGCGCGGACACGGCCCGGTCGCCCCAGTACCGTCCCCTGAACCTGGCCCGGCTGGCCGAGCAAGGCATGCTCACGCACGATGGCGGGCGCAGCTCGGTGGCCGAGGATTTCCGCATCATCAAGCGCCCGCTGCTGCGCCAGGCGCGCGCCAGCGGCGCCGAGGCCATCCGCCACGGCAACCTGATCGTCGTCACCAGCGCCATGCCGGGCGAAGGCAAGACGTATTGCGCCATCAACCTGGCCATGAGCATCGCCATGGAAATGGATATCACGGTGCTGCTGGTCGATGCCGACGTGGCGCGCCCGTCCGTGCTGAAAGTGCTGGGCCTGGCGCCGGAACCGGGATTGATGGACGTGCTGCTCGACCCGCAACTGGCGATGGCCGACGTGATCCTGAAAACCAACGTTGCCAACCTGAGCATCCTGCCAGCCGGGCGCAGCAACAAGCACGCGACGGAATTGCTGGCCAGCCGCGCCATGAGCCGGTTGCTGGCCGAGATCGCCAGCCGCTATGGAGACCGCATCGTCGTCTTCGACTCGCCGCCCCTGCTGATCACCAGCGAGGCGCACGCGCTGGTGGGGCAGATGGGACAAGTGGTGATGGTGGTCGAGGCGGAAACGACGACCCAGCACGCCGTCAAGGAGGCGCTGCGCCAGATCGAGTCGTGCGAACACATTCATTTGATCTACAACAAGACCAAATCGTTCCCCGGCAACGACTACTACGGCTATGGCCATTACGACTAGCCGCGGGGTTTCGCTACCGCTACCGCCCCCGCTGCTGCTGCCCTTGCTATCCCTGCTGCTGCCCCTGCCGGCCGGCGCCGTCGACTGGCTGGTGAAACCGTCGCTGCGCCTGCGCGAAAGCTATACGGACAACGTCTTGCGCGCACCGCCCGGCCAGACGCAATCGGACTTCATCACGGAGATCGCACCCGCCATCGCCCTTATCGGCACGGGTCCCCGCCTGCGCGTGCACCTCGATTACAGCTGGCACAAATACCTGTCCGGACAACGTGCCGATACGGACAACCACGAACTGGCCGCCTCGGCGGACGCCGAGCTGATCAAGGACTGGTTCTTCATCGATGCGAACGCCAGCGTGAGCCGGCGCAACATCTCGCCGTTCGGCCCGCAATTGATCGACGACCTGCCCGGCACGGACAATGCCAGCACCGTGCGCACCACCGGCATCAGCCCCTACCTGCGCCACCGTTTCCGCGGCCTGGCGACGGCCGAGCTGCGCTACACGCGCAACACGGTCGACAGTGGCGGCGCACTGCTGTCCGTGCACAGCGATGAAATGGAGTTACTGCTCAGCGGCGAGCCGCGCGCCAACGGCTGGACCTGGAACGCCAGCCACGACGTGCGCCGCACGCAGGACAGCAAGCTGGCCCCCGTGCGCATGCAGCGCAGCAGCGTGGGCCTGCGCTATCCGTTCAGCAGCAAATGGGCGGCCACGGCCAGCGGCGGCATGGAAAAGGAAGGCTATCTGTCAAACACCGGCAAGGCGCCGGCAGGCCGCTTCTGGTCGCTGGGCGGCGTGTGGACGCCGTCGCCGCGCACCAGCGTGGCCTTCAGCACGGGCAAGCGCTTCTTTGGCCACACCTACAGCCTGGACGCCACTTTCCTGCAGCGCCATACCAACTGGCAACTCAATTACAGCGAAAACATCACCACCATGCCCACGCAATTTTCGCGCCTGGGCGACCGCGACGCAGGCCGGCTGCTCGATCAATTGTGGCGCGGCATCTTTCCCAACGCACGCGACCGGCGCTTGCGCATCGATGCCTTCCTGCGCTATGCCAACAGCCTGGGGCCGGAACGGGGCGCCATCAATTACTTCAGCCACCGCTATTTCCTGCAAAAACAGCTGAAGCTGACGATGGCGCGCGCCACGGCGAAAAGCACGATGATCGCTGGCGTCACGGCCGTCGACCGCACGGCGCAAACGGCCAGCGGCATCGACAGCGGCTTGCTGCCCGGCGTGGAGTTCGGCAGCGAAGACCGCACGCGCCAGATCGGCGGCAACGTGGGCTGGAGCTGGCAAGCCAGCTCGCGCACCAGCGTGAATGTCAATGCCGGCTACGCCAGCGTGCGCTCGCTGAGCGTGCCCCGGCGCGACAACAACATCACCCTGACGGCCGGCTACACGCGCATCCTGCAGCCGGACATGACGGCCAGCATCGACGTGCGGCACACGCGGCACGCCAGCAACCACGGCGGCGACTACCGCGAAAACGGCGTCAGCGCCACGCTCACCATGCATTTCTAAGGAGGCCGCAGCATGTCCGACCCGTCTCTTGTGTCCGCCGCGCCGGCGCACCTGCTGTGCGTGGTGGCCGCGCGCCCCAACCTGATGAAGATGGCGCCCATCCTGGCGGCCCTGGCCCGCCAGGCGCCTGCCGTGCGCGTGACCTTGCTGCATACGGGCCAGCACTACGACACGGCCATGAATGGGCAGCTGTTTATCGACCTGGACCTGCGTCCGCCCGACATCAGCCTCGACGTCGGCTCCGGCAACCACGCGCAGCAGACGGCCGAGATCATGCGCCGCTTCGATGCCGTGCTCGATGCGCAGCCGTCGCTGGCGCCCCATGCCGTGCTGGTGGTGGGCGACGTCAATTCCACCCTGGCGTGCGCGCTGGTGGCGGCCAAGCGCGGCACGCCCGTGATCCACGTCGAGGCGGGCCTGCGCAGCGGCGACCGGCGCATGCCCGAGGAAATCAACCGCGTGCTGACGGACCAGTTATCAAGCCTGCTGCTGACCAGCGAGGAAGGCGCGCGCGCCAACCTGCTGCGCGAAGGCATCGCCCCCGAACGCATCCATTTTGCGGGCAACGTCATGATCGACAGCCTGCGGCAGCAATTGCCGCGCGCAGTCAAGCCCGCCGCCACCCTGCGCGCCCACGGCCACGCCTGCCCGCCCGCGTATGGCCTGCTGACCCTGCACCGGCCGTCGAACGTGGATGAGCCGCGGCAACTGGAAGCGTTGCTGCAGGCGCTGGGGCAACTGTCAACCCGGCTGCCGCTGCTGTTCCCCATCCACCCGCGCACCCTGGCCGGCTTGCGTCTGGCGGGCCTGGAGCCACTGCTGGCGCGGCAGGCCATCATCTGCCTGCCGCCGCTGGGCTACCTGGAAATGCTGGGCCTGATGCAGGAGGCGCGCCTGGTGCTGACGGATTCGGGCGGCATCCAGGAAGAAAGCACGGCCCTGGGCGTGCCCTGCCTGACCCTGCGCGACAGCACGGAGCGGCCCGTCACCGTCAGCGATGGCACGAACACCCTGGCAGGCACGCAGCCGGCCGCCATCCTGGCGCTGGCGCAAGGCATCCTGGACACGGGCGGCAAGCGGGGCCGCATTCCGCCCCTGTGGGATGGCCACGCGGCCGAGCGCATCGCCGCCGTTATCGCGCCCTGGCTGGCGGCGCGCCGGGGGCCGCCATGACGCCGCCGGCGATGCTGCGCAATGCGCTGACCATCGACGTGGAAGACTATTTCCAGGTATCCGCCTTTGCACCGCACATCGCGCGCGCCGACTGGCCCCACATGGAATGCCGGGTCGAGGCGAATATCGAGCGCATCCTGCAGTTGCTGGACGCGCGGCGCATCCACGCCACCTTTTTTACCCTGGGCTGGATCGCCGAGCGCTATCCGGCCATGCTGCGCCGCGTGGCCGCCGCCGGGCATGAAGTGGCCAGCCACGGCTATGCGCACCTGCGCGCCTGCGACCAGTCGGCCGCGCAGTTTGCCGAGGATGTGCGCCACAGCAAGACTATCCTCGAGCAATTGACGGGGCTGGCCGTGCATGGCTACCGGGCGCCCAGCTTTTCCATCGGCGCGGCCAACCTGTGGGCTTTCGATGTGCTGCAGGCAGCGGGCTACCGCTACAGTTCCAGCATCTACCCGATCCGCCACGACCATTACGGCATGCCCGATGCTCCCCGCTTCGCCTGGCGCCCGCGCGGGCCGCACGGCATGCTGGAACTGCCCGTCAGCACCGTGCGCCTGCGCGGGCGCAACCTGCCGGCCGGCGGCGGCGGCTACTTTCGATTGATGCCATATGCACTGTCGCGCTGGCTTTTGCGACGCATCAATTCGCGCGACGGGCAAGCTGGCATATTCTATTTTCATCCTTGGGAACTCGATCCCGGCCAGCCGCGCCCGACGGGCCTGAGTGCCAGGACGCGCTTTCGCCACTACCTGAACCTGGGGCGCATGGAAGCGCGGCTGGAACGCCTGACGCGCGATTTCGCCTGGGACCGCATGGACCGTATTTTTCTGGAAAGCACATGATGCACGAGGCCAGCCTTGCCCCCGACCCGGTACAGTCCAGCACCGCCATCGCCGTGCGCTCCCTGCAGGGGCACGAACATGGGCGCTGGGATGCCTTTGTCGACACGTGCCCGGAAGCGACCTTCTTTCACCGCGCCGGCTGGCAAACCATCATGCAGCAAGGGTTTAACCACGACAGCTATTTTTTGTACGCGGAAAAGGACGGGCGCATCGCCGCCGTGCTGCCGCTGGCCCATCTGCGCAGCCGTTTGTTCGGCTCCTCGCTCGTCTCGCTGCCGTTTTGCGTGTACGGCGGCATCGCCGGCGGCAGCGCGGCCGTGCGCCGGGCCCTCGACAGCGCCGCGCAGGCGCTGGCCCGGCGCCTCGGCGTGGGGCAACTGGAATACCGCTGGCGCGAAGTGGAGCAAAACGCGTCGGAAAATGCGGACTCTTCCTGGCTGCAAAAACCCTTGTACGCGACCTTCCGCCGCCCCCTGCATGCCGACGCGGAACAGAACCTGCTGGCCATTCCCCGCAAGCAGCGCGCCGTCGTGCGCAAGGCCATGACGGGCGGGCTGCACAGCGCCATCGACTATGACCTCAACCATTTCTACCCGGTCTACGCGGCCAGCGTGCACCGGCTGGGCACGCCCGTCTTCGCGCGCCGCCATTTTGCCCTGCTGCGCACGGTGTTTGGCAGCGATTGCGAAGTCCTCACCGTGTACCACGGCCAGCAGGCGCAAGCCAGCGTGCTGCTGTTCTATTTCCGCGATGAAGTGTTGCCCTATTATGGCGGCGGCAGCGTGCTGGCGCGCAGCACGGGCGCCAACGACTTCATGTACTGGGAGGCGATGCGCCGCGCCAGCGCGCGTGGCTACCGCCTGTTCGATTTCGGCCGCAGCAAGCTGGGCACCGGAGCATACGATTTCAAGAAGAACTGGGGTTTTACGCCGCAGCCGCTGTCGTATGCCTACAAGCTCGTGCGCGCGAAGTCCTTGCCGGACGTCAATCCCCTGAATCCGAAATACGCGCTGTTCATCCGCGCCTGGCGCCGCCTGCCGCTACCGCTGGCCAACCTGCTGGGGCCGCACATCGTGCGGCAACTGGGCTAAGCGACGGGACCCGCCATGCGTGAACTCTTATTCCTCGCCCACCGCCTGCCGTATCCGCCCAATAAGGGCGACAAGATACGTTCGTGGCACATGCTGCAATACCTGAGCCGGCATTTTCGCGTGCACCTGGGCTGCTTCATCGACGATGAAGACGACTGGCAGCATGCGAAAACCGTGGCCGCCCTGTGCGCGAGCACGCGCTTCATCGCCTTACGGCGCGGCACCGCCCGCTGGCGCGCCATGCAGGCGCTGCTGTCGCGTCAGGCCATGAGCGTGCAGTACTACCGCGATGCGCGCCTGCTGCAATGGGTCGATGGCTTGCTGTCGGACGGCAAGGTGCGCCACGCGCTGGCCTTTTCCGGGCCCATGGCGCAATACATCGACGGCAGCGCGGGCCGCGCCCTGCACCGCGTGATCGATTTCGTCGATGTCGATTCCGACAAATGGCGCCAGTACGGCGACAGCAAGCCCTGGCCCATGTCGCAGCTGTACCGGCGCGAAGCGCATCTGCTGCTGCAGTACGAGCGCCATATCGCCCAGCAATTCACCGCCGCCAGCTTCGTCTCGGCGGCCGAAGCGGCCCTGTTCCGCCAGTGCGCACCGATGGCGCGGCGCAAGACTGGATACGTCAATAACGGTGTCGACACGGCGTATTTCACGCCCATGCCGGCCCAGACTGGCGTGTATCCACCGGGGGTGCAGGCGCTGGTGTTTACGGGCGCCATGGATTACTGGCCGAACGTCGACGCCGTGCAATGGTTCGTGCGCCACGTCTGGCCCGCCCTGCGGCGCCAGTTCCCCCAGTTGCAGTTCTATATCGTCGGCAGCGCGCCCGTGCCCGCCGTGACGGCGCTGGCGAAGGTAGCTGGCGTGGTGGTGACGGGCAAGGTGCCCGACATCCGGCCCTACCTGGCCGGCGCAGCCTTGGCCGTGGCCCCCCTGCGCATCGCCCGCGGCGTGCAAAACAAGGTACTGGAAGCGATGGCGATGGGCAAGATCGTACTGGCCACGCCGCAGGCGCTCGAAGGCATCGCCGCCCAGCCGGGCCTGGAACTGCTGCTGGCGCGCGACGATGCCGAATTCATCCACCATGCCGCGCGCGTGCTGCGCCATGCCCAGGATGGCGCGGCCGAAGGCAGCGGCGCGGCCATCGGCGCGGCGGCCCGCCAGCTGGTGCTACAGGATTACGACTGGGAACGCAACCTGCGCGGCCTGGGTGCCATGCTGGGTGTATCGGCCGAGGCCGGTACGGATACGCCTGCCAGCGGCGCCGCCGCGCCTTTGCTGCCCGTGCGGGAGCCATCCACATGAGTCTGCAACTCGACCAGCTGGCCCGCTTGCCGGATGCTGCCGTCTGGCCGCACGGCCAGGACCGGCAGCAAGCGCTGATGCTCCTGCTGCTGGCCCTGGCCGCAGTCGTGCTGCTGTACCACGCCACCTTCTGGTCGATGGTGGAACTGTGGTCCCGCTCGCAAACCTTCGCGCACGGCTTCCTGATCGTGCCCATCAGTTGCTGGCTGGCCTGGCGCCAGCGCGCCCGCCTGGCCGCGCTGGCGCCCCAGCCGTCGCGGCAGGGCTTGCTGTTGCTGGGCGCGCTGGGCCTGGCCTGGCTGCTGGCGGACGCCGCCAACGTGCCCGTGGTGGAACAGTATGCGGCCACCGCCATGCTGCCTGCCTGCGTGCTGGCCATCCTCGGCTGGCCGGCCGTGCGCCTGCTGGCGTTTCCACTCGCGTATCTGTTCCTCGCCGTGCCGTTTGGCGAAGTTTTCCTCGATCCCCTGATCGACTTCACGGCCGCCTTTACCGTCACCGCGCTGCAATGGACGGGCGTGCCTGTGTTTCGCGACGGCAGCAGTTTTTCATTGCCCACAGGGAACTGGTCAGTGGTGGAAGCGTGCAGCGGCTTGCGCTACCTGATCGCCGCGCTGGCCCTGGGCGCCCTGTTCGCGCATGTCAACTTCCGCAGCACGCGGCGGCGCCTGGCCGTCATGGCCGCCGCGCTGCTCGTGCCCATCCTCGCCAATGGCGTGCGCGCCTACCTGATCGTGATGCTGGGCCACCTGAGCAACATGCGCCTGGCCGTGGGCGTCGACCACCTGATCTATGGCTGGCTGTTCTTCGGCCTGGTGGCGTTGCTGCTGTTCTGGCTGGCCGCGCGCTGGCGCGAATTGCCGCTGGCGCGCGCCGTGCCGCCCGCCCGGCCCGGCACCAACATCGCTGCGGCCAGCCCGCGCGCCGCCGTGCGCGCCAGCATCGCCTGCCTGCTGCTGGCGGCCCTGTGGCCGGCATTGGCGCTGGCCAGCCACCGCGACGACAATGCCAGGCTGCCCGCCATCGTGCTGGCCTTGCCCGATCCGCCCGCCTGGCGCCGCCTGCACGCTGCGGCAGCGCCGTGGCAGGCGCCATATGCGGGCGCGCCCGCGCTGTTTGCCGCCACGTATGCGCGCCAGGACGGCGACGACGCGCCCGTGGGGCTGCAACTGCACTGGTATGCGCGCCAGGCGCGCGATGCCGAACTGCTGACGCATCTATCCTCGCCATACGGCGCGCGCTGGACGCCATTGGCGCGGCGCGTGCAGCACGTCAACCTGGCCAGCGGCTCCATGGGCGTGCGCGAAAGCGTGCTGGCCCACGGCGGCGAGCGCCTGCTGGTGTGGCGCGTGTACCGCCAGGGCGGCATGATGACGGCCAGGCCGGTGCTGGTAAAACTGCTGCTGGCGCAAGCCAAGCTGCTGGGCAGGCGCCAGGATGGCGCCGACATCATCGTCTTTGCCGTCTACGACGAGCTGGCGCCGCCACCGCGCGCGCACCTGCAAGCCTTCTTGCGGGCAGCCCTGCCCGTCATCGAACAACGCTTGCAGGAGTTGCCGCATGGCCCTTGACCTCGTTAGCGGCGGCACGCAGGCGGCCAGCGCCGCCCCCCTGATCGTGCACGTGATCCACCAGCTCGACGTGGGCGGGCTGGAAAACGGCCTCGTCAACCTGATCAACCATCTACCGCCGGAACGCTACCGGCACGCCATCGTCTGCATGAAGAATGCCACCGCGTTTCGCCAGCGCCTGACCACCCCCGGGGTCGACGTCATCAGCCTGGACAAGCGCGAAGGCAAGGACTGGCGCCATTACCTGCACCTGTACCGCGTGCTGAAACAGCTGCACCCGGCACTCGTGCACACGCGCAACCTGGGCTGCCTCGAAGCGCAATTGCTGGCCTGCCTGGCCGGCGTTCGCCTGCGCGTGCATGGCGAACACGGGCGCGACATGAGCGACTTGCACGGCACCCGCCGCAAATACCGGCTGCTGCGCAAATGCATGCTGCCGCTGGTGCAGCACTTCATCGCCGTCAGCGCCGACCTGGGGCAATGGCTGGTCGATGCCATCGGCGCGGCGCCCGCGCAGGTGTCGCACATCGGCAATGGCGTCGACAGCGTGCAATTCCATCCGCGTCTGGGCCCCCCGGCCGCCGTGGGTCCGCCCGGCTTCCTGTGCAATGGCGCCTTCGTCATCGGCAGCGTGGGCCGCATGGCGGCCGTCAAGGATCACGCCTCGCTGGTGCACGCCTTCATGCTGTTGCTGGCGCAGCCGGGCGCCCGCGCGCGCCTGCGCCTGATCATCGTCGGCGACGGACCGTGCCGCCAGGCTTGCCTGGATCTGCTGCAGCAGGCCGGCGTGGCCCATCTTGCCTGGCTGCCCGGCGCGCGCGACGACGTGGCGCAGCTGCTGCGCGCCATGGACCTGTTCGTGCTGCCATCTCTGGCCGAAGGCAGCTCGAACACCATCCTCGAAGCGATGGCGACGGGGCTGCCCGTCGTCGCCACGCAAGTGGGCGGCAATGCGGAACTGGTGCAGTCGGGCTGGAGCGGCACCCTGGTGCCGCCCGGGTCGCCCGAGATGCTGGCCGACGCCATGCTCGACTATTACAGCATGCCCGAACTGGGCCCGCGCCATGGCGCGCGCGGGCGGCGCCAGGTGCTGGCCGAGCACAGCCTGCCGGCCATGGCCGGCGCCTACCTGGCCGTGTACGACCGCCTGACGGGCGCGCGCCAGCCCTCCCCCCTATCCACCATTCCCTGAAAGGCCTCCCATGTGCGGCATCAGCGGCATCTTTGATTTGCAGGGCCAGCGCGACATCGACGTGCTGCTGCTGGCGCGCATGAACCACAGCCTGCGCCACCGGGGGCCGGACGAAGGGGGCTTGCACCGCGAGCCGGGACTGGGTCTGGCGCACCGGCGCCTGTCCGTGATCGACCTGGCCAGCGGCCAGCAGCCGCTGTTCAACGCCGACCGCAGCATCGCCATCGTCTTCAATGGCGAAATCTATAACTATCGCAGCCTGATGGCGGAACTGCGCCAGTTCGGCCACCCCTTCCGCACCAGCAGCGACACGGAAGTCATCGTCCACGCCTGGGAGCAATGGGGCGAGCAATGCGTGCAGCGCCTGCGCGGCATGTTCGCCTTCGCCCTGTGGGACCGCCGCCGCCACCTGCTGTTCCTGGCGCGCGACCGCCTGGGCGTCAAACCCCTGTACTACGGCGAGGCGCAGGACGGCACCCTGCTGTTCGGCTCCGAACTGAAAGCCCTGCTCGCGCATCCGGCCATGCCGCGCGCGCTCGACCCGCTGGCCGTGGAAGAGTATTTCGCGTACGGCTACGTGCCCGAACCGCGCAGCATCTTCCGGCACGCGCGCAAGCTGCCGCCCGGGCATACGCTGTCGATTCGCGCCGGCCAGCCGCTGCCCGAACCGCAATCGTACTGGGACATCCCGTTCACGCCGAATCCGCCCGCCAGCGAGGCGCAGGCCGCCGACGAATTGCTGGCGCGCCTGCGCGAAGCCGTGCGCATCCGCATGGTGGCCGAAGTACCGCTGGGGGCCTTCCTGTCCGGCGGCGTCGATTCGAGCGCCGTGGTGGCGCTGATGGCCGGGGCCAGCGCCACGCCCGTCAACACCTGTTCCATCTCGTTCGGCGACCCGGCGTACAACGAAGCGCGCTACGCCGACCTGGTGGCGCGCCGCTACGCCACGGCGCACCACGCGCGCCAGGTCGAGCAGGACGACTTCGAGCTGATCGACCTGCTGGCCAATTTGTACGACGAACCGTTCGCCGACAGTTCCGCCATGCCCACCTACCGCGTCTGCCAGCTGGCGCGCCAGCGGGTCACGGTGGCCCTGTCGGGCGATGGCGGCGATGAAAGCCTGGCCGGCTACCGCCGCTACCGCCTGCACACGCGCGAGGAAAAAGTGCGCAAGGCGATGGACCCGCTGCTGCCGGCCGGCTTGCGCCAGTCGCTGTTCGGCACCCTGGGGCGGTGGTACCCGAAGGCCGACTGGGCGCCCCGCTTCCTGCGCGCCAAGACCACCTTCGAAGGCCTGGCGCGCGACACGACGGATGCGTATTTTCACGGCGTCAGCCTGCTGGGCGATGCCATGCGCGCGCGCCTGTTCAGCCCCGAGCTGCGGCGCGGCCTGCACGGCTACCGCGCCGTGGAAGTGCTGCGCCGCCACGCGCTGGCCAGTCCCGCGCAGGATCCGCTGTCGCAGGTGCAGTACCTGGACTTGAAAACCTACCTGCCCGGAGACATCCTGACGAAAGTCGACCGGGCCAGCATGGCGCATGCGCTGGAAGTGCGCTCGCCCCTGCTCGACCATGAACTGGTGGCGTGGATGTCCGGCTTGCCGCCGCAGTTCAAGCTGCGGCGCGGCGAAGGCAAGTACCTGCTGAAAAAAGCCCTGCGCCCGCTGCTGCCCGACGCCCTGCTGTACCGCCAGAAGATGGGCTTTTCCGTGCCGCTGGCCGACTGGCTGCGCGGCCCGTTGCGCCAGCGCCTGCACCAACGGCTGCTCGGTCCCACCCTGACGCAATGCGGCCTGTTCGACATGGACTACGTGCGCCTGCTGCTGGAGCAGCACGCGAGCGGACGGCGCGACTACAGCGCGCCCCTGTGGGCGCTGCTGATGTTCGAAGCGTTCCTGCGCCAGGTTGCAACGGGGTCAGACCCAACGCATCTGATCCCAGCCGTCCCTGTAGCCGCCGCCGTCCCAGGTTAATCCATGCGCATCCTGCACATCCTCGACCACTCGCTGCCCCTGCACAGCGGCTACACCTTCCGCACGCTGGCCATCCTGCGGCAGCAGCGTGCGCTGGGCTGGCACACCATGCAGCTCACCAGTGCCAAGCAGGGACCGTCCGAAGGCGCGCAGCAGCTGGTCGACGGCTGGCATTTCTACCGCACGGCGCCCGATGCGCGCTGGTGGGCGCGCCTGCCCGTGCTGCGGCAAGCGGCCGTCATCATCGGCCTGGCCGTGCGCCTGCGCCGGCTGGCGCAGCGGATCAAGCCCGACATCCTGCATGCGCATTCGCCGGCCCTGAACGCCATCGCGGCCCTCAACGCGGGCCGCGCGCTGGGCATCCCCGTCGTGTATGAAGTGCGCGCTTTCTGGGAAGACGCGGCCGCCGACCATGGCAGCAGCCGGCCCGGCGGCCTGCGCTACCGGCTCACGCGCGCACTGGAAACCTACGCGCTGCGCCGCGCCGATGCCGTCACCACCATCTGCGACGGCTTGCGGCGCGAGCTGTGCGCGCGCGGCGTGCCCGCACATAAAATCACCGTGATTCCGAACGCCGTCGATGCGGGCGCCTTCAGCGTCACGGCGTCCGGCGACCTGTGGCTGGCGCATAAACTGGGCCTGCATGGCCATCTGGTTCTCGGCTTCATCGGCTCGTTCTACGCCTACGAAGGACTGGCCCTGCTGCTGCGCGCCATGCCGCGCCTGCTGGCGGCGCAGCCGGCATTGCGGCTGCTGCTGGCCGGCGGCGGGCCGCAGGAAGCGGCGCTGCAGGCGCTGGCGGCCCAATTGGGCATAGCCCACGCGGTGGTCTTCGCGGGCAGAGTGCCGCATGCGCAGGTGGCCGCCTATTATCAGCTGGTCGACATCTGCGTGTATCCGCGCCTGCCCATGCGCCTGACGGAGCTGGTGACGCCCTTGAAACCGCTCGAAGCGATGGCCCAGGGCCGCCTGGTGGTGGCGTCCGACGTGGGCGGCCACCGCGAACTGGTCGAGCATGGCAAGACGGGCATGCTGTTTCGCGCCGGCGACGCCGAGGCGCTGGCGCAAGCCATACTGGCTTTGCTGCTGGCGCCCGCCAGCTGGCCCGCGCTGCGGCGCCAGGCGCGCGCCTTCGTCGAGACGGAGCGCAGCTGGGGCGCCAGCGTGGGCCGCTATGCGCCCGTGTATGCGCGCGTGGCGGCGGCCCGCATGGCGGTGAATGCGGCCGGAGTCATGCCATGATCTTCACGGGCCTGCGCATCGCGCTGGTCGGCCCGCTGCCGCCGCCGGCCGGCGGCATGGCGAATCAGACGGCGCAACTGGCGCGCAAGCTGCGCGAAGATGGCGCGCAAGTGCAGCTGCTGGCCGTCAACGGCCCCGCGCTGCCGCCCTGGCTGGCGCGCATCCGCTACCTGCGCGCCGCGCTGCGCCTGCCCCTGCTGCTGTGGCGCCTGTGGCGCACGGCCAATACGGTCGACCTGTTCCACATCATGGCCAATTCCGGCTGGTCCTGGCATTTGCAGGCAGCGCCCGCGCTGTGGATCGCCAGCCTGAAAGGCAAGCCTGCCCTGCTCAATTACCGGGGCGGCGAAGCGGCCGCCTTCTTCGCCCGCTCGCCGCGCCTGGTGGCGTTCAGCCTGCGCCGCGCCAGCGCCATCGTCGTGCCCTCGGCCTACCTGGCCGGCATCTTCGAGCAATATGGCCATACGGCCCACATCGTGCCGAACGTGGTGGACTTGCAGCGCTTTGCGCCGGCTGCGCCACGTGCGCCGTCCGGGGACGGCCCGTGCATCCTCGTGGCGCGGCACCTGGAAAGCCTGTACGACAACGCCAGCGCCGTGCGCGCCTTCGCCATCGTGCGCGAGGCTTTTCCCGCGGCGCGCTTGGTATTGGCCGGCGGCGGGCCGCAGCGCGCGGCGCTGGCGCGTCTGGCCAGCTCCCTCGGCGTGAAGGATGCCGTGCGCTTTGCCGGCCCCGTCGACAATGCCGCCATGCCCGCGCTGTACCAGGCCAGCGACATCGTCCTCAATCCCAGCCTGGCCGACAACATGCCCAATTCCGTGCTCGAAGCGCTGGCCTGCGGCGTGCCCGTCGTCAGCACCAACGTGGGCGGCATCCCCGCCCTGCTGCAGGATGGCGTGACGGCGCTGCTGGTGCCGCCCGGCGAGCCGCCGGCCATGGCGCAGGCCATCCTGGCGCTGCTGCGCGACCCGCCGCGCGCGCGGCAGCAAGTGCAGGCGGGCCTGGCGCACGCCGCCGCCTTCGGCTGGCCCGGCATCGCGCCCAGGCTGGCCGCGCACTACCGCCGCATCCGCGCCGCGCCGCGCCCCGGCGCCTACACGCGCTGCGTCGCCCGCTGGCTGTTTCCCCTGCATGAATGGTGCAAGGGCCACCACAGCGCGCGCCTGCTGCGCCGGCTGGAACGCTCGCAATGGTGGAGCGCGCAGCAGCTGGAAGCGTGGCAGCTGGCGCGCCTGCGCGCGCTGCTGCGCCACGCGGCCGATCACGTGCCGCATTACCGGGCGCTGTTCGCCCGCAGCGGTTTCGATCCCGGCCAGGTCAGGCAACTGAGCGATCTGTCGCGCCTGCCGCTGCTGCGCAAGGGCGATATCGCCGCCGCGCGCGACAGCTTCAAGTCGGCCCGCGCCGTGGGCTTGCGGCCGTTCGCCACGGGCGGCTCCAGCGGCGAGCCGCTGCAGTTTTTCCTGGGACGGCGCAGGGTCAGCCACGACATCGCCGCCAAGTGGCGCGCCACGCGCTGGTGGGGCGTCGACATCGGCGACCGTGAAGCAGTGCTGTGGGGTTCGCCCATCGAGCTGCATGCCCAAGACCGCGTGCGCCGCCTGCGCGACGCGCTGCTGCGCACCACCCTGCTGCCCGCGTTTGCCATGTCGCCCGCGCGCCTCGATGGCTATGTCAGGCAGTTGCGCCGCTGGCGTCCGCGCATGCTGTTCGGCTATCCGTCGGCCCTGTGCCGCATCGCCAGCCACGCCAGCGCGCGCGACCTGCCGCTCGACGGCCTGGGCGTGAAAGTGGCGTTCGTCACGGCCGAACGCCTGTACGACGAGCAGCGCGCGCAGATCGCCGCCGCCTTCGCCTGTCCCGTGGCCAATGGCTACGGCGGGCGCGACGCGGGCTTCATCGCCCACGAATGCCCGGACGGCGGCATGCACATCACGGCCGAAGACATCATCGTGGAAATCCTTGATGGCCACGGCCAGCCGCTGCCGCCAGGGGCCACGGGCGAAATCGTCGTCACCCACCTGGCCACGCAGGATTACCCCTTCATCCGCTACGCCACGGGCGACGTGGGCGCGCTGGGTGCAGAACCGTGCGCCTGCGGCCGCGGCCTGCCCCTGCTGCAGAGAATCGAAGGCCGCAGCACGGATTTCCTCACGGCGGTCGATGGCACCGTCATGCACGGCCTGGCCCTCGTCTACATCGTGCGCGAACTGCCGCAAGTGCGCAGCTTCAAGATCATCCAGGAAAGCCTGCTGCGCACGCGCGTGCTGCTGGTCTGCCTGCCGCGCCTGGATGACGCCACCCGGGCCGCCATCGTTACCGGCTTCCAGGCCAGGCTGGGCGCGCAAGTGGACATCGCCATCGAGGAAGTCGACGAGATTGCGGCGGAGGCGTCGGGGAAGTACCGCTATGTACTCAGCAAAGTCGCCTAGCCAGGCCACCTGCAGCGACGCAGGAGCGACATTTGCCGGATACGCGTGCGCCTGGAACTCTGTTGCCGCGCACGCGGCCTGGCACGTTTTAATCTGGCGGGCCGTGCTTGCAAATCCACGCCAGGCGACTTGCGAAACGGCCGTTCTACCTGGCCCCGGCTATCGTAAAAGATTGCTATTCATTACTATTTCTCTTATTTTTATTTCAAAATAGTAATGAAGGCCGCTATCCTCGCTATATTGATTTTCCAGCACAACCACATCGACGTCTTTTTCAGGAAAATACACTTTAATCGATGCAAATCCCAAGCCTTTTCCCGAGTGGCCTATATATTTGACGGGCGTTGTATCGCTCACATAAACGCCGTAACCATAACCGTTTTTCCCGTCGCCGAAAGCGACATGCTGGCTGGATATATCATAACTCTTCATCAGCTGATAAGTTTCCGGTTTTAACAATCTGCCCCGATGCAGATTTTCATCCCAGATCATCAAATCTTTTGCATTTGAAACAATGCCGCCGGCCGGGATGAAGCCGATCCAGTTTTTTCCCTGCACGGGATGCGCCTTCAGCGCGAATACATTTTTCGTATTCACATATCCATTGATGACGTCATTGTTTTTATCTTCCTCATAGCAAAAACTGTTTTTCATCCCCAACTCTTTGAACAAGTCATTTGCTGCCTCGATATACGTTTTCCCGCTGACTTTTTCAAAAATCTGACCCAGCATGGTATACGTCGTCACGCCATACAGAAAATCCGTCC
Organism: Janthinobacterium sp. BJB446; assembly: GCF_002735655.1. Lineage (NCBI taxonomy): Bacteria > Pseudomonadati > Pseudomonadota > Betaproteobacteria > Burkholderiales > Oxalobacteraceae > Janthinobacterium > Janthinobacterium sp. BJB446. The sequence goes on along the minus strand of NZ_PDZK01000001.1, from coordinate 1,491,284 downwards.
CGGGCTTGAAACTCAGCGGCTGGTCGATTTCAGTGATTCCCGCCGAAAAGTTGAGCAATTGATGCACGGTCACTTGATCGGCCCAGGCTTGCGGCAAATCGGGCAAGTATCGTCTTACAGGACTGTGCAAGTCTATCTTGCCTTTTTCAACTTCCCTTAAAATCAATACAGCCGTCATTTGCTTGCTGTTCGACATGATCCTGAAATTATCGTCCAGCCTTAACGGTATATTGTTCTCAAAATCCGCATAGCCATGGGCTTTCGAGTATTTTGTTTTTCCATTTTTCGTGATGAGAATGACGCCATTAAAACTTCTTGGACTGGTCGCCTGTACCAGCTTGTCAATCCTGGCGGAGTAATCATCGGCCTTTTCCGCATGGGCATGATCGCCAGCCTGGGCATGCACGAAAGCGGATGCCATCAGCAAGAAAGAAAACGCCACTGTTTTTAATGGCAGCAGCGCCTTGTTGTCCGTATCGGGATTTTTCATGGGAAATTGTCGGTTCGTTGTTTATTTCCAGGGAAACACCGTGCTCCACCGCAGCGTTCAGTCGTCCACCAGATCGAAGTCGGCAAACAAGCCGTCCGCCGTCAGGTAAACCAGCAGCGTGCGCTCCGGCTGGATGCCGCTGACGTGGTAGGCAAGGACGCTGTCCACCTTGCTGCCATGCCGTTCGATCGCGCGGCCTGCAACAGCTTGCTCATGCAAAAAAGTGAGTGACTTCACATTGGCGAGTTCGCCAATCGCCTGTGTGCCAAAGTTGCTCTTGATGCCTGGCGTGGCAAAATCCGAATTGGCCAGGGCGCTGCCGCCACGCGCGATATCGGCCAGCAATGCCTGCACACTCCGGGTACGCGCAGGCTTGGGGGCGGTGCGCGCTTTCAAAGTGTGCATCAGCGGGCCGATGCGCGGCGCCTTGTTCGCTTTGTCCTTGGTCGTCACGACGACGCCTGTCACCTCGCCTTGTGCATCGACGGCGAACGCCAATTCGCAATTGCGCGACGTCGAATGGAAACGGTGCGCGCCGACAGGCACGAAAGTTTCGTCCGGCAAGCCATCGTAAATGCTGCGCAGCTGCCCCCCCTGCACATCGAAGGTGCCTATCGTGTTGTTCCCCAACTCGTAGCGGCCCGTGTAGCGGCCGAGCGCCCTGGCATCGATCTTGATGGCGGGCTGCTTGCGCAAGACGGCGTAATCGGCATCCGGCCAGCGATAAGCGCGGCCGATGGCGTCGGTCAGGCGGTCCATCATGCGGGAATTGTCATTCGCGTTAATCATGATCACGGCACCCTGGCCGGTGCGGGAAAATGCCGTCAACAAGGTGTCGAAGCCTTCGTCACGCCCGCCGTGCGAGAAGCGTTGCGTGCTGCCGCTGCCGTGCAGGAAGACGCCCAGGCCCGCGTTCTCTATTTGCGGGGTCAGCATCTGTTGCGTCAAGGCTGCCGAAATGACCGGATTCGACGTGCCCGCCAGGGATTGCTGCACGCCGATGGCGAAGCGCGCCAGGTCCGACGCGTTGGTCCATAAACCGGCCGCCGCCATTTCCGGATACACATGCCAGCGTCCCGCCACCAGGCTGCGGTCGGCAAGGTGGCCGCTGGCATTCAGGCGCGCGCGCTCGGCTGGCGGCGGTTGCACATAGGAACTCTCCTGCATGCCCAAGGGCGTGAGGACCGCGTCGCGCATGTAGTCGGGATACGCCTGGCCGCTGACGTCGGCCACCATTTGTTGCATGACGGTATAGCCGCCACCGGAGTAACGCACCTTGCTGCCCGGAACGATGTCAACGCGGATGGGCGCGGTATTCGCGGGTTGCTCGCCGTTCAGCACCTGGACCACGGTGGGCAGCGGCACATTGCTGGCGTAGCCGGGGAAGCCGTGCACGGTCAACCCCGCGTTGTGGCTGAGCAGCCTGCGCAAGGTCACCTTCTGTTCGGCCGTCAGGGCGCTGTCCGGCAGCTTCCACGTGAGCAGCCGGGTATTGACGTCCTCGTCAAGGGAAAGTTTGCCCTGCTCTACCAGGTGCAGCGCCCCCAGCGCGGCCACCGGCTTGCTGACCGACCCGGCCTGGAATAGCGTGTGCGGGCCGACCGGCGTCTTGCCACCCTTTTCCGTGACACCGTACCCTTGCGCCCTGACAATCTTGCCGTTCTCGATGATGGCCAGCGACAGTCCGGGGATTTGCCGCATCTTCATTTCGGCCTTGATGATGTCGTCCAATGCGTCCGCCCGGGCGCCACTTGCGAACAACAGGGGAAGGACCAGTGCCAGGGGATGAACTCGCATGAACGATTCTTTCAACGGTGATGGACGGATGCCAGGAAGGAAACGTTGACGATACGTCAGCCCGTCCTGCCGCCATGCGGGATTGCGACAGGCCGTCAAATATCAGTCATGGACGGTCATTTTCCCGGATGAGTTGCGGCCCGCGTTTGCTGGCGTGACGAATTCCGGCTGCTTGCCGCTGTTGGCAGGTTCTGCGCCGTTGTGGGCCTTCACGAATCGCCGGTACTTGAAATATTCTGCACCATACTTAGCTCCCAGTCCTTTTGCCATTTTTCTGAATCGTCCTGGTCGAACCAGCCGGCTACGTAAGAGGATATTTCATCCGCATCCTGCAAGTTCGATTCTGCCAAATATGAAACTGTCACTTGAAATCCCGCACCAATAAAAAATTCCACGCCCATTGATGTTCCGACATCCATATTGATATGCTTTGCCACCCAAAGGGCCTCGATATCGCTCGTGCTGCCTAAACGATAAAGCAAGAACGCACAACGATAAATTCCTTCGTAAGGATCACCATCATCCTTAATTGTCCCATTCCAAAGCGCAATTCTATACTGCACTTCCTTCTCAAAGACTTGTCGAATCAGCGTGGAGTATGGCGCGAGTGGCCGCTCCAGCAGAATTTTATAGAGTTGTTGGCGTACCCGCGGCGAGTCGAGTTCACTCTCGCTGTCAGGTGTCAGAAGTCCCTGGGAGTTTTCAAAATACTCAAGAATTTTTTCAGCGCACAAGAAGGATATTTTATTTTTTTCTGCAGACCTATTTTGACTTATCTCAACTTCAACCTGCGCCACAATCTGAGGCGTGATAGGCAATTCTGGCGTATTTTTACGCTTAAAAAAATTCCACATTAAACTTGACCTTTTAGATCCTGTCCGCTTAGCGGACATCGAATTGCTCCATCAATGGCGCCTGGCGCTTGATGAAATGGATCAATACTGCAACATTTTCACGCTACGAGAGCCTGGCCGCCGCATCAATGATGTGCTGACCATATTTATTTATAAGCAATTGCATTTCACTTTCTTTTTTCTTTGAATTTCCTGTCCAGGCAGGGCAACGCTGCCATTCCGACACGATCACGCACCGGATACTGGAGCCGCCCCAAAGCGCTAGTAACTCGACGATGGGGCCGGTGCCGCGCACGCCCTGACGGTCTTCGCGCTATAGTCGAAATTGATGCTATTCGTGCCCTGGCCACGATACATGCTCTCGCCTTCCCCGATGGTCGCCTGCGCGCCCATCTTGCACAGCACGGCCGGTGCACGCTGCGTCCAGTCCAGCCTGCGCAAGGTGGCGATATTCCTGTCGCGCAGCGCAGCGCTCCAGCCCTCGTCCTTGAAGCGCACCGAATAGACCACACCATGCAGCTGCACCCGGCTCGTCCGGTCGATCACATTACCGCCGTTCTGCAGCACTTCGGCCAGGTCGCTCTCGATGAACTGCATGACGTCGGGACCGCGCTTGGGCGTGTCATTGCGCCCCAGTTGGGAAAGAACGAAGATCGCGAACACGACAAAAAGCGTCAGATAAATTTTTCCATCAAAAAAGGACTTCATTCCCGCTTTCCCATGCTGTTCAGTATGTATATCTGCCCCTGGGCCGGAAACGTCAGGCGATGTCCAGCAGCTTTGCCAGCCCCTGCTGATCCCCCGCCGTCACAAACCACGCCCCCTGCCAGCGCTGCGTGCGCTGCGCCTGGATGGACTCTGGCACACACCACGGCGGATACACGCGCAGCGCGCGCTTGCCGCCCTGGCTGGCGCGCGACATCACGCCCCGTTCCAGCAGCACGCTGCGCGGAAAAATGAAAAAGCCATGCCGCGCGCCATCGTCGTCGGCCACGGCGATGATGACGACATCGACGGGATCGACTTCGTCCAGCGGGGCGATGTCGGCGTCAGGATGGGGACGCTTCCAGACGGTGACGAACTGGCCGGTTTTCGTCGGCGTGGTTTTCGCCACGCGCAAGACCAGGCGCTTGCCGTGCATGTCGGCGCGGCAGGCGCCGTAGTCCGCGCTTTCCGCTTCCGGCACGGGGGCTTGCGGCAAGCCCAGGAAAGCCCAGGGACTGGCCTTCATTGCGCGCTGAACTCGGCTGCGGCCTTGGCCGCCCACAGCGCTTCGGCGTGGCTGGCGAACGGGCTGTCGTAGCCGTCGACCTTGCCATCCTCGTCGACAAAGTACAGCCACCAGCCGTCGGCCTGCTGGCGGATGGCCGTGTGGCCCGGTGCGCAATGGGTTTCGATGGAGTCGCCTGCGGCCAGGGTGGTAATGCTGATGCCGCGGTGAATAATATGCTCGGGTGTCATGGAAAATAAGTCATGCGAAAAAATCAATGGCCGTAGTGTAGCCGCGTCGGCGAATCCTTGCCAGTGCGCTACACTGTTCTTTCACACGGAGGACGACATGGCATCACAGCAAGGCACGGTGGATTTTTTGCTCGACCAGATGGCGGGCGCGGGCAGCCTCAGCGCAAAGAAAATGTTTGGCGAATACGGCTTGTATTGCGACGGCAAGATGTTCGCCATCGTCGCCGACGACCAGCTCTTCATCAAGCCGACGGATGCGGGACGCGCCTGGATCAGCGCACAAGGCACGCTGCAGGAAGCGCCGCCTTATCCGCAAGCCAAGCCGTATTTCCTCATCGATGGCGGGCTGTGGGATGAGCGCGACTGGCTGAGCCAACTGGCGCGGCGCACGGCCGATGCCTTGCCGCTGCCGAAACCCAAGCCGCCGCCCAAGCCTAAAAAGCAGGTGTCAGCTGGCTAGTACGCTGTTCTCGCAAGCCTTGCCCTGACGGAAGCACGCGAGGTTATGATACGTGATGGCGGCGATCTCGCGCAGCGCTTCGATGGTGAAGAAACCCTGATGGCCCGTCACCAGCACGTTCGGGAACGTCATCAAGCGCTGGAAGATATCGTCGTCGATGATGTCGGACGAGCGGTCCTGGAAGAACAGATTGCTTTCCTGCTCGTACACGTCGATGGCCAGGGAACCCAGCTGGCGCGATTTGAGCGCCTCGATGACGGCGCCCGTGTCGATCAGGCCGCCGCGCGAGGTATTCACCAGCATGGCGCCCTTCTTCATCAGCGGCAACGTTGCCTCGCTGATCATGTGGCGCGTGCTGTCCATCAACGGGCAATGCAGCGAGACGATGTCGGATTCGGCCAGCAGTTGCGGCAATTCCACCATCGTGCCCAGCTGCTCGAACGCGGGCGCCGGATACGGGTCATGGCCCAGCACCGTGCAACCGAAACCCTTGAAGATGCGCGCCGTCGCCAGGCCGATCTTGCCCGTGCCGACGATGCCGACCGTCTTGCCGTGCAGTGTCGCGCCCAGCAAGCCGTCCAGCGAGAAATTGCCTTCGCGCACGCGGGCGTAGGCGCGGTGCGTGTGGCGGTTCAGGGTTTGCACGAGGGCCAAGGTGTACTCGGCCACGGCTTCCGGCGAATACGCGGGCACGCGGGCAACGAACAGGCCCAGCCGCCTGGCCGCTTCGAGGTCGAGGTTGTTGTAGCCGGCGCAGCGCAACAGGATGGCGCGCACGCCGTAGCCATGCAGGGATTCCAGCACGGGCGCGTCGAGCACGTCGTTGACGAAGACGCAGACGGCGTCGGCGCCTTGCGCCAGGACCACGGTTTCCTGGCTCAGCAAGGCGCTGTGGTAGACCAGTTCAATGCCGGCAGCGTCGGGCTGGGACGGCAAGGCTTCATCGAAGAAACGGCGGTCGTAGGGCTGGCTGGCAAAGAAGGCGATTTTCATGGGGAGTCCTGGAACTTGCTGGATGGCAAAACATCATCATAGCGCATGCGCCCTGCCCCACGCTGCACGCCTGGCGCCTGGCACCTGCCGCAGGCTATTTGGGTTCGCGGGGCAAGGTCAGCACATGGCGCAGGTAGGCCGTTTCCTTGGCGTGCACCGCGTGGTAGCGCTCGCGCGCGGCGCGCGTGGCCGCCTGGTGGGCCGCGATGCCGGTTTCCGTCAACTCCGCGCCGAAGTCCGCCGGCGGCTGCAGCGGGCCGCCAAACAGGCGCGCCAGGATGAAGCGGCCCACATTCTCGCGATAGTGCGACGCTTCCCAGTAATAGCGCATCTCGCGCGCGCCCGTCACTTGCGGGATCGGTTCGCTGGTGATGCTGTTGAAACCGGAAAAATCAAGCAGGCGCACGTCGCAGCCCAGGCGCCGGTGGCGTCCGACCATTTGCGCCAGGTCGCGCTGCCATGTTTCCATGGCATCCCATTTGCCGCGCCAGTACAGGGCGTCGAGCGTGAGCGCGTGCGTGGGATTGATGTACAGGCGCAAGCGCGTGCCGCCACGGCACAGTTTCCCCACGCTCGTATCGAAGGCCTGCAGGGCCGCTTCGGTCGGCCCCAGGCCGTCGCCGAATTCCTGCAGGCGCGGCGTGAAGGCGCGCGCCGTACCGACCCAGCCATGGTTGCGGGCGGTGATGCAGGACTGGTCGCGCTGGCCATGCAGGGCCAGGCTGGAGAGGCAGGCGCCGTCATAGCTGCCGCTGAGGATGCGCCAGGTGTCGCGCGTCATGTCCACTGTCAGGCCGCGCTTGATGTTGAGCAAGGCGCGCCGCGCGAAAAAGGCGGGGCCGCCGTCCGTCAAGCCCGGCTCCACGCCAGCCGAGCCCAGCTCCAGCGAAAACGAAGGAGCGTCGATGCCCCACACGAGAGTGTCGACATGGCTGACCCTGGCCGCGTGTTCGGCCAGGCGGATGGCGTCGCCGATCGAGGCGCCCGAGACGGCGCTGTTGAAGACGCTCTTGCCATCGAACAAAGTACGCATACTGCTGGCCGGCAAGCCCATTTCCGTGCGCGAATTGCCGATATACACGACGGCGGGCCGGTAGCGCGCCACGGCATACGTCTTGCCCCACACTGCGAGCTTTTCATACGTGGGACGCAGGCGCTGCACCAGGGGGCTGTCCCACTGGTGCAGCAGATACGGGTCAACGCGGTAATTGACGGCGGAAACGAGTGCCAGCGCGGCCAGGGCGCAGGCAAAGAAGATGGCGAGGTAGCGGCGGGCGGCGGTATCCATGGTCAGCACGGGAAATAGGGAAACTCGGCGACCCGCCGCATGGCGCAGCTGCCGGCGATGAACAGGGACAGGAATGGGAACGAATGAAACGGCATGACTCCTCCTTGCCTCAACGCCGGATCAGCGGCCCGTCCAGCACCCGCTGCGCATAGGCCGCCTCGCGCGCATGTTCCACGCGATAGCGGTCGCGCGCCGCGCGCGCGGCCGCATGGTGGGCGTCGACGTTGGCCTGCGTCAGCTCCACGCCGAAGTCGGCCGGCGGCGGCGTATCGCCGCCAAACAGGCGGGCCAGGATCAAGCGGCCCACATTGTCCCGGTAGTGCGACACTTCCCAGTAATAATGCATGTCGGGCTTGCCGCTGACGAGCGGGGTCGCCTCCGTCGTGATGCTGTTAAAGCCGGAAAAATCATACAGGCGCACGTCGCAGCCCTGCTGGCGGTGGCGCCCGGCGAGCTGCACCAGGCCCCGCTGCCAGGCCTGCATGGCATCCCACTTGCCGCGCCAGTGCAGCGCATACAAGGTCAGCGCGTGCGTGGGGTTGATGTACAGGCGCAGGCGCAGGCCACTGCGGCACAGCTTGCCGATGCTGGCGTCCAGCGCCAGTGTCGATGGCGGCGTCGGCCCCAGTCCATCGCCGAACTCCTGCAGCCGCACGGGAATGGCGTCCTTCGTGCCGAGCCAGTGCCGCATGCCCTTGCGGGTGCACGTCTCGTCGCGCTGTCCATACAAGGCCAGGTTGGAGCGGCAGACATCGCCAGCCTTGCCGGTGAGGATGCGCACACTGTCCTCCGTCATATCCAGGGTCAGGCCGCGCTTCAGGTTGACCAGGGCGCGCCGGGCGAAAAAGCCATGCTCGGCACCCGTCAGGCTGTCTTCCACCCGCGCCGCGCCCATGTCCAGGGAAAAAGTGGGCGCGTCGATGCCCCACACCATGGTCTCGACGCGGCTGACCCTGGCCGCATGCTCGGCCAGGCGGATGGCGTCGCCGATCGAGGCGCCCGACACGGCGCTGTTGAAGACGCTCTTGCCGCCAAACAAAGCGCGCACGCCCGTCGGCAAGCCCAGTTCCGTGCGCGAATTGCCGATGTAGATGATGGCCGGCCGGTAGCGCGCCACGGCATAGGTCTTGGCCCAGGCGCCGAGCTTTTCATTCAACTGGCGCGGACGCTGCAGCAAGGGGCTGTCCCACTGGTGCAGCAGGTAGGGGTCGACCTGGTAGTTCAGGAGCGAGACGGAACCGAGCACCAGGCAGATGCAGGCGAGGAAGCCGGTCAGGTAGCGGCGGGCGGCGGTATCCATGGTCAGAACTGGAAATAGAGAAATTCGGTGACCCGGTTCATGCCGAAGATGCAGGCGACGAACAGCGCGGCCAAACCTACGCTCCAGCGGCGCGTGGGCCGCCAGCTGAACGCCCAGCGTCCTGCCGGTTGAAAGATTCTTTCAATGGCGGGCTCGTAAAGAAAGAATATTTCTTGCGTATTCGGCGCCTTGAAAGCCAGCAGCATGGCGCCCAGCAGCACGGGCAAGCCGGGGCCGGCCAGTTCGATCCAGCGGATGCCGTCAAAGGCCGGATGCAGCCCCCATTGCGCCAGGCTGGCCGCGTTGCTGGCCAGGCCGCGCGGCAGGCTCACGCCATTGCTTCCCACCAGCGCGCCCGTGATGTCCCAGGCCGTGGCCACGTCGGGCGCGCGGAAGAAAATCCAGGCCAGCATGACGGCAAAAAAGGTCAGCAAGGTGGGCCACCAAGCGGGCCACCAGCGCGCCCGGAGCGAACCGAACGCGTGCTGCCACGCCTGCTGCAGCACCAGGTACAGGCCGTGCAAGCCGCCCCAGATGACAAAGGTCCAGCCGGCGCCATGCCACAGGCCGCCGAGCAGCATGGTCAGCATCAGGTTGCGGTAGCGCATGGCTTCGCCGCGCCGGCTGCCGCCCAGGGGAATATACAGATAGTCGCGCAGGAAGCGCGACAAGGTCATGTGCCAGCGGCGCCAGAAGTCCGCGATATTGGCCGCCTTGTACGGCGAATTGAAGTTCAGCGGCAATTTCACGCCGAACAGGCGCGACAGGCCGATGGCCATGTCCGAATAGCCGGAAAAGTCGAAATACAGCTGGAAGGTATAGGCCAGCACGCCGATCCACGCTTCGATCAGGGTCGGTTCGGCGCCGGCCGCGAACACGGGCATGGCCAGCGGCGACAGGTTGTCGGCAATCAGCACCTTTTTTGCCAGACCAATGGTAAAGATCGACAGGCCGATGGCGAAATTGGCGGCGCGCGGATGGGCGTTGGCCGGATCGGCGAACTGCGGCATCATGTCGCGGTGGTGCAGCACGGGGCCGGCGATCAGGTGCGGGAAATAGCTGACGAACAGCACATAGTGGATAAAGCGGTATTCGCGCACCTCGCCCCGGTAGCAATCGACGAGGAAGGCGATCTGCGTAAAGGTAAAGAAAGAGATGCCGATCGGCAGGATGATATCGAGGCCGGACAAAGGCAGGCTTGCAGCGCCAGCACCGGCGACAATGGCATTCACGCTGTCGATGAAGAAATTCGCATATTTGTAGTAGGCGAGCAGCCCCAGGTTCAGCGCCAGCGCCGCGACCAGCACGCGCTTGCGGGCCGCGCCCGCGCTGGCGCCGATCAGGCGGCCGGCGCCGTAATTGACGCAGATCGAGGCCAGCAGCAGCGGCAGGTAACGCACGTCCCACCAGGCATAGAAGAACAGCGAGGCGAGCGCCAGCCAAATTGCGGGCGCCAGGCGGCGCCAGCTGGCGGATGCAGCGGCGGTGGCCAGGCGGTCCAGCAAAAAATAGCCGGCCAGCACGATGGGCAGATAGCCGAACAGGAAAGCGAAGGAATTAAACAGCATGCTGCCTCCTGGCCGGCGAGGCCTGCGCCTGGTAGTAACACTCGGCAATCTGCGCCGCCACCCGTTCCCACGTAAAACGTTCCACCAGGGCTTGCACGCGGGCGCGCTCGGGCGGCAGCGCCAGCAATGCGAGGATGGCCTGGCGCTGCGCGGCGCCATCGTCCCAGGCCACCTTGCGCAGCGCGAAGACGGAATCGGGCAAGTCCAGCGCGCTTTGCGCCGTCATGACGACAGGCGTGCCGGCCGCCAGCGCTTCAAGCACGCTCAAGGGAAACACTTCGCCCTGGCTGGGCAAGGCCGCCACGGACGCCGCATGGTAGGCGCTGGCCAGCAGCGGGTCGGCGTGGTCGAGCGCACCGAGCCAGCTGACGTGCGGCAAGTCCAGCAGCAGTTGCAGATACGCCTGCTGTTCGCGCGGCGCGGCGCCGATCAACACCAGGGGCAAGCCGGCGCCCGCCAGCGCCTGGGCCAGTCCCAGCTGGTTTTTATACGGTGAGATGCTGCCCACCATCAACACGAACGGTCCGGCGATGCCCGTTTCGCGCAGGAACAGATCGCCATTGGCCGTGAAGAAATGCGGGTTGATCCCATTCGGCAGGACGCGGACGGCGTCGGCCGGCATGCCGAAACCTTGCACCATGGCGTCGCGTTCGGCCTCGCCCAGGGCGATCACCACGTCGGCCAGCTGCAAGGCGCGCCGCGTCTGCGCATAGCTCGTCTGCACCATCCACTCCGTCAGGCGTCCCGCCAGCCGGTCGGCCAGCCGCGCGCGCCAGGCGCTGGCCCGGCCCCAGCCCGGCGACAGCAGCGGCGACAGCACCACGGGCACGCCTTGCTCGCTGGCCATTTCCATGATGCGGTAAGTGCCGTTGCTCGCCGAGAACACGTGCAGCACGTCGAAATCGGCCAGCCGCTCATGGTTGGCGTCCACCAGTTGCACTTCCAGGGGCCGCGCCGGCAGCTGGGGCAGCCGGTTCAGCGCGGCAATGGTTTCGCGTACCTGGATCTGCAAGCCGCCGTCGCGCTGGAACAGCATCGGGTAGGACAAGATACCGACACGCATGGTCATCCTTTCGTGCATTTGACTGCCAGCCAACGGCCAGCCAGCTTGCGTTGCAATAACAGAAACTCGCCAGCGAGCTCATGCTTCAACAGGAACAGGCCGGCCAGCCAGCACAGCAAGGTGGCCAGCGCCGTGCCCGTCAGCGCCAGCAGCGCCGGAGTCTCCACGGGCAGCCACAGCAGCGAAGTGACGGGCGCGACGGCACTGACGCCGCAGAGCAGCAGGCTCTTGCGCAATGCCCGGGCCAGGATGCGCCAGTCCAGCGCGCTCAAGCGCCGCAGGCAGCCGTAGTTCAGCCAGCTGCGCAGCACGTTGCTGAGCACCACGGCCCAAGCCACCACCACCAGGCCGAACGGCGCCGCCACCAGCAGAAGCGCCACTTTGATAACGCCCGCGCAGGCATCGAGCCGCACCTGCGCATGCAGCTGGCCCGTCGCCACGAACAGGTAGCGGGCCATGCTGAACATGCTATACACGGCCGAGGACAGGCACATGATGCGGATCAAGGGCACACAGGCCAGCCATTGCGAACCGTACAACACCTTGACCAGCGGCAAAGCCATACAGGCGAGGAAGAGAAAAAACGGCCAGGCCAGCGCCGTCATGTAGCTGATCGTGCGCAGATACACGAGTTCCGCCCCGCCCTGTCCCCCTTGGCCACTCCCCTCCCGCGCGCGGGCCGCGAACAGGGGAAACACGACGGGCGAAATCGCGCTGGTGATCGCCTGGTTGAAGATATTGAGCACGCTTTGCGCCTTGCCGAACAGGGCCAGGCTTTCAATGCCGATCAGCTTGCCGATGACGAGGTCCGGCGCCGCCACGCCCGCCTCGTCGACGAGGCCGCCCCCCGTCGCATACGCGCCAAAGCGGGCGATATCGCCTATGCCGCGCCGTCCCGGCAGCCACGGCAGCTCTGCGGGCCGCAGCAGCAGGCTCACCAGCAGCGAAGCGCAGGAGCCGGCCAGCGCCGCCCACACCATGCTCATGTAACTGTAGCCCTGCAGCGCCAGCAGCACGGCCACCAGCAGGTTGACGACACTATTGGCCGCGTTGATGGCGTAGATGGCGCGAAAGCGCAGTTGCCGGCGCAATATAGGCAAGGTCAAGGCGCTGAACGGTATCAGGAGGAAATTGATCGCCAGCAAGCGCAGCACGAGGGTCAGCCGGGGTTCGCCATAGAAATGCGCGAGCGGCGCGCTGGCCAGCAGCACCAGGCCCGCCAGCAGCCAGGCGACGAGCAGGCTGGTGGCCAGCGCGGCCCGCAATTTCACCGTGTCGAGCTGCTTTTCCTGGATCAGGTATTGCCCCACGCCAAAATCGCGCACCACTTGCGCCAAGGCCACCAGCACGGCGCCCAGCGAATACACGCCCACTTCGGCCGGCGGCAGCAGGCGCGACAGCACCATGGTGGCGACAATGCCCAGCAGCAGCACCGTGTACTTTTCGGCGAACGAGAAAAAGAACGAATGGCGGGTGGCGCTCATGCGGGCCGCCCGCGCCTACACCAGGCCCGCATAGAAATGGCGCAGCTGGCGTTCCAGGCGCGGCATCGAATAGCGCTGCACGGTCTCCTCGCGGGCCAGCCGTCCCATGCGGGCGCGCCGGGGCGCATCGAGCAACAGCGTTGCTACGGCCGCGCAGGCGGCGTGCTCATCGTCCAGCGGCAGCAGCAAGCCGCCGGCGCTGTCGTGCAGGATATCGTGGGTGCCCGGCACATCCGTGCCCACGGCCGGCACGCCGCAGGCCATCGCTTCGATGGTGGCGATGCCGAAACCCTCGTTTTTGCTCAGCAGCACATGCAGGTCGAAGGCCGGCATCAGCAATTCGACGCGCTGCTGGAAACCGGCAAACACGACGCGCTCCTGCAAGCCCGATTGCCGCACCTGCAACCGCAGCATGGCTTCCAGCGGCCCCGTGCCCACCAGCACCAAATATAAGTTGGGAAATTGCGCGGCCAGCCTGGCGAACAGGGCCAGCAGCGCTTGCGGGCGTTTCTGTGCGGAGAGTCTCGCCACGCAACCGAGCACGAGCGCGTCCGGCGGCAGCCCAAGTTGCTGCCGCGCCAGCATCCGGCGTTCGGGCGAAACGACAAAAGTGTCCGTATCGACGCCGTTGGGAATGACGGCCAGCCGCGTCTGCGGCGCCAGCATGTCGCGGTACAGGTCGAGGAAATGCCGCATGGCCGACGGCGACACGGCATACACGCCCTTGACGCTGCGGAACGCTTCCTGCAGCCGGGGCCGCTGCCAGTCGCTGAAAGCTTCCAGGGGAAACGCATTGTGCACGCTGATCACGGCCGGCAAGCGGCATTGCCGGGCCAGCCACAGGATGGAAGCGCCATAGCTGGTCCAGCAAAACGCCACGTGGACGAGATCGGGCCGCAGCCGCCGCAGCCGCCACGCGCCCGTCAGCCTGGCGCGCAGCCAATTCCAGCGGCGCCAGGCCCAGTGTTCGAGAAACAAGGGCGGTTCATACACTTGCACCTGCAGATGCCGCGCGCGCAAGCCGTGTGCCCAGGCAGTAAAACCGGGAAAGCGCCGCAGGGCCAGCACGCTGTCATAGCCGTTCGCGCCCAGCATGCTCGCCTCTTGCGCCATGCGCAGCTCCATGCCGCCCAGCTCGCCCGAATAACTGCTGATGACGACGCGCGGCAGGCGTTTGCGCCGTCCCCGCCACGCTTCATGGAAGAAACCGCGCAGCCAGGCCCGTTCCCACTGGCGCAGGAACAGCTCGGCGTGGTCGCGCCGCAGCCAGGCCCGCACGGCGCTGAGGGAGTCGCGCACGTATCTGCGCAGCATCCAGCGGGGCACGCCCAGCAACTCCACGCTGGGCGCGAGTGTCGCCAGCCGGCATTGGCCCCGGCCAAACAGCATGGCGCGGCGCAATATCCAGGCGCGCTGCACTTGCGGGGCGCGGATGATGTGCGCCACCCTCGCCCGCGGACAGAACCAGGATGGGTTGCCGGCCGCATGCATCTCCAGGTTGAGCCGGGTTTCGCTGCCCATGGCGTAGTTGGCGCCCTGCGGGCCGATGCTTTCGTCATAGCGGGCGCCCGCCTCGAAGATGCGGCGGCGTATCGCCATGTTGGCGCCCCATACGAGGCCCGGATACACGGGCGCGTCGCGCAGGTCGGGGCTGGTAATGCCCCACGTCAAGCCGACAGGGGTCAGGCGCAGCAGCCAGTCCTCCGGCTGTTCCCGCCAGGCGGGCACGATGGCGCCGCCGAACAGGGCGTAGCCAGGATGGCTACGCGCGCTGTCCTGCAGGCGGCACAGCCAGTCGGATGCGGGCATGGCGTCATCGTCGCCAAAGACGAACAGCTCGCCGCCGTCGCCGCCCTGGCGCAAGGCATATTCGACGGCGCCGTTCAGGGCCGGACTGCGTCCCCGTCGCGCCACGTAGACATAGCTCAAGGGCAAGCGCCCGCGGAAGGCGGCGATCACCTGGGCCGTGGCGTCGGTGCTGCCATTGTCGGCGATTACCAGGCGCCAGCCGCCCACGGGCGCGCGCAGTCCCATGTAGGCGCGCAATACCTGGGGCAAGGTGCCGGCGCCATTATAGGTCGCCATGAGAACGGTCAACAAGGACATGCCTCCTTGGTCTTACCATGACAAAACTGATTGGCAGTTTCAACAACGCCGAGCGGTATTGATCCAGTGTACTGAGCCTGCCCGCCAGCCCGTTGACAGGCATCAAGACCTTGCCAACCCAGGCAACACCAGGAGCGTCCCCCTTCATGCGCGACATACTGATCACAATCATCATCCTGGGTTCGCTGCCCTTCATCCTGAAGGCGCCGGCCATCGGCGGCCTGATGTGGGTCTGGGTCAGCGTCATGAACCCGCACACGCAGGGCTGGGGTTTCGCCACCCACATGCCGTTCGCCTTCATCATCGCCATCGCCACCCTGGTCAGCCTCGTGATGACGCGCGAGCCGAAAAACCTGCCCCTGACGCCCATCAGCGTGCTGCTGCTGCTGTTCGTCGCGTGGATGAACCTGACGGCGCCGTTCGCCTTGCTGCCCGAGTCGTCGTGGGTGCAGTGGAACAAGGTCATGAAGATCATGCTGATGAGCTTTGTGGTGATGATGGTGATACGCACGCGGCAGGACATCGTGCGCCTGGTCTGGGTGCTGGTGGTTTCGATCGGCTACTACGGCGTGAAAGGCGGCATCTTCACCATCCGCAGCGGCGGCACGGAGCGGGTCTGGGGGCCGGAAGAAACGTTTATTGGCGATAACAATGCGCTGGCCCTGGCCCTGATCATCACCATCCCCCTCATGTATTATCTGCAGCAAAACACGGACAAGCGCTGGCATCGCCACGGCCTGTCGGCGGCCATGCTGCTGTCCGCGCTATCCGCGCTGGGTTCGTATTCGCGCGGCGCGCTGCTGGCCATCGCCGCCATGGGCCTGTTCATGTGGCTGAAAAGCGAGCGCAAGATGGTGCTGGGCGCGCTGCTCGGCACGGTCACGCCGCTGTTGCTGGCCTTCATGCCCGAGCGCTGGGCCGAACGCATGGACACCATCAACACGTATCAGGACGATGTGTCCGCCATGGGCCGCCTGAATGCCTGGCGCATGGCCTGGAACCTGGCGCGCGACCGTTTTCTCGGCGGCGGCTTCGACGTCTCCGACGCCGCCATCTTTGCCCGCTATGCGCCCATTCCCACGGATGTGCATGCGGCGCACAGCATCTATTTCCAGGCGCTGGGCGAACACGGCTTCGTCGGCCTCTTCATTTACCTGGCGCTGGGCATCGCCACCTGGCGCACGGCGGCCGCCATCATCCGCCGCACGCGGGGCAAGCCGGAATTGCGCTGGGCGCACGGCCTGGCCACCATGAGCCAAGCCAGCCTGATCGGCTTTGCCGTGGGGGGCGCCTTCCTCAGCCTGCTGTACTTCGACATGCCGTATTACCTGATGGCCGCCCTGATCGCCACGCGCATCATCGTCGAACAGCAGGCGCCGGCCCTTGCATCCCGCCCGGCTAAGGCGCGGGCAACGGTGGCGGAGCAGCCATGACGGCGACGCTGTCCATCCTGATCTACCACCGCGTGCTGGCGCGGCCCGATCCGCTGTTTCCCGGCGAAGTGGATGCGGCCCTGTTCCAGCGCCAGCTGCGCCTGTTGCAACGTTTCTATACGCCGCTGCCGCTCAGCGATGCCGTGCGGCGCTTGCAGGATGGCCGCCTGCCGCCCCGCGCCGCCTGCATCACTTTTGACGATGGCTATGCGGACAATGCGCAAGTGGCCCTGCCATTGCTGCTGCGCCATGGCTTGCACGCCACATTCTTTATCGCCACGGGCTATCTGGACGGCGGACAGATGTGGAACGATACGGTGGTCGAGGCCGTGCGCCAGGCGGCCGGCCCCATGCTGGACTTGCGCGTACACGGCCTGGGAACGTTCCCCGTCGCCAGCCTGGCACAGCGGCAGGCGGCCGTCGCCACCTTGCTGGGCCAGCTCAAATACCAGCCATTTGCCCGGCGCCAGCAGCTGGCCATACAGATCCGCCGCCAGGCGGGCGCCACGGCGGGCCCGGCGGCGATGCTGAGCACGGCGCAGCTGCGCCAGCTGCAGGCGGGCGGCATGGAACTGGGCGCGCACACGGCCAGCCATCCGATCCTGTCCACCTTGGCGGAGCGGGCGGCGCAGCGCGACATCGCCCATGGCAAGCAGCAGCTGGAAGCGCTGATCCAGGCGCCCGTCTCCCTGTTTGCCTATCCGAATGGCAAGGCCGGACGCGACTACGGCGCGCCGCACGTCGCCATGGTCAAAGACCTCGGTTTCAAGGCGGCCGTCGCCACGGACTGGGGCGTGGCGCGCCCCGGCGCGGGACTCGACCTGCTGCAGTTGCCCCGCTTTACGCCGTGGGATCGAGGACGCCTGGCGTTTCTGTGGCGCATGCGGCAAAACCGCCGCCAAGCGCACCCAGCGCGCCCGGATGCTGGCTGAGCCACTGTTCCAGCATCAGCAGCAGCCACACCATGGTGCCGTGATAGGCAGGGTGTTCCGCCAGCAAGCGCCCTTGCAGATCGTCGATGAAGGCGGGCCGCACGATGCCGCGCCCGCGCAGCTGCGTCAGATTGTCGAAGGCAAACTCGCGCAGCGGCACGTGGCTGTGCAGCCACTGGCCGAAAGGCAAGCCGAAGCCGTGCTTTTTCTTGCGCACGATGGCCGGCGGCAGGATTTCCGCCAGCGCCCGCTTGAAGAAAGGCCGCAGGCGCATGCCGTCGAGCTTATCTTGCGGCGCCAGGCGTGCAGCGAACGCCACCATCGCATCGTGCAGGAAGGGAAACGCCGCTTCCACGCCGGCCAGTTCGCACGCCTTGCGCACCTTGAACAGGTCGTTGTCGGCCAAGGTAAACCGCATGTCCAGCGCCAGCAATTCATTGATCTGGCTCAAGCCCTGGCCTTGGCGTTCCCAATACGCGCCATTCACGCAGCCAGGCGCCATGCCCGGGTCGATGGTGTCGATAAAACCCGCTTCCAGCACCGTGCGGTAGCCATGGCGCAGCAGCAGGTTGTAGCTGTCGAGGCGGGCCGGCAGCGGCAGGCTGGCCTGCTCGATGTAGCGGCGCGCCTTGTCGCCCAGCCGCCACGGTTTGCCCGCGCGCTCGCGGAACAGCAGCGGCTCGATGATGGCCTGGCGCAACATGACGGGCAAGCGCTCGTACTGCGACAGCAAGGCCTGGTGCGCATAGCGCTCATTGCCGCCAAACAATTCATCGCCGCCGTCGCCGCCCAGCAGGCGCGTCACGCCATCCTCGCGCGCCATCTGCGCGCAATAGTAGGCGGGAATGGCCGAGGCATTGCCGAAAGGCTGGTCGAAAATGGCCGCCATGGCGGGAATCGCGGCCAGCACGTCGTTTGGCGTCACGTAGCGTTCGTGGTGGATGCTGCCCGCATGGCTGGCGGCCAGGCGCGCATACGCCATTTCATCATAGCCGGGCGCGTCAAAACCGATGGAATACGTGCGCGCGGGCCGGCCCGTCACCTGGCCCATGATGGTGGCCAGGGTGGAACTGTCCGTGCCGCCGCTGAGAAACGCGCCCGTGTCCGCCCCATCCGCACCCAGGCCGCTTTCCACGGCCTGGCGCAACAGGCGCAGGAATTCCTGCTTGTTGCTGGCAAAGCTGGCCCGCGTGCGCGTGCGTGCAGCCGGCTCCTGGAAGGCCAGTTGCCAGTAGCTGCCCTTGCATTGCTTGCCACCCCGCACATGCAGGTATTCACCGGGCAACAAGCGCTGCTGGCCAAGATAGGCCGTGGCCGGGCCAGGCACCATGTGGAAGAACAAATAGTGATACAGGGCTTGCGGATCGAGCGCCCCCCGCACGGACGGATGGGCCAGCAAGGCGTCATGCGAGGAAGCAAAGAACAAGCCTTGCGCATTGTTCGCGTAGCTGAGCGGGTGCATGCCGGCACGGTCCACGGCCAGCAGGGCCGAGCCGGAAAAGGCGTCGAGAATGGCCAGCGCAAATGGCCCCGACAGGCTGGCGCAAGCCGCCACGCCCCGGCTCAGCCACAGGGAAGCGAGGCGGCATGCCACGTCGTCCGCCGAGCCGTCGAGTTCGGGCCGGCCCCAGATGGCCACCTGCAAGCCATCTTGCTGGTACACATGACGACTGCCGTCGATGGCGGCCACGGCCACCCCGCCCACTTCGCTCAAGCTGGCGGCCAAGGGCGCGCTATCGAAGCGCGACAAGGGCGCCGCCATGCTGGCCAAGGCGGCCTGGGCTGCGCCATCGGCTGCGCTGCCGCCGGCATCCCCCCCGCCCGCCATCGCCAACCAACCGCACAGGCCGCTCATACGAGTACCTCGGCCGGCAGCGGATGGCCGAGAAAGGCCGTCGGACTGGCCGTCAAGCCATACGCGCCCGACTGGAACACCACCACCAGGTCGCCCTCTTCGGCGCGCGCCATCTCCATCTGGTCGGCCAGCAAGTCCAGCGGCGTGCACAACGGTCCCACGACGGACGCCACTTCGCGCGCCCCGCCCTGCAGCCGGTTGCCGATGGCGACCGGATAATTCTTGCGGATCAACTGGCCAAAATTGCCCGAGGCCGCCAAATGATGGTGCAAGCCGCCATCCGTCACCAGAAACACTTGTCCATGCGACACCTTGCGTTCGATCACCTTGCACACGTACACGCCCGCCTCGGCCACCAGATAGCGGCCCAGCTCCAGGTTCAAGCGCGCGCCCGGTGCCGCCTGGGCCAGGATGGCGAGCTGCCGCTGCAAGCCTGCGGCGACGGGCGCCAGGTCGAGCGCCTGGTCGCCGGGAAAATACGGTACGCCAAAGCCGCCGCCGATATTCAGGGTGCGCAAGGGCGATGGCGCGCTGTCGGCCAGTTGCAGGGCCAGTTGCACGCTCAGGGCCTGCGCTTCGGCCAGGGCAGTCGCCGACAGGCTTTGCGACCCCGCATACAGGTGAAAGCCGTGAAAATCCAGCCCCAGCTGGCCGATGCGGCCCAGCAATGCCGGCACCAGGGCCGCATCGACGCCAAACGGCTGCGCGCCGCCGCCCATGCGCATGCCCGTGCGGCGCAAGGCGAAATCGGGATTCACACGCACGGCCACCCTGGCCGTCACGCCCAGCCGTTCACTGGCCAGCGCCACCCTTTCCAGCTGGGCGCCAGACTCCACGTTGATCAGCACGCCAGCCGCCACGGCCCGCGCCAGTTCGCCATCGCTCTTGCCCGGTCCCGCAAAACTGATGCGCTCGGCCGGCATGGGCGTATCGAGCGCCGTGGCCAGTTCCCCGCCCGAGGCCACGTCGATGCCATCGACCAAGCCCGCCAGCCACTGCACCACGGCAGGCATGGGGTTGGCCTTCATGGCGTAATGCACGTGCACGCCAGTGGGCAAGGCGGCGCGCAGTTCCGCCACGCGGCGCGTGATGTGCGCCCGGTCATAGGCATAGAACGGCGTGCTGCCTACCCGCTGGGCCAGCCGGCGCAGGGGCATGCCGCCGACCAGCAGCATGTCGTTTTCCACGGCAAACTGGCGCAGCGGTGGGTGCGGCGGCAATTCCGTATTGTTCGAGTGGATCAAGTCCTTCATGCGGCATCTCCTGTTTGGACCGCATACGCGCGTGCCAGTTCCCTGGCCAGCAAGGGACGGTCGATCTTGCCGTTCGGATTGCGCGGCAGCACGCCGTTGCGGATTTCCACCCACAACGGCACCATATAGCTGGGCAAGCGGGCGCGGCAGGCGGCCAGCACGCTGTCGCGCAGCAATTCCACACCGGGCGCGGGCGTGACGAGCAAGGCGATGGCCTGGCCCAGCACGGCGTGGGGCAAGCCCAGCGCGGCCGCTTCGCCCACCAGCCCGCTTGCATACGCCACTTCCTCGATCTCGGCCGGGCTGACCCGGTAGCCGGACGTCTTGATCATGTCGTCGCTGCGGCCCACGAAATACAGATAGCCATCCGCATCGCGGCGCACCGTGTCGCCCGACCAGACGGCCAGTTCCGGCAGCACCAGGCCGCTGGCCTGCGGCGGCAGCGGTTTGAAGCGCTCGGCCGTGCGCGCCGCATCGTTCCAGTAGCCGAGCGCCACCAGCGCGCCGCGGTGCACGAGCTCGCCCGGCTCGTCCGCGTCGCACACGCTGCCATCCGGACGCAGCACCAGCACTTCCGCGTTGGGAATCGCTTGCCCGATGGAATCGGGGCGCCGCTCCAGCTGTTCCGGCGCCAAATAGGTCGAGCGGAACGCTTCCGTCAAGCCATACATCAGGTAGACCTGCGTGCGCGGCAACGACTGGCGCAGCTTGTCGAGCGTGGAGCGTTGCATCACGCCGCCCGAATTGGTGATGTAGCGCAAGGGCGTGGACAATGGCCAGCTCAGCTGCGACAGCTGCACCCACAGGGGCGGCACGGCGGCCAGGCCCGTGATGGCTTCCTGCTCCACGGCTTCGACGATATCGCGCAGCAGCAGATAATTCATCAGTACGGCGCAGGCGCCGCTGGCAAACGCCGTCGTCAGCTGGCTCAGGCCATAATCAAAACTGAGCGGCAGGACGCACAGGATGCGGTCCTCCGGCGCGTTGCGCAAATAGCCCGACACGCTGAGCGCGCCCGCCAGCATGTTGCGGTGCGACAGCACCACGCCTTTCGGCCGCCCCGTGCTGCCGGAGGTATATAAAATGGCGGCCATATCGATGTCGATCGCCGCATGCGGCTTGGGTACGGGCGCACCAAAGGCGGGCACATTGGCGGGCACCGCAGTCCACGGCAGCACGCGGACCTTGTCAAGGCGGGACTCCGCATGCCCTTCACCCGTCAGCAGCACCGTCCGCAAGTCCGGACAGGCAGCCAGCGCCGGACCCAGCTGCGCCAGGCGTTCGCGCGACGTGACGAGGATGGTCACATTGCAATCGGCCAGGATGTAGGCCACCTGGTCCGGCTTGAGCAGCGGATTGACGGGCACGAACACGCCGCCGGCGGCAGCCGTACCGAACATGGCGCTGACGTTTTCCGGGCGTTTTTCCAGGTACACGGCCACGCGCGCGCCACGCTGCAAGCCCAGGGTCAGCAGGGTGCCGGCCGCCTCGCGCACGGACTGCGCCAGCGCGGCATAGCCTATTTCCTCGCCCTGCCACGACAGGGCCGGCGCGTGGGGTGCGCGCTGCGCCGTTTCGAAGATCAGATCGTGTATCAGTGTCGCCATCGTTTCGCCCTCTGCTCGGCATGCCAGGTCATGCATCCCCTATGATTGGGACAAACGGGCGCGGCAGTGTTGATTTTTATCAAGTAAGCGCCTCTCGCGGCGGCCGGCCGCCGATCCGGCGCAATGCTTGAGGCCGCGCAACATCGGCCCCGGGCCGCTGCGCTCTAATGGACAGCGTTGGCTGCATAGCCGCCCCCCTCCTCGACCGCCATGGCCCTGTCCCCGGAATTTCCTTTGCTGCAACGGCTAGCCGACAGCCTTCGCCAGCTGGGCTGGCGCGACAGCGCCTGGCTGGCCGTGGCCCGGCTGCTGGCCCGCATGCCGGGCGGGCGCTGCGCGCTATATCGTTATCAATTCGTCGCGCAAGCCGTGGCGCCCGGTTCGCTGTGCCGCGGGCGCGGCCAGTCGATCACGGTGACGCCCTGCCTGGCGGAAGCGGACTTGCCCCCCGGTCCCGAGCGCCGGCCCGGCGCGCTGGGCGAACGCTATCGCCAGGGTGCGCAATGCCTGGTGGCGCGGAACAAGACCGGCATGGCCGGCTGGATCTGGCTGCTGCGCCACGGCTGCCAGGAAGACGAGGTGCGCGCCCGCTATGCACTGGCGTCGCAGCAGTCGTCCTGGGACCTGGACGTGTGGGTGCATCCGGAACAACGGGGCGGCCTGGTCTTCGCGCGCCTGTGGGAAGAAGCCAACGCCGTGCTGTACGCGCAGGGCGTGCGCTGGTCGTGCAGCCGCATTTCGCGCTTCAACCGCGCCTCGCTGGGCGCCCATGCGCGCCTGGGCACGCACGCGCTGGGCACGGCCACGTTTATCCGCTGCGGCCGCTGGCAAGCCATGGCCGCCAGCCTGCCGCCTTACCTGCACCTGTCGCGCCGCCCCGGCGATATCCCCTGCCTGGCCTTCGATACGTCGTCCCTGCCGCACTACCCTTCCCTGGAGCTGACATGCCGCATCTTGAAGCAGTAAAGCACATCCTCGACACCACCCTGGGCTTGAACGGGCGCGTGCTGGAGGCCCACACGCCGCTCCTGGGCAGCGTGCCGGAACTCGACTCGATGGCCGTGATCGGCGTGATCGCCGCGCTGGAAGACCATTTCGGCATCAGCGTCGCCGACGACGACATCCATGCGCGCCACTTTGCCACCGTGGGCACCCTGCACGATTTCGTGTTTGCAAAGCTGCGACCATGAACCGCGCCGCCCTCGATGCGCTGCCGCTGCTGCCCTTCTTCCTGCCCGCCAGCGGCGGCCAGCGCTACTGCCTGCTGCACCTGCCGCCGCCGGGCCAGGCCGCGCGCGGCGGCATCCTCTACGTCCATCCATTCGCCGAAGAGCTCAATAAAAGCCGCCACGTGGCCGCCGCGCAGGCGCGCGCCTTTGCCGCCGCCGGCTACAGCGTGCTGCAGATCGACCTGTTTGGCTGCGGCGACAGCAGCGGCGACTTTGGCGAAGCGCGCTGGGACATCTGGCACAACGACCTGCACCTGGCTTGCGCGTGGATGGCGCAGCGGGTCGACGGCCCCTTGACCGTGTGGGGCTTGCGCCTGGGCGCCCTGCTGGCCCTCGATTTCGCCAGCCGCCCGCCGCTGCCCCTGGCGCGCTTGCTGCTGTGGCAACCGGAACTCGACGGGCGGCGCAGCATCGACCGCTTCCTGCGCCTGCGCCTGGCGACCCGCATGCTGGCCGGGACTACACAGGAAGCGCCCGGCCAGGCGCGCGCCGCACTGGCGGAAAGTGAACCTGTGGAAGTGGCCGGCTACCTGCTGGCGCCCGAACTGGCGCAGGCCATCGACGGTGTCAACGCGTCGACGCTGCTGCCTTGCGTGCCCGTCTATTGGCTCGATTACCACGCGGCGGACCAAACGGGCCCGTGGTCGCCGCCGCTGCTGGCCCGGCAATGGCGCGAACGCGGCGCCGCCGTGCATGTGGCCAGCTTCGATGACGGCCCGTTCTGGCACAGCGGTGAACTGCTGGCATGTCCGCAACTGCTGTACGCCACGCGGAAACTGTGCCGCGACTGGCTCGACGAGGAAAGGCCCCCGCCATGAAGCGCGACGACGGCCTGCAGCACCCCGCGGCGCACGCCGTGCGCGAGCTGGCCCTGCGCTTTCGCAGCACAGCTGAAGACAGCGAGGCGCAGGCGCGCCTGGCCGGCATCCTCAGCCTGCCCGACGTGCCGGGCCGGCGCGGCGTATTGATCGTCACGGGCGGACCGCAGTACCGCGCCGGCAGCCACCGCCAGTTCGTCTTGCTGGCCCGCGCCCTGGCTGCGCAAGGCTGGCCCGTGCTGCGTTTCGACTTGCGCGGCATGGGCGACAGCGAGGGCAGCGCGCGCGATTACCGCGCCGCCGGTCCCGACATCGCGGGCGCGCTGGCGCAATTCTTCGATGCCGTGCCGGCCTTGCGCGAAGTGGCGCTGTGGGGCTTGTGCGACGGCGCCACGGCCGCCGCCTGCCATGCGCCGCATGACGCGCGCGTCAAAGCGCTGATCCTGCTCAACCCGTGGGTGCGCAGCAGCGCCGGCCTGGCGCGCGCCACCCTGCGCCACTATTATCTGCCACGCCTGCTGCAAGGCGGTTTCTGGCGCAAGCTGGCCAGCGGCGGATTGCGACTGGGCGCCAGCCTGGCCTCGCTGCGGCAGGTGGCGGCCGCCACGCAAGAACCGGCAACGCCGGAAGACGACGCGCCCGCGCCAGCCCTGCTGCGGGCGCTGGCGCAATTCCAGGGCAAGGTGCTGCTGGTCCTCAGCGGCGACGACCTGGGCGCGCGCGAGTGGCAAGCCCTGCTCGATGGCGATCCTGCCTGGCGCGCCGTGGCCGCCCGCCCGCAATGGACGCAGGCGCAGGTCGATGGCGCCAACCATACGTTCGCCAGCGCCGCCTGGCGCGGCGAAGTGGAGCAGCTGTGCGCGCGGTGGCTGCGGTCATGGTAAGGACCTCGCCGAACGCGGCCCGACCGAACGCGGGCCGACCAAAACGGGTGCTGATGGTCGCCTACCATTTTCCGCCGCTGGCCGGCGGCAGCGGCATCCTGCGCACCCTGGGCTTTGCCCGACATTTGCCCGACTGCGGCTGGCAGCCGCTCGTGCTCAGTCCCGCGCCGTTCGCATATGCGCAGCGGGGCGATACGCAGCTGGCGCAGATCGGCGCGCAAGCCACCGTGCGGCGCACCCTGGCGCTGGACGCGGCGCGCCACCTGGCCATCGCCGGGCGCTACCCGCGCTGCCTGGCGCTGCCCGACCGCTGGAGTTCCTGGTGGCTGAGCGCCGTGCCGGCCGGCCTGCGCATGATCCGGCAATACCGCCCCGACGCCATCTGGTCGACGTATCCGATCGCCACGGCGCACCTGATCGCGCTGACCCTGCAAAAACTCAGCGGCCTGCCATGGGTCGCCGACCAGCGCGACCCCATGCTCGATGACAGCGACCCGCTGGCGCCGTATCCGCCCGAGCCGCGCCTGCACCGCATGCATGCGTGGATCGAACAGCGCATCGCGGCGCGCAGCGCGGCCATCGTCTGCACCACGCCGGGCGCCATCGCGGCGCACCAGCGGCGCCTGGCGCAGGTGGGGCGCGAACGCTTCCGCCTGATCGAAAATGGCCACGACGATGACGAGGGCGCCGCGCCGCAGGACGGGCCGCGCGGCCAGCGCAGCCGCTTCCTGCTGCTGCACAGCGGCGTGATCTACCCGTCCGAGCGCGATCCGCAAGCGCTGTTCGAAGCCCTGGCGCGGCTGCGGCGCGACGGCGTGCTGCATGCCCGCAATTTCCAGCTGGTGCTGCGCGCCACGGGCCACGATGCGTGGCTGGCGCGATTGCTGGTGAAATACGGCATCCTCGACCTGGTGCGCCTGGAACCCTTGCAGCCGCACGGCGCGGCGCTGCAGGAAATGCAGGCCGCGGACGGCTTGCTGCTGCTGCAGGCGGCCAACTGCAACGGACAGATTCCCGCCAAGCTGTACGAATACCTGCGCTGCCGCCGGCCCATCCTCGCGCTGACCGACCTGGCGGGCGACAGCGCGGCCAAGCTGCGCCACTGCGGCATCGACACCATCGGCCAGCTGGCGTCGAGCAGCGACTGCGCGCGCGCCCTGCTGCGCTTCCTGGAACTGGCGCGCCAGGGGCGCGCACCGCTGGCCAGCCCCGCCGCCATCGCCCTGCAATCGCGGCAAGCCCGCAGCAACGCCCTGGCCGATTTGCTGGACCAGGTCAGTCACAGGAGCCCGACATGAAGCATCCCTTGTTAGCCTGCGCCCTCGCCGCCTGCTGCGCCGGCGCCAGCGCCGCCGATTGCCCGCCCTACGTCAAGCATACGCCGGGCGGCGACTATACGAGCGCGCAAGACCGCGAGGGCCTGTCCGTGGTCGAAAAGTTCCATTTTTCGCGGGCAGTGGAAACGCTCGCGCAGGGCCTGACGGGCAGCCTGGGCGCCGACATCAGCTACACATTGGAGCACTTCCCGAATCACCACCGGGCGCTGGCCTCGATGGCCAAGCTGGGCTTGCGCCTGAAAAGCGCGCAGCCGCCCGGCGCCCGCTACACGGTCAGCTGCTATTTTGAGCGGGCGATCGCCTTCGCGCCGCACGACGTGACGGCGCGCATGGTGTATGGCAGCTATTTGCTCTCCACGGGCCAGGACGCGACGGCGCTGGAACAGCTGGACGCGGCCAGCCGCCTGGCGCCCGAGCAGGCCACCATCCAGTACAACCTGGGCCTGATGTATGTGAAGAAGAAGGAATACGAGAAGGCCAGCGTGCACGCGCAAAAAGCCTATGCGCTGGGGTTTCCCCTGCCGGGGCTGAAGAACAAGCTGAAGGCGGCGGGCAAGTGGCGTGAGCCGCCGCCGGCCGTCATGGAAGCGAAGGAAACACCGCAAGAACCGGCCGTGCCGCCCGTCGAACAGCCTAGCGGGGAATGACGGCCGGCCGCCTGGCCACGCTCAGATGTCCCGTCGGCGACACGGCCAGCGCGGCGGCCAGGTCGCGCCGCGATCGGGCCTTGTCTTCGGCCTCGCTGATGTACGCCAGTTCGGCCGGCTGCAGCACGGTGACGGTGAGCAGCATCACGTCGCCATATGGCGTGGCGAAGGATGGGGGAATGGTGGCCACGCCCTGGGCCAGCAGCACAGCCACCTGTTCGTTTTCGTCTTCCAGTCCCTCCGGTGCCTGCTGCAAGTCCAGCGCCATCGACACGCTGCCATGGCGCTGCACCAGCAAATCGATGGAGCCATGGTCGGCCACGTTCTGGCTGACCTGGTAAATGACGTCGAAGAGCCAGGAATGCGCCACTTCCTTGCCGTCGAAGGCGGACAGCGGCGCCTCGATGCACACTTCCAGCAGATGGCCGCGCGGGACGAACACGTCGTCGTCATCCTCGAACGGATCGCTCAAGCCATCGCTGGCGATGAGGATGGAATCACTCCGTCGGATCACCCTCCAGGCCTGGCGCAACGATGGCCAGCGCGGGCCGCCCATGAAGGCCGGGTTGACCAGCGGCGCCAGCACGTCGGCGTCCATGGCGCCCAGGGTGGCATAAAAGGCGTCGCGCGCGGCGCAGGCCGTGGCCAGCATCTGCGCGCCCGCCTCCTTGCCGACGACGGCGTCGTCAGGTTGCGGTACTTGGGGGATAGCGTTTTCAGGCATGAGAATACTCTTTGAATTAGTCGGCGGGAGGAAAGTCGTCGTAGGAACGGGGCAAATAGCCCCAGATGCGCGCCACCCGGTCGCGCACTTCGAAATCGAAGCCGATGCGTTCCAGTTCCGGCACGATCCACACGCCGTGGTCGATGATCTTCTTGGGCAGCAGCATGGCCACGTGTTCTTCCGAATACAGGCTGATGTCCAGCCACTCCACGCCCATGAACGGGAACGGCGGGTGGTAATCCCATTCAGTATCCCAGCGCGACACATAGCCGGTGACGGAGCCGTAACGGTACGACGGCGCCCAATCGGGCTGCCCGCGCATGAAGGCCAGCAGTTCGTTCCACTTGCAGTCGTTGGCGGCGCCGGCCAGGTTGCGCCGCGCGATGTGGCCGCGCAGCTTGCGCTTGACGTCGTCGCCGCCGGCGTCGGCCTGCGGCAGGCTGGCCTCTGCCATCAGCGGGCGACCGGTTTCACTTTGGAAGCGGCCAGCACGGCGCGCGCGCGGGCCGTATCGATATCGTCGGCCGTGGCCAGCGCCACGCCCATGCGGCGGCGGGCGAACGATTCCGGCTTGCCGAACAGGCGCAAGTCCGCGCCCGGCACGCTCAAGGCATCGGCCACGCCTTCGAAGGCGATGCCTTTCGCTTCCAGCTGGCCATAGATGACGGCCGAGGCGCCAGGCGAGCGCAGCGCCACATTGACGGGCAAGCCGAGGATGGCTTTCGCGTGCAGCTCGAATTCGCTCTGCACCTGGCTGGCCATGGTAACCATGCCCGTGTCGTGCGGACGGGGGCTCACTTCCGAGAACCACACCATGTCGTCCTTGACGAACAGCTCCACGCCGAACAGGCCCAGGCCGCCCAGGTTGTCCGTCACCTTGCGGGCGATGTCGCGCGAACGCTCGAGGGCCAGCGGCGCCATGCGCGCCGGCTGCCACGATTCCACGTAGTCGCCATGCACCTGCAAATGGCCGATCGGCTCGCAGAACTGCGTCTCGACCTGTCCCGAAGCGCCGACGGCGCGCACCGTCAGCAGGGTGATCTCGTAATCGAAGTCGATGAAACCCTCGACGATGACACGGCCCGTATCGACACGGCTGCCGCTGGCCGCATACGCCCATGCCGTTTCCACGTCTTGCGCGCTATCGAGCTTGGACTGGCCCTTGCCCGACGAGGACATCACGGGTTTCACGACGCATGGGAAGCCGATTTCCTGGCAAGCGGCCTGCAACTCCTGCAGGCTGCTGGCGAAGCGGTACGGCGACGTCGCCACGCCCAGGGTTTCCGCCGCCAGGGTGCGGATGCCTTCGCGGTTCATCGTCAGCACTGCCGCCCGGGCATTCGGGATGCACGTGATTTGCCCCGCTGCTTCCAGCGCCGCCAGGGTGTCGGTGGCGATGGCTTCGATTTCCGGCACGATCAAGTCCGGCTTTTCCAGGGCTATCAGGGCTGCCAGCGCCACGCCGTCGCTCATGTCGATCACGTGCGAGCGGTGCGCCACCGGATGGCCCGGCGCGTTCGGATAGCGGTCGACGGCGATCACTTCCACGCCCAGTCGCTGCAGTGAAATGATCACTTCCTTGCCCAGTTCGCCGGAACCCAGCAGCATGACCTTGATGGCGGTGGAAGACAGGGGCGTGCCGAAGGTGCGGGGCGCGATGGTGCTGCTGGTGCTTGTGGTCATGGCAGGGTCTGTAAGCGGATGGAAAGATGGCTGGGACTATAGCAAATGCCGGCCATCTTGGACAGGGCGCGCCGCTGGCGTGCGCCCCGCTCCACCCGCCCGATCGGCCAGACTAGCCCGCGTAGGCCCGCTTGATCTCGTCAATGTTGATCTTTTTCATGCCCATCATGGCTTTCATCACGCGCTGGGCCTTGACGGGATCGGGGTCCGTCAACAGCTTGATCATGATGGTGGGCACGATTTGCCAGGACACGCCGAACTGGTCCTTGAGCCAGCTGCACTGCTGGGCTTCCGGCGGCCCGCCTTCGGACAGCTGGTTCCAGTAGTGGTCGACCTCGTCCTGGGTCTCGCAATTGACCTGGAACGAGATCGCTTCGGAAAACTGGAACAGGGGGCCGCCGTTCAGGCCCGTGAACGTCTGGCCGTCGAGTTCGAACGCCACCGTCAGCACGCTGCCAGGCTCCTGGCCGTGGACTTCCCTGCCCTCCTCGCCATAGCGCAGGATCTGGCCGATCTTCGAATTGGGGAAAATCCCCGTATAAAACAGGGCCGCCGCCTCGGCGTGGCCGTTGAACCATAAACACGGGGTAATCTTTTGTATGCTGTGCATGATGTCTCCCTTGGTCGATCGCAACACCTCCCCGCGCGGGAAGGCCAGCCTCCAATATAGTCATTATTGCGCCGTCGAGGCGCGCTGTTTGCCGCCGCTTTTAACGCCACCGTCCGGGATATCGTCCCGCCCCAGCACGCCGGCGCTGGCCAGAAGGCGCAGCCGGGCCGAACGCCATTCCGCCTGGCAACGGATGCGCTCCTGCTGCGCCTCGAGCAGCGCCGACTGGGTATTCAGCATTTCCAGGATATCCGCCGCGCCCAGGCCGAACTTGCGCTGCACGCTGGCCAGGGCATCGCGCGCCGCGTCCAGCCACGCCTGCGAGGCGGCCAGGTTGGACAGCGCCGTGCTGGCCTCCGCATGCGTTTTCACGAGTGCCATCAGGGTCTGCTGCCGCACTTCCTCGGCCTCGGCTTCCCTTTGTCCGGCCTGCGCCAATGCGCCGCGCACCTTGTATTGGCGCGCAAAACCGTCGAACAGGGGGATGTTCAATGAGATGCCCACCAGGGTTTCGCGCGTGGAAGCGGCGGACAAGCCCTGGTTGGGCCGGCCGTTCTGGTAGAGATTGGCCGTCAGGTCGATGCTGGGACGGCCCTCCGACCGGGTCACGTCCACCCTTTCGCGCGCCGCCGCCAGCTGCGCCTGCGCGGCCAGGATGGCCGGATGTTGCGCCTGGGCCAGCGCCAGCCAGGCTTGCAACTCATCTTGCATACCCTCGCGCAAGCCCGCCGCCGCGCCATCCGCATCGTCGTCCAGGATCACGCCAGCATCGGCCGGCAAGCCCAGGGTATATACCAGCACGGCGCGGGCCTTCTGGAACTCGCCGTCGGCGCGGCTGGCGCCCAGGGACGCCTTGGCCAGGGCGCTCGTCGCCTGCAGTGTGTCGCTGTGAGAGCCGAGTCCCCGCTGCGCGCGGCGCTGCGTGGCCAGCACCGTTTCATTGGCCAGCGCCTGGTATTCCTGCCGCATCCGCACGCTGGCACGCGCCGTCTGCGCCTCGAAATACGCGCTGACGGTGGCCGCCAGGGTCTTTTGCAGCACGGCGTCGCGGTTCGCCAGGGCCGCGTCAAGCAAGGCCTGTGCCGAACGCTGGCCCGCCGCGCGCCCGCCAAAGTCGAACAGGCGCCAGGACAGATTCAGCGAGGCCGTATTGCTGTTCAAGCTGCCGGAAGCAGTGCTGGAGCCCGGATAGGCCGTGCGGTCGTGCACCCGGCTCGCGCCCGCATTCAGGGTCGGCAGATAGGCGGCTTTGGCCTCGCCCAGCCCGGCCGCCTGCAGCCGGATGCCGGCCCAGGCGCCGTGCACTTGCGCGTTATGGCACAGGGCCAGGTCGACGGCCGCCGGCAGGGTCAAAGGCACGGTCAGCAGCACACCAGCATCATGCGTGGATGGGCATGGCGCGGCGTCCAGGGGCTGGGCCCCGACTGGCGCGGCGGCCACGCACAGGCACAGGCCAGCGGCGAGCCAGGCGGCGCGGCATCTAGCGTTCATGCAGCGCCTCCTTCTGGTGCTGCACCAGCGGCGAGAGCACGTATTCGATCACCCTTCTCGTCCCCGTGCGGATTTCCGCTCGCACCGCCATGCCGGCCGACAGCGGCACCAATCTGCCGTCGATGACCATGGCCGGCTGCTGCAGCGTGATTTTCACGGCATACACTAGACCCTTTTTCTCGTCTTCGATGGCGTCGCGCGAGACGCTGCGGACGACGGCGGGCACGGTGCCGTACTTTGTGTAGTCGAAGGCGTCGACCTTGACGGCCACCACCTGCCCTTCCTGGACGAAGCCGACGTCGCGGTTTTCCAGCACGGCGTCGATTTCCAGCCTGCCCTGGCGTGGCACGATCTGCATCAGCGCCTGCGCGGCCGGCACCACGCCGCCCACCGTATGCAGCTTCAGCTGCTGCACCGTGCCGTCGACGGGCGCCGTCAGGCGCAGCAGGCTGCCGCGGGCGCCGGCGCGGCGCGCATCCTGGCCGCTGGCCGCCGCCACTCTGGCCCCTTCCGTCAGCGCGTCGTAGGCGTCCTTGCGCGTCTGCGCCACCAGGGCCGCGCGCTCGCTGCGGGCCGACGCCAGCTGGCCAGCCAGGTCGATGCGCGCCTGCTCCTTTTCCAGCCACGCGTGTTCGGCCACGTCGCGCGTGGCCAGCAGGGCCCGGTAATCGCCGGCGCGCCGCGCCGCCAGCGGCAGCGCCTGGGCATAGCGGGCGATTTCCCCGTCGAGATGCGCCAGCCTGGCGCGGAAACTCGCGTACTGGCCATCGAGGTGGCCCTGCGCTTCCTCGCGCTGGGCGGCGGAAACGCCATCGGGCGCCGCCAGCTTTGGCGTATTCAAGGTGTCGATGGCGGCGATCAGCGCGCGCGAACGGGCCATCTGCAGCGCGGCCGCCACCGCGTCGCCGGCGGCCTTGTCGCGCTCGGCGTCCGGACCGCGGCTGTCGAGCTCCACCAGCAGCTGGCCCGCCTGCACGGCCTGCCCCTCGCGCACATGCAGGGCGCGCACGGCCGCCACGTCGACCGAGGCGATGGTCTTGGTGTTGCCTGACGGAATGATCTTGCCGGCCGCATTGACGATGATGTCGACCTGGCCAAAGACAGCCCACAGCACCACGCAGCCGACCAGCAGCATCAGCACCCTGGCCGTCAGGCGCAACGATGGCGACACGGGCCGCTCCTGCAGCGCCAGCGCGGCCGGCAGGAAGGCCGCCTCGTCTTCGCTGAGCACGGGACCGCGCAGTGCGGCGCGGTCGCGCCAGCTATGCCGCAGCACCTGGCCGTAGCGTTTGAACAGCTCGCCATACGCGGCCAGACGGTGGCCGGCGCTCATGCAGCGCTCCCGCTCGTGCCCTGCTGCAGACTGTACAGATGGGCGTAGATGCCGCCCGGGTTCGCCAGCAGCGCCGCATGCGTGCCCAGTTCGGCCACTTGCCCCCGCTCCATGACCACGATGCGGTTCGCTTCGCGCACGGCCGACAGGCGGTGGGCGATGATCAGCACGGTGCGACCCGCGCAAATGCCGCGCATATTGTCCTGGATGATTTTTTCCGATTCATAGTCGAGCGCGCTTGTCGCTTCATCGAAAATCAGGATGCGCGGATTGCCGATCAGGGCGCGGGCGATGGCGATGCGCTGGCGCTGGCCGCCCGACAAGCCCGTGCCATGCTCGCCCACCATGGTGTCGTAGCCTTCTGGCAACTCGCAAATGAAATCGTGGGCACCGGCCAGTTTCGCCACGGCGATAACGGCATCGATGGGCAGCGCCGGGTCGCTCAGGGCGATGTTGTCGCGCACGGAGCGGTTAAAGAGGATGTTTTCCTGCAGCACCACGCCGATCTGGCGCCGCAGCGAGGCCGTGTCGATGACGGCGATATCCTGCCCGTCGATCAGTACCTTGCCCCGCTCGGGAATATACAGGCGCTGCGCCAGCCGCGTCAGGGTGCTCTTGCCGGAACCGGAACGCCCGACGATGCCGATCACTTCGCCAGGTGCAATGGCAATCGACACATTGCGCAGCACCTCGGCCGCATCGGGCCGGTAGCGGAAGCCCACTTGCTGGAAATCGATGGCGCCGGCGATGCGCGGCAGGCGCGCCTTCTGGCTGCCTGCTTCCGTGCGGGCGTTGAGGATATCGCCCAGCCGGCTCATGGAAATGCCCACTTGCTGGAAATCGTTCCACAGCTGCGCCAGGCGCAGGATGGGCGAGGCCACCTGCCCTGCCAGCATGTTGAAGGCGACCAGTTCGCCCACCGTCATCTTGCCGTCGATGACGAGCGTGGCGCCCCACCACATGATGGCCGCCGTCACCAGCTTGCTGACCAGGGTGACGCCGCCGCTGGCCAGCATGCCGATGTTATTCGCCGACAAGCCCGCCGAGACATAGCCGGCCAGCTGCTTTTCCCATTGCTGCTGCCAGCGCGGTTCCACGGCCATGGCCTTGAGCGTATCGACGCCGCTGATGGTTTCAACCAGGAAGGACTGGTTTTCCGCACTGCGGTTGAATTTCTCGTTCAGGCGGCCCCGCAGCACGGACGTGAGCAGCATCGACAGGGCCGCGTAGACGGGAATGGAAACGAGCACGACCACGCTCAGCGCGACGCTGTACCACAGCATGGCGGTGATGAAGATGAAGGAAAACAGCAAGTCCAGCACCAGGGTCATCGCGTTGCCGGTAAGAAAAGAACGGATGTTTTCCAGTTCATGGATGCGCGCCACGGAATCGCCCACGCGGCGCGCCTGGAAGTAGGCGATCGGCAAGGCCAGCAAGTGGCGGAACAGGCGCGCGCCCAGTTCCACGTCGATCTTGCTGCTGGTGCGCGCGAAGACATAGGTACGGATGAGACTGAGCACGGCCTCGAAGACGATGGCGCAGACCAGGCCGATGGCCACCACGTTCAAGGTCTGCATGGCGTGGTTGACCAGCACCTTGTCCATCACCACCTGGAAAAACAGGGGCGTGGCCAGGCCGATCAGTTGCAGCACGAAGGAAATCAGCAGCACTTCGCCCAGCAACCTGCGGTATTTGACGATGGCGGGGATGAACCAGCTGAAGTCGAAGCGGGCCGTTTCGCCCGCAAAGCTGGCCTTGCTGGTGAAAAAGATCAGTTCCCCCGTCCAGGCGGCAAGGAACGCTTCGCGGCCAAGGATTTGCGGCGGCTGGCCCGGATGCTGGATCAGCACCTTGCTCACGCCGTCATCGCCCGTGTCGACCTTGCCAAGGATAAAAAAACGGCCATCGGTATCGATGGCGATGGCCGGCAGCGGCGATTGCGCCAGCCGTGTCGGCGCCTGGCGCACCAGCTTGGCCGTCAAGCCCAGCTGTTTCGCGGCCAGCAGGACGGTTTGCCGCGTGAACACGGCCTGGCCGAAGGCATGCTTGAGCTGGGCGCCGTCGGCGGCGATGCCGTGCAGGCTGGCCATCAGCAGCAGCGACAGCAAGCCCGTGTCGGGCGCAGGTTGTATGGGAGGCGGATCGTTGCGGTAGGAGAGGACTGTCATCGGGCAATATCGGAGATTCAATGGCGCAGCCAGGCCGTGGCGGGTCACCCCGGTCCGGCTGCGTGATGGTGAAGCTAACTAGCTAGCAACGCGGGCGATCAATGCGCTGCCGCCAGCTGGATCTGCGCCGACCCAGCGCCTGGCGCCGACCAGGGCGCCGATGCGGCCGCCGGCACGGCAAAGCCGGCCATGGCTTGCACCAGCTGCGCCGGATCCGCTGGCCAACCGCCGAAGCCGCCCTGGCTGGCGCCAGCCGCTGGTGGCGCTGCGCGCCAGTTCTGCGCCAGCACCGGCGCCAGGATGGCGGCCGTACCGGCCGGCAAGGTCAGCTGGCCCGCTGGCGGCGGCGTCAAGCCCGCCATCGCCTGCACGAGGTTTTGCACATCGCTGCCCAGCAAGACTTTGCCATCGGCCATGCGGAATTCCTCGATGCGCACGGGCGTGTCCGCGTACCAGTTATTGACGGTAATCTTGTCCGTGGTACCGATGGTGCTCACTTCCAGGTTTGCACCCGCCTGGCGGAACCACAGCTGCTCGGCGCTGACGCCGGCCAGGAAGGAAACGACATCGTGGCTGTCCGCCTCCACGCCCTCGGCGATGATGTCGGCGCCGTCGCCGCGGGCGAAGAGATAGGTATCGTTGCCCTGCGCGCCAGCCAGGGTATCGTCGCCCTTGCCGCCATGGAACGTGTCGTTGCCGAGGCCACCGAAGAGAATATTCTTGACCTCATTGCCGGTCAGCACGTCATCGAACTTGCTGCCGATGACAATGTTGAAATTGGCCAGCACGTCGGCGCCCGGACGCCCAATCATGGGGCCGCCGACCGGTGCGAAGGTGGCCGTCACGCCTGCCGTGGCGCTGGCGTAGTTGAGCGTGTTGCCGGTCCCGCCGCCGTCGAGCACGTTGCCGCCAGGCGTATCGACATAAAAGACATTGTTGTTGTAGGCGCTGCCCGTTACCGTCAGGCCCGAGCCGATGAGGCGCACATTCTCGACGTTGTCGGCCACCTTGTAGTCAACGCTGGTGTACACCGTATCGCTGCCGCCGTTGCCCCGTTCGACGATGAAATCGCCCCCGTGGTTGACGTAATAGGTGTCGTCGCCGCCCAGGCCTTCCAGCAGGTCGGCGCCGGCGCTGCCGTTGATGACATCGGCGCCCGCCGTGCCGACAAAGTGCTGCCCCGTGGGCTGCGTGGGACCGTTGAAATGCCAGGCCTGGGCCAGCACGGGCGCCAGGGCGGCGGCCGTGCCGGCCGGCAGGGTCAGCTGGCCCAGCGGCGGCGGCGTCAATCCCGCCATTGCCTGCACCAGCAGCTGCACGTCGGCACCGCGCATGACGTGGCCGGCGGCCGTGCGGAATTCCTCGATGTTCGGCTTGGCAATGCTCCAGCCGCGGATGGTGATCTTGTCCGTGGTGCCGATGGTGCTCACTTCCAGGTCCGCGCCCACCTGGCGGAACCACAGCTGGTCGATATTGACGCCAGCCAGGAAGGCGATGCTGTCGTATTTCGCATCGGCGGAAGGCTCGCCGATGATGTCGGCGCCGTCGCCACGCGCAAAGACATAGGTATCGTCACCCAGCCCGCCGACGAGGAAGTCGTCGCCCTTGCCGCCTTGCAAGGTATCGTTGCCGAGGCCGCCGGACAGGGTGTTGGCCAGTTCGTTGCCTGTCAACACGTCGTCATAAGCGCTGCCAGTCACGCTGGAAATATTGACCAGCACATCGCTGCCCGGGCGCGTCACGGGGGTGCCGCTGATGGAGGCGATGGCCGCCGTGGCGCCCGCCCTGGAACCCGCATAGGTGGCTGAATTGTTGCTGCCGATGCCTTGCACCAGGTGGCCGCCGGCTACATCGATGTGGAAGACGTTGCCGCTGCCATTGCCCCTTACGACCAGGCCGGCCGCGCTCAGATGCAGCTCTTCGACGTTGGCGCCCATGGTGTAGCTGACCGTCGTGTAGACGGTGTCGCGGCCGCCGCCAGGCTGTTCAATCACCACGTCGCTGCCATGGTTGACGTAATAAATGTCGTCGCCGGCCCCGCCGACCATCACGTCGGCACCCGCCGTGCCCTTGATGATGTCAGGGTTCACCGTGCCTGCTCCCTCGGTGCGCCAGTTCTGCGCCAGTGCCGGGGCCAGGATGCCGGCGATGTTCGGTGGCAGGGTCAGCTGGCCGGCCGGCGGCGGCGCCAGGCCCGCCATCGCCTGCACCAGGTTTTGCACGTCGCTGCCCAGCAGCACGCGGCCGTCGGCCGTGCGGAATTCCTGGATGCGGGGAACGATGCCCGCGCTGAACCAGCCATTGATGGTGATCTTGTCGGTCGTGCCGATGGTGCTCACTTCCAGGTTCACGCCCACCTGGCGGAACCACAGCTGGTCGGCGCTGACGCCGGCCAGGAAGGAAACGACATTGTGGCCGCCGCCCTCGACCACCTCGGCGATGATATCGGCGCCGTCACCGCGGGCAAAAATATAGGTGTCGTCGCCCACCGCGCCGAGCAGCGTATCGTCGCCCTTGCCACCCCGCAAGGTGTCGTTGCCGATGCCGCCAACCAGGAGGTTCTTGAGTTCATTGCCGGTCAGGACGTCGTCGAACTTGCTGCCCACGATGCTGGCGAAATTGACCAGCACATCGCTGCCCGGCGCTGCCGCCACCGGACCACTCGCCCCTGACAGGGTGGCCGTCACGCCCGCGCTGGAGCCAAGGTAATTGACCGAGTTGCCCGTGCCGCCACCGTCGAGCACATTCCCGCCGGCCACGCTGACATGAAAGATATTGTTGGTGTTGGCGCTCCCCGTCACCGTCAGGCCGCTGGCGGCGAGGCGCACGTTCTCGACGTTGTCGGCCACCGTGTAGTTGACGCTGGTATACACGGTATCGGTGCCGCCATTGGCCAGCTCGACGATCACGTCGCCGCTGTCGTTGACATAATACGTATCGTCGCCGGCCAGGCCTTCGAGCACGTCGGCGCCCGTGGTGCCGTTGAGCACATCGGCATCCGGCGTGCCGGTGAAGCGCTGCAGCGCCACGGCGGCGGCACTGTTCAGATATGCCTCGATGGCGGAAATGCCATCGTCAGCGGAGGTGGAAGTTTGCGATGCAAATTTTTCAGTCATGTTGCAGTTTCCTGTCGTTAAACGTCAAAACCAAGATTGAATATGTCGGCGCAAGCTGACATGCAAGGCAAAAGTCCCGGCCGCATCCACTTGCAGTTCAGCATGCACCTTCAACGGTCCGGCACTTTCGGTGCATGGACGGCGCGCGGTTGGTGGTCGCCACGCATGCACCCCCTACTGACGTTCAAGGGGGCGGAGCACTGTTGTTTGTCATGCAAATGTCACACTGCATGGAGGAGAGAAAAGGAAAAGCGGAATGGCGGAGTGGCGGAAAGGAGGAAAAAGCGCGCGGCTGGCGCAGGGCAGCACAATTTCTTTCACTGCTGCAGCCATTGTGCGAGAATGCCCCTCCCCCTTGGATGGATGGTGCGCATGATAAGCAAACTCGCCGCAAGCATCACTGTAATGACACTCGTGCTGGCAGCTTGCAAGCCTGCGGCCACGGCACCCGCGCATGACATTCCTGCGGCCATGCGCCAGACCGCGACCACCCTGCTGCAGTCAAAATTCCTGCACGCGACCTCGATTGCCGTCGTTTATCGGGGCAAGGAATTCATTCTGCATCAAGGCGAGCTGGAGACCGGCAAAGGCAATCCGCCGAACGATGCTACGCTGTATGAAATCGGCTCAATCAGCAAGACTTTTGCTGGCCTGCTGCTGGCAAACGCCGTGCTGGATGGGAAGGCGGCGCTCGACGATCCCATACAAAAGTACCTGCCGGCTGCCTACCCGAACTTGCAGTCGTACGGACAGCCAGTTCGCTTGCGCCATTTGATCACGCACACCAGCACCATGCCGGGCATGCTGCCATTGCAGGTGAACACCATATTGAAGGATTTCACCGCACACGCCACGCCGGCAAGGCTCAATGCAGCCTACGCCAGCTACGGCCAGCAGCAATTCTGGCAGGACTTGCACACGGTCAGCATCCAGGGTCCGCTTGGCAAGGACTACGCCTATTCAAGCGCCGGTACCGAACTCATTGCGCACACGCTTGAAACAATCTACGGACTGCCCTACGAAGTCCTGCTCACGCAATTCGTCGCGCGCGCAGCCGGCATGCACGATACCAGGCTGAGACTCACAGCCACGGATGCCGGCCGGCTGGCGCCCGGCTACCACAGCGACAATCCCGTCATGACGACACCGATGCCGCAACTGCCTTGGGGCGCAGCCGGCAACCTGAAGTCGAGCATGCCGGATATGACGAAATACCTGCGCCTGCAATTGGGTGCCGATCCCGCGGTCGTCGAATCGCACAAGCCGCTGGTACGCTTTCAGGACGACTTCAGCATTGGCTATTTCTGGAATATCGGCAGCAATCGCCAGTTGGGCACGCATTATGTACACCATGGCGGCGTGCCGCGTGCGCAAAGCTACGCCTACGTCATTCCAAAATACCAGCTCGGGGTCTTCATCATCACCAACCAGAGCGGCGACGCGACTGCCGGCGCCATGGAAGGTGCGCTGGCGCATCTTTTCGACACCGTCGAATCCATGGAAAGCGCGCGGTAGGCCGCCAACAATACCAACGGCGCCGAAGTTTGAGGGGGATCGCGCTTATTTGCCTGGCGCCGCGGCCTGCAAGGCGCGCAAGGTGGCCATGCGGCCAGTCCATGCTGCGAGCGCTTCATCCAGCGCCAGGCCCGGCCGGCTGGCGGTAAAATCGGCCCAGGCTGGCGCATGGCGCGCCGCCTCATCCCGGCCCTGCTGGCCATCCAGGTAGGCAATGGCCGCCATGGCTTGCTCCTGATCAAAGTGCAGCTGCGGCTGGCGCAAATAATGTTCAAGATAGCGGTGCAGATAGTCGCGGCTGCCGGGCGTGTCGAAGGCGGCCAGCGCCAGACAATATGCGCTGCCCGCGTAGCAGACTTCACTGGCCAGCAGCAGGCCGCCCAGCTGGTCCGTGAAGCCGGGACGATGCATCAATGCGGCCAGATAGGCGCCCGCCGTGCGGCTGCGCCAGTCGAATTGCCCCAGCAGGCGGGCGATGACGGTATCGTCGGCCTGCGCCAGCCGGGCCAGGCACGCCTGCGCCTGGGGCTGGTGCAAGCCCATATACAATGGCCGTACCCAGCCGTCGCGCAGGGCCGCCGTCAGCGGTTCCTGCGGGGTCAGCTGCGGCATGGGAAACGGATGCGCGTGGCGCACGGTGGCGCCAGCCACATGCAACTGCAAGGGCGTCAGGGAAACATCCTGCGTCATGGCAAAGCTCCAAAAGTTTGATCCTGTAACTGCTCCACCAGGAAATCGATGAAGACGCGCAAGCGCGGCGGCAGGTGGCGGCTGGCCGGCCACAGCAGCCAGAATGCCGTGCGCGCCTGCGTATGCTCGTCCAGCAGCGAGACCAGTTGCCCCGCCGCCAGTTCGCGCTGCACGGCAAATGCGGGCAGGTAGGCGATGCCCTGCCCCTGCACGGCCAGGAAGACGCGCATTTCCAGGCTGTTGCAGACCATGCCGGGCACCGGCTGGCTTGCCTCGTCCATCAGCGGCCACTGTTCCAGGCGGCCCGTGGCGGGAAAGCGGTAGTCCAGGCGCGCGTGCCGCAGCAGCCCGGCGCCATCGGCGGGCCGGCCATGGCGCGCCAGGTAGGCGGGCGACGCCACCAGCAGGCGGCGGAATGTACATAGTTTGCGCCGCATCAAGCCCGAATCGGCCAGCTCGCCCGTGCGCACGGCCGCGTCAAAACCATCGCTGACGATATTGACCATGGCGTCGGAAAAATCGAGGTCGAGGTCGATGGCCGGGTAGGCTTGCATGAAGGCGCCGATGGCCGGCTCGAACAGGCCGCTGTAGCGTGGCAGGCTGATGCGAAGGCGACCGCTCGGCGCGCCGCCCGATTCGCCCAGCTCACGCTCGGCCGCTTCCACCTCGGCCAGGATGCGCTTGCAGCGCTGCAGGAATTTCTCCCCTTCCGCCGTCAGCGCCAGATGCCGCGTGCTGCGCTGGAACAGGCGCGCGCCCAGCCGCGCCTCCATGCGCGCCACGCTCTTGCCCACGGCCGACGAAGATAGCCCCAGCAGCCGACCCGTGGCTGAAAAACTGCCGCTGTCGGCTACCTGCACGAACATGGCGATGCCGCCCAAGCCATCCATTCATCCCCCATTCAAGACATTTGTGTCCGCTATGTTGATCAGTTTAGCCCATTTTTCTTTAATGATGGGCGCGCCATACTCGCCCCTCTTTCTTTCCTATCCGACGTCCATGCCCCATTCCTCACGTCTTTCACTCCCGCTGCAAGTGCTGGCCGCTTGCCTGACGGGCTTGCTGATTCCCCTGTGTTTCACGGGTCCGGCAGTGGCCCTGCCCGCCCTCGGCGCCGAATTGCACGGCAGCGCCGCCGCCCTGAACTGGGTCATCAATGCATATATCCTCAGCTATGGCAGCGCCATGATGGTGGCCGGCAGCCTGACGGACGTGCTGGGACGGCGCCGCGTCTGGCTGGCGGGGCTGGCGCTGTTTTGCGTGGCGACCCTGGCCATTGCCCACGCGCCATCGGTGGCATGGATCGCCGCGCTGCGCTTCGTGCAAGGCCTCGGCGGCGCGGCCGCATTCGCCGCCGCCATGTCTTCGCTGGCGCCCCTGTTCCACGGCGCGGCGCGCAGCCGCGTGATGAGCGTGCTGGGCACGACATTCGGCCTGGGCCTGGCCTTCGGTCCGCTGGCGGCCGGCGCCATGCTGGCACTGGCCCGCTGGCCCGCCATCTTTTACGCCACGGCCGCGCTGGGTGCCATCGGCATGCTGCTGGTATGGAGCAGCGTGCCGGCCGATCCGGCGCGCGGCAAGGGCCGGCTGGACTGGCCCGGCGCCCTCAGCTTCACCGCCGCGCTGGGCCTGTTGACCCTGGGCATGCTGCTGGCGCCCGAACACGGCTGGCGCAACGGCGCCGTGCTGCTGTCCGTCGCCTCGTCCATGCTGTTGTTTCTCGCCTTTGGCGCGATCGAGCGCAGGACGGCGCGGCCCATGCTGGATTTGTCGCTGTTCCGCCAGCGCCGCTTTGTCGCCGTGCAAGTACTGGCCGCTTCGCCCGCCTTCCTGTTCATCGTGCTGATCGTCATGCTGCCGGGGCGCTTCATCGGCATCGACAACATGTCCGCGCTGGCCGCAGGCCGTTTGATGATCGCCCTGGCCGCGCCATTGCTGCTCGTGCCCATGCTGGCGGCGCTGCTGTCGCGCTGGGTGGGGACCGGCGCCCTGTGCGCGGCGGGATTGCTGCTGGCCGCGGCGGGCCTGGCCTGGCTGGCGCAGGTGCTGGGCGGCGGTGACGCTGGCACCTTGGCCGGCCCCCTGCTGCTGATCGGCGTGGGCATCGGCTTGCCGTGGGGCTTGATGGATGGCATGGCCCTGAGCGTGGTGGAAACGGAGCGGGCCGGCATGGCGACGGGGATCTTCAATACCGTGCGCATCAGCGCCGATGGCGTGGCGCTGGCCCTGGCGGGCGCCGTGCTGGCCGGCCTGATCGGTGCTGCGCTGGCGCGGCAACTGCCGGCAGGCCTGCCCGTGCTGGCCGCCGCCAGCCGCGCCGCGCTCGGCGATCTCCAACAGGCGACACAGCTGCTGGGCGGCCAGGAAACGCTGCTGCGCGCCAGCTATGACGCCGCCTTCCGTCAGCTGCTGAACGGCCTGGCGGTACTGGCAGTGGCGCTGGCGGCGCTGGTGCCGTATTTGCTCAGGAAGGAAGAAAAGCGCCTAACAAAACCGTAGCGAGCGGAAGGTAGAGGTGGTCGAGAAGCGTAACCGTACTTGAGTACGGGGGCGCCGAGCCGGTGAGCATCGCAGGCCGCCTATACCGACGCGCAGTAGGTTTTGGAAGGTGCTTTAGGCGTCGAGGCCGTAAAACACGGCCACCAGGATGGCGATATTGTTGCAGGCGCGCGCAAACGTCGTTGTCGCGTAGGCAACGGCGACACTGGGGCCGCGGTAGCGCAGGTAGACAAAGCTGAACATGGCGCCCGACCCCAGCGCGACGATGGCATGCAGCAAGCCGCCGCTGATGAAATGCACAATGGCCCACAGGATGGTGCCGATAAAAATACTCAGCTGGCGGCTGGCGCCCAGGCGCCGGAGGATTTCCAGCGGCAGCAGCTGGCCAAGGAAGGTTTCCAGGATGGGTGAATAGATGACGACCCAGAACACCAGCAGGGGCAGCGACATTTCGCGCTTGAACTTGGACAGCCCCGTGTGTGCGCCCCAGTATTCGGGCGGCAACAGCCATTTGGTCACAAACAGGATGGTAAAACACAGCATGCAGGTGAGCAAACCCCAGCCGAGGCCGGCAAGGGCCAGCTGCAGCACGGGCGGCGCCGGTTTGTCGTCGTCCGGGCTGGATAGATCATGGCTGCGGCGCACTTGCATGAGAAGTCCTGGCGTTGATCCAGCTCTCATTGTAGCGCGGAATACGACTATTGGCGCATGGCGCGCCGTGCTGCCGCGCTCTCGGCATCAAGCCGCCAGGCGCAGCGGTCCGTTGGCCGGCTTGGCCAGTTTGAAGATGCCCACTTCCTGTTCCAGCTGCGCCGCCTGCTGCTGCAATTCCTGTGCGGCGGCCGCCGCCTGCTCGACCAGGGCCGCGTTTTGCTGGGTCACGCGGTCCATGTCGACGATGGCGCGGTTGACTTGCTCGATGCCGGCGCCCTGCTCCTGCGTGGCGTGGCTGATCTCGGCCATGATGCCCGTCACCCTGCCGATGCCGGCCACCACGTCGTGCATGGTGACGCCGGCCTGCTCGACGAGCAACGTTCCGGTACCCACCTTGCTGACGGAATCGTCGATCAGGGCCTTAATTTCGCGCGCGGCGGCGCTAGAGCGTTGCGCCAGGCTGCGCACTT
This sequence comes from Janthinobacterium sp. BJB446, assembly GCF_002735655.1. Classification (NCBI taxonomy): domain Bacteria; kingdom Pseudomonadati; phylum Pseudomonadota; class Betaproteobacteria; order Burkholderiales; family Oxalobacteraceae; genus Janthinobacterium; species Janthinobacterium sp. BJB446. Next base: position 1,447,472 of record NZ_PDZK01000001.1, on the reverse strand, counting down.
CCGTGGCGACGACGGCAAAACCGCGTCCCTGCTCGCCGGCGCGCGCCGCTTCCACTGCCGCGTTCAAGGCCAGGATATTCGTCTGGAAGGCGATGCCGTCGATCACGCCGATGATGTCGACGATCTTGTTCGACGAGGCATTGATCAGGCCCATCGTATGCACCACTTCGGCCACCGCCTTGCCGCCCTGCTCCGACACCTTCGACGCTTCGCGCGCCAGGCGGTTCGCCTGCTGGGCGTTGTCCGCATTCTGGCGCACGGTGGAAATCAGTTCCTCCATCGATGACGCCACTTCTTCCAGCGAGCCGGCCTGCTGCTCCGTGCGCTGCGACAGGTCGCGGTTGCCCGTAGCGATCTCGGTCGAGGCCATGGCGATGCTTTCCGTGCCGTGGCGCACCTTGCCGACGATGGCGGCCAGGTTGTCGCGCATGGTCTTGATGGCAAACAGCAGGCTGCTGTCGTCGCCGTGGCGCGTGTGCACGTCGATGGCCAGTTCACCGAGCGCGATGCGCCCGGCAATCGAGGCCGCATACGCCGGTTCGCCGCCCAGCTGGCGCAGCAGGCCGCGCGTGATGACGGTGGCCACGGCAATGCAAATGAGCACGCTGAGCGCGGCCAGCACGCCGATCCAGCGCAGCGACTGGCCGTAGATGGCGCGCGCGGCCACGCTGGCCTGCTCCGATTCGCGCTGCACGTTTTTCAGCACCGTATCGATATCGGCGACGATCTGGCGCCGCAAAGGGCTGCACTCCTCGACGAGGAAGGTGCCATACTGCTCCATCTGTCCCGTGGCGCGGAACTGGCGCGGACGCTGCAATTCCCGCGCCATGGTTTTGAGGCCCGTGCTGACCTTCTCGAATTGCGCATCGCCAGCGAACTGCGGCGCGAGGCGGGCCAGCGCTTCCAGGTACAGCGCCTTCTGGCTGTCGAGGATGGCCAGCTCTTTTTCGGCGGCCGCCTGGTCATGGAAGATATACGCATTGCGGGCAGCCAGGCCCGTCTGGTCGAGCGCTTCGCGCGCCACGTACAGGGGTTCGAGTTTTTCCAGTTGTACTTTTTCTTGCGCGTCCATGGCGCCGGAGATGGCGGCTATGCGCAGCAGTGCGAAGGCAGCCAGCACCAGCATGAGTAGCACCAGCAGCCCGAAGCCTGCGCTCAGGCGCGCGCCTATCGTCAAACGATTGAATGACATCATTGTTGTTATTGCCCTGTAATAAAGTTGATTGTTGCTGGTTATCTAAAAACCAGCGATCTGCTCGCCGTCGTGTTGCCGTTCCTGCATGGCGCAGGATGGGTCTCTAACTGGCGTTTTTTGGGCAGTCAGCTTCTAATTTCGGGCAATGCAGGCGCGCGGGACATACCCTCACGCCCTACAACAGCACACTGAATTATAAGCGAACAGCGTTATTTATGATTCCACGCGCTCGCTTTTAATGCCTTGACGCAAGTCAAGATGGGACGTATCAGCCCGCGCCCGGGGCGTCGATGACGGCCATGGTGATGCGCGAAATGCAGCACAGTTTGCCGTCATCATCGGTGATGCGGATTTCCCAGACCTGGCTGGTGCGGCCCCGGTGGATGGGCGTGGCGCGGCCCGTCACATGGCCGCCGCGCACGCCGCGCACGTGGTTGGCATTGATTTCCTGGCCCACGCTCACCTGCCGGCTGGAATCGAGGCAGGCATTCGCGGCCATGCTGCCCAGGGTTTCGGCCAGCAGCACGGAAGCGCCGCCATGCAGCAGCTTGAATGGCTGCATGGTGCGGTGGTCGACGGGCATGGTCGCTTCGATCCAGTCGGGGCCGAAGGCCGTGAATGCGATGCCCAGGTGGCGCATGGCCGTGCCCTCGCTGGCGGCGTTGAGGGCGGCCAGGTCGAGCGGTGCGTGCCAGATTTCCATTGTTACCTCGTGTCAGTGTGGAGAACAGCCATTGTAGGACAGAGCTCTCCCATGCGCCGCTTCATCTTTCCTTCACCGTGGCCCGGGGTGGCGATGGCATTAACTGGTTATAATTGCCCCATTCTTAAAAAACGAGGTTGTGTATGAAGTGGGCCTTGCTGGGCATTTTTGTGTTTTCCGTTTTACATATTCATTTTCGTGGCAAGGTGCGCCTGCCGTTTCGCCGCCAGATCTTCGATCATTCCTCGTTCATGGCGCCGCTGAACCTGTTCATGCACACCTTTTCCAAGGTGCCGGCCACGCCATACCTTTCCGTCGATCAATTCCCGGAACTGGCGCCGCTGCAGCAGAACTGGCAAGTCATCCGCGATGAAGCGCTGCGCATGCAGGAAATGAAAAAGATCAAGGCCGCGGAAAAGAACAATGACGTGGGTTTCAATTCCTTCTTCAAGTATGGCTGGAAGCGTTTCTACCTGAAATGGTATGACGCGAACCACCCGTCGGCGCAACAGATGTGCCCGCAAACCTATGCGCTGCTGCAATCGATTCCCTCGATCAAGGCGGCCATGTTCGCGGAACTGCCGCAAGGCGGCAAGCTCAACCCGCACCGCGACCCGTTCGCCGGCTCCCTGCGCTACCACCTGGGCTTGCAGACGCCGAACGACGACCGCTGCTTCATCGACGTCGATGGCGAACGCCACAGCTGGCGAGACGGCCAGGCCGTGATGTTCGATGAAACGTATATCCACTGGGCCCGCAACGACGCCGACAGCGACCGCATCATCCTGTTCTGCGACATCGAGCGCCCGATGCGCTACCGCTGGGCGCAAGGCTTGAACCGCTGGCTGGGCCGCACCCTGATGACGGCCGCCGCCTCGCCGAACGAACTGGGCGACCAGGTAGGCGGCGTGAGCAAGCTGTTCCAGATTTCCTGGACCATGGGCCAGTACCGCCGCCGCTTCAAGGCGTGGAACAAGACGGCCTACCAGGTCACCCGCGTGGCGCTGGTGGTCGGCATCATCGCGCTGATCTATTTCATTTAAGCACTGGCTTCACCAAAAAAAACCGCCTTCGGGCGGTTTTTGCATTTCCGGCCGCCTGGAAAAATGCATAGCCTGCTATGTTCATCAAAATTATGATAGCATGCTATATTCTTTTCACCGGGGATGTTCGTGATCGACTTCCAGAAAGAGCAGTCCGCAGGCCACATGACCAGCCGGGCTGCACGCCTGTTTGCCAGGGTCATCGAGCGCAAGCTCAAGCTGATCGGCATGGCGCCGGGCCAGTTGCCCGTGTTTTACGAACTGGCAAATGGCGCGCAGCTGACGCAGAAAGCACTGACCGTCGCTGCTGCCGTCGAGCAGCCGACCATGGCGGCCACGCTGGCGCGCATGGAACGGGACGGCCTGGTCAGCCGCCAACCCGATCCCAGCGATGGACGCAGCAGCCTATTCGGCCTTACCCCGGCCGCATTACAGCAGTCGCCCCTGATCAAGGAAGCGATTCATGCCAGCAACCGCGAAGCCCTCGCCGGTTTCAGCGCCGAGGAAGAACACGCCTTGCTGGACATGCTCAGCCGCATCATCGCCAATCTCGACAGCAAATCCACCACGCCAAACCCGGGCTGAGCATCCCGCCAGCGGGCGGACGCCCACCCCTCGTCCAACGGGGGAACCGAGTCTTGGTTATTCAGCATCACCTGGCGGCGCCTGGCCGCCCGGTCAACAATAAAAGGAATCATCGTGAACCCTTCCAGTTCATCCACACCCGCAACGCGGGGTCAAGCAGCGTCGCCGCTGCGCTACCTGCCAGCCGTGCTGCTCATCTTGTCCGGCCTCTTCCTCGCCATCGGCGGAGCCTACCTCGCGTACCTGGGCGGCAGCTGGTTTTACCTGCCGATGGGCATTGCCACGTTCGCCTCTGGCATACTCGTCTGGCGGAGCAAGCCGGCCGGCGCCCTGCTGTTCGGTGCCGCCTTTATCGTTGCCCTGATCTGGGCCCCCATCGACGCGGGCTGGAACTTCTGGCCCCTGGTGTCGCGCCTGTTCGTCTTCGGCGTGCTGGCATGCCTGGTAGCCCTCGCCTATCCCGGCTTGCGCCGCGCCACCGGCGTGCCGGCTGGCAAAGGCGCCTTCGCGCTGGCCGGCCTGATCGCCGTCTGCCTGGCCGTCACGGGCGTCAATTTCTTCTTGCCCAAGTCCGTCATCGAAGCCGATGTCGTGGCGGGCGTGACGCCGGTCGCTCCCGGCGCGCAGCAGAAAAACTGGCTGCACTGGGGTAACACCACGGCCGGCAACCGCTTCGCCGCGCTGGACCAGATCAACAAGGGCAACGTCGGCCAGCTGAAACTGGCCTGGACGGCGCACACGGGCGACATCCCGCAAAGCAATGGTTCTGGCGCGGAAGACCAGAACACGCCGCTGCAAGTGGGCGATACCCTGTACGTCTGCACGGCCTACGGCAAGGTCGTGGCGCTGGACGCCGATACAGGCGCCGAGCGCTGGAAATACGACCCGCAAGGTTCCGCGCCAAACTGGCAGCGCTGCCGCGGCCTGGGCTACCATGAAGCGCCCGCCGCGCAGCCGCTGCCGGCCAGCGCTTCCAGCGACGCCGCCCCGGCCGCCTGCCGCAAGCGCATCTTGCTGCCGACCATCGATGCGCGCCTGATCGCGCTCGACGCGGCTACCGGTGAGCCTTGCGCCGATTTTGGCGAACACGGCATCGTCGACTTGAAGGTGGGCATGGGTGAAGTCAAGCCCGGCTACTACCAGCAAACATCGACGCCGCTGATCGCGGGCGACCTGGTCGTCGTCGGCGGCCGCGTGGCCGACAATTTCTCCACCGGCGAGCCGCCCGGCGTGGTACGCGCGTTTGACGTGCGCAGCGGCGAACTGGCGTGGGCCTGGGACCCGGGCAACCCTGCCATCACGAAACTGCCGCCGCAAGGCCAGACCTACACGCGCGGCACGCCGAACGTCTGGTCGGCCATGTCGTATGACGCCCAGCTGGACACCATCTACCTGCCGACCGGCAATGCCACCCCCGACTTCTTCGGCGGTACGCGCACGGCGCTGGACGACAAGTACAGCTCGTCCATCGTTGCCGTCAACGCGAAAACGGGCAAGGTGCGCTGGACCTTCCAGACCACCCACCACGACCTGTGGGACTTCGACTTGCCGGCCCAGCCGCTGCTGTACGATATTCCCGACGGCAAAGGCGGCACCCTGCCCGCGCTGGCGCAAGTGACGAAACAAGGCGAAATCTTCCTCCTCAACCGCGTGACGGGCGAGCCCATCGCGGCCGTGGAAGAGCGTCCTGTACCGCAAGGCAAGGTGCCTGGCGAGCGCTATTCGCCCACGCAGCCGTTTTCCGTCGGCATGCCGTCGATCGGCAACGCCACCTTGCACGAGTCCGACATGTGGGGCGGCACCGTGTTTGACCAGTTGCTGTGCCGCATCGAATTCAAGGGCATGCGCCACGAAGGCGTCTACACGCCGCCAGGCCTCGACCGTTCGCTGCAGTTCCCAGGCTCGCTGGGCGGCATGAACTGGGGCAGCGTCTCCGTCGACCCTACCACCAACTACATGTTTGTCAACGACATGCGTTTGGGCCTGGCCAACTACATGATCCCGCGCGCCGCCATTCCGAAGGGTGCCAGCGGCATCGAGATGGGCGTCGTGCCGCAGGAAGGCACGCCGTTCGGCGCCATGCGCGAACGTTTCCTGTCGAAAGCGGGCATTCCCTGCCAGAAGCCGCCGTTCGGCACCATGTCGGCCATCGACCTGAAAACCCGCAAGCTCGTGTGGCAGGTACCGGTCGGCACGGTGCAGGATACGGGTCCGATGGGCATCCGCATGAAAATGCCGATTCCCATCGGCATGCCGACCCTGGGCGCGTCGATGTCGACGCAATCCGGCTTGCTGTTCTTTGCCGGCACGCAGGATTTCTACCTGCGCGCCTTTGACAGCGCCACCGGCAAGGAAATCTGGAAACAGCGCCTGCCCGTGGGCAGCCAGTCCGGCCCGATGACGTATGTCTCGCCGAAAACGGGCAAGCAATACATCGTCGTCAGCGCCGGCGGCGCGCGCCAGTCGCCGGACCGTGGCGACTACGTGCTGGCATACGCCTTGCCTGACAAGAAGTAAGCGGCAATACAGTGCACACACAAAACCGCCTTCGGGCGGTTTTTTCATGCCTTGCTGCATGGTGTGCCAACTGCCGCCGCGCTTGCGGTACGATGGCGCCTCTATCAGACAGTCACCGCGCATGCGGGAAAGCAAACATGAAGGAACGCGACCATCAATACGATATCCAGATTGCCGAAGACGCATGGATCGAGCACATCGACCTCGGGGAGCGCTATGCGCAAGCCGTCGGCATCGACGAGCACCTGGAGGGGCTTTGGCCGCTGATCTGCCGCCTGGAAACCTATTGCGCCGCCGGCTGTTGCGGCATCGATGCCTTCGATTTCACGCGTGCAGGCATCGCCGCGGCGCTGCTTGAGCTTGACCGCGCGCAACTGCATGCCGCCTGCGCACAAGCCCGCGGTGCCGTGGCAGCGGCCGCCAGCGACGTCTTCATGAGCAACACGATGAATCACATTGCCGATAAACGCGTGTTCCTGCAATTGATCGAGCATCTCGCTCGCTGCATTACGGGGCCTCAAACCGGCCAGCCGGCAAGCCAGCCGCGCTGACATCGGCGATAATACGGGCTCACACCACTCTCTTCTTTTATTTATGCGCGACATCATTGCCGGATTTCTACGTTTCCAGAAGGAAGTCTTTCCTGAACGCCGAGAGTTGTTCAAGACACTGGCCACGGGACAGACGCCCAAGGCCCTGTTCATTTCCTGTTCCGACAGCCGCATGGTGCCGGAACTGGTGACGCAGCGCGAACCTGGCGAACTGTTCGTGATTCGCAACGCGGGCAACATCGTGCCCTCGTTTGGCCCGGAACCGGGCGGCGTGAGCGCGTCCGTCGAATTTGCCGTTGCGGCCCTGAATGTGACGGACATCGTCATTTGCGGCCATTCCGATTGCGGCGCGATGAAGGCCATCGCCACCTGCACCTGTCTCGATCACATGCCGGCGGTCAAGAACTGGCTGCGGCACGCGGATGCGGCACGCATGATCAATGAATCGATCGAGCATGCCACGGAACAGGACCGCATCGACGGCATGGTACGGGCCAATGTCGTGGCGCAACTCAACAACATTCGCACGCACCCCTCGGTAGCGCTGGGCATCACGCAAAAGCGCCTGACCCTGCATGGCTGGGTGTATGACATCGAAAATGGCTCACTGGACGCGCTCGACGAGGCTACCGGCCAGTTTGTCCCGCTGGCGGAACATCCGGCATCGAAGATGTAAGCGCAGAAAGCCCCCGTTCAGGCGCAACATTGCGCTTGACCTTATCAAGGCGGGAAGGTTCAAGGTAGCGGTATTCAAGCGACATCAAGGAGAATCCCGCATGCCAAAAATTACCGTCCTGCCCCATCCCGAGCTGGCCCCCGACGGCGCCGTGTTTGACGCGCCGCAGAACATGAGCATTTGCGACGCATTGCTGCTCAACAAGATCGACATGGAACACGCGTGCGGCCAGGTCGGCGCCTGTTCCACCTGCCACGTGGTCGTGGTGCAGGGTTTCGATACGCTCAACGAACTGGGCGACAATGAGGAAGACATGCTCGACCAGGCCTGGGGTTTGCAGCCCCATTCGCGCCTGTCCTGCCAGGCCCGCCTCGCCCAGGAAGACCTGACGGTGGAGCTGCCCAGGTACACGCTCAACCACGCCAAGGAATAGTCCGCGGCGCGGTTGCCCAACTGCCCTACCTGCTTACCACATGATCACGCGCTGCTCGGGCGGCAGGTACATCGGGTCGCCTGGCTTGATGCCGAACGCTTCATAGAAACCGGGCTGGTTCTTGACCGTGCCCTTGGCGCGGAATTCGCCCGGCGAATGGGGGTCGCTCTTGATCTGCGCGATGGCCGCTTCGGGACGCAATTTCGCGCGCCATTTCTGCGCAAAGCCGATGTACAGGCGCTGCTCGCCCGTCAAGCCATCGATGACTGGCGAAGGCTTGCCGTTCAAAGAACGCTGGTACGCCTTGTAGGTGATCGACAGGCCGGAATTGTCGCCGATGTTTTCGCCCAGGGTCAGTTCGCCATTGATGTGGTAGCCAGGCACGGGGCTGTAGGCGCCATATTGCTTGACGAGGCCGGCGGCCAGGGCCTTGAACGCCGTGCGGTCCTCTGCCGTCCACCAGTTGCGCAGACGGCCCTTGGCGTCGTACTGGCTGCCGGAATCGTCGAAGGCATGGCTGATTTCATGGCCGAAGGTGATGCCCAGCAAGCCGTAGTTGACGGCATCTTCCGCTTTCACGTTGAAGAATGGCGGCTGCAAAATGGCGGCCGGAATCGTGATGGCGTTGAGCGAAGGGCTGTAGCTGGCGTTCACGGTTTGCGGCGTCATCGACCATTCGTCGCGGTCGACCGGTTTGCCCAGCTTGGCCAGGTTTTGCTGGCGGCTCCAGGCGCGCGCGGCGCGCACGTTGGCGATCAGGTCGTTTGGCTGCGTCTGCATGCTGCTGTAGTCGCGCCAGGTATCGGGATACGCGATCTTCGGCTTCAAGGCTGCCAGCTTGAGCTGGGCTTCCTTCTTGGTTTCCGGGCCCATCCAGTCGAGCTGCTCGATGCCATCCTTGAACGAGGCGACGAAATTGTCGAACATGGCCATGACGCGGGGCCGGGTTTCCGGCGGCAGATACATTTCCACGTAACGCTTGCCGACGGCGTCGCTGATCGCGCCATCCGTGAAGCGCAGCGCCAGTTGCCACTGCGGTTCGCTTTGCGGCACGCCGCGCAGCACCGTGCCGTCGAAGGCGAAACGCTCCTTGACCGTGGCGCTGTCCAGGAAGGAGGCATAGCTTTCGATGATGCGCCAGTTCAGATAGCTCTTCCAGGATTCCAGCGGCACGGCGGCCACGGTCTCGGAAAAGCCTGTCATGAAGCTGGGCTGGCGCACCACGGCCGAGGAGGCCTTCGGCGCCAGGCCGGCGGCAGTAAAGTAGGCGTTCCAGTCGAAGGCCGGCGCCAGTGCCGCGAATTTGTCGAAATCGACGCGGTTGTACGATTTGACGGGGTCGCGCATCTGCACGCGCGTCCACTGCACGGCCGCCAGGCGCGTTTCGAGGTCGAGGATTTGCGCCGCGTGTGCGGCAGCGGCCTTGTCGCCGCTCATGGCCAGCATGGTTTCGATATGCTTGAGGTATTTGGCGCGCACGGCTTGCAGCTTGGCGTCGTCCTCCTTCAGGTAGTAATCGCGGTCAGGCAAGCCCAGGCCGGACTGGCTGATGTTGACCGTGTAGCGCTCGGGGTCTTGCGCATCGGGTGCCACATAGGCGGAAAACGGCGTGGCAACGCCATTGCCTTGCAGGTAGGCCAGCAGCGCCGGCAAGTCTTTCTTGTCCTTGACGGCGGCGACGCGGGCCAGTTCGGCGCGCAGGGGCTTGAAACCGGCCGCATTGCGCGCCTTGTCGTTCATGAAGCTCGTGTACAGGTCGGCGATCTTGTGCGCTTCGCTGCCGGGCTTGCCGGGGTTCTTGACGGTGGCATCGATCAGGCCGCGCAACTGGCCCTGGGCGATTTCACGCAATTCGATATACGTGCCCCAAACGGATTTGTCGGCCGGGATTTCCGTAGTGCGCGTCCAGACGCCGTTGACGTAGCCGTAGAAATCATCCCTGGGGCTGACCGCAGGGTCCAGGGTTTTCAGGTCGATGCCGGAGACGGGCGCGGCGGCGGTAGTGCCTTGCTGGGCGTACAGCGCGGGCGAGGAGAAGGCGAACAAGGCGCAGCAGGCGGCGCTGATGAGTGAGCGTTTCACGAAGATTCCTTTAATTGTTTTAACTTCATGTTGGGGAACATGCTGTGTCCAGGCATGAGAGGCAGGATTATAGTCGGCCTGCTTGCGGGGCAACAATGGCGGTTGAACAACTCCTGTGATCCGATGTTCGCTGAAGCACGCCTCAAGCCCGCGCCGATGATCAGCAAATGTTACCATCTAGCAATAGCCATACCTGTCGCTCGCCACATCTTTTTGCCTGGCTCTTTAACTGGAGAAGTTTGATGCAGGAATTCAGATTCAATATTTTCGGCACGCTGATTGGCGTCCGGGAGAGTCAGGGCGCCTGGCGCGCCTGCTATCTCGGTGCGGAAGGCAAGCGCCGGCCGGCCGATTTCATCATTCCGGACGATATTCAAGCCGATGCGCTGTGCGAATACCTGGCCGACCTGTTCCATGAAGAGGCGACGCCGCGCAATAACACGGCCACGCAAATCGGCGCGCCCGCGTTCGAGGCCTAGCCTACTTCACCGGCTCGAACGTCACGGTCAGCCCATTGCCCGTGGTCCGGATCTGCGTGGGCACGAATTGCACCCCCGCATAGCGCAATTCGTCGGGTTTGAAGGTATAGATCGGCGTTTCGTGCATGAGCTGGTCGGCCACCAAGCTGGCCACCTTGGCGAACTGGCGCTGCTGCGACTCGTCCATGCCATCGATGGCGACCTTGTCCACGCTCGCTTCGCTCAGGTAGACGGCGTTGCGCTGGGCGTCGAGCACGAGGCGGCCCGACATGGCCAGGCTGCCGCGCCAGCTCTGGCGGATAAAGGGCGGCAAGACGCTGGCGTCCACGCTGAGGGCGACTCGTTCGCGCTCGGGCTGCAACGACAATTGCGGGTGGGTCAGCTTGACATCCAGCACGGACAGCACGCGCTTGTCGATGGGAAAGCGGCGCTCCAGGCCTTGCTGCATCTTGCTCAGCGACACATTCACGTCGCGCGGGCCGATCAGGGTGGAACACGAGGCCAGCACGGCGCAGGCAAAGGCAGCGATGGCGGCGGTTTTCAGCAAGGGACGCAGGGCGGTCACATTCATGGATAGTCTCGGTGGAAAGATCGCGCCATCTTACACATGGACCCGCTTCAACACAAACGGCGCCCGGCTTGCGGCGGGCGCCGTTTTTTTTACGTCAACGTCTTATTAATGTACGAACAGGGCGATCAGTATGACGATGGGCAATGGAATGCCCAGCAGCAGCAAGAGGATGGAACGCATGGCAGTCTCCTAGATTAAATCGGTGAATTAAATGGTCACATGGCGCAGCACGCGCTCATGGTCGCGCTGGCGGCCGCCAAACGTTGCCGCCAGGCTGGCCACGAAAGCGCCCAGCAACAAGGCGACGAACATCCACAGCGCCGTGTGGGCACCGGCCTTGCGGGCCGTTTCAGCCGCTTGCTGAGCGGCGGCCTTGGCATCGGCGGCAGCCTTGGCGGCGCGGGCGTAGACGGCGTCGACGCGCGCTTCCGCTTCCGCCTGCGTCAAGCCCGTACGGCTGGCCACGACCTGGCCCAGGTAGGCGCGGTCATCTGCAGCCAGGCTGCCCGTGGTCAGGCCGGTGGCGAAGATCTTGCCGATTTCCACGCGCTGCTCGGCGGTGCTGGCATTGGCCGCGGGCGCCGCCAGGGTGCCGGTGGCGGTGGCAGTGGTAGCCGGTGCAGCAGGCGCGGCGCGCAGCAGCATGTCCGAGAAATAGTCGAGCGGATTGGCGCCGCTGCCCTCGCCTTGCTTGGCGCTTGCAGCGCCAGCAGCACCTGCGCCCGCTGCCGCTGCGGGGGCTATGGCAGCCGCCACGCCGCTGCCCGCGTCGATGGCGCCGCTCAGCACGGCGCGCGTGCCGCCGGCCAGCACAGCCACGGTGATCAGGGTGGCCACGGCCCAGGCCAGCAAGCCGTGCGCCGTATCGCGGAAATGCACCTCATCCGTGTGGATGGAACTCCATTTCACGCGCAGCCGGCCCGCCATGTAGCCGCCGATGCCGGACGCGGCCAGTTGCATGAAGGCCAGCCAGGCGATGGTCGACACGCCGATGGCCGTCGCGTTGAACGACCACGGCGACACGGACGACAGGCCCAGGCCCACGCCGAGGATCAGCAAAATGAAGGACAAGGCGGCCGCGGCGGCTGCACCCGCCAGCACGGCACCCCAGGATACGCCCGGATTGTTCAGGTCCGACACGGACAATTGTGTAGCTTGCATGGAATACTCCCTTGGTTGTTGATTTTTTAAGCCGCTCAGGCGGCGACGCCCGTCAGCTGTTCCTTGCGCGCGGCCATTTCCTTGCCCAGCGCGTCGAGGTCGACGGCCGTATGGCGCACTTTGGGAAACATGTCGCCCTCTTCTTCCTTGACGTGGTGCTCGATCTGCTCCGACAGCACCTTGACCTTGGCGTCGTACAGGTCGTCGGCGGGATCCATCGCGGTAATTTGCGCGATGAGCTCCTTGGCGCTCGCATGCTCGACGACGGCTTCATCCATCAGGTCGCCGTCATGGATCGGGCGGCGCACGGCCGGGTAGAAGATTTCTTCTTCCAGCTGCGTGTGCACGGTCAATTCCTGGCAGATCTGGTCGGCCAGTTTTTTCTTGGTGGCAAAGGAGCGGTCGCTCAGGTTCTCATACTGCGCAAACAGGGCCTTGACGGCCTTGTGGTCCTTCATCAATAAATTGATCGCGTTCATAACCCCTCCTTGTTGTTGATGAGGCTAGGATGCGCCGTGACGGCGCCAGCGTATGTGCGACGCCATACACAATCTTGATATTCAATTCATATCAGTATCCCGCGGCTACTTGATGCCGTGATGGCCCATCAAGTCATACAGGGTGGGCCGGCTCACGCCCAGCAGTTCGGCCGCCTTGGCGATATTGCCGTCGGCGCGGGCCAGCGCGCGCACCATGACCTTGTACTCGGCCGCTTCGCGGGCCTGACGCAGATTGATGGATTCATCGGCGGGAGCGGCCTGGGCGCTGGCGGGCAAGCCCAGGTCGTCGACCGCGATCTGCGGCCCGTCGCTCATGATGACGGCCCGCTTGATGCAGTTTTCCACTTCGCGCACATTGCCGGGCCAGCCATACGCCTCGATGAGCTGCAGCGCGCCGGCGCTGAAATGCAGGTTGCTGCGGCCTTCGCTGGCGCAGAACTTGTTCTTGAAATGCTGCGCCAGCAAGGTGCAATCGCCGGTCCGCTCGCGCAGCGGCGGGATGCGCAGGACGATTTCGCTGAGTCGGTAAAACAGATCTTCGCGGAAACGCCCCTGTTCCGCCAGCACTTTCAGATCCTGGTGCGTGGCGCAGACGATGCGCACGTCGATGGCGATCTCGGCACGGCCGCCCACCCTTTCGATCACTCTTTCCTGCAAGAAGCGCAGCAATTTCGCCTGCAGCGCCATCGGCATGTCGCCAATTTCGTCGAGAAAGAAGGTGCCGCCATGGGCCAGTTCGATCTTGCCCAGGGTTTGCCGGGCCGCGCCCGTAAACGCGCCCCGCTCATAGCCGAACAGCTCGCTTTCCAGCAAGTTTTCCGGGATGGCCGCGCAATTGATGGCCACGAAACGTTGCGTATGGCGGCTCGACAGCGCATGCAAGCCCCGCGCAATCAGCTCCTTGCCGCTGCCCGAGTCGCCCAGCAGCATCACGCTGGCCGACGAGGGCGCCACTTTTTCCACGCTGCGGCACAGTTTCAGCATGCCCGGGTCGCGGCTGACGATGCCGGCCAGCGGAGAATCCGCCTGCGTCTGCAGCATGCGGCGGTTTTCCTGCTGCATCGCGTGCAGATAAAACGCGCGGGCGATGACCAGGCCCAGCATGTCGGCCTCGAACGGTTTCTGGTGGAAATCGTAGGCGCCCAGCGCGATGGCTTTCAAGGCATGCGCGCGCTCCTGGTTGCCCGACAGGATGATGACTTTCGTGTCCGGCGCCAGCGCGAGGATTTGCTGCAAGGTGGCGAGGCCTTCCGTGGCACCGTCCGGATCGGGCGGCAAGCCCAGGTCCATCGTCACGACGGCCGGCTGGTGGCGCCGCACCAGCGCCAGCGCCGCCTCGCGCTCGCCCGCCAGCAAGACATCGTAGCCGTCAAAACTCCAGTGCAGCTGCTTTTGCAGGCCGGGATCGTCTTCGATGACCAGCAGTTTTTGCTTGCCCATGGCACCCCACTCCTTTGCTATGCCGCATGCAGCGGCAGGATCACGCGAAACGTCGTGCCCACCTGCGGCTCGCTGCGCACTTCCAGGCTGCCGCCCACTTCGCGCAGGTATTCGCGGCTTTCGAACACGCCGATGCCCATGCCCGCCGTCTTGGTCGTGTCGAACGGTTTGAACAGGCGCTCGCGGATGAATTGCTCGCTCATGCCCTGCCCCGTATCGTCGAGCTCGACAACGGCCGTGTGCTGTACGCGCCGCAGCCGCACGGCCACCTTGCCATCGCTGGCCGTCGCCTCGATGGCGTTCTGGATCAAATGTCCCAGCACCCGCTCCAGCCGGGCGCGGTTGGCCAGCACCGTCAGTTCGCCATCGACGATTTCCAGCCGGGGCGCCGGCGCCAGGCTGGCCTTGGCCGCCACGGCCTGGCGCAGCAAGCCGTCGAGCTGCAGCGGCGCGGGTGCTTCCGGCGCCTCGCCGCGCGCCAGTTTTTGCAGCAAGGTCTTCATTTTCTGCACGGAATGGTCGAGGGTGCCCAGCATGTCTTCCTGGAAGGCGGGATTGGCGCGGTGCTTTTCCGCATTGCTCAGTAGCAGCGACAACTGGAACACCAAATTCTTGAGATCGTGCACGATGAAAGTGGACATGCGGTTGAACGAGTCGAACTGGCGCGCCACCGTCAGGGTATCGAGCGACTCGCGGTGCGCCAGGTAGCTGGCGGCCTGGCTGCCGGCAATTTTCAGCACGTCGCGGATTTCCCAGTTCAAGCCGATGCGCGTGCGGGGCCGCGCCAGTGCGACAAAGGCGAACAGCTGGCCATGCAGCATCAAGGGCACCAGCAGCCACACGTCGGGCAGCGCCAGCAGCGCGGGCGGCAAGCGCAAGCCGCCGTACTGGCGCGGATTTTGCTGGCAATCGGGCACGTCGATCACCCAGAGTCTTGCCTCCAGAAACTGGCACAGGGGACCGGACGCCGGCTCGCTCCACGTGCCCGGCGGCCAGTTCCAGCTGGCGGCCGGGGCAAATTGCCCTTGTTCGCGCAGGATCCACAGTGCGCCGGCGCGGCTTTCCACCAGCTGCGCCATGGCCTGTATCGTGCGTTCGCCCAGCGCCGGGCCATCCTCGGACAGCGCGCGCGTAAATCGCAGCCATTCCTCACGGTAATCGAAGATGGCATTGTAAAAATGTTTATTGATCGTCACCTTGAGCTTGGCGCGCAGGCTGCCGGAAAACAGCACGCCCGCCAGCAGCAGGGCCGCGCCGCCCAGGTAAGCCATCTGCATCAGGGAACCCCAGGTGCCGCCGAAATAGCGCAAGTAATAGGCGCTGGCCGCCATGGCCAGCAGGTAGATGGCCGAGCCCAGCAAGGCAGCCGAACGGTACAGCATCTGGCGCGAGACGGACAGGCCCAGTGCCCAGCCCGGATTGCGCGCGGCAGAGACGGCCAGCAGCGGCGCGCACAGGGCGTCGACGATGCCGCGCGCCGCCCAGATATCATCGTTGACCGTGCGAAACAGCAAGGCGTCGCTGTACAGATAGAAATCGTAGGCGAACAGCCCGCCCACGCCCAGGCAGGCAAACTTGATGCCCCAGCGCTTCAACGGTGGCGTGTTGCGGTACCACTGTTCCACCAGCAACATGCCCAGCACGGCCAGCAGCAAACGGCAGACACTGGCAATGATGCGCGCAGGCAATGGCAAGGCCAGCCAGGATGAAGCCAGGGAGAACAGCCAGGGCGCCAGCGCCGTGAGGGCGATGCCGGCCAGCACGAGGCGCAGGCGGGGCCGCGACGGTTCGATCAGCAGCAGCAAAAACACCAGCCAGGCCAGGGTGCGCAGCAGTTCCAGCGCGTCGCCGGCCAAGGCGGTGCGCTGTCCCAGCAGCACCAGCACCACCGCGCCCGTGGCCCAGCCGCCCGTCGCCAGGCAAGCGACCAGCAAGGCGCGCACATTCTGCCGCGCGCGCCAGTTGCTGATGAGCAGCAGCGCCAGCACGAAGAAAGCCAGCGACGCCAGGCCATGGCTGAGGGCCGCCGCGTCGGCCGCTGCCAGCCAGTCCGACTGCGCCCGTATCATCGGCTGCCTTTGCCAAACAGCACTACCTGCACCGTGTCGAGCAGGATCAGCAAGTCGAGGAACAGGCTATTGTTCTTCACATAATACAAGTCGTATTGCAGTTTGTTCACCGCATCGTCGACGGAAGCGCCATATTGATAGCGCACCTGCGCCAGCCCCGTGATGCCTGGCTTGATGCTGTGACGAATGTTGTAGTACGGCACCTGCTCCTTCAGTTGCTCGACAAAGTAGGCGCGCTCTGGGCGCGGTCCCACGAAACTCATCTCGCCGCGAAACACATTGAGCATTTGCGGCAGCTCGTCGATCCGCAGCTTGCGGATCAGCTTGCCCACACGCGTGATGCGCGCATCGTTGTCCAGCGCCCAGATGGGCTTGCCATCGCGCTCCGCGTCGCAGCGCATGCTGCGAAATTTCAGCACATTGAAGGGCAAGCCGTCACGCCCTACCCGCTCTTGCTGGTAAAACACGGGGCCGCCATCTTCCAGGCGGATGCACAGGGCCGTCGCCAGCATCACGGGCAGCGCGGCCAGGCAGATGCCCCCGCTGGCAGCCAGGTCGAACAAGCGCTTCGAAGCGGCGCGGAAAAAGCTCTGGTCGAATCCGCCGCCATAGATCAGATAGCTCGGTTGCAGGGAATCGATGCGGATCTGGCACGCTTCGCGCTCGAAAAACGTGGCAGCATCGATCACCTTGACGCCGCCCAGCGCGCATTCCAGCAGTTGCTTGGCAGGAAACGCCCCATTGCGCCGGTCGCTGACGGATACGACGATCTCATGCGCGTCATGGCGCTGGGCCATGGCCAGCAGCGACGGTTCGGCCGGCAGCAAGGCCGAGGCCGGTACGCAGCAGCGCTCGCCCGCCACATCGATGCAGCCGACCACCGTAAACTGGTGGAAACCGATCTTGCTCGCCGCCAGCTCCATGCATTCGCGCGCCAGCGCCCCGCCGCCCACCAGGATCAGCCGGCCTTCCATCAGCGCCGATTGCGAGGATTTGAACACCACCAGGCGCGCCAGCAGCACGCCGATGGCGCCCAGGCCGAAGATCAGCACGCTGCCGCGTCCGAAATGCAAGGAAGGAATAAAACGGATCAGCACGCTCAGCACGGCAAAACCCAAGGCGAACGACGGCAGGATGCGCAATAAGGTGTTGCGGATATCTTCGCGCGAGCGGTGCTGGTACATGCCCAGCGCGCTCATGCTGAAAACGATGACCAGGGCAAAGATCGAGGAAGACAGGTAAACCTCGCTCACCCGCAGCACGCGGCTGCCATCCGCCAGCCACAGCAGCGACGTCAGGGTGGCCGACAGCAGCAGGATCATGATTTCCAGCAACAGCAAGATAAACGCTGTTTTCGAGACGTAATGGCTGAAGATGCGGATCATGGGGCCTCCTGCGGCAAAGGCAGCACGCCG
Organism: Janthinobacterium sp. BJB446; assembly: GCF_002735655.1. NCBI lineage: Bacteria > Pseudomonadati > Pseudomonadota > Betaproteobacteria > Burkholderiales > Oxalobacteraceae > Janthinobacterium > Janthinobacterium sp. BJB446. The sequence continues at coordinate 1,430,052 of NZ_PDZK01000001.1, read as the reverse complement.
CGCACAGGGCGGCTTGCCACCGGTCTTGCCATCATGGCGAACTGTTCCACGAAGACATTGATACGCCACAAGCTACGGTCCCAGCTATCTTTCACTGGCAGAATTTATCTCAACACATTACCGATTGATGTGAAATGGACTATAGTATGCTTCCCCTGAAAAAAGATAAATGTCATGAAATTTGATGTAGCGATTGTCGGCAGTGGCCTGGCGGGTTTATCGGTTGCACTGCATTTAGCTGAGACGCGCACCGTCGCGATCATTTCCAAACGCGCGCTGCTCGATGGCGCCAGCAACTGGGCGCAAGGCGGGATCGCGGCCGTGCTGGACTCGGGCGACAGCCACCAGCAGCACATCGAAGACACCCTGATCGCCGGCGGCGGCCTGTGCGACGAGAGCGCCACGCGCTACATCGTCGAGCACGGCCGCGAAGCCATCGAATGGCTGATCGAGCAAGGCGTGCCGTTTACGCGCGACGCCACGGCCGAGCTGGGTTTCCACCTGACCCGCGAAGGCGGACACAGCCAGCGCCGCATCATCCACGCGGCCGACGCCACCGGGCATGCCGTGCAAGTAACCCTGGAAGAAAAGGTGCGCGCCCACCCGAACATCAGCCTGTTCGAACACCATTGCGCGATCGACCTGATCACCTCCGACAAGCTGGGCATGAAGCCCACGCAGCGCAATGCCCAGCCCCATTGCCATGGCCTGTACGTGCAGGATGAGCAAACGGGTAAAGTGCTGACGTTTGCCGCCGAGCACACCGTGCTGGCCACGGGCGGCGCCGGCAAGGTGTATTTATATACAACGAATCCCGACACGGCCAGCGGCGACGGCATCGCCATGGCCTGGCGCGCCGGCTGCCGCGTGTCAAACATGGAATTCATCCAGTTCCACCCCACGTGCTTGTACCACCCGTACGCGAAATCGTTTTTGATCACCGAAGCCATCCGTGGCGAAGGCGGCTTGCTGAAACTGCCGCCCGAAGCGGGCGCTGCAGCCGGCCAGCGCTTCATGCTGGCCCACGACGAACGGGCCGAACTGGCGCCGCGCGACGTGGTGGCGCGCGCCATCGACTTCGAGATCAAGAAACGGGGCCTCGATTACGTGCACCTGGACATCAGCCACAAGCCGGCCGAATTCCTCATCGAACACTTCCCCACCATCTACGCGCGCTGCCTGGAACTGGGCATCGACATCACCAAGCAGCCTATCCCCATCGTGCCCGCCGCCCACTATACGTGCGGCGGCGTCGTGACGGATCTGGCGGGCCGGGCCGACTTGCCGGGCCTGTATGCGGTCGGCGAGACAGCCTGCACGGGCTTGCATGGGGCGAACCGCCTGGCGTCGAATTCCTTGCTGGAATGCATCGTCATCGGCCGCGCCTGCGCGCAGGATATCGAAAGCAAGGAAAAGCTGGGCACGCCATACCTGCCCGACTGGGATGAAAGCCGGGTCACGGATGCGGATGAGGAAGTGGTGATTTCCCACAACTGGGACGAGCTGCGCCGCTTCATGTGGAATTACGTGGGCATCGTACGCACGACCAAACGCCTGGAACGGGCCCAGCACCGCATCGCGCTCTTGAAGGAAGAGATCGACGAGTACTACCGCAACTTCCGCATCACGCACGATTTACTGGAACTGCGCAACCTCGTCGACGTGGCCTCGATGATCGTCAACAGCGCCCTGTCCCGCCGCGAAAGCCGCGGCTTGCACTTCAGCCGCGATTATCCGGAAACCTTGCCGAAGGCGATAGCCAGCGTGCTGACGCCGCCGCACCGGTAGTCCCTCCTAACTCTGAAAGCAGGCACATCGTGGGATGAGTCATTGCGGTGTTCCGCCATCGGCCAACAGCGGCCTGAGAAAAGCAAAGATCATTCGTATGCTCTGAGGAAAATAACTGTCGTCCACTGCCCGGATCAGGGCGTGACAGACAGGCTGGCAATTGCGCCAGCACAACTCAGGGCTGCCATCTTGATATTTTTATAGGTTTGCACAATGGCGTATGACAGGATTGATTGGCATTCTGGCGGAAAATATCCCGATGACTTGCCAGAAGAAAATGGCGGTATCCATATCGGCATGTTCCTGGCCTGGTTGCTTAACGAGGGCATGGCGAGCGATTTTCACCGCACAGACTCCCCCGACGAGCTAAGGCGTTTGGCAAGTCGGGAAATGACCGGACTTCAATTTCTGATCGAGGCTTGCGATGGCAAGCTATGGGAAGACGATCTCAACGATCAGGGCAATGCTTTCACCGTTGACTATTACGATAAAAAGTCGCCATTCGCCCAACAGCATGGCAGCTTCTTGCAAGACTATTGTGACGTATTCAACCGTCACGCCGCCGCGCATGGCTTTGAGTATGCCAGCGTCTATCACGTCCAGGATACCTGGGAGAAATTCGATCAACTGAAACCCATGCTCGACCAGCGCTACAGTCAATGGCAAGCGTGGTCGGCCGATCCCGCCAACCGTCAGCGCGATCCAAAAGCCCAGTTTCTTCATGCTTGCCAGGAAGTCGGGAATTTTCTCGCGCCGCATGGGTTTAAACCCAACAAGGCAGGAACCGTCTGGAAGAAGATGGCTGCCGACAAGGACACCGTTTTCGAGGTATCGTTCGAGTCCAAACGCTATAATTCCCGCAGCGATGTTCGCATGAAGGTCGACCTCTCCATCGCCAGCAAAGCTCTTAAGAAGTGGCTTGCGCAGAGGGGAACCGGCGCAGCTTGCGATGGTTACGTTCTACTCGGCGGCTTACTTCGGCCCGAAAAAAATGCCAGCGCCATTATCTGGCAGGTGGCGGATTTGACGGCGCGTTCCTCGATTGAGGAAATGTGCCAGTTGCTGACCGAACGCGCCCTGCCGCTTTTCTCTTTGTTCGCCGATCATCCGCGGGCGCTTGAACATCTTGCGTCGCATGGGGGCGGCTTTCCCGCCATTTGCGATCCAACGTCTGCCCCTCTGGCATTCTTGTTGTGCTTCGGGACGCAAGAACAGGCGCAGCGTTTTTTCACTGGCTACGTTGCTTCCAGACCATCCCCGTGGCGCCGTAATATCATTGAGACCTACACCAAGCTTCAAGCAGGTGAGGTTTGGGAATCATCCGCCTATTTGCACGAAAAGGACATCAAGCTGGCGTTTCAAAGCGGCCTGACCTTGCCGCAAAAATCCTGACCATCCGAGCGGACTCGCGCCAAGCCGGATTTGCTCGACAATTCCAGTCGGATCCGGGGCAACCTGGCGGTCGAAATCGGGCGCCATCCAGCGTCATCTCCAGTACCTGTATATGCCCCGCAAAAAGCTGGCAACACATCGCTGATCGAACGGCAACGACTTCCCCCGATCACAGTTTCGGCATCTCAAACTCGATCCCATCCTCCGTGTACGACATCTTGGCGGACGCCCCCGTACACTCCCCCTGCGGCTCGTCCGCCACATAGCGGCACTCGCTTTCCACACTGCCATCTTCACGCCAGTGCCGCGTCCAGCCCTGGCGTTCGCCATCCACGTACTCGATCAGTTGCCTCGGCTTGCCATTCGCATACCAGGAACGCAGCGCGCCCTCCTCGCGGCCGCCCGCGTTCCACAGCTTGTGCACGATCAATACGCCCGTCCGGCTGAAACGCTGTGTGCTGCGCAAGACAAAGTGGCCGCTGTGCGTGCGCTTGATGGCGACTTTACCGTCCGGATAGTATTCGACGCTCTCGCCGACTGGCTTGCCGTCAAGGTAGTTGGCGGTGCGCTGCACCTTGCCATCCGGGAAATAGCGGGTGCTGGGCCCCGTCATGATGCCGTTATCATGCTGGCTGCGGCTTTCCACGGCGCCATCCGGATAGAACAGCAGCAGCTCGCCATCCGTCCGGCCCTTGACCTGGGTCGTGCGCGTGCGCAGCTTGCCGTCCTTGTCGAACGTTTCCACCACACCATCGGCGCGGGCGCCGTTGCGGTAGGTGCGCGACTCGAGGAGCTTGCCATTCTGGTGATAAGCCTGTTCCTCACCCTCCTGCACGCCATTGCGCCAGGTAGTCCGCATGGACAGCTGACCGTCCGGATAATAGCGGACCTGCACGCCCTCCTGCACGCCGCGCCCATCCTGCTCCACCTGCATTTCCAGCTGGCCATGCGGGTAATACATGCTGTAGTTGCCCACCAGCTTGCCACGCAGATAATCGGGATCGTTGACCTGGCCAATCAGCCGCTTCGGCTCGCCTTCGCGCACATGATAGATCGCGACTTGCCAGGTGCCCGGTGTCTTGCCGGGTGGCAGCGGCAGGACCAGCGCATAGCGCGCCTCTTCCATCACTTCGCCGCGCGACAGGTTGTGGTTCAGGTAGAGCCGCGCCTTGCCGTCGGCACAGTGCGCATCGCAGCCGCGCAGCATATGGATGAGGGGAATGGCCTCGGCCTCGGCCTTGGCCCCAGTCCGGCCGGGCGCCGGGCAGGCGCGCAGGCGCACGAGCAAGGGGTTCTTGTCGCGTATCATGTTGGCCAGCTCGGCCTTCATGACGCCATACTGCTCCTCGTTCAGTCCGACTGACACCGCATCCATGCGCAGCTGCCGTCCGCCGCAGCCCGTGTCCTCGTCCACGGTCAGGATATCGCCGCCGCCAGGCGCGGCCGTGATCTCCGTGATCACTTGCCGCTGCACGATCTCGGCATGGGCCAGCGCCGGCAACAGCAGCATGGCGCCAAACAGATGTTTCACAGTGCGCGCCATGCCTGCTCCTTGCGCTGCAATTCCGGCGCTGGTGGCGCCTCACCACATGCGCCCTGGGCCTTGCCGGCCACATACCGGCATTCGCTCTTCAGGCTGCCATCCTCGTGCCAGCTGCGGCTCCAACCGTCGCGACGGTCGTTCACGTACTCGATGGCTTGCTCGGGCTTGCCGTTCTCGTACCACGAGCGCGACGTGCCTTGCTCGCGCAACTTCGCATCCCAACGTCTTTCCAGTACCAGCACGCCTTGAGGGCTGTAGCGCTGGATGCTGAGCAATCCACCGTCATCACCATACTGCTGGCGGGTTTGCACCTTGCCATCCGGATAAAACTCCAGCGCTTCCCCAACCGGTAGATCGTTGCGCTGCGTCATGCTGCTGTGTATGCTGCCATCGGGATAGTAATCCGTGGTGCTGCCATTGAACTTGCCCCTGCTCACTTGCGTGCGGTTCGACACCTTTCCATCCGGGAAATACGCGATCAATTCGCCTTCCATGCGTCCATCGCGCAGCACATAACTGGTGCTCAGCTTGCCATTTTCGTCAAACGTCTGCACGGGGCCGTCAACGCGCTTGCCCTCGCGGTACACGCTGGCCTCGCGCAGCTGGCCCGTGGCGTGATATTGCTGGTGCGTGCCTTCCGGCAAGCCATGCCGCCAGCTGCCACGCGATTCCAGGTTGCCATCCGCACGATACAGGCTGGTAACGCCATCCTGCCGGCCCTGCCCATCCTGCGCCACCTGTTTCTCGATCTTGCCGTCGGGGTAATACGCGACATAGCCGTCCACCAGCTCGCCCTGCGCATAGTCGGCGCGGTTGACCTGGCCCGACAGGCGCAGCTTGTGTCCCGCCACGCTATAAATCTCCACCTTCCACGTGCCCGGCAGTTTGCCTTTCGGCAAGGGCAACAGCAGCACGTTGGGTGCGTTTTCCTGCTCGATGGGGTAGAAACGTTCGTGCAGGTACAGCCGCGCCCGGCCATCGGCGCAGGCGGCTGGCGTGCAGGCGGCGATCTGGCGCACGATGGGCACGCTCGCATCCTCCGGGCATTTTTTCAGGGTGACGAGCATGGGCGTCCTGGCGCGCATGCGTTCAGCAAGCTGGACTTTCAGCGCTTCGTACGGCGCCTCGTCCAGGTTCACCGAGCGGGCATCCATGCGTATCTGCTTGCCGCCGCAGGCCGTCGTGCCGGCAATCGTGAACACATCGCCGCCTTCGCTGTCCTGCTCGGCGGCGATGGCTGTCAGCACCAGGCGCTGCACGATTTCCGCCTGCGACAGCGCGGGCCACAGCAAGGAGGCGCCAAGCAGCGCGCAGAGGGTCTTGATTTTCATACGATTCCTTTAATCTTCCGGCGAGACACGCGGCTCGGCCGGCACAAAGCTGACCCGGCCATTGCGGTAGCGCACCAGCACCTCCGCCTTGGCATCCCGCAACTGGCCATGCTTGACGGCCGGCAAATAGGTCCAGCGCTTCACGCTGTCCTGCATGACCTTGTTCAACTGGGGTTCCATCGGCATTTCCGCCACCGCATGCGTCAGGGTGCCGTCGGCGGCAATCGACAGGGTCAAGCGGTTTTCGCCCGTCGCATTCTGCTTGTCGAGCACGCCGTAATCAACCGTCGTCATCGTCTCGCGCAGCACGCCCGCAGGCTGGTCCGGCAAGGGCGGCAAGGCCTTGAGTTTTGCCGCCAGCAGCGCGCCATCGGCCAGCGCCTTGTCCCAGCGCTTCTCGTAGGAACCCGCCTGGACCATGCGCAGCACCTTGGCGGCCCGCTCCATGCGTTTTGCCGTGGCGGCGACGCCATTGTCGGCCAGTTCACCCGGTTCCGTCGGCATGGCGTTTTCCACCGCATAGCGGTAGGCCGTCAACTGCGCCAGCGCCACCAGGTTGACGGCATCCTGTTCGTCGCCGCCGCGCATCAGGGCCGTGGCCGCGATGCCCAGCCAGGCCACGCCATCGGTGGGGCGTGCCCACACAGCTTGCTCGAAATACTGGCGCGCCGCCTGCGGTTCGTTCAGGCTCAGGTGCATGCGGCCCATGGCCGCCGCCGCCAGGTGGTCGCGCGGGTCGGCTTGCAACTGGTCAAGATAGGTCTTCGCCAATTCGGGAGCATAGAAGGGCATCGCACCCAGGCCTTCCATCAAGGTGGTACGCAGGCGCGCGCGCACCTTGTCTCCCTCGTAGCGCGACGACTTGTCCTCGCCGGCCCGGTACAGCAGCTGCAAGCCGCGCGTGACGGCGTCATCGTCGCCCTTGGTCATCGCTTGCGACAGGCTGTACACGGCCTTGCGCGCGTCGGACTGCTGGAAACCGGCCGCCCTGCGCTGGCGCCAGCCAAATACTTCCAGGCCAGCCGCCTGGTCGGCTTGCGCCTGCAAACTGGCCTTGTCCTTCACTTCATCCGACGACGAGGTCCAGGCCGTAAAGCCGATGAGGAACAGCACGATCAGCAACACCACCACGGCCCAGCCCTTGCCGGAAATGCCGACCGCATTGGCCTGCCCACCGCCCGCAGGCAACAGCACAGGCGTCTGCCCCGGCGCCGTATGGTGCGCGCCGCGTGCGCTGCGCTGCTGCGGCAACGATTGCTGTTGCCGCTGCATCTGCTGCGCCTGCACGGATGCCTGCGCGGCCGCGCCGATGACCTTGTCGCGCGCGCAAGCCGCGCAACCCTGGCCCGTAAAATGCTGGTGTTCGGGATTCGCGGTACACACAACGAGCTTGCCGCCGCTGCGCTGCGCATAGCCGCGCAGCAATTGCGCCCAGTCGGCCGCCGAAGGCCGCTGCGGCTTCGGTGAAGGCGAAAAGGCGCGGTCGAACATGGCCCGCAGCTCGGGCGGCATCAGCGCATGGCCGCTGGTGGCGTTGGGCGCCAGCTGCTTGTGGCGTTTTATTCCATACGCATAGCAGCCGTCGCGGATGCGCCCGGGAATATCGGTCGCCACTTGCGCATTGCCGGGCCGCCCGCTGTATGGGTGAATGCCAAAGTTGAGCAATTGAAAGATGACGACGGCCAGCGCAAAACGGTCTTGCGTCATTTCCGTGCCCGCAGGCATACCCTTGCGCTGGAATTCGGGCGCCAGGTAGTCGGCCGTGAATTGCTCGGCAGGAAACCGCTCGGCATGGCCCTGGATGCTGAAACCGTCGCAATCGAGCATGGCGATGTACAGCGAATCGCGGTAAAAGCGCAGATTCACGGGTTTCAGATCGACCACGTAATGCTGCTGCTGGTGCAGCGCATCGATGACGGCGGCCAGGTTGGCGGCCAGGGTCAGCTTGGGACCGAGTCCCGTGGGCAGGCCGGCCGCGCGCGCCTGGCGCTCCTGCATGATCTGTTCCAGCTCGGCCGTCTGCGCCATGTCCAGCAAAGGCATGACGAAGCCGGCAAAACCGCCCTGGCCGTCGAACACGGCCGCTTGCGGCCAGGCGATCTGCACGTAGCGCTTGCCGTTTTCCAATTGATCGGGAAGCTCGGGCGACAGTTCCAGCATCGCTTCAAGCTTGCGCCGGTTGGCGGCCCGGTCCAGGTGCGGGTGGTACAGCTTGGCGACCTGCGCAGGCGCGCCGGGCAGCAGATACACGCTGCCTGCGCCGCCGCTCTTGATGAGCTTTCCCAGGACCAGGCTGCGGACTTTATCCAGCCAAATTTTTCCACCCGGACTCAGGCCCGGTGTCACACCCTGCTTCCGGCTCATGCGCGCAAAGCCAGCAGCAGGGTCTTGTCGTCGCCCGTGATCTGGTGCGTGCGCGGGTCGGCCAGGGTGGAGGCCAGCGCCGTATTGCCCAGCTCCACGCTGTCGACCGTGCACAGATAACCTTGCACGGCATCCATGAACGGCGCATACAGGGCCGCATTGTTCTTGCTCATGGCAAAGGGCATGCAGCCATCGGACATCAGCACCACGCCGCGCACGGACCGGGGAATCGGCAGCAGGCGCAGCTGTTCGCGCCAGCGCTCGCCGCTGATGAAATATGTTTCGTTGGCGTATTCGCCGTTGGCGGGCAGCGAGATCAGTTCGCCGCCATCAAGCAGTTGCGCCACGCCCAGGCCATCGCCCAGGTGGAAGAAGAAGCCGGTATCTTGCCCCATGACCACACCGACGACAGTGGAGGCGTAGTCATCCAGGGTGGCGTTGGCGGCGCGGGCGATGTCGTCCAGCGCGGCGCGGATCTGCGCCAGGATGCCGGCCAGCGCGCCGTCATGTAAGTCCTGCACGGTGGCGCCCTGCTCCAGTCTACCGGCCAGCGCCTGCACGGTGTGCGTGGCAACAAACTGCGCGCCCTGCTCGCTGAGCCTGGCAGAACCGGCGCCATCGCAGACGATGGCGACCAGAACGTCGTTCACGACGGCGTGCGCGTGCGCGTCCTGGCAAGGAATATCCTTATCCAGGTGCGCCTTGCCCGTGACGGAGGCGCCGAACACGCGCCACTGCTTGCTATGCATGTTTCCTATCGCCATGGATCAGCGGGCTTTCACGTATTCACGACGGACCAGCCGTCCGTCGAGGCCAGTTGCGCCTGCGCACCGGGACGCGATTGCGACACCACCTGCATGCTGGCGCTCAGCCACAGGAACAGTTCGCGGAACTGCAAGCCTTTCAACTGCTTCACGCCCCGTTCGCCACGGCTGGAAAACTGCCCCAGGGAATCGATATTCGCGTTGTCGCCCACGGCGATGGGGAAGATCGCCACTTTATTGGCCTGCTCGGCCGCGCGCGCCTGTTCGGCGCCATGCTGCCAGCGGTCTGTCGGCTCGCCGTCGGACATCAAGAACAGCCACGGCCGCGTGTACGCCACGCCCGCCTGGCGGAAACGCTGCTTTTCCTGCTCGATCTCGGCCAGGGCCAGCTCGACGGCCGCGCCGGTCGGCGTGGTGCCGTTCGCTTCCAGCCGTGGCGCCGTGAAATCCATGGCATCGCACCAGTTGCTGGCCACCACGGCTTCATCGTGGGCGCCATATTGAATCACCAGGATGCGCACGCGCTTGGCGGCGATCACATCGGACTTGAGTTCCTGTTCCAGCAAGGCCAGGCCTTCGTTGAGCAGCGAGACGGGCTCGCCATCCATGCTGCCGGAGCAGTCCAGCACGAGCACCAGCGGCGTGCGTTGTTCGGTATTGTCGACCAGGGCGACATCGGGGATCATTATGGAGGTCATGTAATTTTGATAGAGTTGCGAAATAGCTTAGCCCCGAAGCTTACCCTATGGATATGTTTTCCATGTGTCCGATTGCTTCGGATGCTATAGCACGCGGTCAAAATCACCATTTTCCGGGATTTTTTGTCCCTGGCCCGTGCCGCCTGCCAGTTTCCTTGTCCTCGCCCATCGGGCACCTGACGAACTTGCCGTGAAAGCAACAACCTCGTACACTGAACTATTCCGGCCATCCAGTAGCGGCCAGAAACGGATAGATAGCAACTAAATTTAAGGTTATTCATGAAGAAAATCGTTGCGGCACTTCTGCTGTTTGTTTCCCCTTTCGCTGCTTGTGCTTCTCCTAAAGCGTCCGAATTGGCTACCGCGCAGGTCGTTGACCAGTTCGTGCAAGGCTGTTTTATGAACTTCCCCTATCCGGAAAAATTCCAGGCCTGGTTAGCACGGCCGGGCTTTCAAAGGCTATCAAGCACCGATGCGGCAGCATATTTGGGGGCTTACTCTGGTAACGCCTGGAACGTGCAACTCGACAACTCGCGCTTCGTCCTGACGAGTATCGGCGAGAGCGCATGCAATGTCTTTGCAAATGACCTGGACGCGTTGATGACCAGGAATCTGGTGGTCGGCTTCCTGGATTATTTGAAGACCCAGGGGGCCACCTACCAATCGAAGATGGTCACGCCGGCCAGTGCGACTGCAAGCCTATCGAGCACGAGCTATGCGGTATCGATGAACGGCCAAGTCATCATGCATTTGACTTTGACCATTGCTGCGCCTGGCACCGGTCCATTCCAGGTTGCACTGACTGCAGCCAGAGCGGAAACTTGATCGTTGCACGCGAACGTCACAGGCGCGCTCGGCCCAAAAGAGCTTGGTGACCTTGTGTTCATGCCAGGGACGCGAAATCCCGCATGCTCCTGGAACGCCTGGTTGCCGAAAGTGCGTAGCGGACATCCGTAATCCGCTGCAGCACCGCATTGCAGCGGTGCCATATTTATACTATCTTGAAAGATGCCCAGGCCAGATGGCAGCGTCCAGCCCTTCCTTACAAAGGTGGGGCTAATCGCTGTACCACACTGCCCTTACCCAGTTCCGCACCTGCACGCCCGCGGCACACTGATGTAATCAGGATTGGGGGCAAGCATGAGCACGGCAATGAATGTGGGCAAACTGATCGGCGCCATGTACGACTCGGCCTGCGGCATCGGCGACTGGCCGCAGCTCGACAGCGCTGGCCTCAGCGGCCAGCAATGGCAGGAGCTCTTGCCGCATCTGCAGCGCGCCCTGTGCCTGCAGCAGCGCTTGCGCGAAGCGCAGCTGGCCAGCCACTGTGCGCTGGCAGCGCTCGACGCGATGGGCGCCGTCGTGCTGGTGCTCGACGCCAACCTCGGATTGCGTTTCGCCACTCCCGCCGGCCATGCCCTGCATGCGGCGCAGCTGGAACACGCTGCCCCGCCCGCTCTGATGCGCGCCGTGCGCCTGGTGATTGCCAGCGCCGGCGGCGCGGCGCAATGCCAGTCGCTGCGCCTGACGCGCAAGCAGCAAAGCCCCCTGGCCCTGACCGTCACCCCGCTTGCCGATTGCCAGCCGCCATGCGCGCTGCTGATCGCGCGCGATCCCACCAAAGCAAGCACGTCCGTCCCTGCCTTGCGCCAGCTGTTTGACTTGACGCAAGCGGAGGCGCAAGTGGGCAAGGCGCTGGCGCAAGGGGCCACCATCGAAGAAATCGCCGCGCAGGGTGGCATCAGCGTCAACACCGTCAAGACGCATCTGCACCACACCTATTTGAAGACGGATACGCGGCGCCAGGGCGAGCTGATTGCCCTGATCCACGGCGCCACGGCGCACCTGACCGTGCTCGATGCATGAGGCCGTGTCATCCGATCGGATGATGCGCGGTGCATCTTGCCTGTCTACACTGGCAACACCGGCAGCCCGCGCCTTGCCAGTGTGACAGCAGCGCTTGCGGACCAGCCGGTTCGGTTCCCCTGTCACCCGCATCAACATCGCCGCGCCGGCAGCGGACGGCACCAAAGTTCAAGGATGGGTAAAAAAATGAAAACATGGATCTTGGCCGGCACCCTGGGCGTCTGCGCCCTGCTGGCAAATGCGCAAACGCTGCCCGACAGCCAGACGGTCGTCGTTCCCGGCGGACGCCTGCACACGATCGAATTGCCGGCACACAAACATTTCATGAGTGCGGAAAGGTTTGCCCCATTCCGCGGCGGCTATGAGCTGTCGAACGGGCAAGTGCTCTACCTGCGCAACGCGGGAACTATCGGCGCCATGATGTATGCGCGCATCGATGACCAGGAAGAACACCGCATCATCGCCACCGGCAGCGACAGCTTCGTGGCGCTCGACCAGCAACTGGCCATGCGCATCGACTTGCGCGACGACGGCAGCGTGGGCGGCGAAGTGCTGATGCGGGTACCGGCCGAAAAACTGGCCAGCGGCGTGATCGTGCCCGCCCATGTAAAAAGCATGGGCCTGGCATCGCGTTAGGGCGGCAAGCCGCGTGCCGCATGGGTGGCAGCCATGAGCAAACAGTATTCTGTCCAGCAGCAAAACGCGCTGACCCAGGCCGCCATCAAGCAGACGGCGGCCTGGTGGCGCGCGCGTCCCCTGCCCGACGCCTTGCGCCAGTGCGCGGCCAGCCATGGCGTGGCGCTGGGCACGGCCCTCATGCTGGACCTGCAACTGGCTTGCCCCGGCATGCCCGCCGTGTACGGCAAGCTGCTGAGCGCCGATGGCCACTTCATTCATTTCGAGATGGACCTGGACGACGACTTGCGCCCCCTGCCCGGTAGCGTGGCATGGGACGACATCAGCGCCGGCTACGACCTGGCCGCACACAAACGGGGCACGGGTGTGGGCTATGGGGTGTTGTGCAAGAAAGTGCTGCAGGAATTGAATCGCGGTGCGTGCTAGCGGAACCGCTGCCTTCGCATGCTATGATCGGCGCCCCGTTCATGAGACAAATGGCAACGCCACATGCAGCATCCATCCGGCAACAACCCGATCTCGACGCTGCTGCGCGGCATCCTGCGCCTGCTGGCCTGGCCCTTGCTGGCCCTCGTCAGCGCCGCCTGCACCAGCACCACGCGCCATCCGGCCAGCGAGCCCACGCAAGTCGTCCTGCGCTTTACCTTTGACGATGGCAAGCCGATGCGGCATGAGGATCACATGGTCACGGCGCGCCAGCAAACGTATATCAAGTACTGCAGTAAGATAGGCAGCACCAGTGTCTGCGATGTCGGCATAGATATACTGTATGCAAGCGCCGACGCGCCGCTCGATGCCACTGGCGAAGTGCGCGTCACCCTGCGTTCGACCGGCCCCATCGGCGACATGCCGACCGAACGCTGCATCAATGGCAAGTCCTACCTCTTTCATTCCGGCGACTGGATACGCGGTCCGTTTCACCATGGGCAAGTGATCGAGATCCGCTACAAGATAAGTGCATTGAAGATGGCATGCCCGAGGTCGGAGGACGCGCCACCGTGGTGGGACAAGGATTAAGCTAGCCGGCCAGCCGGGGCCGGCTGGCCTGGCAGTTACTGCAGCTCGAACTCCGCAGGATTCAAGCCCAGCTCGCGCGCGATCTTGCTGGCCACGCGCTGCTCGTTGGCATCGAAATTGCCGTCCGACGAAGCGACGGCGATGATCATGCGCACCAGCAGGCGCGACGCCTCGACATTCGACTTCATCTTGCCCAGCGCCTGATACGCCTTGGCTTCGCCGATATCCTTGTCGAACTCCAACTGGCCGACATATTCCTGGAAAGCCTTGATCACGTCCGTGGTGGTAAACACGGACAGCGCGTCATTGCTTTCAATAAACTTCACCATCTTCTGCTTCTCTTCCGCACTGACGCCGCCGTCCGCCATGGCGATCAGGGCCGATCCCGCCATCGCGGCATTCAGGAAATCCTTGTTCTTGTACTTCAGGGCTTCGGTCTTCAGTTCGCTGGCTTTGGTCTTCAGTTTGGACAGAAAGGAATCGAAACTCATGGCGGTTCTCCTGGTTGGTTCGAATGAGGCAGCGCTACAGGCTACCACTGTCACCTAGCTGGGGGCGCGGGGGTGGAATGCAAGCGCTGGAAGCATGCCTTGCCTCCGCTGACCGCATGGTCCAACCCACAGGCAAAGAGCCGGGGTCAGTCACTTCGTGATCGAAATGTCCCCCATTGGGGGACATTTCCCCTGCAGGGTCTGACCCCAGTTTCTGCCTTGGGTGAAATTCAGCCAACGCCACACTAGCGCACATAAAACACCACAAAAGCAAGATCGTGTGTGCATTATCTTCTTTGCAGTTGAAAAATAAGTAACTCCATGGCAGCATTGGAATTACTTTTTCTTTATTGCAAGGTTGTGATGGACAAGCAATTGCTGTTGATTTGTGCACTGACGTTCATCATCCACATCATCGGCACCCTCGCCTATTCCGTGCGCATCGCCGGCATCCGCACGCGGCGCATCGCCGTGTCCTTGGCCCTGTTCAGCATCCTGATGCTGTTGTCGCGCACGTCGAATTCCTTCTTGGGACCATTGCTCGCCAAGCGCGTGGAAACGGGCATCGACCAGCATGTTGCCGCCAGCACGCTATTGCTCGACTTCCGCTGGCTGCTATTTTCCGCCAGCCTGGCGACGATACTCGGCGCGATATTGATCCCCACCTTCCAGCGCGCCTTCTGCCGCGCCGTCGAACACTTCCAGGTACACAGGTCCGTGCCCAAACTGCTGCTGCACGCCGTCTTCAAGGGCGGCCTGTCCTACCTCAAGACCTCCGCCAGCCTGCCCAAGCCCGCCAACGTGACGGGCCTGCACGAAAAATCCGGCGTCTCCTTCTCCATGACCGCCATGAACGTCATCGCCACGGCCCTGTGGACGGTAGGCGTCTTCGCCGCACTGTACGCAGGCGTGCTGGACCCCAGCGTACGCGTCACCTCCAGCACCCTTTCATCGATCATCAACGGCGGAGCCACCATCATGATGGCCGTCTTCATCGACCCGCACATGTCGGGCATGACGGATGACGTCATCGAGGGCAAGATCGAAGAATCGCAGTTTAGACGGGCGGTAGTGTGGCTGGTGGGAAGCAGATTGGCGGGAACGCTGATTGCACAGTTTTTATTGGTGCCGTCGGCGGTGGTGATTGTGGGGGTGGCTAAAAATATTTAGTCATAGAATATAACTATTAATATTATTATAATAAAAATTTTACAAAAATATTTAGATAGGATCTAAAGTGAAAAACGGTAAATTATTTGAACGCGGATCAGAATGGCGACAATGGGATCTTCACATTCACACTCCGGCATCATTTCATTGGAAGGGAAAAAAATTCGACTCCGAAATAGATTCCACACACA
Source organism: Janthinobacterium sp. BJB446 (assembly GCF_002735655.1). Classification (NCBI taxonomy): domain Bacteria; kingdom Pseudomonadati; phylum Pseudomonadota; class Betaproteobacteria; order Burkholderiales; family Oxalobacteraceae; genus Janthinobacterium; species Janthinobacterium sp. BJB446. Next base: position 1,414,801 of record NZ_PDZK01000001.1, on the reverse strand, counting down.
ATCGAGATCTTGTAGATGAAATGATCAATGCGCTGAACAATGCGAAACCAGAAGTATTCGCGTTAATGGATTATTGGACTTTTGATGGTTGGTTTGCATTAAAAAAACGATTGAGTGAGCCAGATGCACCAAAATTACTGAAGACAGTTTTTCCCGGAATTGAATTACGGCTAATGGCTCCAATGAGTGGCCGGTTAAATGCTCACGTCCTATTTTCAGATGAAACACCTGATCAAATATTAAATGATTTCAAAGCCTCATTAATCATTGAATCGATAGATAGACCATTATCAAATGATGCACTCATAACACTAGCTCGACAAACTGCAGAGGACAAACTTAAGACTCATGGATTTTCCAAGTCTGAGATCGAAATCAATAACACTTCCGCACTTAATGCTGGCTCTACAATTGCAGAAATAAACTGCGAAAGTTACAAAAATGCCATCAACAAGGTTCCCAACGGACAAGCGATAGGATTTATGCCATATGATACAAGTGATGGGCTAACTGGAATTAAATGGAAAGACAACTATGCCTATTTCTTGGGACTTTTCAAAACATCTCCAATTTTTGAATCTCGGAATCTCGAAATTCGCGATTGTTTCGTAGGGGAGGTAACTTCAAAAAATGAAAATTTCATTGCAAATTTTCAAAAAGGACTTTCCAATATACCAAGACTCGTGGTGGCCGGCAGTGATGCGCATAGTTTTGTGGGTACTGCGAATGATAATGACAAACGAGGTTACGGGGACTTCCCATCAGGGAAAGCAACTTGGATCAAAGCAGATCCGACATTCCTCGGTTTACTCCATGCTATAAAAGAACCAGCAAAACGCTCATATATCGGAGAGTTACCTCCAAAAATATCCGAGATAAATGAGAATAAGGGATTTTTTATTGAGAAAATTGAAATCAATACTCCACCTAACACCGCAACGTCTGGATCATGGTTAGATGGCATATCAATTCCTCTAAACAGCGATTTAATCGCCATCATCGGAAATAAAGGAAGCGGAAAGAGTGCCTTAGCAGATGTTATTGCCCTATCTGGAAATTCTAAGCAAAAATTACACTTTTCATTTCTAAAAAAAGATAGATTTAGAGGGAAATCTGGAGACCCAGCAAAAAATTTTACAGCAAAAATGATATGGCATGACAAGGTCACCAATACAAACAACTTAAATGATGACCCACAGGATGAAAAAGTTGAATTAGTACGTTATATTCCCCAAGGGCATTTTGAGGACTTATGCAATGCGCATGTCTATGGGAAATCCAATGCCTTTGAAAATGAATTAAGATCAGTTATTTTTTCTCATGCCGATGAAAAAATACGACTCGGAGCACTAGATTTCAATCAGCTAATAGAAAAACAAGAAAGTGGATTACGTGACCAATTAAATGAGTATCGAAAAGATCTAACCAAATTAAATCAGGTCATCAGCGGTATTGAAGAACAGCTTCAGCCCGAAGTTATCGGCTCATTACGTGAACTATTAAAACATAAAGAACGCCAAATAGAAGAGCACAAGAAAAATGAGCCTGAGCCAGTAGGCCCCATTAATGAAGAGGTTAGTCCCGAGCAGAAAAACACAATAGATGAATTAAGTTGCAAAAATATAGAAATTAAAAAAATAGACGAAGTATCGGAAATAAATTCAACAAAAAATTCAACATTAGCATCAAAAATAAAATCAATAGAAAATATTCGAGAAAGAATAAAAATACTAGAAAGGTCATATAAGCAATTTCTATTTGACACAGAAACAGACTCGGCGAATCTTGCCATAAAACCAGTTGAAATTGTAGGGATGACGATAAATAATGAAATTTTAAACGCCATAGCAGAATCCATCCCTAACGCTCAGATGGAAATTCACTCACAAGAAGAAATAAATACGTCCAAAAAACAAAAACTATCGAACGACATTATTTTGTTGAGAGAAAAATTAAACGCACCGCAACTTTTGCACCAAAAAAGAATTTCGGCAATTGCAGAATGGAACGAAAAAAATTCAGAATTAATTGGAAATGAAGACGCACCAGACAGCCTGACTGGATTAAAATCAAGGATAGAACAAATTGAAACCCTACCAGAAACACTTGAAGAGAATGGAGCAAAAAGAATTAAGTTATCTGGGGAAATTTTTGAAATTCTGAATTCCCAGAGAAAAGCAAGAGAAGGGTTATTCAAACCAGTTCAAGATCTAATAAGGAAAAACAAACTTATAAGGGATGAATATAAACTTCAGTTTCAAGCAACTTTAATAGGCTCGCCCACCTCCATTGGAAACTCTCTATTCTCTTTAATTAAGCAGAATACAGGGGAATTTAGAGGTGAAGATGAAAGCCACGCAACCATTAAAAAATTAACTGATCAATGTAACTTTAGTGAGAAAAACGATGTAATTAATTTCATTGATCAACTCAACAACAAAATATCAGCCGCCGCTTCGCAAGGAAAGAACATTACTGGAATAAAGAATCTACTAAGAAAAGAAAAATCATCTAGCGAGGTGTACGATCTCATTTTTGGCCTATCATTTATGGAGCCAAGATACACACTTATGTTTCAAGATGCGCAAATCGAACAACTTTCCCCTGGACAGAGGGGCGCGCTATTACTTATCTTCTATCTACTTGTAGACAAGGGACGAAATCCGATAATTCTAGATCAGCCTGAAGAAAATCTCGACAATGAGACGGTGGTTAGCTTACTTGTTCCGGTTCTAAATGAAGCCAAAAAATATAGGCAGATAATTATGGTTACACACAATCCCAATTTGGCTGTTGTTTGTGATGCCGAACAGGTAATATGCTCCACTTTTGACAGAAAAAATAATTCGACAATATCTTATATTTCCGGATCAATAGAAAATCCATCAATAAATTCAAATGTGGTGAACGTACTCGAGGGAACGATGTCAGCATTCAGCAATAGAAGTAGTAAATACCACTAGAGTTCTGAGCCTCATAAAAAAGCCGCTGTCTCCCGACAGCGGCTTTCTCATCCTACCCCAGCAGCAGCGTCTTGAAGCAAGACGCCGCGCCGCAACTAGCAAATTACCCCACAAACTTCCGCGCATTCCTAAACATGCGCATCCATGGCGAATCTTCGCCCCATGCTTCAGGGTGGTAGGACTGTTGCACGCTGCGGAACACGCGCTCCGCGTGCGGCATCAGCACGGTGAAGCGGCCGTCTGGCGTGGTGACGGAGGTGATGCCTTCCGGCGAGCCGTTCGGGTTGTACGGGTACGCTTCGGTGGCGGCGCCCTTGTTGTCGACGAAGCGCATAGCTTTGGTGACTTGGGTGATGTCGCCCGTTTGCGAGAAGTCGGCGTAGCCTTCGCCGTGGGCGATGGCGATGCCGGCCTGGGTACCGGCCATGCCGTTGAAGAAGATCGATGGGGAATCCATCACTTCGACCATGGCAAAGCGGCCTTCGAATTTCTCCGACTTGTTGCGCGTGAATTTAGGCCAGGCGTGGGCGCCGGGGATGATGGATTTCAGGTTGCTCATCATCTGGCAGCCGTTGCAGATACCGAGGCCAAAACTGTCCGTGCGGTTGAAGAAGCGCGCGAACTGTTCCGCCAGGCTGGCGTTGAACAGGATGGTTTTCGCCCAGCCTTCGCCCGCGCCCAGCACATCGCCGTAGGAGAAACCGCCCACGGCGATGACGCCCTGGAAGTCGTCCAGCTTCACGCGGCCCGCAATCAGGTCGCTCATGTGCACGTCGACAGCCGTGAAGCCTGCCTGGTGCATCACGTAGGCCGTCTCGATGTGCGAGTTGACGCCCTGCTCGCGCAGGATGGCGACGCGCGGACGCACGCCCGTGGCGATGAATGGCGCGGCGATGTTCTCGTTCTGGTCGAAGGTGACGATAGGCGACATGCCCGGATCTTGCACGTCCAGCAGGCGGTCGTACTCGGCGTCCGCGCAGGCCGGATTGTCGCGCAGGCGGGCGATGCGCCAGCTCGTTTCGCTCCACAGGCGGTGCAGGTCGGCGCGCGGCTGGGTGTAAATCAGCTTGGCGTCGCGCGTGAATTCGATCACGTCGCGGTCATTCAATTTGCCGATGATATGGCTGCAGGCGCCCAGGTTGAAGGTGCGCAGCACGTCCATGACGAGCGACTTTTCTTCCGCGCGCACCTGGATCACGGCGCCCAGCTCTTCGCTGAACAGGGCGCGCAGGGTCAGTTCGTTGCGGCGTTCCGCTACCTGGCCCGTCCAGTTCTTGGCGTCGCCCCAGTCGCTCGAGTGCTCGCCTTCCATGGTCAGCATGTCCAGGTTGACGGACATGCCCGTGTGGCCGGCAAAGGCCATTTCCGTCAGGGTGGCGTACAGGCCGCCGTCCGAACGGTCATGGTAGGCCAGCAGCTTGTCGTCGCTGTTGAGTTTTTGAATGGCCGCGAAGAAGCCTTTCAAGTCTTCCGCGCTGTCCACGTCCGGCGTTTCATTGCCCAACTGGCCCATGACTTGCGCCAGCGCCGAGGCGCCCAGGCGGTTCTTGCCGCGGCCCAGATCGATCAGGATCAGCGACGTGTCGCCCTTGTCCGTTTTCAGCTGCGGCGTGAGCGACTTGCGCACGTCCGTCACTGGCGCGAACGAGGAGACGATCAGCGACACCGGCGACGTGACGGATTTCGCCGCGCCCGTGCTCTCGTCTTTCCACGTCGTGCGCATCGACAGCGAATCCTTGCCGACGGGGATGCTGATGCCCAGCGCCGGGCACAGGTCCATGCCGACAGCCTTGACCGTGTCATACAGGGCTGCATCCTGGCCAGGCTGGCCGCAGGCGGCCATCCAGTTGGCGGACAATTTGATGTCGGAGATGTCGCCGATGGCTGCTGCGGCGATGTTGGTGACGGCTTCGCCCACGGCCATGCGGCCGGAAGCGGCTGCGTCGATGACGGCCAGCGGCGTGCGTTCGCCCATGGCCATCGCTTCGCCCAGATAACCTTCAAAGCTCATGGTGGTGACGGCGCAATCGGCCACCGGCACTTGCCATGGTCCCACCATCTGGTCGCGCACGGTCATGCCGCCCACGCTGCGGTCGCCGATGGTGATCAGGAAGGATTTGTCGGCCACAGTTGGCAGCAGCAGCACTTTTTGCGCGACATCAACCAGGTCCATGCCGGTGAGATCAATGGCAGGGAAATCGTTGGCCACGTGGACCACGTCGCGCTGCATCTTCGGCGGCTTGCCCAGCAAGACGTCCATCGGCATGTCGACCGGCTCGTTGCCCAGTTCCGGGTCGATCAGCTTCAATTGACGCTCTTCGGTGGCCACGCCCACGGCGGCGAACAGGCAGCGTTCGCGTTCGCACATGGCTTTGAACAGCGGCAGGCTTTCCGGCGCGATGGCCAGGACGTAGCGTTCCTGCGATTCATTGCTCCAGATTTCCTTCGGCGCCATGCCCGATTCTTCCAGCGGCACCTTGCGCAGATCGAAAATCGCGCCGCGCTTGGCGTCGTTGGTGATTTCCGGGAACGCGTTCGACAAGCCGCCCGCACCCACGTCGTGGATGGAGATGATCGGGTTGTCCGCGCCCATTTGCCAGCAGGCGTTGATGACTTCCTGGGCGCGGCGTTCCATTTCCGGATTGCCGCGCTGGACGGAATCGAAGTCCAGGTCGGCCGTGTTGCTGCCGGTGGTCATCGACGAAGCGGCGCTGCCGCCCATGCCGATGCGCATGCCCGGGCCACCCAGCTGCACCAGCAGGCTGCCGACAGGGATGTCGTTCTTGTGCGTGTGCTGCGCCGAGATATTGCCGATGCCGCCCGCGATCATGATCGGCTTGTGGTAGCCGAACACGGCGTCTTTGTCTGCGCCGACGTTCTGTTCATACGTGCGGAAATAGCCACCCAGGACCGGACGGCCGAATTCGTTCGAGAACGCGGCGCCGCCCAGCGGGCCTTCAATCATGATCTGCAGGGGCGAAGCGATGCGTTCCGGCTTGCCGTATTGGTCCGCATCCGTGCGCGAGGCCAATGGCGCCGTCACGGAAGCGGCCGTTTCCCAGCTGCGTACGGCGTCCGGCAGCGACAGATTCGATACGGTGAAACCCGTCAAACCGGCTTTCGGCTTGGCGCCGCGGCCCGTCGCGCCTTCGTCGCGGATCTCGCCGCCCGCGCCCGTGGAGGCGCCCGGGAAGGGAGAGATGGCCGTCGGGTGGTTATGTGTTTCCACCTTCATCAGGGTGTGCGTCAGTTCGTTTGACGCCGCATATTCGTGGCTGGCGCCGCGCGGGTAGAAGCGCGACACGGTCGCGCCTTCCATGATGGACGAGTTGTCGCTGTAGGCGACGACGGTGCCCTTCGGCTGCAGTTCATGCGTGTTCTTGATCATGCCGAACAGGGACTTGGGTTGCGCCACGCCGTCGATGGTCCAGTCGGCGTTGAAGATCTTGTGGCGGCAATGCTCGCTGTTCGCCTGCGCGAACATCATCAGTTCCACGTCCGTCGGGTTGCGGCCGGCCTTGGTGAAGGCGGCGTCCAGGTAGTCGATTTCGTCTTCCGACATCGCCAGGCCCAGTTCCGTGTTCGCCGTTTCCAGTGCGCGCTTGCCCTGCCCCAGCAAGTTGATCGATTCCAGTGGACGCGCTTCCAGGGTGCGGAACAGGTCCTTGGCGTCGTCGGCGCTGCGCAGCACGGATTCCGTCATGCGGTCGTGCAGCAGGTCGGCCACAGCTTGCACTTGCTCGTCCGTCAATTTGCCGGCGCCAATGGCGCTGCCCAGGATGCCCGATTTCAGGTTGATGCGGAAAGCGATGCCGCGTTCGACGCGCTTGATGTGCGCCATGCCGCAGTTGTGCGCGATGTCGGTGGCTTTCGAAGCCCACGGCGAAATCGTGCCGAAACGGGGGATGACGAAGAATTCTTCGGCAGCGCCTTCCGTATTGTCAGCGTGGGCCGGCTCGCCGTACGTCAGCAAGGCGCCAAGGCGCGTGCTGTCGTCGTTGGTGAGAGGCGCGCTGGCATCGATGAAATGGACATAGCGTGCTTGTACGGCAACAATCGCAGGCGAGACGGCTTGCAGTTGGCTTAACAGACGGTGGCTACGGAAATGGGACAGGGCATTGGAACCCGGCAGTATCAACATGATTGGAAGGTGGTTGATGCAGCGTGGCTGCGGGTTAAAGGTAGGTATGACAATATCTTTCGTACGGCAAATTTCCTTTGCGCGCATTATACCCGTTTTACCCCTGTCTTATGACCGGAACTTGGGGCTTTGCCACCCTTTTGCCCCGCACAGCGGCCATTTTTGACATGGCAACAACACCCTCGGCCTGACATCAGGCGATCACATAGCGGTTCTTGCCCTGCCGCTTGGCCAGGTACAGCGCCTCGTCGGCCAACCGGTAGCTGTGGCCCAGGTCCTTGCCCCGGTCCAGTTCGGCCACGCCCACGCTGATCGACACGAACTGTGCGGCATGAAAAGCCTGGCTGACGGCAGCGACCAGGGCGCCGGCAAAGGCGCGCACGGCCTCGCGGTCGCCCGCGTAGACGACGCCGAATTCCTCGCCGCCCAGGCGCCCGCACAGATGGCCCTGCGCCTTGTCGGCGATGATGGCGGCCGTGCGCACGAGCACCTCGTCGCCCGCATCGTGGCCCTGCTGGTCGTTGATGATCTTGAAATCGTCGATATCGATCATCAGGAAATGCAGCATGCCGCCTTGCGGCGCGCCATGCATCTGCTGGGCGCGCTGCGTGAACATGCGGCGGTTGTTCAAGCCCGTCAGGCTGTCCTGGAAGGCCAGCCGCGTCAATTCCAGCTTGGAGTGGTAGTTACGCAAGCGCAACAAGCTGAAGCTGACATTCAGCGCAAGCCCGAACAGGATGCTGACGGCGATCATCAACGGCGCCCAGGATTCGTCGGGCAAGCCAGCGTTGACGGGATACAGGCCGTGGCCCACGTTCCACCACACGCCGGCCACCACGGCCAGGTAGCTGAGGCCGCCATTGAAGATGGAGGCGATGGCCAGGGTCATGAAGACGCCCACAGGCAAGACCCAGAAGCTGGCGTGATGGACGGCGTCGGCCATGGTGCGCAGGCCAAAAGTCAGGGTCAGCACGGCGCAGGCGCCCGTAATGGTCAGCACGGGCAAGGTGGTGCAGCGGTAGCGCACGATCAGGCTCGTCAACATGCCCAGCAGCGCCAGCACGGCATGCGAGAAGTTCGGATGATAAGGCTCCGGCATCATCAGCCAGGTCAGGCTATAGGCAATGATGCCCAGCAGCTGCGTAACCATGCCGACCCGGTGCAGCTCCGCAAAATAGGTGTGCTGCTGTTCGCTGTTGCCGCCAAATGCGAGGGGAACAGCAATGCGCCGCAGGGAAGATAAGTCAGGAACACGCATACGGGTATCGACACCAGAAAGAAGAAAAGCGCCCGGTACAGCCTTGCGCATGCCTGGCCGCAAGATTGCGCGGCATTCAACACTAGTTGTAATTAGGATACTATCATGCTAGTCAACTATTTGCTCGGATATGCGTCGCCCGCACCCGCGCGCAGGGCCGCCGCGCCATGAAATACAACGCCCCACGCCACCGGACGCGCCCTGCGCCCTGCCCCGCGCCCGATTGCATGCATTTTGCTGGCAGTGTCGCCCGGCTTTGCAGTATGCTGATAAAAAGTAATACTGCCAGACAGATACATATAAGAAGAGTTCCCGCAAATGACCGAACAGATGAACGAGAGCTGAACCATGCCAGAAACTAGCGACTTATCTGTCCTGATCGTCGACCCGAACCCCAGCATGCGGGGCAATCTGCACAATATGCTGAACCAGGCGGCCATCACCAAGGTGGAATATGCCGTCAATTCCGGCACGGCCATCCGCTTGCTGACGAAGAAACCGTTCGACATCATCCTGTGCGAATACGATCTTGGTAGCGGCACGGACGGCCAGGATGGCCAGCAATTGCTGGAAGACTTGCGCCACCATAAGCTGATCGGGCTGTGGACGATCTTCATCATGCTGACCTCGGAAGCCATCCACAGCAAGGTGATCAGCGCGGCCGAGCTGACCCCGTCCGACTACATCTTGAAACCGTTCACCGTCGATGTGCTGAGCGGGCGCATCGCGCGCGCCATCGAACGGCGCGCCATGTTCCTGCCCACGTATCAGCTGATCGACAAGGGCGACCTGCGCGAAGCCGTGAAAAGCTGCCGCGCGGCCGAACTGCAGCACCCGCGCCTGGCGGCCGATTTCGCGCGCCTGCGCGCCGAACTGCACATCGCGCTCGATGAATGGAAGGAAGCGGAACAGCTGTACGGCGACATGCTGGCCACGCGGCCCATGGCCTGGGCCCATCTGGGACTGGCGCGCACCCTGTTCGAGCAGCAGCGCCACGAAGAGGCGCAGGATGCGCTGCTGGAACTGGTGGAAGTCTATCCCCGCTTCATGGCCGCCTACGACTTGCTGGCGCAAAACCATGAAGCCATGGGCCAGCAGCTGCAGGCGAAGAAAATCCTCGAGGACGCGGTGGCCATTTCGCCACACATGGTGCGCCGCTTGCGCCACCTGGGCGGCATCGCCTATGACACGGGAGACATCGGCGCGGCCGAACGGGCATATAAACAGGTGGTGACGAAAGCGAAGTACTCCGAATTCCGCGACCCGGAAGACCATGTCAACCTGGTCAAGACGCTGGTCAAGAAAGGTGATGCGCCGCAGGCGAGCGGCGTGCTGCGCGACATGGAACGCTCGCTGCGTGGCGGCGCCAACGTGGAAGCGTGCCGCGCCATCTCGGCGGCCATGCTGCATGAACTGTCGGGCAACGACATCGCCGCCGCCAGCGAACTGCAGCTGGCCGCCGCCGCCCTGGACACGGCGCGGGGCCTGTCGACGCAGCTGAAGGTGGGCCTCGTGCAAAGCTGCCTGAAAAACAATCTGGAACAGGCGGCGTCCGACGTCATGATGAAACTCGTCAACGAAGCCGACAGCGACGTGACGATGGAAGCGGCCGTCGATGTCTTTGAAAAGGCGGGCCGCCACGACCTGGCGCAAGGCATGGGCCAGCAGATCAGCAACCAGGTGCAGGAACTGATGCAGGATGCGGCCAGCAAATCGGAAAGCGGAGAGCTCAAGGGCGCCGTCTTCGTGCTGCGCCAGGCCCTGCGCAAGACGCCGGGCAACCTGCCCGTGCTGTTTGCTTCCGTCGACGCCATCCTGCGCCAGCTCAACATGCTGGGCTGGGAAGCCCCGCTGGCCGAACAGGCGCAGCACCAGATGCAGGTGATCAGCAAGATCGATCCCAAGCATCCGAAACTGGAGTCGCTGAAGCAGCAGTATGCAGCGACCCAGCATAAATACGGTATTGCTACCTGATGCTGTCGCAACCCTGTGACCAAGAGAATCTGCGGCGAGAGCCAGGGGCCGACGATTTCTCCAGGCGACGGGAATCCATGCTGCATGCGTAAGGCGTTAATCTGACGTCCAGTTGACGTTAGGCACCCAGGAGGCAACATGACAGTCAAGCGTATGGACAATGTCGGCATCGTGGTAGAAGACATCGATGCCGCCATCGAGTTCTTCACCGAACTGGGCCTCGCTCTCGAAGGGCGCGCCCCGGTTGAAGGAGACTGGGCGGATGGCGTCACCGGACTGCACGGCATGCGCGTCGAGATTGCCATGATGCGTACGCCGGACGGCCACAGCCGTCTCGAATTATCGCGCTTCCTCGCGCCGCCCGTGGCCGCCGATCACCGCAACGCCCCAGTGAACGCTCTCGGTTACCTGCGTGTCATGTTTACCGTCGACGATATCGACGATACGCTCGTCCGGCTCGTCAAACGCGGCGCGAAGCTGGCCGGCGAAGTCGTCCAGTACGAAAACATGTATCGGCTCTGCTACATCCGTGGCCCTGAAGGCATCCTCATCGGGCTTGCCGAACAGCTCCCGCAGAAGACGTCCTGAGGAATGGCTGCCGCATCACTGGATATCGGCCGATTATTCTTTGCCATCATGGGAGGGTCATGTCCAGACCGACCATCCGCACAATGACGAAGGTGACGAGTCCCAGGCCCATGAGCAATAGCACGAAGCCTGCGACCACCTTGCCGCTCGCGCGCAGCACCGCGCGATTCTGCTTCGCCTTATCCTTATCCTTCTTCCCTTGATCGTAATGCCACTTGATGGCGAAGAACATGCCCGTGCCGAGCACGAGAGCCTTGAACGTAACGAAGACTATAGGGGTCCAATCCATCATTTTGCGTATTTCCAGTCTATTACTTGACACTATCTATCGTGAGGAGCGCTACCTCAAAACACTGCTTCAGCAGCGTCTGCTCAAGGTTGGTGTTGCTGCACGCTTTGATGCATACTACTTTAAAACAATTTCCATACATTGAGACAAAATGTCCCAGTTGCAAACAATGCAAGATGAAGACCGGAAGGCTCGGGGTAGTCTGGCGGGACGGTACAGCGGCGCTGCAGACGGCCTGCATGTCTGGCGCGAGTTGCCGGCATATTGGAACTCCTCGCGGCTTGCGCGCGCCGGCGGAGGCCATCGCAACCGGCAGCATATCCGTGAGTGCGATTCGCGAGATCGCGCCAGCCGGATTGCAACCCTTCCTGGCCTAATCCGGGCCACGCTCCACCCGCGCCACCACCAGTTCGATCAGCTCCGCGATCAAGGGCCGGAACGTGGCCGCATCGCCGCCCTGCCCCAGCATGACGGTACGCGTGGTGAGGTGCGAGAAGACGGCATCGAACAGGATTTGCGGCAAATTGGAAAACGAGGTGTCGGGCGCGATGCGGCCCCGGGTACGCTGTTGTTCCAGCAGGCGCAGGATCAGCGCGTGCCACACTTGCGGGCCGTGTTCGTACCAGGTGAGGCCCACGGCCGGCACGGCGGCCGCGCCCGTGACGACGAGGCGGTAGAAATCCACGTGGCGGGGACTGGTGACGACGGCCACCAGTTCATCGAGGATCAGCTGCAAGCCCTGTTCCAGGCCCGCTTGCGAGGTATCGAGACGGCGCAAGTCGATGATGAAATCGGCGCACAGGTATTCCACCACCGCCACCAGCAGCTCCTGCTTGCTGCCGAAGTAACGGTAGGCGGTGGCTTTCGAGCCGCCCGCCTCGGCCACGATGGCGTCCATGCTGACGCCGTCATAGCCTGATGCGAGGAAGAGGTGCGCTGCCGCCACCAGCAGCTTGCGCCGCCGCTCCTCGCTTCGGGTAGTCGGGGAAGCTGGAACGGTGAGCAACTGGGGCATGAAGCAAACTCTTACTGTGTCTTGGGAAGCGCGTATGCTATCACGTAATCCCCCCGGTCCGGGCTCTGGCGGGCGCCGCCCGCGACCACCACGACATACTGGCGGCCCGACCTGGGCGACACATACGTCATCGGCGTGCCTTGCGAGCCGACCGGCATGCGCGCCTTCCACACTTCGCGGCCGGTGGCGATATCCATGGCGCGCAAATAATAATCCTGCGTGCCCGCATAAAACACCAGGCCGGACGCCGTGCTCATGCCGCCGCCCAGGGTCGGCATGCCCAGCGGGACAGGCAGCCGGGCGCGCACGCCATTGATGACGGCATCCTGCACCGTGCCGGCCGGACGCTCCCACACTTTCGTGCGCGTTTTGAGGTCGATGGCGGCAAACACGCCCCACGGCGGACTTTGGCAGGGAATGCCCAGCGGAGAGTTAAACGCCTTGTGATCGATGACGAAGGGCGTGCCATCCATCGGATAGGTGCTGCCCACGCCATGTCCCGAGGTCAGCTTGGCCACATCTACCGTTTCTCTCGGCACCAGCCTGACCACTTGCGGCATGCGGATATCGTTGACGAACATATAGCCATTGCTTTCATCGACGGCCGCGCCGCCCCAGTTGAAGCCGCCGTAGTAGCCCGGGTAGATCAGGGTTTCTTTCGTGCTTGGCGCCGTGAACTCGCCCTGGTAATTGAGCTTGCGGAAGCTGATGCGGCACGCCAGCTGGTCGAAGAAGGTGGCGCCCCACATGTCGCGCTCCGTCAGCGTTTCCGCACCCAGGGCCGGCATGCCGGTGGAGTATGGCTGCGTTTTGGATACCCAGTCGCCGGCCGCGTGCTCCTGCGGCACGGCTTTTTCGACGACTTCGGCGATCGGCTTGCCCGTGCGGCGGTCCAGCATGAAGATCTGGCCGCGCTTGGTCAGCTGCACCAGCGCGGGAATCTTGCCGCCCTTGCCGTCCGGGACGTCGTACAGGGCCGGCTGCGCCGCCACGTCGTAGTCCCAGATATCGTGGTGGACGGTTTGATACGTCCAGCGCTCGCGGCCCGTGGCCATGTCGAGGGCGACGATGGCCGACGCATATTTTTCCGTCAGCGGCGGGCGCTTGCCGCCCCAGAAGTCGGGCTGCTCGTTCCCCGTCGGCAGGTACACCAGGCCCAGCGCATCGTCGAACGCGGGCGTCGACCACATGTTCGGTGTGCTGCGCGTGTAGGTCTGCCCTTCCGGCGGCAGTTTGGTGATGGCCGGATTGCCCAGGTCCCAGGCCCACACCAGTTCCCCCGTGTCGGCGCTGTAGGCGCGCACGACGCCCGACGGTTCATCCGTGGAACGTCCGTCGAAGACCCAGCCGCCAAGGATGATCAGGTTGCGCGCCACCGTGGGCGCGGACGTGTAGGCGTAGTACGGCACGTTCATCTTGACCTTGCCCAGGCCGACGGTCAGGTCGACCGAGCCCTTGTCGCCAAAGCCCTCGCACTGCTTGCCCGTCTGCGCGTCGATCTGAATCAAGCGCGCATCCATGGTCACTTGCACGATGCGCCTGGCGCACGCACCCGCCACCGGCGCGCTGGCCGCCTGCATGCCGTCAAAACGGAACGGCTTTGTCACTTTCGCCGGCTCGTAATAGCCGACGCCGCGGCAGCGGTTCCACGTCTTCGTGTTGGCTGGCTTCGGATCGAAGGTCCAGCGTTCCTTGCCCGTGTCCGCGTCCAGCGCGATGACCTTGCTCGTCGGCGTGCACGTATAGATGGTGTCGCCGATCTGCAGCGGCGTATTCTGTGATTCGGACGCGCCTTCGGCCAGTTCGCCCGAGCGGTAGGTCCACGCCACCTGCAACTGATCGACGTTAGCCTTGTCGATCTGCGTGTACGGCGCGAAGCGCGTGCCCTGCGGTCCATAGCCATAATGCGCCCAGTTGGCGCTGCCGTCATTGATGGCCTTCACGGCATCCTGCCGCGGCTGCGCGGTGGCTTCCAGCACGCCGTGCGGCTTGAACATGGCAGCGAAACCGGCTACCAGCACGACGGCAAACAGGGCCGCGAAGCCGCCCGACTGCCCATTGTGCTTGCGGCCCGCCAGCCACGGATGCAGCAAGGCGGCCACCAGGCCGATGACGAGGAACGGCGCCAGGCGCGGCACCATGGGCCAGAAGGCGAAGCCGATTTCCCATACGGCCCAGACCAGGGTGGCGACGACCAGCACGGCGACGATGCTGCTGGCCAGCGGCTTGCGGCGCAAATACAGCACGCCGGCGAGGAGCAGGCCCAGACCGGCCGGCAGGTAATACCAGGAACCGCCGAGGGTAATCAGTTCGATGCCACCGGCCGCCAGGGCCAGGCCGGAAAAGCCGAGGAAAATGCCAAAAACCGTCAGAGCAAGCCGCTTGCCCCTGAAGACCACCGGGATTGCCGGCGCTCCCTTATTTACTGAAGTGTCCATTTTTTATCCATGACGCCTCCCCTGCCCAGGCCAACGCGCCGGGGATGGCTGATTTTTTAAATCTACGTAGTGAAACTGTACTGTACGGTTTCATTTTATGCCGATTTTTGACGCAAGGAAAGAAAAATTGATAGGGGAGCTTGATTTTTGGCGGGGATGGGGTGATTTGGCGGGATGTCGGATTACGCTCTGCGAGCTAATCCGACCTACCAGAACGCTGGATATGCGTAGGTTGGATTAGCGCAAAGCGCGTAATCCAACAAACACAGGCGCGCCGGGTGTTACAGCGACGCCATGTCAATCACAAAACGATATCTGACATCGCTTTTGACCACGCGCTCGAACGCCTCATTGATATCCTGGATACGGATGATCTCGATGTCCGACACAATATTGTGCTTGCCGCAGAAATCCAGCATTTCCTGGGTTTCCTTGATCGAGCCGATCATGGAGCCGGACAGGCTGCGGCGCGCGCCCACCAGGCCGAAGGCGCTGATCGGCGGCACGGCGCCGTCCGGGATGCCGACGATGACCATGCTGCCATCGACCTTCAGCAGGTTGATGTACTGGTTCCAGTCGATGGACGCGCCCACCGTGCAGATGATGAGGTCAAACGTGCCGGCCAGTTTGCTGAACGTTTCCGCATCGTTGGTGGCGTAGTAATGATTGGCGCCCAGGCGCAGGCCGTCTTCGCGCTTCGACAGGGTCTGGCTCAGCACCGTCACTTCGGCGCCCATGGCGTGGGCGATCTTGACGCCCATGTGGCCCAGGCCACCCATGCCGAGGATGGCGACCTGCTTGCCAGGGCCGGCCTTCCAGTGGTTCAGCGGCGAATACAGGGTGATGCCGGCGCACAGCAGCGGTGCGGCCGCGTCCAGCGGCAGGTTGTCGGGAATCGACAGCACATAGCCTTCCTTGACGACGATGCTGTCCGAGTAGCCGCCCTGCGTGGCCGTCTTGCCGTCCGCTTCCAGGCCGTTGTAGGTCTGGATGAGGCCGGGCATATACTGCTCCAGGTCCACGTTGCGCGTCTTGCAAGTGGTGCAGGAATCGACGAAGCAGCCCACGCCCACATGGTCGCCCACCTTGAACTTGCTGACGTTGGCGCCAACGGCCGTGACGACGCCGGCGATTTCATGGCCGGGCACCATCGGGAAGGCGGCGCCGCCCCATTCGTCGCGCGCCTGGTGGATGTCGGAATGGCACACGCCACAATATTTGATCGATATGGCCACGTCGTCTTCGCGCGGGGCGCGGCGCTCGAACGTGAACGGTTGCAGTGCGGAAGTCGGGCCCAGTGCGGCGTAGCCTTTGGCGATGGTGGTCATGAAAACTCCAGTATCTATATGTGTGTGACGAGGGGGTGACGCGTGCCGTGCATGCGATTGCACAAGTGTGCCCGAGATGCCCGGCCGCCGTTATCGCGATCCTGCAAGACCTTTGCACGATCCTCCAAATCTGCGTAAGATCAGCCCCTGCCCTTACCTACCTGACGCATACTGGCCCACATGTCCACCCTGTCCACACCACTCCCGCCGCAAGATGAAATCGCCGCCCTGATCAGCCGCCACGCGCCGCGCACGGGCGACTACACGACGGCCATCGGCAACCTCACCTTCCACCGCCAGTCGTCCGTCACGGAATCGCTGTTCCATGCGGCGCGCCCCAGCGTGGCCATCATTGCGCAAGGGGCGAAGGACGTCACCCTGGGCAGCGAAACCTTCCACTACAGCCGCATGCAGTATCTGCTGACCTCCGTCGACCTGCCGGTGCAGGTGCGCGTGGTGGAAGCGAGCGTGGACAAGCCGCATCTGTGCGTGGTGCTGGGGATCGACATCGCCGACGTGGCCGCGCTGCTCGACAGCGAAAGCAGCAGCGAAAGCGCGGCGCAGCAGAAAATCCTGCCTGCCACGCGCGGCATTTCCGTCAGCGACGTGTCGGCCGAACTGCTCGATGCCATGCTGCGCCTCGTGCGCCTGCTCGACAAGCCGGGAGAGATCGCCACGCTGGCGCCATTGATCCGCCGCGAGCTGACCTACCGCCTGCTCAATGGTCCAGTCGGCGCGCGCCTGCGCCACATGGCGCTGGCCAGCAGCCAGTCGCACCAGGTGGGGCAAGCCATCGACTGGATCAAGCACAATTATTGCGAACCGCTGCGCATCGAGCACCTGGCCGGCATGGCGAACATGAGCATGTCGTCGCTGCACCACCACTTCAAGGCGATCACGGCCATGACGCCGATGCAGTACCAGAAGCTGCTGCGCCTGCAGGAAGCGCGGCGCTTGATGCTGGTCGAGCAGATCGACGCGGGCACGGCCGGCTACCGCGTCGGCTACGCCAGCGAATCGCAGTTCAGCCGCGAATACAGCCGCCAGTTCGGCCGCGCGCCCATGCGCGACGTGGGCCAGGTGCGCGCGCAGCTCAGCGGTGCCAGTGCCAGTGCCGACATGGCCTATTCCGTCTTGCCGTAACCGCCGCCGCCTGGCGTCTCGATGACGAACACGTCGCCCGCCAGCATGCCGGTCTTGCCGATATGCGCCAGGTGCTCCACCGTGCCGTCCGCCCGCTCCACGTAATTGCGTCCCAGCGCGCCCGCCTCGCCGCCGTCCATGCCGAACGGCGGAATAATCCGGTTGTTCGACAGGATCGCCGCCGTCATCGGCTCCAGGAAGCGCACGCGGCGCACGCCGCCATTGCCGCCGTGCCAGCGCCCCGCCCCGCCCGACCCCGCGCGGATGCTGTAGCTGTCCAGGCGCACGGGGAAGCGCCACTCGAGGATTTCCGGGTCCGTCAGGCGCGAATTGGTCATGTTCGTCTGCACCACGTCCGTGCCGTCAAAACCGGGGCCGGCGCCCGAGCCGCCCGATATCGTCTCGTAATACTGGTATTTGGCGCTGCCGAACGTGAAATTGTTCATCGTCCCCTGCGAGGCGGCCATCGCCCCCAGCGCGCCATACAGGGCGTTCGTGATGCAGGTCGAGGTTTCCACGTTGCCCGAGACGACGGAGGCTGGATACTGCGGGTTGAGCATGGAGCCGGGCGGGATGATCACGGTCAAAGGTTTCAGGCAGCCCGCGTTCAAGGGAATCTCGTCGTCGACGAGGGTACGGAACACATACAGCACGGCCGCCATGCAGACGGCGGACGGCGCATTGAAATTGTTCGGCAGCTGGCTTGAGGTCCCCGTAAAGTCGATGACGGCGCTGCGCCGCGCCACGTCGACCTTGATCGCCACCTGGATGCGCGCGCCGTTATCGAGGTCCAGCGCGTAGCTGCCATCCTTCAGGGTCGTGATGACCCTGCGCACGGCTTCCTCGGCATTGTCCTGCACGTGGCCCATGTAGGCTTGCACGACGGCGTGGCCGAAATGCGCGACCATCTTGTGCAGTTCCTCGGCCCCCTTCTGATTGGCCGCCACCTGGGCGCGCAGGTCGGCCAGGTTTTGCCGGGGATTGCGGGCCGGCCAGCTGGCGCCCGCCAGCAGGGACAGTGTTTCCGCCTCGCGCAACAAACCCGTGGCGCCGTCCACCAGCTTGAAATTGTCGATCAATACGCCCTCTTCCTCGATGCGCGTGGAGTCGGGCGGCATCGAGCCGGGCGTGGTGCCGCCGATATCGGCATGGTGGCCGCGCGAGCCCACGTAGAACAGGATGGATTCTCCCTCTGCATCGAAGACGGGCGAAATGACCGTCACGTCGGGCAGATGCGTGCCGCCGTGGTACGGGTCGTTCAGCATGAAGACGTCGCCCGGCCGCATGGTTCCCGCATTGCGCGTCATGACGGTGCGGATGCTCTCGCCCATGGAGCCCAGGTGCACGGGCATGTGCGGCGCATTCGCGATCAAATGACCTTGCGCGTCGAAGATGGCGCAGCTGAAATCGAGCCGCTCCTTGATGTTGACGGAATGGGCCGTATTTTGCAGGCGCAGGCCCATCTGCTCGGCAATCGACATGAACAGGTTATTGAAAATTTCCAGCATCACGGGATCGGCGTGCGTCCCGATGGCGTGCCGCTCGGGCAAGGCGGCCACCCTGCGCAAGATCAAATGGCCATGCGCCGTGACGTCCGCGCGCCAGCCCGGTTCGATGACGGTGGTGGCATTGGCGTCGCTGACGATGGCCGGGCCATCGATGGCATCGCCGGGACGCAGGCTGTCCGCCGCATACAGGCCGCTGTCGCGCCACGCTCCGGCGCAGTACATGTCCACCGTCTGCGCGGGCGCCAGCGCGCCCGCGCGCGCCGCATGGACCGGCGCGGCCGGCTGCGGCGCATCGGAAGCGCCGATGGCTTCCACGGAGATCGCCTCGACGATCAGCGCGCGCGCCGGCATCAGAAAGGAAAAGCGTTTTTTGTAGGCCGCTTCGAACTGCGCCTGCATGCCGGCGGCCGTATCGAACAGCACGACGAGGGCCGAATCCGTGCCTTCATAGCGCAGGTGCACGCGCCGCACCAGCGCGATGCACTCGCCTGCCACGCCCTGGCGCAGCAAGTCGCCCCGCGCCAGTTCGCCCAGTTGCGCGAAAGCGCCAGCGAGATCCACACCCAATACCGCCTCGATGGCCTGTTCGCGCATGGCGCTCTGGTCGGCCAGACCCATGCCGTAGGCCGACATCACACCCGCCAGGCTGTGTATGAACACCGTGCGCATGCCCAGCGCATCGGCCACCAGGCAGGCATGCTGGCCGCCCGCGCCGCCAAAGCTGGTCAAGGTGTACTCGGTGACGTCGTGGCCGCGCTGCACGGAAATCTGCTTGATGGCGTTGGCCATGTTCCCGACTGCGATAGCGATATAGCCTTCGGCCACCTGCTCCGGGGTGGAGCTCACCGTGCGCGCCAGCGCCTCGAACTGGGCCCGCACCGTGGCCACATCCAGCGCTTCGTTCGCGTCGGGGCCGAAAACGCGGGGGAAGAATGCGGGCTGCAGCTTGCCCAGCATGACGTTGCAGTCGGTGACGGCCAGCGGGCCGCCGCGCCGGTAGCTGGCGGGCCCCGGATTGGCACCCGCGCTGTCCGGCCCCACCTTGTAGCGGGCGCCGTCGAAATGCAGGATGGAGCCGCCGCCCGCGGCCACCGTGTGTATGCTCATCATGGGCGCGCGCATGCGCACGCCGGCGATCTGCGTCTCGAACACGCGTTCGAACTCGCCCGCGTAATGCGACACGTCGGTGGACGTGCCGCCCATGTCGAAGCCGATGACTCTATCGAAACCGGCCAGCGCGCTGGCGCGCACCATGCCGACGATGCCGCCCGCGGGACCGGACAGAATGCTGTCCTTGCCCTGGAAGGCGCGCGCATCCGTCAAGCCGCCGTTCGACTGCATGAATTGCAGGTGCACGCCGGGCAGCTCCATCGCCAGCTGGTCGACGTAGCGGCGCAGGATGGGAGACAGATAGGCATCGACCACCGTGGTGTCGCCGCGCGCCACCAGTTTCATCATGGGGCTGACCTCGTGCGACACGGACACCTGCGTAAAACCGGCCTCGCGCGCCAGCTGCGCCACCCGCGCCTCGTGCGCGTGGTAACGGTAGCCGTGCATCAGCACGATCGCAATGGCGCGCACGCCGCGCGCATAGGCCTGGTCCAGCGCCACCCGCGCGGCCGCCTCGTCGAGCGGCGTCACGACGTCGCCATGGGCGCCCACCCTTTCATCGATCTCGATCACGTCGCCGTACAGCAGTTCGGGCAGGATGATCTGGCGGGCGAACAGCTGCGGGCGGTTCTGGTAGGCGATGCGCAAGGCGTCGCGAAAACCGCGCGTGATGGCCAGCACGGTGGGCTCGCCCTTGCGTTCGAGCAGCGCGTTGGTGGCGACCGTCGTGCCCATCTTGATGGCGCCCACCTGTTCCACGGGCAGCGGCGCGCCAGGCGCAAGGCCCATCAGCTGGCGCATGCCGGCCAGCGCCGCGTCGCGGTACTGGCCCGGGTTTTCCGACAGCAGCTTGAAGGTGGCCAGGCTGCCGTCAGGACGGCGCGCCACGATGTCCGTAAAGGTGCCGCCCCGGTCGATCCAGAATTGCCAGTCCATCGCCTTGCCCCCGCGCTTATGTGAGATGGCTATTGTAGCCGCCAAACAGGGACGCGTTTCAGGCGTGCGCGCCTTGCCTTTCGACCGCTTCGGCCTTATGTTGAAGACATGCTGACTAACGGAACACGCTCCATGCCCCTGATCGACTCTGCAACACCGCTGTACTCCATCGCCGAACTGCGCGCCATCGAACAAGCGGCCATGCAAGACCTGCCGCAAGGGCTGCTGATGCAGCGCGCGGGCCAGGCTGCCGCCAGTACCGCCCTGAAGCTGCTGCACGCCCAGGAAGATGGCGACGGCGCGGTCCACCGGCGCGTACTGGTGCTGGCCGGCCCCGGCGACAACGGCGGCGACGCGCTGGAAGCGGCCGCGCACCTGGCCGGCAGCGGCACCGAGGTGCTCGTCTGGCTGGCGCCCGAGGCACAAGCCACCTCGCCCGAGCGCGAACAGGCGCTGAGCCGCGCGCGCAACAGCGCCGCGCGCTTCATGGAAGCGGCAACCTCGATGGCGTCTGCGGCAGTGGGCGCGGCGCCCTGGCACCTCGTCATCGACGGCCTGTTCGGCATCGGCGCGTCGCGTCCCCTGGACGGCGAATGCCGCGACATGGCGCAGCTGGTCAACAATCTCGATTGCCCCGTGCTGGCGCTCGACGTGCCCAGCGGCCTGCACGCGGACACGGGCGCCATCGACGGCGTCGCCATCCGTGCCACGCATACGCTCACCTTCATCGGCGACAAGCCGGGCCTGCACACGGCGAATGGCCGCGACCATGCGGGGGAAGTGGAAGTGGCGGCCCTGGCCATAGCCCCTGCCCTGCTGCCCGCGGCGAAGGCGCAGCTGGGCGGCCTGCACCTGTTCGCCCGCCAGCTGCAGCCACGGCGCCAGAATACGCACAAGGGCAGCTACGGCAGCGTGGCCGTCATCGGCGGCGCGCAAGGCATGGCCGGCGCGCCCATCCTGGCCGCCCGCACGGCCCTGCATGCGGGCGCGGGACGCGTATATATCGCGTTTCCCGACGCGCCGCCCGCCTTCGACAGCGGCCAGCCGGAACTGATGTGCCGGCACGCCAGGGACGTGGATTTCTCGGGCCTGCACTTCGCGGCCCTGGTGGCCGGCCCCGGCCTCGGCGACAAGGCCGATACGGTGGAACTGCTGCAGCGTGCCATTGACAGCGACAGCCCCCTGCTGCTGGACGCGGACGCGCTGAACCTGATGGCGGCCGAGCCGGAGCTGCAATCGGCGCTGGCCGTGCGCACGGGTGCGGGAGCGACGATATTGACGCCGCATCCGCTGGAAGCGGCACGCCTGCTCGACATGACGGCGGCCGAAGTGCAGGCCGACCGCCTGGGCGCGGCGCGCCAGCTGGCCACGCAGCTGGGCGCGATCGTGGTATTAAAAGGTTCGGGCACGGTGATCGCCGCGCCCGACGGCCAGGTCGTCGTCAACAACACGGGCGGCCCCGCGCTGGCAACGGCCGGCACGGGCGACGTGTTGTCCGGCCTGTGCGGCAGCCTGCTGGCGCAAGGCTGGCCGGAATGGGAGGCGGCGATTGGCGCCGTCTGGCTGCATGGCGCGGCCGCCGATGCGCTGGTGGCGGCAGGCAGCGGCCCCATCGGGTTGACGGCGGGGGAACTGATCCCGGCCATCCGCCGGTTGATCAATGCCTTGTCGGCATAAGCGTATGGCGTGGGAGTGTTGGATTACGCTGCGCTAATCCAAGCTACGGCTGCGATGATGGCAGGCAAGTAGGTCGGATTAGCGCGCCAGCGCGTAATCCGACAATCACCAGCACCAATCACACCAGCCTGCCTGCCGAGATGGTAATGGTGCGGCCACAGCGGGCCGCGATCGAGCTGTCATGCGTGACCAGCACCAGGGTCGAGCCCCGTTCGCGATTCAGCTCGAACATCAGCTGGATCACGGCCTCGCCGGTGGCCGCATCGAGGCTGCCCGTCGGTTCGTCGGCGAACAGCAGCGGCGGTTCCGTCACGAACGCCCGGGCCAGGGCCACGCGCTGCTGCTCCCCGCCGGACAGGTATTTCGGATAGTGCTTCAGGCGGCTGCCCAGGTTGACTCTGCCCAGCATGGCTTGCGCCTTTTCCTTCGCGTCAGGATCGCCGCGCAATTCCAGCGGCAGCATGACGTTTTCCAGCGCCGTCAGGTGGGCCAGCAGCTGGAAGGACTGGAACACGAAACCGAGCTTTTCCTTGCGAAAACCGGCGCGGCCGTCTTCGTCGAGGGCGAAGATATCCGTGCCATCGAGGATGACCTTGCCCTCGCTCGGCGTGTCCAGGCCGGCCAATAAACCGAGCAAGGTGGACTTGCCGGAACCGGAGGCGCCTACGATGGCCAGCGTCTCCGCCGTTTGCACGGTAAAATCGACTTGATGCAGGATGGTCAGCTCACCATCGGCATCGGGTACGCGCTTGGCCAGCTGGACCACTTCGATGGCCGGCTGGGCATTTTGGCTGTGGGGTGCGGCGGGCCGCTGGGCCGCTGCTTCTGACGGGAGAAAACTGGTGGAAGTCGCTTTAGGGAATTCGGGCATGCTGATCTATCTTAAAAAATTTCGTGAACAAATAAGTGTCAAGGGCAGCAGCCGCATGCGGCGGCGCACGCTGTCCCTGCTTCCTGCGGCAGCCCTGCTGCTGGTATCGAGCATGACGAACGCCTATTCTGCACCAAAAACGCTGCTGGTGCTCGGCGATAGCCTGTCGGCCGAGTATGGGCTGGCACGGGGCACGGGCTGGGTGGCGCTGCTGGAACAGCGGCTGCAGGCACAAAAGAACGATACGCGCATCGTCAATGCCAGCATCAGCGGCGAGACCACCAGCGGCGGCCGCGCGCGCCTGCCCGCCCTGCTGACCAGGCACCAGCCCGATGTCGTGCTGATCGAACTGGGCGCCAACGACGGCTTGCGCGGCTTGCCCGTGGCGGCCGCCGAAGCGAATCTGCGCGCCATGGGTGAGGCGGCCAAGAAATCGGGCGCGCAGGTGGTGCTGGTGGGCATGCGCATGCCGCCCAACTATGGCCGCGCCTACGGCGAACAGTTTTACGGCGTGTACGGCAAGCTGGCCAGGGAATGGAAGGCACCGCTGGTGCCCTTCATGTTCGAAGGCATCGCCGACCAGCCGCAGCTGTTCCAGGCCGACCGCATGCACCCGAATGCGCTAGCCCATCCAACCATCCTGAAAAACATCTGGCCACAGCTGGCGCCGTTGCTGGGGGCCAAGTAAGCCGGCTCAGAAGCTCACTCAATTTTCACCCCGTAGGCCGAACTGCCGGGGTCGGACCCTGAGGGTCCGACCCCAGTCTTGCGCCCTTGGGTTAAACAAGGCTCACAACTCGCAGACAAAAAAATAGCCGCTCAAGAGCGGCTATTTTTATGCGTGGAAACTAAATCTTACGGTGCTTCCGGCGCCGGGGTGGCTGGGGCGGTGACCGGCTTGACGATCTTCACCTTGGCCTTGGCTTTCAGGTATTCGACATAATCGAACATTTCCTGTTGCGCCAGGATGCCGCCGATCTGGTCTTTCTCTTGCTGGCGGCGCGCCGCGTCCACTTGCTCCGGTTGCTGCACCTTGGCAATGCGGTAGATGCCGTAGCCCAGGGCTGGCAGGTCCACGCCCACATAGGCTGGCAGCTTGCTCGTGTCCGCTTTCATGACTTGCGCGATGGCGGCACGGTTGATGCCGTCCAGCTTGCTGCGCGATACCCATTGCGCCGCGCCGAAACCCGTCGCATCGCCGGATGCCTTCAAGGCGGCCAGCTTGGTCTCGCCCGCTTTCTTGGCCAGCTTTTCCGCTTCTTCCAGGGTCACGCGCTGACGGATCATCGCTTCGACTTCGGCCAGCGGACGCTTGGTTGCCGGCTTGAATTCCACCACGCGGCCGGCGATCAGCACGTTCGGCGCAACGGTCACGGCTTCCGTGTTGCGCTTGTCTTTCAGCGAATCGTTCGAGAAGATGGCCGACAGGAACTTGGCATTGTTGAACGGTGCCTTGCCCAGTGCTGGCGACGGCGTGCGCGACAGGTTGGCGACAGTTTCCACTTTCAGTTTCAGCTTGTCGGCCACCGGCTTCAGGCTGTCCGATTGCTCGTAGACCGTGTTGGTGAACGTTTCCGCCATTTCCGAGTATTTCTTGGCGGCAAATTGCTTGCGCAGGTCCGCCGTGATTTCGCCGCGCACTTCGTCCAGCGCACGCACGTGCTGTGGCTTGAGCGAGGTGACGGTCAGGATGTGGAAGCCGAAATCGGAAGCGACGACGTCGCTGATTTCGCCTTGCTTGAGTTTCGCGACAGCGCTCAGCAGCGGTGCCGGCAAGCCATCCTTGCCAATCACGCCCAGGTCGCCGCCCTGCTCTGCGGACGCCGGATCTTCCGACTTGGCTTTCGCCACGGCGGCAAAGCTGGCAGGCGTCTTGCGCACGTCGGCCAGGATGGCTTCGGCCTTGGCCTTGGCGGCTGCCTTGTCGGCGGCCGAGGCGTCTTTCTTGACGGCTACGAGGATGTGGCTGGCCTGGCGCGCTTCTTCCGTCGTGTAGGCTTTCTGGTTCTTCGCGTAGTAGCCGGTCACGTCGGCGTCGGTGACGTCGACTTGCTCGCCTGCAGCACTGTCGTCCAGCACGACGTATTCGACCTTGGCTTGTTCCGGGATCTCGAAGAACTTGCTGTTCTTGTCATAGAAAGCCTTGATCATGGCGTCCGTCACTTTGACTTCCGGCACGTACTGGGCGATCGGCAGCAGCAGTTCCTGCACTTCGCGCTCTTCCGAGGTGATGTCGGACAAACGCTTGGAGACGGTGCTCGGCGCGAAGGCGGTGCCTTGCACGGCGCCGGCCAGTTGCTGCAGGGCCAGGTCGCTGCGGCGGCGCGCATCGTACATCTGCGGCGTCATGCCTTGGGCTGCCAGCATGGCCTTGTAGCGTTCCAGGTCGAATTTACCGTCCGGCAAGGTCAAGCCCGGGATTTCCAGCACTTCCTTTTGCAGCACTGCATCGCTGATGACCAGGTGGCTACGGCCCACTTCGGCGGCCACGGCGCGCTCGGCGATCAGGTTGTCGAGGATGCTCTGGCGTGCTTCCGGCGTGTCAAACATTTTCTGGTCGAACTGCTCGCCCATCATCTGGCGGTAGCGGTCGATCTGCTGGCGTTGCGCTTCTTCATATTGCTGCTGCGTAACGACCTGGTCGCCGACCTTGGCGATGGTGTTCGCGCCATCGCCGAAGCTTTGGTAGCCGCTGATACCGACCAGTGCAAAAGACGGGACGATGACCAGCATCAAGAGAAACTGCATCAAGCGTCGATGGGTACGAATAAATTCAAACATGGTCAGCCAATTCGGGATGAGTGGATCACTATAAAAAAAGGCGAACATGCGTTCGCCTTGATTTCTTCGGCGGAATGGACGGGACAGATGTCCACTTCCCCTTTAGATTCAACAACTTGGCGCTGGAACTAAAGCAGGATTCTGACGCCCAAGCCATTATCTCCTGATTCTACAATGCCCATAGCGCTATAGCAAGAGTAAATCAGGGCGCGCGCCCTGCCCTGGCGGCGCATGGCCAGCCAGGCGGCAGCCTGGACATTAAACCTGGCAAAGCTTAAAGCGGATTTAAATGCGCGCGCGGGCCATTCGGAAAAAGCATGGCGGCAGAATTAAAACGAGGGGGGGCAAAGATAATCGGGCGCATAAAAGAAAAACCCGCGCTACTTATTCAGCAGCGCGGGCTTCTATATTCTGGCGGAGCGGACGGGACTCGAACCCGCGACCCCCGACGTGACAGGCCGGTATTCTAACCAACTGAACTACCACTCCTTGAGAGCGTATTTTTTTGGCGGAGCGGACGGGACTCGAACCCGCGACCTCCGACGTGACAGGCCGGCATTCTAACCAACTGAACTACCACTCCGAAAAATACACAGTACTACTTGCATTTGTATCCAGGGTTGCGATTCAAAGAACTTCAACCCTGAAATCGCGGCACCCGAAGGCGCCGCCAAATGTTTCCGGTGATTGTCACCTCACCGAAGTCCGTTAGTTTACAGCATCCTTCAAAGCTTTACCAGCTTTAAATTTTGGAACTTTTGCAGCTTCGATCGTGATCGCTTCTTTGGTACGCGGATTGCGGCCGGTACGCTCAGCGCGTTCGCTGACCGAGAAAGTGCCAAAACCAACCAGCGTCACGCTGTCGTTGTTTTTCAAAGTTTCCGTCACGCCGCCGATAACAGCGTCGAGTGCGCGCGCAGCGGCGGCTTTGGAAATGTCAGCTTTTTCAGCAATGTGGTCGATCAATTCAGTCTTGTTCACTAGCATCCCCAATTACAAAGGTATAAAACGTTTACCGTATCGTTGCGGCACTTTTGGCACCACAGCTGTCCGGCGAAAAAAATGTGCAGGCGTATTAAACAAGCCACACTGTATATGTGTCAAGCGCTTTGGGGGCGCAATTCACGTTTCAATATAAAACAAGCGCTCTAAAAGCGCTTGTTTGGGGAAAACAGGGGTAAAACGTTAGTGTTTTACTACCTCGCCGGCCGCGTCAGGCTTGGCCGCGGCAGCCGTGACAGCCTCCACCGCAGCGACGTCCGCCAACGCTTCAGGCATGCGTTCGAGGGCGATTTCCAGCACTTTGTCGATCCAGCGCACGGGAACGATCTCCAGTTTGTTCTTGACGTTGTCCGGAATATCGGCCAGGTCTTTCACATTCTGCTCTGGAATCAGGACCGTCTTGATGCCGCCGCGATGGGCCGCCAGCAACTTTTCCTTCAAGCCGCCGATCGGCAATACTTCGCCGCGCAAGGTGATTTCGCCCGTCATCGCCACGTCGGCGCGCACGGGGATGCCCGTGAAGACCGACACCATCGCCACCGTCATGGCCGCGCCAGCCGAAGGACCGTCCTTCGGTGTAGCCCCTTCCGGCACGTGGATGTGGATGTCGCTCTTCTCGAACACGTCCGCCTTGATGCCCAGGCGCTGTGCCCGGCTGCGCACCACCGTGCGGGCTGCCTCGATCGACTCTTTCATGACGTCGCCCAAGGTACCCGTGCGGATGATGCCGCCCTTGCCCGGCATCGACACGGCTTCGATGGTCAGCAGATCGCCGCCCACTTCCGTCCATGCCAGACCGACCACCTGGCCTACCTGGTTTTCTTTCTCTGCGACACCGAAATCATAGCGGCGCACGCCAAGGAATTTATCCAGGTTCTTCGAGTTGACGATGACTTTCTTGTCGGATTTCTTCAGCAGCAGCATCTTGACCACCTTGCGGCAGATCTTCGACACTTCACGCTCGAGCGAACGCACACCGGCTTCCCGCGTGTAGTAGCGGATGATGTCGCGCAAGGCCGACTCGGCCACCGAGATTTCCTCTTCCTTCAAGCCATTGTTCTTGATCTGCTTCGGCAGCAGATAACGCTGCGCGATGCTGGTCTTTTCGTCTTCCGTGTAACCGGACAGACGGATCACTTCCATACGGTCGAGCAAGGCTGGCGGAATATTGTACGAGTTCGACGTGGCCACGAACATCACGTCGGACAAGTCGAAATCGACTTCGATGTAATGGTCGGAGAACGTGTGGTTCTGTTCCGGATCGAGCACTTCCAGCAAGGCCGACGATGGATCGCCACGGAAATCGGCGCCCATCTTGTCGACTTCATCGAGCAGGAACAAAGGATTGCGCACGCCGACTTTCGACAGCGATTGCAATATCTTGCCCGGCATCGAGCCGATGTAGGTACGGCGGTGGCCGCGGATCTCGGCTTCGTCGCGCACGCCGCCCAGGGCCATGCGCACGAACTTGCGGTTCGTCGCGCGGGCGATGGACTGGCCCAGCGAAGTCTTGCCGACGCCCGGAGGACCGACGAAGCACAGGATAGGCGCTTTCAGCTTGTCGACGCGCTGTTGCACCGCGAGGTATTCCAGGATGCGTTCCTTGACCTTGTCGAGGCCGTAGTGGTCGCCCTCGAGCACTTTTTCCGCATTCGCCAGGTCGTTATTGACCTTGGATTTCTTTTTCCAAGGCAAATTGACCAGGGTGTCGATGTAGTTGCGCACGACGGTGGCTTCGGCCGACATCGGCGACATCAGCTTGAGTTTTTTCAGCTCGTTGGTGGCCTTGTCGAGCGCTTCCTTCGGCATCTTTGCCGAAGCGACTTTTTTCTCCAGCTCGTCGAGGTCGGCGCCATCTTCACCCTCGCCCAGTTCCTTCTGGATCGCCTTGACTTGCTCGTTCAGGTAGTACTCGCGCTGCGACTTTTCCATCTGGCGCTTGACGCGGCCGCGGATGCGCTTTTCCACCTGCAGGATGTCGAGCTCGCCTTCGAGCTGGCCCAGCAGGTGCTCGAGGCGCTTGGCCACGCTGAAAATTTCCAGGATGACCTGTTTTTGCTCAAGCTTCAGCGGCAGATGCGCGGCCACCGTGTCGGCCAGGCGGCCGGCATCGTCGATGCCCGACAGCGAAGCGAGGATTTCCGGTGGAATCTTTTTGTTCAGTTTGACGTACTGGTCGAACTGCTGCACGATCGCGCGGCGCATGGCTTCGACTTCCGACTCGTCGCCCGGCTCGGACTCGAGCGGCGTCAGGTCGGCGATGAAGTGCGTCGGCGCATCGCTGATGTGGTTGATACGGGCACGCTGCGCGCCTTCGACCAGCACCTTGACGGTGCCATCGGGCAGCTTCAGCATTTGCAGAATATTGGCGACGCAGCCAATTTCATAGATATCCGAAGGAGACGGCTCGTCCTTCGCGGCTGCTTTTTGAGCGGCAAGCATGATGCTCTTGCCCTGCTCCATCGCAGCTTCCAGCGCCTTGATCGACTTTGGACGGCCAACGAACAGCGGTATCACCATATGCGGGAAAACGACGACATCCCGCAACGGCAATAACGGCAGTTGAGTTTGCTCAGTTAATTTGGAAGTTGTCATGGCGTACCTTATAGAAAGCGTGTTTACGATGTTGGCGCTCGCTGCCAAAACACAAGACCGGCGAGAATAAATAATTCTGTGAAACAAACATTTTTCTGTCTATTTCGCAAAACACACCCGCATGACGGTAATAAATGCAGTTTTCACAGTAAAAAAGCCACGCGCAGCTAAGCGCCGCGAGTGGCTTTCCGATTGAAGCCTGCACTCATTGATTTAAATTGTACTGCCATGCATTAAGGAATCAAAACCCTTTTTATGCATTTGTCTCGGCAGTAATCAATTTTCTCCGGAGGCCTTGGCAGTCTCTTGATAAATCAACAAAGGTTTGGCGCCGCTGGTGATGGTATTTTCGTCGATGACGACTTTCACCACATTTTGTTCGCTCGGCAGTTCGTACATGACGTCCAGCAAAGCATGTTCCAGGATGGAACGCAGGCCACGGGCACCGGTCTTGCGCGCCAGCGCCTTCTTGGCGATCGCATGCAAGGCGGCAGGACGAATCTCCAGTTCCGCGCCTTCCATCTCGAGCAGCTTCGAATACTGCTTGATCAGCGCATTCTTCGGCTCGACCAGGATCTGGATCAGCGCTTCTTCCGTCAATTCAGCCAGGGTGGCGATGACGGGCAGACGGCCCACCAGTTCCGGGATCAGGCCGAACTTGACCAGATCTTCCGGTTCCGCTTGCAACATCAGTTCGCTGGCCGTGCTTTGCGACTTGCTGCGCACCGTGGCCGAGAAGCCGATACCGCTCTTTTCGGAACGGTTGGCGATCACTTTCGACAAGCCGTCAAAGGCGCCGCCGCAGATGAACATGATGTTGGTCGTGTCGATCTGCACGAAATCCTGGTTCGGGTGCTTGCGGCCGCCTTGTGGCGGCACGGAAGCCATCGTGCCTTCGATGAGTTTGAGCAAGGCTTGCTGCACGCCCTCGCCCGACACGTCGCGCGTGATGGACGGATTGTCGGACTTGCGCGAAATCTTGTCGATCTCATCGATGTAGACGATGCCGCGCTGGGCTTTCTCGACGTCATAGTTGCAGCTTTGCAGCAGCTTCTGGATGATGTTTTCCACGTCTTCACCCACGTAACCGGCTTCGGTCAGGGTGGTGGCGTCGGCGATCACGAACGGCACGTTGAGCATGCGCGCCAGGGTCTGTGCCAGCAGGGTCTTGCCCGAACCCGTAGGACCGACCAGCAAGATGTTGCTCTTGGCCAGTTCGATGTCGTCTTTCTTGCCCAGGTGCTTGAGGCGCTTGTAATGGTTGTACACCGCCACCGACAGGATGCGCTTGGCAGTCTGCTGGCCGATCACGTACTGATCGAGCAAGGCGGCAATTTCTTGCGGCGTCGGCAGGTCGGATTTGGTACCGGTCACCGTCTCGATGCTCGACGTTTCATCACGGATGATGTCGTTGCACAAGTCGATGCACTCGTCGCAAATGAATACGGACGGGCCGGCGATGAGTTTCTTCACCTCGTGCTGGCTTTTGCCGCAGAACGAGCAATACAGTAATTTTTCGCCGCTAGAGGATTTTTTGTCTGACATAAGGCATTTTGGTTGGAACTGCATTAACAATATTGCAAAATCGCAAGCCGGATGATGGTTGCCGCCCGTAAAGGCCGCTAGCCATGGCGCAAGTCAACAACGCGCACAAGCTCCATGCTACCCGAAATAAAAGCGAAACGCCCGAACGTTTGAGCGCCCGGGCGTTAACTTACGTACTTAGCAATACCGGTAGGGGCTCATCAAGCGCGGCTGGTCAACACTTTGTCGATCAAACCATACTCAACGGCCTCGTCGGCGGACATGAAACGGTCGCGGTCGGTGTCCTTGGCGATCTGTTCGATCGTCTGGCCCGTGCGCTCGGCCATGATGCCGTTCAAGCGGGTGCGCAGGTAAAGGATTTCCTTCGCCTGGATCTCGATATCGGACGCCATGCCTTGCGAACCACCGGACGGCTGGTGAATCATGATGCGCGAGTTCGGCAGCGAGAAACGCTTGCCCTTGGCGCCAGCGGCCAGCAGGAAAGCGCCCATCGAAGCAGCCATGCCCGTGCACAGGGTCGAGACGTCCGGCTTGATGAACTGCATGGTGTCGTAGATGGCCATGCCGGCCGAGACCGAACCACCTGGCGAGTTGATGTAGAGCGAGATTTCCTTTTCCGGATTTTCGCTTTCCAGGAACAGCAGCTGGGCGACAACCAGGTTGGCCATCTGGTCATTGACCGGGCCGACCATGAAAATCAAGCGTTCTTTCAGCAGGCGCGAGTAAATATCATACGAGCGCTCGCCGCGACCGCTTTGTTCCACCACCATCGGCACCAGGCCGAGCATCTCTGTGTCCAGCGCCGGATTACGGTTCATACCTGTCATTTCATTTCCTTGTGAAGCAGTTAGGGGATACTACCACCACCTTGAGACACCTGACAAAACCTACTGCGCGTCGCGATTTGCGGCCTCCGATGCTCACTGACTCGGCGTCCCCGTGCATTCGCACAGCTCCGCTTCTCAGCCACAACTCCCATCCGCTCGCTACGGTTTTATCAGGTGTTAAAAGCTATCATGGCATCCCAATACCAACTGGTTTACGCTTGTGCGTTGCTTCCCATCAGTTCGTCGAAAGCAACTGCTTTCGTCGTGACTTTCGACAGGCCCAACACGTAGGTGACGACGTTTTCTTCCAATACAAGGGCTTCGATCTCACCCAGACGACGACGGTCGCTGTAGTAGTACTTCAGCACTTCGCGTGGATCTTCGTAGCTTTGGGCGAAATCTTCGATTTGCGCCTTGACTTGCTCAGGCGTAGCCTGCAGCTTGTTGTCGCCAACCAGTTGCGACAGGATCAGGCCCAGGCGTACGCGACGCTCGGCTTTTTCTGCGAACAGTTCTGCTGGGAAAGGCACGTCCTTGACGTTCATGCCGCGCTGCGCCATGTCCTGGCGGGTCATTTCGGCCAGGCGCTCGGAATCCTGAGCGATCAGCGTTTTTGGCACTTCCAGCTCAGCAACTTTGATCAGCGCGTCCATGACGGCTTCCTTGTTGCGTGCTTTTACGCGGCCAGCGACTTCACGTTGCAGGTTGACTTTGATGTCTTCGCGCATTTTGGCCAGGTCGCCATCGGCAACGCCCAGCGACTTTGCGAATTCGGCATCGACTTCCGGCAGGTGCGCCCATTCCAGCTTTTGCAGCGTGATGGTGAACGAAGCGGTTTTGCCGGCAACGTCTTTACCGTGGTAGTCCTCTGGGAACGACAGCGGGAAAGTCTTCGACTCGCCTACTTTCAGGCCCAGGGTCGCTGCTTCGAATTCTGGCAGCATGCGGCCTTCGCCCAGCACGAAAGCGTAGCCTTCAGCTTTGCCGCCTGGGAATTCAACACCGTCGATCGAGCCGACGAAGTCGACGGTCACGCGGTCGCCGTTGGCAGCGATCGGCTCACCGCCGTCGCCGTGTTCGCCAGCTTCGCCCTTGGTGTGGAAGTGCACGCGCTGCTTGCGCAGGATGTCGATGGTCTTGTCGATTTCGGCTTCCGACACGTCGGCTTGCACGGTTTCGATTTCAACGGCCGTCAGGTCGCCGATGGCGACTTCCGGATACACTTCGAACGTTGCGTCGAAAGCCAGCTGGCCTTCGGCTGCTTCTTCTTTCGGCACGATGTTCGGGAAACCGGCCACACGCAGATTGTTTTCGTTGGCGGCGTCGTTGAACGCGCGGCCGACTTTGTCGTTCAGCACTTCGGATTCAATTTGGTAGCCGTATTGTGCTGCGACCATTTTCAACGGCACTTTGCCCGGACGGAAGCCCGGTGCCTTAGCCGTACGGGCTTGCACTTTCAGGCGCTTCTCAACTTCCGTGCGGACGTCCGTCAGCGGGAAGGAGATCGTGATACGACGTTCGAGTTTGCCCAAGGTTTCGACTGCAGTTGCCATGTAAAAAATCGTCCAAAAAATAAACACTGTTGGTGCGAGAAAAGAAGACCCGACCCCTTGCGCCATCACTGGCAACAAGACATGGGTCCAGCTTCACTCGCTCGCATATTCATCTGTAAAAGTACTGCAAGCAGGACAATGGACCTGGTCTACCCGGCTGAGGGAAAAACCCGCACCAGGCACCAAACAATCCGCCGCTTCCAGTACTGCGACAGGGCTCCGAGCGTCCAGCCTTGCTTCTAAGTAAATGCAGGGCCGGCCATCATTCGGTAAAGCGTGGCATTATAACAAAGGACTTCGGGAAAGTGGCTGGCTTTGCAGCCCGGCCACAGAGGATACCAGCGGCGGCGAATGAATCGCCACAGCCTGGGGGTGCCCTGTCTTTACTCTTGCCCCGGCATTCTTTATTTCGCCAGAGACAGGCTTTCCAGCCTGCTTCGTTCATTAGTATATGCGAACTGGCGCCCCGTCCGAAACAAAGAAATGCGCCCAGAGCGAAGATTTCGGGCAAAAAACCTTTGATTTACCTCAATTTGGCCATTTTTCAGGCAAATCTCCGCCCGGGCCCTTCCCTGCCGTCCGATCTCTGGCGAAAAATGGCGCGAACAAAGGCAGCCCGGATGACGGAAATACAGGAAAGGCAACAGGAAAGACGCCTGCAACGAGGCTGAAGAACAACTTGATGGTGCTGCACGTCCGGGCTGGAACAACCCGGATTGGTGCGGATGGGGAGACTCGAACTCCCAAGCCGAAGCACTGGCTTCTAAGACCAGCGTGTCTACCAATTCCACCACATCCGCATTTTGTACTACTTTGCACTGCTTGCCACAGGCGACTCCCTGATTTTAACAACTCGGGAGCGATCTGGCTACCGTGGACTCAACGAGCAAGCCCTCGGTAAAGCAAAGGCGGCATTCTACTGGATTTCCCAGAGGAATGCCGCCTTTTTTATACCCGCGCCCTGGCGCTGGCTGCTAGCCTTCTTTTGCGGTCGCCGGCTCCGGCTTCCTGACCCGGAACCAGGCCGCATACAGGGCCGGCAAGAACAGCAAGGTCAAGGCCGTCGCCAGGATCAGGCCCCCCATGATGGCGACTGCCATCGGCCCCCAGAACACAGAGCGCGACAACGGGATCATGGCCAGCGCGGCGGCGGCGGCCGTCAGCACGATGGGCCGGCAGCGGCGCACGGCCGAATCGATGATGGCGTCCCATGGGGCCGAACCATCGCGGATGTCTTGCTCGATCTGGTCGACAAGGATCACCGAGTTGCGGATGATCATGCCGAACAGCGCGATGACGCCCAGGTTGGCCACGAAACCCAGCGGGCGGTGCAGTAGCAGCAAGGCAAAGGCGGCGCCCGCCACGCCCAGCGGCCCCGTCAGGAACACCAGCAGGGAACGCGAGAAACTGTGCAACTGCAGCATCAGCAAGGTAAAGATGATAAAGATAGCCAGCGGCAAGTTGGCCGAGATCGACGCTTCTGCCTCGCCGCTGTCGGCCGCCACGCCCTTCACATTGATGCGGTAGCCGGCCGGCAACTTGGCCCGCAAGGCGTCCAGCTGCGGCGCCAGCTGCGTCGACACGGTGGCGCCCTGGATGCCATCGATCACGTCCGATTGCACGGTAATGGCCCATTCGCGCTTGTCGCGCCAGACGACACCCGGCTCCCACACGAAATGCGCGCGGGCCAGCTGCGAGATGGGTACGGACTTGCCCGTTGCCGTCGGGATATTCGTGTCGTTCAACACGGAAATCGTCGCCCGCTCTTCCAGCGGCTGGCGCACCTGGATGTCGATCAGCTTATTGTCTTCACGGAACTGGCCGATGACGGTGCCCGACAGAATCGTATTGGCCGCCTGCATCACCGTTTTCGAGGTGACGCCCAGCGCGCGCATCTTGTCCTGGTCCAGGTCCAGGCGCAGCACTTTCACCGATTCATTCCAGTTGTCGTTCACGCCCAGGGTGTTCGGATTGGCGCGCATGATGTCCTTGACCTGGTCGGCGATGGCCCGCACACCGGCCACTTCCGGTCCCGTGACGCGAAACTGCACGGGATACGGCACCGGCGGCCCATTCGGCAACAGTTTTACACGGCCCCGCACTTCCGGAAAATCCTTCTTGAAGACATCGACGATTTTCTGGCGCAGGCGTTCGCGGTCGGCCAGGCTCTTCGGCAAGACCACCACTTGCGATACGTTGGTCTGCGGGAATATCTGGTCCAGCGGCAGGTAGAAACGGGGGCTGCCCGTGCCCACATAGCTGGTCACGCTTTCCACGCCGTCGAGCTTGCCAACGAACGTTTCGAATTTCTTGACCTGCTTTTCATTCGCCGCAAAGGTCGTGCCTTCGGGCGACCACAGTTCCACCATCAGCTCGGGACGGCTGGAATCGGGGAAGAATTGCTTTTCGATAAAGTTAAAGCCATAGATGCCCAGCGCAAAGATGGCCAGGGTGGCGGCGATCGTCGTCTTGCGCCATTCCACGCACCAGGTGACGGCGCGGCGGAAGCGGCGGAAGTTCGGCGTATCGAACAATTCATGGTCGTTGTGCGCGTGCGGTTTCACTTTCAGCAAGACGTAGCCGATGTAGGGCGTGAAGACGACGGCCACCACCCACGAGATAATCAGGGCCAGCGCATTGACGGAGAACAAGGAGAACGTGTATTCACCGGCGGCCGACTTGGCCAGACCGATGGGCAAGAAGCCCGCCACCGTGATCAGGGTGCCCGTCAGCATGGGCATGGCCGTCGATGTGTAGGCGAAGGTGGCCGCGTCGAAACGCGACATGCCCTCTTCCATCTTGCGCACCATCATCTCGACGGCAATGATGGCGTCATCGACCAGCAAGCCCAGCGCGATGATCAGGGCGCCCAGGGAAATCTTGTGCAAGTCGATGTCGAGCAGGCGCATGAACAGGAAGGTGACGGCCAGCACCAGCGGGATGGTCAGCGCCACCACCAGGCCGGGCCGCACGTCGATGCGCAGCGGTTTCGTGTGCAAGCCCAGCGCGACGAAACTGACGGCCAGCACGATCAGGATGGCTTCGATCAGGGTATGCACGAATTCACCCACGGAGGCGGACACGGCTTCCGGCTGGTTCGACACGCGCTGCAGCTCTATGCCGACCGGCAATTCACTCTTCATGCGCGTCACCGTCGCCTGCAAGGCCTTGCCCATGTCGATGATATTGCCGCCCTTTTCCATCGACACGCCCAGGCCGATCACTTCCTTGCCATTGAAACGCATCTTGTCCTTGGGAGGATCGACGAGTTCACGTTTTACTGTGGCAAAATCACCAAGGCGGAAAGTCGTGCCGTTGGCGCGCAGTTCCAGGTTTTCCAGGTCCTTGACGGTCACCATGGCGCCCGTCACGCGCACTTGCAGATTGTCCGTCGGCGTCACCAGCACGCCGGTGGCGTTGATGCTGTTTTGCGCGGACAGTTGCTGCACGATGGCGTCGAACGGAATGCCCAGCTGGGCAAATTTCTTGTGCGAAAAGATGATATTGATCTTTTCATCCTGCACGCCGAACAGTTCCACCTTCGATACCTGCCCCACGGCCAGCAGTTCCTGGCGTACCTTGTCCGCGTAATCCTTCATTTCCGCGTACGTAAAACCATCGCCGGACAGGGCGAAGATGGAGCCGTACGTGTCGCCGAACTCGTCATTGAAGAACGGGCCCACGACGCCGGCCGGCAAGGTGCCCTGGATGTCGCCGATCTTCTTGCGCACCTGGTACCAGGCAGCCGCCGTTTCCTTGGGCGGCGCCGACTCGCGCAGCTCCAGCAGGATCAAGGTTTCGCCCGGCTTCGAATAGCTGGTGATCTCGTCGATGTACGGCGTTTCCTGCAGTTTCTTTTCCAGCTTGTCCGTCACCTGCTCGGCCATCTGCAAGGCCGTGGCGCCGGGCCAGTAGGCTTGCAAGACCATGGCGCGGAAGGTGAACGGGGGATCTTCATCCTGGCCCAGGCTGGCGTAGCTGAGCATGCCGCCGATCAGCAGCACGGCCATCAGGTAGCGCGTCAGCGGGATGTGTTCGAGCGCCCAGCGCGACAGATTGAAGCCGCCCTTCATTTGGCCGCACCCACGCTGACGGGGGCGGCGGCTACTTCAGGCTTGCTGGCCAGTTCGGCGCCGAGAATGGTCACTTTCTGGCCCGGCTTGAGCAGGTTGACGCCGGCCGTGACGACCGTCTGGCCTTCCTTCACGCCCGAGGTCAGCAGCAACTCATTGCCCGCCACGCCGCCCACCGTCACCGGCACGAGCTTCACGGCGCCGTTTTCCACCACCCACACGGAACTTTGCGATTTCTCATTGAACAGGGCCGTCAACGGCACCTTGATCTGCGGCGTGGTCGTTTGCGAGGCGAACTGCACCACGGCCGTCATGCCCAGGCGTGCCTGCGGCGCGTCCGGGATGCTGACTTTCGCCAGGTAGGTGCGCGTGGCGGCATCGGCCACGGGCGATATTTCGCGTATCTTGCCCGGCAACGCCTGCTTCGGGTCGGCCCACAGGCGCACCACCACATCCTTGACGCCACGCAAGGTTTCAACCTTATCTTCAGGAATGCCGATCACGACTTCCTTCTCGCCGCTCCTGGCCACTTGCACCACGGGCGCGCCGGGCGCCACCACCTGCCCCACTTCAGCCTCGATGCGCGTGACGACGCCATCGACGTCAGCCAGCAAGCTGGCATAGCCGGACTGGTTCGCCTGGCCCCGGTACAGGGCCTGGGCCGCTTCCACGTTTGCCTGCGCCGCCTTGTAGGTGGCATCCTTGCCGTCGAGCACGGCCTGGCTGACGAAGTTCTTCTCGCGCAAATCCTGGTAGCGCTTCAATTCCGCGCGCGCCAGGTCGCGGCTCGTCTCCGCGCTGACCAGCGAGGCCTTGGCCTGCGCCTGCGACAGCTGCAAGTCGACAGGATCGAGCTGCATCAGCACTTGCCCCTTCTTCACGCTGGCGCCCACGTCCACCTTGCGCGCCACGATCTTGCCGCCCACGCGGAAGCCCAGTTGCGATACGACACGGGGCACGACCTCGCCCGACAGCTCGGCACTCACGTCAACATTGCTGCTAGACAACACAATCGCGCGCACGGGGCGCACGTCTTCCACTTTGACGGCAGGCTTGGAACAGGCCGCCAAGGTCGTCGCCAGGGCTGCGGCGGCAATCAGCCGCAGGGCAGGAAGTGCGGAAGCGCCGGTCTCGCGGCGCAGGGTTTTCAGGGCAAACAAGGTATTTTCCTTTACTATGCGGGCTGTAATATTTTTATGCGGAGAAACTTTTTGCCTGTCCTTTGGGCCAGGCCAAACTTTTTCGCACGCGATATCCTTAAATTTGTGACAATATCAGTTTGGTCATGGCGGAAGTACTCTTCGCCTAATGACTTTCTGGTTATTAATTATAATCGTGCGTAAAAGTTTTTAGTGACTTATGCGTCATTAATCTTGAGACGTACAACGCCCGGCCACATTCCAGTGTTTGAAGGTGCCGGACAAACGCAAGACTAGAGAAGTGTGTTCATGCCTGTAGACCATTACGAAAATTTTCCTGTTGCATCATTTTTACTGCCGCGCCGCCTGGTGCCCGCCGTCGAAGCCATCTATGCCTTCGCCCGCAGCGCCGACGACCTGGCCGACGAAGGCGACGCCATGCCGGCCGAGCGCCTGGCGGCCCTGCACGCCTACGAAGAGGCGCTGGGCCGCATCGCGCGCCACGAAGGCCATGCCGGCGAGAACGCCGCCATGTTCGAACGCCTGGCCGCCGTCATTGCCAAACACCAGTTGCCGCTGAAGCCATTCCACGATTTATTGTCCGCCTTCAAGCAGGATGTGGAAACGACGCGCTACGCCAGCTATGACGACGTGCTCGATTACTGCGCCCGTTCCGCCAACCCCGTGGGGCTGCTGATGCTGCACCTGTATGGCGCGGCCGATGAACAGAATGTACGCGATTCCGATGCCATATGTTCAGCTTTGCAACTAATTAATTTCTTGCAAGACGTCGCCATCGACCAGCAAAAAGAGCGCATCTACCTGCCGATGGAAGACCTGACCCGCTTTGCCGTCTCCGCCGCCGCCTTCGAGCGGCCCGAGGCGCACGGCAAGTGGAGCGCCCTGATGCGCTTTGAAGTGGCCCGCACGCGCGCCCTGATGCTGTCCGGCGCGCCGCTGGCCCTGCGTTTGCGCGGGCGCATCGGCTGGGAGTTGCGCCTGGTGGTGCAAGGCGGATTGCGCATCCTCGAGTGCATCGAAGCCGTCAATTACGACGTGTTCCGGCGGCGCCCCAAGCTGGAGAAACGCGACTGGCTGATCATTTTCTGGCGCGCCCTGCGCATGTCGCGCAAAAGCTTGCATCAAGAGACACAAGTAAAAACGGCTATTCCACCGTCGCCCACTCTGTAAGACGATAGAATAGCGGCTTCGATCTGCAACCCTTGCTCTTTTGACTATGTCTCCCGACGAATACTGCCAACAAAAGGCCGCCCAGAGCGGCTCCAGCTTCTACTACAGCTTCCTGTTCCTGCCCGCCGAACGCCGCAAGGCCATCACGGCCCTGTACGCCTTCTGCCGCGAAGTCGATGACACGGTCGACGAATGCACGGACGAAGCCGTGGCACGCACCAAGCTGGTCTGGTGGCGCAAGGAAGTCAAGGCCATGTATGAGGGCAATCCCACGCATCCCGTGATGCGCGCGCTGCAGCCGCACCTGGACGTATATAAACTGGAAGAAAAGCATTTGCAGGCCATCATCGACGGCATGGAAATGGACTTGAACCAGACCCGCTACCTCGACTACCAGGCCATGAGCCGCTACTGCTGGCACGTGGCCAGCGTGGTGGGAATCTTGTCGGCCAGCATCTTCGGCGCGACCCGCCCGGAAACCCTGCTGTACGCGGAAAAGCTGGGCCATGCCTTCCAGCTCACCAATATCATCCGCGACGTGGGCGAAGACGCGCGCAAGGGGCGCATCTACCTGCCGATCAGCGAACTGCAGCAATTCAATGTGACGGCGGCCGACTTGCTGAACGCGCGCCACAGCGAAAACTTTGAAAACCTCATGCGCTTCCAGGTGGCGCGCGCGCAAAAGGCGTATGACGAAGCCTTCGCGCTCTTGCCGGCAGAAGACCGCCGCGCCCAGCGCCCGGGCCTGATCATGGCCGCCATCTACCGCACCCTGCTCAATGAAGTCGAGCGCGACGGCTACCACGTGCTGAAACAGCGCATCTCGCTCACGCCGATCCGCAAACTGTGGCTGGCCTGGAAGACCTGGGTTCGTGGCTGACAAGGCCGTGAAGCAGCGCTACGCCGTCATCGGTGCCGGCTGGGCTGGCTGCGCGGCGGCCATGGAACTGGCGCGCGCCGGTCACGCGGTGAGTGTATTCGAGGCGGCGCGCACCCTGGGCGGACGGGCGCGCCGGGTCGAACGCGAAAGCACTGTGCTCGACAACGGCCAGCACATCTTGCTGGGCGCTTACACGGAAACCTTGCGCCTGATCAAGCTGGCGGGGCAAGACCCGGACGAGCTGATCCTCACCCTGCCCCTGCAGATGCGCTATCCGGCCGGCTCGGGCGGCATGGATTTCATCGCCCCGCGCCTGCCCGCGCCACTGCACCTGGCATGGGCCCTGCTGCGCGCCCAGGGATTATGGCGCGCCGACAAGCTGGCCCTGATGCGCTTTTCCACGGCCATGCGGACGATGGGCTGGCAGCTGTATAACGATTGCTCGGTCAGCGAATTGCTGCAGCGCTTCGACCAGACGGACCGCCTGAACCGGCTGATGTGGCACCCGCTGTGCCTGGCCGCACTGAATACCCCGCCCGAGCGCGCCTCGGCCCGCGTCTTCCTCAACGTGCTGCGCGACAGCCTGGGCGCGAGCCGCCGCCGCGCCTCCGACATGCTGATCCCGAAGGCGGACCTGAGTGCCCTGTTACCCGAGGCGGCAAGCCGCTACGTGGTGCAGCATGGCGGTGCAGTCCGCACGGGCGCCAAGGTGACCGCCTTGCAGGCGCTGCCCGATGGCCGCTGGGGGCTTGATGACGGCGTCGATGACGGCGAGCACTATGATGGCGTGATCGTGGCCACCTCGTCCGTGCAGGCGGCCAGCCTGCTGCAAGGCTTGCACGACGCCCGCCTTGACGAAGCGGTGAACCGCATGCAAGCGTTCACGCCGGAAGCCATCAGCACCTGCTACCTGCAGTACGATGCCTCGGTGCGCCTGAACTTGCCGTTCTACGCCCTCGTCGATGCGCCGGAGCAACAGCACTGGGGCCAGTTCGTCTTCGACCGGGGCCAGCTCGACAGCAACCAGGCGGGCTTGCTGGCCGTCGTCATCAGCGCCTCCGGCTATGCCGCCGAGCAAGGCCATGGACCGCTGGCGCAAGCCATCGCGGCGCAGCTGGCCCAGGTGTTGCAGCGCCCAGCCCTGGCCCAGCCCCTGTGGACCCAGCTGATCACGGAAAAGCGCGCCACCTTTGCCTGCACGCCCGACCTGGCTCGCCCCGGCAACGCCAGCGGCGTGCCTGGCTTGCTGCTGGCAGGCGACTACACGGCCAATGATGACCGGACGCAAGACTATCCGGCCACCATCGAGGCCGCCGTGCGCAGCGGCGTGGCGGCGGCAAAGGCCATTACCACGGGCAAGGTGGCAAAGTAGACTTGACGGTGCATCCTCCCCTGGTGTCGCTCGCCCCCGCGAAATTGCATTCTGTCGCACCGCGCTGGTGCGCCCGCGTGCGCTTGGGTACAGTCTGATCATCGACAACGGCCATGCTACGGGGAATACCATGCACACCACCTTGCACTTGAAAAACAGCTTGAAAGCCCTGGCGCTGCTGGCTGGTGTGGTGCTGGCCACATTCATCGTCATTCACGCACAGCAGGCGCCACAGGCACCATTGCTGCTGAGCCAGGCAAGCATGCTGCTGCCGGCCATGGGCTGAAGCGGCGGACAGGAAGAATATGATGAACAAACAAGATTATCTCGACGCACTGCGGCGCGCGCTGGCAGGCTTGCCACCGGACCTGGTCGCCAAGACGCTCGACTATTACGAACAGACCTTCATCGAAGGCGCTGCGGCCGGCCGCAGCGAACACGAGATCGCAGACGAC
This sequence comes from Janthinobacterium sp. BJB446, assembly GCF_002735655.1. Classification (NCBI taxonomy): domain Bacteria; kingdom Pseudomonadati; phylum Pseudomonadota; class Betaproteobacteria; order Burkholderiales; family Oxalobacteraceae; genus Janthinobacterium; species Janthinobacterium sp. BJB446. The sequence goes on along the minus strand of NZ_PDZK01000001.1, from coordinate 1,372,149 downwards.
CTGGGCGACCCGAAAAAAATCGCCCTTACCTTGCGCAACAGCACGCACCGCCAGGCTTTCGAGCAAAAGAAAACCCCCGTCAACCTGCTGCGCCTGCTCGTCTCGCTGGTGGGCCTGGCCATCTTCAACCTGTTCATGGTCGTGCCTGCCGCCGTCTATGCAGCCCTGCTGGCTACCCTGTACGCCGTCGGCCTGAGCTTTTACCTGGCCGGCATCGCCATCACGGCCAGCGGTTTGTCCGGCGCCAACGAACTGGTGCTCGACGGTCCGCTGCGCCACGTCTTCATCCACGACGATGACGGCGGCGAAAACGGCGAACGGCGCGAAACGCGCATCACCATCGGCGACACGGGCATCGAAGTCGATCACCTGCCGGGCCGCTTGCAGCATGACCCGGCCGAGTCCGAGCCCGGGGCGCCCGGCGCTTCCTCGCGCATGATGGAGCGGGCCGAAGCGCTGGCCGGCGGGGGCATCCGCATCTCCACCGACATGGACCGCGATGCGCGCACCACGCAAACCGTCTTTGGCGTGGGTATGCTGCTCGGCGGCATCGCCATCTTCCTGCTCAGTCTGGTCGTAACGCGCTATACCTTGATTGGCATCAAGCGTTACGTTGCCATGAATGTTTCCCTGCTCAAAGGTCACTAGAAAGGCTGCCATGAAACGCTTGCTCAAAGTTGGCCTGTCCATGCTCTTGCTGGCACTGGTCCTGATCGCCATGTCGTATGCGGCGCTGCGCGCCAAGGGAATCAGCAATCCCAGCAGCGCCGCCGGCCGCGCCGTGCGCAGTGAAACGCGCCCGGTTTCCCCCAATATCAACAGCATCGACCTGGCAGGCCCCATCGACCTGGTGCTGCGCCGCGGCGCCACGCCATCGCTGAAGGTCAGCGGCGAACAGCGTCTGCTGTCGAACGTCGACACCACGCAGGATGGCACGACCCTGCATATCGGCCCGAAAGGCATGCTGTTCCACCACCGCCAGCCCCTGCAGGTGGAACTGGTGCTGCCCGCCCTCGTCCGCGTCGAAGTGCACGGCAATGGCGACAGCAAGATCACGGGATTTTCCGGAGACAGTTTCATCCTGGAATTGACGGGATCGGGCGATGTCAGTTTCACGGGACGCTACAAGCAGGTGCAAGCCACCGTCAACGGTAGCGGCGACCTCGACATCAATGGCGGCAACAGCGACAGCGTGGTGCTCGAAATGGTGGGCTCCGGGCGCATCGCCGCCAGCGGCAATACCAAGTTCCTGCGTGCTGACCTCAGCGGCTCAGGCGATATCGATGCCGAGCACCTGGCCGCCGACAAGGCCAGCGTCAGCCTGCAAGGCTCCGGCACGAGCACCGTCTTCGTACGCGACGCCAGCAACCTGACCCTGCGCGGCAGCGGCGACATCCACGTCCACGGCAACCCGCGCCAGCGCGAGACGCAGAAAAGCGGCTCGGGCGAAATTACCTGGCACTAACGTTCTCTTCCAGCCAACTGACCGCCTGCTCGCCGGCCGCCTTGCCTTGCGCCAGGCAGGCCGTCAGCAGGTAGCCGCCCGTCGGCGCTTCCCAGTCCAGCATTTCCCCCGCCAGGAACACGCCCGGCATGGCGCGCAGCATGCTGCCTTTGACACCGTCGAATTCCACGCCGCCGGCGCTGCTGATGGCTTCATCGATGGGGCGCGGACGCACAAGTCGGACGGGCAGCAGCTTGATGGCGTCCGCCAGCCTGGCTTCATCGGCGAAGTCGGCCGCGCTCAGGCATTCGCGCAGCAAGCCCGATTTCACGCCCTTGATGCCCAGACGGCTATTCAGGTGGCTGGACATGGAGCGGGAACCGCGCGGGCGCGTCACTTCCTCGAACACGCGTTCATGCGTGTGGTCGGGCGCCAGGTCGAGCCAGATGGTGGTGCTGCCCTCGGCGGCGATCTGCTCGCGCAGCGCGGCCGACAGCGCGTAGATCAGGCTGCCCTCGACGCCGCCCGCCGTAATGACGAACTGGCCCTGGCGCTTGATGAGCAAGCCATCGATGTCGCGCGCCGTGATGGCCACCGTCGCCAGCGGTTCGCCGGCATGGCGGCTGCTGAAATACTCGCTCCAGTCCACGTCGAAGCCGCAATTGGCCGGCGCCAGGGGCGCCACGGCCACGCCCTGCTCTCGCAGCAGCGGCACCCAGGCGCCGTCCGATCCCAGCCGCGCCCAGCTGCCGCCACCGAGCGCCAGGATCACGGCGTCGAAAGCGAATAACCGCTCGCCGTCCGGCGTGGCGAAGGCCAGCTGGCCGTCTTGCCAGCCCGTCCAGCGGTGGCGCATGTGAAATTGCACGCCCGCCTCGCGCAGGCGGTGCAGCCAGGCGCGCAGCAAGGGCGCCGCCTTCATGTCCGTCGGGAAGACGCGGTTCGAGGAGCCGACGAAAGTATCCACGCCCAGGCCGTGCACCCAGTCGCGCACCTTTTGCGGGCCGAACTGGTCCAGCGCCGGCTTGAGCCAGCGGGCCTGCCTGCCGTAGCGCGAGACGAAGGACTGGTAGTCTTCCGCATGCGTGATATTCATGCCGCCGCGTCCCGCCAGCAGGAATTTGCGGCCGACGGACGGCATGGCATCGAACAGCTCCACCCTGGCTCCCTGGTCGGTGGCAGCCTGGGCGGCCATCAGGCCGGCAGGGCCGCCGCCGATGACGGCGATGTGAAAGGGAGGAAGGCTGGAATGGGTCATGGCAAGCTGGAAAGACGGTGAAAACCCCGGCATTTTAGTCGAGATAAGGCGCGGGGATGGCAAGAATGCCGAAAAATGATGCATACTGCGCCAACATGCTGCAGCGATCGGCACTTTGACTTCACGAGACAACGAGACGACAAGAGGAGAAACACATGGGTGCAGGATTCTGGATTTCCCGTTATTTGCTGGCCAGTTCGATCTTATTCATCATCCTGACGGTGGTCGAGTACAGCAAGGGCACCACCAGCCAGGCCGACATCCTCAGCGCGCTGGCCTGGTCGCTGGTGGCGTCGGCCATCTTCATCGGTTCGAAATACTGGCGCTACAAGAAAGCCATCGCCTGCGCCACGTGCAGCGGGGACAAACCGAAAACCAAGTCTTCATGAAAAAACGGCCACTTCGATGAAGTGGCCGTCTCATTTGGAAGCGGGATCAGCCGCCCGTCACGGGTGGAAAGAACGCCACCTCGTCGCCGTCGCCTACCACGGTAGCGGCATCGCACATCACCTGATTATGCGCCATGCGCAGCGCCCGCCCCTGCGCCAGCGCGTATTCCCAGTTGCCGCCGCGGGCGATCAGGAGATTTCGCACCTCGCCCACCGTCAGCCGTGACGCGGCCTCCGCGCTCACTTCCAGCACTTCATGGCCGGTTCCCACCAGCTCGCGCACGCTGGCAAAAAATCGCAGATTGATCTTCATCGCTACTTCCTTAGTACAGCAATTCGTTAAACGGGATAAACCGCAGCATGTCGCCGCGCGCAATCGACAGCCCCGGCGGGCAATCGATCAAGCCGTCGCCCCACACGGTGGACGTCAGCACGCCCGAACTCTGGTTGGCGAACAGTTCCAGCTCGCCCTCCTCATTGACCTTGGCGCGCAAGAACTCGTTGCGCTTGTCCGCCTTCAGGCGCTCGAACGCGGCCGGCAGCTTGTAGCTGCGCGGTGCCAGATTCCCCGCCACGCCTTGCAGGCGCAGGATGAAGGGGCGCACGAACAGCAGGAACGTGACGAAGCTGGAGACGGGATTGCCAGGCAAGCCGATAAAGAACGCATCCTGCACTTCGCCAAACGCCAGCGGCTTGCCCGGCTTGACGGCGATCTGCCACATGTTCAGCCGCCCTTCCGCTTCCACGGCCGGCTTGATATGGTCTTCCTCGCCTACGGACACGCCGCCCGAGGTGATGATCAGATCATTGCCCTGGGCCGCCTGGCGCAGCACGGCCTTTGTCGCTTCCAGGCTGTCGGGCACGATGCCCAGGTCCGTGATCTCGCAGCCCAGATTCTCCAGCAGGCCGCGCAAGGTAAAACGGTTCGAGTTGTAGACGGCGCCCGGCGCCAGAGCCTCACCGGGCATGGCCAGCTCGTCGCCCGTGAAGAAGACGGCGACGCGCACCTTGCGCAGCACCGGCAGCTGCGCCAGGCCCACCGAGGCGGCCAGGCCCATTTCCTGGCTGCGCAGGCGGCGGCCGGCACCGAGGATCTCGCCGCCGGCGCGGATATCCTCGCCCTGGCGGCGCACCCATTCACCCGCCTGCGGCACGTGACTGACCGTCACCACGCCGTCAAGCAAGGTGCACTGCTCCTGCATCACGACGCAATCGGCGCCATCCGGGATCAGGGCGCCCGTGAAGATGCGCGCCGCCGTCCCCGGCTGCAGGGGCTGGCCCACGTGGCCGGCCGCGATGCGCTGCGACACGGGCAAGCTGGCCGCGCCGCTGGCGCAATCCTGCGCGCGCACGGCATAGCCATCCATCTGCGTGTTGTCGCGCTCGGGGACGTTCAGGGTCGACGTTTGCGCGGCCGCCAGCACGCGGCCGTTGGCGCGCATGGTGTCGACCAGCTCCACTTCGGCCACCGGGCGCGCCGCGCCCAGCATGAAGGCTTGCGCCTCGGCCACGGACAGCATCGGTTTGCGTTGTGCGGTCGGATCGTTCATCACAGGCCCGCTCATCACAAACCCGTGTTGGCGGCGATATACGCCTTCATCTTTTCCACGTCCGCATCCATCACGACGAATTTTTGCGGCAAGTCTTCGATGTTCTCGAAGCCCTTTGGCCGTTCCGCGTCCACGCCCAGTGCTTCGAGGATGGTTTCGTTGAACTTGGCCGCCAGCGCCGTTTCCAGCACGATCATCGGCACGTTGGGCTCCAGGTGCTCGCGCGCCACCTTGATGCCGTCGGCCGTGTGCGTGTCGATAGTGATGCCGTAGTCGTCGGCCACGTCGCGGATGGTATCGAGGCGGTCCTGGTGCGTGGACTTGCCCGACTTGAAGCCGTACTTGGCCACCAGCTTGAATTCGTCGCCGTCGCTGCCAGGCTTGCCGGACAAGTCGAAGCCGCCATGCGTTTCCACTTTCGTGAACAGGGCGCGCACGCGGTCGCTGTCGCGGCCCACCAGATCGTAGACGAAGCGCTCGAAGTTCGACGCTTTCGAGATATCCATCGACGGGCTGCTCGTATGGTAGGTCTCGGCGGACTTGCGCACGCGGTAGACGCCCGTGCGGAAGAATTCGTCGAGCACGTCGTTTTCATTCGTCGCCGCCACCAGTTTCGAGATGGGCAGTCCCATCATGCGGGCGATATGGCCGGCGCAGATATTGCCAAAGTTGCCCGACGGCACCGTGAACGACACTTTTTGCTCGTTGCTGGTGGTGGCCGCCAGGTAGCCGCGGAAGTAGTACACGACCTGCGCCACGACGCGCGCCCAGTTGATGGAGTTGACGGTGCCGATCTTCTGTTTCGCCTTGAAAGGCAAGTCGTTCGAGACGGCCTTGACCATGTCCTGGCAATCGTCGAACACGCCTTCGACGGCGATGTTGTAGATATTCGGGTCTTGCAGGCTGAACATCTGCGCCGTCTGGAAGGCGCTCATTTTCTTGTGCGGCGACAGCATGAAGACGCGGATGCCCTTCTTGCCGCGCATCGCGTATTCGGCCGCGCTGCCCGTGTCGCCCGACGTGGCGCCGAAGATATTGAGTTCGGCGTCGTGCTTGGCCAAGGTGTATTCAAACAGGTTGCCCAGCAGCTGCATGGCCATGTCCTTGAAGGCCAGGGTCGGGCCGTTCGACAGCGCCTGCAGCATCAGGGTGGTCTGGCCGCCCTTGACGACGTTTTCTTCGAGCACGCGCAGCGGCGTGATGTCGGCCGCGTTTTCGCCGGCGCGGGCGTTCTTGTAGACTGCCTTGGTATAGGTTTTCGCCGTCAGTGCCTTCAGGTCCGCGGCCGGGATATCGGTGGCGAACTTCTTCAGGATTTCGTAGGCCAGGTCGGCATACGACAATGTGCGCCAGGCGCTCAGCTCGGCACCAGTGACTTGCGGGTAGTGTTCAGGGAGATACAGTCCGCCATCGGGGGCGAGGCCGCCCAGGAGGATGTCGGAAAATTGCTGCAAAGATGACTGTTGCGACTGCAATGGCGCTTTATCAGCGCGGGTAGACACGTAATGCATAGATTTGAAGAGTCCAGTTGAGCTGAGAGCGGTTAATCATGAATGGCAGCGGATATTATAGTGCCAGCCGCCGTCCAAGGCGAATCGCGTGGCGCCAGCCAGGTCAGGATGTGACAATTGGAGAGCCTGGATATTGTCAATGCAGCCATAATGGCATGAGATCAAGCCAGGCAAACATGGCCGGCGTGCGTACTGGCGTGCGCCGCCGATTTGCGCCACACTGTGCTTTCTGCCCTGTAAAGTGCCAATCATGGAGTCGAAAACCGGCCATGCCGATCAGTAAAAAACCGTATTTGCAAAGCGCCGCGCTGCGCCCCGACGCTGTCGTCGACATGGACCACTATCCGTTCACAATCCCCGCCATCCGCGACTTCGTGCACATGGACTTCCACCGCGACGTGACGTTTTTCGTGGGCGAGAATGGCAGCGGCAAGTCGACCATGCTGGAAGCGCTGGCCGTGGCGCTGGGCTTCGGCAAGGATGGCGGCACGCGCAACGTGCGCATCGCCCTGCCGTCGGACGAGGAATCGGGCTTGCACGTACACTTGCGCCTGAGCAAGAGCTACAAGAAGCCCGAGGACAGCTATTTCCTGCGCGCCGAAAGCTTTTTCAACGTCGCCACCTACATGGACGACATGCCCGAATACCTGGCCAGCTACGGCGGCAAGTCGCTGCACGCGCAATCGCACGGCGAAGCATTCATGGCGACCCTGATCAACAAGCTGCGCGGCAAGGGCTTGTATCTGCTGGACGAGCCCGAGGCGGCCCTGTCGCCGAGCCGCCAGATGGCGGCGCTATCGGTGATCCACCAGCTGGTGCAGGACGACTCGCAGCTGATCATCGCCACCCATTCGCCGATCCTGCTTGCCTACCCGAACGCGAAAATCCTGATGTTTACGGGCGGCGGCATCCACGAAGTGGCATATGAAGACACGGAACACTTCGCCGTGACGCGCGATTTTTTGAATAACTACCCCAGGAGGCTGGAGCAGTTGTTCGAGGAGGAGTGAGGGTGATGGCTTGCTGCCGTGGTGATGTCGGCTTACGCCGACCGTGGCGTATCGTAGGTCGGATTAGCGCTCCGCGCGTAATCCGACACTACCAGCAACACATCAGCAAGCGGCGTGGTTGACGGTGATTACATGCACGGCCAGGCCGCCCAGCGACGTTTCCTTGTACTTGTCCTGCATGTCCGCGCCCGTCTGGCGCATGGTTTCAATGACTTCGTCGAGGCTGACGAAATGGGTGCCGTCGCCCTTCAGCGCCAGCGAGGCGGCCGTGATGGCTTTCACGGCGCCCATGCCATTGCGCTCGATGCAGGGGATCTGCACCAGGCCGCCGATAGGGTCGCACGTCATGCCCAGGTGGTGTTCGATGCCGATTTCGGCCGCGTTTTCGATCTGCTCGTTCGTGCCGCCCAATGCCGCCACCAGGCCGGCGGCCGCCATGGCGCACGCCACGCCCACTTCGCCCTGGCAGCCCACTTCGGCGCCCGAGATCGAGGCATTGCGCTTGCACAGCATGCCGATGGCCGCTGCCGTCAGCATGAAGCGGCGCACGCCGCCGACCGGATCGCTGGGGCGGCAATCCTGCGCGTAGTAGCGCAGCACGGCCGGGATGATGCCGGCGGCGCCGTTGGTCGGCGCAGTAACCACGCGCCCGCCGGCCGCGTTTTCCTCGTTGACGGCCATCGCGTACAGGCTGACCAGGTGCACGGCATCGTGCGGCAAGTCATTGGCGCGGTTGTCGGATGCCTTCGCTTCCTGCGCCAGGCGCCACAATTTCGCGGCGCGGCGCTTCACGTTCAAGCCGCCCGGCAGGTTGCCCGTCGTTTCCAGGCCGTGCGCGATGCAGTCGCGCATGACGTGCCAGATGCGGTCCAGTCCTTCATTGAGTTCCGCGTCGCTGCGCTTGACGCATTCGTTCGCGCGCAGCATTTCAGGGATCGACAGGCCGCTTTCCACGCCATGCGCCAGCAACTGCTCCATGGTATCGAAAGGGAAGACGACCCGTGCGCTGGCGGCCGACTCCACGGCCGCTTCGGCTTGGGCCTCGCCCGCTTCGCGGATAAAACCGCCGCCGATCGAGTAATACACCTTGTCGACCCGGCTGCCGTCCGCCAGTTTCAGGGTAAAACGCATGCCGTTCGGATGTTCAGGCAGGGATTCGCTCTTATGCCAGATCAAGCCCGTGGCGGCCGTGAACGGCACCACGTGCGTGCCCAGCAAGGCGATCTCGCCGGCAGCCTCGATGGCGGCCAGCTTGCTGTCGACGGCATCGGGCGCCACGTCCTGCGGCGTTTCGCCCATCAGGCCAAGAATGACGGCCTTGTCAGTCGCATGGCCCACGCCCGTCAGCGCCAGCGAGCCATACAGGGCCGCCTCGACGCCCACTACCTGGTCCAGCGGACCGTATTCGACCAGGAACCGCCGCGCAGCCACCATCGGCCCCACCGTGTGGGAACTCGACGGCCCGATGCCGATCTTGAACAGGTCAAATACGCTCATATCCATGTAGTGTCTCTTTATATTAGTATGTTTTTAAATGCGCGGGCGTGCTTCAGGCAGCCTTGGCGGCGTGACCCACGTCGACATTGGCCAGCATGTCCGTGACCATCTGCTCGACGCCGATCTGCGCCTTCCAGCCCCAGTCCGCGCTGGCCTTGCTGTCGTCCAGGCTTTGCGGCCAGCTGTCGGCGATGGCCTGGCGGCTGTCCGGCTTGTAGCTGATCTTGAAGTCCGGCACCATGCGCACGATGGCCTTGGCCAGCTGCTCGGGGTTGAACGACACGCCGGCTACATTGTAGGACGAACGGATCTTGATCTGCGACACAGGAGCGTCCATCAGTTCGATGGTGGCGCGGATGGCGTCGGGCATGTAAATCATCGGCAAGGTGGTGTTCGCATCGAGGAAGCAGTCATAGCGCTCGCCGCGCAAGGCCGCATGGAAGATGGCGATGGCGTAATCGGTGGTGCCGCCGCCCGGAGGCGATTTGTAGCTGATGATGCCAGGATAGCGGATGCTGCGCACGTCCACGCCGTACTTGTTGAAGTAGTACTCGCACAGGCGCTCGCCGGCCAGCTTGCTGATGCCGTACATCGAGGTCGGGTCCATCACCGTCATTTGCGGCGTATTGACTTGCGGCGTATTCGGGCCGAAGGCGGCGATCGACGATGGCCAGAAGATGCGCAGCGGCTTGCCTGCCTCGCCGCGCTCGCGCGCCAGTTCCAGGATATTCAGCAAGCCATCCATGTTCAGGCTCCACGCCTTCAGCGGCGCCGCTTCGCCCGTGGCCGACAGCATGGCCGCCAGCTGGTACACCTGGGTGATGCCTTCATCGGCGATGATCTTCGCCAGGCCGTCCTTGTCCAGCACATTCAATTGCGCATAGCGCTTGGCCTGGTACAGGTTGTTCGTGCCGATGTCGCTGGCGATGACATTGTCCGCGCCGTGCTGCTGCGCCAGCGCGCCCACCAGCTCACTACCGATTTGGCCGTTTGCGCCAATGACTAAAATACGTTCCATCTTCTTATCCTGATTTCTTGTTAATTGGTAGTGGTCAGCAGACCGAGTTCCTTGCCAGCCTGCTCGAAGGCGGCCAGCACTTGCACCAGCTGTTCGCGGGTGTGGGCAGCCGACAGCTGCACGCGCACGCGGGCCTGGCCCATCGGCACGACCGGGTAGAAGAAGCCCGTCACCAGCACGCCCAGTTCATACAGGCGGGCGGCGAACTTCTGCGCCACGGGAGCGTCGAACAGCATCACGGGAACGACGGGATGGGTGCCCGGCTTGATGGTGAAGCCGATGCGTTCGATCTCGCTGCGGAAGAAGGCCGTGTTGTCATGCAGGCGGTCGCGCAGTTCCGTCGACTTGGCCAGGCGCTCCAGTACCGACAGCGAGGCGCCGGCGATCGATGGCGCCAGCGTGTTCGAGAACAGGTAGGGACGCGATTTCTGGCGCAGGGTGTCGATGACTTCCTTGCGCGCCGACGTGAAGCCGCCCATGGCGCCGCCCAGGGCCTTGCCCAGGGTGCCCGTGATGATGTCGATGCGGCCCATCACATTGTGGTGTTCGTGCGTGCCGCGGCCCGTCGCGCCCATGAAGCCGGAAGCGTGGCATTCGTCGATCATCACCAGCGCGCCGTACTGGTCGGCCAGGTCGCAGATCTTGTCGAGTTGCGCAATCGTGCCGTCCATCGAGAACACGCCGTCCGTGACGATGACTTTATGGCGCTTGCCGGCGGCAATCGCCGCTTTCAGCTGCACTTCCAGGTCGGCCATGTCGTTATGCAGGTAGCGGTAGCGGCCAGCCTTGCACAGGCGGATGCCGTCGATGATGGACGCGTGGTTCAGCGCATCGGAGATGATGGCGTCGTTTTCATCAAACAGTGGCTCGAACACGCCGCCGTTGGCGTCAAAAGCCGCCGCGTACAAAATCGTGTCTTCGGTCCCCAGGAACGCGGAAATCGCCTGTTCCAGTTCCTTGTGCACGGTTTGCGTGCCGCAGATGAAGCGCACGGACGACAGGCCGTAGCCGTACTTTTGCGTGGCGGCAATAGACGCTTCCTGCGTCTGCAGGTCGCCGGACAGGCCCAGGTAGTTATTCGCACACATATTGATCAGGGTACGGCCATCGTCGCACACCACTTCGGCGCCCTGGCGCGAGGCGATCACGCGCTCGGGCTTGTACAAGCCCTGCTGGCGCAGTTGATCGAGATTCTGTTGCAGACCGCTGAAAAAGGTGTTCTTCGCTTGCTCGCTCATGATGATCCTTGTGTGTCCCTGTTGTATGTGTGGTATCCGGGTGACCTCAGCCGCCATAGGGAAAAGCGGCCGCTTGACCGGTGCGCGCAGTATGCTGTACCGTGAAGCGCTGTTTGAAGTCTACACGTTTCCGTGTTTTTCCTCAAAATCCACTATTTCGAACTGAAATTCAATATAGTGGATATTACCCAAGCCTTTTGAACTTTGCAAGCCACCTGCCGATGAAAACCAGCGTTTCGACCAATTCTCCCCCTGAAGTAGGCGCCACCCTGCAACGGCTGCGCCTGGCGCGCGGCCTGACACTGGAGGATTTGTCGCGCATCGCGGGCGTCTCGAAGTCCATGCTGTCGCAGATCGAGCGCGAAAAAGCCAATCCCACCATCGCCATCACGTGGCGCCTGGCCAACGCCCTGGGCGTGCAGATCGGCGAATTGCTGTCCAGCGCGGAAAAAACCGTGGAAACCATCCGCATCACGGACGCCCACGAAACCCCCACCCTGCCCGGCGACCACGCGGGCTACGTGCTGCGCATCCTCGGGCCGATGGAACTGGCCGGCAAATACGAATGGTATGAAGTGACGCTGGCGCCGGGCGGCGAACTGGCGTCGCAACCGCACGATCCGGGCACCACCGAGCATTTGACGGTGATCCACGGCAACCTGGAGCTGGAAGTGGGCGCGGCGAAGAAAAAGGTCAAGAATGGCGGCACGGCACGCTATCCGGCGGACCAGCCGCATACCATCCGCAACCTGGGTAAGACGGAAGGCAAGGCCTTATTGGTGGTAATCCATAGATAGTTGCTTTTCAGCGGTGTGCAATAAGCTCTTTCGCCCATGCTAAGATTTTGGATTAGACAAGATTTTCACTGTCTTTCATGGAGCCTTAGCAATGACGATTTCCGAAAGCACCACCCTCTTCCACCAAAAAAAGGTCGTCCAGTACGACCCTGATATTGCGCTGCAATCCGGGCAGGATATCGTCTACCGCCTCTCGCTCGAGTATGACGACAAGCGCAAGATGCCGGACCTGATCGCCGGCTTCCTGGAAAAAACCGACAAGCATGCGCTTGAAGCGCTGATCATCGGCATGTGGGGCGACCCGTACGAGGCAGGCGCCGACGAGGTGATCGCCGCGCTGGCCAGCCACGCGCCGCAGTTGCCGAACTTGCGCGCCCTGTTCATCGGCGACATGACGTACGAGGAATGCGAAATCTCGTGGATCGTGCAAGGCAGCTACAAGCCGCTGCTGGACGCTTTCCCGCAGCTGGAAGAACTGCGCATCCGTGGCGGCAATGAATTGATCATCGAACCGTTCGCGCACCAGAACTTGCGCAAGTTCACCATCGAGTCCGGCGGCCTCGATCAGAAGATCGCGCAGGCGCTGGCCCAGTCGAGCATGCCCAAGCTGGAATACCTGGAACTGTGGCTGGGCACGGAGGACTACGGCTTCTCGGGCGACGTGGCGCTGTACCAGAAAGTACTGGCGCAACTGGCCACGCCAACCCTGCGTTACCTGGGCTTGCGCGATGCGCAGATCGCCGACGAGCTGGCCGTCTGGCTGGCCAACGAGCCGCTGCTGGCCACGGTCGAGACCCTGGATCTGTCGCTGGGCACCCTGGGCGACGTCGGCGCCGAAGCACTGCTGCACGGCACGCAATTGGGCAATCTGAAGCGCATGGACCTGTCGCATCACTATATCTCGGAAGCGAACCAGGAAAAACTCAAGGCCCTGCCCTTCCCGGTCAGGCTCGATGATCCGCAGGAAGACGACGAGGACGACGACGAAGTCTATCGCTATGTCGCCGTCGGCGAATAAATAGGGATGCTCTTGCTGGCCACCGGCGGCAGCAAGCGCGTGCGCCTGATGCAGGCGGCGCGCGCGCAACTGCGCCTGCCGCCCGCGCAGGTGCTGGAATGGCGCGACTGGCTGGCGCGGCCGGCGCTGCTGGAGGAAGCCCTGCGCCAGCCCTGCCTGTTCAAGATCGAGCCGCCCGGCGACGATCCGGCCGCCCACCTGCTGTTGCTGCATGACGGTTGCCGGCGGCTGGGCCGGCCGCCGGTCGAGGCGCCCGCGCATGGCGAGCTGCTGGCGATGGATGCCTGGTTTGCGGGCTTTGCCTCTGCAATGGCCTCGCTGGCGGCGCAACTGGTCGAGCTGCCGCAGGCGCGCGTCTTCAATGCGCCGGCCGACATCACCCTCATGACGGACAAGCTGGCTTGCCAGCGCCATCTGGCCGCGCACGGCATCGCCATTCCCGCCCTGCTCGGCCCCGTGCACGGCTATGACCATCTCCAGTCGCTGCTGCATGAACACCAGCTTGACCGCGTGTACCTGAAACCGCGCTACGGTTCGTCCGCGTCGGGCGTCGTTGCCTACCGCAGGAACAGAACTGGCCGCCAGCAAGCCACCACCTCTGCAACCTTATCGCGGGCGGACGGCCAGATACGCTTGTTCAACGTCAAGCGCATGGCCCGTTACGAGATGCAGCACGACATCGCCGCCCTCGTCGACGCGCTGGCCGCGCAACAGCTGTATGCGGAAGCATGGCTGAACAAGCCGCGCTGCGGCGACAGCCACTACGACTTGCGCGTCGTGACCCTGGCGGGCCAGCCCGCGCACCGGGTGGCGCGCATCGGCGACCGGATGATGACGAATCTGCACCTCGACAACCGGCGCGGCGATGCGGCAGACCTCTTGAACGCAGCCGACCTGGCGGCGCTGGAAGCGGCCAGCATCCTGGCCGCGCGCGCCTTCCCCGAGAGCCACGTGACGGGCTACGACCTCGTGGTGCGCCAGGGCCAGGCCAATGTGCTCGAAGCGAATGCCTTCGGCGACCTGCTGCCAGGCCTGCTGTGGCAAGGCGCGGACACCTATATAGCGCAACTGACACATGTTTAAAGACACACCAGCCATCCCCGACATGCGCGCCGTCGTGGGCAGCCACGACATCGTCTTCATCACGCTCGACACCCTGCGCTTTGACGTGGCGCAAGCGCTGCATGAAGCGGGCGAACTGCCCGTGCTGGGACGTTTTTTACCACCTGGCGGCTGGGAACGGCGCCACTCGCCCGCCACGTTCACGTATGCGGCGCACCAGGCCTTTTTTGCCGGCTTTTTGCCCACGCCCGCGGCGCCGGGCCGCCATCCGCGCCTGTTCGCCAGCGCTTTTGCCGGCAGCGAAACCACCTCGCCGCACACGTTTGCGTTCGAGGAAGCGGACCTTCCCGCCGCCCTGGCCGCGCGCGGCTACCGCACCATCTGCATCGGCGGCGTGGGCTTTTTCAATAAACAGACGGCGCTGGGCACGGTGCTGCCGTCGCTGTTCCAGGAAAGCCACTGGAGCGCCGGCATGGGCGTGGCCAGCCGCCATTCGACGCAAAAGCAGGTGGCGCTGGCCATAGCCCGCCTGGCCGCCAGCGACGAGCGCACTTTTTTGTTCATCAATGTGGCCGCCCTGCACACGCCGAACCGCGCCTACCTGCCCGGCTGCCGTGCCGACTGCCTGGAAAGCCATGCGGCGGCCCTGCGCTATGTGGATGGCGCGCTGGCGCCCCTGTTTACCGCGTGCGCCGCGCGCGCGCCCACGTTTGCCATCGTCTGTTCGGACCATGGCAGCGCGTATGGCGAAGACGGCTACCGGGGCCACAGGGTCGCCCACGACAGCGTGTGGCAGGTACCGTACGCGCACTTTTTTATCGTCCCCGAGACCGATACCGATACACCTCCCAAGGAATCCCCACCGTGAACCCAGCCGAACAACCTGGCACCCTGGCGCAGCGCATGCGCCACACGCCCTATCAGGCGTATTCATATTCGTATCCGCACAAGGCAGCCTATCGCGCCTTGCCACAGGCGGCGCCGCTTGCGCCCCTGTGGGCGCGGCAAGACCGATCCGCCCTCTTCGCCTACATCCACATCCCGTTTTGCGAGATGCGCTGCGGCTTTTGCAACCTGTTCGCCATGGCACGCCCCGGTGCAGACATGGTCGAGCGCTACGTGCAGCAAGTGCTGGTGCAGATGCGCGCCCTGGCCAGCGCGCTGGGCGAACGGCGCTTTGCCCGCTTTGCACTGGGCGGCGGGACCCCCACCTATCTGTCGCCGGCGCAGCTGGACACCTTGCTGTGCGGCGCGCGCGACATCCTCGGCATCGACCTGCAGCACACGCCGGCCGGCATCGAAGCGTCGCCCGAAACCATCACGGCCGAGCGCCTGGCCGTGTGCCGCGCGCACGGCATCGACCGGGTCAGCCTGGGCATCCAGAGCTTTGCCGCCGGCGAGATGCGCGCGCTGGCGCGCCCCCAGCAAAACGCCACCGTGCACCATGCCATCGGCCTGATACGCGCGGCCGGCTTTCCCACCCTGAACCTGGATCTGATCTACGGCATCGCCGGGCAAACCGTGGCCAGCCTGCTCGCGTCCATCGACAGCGCGCTGGCCTTCCAGCCGGAAGAAATCTACCTGTATCCGCTGTACGTGCGCGAACAGACAGGCCTTGGCAAGATCGCGCGGCGCAAAGGCGCCGATACGCTGAATCCCATCATGCTGGCACGCGACGGCGACAGCCGCCTGGCCCTGTACGCGGCCGCGCGCGACCATTTGCGCGCCCAGGGCTATGAGCAGGTATCGATGCGCATGTTCCGCGCCCCGCATGCACCGGAACAGAACGGCCCCTCGTACTGCTGCCAGAACGATGGCATGGTGGGGCTGGGCGCGGGCGCCCGCTCCTACACGGCCAGCCTCCATTATTCGAGCGAATACGCGGTGGCGCGCACGCAGACCATCGGCATCATCGAACAATACCTGGCGCTGGACGAGGCGCGCTTCGCGCAGGCCGAACACGGTTACCAGCTCGATGGCGAAGAACAGCGCCGCCGCTACGTGATCCAGTCGCTGCTGACGGAACCAGGCCTGGACCGCGACGCCTACACGGCGCGCTTCGGCAGCCGCTGCGAAGCAGACCTGCCGCAGCTGGCAGAACTGCACGCGCTGGAACTGGTGGAAGAGAGCGGCCCCCTGCTGCGCCTGAACGACCGGGGCTACAGCTACGCCGACACCATCGGCCCGTGGCTGGCATCCGACACCGTGCGCGCGCTGATGGCGCAAGAGGGACAGGCGTGCTGACAACGCCGCCGGGCACGCTGTCCCTGCTGTACCGGGGTACTCTGGCGAGCTGCAACTACGCCTGCGGCTACTGCCCGTTTGCCAAGAAGCGCGACAGCCGCGCCACCCTGGCACGCGATGCGCGCGAGGTGGCGCGTTTTACCAGCTGGGTGGCGGCACAAAAGCGGGACATCGGCATCCTGTTTACGCCGTGGGGCGAAGCGCTGGTGCGGCGCCATTACCGCGCAGCCATGCAGACGCTGGCCAGCCTGCCGCACGTGCGCCAGGTGGCGCTGCAGACGAATCTGTCCGGCCCCCTGAACTGGCTGCAAGGGATGGACGGGCTGGAAAAAATCGGCCTGTGGTGCACCTACCACCCGGACCAGACGACACTGGCCCGTTTTCTCGAACGCTGCGCGCGCCTGGACACGATGGGCGTGCGCTATTCCGTCGGCGTCGTGGCGATGAACGAGCACCTGGACGCCATCCGCGCCCTGCGCGCGGCGCTGCCGGCCCACGTCTACCTGTGGCTGAACGCCTATGACCGCCGTGGCCCCCACTACTACAGCGAGGAAGACCTGGCCTGGTTTGACGCCGTCGACCCGTGGTTCGCGCACAACCGCCGCCCCTCTTCCTCGCGCGGCAAACCATGCCTGGCGGGCGAAACGTCGCTGTCCGTCGATGGCGACGGCGAACTGGCGCGCTGCCACTTCGTGCCCGAGCGCCTGGGGAATTTATATGAGGATGACCTGGCTGACATGCTGCAAGAAAAATCCTGCCCGCGCTTCAAGTGCGATTGCTATATCGGCTATGCGCAGCGCAAGGATTTGCCGTTCCAGGCCGTGTTTGGGGAGGGGGTACTGGCGAGGATTACGGAGGCAGGTCGGAGTAGGTCGGATTAGCGGCGGCAGGCCGCGTAATCCGACACATTGTTGGCGCTGGTGGTGTCGGATTACGCCCTGCGGGCTAATCCGACCTACCGCTACCGGCTTACTGCGCCGCCACCTTGGCCGGCTCCACCACCACTGGCGTCATCTTCAGCGAACGGCTGAGGAAGCCCCAGCGGTCCGCCACTTCTTCGATCTGCTTGGTCGTCGGCTTGCCGGCGCCATGGCCGGCCTTGCTGTCGATGCGGATCAGCACGGGTGCCGCGCCGCCTTGCGCTGCCTGGGCAGCGGCGGCGAACTTGAAGCTGTGGGCAGGCACGACGCGGTCGTCATGGTCGGCCGTCGTGATCATGGTGGCTGGATAGCAGCCGCCCGCCTTCAGGTTGTGCAGTGGCGAGTATTTCACCAGCGCCTTGAACTGCTCGGCATCGTCCGACGAACCGTAGTCAGGCACCCAGCCCCAGCCCACGGTGAACTTATGGAAGCGCAACATGTCGAGCACGCCCACTTGCGGAATCGCCGCGGCGAACAGGTCCGGACGCTGCGTCATGGCTGCGCCCACCAGCAGGCCGCCATTGCTGCCGCCGCCGATCGCCAGCTTGGATGGCGAGGTGACCTTGTTATCCACCAGCCATTGCGCCGCGCCGATAAAATCGTCGAACACGTTTTGCTTGTTCAGCTTGGTGCCAGCCTGGTGCCAGGCTTCGCCGTATTCGCCGCCGCCGCGCAGGTTGGCCATCACGTAGACGCCGCCCATTTCCACCCAGGCAAGATTCGCCACGGAGAAGCTCGGTGTCAGCGAAATATTGAAGCCGCCATAGCCGTACAGATAGGTCGGGTTCGTGCCATCCAGCTTCATGCCTTTTTTCGAGACGATGAACATCGGCACCTTGGTGCCGTCGCGGCTGGTGAAGAATTGCTGGCGCGTTTCAAAGGCGTTCGGGTCGAAATCGACCTTCGGCTGGCGGTACACGCTGCTCTTGCCCGATTTCATGTCGTAGCGGTAGATGGTCGCTGGCGTCGTGAAGCTGGTAAACGAGTAGAACGTTTCCGTATCGCCACGCTTGCCCGCAAAGCCGCCCGCCGAACCGATGCCCGGCAAGGCCACTTCGCGCACCAGCTTGCCATTCAGGTCGACGATCTTGATCTGCGTTTGCGCATCTTTCAAGTAATCGAGCACCAGCTGGTTATTGATCAGGTTGACGGCAACGAGGGTTTCCGCGCTTTGCGGCACGATTTCCTTCCAGTCGGAGGGCAGCGGTTTACGCGTATCGATGGCGATCACGCGCGATTTTGGCGCCTTGTTGTCCGTCTTGAAGAAGAATACGGGGCCGTCATTGTCGATGAAGGAGTAGGAAGCGTCGAACGCTTCCAGCAAGCCGACCACCTTGGCGTTCTTTTGGCGCAAGTCCTTGTAGAAGATGCGGTTCTTGCGTTCCGTGCCTTGCGTGGCCGTGATGATCAGGTAATTGCCGTCATCGCTGACGGTGCTGCCGCCAAACGCCCATTCCTTCTGATCGGGACGGTCGAAGACCAGCACGTCGTCGCTTTGCGGCGTGCCGATCTTGTGGAAATACAATTTCTGGAAGTAATTGATATCGGCCAGCTTGGTGGCTTCGTTCGGCGCGTCATAGCGGCTGTAGAAGAAACCGGTGTTGTCCTTGGTCCACGAAGCGCCGGAGAACTTGGCCCACTTGATGTGGTCCGTCAAATCCTTGCCCGATTCAATGTCGCGCACTTTCCACTCGTTCCAGTCGGAACCGGAAGCCGACGTGGCATACGCCAAATACTTGCCGTTCGGGCTGATCGAGGTGCCGGCCAGCGCCACCGTGCCATCCGTGGACAGGGTATTCGGATCGAGCAGCAGACGGGGCTCGTCCGTCAATTTTTTCACCGTGTACAGCACGGCCTGGTTCTGCAAGCCGTCATTGCGGCTGTAGAAGTAACGGCCGCCCTGCTTCGTTGGCGTAGAGAAACGCTCATAGTTCCACAGCTTGGTCAGGCGCTGCTTGATCGCGGCGCGCTCCGGGATGGTACCCAGGTACGACTGCGTCAGCTTGTTTTGCGCCGTCACCCACTCGCCCGTTTCCGCGCTGTTGGCGTCTTCCAGCCAGCGGTACGGATCGGCGATGGTGGTGCCGAAATAGCTGTCTTGCTGGTCGACTTTTTTGCTGACAGGATACGTCACGGCAGCGCCGTCGCCGGCCGGGCACGATGGCGTCGCGGCGCTTTGCGCCAGGGCATTGCCACCGAAGGCGGCCATCAAGCTGAATATGAGGGTTGCACTACGTAATTGCATGGGTTGTCGTCTCATTGTTGGATGTCGGGGAAAGCATACCGCTCAAGCACGGCTGCCTATGTTGACTTTCGCCAAGAGAAATCATAGCGCGGATTGCCACTTTTAAAGCACAGTTATCGGATGGATTTGCCGTCTTTTGTTTGGGTAAATTCCATGGATGACCATGATAAATCTCGCTTTCGCCGGAATCGGCAAACTGACGTTCATGCAAGAAACATTATCAAAAACAAAGTCGTTTCATCAAGTTGTCATAAATCTTCTTTACTATCGGCAACATGTTCATGGCCCGTCCAGAGGCCGTGCCGCCACATCCGCCTATGCACACTCTCGCCCTCCCCACCGCCACCGCCGCGCCGCCCGGCGCGGTCCCATCGAATGTGGCTTACCTGAAGCCGCCATCGGTATCCATGAGCATCGAAGGGACGGATGCCTTGCATGAGATCATCGCGGGCCGCAAGCTCAGCGCGCTGTTCCAGCCCATCATCCACATGCACAGCGGCGACATCATCGGTTACGAAGGCTTGATACGAGGGCCGTCCGACAGCCCCTTGCACGCGCCGATGAATCTGTTCAAGGTGGCGCGCGCGCATGACCTGACCCTGGAAGTGGAACACCTGTGCCGGCAAGTGGTGCTCGAACGCTTTGCCGAACTGCAGTTGCCGGGCAAGCTGTTTCTCAATGTCAGCCCCGAATGCCTGCTGCTGCGCAATGCCCGCCATGGCGAAACCCTGGAATACATCGAACACATCGGCATCAATCCGGACCGCGTCATCATCGAGCTGACGGAAAACCAGCCCACGTATGACTACGAGCTGATGCGCGAAGCGGTGCTGCATTACCGCAATATGGGTTTCCAGATCGCTATCGACGACCTGGGCGAAGGCTTTTCCAGCCTGCGCCTGTGGTCCGAACTGCGCCCGGAATACGTGAAAATCGACATGCATTTCATCCAGGGCATCAATAATGACCCCGTGAAACTGCAATTCGTGCGCTCGATCCAGGAAATCGCGGAGAAATCGGGCACGCTGGTGATCGCCGAAGGCATCGAAGCGCAGACGGAATTGCTGGTCTTGCGCGACCTGGGCGTGGCGTTCGGACAAGGCTATCACCTGGGCCGGCCCAATGCGGTGCCGGCACGGGCCCTGCCGGCGGAAGTGGTGCAGGCGCTGGGGCGCAATGGCGTGGCCGTGTATCCGCAGCGCAGCAGCCTGGAAAAGAATGGCGCCAGCATCCGCAAGCTGCTGCACCGGGTGATAGCCGTTTCGCCTGAGAAAAATAATAACGAGGTGTACGACATCTTCCTGAAAGACCCGAAGCTGATGATCATTCCCGTCGTCGACGACGGCGTGCCGCTGGGCTTGATCAGCCGCTTCGAAATGATCGACCACTTCGCCCGCCCCTACCAGCGTGAACTGTACGGCAAGAAATCATGCAGCCTGTTCATGGATGCCACGCCCCTGATCGCCGACCACGAAACGAGCTTGCAGGAACTCAGCTACACCATGGTGCAGTCGGATGCCCACCACCTGTTCAACGGCTTCATCATCACCGAACACGGCCGCTACCTGGGCATGGGCACAGGACACGACCTGATGCGCGAAATCACGCAGATGCAGATCAACGCGGCCCGCTATGCCAACCCGCTGACGCAACTGCCCGGCAACGTGCCCATCAACGAGCATATCGACCGCTTATTGCACAGCGGCAGCCGCTTCTGGGTCTGCTATTGCGACCTCGACCACTTCAAACCCTTCAACGATGTGTACGGCTACCGCAAGGGCGACGACGTGATCCAGCTGACGGGAGAAATCCTCAGCGGTCATTGCGACCCGAACCGCGACTTCATCGGCCACATCGGCGGCGACGATTTCATGATTTTGTTCCAGAGCGAAGATTGGGAAGCGCGCTGCCAGGCCATGCTGGACGACTTCGCGGCCGCCATCCTCGCCTACTACAGCACCAGCGACTGCGAACGGGGCGGCTATATCAGCGAAGACCGGCAAGGCAAGAAAGTGTTTTACTCATTGATCAGCCTATCGCTGGGCGTCATCAAGGTGGAGGCGCACCAGTACTACACGCACCATCAGATCGCCACGCAAGCGGCCGAAGCAAAGAAGCAGGCAAAGAAAATCCACGGCAACAGCCTGTTCCTGGACCGGCGGCAAGGTGGGGGCGTGGCGCGCATGGATGCGTAGCCAGGGCCAAGAATCAGAAGCTGAACGGGAATCGGAGACGCACGATCAAATCCGCACGAGGTCGCCAAACGCATTGCTGCCGCGGGCATCGGGCACGAATGCCAGGCTGATGTGCGCCCCGTCGCGGCGCGCCTGCACGCGGTAGCTGCCCACAGGCACGTCCACGAAGAGGCCGCCGTATGCCGTGTCCGGTTCAAGGCCGCCACCCGTGACATCCTCCCCGGCACCGATGAAGACGCGGCCCGAGACGACAGCCAGATGCACTTCCACATGCGGTTCGGCAAGTTCGGCGTGCAAGGCAAGTTCATACGCGCCGTCGCCGCCCACGTTAAAAAACGCCACCTGCCCCGCATTCACGGCCGCCAATTCCGCACTGGGAAGGCTCCACCAGTCGCAGTCCTCTTCCAGCTTGTGGCGCAAGAGCGCCGGGTCGAACACGCACACGGTCGCCGTGCCGGTCACAATGCTGACGGAGGGGCCTGCCGTCATGCGGCCAGCGGCGCCGGCCCCAGCAAGGGCTGGCTTTCCACATACTGCGCACTGGCTTGCGCCTGCCACGGGAAATGGCCATCGCGCGACGGCCAGACGATCTGGTACAGCGTAAAATCATCGCCCTGGTAATACCAGCGCGCATAGCCGACATAGTTGCGGTATTGCTCGACGGGCACGCGCACGAAGGCGCACTGATGGCCTTCCAGCAAGACATCCGTGGTAGCCGTGAAATCCGTGATGGCGCCGCTGCGCGCGGCGTCCAGCGCCACATCGAGTATCTGGTGGGCCATGGCGCGCGGCAAGCCCATGATGAGGAACTCAGGCTGGCCGAAACTGTGACAAGCGCCTATCGTGAAGGCATAGCCGGGACCTTCTTCATCCGCACCGATATGCACGCCATGCCAGCCGTGCGTGGCGATGTCGTCGATGACTTTTTGCTCGGATGCATCCTCGCCTGCCTGCCTTACCATGGTTCACCTTTCACTGTGCCAAAAACCTTGCCGCCTTCGCGACATGCTTACCGGCAATTATCGCATGCAGCCCGCGTCTACGCCCACGCTTCAGTCGCGCGGAGGCCGCGCAGGGAAGCGCACCTGGTGCCATTGCCGCATGCGCTGCTGCGCCTCTTGCAGTTGGGCCGGCTCCAGCCTGGCGCCAGCCGCCTCCCTGGCCCTGGCAGCCCCGCTGTCGCCGCCCTCGGCCGCCAGTGCCAGCCACATGTAGCCACAGACGGGATCCTTCTCCACGCCGCGCCCGCTGTTATACATGCCGCCCAGGTTGTATTGCGCCAGCGCATGGCCCTGGCCGGCCGCGCGCGCATACCATTGCACGGCCAAGCCGTCGTCTTGCGGCACGCCATGGCCGTTCGCATACATGACACCCAGGTTGTTCTGCGCGCTCGCATCGCCCTGCTCGGCGGCCGTGCGATACCAGCGCACGGCGCACACCTCGTCGCGCTCCACGCCCTGGCCGTTGGCATACATCACGCCCAGGTTGAACTGCGCATTCGACGCGCCCTGGTCCGCCGCCCTGGCGTACCAGTCCAGTGCCTGGCGCAAGTCGCGGCCCACGCCGCGTCCACCCGCAAACATGCCGCCCAGATTGTATTGCGCCATGCAATGGCCTTGCATGGCGGCACGCCGGTACCAGACGACGGCACGCGCCTCGTCCTTGTCCACGCCCTGGCCGCGCGCCAGCATCAGGCCCAGGTTGAACTGGGCGTCGGCGTCGTCCTGCTCGGCCGCCCGCTGCAGCCAGGCATACGCGCGCAGCTGGTCGGGCGCCACGCCCAGGCCTTCCGCATAGGCCACGCCGAGTTGCCGCTGCGCCACGGCCAGGCCCTGGGCGGCGGCCTGGCGGAACCAGGCCAGCGCCTGCGCATCGCTCTGCACCACGCCCTGGCCCCGCTTGTAGACGAGCCCCAGGTTCAGCTGCGCCTGCGCATCGCCCTGCAAGGCTGCCTTGCGGAACCAGGCCAGGGCCAGCGCATCGTTCTTTTTCGCCCCCAGCCCTTGCGCATAGGCTTCGCCCAGCAGCGATTGCGCGCTGGCCACGCCCTGTTCGGAGGCGCGGTAAAACCACGCCAGGGCCAGCTCGTCGCTCTGCAGTACGCCCCGTCCCTTGCGGTACATCTGCCCCAGGTTTTGCTGCGCCGAGGCATCGCCCTGGGCGGCCGCGCGGCGAAACCACAGCACGGCGTCCTCGTCGCTCTGCGCCACGCCGCGGCCGTGGTAATACAGGGCGCCCAGGTGGTTCTGCGCGAAGGCCAGCCCTTGCAACGCGGCCAGGCGTAGCCAGACAAAGGCGCGCGCATCGTCCTGCGCCACGCCTTCGCCCTTCTTGTACATCAATCCCAGGTTGAACTGGGCGTAGGCATTGCCCTGCTCGGCCGCCGTGCGGAACCAGATATACGCCTGATGGCTATCTCTGGCAGTATGGTGCTTGTCCATGTGCGCCCCCATCCACATTGCGCTTGCCGGCAGCACGCGCAAAACGGCGGCCCAGGGCGGCGAAATCGTGTGTTGCTTAAATTTTAAATTCGATGCGGGGGAAGGACTTGAGCAGGCTCAAACGAAATAACAAAATTATATCGTTTGATGAGCCTGCTTAGAGGGGAATGGCGCTCAACGGCGCGACGGGTGCTTTTGCAGGAATTGCGGTACTTTCGCGGCGGCCAGCTTGTTCAGCGACACGAGCAAGTCCGCGTCGACATCGGCGATGCCATAGCTGCTGCGCAAATGGCGGCCGATATGGATCAGCACTTGCGCCGCCACTTCCGCATCGGACTCGGCCCTGTGGGCGGCGCTCTTGAAGGCGATGCCCAGCTGGCTGGACAGCAAGCCCAGCTTGTAGCTGGCCATGCCGGGAAACACGCGGCGCGACAGTTTCAAGGAACACACGAGCGACTGGTGCGCCGGTGTCAGGTTCAGCCTGGCGCTTTCCGCGCGCAGGAATTTCTCATCGAAGCTGGCATTGTGCGCCGACAGGGCATCGCTGCCGATGAAGTCCAGCAGCTGCGGCACCACCTCGGCCACGGGCGGCGCCTTGTCCACCATCGCCTGCGTGATGCCCGTCAAGCCCGTGATGAACGAGGGAATGCGCGCATTGCAGTTGATCAAGGTTACATAGCGGTCCGTGATCCGCCCGCCCTCGATGCGCAGCGCCGCCACTTCCGTGATGCGGTCGCCCATGTCGGGCGATAAACCGGTCGTCTCGAAGTCGATCATGACGATCGGTTTGTCAAACACATTCATGGGGCGCTCTTTCGTGGGTGCGGCATTGGGTGATGATTATCAACCAAATTTACGCACGGCGTCCAGCGCGAGTCCCGCGCCAATACTGCCGAACAGATCGCCCTCGACCTTCCGCGCGGCCGGCACCAGGGCTGCGATCTTTTCGCGCAGCAAGCGCACGCCGCTGGAGCCGCCCGTGAAGAACACGGTGTCGACGGCTTCCGGCGCCACGCCCGCGTCGCGCAGCAGGCGCAGCACGGTTTCTTCCACGGAACCGCACAGGTGGCCGATGGCCTCGTCGAACTGCGTGCGTTTGAGCAACAGACTCTGCGCGGGCGACAGGCGGTCCAGTTCCAGCTGCACTTCGGCCGCGTCGGACAGGGCAATCTTGCCCTCTTCCACTTTCATGGCCAGCCAGTGGCCGGCGCGCTCGTCGATCAGCTTTTGCAGACGCCCCATCTTGTCTTGCTCGCGCGCATCGCGGCACACGTCGGCCAGCTGCACCCAGATCTTCTTCGTGTACGCCAGGTTGATCGTGTGCCAGGTCGCCAGGTTGAAATAATAGCTGGATGGCACTTCGCTATTGTTATGCAGGCGGCTGCCATAACCGAGCAAGGGCATGACGGATGACA
Source organism: Janthinobacterium sp. BJB446 (assembly GCF_002735655.1). Taxonomy (NCBI): domain Bacteria; kingdom Pseudomonadati; phylum Pseudomonadota; class Betaproteobacteria; order Burkholderiales; family Oxalobacteraceae; genus Janthinobacterium; species Janthinobacterium sp. BJB446. Next base: position 1,346,897 of record NZ_PDZK01000001.1, on the reverse strand, counting down.
GGCTCAGGTATTTATCGAAATCCGTGCCGCCAATGTGCACGCCGCCGGTGGCAAGGATGTCGTCGCGCCGCTCGGTCTTTTTCGCCCGTTCCGGCGACAGCCGCACCAGCGAAAAGTCGGAGGTACCGCCGCCGATGTCGGCGATCAGCACCAGTTCTTCCTTGTCGATTTGCGACTCGTAGTCGAACGCGGCGGCAATCGGCTCGAACTGGAAGGCGACGTCCTTGAAACCGACGGAGCGGGCCACTTCGGCCAGGGTGTCCTGCGCCAGCTGGTCGGCTTGCGCATTGTCGTCGATAAAGAAGACGGGACGGCCGAACACGGCGGACGAGAATTCGCGGCCGGCGGACTGCTCGGCGCGGCGTTTCACTTCGCCAATGAATTGCGCCAGTAACATGCGAAATGGCAAGGCGCGGCCACCCACTTCCGTCTGGCCATCGATGAGGCTCGTGCCCAGCAAGCTTTTCAGCGAGCGCATCAAGCGCCCCTCGTAACCGGCCAGATAGCCGGCCAGCGCCGCGCGGCCAAAACTGACTTCCTCGTCTTCCGCATTGAAGAAGACGACGGACGGTAAGGTCGTCTTGCCATCTTCCAGGCCAAGCATGGTGCTCTGCCCGGGACGTGCCCAGCCTACCGTGGAATTTGACGTGCCGAAATCGACGCCGCAAGCATTGGCCATGTCGACCCTTCCCTGAATAAAGGGGCGTTATATTATCAGAAGGCAGGCCATTGCACCAGCAAAACCCGTTCGACGGGGTCAACAGCATAAACTTGCTTTGCATCAAGTAGCGGCCGCGCGCAAAAGCTACTCTTGGAAGTGATGCCGAGCAACTCGGCCAGCTCCCGGAGACCCATCGTGCCCCTCGCCCGCCTGCGCCACCCGCGCCACCTGCCCGCTGCCTTGCTGCCTGCTACCTTGCTGGCGGCCTTCCTCGTTTCCCTGGCCGGCTGCGGCGGCGGTTCGGCCGATACCCAGGCCGGCGCCGGCTGCTCGCTGCACAGCACGGCAGGCTGCGGCGGCAGCCCGCCGCCCACCGTGCCGCCCGTGAAGCCGCCAGTCACCCCGCCCGTGACGCCACCCGTGATTCCGCCGGTCACGCCGCCCGAGCCGGCCAGCCTGGCCAGCGCCGTCAACCTGGTCTTTTCCAGCACGGAACTGGCCTCGGCGGGATTGGCTGGCAGCGAAGTGAGCGTCACGGCCCTCGTCAAGGATGGCGCCAACCTGGCCTTGCCAAACGCAAAAATTTCTTTTGCCGCCGATTCCGGCATCCTCGGCAGCGTCGATGCCGTGACGGACAAGAACGGCCAGGCGCGCGCTTTGCTGGGGACCGGCGGCGCCAACAGCAACCGCAGCATCACCGTGACGGCGCATGTCGGCACGCGCAGCGGCAAGGGCACGGTGGCCGTCACGGGCAGCAGCGTGGAAGTGCTGGGCCCGGCCGCCTTGCTGCTGGGCCAGGGTGCCGACCTCACCGTCACCGTGCGCGACTCGGCGCGCAAGCCCGTGGCCGGTGCCGCCATCGCCTACAGCACGGGTGGCGGCAACGGCGTGCGCGTCAAGGATGGGAGCGCGGCGCTCAGCAATGCGCAAGGCCAGCTGGTGCTGCGCCTGACGGCTGGCAGCCTGGGCAAGGATGCCGTTTCCGTCAGCGCCCTGGGCGCCGCCGCCACGCAAGCGTATGCCGTAGCCGGCAGCGACCTGCGCCTGAGTCCGGCCGTGGGCCAGGACGCCAGCGGTGCGGACGTGCTGCCCGAGATCGCCACCCTGGCGTGCCAGCCCATCGACGCGCGCTATGACAGGGCGGGCGTGGCGCAAGCGGGCAGCGCCAGCCTGTCGACCTCGCGCGGCAGCCTGTTTGCGGACAGCGCCTGCAGCCAGGCCTTGCCTGCCAGCCTGATTTTCAGCGATGGCAACTTGCCGCGCAGCTACGTGCAATCGGCCAACGCGGGCGTGGCGACCGTCACGGCCGCCGTGGCAGGCGGGCCCACGGCGCAGACGCGGCTGGAATTCATCGCGCCATTGAGCGGCGCCAGCAAGCTGGCCGTGCAAGCGGATCCGGCGGTGCTGCGGGCCAATCCCGGCAATGGCGTGCCCGCCGACAGCATCAGCACAAGTATCAGCACAATCAGCGCCGTCGTGCGCGATGGCGCCGTTAACAACCTGGTCAAGAACGCGCCCGTGCTGTTTTCCATCTTGAGCGACCCCAGCGGCGGCTACCTGCGGCAGGCGGGCCGGGTACTGACGGGCAGCGATGGCCTGGCGCGCGCCGTGTATGTGGCGGGGCCGGCCGACAGCGGCCGCGACAGCGTGTTGATCCAGGCCCGCATCGAAGGCGCGCCGCAAGCGGCGGCCACGGCCCTCGTACGCCTGACGGTGGCGCGGCAAGCGCTGTCGATCAAGCTGGGCACGGGCAGCCTGCTGCGCGAATATTCACCCAGCGTGCTGCAGAAGGACTTTGCCGTATTCGTGTCCGACAGCGCCGGCAATGCCGTGCCCGGCGTTGCCATCACGGCCGCCGCCTGGCCCAGCCGCTACGCCAAGGGATATTATGTATGGCAAGCGGACAAGCCCGAATTCCCCGACACGGGCGTCTGGCGCCTGGCCCTGCCCCTCTACAGCTGCGCCAATGAAGATGTCTTGCGCAACGGCATCTTTGACGCCGCCTACGACCGCAACGGCAATGGCGTGCTCGACCCGGGCATCCCCCTGACCGTCAGCGCCAGCGGCCTGAGCGACGCGCTGGGCATGGCCACCGTCACCGTCAGCTATCCGCGCAACTACGGTTCCTGGGTGGACGTCGTGCTGACTGTGCGGGGCACCGTCAGCGGTACGGAGGCGAGCGCCACGGCGGAATGGCCATTGCCTACCATGGCCAGCGATTTCAGCGCCCGCCGCGTGGATCCGCCGGGACGCCTCAGCCCCTATGGCAGCGGGCCGTGCGACAGCAGCGATTGAGGGGCTGCCGAGCACTTGCCATTCAGTCATATTTTTTGCAACATGAACAATAAGCGTAAATAAGCATGTAGTCTTGCCATAAGGCAATCTTTTGCGCTATGCTCATTCTGCCCGCCCAGGCCGTCACAAGCGGCCGGGCCTGCAGGAATACTTTGAGACAGGTTGCTTGCCAGACCAATATGCGAAAAAAGAATACTGTAGCCCGGACACCCATCACCACCACCCGCGCCATACCCGGCGCCGGACGGCGCGTGACCTCGTATGACGTGGCCCTGCTGGCCGGCGTGTCGCAATCGGCCGTGTCACGCTGCTTCAAGCCGGGCGCCAGCATCTCGCCCGCCACCCATGCCAAGGTCATGCAGGCAGCCATCACCCTCGACTACATCCCGAACGCGGCCGCGCGCAGCCTGATCACGCGCCGCTCGAACTTGGTCGCCGTCATCATTTCCAACCTGGCCAATCTGTACTATCCGCAAGTGTTGTCCGACCTGAGCCAGCAAATCGCCCGCCTGGGCAAGCGTCTCTTATTGTTTACCCTGGAGCGCGAAGCAGACATCGGCAAGGTCTTGTGCGATGTGTGGCAATACCAGGTCGACGGCGCTGTCGTGGCCGCCTGCCTGTCGGACGAGCAGATGGCTGAATTCGGCCGGCGCGACGTGCCGCTGGTGCTGTTCAACCGCAGCCCGCGCGAACATGCCGTGCACGCCGTGCTGTGCGACCAGGCCGAAGCGGCGCGCCTGCTCGTCTCGCGCCTGGCCGAGGCAGGCCACCGCCAGTTTGCCATCATCGACGGCCCCGGCGACTCGGCCGTCGCGCAGGAACGCAAGGCTGGCATGCTGGACCGGCTGCTGACCCTGGGCTTGCCCGCGCCCATCGTCGTCAGCGGCAACTACGACTATGCCAGCGGCGGACGCGGCTTGCGCAAGGTCATCGACCGCCTGGGCCGCGTGCCGGACGCCGTCATTTGCGGCAACGACATCATGGCCATCGGCTGCCTGGACACGGCGCGCCACCAGATGGGCATCCAGGTGCCGCTGCAGATGTCGGTGGCCGGCTTCGATGCGCTGGAAGCGTCCGGCTGGCTCAGCTACGACATCACCACCCTGCGCCAGCCCGTGCAAAAGATGGCCACCGATGCCGTCGCCATGCTGGGCGAACTGATGGAGCGGCGCGGCGGCATCGCCGAGCGGAGACGGTATTGCTCGTATCTGGTCGAGGGGAGTACGGCGCGGCTGACTGCTGAGCAGCCCCACTTCGGCATGATGGCCGCCGCCTGAAAACAAAAAAACCTCGCATCGCTGCGAGGTTTTTCACTTGCAAGACCAGGAAATCAACCGAAGATCTTGCCCTTGAGCATATTCAAGCCCTGGCTGACGAGGTCATTGCCTTCCGGTACCTGGCCGTCCGGGGTCAGCTTGTCGATCAGCTGGGGCAGCAAGGCTGCCAGGCCGCCCGAGGCCGCGTCCGGTGCAACGCCCGCTTTTTCAGCGATCTGGGTGATCGTGTCGCTGCCCAGCGCATCCTTGATCTGTTCGCCGGAGACGGGCGCATTCGCGCCGGTGCCGATCCAGCTGGCCACCTGGTCGCCCAGGCCGCTTTCCTGGAACTTCTGCAGCAGGCCGGGCAAGCCGCCATGCTGGTTGACCAGGTCCATCACGCTGGCCATCAATCCCGATGGGGCTTCCCCGTCAGCACTTTTATTGCCCAAAGCGCTCATCGCCTGTCCTGCAAGTTGGTCTAGCAAACTCATCGTATTCTCCTGAACGCTATCGATTAGTGCCGCGTGACTGCGGCGTCGGTATGGCGCAGACCATTCTCCGCCATGGAAATCATTATACTATGAATAATAAAAATGCTATAATTACAATCTCAAGGCGAACGCACAGACGGCCTCACTGTCGAGGCGCCCACCTCCATCATATTTAGTTCGGCACAACTTGCAAGCGTAAATTGATCGTGCGCAAAAACGTGTAGAATTAATTTTCCTACTTACTGAGGAGTATCAACATATGAACATCAATAAAGCGGTAGACAAGGCTTACGAAAAAAAGACGTTCAAGGAAATCGCTGATGCCCCCGTCGACGCGCTGCAAGGCGTGAGCGAGAAGGATGCGGAGCTGCTCAAGCAGGCATTCAATATCAAGACCGTGCGCGATCTGGCGAACCTGAAATACTCGAAATGGGCGCGCGCCATCGTCACCCTGGCCGATACGGAAGAATAGACCGGGCCATGCTTTTGGCATCCCCGTCAGCACAGCCCGCCCGAATCGGCGGGCTTTTTCATTCCAGACAGCCAGCGGCTGGCAAGGCGATAGCCGCTGGGAGGCGCCCTTGGCCACGCCGCTGACCCTGCCCGGCATCTGCTGGCCCCTGCAAGCGAGCACAGGCCATCTTGCCGTTACCACATCCCACATCACGGGCCACTTTCGCGCCGGTGCGGGGCTGGACGCCATCGTCCTGTGCGATCTGCTGCCCGCTGGAAAATTTCGCAACGGCGCGGCGCGCCACTGGTGCCGCACGCACCAGTGCTACTGGGGTACGCAAGCCGATCTGGCCGGCTGGCAAGCAACACAGCCCATGCGTTGCCGCCAGCACGCCAGCCCCATGGGCTATGTGCTGTATCCGGAATTGTTCGACCCCACGCAATTTCACGCCAGCACCCTGCGCCTGGGCAATGATGGCCTGCTGCAACTGCGCGCCCGGGCCAATGACGGCGGCGCCCTGCTGGCGCGCGACGCGGCCGCGCTGGCCATCGACTGTCGCGCCCTGCCCGGCCTGTTTCCTCCCGACATAGTGCAACTGAATATCACGCCGCCCGCCGCGCAGGCGTTCGCCGCCGCGCTACAGGCTGGCGCACCGCTGGGCTGCAGCGACTGCGCCCGCTGCAGCCACCCGCACCTGGATCTGGGCGACTTCGCGCTGGTGCCGCACCGTCGCCACAGTTGCGGCCATTGTGGCCACGACGCCTCGCACAGCGCCACGGCCATCGTCTCGACACCGCTGTGGCGGCTGCGCGAATACGCCGCCCGCCTGCCTGGACGCGGCATGCAATACTTCTGAAGGTGCGCCCGCCCACAGTCAGGCAAGGCACTGCCGGGTAGACTGGCTCCATTACCATCACGAGGACGGTCCCATGCCACCAGCGCAGCACCAGGATGAAAATGACCAGCCAGGCGATGCAGGCGACTTGTCCGACCTGCTCAGCGAATTGCGCATCCTCTTGCCGGGCGCGCAGATGCTGACGGCTTTCCTCATCATCCTGCCCTTCAATGGCGGCTTCGCGAAGATCGTGCAGGCGGAAAAAATCGTCTTCCTGCTGACGTTTTTCCTGTCCATGACCAGCCTGGTGCTGCTCAGCGCGCCAGCCATCCAGCACCGCGTGATGCGCCCCCTGCAAGACCGCGAACGCTTCAAGCGCGTGGCCGACCGCATCATGATGTGCGGCGCCTTTTCCCTGGCGCTGGCGTTTATCTTAGGTACCAACCTGGTGATGTCGGAAGTGTTCGGCCACGTCGCCGGCATCATCGCCTGCGTGCTGATGGGCGCGCTCATCATTTGCATGTGGTGGTGGCTGCCCTTGCACTTGAAGCACGCCAGGAAAATCTAGAACACCTAACCAAACCTACTGCGCGTCGCGATTTGCGGCCTCCGATGCTCACTGTGCTCAAGCACAGCTCCGCTTCTCAGCCACAACTCATCCCGCTCGCTACGGTTTTGTTAGGTGTTGCTAAGCGGCTGCGCTCGCCTGCTGCAGCAAGGTTTCCCGGAAAATCCCCACCAGCGGACGCAAGTTCACCTTGTGCCAGGCCAGCCACAATGGCGTGCGATAGCTGAACCACGGCAATTCCCTTACGACGACGCCGGCCGGCGCGTGCTGGCGCAGGCTGTGCTGGATCATGGCCATGCCCAGCCCGGCCGCCACCAGGCCCAGCGCTGTCAGCGGTTCCGTTGCTTCCATGCGGATATCGGGCGTAAAACCGGCGCGCGCGCAGGCGGCGATGAAATTATCGTGTTTCAGCACGCTTTCCTTGTGCAGCACGGCAATCCATTCCTCCCCCGCCAGATCGTCCGGGCTCAGCTCGGCCTTGTGCGCCAGCGGATGCGTTTCCGGCAAGGCCAGCAGCATGGGGTCGCTCAGTACTTGCGCGCAATCGAGGTCCGGGTCGTTCGGCAGCGGCGGCTCGCACAGCAGCGCGATATCGAGGCTGCGCTGGCGCAAGCCTTCGATCTGCTCGGCCGAATGCAGGTTGTACAGGGCAATGTGCACTTGCGGCCGCGTGGCCCGCAAGGCGCGCAAGCCGTCCGGCAACACGCCCGCATGCATGGCGTTTTCGATGTAGCCTATGCACAGGCCACCCTCGTCGCCGCGCCCCAGCCGTTTCGCCAGCGCTTCCAGGCGGTTCCCGTGGGTGATAAACGCGCGCGCTTCGGCAAGGAAGGTATGGCCATCGCGCGTCAGGCGGATGCGCTGGGCGCTGCGCTCGAACAGGGTCAGGCCCAGCCTGTCTTCGAGCTGGGCGATTTGCCGGCTCAGCGGCGACTGGGAAATATGCAGGCGTTCGGCGGCCCGTCCCACGTGTTCTTCCTCGGCGACGGCGATGAAGTATTGCAATTGGCGTATGTCCAGCATATCAGACCTTTCAGGACTCAAGTTGCGCCAATTATGTCTTGGACAGGCTTAACTTGTCCAGCTATTCTGTCTTCACTGATCCACACATTGAAGGAAAACATCATGACAATCAAACACTTACTGACAGGCAAACTGGGTTTCGGCACGGCGCCGCTGGGCAATATGTTCCGCAACATTCCGGAACAGGAAGCGCTGGCAACCGTCGACGCGGCGTGGGAATCGGGCATCCGCTACTTCGACACGGCCCCGTTCTACGGCGCCGGCCTGGCCGAACTGCGCCTGGGCGCCGCCCTGAAGCAGCGCCGCCGCGACGATTACGTGCTCAGCACCAAGGTCGGCCGCCTGATCCTCGATGAACTGGAAGACCCCACTGCCCGCGAACTGGGCGAAAAAGGCGGCTTGTTCGAATTTGGCCGCAAGAACAAGATCGTCGATGACTACTCGGCCGACGCCACCCTGCGTTCGATCGAAGACAGTTTGAAACGCCTGGATACGGACCACCTCGATATCGTCTGGGTCCACGACATCGCCCAGGATTTTCATGGCGACAACTGGCTGGCGCAATTCGAGATTGCCCGCACGGGTGCCTTTCGCGTGCTGACCCGCTTGCGCGAAGAAGGCGTCATCAAGGCCTGGGGCGTGGGCGTGAACAAGGTGGAACCGCTGGAACTGACCCTGGACCTGGCCGAAGCCCAGCCGGACGCCTTCCTGCTGGCCGGCCGCTACACCCTGCTCGACCATGAACGGGCGCTGCAGCGCCTGATGCCGGCCGCAGCAAAACAGAACGTCGACATCGTCGTGGGCGGCCCATACAGTTCAGGCATCCTGGCCGGTGGCGCGCACTTCGAATACCAGAAGGCTTCGCCCGAAATCATTGCCAAAGTAGAACGCATCAAGGTGATTGCGGCACGCCACGGCGTCAGCGTCAAGGCTGCCGCCCTGCAATTTTCCCTGGCCAATCCGGCCGTGGCCGCCGTGATCCCCGGCGCCAGCCGTCCGGAACGCCTGGCCGAAGACCTGGCAGCCTTGAACAGCGTCATCCCCGCCGCATTCTGGCAAGACATGCGCGCCGAGCAACTGGTATCGGCCTTCGCCCCCCTGCCCGGCGACACTCTCTGATATAGACAAGGAATTCATCATGGCACATACCACTACTTCGATCGACATCGCCGCCACGCCGGCACAAGTGTGGCAACTGATCGGGGGCTTCAATTCGCTGCCCGACTGGCTGCCCTATATTCCCAGCAGCACATTAAGCGACGGGGGCCGCATCCGCCATCTGGCCAACCCGGCCGGCGACGTCATCGTCGAGCAGCTGGAAGCGTACGACAATGCAGCGCGCAGCTACAGCTATTCCATCCTGCAGGCGCCGTTTCCCGCCGCCGATTACCTGTCCACCCTGAAAGTGGAACCACTTGCCGGCAGCGATGGCGCGCAGGTCACCTGGTCGGGCCGCTTCACGCCGGTGGGCGTGAGCGAGCAGGAAGTGACGGACCTGTTCCACGGCATTTATGTGGCGGGACTGGAAGCGCTGCAGCAATCGTTAGCGAAGTAATACGCAAGGAAGACCATTTCCGCCACAGCCAGCTTTTCTTCGCTCTCCCTGTGGCGGAATCGCGCAGATTCCGTGTTATCGTTAACAACAAGAGCAAACGCTGTTGTGTGCAGTGCAGCAGATTTTAGCCGGCGCCCTGCAGAGCTTGCCCGAATCTCTTACAATGTTGTCTTTGGGCAGCTCTTCTAGCCCGAAAATACCGGCCATCCGTCGATTCTGGTGGCGCATTGCCACCTCCGGCTGGGCCACTGCGCGCCCCTCCGCCCTGTCATTCTTTACCCAACTAACAAGAACATGCACGCCTCCGTAGATCCCCTGATTCCGCGCGTCACCGCGCCTTTTGGCGCTGGCTATGCCGACCTGGCCCTGGCCATCGGCGGCCTCGCCATCGGCACGGGCGAATTCGCCTCCATGAGCATCCTGCCCGTGGTGGCCGACGACCTGGGCACGACCTTGCCGCAGATGAGCCACATGATCAGCGCCTACGCGCTGGGCGTGGTCATCGGCGCGCCTCTGATCACGATCTTCCTGGCGCGCATGCCGCGCCGTTTGATGCTGATCTGTCTGATGCTGATGTTCGCTGGCGGCAACTTGCTCAGCGCTATCGCCCCTAACTATGGCTTGCTGGTCGTCGCCCGCTTCGTGGCCGGCATCCCGCACGGCGCCTACTTTGGCGTGGCGGCGCTGGTGGCGGCCGCCCTGGCCGAACCGGACCGGCGTGGCCAGGCCGTGGCCCGCGTCCTGATGGGCTTGACCGTGGCGAATATCTTTGGCGTGCCGCTGGCCACGTATATCGGCCAGACACTGGGCTGGCGCTCGGCCTTTTTGCTGGTCGCCGCGCTGGGCTTGCTGACCATGCTGATGGTGCGCATCTTCGTGCCCATGGTCGCTGCCGGCGATTCGAGCCCGCGCCGCGAACTGGGCGTCTTCCGCCGCCTGCAAGTGTGGCTGACCCTGCTGATGGTGGCGATCGGCTTCGGCGGCATGTTCGCCGTCTACACGTTTATTACGCCAACCCTGCTGGAAGTGACGAAAGTGTCGCCCCTGGTCATTTCCATCTTGCTGGCCATTATCGGTATCGGCATGACCGTGGGTAATCTGATCGGCGGCTGGCTGGCCGACCGCTCGCGCCTGTGGACCATCTTCGGCGTGCTGCTGTGGAACGTGGCCGCCCTGGCCGCCTTTACCTATACCAGCAGCAATGTCTGGCTGACGGCGATCAACCTGTTCGCCATCGGCGCCGGCATCGCCGTCGCCCCGGCCGTGCAGACGCGCTTGATGGACGTGGCCGGCGACGCGCAAACCGTGGCCGCCGCCCTCAACCATTCCGCCTTCAACATCGCCAACGCGCTGGGCGCCTGGGCCGGCGGCATCGCGATCGCCATGGGCATGGGCTTGCGCTCGACGGGCTGGGTGGGCGCCATGCTGGCCTGCGGCGGCATCGTCGTGCTCGGCATTTCCGTGCTGGTGGAAAACCGCAGCCGCAATGTGAGCGGCGCGCAGCCGGCTTGATGGTGAATGAGCGGCCCCCCCCTTGCGGGCGCCGCTCATATGCGAGCATCTATTCTTCGGTGGCAAACGCCACCGCCGCCTCGCAATGAATCGCCGTGGTATTAAATAGCGGCAAATCGACATCGCCGGGCTTGACCAGCAATGGGATCTCCGTACAGCCCAGAATCACGCCCTGCACGCCTTGCAGCCGCAGTTTCTCGATGATCTCAAGGAAAATGTTCCGGCTGGCGTCGGTAACAATATTCTGCACCAGTTGCGTGTAGATAATGTCATGCAAGATTTCCTGGTCGGCCTCATCGGGCGTCACGGTCGTGATGCCCAACTGCTCCAGCGCATCGTGATAAAAGCGGCCCGTCATGGTCTGCTTAACGCCCAGCAAGCCGACCTTGCGCACACCCGACTGCTGCACCCGCTTCGCAGTTTCCTCGACGATGCTGATAAAAGGCAAGCCGATCCGCGGCACGACGGCCGGCGCGAAGCGGTGCGCACCGTTCGCGCACAGCAGGAAGAAATCCGCGCCCATGCCTTGCAGACGCAGCCCTTCGCCGATCAGAAATTGTTCGATGGCATGCGAATCGGGCTGCGCCGCGTGCGCAACGAAATCGGCCTGGTCCATGCTGACCAGCATGATGCGCGCGCTGTGCGCGGGCCCGATGCGCGCCACCAGCATTTCATTGATGAGCCGGTAGTATTCCAGGGTCGAGGCCCAGCCGATGCCGCCAAGTAAACCGATAGTCCTGTTTTGCACATTATTCCCAGCGAAAAGAATTGCGCAAATTATACGATAGCGACCACCCGCCACGCGCATGCCGACCTTAGGCGTCGATCCACGCAAACAACGCCTTGTCCGGCGTGGCGGATTGGTGCCAGGTCGATTGCAACTCCATCAGAAATCCGGCCAGATCGAAGGGATTGACATCCAGCCCGCTCCATGGCGCCGTCTGCGCCCATGCCACCGCGATATCGGCCAAGTCGTCGGCCGCCAGCCGCTCGAGAGCCTGTCCCATGGCCTGCGCAAACACGTAAAGCTCACGCCCCGGGATAGACACGGGCCTGATGACAGGCGCTGCCGAGTGGGTCAGCAATTGCCCCAGCGACGCAAAATCCAGTTCGCCGGGCAAGACAATGCCCGTAACGGAAAAGGAGTCAAAGGCATCTTGCCAGCTGGCACATGCGCGCATCTCGGCATCGGAACAGACAAAAATATCGATTTTTTTCATATTGCAGCCATTTGGCACAATCAAACGCTTGCCGCATCATGTTGGTTGGATGTCGCGCGGCTGTATTCGCGCTCGAACGCGGCCATGTTCTCCGCCTGCGACCACAGGCTGGCGATATAGTGAAATTCTTCCTCGAACGGCTGCTCGAAATCGGCCACGTCGATCGCGTATTCGCAATTGCGGCTCAGCATGACCAGCCAGTCGGGATAATCGAGCGCCGGGTACAGGCGGGTAAATATGGCATCGAGCGACGACACGCTTTCCTGGCCCGCCAGATAGGCGGCGCGCAGTTCGACGATGTATTTGCCAGCGAGGAATTCCTCCTCCACGCGCGCGTCGCCACGGTAGCGTCCGATGATGGCCTCGGCCAGCGGCAGCACCTCGTCGCGGCCACGGGCGCTGGCCAGCAGCACGATATTCAGGTCGTCACCCTCCTGGTCCAGGCGCAAGCGCTCCACGGCCCAGTCCACGCACCTGTCGGCATGGCCAAATCCCATGCGCAGCTGGAATACAGCGATTTCAAGCTCTGTCAGTTGTTCCATGTCTTTCCATCTATTACCGGTAACGGTCACACCGAGCATATTTCAATTGCATCCCGCCCCCCCATGTCTCAAGCCTTTTTTGCGCGAATACCACTATCGCGCACGAATGACAGCCAGCGCGACCATCTCCCCGGCAGGCCATCGTTGTCCGCAGATTCGCGCCAACAGTCGTCATAGGGCCACAGATCATCATGCGCTTTCGTGCTGCTGACCAAGCATCGCTGCGTCAGCAGCTCAACTCTTTCCCCCAAGGTCAACTCCGAGGAGCTCCCTGCATCTGCCGTTTTTGCCGTCAGAACGTGCTTGCCGTCGACATTGTAAAATCGCGTGTCGTCCAAGATATAGTCGCGGCGGAAAGACGTGCGCCATTGCGAATTGCCACCCCACCCATGCGACAGGTCGTTGACAGGTCGCCCCTTGCGTCGGTCAGCCCAGTACAGCGTCGATGCATCGGCGATACCTGGCTTGAAGACTGTCTTGCCAGCGCAGACATCCACGCCGCCACGCGAAAACAGCATGTTGCCAAGCATGACGCACGGCCATCGCCACGCCATGATCGCAGCAGGCGCACGCGCAGACTCAGCAGGCTTGAGTTCCACTATCTCATGATAAAAAGGCGAAAATTGTGCTGGCCGCAATACCGTCATCCCCAATGCCTCGACAAACGCCTCATACTCAGCGAGCAACAGCGGCGGTCCGGCCCAGCCTTCCCCATTGCCGCGCTCCTGTTGCAGGGGCAAGACCAGCACCTGGCATATGCGGCTGAACGCATGCAGTGCCCACAACTCCTCTTTGCTCGCCGACGGAACAGGGTTTCCTTGCCTTTGCGCAAATGAACGCAGCCAGGCCAACGCATGCGGATTATCGTGCAACCAAGGAATGAGCAGGTCTGCATACACGCCATCGCCTTCATAATCGAGCAAGGCATCGTGTAGCGCGCGGGCGTCATCGGACAAGTCAAGCAGATCCCATTTTTCCTGTATCACGCTCTGGAACAATTGCTGTTTATGCTGCATATATCGCTTACCCCGCCTGCAGCATCTTTTGCAGCACCGCATCGAGCTCATAAAAATCCACGGGCTTGGTCAGGTGCAAATCAAAGCCCGCATCGGACGCCATCTGGCGATCCTTGTCCTGGCCCCAGCCCGTGACGGCCACGAGGATGGCATCCTTGCCGCAGGGTTCACTACGCAGCAGCCGTGCCACGTCGTAGCCATTCATGTGCGGCAAGCCGATGTCGAGCAATATCACTTGCGGCATGAAGCTGTGCGCCGCCTCCATGCCGGCCGTGCCGTCGTAGGCCGTGCGCACGTCATAGCCGAGGATGTCGAGCGCCAGCGCCAGGCTTTCGGCCGCGTCGGCGCTGTCGTCGATCACCAGCACCTTGCCTTCGCGCGTGCCGGCCAGCAAGCGGCGGTTGGGCTCGGGCGGCGCCAGCAGAGGCACGGCCGGCAACGGCAGGCGCAATACAAAGGTGCTGCCCTGCCCCACGCCATCGCTGTGCGCGCTGATGCTACCACCATGCAATTCGGCCAGGCCCCGCACGAGAGACAGGCCGATGCCCAGGCCGCCCTGGGCCCGCGCCAGGGCCGGCTCCAGCTGCGAAAACAGCTCGAACACCTTGTCCAGGTGCCCGGGTGCGATGCCGATGCCCGAATCGCGCACGGTAATGTGTACTTCGTTTGCCGTGCAGGTCACCTCCAGCCCGATGACGCCATTGGCGGGCGTGTACTTGACGGCGTTGGTCAGCAGGTTGGCGATCATCTGCCCCAGGCGCGTGGCATCGGCGTCGAGCCAGATAGGCTGCGGCCATTGCTCCACGAGCACTTTGTGGCCGGATTGCGCGGCCAGCTCCGCCACGCTGTGCAGGGCCGCTTCCACCACGGGCGCCAGTTCCACGCTGGCGCGGCGCAGTTCCAGACGGCCCTGCGTGATGCGCGACACTTCCATCAAATCGTCGACCAGGTGCGTCATGTGCCCCACTTGCCGGCCCAGCACGTCCCGCGCCCAGCACAGTTGCGGGTCGTCCAGCTGCGTCAGGCGCAGCACTTCCAGCACATTGCGCATGGGCGCCAGCGGGTTGCGCAGCTCATGCGCCAGGGTGGCCAGGAACTCGTCCTTGCGCCGGTCGGCGGCCGCCAGCTGCTCGTTGAGCTCGCCGGCCTCCTTGCGCGCCAGCTGCAGCTGCTGTTCGTATTTGCGCCGGTCGCTGGCGATAAAGACGGCGATCTCGTCATAACGCACGCCCTCGTGCACGCGGCGCACGGCGTTGAACAGCATGGGGATGGATTGCCCCTGGCGCTGGCGCATGTCGAGCAAGATTTCCGACACGCTGCCCTGCACCTGCATCAGGGGCAGCCAGTGCGTCTGGTGGAATACGCGCCCGCCGATGGTCAGCAAATCCTGTAATGTCTTTTTCCCGAGCAATTCCCCGGCGCCATAGCCGAGCCAGCCACAGAAGGTGGCGTTCGCCTGCACGATGGTGCCATCGGCCGTGCACAGCAGCAAGCCGCACGCCGCGTGCTGGAACAGGGTACCGGTATCAGGCAGGGAAGGCATCGTGTCGCGCATTACAGGTGCAGGCCATCGAGAAAATGACGGATGGTGCGGTAGCTGGCGTCGGGCACGCTCATGTGCGGACAATGGCCCACATTCTCGATCACCTGCAGGCTGCTGTGCGGCAGCATCCGGCGCAGGTACTCGCCCACGGGCAGCGGTGCGATGAAGTCGTCGCTGCATTGCACGATCAGGGCAGGCGTGCTGTTGTGCGGCAAGACGGCGCGGTGGTCGGACAAAAAAGTGGTTTGCGCGAAATGCCGGGCGATGGCCGGATCCGTGCGGCAAAAACTGTTCACCAGGTCTTGCCCCAGCGCCGGCTGGCCGGGCGCGCCCATGATGGCGGGCGCCATGCCGGCGGACCAGCCCAGGTAATTGCTCTCCATGGCATCGAGCAAGTCATCGATATCGGCACGGCTGAAGCCGCCCCGGTAGCCGGCCGCCGCATCGTCGACATAGCACGGCGACGGCGCAAGCATGACTTGCGCGGCGAACAGATCCGGCTCGGCGATCGTCGCCAGCAAGGCGCTCATGGCGCTGACGGAATGGCCGATGCAAATCACGGGGCCGCCGCCGACCACATGGATGACCTGGCGCAAATCGGCCCCATGCGCGTCGAGCCGCGCATAGGTATCGAAATCATAGGCGGCCAGGTCCGAAGCGCCGCTGCCGACCAGGTCGAACAGCACGGTGCGGTAGCGCGCACGAAACAGCGGCTCCAGGTAGCGCCACATGGTTTGATCACAGCCAAAGCCGTGCATGAACACCATGGTAGCTGCCGCGCCCGCCTGCGGTGCACCGCTGCGTTCGCTAATGCGGACATTGTTCCTATCTTCTATGCGCATGCCGCTTCAGCCTTGAATATTTCCACATGGAATGTAAATTAACTTCTTGCTAGCATCTTAGCATGCGCTATTTAACATTGGGCAACACCATTGGCGCTGGACAAACGCTGCGCCACGGCGGATAATGAGAACGATTCCCATTATCAAAATACCAGGCCCGTGCCTGGCTTTTCCCTGTGCGCCCCGGTGGCGCCCGCTGGCGGCAACAAGCCGGTTTTATGTTGAAGGTTTGTACCGCATGCGCGCTTTCTGGACTGTCATACACCGCTGGGCCGGTCTTACCATCGCCCTCTTCCTCATCGTTGCCGGCCTCACGGGCGCCGTCACGTCATGGGACCATGAACTGGATGAATGGCTCAACGCCGACATCATGGACACGCCGGGCCGCGGCCCCCTGCAGCAACCATTTGCGCTGGCGCAAAAAGTCGCTGCCGCCGACCCGCGCGTGGAAGTCAATTACATGACCCTGGGCCTGGAAGAAGGCCATGCGGCCGCCTTCATGGTGCGCCCGCTAACCGACCCGGCCACGAACAAACCGTTCGTGCTCGACTACAACACCGTCTACATCGACCCCGTCACGGCGCAGATCACGGGCACGCGCGATTCGACGGCCATTTCCCTGTCGCGCCGCAGCCTGATGCCGTTCTTGCGCCATCTGCACTACAGCCTGCACGTGCCCGCCTTCTGGGGCACGGACCGCTGGGGCTACTGGCTGATGGGGAGCGTCGCCCTGATCTGGCTGCTCGACAGCATGGTGGCGTTCTACCTGACCACGCCGCGCCGCTTGCGCCCGCGCGCGCAAGACGAAACGCCGCGCCACCGCGATGCCGCCAGTTGGTGGCAGCGGTGGAAACCGTCGTGGGTGCTGCGCTGGGCGGCCGGCGGCTACAAGCTCAATTTCGATCTGCACCGCGCGGGCGGCCTGTGGGTGTGGATAATCATTATTGTCGTCGCGTTTACGTCGTTCTCGCTGAACCTGTACCGCGAAGTGTTTTATCCCGTCATGTCGCTGGTCTCCACCACCACGCCGGGGCCGTACGAAACCCAGACGCCGGCGCCCTACGGCACGTATATCACGCCCGTGATCGGTTTCGAGCAGGCGGTGGAGATCGCCAAAAAGCAGGCCGCGCAGCGCGGCATCACCTCGCCCATCGGCGGCATTTATTATGGCGGCAACTATTCGTTCTACAACGTCTCCTTCTTCGACCCCGCCGACGAATTCGGCGCGGCCGGCATGGGCCTGTCGAACCTGTACGTCGACGGCATGGATGGCAGCATCATCGGCCAGCACAAGCCGTGGGAAGGCACGGCCGCCGACGTCTTCGTGCAACTGCAGTTCCCCCTGCATTCAGGCCGCATCCTCGGCTTGCCCGGGCGCATCATGATGTCCTTCATGGGCGTGATGGTGGCCATGCTGTCCGTGACGGGCATCGTCATCTGGGAGAGGAAACGGCGCGCGCGCCGGCTGCAGGCGAAAAAGCCAGCAAACTTCACCTGAAGCAGCGACTCCATCACGGCGCAGGCGGACCAATGCAGTCTGCGCCGCATACCTTGCCAGCGGCCTGATCACGCGCAACGCACAAGGCCAGCACACCTCCCCACTTTACAACCCAGTAGCCGGCACATGCCGGCTGCCTGCGCTGCGCAGGTTCCGTGCGCCAGTCCGCTGACACCATCAAATGCAGTTTACTTGCAATAGCGTCAGGCGCAAGCTATTATTGCAACTCAATTGCATTTGCACCTTCACGCCGGGCCTGCGTCCAGCACCACCTTCCGCCTTTTTAGAAAGTCCTATGCGCCATCACGTATTCGCAGCTGCCATGCTGTCCACTGCCCCGCTCGCTTACGCGGCGGACGACGTCACCCTGCAAACCATCAAGGTCCGGGCAGACCGGCCTTCCAGCATCGACAGCGTCGTCCTCGTCGAGAATACGCAAGCCCAGAACCGGACCTTGGGCGGCATGCTCGAACATGTCTCGGGCGTGCAAAGCAGCGCCTTCGGGCCGAATGCGGGCGCGCCGGTGATACGCAGCCTGAGCGGCAGCCGCGTGCAGATCCTCGAGGATGGCCAGTCCATCCTCGGCATGAATGCGCTCAGCGGCGACATCAACATCCCGTTCGATCCGCTGTTTGCGCGCAGCGCGACCGTCAACAAATCGTCGGACGCCGTGCGTTTCGGCGGCAATGCGATTGGCGGCAGCGTCGACGTGGATTCCGGCCTCATTTCCAGGAAGATGGAAAGCAAGGAGAAGGACCTGGAATTTGTCCTGCGCAAGGGTTTCAACGATGCCAATGCCCAGGGCTTGCGCATGAACTTCAACGATGGCAAGCACTTCTCGACGAATCTGCAACTGTCCTTCCAGAAGATCGGGCATTACGATATTCCCGGCAACAGCAAGGCCAGCGTGTGCAACAGCCAGCTGTTTCCCTTGAAGGGCGGCGTGAATACCTTCCTGGCCGACAGTTGCCAGAAGGAAGCGCGCATTCAGCAAATCTACAACAAGGCTTCACAACCGTTTATCGACCAGTTCATGACGGAAAATCCGGACTGGGCAGATGGAGACTTTTCCTTCTATACCAATCAGCCGACGTCCGTCTGGCAGCGCAAGACCTACGTCAATCCGGCCAACCCCGCTTACGTGCCCGGTACGCCGTCGACGATCCAGAACAAGATCAACAAGGACGTGACCCCGGACTACCACGGCACCCTGGGCAACAGCTATGCCAGCAATTCCCATTTTGCCGTCGGCAGCACCTACTTTTTCAACCGTGGCTACGTGGCCGTCAGCATCGATACCAAGAATAGCGAGTATGGCGTGCCGGGTTTTTCCATGGAAAACAAGTCTTTCGGCGCGAACTATGACGAAGGACTGCCCGTCGGCGTGGTGATAGAGCAAGATAAATATGCGCTGGAAGCCAATCTGCTCGACCCCGTCGCGTACATTGAAAGCGCGCAACTACGCGTGTCCCACCTGAGCAATGCCTCGGGAGAACGCCTCGGTGCGGCCAAGGCGAATGACTACCAGTTCGACACCAATCAGGCCGAGCTCCTGCTGGCGCACCGGCGCGCAGGGCCATTGAGCGGCTTGCTTGGCCTCAGCCATAAAGCCAGGGATATCGCCGGCAGCGGCCCGCAGCTTTACCTGCCCGATGCGAGCACGACCAGCCGCGCGCTGTTCGTCAAGGAAAGCCTCGACGTCGACTGGGCCACCTTCGACGCGGGCTTGCGCCATGAAAAAGTGGAGCACGAGATCCGCAAGAGCGGATTCAAGACGTCGAGGAATGCGAGCAATTCCCGACTCGAGGACAGGTCGTTCAGCCTGAACAGCTACAGCCTGGGCGCCTCGGCCAAGCTTGGCCAGCTGTTCGGCGCGAAGCTGCGCTATGCCTCCTCGGAAAGAGCACCCGACGTCAATGAGTTGTATGCGAGCAACCGGCACTATTCGATCATGACCCAGGAAGAAGGCAACCAGGACTTGAAGGCGGAGCGCGCTCGAAATACCGAACTCACCGCCCTGTTCGGCAATCGCGGCTTTGCCATGTCGGCAACGGGCTATGTCATGAAGTACGAGAACTATCTCTACCTTGGACACTCGGGCGCCCAGATGGCCAATCGCCTGCCCTTGAAATATTGGAAGCAGACCGATACGACGGTCAAGGGATTCGAGATCGACGCCTCCCAGGTCATACAGCTTGGCAGCTACGGAAAACTGAACCTGTCCGCATTTGCCGACCTGGTCAAGAACAAGGCGGACAACCCCGACAAGCTGCGCGCGCACAACGATGGCGCGTATCTGCCCAACATGCCCACCAACCGCTATGGCGCGAATCTGCTGTGGGAAAACATGGGGTGGAAGGCCAGGCTGTCCGGCACCCGGTATGACAAGCAAAAGTACCTGGGCAAGAGTGTCAGCGAGGAAGTGCCGCTCGACGGCTACACCATGGTGAACTTCCAGGTGAGCCGCGCGCTGCAGGTGCCGAACTCGCCGTTTGCAGGCATCGACGTGTTCATCAGCGGCACCAACCTGCTCGATGACGATGCCCGGCCGCACAATTCTCCACTGAAATACATCGCGCCCTTGCCGGGCCGTGGATTCCAGATTGGCTTGAGCGCCAGGCTTTAAGGCACGGCGCCGTTGCGCTCCCGCTGTACCAGCGCCAGCAGGCTGTCGCCCCGGTTGCCTTCGCAGCAGATGGCCACGCCGTCCGTGAAGTCGGGCGCCGTCAGCCGCGTCAGGACGCTGCCGGGCGGCATTTCCAGCGCCAGGCGGGCGCCCCGCTCCCACGCCAGGCGCACGGTACTGCTCCACTGTACGCGCTGGGCCATGTTGGCCGCCAGGCTGTCGCGGATGCGGGCCGGGTCGAACAGCGCGCGCGCCGCGCTGCTGCTCAGATAGACGAGCGATGGCCGGCGCAGGGCCACGCCCTCGAAGGCGGCGGCCATGTCGCCCGCGGCGGCCTCCATCAACGGGCAATGCGACGGCACGCTGACGGCCAGGCGCTTGGCCTTGCTGGCGCCGTGCGCCAGGGCCAGCGCCATCACAGCTTGCAAGGCGGCTTCGCTGCCGGCAATGGCGATCTGGCGCGGCGCATTCAGGTTGGCGACATACACGGGCGTAGCTGCGCCGTGCACCTCGGCCAGCACGGGTTCGAGTTGCGCCAGATCAAGCCCGATGATGGCCGCCATGCCGTAGCCGTTGGGATATGCCTGCTCCATCAGCTCTCCGCGCCACGCCACCAGGCGCAAGGCATCCGCATAATCGAGCGCGCCGGCGACGACGGCCGCTGCATACTCGCCGATGGAAAAGCCGGCCACCATGTCGGGCAGCGCGCCGCGCGCCGCCAGGGAACGCGCCATGGCCACGCCCGCAATCAGCAAGCACAGTTGCACGGCCCGCGTCGACGCCAGCGCGGCAGCCGTGTCCAGCGCCAAAGGATCGTGGCCCAGCACGCCCGCAGCTTCGGCCAAAGCCCCCGCCACGGCCAAGTCGTCGGGCAGCGCATGCAGCATGCCCGGATACTGGGCGCCCTGGCCCGGAAAGGTAAACAACACGCTCATGCCAGCTCCCAGGGCGTGGCCGTCAGCACGGGACCGTGATCCGTTTTCAGCAAGACCTTGCCCCGGCCCGCCGCCCACTCGGCATACGCAAAGCCGCCACTGCCCGTGTCGATCTGCAGATCCAGCCGGCACGCCGTGACAGTCGCCGCGATGGTACGCAGGGCGCCGGCCTGCGCGGCGTCCGGCGGCGCGGCGATGCGCAGCACGAGATCGAGGTCGCTGTCGGCGCGCAGCACAGGCAAGCCGCTGGCCAGGGCGAAGCCCACGCCGCCCGTTGGCCCCCAGGCCCAGCCCGTGGCGTCGAGCAGCGGCGCCACCTGCCGCAGCGCACCGAGCGCAGTACAGTCAAAACCGGACGACGGGGTATGCGCCAGCCGCGCCAGCATTTCCGGCGTGACGCTACGCACGACGGCGGCCGCGTCTATTTCAAACCCGTGCCGCTCGCTGCGCAGCCGGCCGCGCAAGCCCACGGGGATGCGCCCGGGCGCGCTACTGGCGCGCCGCACCACCAGCGGAGCCGCCTGCAGCCACACTGCATCGCACCAGGCGGGCAAGGATGCGCCGTCCGGCAGGCCGGATACCCATAGCAAGTCATGCGCGCGCCAGGCTTCCATCAGGCCACCACCGCCTTGACGGCAAAGAACAGCAACGATGGTCCCAGCAAGCAGCCCAGGCCCGTGTGAAACGTGGCCACCAGCGCGCCATACGGCACCAGCTTGCGGTCCGTGGCGGCCAGTCCGGCCGACACGCCGCTGACGGTGCCGGCCAGGCCGCCGAAGACCATCGCCGAACGCGGCGTTTTCAGGCGCAAAAAGCGCGCCGCGGCGGGCGTGCCCACCATCACCAGGATAGCCTTGATGAGGCCTGCCGCGATGCTGAGCGCCATGACGTCGGAGCTGGCGCCGATGGCCGCGCCCGTGACGGGGCCGACGATGTACGTGACGGCGCCGGCGCCGATGGTGGTCATGCTGACGGCGTCCGAATAGCCAAAGGCATAGGCGACACCGGCGCCAACGAGGAAGGGCAGCACCACGCCCAGCACCAGCGCCACCAAGCCGATCAGGCCAGCCTTGCGCGCTTCCGTCGCCTGCACTTCGAAGGCCGTGGCGACGATGGCAAAATCGCGCAGCATGGCGCCGCCCATCAGGCCGATGCCGCCGAACAGCGACAAATCGGCCAGTCCCTTGTGGCCGCCGCTATGCACGCCGCCCCAGTAAGCGAGGCCCAGGCCGATCACGATGGCGATGGCCGAGCCGTGCACGCGGCCGAAGGTCAGGTACTTCGACAGGGCGATCGACAGCAGCATGATCAGGCCGACAAAGGCGAATGCCGTCACCAGGCCATTGTGGATGGCGGCTTTTTCAAAGATTTCAAGCATGACGGTGCTCCTTCATCAACATCGAGTCGGCTTGCACGCGGTCAGCTTCAGCGGCAGCGATTGCAGCAGGGCTTTCCGAACGGTTAATCAGCGAAATCACGGCGCCGCAAACGAGCACGGAACCGATGGCGGCCAGCACGGCAACCGGCCCGCCGCGCAGGGCCGCCACCACGTCCTGCTGCGCCGCCATCGCCACCACCACGGGAATATACATGGCGCCCCAGTATTCGACGCCCCGCTCCGTCATCTGCGGCAGCCACGCGCGGCGCTGCATATAGAGCCGGGCGCAGATCAATAGCAGCATGGCGATGCCCACGCCGCCCACGTTGGTCTTGACGCCCATCAGCTGCCCGAGCAGGTCGCCCAGGAAGATGCCGAGCAAATGGCACAGGGCCAGCAGTGCGGTTCCGTAAATGATCATGATTGTCTCCGTTATAGGAATAGGAATGACTTGATGTCTTCTCTTTTGATGCACCATCCGCCTACCACTGCTGCCCCAGCACCTCCCTTACTTTTGCCGACGCCTGGCGGTGCGGCGCGCCCAGACGGCTGGCCAGTCCCCGTTCCGGATCGGTGCGGATATCACTTAGCGCCGCCTGCAGGCTGGCGTCGACGGCGGCCGTATCCTGCGCCGACGGATCATCGGGCTGCGCCACCTGCAAGGTTTGCCACAACAGTCCCAGGCTGGCGTAGTTCCTGATGTCGTAGGCCATCGGCGCGATGGTCGCGGCCAGCGCTTCGAGCGCTGCCACGGTGCGCAGGGTGATGCGCGCCGCCGACGCCTTGCCCATGGCGTGCACCATCACTTGCGGATCGTCGAGCGCGACCAGGCGGTTGGCCTGGTAGCCGTGCGCGAGGAACGCGCCCGACATGGCCTTGCCGACGATCAGGCCGATCACGGGATGGCCGGCCAGACGCGCCTCGGCGTAAGCCCCCGCCGCGCCGGCCAGCGCCTGGTGGATGCCGTACGCTTCCTCGCGCCTGCCATAGGCCTGGCTGGCCACGTCGATGACGGCGACGATGGGCCGTTTCACGGCCAGCGCGCGGTCCTCGGCAACCACCTGCTGCACCGCGCGCGCCAGCTGCCACGCCTCGGCCAGGCCGATTTCTCCCGTGCGGGCACGCGCAAAACGGTTGTCCGGGTCGGGTAGCACGGCGAGGTAGCGCGCCGGCTCCCCCACCAGCGGCGCGTCGACCACGCGCACGGAAGGCGGATAGCCGTCCAGCGGCGCAGCGTTGTTCGTGAGTGCCGCCAGCCAGACGGCGCCGCGGCTCGTATCGGTGATGGCGTTCATGCTGCTGCTCCTTTGCTGTAGATCAAACGCACGGCTTCCGGCGTGGCTTGCGGGCCCGCGTCCACTTGCGCCAGGCGGGCCAGGAAGACGTCTGCCTGGTCGCTGCGGTGCTGCGCCGGCACGCCGCGTGCGAACAATGCGGCCACGGTGGCGCGCATCTGCGCCGTGTCGTCTTCCACATAGGCGTCGGCCAGGCCGCTGTGGAAGCGCTGCTCGCCGCCCGTCAGGCTCCAGATGAAGGGCTTGTTGCGCGAGTCGAATTCGTCCACGCCCGCTTCCTGCTCGATCACGGCCGGGCCGTTGAGACCCAGCCGCGCCTCGCGCGTGACGACCAGATAGCTGCACAGGCCCGCCGCGATCGACATGCCGCCGTAGCAGCCCACGGTGCCGGCGGCAATCCCGATGACGGGCTGGTAGCGGCGCAGGTCGACGATGGCCGCATGGATGTCGGCAATGGCAGCGAGGCCCAGGTTGGCTTCCTGCAGGCGCACGCCGCCCGTCTCGAACAGGATCACGGCCCGCGTCGGCACGCCATTGCGGTTATCGCGCGCCGCCAGTTCCAGCGCCCCGGCGATCTTCGCGCCGCCCACCTCGCCCATGCTGCCGCCCTGGTAAGCGCCCTCGATGGCCAGCACCACGGCCGGCTGGCCGTCGAACAGCCCCTTGGCCACCACCACGCCGTCGTCCGCCTGCGCCGTGACGCCTTGTTTCGGCAGCCAGGGCGAAGCGATGCCGTAGAACGGGTCGAGCAGTTCGCGCATGCTGCCATCATCCAGCAAGGCCCTGGCCCGGCTGCGTGCGCCCCGCTCGATGAAGCTGTCGCGCTCCAGCAATTCCTTCAAGGTACTCATGCCGCCCTCCCCGCTTGCAATTCTTCATAGGCTTGCTCGATGCGCATGCGCACCACGCCCGGCGTGGCGCCGCAGTCGTTGATGATGATGGTCGCCGCCGGCAGCGGCTCGCCGCCGAACACGCGCTGCAACAGCGCATCCCATACAGCACCCTTGCCGTCGACGGAGGTGTTGACGACGATGCGGATCACGCCGTCGTCGCCCGGCTGCAGCAGCACTTCCAGGTCGCCCGAGCCGACGACGCCGGCCAGGGCGCGCCCCGATGCCGGTGGCCCGGCCGGGAATGTATAGTCACGCGTTTCCATGCGCTTCTCCTTCTGTCAATCGGTCGAGGAACAGGGTGGCCGCCAGCAAGTCCGCCGCGCCGCCCGGCGACACGCCGCGCGCCAGCGCCACCGCTTCCAGCGCCAGCAGCGCCTCGGCGCCGGCGGCAGTGGCCGCGCCGCCGGCGGCCAGCACCCGCGCCGCTCCCGTCTGCAACGCCAGCAAGGCAGGCTCGCCGCCGCGCGACAGCACGCAGGTGTCGTCCAGGCCGCTGAGAATGGCCAGCAAGGCGTTCAGCCGCGCCGTCGTTTCATTGTCGCCGCGCAGCCGCGAGGCGTGCAAGGCGGGCAACCCGGCGCCCGTCACCAGGGGAAAACCGGCGCGGGCCTGGCCCCGCGCGCCATCGACCCGATACTGGCGGCACGCCAGCTCGCCCTTGTTGCCGGTGGCACCAGGCGCGCCGCGGTCATGCAAGCGGGCCAGTGCGCCGGCCCGCGCCGCCACGACGTGCGGCGCCAGCGATGCGCCCCTAGCCCCCTGCTGCGCCGCCGCCGTCACCAGCAGGCCCAGCGCCCAGATGGCGCCCCGGTGCGTGTTCACGCCGCCCGTGGCTGCCAGCATCAGCGCCTCGCCATCGCGGCCGATGGCGCCGATGCGCTGGCGCAGCAGGTCGTCGTCTTCACTCTGCGCGCCGGCGTCGGCCATGGCTTGAAACACGGGCTCCAGCACGCAAGCCGACTGGCACATCAGGGCCCAGTTCAAGTCCGCATGGGCGCCACGGCTGCGCAAATCGACCAGACCCGGTTTCGGCGTCAGGGTCACTTCATCGAGCAGCGCCTGCAGCACTTGCCGACCCAGCGCGGCGGCGCGTTCCCGCACCGGCACTGTCATCATCATTGTCGTCATCATTGTGCTCATTACCAGCTCCTGAATTTGGCGGGCGGTTGATACAGGCCGTCGGACCATTCGACCAGGTCGGCGATGCTTTTCGCGGCCAGCAGCGAGCGGTTCGCCGCGCCGCGCTGCACGCCGATATCCTCGGGCAGCGCGATCAGGCCATCGGCGCGCAGTTTGGCCGTCGTCTTCGGGTCGTGGCGCAGGCCGATGGGCGTCACGCCGGCCACGGCCGCCAGCATGGCCTTGCGCTCGTCCAGCGAACGGGCCTTGTACAGGTAGGCGATGCCCTCTTCCGTCAGCACGTGGGTGACGTCGTCGCCATAGATCATGACGGGCGCCAGCGGCATGCCGCTGGCCTGGCCCACGGCCACGGCGTCGAGCGATTCGACGATGGTCGGCTGGCCGCCGTCCTGGAAGGTTTCGACCATCTGCACCACCAGCTTCTTGCCGCGCGCGAGCGGGTCGTCCGTCTCGATCAGGTCCAGCCAGGCGGGCGTCGGGTGGCGCCGGCCGTGCGGATCGTGGCCCATATTGGGCGCGCCGCCGAAGCCGGCCAGGCGGCCATTCGTCACGGTCGACGAATTGCCCAGACCATCCATCTGCAGGGTGGCGCCGATGAACAGGTCGACCGCGTACTGGCCGGCCAGCTGGCACAGGGCGCGGTTCGAGCGCATGGAGCCGTCGCGGCCCGTGAAGAACACGTCGGGCCGCGCGGCCGCATAGCCTTCCATGCCCAGCTCCGCGCCGAAGCAGTGCACGCTCTCGACCCAGCCCGTCTCGATGGCGGGGATCAGGGTCGGATGGGGGTTGAGCACCCAGTTGCGGCAAATCTTGCCCTTCAAGCCCAGCTGCTCGCCATACGTGGGCAAGATCAGTTCGATGGCGGCCGTATTGAAGCCGATGCCGTGATTGAGCGACTGCACCTGGTGTTTTTCATACACGCCGCGGATCGCCATCATGGCCATCAGCACGTGCACGGGCTTGATCACGCGCGGGTCGCGGGTAAACAAGGGTTCGATGAAGAACGGTTTGTCGGACTGCACGACGAAATCGATCCACGAGCCGGGCACGTCGACGCGCGGCAAGTCGCTGACGTCGTCGACGATCTGGTTCACCTGGGCGATAACGATGCCGTCGCGAAAGGCGGCCGATTCCACCAGCGTGGGCGTATCCTCGGTGCTGGGGCCCGTGTACAGATTGCCCTGGCGGTCGGCCATGTAACCGGCCACCATGACGACGTTGGGCGTGAGGTCGACGAACAGCCGCGCATACAGCTCGATGTAGGTATGGATGGCGCCCACTTCCAGCAAGCCATCCTGCAGGAACTGGGCGATGCGCAGGCTTTGCGTGCCGGCAAACGAAAAATCGAGCTTGCGGGCGATGCCCCGCTCGAACAGGTCGAGGTGCTCGGGCAGGCTGACGCTGGGCATGATCAGGTGCAGATGGTGGATCTTATCGGGATTGACCTGGGTCAGCATGCGGGCGAGGAAATCGGCCTGCTTCTGGTTATTGCCTTCGAGGACGACGCGGTCGCCCGGCGCAAGCAGCGCTTCGAGCACCGCGACCATGTCGCCCTGTTGCAGCACGGGGCCGCTCGCGTACTGGCGCACGGCCTCCAGGCGGCGGCGCTTCTCGGTGCGCCGCGTGTCCCATTGTTTTTGCCGCTGCCCTGGCGCTGCTGTGGCGGTTGACATCTTGCCTCCGGAATGAGCTATCGAACCCCGACGATAGAGCGAAAACGGAACCGCGACAATCAACCTGCTACCATGTTCATTACCCTGAAGTTAATGAACTCACGATAATCACGGTGATTATGGCCATCAACGAAGAAATTACCCTGAAAAAGCTGGAAGTGTTTCTCAGCTTCATGGAATTGAACAACCTGGCCCGCGTGGCCGATGCGCTGGGCCAGAGCACCGTCAGCGTGCACCGCGCCCTGCATTCGCTGGAAGACGGCTTGCGCTGCCCCCTGTTCAAGCGCGAGGGCCGCAGCCTGATCCCCCTGCATGCGGCCTACACCTTCGCCGAATCGGCGCGGCGCGCGCTGGCAGAGTGCGAGGAAGGCGTGCGCAAGGTGCGCGAAATGTCGGGCATCAATCCCGTGCGCCTGAAGATCGGCTCCCTGTATTCATTGACCCTGCACTGCATCCCGCAACTGGTGATCGCCCTGAAGCTGCGCCGGCCGGGCCTGGACATCGACCTGACGCTGGGATCGAACCGCGAACTGCTGCAAAGCCTGGCCGATGGCAGGCTGGACGCCATCATCGTCGGCGTGCAGGAAGACGAGCAGCATGCGGGCCTCGTGGCCGTGCCCCTGTTCCAGGACGACATCTTCCTGGCCGCGCCGCTGGCTTCGCCCTATGCGGGGGCCGCTTCCGTGGATTTGCAGGCGCTGCGCGACGACAAATTCGTCACGCTCAACGAGGGTTTCGTCACTTCGCAAAGCTTCAACCATGCATTCGAGCTGGCGGGATTCGTGCCCGACACGGCCATGCGCGTGGGCGACATCTTCTCCCTGATCAACCTGGTGAGCGGCGGCATCGGCTACAGCCTGCTGCCCGGCCGCGTGCGCGCCTTCAGCTCCCGCATCGAACTGATTCCGCTGGACGCGCGCTACGGCTCGCACCAGCAAATCACCCTGCTGATGCTGAGCAGCCGCGAGCGCGACCCGAATCTGCTGGCACTGGCGGCGGAATGCAGGTTGTATGGGCGGCGCGAGCCTGCTCTACCCAAGACTTTGACTTAACATCTAAACAATGGCAAAGCAAACCATGGCCCGAACCCTCAACCCGGGCTCCCCGGGCCCAGCGGACCTGAAAAATGCCCAGGGCAAGGCGCGCGGGCGCAGACAGTACGAATGTACGGCAAGCCCAAGCAACGCAGCCATGGGCATTTTCTCAGGCCCGCGATCCAGGCCCGCACTTAAATAGCACTATCCCAAGGCGCCGACAACCTCACCGCGCAGTTGATGAGGCCCACCATCGAGTAAGTCTGCGGGAAATTCCCCCACATCTCTCCCGTCACGGGATGCGTATCTTCCGACAGCAAGCCCAGGTGGTTGCGCGCCATCAACATCGTTTCGAAGATTTTCCTTGCTTCATCTTTCCTGCCGATGCGGGCCAGGGCGTCGATGCGCCAGAAGGTGCAGATGTTGAAGGCCGTTTCCGGTTTGCCGAAGTCGTCGGGCGCTTCGTAGCGGCGCATGTAGGGGCCGTCGCACAGCGATGCTTCCAGCGCATCGACGGTGGCGATGAAACGCGGGTCCATGGGGTCGATGAAATTGACTTCCGCCATCAGCAGCACGGACGCGTCCAGGTCGCGCCCACCCAGGCTTTCCGCGAAGGCCTGGCGCTCCTCGCTCCACGCTTCGCGCAGCAACCTTTCGCGGATCAGCACGGCGCGGCTGTTCCAGTGGTCGGCGCGGTCCGGCAAGCCCAGCTTGTGCGCGACCTTGGCCAGGCGGTCGCAGGCCGCCCAGCTCATCAGCATGGACGAGGTATGGACCCTCGCCCGCGTGCGCAGTTCCCACATGCCCGCGTCCGGCTCCGCATGCAGGCGGAAGGCCTGGTCGCCCACGGCTTCCAGCGCGGCGAACTCGGCTTTTCCCGCCCGGTGGAACAAGCGGTGGTCGAGGAAGGCCTGCGCCGCGCCTAATACAATGTTGCCGTAGACATCGTGCTGGAAGTGTTCCTGCGCCTGGTTGCCGACGCGCACGGGGCCATTGCCGCGGTAGCCGGGCAAGTGGTCGAGCATGGATTCGGGCAACTGCTCTTCCAGGCCGATGCCGTACAGGGGCTGGATGTGGCCGCCTTTCGAGCGGGCGACGATATTCGTCAGCCAGCGCAAATACTCTTCCATCGTGCCCACTTCCGACAGGCTGTTCAACGCCCGCACGACGAAGAAGGCGTCGCGCAGCCAGCAGTAGCGGTAATCCCAGTTGCGGCTGCTGCCGGGCGCTTCCGGAATGCTGGTGGTCATGGCGGCGATGATGGCACCCGTGTCCTCATATAAAGACAGTTTCAGGGTGATGGCGGCGCGGATGACCACGTCCTGCCATTCCAGCGGCACGGCCAGGCGCCGCGTGTAGGTGCGCCAATAATTGATGGTTTCCTTTTCAAAGATGCGCGCCGTCTCGTCTATGCCGCCGGCCAAGGTTTCATCCGGGCCCAGCAGGAAGTTGGCCGTGCCCCCAAGCACGAAATACGTTTCGCTCAGTACATAATTGAGCGACACATCCGTGTTCAGGCGCAAGGTCTGTTCCGGCCCCACGTAGCGGATGTGGTGGCTGCCCTGCGTGATCTGCGGCGCCAGCTTGCCCCAGTCGTAGCGGGGGCGCAGGCGCACCCGGATGCGCACGGCATGATCGAGCGGCCGCACCCGGCGGATCAGCATCAGCGGGCGGAACATGCGGTCGCGGCTGAGGAATCGGGGCGCGAAATCCGTGATTTCCACGCCGCGCCCATCCGTGTCGTACAGCCGCGTGCGCAGCACGGCCGTGTTCGGCTCATAAAACTGTTCGCTGCGAGCAAAGTTTTCAATGTCGATGGCCCACACGCTGCCGTTTTCCGTGGCGTCCAGCAAGCCGTTGAAGACGGGATCGCCATCGAAACGGGGCAGGCAGGACCAGACGACCTGCCCCGCCTGGTCGATCAGCGCGCTGAAGGCGCAATTGCCCACCACGCCGCAGTTGAGGGATGCTTGCGCGGACGCGCCGCCGGGGGTGTCATCAGCTTGTTCAGTGGATATGGTCATCGGCTACTCCTTGAAAGGCGATACGGACGCGGCCAGCAGCGCGGCGCGCAAGGCGCCCGGGCTGGCCAGGCGCAGGGTGGCGGCGCTGGGGCCCTTGCCCACTTTCACGCCCTGCCCGCCTGCTAGTTGAACATAGGCAAAGCCTGCCTCGTCGGTGGTGTCGTCGCCCGCAAACACGGGCCGGCGGCCGGCGAATGGGATTTCCTGCATGAAGGCGGCAATCGCGCCGCCCTTGTCGGTGGCGGCCGGCTTGGCTTCCAGGACCATTTTGCCATGCAACAGCAATACCCCCGGGCACGCTTGCACGGCCGCCGTCATTTCCTGCAGGCACAATTGCTCAAGTTCGGGCGCCAGCCGGTAATGCAGGGCCACGGCACCGCGCTTCTGCTCCACCAGCAAACCGGGGTACCTCGCCGCCAACGCCTGCGCACGCGCCAGCACGGGCGAGACATCGGGCGTGGCCGCCACATGCAGCACGCCATCGGCGCCGCGCCGCTCCACGCCATGCACACCGGCAACCGGCAGGGTCAAGGGCGCCAGCATGGCATCGAGCTGGACTATGGGACGCCCGGAAATGAGGGCCAGCGCGCCGCCGTGGCGCTCGGCCAGCAGCGCCAGCGCTTCAACCACGCCCGCTTCCAGGCGCACGCCATCGGGCGTGGACGCCAGGTCGACCAGGGTGCCGTCGAAGTCGAGGAAGACGGCTGTGCCAGGTGTACCCAGCAGTTGCAGCAAGGCCGCGCTATCGTCAGGGGTATCGTCCATCAGATCCCCTTGCGCCGCTTGATGCGGCTGTGGGCGTCGATCTTGGTCATGACCTTGTCGCGCTGGCGCAAGCGGGCCGCGTCCAGCAGCATGCGCCCGGCCCAGCGGTAGACATTGAAATGTTTCACACGGGCCCGCATGCTCTTCATCCGCTCGCGCTGCTCCACGGGCGGCATCACAAGGGCGCGGTACAGGGCATCGGCGCCCTGCTCGATGTGATACGGGTTGATGATCAGCGCTTCATGCAGCTCGCGCGCGGCGCCCGTAAATTGCGACAGCACCAGCACGCCCAGCTCGTCGTCGCGCGCGGCGATGAATTCCTTGGCCACCAGATTCATGCCGTCATGCAAGCTCGTCACCATGCACACTTCCGAGGCGCGGAAATAGCGCTGTAAATCGTCCTGGCCGTGGTGCTCGGCTTTCAGCAGGATGGGCACGTAATCTCCGCTGCCGAAGCGGCGGTTGATGCGCTCGACCATCTTGCGCACGCGCGCGTCGAAGCTTTGATATTCATCGAGCGAAGCGCGGCTGGGGGCGGCGATTTGCACAAAGGTAAAATTGCCCACCATGCCAGGCTGCTGTTCCAGCATGCGCTCGACGGCCTGGAAGCGCTCGACGATGCCCTTCGTGTAGTCGAGGCGGTCCACGCCGATGCCCAGCAAATGGTCTTGGGACACGCCCAGCTCGCTGCGGATTTGCGCGCGGCAGGTGGCTACGTCCGGCTGCGCCGGATTGTCTTCCGGCCATGCGATGGAAATCGGGTAATCCTCGACCTGCGTCATCTCGCCGCCATAGGAAATCGTCGACGCTTCCGGCTCGATGCGCGTTTCCAGGTAGCGGTCCACCGTTTCCAGAAAATTCTTGCGGTGGAATGGCGTATGGAAACCGAGGATGGTGCTGCCCAGCAGGCCGTCGAGGATTTCTTCGCGCCAAGGGCAAATGCCGAACGATTCCGAGTTCGGCCAGGGGATATGCCAGAAAGTGATGATCGTCGCTTTCGGCAAGGCTTCGCGCACCATGCGCGGCAACAAGGCAAAGTGGTAATCCTGCACCAGCACGACGGGATTGTCCGTCTTCGCCTCCGCGATCACGGCGTCGGCGAAGCGGCGGTTGACCTTCACGTACTGCTCCCAGTCGGACGAGCGGAACACGGGGCGCACGTGGGCGATATGGCACAGCGGCCACATGCCTTCATTGGCGAAGCCATAATAGTAGCCCTGCTCTTCCTCGTCCGTCAGCCACACGCGGCGCAAGGTATAGCTGGGATTGTCCGGCGGCACTGGCACGTGGTCGAGCTTATCGACCGTCTCGCGGTCGGCGGAACCGGCGCCGTGCGCGATCCACGTGCCGGAACAGGCGCGCATCACGGCTTCCACGGCCGTCACCAGGCCGCTGGCGGGACGCTGCACGGTGACGCCGGCATCTGTTTTCGTGTGGATATACGGTTCGCGGTTCGACACGACGAGCACCTGGTCGCCCTGCAAGTCCGCTTCCAGCAAGGCGCGCAGCTTGTCCGGCGTCCAGTCGGACGACCAGCCGTTGTCGCCCTGGCGTTCCAGGTGGTATTCCTGCAGCAATTCGCGCAAGTCGCCGATCAGCGGCTGCATTTCCGGCGGCGGCGCGGGCGCCGCGGCGGGCGCCGTAGCGGCGGCCACTGCCCCATTACTTTTCGGCAGCAATTCGCCCCGTAGAATATCCTTCACGGCCGACAGCCAGCCGCGCCAGCTCAAATGGGCCACGAACACGGTCATCAGGGAAATCAATACGGCCAGCACGGCCAGGAAGGCAAAGATGAAGCGCTTGGTATCCGTATTGCGGCGCTCGACAAAGCTCATGTCCTGCACCAGTACCAAACGGCCCAGCTGGGATGCATCCTGCATGACGGGCGTTTCGCTGATGTGGACTTGCCCTTGCGGCAATTGCGCCAGGGATTTGTACAGGCCGCCCGTGGAAGGCGTGCTCCAGCAGCCGATGGAAGCGGGATATTGCGCGGACTGGTAAACCAGGTGGCCCGCGTTGTCGCAAAAGCCGATGGCGATCAGGCGTTCGTCGCGCGTGGCGCCCTGGAACAGTTCGCCGATGCGGGTGGCATCTTGCGCGGGCAGGTATTCGGTGAGCGAGGGCCGGAGGGTTCCAGCGAGCAATTCTGCCCGGCTGTCGAGGTCGCGCACATACCAGCGCAGGGTGATATTGTCGAGCAGGGGTACCACAATATAAGCAAACAATCCCAGCACCAGAGCCAGTGGCAGGATGAAGCGCAAGGACATTCGGAGTGATCGTACTATCATCGTTTTCCTTTGCAAAAACAAAAAGCATGGCAAGTATGACTATGTTTCCACTGCGGCGACGCCCGTTTGCTTTCCGTATTGAAATATCAACATGGCATGGCGCAGCGCAGCAATTTCTTCCAGTATCCACCTTGACGCAGGTCTTATCCGTACGGCAACGCACGCCCCCGTTACGCCATCTGCCCGTAAAATACCCGCTTCCGACATCCCCCCCACCAATTTCAAGGAGTTTTCGCCTATGGATCTCAGCACGTTCCACTCGCTGATGGGAGGCCCGCTGCGCTCGGCACTGACCGTGTTCGTTTCCGCCCTGCTCGTCACCGTGGTCGCCATCGGCGTGCACCGGGCCGGCATCAGCCTGCTGAAAAGACTGGCCAATGGCCGCCCATTCACCACCAATGCCACGCGTGTGGCCTTCCGCGCCAGCCAGCTGTGCGTGATCGTCTTCGGCCTGCGCATGGTGCTGGCCGGCGCGCCCGACGACACGCCGGGGCTGGTCGCCATGTCGCATATCACCAGCGTGGCGCTGATCATCGCGCTGACCTGGCTGGCCATGCAATGCATCCAGGCGCTTTCCATCACGATTTCCGAAGTCAACCCCGTCGACGTGGCTGACAACCTGCGCGCGCGCCGCCTGATCACCCAGGCCCGCGTGCTCACGCGCAGCGCGCACGCCATCGTCGTGATCCTGGGCCTGGCCTTCGTGCTGCTGACCTTGCCCGGCGCGCGGCAGATCGGCGCCAGCCTGCTGGCCTCGGCCGGCGTGGCGGGCCTGGTGGCCGGTATCGCCGCCCGTCCCGTGCTCGGCAATTTCATTGCTGGGTTGCAAATTGCATTTTCGCAACCCATCCGCATCGATGACGTTCTGATCGTCAATGGCGAATGGGGCAAGGTCGAAGAAATCAAGGGCACGTATGTCGTCGTGCGCGTGTGGGACGAGCGCCGCCTGATCGTGCCGCTGCAATGGTTCATTGAAAACCCGTTCGAGAACTGGACGCACAGCTCGTCCACCCTTCTGGGCACGGTGTTCCTGTGGCTCGATTTCAGTATCCCGCTCGAACCGCTGCGCGCGGAACTGACGCGCATCTGCGAGTCCGCCACGCAATGGGATGGCCGGGTCTGCACGGTGCAGGCGACAGATTCGAACGAGCGGGCCGTGCGCGTGCGCTTTCTGATCAGCGCGGCAGATTCAGGCCTGGCCTTCGAGCTGCGCTGTATCGTGCGCGAGCAGATGCTGGCATTTATTACGGCCCACTACCCGCACGGCCTGCCCCGTTTGCGCTCCACGCACGACCCCATCGAGCTGCACGCCATGCAGGCGCAGAACGACAGCGTGTCACTGCACAAGGCTTGAAAAACCTGCGGCGCGCTGCCCTTGCCCGCGCGCCGCTACAATGGTTCGCATGAGCACCACCGCCTGGTTCATCCTGATCGGCTGCCTGATGCTGGCGCGCGGCCTGGGCGCCGACGGCATCGCGCGCCTGCCCTTGACCTCGGCCATGGCTTACCTGGGCGTGGGCCTGCTGCTGGGCCCCATGTTCCTCGGCCTGTTTGCGTTCGACCTGGTGCAGCAAGCGCCCCTGCTGGAAACCCTGACGGAAATCGCCGTCCTCATCTCCCTGTTTTCCGCCGGCGTCAAGATGCCCGTGCCGTTCAGCCTGGCGCGCTGGCTGCCGTCGCTGCGCCTGGCGTGGCTGTCGATGGCTATTTCCGTGGCCCTGGTGGCCGCGTTCTCCTATTGGGTGCTGGGCCTGCCATGGGGCGCGGGCGTGCTGCTGGGCGCCATCCTCGCGCCCACCGACCCCGTGCTGGCCACCGACGTGCAGCTGCGCCATGCGGGCGACAGCGAGCAATTGCGCTTCATCCTGACCAGCGAGGCGGGCATGAACGATGGCAGCGGCTTTCCTTTCGTCATGCTGGGCCTGGGCTTGCTGGGCCTGCATGAACTGGGGCCGCACGGCGCCACCTGGCTGTGGCGCGATTTGGTCTGGGCCAGCGCAGGCGCCATGGCCCTGGGCGCGGCCGGCGGCGCGCTGCTGGCCTGGCTGGGCTGGCAGGTGCGCGCCAAGGAACCGAAACACGCGATGCTGGACGATCTGGCGGCCCTCGGCTTGATCGCCCTCGTCTACGGTCTGACTACCTGGCTGCACGCGTGGGGCTTCCTGGCCGTCTTCTTTGCCGGCGTGGCCTTGCGCCAGACGGAACTGCGGCTGGCCGGCGCACCGAAAGACCGGCAAGGCTTGCTGCAGGCGGAAGAAACCCATGCCGTGTCCGCCACCAAGCCGCACGGCAGCGACGTGCCGCTGACCGTCAGCGGCGAATCCCTTGTCTTCAAGGAACACCTGGAACGCCTGTCCGAACTGACCCTGGTGCTGTTGCTGGGCGGCGCCGTCACGGCCGCCGCCTGGAACTGGCAAGCGTGGAGCGTAGCGCTGTTCCTGCTGCTGGTGGCGCGCCCGGCCAGCGTGATGCTTGGCTTGCTGGCTTCGGGCACCAGCGTGCGCCTGCGCGGGCTGGCCGCGTGGTTCGGCGTGCGCGGCATCGGCTCGATGTACTACCTCAGCTATGCCATCGCGCATGGATTGCCGCGCGGCCTGGCGCGCGAACTGGCCGACATCACCCTGGTCGTCGTCATCCTGTCCATCGTCGCGCACGGCCTGACGGTCAAACCCCTGCTGGAGCGCTACTGGCGCAAATAGGCGCCGGCACCCCCATTACCATTGCTGTGTAGCAATGTTTTGTCAATTGCCCCTATGGCTGGCAGAAATATTGTTAAGATCATTCAAAATGGCAAAAGAGAGAAGCAATGAAACGAAGAAGCGTGCTGGGACTGGGCGTCTCACTGGCCCTGCTGCAAACGGGCTGCGCCACCGATCCGGCCAGGCTGGCGTGGGAAACGGCATTTGACGGCTTTATGCGCGATGGCCTGGCCCGCACGGAAACGCCGGGCATGAGCGTGGCCGTGGTGCGCGGCGAGCGCACCATATTCGCGCGCGGCTATGGCTGGGCCGATATCCAGGCCGGCAAGAAAGCCGATGCCAACACGGTGTTCCATGTCGCCTCCGTCAGCAAGCTGGTCACGGCCACGGCCATCATGATGCTGCTGGAACAAGGCGCCTTCCAGCTGGACGACAAGGTGGCGGCCCACCTGGACTTCCCGCTCATGCATCCGAAGTTTCCCGATGTGCCCATCACCTTCCGGCATTTGCTCAGCCACACCTCGGGCATTTCCGATGCCGTGTACGAAAAGACGACAGCGTTTGCCGTGCAGGGCGACCCGCGACTGCCCCTGCGCGACTTCGTCAAGGGCTATCTGTCGCGCGGCGGCGCCTGGTATGACGCGGATGTGTCGTTTGCCGCCCGGCCCGGCACGGAATGGCGCTACAGCAATGTCGGCATCGCCCTGCTCGGCTATCTGGTGGGCCGCTTGAACCCCGATGGCCTGGACGCCTTTGCGCACGAGCACCTGTTCGAACCGCTGGGCATGGACAGCACGGCCTGGAACCTGGCCGGCTTGCCGCGGCGCGCCGTCGTCGCCCAGCCGTATGCGCACAAGGAGCCGGGCCTGCAAGTGTTGCCGCCCGTCGGCTATCCGGACTGGCCGGCCGGCCTGCTGCGCAGCTCCGCGCATGACTTTGCCCGTTTCCTGGCCATCTTCAGCAATGGCGGCCGGGTCGATGGCCACCGTTACTTGCAAGACTCCACACTGCAATTGTTTTTCGCCCCGCAAGCGGCCCCAGTCGTGCCTGCCGATGCGTCCGTGCGCCAGGCTTTGGTGTGGCAGTTGCGCGACGTCGACGGCAAGCCGCTGGCCACGCACAGCGGCGGCGACCCGGGCGCCGCGTCCGTCGTCTGCGTCGACCGGGCCAGCAAGACTGCCGTGCTGGCCTTCGCCAACGTCAGCGCCGACAAGGAGTTTCGCTCATTCCAGAAGGAAGTCGTGCTGCGCCTGCTGGCGCATGGCGGCAGCGGCGCGCCAGCGAGGTAGGCATGCCGCTTGTGTGAGCGGACGCACGGTGGCGCGCGGGCAAGAAAGTATGCTGTGCTGGTCAGACTTGACACTCAACGAGGAGACCAGCATGACTAACCGTATCGGCAACAAGGACGTGGCGCAGCAGCGCAGCAAGAGTGAAAAAGCCCGCATCAAGGCGCAGAACATCGCCAGCGAAGCGGTCAAGAGGGCCGAGGCCAGGGCCCGCTACCGCAATGCCGTCAAGGGCCAACCGGGCCAGCCCGCTCCCGGCGGTTAGACGCCGAACCAGCCGCGCAATTTCTCGGCGGCCCGTTCCTTGACCTCGGCCGTGATGTAGGTGGCGACCGTGGCGACAGCCGCCGCCAGCACGGTCAGGTCATCCGCATAGCCAACCACGGGCGTGATGTCGGGAATCGCATCGATGGGCGAAATGAAATAGCCGAGCGCGCCATAGATCGCCGTCTTGGCCCACAGCGGAGTATTCGGCTGCTGTGCCGCGTAGTACAGCCACAGAGCTTTCTCGATGACTTCGCGTCCCGCCGTCTTGGCGAACTTGACGACCTTGTCCCAGAAGCTGTCATCCGTGTATTTCTTTTCATACTGTTTGTCGGCCTGGGGGGCGTGGTCCTCTTCCAGATTCTTTTTTCTGCCAAACATCTGCTGCTCCTGTCTGCCGCGCACGGCGTTACGAATGCGCACCTTAGCATAACGGCGCGGCGGGTGTGCGGCCTGCAAGGTAAGCTATCGTCATGGAAATATCTGCCACCACCACGGCCCGCGCCGCCGGCCTGCGCTACACGGGCGACCACCAGGGCGGCATCGCCCGCCTGGGCAAGCCCGGCAAGTTCCGCTACCGCGACGCGGACGGGTCGATCCTGCGCGATGCCACCATCTTGACGCGCATCAAGGCACTGGCCATTCCACCGGCCTGGACGGGCGTGTGGATCTGCCCGCACGCCAACGGCCACCTGCAGGCGACGGGACGCGACGCGCGCAGACGAAAACAGTACCGCTACCATGCGCGCTGGCGCCAGGTGCGCGACGAAGTGAAATATGAGCGCATGCTCAGCTTTGGCCGCGCCCTGCCCGCCATCCGCGCCGCCGTCGCGCGCGGCATGCAGTTGCCGGGCTTGCCCCGTGAAAAAGTGCTGGCCACCATCGTGCACCTGCTGGAATTGACGATGATGCGCATCGGCAACGAAGAATATGCGCGCACAAACAAATCGTTCGGCCTGACCACGCTGCGCACGCGCCACGTGCAGGTCGACGGCAGCGCCGTGGCCTTCCATTTCAAGGGCAAGAGCGGCGTGCGCCACGATATTCGCCTGAGCGACCGGCGCCTGGCCAGGGTGCTGCAGCGCATGCGCGAACTGCCGGGGCAGGAACTGTTTCAATATGTCGATGCGGAGGGCGAGCGCCACGGCATCGGCTCGGGCGACGTCAACGATTACCTGCGCGAGGTGACGGGCGAAGATTACACGGCCAAGGATTTCCGCACCTGGTCCGGCACCTTGCTGGCCGCGCTGGCCCTGCAAGCGTTCGAACAGGTCGACTCCGATGCGCAAGCCAAGAAAAACATCGTGCAGGCGATCGAGTCCGTGGCTAAAAAGCTGGGCAACACGCCGACGATCTGCCGCAAGTGCTATGTGCACCCTGCCGTGCTGGAGTCGTATCTGGATGGCAGCTTATTGGAAGGCATGCGCGCGCGGGCGCGGCAGCAAATGCAGGACGACCTACAGGCGCTGGCGCCGGAAGAAGCAGCCGTGCTGGCCTTGCTGCAGCAGCGCCTGCAGGCGCAGGCCGTCAACCAAGGGGCGCTCAAGCCTGGCGCGCGGGCTGCGGCTGGCACTGGGCCGACAGTGTGAGGGCATCGCTGCTGCAGATGGGCAAGGCGCCATGGCCAGCATCGCGCGCCACGGGCGCCGGCGCGGCATCACTAGCCGGCGTCTCGCCCGTATTGGTCAAGGTGGCCGCCAGGGTCGAGAAAGTAAACAGGCAGATCAGCAGGAACGGCTTGTTCACGTGAATGGACTGGTCTGGCTTTTGCATCGCATACTCCGTCGGAATGGTTGGCTGTTGCAGCATGAACATGATCATCGCGTGTTTCCGCAAGGCATACAATCAGACAGTTTCGACAAGACGGGTAGGACAGCGCTGACAGGCTCAGCCATAACGTCCCGTGTCGGCAGATTTGACACCTGCTCCGGCCCGCCTCGACCAAGCCCTTGTTTTTACAGAAAAAATTGTTCGGGAATGCTTCCTGCTTGACCTCTTGCCTGGGCACGCTTGGCGCCAGTCAACGGGGGAACGATCATGAGCTTTATCAAACAGGCGCTGCTGGTGCTGCTGCTATGCGCAATGTCTGCCGCGCACGCCACGAGCATCGGCTACACGGCGACTTCGCTGGGCGGCACGCAGTGGCGCTACGACTATACGGTCAGCAATACCACCCTGGCCATGTCCATCGAGGAATTCACCTTGTTCTTCAGCGTGGGCCAGTATGCCAACCTGCACAGCGTCTCCACTGCACCCGGCTGGGACGTACTGCTGGTGCAGCCCGATCCCGCCATCCCCGCCAGCGGCTACCTCGACGCGCTGGCGCTGGCGGGCGGCATCGCGCCCGGCGCCACGGCCACGGGATTTTCCGTCACCTTCGACTACCTGGGCGCGGGCAGCCCCGGCGCCCAGCCGTTTTCCATCCTCGACCCCGTCTCCTTCATCGAGCTCGAAGCGGGCGCCACGCAGCCGGCCGCCGTCGCCCTGCCCTCTACATATTGGCTGCTGCTGGCCGGCGTGCTGGCCATGGCCGGCCTGCGGCGCCGGCAACTGGCGGGCGCCGCGCTGGCCTCATTGCTGGCGCTGGGCCTGTGCGCGTGCGGCGGACCGAGCGATCCGACGCAGCCGCCCGCGCCGAAGGTCATGCTGGCCGGCACCGCAACCGCCGTCCAGGCCGCCGGGGACTTCGAAGTGACACAGCTGGAAAAGGTGGCCGAACAGCGCGTCAGCCGCACGGCCTGGGACTATACCTACCGCGTGCATATCCGCAACAACAGCGGCGCCGCGGCCAGCAATGTGCAAGCCGTGCTGGCCAGCGTGCCCGAAGGCAGCACCATCATCGATGGCGACGTGCTGGCCGGCAGCATCGATGCGGGCGCCACCGTCACGCCCGACGACACCATCATCGTGCGCATCGAGCGCAACATCGCCTTCCAGAGCAGCGGCCTGGCGTGGACTTTCAGCGCCAATGCCGGCATCGCACTCGATCCCGTGCGGCCCGCGCAGGTGGTCGTGCTGTCGCTGGCCGAGCTGGGTTTCACGGACGGCGCCGACAGCGTCAAGGCCAGCGGCGCCGACAGCGTCAAGGCCAGCGGCGCCGTCACGGACGTGCTGCTGCAGGACGGCAGCCTGCGCTTTTCCACGCCTGGCGACACGGGCGTGGACCAGCACGCGCAGTTTTTCCTCAGCAAGGGCAACAGCGTCACCACCCTCGACCTGCTGATCCAGACGGAATTGCCCACGGCCGTGGAAACCTATGTGGAGCCGGACGACGATGGCAACGTGCCCGCCACGGCGCCCGTGCTGGCCATCACCGGACTTGGGCCGAACAACCGGCTGCAGGCGACCGCGCTGGAATTTCGCCTGATGGGCGCCGCCCCCACGAGCCTGCAGGAGGACAGCGATGGCCTGCTGTCGACGCCGGGCGGCGCTTCCGTCAGCCTCAAGCAGTATTGGGTCTTCGATGCGGCCAGCAACAGTTTCCGCATCAGCGCCGCGGCCATGCAGCAGATGCTGATACTCCTGCCCAACGGCACCTACGAGATAAACCTCAATTTCGTTTCGCAGGACGGTGAATTCACGGCCAGCTATGCCCTGATTGCCATCAAGTCCGGTACCATGCTGCAAGGCCAGCTCCGCACTCCCGCGGGCGGCAATGCCACGGGGCTGGCCGGCAAGAAGATGTTATTGGCCGGCTACAACAGCCACCAGCGCCAGGTGGCCGTGGTCGACGCCACGGGCGCCTTCCATTTCGACGGCGTGCTGCCCGATACCTACCAGCTGACCTTAAACGATCTCGTCCACCCGGGCGTGGTCAGCGTCAGCACCGCCGTCTTCGACAACAGCACCACCATCAACGTGGACATCGTCTATCCGTACGGCCCCGGCCTGGCCCAGCGCGCCGCGCCGCAAAGCTACGCGGCCGCCACTGTCACGCAGGATGGCGCCGGTCCGCCCGCGCGCGCCGAGGCAGCCGCGCCCCGTGCCGTGCCGGACGTGACGCCGCAGGATGACGAGGGCAGCAAAACGTTCACGGCCACGGCCGCCGCGCAAAACCAGACCATCAGCGTGCCCGTCAGCTACACGGTACCCAAAGGCACGAAAAACGTGGGCGTGAAAATCACCGTCAGCACGGCCGAGTACCCCGTCTATACGACGGCGCAAAGCCAGTACAACGATACCTGGTCGTACGCCGTGACGGGACTGCCCGGCGTCAACCTGGCCGCCACGGGTGCCGTCAACCAGACGCATTACACGCAGGGCAGCATCGTCAGGACGGAATGCGTCGATGTCACCAAGCAAACCCAGGCCGGAGCGTTGAGCCTGGGCGGCAACGTTAGTGCCACGAATATCGGCGACAGCTCCCTGGCCACCGTGACGACGGTGGAACTGAGCCTCGTGTGCAAGGGTTTGAAGGTGACGCAGGCGAAATTCAGCTCGCCCAACAAGGCCGCCCACCCCGTGCTGCAGCCGATCAAGCTGACGGGCAATCTGCCGGGACCGTATGTATCCGTCTCGCAAGGAGCGGCGACGGCCACCCACACCTTGCCGCTGGAACTGCACTACACGCCGGCGGCGGCGACGATTACGGAGGTCAATATCGGCATTTCGGCCGGTGGCGGCAATCCCGCCTTCAGCACGGTGAATTTATTGTCCCAGGTCAATACCAAGAGCGCCGGCAAGGTGAAATTCCCCAGCCTGGTGCTGCCCGTCTTTGCCGGCGCCAAGCTCGACAAGAAGGCCGTCGTCACGGTGCGCCTGAAGGGCCGCATCGACAATACCGACGCCAGCTCCGACCCGGCCGAAGGGGGGCAAGTGCAATTCAAGGGCGATACGGCCTACATTCCCCTGTATCTGGCCAATAATGAAGCGGCGCTGGCGGCGCGGCGCTATGGCGCGCGCGATGCGGGCGGCGATTCGTGGGCCACGCGCCTGGCCATCGCCTGGCTGGCGGGCAATGCCTACCGCTTCGACGACATCAGCGGCCAGCACGTAACGCAGACGACTACGGGCCGCTCCATCCTCGGCCACAGCGGCCACAGCGACGGCCAGCAGATCGACTTGCGCTATGCGGACGGCGCGGGCGGCTACACGGATACACTGGGCGGCCAGAACAATGGCGCCGACATTGAGAAACTGATCATTGCGGCAAAGGCGGAAGTGGTCAACAACCCGGCGCAAAAGCCGAAGCTGGCGGCCTTGCTGGCCTGGATCGCGGCCAACCGCGCCATGCTGGCCCAGGAGGCGCTACCGGCCAGGACGCGCGTCGTCTACATCGGCCCCAGCTTCGTCAAGCTGGCGCTTGTCAACGGGCGCTTTTCCGCCGATCCGGCCGACAAGATCCCCGGCGCGGGCGCCTGGCTCAAGCCGATGAAAGTCCATATCGAGAAGGGACACCTGAGCCACTGGCACATCAGCCTGACGGCCCATCCGTGACCGCCACGCCGCGATGGCGTCAGGCGGGCAAATCGGACAGTTCCAGTTCCGAAAAGCCCGCCCGGCGCCGCGCTTCCAGGTTGAACGGGCCGCGCAGGGTCGGGGCTTCGTAGCGCAGCGCCAGCTCGGCATACGTGGCGCGCAATTCCAGGCCCCTTTGATCGCACAGGTAGCCATACCAGCGGTTGCCGATCTCGACGTGCCCCACTTCATCGCGCAGGATGATGTCGAGGATGGCGGCGGCGGCCATGTCGCCCGCCTGCGCCAGCTTGGCGCGCAGCGGCGGAATCGCGTCCAGGCCCCGCGCTTCCAGGGTGCGCGGCACCAGCGCCATGCGTGCGAGCACGTCGCCGCGCGTCTTGTCGACCATTTCCCACAGGCTGTCATGGCCAGGGAAATCGCCATACGTGTGGCCCAGCACCTGCAGGTGCGCCTGCAGCATGGCAAAGTGCGTGGCTTCCTCTTTCGCCACGCGCAGCCAGTCCGTGTAGTACTCGGCCGGCAAGTCCGGGAAGCGCCACAGGGCGTCGAGGGCCAGGTTCATGGCGTTGAATTCGATATGCGCGAGCGCATGCACGAGCATGGCGCGCCCTTCCGGCGTGATCATCGAACGCCGCCCCACCAGGCGCGGCGGCACCAGCTCCGGACGCACGGGGCGGCCCGGCACGGGGCCGGTCGGCGCCAGCGGCGCCTGCGCATCGAGCGCTAGCTGCGCTTCGGCCATGGCTGCCACCATCGCCACCTTGGTCGCCGGGTCCGGTTCGAGCAGGCAGGCCAGCGCAGATGCGCGCAATTCCGCTGGCGCGGTGGAGGTCAAGGGAGATGGTTGCATGGGGCTGCTTTCTGGCGCGTTGCTTGGTAAGGCGCGCAGTGTATCAAATTGCCTGCCCCAGCAGCCAGTCGAGCAAGGCCTGCACCCGTGCCGGCAGCGCGGCGCGCCCGCTGTGCACGAGGTAATACGCCTGCGGGCTGGCCAAGGCAAAACCGCCAAACGGCAAGACCAGCTGGCCGCTGGCCAGCCACGGCTGTACCAGCTGGCGCCGGCCCATGGCCACGCCCGCGTGGTGGATGGCCGCCTGCGCGCACAGGTCGGCGCGGTCGAAGCGCAGGCTGCGCGCGGGCAGACTCACGTCTGGCGC
This sequence comes from Janthinobacterium sp. BJB446, assembly GCF_002735655.1. Lineage (NCBI taxonomy): Bacteria > Pseudomonadati > Pseudomonadota > Betaproteobacteria > Burkholderiales > Oxalobacteraceae > Janthinobacterium > Janthinobacterium sp. BJB446. The sequence goes on along the minus strand of NZ_PDZK01000001.1, from coordinate 1,302,708 downwards.
CTGCCTGTCCAACCACAGGCGCCACTCCGCATCGGGCGCGCAGGCGGGCCAGGCCAGCGTGTCGTGCAGCACCGTCGCGCTGGACAAGTGATGTGGCGTCTCCAGCAGGCCGTGTTCGCGCGCATAAGCGGGACTGCAGACGGGCGCCAGCCATTCATCCATCAGCTTGCGCGAGGCCAGGCCGGGAAAGCTGCCGTCGCCATAATGCAAGGCCAGGTCGACCTGGCCGGCGCGAAAGTCCACGCTATCATTACCCACGCGCAAATCAATCGACACGTCCGGATACTGCGCAGCGAACCCTGCCAGGCGCGGCACCAGCCAGCATTGCGCCACCGAGGGGCGCGCATGCACGGTGACGCTGCCCATCAGCGTGTCGCTGCCGGCAATGGCCGCATGCAGGCCATCCCAGCCCGCCTGCAGGGCGGCAAAGATGCGCTCGCCGTCCTGCGTCAGCCTGACTTGCCGCGTCAGGCGTTCGAACAAGCGCAGACCCAGACCCGCCTCCAGCCGGGCGATGCGGTGACTGACGGCGCTGGGCGTGAGCGCCAGTTCCTGTGCCGCCAGCGCGAAGCTGGCATGGCGCGCCGCTACGAGAAAGGTGTGCAGGTTGGCGAACTGGCTGGCCGTGAGCACCGCGCCGGCCGGCATCAAGCGGCTCCGGCCGCCAGCAGCGCGCGGCCCCGCGCCACGTAGGCGGCCATTTCCGCCTCGGGAACCATGCTGCCGCCCGTGCCCCACACCAGATGCGTGGCCTGCGCCAGATTCTGCTGATATTGCGGCGCAGCCAGCACGAAAGGGATACCCGCGAAACCGGCCACGGCCGACGGTTCCAGGCGCAGCTGCTCCGTTTGCTCCAGCGTCGCCAGCAAGCGGTACAGTTCTTCATCCGTGACGGTGGCGTAGCCATCGATCAGCCGCTGCATGGCCCGTCCGACGAAGCCCGACGGACGTCCCACAGCCAGGCCATCGGCGGCCGTGACATTGTCGATGCCGATCTCCTGCACGCTGATCCGATCGTGCAAGCCCGTGTGCACGCCCAGCAGCATGCACGGCGAATGGGTCGGCTCGACAAACACGCAGTGAACATGGTCGCCAAAGGCCAGCTTCAAGCCGAATGCCACACCGCCGGGGCCGCCGCCCACGCCGCACGGCAAGTACACGAACAGCGGGTGCGCGGCATCGACCGTGACGCCGCTTGCGGCGAATTGCTCTTTCAGGCGCTGGCCCGCCACCGCGTAGCCGAGAAACAGATCGTGCGAGTTTTCATCGTCGACAAAGTGGCAAGCCGGATCATTCTCCGCCTGCCTGCGGCCCGCTTCCACGGCCACGCTGTAGTCAGTAGCGTACTCGACGACAGTGACGCCGTGGCTGCGCAATTTGTCCTTCTTCCACTGGCGCGCATCGGCCGACATGTGCACAGTGGCGCGAAAGCCCAGGCGCGCGCTCATGATGCCGATCGACAAGCCCAGATTGCCCGTGGAACCGACGGCGATCGCATACTGGCCAAAGAAGGCCCGCACGGCGTCGCTGGCCAGCAAGCTGTAATCGTCGCCCTCCTTCAGCAAGCCGGCGTCCAGCGCCAGCATTTCCGCATGTTTCAGCACTTCATAGATGCCGCCACGGGCCTTGATGGAGCCGGAAATGGGTAAATGGCTATCCTGCTTGAGCCACAGCCGGCCGCCAGGCATGCCAAGCGCCGCCTGCATGGCTGGCAGCGGCACGACGGGAGACTCGATGATGCCGCCGCTGGCCTGCGTTTCCGGGAAAGCCTTGGCCAGATAGGGCGCAAAACGGGCCAGGCGCGCGCTGGCGGCCGCCACATCGTCCGCCGTCAAGCCCACGTCGTTCAAGGCCTCGGCCGCCGGCGCGATGGCGGGATTAAACCAGCTCAAGGGCTGCAAGGCCATCAGTTCTGTAATCAGGGGAAATCTTTCGCGCAGCGCGGCGATGGCGGAAGTGGGCAGCATGGCAACCTCGTGAAGGAACAAGCCCTGATTAGACCGCATCCGGGCGCCGCTGGCAAAGGATGGTTGATCAGGCAATGGGTGACGAAGAATCACCTGTAAGGGGATTGGTGGGGGCGATAGCATACCCAGAGACACCCATCCGGCCGGTCCACCGTGCACACTTGCGGCCTCGCGGCGCAAAACCCGGGCTCCGGCCTTTTGAATCAGCTGTCATCATCAGACGAGATATCGCTGGCAGTATCTATCCCGGCATCGGCGATCACGCCTTGTTTTATATTGCTACCAGCCAGATAGCTGACAAATGTCACCTTATCTTTGGCATCATACAAATTCAGTGCATTGCGCATACGGTTTTCGAATGCCTTGTACTTGCTGTTATTCGTCCCCCGTCCTGAGCGAAAACATTTTTGGGATCCATTCCATTGCCACCATTTTGAGTTGGCTGTGCGATTTGATGGCTGCTGTACGCCAGCGAATGAAAATCCATCGATTGCATCGGTTGATGGTAGCTACTGCCTGCCTCTTGCGTGTGAGTCGGCTCGCGCGCAAGCGATTTGCCTGCTTGATCTTGTGTCTTGTGAGCGTGCGTATGCATATTTCCCTTTTCAGATCTTCTTTTATTTCTATAAAATGGACCTGAAGACTGAAATGCTCATTATTTCAGGCTGCACACTAAACGTCGTCAAGACACTATAAAAGGTCAGTGGTACAGGCACAAGCTGAAGTCGTGGCGAACGGAGGCGGCATCAGCTTAGCCACCACCCTCCTCTGCACTCCAGATATCGCTCTTGGCGGGCGTCACTGTCACTTCGATAGCTTGCGCGCCAGACTTCATCGCCAGCAAGCGCTCCCGATACAAATAGAATGCCGCCTTACATACTTTATCCGTGTAATAGGCATTGAATCCGCCACTGATTGCGGCGCCGGCAACGGGAATGACATTCGCTAATTTGGCTTTTGTCAGATTGATGCTGAGGGCTTTCGCGATGGACAAGACTGCCTGAACAAACACGCTTTTTTCCAGCTGCTCCCACGTCTTCTTCTTCGCCACTTCCTGTGCAATTTTCACCAGATGCGACAAGGCGGCTTGCTTCCCGCCATCTGTAGTGCTCGATGCAAGCGCCAGGATATTCAACGAAAAAAGTCGCTCTTCCTGGGATGACATGTCAAAGCCGCAGTAGGTGCCGTATTCTCCAATTGCACGCAGATTCATTGCCAGCAGCGCTACCATGTCTGCCGGAATGGCGGCCAAGGCAACCAGTGGATTAATGACTGCCGTCCCTCCCGCAGCGGCACCCTCCACCAGCGCGATACCCTCATATTTCGTATCAAGCCAGCCAATTGCCCTATCAATTGTTTGCAGATCGAGCAACTGCACTTGATCCAGCTGTGTAATTTCCTGCTTGGATATTTCGGATAGCTCCTTGAGAATGGCAGGTGGCCTGACGGACCATTGCGAAGCATCATTCACCAAGCCCACGACACCATTCATCGCCTTGGCACAGGTTTCTGTGAAACCAGGAATTTTATCGGCTGCAGCCCCCGCAATTGCAAAGGGTTTGTTGACGTAACCCATAGCCGTGTCAAACCAGGTTTGACGTGGATTTTTCCACGCATGAATTTGCACAAGAGCGCGTTTTTCATATTCTGACAGCAAAAAAATCTCCTGAAATAGTGGCAAATGTGGCGGGATCGCAAAACATAAAATCGGGCATCCCGCTGCGCTACCCGATAACTTGAATCAAGGGAAATCTGCTACGCTTTCAACACAGCAGAACCGGCTTCATACCACACCCTAATACCGCATTCAACCTTGGCTATCGCCATCCAGCCCCTGGTTTCCATGATGGTTTCCATATTGACGGGGCGAACGCCGGTTTTCTCCAGCCATGCGTTGGCCAATACCAGCGACCTGTCCATGCCATCAGAGAGTGGGCTGCCCGAAGTGGAGGAACGAAAATCTTTAAATGCGATCATGTACACCCTTGTTGTGAGCCCGCATCATTGCAGCAGATAAGGCCAGCATCGCATCCATGTGCGCAACGCCTGATGCAGGCGCCGTAAAGGATAACAAATTAATGAAAAGAAACATGCACACATTCTCACAAGCACCCGGCCAGCGCCGATGCGGTGCATTCGGCAGGCGCCTTCCACCTGCCGCAGCGGCAACTGGAAGGCGCCCGCGGATTGCCAGCCTTAGAACTTCAGCTGCAGCCCCAGATCAATCGACCTGCCCTCGGCCGGCAAGGCTTGCAGCGCCCCACCGTTCGTTTTCAAGCCCGACAGGTACACGCCGCCCAGCGGGTCTGCATACGCGCGGTTGAACAGGTTGCTCACGCCCGCGCTCAGGCTGGCCATCTTGCCCAGCGCCACGCTGCTGCGCAGGTTGACGAGCGCATAACCGCCCGTTTCGGGTTCGAAGCGGCGCGCGTCGACCTTCTCCTTGCGCGCCACGATCTTCGTCTCGATGCGGTTGCTCCAGGCGCCCAGCTTGTGCTCGACGGCCAGCAAGGCGTTGAACGGCATCATCCGATACAGGTCGCCGCCATCGCTGCGCTTGCCCCGCGTATATGCGGCGTTGCCGCTGGCCATGAAACTGCCCCAGCGCGTGCTGCTGGCCAGCGGCAGCTGCCATGCCACATTGGCGCCGTACAGTTTGGCGTCGTGGTTGGCAAAGCGCAGCAAATTACCGTTCGCGCCCATTTTCATGTACGGGTGGAAAGATGCCAGCACGTCGACGTCGATGTAATTGTCGACCTTGCTGTAGTACGGGTTGACGCGCACGAACCAGCCCTCCTCGCCGCCGCCATGCCAGTCGGCCGTGAACGCCGCCGTGTAAGCCGTCTCGGGCTTGAGGTCGATACTGCCCACATAGCCATTGCCATCGCCAAACCAGTTGGTCATGGTCATCGCCATCGAGCCGCGGCCCCACGAGTAGCGCTCGTACAGGTTGGGTGAGCGCACCTTGCGCGCCAGTGCGAATTCATAGCTGCTGGCCGCATCGGGCGTGAAGGTGGCCTGGGCGGAGGCATCGATATTCGTGTCGCGCTGGCTGCGGCTGCGCGCATTGAACGCCCTGGCTGCCATCACGTCCGGCATGTTCATCATGTTGGTGCCGTACGATTGCACGTCGCCCGTATCCATGCGCACGGATTCGCCGCGCAAGCCCAGCACGCTCGTCCAGCGCGCATCCTGGCCATGGCGCGTCTCCAGCTCGCCAAACAGCACGGTACGGTCGCGTTTGCCGTCGTTGATGTTCAGATAGGTGCGCGGCCCCATCATCATGGAACCGGGCACGGCTGGCCAATAGTCGTCGAGGCGAAAACCGTGCCACTCCTGGCCCAGGCGCAACTCGCCCGCAGCGGTCGGCAAGCTGGCCATCAGCGCATAGCCCGTGTTGCGTCCATGCGTAATCATCGGCATCGTGCCCGTGCGCTCGGGCGTGAAAAAGCCCATTTCGTGGTCCGTCTGCTGCCAGTAGGCGCGCGCGTCCAGCACGCCCCAGGCAAATGTGCCCTGGTAAGCCAGGTTGGCGAACTGGCCGTGGTTATCCGTCATGTCCATGTACTGGTTGGGAAAACCCTGGTACGGGATGTGCTGCACGCCGGCGCGCAGGGTCAGCTGCTGGCCATCGCGTTTCGCCGCCAGCACGATGGACTGGTTGATGCTTTCAACCATGCTGGCCAGCACGGTGTTGCCATGCCCATCTTCATAACTGTGGCCGCGCGTGTAGGCGCCGCTGTAGCCGATGCTGAGCATATCATTGGCTGCCGAGGCATTCACGCTGGTCGCCACGCTGTTGTTGACGCTGCGGCCGGACACGGCAAAGCTGCCTTGCGTGAGCAGCCCTGCGCCGGGCTGGGCGAACACGGGGGCGTTTGACTGCACCTCGATGGTGCCGCCGATGCTGTCGCCGCCCGCGCTGACGGGCGTCACGCCGGCAATCAGCTTGATGCGCTGCACCTGCTGCGGGTCGATATAGGACAGCGGCGCATTCATATGGTTGGCGCAGGCCGACGTCAGTTCCATGCCGTCGATGCGAATCTTGATGCGATCATCGGCGAAACCATTGACGACTGGCAAGCCGGACACGCCGCCGCCGGCCGCGACGCTGTAACCGGGTGTACTGCTGAGCATCAGCGCCGTGTCGGCGGCGGGACGGTAGCCTTCCTTGACGCCCGCGACGATGACTTTCATCTCGGGCAAGACCTCTTCAGTGCGGGTTTGCGCCACGGCGGGCATGGCGATGGCGATGGCGAGGGAAATCAATAACGGTAAATGTTTCATGGTGCTGCTTTCAGATTCTGTATAGGTAAAACGAACAGACGCAAGCGCACGACACGCGCGGCGCAAGGCAGTTTAGGGAAAGGGACAGATCAGAAAGCGGCGGGCGGCCCGCGGGGCTGGACGGGCGTCCAGGCGAACAGGGGCGTGGCGGATTGGTAGAACAGCAGGGGCAGCAAGCCCGTGAGGATTTCTCCGGAAGCGAGCACGAGGGTCGTGGGGGGAATATCGAGGGTGGCCGCATGCATGCTGCAGCACGGGCAATCGCCCATGCGCATGCCGCCCTTGGAGGTATCGGGCGCGTCCGTGGAGAATGCTGCGGGCAGCATGTTCATGCCGCCCGCCACCGAGCAGATTTCCAGGCTGGGCACGGCCAGGCCGCTGGCGACCGTCAGCGCGCGCGACACCGTAGGGGCGAGCGTGGCCAGGAAGATGGCGATACACGCGATCCACAGGACGATGCTTGCCTTGCCTTTGCTGATGAACATGGCAACATTGTATCAGGGCAAGCACCCTGCGCACAGGGTCCAGGTCAAGCCTTCCCTACCAATCCACCTTCATCGACAGCTTGACGGCGCGCGGCGCGCCGGACGCCAAGCGCGTGCCGGCGCCGGCCCAGTAGCGCTTGTCGGCCGCATTTTCCACGTTGAGCTGCCACACGACGGCCTTGTCCATCACGCGGCTCGCATAGCGGGCGCCCGCGCTGAACAGGCTCACGCCGCCGAGGAAAGCCTGGTTCAGGTCGTTGACGGGACGGGCGCTGTAGTAATACGCGCCGCCGTTGAAGGACAGGCCCGGCACGGCGTCAAACGCGTAAGCCAAAAAGGCGCTGGCCGTGCGTTTCGATGCGTTTTCCGGCGCCTTGCCGTTGTAGTCGGCGTTGATGTGCGCAAAGCTTGGGTCGAGGAACTGGGCTGACGTCTGCCACGACAGCTGGCGCGTCAGCTTGCCCTGGGTCGACAGCTCCAGGCCACGGTAGCGCTGTTCGCCATCGGACGTGAACACATTGCTGGCGTTGGTGTAGTAGCCGGGGCGCGTGATGTCGAACAACGCGGCGGAGAGCAAGGTGCCGCTTGGGGTCAGCCAGCGCGCGCCCAGCTCTTTCTGTTTGCTGACTCCGGGCGCCATCTTGACGCCCTGGTTGGCGGTGCCCGTCGGCCCCGTCTCCCCCTCCTCCAGCCCGCGCGCCGTGGACACGTAAAACGACAGCTCGGGCGTGGCCTTGTAGATCACTGACGCCATCGGCGTCGTCTTGCTGACGTCGTAGTGGCTGGCGCCCTGGTCGCTTTGATAGCTGCTGCGGCGCACGCCGATGACGCTTTGCCATTGCGGGTTGAAGACCATGCGGTCAAGCGCGTACAAGCCCGTGTCGCGCGTGTCGAGCGCGGCCGTCGTGGGCGCCGTCGGCTTGGGACCGAACACGACATTCGTCACGGGCACGGGGTTGTACAGGTTTTGTGAGGCAATCGTATAGTTGCTCTGGTAAATCGGATCTTGCGACTTGTCCGTGCGCGAGGCGCCCAGGGTCAGTTCATGGGCGATAAAACCCGTATTGAAATTGCCAGCCAGTTCCGCGCGCAGCAGGTCCGACGCCGTCACGCTGTGCTGGATATTGCCCGTGATGCGGCCCGCGCCCGTGGCCAGCGCGGCCGCGTTGTTCAGGCGGAAGATGGCCAGGCGGCGGTCGCGCGCCGTTTCCGAGTGGCCCGCTTCCACCGTCAAGGCCCAGCCATCCGTGATGGCATAGTCGGCGCGCAATTGCGCGTTTTTCGTCTGCGCCTCGAAATTCGACCAGTCGGGGCCGATCAGCTTGCGCGGATCGACGGCACGGGGCAAGCTGATCACGCCTTTCACGGCCGTGGGCAAGGCCACGCCCGCCTGCTCCGTCACCCTGCGGCGCTCGTATTCCAGGTCCGCCTTCAGCAGCAGTTTGTTCGTTACTCTCCAGTCGAGCGCCGTGGAAAGGAAACGGCGGTTGCCGTTGCCGACATGGTCCAGCCAGGAACCCAGGGTGCCGCCGGCCGCGTTGATGCGCACGCCGAATTCCTGCTGCGCGCCAAAGCGGCGGCCCACGTCGACATGCGCCACGGCACTGCCGCGGTCGTCGAGGCTCAGGCCCATGCTCGTGACGGGCTGGCTGCCGGCCCGCTTGGTGACGAAGTTGACGACGCCGGCCGGCGAGGTAAACCCGTAATACAGGGCCGAGGCGCCCTTCAGCACTTCCACCCGCTCCTTGTTCTCCATGGGTACTTGCGAGAAGTTCATGATGGGCATGGAGCCGTTCAGGCGGTAATTCGTGCGGTTTTCCACGGCGATGCCGCGTATCACCAATTGATCCCAGGTCTCGCCGCCATTTTGCTGGCGCGTCACGCCCGCCGTATTGCGCACGGCGTCGTACAGGCCGGACACGGCTTGCTGCTCCAGCAATTCGCGCGTGATCACGTTGACGGTCGACGGCACGTCCATGATGCTGGCGCCACGAAAGCTGCCCGCCTCCGTGGTAAGCGGCACCAGGCCCTGCGCGCGGGCGCCCGTCACCTGCACCGCTTGCATGACTTTCTCATCGCCAGCCGTCAGGTCGTCCTGGCCGCTGGCCCCGTTGGCCGCCAACGCGGCGTGGGAAGCGAAGGCCAGCGACAGGGCTGCGGCGACTGGAAGTAAACGGGTGCGTGGAAAAGCGACAGGCATGACATCGGGCTTTCAATGAGAAAATATGTACAAATGGAAACTTACGGTTAGTGCTCATGATACCGGTAATGGGAATCATTATCAATAAAAGGTGAGTTTGTGTGAGTTTTACAGAAGAAACAAGATCACCGGGGCACCTGTTATCACTTGAACACGTTTGGATTTTGCAGACGAGGCCGCAAAGAGGCATACTGACAGCCACGGCGCGCAGATTGCGCCGCCTAACAAGAATATTAAAGGTAAGTTCGTGAACACAATCGACAACAAAAGCGTGCAGACGAAAACCTTTCGCTGGAAACGCTGGCAGCGCTGGGCCGTCGGCACAGGCTGCGCCCTGGCCGCCTACAGCGCGGCCGGCTTCTGGCTGGTGCCCTACGTCATCAAAAACCAGTTACCCAAATTTGCCGAGAAAGAACTCGCGCGCCAGGCCAGCATCGCTGACGTGCGCTTCAATCCGTTTACCTTGCGCCTGGAAGCGGACCAGATCGCTTTCAAGGAAGCGCCCGGCGCGGATGGCAAGAGCGGCGCGCCGCTGCTGTCCATCGGTGCCCTGGCCGTGCAGCTGGAATGGAAATCCATCGTGCGCCGCGCCTGGAGCCTGGCGGAAATCCGCATCACGGCGCCGCAAGCGCAACTGACGATCACGCCGGACGGCAAGTTCAACCTGGCCGAAGTGCTGGCCACCTGGCAACGCAACCATCCGGAAAAGAGCGACGGCGGCATGCCGCGCCTCGTCATCGCCCACTTTGCGCTGGAACAAGGCAAAGTGGATTGGCAAGACCAGAAGGCGGGGTATGCGGACAACTTCACGCCGATCAACTTTACGCTCGATAATATCTCGACCCTGCCCGACGCCAACGGCAGCTACAGCCTCAGCGCCGATGCGGCGCGCGGCGGCAAGCTGCACTGGCGCGGCACGGCCTCGCTGAGCCCCATCCGTGGCGAAGGCGAACTGATACTGAACGACGCTTCCCTGCCCGGCCTGGCCGCGTATCTGAAAGCCTATACGCGCGCCACAGTCACGAGCGGCCAATTGTCGGCGCGCCTGCCCTACGCCTTTTCCTATGCGGACGGCAAGCTGGAAGCCACCGTCAAAGGCGCGGGCCTGGCCTTGCGCGACCTGGCGCTGGTGCAAGATGGCAAGGGCGCGCCATTCACATCGCTGGATGCCTTGGGCATCGCCGGCGTGAACGTGGACCTGGCGCGCCAGAACGTCACCGTGGACAAAATCAATCTGTACGGCGGCAAGGTGGCCGTGCGGCGCGACAGCAAGGGCGAGATCGACGTGGCGAACCTGATGCTGCCGGGCAATCCCGCTCCCGCCGCCACCGCGCCAGCCGCACCAGCCAAGCCGGGCAAATGGAAGGTGGATTTAAAACAGCTGGCGCTGGCCAATGTGGACGTGTCCGCCATCGATGAAACCGTCTCGCCAGCCTTGCAGCTGAGCGCGAAACAATTGCAACTGCAGCTGCAACTGGGCTTGCAACAAGGTCCAGCGGGCATGGCCACCGTGATCGACGGCGCGAGCTTCAGCCTGGCCGACCTCGCCATGCAGCGGGGCGCGCAAACACCGTTCAAGCTGACCCAATTGGGCTTTACAGAGGGCAAGATCGACCTGGCGGCACATACCGTGCACCTGGGCGCCGTGACGGCCAGCGGCGCGCAGATCGACCTGGCGCGCAACCGCCAGGGCGAATTTGCGATTGCGCAAAAGCTGCCCGTGTTTGCCTCCGGCAAAGCCGACGCAGACAAGGAAACTCCGTCCGCGCCCTGGTCCACCAAGGTAGACAAGGTGGAACTGAGCAAGTTCGGCGCCCGTTTCGACGATGCGGGCACTGGCATCAAGGGCAACCTGCAGGATGCCAGATTGTCCCTGCAAAACGTCAGCAACGACATGCAGCAGGCGCTGCCTTTCGAGCTGGGCGTGGGCCTGCGCGAAGGCGGCTTGCTCACGGCCAATGGCAAGTTCGTGCCGGGCACAGGCGCCGTCGATGCGCAATTGAATTTGAAACAGCTGACCCTGGCCCCTGTGCAACCCTTGCTGGCGCAGCATGTGAAACTGAAGCTGGCGGGCGGGTCGTTCTCCGGCAGCGGCCGCCTGACGACGGGCGGCGGCGCGCCGAAAGTGCCGAAGGTACGCTATGTGGGCGGCGTGGATATCGCCGGCCTCGTGCTCAATGAAACGGATGGCAAGCGCTTTGCCTCGTGGAAGAGCGTGCGCGCCGACAAGCTGACGGCCAGCGTGGGGCCCGATTTTGTCGACATCCCCGAACTGCGCGTGGTGGAACCGAACGCCCAGCTGATCATCGAAAACGACCGCAGCCTGAACGCGCAGCGCCTGCTGGTCAAGGCGCCGGAACCAGCCACTGCACCCGCCCCGGCTCCTGCCACCGCCACGCCGGCAGCGGACGCCGCCTTCCCCGTGCGCATGCGCCGCGTGCGCCTGCAAAACGCCAAGCTGGACTTTGCCGACCTCAGCTTGCGGCCCCAGTTCGCCGCGAAGATATATGAATTGAATGGCGTCGTCACGGGCCTGTCGACGAAACGCGATGCGCGCAGCCAGATTGAACTTGACGGCCGCATCGACGAATTCGGCCTGGCCCGCGTGCGTGGCCAACTCAATCCGTTTGCGCCCACCGACAATACGGACTTGAACGTGGTCTTCAAGAATGTCGATATGGTGTCCGCCTCGCCGTACACGATGAAGTTTGCCGGCTACAAGGTGGCTGAAGGCAAGATTTCGCTGGACTTGCAATACAAGGTGCGCAACCGCCAGCTCGACGGCACGAACCAGATCGTGCTCGACAAGCTGACCCTGGGCGAGCGCATCGACAGTCCGGACGCCTTGAAACTGCCTTTGGAACTGGCGCTGGCCATCCTCAAGGACTCGGACGGACGCATCGACCTGGGTTTGCCCGTGTCGGGCGACATGAACGACCCGCAATTCAGCTATGGCGCCCTGATCTGGAAAGCCGTGGGCAATGTGCTGACGAAAATCGTCACGGCGCCCTTCCGCGCGCTGGGCAATTTGCTGGGCATCAGCGCCGACAAGCTCGAAGCCATCGACTTCGATGCGGGCAGCGCCGTGCTGCTGCCGCCGGAACGGGAAAAACTCAAGCAGGTGGCGCAAATCCTGGCCAAGCGCGAACAGCTGAAGCTGGCCGTGCCCGGTCAGTACAGCGATACGGACGCGGCCGCCCTGCGCGCCCAGGCCGTGCGCCGCGCCGTCGCCGCCAAGGCCGGCATCAAGCTGGAAGCGGGCGAGGAACCGGGACCGTTGAACCTGGGCGAGCGCAAGATACGGGGCGCCCTGCGCGACCTGTACGGCGAACGCTTCGGGAAGGCCGAGCTGGACAAGCAGAAAAAGGCGGCGGAATCGGCCGTACCAGCCACAGCGGCCGCAGCGGCGGCATCCGCCAGCGCCTCCGCCCCGGTGGCGGCCAAGATCCCCGTCTTGCAACGCCTGGGCAAACTGATCGAGGGAGAGCCGCAAGTGACCGACACGGGCGCTTTCTACAACGGCTTGCGCGAGCAGCTGGAAGCCAGGCAGCCCCTGCCTGCCGACGCCTTGAACAAGCTGGGCGCCCAGCGTAGCGCGGCCATCCTGGCAGCCCTGCAGCAGGACGGCACGCCTGCTGCCAGGGTCAGCGCGGGCGCGCCGGAAAAAACGGAGGCTGCGCCGGGCAAACTGGTGGGCTTGAAGCTGGGATTGGCAGCGAAATAAAAAAGGGCGTTGTCTGCAATAAGCTTGCGGACAACGCCCTTTTATCAGGAAGTGAATTTATTTCTTGGGCTGATATTGTTGGCGGTCAAATCCGCTGACATCAAATTCAAATACGGGTGCGCCTTCCTGAAAAATATCCACGGCAATCCGCACTCTTTTCGCTTTTTGCAGTTTTCCCAGGAATTTCTCATAATTGCGCAAGAAAATCGTATCTGAACTATTGTCCGCAGGAGCCACTGCGGAATAATTCACGGGCTTTTCGTCATCAAATCTCACCAGCACCGTGCAATCTTGATAGGAGGGGCACAATATCTGCCCCTTTCTAATGGAAAAAATCACATCTTTACCTTGACGGTATCCTGCCCGCAAAGTCAATTTGGCGTTTTGTAATCCGCTGTAGGGGAAGTCAAAATTAACGCTATTGGTGCTATACACGTTAGCGAAATAGGTCGTGCCGCCATCCATCTTGTCTTCACTCACATCATAATTCCACTGTTTTCCCGTCACAACTGTTTCGGCCACGGCAGCGGCGCTTGCCACTGGCGCAGAGGCTGCGGCACCGGCTACGGGAACTGGAGCGTTTTTCGCCTTTTCAAGCGCCAGCTCGGCTTCCAGCGCGGCGATCTTTTTATTCGCCGCATCCAGTTCGGCATTGGGTGTTTTAGGAGAACAAGCACCAAGGGAAAGTAATGCGGCAGTTATTACTGAGAGGGTCGTCGTTTTCATTAAGTCAGTCACAGATATGCGATATGGTCCGCTTCTGAGTCTAACAAACGGCATTCCCACAAGCAACATGCAAATTTGAAAACTCGCCAGCCCGACAATGAATGACGCTGCGGCGCCGCCAGCAGTGGCGGCGCCGCAGCGAGCGTAATTATTTCGTTTTCCCCGCCTCCTTCACCGCCTCGTCCGGCAAGGCAAACGCCACCAGGCTATCGCCCATCTTCGTGCCGAGCGAACCGTGGCCGCCGGCCATCACCACGACATATTGCTTGCCCGTCTTGTCGGAGACATAGCTCATCGGTGTCGCCTGGCCGCCGGCCGGCAGGCGGGCTTTCCACACGGTCTTGCCGTTGCGCACGTCGTAGCCGCGGATGTAGTAGTCGAGCGTGCTGCTGAGGAAAGCCACGCCGCCGCCCGTGGTGCTGATGCCGCCCAGGCTGGGCACGCCCAGCGGCAAGGCGATGGGGACTGGGGCGCTGTCGCGCGTGGTGCCGTTCTTGTGCATCCACACTTTTTTCATGGTGCGCAAGTCAACGGCGGCGATATAGCCCCACGGCGGTGCCTGGCACGGGAAGCCCAACGGCGACAAAAAGGGCTTGATTTCCACGGCGAATGGCACGCCCGTCTGCGGCTGCAAGCCCATTTCCGAACCAGTGCCGCCCTTCGCATTGGCTTGCGCGCGCGGCACCAGGCGTTCCAGGAAGCCCATGTAGTCGGGGTTGACCAGCAGCAATTGACGCACCGGATCGACGGCCGCCCCGCCCCACTCGAAGATGCCGAGCGGGCCCGGCGAGATAATGGCGCCCTTGATCTTGCCTTCGGCCACCGTCTGCGGCGTGAACGGGCCTTCGTAGCGGTGCTGGCGGAAGATGATGCGGCAAGCCAGCTGGTCGAACGGCGTCGTGCCCCACATATCCGTTTCGCTGATGTTTTTCTCGGGCAAGAAAGTGAGGGCCGAGAATGGCTGCGTGGGCGACAAGCGGTCGCCGGGAGCCGGGTTATTCGTCGGCACGGGTTTTTCCGGCGCCGGCACCACCAGGCTGCCATCGCGCCGGTCGATCACATAGATATCGCCCCGCTTGGTTGTGGCCACCACGGACGGTACTTTCCCTTTCGGCGTGTCGATATCGACCAGGGTGGGCTGGCCGCCGATGTCCATGTCCCAGATATCGTGGTGCACGGTCTGGTAGACCCAGCGTACCTTGCCCGTCGCCAGGTCCAGCGCGACGATGGCGCTATTGTATTTCTCGCCATGGGGATTGCGGTTGCCGCCCCATGTATCGGGCGTTTCATTGCCCATCGGAATATAGACCATGCCCAGCTTTTCATCGACGCTGGACACGCCCCAGGAATTGGGCGAGTTGTTCGTGTAGGTCTTGCCATCGGCAATCGGCGCCGTGTCGTCCGGGTTCGAGGCATCCCAGTTCCACATCAGCTTGCCGGTGACGGGATCGTAGCCACGGATCACGCCCGACGGCTCTTCCGTGGAAAAGTTGTCGGTGACGCTGGCGGCCATCACCACCACGTTTTGCGCCACGGCCGGCGGTGACGTGGGCATCAAAAAGCCCCGTTTCTTCATGCCCATGCCGTGGTACAGGCCGATCACGCCGTTTTCGCCAAAGCTTTTGCACGCTTCGCCCGTATCGGCATTCACGGCGATCAGGGTCGCATCCATGGTGGGCGCCAGGATGCGGCGCGGACATTCCATGGTGGCAGCTTCGGGGGCCGGGTCGCCCTTGGCGCGGCCCGCGTTGACGTCCCAGTACGCCACGCCGCGGCAGATCATGTGCTGGTAGCTGGATGCGTCGCGGTTGATCTTCGGATCGTGGCGCCAGATCTCCTTGCCCGTGTCCGGGTCCAGCGCGATGACGATGTTATGCGGCGTGCACAGGTACAGCATGCCGTTCACTTTCAGGGGCGTGACTTCGTTGGCGATCTCGCCCGGGTCGTTCGGTCCCTTGAAGTCGCCCGTGTGGTAGGTCCAGGCCTCTTTCAAGCCGGAAATATTCGCCGGCGTGATCTGCGCGGCCGGCGCATAGCGGTCGCCATAGCCGGAGCGGCCATACGCGGCCCAGTCGTTGGGCGCCACGCCGGGCGCGAAATCGCCTTGCGGCGTGGCGGCCATGTTCTCGGCCGGCACTTCGCCGTGCAAGGTGTAGTAATCCTGGAACAGCGAGAACACGCCTATGGCGGCCGTCAGCACCACGGCGGCGGCCAGCGCGCTCTTGCCCGCGTCGCGCGGTTTCGCCCCGGCCGTCAACGGCGGATCGAGGCGGCGGTCGATGAACGGCAGCAGCAGCCAGACGGCGGCGGCAAACCAGATATCGAGGCGCGGCAGCAATTGCCACCAATCGAATTTCACTTCGATCACGGACCAGATCAGGGTGGCGAACAGCAGCAGCGCGAGAAACAGCTGGGCGCTGCGCCGTCCCTTCCACACGAGCGCACCCGCGATAAGCATGCCAATACCGGCCACGACGTAATACCAGGAACCACCGAGGCTGACGAGCCAGGCGCCTCCGCCGGCAAGCGCCAGGCCCAGCACGATGAAGATGACTGCGGTGATGATAAGCAAGGGTCCAGGCCGGGCAGAGGCAGTCATGATGCTCCTTTACAAGAGTCAGTCGGCGGCACGCGCCTGCGCACCGTATTTGATGGCGATCAAGGAAATTGCATTTTTTCACTAATTGGCAAAGCGTGCCACACGCCACAGCGTCCGATGCATGCCGTGTGGCTTTTTATACACGAGCTGAGCGTACAGCCCGCCACAACCATATGATTTTTGATGAAAAAAATAAATAAACTAAATAAACAACAAATTTCTCGAATAAAACGATTTTTTATCGTAAAATGAAAACATCCAAGCCAAGCATTTCAGGTCAGTCATCACGCAGGATCACTTGCATAGACCGCACTGGAGCACTGCCATGAACGCATTCCTTGCCATTCACCCTTTCCTTCGCTGCGAAGACCTGTCGCTGATGCGTCCGGCGCTGGCGCTGGCAGGCCTGCTGTTGCTGCTGGCCGCCCTGCTCTGGCGCCGCACCCGCTGGCACCAGGCTGGCCGCGCGCCGGGCGCTGGCGGCACGCCGGCCGATCTGCATGCGCTGCTGCAAACGCGCAAGGCGGCGGCGCCGGCCAAAGCGGCTGACAGCGCACCGCCGCCGCAAGCGCCCAAGGCGCCGGATACGCCGCCATTCGAGGCAGCCCGCCTGGACGCCATGTTCGGCCACGACCGGCGCCTGCAGGGCGAGATTCTGGCACTGTTCGTGGCCGAGTCGCGCGACCGCCTGGCCGGCATCGCCCATGCACTGCGCTGCGAGCGGACGGCCCCGGCAAGAGTGCTGGCGCAGGAAATTCTCGACGGCAGCCACGCCATGGGCTTGCTCCCCTTGCAGGCGCTGGCGCGCCAGGCCGTGCATGCGGGCTTTTCCAACGATATCGGCGCGCTGCGCCGCCTGCACGCGGAACTGCTGGTGGCGCTCGATGCGCTGTCGCAAGCCGTCACGGCCCTGCAAACGGCGGACGTGGCGCGGGCCGATGACTGCAGCGGCGTAGCAAGCCAGCCATGAGCGTGCATCAGGACCCGGTGCGCGACATGCAAGGTTTTTAGTGAATTCATCTAATTCGTTAAAATTGATTTCTTCAGCGCGATTGCGTATCATTCCCTTTAACTTCATCCGCGACCATAGAACCCATCATGCACACTGCAGACGTTTGCACTACCCAAAAGGCCGCCGAAATCCTCGGCATCTCGGTCACATCGGTGCAGCAACTGGTCGAGGCCGGCGTTATCGAAGCCTGGAAGACCAAGGGTGGCCACCGGCGCATTCCCCTCGCGGCTGTCGAGGCTTACAAGGGCAATCCCGGCCAGCCGGGCCAGGACCAGCGCGCGGCGCGGACCAGCCGCCCCGCCCCATCGGGCCGCCCGCCCTCGATTTTGGTGATCGAAGACAATCCCATCGAACGCGCGCTGTATGAAAAGCAGATCGGCGCATGGGGCTTGCAGGCAAGCTTGCGCTTTTGCGAGAACGGCTACCAGGCGCTGATGGAAATTGCCCGCGACCAGCCCGATATCCTGCTGGCCGACATCATCATGGAAGGCATCGACGGCTACGAGGTGATCCGCACCATCCTGGCCGACCCGCTGCTGGCGGACATGCACATCGCCATGCTGTCGAGCCTGACGCCGGAGGAACTGGAAGAACGGGGCGGCGTACCGCCCGGCGTGGTGTTCTTTGCCAAGCCCGTCAATTACGACGAACTGCGCGGCTATCTGCGCGCCTGCTGCGCCGGCCATGCGCGGCGCAACAGCCTGGCCGCCTAGCCCGCCACCGCTTCCCCTCTCGTCCCGGAGCCGCCATGCCAGCCTATCGCCACATCGATCCTGCCGTGCTGTTCCAGGCCACCGGCCGCGACCTGGAGATGTTCCGCGCCCTGTCGCAGACCTACCTCGATACGTCGCCAGCCATGTTTGCGCGCGTGGAGCAGGCCGTGCGCGGCGGCGCGGCGCAAGCCATCGTGCATAGCTGCCATACCTTGCGCGGCACCGTGGTCCTGCTGGGCGCCAGTACCCTGGTGGCGCGGCTGGCGGAACTGGAGCACCTGGTGCGCCACCGGGGCGTGGCGGCGCCGGGCTGGCTCGCTGAAACGGCAGCGCTGGTCGGCGCAGTGGAGCAGGAGGTACGCCGCAGCATGCTTGAATACACGGGCGCGCAGGCATGAACGCGCGCCAGGCCCTTCTGCGTCTGGCGCACCGCTACCGGCCACGCACCACGGCGGCCGTCGCGGGCCTGGTGCTGGTGGGCCTGCTGGCGCTGGGCATCGTCGTCTCCGGCGTGCTGCTGCACCACGAAGCCGTCGATGACTGGAAACAGGACCTGTCCAAGCTGTCGCTGCTGCTGGCGGAAAACACGGCGCAGAGCATGACGGCGGCCAGCCTGGTGCTCGACAGCGTCAGCAACGAAATCGAAGCCGCCGCCCCCGTGGACGCGCAAGCGCTGGCAGCAACCGCCGGCACGCCGGCCATGCACCAGATGCTGTTGCACAAGATCGGCGGCGTGCCGCAAGTGGATGTGGTGTCCATCGTCGGCAGCGATGCCAGCGTGCTGGCCTTCAGCCGCGCCTTTCCCGCGCCCCCCATCCGCCTCGACGAGCGCGACTACTTCGAGTATCACCGGCGCCATGCGGACGGCGGCATGCATGTCAGCGCGCCCGTGCAAAACAAGGGCAATGGCGCATGGACCTTCTATATCAGCCGGCGCATCAGCGGGCCGGACGGCCGCTTCCTGGGCGTGGTGCTGGTCGGCCTGTCGTGCGACTTCTTCAGCAAATTCTTCCACAGCACCAGCATCGGCGAACACACGGCCTTTTCCCTGTACCGCAGCGACTACACGCTGCTGGCCCGCTGGCCGGCCGTGCCCGCCATGATGGGCAAGCGCAACCTGACGGGCAGCACCTACCGCCTGCTGGAACAGGGCAAGACCGATGGCGTGCTGCAAGTGGACTCGCCGCGCGCGGCCGACCAGGGACGCGCGGTCAACCGCCTGGCCGGCATACGGCTGGTACGCGACTATCCGCTGGCCATCAACGTGACGGTGACGGACGAGGTCTACCTGGCGGGCTGGCGGCGCATGCTGCGCACCATGGGCGGCGCGGCCGTGGTCAGCCTGCTCGTGCTGGCCGCGGCCATCGCCCTGATCATGTCCCTGCTGCGACGCCAGGAGCGCGACGCGGCCATGGCGTCGCAGACGGGCGCGGAGGCGGCGAATGCCGCCAAGCCGCCGGCGCCCGAGACAGCGCCGCCATCCGCATCCGAATCTGCACCGGCGCCGGCGCCGGGCGCGCGCATCCTGCTGGTCGAGGATACGGCGCTGAACCGCCAGCTGGTATGCCTGCAGCTGGGCACCTGCGGCTACAGCATCGACACGGCGGAGAACGGCGCGCTGGGCCTGCAGGCGCTGGCCGAACAGCAGTACGACCTGGTCCTGATGGATGGCATGATGCCCGTCATGGACGGCTACCAGGCGTGCCAGGCCCTGCGCGCCCGCGAAGCGGCCAGCGGCGCGCCACGCCTGCCCGTCATCGCCCTCACGGCCGGCGTCACCGCAGACGACCGGCAGCGCTGCGTGGCGGCCGGCATGGACGATTATCTGGCCAAGCCCTTCACGGCCGCCCAGCTGCGCGCAATGGTCGAGCGCTGGCTGGTGCGCTAGCCGGCGGCTGCCGCCTGGCGGCAAATTGGCCACACTATCACCTGCGTAGTCATGCGTAAAAGTTGTTCTCCGTGCATATCAGGTATAGCATCGCCACATGAGCTATCACACAGATGCGGCGGCGTTGCGCAGGCGACTGATCGAATGGCTGTTCTTGCTCCTCGGGCTGCTGATCGTCGCTGCCGCCCTCGCCTACGCGCACCTGGCCGAGGCGACGCGGCACGATGCGGCCGAGCGTGAACGGCTGAGCGTGCTGACAGCGCTGCTGGCAAAAAATATCGAAGTCGACCTGGCGGCGACGAATCAGGTACTCGACGGCGTGATCCGTGATTATCTTGCCGCCGGCGCCGCACCCGACGCCGGGCAAGCCCTGCCACGGCGCCTGGCCGCGCTGGTCGACGCCATGCCGGGCGTGCGCACCATGCTGGTCATCGATGCCAGCGGCAAGCCGGTCGCCACCAACATCCCGGAGCTGGCCGGCCAGGATTTTTCGCGCCGCGGCTACTTCCAGACGGCGCGCGACGCGCCCGATGCGCGCATGCTGTATATCTCGGCCCCTTTCCTGTCCTTCAGGCGGGACCTGGTCATCACGGCGTCGCGCATGGTGCAGGACCGGCAAGGCCGCTTTGCCGGCGTCGTGGTGGCCACCTTCGACCGCGAATACTTCACGGCCAAGTTCCGCACCGCCATGTATGCGGCCGATGTCTGGGCCGTGGTGGTGCATGGCGACGGCCGGCAATTCCTGAACTATCCGGCCAAAAGCGCCAATGGCGGCAATGTGGACCTGCCCGGCAGCTTCCTGCGGCGCTTCCGCGACAGCGGCTACCAGGCGGGCGTGCTGAGCGGCGTCGAGATTGCCGGGGCCGGTGCCTCCGCCGCCCCCCGCGTCATGGCCATGGCGACCATCGCCCCGCCTGAGCTGCACATGGACCGCGCCCTGATCATCGGCCTGAGCCGCGAAGAAGCGGCCATCGCCGCCCCGCTGCGGCAGCAGGCGCTGGGTTACACCCTCTGCTTTGCCATGCTGGCCCTGGCCGCGGCCAGCCTGCTGTTCTGGAGCCAGCGGCGGCGGCGGCAGCAAGCCGCCTGGCAGGTGGAGCAGGAAAGGGAACGCCAGGCCATGCAAGCCGTGTCCGATAGCGAAACGCGCTTTCGCACCTTGATCGAAGATGCGCCCGTGGCGATCGCCATCCTGCGCCACGGGCACTTCGTGTATTCCAATCCCCGCTACCGCCACCTGCACGGCTACGCGCTCGAGGATGACCTGAGCGGCCTGCCCTGGCGCACCATGCTCACGCCCGCCTCGCAAGTGGCGCTGGCAAGCAACGAGGCGCTGATCGAGGCCGATTCGGCCAGCGAACAGATGTTTGAAGCCGTCGGCGTGGACAAGCAGGGCCGGCCCGTGCCCATCCTCAAGACCAGCACGCGCGTGATGCTCAAGGATGGGCCGGCCACGCTGATCTTTGCCCAGGATATTTCCGCGCAAAAGCAGGCCGAGGCGGCCATGCTGCTGGCGCGCGATGGCGCCGAGGCGGCCAACCGTAGCAAGGCGGAATTCCTCGCCAACATGAGCCATGAAATCCGCTCGCCGCTCAACGCCATCCTCGGCATGGCATGGCTGCTGGAAAGGGGCAGCCAGGATGAAGAAGGACTGCTGATGACGCGCAAGATCCGCGCCGCCGGCCAGTCGCTGCTGGGCATCATCAACGACGTGCTGGACGTCTCGAAAATCGAGGCGGGCCACATGACCATCGAGCAGGCGCCGTTCCGCCTGGCCGAAGTGATCGAAAAGATTGCCGCCAGCATGGGCGTGGCCGCGCATGACAAGCCGGTTGAGGTGCGGATCGGGCCGCTGCCCGATGGCATCGACCACGTGCTGGGCGACGCGCTGCGGCTGGAACAGGTGCTGGTCAACCTGACCAGCAATGCCATCAAGTTCACCGCGCAAGGCACGGTCGAGCTGACGAGCACGCTGGAGAGCCGGGACGGCGACGCCGCCGTGCTGCGCTTTTGCGTGCGCGACACGGGCATCGGCATCGCCCCCGAAGTGCAGGAAGCGATCTTTTCCGCCTTCGCCCAGGCCGACACTTCCACCACGCGCCGCTTCGGCGGCACGGGCCTGGGCCTGACCATCTGCCGCCAGCTGGTGCGCCTGATGGGCGGCGCCCTGCACCTGAAAAGCGCATTGGGCCAGGGCAGCGCATTCAGTTTCACGGTGCCGCTGCAACTGCTGCCCGCCGGCGCCCTGTCAGCGCCCGACATGCAGGGCATGCAGGACCTGCGCGTCTTGCTGGCCGATGGCAACGCCGGCACGCGCGAAGCGGTGGGCGCCGTGGCGCGCGGCCTGGGCTGGCACGTGCATGCCGTGTCCGGCGGCCAGGCGGCACTCGATTATGCGCTGGCCTGCGCCGGGGATGCGCGGCCCGGCGTAGTGCTGCTGGCCGCGCGCATGCAGGGGCTCGATGGCGAAGCCACGGCGCGCGCGCTGCGCGAATACTTGCCGCCGCAGGACTGTCCCGTCGTCATCCTGGCAGCCAGCGGCGCGCCGGCGACAGCACCCGCGCGACGGTGCACCGACCCGGCCAATGCCGCCGATGCCATCCTCAACGAACCGGTGACCGCTTCCAGCCTGTACAACGCGACGATGGAGGCGCGCCAGCAGCGCGCCAGGGCCGCCGGCCTGGACGCCAGTCTCGTTCCGCTGGAAGAGCGCCAGCTGGCCGGCGTGCGTGTGCTGGTGGTCGACGACAGCGAGATCAACCGCGACGTGGTCAAGCATATCCTGTGCGACCAGGGGGCCGTGCCCTCATTCGCCTGCGATGGCCGGCAGGCGCTGGACTGGCTGCTGGCGCACCCCGCCGACGTCGACATCGTGCTGATGGATGTGCAGATGCCCGTCATGGATGGCTTGCAGGCGACGCGCGCGCTGCGCCAGCTGCCGCAATTCCAGGACCTGCCCGTAGTGGCACTGACGGCTGGGGCGTTCCAGACACAGCGCGCGGCGGCGCTGGAAGCGGGCGTGAACCATTTCATCAGCAAACCGTTCGACGTGCCGCAGACCATAGCCCTGATCGCGCGCGCGCACCGGCGCCATGCGCAAGGGCTGCCGTCCCTGCCGCCGTCCATGGCCGAAATGGCGATGCCCGTGCCGCCAAACGGCGCGGCGCCCGCGATCGACCTGGCGCAGGGGATGGCGCAGTGGCTCGATGCAGCGCCCTACCGCCAGCATCTGTCGCACTTTGGCAGCACTTATCGCAACACGGTGGACGCCATGCGCGCCCTGCTGGCGGCCAATGCCCGCAGCGACGCCGCCGCGCTGGCGCACAAGCTGGCCGGCGAGGCCGGCAGCCTCGCCCTGCCTGCCACCCTGCATGCGGCCCGGCATGCGGAACAGCTGCTGCACGCCGGCGACGATGCGGCCGCCGCCCTCGATGCACTGGAACAGGCGCTGGCGCAGGCCATCGAGGCCGTCGCCGCCTTTACAGCACAGACGCCGCCGCCCGAGCAGATGGCCATACCAGAAACGCAACATGGCCGGGCATGCCAATGATAAACTTGCCAATATGAAAATTTGGGAGACGCCATGATCTGGTGCAGGGATTTACTGCTGAAAGCCTTGATGCTGGGCCTGCTGCTATTCGTGGTGGGCGAATCGCTGTCCTACTGGACGCCGGAAATCAGGAAACTGCTGGCCTGGCGCCCTTCCTGATACCAGCCTAGCCTTCGCGGCCATCCACCCTGGCGCGCCACAGGTACGGCGCATACACGCACGCATACAGGCCAAAGGCCAGCGACCAGCACGCCCCGGCCGCCAGCAGCAGCGGCATGGAGAGCGAAACGGGACCGACGGCGGCCAGCAGGCGCGCCAGCGCGCCCAGCTGGATCAGCCAGTACATCGCCGCTTCCGCCCTGCCGCCTTTCAACGGGCGGCCCGTGTGGCCCAGGGTGGTGCGCGTCATCATGCCGATGATCAGGCCCGCCATCGACCCCACCGTCAGCGCGTGAAACGCGGCGCTGGCCGGCAGCAGGTGCAGGCTGGCCAGCGCCAGCAGCGCGAAGCCGATGCCGATCCACGCATACGACAGGTGCAGTATCCACAGCAGCGGCACGCGCAAGGTGCGCTGTGGCTGCCATGCCAGCAAGTTGGCCAGCGACACGCCGGCAGCACAGAAGGCCAACGGCGCCGTCAGCCAGGCCGGCGCACCAGCCAGCCACGCGATCGCAGCCGCCGCCATGCAGGCCACGGCGATCAAGGCCCGCTGCGGACTGGCCACGGGCGTACTGCCTGGCGCGCCATTGCGGGTGAACATGGGAATCACGCGCGCGCCGATCACCGATTCGATCAGCACGATGATGAAGATGGCCGCCTGCACGGGCACAAACAGCGACAGCGGCAGCCAGCCCAGCACGGACGCGTGGAACAGGCCATTGGCCAGCGCCAGCAAGGCCAGCAGACCGACGAGGAACAGGTTGCGCGTATTGCCCGAGCGGCGCAGCACTAGGTACAGGGGCCAGGCGGCCAGCGGCAGGAACAGCCAGTCGACCAGCGCTGGCAGCAGGCCGGCGCCGCACAGCATGGCCACGCGCCCCGCCAGCCACAACGCTGCCAGCGCCATCAGCTGGGCGCCGTGCGGCGTGGGCAAGCCCGTCCAGTTGCGCCCTGCCGTGTAGAGGAAACCAACAACGACGGCCAGCGCGAAGCCGAACACCATTTCATGCATATGCCAGCCCAGCCCCACGTGCAGGCCGCCCGCAAGCACGCCGAAATAGCTGGCTAGCCACAGGGGAATGCTGATGGCCGCAAACACGGCCGCCAGCAGGTAGAACGGGCGGAAACCCAGTTGCCAGACGGCGTGGCCGGCATGCCAGGGCGCCGCGCCAGGGGCGGCGGCAGAAGGAGATGGTTCGCTGATCGGGGTGATGGCCATGATGGGCTCGCTTTTAAAGATATATTCAATATACTACTTTAAAAGCACAAGGACGGCTATCGGCAAAAAGAACTAGCGAAATAGATGGCAGTGGTGGGCTTGGGTCCGACCCGGCGGGCCAGACCCTTCTACCGGGCTACTTGCCCTGGCGGTGCTCGACCGCATACACGGCAGCCTGCACGCGGCTGGTGAGGTTGAGTTTTTTCAGCACATTCTGCACGTGGATCTTGACCGTGCTTTCGGCCAGGTCGAGGGTGCGGGCGATGCCCTTGTTGCTCTCGCCGCGCGACAGGCAGTCGATGATTTCCTTTTCGCGCGGCGTGAGCTTGTCGAGTTCCGACACGGGTTCCTCGCGCCGCGTGCCCGCCTGCAGCTGCGCCACCAGCTTGCCCGTCATGGCTTCGGCGATGACGACTTCGCCGGCGGCCGCGCGGCGGATGGCGCGCACCAGGTAGTCGGCATCGATATTCTTGATCAGGTAACCGCAGGCGCCCGCGCGCAGGGCCGTCGCCAGGTCTTCCGCGTCTTCCGACACGGTCAGCATGACGATGGCCGTGTCGGGGCAGTCGTGCTGCATCAGTTGCAGCGCTTCGACGCCGGACATGCCGGCCATGTTCAGGTCCAGCAGCACCACGTCGGGCTGCAGCTGGATGGCGCGCTTGATGCCTTCCACGCCATCGGCCGCCTCGCCCACGACGGAAAAATCCGTATGCCGCTGCAGCAGCGAGCGTATGCCGCTGCGGAACAGCGCGTGGTCGTCCACCAGCATGACGGTGATCGGTTTATCGGGAGTCTCCATTTTTTGTACTTTCAGATAGTTACTTAGGCGGCGCGGCGCTGTTCGCGCGACAGGTGCAGTTCGACGGTCGTGCCGCCGCCGGGGCAGGCGTGCACGTCGAACGTGGCGTCGATGCGCTGTGCGCGCTCGCGCATGATATGGATGCCGACATGGCTGTCGCCCTTTTCCAGCACGGCGGCAGCATCGAAGCCGACGCCATTATCGCTGATCGTCAAGGTAAAGTCCTGGTGATCGGCGAGGCGCACCTCGACGTGGCTGGCCTGGGCGTGCTTGCGGATGTTCGACAGCGCTTCCTGCACGATGAATAATAACTGCAATTGCTGCTCGCGGGGGAATGGCGCGCCGTCGACGTCGGCCAGCAGATCGGCCTCGATGCCTGTCTGGCGGCGGAATTTGTCCACCGCCGCGCGCAGGGAGCCGATCAGGTCATCCTCCATCAGGCGGCTGCGGAAGTTCGCCAGCAGCTCGCGCACGTCCTCGTAGCTTTCCTTCACGCCAGCATGCAGGGCCGGCACGATGCCCGCCACCTCGTCGAAACGGGCGTTGCGCACGGAGTCGTCGAGCATCTGCACTTGCAGGTTGAGGAAATTGAGGCTTTGCGCGATGCTGTCGTGCAGGCCTTGCGCCACCAGGTTGCGCTCTTCGGAAATGGCCATTTCGCGCTCGCGCGCGGCCAGGCGCAGGTTTTCCAGCGCGATGCCCAGCAGCTGGCCCAGGGTTTCCAGCAAGGCCAGCTCGCGCGCGGAAAACACGCGCGCATGGCGGAAATGCAGGTTGAAAAAGCCCAGGTGCTGTTCATGCGCGTGGATATGGAAGACGGAGACGGTGGCAAAGCCTTCGCGGTGGCAGCGCAGCTCGTGCGCCTTGTCGATGCGGCGCATGTCGTGCACCTTCGCCACCTTCATCTCGACGGCCGTGCCGCACAGGCAGTCGCCCACCTTCAGGCAATGCTCGGACGCCACCAGTTCCTCGGACAGGCCCGTGTGCACCACCATGTGCAGGTTGCCCCGCTCGGCGTCGAGCACGCGCACGGTGGAGCCATCGGCTTCGAAATAGTCGACGATGCGCTGCATGAAGCCGCCGCAAATGTCTTCCAGGGGCTGCGGGCGCTGCAAAAAGGCGGCGCTTTCGTACAGCAGCGCCAGTTCGCGGTTGCGGTATTCGAGGGTGGCCGTCTTGCTGCGCACGCCCTCTTCCAGGTTGCCGTACAGCGCCTGCAGGCGGTCGGCCATCTGGTTGAAGCCACTGGCCAGCTGGCCGAATTCGTCATTGCTTTCCACTGCCAGGCGCACGCTGAAATCGCGCTCCTTCATGCGCTGCATGCCAAGGCGCAGCCGCGTCACCGGTTCGATGATCAGCATGAACATCAGGTAGATCATGCTGACCGTACCGATGACGGCCATGCCGACGAGGATCAGCTGCGAGGCGCGCAGCCAGAAGGTGCGCTGTTCGCTATCGTGCTCGATCAGGCGCACCAATTGATCGACCTGCCCCACGAAGGTATCGGCGTCATGCTCGAACTGGCGCGCGCGCGCGGTGGAATCGGCGGCCAGCGCGGACGGACGCAGGGCGCCGCGCCAGGCAACGCCGATGCGCTCGAATTCCGACTTGATAGCCGTGCTGGGAGGCAGGAACAAGGGGCGCTGCGGGTCGCCGTGGCCGATCTTGGCCAGGGTCTCGTCGATCAGCATCGCCTGCTGGCGCGCCTGTTCGCGGGCGTCGCTGGCAAGCAGCAGAGTCAGGCGGTAGGTCTGCATGCGCAGCCGGCCCGTCTCGTTGATGGCGGCCGAACTGCCTTCCAGCTGCCACGACAGGAACAGGGTGCAACCGATGGCGCTCAAGGCCAGCACCAGCATGAGCAGCAGCGCGCCGACGATCTTGGTCGACAGCTTCTGCCAGGAGGAAAACATCGCCTTGAATTTCATACCGCCCTTGAATGTAAATGCAAACTGCCTCAGCCGCCCGTCTGTGCCATGAACCGGATGATTTTATCGGGCTGCGTATTAAAATCATGCTGCTGCGGCTTGAGTTCGATGGCGGCGCGGATCGCCGCTTCGATCTCCGCATCCGTGGCCCCGCCGCGCAGCATGGGGCCGAAGGCGAATTTCTCTTCCTGGCCCAGGCACAGGTACAGGGTACCATCGACGGACAGGCGCACGCGGTTGCAGGTGGCGCAAAAATGCTGCGACATGGGCGTGATGAAGCCGATGCTCGAGCGCCCGTCGGCTGTCGCCATGTAGCGCGCCGGCCCGCCACCGAGCTCCATCGCCTGCGGCACCAGGCCAAAGCGGGCCGCCAGGCGCTCGCGCACGGGGCCCAGCGGCATGTAGCAGGCATTGCGGCCCGTGCTGCCCATGGGCATGGCTTCGATCAGGCGCAGGATGAACTGCTGCTCGATGCAGAACGCCGCCATGGCCTCGATCTGGCCGTCATTGACGCCGCGCATGGCCACCATATTGATCTTGATCGGGTCGAAACCGGCCGCCTTGCCCGCCATCAGGCCATCCAGAATCGGTTGCAGGCTGTCGCGCCCCGTGATCTGCTGCATGCAGGCGCGGTCCAGCGAATCCAGGCTGACGTTGATGCGGTCCACGCCCGCCGCGCGCAAGGCCACGGCATGCTTGCCCAGCTGCGTGGCATTCGTCGACAGCGACAGGTCCTGCAGGCCAGGCAGCGCCGTCAGCCGCTGCGCCAGTTGCGGCAGGTTGCGCCGCAACAGGGGCTCGCCGCCCGTCAGGCGCACGCGGCGCGTGCCGAGGCGAACGAAGATGCCCAGCAGGCGCTCGATCTCGTCGAACGTCAGCCAGTCCTTCGGTTCCTCGAAGCCGCGAAAGCCCTTGGGCATGCAGTAACTGCAGCGCAAATCGCAACGGTCGGTAACGGACAACCGCACATAATCGATCGAACGGCCAAAACGGTCCTGCAACTTGACGCTACCCATGACGCTACTCCTGTTTCTTTCTTGATTGTAAAGGCTGGGGCACGATCTGGCTGTGCCCCAGAAGGCCTAGCGGCCTACGCCTTTCGGACTACGCCTTTCAGCCTACTGAACCAGCGGACTGGCTGTGCCTTCCAGCTCGACACCGGCGATCTCGGCGCGCCCCACCAGCAAGTGCAGGTACTGGTGCACGGCGCGCTGCCACGCGGCGCGCGACAGGCGGTCGGCGATCTGCGCCTGCACCGCCTCATAGGCGATGGCCTGGCCTTCGACGCGGCGCAGTACTTGCACGATGTGGTAGCCGAAGCGCGTTTCCAGCAAGTGGCCGGCCAGCGCGCCCTCTTCCAGGCGGAACAGCAGCGCGTCGAATTCCGGCACGCTCTGGCCCGGCGACAGCTGGCCCAGATTCCCCCCCAGGGCGCCGGACGGGCAGTTCGAATACTGCGCCGCCAGTTCGCCGAAACGCTCGGGCGCCAGTTTCAGGGCATCGAGCACAGCTTGCGCCGTCGTGCGCAGCAGCTCCAGCGGCGCCTCGGGCGTCACCTGGAACAGGATGTGGCGCGCCTCGACCAGCGCCCCGCTACTGAACAGCTGCGGGCGCTGCGCATAAAAGGTGCGGCAAGCCGCATCGTCGGCGGGCGGCACGCGCACCTCCTGCGCAAACAGCGCTTCGATGCGGTCGTCAGTACTGCCGCCCTGCACGCCGAGGCGTTCGGCCTCGTCGAGCAGGAGCCGGCGCAGCACCAGTTCATGCACGGCCTGTTTCAGCGGATTGCCGGCGCCGTCGTGATGCGGCAGCTCCTGCGCGATGTCGGCATCGTCGATATCGATGCCATTGACGGAGATTCCCATGATGTAGCTCCTTTCTTAGCGGCGGCGCACCAGTTGATAGGCGCGGCCCAGATATCCAATGGCGCCAAAGCCGCTCCACACGTGCACCAGGCGGGTGAACGGGAAGATGACGAACAGCGACATGCCCATGAACAGGTGCAGCTTGAACACCAGCGGCGCATCGACGATGAAGCTGGCCGCGTCGCCGCGGAAGGTCACGATGTGCTGCGCCCAGTTCATCAGCAAGACCATCATGTGGCCATCCATGTGCGAAGCCGAGACGAAGATCGACGACAGGCCCAGCAGCAAGGTCAGCAAGATCCACACCATCACCAGCTTGTCGCCGGCCGTGGTGACGGCGCGCAGCCGTGCATTGCCGAAGCGGCGCGCCAGCAGGATCAGGATGCCGACCAGGCACAGGCCGCCCATCACGCCGCCGGCCGCCATGGCCACGCCCTGCTTCAGGCTATGCGACACGCCCAGGGTATCCCATACCCAGACAGGGGTCAGCAAGCCGGCCGCATGGCCGAACAGCAGGCCGATGATGCCGATGTGGAACAGGATATTGCCCAGGCGCAGGCTGCCGCGGTGCAGCAGCTGGCTGGAATCGGACTTCCACGTATATTGCTCGCGGTCGAAACGGATCAGGCTACCCAGGAAAAAGATGGCCAGCGCGATGTATGGATAAATGCCATACACAAATTGATGCAAGTAATTACTCATGATGTACTCTCCTCATGCGGACGCGATTCAAGCGGCGCGCCGCGGCTGCGGGTGAAAATGCACGGGATGGACGCCGCCCGGCGCTTGGCGCAGCAACGGCTCGACGCCGTCCGCACCGGGACCGAAGGTTTCCAGCGCTTCGTCCATGTCGCGCACCGGCGGTTCGGCCAGCATTTCTGCCGCCACGGGGCTCAGCCGTTCGAGCAGCGTGAAGACGGGCGCGTACGGGCTGCCGTTGGCCGTCAGCTTGCGGCCGATGTGCGCCAGCACGTGGACGGCGTCGCCCAGCAGCGGTGCCGAGACTTCCTCGTCGAGCTGCGCCAGAAACTCCAGGAACAGGGGCACGAAGTCGGGCAAGTCGTCGCCCACCATTTGCAGGCCGTGGCGCTTGTATTCCTCCATCAGGTCGACCATGGCCTGGCCCCGGTCGCGCGATTCGCCGTGGATATGCTCGAACAGGTGCAGCGAGTGCGACGGATTGCGGTCGAAGGTGGCCACGTACTGCTGCTGCAGGTCGATCAGGCTGCTGCTTTCCAGGTGCGCCAGCAAGGGCCGCAGCAGCGCGTGCTGCTCCGGCACGGCCGCCAGCGCGGCGCCGAGCTGCGGCAGGTGCGCGATCAGCTCTGGCTCGGGATACAGCAGCAGGCGAGACAGGACTTGGTAGTGATGCATAGCGTGTTCCATATGAGCTCCTTAAGCGCCTGGCGCCGTTTTGCGCGACTTCGGCATCTGCATGAAGATGGCCGAACCGTGCTTTTTCTTGCCGAACAAGGTCGGCTCGCTGGTGCCGTCCGAGCAGCCATTGCCGAAGCTGAAGCCGCACGAACCCTTCTCGTTGAAACTGTCCTCGGCCATTTCCTTGTGGCTGCTGGGGATGACGAAGCGGTCTTCGTAGTTGGCGATGGCCATGATGTGGTACATGTCCTCCACCTGCGCCTTGGTCAAGCCCACCTGTTTCAGAACCGTGAGGTTCTCCACCTTCTCGACGGTCTTGCTGCGCATGTAGGCACGCATGGCCAGCATGCGGTCCAGTGCCGTGACGATGGGCGGCTGGTCGCCGGCCGTCAGCAGATTGGCCAGGTACTGCACGGGAATGCGCAGGCTTTGCGTGTCCGGCAGCATGCCGTTCACGCCCAGCTTGCCCGATTCGGCCGCCGCCTGGATCGGCGACAGAGGCGGCACGTACCACACCATCGGCAAGGTGCGGTACTCGGGATGCAGCGGGAACGCCACTTTCCACTCGACGGCCATCTTGTAGACGGGCGACTTGACGGCCGCTTCCAGCCAAAGGTCCGGGATGCCCTGGCGGCGCGCCTCGGCGATGATGGCCGGGTCGTGCGGATCGAGGAACAGGTCGAGCTGCGCCTGGTACAGGTCCTGCTCCTGCGGCACGGAGGCGGCAGCCTCGATCTTGTCGGCGTCGTACAGCAGCACGCCCAGGTAGCGTATGCGGCCCACGCACGTTTCCGAGCACACGGTCGGCTGGCCCGCTTCGATGCGCGGGAAGCAGAAGGTGCACTTCTCCGCCTTGCCGGACGACCAATTGTAGTAAATCTTCTTGTACGGGCAACCGGAGATGCACATGCGCCAGCCGCGGCACTTGTCCTGGTCGATCAGCACGATGCCGTCGTCTTCGCGCTTGTACACGGAGCCGGAGGGGCAAGACGCCACGCACGTCGGGTTCAGGCAATGCTCGCACAGGCGCGGCAAGTACATCATGAAGGTGTTTTCGAACGTGCCGTACATCTCCTTCTGCATGTTGTCGAACAGTTTATCTTTGCTGCGCTGGGCGAATTCGCCGCCCAGGTCATCTTCCCAGTTCGGACCCCACTCGATTTTCTCCATCTTTTTCCCCGTCAGCACGGAGATCGGACGGGCCGTCGGCGGCGTCTGCGACAGCGGCGCGCTTTGCAGGTGCTCGTAGTCGTAGGTGAACGGCTCGTAATACTCATCGATGGCCGGCAGGTTCGGGTTGGCGAAGATGTTGGCCAGGATTTTCAGACGGCTGCCCTGGCGCGGCTCGATCTTGCCCGCGTCCGTGCGGCGCCAGCCGCCATTCCACTTGTCCTGGTTTTCCCACTGCTTCGGATAGCCGATGCCCGGCTTGGTTTCCACGTTGTTGAACCATGCGTATTCGACGCCGTCGCGGCTGGTCCATACGTTCTTGCAGGTGACGGAACAGGTGTGGCAGCCGATGCACTTGTCCAGGTTCAGCACCATGCCGATTTGCGCTCTGATTTTCATACTATGCTCCTTCTTCCTGCAACGGGCCTTCGAGCCAGTCGACCTTGTTCATCTTGCGCACCAATACGAATTCATCGCGGTTGGAGCCCACCGTGCCGTAGTAATTGAAGCCGTACGCCAGCTGGGCGTAGCCGCCGATCATGTGCGTCGGCTTGGGCACGGCCCGCGTCACCGAGTTATGGATGCCGCCCCGCTTGCCCGTCATCTCCGCGCCAGGCACGTTGATGATCTTTTCCTGGGCGTGGTACATCATCGTCATGCCGGCCGGGATGCGCTGGCTGACGATGGCGCGCGCCGTCAGGCTGCCGTTCACGTTGAACACTTCGATCCAGTCGTTGTCGACGATGCCGGCCGTCTTCGCGTCGGTCTCCGACAGCCACACGTGCGGTCCGCCGCGCGACAGGGTCAGCATGCGCAGGTTGTCCGAATACGTGGAGTGGATGCCCCACTTCTGGTGCGGCGTCAAAAAGTTCAGCGCCAGTTCCTTGTTGCCGTTCGGCTTGGTGCCCAGCAGCGCTTCCGTCGTCTTCGTGTTGATGGCCGGCTTGTACACGCACAGCCCTTCGCCGAAATCGCGCATCCACAAATGATCCTGGTAGAACTGCTGGCGGCCCGTCAGGGTGCGCCAAGGGATCAGTTCATGCACGTTGGTATAGCCGGCCGTGTAGCTGACTTCCTCGCTTTCCAGGCCCGACCAGGTGGGAGAGGAAATGATCTTGCGCGGCTGCGCCTGCACGTCGCGGAAGCGGATGCTGTCATGCTCGCGCGGCAGCGCCAGGTGCGTATGCTCGCGTCCCGTGATGGCGGACAGCGCGGCCCAGGCCTTGACGGCCACGTGGCCATTCGTTTCCGGCGCCAGCGACAAAATCATCTCGGCCGCGTCGATGGCCGTATCGAGGCGCGGCTGGCCCTTGGAGACGCCTTCTTCGAGCACCGTGCGGTTGATGCCGCGCAGGACCTCGACTTCATGCCCCGTTTTCCAGGAAATGCCCTTGCCGCCGTTGCCGATGGTTTCCAGCAGCGGGCCGATCGAGGTGAACTTCTTGTACACGTCGCGGTAATTGCGCTCGACCACCGTCATGTTCGGCATGGTCTTGCCGGGAATGGCGTCGCATTCGCCGGCGCGCCAATCCTTGGGATCGAAAGGCTGGCCCAGTTCGCCCGGGGTGTCGTGCATCAGCGGCGTGAGGATGATGTCTTGCTGGGTGCCCAGCAGCTCGCCGCCGATTTCCGAGAATTTCTCGGCGATGCCCTTGTAGATTTCCCAGTCCGACTTCGATTGCCACAAGGGCTGCACGGCTTCCGACAGCGGGTGGATGAACGGATGCATGTCCGACGTATTCAGATCATCCTTTTCGTACCAGGTGGCCGTCGGCAGCACCACGTCGCCATACAGGCAGGTGGTCGACATCCGGAAGTCCAGCACCACCAGCAGATCGAGCTTGCCTTCGGCGGCCGGGCGCACTTTCACCTGCTTCGGCGTGATGCAGTCGTCTTCGTCACTGAGCAAGCCGTTCTGCGTGCCGAGCAGGTATTTCAGGAAGTACTCGTGGCCCTTGCCGGAGCTGCCCAGGATATTCGAGCGCCAGACAAACATATTGCGCGGGAAGTTGGCCGGGTTGTCCGGGTCGTCGCACGAAAACTGCAGCTGGCCCGCCTTGATCTGGTCGAGCGCATATGCGGCCGGCGCCTGCCCCGCCGCCTTGGCGGCCTTGGCCACTTCCAGCGGATTGGTCTGCAGTTGCGGCGCCGATGGCAGCCAGCCCATGCGCTCGGCCTTGGCGTTGTAGTCGAGCAGGGTCAGGTCGCCCGTGCCGCCGGCCGCCGATGGCGAGGCGATATCGCCCGTTTCCAGCTTTTCATGGCGCCACTGGCTCGTGTGGGCATAGAAGAACGAGGTGCCGTTCATCTGGCGCATCGGACGCACCCAGTCCTGGGCGAAAGCCAAAGGCGTCCAGCCCGTTTGCGGACGCAGTTTTTCCTGGCCCACGTAATGGGCCCAGCCGCCGCCCGACTGGCCGATACAGCCGCACATCATCAGCATGTTGATGATGCCGCGGTACGTCATGTCCATGTGGTACCAGTGATTCAGGCCGGCGCCCACGATGACCATGCTCTTGCCGCGCGTCTGGTCCGCGTTTTCCGCGAACTGGCGCGCCACGGTGATGACATCGGCACGTTTCACGCCCGTGTGCTTCTCCTGCCATGCGGGGGTGTACGGCACGTCGTCGTCATAGCTTTCCGCCACGTTTTCGCCGCCGAGGCCACGGTCGATGCCGTAGTTGGCCAGGGTCAGGTCGAACACGGTGGTGACCAGGCCCGTCGTGCCGTCGACCAGGCGGATGGTTTTCACCGGTACCTTGCGCAGCAACATGTCCGACGCATCCTTGCCGCCGAAGTAGGCAAAGCCCACTTCCGTGACGGCATCGCTGTCGTTGATCATGGAGAGCATCGGCACGATAGGCTCGCCGCTGCCGCCCGCTTTTTGCTCCAGGTTCCACTTGCCCGATTCGCCCCAGCGGAAGCCGATGGAGCCTGCCGGCGCCGTGATGGCGCCCGTGGTTTCATCGATGACGAGGGTTTTCCATTCCGGATTGTTGGTTTCGTCGAGGTTGTTGTCCAGGTGCGAAGCGCGCAGGAAGTAGTCGGGCACC
This sequence comes from Janthinobacterium sp. BJB446, assembly GCF_002735655.1. Taxonomy (NCBI): domain Bacteria; kingdom Pseudomonadati; phylum Pseudomonadota; class Betaproteobacteria; order Burkholderiales; family Oxalobacteraceae; genus Janthinobacterium; species Janthinobacterium sp. BJB446. Next base: position 1,267,990 of record NZ_PDZK01000001.1, on the reverse strand, counting down.
AGGGTGCCGTTATGCTCCTTGAGCAGCACCAGCATGGGGAAGTCCGTGTACTGGCGCGCATAGTCGCGGAAGTAGGCGCTCTGCCCTTCCGAGTGGAATTCCTTGAGGATGACGTGGCCCATGGCCAGCGCCAGCGCGGCATCCGTGCCCTGCTTCGGCGCCAGCCAGATGTCTCCGAATTTCACCATTTCGCCGTAGTCGGGCGAGATGGCCACGGTTTTCGTGCCCTTGTAGCGCACTTCCGTGTAGAAGTGGGCGTCCGGCGTGCGCGTCATCGGCACGTTCGAGCCCCACACCATCAGATAGGTCGAGTTGTACCAGTCGGCCGATTCCGGCACGTCCGTCTGCTCGCCCCACACTTGCGGGCTGGCCGGCGGCAAGTCGCAGTACCAGTCATAGAAACTCAGGGCCACGCCGCCGATCAGCGACAGATAGCGCGTGCCGGAGGCATAGCTGACCATGGACATGGCGGGAATCGGCGAAAAGCCGACGACGCGGTCCGGGCCGTATTTCTTGATCGTCAGCGCATTCGCGGCGGCGATGATTTCATTCGATTCGTCCCAGGTGGCGCGCACGAAGCCGCCCAGGCCGCGGATGGACTTGTACTGCTGCGAGCGCACGGGATCCTGGCTGATCCAGTCCCAGGCCGTGACGGGGTCCATGGTCTTGCGCGCTTCGCGCCACATTTCCATCAGGCGGCCGCGCACCATCGGGTATTTCACGCGCTGCGCCGAATACACGTACCAGGAATAGCTGGCGCCGCGCGGGCAGCCGCGCGGTTCGTGGTTCGGCAGGTCGGGCCGCGTGCGCGGATAATCGGTTTGCTGGGTTTCCCAGGTGATCAGGCCATTCTTGACGTATACCTTCCAGCTGCATGAGCCGGTGCAGTTCACGCCATGCGTGGAGCGCACGATCTTGTCGTGCTGCCAGCGCTGGCGGTAGGCGTTTTCCCAGATACGGTCTTCATCGACCACGGTGCCATGGCCGTTTGAAAACGGCTCGGCGGGCTTGCTAAAAAATTTCAGGCGGTCCAGAAAGTGACTCATGCTACCTCCACATTGCGCCGCGGACAGCGGCGCCAGGTCTTAAAAAACGCTGCAAGCAGGATGGCTCAAGCGTCGATACAAACAGTCTATCGATGTGCCGTGCCCGGCGGTATTGGCAAGAAGTCGGTTTCCGGCACCAGGAATGCATAGGCGCGTAGTCACCCGGATAGTCACTATTGCCTATGGGCGGCAAGGCGGCGCTGCGGTATACCTGTCGTCATCGTTCAACACAGAGAAAGAGCACCATGTCGATTACCGATTACGCCAGCCTGCTGCGCAGCGCCCGCAACCAGGAGCAGCCGCAACGCCTGCTGTTCACCTTTACCCAGGCGCAGGCCCAGCCTGGCGGCCAGGGCAAGTCCCTCACGCCCGTGATGTGCGCCGACAAGCTGCCCGAGGAACTGGACAGCTTCGAGACATTGAAAGAGGAGTCGAAACAGATGCAGACGCACTGGGACGTGGTCTTCGTGGCGGGACTGGCGGGCCAGGACGGCCAGCCGCCCGCGGCGCAGGAATGCGAGGCGCCCCTGCGCGCCATGGTGACGGCCATCGAGCAAGGCCGCATCGACAGCCTGCTGGCGTTTGACCGCAGCGGGGATTTGTTACGTTTTAGCTGAATCCGGCCAAGGGCGCTCGTGCAGATGACGCGCCCGTTCGATCGGGCAGACCAGCGGCAAAAACTGCTGCTGGCGCGCCGAATATGCCATCAGGGCCCCGCTGTCGATGTCGAAATACCATCCATGCAGTTTCAACACCCCCTGCTCCACCCGCCGCTTCAGCCAAGGGTAGGTAAGCAGGTTGTCCAGCGACTGCAGGATGCTGGCCAGCTCGCACGCGTGGTGCTGTTCCGCCGACGAGCGGTGCGCCAGCTCGCGCCGCACCCTTTGCGCCACCGGTTCGGCGATGCGCATCCACTGTCCCACAAAGTCCGTTTCCTGGCCTTCCGCGCGCGGCTGCGGTTCCAGCAGCGCGCGGATGCCGCCGCAGCGCGCATGTCCGAGCACGATGACCCTGGCCACTTCCAGCTTGCAGACGGCGAACTCGATGGCCGAGCTGACGCCGGGCGGCGCGTCGGGCGTACACGGTGGCACCAGGTTGGCGATATTACGCACGACGAACATGTCGCCCGGGTCGCTGCCCGTCAGCAGCATGGGATCGACCCGCGAATCGCAGCAGCCGATCAGCAAGGTCGAAGGCCGCTGCCCGTCGCGCAGGCTGTCGTACAAGGTTTGCGGCTCGCTGAAATACTGCTGCTGAAACAGGCTGAAGCCGTTGACAAATTTTTCCAGTTCTTCCATGACTACCTCGAATACTTTATACAGCGCCCGGCAAGCAGGACTTGCCAGGCGTTCTGACGCCAACTAGCAAGGCATCGGCGCATTCTTGCGCGCATAGCACCACCATGTGATGGCGATGCAGCTCACATAAAAGCCGATGAAGCACCACAAGGCCGCGTCGGGGCTGCCCGTCAGCGCAATCGAGGTGCCATAGCTTTTCGGGATGAAGAAGGCGCCATACGCGGCCACGGCCGATGTAAAGCCCAGGACGGCCGCGCCTTCCTTGTTGGCGTCGACGATGGCTTGCTCCTGCTCCGCCTTGCCCTTGCCGGCGGCCGCGCGCTGGTGCTCCGTCAAAAAGATCACGGGGATCATGCGGAAGGTCGACGCATTGCCGACGCCCGTGCCGGCGAACAGCAGCATGAACATCCAGAAGAAACCATTGAAGCTGCCACCCACGCCCGCTTGCGGCATGAAGTACAGCACGCCCAGCACGGCGCCGATCATCAGCAGGAACGACCACAGAGTGACGCGGGCGCCGCCCAATTTATCGGAAATCACGCCGCCGGCCACGCGCGCCAGCGCACCGACCAGGGGGCCGAGGAAGGCATAATCGAGCGGATTCACGTCGGGGAACTGGATCTTGATCAGCAGCGGAAAGGCAGCCGAATAACCGATGAAGGAGCCGAAGGTGCCCGTGTACAGCCAGCACATGAGCCAGTTGTGCTTGCGCTTGAAGATCACGGCCTGCTCGGAAAACGAAGCCTTCGCCGACGCCAGGTCATTCATGCCGAACCAGGCCAGCAAGGTGCTCAAGGCGATGAACGGCACCCAGATGAAGCCCGCGTTTTGCAGCCACATGTCCTTGCTCACGCCATTTTTCACCCAGGTGAGCGAATCGCCGCCCCAGGCGCCGAAGACGGCGAAGGTGATCACCAGCGGCACGACGAACTGCACCACCGACACGCCCAGGTTTCCCAGGCCCGCATTCATGCCCAGCGCGAAACCCTTGCTGGCCTTCGGGTAGAAAAAGCTGATGTTGGCCATCGACGAGGCGAAATTGCCGCCGCCGAAGCCGCACAGCAGCGCCAGGATCAGCATGGTCGGATAACCCGTGTTCACATCCTGCACGGCCAGGCCGATACCGATGGCGGGAATCAGGAGCGAGCCAGTGGAAATGGCCGTCCAGCGGCGGCCGCCGAAGATCGGCACCATGAACGAATAAAAGATGCGCAAGGTGGCGCCGGACAGGCCCGGCAAGGCCGTCAGCCAGAACAGCTGGTTGTTACTGTAGGTGAAGCCGATGTTGGGCAGGTTGACCACCACCACGCTCCACACCATCCACACGGCGAATGCCAGCAGCAGCGCGGGAATCGAGATCCACAGATTGCGCGCGGCCGTGGCCTTGCCCGTGTTTTGCCAGAAGCTCGGGGTTTCCGGCTCCCACGTATTGATCATGTAGCGGCTCATGCTTTAGCTCCTGCAGGTTGATTGATAGTGGCCGCGCGCAGCGGCTTGAACGAGAAATGCATCCAGACGAGGGAAACGCAGACGGTGCCGTACAGGAGCATGAAGGAGCTCGAACGCACGCCGGTAAAGTCCACCAGGGCGCCGAACATCACGGGCAGGATGAAGCCACCCAGGCCGCCGGCCAGGCCGACCACGCCCGAGACGGCGCCGATATTGTCGGAAAAATCATCGCCGATGAACTTGAAGACGGACGCCTTGCCCACGGCCATGGCGATGCCGACGATGAACAGCAGCACGGTGAACCACAGCGGCGACAGGCCGATATGGAAAGCCAGCGGACCCGTGACGGTTTCCACGACCATCTGCGTTTGCGGATAGGACAGCAGGAAGAAGCACACCCAGCACACCCACATCACGGCCCAGGTGACTTTCGCCGCACCGTATTTGTCGGAGATCCAGCCGCCCACGGCGCGCAGCACGCCGCCCGGCAGCGAGAAGCACGCGGCCAGCAGCGCCGCGTGTTTCAGGTCGAAGCCGTATTCGGCCACGTAGTACTTCGTCATCCACAGCGCCAGCGCCACGTAACCGCCAAACACCACCGAGTAGTACTGGCAGTAGCGCCACACGCGGGGATCCTTCAGCACCTTCATCTGCGCCGAAAAGCTCTCGCCCGATGGCGCCAGATGCGATTTGTCCGTGTACGAAAACAGCCAGAAGATGATGGCCGTGGCCAGCATGGCCACCGCATACACCTTGGGCAGCATTTGCCAGCCGAAGGCGGCGACGATGCCGGGCGCGACGAATTTGGTCAGCGCGGAACCGGAATTGCCGGCGCCGAAGATGCCCATCGCCAGGCCGCGGCGCTCCTTTTCATACCAGCGCGCCACGTAGGGCGTGCCGACGGAAAACGAGCCGCCCGCCAGGCCGACGAACATGCCCAGCACGAGGAAATGCCAGTAGGCGGTGGCGTAGGAAATCAGGTAGATCGGCACCACGCTGGCCAGCATCAGCCAGAAGAAGACGCGGCGTCCGCCGTATTTGTCCGTCCAGATGCCCAGCGGCACGCGCACGAGGGAGCCCGTCAGCACGGGCATGGCGGCCAGCAGGCCGAATTGTGTTTCAGTCAAACCCAGGCTGGTCTTGATGGGGATGCCCAGTACGGCAAACATCATCCAGACTGCAAAGCAGATGGTAAACGCGAAGGTGCTGCTGATCAGCACGGACGCCTGCTTGCGCCGCATGCCGGGTTCGACTGCCTTGTTACTACTGTTGTTCTTAGTGCCATCTAGGGTAGCCACGATGTTTCTCCATGAATGCACTGGCCGTCTGGCCAGCCGTCCCGACCAGCTTACGTGGCAGAGGGGAAAGGCACTATCGGCCACAGGGTGATTCTGGAAAGGCAATCTGGATAGCCGCATCGGCAAAAGTGACTAGATGGCGGAGGATGGATCTAGCCTGGATGGCGGGTGTTTTACAAACGCAGGTATTTTTGGCACACTCGGCGCCTGGAGAAAAAGGAACGGCATGCAGAACAAACACGACATGCACGAAACAGAGCCGGTCATCACCCGCGCGGCCCTGGCCGGCGATGTGGCAGCCATGCTGGCCTGCGACGCGTATGCGCAGGTGCACGCCAGCCGCGGCGATGCCGTGCGCGCCGCCGTCGGCAAGGGGCACTGCCAGGTGGCCATCCGGGCTGGCCAGGTCGCCGGCTATGTCCTCACGCACGACGACTTCTTCGGCTACGGCTTCGTCTCGCTGGTGATAGTCGCTCCCGGACAGCAGCTGCGCGGCGTGGGCTTGCGCCTGCTGGCCGCCGCCGAAGCCGCGTGCCAGACAGCCAAGCTGTTCACCTCGACGAACCAGTCCAACCTGGCCGCGCAACGGCTGTTCGCCAGAGCGGGCTTCGTGCGCAGCGGCCAGATCGACCATCTCGACGAGGGAGACCCGGAGCTGGTGTACGTGAAATGGTGCCGCTGATCGCGCCTCATCCCGACGGCGTATGGCGCGGCGCGCCAAAGGCGGCTATGCTGGCGCCACCGTCAATCAACGCCCACCACATCACGCATGGATTATCTGAGCCTCAAGCATTTCCACATGGGATGCGCCGCCGCCAGCGGCTTTCTTTTCCTCTTGCGCGGCGCCTGGATGCTGCGCGCCTCGCCCGCCTTGCAGCAGCGCTGGGTAAAAATCCTGCCGCACCTGGTCGACACGGCCTTGCTGGCCAGTGCCATCACGCTGGCCGTGTGGAGCGGCCAGTCGCCGGGCAGCCAGCCCTGGCTGGCTGCCAAGCTGTGCGCGCTGGTGGCTTACATCGTGCTGGGCACCATCGCGCTAAAACGCGGCAAGACGCCGGCCGCGCGCGGCGCCGCCTTCGCGCTCGCCGTGCTGGTATTCGCCTACATCGTCGCCGTGGCCGTCACCAAACAGGCCTGGCCGCTCTGATGCATCAGAAGATGTAGCGCAGGGTGACGCTGGCGTTGCGCGGCGCGCCCCAGTAAGCCTGGTTATACATGCCAAGCTGGCTGTAGTAACGCTTGTCGAACAGGTTGTTGATGTTCGCCTGCAGGGACAACTGGCGCGACAGCGCGTACTTCGCCATCAGGCTGGCCACGGCATAACCGCCCTGCTCCACGCGCTGCGTGCCTTTCGGCCCGGTGGCGTCGCGGTAGGCGCCGCTCTGCCAGTTCACGCCGCCGCCCACGGACAAGGCACGCCAGTCGCCGGGCATCTGCCAAGTGGAAAACACGCGCGCCAGCGTCTGCGGCACATAGCTGTTCAGGCGCGCGCCGGTATTGTCTTTGGCCGCCGCGTGCGACACGCTGGCCGAGACGTTCCAGCCCTGCGCCAGCTCGCCCGACAGATCGAGCTCCACGCCCTTGCTGGTGGTGCCCGATGCCGCGAAATACGCCTGCGTCAGCGAATTGCCGACAAAATGGCCAGTATCTTCCTGCGCCAGGCCATCTTGCGCGATGCGGAACACGGCCAGCGCCGCGTTCAATCGGCCGCCGAAATACTCGCCCTTCACGCCCGCTTCCAGATTCTTGCCCTGCACGGGATCGAGGTAGCGGCCGAACCGGTCCTGGTAGCCCTGCGGCTTGAAGATCTTGCTATAGCTGGTGTACAGCGCATGCTGTGCATCGATATCCCACACCAGGCCCGCATACGGCGTGACGGCATGCTTGGCATAGGCGTAGCTGCCGCCCCAGTCATCGACATGGTCCGCCTTGTAGCGGCTGTAGCGCGCGCCGACGATCAGTTTCAAGGGATCGGCCAGCGAAAAGCGCGCCGTGCCGTAGATGCCGCGCTGCTGCACCGTATCGAGCAGTTGCCAGCGCGAGAAATTCGGGTCATTCCAGTCCGGCTCCGGCGTCACGCCCTGCCATTGATGAAAATTGCCGTAATCGACGCTGCCACCCGAGATGCCCGGGTTGCTGGAGAACTGGTTGCTGCCCGAGACGCCAAACGCCAGATCGTGCGTGCGCCCCAGCAGCTGCAGCGGTCCCTGCACATAGGCGTCGACGCTGTCCTGGCGCCGCGTGCCCGAGTAAAACCCGGTGTAGCCCGTCACGCCCTGGCCCGTGGCCTTGTCCGGCCAGGTATTGGCGAAAAGCTCGGCTGCCGAATAATTGCCCCAGCCGTGATTCAGCATGGCCGTCAGGTTCCAGCCCTTGCCCAGGTCCTGCTCCAGGCGCAAGAACGCCGTCTGGCTGGTGCTGAACCAGCGGCTCCAGGTGGTTGCCGTGGTGGCAGAACGGGGCAAGGTGGCCCGTTCGCCATCCGCATACCACAGCGGCAAGCCGCCATACATGCCGCCGCGCGGGCGGTTGTCCTGGTATTCATAGCCGGCGATCAGCACGCTGCCCGGTGCCAGGTCCGCTTCCACGGTGGCATAGGCCATGGCTTTCTTGCCGTGATACAGGTTCACATACGATTCGCTGTCCTGGTAGCTGGCCACGACGCGCCCGCGCACCTTGCCATCGCTGCTCAAGGGCGTGGAGAGGTCGGCGCTGGCGCGCGCATTGTGCCAGGAACCGAGGCTCAGGGCCGCATTCCCGGCCATCTGCTTCGATGACGCGCGCTTGCGCACCAGGTTGATGGTGGCCGACGGTTCGCCCGCGCCAGTGAGCAAGCCCGTGGCGCCGCGCACGATCTCGACCCTGTCGTAGGCCGTCATGTCCAGGGTGCTGTCGCCCACGTTGTAGGCATTGTCGACCGTGGTGGGAATGCCGTCGTACTGGTAGCTGGCGATGGAAAAGCCGCGCGCGAAGAACGAGGTACGGTCGCTGTCGTAGCGGTTGATGGCCACGCCGGCCGCGTTTTGCAGCACCTCTTCCACCGTTTGCAGGTTCTGGTCATCCATCTGCTGGCGCGTGACCACGCTGACGGCTTGCGGCGTCTCGCGCACGGACAGGCCCAGGCGCGTGGCCGAGCGCATGGTCTGCGTCGTATACGAGCCGCTGCCTTCCGTCGCGCCATTCGCATCAAAGCTGGCGCTGACCTTCATCTCCGGCATGGTCTGGCCGCCATCGGAAGCTGCCACGTCGAGCACATAGCCGCCATTCGCCTGCGGCACGGCGCGCAGGCCCGAACCGGCGACGATGGCGCCCAGCGCTGCAGGGATGCTGTAGCTGCCCGTCAGTCCGGCGCTGCGCTTGCCGGCCACGGTGGCGGCCTGGTAAGAGATCATGGTGCCCGTCTGCTGGCCGAAACGCACCAGCACCTGTTCCAGGGTGCCGCCGGGTATCGCCAGTTCGATGCGCGCCCCATTGGCTGCCTGGGCAATAGGTGCGGCGGCCAATGCGCCGCCGGCGGCGAGCAGCCACAGGGCGTGGCTGACGGCCAGCGCCGCCACGCTGCGGCGGCATGTGCGGGAAGCGGAAGATGGGTAAGTAGGTGTTGTGCTGGGCATGCGGACTGTTTTCCTGAAAGTGAATGAGGGGTTCACTCGCTATGCCACGCGAAAATCGAAAAACCCTCACATTTTCAGAAAATAATCATGGATGCTTCCGATGCGGCACCACGCTCACCCAGAAGCGCGTGCTCTGGCGCACATCGACGGGCAAGGTACGCGTCAGCATGTCCAGCACTTGCGTCGTGTCGGCCAGCGGATAGATGCCTGAGACGCGCAGGTGGGCGACGGCAGGATCGCAGGCCAGGCGGCCATGCCGGTAGCGGGCCAGTTCGCCGACAAAATCGGCCAGCGGCATGTCGTGCGCCACCAGCATGCCGGCCGTCCACGCATCGGCGCCGGCAGGCAGAAGCTCGGCGGAGCCAACGCTGCCCGCCGTGAAAGTCGCTTGTTCGCCCGCCTGCAGCCTGCGCGCCGCATCGGGCGCTTGTTCCGGCACGATGTCGACAGCGCCCGCGAACACGCCCAGGCGCGTGGCTTCGCTGCCGGCTCGCACGGCAAAGCGCGTGCCCACGGGTTGCAAGCGGCCCTGGCCCGTGCGCACGAAAAAGGGCCGGCCAGCCGCATCGTGCGCGGTCGTGACCATGATCTCGCCTTTGAGTACCGTCACCAGGCGCTGGCCCGCATCGAAACGCACGTCAATGGAGGTGGCCGTGTTGAGGGCGATGCGCGTGCCGTCTGCCAGCACGATGTGGCGCAATTCGCCCGTACCCGTGCGGTAATCGGCCAGCCAGAAGCGCGCCTGCTCATCGCCACCAGCCAGCCAGGCGCCGCCACCCACAGCCAGCAGCGCCAGGAGTTTCAAAGACTGGCGCCGCGCCGCATTCGCTTGCGCGTGCAGCGGCTTGCGGGCCAGCGTGCCGTGCGCCAGCGGCGCGGGCAAGGCGCGCATGCGCGCCATGCAGCCTTCCACATGCTGCCAGGCTTGCTCGTTTTCCGGGTCGCTGCCGCGCCAGGCGCGCCATGCCTGCTCCACTTCCGGCGTGGCGTCACCGGCCTGCAGCCGCACCAGCCATTCGACAGCCTGCAAGCTGGCCGCTTCCGGCGTGAGGGCACCCATCACGGCGCCAGCGGAGAAAAGAAGCACTGGTGCATGGCTTTGACCAGGTAGCGCTGCACGGTGGCCAGCGAGACATTCAGCTCGGCGGCGATGGCCGCCTGCGGCATGCCATCGAGCTGCGACAGCAGAAAGGCGCGGCGCACGGCAGGCGCCAGGCCATCGAGGCGGCGGTCGATGTCGAACAGGGCTTCGAGCAGGATCGCCTGCGCCTCCGGGTCGGGCGCGCATTGCGCCGGCAGGCTGGCCAGGTTTTCCAGGTAGGCCGCCTCCAGGTCGCGCCGGCGGTACAGATTGCCCAGCACGCCCTTGGCCACCGTCGTCAAAAAGGCACGCGGCTCGCGCGCGGCGATGGTCTCGTCGCGATTGAGCAGGCGCATGAAGGTGTCGTGCGCCACGTCGGCCGCGTCAAACGCATTGCCCAGCTTGTGCCTGAGCCAGCCTTGCAGCCAGCGGTGGTGATCGTGATACAGGCTGCCCACCTCCTGGTGGACGCCGGATTGGGCAGGCGGCACGGAAAATCCTCACACGCAAACAATAATGATTCGCATTCTAACTGGCATGACACGGCTGGCGCAACCGCCGCGTAGCACGTAGAAATGATAGTATTTACAACATCTTGCACATGCCTCTCCCCTGGCCGTGCCCTACCCTGAAAGCCAAACATGCTCTTGTCTGAACTGCTGACCAAACTGACCTGCGGTGACCTGGAAGGAGAGGAACTCGACGAAGCCGTCGCCGCCATCACCGATGCGCCCTCCGCGCCACGCGACGAGTGGATCGACAGCGATGCGCAAGCCTACGCGGTGGCGATCCTCTGGCACCTGGGCGGCTATATGGCGTCGAGCGACAAGCTCGACGAACTGCACGAACAGATACAGGACATGTTCGACGCATTCCCCGACTTCCCGTACGAGCTGCTCAAGGACAGCGACGGTAGCGCGCTGCCCTATTTCGAGTGGCTGGACAAGGAACTGGCACAGCGCGCCGTGGACGAAGGCGGCTATGACCTGATCCAGATCGACGGCAACGGCAGCGACGAAATGGATGCGCTGGTCGTGTACCGGCGCGATACAAACGACATCATCCAGGCGGCGGCATTGATGGGAGTGACGATAGGCCGGCCGCTCACCTACTATCGCGGCATCGAAGCGATGGTGGGCAAGCGACCGGGCTGAAAACCAGCGCTTATTGCATCGGCAAGGCGTTCACATCGACGGTGGGCGCCTGGCCCGTGGCCGGACGCGTGAAGTTCTGGCTGGTTTGCACGTAATCGGCAAAGAAGCCGCCGTTATGCAGGTAGAACTTGCCGTTTTCCAGCCCGCCCGCATAATCCATGCGCTGCGCATTCGTGGCCGTGGCGTCGCCGGTGAACCTCCCTGCCGTCACTTCCGACCAGGTGCCCGATGCATTCCTTGCCCACTGGTTGCCGAACTGGACGCGGCGTTCCGTGTAGCCCAGGGTATCGATGAAGTTCTCGAGGAAGGAATGCACGCCCGTCAGATACGTACTGATGGCCGGCCGCTTCCAGGTGGCGATGTAGCGCCATTTGCCCGTCTCGGGCGCGAAGAACCAGGCCGAGTAATCGCTGCCGCCATTGCCGTCGGGCCGCGCGCGCGTGATGAAGCGGTACGTCGTGCCGGCTGCCCAGTTATACGACAGATAGGTCTGGCCTCCCGTGCCCTCGCCGCCAAAGGCGTTATCGACCACGCCGGCACCCTTGCTGACCAGGGTGGTCTTGGCGCCATTGTCGGCGTCCCACACGGAAAACAGTATCCAGCGCTCGCTCGGTGATTTCACCTGGATGCCCATGTAGCCCTGGCCAAAGCCGTTGGCCATGAAATAGGAGCCGATGGCGTCCTGCCCCTTGGGTATCGTCATCTCGTTATAAAAATACTCGGTATTGGCCGGCACCGTGTAGCCCATGTGCACGGACGGGCCGCGCCGCGACCAGTAGTAATTGGCGGGGTCATTGGCGTACGTGAGCGCGGCGTTCGACGTCACCTTCAGCGCGGTGACGTCGCCGAACGTGGCCTTCACGCGCGACAGCCCCTGCAAGTCCACCTTCACATAGCCGGCCGCCGCCACGTTCACCGTGCCCACGGCATAGGTCTTGCGCGCCTTGCCGGCCAGCTTCACGTCGAAGGGCTTGCCGTTGATCTTCACGCGGATGTTGCTGTTGCCGCCATCGGCCAGACTGGCGTCAAGCGCCACCTGGACAGGGCCCGCCCCGGAGACGCGGAAATACGTGCTGGCGACGGCAGCCGGATTGCTCCAGCCGGCCAGGCCATGTTCGCCGATGACCGCGCCCTCGTTCCCGCCCGTGATGAAGGCGTTGCCGGCCAGTTCCACGGTGGCGGTGGTGGCCGGCGCGGCCACGCTGGCGGCCAGCAAGGCGGTGCCGCCCATGTCGGGGGTAGCGGTGGCAGTGGCGCCGCCGCATGCGGCCAGCAGCAATGGCATGGAGGGAAGGACTGCGTAGAGTAATGAACTTCTGTGTTTCATCAACGTCTCCTGGTGGTACGGCGTGCAACAGGCGCAAGAAGTCCTGCGGCGTGCGCCGCGGTTTGAAAAGCTGGGATGGCTGGAAAAAACCCGCTACGGCGGCAGGCGCGGTAGCGGGTCGTGAAGGCTTAGTACTTGCCGTCGAGAGCGAAGATAGGCTTGCGCGCTTTCCACTGGCCGCCCGTGAAGTCCGGGAAGTCCAGGGTCTGGAAGTTGGCGGCGATCGACTGCTCGGACAGCGGCGTGATGGCGCTCCACGTCACGGCATCGTAGATATCGATCGGCATCGGCGCGTTGGCCTTCAGCGCTTCGACAAAGGCGTGGATGACGAAGAAGTCCATGCCGCCGTGGCCCGCGCCTTCCGCTTGCGCCGCATATTTGCGCCAGACCGGGTGCTCATACTTGTCCTGGTAGGTCTTGAAATCATCCCACTGGTGCGGCTTGCTGACGCCCTCGATATGGATGGAATTGTTCAGGTCCATCCACAGGCCGTCCGTGCCTTGCACGCGGAAGCCCAGCGAGTACGGGCGCGGCAGGCTCGTATCGTGCTGCAGGATAATGGTTTCGCCGTTCTCGCACGCCAGGGTGGTGGTGACCACGTCGCCCAGCTTGAACTTGACCTTGGCGTTCGCATGCTGTGCGCCGCCCGGCTGCTTGACGATGTAGTCGTGCAAGCCGCGCGCCTTGGTGGCGAAAGCGTTGATGCGCGTAAAACGGTTGCCGCGGTTGATGTTGGTGTACATGGCGCACGGGCCGATGCCGTGGCTCGGATACAGTTCGCCATTGCGTTCGACCGAGTGCTGCGTGCGCCAATGGGCTTCCGACCAGCCCTTTTCGCCGAATTCCACGCCGCCGCCATACGGCTTGGCCGGATTGCCGCTGTTGAATTTCACGGCGCGCAAATCGTGCTGGTAGCCGCCCTGCAGGTGCAGCAGTTCGCCGAACAGGCCCGCGCGCACCATCTGCAGCGCAGCCATCACGTCGCGGCGGTAGCACACGTTTTCCAGCAACATGTATGGCGTGCCCGTTTTCAGCTGGGTATTCAGGACGTCCCAGTGGTCTTGCAGGGTGATGCCGGCCACCACTTCGCAGCCGACGGCGATCTTCGCCTGCATGGCGGCGATCGCCATCGGCGCGTGGAATTCCCACGGCGTGGCGATGATCACGCCATCGAGGCCGCCCGCGTCCAGCATGCGCTTGTAGGCTTTCTGGTCGCGGTCTTCACCATACGTGCGCGGACGGGGCTTGCCAGCTTTGGCCACCTGGCCCAGCGCGTGTTTCAGCATGATCGGCTCGATATCGCACAGCGCAACCACTTCCACGTCATCGCGGCGCACCAGTTCAGCCAGCAGTACCTGGCCGCGCATGCCCGTGCCGATCAGGCCCAGGCGGACCTTGTCGCGGCCGGCCGCAGGGGCGGCGCTGGCGTCGCCAGGCAGCAAGGCGCTGCCGGCCATGGCGCCACCGGCCAGCGCGGCGCTGGCGGACAGGAAATTGCGTCGATTGATTTGTGTTGTCATTGGTCTCTTCTCGCTTCCATTGGTAATGTTCGTCACCGGCCCGCCTTGCAGCGGGCCGGCTGCAGTTTAATAGGTGTATTCCGCCGTGAAGCGCACGGAACGCGGCGCCGTGCGGCCAGCCACCTGCAGGTAGTTGCGGGCGATGGCGCCATGGTCTTCGCGCGTTTCGTTATAGCGGGTCACGGTCTGGCTGTTGAACACATTGAAGACATCCACTTTCAGGCTCAGGCCCTTGACGGCGCTGGGAGTATAGGCCAGATTCATGTCCAGCTGGGCTTGCCAAGGCAGGCGACCCTGGCTACCGCGCGGCGCCGGCTTGCCATTGCAATAGAAGTATGAATCGCCGTAATCGTTCTCGAACCGCAGGTTATCGGGCAGCGCGCCGATGCAGTTGCGCGGCGCGCCGGAGGTCAGCGACAGGTTGGCGCCGACCATCACGTCCGGGATGACCTGCATGAAACCGTAGGCCTTGAACGCGTGGCGATGGTCGCCTGGCAGGTAGCCATAGGCGTTGTACATCAGTTCCTTGTGGTCGTCGCTGACGGTCAGACCCACGTCACCGCCGCCGATGCTGTCCGTCTGGCCTTCCATATTGCCCTTCAGCGCAGACAGGGTGTAGGTCAGCTTGCCGTACCAGCCGTTCGTGTACGGGTGCTCGACGAACAGGTTCAAGGCGCGGTAGGTGCGCGATGGCAGCGGATTGCCCCACTCCGCCGCCGAAATATCCACGCGGCGCAAGCCTTTGCCATCGTCGAAGTCCACCATCAGGCTGTTGTCGCGGCCAGGGTTGATGATGGCGCACTGGAAGCCGCCCCAGTTGCTCGTGTCGACGCTGTTGCGCGTGGCCCAGGCTTGCAGCGGACGCGCATCGCAGACGTCGTCGTTGGTGTCGTTCAGCTTGCGGTACAGGACGCTGGCGCCCACTACCAGTTTCTTGCTCAGGGCGCGTTCGAAACCGAGCGAGAATTCATCCTGCGACAGCGGTTTCAAGCCGATGGCCGTCACTTCGCGCGCGTCGCGGCTCTGGCCGTACGCGTTGTTGGCCGAATACGGCTTGCTGATGGCGTGCAGGCCCGTCGGCGCGCCCGTGACGGGATCGACACCCGTGTAGGTGTACATCTCGCTGGTGGCCAGGAAGGGGCTGGCCATGTTGCTCGACAAATTCGACGGCACCGGCAAGTGGTAACGGCCGCCGTTGGCGAAGAATTTCAGGGTGCCGTCACCCAGGTAATCCCAGGTGGCGCCCACGCGCGGGGCGATCATGTTGCGCTGCGAAATGAAGGCCACGCCATCGGTGCTGTAGTTGGTGAACTGCTCGCGGCGCAGGCCCAGGTCCAGCAGCACCCGTTCCGTGACCTGGTAGTGATCCTGGATGTATTGCGCCGACTGCACGCTGGTCGGACGCGCCAGGTTGGCATTCAAGTCCTTGCTGACGTAATAGCCCTGCGCGCCGTAGCCGCCACCCTGTGCCGGTGTCTCGAACGCGCCGTTGATGGCCCGGTTCGGATCGTCCGCTTTCAGATAGCTCCAGCGGTAGCCGCCCGCCAGGCTCAGGCCCACCTTCGATTCCACGTCGATGCGGTCGATGCCGCCACGCAGCGAGTGCTTGCCCAGCTTGTATTCGAGGTCCAGACGCTTGGCCTTCTGGCGGTCTTCCGACGATGGGTCGACCAGAGTGCCCGTCACCGTTTGCGGATTGGCGTACGTCAGGCCAGGCACCTGGGTCGAGGTATTCGACGACGTTTGCGCCAGCAGCGGATTGTAGCCATTCGGCGTGCGGGTGTGCGACGTGCGCGATTCGCCCATCATGGCCGTCACGGTCAGGTTGTCCGTCAGGTAGCCCGTGTACTTGAAGATGTCGATGTTGGCGCCCGGCGCGGCCGATGATCCGCAGCAGTTGACCGTCGTCTCGCCCTTGCCCGCCTGTACGCCATTGCTCGCATGCGTGGCGTAGCTGTAGCCATACGCCTGGCTATCCGTCTTCGTGCGGTCATACAGCTTGGTGTATTCGAAGTGATGGTCGTCCGTCAGGTTGTAATCCAGCTTGGCCATCATGCGGTTCACCTTGCTCTGGCTGGTGCTCCAGCCGCGCGCCAGGGCCGTGCCCGAGTCGGCGGTGGCGGCAACGGCCTGGCTGTCCGTGCTCGTCTGTTCCAGCGCCACGAAGGCGAACAGTTTGTTCTTGATCAGCGGACCGCTGCCATACAGGCCCACCACCTTGCTGGTGCTGCCATTGTCGCGGTTCCAGTACAGCAGATTGCCATCCGTCTTCGGATTGGCGCCCGTGTTCGGGTAATAGGTGTTTTCCGGCTCGCCTTTCAGCGAACGGGGGATGATGGACACCTTGCCGCCGAATTCGACCTTGTTGCCGCCACTCTTGGTGGTGATGTTGATCACCCCGCCCGTGGAGCGGCCAAACTCCGAGCCATAGCCGCCCGACAGCACCTGCAGGTTCGAGATCGCGCCGAACGGCAGCTCCGATGCGCCCACCTGGGTCAGGATATTCGTGATCGGGAAGCCGTTGACGTAAAAGGCGTTTTCGGACTGGCCCGAGCCGCCGATCGATGGCGCATTGCCATACACGCTGTTGGTGCCGCGCGACACGCCCGGCGTCAGCTGCACGATGGAGGCGACGTCGTTCCCGACCGGCAGCGCTTTCAATTCCTTGGCCGTGAAGATCACGCCATTGTTGGTGTTCGACACGTCGATCGGATTGCGCGACGCCTTCACCACGACGGTCTGCTCCTGGCCCACCGTGCCGGCGGCGCTGGCCGGGCCGAAGTTCGCTTCCGCGCCCGCGCCGATCAGGGCTTCGACTTCCTGCGACGCTTCCACCGAACCGGCGCGCAGCACGCGCACCGCATAGCGGCCTGGCGGCATGGAGTTGGCCACGTAGCGGCCCGACGTATCGGGCGTCAGGCTGCGCTGCACGCCCGTCGCCAGGTTTTCCAGCACCACGGTGGCGCCGGCCGGCGCACTCACTTCACCGAAAATGGTGCTGGTGGCGTTCGACTGTGCCCAGGCCTGGCCTGGCACGCCGGCCGCCAGTGCGATCACTATCGCTGCGGCGCGGCTGATGTCGCGCAATTTGAGTCGGGTGGTATGCATGCTGTCTCTCCGTCTATATCGAGGGTTATGCGCGCCCTCCCCGCTCCAGGGCGAAGTCGGGGGGATGCAATTTTTATGGTGGTCGTCGGCCGGTGCAGCCAGGCAGTTGCACCTTCCGGGAAATCAGTCCGCATCGGCTGATTTTCTTTTCTTGGGATTACTTTAAAAAGAAAAATAAGTATCGTCAACAAAAAGAAAGTTATAACGTAAATTTATCGCTAAATTGAGCAAATAAAGAGTATTTATCTTTCGATTTAATCAGATTCGCGGCAGATAACTTTCGTTATCGTGGTATGACAGATACACGCGCAGGCAAGGAGTCGTCCGGCAGAGGATAATCCGCGTGGCAATCCGGGAAGAGCAACGCGAAAGAAGACATGCCTATCCTCTTTCACTTACGTTTATCTTTCGTATTGTGCATATTGGAGTATTGTATTTTCTTTTTCATGGCAATACCCCGGCCCGCACCATGCCGGCTGACGGACCGGGGCATCGTCACGCTCTAAAAGAACTTGTAGCTGGCCGACAGGGCAAACTGGCGGCCGAACAGGTCCTGGCTATGGTTGTAGCCTTCCCAGCCGTTCGGGTCGTAGTACGGCTGCTTGTTGAACGCGTTTTTCACGTTCAGGCCCACGTCCAGGTTCTTCAGCGGCTTCCAGCTGAAGGCCAGGTTCACCGTGGTGTATGACGGCGCGCCCTTGCACTGGCCGGCCGGCAAGGCCACCGAGGCGGCAGTGCAGTTTTCCGGCGTGTTGTCCTTGTCCCAGGGACCATACGCCCAGCGCGTCTTGCCTGAATAGTTGATAAAGACGCTGCTGACGAAGTTGCGGTAGCTCCAGTCGGCGTTGACGGTAGCGCGGTAGCGCGGCGAATCGTAATAGCCGACGGTATTGCCCTTGATGTCGCTGCCGTCTTCGCTGTCATGGGTGTCGCGCTTGCGGATGGTGGCCGCGATGCCAGTGCTCAGCTTGCCCCAGTCGCCGAGCGCAAAGCGCGTGCGCGCATCGATGTCCACGCCATCCATCAGGGTGCGGCCACGGTTCGAATACGAGTTGATCAAGCCGCCCAGGTTGCCCACCGAGTAGCCGGGCACGCCGCCGGCGCACACGCCCGCATTGGCGGGATTGGCGCACATGGCCGCCACGGCCGCGACGTTGCCCCGGTCCGTATCCGTCAGGTCGTTGCGGATGGCGCTGGGCGTGCCGGCCAGGGTCGGGCCGTACTTGGCCACCAGTTCCGTAAACAGTTCGTTGAAGTCCTGGCGCACGATTTCGTCGCGGCGGTTGATGAACCAGTAATCGATGGAGATGCTCACGTCCTTGGCCGGCTGCAGCACCAGGCCCACGGTCGATATCTTCGCCTTTTCCGGACGCAGATTCTGGTTCGGCGGCGTCAGGCCGCCCACCGTCGTGGAGCAGTTCGAATTGAGCAAACTCTTGCCCAGGTCCGCATCCGTCGCCACCGCGGACTTCATCAGGGCGCGCGCCATGGCATTCGTTTCGTCGCAGCGCACGGTGTCGCGGATGCCGCCCACCTGCGCAAAGACGCCGCCCGTTCCCGATTCGGCCAGGTTGGGTGCGCGGAAGCCTTCCGAATACGTCCCGCGCAGCATCAGGTCGGGCCGCGCGCGCCAGATCACGCCCAGCTTGGGCGCCAGGTTGGCGGCGAAGTGCGGGTATTTGTCCAGGCGCGCGGCCGCGTTGACTTCCAGGGTGTCGCTGAGCGGCACCACCACTTCGCCAAACACGGCGGCGATGGTGCGCTTGCCATCGAACCAGGAACCGCCCTGCTGCGTAATCAAGCCATTCGCCGCATCCGCGTTGCCGGGCGTGAGGAAGCTCTCGCGCATGATGTTGGTGCCCACGGCGGCGCGCACTTCGCGCTCGCCCAGCTTGAACAGGGTGCCTTCCAGCTTCGCATCCCACGTCATCAGCTTGGTCCACGATTCGATGGCGAAGGTCGGGTAGGCCGCGCGCACCAGCGCCGCATTGGCCTCGCTGATTTCGCCGAACTTGTAGGCGGGATTGTCGGAGATATACGTGCGGCCGCTGACGGGATCCTTTGTGAACGGGCCGAACGCCTGCTCGAATCCCTTGATGTTGATGTTCGCCGTCTGGAACAGGGTCGAATGGCTGCCCGCCACGCTGAGCGCCGTTTCAAAATCCCAGCCGCCGCCGATGCTGCCGCGCAGGCCGACGAGCGCGCGGTAGTTTTCATCGACATTCTTCTGGCCGAAGTGGCCCGTCGCATCCTGCAGCAGGTAATTCAAGCCGGCCGCGCCGCCCATCTTCGCCACCATATCGGCATCGAGCTTGCCTTTCAGGTAGACGTTGTTCGGGCTCAGGAAAGGCGTGGCGAAGGTATTCAGGGTATTGCCCGTATTGCGCGCGAACCAGTTATTCGTGCTGCCGCTATTGAAGCTGGACGGACCATTCTCGCCGCGCATCTTGATGTGGGTGAAGGCGCCTTCCGCGAACGCTTCCATGTCGCCGCCGAGTTTCAGCCGGCCGCTCAGGTAAGCCGTGGCGCGCTCCGAGGTAGGCCCCGTGTCAAGCTGGTTGGGCAGCGCATTCCACACGCAGCGCGTGCCCGACGCTTCGGTGATGCTGTTGTTGCAGCCATTGACGGCGCGCTGGGTGCGCGCATTGTTCTTCGCCTTGTCGAAGACAAAAAAGGTCCCGGGATTCATCGTGCCCGGTTCGCTGCCCACGCCCACGCGCATGTTCGGGATGAAATTGGGATTGTTCGCATAAAAATACGCGGGACGCTTGCGCCAGGTATCGGCCAGCGCGATGCGGTCGCGCTGGTAGACGTTCACGGAACCGTAGATGTTGTAGCCGTCGCTGGCCAGGTCGCCCAGGCCATACAGCACGCTGGCCTGGCGCTCGCCATAGGCTTTCACGCTGGGCGAAAATTCGCCATTGGCGCGCGCTTCCAGGCCTTGATACGACTTCTTGGTGATCACGTTGATGACGCCGGCCACGGCATCGGAGCCATATACGGCCGATGCACCGTCCGTCAAAATCTCCATGCGCTCGATGGCGGCGGCGGGAATGGCGTCAATATTGACGAACATGGTCTGGAAACCAGCCGGCGCGCCATAGAACGACAGGCGGCGGCCATTCAGCAGCACCAGGGTGCCCTGTGCACCGAGGCCGCGCAAGTTCGCTTGCGAGCCGCCATCGGAACCCGTGAACATCGAGCGGAAGTCCTGCTGCGCCGGACGGGCCGCGGGCAGGTTGTCCAGCACTTGCAGCAAGGTGAGCGCGCCCATGTTTTCGATCTGCTTGGCGTTGATCACCTGTACCGGCGACGCCGTTTCCGCGTTGATGCGCTTCAGGCTGGAACCCGTCACTTCGACGCGAGCCAGTTTCTCCTCCTCCGCTGCCAGCGCCATTGATGCCAGCGCAGTTGAGCCCAATCCTACCGCCGCCATGGCGGCCATCAGTTTTTTCAAGTGCATTCCCATCTCCCTTTTTATAAGTGATTTGTTTTCGTCAGGCTGCAAGAGCCCCTCCCCGGTCCGAAGAGGGGCTCGTTTTTAGTGAAATGATTGAGTGCCTAGCGCGGCTTGACCGTCGCGCCTTCCGTGCCGGTCAGCACGGCATTGGCCCAGTTGCCGCAGACCTGGGCCGCTCGGGCGCCGCGCGCGCCCAGGGTGCGCAAACTGAGCTGGCTCAGGCCGCGCACGTCGATTTCGGGTTTGACCACCCCGGGAGCCGTGACCAGGCCGCTGTCGTACAGCAGCCGCTCACCGCTCCAGACCTGGAATTGCAAGCCGCCCGCGCTGCGGCAGCTATCGTCCACGCCCAGGTCGGCGCGCAGCAGATTCCAGTTGCCCGCCAGCTGCAAGTCAATGCGGCTGGCAGGTCCCACGCCGAGGCCCTTGCGGAACCACAGCCCGTTCATGCGCATCTCGGCCGCCTTGCCGGCTGGCCGGTCTTTCGCGATATTCTTCGGCAGCGCCAGGTCCGACAGATAGCGCTGCACCTCCGCGCCTTCGGCCACGCGGTGTTCGAGTACGCGGAATTCGGACAAGGTGACGGGCGCCACGTCGGTGGCCAGCGCCGCATCGAACGCGCGCGCCACCGGCGCGCCTTGCGCCGCCGTCACCATCGGGTCCAGGGACGCCGCGCCATCGCCTTCCGGATTTTGCGTGCTCATCACGCGGAAGCGCAGCAAGCGCCCGGCCGTGGCGGGGAAGCTGATGGTCTGCGTCCCCTCTTGCAGTTTCAGGGTGCCGCGTGCCATCGGAGCGCCCCACTCGCCGTTGTTGTCGCCGATGTAGATTTCATAGTCGCGCACCTGGCCATGCTTCCAGTGCTGGTCGTTGCGCGGCGCCAGTTCGATGCCGTCCACCAGGCGCCGTTCCGTAAAGCCGACCACCCATTCGTGCGGACCGCTTTTCACGGACGGGCTGCGCACGGTGCGGAACCACGTCTCCGGCTTGCCATCGAAGGCGTTTTCCAGCGGGTAGCCGCTTTCTTCCGCAGGACGCGCCACCACCTGCATGGCGTCGGCCGGCAAGGCGCGGCCCGGCACGGGAGCGGCCGGGAAATCGGCGTCGGCTCGCGCCACGGCCAGCGCGCCGGCGACTTGCAGCATCAAAGGCTGGCGGATGTCCTGCGCCGCCACTTTCACGTGCAGGGTGCCTTTTCTATCGGCCGCATCGAAGAACCAGCCTTCTGCCGCCTTGTCGTAGGCGGCACGGTCGGCGAATGCCGCGATCAGCCGTTCGCCGGCGCGCACGGCGGCCGGGGCCTGGCCGGCCAGCATGCGCAGCGCATAGCCGCGGCGCCCTTCCTGGCCCTGATACTTGCCATCAACGACGCCGATATCGACCTGCACGTCGGCGCCCGTCTGGCGCATGCGGATGACTTGCTGGCTGAAGGCGCCGCCCTGGTACTGGCGCGTGTTGCCGTCGTCTTCATACAGGGTGTAGTCGGAATCGCCTTGCGGATACACATCGAGCGTGAGCTGGTCCTTCGGCTTCTGGCCGTCGTACAGCATTTCCGGATACATGGGCAGGATGGCGCCGGCGCGCACGAACACGGGCAGCTTGTCCAGCGTGACCTGCATATCCAGGTCGCGCCCTTGCGCGTCCGCCGTGGCCTGGCGGCCATCCCAGTAGTCGTACCACGTACCCTGCGGCAGGTGGATGCCCTTGCGCCAGCCGCCGCTGACGGCCTGGCTGCGGTAGACAGGCGCCACCAGCACATCGCGGCCCAGCAGGAATTGATATTTATAGGCTTCCGTGTAGGCGGCCGGGTCTTGCGGATAATCCCACATCAGGCCCCGCACCAGCGGCGCGCCCGATTGTTCGGCTTCGCGCACGAGGGTATACATATACGGCGTCAAACGCATCTTGAGCTTCAGATAGCGGCGGTTGATGTCGCGGTACGGCTGCTCGAACCACCACGGATGCTTGCGCTCGGCCGCGGCCCAGCCGGACATGCCCATCAGGACGGGCGTAAAACTTTTCCACTGCAAGTCGCGCAGATAGGTTTCCGGGCTGCCGCCAAAGATGGCGTCCACGTCGCCGGACGCATACGCCTGGCCGGACAGGCCCGAGCCGATCAGGGTCGGGATGTGCCAGCGGATGTAATCCCAGCTGGCGCTCTGGTCGCCCGTCCATGCCACGGCGTAGCGCTGGATGCCGGCCCAGCCCATCACCGTCCACAGGAACGGGCGGCTGTCGGAGTTGTTCAGGATGCCGTCATACGCCGACTTGTTCGCATCCATGGCGAACTGGTAGCCCTTGCCCGTCCACGCCACGTCCAGCTTTTGCACGCGGCTGCCCGCCTGGCCCACTTCCCAGGCAATCTTGTCGACGCCGTTTTCCGTCCACAGGCCCGTGCGGAAGCCATAGCCTGCCAGGCCCTTCACCGTTTCCGGCAAGTTCGTGTAGCCGCAGCCATAACCGTCGTTGGGCAGGATCCAGCCGCCCGGCATGTCGTGTTCGCGGTACTGGCGCGCCACGCTTTCCACCACGTCCGGCGTCTTGCCCGTGGGGCCGTCCGTCCAGCCCTTCGGCACGGAGCCGGGCTTTTTCACGTTGTCGCCATCGTTGTAGCAATCGGCGTCGCCGTATTCCAGCGCCCAGCGGGGCAGCATGCGCGCGCGGCCCGTCAAGTCCGTGTAGCGGGCGACGACGTCGCGCAGATCCTTGCCGACGAAGAAATACGCATCGAAGCGGCCTTCCGCGTGCTGCAGCGAGATCTGCTCCTGGTCGCGCAAGTCGTAATTGCCGTCTGCCCAGGTATTGCGCAGCATGCCCCAGCCCCGTGAACTCATCAAGAATGGCGCGGGATTCGGCCGGTCGCCCTCTTCCCAGCCGCCCGAATACGACACGGGCACCTGCTTGCCCTTGAATTCGAAGCGGCCATTCTGCTGGCCGCCGCCAAAGTACCGCTCGCCCGGCAGGCTCGATAACACTTGCACGCCCTGTTTGTCGTCGAGCGACAGCGGCTGCACCTCGCGCCACAGGGGCACCGCGTCGCCCTTGCGCAACAGGGTAAAGCGCAACGGTTTGCGGTCGATACGCAGGCTCAAGGCATCAGTGCTGATCAGGATGTGGTCGGGCTGTTCATTGATCCGGTACGCCACCTGCGCGGCAGGCTGGCCCACGACGATGGGCGCGGCCTTGTCGCCTGGCCCCGTCAAGCCGCCTTTGCCGCCCGCCTGGATGCGCAGCACGTCCGCCTGCGGCAGGCTGATACGCAGCTGCATGCCCGTATCGCTGCGCACATCCCAGCCCACTGCCTCGCCCTTGGCCACGTCGGCCGCGCGCACGGCGGAGAGCGACTGCAGATTGCCGATAGTCGCGGCATGCAGGCCGGGCGCAGACAGGGTGGCAAGGGCGGCGAGGACACAGGCGGCAAGGACGCGGCGGGGAAGCGGGAGAGGGTTCATCTGCTGGCTTTCAGAAGTGATTCAATGAAATTACTTTAAGAAGAAAAATAAATATCGTCAACCAAAAGAAAGTTATGGCGCCAATTTATTAATAAAATGCCTAAAATAAGCCAATTTATCTTACGTTTCATTCAAATTCCACAGCGCAATCTTTCGTTATCGTCGCATTTCAGCGACAAGCCGCGCCGCCACACGCTTTTGCGCTGCACCGCAGCATGTTTCACGGCCTTTAAAACGACATTATTTCGCAAGGCATACAACTATTTACTTTCGTTTTGCTTTCGTATTTGACTTTTCGAAATTTAGTATTTATGCTTTCTCCAACAAACACTTTACTGACACTCCATGACTACCCTTCTTCAGCGTGACATTCAAACCTGGCGCGACATCGGCGGCCTGCACACGGCCGAGGAAATCGCGCACCAGCCAGCCATCTGGCGCGCGCTGGCCACTATTTTGCGCAACGAACAAGCGGCCCTGGCCGCCTTCCTCGGCGACACGCTGTCCAATCCGCAGCAACGCGTCATCCTGACGGGCGCCGGCAGCTCGGCCTATGTGGGCGAAATCGTCGTCGATACCCTGAATGCGGCATGGCCCGCGCAGATCCGCGCCATCGCCACCACGACTTTGCTGACGCACCATGAGCTGTATCTGGAAGCGGACGCGCCCACCCTGCTCGTCTCGTTTGCCCGCAGCGGCGACAGCCCGGAAAGCCTGGCGGCCGTGGAACTGCTGCGCCAGGTCGTGCCCGGCGCGCGCTTCCTGAACATCACCTGCAACGCGGACGGCAAGCTGGCGCGCCAGGGCGCGAACGACGCCAATACGTATAACCTGCTGATGCCGGAAGGCAGCTGCGATCGCGGCTTCGCCATGACCAGCAGCTTTAGCAGCATGCTGCTGGCAGCCCTGTCGGTACTGGGCAAGGACACGGATCTGAACCGCCTGGAGACCCTGGCGCAGCTGGGCGAGCAAGCCTTGCGCGACTGGTCGGCCCCCGTGGCGGACCTGGGCTCGACTCCCGTGCAGCGCGTGGTCTACCTGGGCAGCGGCCCGCTGGAAGCGCTGGCCAAGGAAGCGGCATTGAAAATCCTGGAATTGACGGGTGGCCGCGTGATGGCGATGGCGAATACGCCGCTCGGTTTCCGCCACGGCCCGAAATCGGCTGTCACCACGGAGTCGCTGGTGATCCTGCTGCGCAGCAGCAAGCCGCTGGCGCGCCAGTACGAAGACGACCTGTTGAAAGAACTGCAGCGCGACAGCGTGGCGCAGACGTGCCTGACCGTAGGCATCGGCGGCGACCTGTCAGCCGATGCGCCGGCCTGGCCAGACGCCTGGCTGGCTCCGCTGTGGCTGCTGATGGCGCAGCAATATGCGCTGCACCAGTCCGCGCTGCTGCAACTGCGTCCCGACAATCCATTCGCCGGCGGCATCGTCAACCGTGTCGTGCAGGGCGTCACCATCTATGGCCATGACCAATTCTAACCACACAGCCGGCTACCACGGCATCGACATCGGCGGCAGCAAGATGGAGCTGGTCGCCTTTGCCGACCGCGACGGCGCGCTGACGGAAGTGTTCCGCGAACGGGTGGCCACGCCGGGCGACGATTTTGCCGCCTTCGTGCAAGCCATCGTCGACCTGGTGGCGCGCGGCGACGCCGCCCTGGGCACGACGGCGCCTGTCGGCATCGGCCTGCCCGGCGTGATCGACAGCGCCAGCGGCCGGCAACTGAGCTCCAACGTGCCGGCCCTGAACGGCCGCCTGGTGGCGCAAACCCTGCAGCAGGCCTTGAAACGTCCTGTCGCCATCGGCAACGATTGCCAGTGCTTCGCCCTGTCGGAAGCGCAAGGCGGCGCGGCCGACAATGCCGCCAGCATGTTCGGCGCCATCCTCGGCACGGGCGCTGGCGGCGGCTATTGCGTGGGTGGCCAGCTGCTGCGCGGCTTTAACGGCGTGGCCGGCGAATGGGGCCACTGGAGCCTGCCCGCCACCCTGCTGGCGCAGCATGGTTTGGCCGATTACCCCTGCCCGTGCGGCAAGGCGGGCTGCCTGGAGCGCTATGTCTCCGGCCCCGCCATGCGCAAAATCCACGCGCACTTTGGCGGCGACGGCGCAGAGCCTTTGGCCATCGTGGCGCGCGCCAACATGGGCGATGCCGTGGCCCAGCGCACGGTGGCCGTGCACCTCGATGTGCTGGGCCACGCGCTGGCCGGCCTGGTGCTGGCCTATGACCCGCACGTCATCGTGCTCGGCGGCGGCCTGTCCAAGCTGCCGCACCTGTACGACAAGCTGCCGGCCGCCGTCAAGCGCCACCTGTTCCCCGGCGTGCACGTGCCGCCCATTTTGCCGCCCCGCTTTGGCGATGCCGGCGGCGCGCGCGGCGCGGCCCTTTTGATACGACAACATACAAAGGCGTCAACATGATGAATCAAGCGGAAAACCCGACTTTTACCCTGTCCCCGATCCAGCAAGTGATCAAGGCGCACCGCCGCGGCGAGCGCGTGGGACTGTACGCCGTCTGCTGCAGCCACCCGAGCGTGCTGCACGCCGCCATGCGCGTGGCCAGCGAGTACGACACCGTGCTGCTGGTCGAGGCGACGTCGAACCAGGTCGACCAGTTCGGCGGCTACACGGGCATGACGCCGGCCGTTTTCCGCGACACCATGCTGGCACTGGCCCGCGAACAGGGTTTTCCCGCCAGCCGCCTTGTGCTGGGCGGCGACCATCTGGGTCCGAACGCCTGGCAGCACCTTGATGCGGCCACCGCGATGAACCACGCCGAAACCCTGATCGCCGCGTATGCGTCGGCCGGTTTCCACAAGATCCACCTCGATTGCAGCATGCGCTGCATTGATGACCCCTTGCAGCTCGACGATGAAACCGTGGCCGCCCGTTCGGCGCGCCTGTGCATCGTCGCCGAGGAAGCGGCAGCCGCCGCCGGCTTCGCGCCACCCGTCTACGTGATCGGCACGGAAGTGCCGATTCCCGGCGGCGAAGCGTCGCTGGCGCAGGCCGGCGCCGTCACCAGCCCGCAAGCGGCGCGCCGCACCCTCGACGTGCACCGCCGCGCGTTTCTCGAGAACGACCTGCATGGCGCCTGGCGGCGGGTCATCGCCATGGTGGTGCAGCCGGGCGTCGATTTCGACCAGAGCAGCATCCAGCATTACGACGCGGACGCCGCCACCGAGCTGTCGGCCTTTGTCGCCGAGCAGCCTGGCCTCGTGTTCGAAGCCCATTCCACCGACTATCAGCGCGAGTCCGCCCTGCATGCCATGGTGCGCGACCACTTCGCCATCCTGAAAGTGGGGCCTGCCGCCACCTTCGCCCTGCGCGAGGCGCTGTTCGCCCTGTGCCAGATCGAGGAAGAACTGCTGCCGGCGCACGCCACCTCGCAGCTGATGCAGGTGCTCGACGACGTGATGGTGGCCAAGCCGAAGAACTGGATCAAGCATTACCTGGGCACGCCGGAAGAACAGCGATTGATGCGCCGCTACGGCTTGAGCGACCGTTGCCGCTATTACTGGGGCGAGCCGGAAGTGGCGGCCGCCGTCGGCAAGCTGCTGGCCAATCTGGACACCGTGGCCATTCCGCTGCCGCTGCTGAGCCAGCATTTGCCGGAACAGTACCTGGCCGTGGTGCAGGGCAGCTTGCCAGCGCAGGCGCCAGCCTTGATCGAGCACAAGATCGGCAGCTTGCTGGCGCAATATGCGCGCGCCTGCAACCGCAATGCGGCAGTGGCCGTCATTGCCGAAGCGGCAATCTGTTAAGCTCGGTATTTTTCATTTTTTACTGAGCCCGCCACCATGCGAAATACCAGCCAACGCCGTGAATCCATCCTCCAAATGCTTGCCCAGCAGGGCTCGGTGCAGGTGACCGATCTGGTGGAAAAGCTCGGCGTGTCCGCGGTCACCATCCGCAGCGACTTGAATGCGCTGGAAGCGCAAGGCATGGCCACGCGCAGCCACGGCGGCGCGACCCTGACGCGCACGCCGCCGCCCGAGCACACGATACGCCAGAAGGATGCCATCAACCACGAGCAGAAGGAGCGCATCGGCGCCTATGCGGCGCGGCTGGTGGAACCGGGCGACAACATCATCATCGACTCGGGCACCACCACCATTTCGCTGGCGCGCCATCTGCGCGATGCGACGGGCGTGACGGTGGCCACGAATGGCCTGAACATCGCGTGGGAACTGGCCGACGCGCCGGGCGTGGACCTGATCCTGACCGGCGGCCTGCTGCGCAAGCAGTCGCTGTCGATCCAGGGCAGCCAGGCGGAAACCTGCCTGCAGGCGTACAGCTTCGACAAGCTGTTCCTGGGCGTGGACGGCTTCGACCTGCAATTTGGCGTGACCACCCACCACGAAGCGGAAGCAAGCCTGAACCACAAGATGGTGGAACGGGCCAAGAAAATCATCGTCCTCACGGACGCCTCCAAGTTCGGCCGCGTCAGCCTGCACCGCATCGTGCAGCTGGACCGGGTCGATACCGTCATCACCGATGCCAGCATCAGCCAGGAGTACCGCGAAGGGCTGCAAAAGCTGGGCATCGAACTTTTTATAGCGGAATAACACATGCTGAGCGGCAGAATCCTTACCCCATCTGGCTGGATCACGGGCACCATCACTTTTGACCAGCGCATCGTCCAGATACAAGAAGACCCTGCCGCCGACAGTGCGCTGACCATCCTGCCCGGCTTCATCGACCTGCACGTGCATGGCGCGGCCGGCGTCGACATCATGGAGGGCGGCGACGCCGGCGCCACCGTGGCGCAGTTGCATGCGCGCCACGGCACCACGGCCCTGCTGGGCACGACCCTGACAGCCAAGGAGCCATCGATCCTGCGCGCCCTGCAAGGCCTGGCCGGCGTCATCGCCGAGCGCCCGGCCAACGGCGCGCGCATGCTGGGCGTGCACCTGGAGGGCCCGTTCCTGAACCTGCACCGCCTGGGCGCGCAGCCGCCCGACGTGGTGCAGGCCAGCCTGGCGCTGGTGCAGCGCTTTCACGCCATCGCCCCCATCAAGGTCTTGACCATGGCGCCGGAAATCCCCGGCCACCTGGAACTGATCCCGCAACTGGCGGCGATGGGCATCCGCGTGCAGATCGGCCACAGCGCCGGCACGTATGACGAAGGCGTCGCGGCGTTGCAGGCCGGCGTCTCCGGTTTTACGCACCTGTACAACGGCATGACGGGCATGACGCATTACGACCCCGGCATGGTGGGCGCGGCGCTGGCGCATGCGGAATACGCGGAAATCATCCCCGACCTGCAGCACGTAGCCAAGGGTGCCCTGCGCGCGGCCCTGCGCGCCATCCCGCGCCTGTACGGCGTAACGGACGCCACCTCGGCCACCGGCATGCCCGATGGCGAATACGGCCTGGGCACGCAGCGCGTCTACAAATGCCTGGGCTGCGTGCGCCTGGCAACGGGCTCGCTGGCCGGCAGCGTGCTGACCATGGACCAGGCGCTGCGCAATTTCGTCGACCTGGGCCTGGACCTGGCCGACGCCTCGAACCGCTTGTCGCTGTACCCGGCCGACTACCTGGGCGAATCCGAACGGGGCCGCCTGGCGCCCGGCGCCTGGGCCGATATCGTCGTCCTCGATGCCAACTTGCAGCCAGTGTCCGTCTTCGTCGAAGGCGCGGCCATCGATCTTTCCACCCGCTAGATTCAGTCTCTAGACCCAGCCCCCCAACCTCAACCCCGTCCCGGAGTTTTCATGCACGACACGTCACACAAGGCCCCCGTGTGGGCCATGCGCTACCTGCTATTTATTGCCGGCATGGGGGGATTGCTGTACGGCATAGACATCGGCATCATCGCCGGTGCCCTGCCCTACCTGGAATCGACGGCCTCCGTGGCCTGGAAACTGACGGCTCAGCAGCTGAGCTTTATCGTCGCCGCCGTGCTGCTGGGCTCCGTCCTGTCATCGCTGTTCGCCGGCGCCCTGGCCGACCTGCTCGGCCGGCGCTGGGTGATGTTCCTGGCCGGCGCCCTGTTCAGCGCCAGCATCCCGCTGATCGCCCTGGCCGACGGCTACACGCCGCTGTTGCTGGGCCGCCTGCTGCAAGGCATCAGCGGCGGCTTGATCGGCGTCGTCGTGCCCCTGTACCTGGCAGAATGCCTGCCCGCGCAACAGCGCGGGCGCGGTGCCGCCCTGTTCCAGCTGCTGCTGACCATCGGCCTGGTGGCCGCCGCCCTGATCGGCCTGCTGCAAGCGCAGACGGTGGAAACGGCCACGCAGGCGGCGCAAGCCTTGCCGGAAGCGGGCCGCATCGCCGCCATCTTCACTGCCAAGGACCACGCCTGGCGCAGCATCTTCTGGGTCTGCCTGACGCCGGGCCTCGTATTTACCATCGGCGCCCTGCTGCTGGCCGAATCGCCGCGCTGGCTGGCGCAACGGGGCCGCATCGAGCAGGCGCGCCAGTCGCTGCTGCGCACGCGATTGCCAGCCGCCGCTGACATCGAACTGCGCGAGATGCAGGACACGCCGGAGAATACGGCCAAGGCAAGCGGCAAGGCCAGGGATCCGCTGCTGAGCCGCCGCTACGTGCTGCCCTTCCTGCTGGCCTGCCTGATCCTCGCCTGCACGCAGGCGACGGGCATCAATTCCATCCTCGCCTATGTCGTCAATATCCTCAACCAGGCGGGCCTGTCGGGCGCCTCGGCCAATATGGCGGACGTGTTATTGAAAGTACTGAACGCCGTGATGACGGTGGTGGCCGTGCTGCTGGTGGACCGCAAGGGCCGCAAATTCCTGCTGATGCTGGGCACGGGCGGCATCGTCGTCTCGCTGCTGGCGGCCGGCCTGCTGTTCCGCGGCGCCGAAGCGCACCTGGCCGACGTGCGCCCCGCCATCGCGGCGCAAGTGCAAGCGGACAGCCTGTCCTTGCACCTCGATGCG
Source organism: Janthinobacterium sp. BJB446 (assembly GCF_002735655.1). Classification (NCBI taxonomy): domain Bacteria; kingdom Pseudomonadati; phylum Pseudomonadota; class Betaproteobacteria; order Burkholderiales; family Oxalobacteraceae; genus Janthinobacterium; species Janthinobacterium sp. BJB446. Next base: position 1,237,280 of record NZ_PDZK01000001.1, on the reverse strand, counting down.
GCTACCTTGACGGCCCTGGGCGCGGCGGCCGACGGCACGCCGCAACAGCTGACCATCGCCTACGCCTACGGCCCGTTCACGAATGTGAAAAGCCTGCGCAGCGACGATCCCGTGCTGCGCCAGGTGTCCATCGCCCGCGAAGACGCCGTGCAGGCCGACAGCGTGATCGGCGTGTTCTTCCGCAAGCTGCACCTGAACCCGTTCGCCGACCCGGCCGCCGGACGCGAAGCGCCGCTGCGCATCGAGAAGGCCAGCCTGGGTCCCGTGCCCTCGTCCACCCACGGCTGGCTGGTAGCGATTGCCATCTGCGTGTTCGTTTCCAGCTTTGCAGTCGGCCCGGGCGTATGCGTGTGGCTGGCCCTGTCCGAGCTGATGCCGACCCGCATCCGCTCGAACGGCATGAGCATCGCCCTGCTCGTCAACCAGTTCGTCTCGACGGTGATCGCCGCCATCTTCCTGCCGACCGTGGGCTTGCATGGTTACTCGACGCTGTTCTTCTTTGGCGCCGGCTGCACCGTGCTGTACTTCCTGGCGGCCGCGTTTTTGCTCCCTGAAACGAAGGGCAAGACCCTGGAAGAGATCGAGGCGCATTTTTCAAAGTAAACCCACGTAACCATTTGTAGCAGTCTCCTTTCCAGCCCCGGTTCATCATCCCGGGGCTTTTTTTTGCCTGCCAGGCAAGCTGACAGGGCTGGCGCGCGCGGCACTGTACGGTTTTTCTTCAGGAATCACGGGCGCCTGGGCTAGAATCTGGCTGCGTCGTGCTACTCACGAGGCGGCAATGGCGCCATGACAAAAACCACCAGGAGACACAGTGAGCTTATTTAGAACCAAGAATTTGGATGACATGATTGCCCACAGCAAGAAGCCAGGAGGATTGGCCAAGGTGCTGGGGCCCTTCGACCTTGTCCTCATGGGCATTGGCGCCATCGTCGGCACGGGCATTTTCGTACTCACCGGCACGGGCGCACTGACGGCCGGCCCCGCCCTGTCGCTGTCGTTTGTCGTGGCGGCCGTCGCCTGCTGCTTCGCCGCCCTGTGCTACGCGGAATTCGCCTCCACCGTGCCCGTGGCCGGCTCCATCTACACCTACAGCTATGCCACCCTGGGCGAGCTGGCCGCCTGGATGATAGGCTGGGACTTGCTGCTCGAGTACGGCCTGGCCGCTGCCGCCGTCTCCGTCGGCTGGTCCGGCTACTTCCAGTCGCTGCTGTCGGGCTTTGGCATCGCCCTGCCCGTCGCACTCACCGCCGCGCCGGGCGCGCTGCCCGGCGTGACGACCTTCATCAACCTGCCGGCCCTCGTCATCATGCTGCTGCTGACGGCCATGCTGGGCTGGGGCGTGCGCGAATCGGCGCGCCTGAACAACATCATGGTGGCCATCAAGGTGGGCGTGGTGCTGCTGTTTATTATCTTCGGCGCGCGCCACGTGCAGCCGGCCAACTGGCAGCCCTACATGCCGTTCGGCTACCACGGCATGCTGAGCGCCGCCGCCCTCGTCTTCTTTGCCTTCATCGGCTTTGACGCCGTCACCTCGGCCGCCGAGGAAGTCAAGAAGCCGTCGCGCGACCTGCCTATCGGGATCATCGGTTCGCTGGCCGTGTGCGCCGTGCTGTACGTGGTGGTGTCGGCCATCATGACGGGCATCGTGCCATACCAGAAATTCCTCGGCGTCGACCATCCCGTCTCGCTGGCCCTGCAATATGCGGGCGAAAACTGGATCGCCGGCTTCGTCGACCTGGGCGCCATCCTCGGCATGACCACCGTGATCCTCGTGATGGCCTTCGGCCAGACGCGCATCATCTTCGCCATGTCGCGCGACGGCCTGCTGCCCAAGCGCCTGTCGACCGTGCACCCGCGCTTCCACACGCCGTTCTTCGCCACCTGGCTGGTCGGCATCGTCTTCGGCCTGATCGCCGCCGTGATCCCGCTCAACATCCTCGCCGAGCTGATCAACATCGGCACGCTGGCCGCCTTCACCATGGTGTCGATAGCTGTCGTGGTGCTGCGCAAAAAGCGTCCCGACCTGCCGCGCGCCTTCCGCTGCCCCGGCGTGCCGTATGTGCCGGCGCTGGCCGTGATCCTGTGCGTGGGCCTGATGAGCTTCCTCAGCTGGGTCACCTGGGTGGCCTTCACCATCTGGCTGGTGATCGGCCTGGTGATCTACTTCGGCTACGCGCGCCGCCGTTCGCTGCTGCATCCGCAACAGTAATCCCGTCACTGCGCCATCGCAGTAAGATGGCGGTCTCGCAACTCTGCAGGCCGCCATCCATGCAACCTTCCCCCGACCTCATCGCACAGCTGGACCAGAGCACGGACCAGCTCAAGCGCGCGCGCCTGCGCAACATGCAGTGGCTGGCCGTTGGCTTGCTGCTGCTGGCCGCGCTGGTCTTCGCCGTGGCCCGTTCGCAGCGGGGCGGCCACCCCGCATGGGGCTATGTGGAAGCGTTCGCCGAAGCGGCCATGGTGGGGGCGATTGCCGACTGGTTCGCCGTCGTGGCCCTGTTCCGCCACCCGCTGGGCATCCCCCTGTGGCATACGGCCATCATCCCGAACAGCAAGGCGGACATAGGCCGCAGTCTGGGCGCCTTCGTGGAAAACCATTTCATCACCGAGCAAGGCATCGCCGAGCGCATTGTGCAAGCCGACCCCGCCGCGCGGCTGGGCGCCTGGCTCGGTGACGAGGTCCACGCGCAGCGGCTGGGCATGGCCAGCGCCAGTGTCGCCAGGCAGCTGCTGGCGATGGCCGATCACGAGAAACTGGGGCGTCTGCTGCGTGTACAGGCCAGCAGCTACCTGGGTCAATTGAATCTGTCGGACGTGGCGGCCGACTGCATCGATGCGCTGATCGCCGACGGCAAGCCGCAGGAACTGCTGGACTTCATGCTCGACCGCAGCGCCGCCTACCTGGACGACGAAGGTCACCACGCCGCCATCGGCGACTTCGTGCTGGGCGCTTTCCAGATCGAGAACGCGCTGGTGAAAAAAGCCGTGAAAGCGTACGAGCCCCGCATGATCGCCTCGCTGCAAAAATTCGCCCTCGCCGTGCGCGTCGACCCGCAGCACCCGCTGCGCCAGCGCATCGCCGGCTGGATCGCCGACAGCGCCTTGCACCTGAAGGCCGACCCGCAGTGGCAGGCAACGGTGCGCCGCTACCAGTTGCAGCTGGTCGCCAGCGACACGGTGCAAGCCATGCTGGGCGACGTCTGGAAGCACATCAGCACGCGCCTGCTGGCCGACCTGCACGCCGACCAGCCCGTGCTGGCGCAAGCCATCGCCAGCCTGGCACGCAACACGGGCAAGGTGCTGGAGACGGACAAAGCTGCGCGGGCATGGCTGAACGACGCCATCGTCGCCGGCAGCGGCTCGCTGGTGCGCCGCTACCGGGGCGAAGTGGGCGCCTTCATCGCCGCCCGCCTGGACCTGTGGAGCAAGGATGAAATGAGCGAACGCATCGAACTGGCCATCGGGCGCGACCTGCAATTCATCCGCATCAATGGCACCATTGTGGGCGGCCTGGCCGGCTTGCTGATTTATTCAGTCAGCCAGGCGTTTTAGCGCCACTACCAGCGAAGAATATCCCCGCACGGCGCCGCATGCGACGGAAAGTGCGGCAGCACCTCCTCGGCCAGTTCCTGCAGCACCTCCGCAGCCGGGCGCTGGCCATGCTGAATGCCCAGCGCCGCATGGTTGACGCCCGCTTCGCGCCACTCCCCCAGCAAGTCGATCAAGCCCTTGCGCCCCGTGCGCAGCACATAGCCGCTGCGCATAGGCGTGCGCGGATAATCGGGGTCGTCCACCAGGTCCAGCCACTCGTTGCACATGTGCGGACGAAAGCCGCCATCCGGTATGCAGGCGCGCCAGGCGCGGATCTTTTCCGCCAACCGGCGCGGCCCGTCCGGCGTATCCGTCGCTTCCGGATACGTCAGCCAGCCGTCGGCATGACGCCCGATCCACGCCAGCGGCTGGCCCGAGGAACTGGTGACGACCAGGGGAATGACGCCCGCCACGGGCTTGGGCAGCAGTTCGAGGCCAGCCAGGCTGCCCAGCGGGCCGTCGATGCTGGCGGGGCCTGCCTGCAGCAACTGGCGGAACATGTGCACGGCCTGCGCATAGCGCGCGCCGCGCGTGGCATGCGGCACGCCATACGCGGGAAATTCGCTGGCGCGGTCGCCCGACGCCGTGCCCAGCACCAGGCGCCCGCCCGACAGCTGGTCGATGCTGGCGGCCGCCTTGGCCAGGTCGATGGGATGGCGAAGGGTAAAAATGGCGCTGCCCGTGGCCAGCGCCAGCGCATCCGTGCGTGCCGCCAGATACGCCAGATAGGTCCATGGATCGAACAGCTGGCCCGCATCGCCGAAGCGCGGGTCGAACAGGGGAATGTCGCGCACCCAGGCGGCGGCAAAGCCTTGCCGGTCCATGGCGGCGACCAGGTCGGCCTGGCCGGCCAGCGCCCGCATGTCGCCCTGGTAAAAACGCAGCGGCAGATAAATGCCGAGGGTGAGCGCGCCGGGCGCGAACATGCGGCGGTAGCCGCGGTGCTGCGTGAAAGCCTGCGACGAAGCGCCTTCTATGATGTCAATGCTCATGTTGTTCCTTGATAAAAATCAGGCGCCCGTGGCGGGCGCGGGAATGGAGATGCCCAGCTGCACGGCCTGACGGGCAGCCACGCGGGCATACCAGGCGGCCACGTGCGGCCAGTCATCGAGTTCGAAGCCGACGATGCGGACGATATGCAGCCAGCCAAAGCTGGCGATGTCGGCGATGGAATAGCCGTCGCCGGCCAGGTAGGCGTTGTCCGCCAGGCGGCCATCCATGGTGGCCAGCGCGGCGTCGCACAGCTGGCGAAAGTGCGCCGTGGCGGCCGCATTCGCGCCTCCGCCTGCGATCTCGAAATGCACGCGCTGACCCAGCATCGGCCCCATGCTGGCCGCGTGGAATTGCAGCCAGGTGATGGCGGCCCAGCGCTGCGCGGGAGCCTTCGGCAGCAGCCGCCCCGTTTTCTCGGCCAGGTACAGCAATATGGCGGCCGATTCGAACACGGTGATGCCCGTCTCGTGGTCGACCAGCACGGGAATGCGCCCGTGCGGATTGAGGGCCAGGAAAGCGGGCAGCCGGTGTTCGCCCTGCTCGATGCGCACATGGCGCAGCCGGTATGGCAAGCCCAGTTCGGCCAGCGCAATCGTGGCTTTGAAACCGTTCGGCGAGCTGTCGGTGTAGAGCTCCATCATGGCGCCGCCTCCTGGCGTGCGGCCTTGCCGGGCAGGATGGCGATGGCGCACGCCAGGCCCGCCACGACCAGGCAGGCGGAAACAAGGATGGCGCTGCTGTAGCCTTGCGCAGCCGTGCCGCCGCCGGCCAGCACGGCGATGCTGACAGCCACGCCCACGGCCAGGCCCACGGCGGACCCGACTTCCTGCGTGGTGGTCAGCATGCCGCCCGCCAGGCCATGGTCCGCTTCCGGCACGCCATCGATGCCGGCCACCGTCCAGGCGGGAAACGCCAGGCCGTAGCCGATGCCGGCCAGTACGGTACCGGGCAGGATGGAGGCGCCCCAGGCAGCCAGCGTGGCCAGCGAACTGCCCAGCATGGCCAGCCCGCCGATGAACAGCAGCATGCCGCCGACGATGACGGGCTTGGTGCCGCAGCGGGCGATCAATGCCGGCCCGGCCCACGCGCTGGCCACGGTAAAGGCGACGGCCATCGGCAACAGTCCCAGCCCCGTGCGCGTGGCACTGAAACCCAGCACTTCCTGCATGGCCAGCGCCACCACGACAAAGGTGGGACCCAGGGCCGTGTTGGCCAGCAGGGAGACGATATTCGCGCCGCCCGTGGAGCGGCGCAGGAAGACGGCCAGCGGCATCAGCGGCGCGGCCACGCGTCCCTCCACCCAGACGAACAGCGCCAGCAAGGCCAGCGCCAGCGCGACCAGGGCAAACGTGAGCGGATGCGCCAGTCCCACATGCTCGCTATTGGCAAAGGCAAACACCAGCGTCGCCGCGCCCGACGCCACCAGCAGCGCACCCCACACATCGAGCGTGCCGCCAGCGGCAGCGCTATCCGCATCGGGCCGGCCCAGGGGCAAGGCCGGCGACAGGGCCAGCACCAGCAAGCCGACGGGCACGTTAATCCACAGCACCCAGCGCCAGCCCAGCATATCCGTGATGAAGCCGCCCAGGATCAGTCCCGCGACAAAGCCGCTGGCCGCCACGGCCGTCCAGGCCCCCAGCGCCCGGTTGCGCTGCGCCGGCTCGGGAAACACGGCCAGCAGCAGCGAGAACGCGGCCGGCGAAAACATGGCGGCGCCGAAGCCCTGCAGCGCGCGCGTGGCTACCAGCATGGCCGGGCTGTGCGAAAAACCACCGAGCAGCGAGGCGGCAGTGAACAGCAGCAGCCCCGTGATGAAGACGCGGCGGCGGCCAAACATGTCGGCCGCGCGCCCGCCCAGCAGCAGGAAGCCGGCGATGGCCACGCCATAGGCATTGATCACCCATTGCAGCCCGCCGGGCGTAAAGCCCAGACTCTGCTGGATTTGCGGCAAGGGAATCATGGTGATGGAAAAATCGAGCAAGGCAACGAATTGCGTGGTGCACAGCAACACCAGACAAAGTTGCCGATGTGAAAGTAACATGGAGATCCTATCGATATAGTTTTACTCGACGTCAAAAGAACGCCGCATGCCCCTATAATGCGTTTTTCCAGAGCGAAACTGAAACGATGATTTTTCGCGTACAACTATAGAAAAACTATATCGATGAAGCATCCTTTACCGCTCCAGGCGCTGCGCGCCTTTGTCGAAGTGGGCCAGCGCGGCAGCATCAAGGCGGCCGCCGAGGCGCTGCACGTGACGTCCGGTGCCGTCAGCCAGCAGATCCGCCTGCTGGAAGAGCGGGTCGGCATGCCCCTGTTTACGCGCGAACGCCAGGGCTTGCGCCTGACCGAGGCGGGCGCCATGGTCCACCCCGCCCTGCTGGGCGCCTTTGCGCAGATCGCCGGCGCCAGCCAGGCGCTGGAAGACATGGGCGCGCGCCAGACGCTCACCGTCAGCACGGTCGCCACCTTTGCCGCCGCGTGGCTGGTGCCGCGCCTGGGTCGCTTCAACCAGCGCCATCCCCATATCGAGGTGCGCGTGGAAGCGACATCCGCGCTGGTCGACCTGCGCCGCGACCGGGTCGACGTGGCCTTGCGCCACGGCCTGGGCGACTATCCGGGCTTGCAGGTGACGCGATTGATGGCGCCCGTGCTGGTGCCCGTCGCCAGTCCATCCCTGATGGCGGGCCAGCCGCCCATCGCCACGCCGGCCGATTGCCTGCGCTACCCGCTGCTGCACGATACGGACCGCGCCGACTGGCCATTGTGGCTGGCCGCGCATGGCGCCCCGGACGACAGCACGGATGCGGCGCGGGCGCGGCGCGGCTCGGCCTTCGAAGATGACTTTCTATTGATACGCGCAGCCGAGGCGGGCCAGGGCCTGGCCCTGGTGCCGCAGCTGTACGCGCAGGAGGAAATCGCCGCCGGGCGACTGGTGCAAGTGCTGGACTTGCCCTGGCCCGCGCGCTTTGCCTACTACCTGGTGGCGCGGCCCGACGCGGCCACGCGCCCCGCCGTGCAGGCATTCATGGCATGGATCTGCGAGGAAGCGCAGGCAGTGCGCTAGAGCGCATGGCCTGCGGCCACGCACGACACCACGCCGCAGGCGGTGCTGAACGGCGCCGGTACGCCGGCGCGCCCCATGGCGATGCACGTTGCGGCCGGCAATATGGCCAGCAACAGGGCCAGGTAGCCGATCGCCTTCAGGCGCCGCACGGACGCATTGCCGGCACCCGCACCTGCCCCGTGTGAATAGCCCTTGCCCGCCTCTTCGCTGCCGCTTGCCGACATTTTCGTATGCATGTCAATCTCCTCTATCCACCGTGAGCGGTCTTGCTTCACTTCTTGCTTAACTACATCTTGCTACATAAATTTCTCAAATACAACAAATAAATTCACGAAAAAAACGTTTTTCTTATTCGGTGACCGGCAGAACGATGGAGGAAATATGTCCCGTCATAGTGAAAAATGGTTCACAGCAAGCTTTTCACGCCATCCAGGCCCGAACCCGCATGGATTAAAATTCAATATAATCATTTGAATCGCAATATTCGTTTAAATGGCTTTTATTCGAACTGCCATCCAGGTGGCAAGCCGCCTGCCGTACGCATCCGGCCAAACTTGATGTAGATCATAATTTTTTGAACAAGCTCTTGCTACCCTGTAAAAAAATGACAGGAGCCCTGGATGAGCAAGACGCAGCCGAGCGACGCGGAACACAACATTGAACATGAGCGCCTGGGCAGCGCCTGGCAAGGCGTGCCAGTGCCCGACTATCCGGAAAGCGCGCCGGAAGGCGCCACCCTGGACCTGCTGCTGAGCGCCTGGCTGGGCAAGTTCACGGGCGGCATTTCGCCTGCCGCGCTGGGCAACGCCTATGCCGACTGGCTCAGCCACCTGGCGCTGGCGCCATCGAAGCAGCAAACCCTGCTGCAGGAAGCGTGGAAGAAGATCGGCCGCTGGCAGCAGTACGCGCTGCAGTCGGCGCTGGCCGGCAGCGCCACTGAGCCGCCGTGCATCGCGCCGCTGCCGCAGGACCGGCGCTTCGACGACCCTGCCTGGCGGCGCTGGCCGTACAACCTCGTCTACCAGGGCTTCTTGCTGCAGCAGCAATGGTGGCACCGCGCCACCACGGGCGTGCGCGGCGTCTCGCCGCACCACGAAGATGTCGTCACGTTCACCGTGCGCCAGTGGCTCGACATGCTGGCGCCGTCGAACTTCATGCTGACCAATCCCGTGGTGCAGCAAGCGGCCCTCGACAGCGGCGGCGCCAGCCTGGCGCGCGGCATGGCCCACACGGCCGGCGACTGGCAGCGCGCCGCCATGGGAGCGCATGCCCCCGATGCGCACCGCTACAAGGTGGGCCAGAACCTGGCCGTCACGCCGGGCAAGGTGGTCTACCGCAATGACTTGATCGAATTGATCCAGTACGCTCCCGCCACCGCCAAGGTGCATGCCACGCCGCTGCTGTTCGTGCCCGCCTGGATCATGAAGTTCTATATTCTCGACCTGTCGCCGCACAATTCGCTGGTGCGCTACCTGGTGGGCCAGGGCCACACGGTATTCATGATTTCCTGGAAAAATCCGCTGGAAGAAGACCGCGAGTTGTCGCTGGAAGACTACCGGCAGCTGGGCGTGATGGATGCGCTCGACGCCGTTGCCCGCATCACGGGCGCGCCGCAGGTGCATGCGGCAGGCTACTGCCTGGGCGGCACCCTGCTGGCGATCGCCGCCGCGACGATGGCGCGCGACGGCGATGCGCGCCTGGCCAGCCTCACCATGCTGGCCTCGCAGGTCGACTTCAAGGAGCCGGGCGAACTGTCGCTGTTCATCGACGATAGCCAGGTCAGCTTCCTGGAAGCGGCCATGTGGAAGCAGGGCTACCTCGATACGAAGCAGATGGCGGGCGCCTTCCAGCTGCTGCGCTCGAACGACCTGGTCTGGTCGCGCCAGCTGCGCCATTACCTGATGGGACAAGACGAGCAGGACAGCGACCTGATGGCCTGGAACGGGGACGCCACGCGCATGCCCTGCCGCATGCATGCGGAATACCTGCGCCGCCTGTTCCTGCACAACGACCTGGCCGAAGGCCGCTACCGCACGGCGGGCCGCCACATCGCCCTGCGCGACATCGACGCGCCGATCTTTGCCGTCGGCACCCTGACGGACCATGTGGCGCCGTGGCGCTCCGTGTATAAACTGCAGCTGCTGACCGACACGGACGTCACCTTTTTGCTCACCTCGGGCGGCCACAATGCGGGCGTCGTCTCGCCGCCGGGCCAGCCGCGCCGCAGCTACCAGCTGGCCACGCACGGCCACGATGCGCCCTATGTCGACGCGGACAGCTGGCAGCGCGACGTGCCGCACCATGACGGTTCGTGGTGGCCCGCCTGGCAAGCGTGGCTGGAAGAACGCGCGGGCGCGCAAGTGGCGCCACCGGCCATGGGGCTTGCCCTGGGCGACGCGCCGGGCAGCTACGTGCTGCAGACCTGATAACCGACAACCGAGGAAAACGCCATGCCCTATACCACCCTGCTGGTCCACGTCGACAATTCCCGCCACTGCGCCCAGCGCATCCGCCTGGCCGTGCGCCTGGCCGTCGCCGAAGGGGCGCACCTGATCGGTTCGGCCATGAGCGGCATCTCGCGCTACGCGTATGGCGGCGGCGTGAACGCGCTGCAGTTTGCGCCGGCGCAGATGCAGGCGCTGCGCACCCAGGCCAGCGAGGCGCTGCACGACTTCGAGCGTATCGCCCGCGAGGAAGGCCTGGGCGCCTACGAAACGCGCTTCGTCGACGACGACGCGCAAGGCGCGCTGCTGCTGCAGGCGCGCTATTGCGACTTGCTGATCCTGGGCCAGACGGATGCGCAGGATACGCCGTCGCGCGTTATCGCCGGCACGGCCGAATACCTGATGCTGCATTGCGGCCGGCCCGTGCTGATGGTGCCGCACGCGCCCTCCGCCGCGCCGGCGGGCGCCGCGCAGCATCCGCTGCTGGCCTGGAACGGCAGCGCCGAAGCGCTGCGCGCCATCACCGATGCGCTGCCGCTGCTGCAAAGGGCGCGGCAAGTCACCCTGGCCGTCGTCAATTCGCACGCCCAGCCGGCCGCGCACGGCGAGCAGCCGGGCGCCGACCTGGCCCTGTACCTGGCGCGCCATGGCGTCAACGTCGAGGTGCTGCAGCACGATACGCCGCCGGGGCAGGACGTGGGCGCGGCCCTGCTGGCCATGGCCGCGCAGCGGCGCTGCGACCTGGTCGTGATGGGCTGCTACGGCCACATGCGCCTGCGCGAAGCGCTGCTGGGCGGCGTCACCCGCACCGTGCTGCAGGAGGCGACGTTGCCGGTGCTGGTGTCGCACTAGCGCGGCCGGCGGGTACTTCAGCCTTCCTTCACCCGCCCCTCAGCTGTACTTCATGCGCGGCGCCGATACTGGCCATGTCCCCGTCCAGCAAGGAGTGCCGCATGACCAGACCCACCGATGCCATCCCCCGTTTCCACGCCCGCAGGCGCCTGCTGTTCGGCATGGGCGCGCTGGCGGGCCTGGCCGCCTGTGGCGGCGGCAGCGGGCCGCGCGCCGCGGCGGTGATCGACCGGCAGATCGGCGTCGCCCCCGGCGTCAGCCTGTACGTGCGCGACTGGCCCGCGGCGCCAGGCGTCGCCAGCGGCGACGTGATCGTGCTGCTGGCAGGTCTGGGCGCCAATGCGCACGCCTTTGACAGCCTGGCGCCCGCGCTGGCGCGCCGCCACCGCGTGCTGGCCGTCACGCGGCGCGGCTATGGCGCCTCCAGCAAGCCGCTGCCCGGGAGCGACGCCAACGATATGACGTATGCTCCCGCCACCCTGGTGGCCGACCTGCTGGCCGTGCTGGACGCACTGAAGGTTCAACGCATCATCCTGGCCGGCCACTCCATCGCCGGCAACGAGCTGACCCTGTTCGCCGGCAGCCACCCGCAGCGCGTGCGGGGACTCGTCTATCTGGACACGACCTTCGATTACCTGACCAGCGGCGGCTATGAGGAACCCCAGTCCACGCCCTTCGACGAACCGCCGCCTGGCCCGGCCGACTTGGCATCGCTGGACGCCTCGATCGCCTATGCCAGGCGGATCAACAAGCAATGGTGGCCGGCGCTGGAAGCGAACTGGCGCGACGCGCTGGAAGTGCTGCCCGGCGGCGCCGTGCAAGCGAATACCCCGCCCGCCGTCGCCAGGGCCATGGACATGGCCGCTCACAATTTTTCGCCCGACTACCGCCGCGTGCGCGCGCCGGCGCTCGTCGTCACGGTCGATCCCGGCACCTTGCGCAACCTGTTTCCATGGCTGCTGCAAGCCGATCCCGCCACCCGGGCCGAAGCGCAAGCGCTGCTGGACTTTATCCGCCCGCTGCGCCTGGCCGACGGCGACCGCCTGGCCGCCGCCCTGCCCGGCAGCAGCCATCTGGTGATACGCAACGGCTTCCACAGCGATTTCTTCATCGAATACGAGAGCACGGTGGTCGGCGCCATCGAGGCCATGCGCTGGGAAGGTCTACAATGAGCGTGCACCTGCCCGCCGCGCGCTTGCCTTGAGGCACGCGCGCGGCCTACGCTGTTTTCCTACACCACAAGGAGTTCCGCATGAGCCAGCAAGCCACCATCATCCTCGTCCACGGTTTCTGGGGCGGCGCCGCCCACTGGAGCCGCGTCATCCTCGAATTGCGGCGCCAGGGCCACACGGCCATCCGCGCCGTCGAACTGCCCCTGACGTCGCTGGCCGACGACGCCGAGCGCACGCGCAAGATGGTGGCGCAGGTCGATGGCCCGGTATTACTGGTAGGACACTCCTACGGCGGCGCCGTCATCAGCGTGGCCGGCAATGCGCCGAATGTGATCGGCCTCGTGTACATCGCCGCCTTCGCGCCTGACGCGGGCGAAAGCCCGGGCAGCATCACGCAGGAACACCCGCCCATCGGCGCGGCCAATCTGGAAGGCGACAGCGACGGCTATCTGTGGGTCAAGCCCGGGCAATACCATGACAGCTTTTGCCAGGACCTCGACGCGGAAGAAGGTGCCGTGCTGGGCGTGGTGCAGAAAGCGCCGCTGGCCAGCACCTTCGGCGACACCGTCAGCGACCCGGCCTGGAAGCATAAACCCAGCTGGTACCAGATTTCCACTGCCGACCGCATGATTGCCCCCGTCAACCAGGAGCGCATGGCCGCGCGCCTGCAGGCGCGCAAAGTCATCACGCTCAACGCCAGCCACGCCTCGCTGGCCTCGCGTCCCGTGGAAGTGGCGGCGCTGATACTGGAGGCGGCAAGCGCGCTGGCCGAAGCGTAAGCCTGCCGGCTACAGCCAGCCTTCGCGCTTCAGGCGCCGGTGCAGCCACCAGCAGCCGGCGATGATGACGACGATCACGGCCGGATAGCTTCCGCGCCACTTCAGTTCCGGCATGAATTCGAAGTTCATGCCGTACAGGCTGAAGACCATGGTGGGCACGGCCAGGATGGCGGCCCAGGCGGCCAGGCGCTTGACGACCTCGTTCTGGCGGATCGAAATCTGCCCCAGCGCCACCTGCATGGCCGAATTGACCAGTTCGCGCATCTGCCCCGCCGTGTGCGTGACCCGTTTGACGTGGTCGAGAATGTCGCGGTAATAGATGCGGTTTTCCTTGGGCACGATATCGCCATGGAAACGGATCAGCTGGGTGCAGATGTCATGCAGGGGATTGACGGCCGCGTCGAGCTTCAGCAGTTCCGTCTTGAGCTGGTAGAAATCCTGCAGCTTGTCTTCGCTCAAGCTGGGCTTGAACAGCTGCAGCTCATGGTGCTGGAAGCGGGCCTGCAAATGGTCGATGCAGGGCTGGTACTGGTCGACGATGAAATCGATGATGGAATACAGCACGTAGCCAGGGCCGCTGGCCAGCTTCTCGGGCACGCTTTCCTTGCGCTCACGCAACTTCGCATAGCCGGCAGAGGCGCCGTGGCGCACCGTGATGATGAAGCGGGGGCCGAGAAAGACGTGGGTTTCGCCGTAGACGATGGCCTCGCCGTCCAGGGTGGCCGTGTGCATCACCATGAACAGGGTGTCGCCGTATTCTTCCAGCTTGGGCCGCTCGTGCGCGCCCTGCGCATCCTCGACGGCCAGTTCGTGCAAGCCGAAAGCCGTTTGCAGCGCCTGCATGGCCGTGACGTCGGGGCTGGCCAGGCCGATCCACACGAAACAATCGGGATCGCCGAGGAAGTCGCCCACCTTGTCGATATCGAAATGGGCGATCTTCCTGCCATCGCGATAGGCTTCGCCATTGACGACGGCGGCGTGGGTACTCAAGTCCATGGTGATTTTCAAAGAATGGCGGCAGTGCCGGGGGGCCAGTATAGCGGAAAGAGCATGATTGCCATGCCAATCCGGCTGCCGCATTGACATTCAGGCACGCCAATGTAAAATGAGAACCATTCGCATTCAAGAAGAACCTGCACTTGCCGGCGGCCTGGGGGAACTTCAGCGCCAACCTGGAGTGTATCGTGACGTCTGCCGTATCCCCCGCCGCCGATCCTGTCGCACTGCTGTATGGCCAGCACCATCCGTGGCTGCTGCGCTGGCTGCGCGGTAAATTGTCCTGCACGGATCACGCGGCCGACCTGGCGCAGGATACCTTCGTCAAGCTGCTGGCCACGCCCGGCGAGCGCGCCGTCACCCTGCGCGAGCCGCGCGCCTACCTGACCACCGTGGCGCGCCGCCTGCTGATCGACCATTACCGCCGCCAGTCGCTGGAACAGGCATGGCTGGCCACCCTGGCGCAGCTGCCCGCCCCCGTCGCGCCGTCCGCGGAAGACCGAATGCTGATCCTGGAAACCCTGCACCAGATCGACGCCATGCTCGACGGCCTGGGGGCAAAGGTGCGCACGGCCTTCCTGCTGTCGCAGCTGGAAGGCATGGCGTATGCGGACATCGCCGCGCGCCTGAACGTCAGCGAGCGCACCGTCAAGCGCTACATGGTGCAGGCGTTCGAACAATGCATCCTGCTGCTGGCCTGACATGAGCGCGACTCTCGATGCGCGCGCCGCGCACGAAGCGGCGCACTGGATGATGCGCCTGCAAGGCGGCGAACTGGACGCTGCCGCGCAACAGGGGCTGGCCCGCTGGCGCGCCGCCCACCCCGACCATGAAACGGCGTGGCAACGGGCCGAGCAAGTGTGCCGCACCTTTGGCATGCTGCCTCCGCCGCTGGCCATGCCCTTGTCCAGGCAAGTGCTGGACCGTCCGGCCCGCGCGCAGCGCCGCGCCATCCTGAAGACCCTGGCCGTGCTGATCGTCGCCGGCCCAGCCGGCTGGGCCATGCTGCGCGTGGCGCCATGGCAGGCCTGGACGGCCGACCTGCGCACGGCGACAGGCGAAATCCGCCACCTCACCTTGGCCGACGGCAGCGGCCTGAGCCTGAATACGGCCAGCGCCGCCGACATCGTCTTCGGCGCGTCCCTGCGCCTGGTGCACCTGCGCGGCGGAGAGATACACGTGGCGACCAGCCCCGATCCCCTCGGGCGTCCCTTCATCGTACGCACCAGCAACGGCAGCGTCCGCGCCATCGGCACGCGCTTCACGGTGCGCCAGGAGGACCGTCTGCTGGGCGCGCGCACCCACGTGGCCGTCTCGCAGGGCGCCGTGGAAGTGCGGCCCGCCGAAGGCCCGCCCGTCATCGTGCAGGCGGGCTGGCAAGCCAGTTTCGATGAAACGGCCGCCGGCGCGCCGCAGCCGCTGGCGCCGCATGCGTCCGCGTGGCTCAAGGGCCTGCTGTACGCGGACGACACGCCGCTGGACCAGGTGCTGGCGCAGCTGGCCCGCTACCGCCACGGCGTGGTGCGCTGCGATCCGGCCGTGGCGCGGCTGAGGGTGTCGGGCGTGTACCAGCTGCGCGACACGGACGCTCTGCTGGCCCTGCTGCAAGCGTCGCTGCCCATCCGCGTAAGGCGCCACAGCCGTTGGTGGATTTCCGTCGAGCCCGCATAAAAATTTTTGAGAACAATGTCCCTTTCCGTCATGTGCCCCGTCAATCCACACAGGACCAACACATGAACGAAGGGAAACAAGCAATGAAGCATTACCGCCACACCAGCATTACCCTGGCCCTGCTGGGCAGCCTGGCCTTGAGCGCGCCCGCATCCGCCCAGCAGCACCCGCAGCAGGCGCCCGCGCGCCACTACCAGGTGGCCGCCGGCCCCCTCGGCACCGTCCTGTCCGCGTTTGCGGCCGACGCCGGGGTCAGCATTTCCGGCGCCGCCAGCCTGTATGCGGGCTTGAACAGCCGCGGCTTGAACGGCAACTACCAGGTGGCCGACGGTTTCGCCCGCCTGCTGGACGGCAGCGGCTTATACGCTGTCGACCAGGGCGGCGGCCACTACGCCGTGCGCAGGCTGCCATCGGCGGCCGACGCGGCCACCCTGCCCGGCATCGCCGTGCGCGCCACGGCCGAGCGCAGCACGAGCACGGAAGGCACGGGCTCGTACACGACGCCGGCCACGGCCAGCGCCACGGGCCTGGTGCTGTCGCTGCGCGAGACGCCGCAATCGGTCAGCGTCATCACGCGCCAGCGCATGGACGACCAGGACTTGCTGACGGTGCGCGACGTGCTGCGCAATACGCCCGGCATCGCCGTCAACCAGTTCGACACGGAACGCAGCACCTTTTCCGCGCGCGGCTTCGACGTCGACAACTTCCAGTACGACGGCGTGCCCACCACCTATAAGGTGCAGTATTCGGGCGGCGAATCGGAAATGGATTCGCTGATCTACGACCGCGTGGAGGTGACGCGCGGCGCCACGGGCTTGCTGACGGGCGCCGGCTACCCGTCCGCCTCGATCAACCTGGTGCGCAAGCGGGCCAGCGCCAAGCAATTCGAAGGGCAATGGTCGCTGGCGGCCGGCTCGTGGAGCGATTACCGGGGCACGCTCGACCTGGCCACGCCGCTGAACGGGGACGGCTCCGTGCGTGGCCGGGTGGCGGGCGCCTGGCAAGACCGCAAGTCGTTTACCAATGGCTATTCGAACCAGCGCCAGCTCGTCTACGCCACCGCCGAGGCGGACCTGGCGCCCGGCACCGTGGCCATGGTGGGCGCCAGCTACCAGAAGAACGATCCGAAAGGCAGCAACTGGGGCGGCTTCCCCCTGTGGTACAGCGACGGCTCGCGCACCGATTTCGACCGTTCCGTCACGACGGCGCCCCGCTGGGCCGCCTGGGCCACGGAACAGACGAATGTGCACGCCACCGTCGAACACGCGCTGGGCCAGGGTTGGAAAGCGCAGGCGCAAGCCATGTACAGCAAGCATACGGAAGACACGCCGCTGGTGTTCCTGGCGGAACGGCCCGATAGAATCACGGGCCTGGGCATGCTCGGCTATCCGAACCGCTACATCGGCGCGCGCGACCAGAGCAGCGCCGACGTGAAGCTGTCCGGGCCATTTACCCTGGGCGGACGCCAGCATGAAATCATCGTCGGCGCCAACTACACGCTGCAGCACGCCGAGTTCAGCGTCAAGGAAGCGCTCGACCCTGAACCGATCGGCAATTTCCTCGCCTGGGATGGCAGCTACCCGCAGCCGGCCTGGGGCGAACTCGTGCTGTCGGAAAAATACACGACCAAGCAATATGGCGCCTACGGCGCGGCGCGGCTGAACCTTGCCGAGCACACCAAGCTGATCCTCGGCGGGCGTTTGAGCCGCTGGGACAAGGACCGCATCGGCTTTGACGGCAGCGCCCGCTTTGCCTTCGCCAAGAGCAAGTTCGTGCCCTACGCGGGCGTGGTGATCGATCTCAATGAAACGTATTCGGCCTATGCCAGCTACACGGACATCTTCCGCCCGCAGGAAAACCAGGACCGCGCGGGCGCCTGGCTGGACCCGCTGACGGGGCAAAGCATGGAAGTGGGCTTGAAGGGCGAACTGGCCGAGGGCCGGGCCAACGGTTCTATCGGCATCTTTGAAATCAAGCAGGACAAGCTGGCCCAGCCGGACGGCGCGCACCGGGTTCCCGGCACCACCACGCAAGCGTATTATGCGGCGCGCGGCGCCACCAGCCGCGGCATCGAGGGGGAATTGTCGGGCCGCCTGGCGCCGGGCTGGAACGTGACGGCCAGCGCCAGCCACTTCCGCGCCAGGGACCGCGAGCAGCAGGACATCAACACCCTGTCTCCACGCTCGACGGCGCGATTATTTACCACGTGGAAAGTACGCCCCGACCTCACCGTGGGCGGCGGCGTCAACTGGCAAAGCAAGTTCTACTTTGACGACGAAGGCCCGGACGGCAAGGAAAGAGTGACGCAGGAAGCCTACAGCACGGTGAGCCTGATGGCCACGTACCAGCTGTCGCGCCAGCTGACAGCCCAGCTGAACGTGGAAAACGCGCTGGACAAGAAATACATCAACATCAATACCTATGCGCAAGGCACGTATGGCGTGCCGCGCAGTGTCAGGGGGACGTTGACCTACCGCTTCTGATGCGCATGCAGGCCGGGCGGCATGCGCCCGGCCTGCGCTGACTACGCATCAATAGCGGTAACTCAAGCTCAGCATCGCATTGCGCGGATCGCCATAGCTGACCCGGCGGCCCGTGCTGATGCCGTAGTAAGTGCGGTCGCCCAGATTATTGAGGTTGAGCGACACGGCCAGGCGGTCGGAGATCTGGTAGCGCGCCATGACGTCAAAGACGGCATACGAGCCCTGGTGCACGGTGGTGGTGCCGCCGCGTACGGCCCGGGTTTTCTGCCAGGTGTGCGATTGCCAGCGGGCGCCGCCGCCCACCGTCAGGCGCGGCATCGGCTGCCAGGTGCTGTACAGGCTGAGCTGGTCTTCCGGCGCCAGCGTGTTGACCTTGCCGCTGGCGTCGCGCGCGATCTTGTGCGTGTAGCCGGCCTGCAACTGCCAGCCCGGCATGAGCTGGCCCGACACTTCCAGTTCCACGCCGCGCGAACGCACGCCGTCGATGGCGCGGTAGGCATCCATGCCCGTCACCTTGTTGACCTCGTCAACGTATTCCGCGTAGTTATCCTGGCGCACCTCGAAGGCGGCCGCACTGGCGTTCAGGCGGCCATTCAGGAACACGCCCTTCACGCCCGCCTCGATATTCTTGCCCAGCATCGGGTCCAGGGTCTTGTTGTCGACGTCGCGGCTGTTTTGCGGACTGAAGATATCGCTGTAGCTGGCAAACGCCGTCAGATCCGGCGCAAAGTCCCAGGTCAGGCCCGCATACGGCGTGAAGATCGACGACTCGTCGATGTCGGCCGTGGGATTGACGTAGGACGACAGGCGCCCGCCCACGATCACGTGCACGCCCTGCGGCAGCGAAAAGCGGCCCGTCGCATACACGGCCTTCTGACGGATGACTTCGCGGGCCGTGTCCAGCTCCCATTTTGGCTCAGCCACGATGCCCCGGTAGGTATAAATATTGTCGACCTTGATGAAGGAATACGGGCTGAAGACGTCGTCCGACTGCTTGCGGTAGGCGTTCGCGCCCACCACCAGCTCATGCGTGCGGCCCAGCAGGGTGAACGGGCCCTTGGCGTACATGTCCAGGCCATTGCTGGTGGCGTCGCTGTTGTACTGGCGCGCCGTGACGGACGTGCCGCTGCCGTCCGCCTTCGGGAAGCCGTCAAGGTAGGCGACGGGCGCATACAGCGCATTGGCCTGGTGGATCAGGCGCAAATTGGCCAGCCAGCCATTGTCAAACGTGTGCTCGAGCGAAGCGAAGACGGATTTGGCTTCCGTCTGCTGCGTGCTCCAGGTGGGCGCGCCGTTGAACGAACGGGGCATGGTGAAGCGCTTGCCGTCCGCGTCGAACAGGGGCGCGCCACCCCAGTCGCTATTGCGCGGCACGGTGTGCTGGTAGTCGGCGCCCACGGTCAGCAAAGTGCGCGGCGACAGATCCGCTTCCAGCGTGCCATACGCCAGTTCGGAGCGGCGCTGGTAGCGGTCGACAAAGGAATGCTTGTCCTGGTACGAGGCCACGGCGCGCGCGCGCACGCTGCCGCTGTCGTTCAGGGGGCCGCCCACATCGACCATGCCGCGGTAATTGCTCCACGATCCGGCCGACAGGTCGGCCAGCGCGCGCAGTTCGCGCGTGGGCTTCTTGCGGATCAGGTTGACGGTGGCGCCCGGCGTGCCGGCACCGCTCATCAGCGCATTCGCGCCCTTCAGCACCTCGACCCGGTCGTACAGGTCCATGTTGGCCAGGGACTCGCCCAGGTTCAGCGAGGCGTCGCGCGTCCACGGCAAGCCGTCGTAGCTGAAATTGTCGAGCGAAAAACCGCGCGCATAATAGATCGTGCGCTCGCTGTCGATGTGCTGCACGTACACGCCGGGCGTGTGGCTGAGCACCTCGCTGAGCTGCACCAGGCCGAAATCGTCCATCTGCTGGCGCGTGACGACGCTGACCGCGTGCGGCGTCTCGCGCGGCGACAGCACCAGGCGGTTCGCCGTGCTGACGGCGCCCGTCGTGTACGAGCCCGTGTCTTCCGTCACCTGGCCCAGGTAATTGGTGGTGATGAGCACTTCCGGCATGGTCGCTTCCGGCTGGACGGCGGAAGCTTGTGGTGCGGCTGCTTGTACCGTATAGACGCCGCTACCGGTCTTGAGCAAGGCCAGCTGCGTGCCCTGCAAGGCGCGGCGCAAGGCTTGCTCTGCCGTGAAATCGCCCTGCACGGCCGCCCCGCTGACGCCGCGCGCCAGGTCCGCATCGATGGAGATGCGCACGCCGCCACGGCTGGCAATGGCGATCAGGCTGGCATTCAGGGGCTGGGCCGGCACGTCATAGCGCACGGTGGCTGGCGCGATCTGGACCGATGGCGTCTGCGCCAGGACGGCAGGCACGGCGCAGGAAAGTAACATTACAGCCAGGGGAATCTGGCGCATCAACAATGGTGGCATGCTGGGACTCTATCTTGATGGTGAAGGAAAAGTGGGGCTACACCAGGTATGAGCCGCGACGCGCCAAAAGTGACAGTGCTGGCGCAAAAATATTTCAGCTTGCCTTCAGATCAAGGCCCGTCCACCAGCCACCGGGGCCCTGGCGCAGGGTCACGGGCAGGGTTTCGGCCAGCGCCAGCAAGGTGGCACCGCTGTCGTCGAGCGAGTAATTGCCCGACACGCGCAGCGCCGCGGCCGCCGGCGTGATGTCGATATAGCCGTGGCGGTAGGGACGCAAGGCCGCCACCACTTCGCCCAGCGGCTGGTCGACGGCCAGCAGCATGCCCTGCTCCCACGCCGTCGCCGGCCCTGCCGCCATGCCGGACAACATGGTCAGGCGGTCCTCGTCAAACCGCGCCGCCTGGCCCTGGCGCAGCACGCGCGCCAGGCCTTTGCCGGCCGAGCGCACTTCGAGGTCGCCCTGCACGGCCAGCGCGATGGTGCCCAGCGCTTCGCGCCGCAACATCAGTTCGCTGCCCAGCGCCGTCACCGTGCCGTGCG
Source organism: Janthinobacterium sp. BJB446 (assembly GCF_002735655.1). Lineage (NCBI taxonomy): Bacteria > Pseudomonadati > Pseudomonadota > Betaproteobacteria > Burkholderiales > Oxalobacteraceae > Janthinobacterium > Janthinobacterium sp. BJB446. The sequence continues at coordinate 1,216,262 of NZ_PDZK01000001.1, read as the reverse complement.
TGCTGCGCAGCAGGAAGGGATGGGCGCTTGCCGGCTGTGCCACGCGGGCCAGCAGCTGTCCCTGGCGCAAGGTGACTTGCCGGTGTTCATGGGTAACGTCCGTGTCGGCAGAGGAACGGGCATCCAAGGTCAGCACGCTGCCGTCGGCCAGCGCAAAGCGGCCCCGCCTGGCCGTGGCCGTATGCAGGTCCGCGCTCCAGTCCGGCAAAAACGGGCTGCCGCGCAGCAGCCAGGCGCCGCCGAATGCCGCGCCCGCCAGACACAGGGCGCCCTGCAGCAGCTGGCGCCGCTTGTTGTCGTGTTGCGCGGCGCGCGCCAGGGTTTGCCCGACGGTCCCCGCCCCGCCCGCCGCCTGCAGCGGGCCGACGCTATGCTCGACGGCGCGTCCCAGGGTATGCCACGCGGCCGCATGGCGCGCATCGGCGGCCAGCCAGCGGATGAAGGCCTGGCGCTGGCCCTCGTCCGCCTCGCCCGAGCTGAGCTCGACCAGCCAGCCAATGGCCGCATCCTGTACCGCAGGGGACATGCTCATGCGGAATCCGCCGCAGCCAGGCAGCAGCGCAAGCCTTGCGCCATGTACTGGCGCACCATGCTGGCCGACACGCCCAGTTCAACAGCGATCTGCGCATACGTGAGGCCGTCGAGCTGGCTCATCAGGAAAGCGCTGCGCGCCTTGCTGGACAAGGTATCGAGGGCGCGCGACAGGCGCTCCAGCGCTTCGAGCAGCACGGCACGCTCTTCCGGCGACGGCTGCACGGCGTCCGGCAGCTGCGCCAGGGTGTCGATGTACGCCTGCTCGATATCGCGCCGCCGCCACTGCTGCAGCAAGATGCTTTTCGCCACCGTCGTAAGATACGCGCGCGGCTCGCGGATGGCGGCCAGGCGCCCCGCATGCAATACGCGCAGAAACGTTTCAGAAGTGACATCTTCCGCCTCGGCCCGGTTACGCAAACGCAACAGCAGGCGCTGCAGCAGCCAGCCCTGGTGGCCCGTGAAGAGGCTGGCGGCCAGGGTCGTGTCATTCGAAGGGAAAGGCAAGGCAGACAAGAGCGGATCCGGCGACTTTAATGATAATGATTCTCATTATATTGCAGAGACCGGAGGATGTCGCGCAATTTTGCTATGCATATTGACATGCCGCGCCGCCAGCTGCGCCTATTCCAGCTTGAACAGGACATTCACGCTCTTTTCCAATGCGATGCTGCCCGGCGCACGGACGGCCGACGAAGGCTCCGTGGGAGGAATAAAGGGCGGCGGCGCGAAACCCTCATTGCCCGAACGCATCAGCGCGCGCTCGATCGATTGAAACGACACTTCCGATATGGCCATGACGGACGCAATCTTCCGGTTGAACGATTTGGCAATGCGCGCCGCCTTCGTCTCCGCATCCCTGGCAGCCTTCAAATCCAGTTCGGCGACCAGCGCGTCGTGCGCGCTGGTCTTGAATTCCGTATCCATCCGGGTGATATTTTTCATGGCGGCCAGCTCCGACACCAGTGGCGTCCATGCCGCCAAGTCCCGGACCCAGACGCGCAGGTTGCGGTTGATGACATACATGGGCGGCGAATCGCGTTTTTCCCTGCCTGAATAATCGAGCGTGCGCATGATTTCGGAGGCCTGGATATCCGCTTGCGCAATTTTCACCTTGCCCAGCAACTGGAAGACCTCCGCGGCACCAGCATTGACCACGCCCAGCGTCTTTGCCGCATCGGCGCCCCGGCTGGCAACGGTGATCTCCATGACGGCCATGTCCGGCGGCACTTCCACCTGGGCCGTCCCTGTCTGGAAAATGAAGGGGTAATCGGGCAAGGACGAGGCCTGGGCGGCCATATTCAAGTTAAACAGACCCACCACCAGCAACAGTGTGCGCTTCATGCCTCTCCCATACGATCGAATAATGTTTCGACAATATAGCAGTGCAGATACAAGAAACCAATAGCCCGCCCCGTTCAGGCAATACGGGCCGATTCCGGCAACTTCGCCAACAGCTTGTCCAGGGTCACCGGATAGTCGCGCACGCGCACGCCGGTGGCGTTGTAGACGGCATTGGCGATGGCCGCCGCCACGCCGCAGATGCCCAGCTCGCCCACGCCCTTGGCTTTCATGGGCGAGGACATGGGGTCGGTTTCATCGAGGAAGATGACATCCTGGTGCGGGATGTCGGCGTGCACGGGCACTTCGTAGCCGGCCAGGTCGTGGTTGACGAAGAAGCCGCGGCGCTGGTCGACCACCAGTTCTTCCATCAGGGCCGCGCCCACGCCCATGGTCATGGCGCCGATCACCTGGCTGCGGGCCGCTTTCGGGTTCAGGATGCGGCCGGCCGCGCACACGGCCAGCATGCGGCGCACGCGCACTTCGCCCGTGTCGCTGTCCACGCCCACTTCGACGAAATGGGCGCCAAACGTCGATTGCTGGAATTTTTTATCGAGGTCGCCGTATTCCATATGGTCTTCCGCGACGACGTCGCCATGGTAGGCGGCGGCAGCGAGCGGCACGCTGCGCTCGCCCTGGCTCACCTGGCCATCGGAAAAGCGCGCTTCTTTTTCATCGAAGCCCAGCTTGCCGGCGATGGCTTGGCGCAGGCGCACGCAGGCCGCGTAGACGCCGGCCGTGGAACTGTTGCCGCCCCATTGCCCGCCCGAACCGGCCGAGACGGGAAAATCCGAATCACCCAGGCGCACGACCACCTTGTTCAATGTCACGCCCAGCATTTCCGCCGCCGTCTGCGCGATGATGGTATAGCTGCCCGTGCCGATGTCCGTCATGTCCGTTTCCACCGTGATCACGCCATTGCCATCGAGGCGCACGCGGGCGGCGGACTTCATGACGAGGTTGTTGCGGAAGGCGGCCGCCACGCCCATGCCGACGAGCCAGCGGCCGTCGCGCCGCAAGCCCGGCTGTGTCGATCTCTCCTTCCAGCCGAATTCCACGGCGCCCGTGCGCAGGCAGTCGATCAGGCGGCGCTGGGAAAACGGCCTGCTCGGCTTTTCCGGGTCCACTTTCGTGTCGTTCAGGATGCGGAAAACGATGGGATCCATTTTCAGCTTGTCGGCCATCTCGTCCATGGCAATTTCCAGCGCCATCAGCCCCGGCGCCTCGCCCGGCGCACGCATGGCATTGCCTTCCGGCAAGTCGAGCACGGCCAGGCGCATGGCCGTCATGCGGTTCGGCCCCGCATACAGCAGCCGCGTCTGCATCACGGCCGTTTCCGGCTGGCCACCTTTCAAGTCGCCGGACCACGATTCATGGCCAATGGCCGTGATCTTGCCGTCGCGCGTGGCACCGATGCGCAGGCGCTGGATGGTGGCGGGCCGATGCGTCGTATTGTTGAACATCAGGGGCCGCGTCAGGGCCACCTTGACGGGACGCTGCGCCGCGCGCGCGCCCAAGGCCGCCAGCAAGGCTTCCGCGCGCACGAACAGCTTGCCGCCGAAGCCACCACCGATGTAGGGCGAAACGATGCGCACCTTGTCTTTCGGTATGCCCAAGGTACGGGCCAGGTCGCCGCGGCCCCAGTCCACCATCTGGTTCGCCGTCCACAGCGTCACCTTGTCGCCCTCCCAGGCGGCAATCGAGGCGTGCGGCTCCATCATGGCGTGCGACTGGTCAGGCGTCGTATAGGTGGCGTCCAGGCGCACTGGCGCATTGGCAAAGGCGCCAGCGAAGTTGCCCGTCTTGCTGTCGGGCTTGCCGTCCTTCGGCTTGGCCGCCGTGCCCTTTGCTTTCGCCAAATCGAAGGCGCCCTTCTGCTCGACATATTTGACGTCGAGCAATTGCGCAGCTGAGCGGGCCTGTTCGAAGGTTTCCGCCACCACCAGCGCGATGGCCTGGTGGTAATGTTCAATCTCCGGACCACCGAGCAGCTTCGCCGTGTTCATCTTGCCTTTGCCTAATTTTCCCGCCAATTCCGCCGTCACCACGGCCAGCACGCCAGGCGCGCGCCGCGCGGCGCTGGTGTCGATGGAGGCGATGCTGCCCCTGGCTATCGCAGCGCCGACCACATGGCCATAGGCCGCATGCGGCGCGGCCTTGTTCTGTTCATACGCATACGGCGCCGTGCCCGTGGTTTTCAGGGGGCCGTCGATGCGGTCCGTGGGACGGCCCACGACTTTCAGCTGGTCGATGGGATTGGTGGTCGCAGGTATCGTGAATTTCATGGCCCTAGCCTTTCTTCGCTTGCGCTTCAGCCAGCACCGCGGCAATCGTGCGCTGCGCCAGGGTCACCTTGAAGGCGTTGTCGTCAGTCGGTTTGGCGCCGGCCAGCAACTGCCGGGCCACGGCGGCGGCGCCATTCGGTATGGCCTGTTCGGCGCCAGAAATTCTCCACGGCTGCGGCGCGACGCCGCCCAGGGCCAGCCTGCCCGTGCCATTGGGTAAGATGATGGCCGCCACGGACACCAGCGCGAACGCGTACGAGGCGCGGTCGCGCACCTTGCGGTAGACATGCGTGCCGCCGGCGGGCCGGGGCAAGGTCACGCTGGTGATCAGTTCGCCCGGCTGCAGTACTGTTTCCAGCTGTGGCGTGTTGCCCGGCAAGCGGTAAAAGTCGGCGATGGGGATGGTGCGCACGGCGCCGTCGGCCCGCACCGTGTCGATGGCAGCGTCAAGCACGCGCATGGCCACGGCCATGTCGCTGGGATGCGTGGCGATGCAGGCATCGCTGCCGCCCACGATGGCCAGCGGCCGGCTGAAGCCGGCGATGGCCGAGCACCCGCTGCCCGGCACGCGCTTGTTGCACGCCTGGTTCGTATCATAAAAGTAAGGGCAGCGCGTGCGCTGCAGCAGGTTGCCGGCCGTCGTCGCCTTGTTGCGCAGTTGCGCCGAGGCGCCGGCCAGCAAGGCGCGCGACAGCACGGCATAATCGCGGCGCACGGTGGCGTGGGCTGCCAGGGCCGTATTGCGCACGAGGGCGCCGATGCGCAAGCCGCCGTCGGGAGTCGCTTCCACCTTGTCCAGGGCCAGGCCATTGACGTCGATCAAATGCGTGGGCGTTTCGATCTCCAGTTTCATCAGATCGAGCAGATTCGTGCCGCCCGCGATGAAGCGGGCGCCCGGCGTGTGCAGGGCGGCAGCCGCCGCTTCGGCCGGCGTGGCGGCCTTCTGGTAGCTGAACACTCTCATGCCCGCCTCCCCGCCACTTCGGCGATGGCCTCGATAATGTTGGAGTAGGCGCCGCAGCGGCAGATATTGCCGCTCATACGCTCGCGCAATTCTTCCGGAGTCGCCTGCGGGGCCGCATTCAAGTCGGTGCTGACGTGGCTGGGGATGCCCTGGCGGATCTCTGACAGCGCGGCAACGGCCGAACAGATCTGCCCGGGAGTGCAATAGCCGCATTGATAACCGTCATGCGCGACGAAGGCGGCTTGCATCGGGTGCAGCTTGTCGGGCGTGCCCAGTCCCTCGATGGTGGTGACCTTGGCCCCGTCATGCATCACAGCAAGAGTCAAGCAGGCATTGATGCGCTGGCCATCGAGCATGACGGTACAGGCGCCGCACTGGCCGTGGTCGCAACCCTTTTTGGTGCCCGTCAGGTGCAGTTGTTCGCGCAAGGCGTCGAGCAAGGTGGTGCGCGTGTCGAGTTCCAGGCTGTGGCGCCGGCCATTGACGTCCAGGCTGACTTGCATCAGGACGGGTGGCGGAGAAACACCGGCCTGGGTGGCCGTATTCACCGCTTCCGCCGCTCCCGCCACGCCGGGCACGGCCGCTGCCGTGGCAGACAGCGCGCCGGCGATCAGCAAACCGCGCCTGCCGGCATTGATGTGATTACACTCTGTCATCTCGCGCTTCCTCCTGGCTGTGGACTGGCTGGGTGGGCGCATGCAGGCCCGAAGCACCAGTCTGACGGCCGGATTACTGCGCGTCTGTACGCGAACGAACGTAAAACATCCGTGAGCGCCTATCCCTGGCGCAGGCGCAGGCTGCGCCGGGTCGTGCCGACGCCCCCCTGCGCCGCGTAACCCGTGTGGCGGGCGCAATGGTCAAGCGCCTGGCGCAGGGCCGTATCGACATTCCGCAAGGACATGTCGTGCCGCTCGGCCACTTCCTGGCGGGTCAGCTCGTCCACGCGCAGCGCTTCAAGCACTTGCCGGTGGCGCCGCGGCAGCAAGTCGACGGCCTGCGCCAGCCGCCGCACATCCGCCTGCAGCTCGGCCAGGCGTTCCGGCCCGGCCGCCGTATCGGCGAGGAAATCGACGAGGCCGGCAGCGCCGTCCCCATCGCCCTCGTCCGCATACAGCCAGGCGCGGTTGCGGCGCAGGCTGTCCATGGCCGCATTGCACGCCACGCGGAACACATAGGCGACGGGGCTGTGCGCCAGCGCGGCACCATCCCCTGCCGCCAAGCTGCCCAGCCGCAGCCAGGCGTCGTGCAGGCTGTCGCTGGCCAGCTCGGCGCAGCCCAGGTGGCGCGCCAGGCGCCGGTGCAGGGCCGCGTAATTGCTTTCCAGCACCGCCTGCAGGCGGGCGCCCTGCCCTGGCGGCGGAACTGGCAGGGGCGCCACGTCGTTGGCCGCCTGCAGACGGGGCCGGATGGCAGGCCGGCACCAGGCCATGCCGGTATGCCCCGCCATGCGCAAGGGCAAGGCAGCAGCCACATGGGTCATGCCGGCCATCATGGCGACAACCTGCTGCGCTCTTGCGCCGTCAGCTGGCGCGTGGCCGATTCCGGCAACGTCCCCAGGCCCAGCACGCGCACGGCGCTGCGCGGGTTGTAATCGGCCGCCTCGATGCGCGCGCCGTCGGCCGGAGTGGCTTGCGCGCTGTCGGGCGGCGCTTCGCTGCCAAAGCCCAGCACGCGCACCGTGAACACGGATGGCTGCGCGGAACGGGTGGCGGCGCGCTCGCGCTGTACCACTTCCTGCGCCGCCGCCGTGGCCTGTGTCGCCGCCGCGCTGGCGTTCGTCATGGCCGCCACGTTGACGGACGCCACCGTCGGCATGCCCTTCGCTTCGCCCTTGACCTGGATATTCGCCGCGTTCATCACCTTCAGCGCAGCCAGGTTGACGTTGCCCGAGACGCGGATGCCCGCCTCGCCCGCATCGATGGTGCCCAGCGGGGCCAGCAAGTCCACGTCGCCGGCCGGCACTTCCGCGATCGGCGCCAGGGTGGCGATGCCGGCGCCCGTGCTCGGCACGTCGGACGACAGGGTCACGTTGCCCCAGTTGTCATACACGCGCTTGGGCGGCGTGTAGACGATGGTCGACTTCGAACCGCGCCCCGCGTTGATGTCGCCCTGCGACGACCAGCCCAGAATGTCGCCGCCAAACGTCGTCATGATGCGGCTCTGGCCCAGCAGGATGCTGCCGTGCGAAAACAGGTCGATATTCCCGCCGCCCTTGGTGATGACGCCCGAGGTGGCCGGCGGCGCCTCGCCCTCGATGCCGAACACCTGCCTGCCGCCCGGCGTCAGCAGCTCGATGTCGCCGCCGAAGTTCGTGTGCACGTAGCCGCTGCGGGGGTAGTAATCCCAGCGCTGCTCGCCGTCATTGCGCACCGCGTACAGGCCGCGGTACATGACGATGTCGCCCGCATAGGCAATCGCCTTGCCATTGGTGTCCGTGGCCGGCGCCAGGGCCGCGATGGCGTTGCGGCTGCGCAGGAAGCTGCCATAACGCGAGCTGTCCCAGTCGTTGTACTCGCGCCCGCCCGCCTTCAGCTCGGCGAAATACACAGTGCGGGCGAACACGCGCTGCTGCGGCTCGGGCAAGGCGAGATAAAAGGCCAGCGCTTCGGCAGGCGTGCCCTTGAAACCGTAACGCTCACCGAGCCAGATCGCCAGTTCGCTGTCGTACGATTTCACCACCTTGCCGGCCTGGTCGGCCAGCGGCACGCCCTTCTGCGCCACGTTCGCCGGGTCGAGATACGGCTTGACGAAGCGCAGGTAATCGAGGCCGGCCGCGCCCACGCCCGCCTGCATGGCGATGCCGGCGCCCGGGCGCTTGTCGCCCGCCACGACGGGACCGAGGCTGACGACGCTGCCCTTGTCCTGCATCAATATGTTGCGCCCGGCGCTGATATCCAGCGTGCCGGGGCCGGCCACGTTGAAGGAGCTGTTCAGGATGTCGCGGCCGGCGGAGACCACCGATACGTCAAACGCATTGTTGTGCACGAACAAGTTGCTGTAATTGCGGAACATCATTTCGCCGTCGCCCCTGCCACTCACGGCTTCCAGCTGGGCCGTGCCGCTGCTGACGATATCGCGGCCCGCCTTCATCCACACCGGTTGTCCCCCCTCGTACCACGTGATGCCCGCATGCCTGGCATCGTAGAACTCGACCATGCGGCCGCTATTCACGCCCACCAGGTCGCCCTTCACGGCATAGATACGCGCCACTTGCGTGCCGCTGTTGGCGGGACCGGCGGCGGAATCGGGGCCGAACGCGAACAGCGGCAAACTCCACTGCGACGACGGTACGCCCGTGCTTGAGACATTGCCGCCTGCGGAAGTCAGGCTGCCAGGCCGGAGGTTCCAGGCCTCGAAGGCCGGCTTGAACGGCGTCGCCATGCTGTCGGCGGCAGCGCCGGACTGGCTGACGGCATAGCCGCCTGCATAGATGGAATCGCCGGCCAGCCATTGCAGCTGGGCATTGGGAGACGGCGCCAGCAGCAACGGCGAGGCATACGCGGATGCACCACCCCAATCCGTGATGGTCTTGCCGTAGTAAAGGCTGCCATGCGGCGCCGCGACCCGCACGATGGATGGGTAGACGATGGCCAGGTCGGTGGCCGTGTCGATGCCCGCCGTCAGCGGCGTCATGTTGCCGCCGGCGGAGAGCAGGTCGAGCGCCGTGCGCGGCGTCCACAGGCTGAACCAGCTGTAGCCGGCGCCCGCTTCGCCCGACGCGCTGGTAAACGACGAAGCGTTGAACATGGGTACGCGGCCGGGGTCGGCCACGTCCTGCAGCACCTGGTCGCCCAGGGTTGCGACGCTGAACGTGGCGTCACCGGGCACCAGGGTCATGCCCCCCTGCGGCGTCGCGCGCGTGGCGCGGAAGGCGTCGAAGGCGCGTGTTTCCAGCGGCACGTGGTCGGTCGAGCGCGTGCCGTACTGCAGCGCGACGCCGCCCAGCTGCGCAGCCGCCACCTCCACGTGGCCGCGCAAGTCGGCCAGCGCGCCATTCAGATGCCCTCCGCTGGATTGGCTGGCGGGATTGAGATCGCCGCCCACGCGCAGGTCCAGGTCGCCGCCGCCCGTCAGTTGCAGGCTGCCATCGGCCAGCACGCGGCCCGTGCTGCCCACCGCCAGCAGCAAGCCCTGCGAGCGCGGATTGATGTTGGTATTGAAAACGGTGGCAACCTTCGGTGCCAGCACGCCCGCATCGCCCGCCACGTCGGCGCGCACATTGCCGCCGCCCAGTGTGCCGAAGCCAGTAAAGCCCAGCACGGTATCGGCCAGGGTATCGCGGCCCACGTAGCTGCCGAAATTGATCCACCACGCCGTCGGCTGGGCCGGACCACCCGTGGCCACGCCGCCGCTGCCCTGGCGCCACAGCCAGTTGCCCACCGCCACAGAATCGCCCAGGCCATCCTTTTTGACGGGACGCCCGTTGCTGGCCGCCGCCGCGCCCACCAGCGAACCGCTCAGGTCGCCAGCCACCTGCAGCAGCAGATTGCCGCCCTGGTCCGGATACCAGGCGCGGTAGAGGCTGTCGGCGCCGCCATCGACCAGGCGTTCATGCGCACCATCGGGGTTGGACAGCACCGTGCCGTCCAGGTTGCGCGCGCGCGGCAGGTTGTACGGGTCGCCGGCCGCCGTCGCCACCGACGACATGCCGGCCGTGTACACGCCATACAGGCTGTCCATGCGCAGGTCGCCGCCGCTGACGAGGTCCAGGTCGCCCGTGCCCGTGCGCAGCACGCTGTAGCGCAGGCTGGACGCCTTGTAGTCATACGTGGGGCTGGAACTGGTGCACCAGGTGGGGTTTTCCTCGCAAATGGTCAGCCATTTCAGCCCCACCGGATCGACCACGTCGCCCGCCTTGACGCTGGGGTCGGCGAATTCTTCCGCGCCGGCCTTGGTCCAGACATAGGCCACCTTCAGCACGCACATGGTCGCGTCGCCAGCGCAGAATTCGGCCACGGTCTGGCCAAACTGGCTGATGAATTCCTCGGTGATGGGCGTGCCTGCCACGATGCCGACGATGCCCTCGCGCTCGCCCAGCTCCTGCGCCGCCTGCGTCCAGTGCTGCACGCCCTTCGGCGGCACCAGCACGCCATACATGCCGTAATGGCTGTCGGCCAGGCGCAGGGTGCCGTGATCCGGATGCGCCTGCACGCTGCGCGTGTCGGCCGCCTCCAGGTCGGCGCCGGCCGCCAGGCGCATGCCCCACGATTGCGAGCCTTCGGCCAGCATGGATGCGATGGCCCATAGCTTGCCCTGGCGGCCCGCCACTTCCGGGCGCAGTTCGATGGCCGTCACACCGGGCAGCAGCTTGACGTCGGTGCCGTTCGGGATCAGCGCGCCGACCGGCAGCGCCAGCTTGCCATTCAGCGTGACCACGTTGCGCTCGCCCAGCAAGCCCGGCAAGGCGATGCCTTTCGGCCAGGTCATGGCGCGCACCTTGACCATTTGCGCGATCACGCTGCCCGCATCGAGGCGCATGCCGGCAGTAAAGGTCTGTTCCGTGGCCAGCAAGGTGCCCGCCGCGTGGACGATATTGCCGGCGCTGTCGCGCACGGCTGCCGCCAGTACCGTGCCGGCCGGCAAGGTGAGCGCCTGGTTCAGGACCACGGCCACGGGCAGGCGCGTGTTGGCGCGGAAACTCAGGGCCTTGACGGGCACGTCGTAATTGAGCGTGGCGCCGCCCGGAAAGATGGTGCCGTCGGCCAGGGTCACGCCCTTGCCCGGCACGATGACGTCGCTGCCGTTGAAGTCGCGCCCCGGCAGCAGGCGCCAACCACTGTCGTCCTGGGTGGAAGGCGGCGGCGCGAAGCCGTCATTGATACTGCCATAGATGCTCAGATCGCCGCCGGCGCGCAGCAGCAGGCTGCCCACTTCGCCCGAGCCGCACAGATTGCTTACTTGAAAGCGCGGGTTCAGGCTGGCGTAGCGCATGCCCGACAGGTCCAGGTCGCCCTGCACCACCAGGTCGCCGTCCGCCGTCTTGCTGACGATATCGACGCCGGGACGCAAATGCAGCGCATCGGCATACGCGGCCGTGGCCAGGCCCGCCAACTTGCCGTTGCGCAAGTTCGTGTTGGCCAGCGCCGCATCGATGAAGGCCGTGCTGTCCCCGTGCTTGCTGTCAAGATACGCCTGGTTGATCACCTGGTAGGGGCGGCCGCTGGCCGACAGGTCTGGCACGGGCTGTCCATCGGCGCCCGGCACCAATGCGTAGGCCGCGTCGTCGTAGCGCTGCATGGCGTTGACGGCGATGGATTTCGCGCCGCGGATGGTCAAGCCGCCGCCGGCGGCGATGGCGACGTCGCCAAAGGTGGCGGCGTCAATATCCGTGCGCGCGCCGCCGCTGCCCAGGCGCGGCGCGCTCAGTTCCACCGTGCCGCGCGCGGCGCCGTCGTGCTCTCCCTTGCCCTTGCCGGCCACGGCCGCCGTGCCGTGGCGCACGTCGATCTGCGCGCCGCCAGCCAGGTCCAGTGTGCCCTCGCCCGCGTTCAGTTCCACCATGGCGCGGTTCGGGCTGTCGATGATCTTGCCATAGCTGTCGACGCGCAGGACGGTGCCATGCGCGTCGAGCACGGCGTTGCCGGCCAGGGTGACGCCATGCTTGCCGGCCAGGCGGATGCTGCCCACGCGCTCGCCGCTGGCATCGATCACGCCAGCGACGGCCAGGCGGCCGTTGTCGACGGACACCTGCACTTCGCCCGCCTTCATTTCATTACCGATGGTCAAGTCGCCCTGTTTCAGCTGGAAGTTGCGCCCGCCCGTCACCGCGCCTTCATTCAGGCGCTGGTTGAGCGAGGCGAACTGGCTGTCCAGGGTGCCGCCCGCGCCCAGGGTGTGTGCGCGCACGTCCACGCTACCCTTCTTGTACGGCACCATCGTGCCGCCCGCGTCGTAGCTGCCGCTGGCGCCTCCCAGGATCTTGCCCTGCAAATCGACCATGCCGGCCGCGCCATCGAGGGCCACGGCCTTCAGGCTGCCGGCGCGGTTGTTCTCGGCCGACAGGTCGATCACGGCGCCCGCAGCCTGGCGGATATCGCCGGCGCGGCTGTCCAGGGTCACGTCGCCGCCCCAGCTGTATTTATCCACGTCGAAGAAGGTGCTCTTGCGGCCCGCCATGTCGATGCGTGCCCCGTCGGCCACGGTGATGTCGTGCCGGGCGCTGACCGTGAGCTTGCCGCTCGGCAGCACTACGGCCGTGGCCACGCTCACGCTGTCGCCGTTCAAGCTCAGCTGGGCTCCCAGCGCGTCATTGTTCCTGACGGGAGCCGCTGGCGCCGCGCCGGCCGGCGCCGCCACCTTCAGCGCGCCGCCCGCCGTATAGCTGTGCGCGGAACCGGCGTCCCCCGTCAGCAGCGGCGTGCCGATGTTCAGATTGCCGCCGCTGTACTGGAAACCCTTGCCCGTCTCATATGCGCCCTGCGACTGGTAGACGGACAGGCTGCCCTTGTGGTTGGCCGTGACCTGGCCCGACGCTTTCAGGTTGACGTTGGCAAAGCCCAGCGCCAGGCGGTCGAACGAGGCGACGCCGGCCGGCTGGGTGAAGGGGCCGAAGCCGAAATCGATGCGTTCCGCCTCCAGGTTCAGGGAGCCGCTGCCCGTGCCGGCGCCGCGCGCAATCACATTGCCGGCCGCGGACAGGGCGCCGCCCCAGACCAGGTTGGCCGTGCGGATGGTGGCCACCGTACCCACATCGCCCTGGCCATACATGGCCGGGGTGGTCAGCACCAGGCGCTCCAGGTTCGATTTTCCGCTCGTCTTGTCGTAGGTATCGAGCACCACGTCGCCATAGAAATTGACGCTGTCGGCCGCGTTCAGCATCAGCGCCTGCAGGGCCGGCGCGCCCGTGCTGGTGTCGCCGCGCAGCAGGCGGTCCAGCACACCCTGGTTCAGGGTCAGGCCGGTGGGGCGCGTGCCACTGGCCTGGGCCGCCGCCAGCGCCTCGTTGGCGCCGATATTGATGGCGCCAACGGCCAGGCTCAGGTTGCGCGTGCCGTAGCGGGCCGTGTCGTCCAGCTGGAAGCTGCCGCTGGTGGCCAGCAGCAAGGTGCCTTCCGAGTACAGGCTGGCCGTGCCGGCGCAGGCGTCGTCGCACATGCCGATGCGGATGCCGCCGCGCGTCGCGCCACTGACGGGCGCCACATTGAGCATGCCGTTCGAGGCGGCCAGCACGTGCACGTCCGGGCGGCTCTTGTAGATGAAGCCGTCGTTGGCGTCGTACGCGGCCTTGCCACGGCCCAGGGTGCTGATGCCGGCGCCGGCCGCGATATCGATCACGCCATCGCCCAATTCCTCATTGCCAGGGTCCTGGGCGACCAGGAACACTTCGGGCGCCGACAGGACGGCGCCGGCGCGCAGGTAGATGGCGCGCGCCGACTGGACGCCGAAGTTCACATAATTGCCGCCCTGGCCATATTCCACGGTGGGGGAATTGCCCACCACGATGCGGGCCGCGCCGATATTGTTCAGGCTTGAAGCACGTATGCTGACCTGCCCGGCGCCGCTGCTAGCCGGCGCGCCGTCGGCAAGGATTTCGATATTGCCGGCGGCGCTATCGTTCGACATCAGCACCACGGTGCCGCCATAGCCGCCATCGGCCGCGGCGAACTTGCCCGTGCCCCGGAACTGGAATGTGTCCAGACCGCCGCCTTGCGCCAGGGTCAGCTTGAGCGTTTTCGCATCGGACGGCAGCATCGCGCGGGGTATGCCGCGCGTTTGCGCATCAGCCAGGGCAAACGCCGCATAGCCCATTTCATTGTACTGGGAATACGTGCGCAAGACCTTGGCCGGCGTGAGTATCAGCTGGCTGGCCAGCGGCGCGCGGATGTCCGTGCCGGCAATGGACAGGGTGCCGGGCGCGGCCCAGGAACCGTTGCGCAGCGGCTGCGCCAGATTGCCGGCGCTGCCCTGGCCCGCCAGGCCGTTCAGCTCCACGCGGAAGGCGCCTGGCAGCAAGGCATAGGTCGACGGCATCAGCGTGTAGGTGCCTGCCGCCAGGCCCGGCACGCCGCTGCCTATCGTCACCTGCCGGCCCACTGCCGGGTCGGACGCCGCCTTTTCGCCGCCCGCGGGTGCCTGCGGCGCCTGCGCGCCCGGCACGATGGCGTACACGGGATTGGTGGCCAGGCCAGGCAGGACGAAGCCGCCATTCGCCCCCACCTGCATCAGCGGATGGTAGCGCGCGTCGGTGGAGCCGCCGCGGCCCGCGATGAAGCCGGCCCCCGTCAGTTCGCCGCCGCCGGACAGGTCGAGCAGCGCACCCGGCTGCACGTCCACGGCCACGCCCGCCATTTCCACGCCGACGCGCAAGCTGCCCTGCGCATTGAAGCCGCCCACGCCCATGAAGGTGGCCAGCTTGCCGTCCACGTTCCAGTTCTGGCCGTCGACGGTGCCGCCATACGGCATGACAAGACCGGCGCCGCTGACGGAGGTGATGCTGTTGGCCAGCAGATTGACGCTCAGGCTCTTGTCATTGTCATAGCGGGCCGCGCCGATCGCCAGGCGGCCCAGCGGCGCACGCACCACGCCGCCCTGCTCGATATGCGCGGCCTCCAGGTCCAGCGAGCCGAAGGCGGAAGACGGCATGGCCGGCACGCCAGCCGTGCTGCGGCCGATGGTCAGGCTGTGCGCCGGATCGTAGCCGAACTTGCCGTTGACGGAGCTATAGCCCACGCGCACGGCCGCGCCGGCCCCCGTGGCCGGATACAGCTGGGCCACAACGAGGGTCATGTCGCCCGGCGAGGACAGCACCGTCGACGGCTGGTTGCCATCCCAGCCCAGCGGCGACAGCAGGAAGCGCAGGTCGCCGCGGCTGGTCAGGCGCACGTCCTTGGCGAGGATGTCGACCATGCCGCGCACGTCGATCAGGTCGCCCGCTATGCTGATCTGGCTGGCGACCGGCGATTCTCCCGCACTGCCTGGCGTCGTATAGAAATCGCGGCCGGCCGGCTTGATGCTGGCCAGGCGCACATACGGCGCCGCGATGCTGACCTTCGCGCCGGGCTCACTGCCGGGCGACAGCAGCGGCGCACCGTACAGCTGGAAGCTTTGCCGCATCGTCAGCGACACGTCGCCATCGAAGCTGGCGGCGCCCAGCAAAGCCAGGTTGCCGAAACCGCCCGCCTCCACCTGTTCCACGGAAAAGCGGCCATGGCCGTATTGCAGCGCCTGCGGCCCGTCCTCGGCCGCTTCCCGCGCCGTCACGCCGCCGGCCAGGTCGCTGGCCACCTGGCGCTGCGTCAGCCGCAGCTGGCGGCCCTGCAGCACCTTGGGCGTGGCCAGCACTTTCAGGTATTCGGGTGTGCCCGTGGCCACGGACAGGGTGCCGCCCGCCGCGCCCGCGCCGCCGGCCCTGGCCCGCAGCTGGCCATCGAGGTACAGGCCATTGTTCGACGCCAGCGCGATGCTGCCGCCCGCGCTGGCCACGTCGACGGCGTCGCCATTGACGTCGAGCACGGCGTGCGCGCCGGACGCATCGAGCACGGCACCGTCGCGCACGACGACGAACAGGCTGGCCGCCGAAGTGCTGCCCTGCGCATGGTCGATCTCGCCGCCGACGACGATGCTGCCGCCATCGACCACCTTGCCGTAGCGCCGGCCCTGCGCATCCGTGGCGCTGACGGCGCGCGATGCCACGTCGAGCACGGCATTCTCGCCGATCCAGATGGAGCGGCCATGGCCGGCCGCCTCCACCGCTTCGGACACAGGCCGGTCGACGGCCACGCTACCGAGGCTGACCTTGCCGCCCCAGGCGTTCAAGCGCCCTTCCACCGTCAGCTGGCCCACGCTGGACAGCTTGATGGACTGGCCCGCATCGACGCTGACCACGGCATTCTTGCCCACCAGCAGTTCGGCGATGGCCATGTCGGCCGCGCCGGACTGCATGTCGCCCACCTGCACGGCCAGGCTGGCACCCTTGCGCTGCGTCAAGGTACCCTTCAGCGGGTTTTCCGTGACCTGTTCCGGCGTCCACAGGGCCAGTTTTTCATTCTCCACCACGCGCAGCACGGGCATGCGCACATCCACCTGCGTGCCGTCCGCCACCGTCACGCCCTGCTTGCCGACCAGGCTATAGCTGGAAAAACCCTTGTCGAAGAAGCCGCCATCCAGCTGCACGGTGCCTGCCTCGGGTTTTTCAATGTAGCCGATCATGATCTTGTTGGCCTGCAATTCCAGCTTGCCGCCGCCGGCCACGCCATGGCCGCGCACTTGCGCGCCTTCGCCCAGCACCAGGTCCGCCTTCGCGCCATAGCTGGCCAGGGTCACGTTGCCGCCCTTGCCACCCTGCTGTTTCGCCTGCGCCAGGATGGCCGCGCCCGAGCTCACGTCGATCAGGCTGCCATTGCCGATGCGCACGTCGCCGTACGTTCGCAACGATACGCTGCCGCCATTCAGGTATGGCAGGCCGGCGGCGGCCAGCGGATCGCGCAGCACGTTACTGAGCAGACCGCTGGTATCGAGGCTGACGCCATCGGCCAGCACCAGTTTGCCCGGGGGCACGCCCGGATTGACGAAGGTATCGAGCATGCCCAGCGCACCGATCTGGTTCAACACGTTGCCGGCCGCGATGCTGCCGCCACGGCTGCGCAGGCTGGCGTTGATGGCCACTTCCTTGCCGAACAGGGTGATATTGCCGCCATCGGCCACCTGCAGCGCGCTGTCGACGGTGATCGCGCCTTTCGCGGCGATGCGGATGGCGCCCAGTTGCTGGCTGTTGAGCAAGTTGGTGTCGAGCAGCAGCTTGCCCTGACGCTCTGCAGCCAGCACGTCGGCCACGTCGAGGCCGGCGGCGATGCCGTCCTGCACGCGCGTCAGGCGCACCTCGTCCATGACGGCCGACAACGCATGCTGCAGCACGCCCGTGCGCTTGTCGAACATCGGCTGATACTGGCCGACGATCAATTGCCCCCGCTGCGCGGCCGCCAGCTGCGACTGCTGGTAGCCGTCCAGCAGCGCCTGCGGCGCCTGTGCCTGGCGCTCGCCCTGGAAGACGTCGCCCGCGATACCCCCTTCCAGCACGGCCGACCCCGTCGCCACCACCAGCTTGCCCGCGTCGCGGCCCACCGTGTAGCCGTTTTCCAGGCGCTTTTGCGCGGCGATCAATGGATTGGCATAGAAGGCGCTGGCATCCTTGCCCCAGCGCGCATGTTCTTCCTCGTAGCCCTTGTACACGCCCGCATACGCCAGGTCGGCGGGCGCGCTGCCTGCCTCATACAGCTTGCCGTCCGCGCCTTTCAGCCAGGTCTGGCGCAGCGCGCCCGTCTGCACGTCCAGGGTGCCGCCCGACAGGTTGATGCTGGAGCCAAGCTGCGTGACGACATCCTTGCCGCCGAAGCTGACCGTGCCGCCCTGCGCCATCCATTCACTGACGGAATGGCCCTGTGTGCCCAGATAACCGGCCACTTCCAGCAAACCGCCGGCCGTGTACCAGCGGTCGCTGTCGTAGCCGTTCGTGCCTTTCGGTACGAACACGAGCTTGCGGCGGTCGACCCAGATATTGTTGTTGATCAAGGCCTTGCCGTCGCGGTTGACGGGCGCGTCGCGCTGCTCGTTGCCCTGCACGTTGATCTCGACATTGTTCGCCTCCATCGCCACCTTCACGCCGACGGCGCCGGAAACGTCGAGCTGGGCGCCATCGCGCAGCAGGCTGCGGCTGGCCGCGTTGACGGCGATCTGGCCGCCCGTGGCCAGGGTCAGCGAGTCGCCCATGAATTCCACCGTGCCGGCGCTGCCGATCTCGATGCGCGACTGGTCGCGGCGGTCGTTCACGGCAAGGATGTTTTCCGTGGACGTCACGGCGGGGCCACGCATGGCGTCGCGCTGGCTGTCGAGCGCCGTCGTCTTGCCGTCGTCTTCGACCAGGATGGCCGTGGTGGCGCCGCGTCCCACGGTGACGGCAGCGTCGCTGCCCAGCGCGTTCAGGTGGATGGTGCCGCGCGTGGCCGTGGTGGTGGTGGCAAGCAGCACGCCGTCCTGCTGCACCGTGCGCCCGGCCAGGGTGATGTCGCCTTCGCGCGCCTGGATCAGGCCCGTGTTGACGACCTTGCCCGCCGTGCTGCCGGCCGCGAACTGCGGCACGACTTCGCTGCCGCGCGTGGTCGACAGCGGGTTGCCATCCGTGCCCACGCCTGTCTTGATGGTAAAGCTGTCGCCGGCGGCCAGCAGGGTCTGGCCCTTGGGCGTGCTGATCTCGCCCGCATTGTGCACTTCTTTACCCAGCAGCATCACATAGCCGCCGCCTTCCGTGCTGCCCTTGGGCGCATTGCTGGCCAGGCGCGCACCGGCCTGCACCTGCACCTTGCCGGCCGCATCCGTGAACGTCGTGGCGCCGGCCGTGCCGGGACTGTAGATGCCGTTTTTCTGGAATTGCGTATCGCTGACGCGGGCCGCGGCCGCCACCAGGCTGCGCGTGTCGACCTGGCTCGTGCCTGTAAACACAATGCCGTTGCGGTTGACGAGCAGCACCGTGCCGTCGGCCTTGATCTGGCCCTGGATCTGGCTGGGTCGCGCTTGCGGATCGTTGACCCGGTTCAATACGGCCCAGTCCTTCTGCTGCTGGAAGGTCAGAGTCGTGTCCTTGCCCACATTGAATGTTTCCCAGTTCAGGATGGCCTTGTCCGCCGTCTGCTGCACCACCACGGCCGTCTTGCCGTTCGCGACTGTCTGCACTGGACCCTGGGCATTGAGCCAGCCGGCCGTCAGGCTGTTGGTGTCGACCTGCAAGCCGCCCTGCGCCAGGCCATTTGGCACACTGGCGCCGCCGGCGGCAGCCTGGCGCGCCTGGGCCTGGGCCGCCTGCTGCGCGGCGATGGCGCGCGCGGCGAGGTTCAGGTTATTGAGCGAGCGCTGCAACTGCTGGTTTGCCTGCTGTTGCTGGCCTTCGGGCCGGCTACCCAGCGGCAGCGGCTGGCCATTCGGCAAACGGCCAGAGTTGGCCGCCGTATTTTGCGCCGCGCCCTTGGCCGCGAACCAGCCGCCGCTGAACGCCTGCTGCGCGCGGGCCGGCGTGCTGAAGGCGCCCGCCATCAGCATGGTGGTCAATGCGTAAGCGAGCGGCGTGAGCCGCAAGCGGCTGCCCAGCGTGGAGTTACGCTGCGCGCCCGTGTCAACGGTGGGGACTGGGCGCTGGGCAGTGTGAAGCTTGGTCATGGCAATGGTTTCCTGGCTAGAGAGAAGGGAACGGAGCCTGGCGTTGGCGCAAGCGTCCATGCCTCCATGACGTAGCTGGGCGGCGGAAGGGATAATGCTTTTGAAGAAATAATATGAAAAAGTTGCGTGGCAGCCGACACGCCATCAGCTGAGCAGCACGATGCCGCCCGGCAGGCTGGTCATTTGCGCGCCATACAGGTCGCGTATCATCGCCAGCGCGCCATCGGTTTGCCCGATGGAAAAGCGCATGCGCACGAGGCGGCGGCCCAGCTCGGCATTGCGCAGCACCACCCGGCCGGGCCGGTAGCGGTTGATTTCATCGACGACATCGGCCAGCGGCTTGCCGACAAACGACAGCGCGCCCGTGCGCCACGCGTTCGCTTCGCCCTTTGGAGCGGCCGTGGCCGCCTGCACGCCCCGCTCGTCGTACACCAGTTGCTGTCCCGCATCGAGGGTCTGGCGCCGCTGTTGCCAGACCACCTCCACGGCGCCCGCCAGGCAGGTGACGCACACGGCGTCGTCCGTGTGGCGCACATTGAAGCGGGCCGACTGCGCCAGCAAGCGCCCCGCGCCCGCCAGCACCGACACGGGCTGGCGCGCGCCGCTGGCGAGGATTTCCGCCTCGCCGCCCAGCAGTTCGATCGCTTCCGGCGCCCGCACATTGATGCGCGTCTGCGTATTCATCTGCACCGTCATCTGCTGCGACAGGGCCACTTGCCGCTGTTCGCCCGTGCCCGTGCGGTAGTCGGCGCTCAGCTCCTGCAGCGAAGGCCAGGCGCCCAGCGGTGGACGCAAGGCCAGCACGGCCACGCCGGCCGCCAGCGCGCCACCAAGGAAAGCCCGCCGGCCGGGGCGCGCCGGGAACGCCAGCACGGCCGCCCCCTGCGGCGCGGCGGCGGCGCGGGTCAGGGCGGGGTCCAGTGCCTGCCACACTTGCTTCAGTTCGCGCCAGGCGCGCGCATGGTCGGGGCTGCGCGCACACCAGGCGCGCAAGGCGTCGGCGTCGGCCTGCGTAAAATCGTCGGCACGCAGGCGCGCCCACCAGGCGGCGGCTTGCTGGCCGATGTCAGCATCGCTGTCGGCAGTATGGGAAGGGGCGCGTGGATCGCGGTCAGGAGCAGTCATGGGATTCATCAATATTTACGCCGGCCCGACACATCGCTGCGCTGGGCGGCATCGGCGCCGGCCATGCACGTTTTACAGTGTTGCATGGCGGCCTGCAATTCTTTCTTCACCATCGCCACGGAAATGCCGAAGCGCTCGGCGATTTCCGCGTTGAGCATGCCGTCGATGCGCGCCGCCGTCAGGATGGCGCGGCGGCGCGGCGACAGGCCCGCCAGCGCAGAGTCGAGCGCCTGCACGTCGAGCCGGGCCGAGACGATGCGCGCCGGGTCACTGATGTCGTCACCGGCCTCGTCGGCCATGTGCATCAGCTCTTCGCGTTCGCGCTCGGTGACGATGATGCGGTCGCGGCGATACGCATCGGTGGCGATATTGGCCGCCATGCGCAGCAGATAGGCGTCGGGATTGTGGACGGGCGCGGCGGCGGGACCAGGCGACACCATCGCTTCGAGGCGCAGCCAGGTTTCCTGCAGCGCATCGGCCGCATGGTGCTTGCAGCCGACCACCCTTTCGAGGCGCCAGCGCAGCACGGCATAGCGCGCACTGAGGTGGCCTTTGAGCTTGGTGCGCAGGTCGGGCATGCTCATGGCGCGTTTCTACCCGGCGCGCCAGCGGTGCAATCGACTTCGCTGCCCGGCCCTTGCGGCAGCAGCAGGATGGAAACGGGCTGCGGCATCGACGGCAGCGGCGCGGCGCCCACTCGCATGCCCAGCACCACGCGCGCAATGGCCGTATCGCGCGCGCGCAAGCCCGTGCTGTCGAGCAGGTGTACCCGGTCCACCACGCCGGCGCGGTTCAGATACAGCTGCAGCGCCAGGCGGTAGCCGCCGGGACGCGTCTGCGCCGCGCGGCACAGCAGCCCCAGCAGCACGTGCTGCAAGCGACTGACATAGGCCGCATGGTCGCCGCCGCCCTGCGTGGCGCCCGGTATGTCGGCGGCGGCCACGATGTTGACTTGTGGCAAGTCAACAGCGGTGGCTGAAGCGCCGGCCGGCGCATACACGATGACGGCTTGCGCATCGGACAGGCGCGATTGCAGGCCAGTGCCTTCCAGCAAGGCTTGCAGGGCCGCGCCGGCCGCATGGGGGCCGCGCACGGCGGCCGACTGGCGCTGCGCGTAGTGCTGGTCCATCAGCACGGCGATGCCCGTGCGGCGGCTGTACAAATCGAGCGCATCGCCGAGGTTTTGCGCGGCGATATCGAACTGCAGCACGGTGCCATCGGCCGGCTGCGCCCGCACGGGCCCCACCGCGGCCAGGAAACCCAGCAGTACCAGGTATCCCGCCAGCGCGAGCACATGAACGGATGCCGGGCTGCCTGTCATATCGCTATCGTGTCGCTATCGTGTGAGGGTGGAAATAGGCGGAAGCGAGGTCTTGCCAAGTGATAATTCTTGTATCAACTGCAATAGCCTACACATAAAAAATGACGGCTTCGTGACATGGCCGCCGCGTGCAAATTTCGCCATGCGGGACGTCGGGCGCGGCGCTTATTTCGGCTACACTGGCTGCTACTCTCCCTTTCAGACGCCTGATGATCGAAAAGAATCTGCCCGAGCTGGTCATGCTGAAGCGCCTCATCGACGAGGGCGGCAGCCACCTGGAAGTGGCCGCGCCCTGCAGCATCGCCATGGATGGGCGCGAGTTTCCCGTGTACTCGATCGCCATGGGCAATCCCAGCCCCGACGTGCCCGTGCTGGGCTTTTTCGGCGGCATCCATGGCCTGGAACGCATCGGCACGCAAGTCATCCTGTCTTTTCTGGAAAGCCTGGTCGCGCGCCTGCGCTGGGATGCCACCCTGCACCAGCAGCTGGAAAGCATGCGCCTCGTGTTCATGCCGCTGGTTAATCCGGGCGGCATGTGGCAAGCCACGCGCTGCAATCCGCAGGGCGTGGACCTGATGCGCAATGCGCCATTGAGCGCGCGCGAAAAAGTGCCGTTCATGCTCGGTGGACAGCGCTACAGCGCCCGCCTGCCCTGGTACCGCGGTGCGGCGGATGGCCCGATGGAAGTGGAAAGCCAGGCCGTGTGCGACCTGGTCGAGCGCGAACTGCTGTCGCGCCAGTTCAGCATCGCCCTCGATTGCCATTCCGGTTTCGGCTTGCGCGACCGCATCTGGTTTCCCCATGCGCATACCAAGGTGCCCATAGCCCACCTGGCCGAGATCGGCGCGCTGGAAGAACTGTTCAGCCAAAGCTACCCCAACCACAACTATGTGTTCGAGCCGCAAAGCCGGCAATACCGCACGCATGGCGACCTGTGGGACTATCTGTACCTGAACGGCACCAGCTACAGCGGGCGCGTGTTCCTGCCGCTGACCCTGGAAATGGGTTCCTGGCTGTGGGTCAAGAAAAACCCGCGCCAGCTGTTCAACCGGGTCAGCATCTTCAACCCCACGGCCGCGCACCGCTTGCAGCGCGTGCTGCGGCGGCACCTGGTGTGGTTCGATTTCCTCATGCGCGCCGCCAGCAGCCACGGCCGCTGGATGCCGGAAGGCTTGCTGCGCAAGGCGCAGCGCCGGCGCGCGCTGGCGCAATGGTACGAATCATGAGCGGATCGTCCACCTGGGTCCTGCTGCGCGGCCTGATGCGCGAACAGCGCCACTGGGGAAGCTTTCCCGCCACCCTCGCGCGTGCCCTGCCCGGCGCCAGCATCGTCACGCCCGACTTGCCCGGCAATGGCACGCGCCACGCGCACGACAGCGCCACCCGCGTGGCCGCCATGGTGGAAGACTGCCGCCGGGAGTTGCTGGCGCGCGGCATCCCGGCGCCTTACCACGTGCTGGCCCTGTCGCTGGGCGGCATGGTGGCCGTGGAATGGGCCAGCAGCTACCCGCAGGAAATCGCCCGCTGCGTGCTGGTCAACACCAGCATGCGGCCGTTCAATCCGTTTTACCGGCGCCTGCGCTGGCAAAACTACGGCGCCCTGCTGCGCCAGCTGCTGCTGGGCGATGCAAGCAGCCAGGAAGCGCTGATATTGCGCCTGACGAGCCGCAGACATGCACATGGCAACCCCGCGCTGCTGGCCGATTGGCTCGGTTACCAGCAGGAATATCCGGTCAGCCGGCGTAACGCGCTGCGCCAGTTGCTGTCGGCCGCCCGCTACCGCGCCCCGGCAATCCGCCCGGCCATGCCCGTGCTGGTGATGGCCGGCGCGCTAGACCGACTCGTCGACCACCGCTGCTCGCAGCGCCTGGCGCGCGCCTGGCAGGCCGATTGCCTGATCCACCGCGATGCCGGTCACGACCTGCCGCTCGACGAGGGGGAATGGCTGGCACAATCGGTGGCGCGCTGGCTGGGCGTGGCAGCAGCAGACAATGACAAGACAAGCACGGCACCATCATCATGCAGATAAGCACCCACACCGACCAACTGACAGCGCTGGTGGAAACCGGCGTGCACGAACAGATTTTTCCGGGCGCGGCCTGGGCCGTGGGCACCCTGGATCACCACGTCATGGGCGCGGCCGGGCGGCTCACGCCCGAACCCGCCAGTGCAGCGATGCAAGTCGACACCTTGTTCGACATCGCCTCGCTGACCAAGATCATCAGCGTCTGGCCGCTCATCGGCAGGCTGGTGAAGCAGAAACGCCTGCGCCTTGACAGCCGGCTGGCCGACGTACTGCCCGGCACCCAAGGTTATGCACTGGCGCCCATCACGATTTTCCAGCTGCTGACGCACACGGCCGGCTTGCCGCTGCGCGCCCGCCTGCGCGCCAGCTATGGCGAGGTGTACGACGATATCGTGCGCGGCGTGCTACGCGAACCGCTGGAAGGCGTACCAGATCAAGCTGTCGAATACACGGACCGCGCGGCCCTGATCCTCGGCCTGGTCATCGAGCGCCTGCTGGGCATGCCGCTGGACGTGGCCCTTGCCGAGCATGTGCTTCAGCCGCTGGGCATGGCCGCCACGGGATTCGGTCCTGTGGCGACCCGGCACGGCCAGCTGGTCGCGCCGACCGAGTATTGCGAGCAGGCGGGCGCCCACCTTGCCGGCGTGGTGCATGATTTTTCGGCCCGGCTGCTGGGCGGCGTGTGCGGCATCTCCGGCCTGTTTTCCAACGTGCCCGACCTGCAGCGCTTCCTGCAGGCGATGTTGGCGCCGCGCCAGCACGGCGGCGTGTTTGACGCCGATTGGCTGAAGGAATCGCTGACGGTGCGGACGGGCGAGCTGCAGCCGTCGCGCGGCCTGTTCTGGCACCCGGCGGCAGGCACGGGGCCAGATGACGACGTCTGGTGCCATCTGGGCTTCACCGGCACGGCGATGTGGCTCAGCCCTCGGCGCGGCCGCTATGCGGTGCTGCTGACAAACAAGCTGTATTACACGCGCGACTCCGCCAGGATCAACGAACTGCGGCGCGACTTCATGCGCGGCGCGTTCGATCTCTGAAACCGGAACTGGCGTACACGCAGGCGCCCGGTCGCAGCTTCTCCTGCGCAGCATGGAGGACGGCACAACGCACACGCCCCTCTCCCTCCGCTCCCTGACGCCCCCATCCACAGGTTTACTACCCTATCCGGCGGTCCAGCGGACCCCTGTTGTATTAAGAATTTCACGGAATGCTTTAGGACCAGTCCTATTTTTTCAGCTTTGCCCGCTCGGTATATTTGAAGTTGCTCATTGAGAAAAATACAATATTTCGATGAGCACTAGCCGCTGATGCATCAGGCCACACCGGTGCCACACCAGGCACCATGCGGCCAGGCGGCGAGTCACGTTATTGGCAACCACAACAATGGCTTCATATAACCAAAGAGGGTGCAATGTTACTCAACGAAAAAAAAATCGTCGTACTGGTCCGGCTGGCGCTGGCAACAGCCGCCAGTTTCAGCATTGCGGGGCAGGCACAGGCGCAGCAAACAGATGCGGGTACGCCCGCCTTACAAGAGGAAAAGCAGTCAGACAATCAGGCAAAAGCGGCTGAAAAAGCCGCCCCGCAAAGAGTCTACGTCACGGGCTCGAACGTGCGGCGCATCGAACTGGAATCGGCCTCTCCCGTGCAGATCATCACGCGCGAAGAACTGACGCGCGGCGGCGCCACTTCCATCAACGAGGTACTGCGCACCATCTCCGCGAATATGGGGGGGGTCAATGAAAACAAGACCAACGGATTCACGGCCGGTGCCGCCGGCATGAACCTGCGCGGCATCGGCAGCCAGGCGACCTTGATGCTGATCAACGGACGCCGGTTGGCCGCATATGCGCAACCGGACTTCCAGACCACCTTCGTCGATCTCAACTCCATTCCCGTCGGTGCCGTCGAGCGCATTGAAATCCTGAAGGATGGCGCCTCGGCGATCTACGGCTCCGAAGCGATGGCCGGTGTGATCAACATTATCCTTCGCAACAGTTACGAAGGCCTGGAACTGAGCGGTTCGCTGGGCCAGTCCAGCCGCAACGATGGCGAAACGCAGCGCGCCACCATCACCTTCGGTAAAGGCAGCCTGGTCAAGGATCACTTCAACGCCTATGCCACGCTCGACATGCGTTCGCGCAAGGAAATGTATCTGCACAAGCGCGACGCCTACCTGGGTACGGATGATTTGCGCGCCTGGGGCTACAAGGATAATCGCACGCTTTACACCTACCCTGGCAACGTTTTCTGGACCGACAAGGCGACTGGCCGGTATGTGATACGTACCCTGGACAGTCAATGTCCGGCGGACCGGCTGGTGCCGGCATCGTCGATTCTGGAAGCGAATGCCATGGGGCAAGCCTGTGTCTTCGACAATGCAAAAGACAGCACTATCAACGCGGGCGGCAAGACGGATCGCATCGGCCTGACGAGCAGGATTACCTGGCAGGCAAACGCCAGCACCACCGTATTCGGCGAGTTCATGTTGAACCGGAACACCGCGACGGTGACCGGCATCCCGCACTGGTTTGCAGGCCAAAATGGCCAGCCGACTCTTAGCCTGCCCATTACCCACCCGCAATACCCGAAAGAACTGATTGGTCCGGACGGCAAGACCCTTGCCGGCGGCAATGGCACGTTACGAGTGCGTGCCTCGCTGCGCGATTTCCCTTCCCAGGGCATGAAGAATACGACCGATTTCAGCCGCTATCTGGCAGGCGTCAAGGGCGACTATAAGAACTGGGATTGGGAGACGGCCATTCTTTTCACTGGCAGCAAAGTCCAATCCCACAATAGCAGCGCCATTCTGACCGCGCCCCTCGCCAAGGCCTACGAGGAAGGCCGCTTTATTTTTGGCGGCGGCAGCGCCAACGAGTCGCTGTACCGCACGATATTAAGCAGCTCCGACAGTACATTCAAGTCGTCCCTGGCACAAATCGACGCCAAGGTTTCCGGCGAATTGTTCACGCTGCCCGCCGGCGCCGTGGGTGTAGCGCTGGGTACGGAATTCCGACGCGAATCGCTGATGACCTCGCCCGACCCCCGCTCCATTGCTGGCGAACTCTTGCATCAAGCGCAATCGCCTCCTGGCATAGCGAACAGCCGCCATATCACCTCCGTGTTTGGCGAAGCCACCATTCCTCTGGTAAAGAACCTGGAAGCGAGCTTGGCTGCAAGGCATGACCGCTATTCTGACTATGGCAGTTCGACGACGCCAAAGCTGGGATTGAAATGGTCGGTCACGCCAGCATTCATGTTGCGCGGTACGTATGCGGAAGGTTTCCGTGCACCCACGCTGGTAGAAAATTCGACCGATATACGCAATGCCTATCTCACGTACAAGGATCCGGCCCGCTGCAATACCAATTTTAAGTTGGGCTGCAACAGTAACTTTTCGTATCGCAGCGGGGCCAACAAGGATCTCAAGCCGGAGACGGCAAAAAGCGTCACCCTTGGCATGGCCTGGGAGCCCAGCAGCGCATTCCTGAGCACGCTCGATGTGTGGCAGATCAAACGCGATAGCGAAATTTCCACCTTGGACCTGTCGAAAGTGCTGGATAATCCAGCGGCCTACGCCAACAATTCCGCCGTGTCCGTCGTACGCGCACCGCTCTCGTCCGCCGATCAACTGGCAGGGGCGACTGCGGGCGAAATCACCGCCGTTACCATGCTACTGACCAACTTGGCAGTGACACAGGTCCGCGGCCTGGACTTGAAGATGGTGGGCCGGCTCAACCTGGGCGAATACGGCACCCTGCATCCACAGCTGAACCTGAGCCATACCCATTCATACCAATATGCGGCATCGCCGGACGACAAACCGGCTCAGCAGGCTGGTCTCGCAGGAGTTCCTACCGTGCAGGGTAATCTGGGCGTGGCCTGGAAAAAGGCCGCCTACCAGCTGTCGGCGGATGTGGATTTTATCGGCAAGATGTCGTCTTTTACAGACCGAAGCCAACCATGCAAACTGGCAACAGAAGGTTATCCCGCCTTGTGCAAGGGCATCGCCTCTTTCACCGTCTTTAATCTGGGCGGCAGCTATTCCGGCTTCAAGAACACCAAGCTGAGTTTTGCGGTGCGCAATGCCTTTGACCGGAAATCGCCATTCTATCCACATTACGGCAATAACTTCATTTCCGGCCTGCATAGTGCAATGGGACGCTACGTCCAATTGACGGCCGATTACACCTTCAAGTAAGCCATGCATCAGGCCGCGCCAGTTTCTCTGGCGCGGCCTTGCCTGCCCTTGCCCCATTTTTCATGGAGATATAAGTGAAACACACTCCCACTCTCACCCTGCTCGCCTTGCTGCTCACCGGAGCCGGCATGCATACCTGCCCGGCCCACGCCGGCGAGACGATTCCTATCGCGGACTTCTTCAAGAAAAGCGAATTTAGCGGCAGCCCCGTGCTGTCGCCTGACGGACAGAACCTTGCCGTGCTCACGCCTCGCAACGGACGCTTTGTGCTGGCCATTATCAACCTCGAGACGCGCGCCTCCACTGTCGTTGCCTCCGATCCGGATTGGGATGTCGCCAGTCCGCTGTGGGTAAACAACCAGCGCCTGGTATTCAGCATCAGCAAGGGCAGCAGCGAAGTAATGGAAAAACAGACGGGCGGCGGCTTGTTTGCCGTCAACCGCGATGGCAGCGCTTTCCGCATCCTGGTAGCCAGCGTCAAGGACGCCATCAGTACCGGCAAACCCTACAAACCGGTGCGGGTATTGAAGCGGGTTGGCGACGACAGCAACGACTTGATTGTCTCCAATAACGAGCGCGGCCGCGGAGCCGACCTGGGCGCCAGCGACGTTTTTCGCCTCGACACGACTACTGGCCGCAAAACCTTGCTGACGTTTCACAATCCCGGCGCCGTCAGCAGTTGGCAACTCGATCACGCCAACGTGATCCGCGTAGCCTCGGCATTGACCGTGGAGCCGGGTAGCAAACGCATCAAGCAGACTGTCTACCATCGCGAAAGTGAATCCGCGCCGTGGAAATCCATACACCAGGCCTATCTTGACGAAGGCAAGGAAATGACGCTGCTGGGTTTTGATTTCGACAACAAAACCTTGTTTGTCGGAGGCCGCTTCAATGGCCGCGACAAGGCCGGCGTGCATATCTGGAACTTTGCCGATAACAGCGCTGGCGAACTGATTGCCGAAGATGCGCAGGCCGATGTCGACGATGGCCTGTTGTTTGACGTTGCGCGCAAGAAAATCATCGGCGTACAGGTGGATGGCATGAAAACGACGAAGCACTACTTCGATCCGGAATATGCCCGCCTGCAGGCGTCGTTGAACGCCAGCTTGCCTAACGAAGAGGTCAATTTCCAATGGCGCGGCGACCACGCGGTCGTCACCGCCACCAGCGTCAACAATGTGGGCAAGGTATATCTGTTCGATACCCACAAGAAAACGCTGGAATCGCTGTACAGCATGCAGCCCCTTCTGGACGGCAAGAAGCTTTCAGAACAAAAAGTGATCTCATACCAGGCGCGCGATGGACTGAACATTCCCGCCTACCTCACCTTGCCGCAAGGACGCCCTGCCAAGGCGCTGCCGCTGGTCGCCTACATCCATGGCGGACCGCATGCGCGCGATCATTTCGGCTATGACGGGCTGACTCAAATGCTCGCCTCGCGCGGTTACGCCGTGCTGCAGCCGCAATTTCGCATGTCGACGGGTTTTGGCTGGAAACACCACACGGCGGGCTGGAAGCAATGGGGCCTGGCCATGCAGGACGATATTACGGATGGCATCGAGGATTTGGTGAAGCAGGGCATCGTCGACCGCAAGCGCGTATGCATCATCGGCGCCAGTTACGGCGGTTACGCCACCATGTACGGCCTGGTGAAAAACCCGGATCTGTACAAATGCGGCATCAACTGGGTAGGCGTTACGGATGTCAAGATGCTATTCACCGTCAACTGGTCCGACATGTCCGGTCCGGTGATGGACGACATCGGCTCCAAGATGCACGGCGATCCGAAAACCGATGAAGCGTATTTCCAGAAAGCCTCGGCCATCGGCAATGCGGCCAGCATCAAGGCGCCCGTGCTGATGGCCTACGGCAGCGAAGACGTGCGCGTGCCGCTGATACACGGCGAGAAAATGCGCGATCAATTGCGCAAGCAAGGCAATACCGTCGAATGGATGGTGATGACGGGCGAGGGACATGGCTGGGCCAAGGAAAGCAATCAGATTCTGTGGGGCGAGAGCGTATTCCGCTTCATCGACCGTTATATCGGCCCAGGCGCGGCACGCTAACGTCGGGGCTTTTCAGAACAGTCCGATTTTCCCTGAAAGTCGGACTTCCTATACTGCATCCATCTTAAACTGTCGGGAAAATCGCCATGAGCGCTGCCGTGTATGCCCTTCCATCCATCACGATGAGACAGCGCCTGCCGGCGCGCCCCTTCGCAATGCCCGGCAACGGGCTGCAAGAAAGCAGAAAAATCCCGCAAGCGACCAGGCACCATCCATCTTCCCTGCCCAGCGACGCGGACGTCATCCATGCCATCCATTCGGGTGAGGGGCTGCGCGTCGTCTACCAGCCCCAGTATGACTTGCACAGCCGGCGCGTTGTCAGCGCGGAAGCGCTGCTGCGCTGGAACCATCCACAGCATGGCAGCGTGCCGCCGTCGGTACTCATTCCCATGGTGAACCGGCTCGGCCTGCATCTGCCCCTGTTCGACCTGGTCGTCAAGGAAGTCATCGCCATGTTGCAGCACCTGCGCCGTCAAGGTGGCGACGTGCCGGTTGCCGTCAACGCCTCGATCGATACCGTGTGCACGCCCGGCATGGCCGATCTGCTCGCCACAAAAATGTGGGATGCCTGCCTGCCGACGCGGCTGCTGAAAGTCGAAGTCACCGAAGACTTGCCGGTTCTCGACGAACTGTGCCTGTCGGCTTGCCTCAACACCTTGCGGGCGAAGGGCTTTCCCCTGTCGCTCGATGATTTCGGCGCCGGTTCCGCCACCTTCAACGTCCTGTTCAAGATGCCTTTCGATGAAGTCAAGATCGACGGCGCCTTCATTCGTGACATGGAAACCAACGCCCATTCGCACGCCATCGTCGCCACCCTCATTTCACTGGCACAAAGACTCAACCTCAAGCTGGTGGCCGAAGGCATCGAGAACGAATCGGTGCTGGCGGCCTTGCTGGGCATCGGCTGCCATATCGGCCAGGGCTATGCGCTGGCGCGCCCAATGGAGCGCGAAGAGTTTATCCGGCGTCAACTGACCAAGCCCGTGGCAATAGCATGAGCGATCTGATGCAATTCCCGCATAGCTTGGTCGTCGATGCAATTGGTACCAAGACGGGAGTCCACACACATGACAGCACAGCGCTCGTCGAGCGGCTCTTGACATACATGGGCCTGCGCAATGACGCCTGCTTAGCGCGCGAGCTGGGAGTGCCCCCCTACGCGGTCAGCAAGCTGCGAACAGGAAGTAGTGCGGTCGATACCGACATGCTGATACGCATGCACGAGGCATCCGGCCTGTCCATCGGCGAACTACGGGCACTTATCGTCGTCCACACGCGTCACTTACACACCTGAGCTACTGGCACCACACCGCCAGTTGGCAACGGCGTGAACCGCGCGTAAATTGAGCGCCCGGATGGCAACGAGCACGCAAACCCTACTGATAAGTCAGGCTGTAGGTCGCCACGGCATTAGCCCAGCCGGGTGTGACATTAGTCGCCGTTTGCAGATAGCGCGCGCCCAACTTGATGCTCACCGAGGTGGTATAGACCTTGAGATTGGGCACGCTGATATCCTTGGACAAGATCCAGGGTTGGCCAGATGCGTCGAGCAATTGTACCCCCACACCGGTAGCGGTCCATTTCTGCGCCGTCAGGCCCAGCACGCCTTTGCTAGCATCGATAGCAGTTTCCCCCGGCGCTATGCGGATCTTGACATTCACCGGCAAAAAAGAAGGAGCTTGGATAATGCCATCTTGTGAAGAGGATGGCGACGCAGCAGTGGTTCCAACATTAAATCTGCCAGGAAAACCAGGGCAGTCGGTCAAGCGGACCTCGAAAGTGACCGTCGGCGTAAAGGATCCGATCCCTTTCAGGGACGATACCTTATGACGGCTCAACGGCACGCTGACATTGGGAGTCGTGCAGGTTTTGCTGACAACCTGGATACTCCCTCTCAAGCTAAGCGTAGCGAAGTTCACTTCATTGCCGCCATCAAATTTTGCACTGTACCTCACCTGGCCTAAATCGCTTGCAAGTATGACTCCCGCTCCCACTGGTCCAGTCTTGACCAGAATAAACGCCGTTGCCGGTGAGAACTTCAACCAGTGGGTGCGACACGAAGTACGGTTATTCATCCCGCTGCACAGATAGTGCAAGCCGACGAAGTCTCCATTACCGCCCAAGAGATATTGCCCGCGCCCGTCCCACCACATCACACCGATGCCAGGTACGCCAGTTGCGTAGATCCTATTGCCTGGAATGGTATCAACACTTGCACCAATGTCTGCGAGCCTGCCGCTAGTCCTTCCTGATAAACGCCGCGCGTCGCATTCAATCTGCACACCGCTACCGCTTTGAAGAAAAACCTGTTGGTAGAGCCAGCTACCAACAGGCAAGTCGCGCGGTACGACAAGGCTGCCGATCTGCAGCGCCATTGTTCCGTTAAAAGGGCCGCCTACGGCAAAACATCTGGGCGCAGCCTGGGCAGGTCGCGGCGCCGCGCACAGTATCAGCACAGCTAGCAAGAAAAGCACTCCACGGATGTGCATGGTTTCTATCCTCGGTAATGTGCGCAACAATTTGCTTGTGTTTGCTGGCCGCGGCGGCCCCAGCCGCATCAGCCTGACGGAACCGAAGTCCTACTGATAGTTCAGGGTGTACGTCGCCACGGCATGGGCCCAGCCGGGCTTCACCTCGGCCGCCGTTTGGAGATAGCGTGCGCCGAACTTGATAGTCAGCGAATTGGAATTGCCGTTGATATTGGGTACGCTGACATCCTTCGACAAAGGCCAAGATTTGCCTGATTCGTCAAGCAGTTGTACACCCACTCCAGTGGCGCTATACTTCTGCGCCGTCAGACCCAGCACGCCATTGCTGGCATCGATCGCAGTGTCCCCCGGCACTATCCGGATGGTGAGTTTATTCTGCACAAACTCAGGGCCTTTGATAACCCCGTCCTGCGAAGAGATTGGCACTTTATCTTTATTAAATGTGCCGGGAAACCACGGACAATCGGTTAAGCGTATCTCGAAGCTGACCGTCGGCGTGGACTTTCCTATTCCCTTCAAGGGCGTTATCATTCTTCGGCCCATTGGCACATTGACATCGGATGTCGTGCAGGTTTTGCTGACAACGCTAATACTGCCTGTCAGCCTTAGTGAAGAAAACTCCACATCACCGCTACCCGCAAATGCCGCACTAAAGCTCACCCGGCCCAAATCGCTTGCCTGTATGACCCCCGCTCCCACCGGCCCGGTTTTTATCAGTGTCATCGACGCGTAATCTGGCACCTTCAACCAGTCGGTAGTACATATATAATTATCGGAGCTGTTGCAGTCAACGTCTGATGCGTTTCTTAATTCCGTGTCATTTAACCATGAACGTCCGCCCCACCACATCACGCCGATACCTGGTACGCCGGTAGCATAGACGAAGCCGGACGCATAGGCCGGAAGCGCAGGATTTTTGATGACACTGCCGCCGACGCCGAAAACTTTTGCGCCTTGGCTACCTATTGTGCGCCCCCTATCGCATCCCATCCTCACGCCGTTACCGGTCTGCTGAAAATACTGTTGATAGAGCCAAGTACCGACGGGCAAATCACGCGCCACGGTAAGGCTGCTGACCTGCAGAGGCATCGCTGCCACAAAAGGGCCGCCATAGGTAACACAGCTTGTGAGTGCAGCCTGGGCCAGCCGTGGCGCGGTGCACGCCAGCAGCCCGGCCAGCAGGAAAAGCAGTCTACGGATATTCATGGTTTTCTCTTTCGGGTGATTTTCATAGCGGTTTCATCATGTTGGCTGGCTGCGTCGGCCATGTGCATATCCCGGCGTGGCGACCGCGCCGTCAAAAGTTCAGACGGCACCTGTACATCGAGACGCTGGAAGCCGGCCTCATGGCGCCAGTTGGCGCCACGGATCGACGCCAGTACCTGCTGACACGGAAGCAGCAATTGCTCTTTGGACAGCTGCACGCCATACTCCTGCAAATCCACCGTGCTCATGCAAGGCGCCGGGCGTTGTTCTCCGTCCAGCGGCAGGAACGCAACATCACGCCGTTCCATGCGCTTGCCATTGACGAAGATGTCGACCGTATGCGTGCCGCCCAACAGTTCAACGTTGCGTTCATCGTCGGACGCCGCCTGGGCCGTGATCTGGTCAGGCGCACACACGGCAGCGGCTTGCTGCAATTTCCCGCGCTCGCCCTGCAACAGCGCTGCGGCGACGGGCACAGTGCAACGCTCGTGCGCCTTCCCGCCCCAGGTAATCGACAACTGACGGCTGTTTTCCTTCAGGCGCGCATACAACTGCCCATCCTGGCCCACCATGCCCACGGACTGCCCTTGCTCATCCTTGACCGTGGCGCCAAACGGCAGCGCGTCGCCGCCCGGCAGGCGCACCTGGAACAGGACCGCGCGGCCTGTGTTGGTGCCATATTTGAGGAAGACCACGGCGCCATCGCGCGGCGCCACCTGCTGGCTTGTTTCGCGCATTTCCACATCCATCGACGAGCCCACGGGATCGATCGCCACTTCGTTCAGTTCATATGGACGCAGATACGGCACCACCGCATTGCCGCTGGCGTCAAGCCTGAGACCCGGATAACCGGCCACCTTGGCGCCTGCGGCGCCAGGCGCGTGCACCACGGCCATGGTGTCACCGCGGTGCGGCGACAAGGTCACGCCACCAGGATGGGCCACCACGCTGCCGTTCATGTTGAACGAGGCGCTGGTATAGTCCTGGCCTCGCCCCAGGGTGGCGCCGGCAAACGCCCGCGCCCCCGTGTACTGGCCATTCAGCGTCCCACTGCTGGTGCCGCTTATGCCGTCGCGGCTGACCGACGCGCCGTATCCATACTGGCGATCCTCGCCAGCCGTGCCGCTGACGGTGGCCAGCTGGCTGTAGCGGCCATCGGCGTTGCGTGACAACTGTGCCGACATTTGCGGCGCGTCCATACCTGCGCTGCCACCAAGCGGCAAGTTGACGGACAGCAGCAAGCGGTTTTCCATGCCGCCGGACGACATCCGGCTGCGATTGGCGCTGATGCCGTAGCTGATGCGCCCCATCCGCTTGTGATAGCTGAACTGGTATTGCAAATCCTGCCCTTCCCGGTTCCAATAGTTTTGCGTATAACCGCTGATGCTTAGGTTGCCCCACTCGCCCAGGCTCTGGTCGGCCGTCAGCGACAGCCGGTTGCGGGGGCGATCCAGCATGTTCGTGGCATAGCCCTGCCGCTCGGCATCAAGCGCCTGCATAGCGTTGGCGAAATCCAGGTAGCCGCTGGTGGAAAAACGGTAAGCGGCCATCGAAAAGTTACTGCCAGTGCTCAGGATATTCTTGTTGTACGACAGACGCAGACTCTGGCCTTTTGCTTTCTCGGCATCCACGGCTGTCTGCGCATGGCTCAGATCGACGGACATGGCGCCGATCGGCGTGGCAAATGCCATGCCGCCCAGCAGCGCCAGATAGTCCGCGCTGGCTTGCACGCCGCCATAGCCGGTCATGCTGTTATTCAAGCCGTACTGCAGGGTGCCTTGCAGGAAATGCGCTTGCCGGCCCAGATAATGGCTGCGCGTCACGCCAGCCGTCGCGCCGAAACGCAGAGCACCCGGACGCAGCAGCTGCGTCACGGCGGCATACGGCACCACAAAGCGCTGTTCGCTGCCGTCCGCTTCGGACACGGTCACGTTCAGGTCGCCGCCGTAGCCAGTGGCGTAAAGGTCGTCGATGACGAAGGCGCCTGGCGCCACCGTCGTTTCCAGCAAAATATTGCCTGCCTGGCGTATCGTCACGCGGGCGCTGGTGCGGGCGATGCCGCGCACCACGGGCGCGTAGCCGCGCAGCGAGTTCGGCAGCATACGGTCATCGCTGGCCAATTGCACGCCGCGGAAGGACTGGGTGTCGAAAATCTCGCCACTGGTATTTGAGTCGCCCAGGGTCAGCTGACTTTTAAGCGGGATGATGTCGCGCCGGGCATAGGTATCGAGCACCTGGTACTGGCTGCCGCCGGTTTGCCGCCAGCTCAACGCCCCCTTGTGGCGCAAGCGCCACGCGCCGATGTTGAAGCCGCCATCAAGGCCCAGGTAGGCAGAACTGTATGCATCACCGCGACTCTTGCTGTAATTGCTGTTGAAGTTATAGCCCAATATGCCGGACGTGACGCCGCTATCCCACAATTCCGGGCTGACATAGCCGCGCGCATCGCGGCGCAGCGAAATCTGCGGAATACTGATGTCGACTTGCTGGCTCTCCGGCACGAAGGTGGCGGTCGCATTCTCGATCAGCTTGCCCAGTTCGGCACAGTTGTCCGCTTCCAGCAAGGCCGTCGCTTCCGGGGACAGACGAGCCATGTCGACGCCAAGCAATTCAAGTAGCTTGCGCGATACGCACACCACCGGATGGCTGCCATCGTCATTGGCGTGAATCCTGATATCCTGGCGGTTTTTCAGCTGGCCGTTGAGTGCGATATCGGCACGGTAAGTGCCTGGCAAAACAGGATTTCCTTTTTGATACACCGCCAGATCCAAGCCGCGCGACCCTTCCGGCAAGAACGCACCATTGAACTCGACCTCACCGGCGCGCACGGTCGGCGTGACCAGGGCACAGGAACTCAACGCCACCAACCTGACTATTGTGCACGCAAGCGTACTGGCGACCGGACGATAACACTGCGGCCGCTGATAACGGATACGTAAGCGAGCCGGTATCATTTCACACCTGAAGGTGCAAGTCTGGTGCTCGGCACCGACACGGCGCGCCGGGTCGGCACTTGCGCCCCGTAATCGTTTATCGCACTAAACTCCACCTGCGCGCCGGCGGCCGGAAAGGTTTTCAAGGTTGGCAGGGCAAATTGCTTCGTTTGACCAGGTTCAACCATGCCATCTTCACTATAATTTCGCTCGGCGCCTGAAACCAGGGTCAAGGCCACCAGCGAGACGTGAAAGGCAGATGGATTGTACGCTTCTAAGGCGTAACCTTCCCCATTACCGAGGGAGATGATACGCCATTGCACTTGTCCGATTGCCTCATCAGGAGAGCCGGGCAAGCCCTCATGACGATAAAAAACCTTGATGCGCGTACGGAACGCCATCTGCAAGGTATTTTCATCGGCCTGCTGCGCTTTCGGAGGAATTTCCAGCACATTCAGCCAAAACACGGATTCCTTATTCGAAGGCAAGGGCGTACCGGCAAACATCATACGCAAGCTCTGGCCCTTGCCCGGATCGATGCGAGCCAGTGGCGGCGTCAGCACGAATGGAGCTTTGGCCGTGGCAGGTGTCGAGGCGACATCACCGCTATCAACCCACGCTTGCACCAGTGCAGGCCGCACACCATCGTTATTCAGCTTGACGGTGATTTCTTTCTGCTTGGCTGGATACACCTGGCGCGTGCCGGTAATCACCACACTGGCCAGAGTGGAAGAACAAAACAGCAAGGCCAGGCTGAAGATAAGCGGGCGTTGCAGTGAAGAGCGACGAAACATGCGCGGATTCCTCGATAATTACCGCGAGAGCACCCAACCTTCCGGGCCAGGATGCTCTCGCTGGACTGTTTGATTACTGATAGTTAATCGAATACGTCACGGTACCGGCCACGGTGCCGGCAGTTGCTTCACCGGTCGCGACATATTGCACGGCATACGGCAGAACCGTGTCGCCGCTGGCGGCCTTGGTGACGCGGCTGGTGCTGGCGATCTGATCCAGGTCACCAGCCTTGATCGCCTTACCGTTTTGGGCATCGACCAATTGCAGCTGAACAAACTTGGCAGTTCCGGTGCTTTTGACGTTGAAGGTGAGCGGATCGACGCCTGGACCCGTTTCAAAAAACGCGGCAGCCGTTGTCGTGCTACCTGTGCAAGCGCTCAGATGAATGTTGAAACCGGTCTGGCCGGCAATGTTCTTGGCCGTCTTCAGCATGGCGGCCGACAGCTTGGGCAAGGTAACGGTCGAAGTGGCACCATTGACAGTAACGACGCAAGTCGAGTCCAACAGCTCACCGTTGAAGGTGATGGTGCCATCGGATGCGAAAGCGGACTGTGTGGTGGCGGCGGCGAGCAGAACGGCAAGGATGCGGGCGTGGAAACTCATTGAAGCGACTCCTGAAAAATATAGATAAATGCGCTCCTTTTAATGGGAACGCGGCTGTTGTTGCAGGTTGTACTGTACAGAGCCACGATACTTGTCGATATGAGAATGGTCTTAAAAATCCGGGCGGCAAGGCAATGCATGCTTATTTACACGTCGGCCCCAGAAGGCGCACGATGCGCGCGTGTCGATCCGGCCTTCTGGCATGGCTTGAAAAATGGACTAGGAGTCAGGAGTGAGGAGGGAGGGGACGGGGAAACAGCGCTTCACGGCAGACGAGCACACCGTATGGCCGTTGACTTGCGCGGGTGGAAAAGCGCCTGCAAGGTGGTGCTTGCAAGCGGGGTACATGACGGCCGGCCAATCAGCCAGGCGGTACCGCCTTGTCCGCAGGCGCCAATATTCTCTGCGCCAGCCAGACCAGAACGGTCGCCAGCACAAGGGGCAAGACAAGCTGCACCAACACCAGCGTCGTCCAGCCGACCATCTCTTTCAGATGAGTGAAAACCACCTCCGCGACAAGAATCCCCAAGTTGAACGCGACATAGAACAAGCCCACGGCCCGCATGTTCTGCATAGGTGGCACCGCTTGAATCAGGGCCGCCAGGATATTGACAAAAAATACCGAGGTCAAACCAAAACCCACCAGGAACGCCAATAACATGAGAATATCCAAGGTCATATGCCATCCGCAAAATAGCAGACCACTGACAGCGGCTATGATGGGAAGAGCAATCAGCAGCGTTTTCATGGCACCGTACCGGTCCCCCAGCCAGCCAGCCAGCGGCGACAGCAAGGCGGAAATCATGGCGACACTTATCACCATGTGTACTGTCTTGATGGGAAATTCCAATATCTCGCGCAGGTGCGCGCCACACAGGTATTCAAACTTACCCGCGCTCACTGGCATGCATACGGCTGCCAGAAACAGCAACAGCGGGCCTCGAGACCAGACCTCCCCCACCGGGCTTCTGACTTCAGGACGGACGAAACTGCGTTCGTCGGCGGTACTGATCTGCTGAAAAAAATGCCAGATCAGGATATACAGAAGAATAAGGATGAGCATGCCAACCAGGGCCGGTAACAGAGGCAGCGTCCCCTGTTCATTGATAGCATCGTGAATGGCGGTAAATCTGTTAGCGACCATGTTAACGGCCGTGG
Source organism: Janthinobacterium sp. BJB446 (assembly GCF_002735655.1). Lineage (NCBI taxonomy): Bacteria > Pseudomonadati > Pseudomonadota > Betaproteobacteria > Burkholderiales > Oxalobacteraceae > Janthinobacterium > Janthinobacterium sp. BJB446. The sequence goes on along the minus strand of NZ_PDZK01000001.1, from coordinate 1,177,073 downwards.
CAAGACAGTTCATGAGTCCCACCACTAAGGCACAATGGCGCGGAAAATACGTGGCCGCGATACTAATCCAGGCACAGATATTCATCGTACACCCTATACCACCCAGCAAGCTCCAGCAGCACAGCTCAAATGGCGAGCGGGAAAACAGGCCCATTAACGCAGCCACCGCAAGCAGTAGGAATCCGCTGAGCAATATTTTCTTGCGCGACAGGGTTGCTGGCAGGACTGCCAGCACGAGTCCCGTTAAACCCATGCTGGCAAAAAGGAGCACTGCGGCTATCGGGAGATTGCCGAGTGTGTCAGGCAGGCCGAATGGCAAAGGCTGGGATGCCAATGGCAGCAGCGCCGGATCCATGTTGGACAGCACCAGGAACAGCAAGGTAGTAGGCAACATCAACGCCAGCATCCCCATGGCCTCTTTTTTATTCTTGTTCATCCTGCGCAACATGATGCTCCTTCAAATTGAAATCAATGCTGGCCGCGGCTACGCCAGGCGGCCACGACGTCCTGCAAAAGCTGCTCGCAACGCGCATCGCCGAGCACTTCCGCACCGCGCAACAGGCTCTCGAGCTGCCCTGCCGGCTGCGCCATCTCCGTCCATTGCATGGCCAGGGCCGCGCCATGCAGGCGATGCGCGGCGCGCACCGCACCATCCCGCTCGTGCATGGCCATGGCCTGCAGCAAGTCTCCCATATCGTTGGCGAATGCTGCGCGCACTTGTGGCATATCAAATACCGCCAGGGTCTCCATCGGCGGCGCATGCAGCACCAAGCTCACGTCGCACCAGAGTTCGACGATATCCTGCAGTTTCGCCAACCGGATCGGCTTGCTCAATATGCCATCCATGCCGGCCTCAAAGCAGCGTTCCGCATGATCCTCGCCCGTCGAGGCGGAAATCGCGATGACCGGGCAGCGCGCCTGTTCCAGGTCCGCTTCGCGCCTGCGCCATTCGACCGTCAGACTGTAGCCGTCGATGTCGGGCAAGTCGCAATCCATCAGCACCAGGTCATATTCGCGCAGGCTGAAGCAGGCCAGGGCCCTGGCGCCATTCTCGGCAATGTCCGCATCGCAGCCGAGGCTGGCGAGCTGGGCCCGCAACACGGCCTGGTTGGCCGGCACATCCTCGATGACCAGGATGGACAGGCGCTGCGCCGCCGCGCCGCCCACCGGAGCGGGCCGGGTAGCGACCACGTCGGCCGCAGCAGCGGAGCCGGGTGCCCGATCCGCAGGCAAGGAAATCAGCATGCGCGTGCCCCTGCCCATCTCGCTGTCGATGGTGATCGTGCCCTGCATCAGGTTCACCAATTCACGGCAAATGACCAGGCCCAGGCCGGTGCCGCCCGAGCGTTTGTAGGTGCCCTCCACCTGTACATACGGGCGAAACAGGGTTGCCTGCATGGCAGCGCCGATGCCGATGCCCGTATCGGCAACGGCAATTTCCAGGCGCGCCTGGCCCTGCCCGTCGTCCGGCATGGCAATCTGTATCTCGACGCCGCCGCTTGCCGTAAATTTGATGGCGTTCGAGACCAGGTTGTGCAGCACCTGCAACAGCCTGGCCTCGTCCAGCATCAGCAGCGGTACCGCCACATGCACCGCCACATCGAGCGTGATGCCCTTCTCCCGCGCCCGCAGCTGCTGCAGGGCTGCCACGTCGTTGGCCAGGGCTGCGACATCGACCGCATCGAGGCTCAGCGTCAGTTGTCCCGCCTCCAGCTTGGACACGTCGAGCACGTCGTCAAGCAAACGCAGCAGGATATTCCCGCCGTTGCTGGCCAGGTCGACAAAGTGGCGCTGCTCCGCATTGATGGAGGTAAAGCGCAGCAATTCCACGGCGGCCAGCACGGCATTCATGGGCGAGCGGATTTCATGGCTCATCACGGCCAGGAACATGGCCGCCCTGCGTTCGTTGCGCAAGGCGCGCCGGTGCGCGCTGTATGCCTGGTATGCCAGGCCCGCCAGGATCAGCAGCAAGGCGCCAGCCAGGCCGGCATGCTCGCCAAAGTGGTCCCCCGCGAACAGCATGCCCGAATGATCATCGCCCGGCGCCCCCAGCCAATCCTGGCGTACCAGCCGGATTTGGGCCGGACTCATCGAAGCGAGCGACTTGTTCACGATCGATACCAGCAAGGGATCGCTATCGCGCAGCGCCATGCGCACATCGGACGTCATCGCCACGGGCAGTTCCGAAAAATAAAGCTGTGCGCCTTCATCGCGCATTAAATTTGGCAATAGCTGCGCCTTGCTGCCGACGGCAACGTCAGCGCCGCCCTGTGACAGCAGCGCCAGCGCCTGCCGCATGGTGGGACTGACAACGATGCGCATGCCGTCATGGCGCTCGCGCAGGAAGGCGCCGAGCAGATCCGCTTCCGCGGCCGGCAACGCCACGGTCTTGCCATCGAATGCGATGCCATCGGGACCAAGTTCACCCTGTTCACGCGTGGCGGCGATGGCCGCGGTTGAGAGATAGGGCAAGCTGTAGCTGATGCCGGGCACCTGCGGCGGCGTGCCAATGCTGCGCACCGCGGGAAGACAATCAACGCGCCTGTCACGCAGCGAGGCCAGGCCGCTGTCCGTGTTAGCCACGGTGACGATGTCAAAGTTCAGGTTGCTATGCCGCTCAATAACTTTGATGTAATCCGCGCCGATGCCCACCCCGGTCGCGCCGCGCTGGACGGCTTCGAACGGCGGCCGGTTCTGCAACATGCCCAGTTTCAGCACAGGATGCGCGCGTACCCAGGCTTGCTCCGCGGCGTTGAGCGCATACGCCCTTTCCTGCCCCTGCGCCGCCATGCAGCAGGCGGCCAGCAGGAAAGCGGCGATGCCGGCTCGCCAACGCCTCATGCTTCGCCTATGGTATGCCTGATCTTGAACAGTTCATTATTCGACGTGACACCGAGCTTGCGGAAGGCGGTGGTCTTTTGCGAGCTGATGGTCTTGATGCTGCGCTTGAATTTTTCCGCGATTTCCGTCACGGTCATACCCGCCAAATAGCAGCGAATCACCTCGCGCTCGCGCGCCGACAGCGCAGCTCCCAGCAGCAGCGCGTCAGCGCCGTCCTCTCCCTCTCGCGCATCGAAGGTAGTGCTCGCTTCCGCCACCCGATAGGACATCTCGGCGCTCAGGTACACGGCACCGGTGACCACCTTGCGCAGCGCCTTGACCAGCTCCGCCATTTCTTCGCCCTTGCCGACAAAACCGCGGGCGCCGACGCGCAAGGCCAGCGCCACCGTGGCTGGCTCATGATGCGTGGACAGCACCAGGATGGGACAATCGGGGAATTTGGCCCGCAATGCGCGGATCAGCGACACGCCATCGAGTTCGTCCGGGCCAAGCGCATAGTCGAGCAACAGGACGTCAGCCGGCGCCGCGAGCATGCCCGCGATCAGCTCCCGGCTGGTACTGTAGGCACCCACCACGTCGATATCCTGTTCGGCGCTGAGGCGCGCCACAAGCCCATGCCGCACCACTGCGTGATCATCGAGCAAGGCAATACGTAAACGTTTCATAGGCATGGGCAAGGACCAGACGCTGTATGAAAAAAGTTTCTTTTGATGAGATTACTCCTATTTGTGCCACGACCGCCATACAAGATGCAGTTTATTAACATAGGTGCTCCTGCGCAACAAAAATACTTCAATACGCCCTGCTGCAGACACACACGCAATAAAGTTGCTTATACTGCATCACCCAAAAATACGCCTTATTTATTGCTGACACTGGCGAAAAAATCGCGCAACTCCATAGGCCGCGCTAGTGCATAGCCTTGCCCCGTGGGACAGCCAAGCTGGCACAGCGCCTCGATGCAAGACGCATCTTCGATACCTTCCGCCACCACTTTCAGATTCATCAGCCGTGCCAGGTTCACCGTGGCGGTAATGACGGCCTGCGCGGAAGCACTGGTTTTCATGTCGCGCACAAACGCGCCATCGATCTTGACCTCGTCAAAGGTCATCTTGGCCAGCAGATTCAGAGTCGATGCCCCTTGCCCAAAATCATCGAGCGAAACGGGAAATCCTTTCGTCCGCAGCGTATTGAGCGAGGCGGACAGCAGCAGCTCATCGTCGACCGGCAGATCGCCGGTCAATTCAATTTTCAGCAATTGCGGCGGCACGCCTGCCCGCTGCATTTTTTCAGCCAGCCGCTGCGCGAGACCTGGCGTACACACGGTTTCGGCGGAAGCATTCAGGGCAATGGGCAAGGTCACCTGGCTGCTCTTGAGCACCAGCAGGACGTCGATCACGCGCGTCTCGATAAAACTGAACAACAGCAGATGCAGGCCAAGGCGGTTGACCATGGGAATCAGCACCGATGGCGGCACTTCGCCAACGCCGGGATGATGCCAGCGCAGCAGCGCCTCGGCGCCGATGATGCGCCTGGTACGCAAATCGTACTGCGGCTGCAGCATCACGCGCAGGTTCTTGCCTGTCGTCAACGCTTCGATCACATCGGCTTCCGTGGGGCCATCGGGTGACGCAAAACAGCATGCCTGCCGCTTGATCGACGGAACCAGCAGCAAGGCGCGCAAGGCCTCGGTAAACGCGGCATTGCCGCCACCGTAGACCATGCCGACATTGATGCCGGCGCGATGCGCCAGGCGGGCATGCGCCAATAATGCCGTCACGGACAAGCCGCCGATGCGAGCAACCGCCGGTTTTTCCAGCATCGCCGCGGCTTGCCCATGCAGCAAATTGAGCAGCGTCGGCTGGCCTACCCACAGTACATGCGGAAAACGCGCCAGCGGGCTGGTCGCATCCAGCGTCTTGAGCAAAGTCGGCACCATCAGGCCACCATGTTCGACATCCGCGACGATCACGTCAACATTCCCTTCGCGCAAGAGCGAGGGAATCAAGCTCAAGGAATTGATACTTTTCACATTGGCAACTCCAATGGCGTTCAGCATCGTGCCCAGCCATCGCGCACCACCCTTGTCTGAATCAGGCGACAAGGTCAGCACGCGCAGGGAGTGGAATTCGCTACGCACAGGGGAGCTGATGGTTTTCACGGAAGTTTTCCTTGAGTTAAGACACATGGGGAGGGACAAAGAGTGGGGATGCCAAGAAGTGACGCGCGGCAAACCTCTTAGTTGTTGTCCTCGTCATCGGGCATGCCGAAACGCGTGCGATGATCGCCCATGCATGCCCGCAGCTCATGAATACTCAGCCGGCTTACCTCGTGCATGCGTATGAGGATGGCGGCGCTGACCGGCAGCGAGCCATGTCTGATTTTGGAAAGGATGGGAGCCGATACCTGCAATTCACGCCCCAAGGCGGCATCGTTCTTCAAGCCCAGGAAATCGATGAGCACATCGAGCAGATCGGCGTTACGAAAACCGCTTGCAGCATTCTGTGGAAGCCGGTTGCGTAATCCCGTCACGCGTGGGGAACGCTGCTGCTGTATTTGCTTTGTCATAGCCGCTACTTTCAATAAGGAAGATCAGGAACCGGCCACGCCATGCGCATGGCGGCTGGCGCGAACCGGTGATGTATTGAAGTGTAGCGACAGACTTTCTTGACCGAAATCAGAACAGTCCTAAAATTCCCAATGAGAATTTAAAGCGACCTCCTACAGCCGCAGGCTGACGAAAATCGCCAGCAGCAGCGCGCTGGCCGCCGCCAATAGTGCGCTGTTGAAACTGTGCGACTGTGCATACAGGCTGCCGGCCAGCACGGGGCCGATGATCTGTCCGATGCCGTACACCACCGTCATGATGGCCATCATGTTGGCGCCAAACTTGCCCGCCTTGCCGGCGGCCCGCTGCGCGGCCGGCATGGCGATGGTCACCGTGCCGACAAACGTGCCGCCGACGAGGATGGCGCTGAGCAGATAAGCGGCGGCCGATGGCGCCAGCACGGGCAGCGCCACGCCCAGCGCCTGCAGCAGCAAATTGAGCCTGAGCGCCTGGCGCGTGCCGAGGCGCTCGTGCAGCCGGTGCCACAGGAAACACGAGGGCGCCGCGCCCAAACCGAATACGGCCCACACGTGGGCGGAGTTCAGTCCGGGCAAGGCCGCGCCGACCAGCACGGGCAAATACGTGGCCGTGACGATGTAGCCGAGTCCCGCCAAGCCGTAGATCAGCACCAGCGGCCATGGCGCCACGGGCGCCAAAGCGGTTGCGGCAACTTGCGCCGGCGCATCCGGCGCCGCCTGGCCGCTGGCGGCAATGGCGGGCGCGGCCGCCAGCCCCGCCAGCACGGTGACGCCGGCCAGCAGCAGCCACATGCCGGCACTGTGCCAGCCCAGGTGCGATGCCAGCACCAGCAATTCGGCCGACACGGCGATGCCGGCGCCCACGCCCGCGTACAGCAGCGGCGCGCCGCGCGCATGCCGGCGCCGTTCCAGCAGCCACAGCGAGGCGGCCACCATGGCCAGGGCGCTGAACACGCCGGCCACGCCGCGCACCGTCACGATGAGCCAGACGGGCATCGGCAAGGCCAGCACGCCCAAGCACAGCGCCGTACCGGCCACCGACCACAGGCACAGCCGGTGCGCGCTGTGCGCCCGCGCGCGCATGGCCAGGATGGCGCCCAGCAAGTAACCGGCATAGTTGGCCGAGGCGGCCAGGCTGCCGTCGCGCAAGCTCAAGACGCCTTCCCGCATCATGTGCGGGTAGATGGCCGTGAAGGCGAAGCGGCCAAAGCCCATGCCGGTGGCGAGGATGGTTGCCGCGGCCATGGCCTCGCGCAGCCTGGCCGACGCGCTCACGGCGCCGCCTTGCCGAGTTGCGCCAGCAAATGCTGAAAGGCGGGCACGTCGAATCCGGCGCGCCACACCAGCACGGTATCAATCTGCCCGGCGGGCAGCGTTGTCAAGATGGCAGGCGCATCCGACAGCGCCAGCACGCTGGCCGGCAGCAGAGTCACGCAAGCGCCGGCCGCCACGCAGGCGATCATGGTGTGATACGAACTCATTTCCTGCACCTGCCACTGCGTGCTGCCGGCCACGCCCAGCAGCTCTTCGGCGATGCCGCGGTAGGTGCAGCCCTGCGGAAACGCCGCCAGCGAGCGCGTGCGCACGTCCGAGGCGCGGCGCACCTGTCCTTCGCTGGCCGGCAGCAGCAGACACAGCTCCTCACGCCACACGGCTGCCGATGCCAGGCCCAGCTCCGCCAGGGCGGCGGCGGCGCCGAACGATGGCGGCAAGGCCACGAAGGCACAGTCGAGCAAGCCCGTGCGCACTTGCTCGATCAGGGGGCGCGACGGTCCCGTGCTCAGCGCCAGGCGCGTCGCCGGATGGCGGGCGTGATATGCGGCCAGCAATGCCGGCAAGCGGCTGGCCGCCGTGCTTTCCATGCTGCCGACGCGCAAGGTGCCGCCCTCGCGCCCGCCCGTGACGACATGCCGGGCTTCTTCCGCCAGCGCCAGCAGGCGCTGCGCATACTCGAGAAAGCGCTCGCCGGCAGCCGTCAGGGCCATGCGTTTATTGGTGCGCACGAACAACTCGGCGCCAATATCGGCTTCCAGCTGCTGGATGCGCGTGGTGACACTGGACGGCGCCCGTCCCAGCCGCGCTGCGGCCTGGGTGACACTCAGTTCACTGGCAACAGAGCAAAAAATTCGCAATGATTCGGTATCCATGTAATTCTTTATTTTGAAATGATTATGCTATTATATTCTCAAAATGCGAATCAAATACAGCATCCTCAACTTCATGAAGGAAACATCATGACTTCAATCCAGCCCTTCCTCGACCGTCTCGGCTTGCAACTGCCCATCATCCAGGCGCCGATGGCGGGCGTCTCCACGCCCCGGATGGCCGCCGCCGTCTCGAATGCGGGCGGCCTCGGTTCGCTGGCCATCGGCGCCGGCACGGTGGCGCAGGCGCGCCAGATGATCATGGACACGCGCGCGCTGACGGATGACCCCTTCAATGTGAATGTGTTCTGCCATGCGCCGGCGGTGAGGGATGCGCAACGCGAAGCGGCTTGGCTGGCCCATCTGGCGCCGCTGTTCGCGGAGCTGGGCGCAAGCGTGCCCGTGGAACTCGACGAGATCTACAAAACGTTCATCGGCAACGGGGCGGCATTCGATCTGTTGCTGGAGCAGCGTCCCGCTGTCGCCAGCTTTCATTTCGGCCTGCCAACGCCACAGCAGATTACCGCCCTGCGCCAGGCCGGCATCTACACTATGGCCACGGCCACCAACCTGCGCGAGGCGGCCCTGATCGAACAGGCCGGCGTCGACGCCATCGTGGCGCAAGGCGTGGAAGCGGGCGGGCATCGCGGCGTCTTCGACCCGCAAGCGCCGGACGAGCGCCACAGCACAGCCGTGCTGCTGCGCCTGCTGGCGGGCCGCAGCGCCCTGCCCCTGATCGCCGCCGGCGGCATCATGGATGGACAAGGCATCCGCGCCGCGCTGGACCTGGGCGCCGCGGCCGCCCAACTGGGCACGGCCTTCGTGCTGTGTCCGGAATCATCGGCCAATGCCGGCTACCGGACGAACTTAAAAGGCGAGCGGGCATCGGCCACGCGCCTGACCAGCGTGCTGTCGGGCCGCCTGGCGCGCGGCATGGCGAACCGCTTGATCGACCACGGCGAAGCGCCAGGCAGCCCGCCACCGGCCGACTACCCCGTCGCCTACGATGCCGCCAAACAATTGAACGCGCTGGCCAGCCGGCACGGCAACAGCGAATTCGCCGCGCAATGGGCCGGCCAGGGCGCGCCGCTGGCGCGGGAAATGGACGCGGCGCAGCTGGTGGCCACCCTGGTCAGGGAAATGACGGTTTAAGGCCTCCGCCGAATCGGTGCAGGTGCATATCCGGCATGAAAAAACCGCATGCGTCAAGCTTCATCCTGCAGTTCGGCCAAGCTTCACCTTTCGCGGCCGCCCGGCTTATTTTTTATACCGCGTCGCCAGTAAATAAACGCCAACCGCCAGGCTGACCATGCCGACCAGGCTCAATCCGGCTCGCGAGAAACCGGACCAGAACAATGAACTTGCCAAGGCTGCGGTCATCACGGGCTGCAATTTAAAAGCACACATGCCGATAACAAAAAAAATCAGTCCGCGGACCGTACGAGGAGACCAACTATTCATTTTCTTCCCATTCCTGTAAGCGCGCACCGGCGCCGGCTGGCAAATCTTACACCAGACGTGCTTTCAGGAAAGTAGCAAATTTCGCGCGCCCTATCCACGCCTACGCCGGCTGCTGCTGCGTGGTGCAGTGAATGCCGCCGCCACCGGCTGCGATGGCGTCGATATTCAGCTGCACGATGTCGCGCCCGGGGAAGTGTTCGCGCAGCTTGGCTTTCGTGTTGCGGTCGGCTGCCGCGTCGCCGAATTCCGGGCATAGCACGGCGCCGTTGCAGACATAAAAATTGATGTAGCCGGCGGCGAAATCCTTGTTTTCATAGCGCGGGCGTACCTGGCCCGGCCCCGGCAGCACCACCACCTGCAGCGCACGGCCACGCGCATCCGTGGCCTTGCGCAGGATGTCGAGGTGGCGCCGGGTTACGGCGTGCTCGGGCGAGGATGGGTCGCTGTCGAAGCCGGCCGCGACGACGCCGGGAGCGCAGAAGCGGGCATAAAAGTCCGTGTGGCCATCGGTGATGTCCTGGCCGGCGATGCCGGGCAGCCAGATGACTTTCTCGATGCCCAGCAGCCGGCGCAATTCACGTTCGCATGCTGCCTTGCCAACGCCGGGGTTGCGGTTGGCATTCAGCACGCAGCTTTCCGTGATGATGGCCGTGCCCTGCCCATCGACTTCGATGCCGCCCCCTTCCAGCACCAGGCTGCTTTCCAGCACGGCAACGCCGGCGCGTCCGGCCACGAAAGGGGCCACCAGCGCATCGTCGTCATAGTCCTGCTTTTCGCCCCAGCCATTGAAATTGAAATTCACGCCTGCCAGCGCCCCGCCCGCCTTTTTCACGAAGACGGGCCCCGTGTCGCGCATCCACAGGTCGTCGATGGGCTGCACCAGCAGCTTGACCTTGTTGCCGCACAGGCGAGCCGCCACGTCGTAGTCTTCCTCGTTGACCAGCATATGCACGGGTTCGACGCTGGCAATCGCCTGCGCGATGCGCGCCAGGTCCGCCTGCGCGCCCGCCTTCAGGCGCTTGCCCCATACCTCGTCATTCGCGCCGAAGGCCATCCAGGTGGCGGCGTGGCGCTCGCCTTCGTCGGGCATGCGCCAGCCCGCGCCCGCCGCCAGGGCGGGCAAGGCCGGCAAGCCCACGGCCGCCGCCAGGCCCATGGTGCCAATCAGGAAATGTCGTCGTTGCATGCTGATCTCCTTTATGCAATTTCCTGTTGCGTGGTGCAATGGATGCCGCCGCCACCGGCCGCGATGGGATCGATATTGATCTGGATCACGGCGCGCCCCGGATACAGCTGCGCGTACTGCGCCCTGGCGCTGGCGTCCGCCTGCGCGTCGCCGAATTCCGGCAGGAAAATGGCGTTCCTGGTGGCATAATAATTGATGTAGCCGGCGGCGAAGGTATTCGGGTTGTTTCCAGGCCGAATTTTCTCGGGGCCGTCGATGACGACGATCTGCAGCGGCTGGCCGTTCGCATCGGTGGCGCCGCGCAAGATCTCCAGGTGGCGCCGGGTCAGCGCGTAATCGTACGATTCCGGGTCCATCTCGCGGTGCGCCGCCACCACGCCGGGGCGCACGAAACGGGCGTAAAAGTCCGTGTGGGCATCCGTGATGTCCTGGTTCTTGATGCCTGGCAGCCAGATCACCTTGCGGATGCCCAGCAGGCGCAGCAATTCCGCTTCGCAATCGGCCTTGCTCCAGCCCGGGTTGCGGTTGCTGTTGAGCACGCAGCTTTCCGTGATGATGGCCGTGCCCTTGCCATCGACTTCCAGCGCGCCCCCTTCGAGCACCAGGCGCGTGGCCAGCAGCGGCACCCGGGCCTGGGCCGCGACCACGTCGGCCACCTGCCCATCCTTGCCGGACTGCTGCTTGTTGCCCCAGCCATTGAAGTTGAACTTCACGCCGGCCCGCTCGCCATTCGGCTTGCGCACGAAGACGGGCCCCGTGTCGCGCATCCACACATCATCCATCTCGGCGGGAATCAGGTTCACGCGCGCATCGAACAAGGGCCGCGCGCCGGCCAGCTCGTCCGGGCGCACCAGCATGTTGACGGGTTCATACGCGGCGATGGCATTGGCGATGCGCACCAGCGCCAGCTGCACCTGCGGCACTTGGGCGCGCGTCCACACGACGCTGGATGCGCCATACGCCATCCACGTCGCCTTGTGGGCTTCGGCCTCGTCGGGCATGCGCCAGCCATCGGCCTGCTGGGCGCCAGCGCCACTATTGATCGGTGGCGGTGGCGCAACGGGGCCGGTTTCCGGTCCGCCATCGGCGCCACCGCCGCAGCCGGCCAGCAAGCCGCCCAGGGCCAGCGCGCTGCCACCAGTCATGCAATGGCGCAAGAAATAACGACGTGTGTTCATGATTCATCCTTATAAATAAGCCACTTGGCATGCACGGCATTGTGGCGGGATCAAGACATGAAAACAAATGATATGATTTGCCTTAATTCATTAGGTTTTCTCATATGTCAGAACATCGCATTCCTTCGCTGAAGTTGTTGATGGGCTTCGAGGCAGCGGCCCGCCACGGCAATTTCTCGCGCGCGGCCGACGAGCTGCACGTGACGCAGTCGGCCATCAGCCACCAGGTGCAATTGCTGGAAGAACAAGTCAAGCAGCCGCTGTTCCGCCGCGCGGGACGGGGCGTGGAGCTGACGGTGGCCGGAGAAGTGCTGCTGCGCAGCGTGCAGCGCTCGATGACCGTGCTGCGCAGCGGCCTGGGGCGCATCGCCACCTATCTCGATCCGGGATTGGTCGTGCTGGTATGTCCGGCGCCACTGCTGCACGGCTGGCTGCAGCCCCGGCTGCGCGCGCTGGAATCGCAGCTGCCCGAATTGTGTCTGCTCTTGTCGGTCGATGAAAGCGCCCGTTTCGTCGATGAGATCGACGTCGATATCGCCATCAGCGACCGCCCCCTGCTGCAAGCGGACTTGCAGGAAATCCCCCTGCTGCACGATGAATGGATGCTGGTGGCCAACAGCGAGCTGGCGGCGCGGCTGGCCGGCGTGTCGCAGGATGCGCATCACCTGCACGCGGATCTGGTTTGCCTGGAAGAAAGCCTGACGGGCGACGCCACGGCGCCTTTATTCCTGGGGCCGCTGGCGCGCTTTCGCAAGCGGGCCATCTACGACGATGCGCGCCTCTTGCTGGACGCCACCCTGGACGGGCGCGGCATCGCCTGCCTGCCCCGCTTGCTGGCCGATGCCAGCCTGGCGCGTGGCCAGTTGCACATCCTGCCCGATTATCCGCGCGTGCCCGGTGCCACCTGGTGGCTGTCGGGCGTGGCGGAACACCCCCGTTCGCCCATCGTCGGGCAAGTATTCGACTGGCTGCGCGCGCAGGGGCAATGATCAGGGCAGCGGCGCAAGTGCCGCTGCAGGCCTTCGCGCATAGTCGATGCCGCTGGCCCAGCGGTTTTCCCAGTGCGCCAGGTACGATTGCGCCAGGCGCTCACTGTGCCACACGACGAGCACGTTTTCGCTGTTGGCGGTGGCCGCATCGGCCGTGTAATTGAAGCTGCCATTCTGCACGGTCACGCCATCGGCCACGATGTACTTGTCGTGATGCAAGGCATAGCGGGAAATCAGGCGCGTGGGAATGCCCGCGCCGACGAGCCTGTCCAGCGCAGCGCGGCTGTTCTTGCGCGCGTTGCGCCGCGTATCGGCCAGCACCCTGACATCCACGCCCCGCTGCCGCGCCCGCAGCAAGGCCTCGACCACATGGGGCGAGCTGAACGAATAGGCGGCCAGCCGTATCGTCGATGCCGCACTATCGATGACCTTGAGCACCAGCGCCTCCGCCCCGCCATCGGGAGAAAACGCATTCTCGATGGTGACTGTGCGCGCGGCGTCGGCGGCAAGCGATGGGACAGGAACGCCGTTAGCCAGGCACAGCGCAACGGCAAGTACAAGATTTTTCATCGCAGGCATTTCCCTGTTTCAATACAATGTTGACACAGCCTGCAGGCAGACTCGGAGCTTGGGCGACCGTCGGCTTTCGCCCCGAAGCGGACGTTTACAGATCGACTTCTCAAGTTCAAAGTCGTTGTTCAGCTAAACGTCGCCATCGCTATCGTCATCTGGACCGTAGATGTCCAGATCGAACTCGATTCCGCGTGAACCAAGAGCAAACATGGTTTCCGGACTGATCGAGAGGCCGTCGTTCGTACTCTGCATAAACGCGCCACAAAACATATCCACATCATAGGAAGAGGTCAGGGCCTGCCAGACCATAAGATCGTTAGTCATTTTGGCCAGCAACCATTTGATCTGACCATCAAGGTCTTCCGGCTCCGTGCGCTTAGCCGTAAGGAGCCAACTCCCGCAGGTAATTGTTCGCTCCCTTCCCGATGGATACTTGATCACTTCTCCCTTTACTCTTGCTTGGGTTGGTTCGCATTTCAACATGCGCGAGATTTCCGCCGGCTGGAGTTCGTCACCGAAAATTCTTAGGCCTGCTGCTGATTCACGGATTAGTCCCATAATTAGTGTAATCGTTCGTTATCCCGAGTTAAAAGGTCGGTTTCGGTTAATGCTTCAGAGTCCGCTCATGGCCGCCTGCTGTCGTTGGCAGCTTCCGCCCCATTGCTGCTGCTTGAAGTCACATTGAACGTCAAAGTAATCGCTGCGTCTCAGTCCGTCAAATGCACCATGGTGTGATCCATTTGCTGCAACTTTGCTTCGATCTGATTCAAGGCATGTAGCTTTTCTTCGCGATGAGACCAGTCCCCGGCGGCCAGCGCCTGGGCTCTTTGCTGCCCGATAGCGTCCAATGCCAGTTGTCGCGCCTGTTGGTTGCATGCCGCTCTTAACTTTATCTCCGCAAATGCGAGGGCAATCGACGCTTCGCAGCGCACATCATCGTCCATGGCGTGTATGTCGGCGTATCCCCACTGCTTTGCCAGTTTCTCGAGGAATCGAATTGGCGTGACATCCTTGTGCGTCTTGTGCCACTCGCGATAGCTCCCCAGAAGATCAGCTCCAGTATCATTACCGTTCGGCGAGAAATCATCCGTGCAGTTCCAAAAAAATGGATCATCCAGCATCTCGCGTGCCTTGGGATGAAAGTCTTCCCAGTCGATTCCCAACTGCTCCCAGGCTGACATCCCATCACGCTTGGCTTGTGCCGCTGCCTTCAGCCCGGATGCCAGGAGTTGAAGAGCTTCCTCGGAATCCGGGACGCGTTTCCTGGCAGCGTCACAGTGGTCCAGAAATTTCTCCAGGCTAAAATCATCAGTGCGCTTCAATCGCTTGCTCAATAGCCCTAATGCATGGATGACTTCATCCACACCTGCTTTAAAAAGTGGCAAAGACAATGTTGAAGAATGCGTCCAGTCCCGGCCTTCCATCAATTCGCTGGCGATGGCGATCTCGACCTTGCCCTTTGCTCTTCGATAAGTGACCTTGGGCAGCGTTGCGCGGAAATTGTTGTGCGTCTCCAACAGAGATTCCAGCGTCTTCTGTGCCGGACCAGAGTCCCTGAAGTGAAGCGTGACCGCAATTTCCTGAATCGCGCCGCCAAAATTGCCGCCTCCCGCCAGAAGAAAATCCCCAATCGGAGACAACGTAGTGTGACCGCCGTAGCAATTATAGGAATTTGCGACTACATGGAAATCCATTGAATGCTGCCTTTCATCCGAAATATCAATTGTTCTGAACATGCCGTGACTACGGCAGCCGGTGCCGGAACGTCGGTTCGATGTTGCGCGCATGCAGCCAGCGCACGATGTCTTCCAGCGTGGCGTCCTGCAGCAGCAAGCCGGGCTGGGTAACGGGCATGACCGTTGGCATCGGGGTGGCGGAGGGAACGGAGACAGGCGCTGCCTCGGCCAGCCCCGCATGTCCCTGCAACTGCGCCAGCGCCTGCGCGAATTGTCCCGGGTTGATGCTGCGCAAGCTTTCCAGGAAGCCCAGCTGGGCGGCTGGCGGCGGCGGCATGTCCAGGCCCGGTTCGTCGACGAAGGCGGCGCCCATACTGGGGTGGATGAAGGCGGCCCACTTGCCGGACGGCTGCAGGCTTGGCGGCAGCGCCACCTGCTCCACGTAAGCGGGCGGCGCCACGGCGAGAATGTCGGTCGAGGCAGGCAAAAAAGTGGAACGCAGCAGCTGCACGAACTGGCGCGCCTGGGCGGCGGGCACGGGCGTGGCCAGTGACAGCCATAACTGGAACGCCGTGCCCGAGATGCTGACGGCGGGCGCCGGCAAGTCCAGCTCGTGCTGCACGGCATTGGCGATCGTGCACAGCGCGCTCCAGTGCGCCTCGCCGCCGCCCTTGCCGCCAAACTCCAGCACCAGCGCGCGCGCCAGGCCGCTCCCGGTCACGAGTTGCACCGCTACCGTCTGCTCGCCCGACAGATGGCGCGCCAGCACGGCCGGCGTCAGCGGCTGCGCGCCACCGTCCGCATCGACGTATTGCTGCTGTTCATCGAACAGATACAGGCGGGTGAGTTCAGAAATCAGTTTATGCATGGGCGGCCTCGTAATGACGTTGAGCAACACTTGTCAACGTGCCCAGATTATAGCCTCCCCTGCCCCTGTATCTCAGCGCGCCGGCATGCCGGAAGCCTGCCGCGACCGTCCGGCGCCAAACACCAGCCAGCTGGCCACGGCGAACAGGCAGGCAGCCACGCCGCCGTACAGCATCACGGCGCCAAAGCCTTGTGCCAGCGCAAGCTTCGCCACGCCATCCGGCAGCGCGGCGGCGCCCTTGCCTGCCGACAAATTCTCCGCCATGGCGCGCAAGGTGGCCGCGTCCAGTCCCCCGGGCAGCTGCTGCCGCAAGGCGGACTGGATGGCTTCGACGAGGATAAAGCCCATCAGCGCGATATTGATGGACAGGCTGACCATGCGCGCGCTGATGTCGATGCTGGAAGCCATGCCGGCCCGTTCGCCGGGCACGGCACCCGTCGTCGTGTTGGTGACGGGCGTATTGGTCAATCCCAGGCCCGTGCCCGCCAGCAGGCAGCCGGGCAGGATCGTCAGCCAGCTGGCGGCGTCCGCATGGCTGCCCCAGCACATCAGCAGCAAGCCCGTGCCGATGGCCAGCAAGCCGGCAGGGATCACCGTATCGGCCCGGTAGCGCAGCGCCAGCCGCTCGGCCAGCGGCGGCACGAGCAAGGTGGGCAAGGTGTAGGCCAGCAAGGTCAGGCCCGTACCCAGGCTGCTATAGCCGAGACCGTGCTGCACGTACAGGGGCAGATAAATCATGAGGGGCCAAAAACTGCAGTTCATGCCCGCCGAACCGAGCAGTGCGCCCGAGAAGCGGCGGATGCGGAACACGGAAAAGTCGATCATCGGTTCGGCCTGGCGCCGTTCGATGACGGCAAACGCGGCAAAACCGGCCAGCGCCACGGCCAGGCTGGCCACCGTGCGGGGATCGCTGAAACCCAGCGCCGGCCCCTGCGTGATGCACCACGCCAGGCTGAACACGGCCAGCGACAGGGTAGCGATGCCCGCCACGTCCAGCTTGCGCCGCTGCGGGTCGCGCGACTCGCTCACGCCCAGGCCCGCCAGCAGCAGCGCAACGACGGCCAGCGGGCCGTGCACGAGAAATACCCATTGCCAGTTTGACAGCGCGACGATGGCCGCGCCGATGATGGGGCCGAAGCCCAGGCCCAGGCCAAACACGATGCCCCAGGCGCCAAACGCCCTGCCCCGTGCCGCGCCGGCCGGGAACTGCTGTGACAGCACGGCCACCTGGCAAATCAGCATGGCGCCGCCGGCCATGCCCTGCAGCGCGCGCGCGGCGATCAGCACGCCCGTGCTGCCGGCCCAGCCGCACGCCAGCGAACTGAGGCCGAACAGGACCAGGCTGGCGAGCAGCAAGCGCTTGCGGCCATAGCGGTCAGCCAGGGTGCCCGTGGCCATCAGCACGGTGGTGCAAGCCAGGGTGTAGGCGTTCATGATCCACTGCAAGTCCTTGAAGTCGCCATGCAGCACGGTTTCCAGCGTGGGCAGGATGACGGGCACGCTGGAAATTTCCAGGCCGAACATGAGAGAGGCCAGGCAGACGGCGGCCAGGGTCAGTGCATTTTGTTGCGAATTAGTCAGGTGCATCGAAGCCTTGATGTCGGTAGTCATGGAGGTGCGCGTGGAGACGGCGCACTGCGAGCCGCCATTCTAGAAAGCCTGAACTCATGAGGGAAATGATAAAATTTTGTACAATTCATTCATTTTCATCATGAATCACGGGAACCCCATGGACTTCGACACCGCCCTGCTGCGCGCCTTTGTGGCCGTCCAGGAAACGGGCGGCTTTACGCGCGCCGCCGA
This sequence comes from Janthinobacterium sp. BJB446, assembly GCF_002735655.1. Lineage (NCBI taxonomy): Bacteria > Pseudomonadati > Pseudomonadota > Betaproteobacteria > Burkholderiales > Oxalobacteraceae > Janthinobacterium > Janthinobacterium sp. BJB446. The sequence goes on along the minus strand of NZ_PDZK01000001.1, from coordinate 1,159,768 downwards.
ACGGCTGCACCTGAGCCAGTCCGCCATCAGCCACCAGATCCGCCGCCTGGAAGAGCAAGCGGGCACGGCGCTGCTGGTGCGCACGACGCGCAGCCTGAGCCTGACGGAAGATGGCGAGGATTTCCTGCGCCACGCGCGGCAGATCCTGGCTGCCCAGGATGCGCTGTCGCGGCGTTTCCAGCGTTCCTCGATTGCGGGCGCCGTGCGCTTTGGCGTGCCGGAAAATTTCATGGGCGTGCGCTTGCCGGCCCTGCTGGCGCAGTTCGCGCATCTGTTTCCCTCCGTGCGCCTGGATGTCACGGTGGGCACCTATCTTGACTTGCAAAAACTGGTCGCGGCCGATGCGCTGGACCTGGCCGTCGTCATGGTTCTGGCGGACGGGCAAGATGAGGCGGCCGTGCTGCGCCGCACGCGCTTCGTCTGGGCCGCGGCGCATGACTTCCGGCATGACGGCGCGCTGCCCCTGCCGCTGGCGTTTTCGCCGGCGCCCTGCATGCACCGGCAAGTGGGCGTCGACGCCCTCGATGGCGCCGGACTCGACTGGCGCGTGGCGTTCACCTCGCCCAGCCAGCAGGGCTTGCGCGCCGCCGTGCTGGCCGGGCTGGCCATCACGGCCTTGCCGCAAGGCGACCTGGAAGCGGGCATGGTGGTCATCGATGGCCAGCATGGCTTGCCCGCCCTGCCCGCCGCCCAGTTCCAGCTGCTGTGGCGCGCCGCCGGCAGCACGGCGGCGGCCGACGCGTTCGGACAATTGCTGCGCGAGTGGTCAACCGCTGCGGCGGCATGACAGCGCAGACAGCAAGCCCGGCAGCGAAGCATGCAATGGCAAAAAAGTGTACCCTTTCAAGCTGCATTTTCTGGCCAAAGGAAATCCTCTCCATGACATCCCGTACTTTTCTCGTCACTGGCGCGACCCGCGGCATCGGTTATGCCATCAGCACCTTGCTGCATCGGCAAGGCCATCGGGTCGTCGGCATCGCCCGGCACATCGAAGACATGGACTTTCCGGGCACGCTGGTGGCCTGCGATCTGGCCGACCTGGCGCAGACGGAGGCAGTGCTCAAGGCGCTTGAAAAACAGTTTGACATCGACGGCATCGTGAACAATGCAGGCATTGCCTCGCCCCAGCCACTGGGTCAAATCAACTTTGCCACGTTGCAGAACGTCTTCGATCTGAACGTGCGCGCCGCCATCCAGGTGACGCAGCAATTCGTGGAGGCGATGAAGCAGCGCCGGTATGGCCGGATAGTCAATATCTGCAGTCGTGCCATCCACGGCAGCGTGAACCGCACGGCCTATTCCGCCGCCAAAAGCGCCCTGGTCGGCTGCACGAGAACCTGGGCCCTGGAATTGGCCGAACACGGCGTGACGGTCAATGCGGTCGCGCCAGGCCCCGTGGAAACGGAACTGTTCCGCAAGACCCGTCCCGTCGGCAGCGAGATGGAACGCCAGGTTCTTGGAACAATCCCGATGCGGCGCCTGGGACAGCCCGATGAAATTGCCGCCGCCGTCGGCTTCCTGCTATCGGAACAAGCCAGTTACGTGACAGGTCAGGTGCTGGCGGTGGATGGGGGCGGCAGCTTGGGTGGCCGCGCCTGACAAGTCAGCACCAGCAGCAAGGCCAGCGCCAGCATGGCAGAGGCGCTGCCCAGAGCCACCGTCACGCGGTGCGCCAGCAGGGGCACGCCTGCCAGCTGGCCCGCGCCCAGGCCGGCCACGGCCACCAGCGCCGCCAGCCCCAGCGAACTTCCCAGCTGGTGCGCCACGTTGACGATGCCCGAGGCGGCGCCCGCATCCCGCGCCGGCACGCCGGCCACGCCGGCCGCCGTCAGGGGGCTCAAGGCCATGCCCTGCCCCGCGCCGATCAGCACCATGGGCAAGGCCACCCCCAGCCAGTAAGCCGTGCCCGCGTCGACGCGGCTCAGCCATGCCATGCCCAGCAGGGTCAATCCCAGTCCCATGGCCAGCAAGCGCGCATTGCCCAGGCGGCGCGTCAAACGCGGCACGCACAGGGCGACGCCGAAGTTGACCAGGGTCATGGGCAGGAAAGCCAGGCCAGTCAATGATGGCGGATAGCCGAGCACCACTTGCAAAAATTGCGTGGTGAAAAAGAAAAACCCGATCATGGCGCCCAGGAACAGCACCCTGGCTCCGTACGCCGCATTGCGCTGCGCATCGGCAAACAGGCGCAGCGGCAGGATCGGTTGCGCGGCGCGCCGCTCGATGAAGATGAAGGCGGCCAGCAGCAGCACTCCCGCCGCCAGCGCACCCTGCGTCAAGGCATCGCCCCAGCCGGCGCCGGCCGAGCGGATCAAGCCATACACGAGGGCCGACATGCCCATGGTCGAGCTGGCCGCGCCGGCCACGTCGAACTGGCCCCCGCTGCGCGCGCTTTCCGCGATGAAACGGCGCGCGGCCACCAGCATGGCGGCGCCAATCGGCAGATTGATGAAGAAACCGACCCGCCACGACAGCCATTCGGCCAGCACGCCGCCCAGCACCAGCCCCACGCTGGCGGCGATCCCCGCCACGGCGCTGTACAGGGCGATGGCCCGCGTGCGTTCGCGCCCCTCCGCAAACGTGGTTTGCAGCAAGGCCAGGGTCGACGGCGCCAGAATGGCCGCGCCCACGCCCTGGAAGGCGCGCGCGGCAATCATCATGGCCGGCGACTGCGCCAGGCCGATGGCCAGCGACGCCAACGTGAACAGCGCCAGGCCCAGCTGCAACAGGCGGCGCCGGCCATACGCATCGCCAGCGCGCGCGGCCAGCAGCAGCAAGCCGCCAAACGTCAGGGTGTAGGCGCTTTGCACCCAGGCCAGGCCCGTATCCGTAAAGCCCAGTTCCTGGTGGATTTTCGGCAAGCCCGTCAGCACGATGGACGTGTCGAGCACGATCATCACATAGCTGACGAGGATGATGGCAAGGATGGCCGCCTTGTGCGGCGCGGCGGAGATAGCGGAATCGGGAGCAGTTTTCATGCCTACACTGTAAGGCTGGCGCATTACCATGAATAGATGCTAAAGTCCGCATGAACTTATTAGCGCAACTAATGAATTGGAAAGACATCCGCCATGGCACAAACCAACTTCAACGACATCCTCGCCTTCGTGGCCGTGGCCCGTGAAGGCAGCTTTACCCGGGCGGCGGCCAAGCTGGGCGTGTCGCAGTCGGCGCTGAGCCAGACCGTGCGGGCGCTGGAAGAACGGCTCGACTTGCGCCTGCTGGTGCGCACCACGCGCAGCGTCTCGCCCACGGAAGCGGGCGAACAGCTGCTGCGCACGGTGGCGCCCCGCTTCGACGAGATCGAGGCGGAACTGGCCCTGCTCAGCGAGCGGCGCAACAAACCGGCCGGCAACATCCGCATCAGTGCGGGAGAACACTCGGCGCTGACGGTGCTGCAGCCGGCCATCGCCCGTTTGCTGCCGGACTATCCCGACATCCACATCGAAGTCGTCGTCGACAACGGCATGACCGACATCGTGGCCGCGCGCTGCGACGCGGGCGTGCGCCTGGGCGAGCAAGTGGCCAAGGACATGATCGCCATGCCCATCGGTCCCGATTTCCGCATGGCCATCGTCGCTTCGCCCGCGTATTTCAGCCGCCATGTGCCGCCCGCCACGCCGCAGGACTTGATGGCGCACAACTGCATCAACATGCGCCTGCCCACCCTGGGCGGCCTGTTTGCCTGGGAGTTTGCCAAGCATGGGCAGGAACTGAAAGTGCGGGTGGAAGGACAGATGATCTACAACAACATGGCCATGCGCCTGCATTCGGCGCTCGATGGACTGGGCGTGGCTTGCATGGCTGAAGATGTCGTCCTGCCCTATGTAGCCGATGGCCGCCTGGTCCGCGTGCTGGACGACTGGTGCCCCACGTACGCGGGCTACAAGCTGTATTACCCGAGCCGGCGCCACCCTTCTCCCGCGTTTACCTTGCTGCTCGACACCTTGCGCTATCCCCGGGTTTGAGCCAGCGCAATCCCGCACCGGGCATGCGCAGTCACCAAACGAACACGCGTTTACCGTGCGGCTGCGCAGGACTATAGTGGCTGTTTTCCCACCTGTTCAAGGATCGCCATGAAACTCTTTTACTCGCCGGGCGCCTGCTCGCAGGCACCGCACATCATCCTGCGCGAAACGGGCACGCCGTTCACCCTGGTCAAGGTCGACCTGGGCCAGCACAAGACGCAGGAAGGCGGCAATTACTACGAACTCAACCCGAAAGGCCAGGTGCCGCTGCTGGCGCTCGATGATGGCACGACCTTGAGCGAAGGCCCCGTCATCGCCCAGTACATCGCCGAACAGGCCGGCAGACAGGACCTGTTGCCGCCCGTGGGCAGTTTTGCCCGCTACAAGGTGCTGGAATGGCAGAACTACATCACGTCCGAGCTGCACAAATCGTTCAGCCCCCTGTTTGACTCCCGCATCGACGCCGCCACCAAGGCACTGTTCATCAAGCAACTGGGCAAGAAATACAAGTGGGTGGACAGCCGCCTGGAAGGCCAGGCTTACCTGACCGGCGACACGTTCACGGTCGCCGACGCCTACCTGCTCGTCATCACGGGCTGGGCGCCAGGCGTGGGCGTGGATTTGTCTGCGCTGGCGCAGGTACAAGCTTTCCTGGCGAGAGTGGGCCAGCGCGACAGCGTCAAGGCGGCGCAGGCAGCGGAAGCATAGACCCGGGCGTCTTAAAAGCAGTGTTGCGGGGCGGGGAAAGACCGCTCCTTGACGGCGCCGACATAGGCGGTGAAGGCGCCGCCGATGCTGGCCTGCCCCGTCATGAAGTCGCGCACGAAGCGCGCCTTCTTGCCGGGAAACACGTTGAGCATATCGTGCATGACGAGGATCTGGCCCGAGCAATCGGGCCCGGCGCCGATGCCGATAGTGGGAATGGCCAGCAGTGCCGACACTTCCCGGCCCAGCGTGGCAGGGATGGCTTCGAGCAGCAATAGCGCAGCGCCAGCCGCTGCAGGGCCAGTGCGTCGGCTTTCAACACCGCCGCGCCTTCCGCCGTCTTGCCCTGCACCTTGAAGCCGCCCAGCTGATGCACGGATTGCGGCGTCAAGCCCAGGTGGGCGAACACGGGTATGCCCCGCTCGGTCAGGAAACGCACCGTGTCGCACAGCCAGCTGCCGCCCTCCAGCTTGACCATATGTGCGCCCGCCTGCATCAACTGGACGGCGTTGGCATACGCCGCTTGCGGCGTGGCATAGCTGCCGAACGGCATGTCGGCCGCCAGCACGGCCGTACGGTTGCCGCGCGCCACGCTTGCCGTATGGTAAGCAATATCGGCCACGCTGACAGGCAAGGTCGTGCCCTGCCCCTGCACCACATTCCCAAGCGAATCGCCGACCAGCAGCAGCTCCACGCCGCAAGCGTTCATCAGGGTGGCGAAACTGGCGTCATAACAAGTCAGTGCGGCAATCTTTTGCCCCGCATCGCGCATCGCCAGCAAGGCTGGCGCCGTCAACGGCTTACTGTGCAGCAAGTGTGCATTGTGGTCTGGCGCGGCCATGCTTTCTCATTTCATTAAGTTAAGTTTTTTCGGACTTGCCGTGCATCACCATGATGGTTTGCTGCATCAGCGCGCACAAGGTTTCCTTGCCATCGCGCACGGCGAACACTTCGGCTTGCGTGACGATCAGGGTGCGCCCAGGGCGCACCACCTTGCCGCGCGCGATCAGTTTCTCGCCGTCGGCGGGCGCCAGCAGGTTCATCTTGTATTCCACCGTCAGCACGGATGCGCCGTCAGCCACCATGGTCATGGCCGCGTAGCCGGCGGCCGAGTCCGCGATCATGCCCACCACGCCGCCATGCACGAAGCCATGCTGCTGCTCGATGCCGCTCCAATGCGGCACATGGATTTCCGTGCTGCCATGCGCCACCACGGGCAGGCTGGCCTGGATCAAGGTCATGGCGTTCTGCAAATCAAAACTGGCGCGAACTTTGTCGGCGAATTGCGGATCGGGAAGTCGGGTCATGGTGGACTGCTTTCTCAAGTGAACAGGGAAAAATGACTACGGCTCCACTCTACCCTGCTTCTGACGCGCTGCGAACAACAGCGTCAGCGGGCCGCTTGCACTGACCAGCACGATGCCAGCCAGCACCAGCGCCGCGCCAAGGAGAAACGCCATCGATACATGCTCGTCCAGCAACATGGCGCCCAGCAGCATGCCGAACAGCGGCGTCAGGAAGGAAAAAATGCCCAGGCGCGATGCCAGGTAGCGGCGCAGCAAATGAAACCACGCCAGCAGGCTGGCAAATGAGACGATCACGGACTGGAACACCAGGTTGCCGATCACCAGGGGCGTGGCCGCGAAGTCCAGCTGGCCGAGCAACGCTGCCGCGCCCAGCAGCAGCACGCAGCCCGCCGTCAACTGGTACAGCACCACCTGCGTGGCAGGCACGTGCGCCAGGCGTGAACAGCGCACCACCAGGGTCGTCGCGCCCCAGGCCGCGCCAGCGGCCAGGCACAGCAAGTCGCCCAGCAAGCCGTGCGGGTTGGCCGGCGCGCCCGCTGACGCGGTGCCGGGCAAAAAGGCGACGACGATACCGGCAAAGGCCAGCGCTACGCCAGCCCATTGCAGCGGGGCAAGGCGCTCCGACGCCAGCCTGAAATGCAGGCCCAGCGCCACAAACAGCGGGCCCGTGTAGAGAAACACCACGGCATGCGCGGCGCTCGTATATTGCAATCCAGCTCCCAGCAGCACGTATTCGAGCGCGAACAGGCTGCCGGCCAGCAAGCCCGGGCGCCAGGCGGCGCGCGCTTGCGCCAGGTTTTCGCGGCGCGCCAGCATCAGCAGGCCCACCAGCATGGCCGCCAGGCCCGAACGCAGCGCGATCTGCAGTACGGGCGCCATGTCATGCGCGACCGCCTTGATACCCACCTGCTGCAAACTCCATACGAGGCACAGCAGGGTCATGACGACCACTGCCTGCCCATCCATTGCCTTGCGCGTTTCCACGGTATTCCTTCAGATAGTCGGCAGCAGGTAGTATGGCGGGTGCAGCTTTGCTTGATATAGTGAGAAACCGACAGCACCTCGCGCAATACAGCCACCCGCAAACATTTTCATGTCCGCTACCAAACACTTGCTGACCGCGCCCTACAGCGGCGCCCTGCCCGCTCCCATCTGCTTTCGCAGCGCAGCCATGCCCGCTGCGGCCAAGTATCCCAGCCACAGCCATTCCTGGGGCGAATTCGTCTATGCGCTTGGTGGTGTGGTGGAGGTGCTGGTGGCAGGAAAACACTATTTGGTGCCGCCCCAGTACGGCATCTGGCTGCCGCCGCGCGTGGCGCATACGGGACAAAACCGCCATCCCGCCTTCCACAGTTCGCTGTATGTAAGCGAAGAACTGTGCCGGGCGCTGCCCCCCGCGCCCTGCGCGCTGGCCGTCACGCCCTTCGTGCGCGCCATGCACGAGCACTTGCGCGCCCACCCGCCCGGCTTGCCGCAGACTATCCATGAAGAGCGCCTCTTGCAGGTCTTGCTGGACCAGCTGGCGCGCGCCACGCCCGTGGGCAGTTACTTGCCCAGCTCGGATGACCCCATGCTGGGCAAGGTACTGGCCATGCTTGACAGCAACCCCGGCGACCACCGCCCGCTGGCCGCTTTGGCACAGGCCGTCAACACCACCGAGCGCACCCTGATGCGCCGCTGCCAGCGCGACCTGGGCATGAGCTTTGCCCAATGGCGCGCGCGGCTGCGCGTCGTCAAGGCCATGGCCATGCTGGAAGCGGGCCAGACAGTCGAAAGCATTGCGTTCGACCTGGCGTATGCCAGCTCCTCGGCCTTCATCACCATGTTCCGCAAGGTGACGGGAGAAACGCCGGACGAGTACCGGCGGCGCAGCACCTAGCCGAACTCGTCCTTCCCCCGCAAGCGTGCCCGCGGTGCGAAAATGCCCGCCTCTGCCATTGCCGGATTCCGCCCATGCCGCACGCTGTCCTCGCTACCCTTGCCACCCTTTCCGGGCGCGACGCGCGCCGCATCGCGCGCCATGCGCCGGCGGCCGACGCCGCCCGCTTCCTGCATCCGGCCCAGCAAGCCTTGCTGCACCGGCGCGGCTGGCTGACGATGCTGGCGCCGCGCAGCGCGGGCGGCGCCGAGCTGCCCTTGCCGCAAGTGGTGCGTCTGGAAGAAGCCGTGGCGGCCGTCGATGGCAGCATGGGCTGGGTGCTGACCCTGTGCGCGGGCGCCGGCTGGTTCGCCGGCTTTCTGGCGCCCGACATGGCGCGCGCAATCATCGGCACGCCCCGGGTCTGCCTGGGCGGCAGCGGCGCGGCCACCGGTGATGCGGAAGAAGAAGGCGACGGCTACCGCATCTCGGGCAGCTGGGACTACGCCAGCGGCGCGCCGATGGCCACCCACTTCACCCTGAACGCCCGGCTGCGGCGCGATGGCCAGCCCCTGCTCGATGAGGATGGCAAGCCGCGCATCCGCGCCTTCCTCGTGCCCGCCGCGCTGGTGCAACTGGTGCCCTCGTGGAACAGCATCGGCATGCGCGCCAGCGCCTCGCACAGCTACCGCATCGACGGCCAGTGGCTCAGCAAGGCACATGGCTTTACAATCAGTCCCGACACCGCGACGGCCGATGGCCCCCTGTACCGCTACCCGTTTTACTCGCTGGCCTACGTGACCCTGGCCGCCAACGTGGCCGGCATGGCCGCGCATTTCATGCAGCTGGCAGAGGAATGCATGCGCCACCGCCGCCATGCGCGCGCCGGCTTGCCGCTGCTGGACGTGCCGGAAGTGGCGGCCATGCTGCAAGACAAGCAAGACGCGTTCGCGGCCGCCCGAGCCCGTTTTTACGCCGTGCTGGACAGCAGCTGGGCGCAGGTGGCGGGCGGCGCGGCGCTCCACGCGGACGCCATGCAGGCCGTGCAAGACCGTTCGCTGGATATGGTGGCCGTGTGCCGCGCCGCCGTCGATGGTCTGTACTCCTATTGCGGCCTGTACGCGGCCCGCGAAGACAGCACCATCAACCGCGTGTGGCGCGATTTTCATACGGCCAGCCAGCATTCCTTACTGCTGCCCTGACGGCCGCAGCTTCAACGGTTCGACAATCGTCAGCACCACCAGGAAGGTCAGGCAGGAAATGGCCGCCATGAAGCCGAAGACATAATCCCAGCCGTAGTGGTCGAGCAGCATGCCGACGATCCACGGCGTAGCGGCGCCGCCCAGCTGGCCGCCCATGTTCACGACCGCATTGGCGACGGGGAATTTTTCCTTCGATACGAATTGCATCGGATACACCATGTAGGCGGAAAAACCTATGCTCAGCAGCACGCCCGTGAGGAACAGCAGCGCGCCGTATTGCAGCGGGTCGGCTGGCGCATGGATGAGCAAATACATCATGACGGCCGTCGACAGGGCGGAAATGAGCATGCCGGGTTTCCTGCGCTTGTCGAGCACGCGGTCGGCCAGCAAGCCGCCGAGGATGTTGCCGAAGACGGCGCCTACCCACGGTGCGGCCGCCACCATGCCCATGTTCATGATGGAAAACTGCTTTACCGTCAGCAAATACGTGGGGATCCAGGCCAGCAGCACGCTGGAAATGCCCAGCTGGCAGCAATAGCCGAGCGCGCAACCGAGGATATTCCACGAAGCAAACACGCCACGGCTGGTGCTGACAATGGGCACCGCGCGCACGCGGATCAGCCTGTCGAGCCAGGGCATGGACCGCGACGTGGCCGCCGCGCCGGTGCTGCTGCCATCAAGCGCCTTTTCTTCGATGACGGCCAGTTCTTCGGCATTGACGAAGCGGCTCTCCAACGGCTTGTTGGTCACCAGGAAATACCAGAAGATGGCCAGGATTACGCCGGGCACGGAAAACCAGATGAACACTTCGCGCCAGCCCCAGGCGGCGATGATGGCAGCACCGAGGATCGGCGTGATGACGGGGCCGAACTTGACGGCGGACAAGAACAGACCCGACGCCGTTCCCTTCTCGCGCGAAGGAAACCAGTGATTGATGGTGGTCGTCACGCCGATCGGCAATGGTCCTTCGGCCAGGCCCAGGCCGATGCGGCACAGTTTTAATGACAGCAAGGAGCCCACGAGCCCCGTCAGTCCCGTGGCAATCGACGTGAGGATCATGGAAATCGTAAACACCTTGCGCACGCCAAACTTCGACAGCAGCCAGGCGGAAGGCAGTTGCGCCAGCGCATAGGCGACGAGGAACAGGCTGACGAGGCCGCCCGCGTCGGTATTACTCATTTCAAATTCCTTGCGCAAGAACGGCAAGACCACGCCCAGGTTGGCGCGGTCGGCGGCGGCAATCGTGTAAACGATGAAAAACAGGGCCGCAACGACCCAGCGGTAGCGCGTGGGACGCGATGCGACGGGCGCCGCAGCCGAGGCGGTGATGGTGGTATGCATGGGGTGTCTCCTGGTTTTTATAGTGGTGTTCGCGTATCAGCCCAGCTGCAGCCGGCGCAGCGTCTCGTCCAGGCCCAGCAGTTCGACGGTCGTGGCGCCGTCTCGGATCTGCTGGCGGAATTGCGCTTCCTTCTCTTCGCGCTGGCGGCTTTTCAGCAGCACGTCGTCCACCTCGTGGCGCCGCACCACCACCACGCCATCCTGGTCGCCGACGATGATGTCGCCGGGATCGATGCCAACGTCGCCGATGGTGATGGTCACGTTGAGGCGCCCCGGCTGGTGCTTGCCCGTGCCCTTGATCGACAGGCCCCTGCTAAAGACGGGAAAGCCGGCCTGCGTCATGGCGGCCGCGTCGCGCACGGCGCCGTGGATCACCAGGCCGGCCAGGCCGATCCGCTGCGCTTGCTCGGTAAACACGTCGCCCCACACGCCCGCTTCCATGAAACCCTTGGCGTCGACCACCAGCACGTCGCCGGGCCGGGCCTTGAGCATGGCGTAGTGCAGCATCAGGTTATCGGCCGGCCGCGTATCGACGGTCAGGGCGGGGCCGGCCAGGCGCATGCCGGGCGCAATCGGCTTGATGCCGCTGTCGAGCGCGCCTTTCGCGCCCTGCGCTTCATAGATGGTGGCCGCGCCCAGCTGGCGCAGGGCGTGAAGGGTGGCAATGGAAACAGTCTGATCCATGGTGTGCTTTCAGGTAAGTGGGGAAGATGACTTGCTTCAGGCGGCGGGCACGGGCTTGCGCTGCAAGGTGTGATAGCCGAACTGGCGCCGCGCGTCGCGCAGGGACATGCCGTCCAGCGCGGCGGCGACGATGGCGTGTTCGACCGCCTGCATGGCCAGGGCGCGCTGGAACACCGCATGTGCCCTGCCCGCCGGCACGATGACGATGCCATCCTGGTCGGCCACGACGATGTCACCTGGCGCCACGCGCACGCCGGCCAGGCTGGCGGGGGCGCCGATGGCGTCCACCTGTACGCGGTCCTTGCCGGTGCGCATGAAACGTCCCAGCGCAAACAGCGGGTAGCCGGCGGCGTCCGCTTCCGCCGTGTCGCGGCACACGCCATCGATGACCGTGCCCGCCACGCTGCGGTGCGCCGCCAGCTGGCTCATGATGCCGCCCCACACAGTGCAATCGCCGCGGCCGGCGTTGTCGAGCACGGCAATGGCGCCAGCAGGAATATCGTCGAGGTAATCGCCCACCGTGCCGTGGCACTGGCTGTCGATGGGGGCGAAACGCACGGTGAAGGCGGGGCCGAACAGGCGCTGCGGTCCGGCCACGGGAACGATGCCGGGCACGCTGCCGGGCAAGCCGAAATAGTCGAGCGCGTCCGACACTTCCGCGCTGCTCAAGCCCCGCGCCTGCGTGAATACACTGTCTTCCATGAAACATCTCCAGATCTTGTTGTCGTGGAACCCAGTTTCATATAAAGTGTTTTCAATATCAAACATCGATTATTGACTCTTAAATCAATAAAAATGAACTTAAGACAGTTGCGGTATTTTTGCGAGGTGGTGGAAGCGGGCAGCGCCGCGCACGCGGCCGAGCGCCTGCACGTGGCGCCGACGGCCATCAGCATGCAGCTGGGGCAGCTGGAAACCCACCTGGGCGGCGAGCTGTTCGACCGTTCGCGCCGGCCCATGGAGCCGACGCCGCTGGGCCGGTTTTTCTATCCGCGCGCCAAGGAGCTGCTGCAGCAGACGGCGCGCCTGGACGACGAGGCCAAGGGGCTGGCGACGGGCAGCCACGGCTGGCTGGGCATCGCATTTACCCGCTCGGCCACATTTTCCGTGCTGCCGCGGGCCATCCGGCAATTTCGCGCCGCCTATCCCCAAGTGCAGCTGGACCTGGTCGAGGCGCTGTCCGAATACCAGCCGGCGCAGCTGCGCCAGGGGCGCATCGATATTGGCCTGTCGCGCTTCATCGGTCCCTGCGAAGCGCCGCCCGACCTGTGTCACGCGGTCACACTGAACGACCCGCTGGTGGCCGCCCTGCCCCTGCACCATCGACTGGCGGGACGGACATCGCTGCGTGCAGCCGAACTGGCGGACATTCCCTTCATCCTGTATCCGAAAGATCCGATCAGCCCGTTTGGCCAGCAGATTGTCGCCGCGCTGAAGGCGGCGGGCGCCGAGCCGGCCGTGGCGTATTCAGCCGTGGAAATCTACACCGCCCTGTCGCTGGTGGCCGCCGGCCTGGGCGCCACTCTGGTGGCCCGCTCGATCGCGGAAAACAACCGCACCGATGTGGTCTTCCTGCCCGTGGACGATATCGCCACCAGCACCACGGTGGTGGCCGTTACGCGGGCCGATGAAAAAAGCCGCCTGGTGGCGGCTTTCCTGGAGATCCTGGCGCACGGCGGGCAGCCCTGATTACCTGGGGTAGCTGGCATCCGCCACCTGTTCCAGCCACGTCACCGCCGTGCCATCTTGCGCCTCCGCAATCGCAACATGCTGCATGGCGGACGTGGCCGTCGCGCCATGCCAGTGCTTGACGCCGGGCGGTATCCACGCCACGTCGCCGACCGCCAGCGCCTGCAGCGGGCCCTGCCAGTGCTGTACCCAGCCACTGCCTTGCGTGACGATCAGGGTCTGGCCCAGCGGATGCGTATGCCAAGCCGTGCGGGCGCCGGGCGCAAAGGTGACGATGCCGCCGCCCACGCGGGCCGGAGACGGCCGCTGGAACATGGCGTCGACTTCGACCGTGCCCGTGAAATAGGCGGCGTCGCCCGTGATGGTGGGCATGGCGGCGGCGCGCGTGACGGTGACGGCGGCGTGCGTGGCAGCGGCCTCGGCAGACGCGGAGGCAGAGACGGCCCCGGCGGGCAGGCAAAGCGGCAAGAGTGCTGCGGCGTATCGATGCATGGGTGATTTCCTTTCTTGCCGGTAAGATCGGCTCCCAGAATGGGCGTGCCGCCGGGCAGCCGGCTTCGCCTGTCCTGGCAATCCAAGCTTAACAGCGCTGGCCCGCGCTGATTAGCGGCGCATAGCCACTAGGACCTATAAGCTGGGCTGATGAATGGGCCGATGCGCGGCCGATGCGCCACTTGTTTCGCAGGAAAGGCAGGCGGACGCCATGCAGGCCGCATTGCCTGATAATATGCAGACATTGCTACTTCTCGCTCCCCTATCCATGCACGTCAACACGCTCAGCAGCCTGGCGCAACTTTTGGCCAGCGCCGAAACGGAAACCCTGGCCTTTCCCACCAGCATCAATACGGCACTGCTTTTGCAAAAGGAACTGGCCAACCCGGATTGCCACTCGGCCGACATCAGCCGGCTGCTGCTGTGCGAACCGACCTTGTCGGCGCGCGCTGTGGCGCTGGCCAATTCGGCCCTGTTCTCGCCCGGCCATACGCCCGCCATCACCAGCGTGCGCGCCGCCGTCGAGCGACTGGGACACCGCAACCTGTATTCGCTGGCGACGGCGGCCGTCATCCGCCAGCTGAACGCGGGCATCCGCGACGAAGCCTTGCGCGCCCGCGCCACCCAGCTGTGGGCGCACACCGTGCACGTGGCGGCGCTGGCGCATGGACTGGCCAGCGCCGTCACGCATACGGATGCCGATACGGCGCTGTTTGCCGGCATCGTGCATGAAGTGGCCGGCTTTTATTTGCTGGCCCAGGCCGACAAGACCCCGGGCCTGTACGCCCACCTGGAAACGCAGATGGCGTCCGCCCTGGAAGTGATCGGCCGCTCGCTGATGCGCCAGCTGGGCGTGCCGCAGCCGGTGGCCGATGCCGTCAATGCCTTGCCCGGCTCGACCATCATGCTGCCGCCCGAGGGCTTGCGCGACACCCTGCTGCTGGCCAAGGCGCTGGCACCCGTCCCTTCGCCGCTGCCGCAGGCCGGCATCACCGTCAGCACGCAGCTGCAAGCCTACCTGGAACACGATCCCGTTCTGCAGGCGCTGCGCACGCAGCCGTCGGCCGAAGCAAAGGGCCTGATCGAGGTACTGCTCAGCTGATGGCCGATCTGCTATGATGGCGCGGGCCGGGATGGACCCGGTCCGCTTTCATTGATGTCCACTGGAAAACTGCCTTGACTACCTCCACCTTACGCATGCTCGGCCTGGCCGCAGCTCTGACCATGGCGTGCAACGCCAACGCCGACAGCTTCGTTTCCTCGGCCTCCAGCGCCGGCTCCCAGTCGAGCGGCAGCATTTCCGACTCGCTCAACGGTTCGAGCAACAGCTCCTCGCGCGACAACAAGGTGGCCAATGGCCCCTACCGCATCATCGACGTGGCCGCCGTGCCGGGCCGCGACGGCATGACGCGCCTGACCATGCAGGCTGACGCCACGGCAACGCCGCTGGTGCTGGACTTGCCGCAAGCGGCGCTCGACAAGCAGCAGCTGGCGCAGGGCGACGTGGTGCATGCGCAAAACCGCGCCTACGGCATCGAATTCTCGCGCAACGACACGCGCGCCGCCTTCTTCCTCGTGCTGGCCGACGACTGGTACGGCGAAATGGCCACGCGTCCCGTCAGCCTTTGATTCGTTTTCTCCCGCGCCGCCCGGCGCTGATGCTGGGAGTTTGCGCCATCTTCAGCATGGGCGCCGCCCAGGCGGGCACGTCGCTCGCCTCCTCGCGTTTTTGCGACCGCGCACAGGAGCTCACGGCCACGGAACAGGATCGCCTGTTGCGCTTTGCCGCCGTCGTGCGCGAGGAACTGGCCGCCAGCGAAGGCAGCGTGGCCCTGATCAGCCGCTCCGGCCTGGACCTGGCCCGCTTCGGCATCCGCTATTCGCATGCGGCACTGGCCTGGCGCCACGACAACGACAGCGGCTGGTCCGCGCGCCAGCTGTACTACGCTTGCGACGAGGGCCGCCCGCGCATCTTCGACCAGGGCACGGCCGGTTTCGCCATGGGCACGGAAAACCCGGCGCTCGGCTACATCTCGCTCGTGAAACTGCCGGCCGAGACCGTGCCGCCCCTGCGCCGCGCCCTGCTCGACCCCGTGCGCGTGCAGCAGTTGCTGGCAGGCCGCTACAGCGCCAACGCGTATGCCTTCAGCCTGAAATACCAGAATTGCAATCAGTGGGTGGTGGAATTGCTGGCCTCGGCCTGGGGTGAGCTGGCCGCCGGCAGCGACTTGCGCGCCCGCGCCCAGGACTGGCTGCGCGCCGCGCCCTATGCGCCCGCCCCCGTCGACGTGGGTGCGCGCTGGCTGATGCTCGGTTCGATCTTCGTGCCGCTTGTGCACATTGATGACCACCCGCCGGAAGCCATCGGCACGATGCAGCTGGAAACGAGCCTGCCGGCCAGCCTGGAAGCGTTCGCGCGCCAGCGCCTGCCGGCCAGCGAGCGCGTGGAAATCTGCCACGATGGCAAGCAGGTGGTGGTGCATCGGGGCTGGGAACCGATCGCCGACGGCTGCGTGCCCGGCGCAAACGACCGGGTCATCGCCCTCGACGATACCTAGCTCCCCTGGGCAGACTAAGCTGCCAGGGCCGCTTCGACGTGATCCAGCAGGCGCGCTGATTCAAGCCCCTGCCCCATCTGGCGGGCCACCTCGCCGCACGCCAGCTTGACCTCGGGCGCGGCGAGCAGGCGCGCCAGCTGCCGCCGCATGCGCCCCGCCGACAGGCGCCTGGCCAGCAAGACATCCCCCACACCGATCCGTTTGGCGCGCCAGCCATTATCGAACTGGTCGTACGCGAACGGCACGATCAGTTGCGGGATGCCCGCGCGGAAGGCGTCCGCGCTGGTACCGATGCCGCCATGGTGCACCACGGCCGCCGTGCGCGGCAACAGCGCCGCAAACGGTGCGTGCGCTTGCCACATGACGCTGGCCGGCAAGTGCTGCGGCAGTTGCGCCGCATGGGGCGTGAGGAACAGGCCGCGCCGCCCCAGCCGCTGCAAGACTGCGAGGGCGATGCTGAAATAGCGCTGCGCGTGCTGGTGCCCGGTACCGGGCGTAAACACGATGGGTGGCTCGCCCTCGCCCAGAAAACGTTCCAGCTCCGGTGGCAGCGCCGCAGCGCCATGCGTGGCGGCGCCGGCGAAATCGGCTTGCGCGAAATGCGGCGGCCAGTCCGCCTGCGGGGCGGCGAACCACGCGGGAAACAAGCCGAGCGAGGCGTCCGGCGCGGCCAGCATATGTGCAAAAAAATGCGCTTCCGGCGGCAAGCCGTGCTGCGCGCGCGCGCCGTTCAGGCCAGGCAGCATCACCGGATCGATCATGCCGCGGTGGATCATCCGCCACAGGGCCTGGCGCCAGGCCAGCGGCACCCAGGCGGGAATGCGCAAGGAGCCGGCCGCCAGGAAATCATGGCTGCTGCACAGGTTCGATGGCGCGAGATACGCCGCGACGATGCGCAGGTCCGGCCGCGCGGAGCGCGCCAGGGCCGCCATCGGCACGAGGATGGGATGGCACAGCACCACGCAAGCCTCATCGGCCGGCAAGCCTTGCACGACGTCGCGCACGGCGCCCAGGTGCGGCACCAGGCCATTCCACACCACGCCCCAGCCCTTGCGCTCATCCCACAGGCCGGGGTCGTCCAGCATGGCCTGGCCCTCTTCCGCGCTGCCGAAGGTGCGATATGGCAGCCGCGAGGCTTGCGCGGCCGCTTCCTGCCAGCCCGGCACCAGCAGCAGCACGCGCCGGCCCCGTTGCTGCAAACCCTGCGCCAGCGCGATAAACGGCTGCATGTCGCCGCCGGTGCCACTGCTGGCGACGATGACGAGCGGCGTCGTGGCGGCCTGGCCCGCCAGCGGGTCAGCTCGGGGCAGCATCGAGCGCCTCGCCGATCGCATAGAAGCGTCCGCCGGCGATGTAGTGCAGGCTGCGCCAGGATGGATCGGCCTGTTCGAAATGCCAGTGCCCGTCGCGGAACACGCGCGTGTCGGCCCAGGCGCCCACCACTTCGCCGATGAACAGGTCATACGCAACCTGGTTGTGCGCTTCGGGGATCAAACGGCAGGCCAGCCAGGCGGAACAGCCGGCCACGAACGGCACATCAACGCCGTCCATGTGAAACAGCTGCACGCCAGCGCGCGCCAGTTTATCGGGCTGCGCATCGAGGCTGTGCGTGCCGACGGCGTGGGTCAGTTGCAACTGCGCCGCCGTCGGCACCTGGATGACAAACGTGCCGCTGCCTTCGACCAGCGCGCGCGTGCGCGTTGCCTTGTCCAGCACCACGGTCAGTTTCGGCGGCGCGAAATCGAGGGCGCAGGCCCAGGCGGCGGCCATTACGTTATCGATGCCGGCGTGGCGGGCCGAAACGAGGATGGACGGACCGTGATTGAGCAGGCGGTAGGCTTTTTCCAGCGGCACCGGGGCGATATGGTGGTCAGCGGCTTCCATCAACGCCCCCGGCGCGCGGCAGCGGCAAAACCATATCCCATTGATCGAGGCCAGGTCCGATGCCATCCGGCGTCACCTTCGCGGCCACGAAGCCGAAGCGCGCATAAAAGCCCTGCGTGTGCTGGCTGGTATTCATGGTCACACTGGTCAGCTGCGGCATGGCGCTGATCGCATCGAGGCGCGCCTGCGTCAGTGCCTGGCCCAGCCCCTGGCCGTGCAGATCCTGCGCCACCATGCCCCAGGACAGGCTGGCAGTCATGCCGTCCGCCTCGATGGCGTGGCCGCCGCAGGCGACGATGCGCGCATCACCATCGATGACGCGCTCGATGACAAGATAGGGCTGCGCCGCTGCATCGATCCAGGCGGCAAAGCGGACGCGCTCCGAAGGGTCGAAAAAGCGCGGCGTATTGCCGTCGAAGAGGGCCAGGCAGGCGTCGCGGTCGCTGGCCTGGTAAACACGTACTGTCTGCATTGTCTGTACTCGCAAGTAGATGAACGAGAATTATACGGGGGCGCGTTCACAAAAGGTGCTCGGACGTCACCATGTGCACGCCCGGGGCGGCGGCAATCGCCACTTCCAGCAAGGCGCTGGCGATGCGCGGCGCGGGATTGATGCGCCAGCGGCGCGGCAGCACGGGAGCCAGCACGCGCAGGATGCGCAAGGCGGCGCCCTCGCCCGCCCGCGCCTCCTCGCGTTCGCCGCCGATCAGGCCCGGCCGCACGTGCGTGAGCGATCTGAAACCCAGCACTTCCAGGTCGCGTTCCAGCTCGCCCTTGACGCGGTTATAGAAGAAACGCGAGGCCGCGTTGGCGCCGGCGGCGGAATTGAGCGCATACGTGGGCGTGCCGGCCGCCAGCGCCAGCCGCGCCGCGGCCAGCGGATAGCCATGGTCGACCCGCCGGAAGGCCTGCCGCGTGCCCGCCACCTTCATGGTCGTGCCCAGGGTGCAGATGACGGCGTCGGCCTGCCACCAGGGCGCATCCACCGGCAAGCGGTCGAAATCGACAAGGGGCGCGTCCAGCTTGGGATGCGCCGGCAAGGCCTTGCGCACGGGCGCGACGATGGCCGTGACGCGCGCGTCACTCAGCGCCAGGCGCAGCACTTCGCGGCCCACCAGGCCCGTGGCGCCTATCAGTATCAGTTTCATTGCTTCTCCCCGCATGCTGGACGCCACACGATACAGCATCGGGCGCCCAGCCAGTGCATCAGGCGCCCGCGTGCGTGTGATAGATCTTGCTGACGATGGTCCACTCGCCCTGCACCTTGAGCAAATTGAAAAAGTCGGTAAAGCGGAAACCCGAGATATCGTCCGTATCGACGCGCGCGCTGGCCGCCGTGCCCACGATGTCGATGCGCACGATGGCCGCCTTCGCCTGCGGCGATGGCCGGAAGGCGCTGTCGATGATCTCGAACAAGCCTTCGATGGGTCCGCCCGTCAGTTTATCGCCGCCATCGACGCCGAAAATGGTGGCCTGGCTGCTGAAAGCCGGGCGCATGATGCTGCTGTCGGCCTGCGCGCCGCCCGCATTGTATTGATTCAGCACGGCGACAATCGCCTGGTAATCCTGCACATACGTAGGGTTGTTCATGTTGCGCTCCTTGGGTGGGTGAAGAGAAATCAGAACTGGCTGGCGGGCCAGTCGGTATAGCCGTTGGCGCCACCGCCGTAATACGCCTCGCGCGGCGCCACGGCCAGCGCCACGCCATGGCGCAGTCGCGCCACCAGATCCGGGTTGGCGATGAAGGGACGGCCAAACGCCACCGCATCGACCTTGCCTTGCGCGCGGCGCGCCTGCGCCAGCGGCAAGTCATAGTGGTTGTTGCCGATGTACGGGCCGTTGAACAGCGCCCGCAGCGCATCGAGGTCGATGCCATCGGGCACATCGCGCGAGGTGGCCGTGGCGCCCTCGACGAAGTGCAGGTACGCCAGTCCATGCCGGTTCAACCGTTCGATCAGGTAGCCATAGGTGGCCATCACGTCGCTGTCGATCGGCGTGTTGCCCGCATCGGGCGTGACGGGAGACAGGCGGATGCCGACCCGCGCCGCGCCCCACACGTTCACTACGGCGTGCGTTACCTCCAAGGTCAGCCGCGCGCGGTTTTCGATGCTGCCGCCATAAGCGTCCGTGCGCCGGTTGGTCGAGTCCCGCAAGAACTGGTCAAGCAGGTAGCTGTTGGCCGAATGCACTTCGACGCCATCGAAACCGGCGCGCAGCGCGCATGCGGCCGCATGCGCATACTGCGCGACGACGCCGGCGATTTCCCCCGTTGCCAGCGCGCGCGGCATGGACACGGGCTGCATGCCGCTGGCGGTGTAGGTGCTGCCCTCGGCCCGGATGGCGGATGGCGCGACGGGCGCGGCGCCATCGGGCTGCAGGCTGGCATGCGAAAACCGTCCCACATGCCACAGCTGGCAAACGATCTTGCCGCCGGCCGCATGCACGGCATCGGTGACCAGCTTCCAGCCGACCACCTGCTCGTCCGTCCAGATTCCCGGGGTCAGGGCATAGCCGCGGCCCTGGGCCGAAATATTCGTCGCTTCGCTGATGATCAGGCCGGCGCTGGCGCGCTGGGCGTAATACTCGGCGTGCAAGGCGTTCGGCACGCCATCGTCGCCCATGCGGCTGCGCGTGAGCGGCGCCATGACGATGCGGTTGGCCAATGCCAGCGCGCCCAGATCGACCGGGGAAAATAAATCGCTTTCATGCTGTTCGGTCATCGTATTGCTTTCATGTTAAGTCAGAAAAAACCGGACATAACTGACCGGTCGTCTAGTTAATGGTCAAAAAAACGGCTACGACAGCAGCTGTTGCGTGGTCGCCATGGCAGCGTCGAACGGTCCGCCGCTCCTGGCCACCTTGACCATCAGGGACGCGCCCAGCCACAACTGGTAAAGGGATTCGGCCAGCACGCGCGCCGGCATTGCCACCGCCAAGGAACCGTCGAGATGGCCCGCTTCCACGCACTGAGTCAGGCGGTCCAGGATGGCGCCCGTACCGTGCTGCAGCACGGCGCCCATGTCCACGGACAAGTCGCACACTTCAGCGCCCAGCTTGACCACCAGGCACTTGCCTTCCGGCGCGCTGCTGGCCTGCGTCGCGCGCCAGTAGTCAAAATAGGCCAGCAGCCGCTCGCGGGCATTGCCAGGCCCCGCCAGCAAGGCGTCGACCGTCTGCAGATAGGTGGTGAAATAGTCATCGAGCAAGGCTTGGCCAAACTCTTCCTTCGACTTGAAGTAATAGTAGAAGGAACCTTTCGGCACGCCAGCCGCCGCCACCAGTTCGGCCAGGCCCACGGCCGTATAACCCTTCTCGGCCATCAGGGCCTTGGCGATATCGATCAGGTGCTGGCGCATGTCGGCGGAAGATTTTTTGCTCATGCAGCCAGTATAGCAAAAAATCTGACCGGTCGTCTAGTTAACTATCTCCCCCTCTGACATCACCCCAGACGCAGCGCCAGCGCGGCCAGGGTCACCAGCAGCACGGGCACGGTCAGCACGATGCCGACGCGGAAATAGTATCCCCAGGAAATGTGGATGTTCTTGCTGTCGAGCACATGCAACCACAGCAAGGTGGCCAGGCTGCCGATGGGCGTGATCTTCGGGCCCAGGTCGCTGCCGATGACGTTCGCGTAGATCATCGCCTCGCGCACGGCCCCCTGCGCCGTCGTCGGGTCGATGGCCAGCGCGCCGACGAGCACCGTCGGCAGATTGTTCATCACGGACGACAGCAAGGCCGTCAGCACGCCCGTGCCCATGGCCGCGCCCCACACGCCGTACTGCGCAAAGTGGTTCAGCATGTCCGTCAGGTAAGCCGTCAAACCCGCATTGCGCAAGCCGTACACGACCAGGTACATGCCCAGCGAAAAGACGACGATGTGCCACGGCGCATGGCGCAGCACGTGGCGCGTGGAAATCACGTGGCCCTTGCCGGCCACGCCCAGCAACAGCGCGGCGCCCACGGCGGCGATCAGGCTGATGGGCACGCCCAGGTGTTCTTGCGAGAAGAATCCCACCAGCAGCAGCGCCAGCACCAGCCAGCCGGCGCGAAAGGTGCCCAGGTCGCGGATGGCGGCGTCCGGGCGCTTCAGTTGCGCCACTGCATAGTCGCGGGGAATATCCCGGTGGAAAAAGAGCAGCAAGGCCCCCAGGGTGGCGGCCACGGCGACGACGTTGACGGGCACCATCACGGATGCATATTCGGCAAAGCCGATCTTGAAGAAATCGGCCGAGACGATATTCACCAGGTTCGACACCACCAGCGGCAGGCTGGCCGTGTCGGCGATGAAGCCGGCCGCCATCACGTAGGCCAGCGTGGCCTTGGCGGAAAACTTCAGCGCCCGCAGCATGGCGATGACGATGGGCGTCAGGATCAGCGCGGCGCCGTCATTGGCGAACACGGCGGAAACGAGCGCGCCGAGCAAGACCAGCAGCACGAACAGTTTTCGTCCGCTGCCGCCGCCCCAACGCGCCACGTGCAGCGCGGCCCATTCGAAGAAGCCGGCCGCGTCCAGCAGCAGGCTGATGATGATCACGGCGATGAAGGTGCCGGTGGCGTTCCACACGATATGCCAGACGACGGGGATGTCGCCCCAGTGGATCACGCCGGCCAGCAAGGCGACACAGGCGCCGATGACGGCGCTCCAGCCGATGCCCAGGCCGCGCGGCTGCCAGATGACGAGGATTAAGGTGGCGAAAAAGATCAGGAAAGCGGTCAGCATGCGGTGAGGTTCCGTTCGATGCGGCGTCGCGGGCACCATGCGCCGCAGCCTGCGTATATCAACAATATTTCCATAATACTGGAATTATTGAATCAAAGCAAAGCTGCGGCGCATTTTCTTACTTGAGCGCGATAGCGATATCCACCAGTCCCACCGTGCCGTTGCCGATGGCGGACGCCGCCGACGTGGCCGCGCCGCCGCTCAGCACCGCCGCGCCTGTCGCCAGATCGATGCGGTACAGGGAGCTGGGGCCCGTGGCGGCAGTGCGCAGGGCCGCCAGCGCCAGGCCGTTGGCGCCGCCCGCGATATCGAAGCCCACGTCGCCCGCCGCCGCCACGCCCAGCAGCCCCACGTTGACGAGGGTACCGTCATTCGGCGGATTTTGCAGGGCGAGACTGGCGCTGGCCGTGTCGATATCGAACAGCATGGTTGCCGTCGTGCCGGCAAAGCTGTTGCTGTAGGCCGCCGCCGTCACGGCCGGCGTCGCCCCTGCCCGGTTGATGGCGCCATCGGTGGTGGTGGCGCCCGTATCGACATTGATGCGCAAGCTTTGCCCCGTGTTACCGATCACGCGCAGGCGGTCGGCGACGGGATTGAAGTCCACGCCAAAGGCCGTGCCGGCGATGGCCGTGTAGGGCGCGCTGGCGTCCGCCGCATCGGCGGCCAGCGTCGCCTTGACCGTGGCCGCGCCAGTGGCCGGATCCATGGTGACGATGCGCCCCGCCGAGGAGATGCCGTACAGCAGGCCATCCTTGGGACGGATGTCAAAACCCAGCAGGCGTTCGCCCGCCGCCAGGCCCGTGATGGCCACATTGGCATCCAGCGTGTTCGGCGTGGCCGTCTTGAAGGTGACGATGCGGGCGTCGTCCGTCAAGCCATAGGCGATGGGCGCGGCCGGCACTTTCAAGGCGATGCCGCGCAGGTCTTCCGTCACGCCGATGGCCGCCACCAGGGTCGCCGGCGCAGCAGCAGCCGCCAGGTTCACGGTGTACAGATTGCGCACGCCGGCCACCGTCATGACGGCGTAGCCCGTATTCGTGCGTGCATCGATGTCGAAACCGGCCACGCCGGTCGCCGCCACGCCCAGCGGCACGGCACTGGCCAGGGTGCCGTTGTTGGGCGGATTTTGCGTGTACAGGGTGGCGTTGGCCGCGTCGATGACAAATAAAGTGGTACTGGCCGTGCCGGCGAAGCTGTTGGTATAGGCGGCGGCCGTGATGGCGGTGCTGGCCACGCCGCCGTTGATGTTGCCATCCGTCGTGGTCGCGCCCGTATCGACATTGATGCGCAGGCTTTGCCCCGTGTTGCTGACGATGCGCAGGCGGTCGGCCACCGGGTTGAAATCGACGCCGAATTCCGTGCCGGCCAGTGCCGTATAGGGGGCCGTCGCGTCGCCCGCATCGGCCGCCAGGGTGGCTTTCACGGTGGCGGCGCCCGTCACGCCATTCAGGTTGTAGATGCGCCCCGTGCTGCCGACGCCATACAGCTGGCCATCGGCGGGACGGACATCGATGCCCAGCAGGTTTTCGCCGGCCTGCAAGCCCGTCACGGTGGCCGTGGTGCGGATGGTGGCTGGCGTGGCGCGGTCGAACGACAGCAGCTTGTTGCTGGCGGTGAGCACGAAGACATCGCCGGCCACCACCACGGGCGGCGGTGGCGTGACGACGACATCATCATGGTCATCGCCGCCGCAAGCGGCGAGCGACATGGCGACGGCGGAAACAAGCAGCAGCTTGGCAAATGGCAAGGTCGGTAATATCGGCATGATCGTGGCCCCTGAAAGAGTGGAAGTGCCGCTCGTGCCGCCGTTGCGGTGAGCGCACCCCTGTACTACGCGCCGGGCCGGCGTTTGGATGCAGTGGCACAAAAAAAGTTATTTCGGCTCGATTTATGGTTGTGTTTAGGCAACTTTTTCGGTGTATAGTCTTGGGCAGGAAAATCAACAACATGGAGCGGACCGTGGCAATCGTGTATCAGACAACAAACTTGGAGGAAGCGCAGCTGAGCGTGGCACTGGTGGAACGCAGCCAGGCTGACCTGCTGGTGCGCCGCGTGGACAGCATCGGCCAGGCGCAAGGCGACGCCCTGTGGTACATCACCCATGACCGCCAGAGCGCCACCGTCATCGTGCGCTTCACGTCACCGAATACGGCGCAGGTAAAAGTCTGTCTTGTCGACGACGACGGCGAGGAGGGTTGGCAAGGGCGACGCCCGCGCAATATCCACCTGTAGCGCATGAAGGCCCGTGTACACTGACTTGAAGGAAGCATCGCCATGGATTTGATCTTGCTGGAACCCGGCAACCCGGAACTCGTGTTCGGCAAGACGCCGGACGGTGGCAGCGCCGGCATCGACGCCATCTGGCGCGATGGCGGCGCCCTGCAGGACCTGGGCCCGTGCATCGAGCTGGTCTCGCTGCACCAGGGTATGAAACAGCAAATGACGACGGACGTCAGCAATTCGGCGCGCACGTCAGGGCGGCCCGTGATCACGGAATTTACCTGCGTCAAATATGTCGACCAGACGTCCATCAAGCTGTATGAACTGTGCCTGCGCGCCGAGCCACTGGGCAGGGGTGCGGCCCAGCCGACCAGGCTGTACATCGCCCGTTATTCGAGCGGCAAGACGGCCAACATCATCACCATTGCCCTGCGCGACGTCCTGATCAGCGAAATCCAGCTGCAAACCCATCCCGACGACATGCCCACCGAGCAGTTCAAGCTGAGCTTTACGGAAATACTCTGGAGCCACAGCGTGCAGCAGGCGGATGGCCAGCCAGGTACCCAGTACACGACAGGCTGGAGTCTTGCGCGCAACCGCCCGATCGGGGTGTTTACAGCGTAACAGACGGGATAAACGCATGAACGACGCTGCAAATTCGCCTGACATCGCCGGCATCAGGAACGCCGGCCTGGTGCTGCTCCACCCGTTCCTGCCGGCAATGTTCCAGCGGCTGGACTTGCTCGCCACTGGCGGCGATGGCAGGCCGCAGCTGCGCGGCGAACACGGCGCGCACGCCGTTCACTTGCTGCAATACCTGGTCGATGGCAGGAGCGATGCACCGGAGCAGCAATTGCTGCTGAACAAGCTGCTGTGCGGCCTGGAACCGGACTTCCCTGCTCCACCCGTCGACCTCGGAGAAGAAGAAAGGGCCCTGTGCGAACAAGTGCTGGCCGCCGTGATGCGCCATTGGCCAGCGGTGGGACAAACCTCGCCCGAGGGATTGCGCCAGGTCTTTCTGCAGCGCGAAGGCCGACTGCAAAAAGGCGACGGGAAATGCACGCTGGCTGTCGCGCGCAATCCCTTCGATGTACTGCTGAGCCGCTTGCCGTGGAACCTGGCTGCCATCCGGCACCCGTGGATGCCGCAACCGCTGTTGATCGACTGGCCCGGCGCGTAGCCTGGCAAGCCCACGCCCGGCTGGCCGCCACCCCGCAAGGCGGGCTACTCCGCCAGCCCGCCCCCCAGCGCCTTGTACAGGGCCACGGACGACTTGAACTGGTCGCGCCGCACGTCGAGCAGGGTTTGCTGGGCAGCATACGACTGGCGCTGCGCGTCGAGCAATTCCAGGCGGCTGTCCTGGCCCGCGTCGTAGCGCAGCTGCGACAGCCGCTGGCGCTGCTGCGCCGCAACCACCACGCGCTGCTGCGCATCGATCTGCTGCGCATACGTGGCGCTGCCGGCCAGCCCGTCGCGCACGTCGCGGAAGGCCGCCTGGATGGCCTGCTCGTATTGCAGCACGGCCATGTCCTTGCGCAGGCGCGACAGTTGCAATTCCGCGCGCAGCTGGCCGCCCTGGAACAGCGGCTGCGTCACTTGCGGCGCGAACGACCAGCTGCGCGCGCTGCCACGGAACAGGTCGCCGAGCTCAGGGCTGGCAAAGCCCAGCGACGCCGTCAGCGACAGACGGGGGAAGAAGGCGGCGCGGGCCGCGCCGATTTCCGCATTCGCCGCCACCAGCGCGTATTCCGCTTGCAGGATGTCGGGACGGCGCGCCAGCAAGTCCGACGGCAGGCCGGGCGGCAGCTGCGTCAGCACGGGCTGGCCATCGAGCGGCCGGCCCGCCGGCAAGTCCGTTGGCAGCGGCGCGCCCAGCAGCAATTCCAGGCTGTTGCGGGCCAAGGCGCTGGCCCGCTCCCGGGCCTGCACGTCCGCTTCCGCCGTGGCCGCCTGTCCTTCCGCCTGCGCCACGTCCAGGCCGCTGCCCTGCTGCGCGCCGTGCAGGCGCTGCGTCAGGGTCAAAGCCTGGCGCCAGTCAAGCAGGGTTTGCCGCGCCAGCGCCAGCTGCTCCTCGGCCAGCCGCTGTTCCAGGTACGCATCGGCGACAGCGCCGATCAGGGCCATGTGCGCGGCGCGCTGGCCCTGCTGCGTGGCCAGGTAGCGCGCAAACGCCGCGTCCGACAAGGACCGCAGGCGGCCGAACAGGTCGATCTCGAACGCGCTCATGGCGATGCCGGCAGAAAATTGGCTTTGTACTGCGTGGTTCTGGGTCACCGCATCGGCGCCGCGCTGGCGCACGCCGCCGGCATTCGCGCCGATGGCCGGATAGCGGCCCGCATCCTGGATCTGGTACTGCGCCCGCACGGCTTCCACGTTAAGGGATGCCACGCGCAAGTCGCGGTTGTTTTCCAGTGCGATGTCGACCAGACGCTGCAGGCGCGCATCGAGCAGCATCTGGCGCCAGCCCAGGTCGGCCGCAGTGTCGGCCATGCCTGGCGCGGCGACCTCGCCATAGCTGGCCGGTATCGGCGCCGCCGGCTTGACCAGCGGCGGCGTCAATGAACACGCCGACAACAGCCCGGCGATCGGTAACAGATGAAACCAACGCATTACAACTCCCCTTCCACCGCCTTGACGGCGATGCGATTACTGCGTTTGTTGAAATAGCTGCCCATCTTGTCGACGGCGCCCAGCACCACGACAAAGAACACGGGCACGAAAAACACGGCCAGCACGGTGGCGGTAATCATGCCGCCGAACACGCCCGTGCCGATCGCATGCTGCGTTTCGGCGCTGGCGCCCGTGGCCAGCATCAGCGGCACGACGCCCAGCGCGAAGGCCAAGGACGTCATCAAGATCGGACGCAAACGCAAGCGGGCCGCTTCCACCGTCGCCTCGACCAGACCCTTGCCCTGCGCCTGCAGCTGGCGCGCATATTCGACGATCAGGATCGCATTCTTCGCCGACAGGCCGATGATCGTGATCATGCCCACCTTGAAGAACACATCGTTCGGCATGCCGCGCAACATCACGGCCAGCACTGCGCCCAGCAAGCCCAAAGGCACGACCAGCATCACGGAGACGGGAATGCTCCAGCTTTCATACAGGGCCGCCAGCACGAGGAAGACCACCAGCATCGACAGCGCCATCAGCATGGGCGCTTGCGACGCCGATTCCTTCTCTTGCAGCGACTGCCCCGTCCACGCCAGCGCGAAGCCGGGCGGCAGCTGTTTCACCAGGCGCTCCATTTCCAGCATGGCGTCGCCGCTCGATACGCCCGGCGCCGCGCTGCCCGAAATGCGCGCCGCAGGATAACCCTGGTAGCGCACCAGTTGCAGCGGCGACTCGCTCCACACGGGGCGCACCAGTTCGCCCAAGGCCACCATGCCGCCCGCGTTATTGCGGATGCGCAGGGCCAGCACGTCGTTCAACTGCATGCGCGACGGCGCATCGGCCTGGATGATCACCTGCTGCATGCGGCCCGCATTCGGGAAATCGTTGACATAGGTCGAGCCCATGGCCGCCGTCAGCATGTCGGCAATGGCCGTAAACGACACACCCAGCGCTTCCGCCTTCGTGCGGTCGATGTCGAGGCGCACGCTGGCGCCTGGCGGCAGGCCGTCCGGATACACGCCCGCCACCTTGCTGCTTTGCGCGGCCAGGCCCAGCAGCTGGTTCTGCGCCGCCTGCAGGGCAGCGATACCCTGGTTGGCGCGGTCTTGCAAGCGCATGGAAAAGCCGGACGAGTTGCCCAGTTCATCGATGGCGGGCGGCATCAGGCTCATGATCACGCCCTCCTTCGCCTGCGACATGGCTTCCTGCGCCAGCGCCACTTCTTCCTGCGCCGTGGCGCCGTTGCGCTGTTTCCAGTCCTTCAGCATGGTGAAGGCCAGGCCAGCATTCGGCCCCGCGCCGGAAAAGCTGAAGCCGAGGATCGACTGATTCACTTCGATGCCGGGCCGCGTGGCCACGTGCTGCTCGTACAGTTTGACGACATCGAGCGTGCGCTCCATGGTGGCGTCGGACGGCAGCTGGATCGAGGTGATGAAATAGCCCTGGTCTTCTTCCGGCAAAAAGGCCGAAGGCAGCTGCATGAAGGCCACGCCCAGCGCCGCGACGATGGCGCCATACACGACCATCGAACGGCCCGCGCGTTTGAGCATCGCCACCACGCCCTTCTCATAGCGGGCCGTCATGCGCTCGAACTGACGGTCGAACCACAGGAAGAAGCCCTTCTTGTCATGGTCGTGCGGACCGATCGGTTTCAACATGGTGGCGCACAGGGCCGGCGTCAGGGTCAGCGCCAAAAACGCCGAGAACAGGATCGACACGGCCATGGCCAGGGTGAACTGGCGGTAGATGGCGCCCACGGAACCGCTGGCCAGCGCCATCGGGATGAACACGGCCGTCAGCACCAGGGTGATGCCCACGACGGCACCGGTGATTTCGCGCATGGCCTTCGACGTCGCTTCCTTCGGCGACAAGCCTTCGGTCGCCATCAGGCGCTCGACGGCTTCCACCACCACGATGGCGTCATCGACGATGATGCCGATCGCCAGCACCATGCCGAACATGGTCAGCACGTTGACGGAATAGCCGGCCATCAGCATCACCGTGAAGGTGCCCATCAGGGCAATCGGCGCGACGATGGCGGGAATCAGCGTGTAGCGTATCTTTTGCAGGAACAGATACATGACGAGGAACACCAGCACCATCGCTTCCAGCAGGGTAACGACGACCTTTTCGATCGAGATCTTCACGAACGGCGCCGTATCGAACGGCACCGAATACTTGATCCCGGCCGGCATCGTGTGCGCCAGTTCGGCCATGCGCGCGCGCACGGCGCTGGCCGTCTGCACGGCGTTGGCGCCCGGCGACAGCATGATGGCGGCGCCCGAAGCGGCCTGGCCGTTTTCGCGGATGCTGAAATTGAAGCTTTGCGCGCCCAGCGACACTTTCGCCACGTCGCCGATGGTCACTTTCGAGCCATCCGCATTCGCGCGCAGGACGATGGCGGCAAATTCGGCCGGCGTTTGCAGCTGGCCCTGCACCGTCAGCGGAATCGTGACGCGCTGGCCGTGCACGGCGGGCGAATCGCCCAGGCGGCCCGGGGCGATCTGCGCATTCTGCTGCGCCACCGCTGCCGTCAGCTCGCCCATGGCGATGTTGTACGACACCAGCTTGGCCGGATCGACCCAGATGCGCATGGCCCGCTCGGAGCCGAACAGCTGCACCTTGCCCACGCCGGGAATGCGGCGCAGTTCTTCCGTCACGTTGCGCGCCAGGTAGTCGCCCAGCGCCACTTCGTCATGCTGGCCATTCTCGGAAATCAGGCTGACGATCATCAGGAAGCCGGACGATGCCGACTCCACCGTCAAGCCATTTTGCCGCACGGCTTGCGGCAGGCGCGGTTCGATGGCTTTCAGGCGGTTTTGCACGTCCACCTGCGCCATTTCCGGGTTCGTTCCCGGCTGGAAGGTGACGGTGATCGAGGCCGAACCCGAGGTATCGGTGGACGACTCGAAATACAGCAGGTGCTTGACGCCCGACAGTTCGCGTTCGATCAGACCCACCACGGAATCGTTCATGGTTTGCGGCGTGGCGCCAGGATAGTTGGCGCTGATGCTGACGCTGGGCGGCGCCACCGAAGGGAAGCGCGCAATCGGCAATTGCGGTATGGCGATCAGTCCGAACAGGACGATGAAGACCGCCACCACCCACGCAAAGACGGGGCGGTTGATGAAAAATTGAGGCATGTCGTTACACTTTCAATATGTACGGGTCAGCGCACGGCGCTGACGGCAGGTGCGGCGGCAACGGCTGCGGCGCGCTTCCATGGCTGCGGTGCGGCGGTGGCGCCCGGCTGCAAGCGTTCCTGGCCTTCGATGACGACGGTTTCGCCAGCCTTCAAGCCGCCGTTGACCACGTACTGGTGGTCGATCACGTCGCCCACGCTGATGGGTTTAAGGCTTGCTTTGTTCGTGCCATCGAGCACCCAGGCCTGCGCCTGGCCGCCGCTGCTGTGCAAGACGGCTTGCTGCGGCAGCAGCATGCCATCTGCCTGCACGGCGCGGGCGATGCGGGCGCGCACGAACATGCCCGGCAGCAGTTGGCGCCGCGGATTGTCGACCAGCACGCGGATGACGGCGTCGCCCGTGCCCGCATCGACGCTGATGCCCGAGAACAGGATGCGGCCCGTGACGGGATGCGGCTGGCCATCGGCGCCTAAAATGGTCACGGGCAGCTTGTCGGCACCGCCGGTGCCGGAGGCTTGCAGCGCGGCCAGCGCGGCGGCCGGCTGGCGCACGTCGACATACACCTTGTCGATCTGCTGGATGCGCGCCATCGGCGTGGCATCGGCCAGGCCCACGAGCGCGCCTTCCGTCACCAGTTCGGAGCCGATGCGCCCGGCAATGGGCGCCTCGATGCTGGCAAAGGCCAGGTCCAGGCGGCGGCGCGCCAGGGCCGCGCGCGCCTGGGCCACGGTGGCCACGGCTTGCTCGCGCTGGGCCACGGCATCGTCATACGCCTGGCGGCTGATGGCGTCCGCTTCCACCAGCGGCTTCAACCTGTCGGCCTGGCTGCTGGCGCGGTTCGCCGTGGCCACCGCATGCTGCAGGGCGGCGGCGGCCGAATCGACGTCCGCCTGGAATGGCGCCGGGTTCAGCTGGAACAGCTTCTGCCCCGCTTTCACTTCGGCGCCCTGCTCGAACTGGCGGCGCAGCACGATGCCGCCCACCTGCGGGCGGATATCGGCCGTGCGGAAAGCGGCCACCCTGCCCGGCAATTCATCGCTGAGGACGACAGGCACCGCTTGCAGCTTGAGCACAGTAACGGCGGCGGGCGGCGCGGCGCCTTCTTCCGGCGCGGGTTTGGAACAGGCGGCAAGGCTGAGCAGTGCCGCGGCGATCAACATGTTTTTCTTGGTGAGGTGGCTCGGATGCATGGTCTTTCTCTATGGCAGATCCCAACCGGCGGTCCGGTCGACAGATAACAAGAGCATAGAAGGCCAAGATGGATGTTCCGTCAAAGAAATGTGGAGATTCGATGGAGACGGCGAAGAATGCTAGACTATTTATATGAACTATCATCACAGCGCCAGCCAGCCCTCCTTCCTTGCCACCACGCCGCCTTCCGCCCTCGTCCTGATCGCCGAAGATGAACCGCAAATCGCCCGCATCCTCGCCGGCTACCTGGAGCGCGACGGCTACCGCACGGCCTTCGCGCACGATGGCCAGGAAGCGCTGCAGCAGCACCTGGCGCTGGCGCCGGACCTGCTGCTGCTCGACGTGCAAATGCCCAGAGTCGATGGCTGGGGCGTGCTGGCGGAAGTGCGGCGGCGCGGCGAGACGCCCGTCATCATGCTGACGGCGCGCGACCAGGATGCGGATAAACTGGCCGCCCTGCGCGTGGGCGCCGACGACTACATCATCAAGCCCTTCAATCCGGCCGAAGTGGTGGCGCGCGTGGCGGCCGTGCTGCGCCGCTCGCGCGTGCGCCACCACCCCGTCGGCGGCCAGCGCCTGCGCTGCGGCCCCATCGAGATCGACCAGGAAACCTATGTGGCCAGCGTGCTGCGCGAAGGCGCGCCCGTGCCTTTGAGCCTGACCTTGACGGAGTTCCGCCTGCTGGCCCACCTGGCGCGCACGCCGCGCCGCGTCTGCAGCCGCCTGGAATTGCTGGAGTCGTGCATGCCCGAGAGCAATTCGCTGGAACGCACGGTGGACAGCCACGTCAGCAAGCTGCGCAAGAAGCTGGAAGAAGCGGGCGTGATGAACATGCCGGCCAGCCTGCGCGGTGTGGGCTACCGCCTGGAAAGCGACCTCTGATGCGCTTCACAGGCTTGAACCGGCAGATC
Source organism: Janthinobacterium sp. BJB446 (assembly GCF_002735655.1). Classification (NCBI taxonomy): domain Bacteria; kingdom Pseudomonadati; phylum Pseudomonadota; class Betaproteobacteria; order Burkholderiales; family Oxalobacteraceae; genus Janthinobacterium; species Janthinobacterium sp. BJB446. Next base: position 1,127,282 of record NZ_PDZK01000001.1, on the reverse strand, counting down.
GTGCTGTCGATGTCCGTGCTGATGGTCATCAGCATCCTCGTCATCTGGATTTTTTCGTGGACGTTTTTCGCCGTCGTCTTCAAGATCGACCCCAACATGCTGTCCGAGCCGGACGACTGGTCGCCGACGACGGTGGAATGGCTATGGATACTGTCGATTACCATCTTTGGCTTGCTGCTGGCCGCGTTCTTCGCCATCAAGCTCGCGTCGCGCATTTTAAAACCGATCAATTCCGTGATGGACAGCGTGCGCCGCGTGGCGCATGGCGACCTGTCTGCGCGCGCCTTCGCCGGCGACCGCACCTTGGGTGAAACGGCCATGCTGGTCGACGATTTCAACAGCATGGCCGAGCGCCTGCAGCGGGCGGCCAAGGAAAGCGAGACGTGGAATGCGGCCATCGCGCACGAGCTGCGCACGCCCGTGACCATCCTGCGCGGCACCCTGCAAGGCGTCGTCGATGGCGTCTTCAAGCCAGAGGAAGTGCCGTTTTCCAGCCTGCTGTCGCAAGTGGAAGACCTGGGCCGCCTGATCGAGGACTTGCGCACCCTGAGCCTGGCCGACAGCGGCCACATGCAGCTGCGCATGGCATGGACGGACCTGACGCTGGAAATCGAGGAAGTGCGCCGCCTGCTGGCGCCGGACATGGAAGCGGCCGGCTTTGCCCTGCAACTGCACCTGTCCGACCATCCCGTCTGCTGCGACGCGGCGCGCATCCGGCAAATCGTGCTGGCCCTGCTCGACAACGCGCGCCGCTATGCGCATCCGGGCCTGCTGCGCGTGCGCACCCGCGTGCAGGCCGGCCAGTACTACCTGAGCGTCGAAGATGCAGGCCCCGGCATTGCCGAGGAACTGGCGCCGCACGTGTTCGAAGCATTCCGCCGCGGCGACAGCGACAGGGTCGACTTGAACGCGGGCAGCGGCCTGGGCCTGGCCGTGGTCGAAGCCATCGCGCGCGCGCATGGCGGCAGCGCCGTCTGCACGCGTGGCAAGGCGGGCGGCAGCCTGTTCACCATCAAGTGGCCGGTCGAGCACGCCGCGCCGCCGCACGCCGGCTGACTATATCGCCGGCGCGCGCAGCATGTCGACAAAGGCGCGCAGCACGGGCGGCATCTGCCGCCGGCTCGGGTAGTACAGGAAGTAACGGGGCGGCGGCGGCAGGCAACGTTCCAGCACGCACGCCAGGCGTCCCGCCGCGATATCGGCGCGCGCATCGGCTTCGTACACATACGCCAGTCCCGCGCCATCACGGGCCGCGCGCAGCATCAGTTCATCGTCGTCGAACACCAGCGGCCCGCCGACGGCGATGCTGACACCCTCGCCTGCCTGCTCGAACTCCCACGCATACTGGCGCCCGCTGGGAAAACGCCGGCCGATGCAGGCATGCCCCAGCAAGTCGCGCGGCGTGCTTGGCGCCCCATGCGCCGCCAGGTAGGCGGGCGACGCCACCACCACGAAAGGTTGCGGCGCGCCCACGGGCACGGCGATCATGTCGGCCGCCACCTGCTCGCCGAAGCGGATGCCCGCGTCAAAACCGTCGCGCACGATATCGATCATGCCGTCATCCGTCACCACTTCCACCTGCACGCGCGGATAGCGGGCGATGAAGCTGGCCAGCATGGGCGCCAGCAGCAGCCGGGCGGCCGGACGGGGCACGTTCAGGCGCAGCTTGCCTGCGGGCACATCCTGCAAGGCGCTCAAGTCCTGCAAGGCATCATCGATTTCGCGCATGGCCGGCGCCAGCCGCGCCAGCAACTGCTGCCCCGCCTCGGTCGGCGTGACGCTGCGCGTGGTGCGGTTCAGCAGGCGCACGCCCAGGCGCTCTTCCAGCGCCCGCAGCGCATGGCTGAGGGCGGAAGCGGACACGCCCCGTTCAAGGGCCGCCTTGCGAAAGCTGCGCAGTCGGGCGACGGCGGCAAAGGCCGTCAATTCATTGAGGTCAGCCATTATTCATGAGTAAAATTCAGTAATGCATGCAGGATAAGCCATCTTATCGCATGCTGTTGCTTCATCCATACTCCTTGCATCTTTTTTTGAAGAGGAGTGAAAAATGGAACACAGAACACTGGGCAACTCCGGCTTGCGCGTCGCCCCCATCGGCCTGGGCTGCATGGGCATGAGCTTTGCCTACGGCGGCGCCGACGAGGCCACCTCGCTGCGCGTATTGCACCGCGCCGTGGAACTGGGCGTGACCCTGATCGATACGGCGGAAGTCTACGGCCCCTACGCCAACGAGGACTTGGTAGGCCGCGCCCTGAAGGAGCTGCGCGGCAAGGTCAGCATCGCCACCAAGTTCGGCTTCAGAATCTTGCCCCACGGCCAGGGCGTGGAACGCATGGCGGGCGTCGACAGCCGCCCCGGACACATCGTCCGGGCCGTGGAAGCGTCGCTGTCCCGGCTGGGCATCGATTGCATCGACTTGCTGTACCAGCACCGCGTGGACCCCGCCGTGCCCATCGAAGACGTCGTCGGCGCCATGGCGGATCTGGTGCGGGCCGGCAAGGTGCGCCACCTGGGGCTGTCGGAAGTGTCGGCCGCCACCCTGCGCCGCGCCCACGCCGTGCATCCGATTGCGGCCGTCCAGTCCGAGTATTCGCTGTGGAGCCGCGATGTGGAGGCCGAGGTGCTGCCCGCTTGCCGCGCGCTCGGTATCGGCTTCGTGCCGTACAGCCCGCTGGGCCGGGGCTTCCTGACGGGCCGGCTCGCATCCAGCGCCGCGCTGGCGCCAGACGACTACCGCCACAGCCTGCCCCGTTTCCAGCCGCAGGCGATGGAAGCCAACGCGAAGCTGGTAGCTGAACTGCAGCGCCTGGCGGCGGCGCGCGGCGCCACGGCGGCCCAGCTGGCCCTGGCCTGGCTGCTGGCCCAAGGCAGCGATATCGTGCCGATACCGGGCGCCCGCAGCCTGGCGCACCTGGAAGAGATTGTGGCCGCCGCGCGGATTACCCTGAACAAAGCCGAGCTGGGCGCCATCGGCGCCGCCATCGCTCCCGCCGCCGTGCAGGGCGCGCGCTATCCGCAGCATGAGCTTGCCATGCTTGGCCTGTAGACAACCGTGCCTGGCTCGGCTATACAAGTTCTTTTGCCCGCCGCACTTGAAATGCCTGAATCCGCTATCATTTCCAATCTGAACTATTCATTATGAAAGGGATTTATATGTCCGCACTGCTCGAAACACTGCAATGGCGCTACGCCACCAAGAAGATGGACCCGACAAAAACGGTGCCGCAAGACAAGGTCGAGCGCATCCTGGAAGCCGTGCGCCTGACGGCCAGCTCCAGCGGACTGCATCCTTACGAAGTCTTCGTCGTGACGAATCCGGCCCTGCGCGAACAGATCAAGCCGCATGCATGGAACCAGTCGCAAGTGACGGACGCCTCGCACCTGCTGGTGTTCGCCGCCTGGGACAATTACACGGCAGAACGCATCAACGCGCGCTTTGACCTGGTCAACACCGTGCGCGGCTTCAAGAATGAAGGTTGGGAAGCCTACCGCCAGCAAATCCTGGCCACGTATCCGCAGCGCGATGCGGAAACCAACTACCAGCACGCGGCGCGCCAGGCCTACATCGGCGTCGGCACGGCCCTGATCGCCGCGGCCCAGGAAAAGGTCGATTCGACGCCGATGGAAGGGTTTGATCCAGCCAAGGTCGATGAAATCCTGAACCTGCGTGAAAAAGGTCTGCGTTCCGTCGTCATGCTGCCGCTCGGCTACCGCGCCGACGCAGGCGACTGGCTGGTGGACTTGAAAAAAGTGCGCCCTGCGCGCGAGCAATTCATCACCGAGCTGGCGTAAGCGCCTCGCCCGTGATTGAAAAGCGGATGCCCTGACCGGCATCCGCTTTTTTTTGTCCGTTCAGGCCGCTTACGGAAAACGCACCGTCACCTGCAGGCCCCGCCCCGCCTCGCCCTCGGCCAGCGCGATATCGGCCTGGTGGTGCTCGGCGATGTGGCGCACGATGGACAGGCCCAGGCCGCAGCCCCAGGCGTCGTTGCCGTCGGGGCGGAAGAAGCGGTCGAACAGGCGCGCGTGGTGTTGTTGCGGCACGCCGGGGCCGTTGTCGGACACGCGCAGCAGGGGCCGGCCCTCTTCCACGGCCGCCTGCAAGTCGACCCTGCCGCCCTGCTGCGTGTAGCGCAAGGCGTTGTCGATCAGGTTATTCAGCAACACTTGCAAGCCATCGGGATCGGCCTGTACCAGCACCCTGGCCGGCAACGTTTCCACCACGCCCAGGTCGATCTCCCGGCTGTCGGCCAGCGCGCTGTGGTCGGCCACGGCCGCTTCCAGCAATTGTCCCAGGTCCACCGTGTGCAGCTGACTGGCCGCCAGCGCCGTTTCATGGCGCGCCAGGCTGAGCAGCTGACGCACGAGGTGCGTGCTGCGATCCAGCCGCTCATGCAGCCGCGCCAGCGCCACGCGGCGTTCTTCCTCGCTGCCGGCCCGCTCGGCCACCTGCAGCTGCAGTTTCAGCGCCGTCAGCGGCGAGCGCAATTCATGCGCCGCATCGGCAACAAAGGTGCGCTGCGCCGTCAGCGCCGCTTCGAACTGCCCCATCAGGCTATTCAACGCCAGCGCCACGGGCCGCAGTTCGGGCGGCATGTCGTCGGCCGCCAGCGGCGTGAGCGCATCCGGTGAACGGCCCGCCACGGATTCGGCCAGCCGGTGCAGCGGCGCCAGCGCCCGCCCCACGACGACGACGATCAGCAGCGCCAGGATCAGTGCGAACACCAGCAGGGGCGCGCCGGCCCGCATGGTCATCTGCCAGGCCAGCTGGTCGCGCACGGCCTGCGCCTGCGCCACCTGCACGTAGCGGCCGCGCCGCGTTTCGCCGTACAGGCGCCAGTCCTCGCCGTGCAGCACGACATCGGCAAAACCGGCCAGCGCATAGCGCGGCAGTGCCGGCTGGCCCTGCAGGACGGGCAATGGCTGGCCATCCTCGTCCCAGGCCTGCAGCACGAACGCTTCTTCCGGGTCTTGCGCGGCGGCCAGGCCCGTCTGCGTCTCGAATTCGTCGGGCAAGGCCACGGCCAGCTGGCGCAGCTGCAGATCGGCCAGTTCATTGGTTTCTTCCAGCAGCGAACGGAACAGCGAAATGCCGGCGCCGAGCACGCACAGCAAGGTGGCGGCCAGCAAACCGAGCAGCAATTGGCGGCGGATGGTCAGCAAGATGCTACCCGCATCTTGTAGCCCACGCCGCGCACGGTCTGGATGCAGTCGGCACCGAGCTTCTTGCGCAGCTGGTACACGTACACATCGACGGTATTGCTTTCCACTTCGCAATCCCAGCCATACAGCTTTTCGCTCAGCTGGCGCTTCGACACCACCTTGCCCGGATGGTCGAGCAAGGCGCGCAGCACGGAAAACTCGCGCGGCGGCAGCTTGATCAATTCGCCCTCGAACGTGACCTCGTGGCTGGCCAGGTCGAGGATCAGCGCGCCGTGCTCGATGACGGAGCGCGAACGGCTGACCCGGCGGCGCAGCAGCGCGCGGATGCGCGCCAGCAGCTCGTCGAGGTCAAACGGCTTGACCAGGTAATCGTCGGCGCCGCTGTCGAGCCCGTCGACGCGGGCCGGCGTACCGTCGCGCGCCGTGATGATCAGCACGGGCAACTCGGCGCCCCGCGCACGCATGGTGCGCAGCACGTCCATGCCCTCCTTGCCGGGCAAGCCCAGGTCCAGCAGCATCAAATCGTAGGCGAAGCCGGCCAGCGCCAGCTCCGCATCGTGGCCATCGCGCACCCAGTCCACGGCATAGCACTCGCCGCGCAAGCCCTCGACCAGGCTTTCCCCGATCATCGGATCGTCTTCCACCAGCAACACGCGCACCCGGGCCTCTCAATGTCTTGAAAAAGTCACCATCTTACCTTGACTGGCGCCGCGCCGCAGGACCTGCCGCGGTGGCCTTACCTGGACCCGGACCCGCGGAACGGTGGAATATTGCCTTCTTGCGGAAACAGGGCCGCACCTTTCGCAAGCGGTACCGCCGCAGCGAGCGCCTCGCCAGGCTGGGCCGCTTGCGATACCGGCAGAAAAGCCAGCAGGGATAGCGCGCCAACACAGAAAATAGCCTTGATTTTCATATCATTCCTTAAAGGTTGCATAGAAAAATATCGGATCAATACATTATCTTATATATTGATAAACAGGCAATGCCGATCCAAGATACCTGCGTGCCGGCAACAAGTCAATCTCCGCAGCAACTGAATTGCCCGGCCTGGCGCCCGATTTCACGCCAGCGTGACTATGTGCGCATTTGGCGCATTTTTTATGCGGTATATTTTCCTTCCCTCCACGCATCTGGAAAGGCCCGCCATGTCCACCCCCACTTTGGATACCGTCATCGTCAAGGCGGCGATTTATCCGCCCATCGGCATTGCCCGCGTGGGCAACAGCCCCAGCGAGTACTTTCTGGGACCGGAGGTGCCGGAACCGGCGGCACGGCCGGCCGGTTATTACCGCGATGCGTCCGGGGCCATCAAGCGCCAGGCGGCCAGCTTTCGCATCTACGGCCTGAACGCGGCCGGCGTGGCGGTGGCCGAATTGAACGCCAGCAATGCCGACATCGAATGGTCCGTCACCCTGGCCAACACCAAGGCGGCGTGGTACCAGTTCCAGATCGCGCTCGATATTCCCGAGGCGAATGTCACCCAGCCCTCGTTCCTGCGCAACATGGCCGTCACCGACCGCGCGCAACTGTCCATCACGCCGGGCGAGCGCAAGATCAGCGGCAGCGACAGCCAAGGCGTGGCCTTCGACAGCGGCCGCTTCATGGGCACGCCCGTCTACCTGGGCGAATTGCGCACGGATGCCATGGGACGGCTGATCGTGCTGGGCGGCCATGGCAAGTCGGCCTCATGGAATGGCGCGCGCGCCATCACCTTCGCCAACAACGAAGGCTGGCATGACGACACGGCCGACGGCCCCGTCTGCGCCAAGGTCCACTACCAGGGCCATGCCTTGCCCGTCGACATGGCCTGGGTGGTCGTCGCGCCGCCCGACTATGCACCGCAGCAAAAGTCGGTGCGCACCATGTGGGACTTGATGCGCGACTTGTTTGTTTCCGAAGGCAAAATTGCCGCGCCTGCCGTTCCCTCGTTCCAGGACGATATCCGCCCCATTTTCGAGCGCCTGTCCAATCTGCAATGGGTGAATGCCGGCTTTGCGGCCGCCTTTGGCTGGGATGGCAGCACGCCGTTCAGCCGCGACGAATGGATGGCGCGCCTGGCCAGCCCGTCCGACAACCGCAAGGAGTGGCGCAACGTCATCTATAACCAGTTCCGCCAGTTCGAGCGCGACGCCTGGGCGCCATCGCCGTGGCCGTGGCTGTATGGCGATGCGATGGCCATCCCGCCGGCAGACACGCCGCGCCAGAACTGCGCGCTGAGCAATTTGCAATTGCGCTTCCTCAAGCAATGGGCCGACGGCAAGTTCACGGACGACTACGCGCCCGGCAAGACGCCGCCGCAAAGCCTGGCCGACGTGGAACTGGCGCAGCAACCGGACACCCTGCTGCGCGCGGCCATGGAATTCTGCCTGGCCGACGCCTTCCACCCCGGCTGCGAAATGACCTGGCCCATGCGTCAGGCCAGCATGTACAGCGCACCGTTCCGCCTGGCGCACCGGCCGCCCGGCTGGGTGGAGCCCGACTACGGCGCCGTCTTGACACCGGACAATATCAGCAGCCCCTGCTCGGCGCAGATCGCCGGCGGCGTGACGCGCTGGATGGCCGTGCCATGGCAGACGGACACGGCCAGCTGCCGCTCCGGCTACCAGTCCGACTACGATCCCTACGTACCCACGTTCTGGCCCGCGCGCGTGCCCAACCAGGTGATGAGCAAGCTCGCCTACGACACGGTGATGAACCGCGAAGTTCCCGTCGACGACCGCCTGGCCGCCTTCGCCCGGCGCGCCGCGTGGATACGTCCGCTGGGCAACATCAGCTATGAAGAGCAGATCAACAACATGATCGCCGACTTGGCGCAAGTGGGCGTGGTGGAAGTACGCCCAGGCCCCACAGACGTGACGGGCTTCCCTGCCTTCCTGCAGGTGGAAAACCTGCCGCAGCCGATAGCCGGCAAGCACCAGTTGCGCGCGGCGGCGGGCATACCGGACGAGTTCGTCGACGTCGACCTGGAAGGCACGGAAAAAGCGCGCCATCTGCAGCGACACCGCTTGTGACCCAGCTGCAGGCCGACGTGCTCATCGTTGGCGCCGGTCCGGCCGGCGCCACGGCCGCGCTGAACCTGGCGGGGCGGCACCGGGTCTTGCTGGTCGACCGGCTGGCCGGCCCGCTGGCGCGCATCGGCGAATCGCTGCCGCCGGCCGCCGCGCGCCTGTTGCAGGACATGGGCTTGCTTGACGCCTTCCTGCGCCAGGGCCATGCGCCCTACCACGGCAACCGCGCCTGGTGGAACGGCGCCTGGACGGAACACCACTTCCTCAGCGATCCCGACGGGCACGGCTGGCACCTGGCGCGCGGCACCTTCGACCTGTGGCTGCGCGACGAGGCGCGCCGGCGCGGCGCCGCCCTGCTGGCTTCGGCCAAGATCGTGGGCATCGTACCGGACGATGCCGGCTGGAAAGTACACCTGCTAACGCAGCACGGCCCCTGCGACGCGGCGGCGCGCATCATCATCGACGCCACGGGACGCAACGCCCGGCTGGCCCGCAGAATCGGGGCGCGGCGCCAGCGCGGCGACCGGCTGGTATCGGTATGGCAATACGGGCAGGATCGCACGCCCTCCGCGCGGGGCTTTGCCCACATCGAGGCGTGCGAAGACGGCTGGTGGTACAGCGCGCCCCTGCCCGGCAAGCGCCGCGTGCTGGCCCTGCATACGGATGCGGACTTGCTCGACACCAACATCTTGCGCGATGCCGGCTGGCTGGAAGCGGCGGCGCGCCGCTTGCCGGCCACGCGGGAATTGCTGGAGCAGCAAGGCTATGCGGCCGAGACACTCGCCATGGCCACGCCCGCGCATACGGCGACCCTGGACGCCGGCGCCGGCCCAGGCTGGTTCGCCGTCGGCGACGCCGCGCTGAGCTTCGATCCGCTGTCATCGCAAGGCATCTTCAACGCCCTGTACACGGGCCTGGCCGCGGCCGCGGCCGCCGACCGCACGCTGCACGGCGACGTGAATGCCTATCATAAATACAATGGGGAACTGACAGCCATCAGCGCGGCGTACGAACGCCACCTGGCGTACTGCTACGGCCAGGAAACGCGCTGGCCGTCAGCGCCGTTCTGGCGCCGGCGCAGGCTGGCCATGCAAGCAAGCTGAGCCTGACGAAGTTATAGTTCTGGCAATATTGCGCGCCATTACGGCCGCATCGTCAGCACCCCGATGACCAGCGCGCGCATGCCCAGGTCGAACTCGGCCTCAATGGCCATGTCGTCCGCGTCCCCGTCCTGCCATGCCTCGCCGGCCGACGCATACACGGTGTCGGCCAGGGCCACGCAGTGAAACGCCACGGTCGACAGCAGCCAGCGGGCGCGCTCCAGCGGCAGCTGATAGTCGTGCGCCACCTGCGCCTGGTGGGCCTCGATGCGCGCCAGCATGGCCGGTGGCGTCGCTTTCCGGCGCAGCAGATAGGGCGCCAGGCCGGGATGCGACTTGACCAGCTGGCGCAGCGAAGCGCTGAAACGCAGCAGGTAGTGCTCCAGGTCATCCTCCCCGGGCGCCGGCAATTGCCAGCGCGCAAAAATCTCCGCAGCCACCAGCAGCTTGAGCTCGGCCAGGTGTGCCACGTGCTTGTACAGCGCCACGTGGCTGACGCCGAGCAAGGCGGCCACGCCCGTAAAGGTCATGGCGGGCAAGCCCATGGTGATGCCGGCGTCGGCAATGCGCGCGCGCGTGATGCTGGGGGGACGCCCGGGGCGCGGGGTATCGGTGGCGATAGTCATGATTATTTTCCGTGGCGGCTGCTGCGTTGTCGTTTTTCCGCAATTAGTTTAGCATGATGAAACTAATTACCCAAGATACAGGAGTACTTACCATGGCAACACCCCCAGAACCGCAATCGGGCGGCGCCTTGCGCAACGCCGAGCATGACCGCAGCCTGCATGCAGTCACGGCCAGCGTCGTCGCCATCACGCGCCCCGTTCCCAGCGTGCTGCGCGTGACGGCCAGTCTGGCCCGCTCGGGCGACGATCCGCACTGGGCGCTGCCCAACGTGGCCTTCCGCATCCATCTCGACGGCGCTGTCGATGGCGGCGCCTCGCGCATCTACACCGTGCGCAGCTATGACGCGGCGGCGTCAGCGTTTACCTTCGATATCGTGCTGCATGAACATGCCAGCCCCATGATGCGCTGGGGCGACAGCCTGCGCGTGGGCGACGCATTCCGCCTGACGGGGCCGCGCCCGCAGTTCACAGTGCCAGGGGGCGGCGAACGCAAGCTCGCCCTCTTCCTCGACGAGACGGGCATACCCGCGCTGTACGCCATGCTGCAGCAGTGGCCCGCCGGCGCGAGCGGCATCGGCTGGGTGGTGACCGATGATGAAGCGGCGTTCCAGGAATTACCCGAGGTGCCGGGCCTGGCATTGCAGCGCCTCGGCACGGCCCACGTGGCGCCGGACGGGCCGCTGGCCGCCCAGGCCAGGGCGTTACAAGATCCGCACGATTACGCGATATGGGGCGCGGGCGAACGCGATGAAATGCGCGCCATCCGCCAGCACTTCCGCATCGATGCAGGCCTGGACAAGGAACAGGTGCTGGTGGCCGGTTACTGGAAGCGCGGCGTCAGCAATACGCACATCGACGCGCGCCGCAAGCACAGCTTCGAGCAGCTGATCGCCAACGGCGGCACCCTGGCCGACTTCGACGACCTGGCCGTCGAAGTGTGAGCCGTGGCGGTCGCGGCGCGCGCTAGCGGGCGGCGAAGTCGAAGCGCCACGCGTCCTGGCTGCGGTGCAAGGTCACGTCCACTTCGGTAGCCGAAACCGGCATCGCATACTGCGTCATGTCCTGGAAGCTCTCCAGGCTGTAGGTCTGGCCCGCCGCTGGCCGCATGGCGACCACAAAATAGAGGCTGGGCAGGTATTCGAAACCGACCGTCATGTTGGCGTCGACATCGGACATGGTCGCGACCGGCCGGTCGTTCACGTACCAGTTGCAGCTGAATGGGATGAATGGGCTGGTCTCGTTCATGACGCCGCATTGCGCCGGCGTCAGCTTCGATTGCGCCAGCGAGGCGGCGGCCGGCTGCAGCAGCGGCGACAAGCCATGCGGGCTCACGGCCGACAGCAGCTGTCCCGGCGCGATGACCTGGCGGCCCGAGACGATGGTGTTCCCGGTGATGCCGAAACTGTTCACGTCGGTCGAGATCCTGTCCTCGTAGTGAAACGATTCGGTGGCGCCGGCCGACCCCGTCAACACTTGCCAGGCATGGCTGTGGTAATGGCCCTGCGGGTTTTGCAGCTTCAGGAAAACCAGCACGGAGTTGCCTTGCAAATCGTCTGTTTCCACGTTGTAGCGGACGTTGAATTGAATGCCCATCGCTTGTTCCCTGCCTGGAATCTGCACGAACTCAGGAAAGACAGCGCCGGAGGACGAGTCCGCGATTTCCTCCGGCGCCGGTTGTCACTGCTCATGCCCTGGCTGATGCAGGGCCTTGGCACGCTACTCGCGAACGATTACTGCGCCAGGTAGCGTTCCGAACGGGGACCGTACAGCAAGCCATTCGGCACGCCGGCCGACAGCATGCGCGCATTTGCCGTGCCGGCGAGCGGATGGCTGGCATCGGTGCTGGTGTTGATGATCTGCTTGACGGCCGCCGTCACCAGCGCGCCGATCAGGCCGCCGCCACCGCTGTTATTGCCTTCGTTGCTGGACGCGCTGGCCGCACCCTGCCACAGCAAGGCGCCCGTCTTCAGGTCGACCAGCTTGGCATCGACCGAGACCACCGTCACGCTGTCGATCACGGCGTAGGTCGTGCCGTACTTGGAGATCGTCACGTACAGGCCCGCATCGGCGCCAAAGATCTCGTTGAGCTTTTTCGCATCGACGCCATGGATATCGGCGGCATTCGTCAAGCCGTTCTGCTTGAAGGTTTCACCGACCACGGCCACCGGCAGCACGTAGTAGCCCGCCTCGGCCAGCGGATAGGTCACTTGTGCGTAGACGCTGTTGCCGGCATTGACTTCCGGCGAGTTGTTCAGCGGTGGCAAGACCACGATCGAGCGGGGCTTGGCAGCCTTGAAGGCCGTGTAATCATACGCGGCCTGCTTGGTGGCGCAACCGACCATGAAGATGGCGGGGCCCAGGCACAGGGCCATTTTCAACATGCGCGACATCATAATTTCTCGCCTTTTTTCAATTTACCCAACAGGAAGTCCATGTACGGCGTCGATTCCGGGAACAGTTTTTTCTCGTCTTCGAACTGCGCTTCGACCTGCTCCGGCTTGCCCGCGATCGAATACAGCATGCCCAGGTGGGCGTGGTAGCCCGGTGGCGCATGGTTGCCCTTCGCACCGATCACCTGCAAGTCTTTTTCCATGGCGGCGATCTGCTGTTCAGGGCTTTCACCCTTCAGGTATTCGTACACTTGCGGCTGGTAGCCTTCCCATTGGTACAGGGTCTTCGATTGCGTGGCGCAACCGGTCAGGGCGGCACAGGCGAGCAGCGCCAGCAGGGCCGCGCCCTTGTTCATCATTGTTTTCATGGGATACCTTATTGTTTGCGCATTGCGCCGGCTTCGACACCAGCCACCAGGCGCTCGACCGCTTCGCGCATGGCCAGGTCCAGGACTTTGCCGTTGAGGGTCGCGTCATAGCTGGCGGTGCCGCCAAAACCCAGTACTTCGCGGTTCGACAGGCTGTATTCGCCGGCGCCAGCGGCCGAAAACACGACTTCAGACGTAGCGATATTGACGACGTTCAAGGTGACCTTGGCATAGGCCACTTGCGTCTTGCCGCGGCCCATGATGCCGAACAATTGCTTGTCGCCCACTTCCTTGCGGCCGAATTCGGTCACGTCGCCCGTGACGACGAAATCGGCGCCCTTGATATTCTGGCCCTGCTTCTTGAACTCGGCTTCCTGCTTGAGTTCCGCCATGTTGTCGCGGTCGAGCACGTTGAAACGGTTAGACGTTTGCAGGTGCGCGATCAGGATCGTTTTCGACTGGCTGCCCAGGCGGTCGACGCCATCGGAAAAGATGCCGCGCATGAAGTTCGAGCGGTTGTCGAACTTACCGACAGCGATCAGGGTGCGCGGACCAACGTAGGGACGGGCTGCACTGGCAACCGTGGGGACTGCCACGGCTTGCGAGGTTTCGGAAGCGCAGCCAGCCAAGGCCGCGCCAATCAGCGCTGCAATCAACAACGCGCCGGGTTTATTCTTGTTCATAGTGCCCTTATGATATGGAGGATCAGGAGCAACCTGCAAAATTGATTTTAGGCAAGTTAATTTCCTAATTGCAATTATATGGTATTGCATGTCTCACAATTCTATCCAAAAGTAACAATAACAAGATTGCATTATTGCCAGTGCTGCGCATGCAACAGACTTGCGGGACGGAGGCGGCAGCGGCTTGACTTCTCAAGGCCAATTCATTAACTTGACAGTAAAAAACGGCCTGCGGTGAGCGCCGTATGCCACTGCCGCCACAGACCTTGCCCGCCGGCCTGCCCCACCCCGGCGCCAACTCCACGCTTTTCATCTAGACGGGTCTCCAGGCCATGCCGACACACGATCATTCCCCGGCCCATCCGCTGGCCACGGCGCTGGCGCTTTCGCTGGGCGCGGCCGTCGCCCTGGGCCTGTCGCGCTTTTCCTATGGCTTGCTGCTTCCGCCCATGCGTGCCGACCTGGGCTGGTCCTACCTGCTGGCCGGGGCCATGAACACCTTCAATGCGCTCGGCTATTTTCTCGGCGCCCTGGCCACGCCGGCCCTGATGCGCCGCCTGGGCGTGTGGCGCTTGCTGATCATCGGTTCCGTGCTGGCCAGCATCTTCATGCTGATGTCGGGCCTCGTCAGCGACACCACCACCCTGTTCCTGCAGCGCGTGTGCGCGGGCGTGGCCAGCGCCTTCATGTTCATCGCCGGCGGCGTGCTGGCGGCACGGCTCGGTTCCATGCACAGCCAGCGCGCCGGCTTCTACATCGGCCTGTACTATGGCGGCACGGGCTTTGGCATTGCCTTGTCTGCCCTGCTGGTGCCGGCCGCGTTGGCGTCCGCCCGGGAACACGGCGCCGCGCATGCGTGGCAATGGCCCTGGCTGGCACTGGGCATCGCCTGCCTGCTGGCCACCGCCATCATGGCCTTGCCGGCCAAAGCGATCGGCGAAGCGCCGCGCGCCGTCGATACGCCGCGGCGCTTCGCCTGGCGCGACTTTACCCCCAGCCTGGCCGGCTACTTCATGTTCGGCGTCGGCTACATCGGCTACATGACCTTTGTCATCGCGCTGCTCAAGCAGCAAGGCATGCCGCCCACCCTGGTCACCGTGTTCTACACTTTATTGGGCCTGGCGGTGGTGGCGTCGTCGCGCATCTGGGCGCGCATGCTGGACCGCTACAGGGGCGGCGAATCGCTGGCGATATTGAATGGCGTGCTGGGCGTGGTGGCCATCCTGCCCGCGCTGACGAGCTTCATACCCGTCGTGTTCCTCTCCGGCCTGGTCTTCGGCGCCGTATTCCTGTCGGTGGTAGCGTCGACCACGGCCCTGGTGCGGCATAACCTGCCGCAGCAATCCTGGACAGCCGGCATCAGCGCCTACACGACGGTCTTTGCGCTGGGGCAGATCGTCGGCCCCATCGTGGTTGGCTGGATCGCCGACGGCCCGGCCGGACTGGAACGGGGCTTGATCGCCTCGGCCATCGCCCTCTTCATCGGCGCGGTGCTTGCCTCGCGGCAAAAGGCGCTGGCGCCGGCCGCATAGTAGACTACAGGCATAGCCCCCCTCAAGGAAAGAACACGATGAACACCGATGCACGAAAAATCCCCGCAACGATGGATGCCGAAACGCTGGAATTCATCCAGGGCCTGTTTGCCCTGGTACGCGAAGGCGATACGCAACAACTGGGCGCCATGGTGGCCCAAGGCGTGCCAGTCAACTTCCGCAACGAAAAAGGCGACAGCCTGATCATGCTGGCCAGCTATCATGGCCACCTGGAAACATCGCGCCTACTGCTCGAAGCGGGCGCCGACGCCAACGTCCCCAACGACCAGGGCCAGACGCCGCTGGCCGGCGTGGCCTATAAAGGCTACCTGGACATCGCCGCGCTGCTGCTACAGCACGGCGCCAGGGTGGACGGCGCCAGCCCGGACGGCAAGACCCCGTTGATGATGGCAGCCATGTTCAACCGCCTGGCCATCCTCGACCTGCTGCTACAGCACGGCGCCCGCATCGATGCCGTGGACAGCCGCGGCATGACTGCCGTCTCGCTGGCCAAGAGCATGAACGCGCAAGAGACCCTGGCACGGCTGGTCAGCCTGGGCCAAGCGGAATAAACAGGGGTACTGTCTGCCAGTAATCGCGCGACTGCATCGCGGGGGGATGGCGCGCGATTACGACCGACAGAGCATCGAACTCTAAGTACCTGCCGCCATCCTTGTCTAGAAAAATGAAGATGCTTCATTTCTACTCCAGAGAGGAGCAGCTCATCAGGAACATCAATGGGATCATACATTTTACTTATCTAATTTAAAGATAGTACACGCCCATCGGCAAAGCGGGCTTTCCTGATTTTCTGAATTTTCTCGTACTTTTAAAAAGATCAATTTTTTCCGGATCAGCGATCCCAAGTGCCTTCCCCACTCTATTCATCTCCTTTGAAAAATCCATAAAGTCCTTCCAACTCAAGCCAACAGTTACAAACAAAATAATTGGATTAATGAAAGCAGAGCAAATCAAAACAAACCACATTGGAAAACCGGAAAAAAATCCCAATAAAATTTCAAAAATACATAATCCAATAAAGGAATATCCACAGCATTTTAAAAGATGATATTTTTTTGCGAGTGTTCCACGTTCAGAATGTGGTTGCATCCATATCTTGCTTTCCTTTACATCAACGACTGCGACAGCGATGAAGTCATTGCCTTTTTGATAGCCAACAACCTGAACCTCGTCCCCGGCGCTAAAACCTACTTCCCAAAAACTCCCGCTAACCCACTTGCCGCCCACGCTCATGCTGAAGACGGCGACAGGATCTCCGTCACTTGTGGCCGCCTGTGCGCTGTGAACAGCGCCTGATTCACCCGTGGCAGCCTGCACGATCGAGGTCAAACCGGACATTCGTTTGAACGATTCGGCACTCTTCAAATAATTCACATGCATGTCGGAAGTTCTTAAATCCTCAACAACACCGCTGACCAACTTATAGGAGAATTCATGCATATGATTTTCTCGATCGCTGAACTGGCAATATCTTTACAGCACTGCCATCAATTTCGAGGAGGAAGCGAATCAGATCCAACTTGAAAAGTAACGGAAATGTATCGAGGAAATTATCAAGCAGATTGAATTTTGTATTTCGACATGTGTTTCTTCAAGGCCAATTCACAACTGTATCCAATAAAACCATAGCTATGATCCTTGAATAAAGTAGCGCCAGCGCGCATATCAAAGTCACTTGGCCTTGGAAAGCCATGGGCAGAGAAAATTTCCGTCGCACATATCGAATAATCACGCATGGTTCTGAAGCTCCAATATTCGAAAGGAATCCAGAAAATCAAAGGAACCAGGAATATAGTGCCACATGCCAAAATTATATATTCTTTTTTTTCAACAGATATATCAACATAGGAAAAAAATGCAGCAAAAGCCATAACCCACATAAACAATATCATATTCCGTGCAAATTTCATGCAATTCCAAAAAAAGGCTCGCTCTCCACAATAGGTATTCAGTGGCATCAGCAACAAACTATCGTCAATACGGAGCAAACTATGCACATACAGTACATCCTTTCTCTGTGTCACCACCAATTTGACGATATCGCCATCCTTGATCTTGTCAGCGTCTCTAAAAACACCGCATACTACTTTCCCGTTGACCAACCCGGCAAAATTGTACATATCTTCGCCATCGTAAAAACTCAGCATGGCTGCATTTGCCAACGCCCCTGGCATGCCATTGATGGCGGCCGCGACACCACCTGCCAGATTCTTTTCCGCAAGGCTTCTTTCAATTTTACTAAGTAAATTCACATTTGTTGCAGCCATATGAAATTCTGTGAGTTTTCCTTCCACAGTAAAAAAAACCTCTTCGGAAGAAATATTTTCAGCACCCTCTTTTTTCATCATGTGCTTCCTAAAAGTTATGATTGAACCGTTTTGAATGCCTTCTGCAACTCCATTAATTCTTTCTCAACAGAATCAAACGGCTTTTCACTGAATAAACCTCTTCTCTTCCTGAAACTGCATGCTTGAAACCAATTCTCCAGATCATCGTCCATGATCCATACCCGATATCCGACTTCGACCACTGTTATCCCTAAGCCAATCAGATTAAACCGGGCCAATCGTATTAATAAAAGGGTTCTCCCGTCTGCCACCTTTTTAGCAAGTGCAGCAGTTCCGACAAGAAATTTTGCCATATTCAGGGAAAGACTTGAATTTCTCGCCAATAACGATCCGGCCAATCGCGACATTAAAGGAGCGGAATACGAAAATGCTGCGGCCAAACCTAAACCTATGTTACCCAGACCCAGAAATGCCCTCCCCGCATAAATTCCCACCAGAATTCTATCAGTTCTTTCCTTTTTGCTCTCTTCATGAGCGGAAAGAACATCCAACCAAAATATAATTGCACCAGAAAGTGCCCCAAGAATTCCCGCAGCCATTTTAAAGCCACCACGAATAATATCTGCGCCCTTATTTATGCCCGAAATCTTGTTGTAAGGAGAAATTTCCCTTATAGATTTTGTCACAGAATAAGCCAGATCAAATGACATACTGCTCAATGAAAATATTGAAGCTGCCACCTCAGCCTGCAGCCTGGGGGAATCGAAAAAATGAGGCAATTTTGTTGCCAGGGAAAGGCTTTCGATTGACATTAAAAGGACACCAATGCGGGCATGGCGAAAATTATTGGTCTCGGGCCGTTTCCCTACGTCCAATTCATCCAATGCAATCTTGACCTTATTTTTTACCTTTATCTGCTCATCCTCTATCAGTTTTCCTATGCTACCTTCCACTTTTGCCGCATCTGCCTGAGCAATTCTGGTGGCCTCCGCTCGCGCCATGCGCTCAGCTTTATTTTCTATTTTCTGCTCTAATTTATTTTTTTTATTTTCCGTTTTCAGCGTTTCAGCGTATTTCTTTGATTTTTCTCTTAATTCATCAATATTTTTCTGTTTCAGAGGAGCCATCAATTCCTCGAAGGTTATTTTTTCAGCCAGATCCGCCAATTTTGAGTACAGCAATACACCGACAATGCTGGAAATTGCCTTGTCCAGCTTCCCGCTTTTGGTGGACAGTGCTTGGGTCCACTCCGATATTTTTGCAAATGCCATTCCTTCAATAGTACGGTGATATTTTGACAGATTACGAATCGATTTATTCTTCTTGGCATTTGGATCATTATTGTGAATCTTAAGAATTTCACCATCACGCAACCATTCATCCCATGCGGAATCAATTTTTTTAAAGGAATCAATCAGGCCTTTGCAGGCCTTTAACCACGGTGCAGCCTGTACTTTTGAAATGTCTCCTGCAGCCTCGACCTGGTCTTTAGCGTCCTTGAAAGCTTTTTCCGCAGCATCGTATAAAGATTTGTGATTGTAAAAATTTGAACGCATGTACAAATTTTTTCTTTCAATGGAATTGACATCCATCCAATTTTTAAGAACAGGCTCATTTTCCTTACCCGAGAACATGCCAAACACGCACCGGGAGTATTCAAAATTAAAGCAAAACCCGCTGCTGATATTTTCTTCATCATAACTATCAAATGCCTCAACCAGTTCCGTGGACATCACCCACTTGACGTGATCGGCAGTTCTCTTCCTCGATGTTGCTTCCGCTTCTTTCGACAGTTTATCCAGCGTTTTCCGAAGCAAATCAATTTCAGAAACAGAGATGAGCGATTCATATTTCTTTTCAAATTTATCGCGCGCATCCTGCTCACTGCCCGCAAGAAGCTGCTCGCGCCGTCTCTCCCGCGCTTCAGAAGTTTTTCTTATTCTCTCTTCAATTATTTCAGCTTCTTTTACACGATTTAATTTCCTGAGCATTTCGGCGTTATTTTTATTAATATCCGGAAGCGCCCTCGAATCCATGTCATCGAGATTTTTCTTTCTGATTTCCACGCCGTATTTGATGACACAGTCCTTGACATCATCAATGCCAACCATAACGTCCATCTTCCGCCGATTGCTGACTTTTTCCTTGTCCACCTGCTCAAGAAAATTCTCAAGCGGTTGCAGTGCTGCATTACGAAAATCGTTCAATTCCTGCGTGATGCCGATTGGGTCAAACACAGCAAACGCTGCCGCCTTGGTCGCTACCATTTTCTCTTCCAGCTTTCCGATCCGGCCGCCCGGCGTCGCCAGTGGAAGATTGGCTATGCCTTCATAAGCATCGCAACTTGCCATGTAAAGCTGCTGCATGAGAATTTTTCCCAAAGGGCTCTTGCCGGCATTTTGATACTGCCGGGCGAGCACGGCCTCAGGGACGTATTTGCCAAGCTCTTCAGGCTTCAGGCTGTGCGGCTGTTCGGTACTGCCCGCCGCCCATTCCTTTGGCAGAAAAACCTGCATTTGTCCTTTTTTAACGCTGGCCTCGGCATTGGCCGCATACGCGTCCAACCGCTCTCTCGTCATGGCAGTCGGCGTGAACAACAGATAAATTTTTTCGACAAACTCGATCTTGTCGATCGCGATCAGGCTGGCGTTGATGCCGCAGGTGGTGCGGTCGCAAGAAAAATTCACGGCCGCCGATGGTGGCGAATCGACGGGGAATTTGGACAGGAAGGCGTCGTCGTCGGCAAAATAGCCTTCCCAATACAGCAATCCCGACCGCTTGATCAGCACGTACAGGAAACCGGCGCGCAGCAGGCGCGGCGCATAGCTGGCGTTTTCCAGCGTGATGTGCTTTACCTTGTCGCCTAGCTTGCCGGGCAAGGCTGGCACATGATTCGCCGCGCCCTCGCCCACCACTGCCGCATAACGCAAGGGCAAAATGAACAAGCCGTTTTTATCGCAAAATTTACAGTCTTTCATCGCTCTTCCTGTTGAGTGGGCGGCACGCGGTCATCCTGCTGGGCATCAAGTCAGGGAATGAAGATGGGCGTTTAATACTATGTCCAGCGGCAAGCCTTGCGTGGCTGCCATCCGCATCAGTTCCCCTAGGGCGGGGTGCATGGTGAATGCCTGGCCGTGTGCGACGGCGCGCCAGGCATAGGCGATCTGGTCATCAGGCTGGTCCAGGCTCGCACTTGCGCTGTAGACAAGATGGTGGTCGATTTGCGCATCGATGCCTGGCCCGATTGCCGTTTGCCTGGCGCTCAGGATGCGCACTACCAGATTGATCTGCTCGATGCGCTCCATCGCCTGCCTGGTTGGCTCATCGATGCGCAGGGGAATGTCTTGCACTGCCGACACCGGTTGCGCATTGCCATGCTGGATCAGCTGCCCATCTCGGTCGAGCTGGCACCATCTCTCGACAGGGCCGAGCAGATCGTCAAAACTGCTGCGCCCCGACACGCCTGCAGTAGATGACGGAAACAGTCTCGCCAGATGCGGCATGACGCGAGGGTCGAAATAGCGCAGGTAAACGGCATCGCCGGACGCATAGCGCACATTCAGGCGCGCCAGCATGGCGCTACGCAGACGTTCCAGCGTCACGTGACTAAATAGCCAGGCACAGATCCGGGGTACTGCGCCCGGTTCGGCATGCTGCTCTTGCGCCAGCTTCAAACTATATTCGACCAGCGCATAGTGCTCGGGCCGCTTGTTTGACAACGCGAGCAGCATCGGTGCGCGCTGCAAGTCATCCTGGAAGATCGGGTCATCGAGCAGCACGCTGGCCGCGGGCGGCGACAGAGCCTCGATCGCCTCGCGCAAAGGATTGTCGATGAACTGGTCGATCAGGACGACGGTCCTGTCATAGCCGCGGGCCACGTTATAGAGCACTTCATCGGCGCGCGCCGTCGATCCCCCCGCCGAAGACAGGGCAGGCGATGACACTTTATCGTTTGACACTGGCCGCTCCCGCCTGCGTGGCATCGAGCAGTTTCAGTGCACAGCCTTTCAATTGTCCTGCCGGCAAGGCCAAAGGGGCAGGACTGGCGCTGGCCGGCCCCGTGAGCTCCTTCATGCCGGCCTTGAATTCCATCTTGCCGGGCCCATGAATCTCGATATTGCCGCCTTCGAGCTTGATATAGGCGCCCTGCACCGTCATCAGCACATGCTGCTTGCCGTTGATATTGACGCTTTTGCTGACGCTGGCAACGGTCACGGCCTTGTCTGCGGTTAATTTTGTTTCATCGGACTGGCTCTGGCTGCTGACCTTGCCGCTGGCCGCGTGCAGGCGAATGCCCGTTTCCTGGTTGGGTTTGTCGGGCTTGCTGGCCTTGCCATAAGTAAACAGGCTGATGCCGGAACTGATCGCATGGAAATGGTTGCCTTGCGCGCCGAAATTGATATCCTGCCCTGCCGCGATGCTGCTGGTATTGCCGGCGGCAAAAAGCGCGTTGAGCGGCGTGGTCGCGGCGATGCCGGCCGGACTGGACAATTGCAGCTGCGGCGCGCCATAGGCCGTCGCCTGGCCATCGCCCGTGCCCGCCGTGCCCTTGAGCATTTCGATGCTGTTCGCCAATTGCTTCAGCGCCGACAGCGTATCGGGCGCCGCTTCGGCCTGGCCTTGCCCACCGCCTAACACAGCCTTGTGCTTTTGCGCCGTCTCGGCAAGCGATGTCAGCAAGGCCAGGCTTTGTTCGATCTGGGCCGTGGCTTCCTTGGTATCCATCTGCGTGCCGCTGGCATTGGTGCGCCCGTCGGTCGACAGCAGCAGTCCCTGCCCCGCACGCAGCGCGGCGCTGTGCTCGGTTTTCAGTTCCGCCCCGAAGCCGGCGGCGGCCAGCCGCTGGTTGTCCGTCTGATGGCGCAAGTGTCCCAGGTTCAGCTCGGCAGTACCCTGGTGTGCGCCGGCATGGCGCTGCAGCGCCACGCGCGGCTGGCCCGGGCTGTCGTCGAATACCAGCTGGCTGTACGCCGCGCCGCCCTGCTGGCTGGCCTGCATGGCCTGGCTCTTGATGCCGGACAGTGCGGCCGGGTGGGCATGCGCGCCCGCTTCCCCCGGAAACCAGGCCGGCGCATTGCCGGTGGCCGGCCCGGCGCCATGGGCCACGCGGTTATTCTGGGCATCGGCCGTGCCTTGGCCGTTGTAAACGGTACCGATCACCAGCGGCCGGTCGATATTGCCTTCCAGGAAATCGATCAATACTTCCTGGCCGATGCGCGGCAAGGCATGTCCGCCCCAGTTGGCGCCCGCCACCGGCGCCATCGTGGAGGCCACGCGCACCCAGGTGCCGGCACTGTCGTCGCCAGGCGCGCCGGTATGCTTGCCGCCTGGCGGATGGTCGAGGCGGCTGTGGCTCATGACACCGCGCTGCCAGTGAAATTGCACCTTGATGCGGTGGTCGCGGTCGGTGTGAATCACGGCGCCGGCCGGACCCACCACGACGGCCGTCTGCTGGCCATGCACGGTCGGGCGCGGATGCAGCAGCTGGCCATGCTGGTCCTTGCCGCTGGCGCGATAAGGAATATTGCTGCGGATGGCATCGATGCGGTTGCGGTACAGGGGCCGCTCGGCAATGGCGCCCAGCAGCGCGGGCATGCGGTGCAGGCTGCCGGCTTGCTCCTTGCGGATGGCCGCATCGAGCAAGCCCGTCTTGAGCGTCTGCACAATGGACGACTGCAGATCCGCGCTCAGGTTGTTGTGCATCAGGTGGACCGTGCGCGCGATCAGGAAGCTGCGTTCGTCGTCGCTGCCCGCCTGGTCGAACACCGGCTGCCCCTGCAAGCTAAACGTGGTGCCCGGCGACAAGGTACGCACGGTACCGGCCGCCACGTGGACTTCCTTGCCCGCTTCCAGCGCCTGCAACTGGTTGCGCGCGATGCGCTGGCCCTGCTCACGCGAGGCATAGGCATAGGCCCCGGGCGCGTCGCGGCTGAGCAGCTCCACGCCCTGCACCTGGCCGGCCGCGCTGGCAACACGCTGGTCGAGCGAGCGGTAGTCCCAGCTGCCCATTTCGATCGCATTGGTCTGCTGGCGCAATTCGGTGCGCCAGCGGTCGATGCTGTCAACCTTCATGACGGCGCCCGGCTGCGTGAAATTGATGCTGCTCTGGGCATTCGGCTTGAACGCGCCGTTATGGTCCGCGATCACCAGGCAGTGGCTGCCCAGGCTGGGGCTGCCGGGATCGCCGCCGTGTTCGTAGTAATAGAACAGCCCTTCCTCGTGCATCAGGCGCTGCGCGTAGGCCCAGTCGCTTTCCTGGTACTGGGTGCTCAGGCTGCGCTTCGGGTATGCCGCGCGGTCGAGGATATCGAAACGCCAGGCCGGCGCCAGCTTGCCCTGCGCCTGGTAAGCGGCAAACAGCGCGTCGAGGATGTCGAATACCGTCATGTCCTGGAACACGCGGCTGTCGCGGCCGTGGGCAAGAAACGCGCTCCACGGTTCCAGGGTCAGGTGATAGCGCGCCATGCCGCCGTTCGCGCCAACCAGCTCGACGGCGGTGATATGGCCGTGGAACGGGCGCAGCGCGTCGGCGCTGGTAGCGGTCAGCAATTGCAGCAGGGCCGGCTGGCCAATCAGGGTACGCAAGGAAATGGCGGCGTCCGTCGACAGGGCCGCGATCTGGAACACGAAGCCTGTGCTCAAGCCTTCCTCGCCGCGCACGCATTCCGCCAGCAGGCGGTCGGCGCCGAGGGGCGTGGTCAGCTGTAGCAATCTGCTGGCTTGCGTGAAACTGGCGGGCAAGGACATGGACATCCGGAACTCCATCACGCGGCTTCCCGCACAAAATTAGTAAATAAGCATTTTTATCGAAGCCATTACACCCTAGAAATTTTTTTATAGCAAGAGTGTTTCGATTGAAATCTCGGCTCAGCAATCATTGCGTGCCGCTCAGACCGCGGAACTCCGGCATGGCCGGTTCGGTGGGCCGCAAATGCGTACTCTTCAACAA
The DNA here is from genome assembly GCF_002735655.1 of Janthinobacterium sp. BJB446. Classification (NCBI taxonomy): domain Bacteria; kingdom Pseudomonadati; phylum Pseudomonadota; class Betaproteobacteria; order Burkholderiales; family Oxalobacteraceae; genus Janthinobacterium; species Janthinobacterium sp. BJB446. The sequence goes on along the minus strand of NZ_PDZK01000001.1, from coordinate 1,103,154 downwards.
GGTTTCCAGGCGCGCGTAGCTGCTCTTGAACGGCGGCGGATTCTGCTTCAGTTCCGGTGCCTGCTCCATGCTGCGGCTGCCAAGTTCGATCAGGATGTAGGGCAGCACCGCCGTGCCCAGCCATCCCGCGTAACCGGTGAATACCGTATAGGTTTCAAACGGCGCGCTGCCTGGCCGCTCCACTTTCAGCGCCACGCCGCCCTGCTGCGCCGTCAGCGCGCCGATGCGGACGCTACGGGGCGCGATGCGCTCGACAATGAAAGGCTTGGCTTCCTGCTCGCCGCGGCTGCCGAACTGGCCGATGCCGCCGGTGGCGACCGCCTGGACCAGCGGCACCTTCAAGGCGCGCGGATCGACGTTGCCGGTGCTGATCGTATACAACACGCCGGGCGCGTCGGGCCAGCGCAAGGACTGCTTGATAGCGCTGACCGTCTTGCCATCGTCAGCGATAAAGCCATGCGGAATGCACAGGCCCAGCTCTTTCGGCACTTCATTGGCGGCGCGCGGGCGGAAGCTTTTCAGGAAGCGGATGAACTGCTGGCCATGCGCCGCCTCGCTATTGTTGTCGCGTATTTCTTGCATGGATTCAAACACATACACATACTCGCCGCGCTTCAGGTGGCTGCGATAGATGGAATAGCGGGTGGGGTTGGCCGTTCCCGAACCTTCGCTGCTGCGGTAACCGTCACTGTCCGGCAGGCCGGAATCAAATGTCTGGTAGTTGCTTTGCAGTTCCTTGATCTGCGCCTGCCTGCCGGTGAGCGACTTCTGCGCCAGATAGCTCGCCTGGCGGGTCTTCGCGTTGGCGGGCTGGCCTTTCAATGCGGCCAGTTCCGCCTCATCGTCCTTGAGCAGCGCCTGCAGGCGGTCGATCCTGGGTTGCGGCATGGCTTCCCGCAAGGCGGCCATATCTTCCTTGCCTAGCGGCCCCAGCACACCGATGCGGACATTTCCAACCTGTATCTCATCACCCTGGTGAAATACGTCTTCGCTGAAAGACCGGTAAAAGATGCCCGTGTCGGAAGCGTCCTTGTAGCGGGTCGGCCACTGTACCGGTGCATGCACGTCGAACACCAGCCGCCCCAGGCACTCGCGCGCCATGCCGGCCGGCGTCGCGTACCCGGGCGCGGTCGCTTGCATCAGTTCCTGCGCCGTGGGCCTGCGCGATGGCGCCGCCGGATCGGCCTGGTTGGCGGCCATGCCTTCGCCATACGCGCCGGCAAACAGCAGGAGAGTGGCGAGATGGCGTGCGGCAAAACGCGGAAGACAAACTATCATCATGGCTACCAATCAAAAAAAGCACTATTCTTCAAGCCGAGCTTTCGCCCTGCCCGGCTGGCGGGCGCTTGCCTGATTCAACCTGGGCGTAGGTTTCTTGCGGCAATGGATGGTCTGCATCGCGCGGCGGTTTCTTCTCCTGATGGGCCAGCAGGGTCAGATTCATGCCTGAAATATTGTTTTCGCCTGCCGTCCAGGTGACCGGCAAGGCCACGATAAATCCCTCGACACCCACCGGCGCCGATTCGGGCGCGCGCGTTTGCGCCTCCCAGGAATGCGATTTGTCGCGCAAGATATCGGCATCACGCCAGAAGCGCTCGTGGAACGGCATGTGGTGTTCCAGGCTGCGCGTCCTGGCATTCCAGGTGGGCCAGATCGAACTGGGCTTGCCGCTTGGGCGGGCCAGGAAAGCGAAGGCCTTGGCATACGCTTCCGCATTGGCCAGCGCCAATTTTTGAATCGCCTCCCAAGTGTCCGGAGCCGCCGGACGCAACAGGTGCTTGATCAAGCCCTTGGCCGGGGTGGCGCCATCGGTCAGGCCGAACAGTTTTTTCCACAGGCGCACCCGCAAGTCATGCACGTTGACGCTGACCTTGTCGCTATCGACACCATCGAGCTCGACATCGGTCTGATTGTCATCCCTGACGACGACCGCCAGTTCCGAATCGCGCCCGCCCAGCTGGCTGCGGTCGTTGATATTGGCGCTGCCCAGGATCGCCACCCGGTCGTCGGCGATCAGCAGCTTGGAGTGCACATAAATCTGCTCCGTCACGTGACGCGGGCCCAGGGTTTCCCAGGAACGCAAGTTGAGCAAGGTCAGGTAGCTGGTCCACTTGTCGCCGGCCAGTTCGGCCAGGCGGTCCGGCGCGTAGCCGGCAACGGTTTTCCTGGCCTCTTCCGCCCCCAGCTTTTTGCTCTTGCGCAGATCCCGCACCAGGATGGCGCGCCGGATCCGGTTGACCAGGCTATCCTTGCCGAACACCAGCGATTGCATCGTCAAATGCAGCTGCGTCATGATATTGAGGGTGTCGAGCGTGCCTTCCGGATGCACCGGCAGCACCATGTAGACATGGAAAGGCAAGCCATCGTTGATAGCCCGCTCGATGCGCTGCGACAATGCCAGGCCGATCGGATTGAGGATGCCTGGCTCTTCCTTGCCCATCATGCGGGTCGAGGTGATATCGGCGTAGTTGCTCATCACATTGAACAGATCGGCCATGAAATCGCTGCCGCCACCGGTAATGTCGGCCTTGACATCGTCGATCTGCGACCAGATCAGCTTGTCGATCATGTCTGCCGGCGGCACGCCATACACGCCGAGCTGCCGCGCATACTTTTCATAGGCCGGCGACTTGCTGATGTCGAGCAGCGCCGCCATCGGACCGGACAGCGGCCTGGTCTTGCTCGCATCGCTGCCATATTCCGACTGGAAAAACTGGCCTTCGATATAGATGAACTTCTGCGCCCCATTAATTGCCGTCAACATCGCCTTCAGACAGTTGTTCTGCGGCCATTCCGGCCTGGCCGCGGGTTTGCTGCCGCGCGCATGTGCGGCCAGCTCGTCATTGAGCAACCTCATCGGCGCGCTGCGCAACACTTGCACCCAGGCATCGCCGGGCGGCTTCGCAGGCGTTTTGGGCGGCGGCGCGGCGGCGATGCGCTGCAAGACCAGCCTGGGCGTGCCGGACATGCCCAGCGCCTGGAACATCTTGATCAGCGAAGGCGGCATGCTGGCCTGGTACGATTTTTCATATCGCTGGGCAATGCCGTTCCAGCGCTCGATGAAATTGCGGCTCAAGTCGCTGACCGACGGCCCGACGATGGCCGCATGCACATCGTGCCATGGCATGCGCGGCTGCGTGGCGGCGAAGGTCTTGGCCCCGGTCGGCATGATCTTGCGCAATTTTTTCAGGTTTTCATAGCGCGTGGGACGCGCGTCGGCCAAGGTCGACAGATAAGTGAGGACGCCGATCACGAAAGTCTCGATCAGCTTGACCGTGCCGCTGCGCAATTCGGGCGGCAGCTTGTTCAGCGAGCCGGCGTTCAGCCAGGACATCAGCGCCGTGCCGCCGTCGATCACATGCGCGCTGCCCGTGGTGCGCACGGCATCGACCTTGTCGCGCAAGCCTTTGTCGAGCTGGCCGTAAGCCCAGCGCGATATATCCTGCGCGACATCGATCGGTATGTCTTGCAGCTTGCCGATAAAGTCGGGCATCAGGTCGATCGCATCCCATTTGGCGGAAATATTCCTCGATATCCGCGCGATACCATCCTTGGCGTCCTGCACCACGTCGAGCGCGACGGCGATCGGCCTGATCGTTGCCGAGGTGGCAAACGTGGCCGCGCCACCGACTTTTCCGCCGATGCAACCGGCCAGCAGTTCGGCGCGCGTCAGGTAGGCCGTTTGCGCTTCATGGTTCATCGGCTCGATGGCCGGGATGCAGGTGTTGTACACCTCGTTGCCCTTGCGCGTGCCGTGGCTGAGGGCGAACTTGCCGTTGTCGCGACGGCCATAGGCAAGGTCGATGCCGCCGACAAACGCGCGCTCATTGTCGATCACCACGAGTTTCTGGTGATGGGAAAAGCCGATGCCCAGCATGCCTTCCATGTCGCTCTGGGCGATCGCCGGCAAGGCGAAGGCCTTGGCGGGGCCGCCGACGCCTGCATTGAGCTGGAAGATCGCCAGCACGGTTTCGAAGTCGCCCGTATCGACTCCGACCTTGGGCGAAAGCCACGGCATCACATACACTTTCGGACGGTGGGGATTGCTTATCGCCGTTTCCAGGCATTCGAACAAGGTCTTGCTCGCCGTCAGTTCGACATCGAAATTGACTTGCCAGCCCGTAATAAAAATCGATTTCTTGGCGCCTTCGATGGCTTTCGCCACTGCCGTGAAATACTCTTCGCCGGTGACATAGAATTCGACCTGGTTGCCCTTTTGCTGTTCCGAAAAGATGCTGCCCCACTTTTGCTCGGGGAAATTCGGCAGTTCTTCGCCATCGTGCACGAAACAGCCGGGCGCCGACGTGGCCGGCGCGCTCGGCGTACCGTCCTTGCCCGTCAGCTGGGAGATATTTTTATTTGTCATGACGCATGTCGCAGTGTGTCGCCGGTTGGCTTGCATGGAAGGAAAATGTCAGCATCAGACTTTCACCTTCGGCAGGATGTTTTTCAGGGTAAGCGAGGCCAGCGCTTCTTTCGCATAGCGCGCCTGCGGCCCGGCGGCCGCCTCGAAGATGGTGGCATAGCGCCCGGCGCTGAAGTCTGCCGCCTGCATCGCATGGAACAGCTTTTCCTTGTCGGTCCAGTCGGGCGATTCGGTTTCCACGTTCAGCCGCACGCTGTGGCCCGGATACACGATCCATGTATGGTCCGGATTGCTCGCATAGACGGCGGCAAGCTTTTCTTCCTCCGCATCGCTGAGCTTGATATTCCCCGATGCATCGGTCTTGCCCTGCGCTACCAGCTTGTCGTCGTCGATGAAATCCATGCCGTCGGGCTGCGCGCCATGGGTGATCTTCCACGGCGTGTGCGCCAGCGCATGGCCTTTCAGCCCCGGCGTGTCTGCCAGGCGCAGCAAGAATTTCAACGGCCGCAACGCCAGTTCGGAACGCGGCAGACGGGGCAATGGATAACCGAGTCCTGTCGGCCCCAGAAAACTTTTCTTGCCTGCAAACACCGTGATCTTCCCGGGGCACTGGATCGTGATATTGCCGCCCTCGATGGTGATGTTGGCGCCGCCCGCCGTGGACAGGCGAATGCTTTTTGCCGCCGCCCAGTCGATATGCGCGCTGGCGCTGACGACATTGACCTCTTCGCGCGCCTGCACCTTGATCTCGTCGGACTGGGCTTGCACCTCGATGGGCTGGCTGGCCGCCACCAGCTGCATGCCCAGCTCGCCCTCACCCGGCTTGACCACGCCGCCCAGCAGACCGATCGCCTGGCCCGTGTGCAATCGCCACTTGCCGCCCCCGGCGAACTGCGTATCGAGCCCGCTCATCACTGTTACCGTTTCGCCATTCGACAATTGCAAATCCTGTCCAGCCACCGCGCCCAGGCCCCCCTTGGCCGCCACGGCGATGATGGCGTCGCTGCTGTGCGGCAGCTTGTCGTCGGCTGGCGCGACGGGCTTGCCGGCCGCATCGCTCCTGGCGGCCGCCACGCTGTCGCGGCTCAGCATGCCCGAGGCACTGGTCAGGAAGGCCGGCAACGGCGCGGCCTTCGCATCGAGCGTACTGCTGCCGGGCGCCGTCGCCCCCAGATGCGCCGCATAGGCCACGCCCTGGTGCGTGACGGCCGCCGCGCTGAAGGTCTCGCCCAGCTTGGCTGCCTGCTTGAGCAGCGCCATGCCGGGCGCATTGTCGCCGGCCGGGTCGCGCGCGCCGGCGCCATGGTTGAGTACATAACTGGATACCAGCAGGCCTGCGCCCGCCCGCACCGCGCCATACGCGTCCGTGCGCAGCTCGGCGCCGGCGCCGCGCAGGCTGCCGCGGTAATTGTCGGCCGCGTGGATCAGATGGCCCAGGCTCAGTTCGCTGGCCGCATGGCTGCTTTTCAGCTGCACCCGGCCCTGGCTGTCGGTGTCGTCGAACAGCAGCTGGTTGTAGCCGGCCATGCCGCCCGCCTTGCCGAACTCCTTGCTGCGGATGCCCCATTGCGCGCTGGCGTTCCGGTGCGCCGCGCTGGCCCCGGCGGCGCCATGCCATAGCGGGCTATTGCCGCCCGCCAGGTTGCCCTGGGCTGTTGCGCCATGGTCGTGGGCCGGCGCGAACAATGTCTCCGTGTCGGCCTGGGCAGCAGTGGCGCCGCCCGGCGTGGGCGCGCCGCCACCCTCGCCCTGGCCGTTATACAGCGCGCCGACGATGATGGGCCGGTCGATATCGTTTTCCAGGAACTGCACCAGCACTTCCTGGCCGATGCGCGGCAGGAACTGGCTGCCCATGCCGCCGCCGGCCGCGCGCTGCGCGACCCGCACCCAGCAAGTTGCGCCAGTCTCCTGCTGCCAGTGAAAGCGGATGCGCACCCGGCCCAGGCTGTCGCAATATATTTCATCGGCGCCGCTGGCCGCGTCATTGCCATCGGCTCCCACGACGATGGCGCTCTGGCTGCCGAAGGCGGTCGGTTTCGGATGCTGGCGCAATCCGTTCTCACCCAGCACCGGGCGCCACGGCGTAGCGGCGGGAATCGCTTCCAGATGATTGGCGTAGCCGCTGGCCACCGCCTGGGCGATCACCTGCTCAAAATGTTCGATGTGGCGCGGGCCCAGGTTCAACGTGCCCAGGCTTTCCTGCAGCAGTTCCGGGATCGGGCCGAACAGTTCGGCCAGACCTTGCCTGGCCGGCGCCGGCAGGTTGTTGACGCCCACGCTGCAAACGCGCAGCACCGTATAAGCGGGGGCCGGCGCATCGCCGCCCGCCGCCTGCAGCGGTCCCTGCGTCAGGCTGAAGCGCGTGCCGGCGCGCAAGGTGCGCACCGTCGAACGGGCAACGCAGCGTTCGCTGCGCGCTTCGATCGATTGCATCCGCAACAGCGCGTAGCGGCTGGCCTGGGCCGAGTCGGCATAGTAATACTGGCCCGGCGTATCGTAGCTTTCCAGCAGCGGCGCATGCTGGCCGCCCACCGCCGTCCGGGTCGGCACGCTGGCCGCGACCGCCTGCTTGGCCTTGTAGTCATAACTGAGCACGGTCGCCAGCGCCGTGTTCAGCGAACGCGCCGTGCTGAACGCCTGCAGCGTGTCGCCCTGCTCGCCGGCGCGCGCGCCATGAAAGCGGATGCCGCCGCCGGCCGCGCTGGACGCGTCTTCCGGCACCGCGCTGTCGCTGCTGCTGTCGGCAAACAGCACCAGGCAATGGCCGCCTTCCTGTTCCTCGAAGCGCCACGCCAGCCCTTCTTCGGTCAGCAGGCGGCTGACGAAATCGAGGTCCGACTCGCGGTACTGGCAGCAATAGCTGCGCGCCGCGGCGCCATCCATGAACGGACGCGTGTCATCGCTCCAGCGCCACCGCGCCGCCGGCGCGTAGGACTGGAACACGGACTCGACGATCTCGATCACGCTCTTGTCTTGCCAGACTCTGCTGTTACGCACCTGGCCCAGCCGCCACAACCAGGGCGTCAGGCGCAGCCGGTAGCGCGCCAGGCCGCCCATGCTGCCCAGCATGGCCGCCTCGCTGACGTGGCCGCTGAAGCTGGCGCGGCTGCCATCAAACAAGCTCACTTGCAGCGTGGCCAGCTTGCCCAGCATGGGTGCCAGCGCCAGCTGCGCGCTGGTCGACAGCACGATGACATCGCGCGCGCCGGGCGTCTGCAACTGCTCGTCGCAGGCGAACGCTTCCACCAGCAGCGGGTCCGCATCCTGCGCGCTGTCGCCTTCAAGCTTGATTTCGTACAAGCGCGTGATGCTGGAGAACGCTCCCAGCGCGGCGCCCACCTGGTCCAGCTGCGCTGCGCTCATTGCGCGCCTTTCGACGCAGCCCTGGCGGCCTTGCATAGCGGCTTGCCGGTACGGCCGGCGCAAGTTCGCTGCCGGCAGCTATCGGCGGCGGCCGGTTTCAACTTGCTGCATTGCTGTAACTGGGCTTGCAGGCTGGACGGCGCTTTTTTGGGCGGCGTGCCAGCCTGGGCATGCGACACCAGCGCGGCCAGGAGGGCTACGTCGCTTTCCTGTTCCGGCGTGGCGGCGGGCTTGGCCTTATCAGCGGGATTGAGCGGTTTGGCTGGCGGTTTTTTCTGCGGCGCGCGCGCCGGCTTGGGCGCGTTCTTCTGCGGACTTTCCAGTGCCTTGCTCAGCACATCCCTGGGACCGGGCACCGGCGCCGGGACGGGAGCTGGCAGGTCGGCGCCCAGCATTTCGCTCAAGCTCTGCCGCGGCGGCGCCGGCTGTTCCTCTTCGCGTATGCTGGCCGCGGCGGTGACGGGAGCGGTGGCCGCGGCCGGTGTTTCCGCTGCCGGCGCCGTGCTGCGCAACCCCGGGTCCTCCACCGCCGCCGTCTCGCGTTGTCCCAGCCAGGCGCCGGTGGCCAGCAACAGCAAGGCGCCGGCCAGCATGCCACCCCAGACCGGCCACCGGCTGGCGCGCCTGCCGCCAAGCGGCACGGGCGCAGGCCGCTTGCCGCCTTCGAGATGGTTGAGGATACGGCTACGGTCCGCCTCGGCCTGTTGCGCGGGCGTCAATAAGCTGGGCCGTGTCGATGGCCGCGGGCTGTCGTCATTGCTTGGCAAAATCTTAACTCCTGTCAATATTTGCAATACCTTACGACAATAAAAAAAAGCGTGACGCATGTTAGGAAATCAACAGTGTGCACCCGGCGCACAATTGAAACTAAGCCCCCGTAATTAGCAAGTTAGTAAGATATACTCAGCGGCAATATTAGCGCAAACGCTGGCACAGCGGCATTCAACTGCCCATGCCTGGCGCCTTTTTTGGAACGGGGTGGGCGTGTTTCTACTGGCGGTGGCACTCTATTTTTTACTCGCATGCCTGATCAGCTGGCTCGTGCTGTTTCCATCCGGCCGCGAACTGGTGATGCGGGCGCTGGCGACGGCCGAACGGGGCATCGGGGCGCGGCTCGAGCGGCTGGCCCGGCGCAGGAACGCCGGACTGGACACGCTGCGCCGTGGCGGCGCCAGCACCTTGCTCGGCAGCGCGGCGTTCGTGCGCCGCCATTACCTGCTGTTTCTGGGCGGTGCGGCGGTGATGTGCCTGCCACCGGCGATCGCCTTGCTGGCAGGCAGCAAGAACGTGTTGGGCGGCTACGAGGTGTCGACGCGCGAAATGAATACGCAAGTGTCGGCCCTGCTGCAAGGGGAACAGCTGGTGCCGCCAGTGGATCTGCCGCCGCTGGTGTTCGCCACCGAGGAAGTGCAGCAAGTGCGGCCGATGCTGGTATCGGCCAGCCGCAACTGGACGCTGCTCAATGCCGAATACGCGCAAAGGCTGCTGCTGGTGTTCAAGATCATGAAGGAAAAACATGGCTACGACATGGCCATCCTGGAAGGTTACCGCAGTCCGGAACGGCAAAACATGCTGGCCGGCATGGGCAGCAATGTCACCAATGCGGCCGCGTTCCAGAGCTGGCATCAGTATGGTCTGGCCGCCGATTGCGCCTTTTTGCGCGACGGCAAGCTGGTGATATCAGAGAAAGATCCATGGGCCATGCGCGGCTATCAGCTGTATGGCGAAGTGGCTGAATCGGTCGGCATGACATGGGGCGGCCGCTGGAAAATGATGGACTTCGGCCACACCGAACTGCGCGTGCCTGGTGTAATGAAAAAACAACGATGACTGGAAGGAGCACATATGGCTGGTCCCGTAATCAGATTGGGCGACAAGACATCGCATGGCGGCAGCGTGCTGGAGGCCTCGGCGGTGACGGACAGCGGCGGCATCGGCATCGCGCGCGTAGGCGACAAGGTGTCGTGCCCGCGGCCAGGCCATGGCATCTGTCCCATCGTCAGCGGCGACGCCAGCTGGATCGTCGATGGCAAGCCGGTGGCCCGCCAGGGCGACAAGACCAGTTGTGGCGCGGTGCTGATCGCCAGCCAGCAAGCCACCACGGATCAGCTATGACCTCCGGTCGCCACTGCAAGGGAGCGCACTGATGCGCCCGTGGCTTCGGCGCAGCCTGCTGATACTGGCCGTGTTCGCCTTATGCTGGGGCGGCGCGATCTGGTACTGGCGCACCAGCACGCGCATGCCATCGACGGGCGACCTGGCCGGCAGCATGCTGGCATTGCCGCTGGCGCTGCTCATCAGCTGGTGGCTGGGCAAGAAACTGGTAACGAGGCTGGCCGCGCCGGCTGCGGTGCCGGCGCTGTTTGACGCCGCCGACGGCGACGCCGGGGCGCCCGGCAATGACCCTGCGCCGCGCGCGCCGCTGCACCTGGCCGCCGCCGCACTGCGCATGCCGGGTGGCGCCTCGGCGCCGGAACTGGCGGCCGCGCTGCTGGACAAGCAGCAGCGTCCCGAACTCGATCCGGAACTGACCGACGCGCAAGGCTACCCGGTGATGAGCGCCCGCGTGGCGGACCTCGATGAACATGGCCAGAAAGCCCTGCTGGACGACTGGCTGCAGACCCGTCCGGCCGATACGGCGCCGGGCGCAGCACCGCATTTCGATGCCGAACACCTGCGCGCACTGGCGCTGGGCGCCGAGGTATTGACCGAACTGATGCAGGAAGCGGCGATGCACGCGCAGCTCGACGACTACCAGGCGGCACAACCGGGATCGCGCGCCGCGCTGCCGTTGCCGACCCTGCAACTGCATCTGCTGTTGCCGCCCGATTGGAACAAGCCGCAGCGCGACACGGGCGCCGCCTGGCTGCACGGGCAGGCGCAACAGCAAGGCTGGCCTGCCGACAAGCTCAGCGTGCACCTGGCCAGCGACAGCGGGCCGCTGGCGCTGATCGAACAGCTGGCCGCGCAGGCGGCCTTGCAGGAGCTGCCGTGCCTGGCCATCGTGCTGGCCTGCGGTTCGCATATCGGCGAGCTGACCGTGCATGACTGGACCTCGCGCGGCCTGCTGTTCAATACCGGCCAGCCGGGCGGGCAGATTCCCGGCGAAGGCGCGGCCGGCCTGCTGCTGGCCGATGCGGCCCAGGCGGCGGCGCTGCAGGCGGACACGCCGGTACTGCTGCACCATGCCAGCATGGCCGTGCGCGGCCAGTCGGCGGATGGCCGCGGCCATGGCGATGCCACCTTGCTGGCCGAGCTGGGCGGCAAGGCGATGTCGGCGGCGTCTGTCGCCCCGGACGCGATCACGCGGCTCTACGCCGATGCCGACCAGCGCTCCAGCCGCATGATCGAACTGATGAACAATGCCGGCACGCTGCTGCCCGATATCGATCTCAGCAACGACGTACTCAGCGTGGCGGCGGCCTGCGGCCAGAGTGGCCATGTAGCCACCCTGGCGGCGCTGGTGCTGGCGCGGCACGAGGCGGCCGAGAATGCCAGCCAGGTGCTATGCCTGAGCAACCTCGACGCCTTCCACCGGGCCGCCGTGGTAGTGGGTCCGGAAGCCCTTGCCCCTGAATCCCTCGCCGCGACATGACCCCTTCCTCCACCATGCCTATCAACCTCTCGCCCCTCATACTATGATGCAACGATTCTGGCATTCCATTACTACCCGTTTCAGCCTGTTCGCCATCGGCTTCGTGGCGCTGGCCGCGCTGCTGGTCAGTTGCGCCGTCATCTTTGAATGGCCGCTGGTATGGATCGTGCCGCCGCTGGCGCTGGTCCTGCTGGTCGCCAGCGCGGTATGGTGGCTGCAGCGCAGGCGCCGCCAGCGCGACGCCGCCAGCTTCGGCGGCATGCTGGAACAGCAGACGGCCGGCGCGGTACCCAAGGCGGGGCCCACGCAGCGCGAGGAAACCGAAGCCATCCGCAAACGCATGCTCGAAGCGATCGGCACCATCAAGACGTCCAAACTGGGCCAACTGTCGGGCGACGCCGCCCTGTACGAGTTGCCCTGGTATATGGTCATCGGCAATCCGGCGGCCGGCAAGAGCACGGCGATCGCCAATTCCGGCCTGCAGTTTCCTTTTGCCGACAGCAAGATCGTGCAAGGCATCGGCGGCACCCGCAATTGCGACTGGTTCTTCACCACCGACGGCATCCTGCTCGACACGGCTGGCCGTTATTCCGTCAACGACGAAGACCGTGCCGAATGGTTCGGCTTCCTGGCGCTGCTGAAAAAACACCGCAAGCGCGCGCCGATCAACGGCATCATCATCGCCGTCAGCATTGCCGAACTGACCGGCAGCCGGCCCGAATTCGCCATCAACCTGGCCAAGAACCTGCGCCAGCGGGTGCAGGAGCTGACGGAAAAACTGGAAGTGCACGCGCCCGTCTACGTGGTGTTCACCAAGGCCGACCTGATTACCGGTTTCAACGAATTTTTCCAGGACACGGAACGGGGCGAACGCGACCGGGTATGGGGCGCCACCCTGCCCTACAGCCAGACCAGTTCCAGGCAGGACGTGCTGGAGCAGTTCGACCAGCGTTTCGACGAACTGTATGACGGCTTGAAAGAGCTGAGCCTGGCCAGCATGGCGCTGCAGCAGCAGGAACGCATGCCGCCGGGCGTGTTTACCTTCCCGCTCGAGTTCAGCGCGATCAAGGGGTCGCTGCGCGCCTTCATCGCCACCCTGTTCGAGGAAAACCCGTTCCAGTTCAAGCCCGTCATGCGCGGCTTCTATTTCACCAGCGCGCTGCAGGAAGGCATGTCGGTATCGGCCTCGTCGGAACGCGTGGCGCAGCGCTTCGATTTGAAATTGCAGCCGCAGCAGCAGAACGCGGTACAGGACCAACACGGCTATTTCCTGCTCAATCTGTTCCGCAAGGTGATCTTCGCCGACAAGGAACTGGTCGCCCAGTACGCCAGTCCGGCCAAGACCCGCGTGCGCTACGCCACTTTCTTTGCCGCCACCGCGCTGGTGGGCCTGGCGCTGGCCGGCTGGAGCTGGTCTTACATGGCCAACCGCCAGCTCGTGGCCAACGTGCAGGCCGACCTGGACCAGGCGATCAAGGTGCAGGACAAGCGGCTCGACCTGCAATCGCGTTTCGAAGCGTTGGAAATCATGCAGGACCGGATCGAGCAGCTCGATTCCTACCGCAACAGCCGGCCTGTCTCGCTGGGCTTGGGCCTGTACCAGGGGGACTTGCTGGAACGCAAACTGCGCGAAGAGTATTTTTCGGGCGTGCGTGAAGTGATGCTGGCGCCGGTGTCGCAATCGCTGGAAGCCTTCCTGGCCGAGGTCAATGCCGGCGCCAGCCGCTTGCAGCCGATGGCCAGCACGCCGCAGTCGGGCGCGGTGTCGGCCAGCGCGGCCGCCACCCTGCCCGCGCCGGCCGGCACCCTGGCGGCACCGGTAGCCGCCACGCCGACGGCGGCCCTGGCCAGCGCCCCGGCCGCCGCGCCGCCAGCCACGGCCGCCGCCGTCAACCTCGGCGCGCAGCAGTTCAAGGATGCCTCGCCGGCCAATGTGGAAGACGCCTATAACGCCCTGAAAACCTATCTGATGCTGAGCGACAAGTCGCGCGCCGAAGCAAGCCACTTGAATGACCAGCTGACCCGCTTCTGGAGAGTCTGGCTCGACAGCAACCGCGGCAGCATGCCGCGCGAACAGATGATACGCAGCGCCGAACGCATGATTTCGTTTTACCTCACCCAGATCAACGACCCGTCCTGGCCGCAGATCGACAGCAAGCTGGCGCTGGTCGACCAGTCGCGCGACAGCCTGCGCCGCGTGGTGCGGGGCATGCCGGCGCGCGAACGCGTGTACGCCGACGTCAAGGCACGCGCCGCCACGCGCTTCGCCTCGATGACGGTGGCGCGCATCGTCGGCGAGCAGGACAAGGAGCTGGTGCTGGGCAGCTACGCCATTCCCGGCACCTTCACGCGCGACGCATGGGAACAATTCATCCAGCAAGCGTTCCAGGAGGCGGCCAACCGCGAACTGCAAAGCGCCGACTGGGTGCTGAAAACGGCGTCGAAGGACGACCTGACGCTGGAAGGCAGCCCGGAGCAGATCCAGAAAGCGCTGGTCGAACTGTACAAGACGGATTACGCCAAGGAATGGCAGAAATTCATCCAGGGCGTCAGCATCCGCGAGTTGAACGGCTTCGACAATGCGGCGGCGGCCATGAACCGGCTCGGCGATCCGCAAACCTCGCCGATCAACAAGCTGATCGAAACCGTGTACAAGGAAACCTCGTGGGACAACCCGTCACTGCTGGGCCAGGGCTTGCAGCGCGCCCAGCGCGGCGTGATGGGCTGGTTCAAGGAAACCATCCTGCGCCAGAAACCCTCCGGCATCAACGTCAACATCGGCAGCGGCGCGCCCGCCGCCGGCGCCTTGCCGATGGGACCGGTGGGTCGCGAATTCTCCGGCGTGGCCCGCCTGGTGGTTACCAAGGACAAGGATGCATCGCTGATGCGCGGCTACATGGAAGCGCTATCGAAGCTGCGCGCCCGCTTCAACCAGATCAAGAACCAGGGCGATACGGGTCCCGGCGCCAAGCAGTTCATGCAGCAGACGCTGGACGGCACCGGCTCGGAACTGGCCGATGCGCTCAAATACGTGGATGAACAGATGCTGACCGGCATGACCGATGCGCAAAAGCAGGCGATCCGGCCGCTGCTGGTGCGTCCGCTGATGCAGACGTTCGCCGTCATCATCAAGCCGACCGAAACGGAAATCAACAAGGTCTGGCTGGCGCAGGTGCTCGAACCGTTCCAGAAAACCCTGGCGCCCAAGTATCCGTTCGCGCCCGCCTCGGGTAGCGAGGCCAGCAATGCCGACATCGGCCAGGTATTCGGACCGGAAGGCAGCATCGCCAAGTTCTTCAATACCACCATCGGCCCGCTGGTGGTGCGCCGTGGCGATTCACTCAGCGCCAAGACCTGGGCCAACATGGGCATCGGCCTGGCGCCGTCGGTGGTGGCCAGCTTCCCCGGCTGGATCGCTCCGCTCAGCGCCAACGGCGTGGCCACGGCGGCCGGCGCCGGCGAAGCGCAAACCCGTTTCGACCTGCAGGCGCTGGCCGCCACCGGCGCCACCGAGTACACGATCGAGATCGATGGCCAGGCGCTGCGCTGGCGCGGCCAGCCGCAGCCGTGGATCCATATGGTCTGGCCGAATCCGCAAGGCACGCCAGGCGCACGCATCAGCGCCATCACGCCGGAGGGCCGCACGGTCGTGTTGCTCAACGAACCCGGCCATTTCGGCCTGAAGAAAATGATCGATTCGGCCAAGCGCAAGCGCAAGGATGGCGGCGTATTCGAATTGAGCTGGGAAAACAGCGGCGTGAGCGTGGCGGCCAACCTGAAGATCGTCGCCACGCCGGCGCCGCCCGCGGCACCGGCCACCGCCTCGGGCGCCGCGGGCTTCCGCGGCCTGAAGCTGCCGGAAGTCGTGGCCCAGAGCGTACCGGCCGTGAATGCGCCTGGCGCCGCCCCCACCGCCACCGGCAATGCGGCCAGCGCCGCCGTCGCGCCATGAGCCGCACCACCGCCACCCCGATCGGCTATTTCGGCAAGCTGCCCAGCCGCGGCGACTTCGTCAAGGCCAGCGACAACCCGGCCCTGCTGAAGATCCTCGACGACTGGCTGGCGCAGGCGATGGACCTGCTCAGCGCCGACGCGCGCTGGAAGCTGACCTACGATGCGTTGCCGCCCATGCATTTCGCCTTCATCGGCCCGCGCCGGGGACGCGCCATCGCCGGCCATATCGCCGCCAGCAGCGATGCGTCGTCGCGCCGTTTCCCCTTCCTGATGATGAGCACCATGGAAGTGGACCAGCCGGCCGCGTTTGTCGCCAACAGTCCGCTGGTGCTGTCGCGCCTGTGGAACCGTTGTGAGGCGCTCAGCAACGACATGCGCGGCCCCGATGCGGGCAACGCGCTGCACGCGGCCAGCCATGCCAGCATCGACCTCGACCTGCGTGCCGCCGCCTATGAAGCCACCTTCAACGATTTCCTCGACATGCAGACCGTGGGCGAACTCGACGCGCTGCTGGCGCCCACCGGGTTCACGGGCACGGTGCGGCAGGTGCTGCTGGCACTGGGTCTGCTGCTGCAGCCGGTGATGGCCAGCAGTTCCAGCCGGCTGGAGAAAAGTCTCGAATTGCCGCTGCCGGCCGACCCGCTGTACCGCAACATGGTGGCGGCTTTCTGGATGCACCTGATCACGCCGTTCCTGGCGCGTGCCGACTTCGAGCTGGCGCTGTTCATCACGCGGCTGCGCGGCCGGCAGACGCTGGTGCTGGGATTTTCCGGCGCGTCGGCGCAGACCCTGCATGTACTGATGAACCCGCAGGCGGCACTGGAACACCATATCGCGTTCGACGACCTGGAGTGGGTCGAGGAACACGTCGGCAACGACTACGCGATCAAGAAAGTGTCGACCTATCTGGCGCAAGCCAACCTCTCGCTCAAATCGGCGCACGATTCCCTGCGCGCCGCCTTTATCGGAACCTGACCATGCGCGTATCCCGGATCGTTCTCTTCCTCGGCATGGCGCTGGCCGCCATGTCCGCTTCAGCGCAAGCGCCCATCTCGATACCCACGGCCGCCACGCCGCAACCAGGCCAGGTGCTGGCCGCTGGCACCGTGCCTGACGAAGCGAGCAAGGCCGCCGTGCTGGCGCGCCTGCGCGAACTTTACGGCGCCGACAAGGTGGTCGACCAGATCGCCGTCGGCCAAGTGGTGCTGCCTGCCAACTGGAACGCCTATGTGCAAAAGCTGCTGTCGCCCAACCTCAAGCAGATCAGCCGCGGCCAGCTGAAAATCGACGGCAGCGTCGTCAGCGTGCGCGGTGAAGTGGCCAACGAGGCGCAGCGGCAAAAAATCGCCAGCGACATCGCCACCAGCCTCAATCCCACCTACAGCGTCAACAATGGCCTGCGCGTGTCGGCCAGCGAACAGGGCGTACTCGACACCACCCTGGCCAACCGCACCATCGAGTTTGAAAGCGGCAAAGCCACCTTGACGCCATCGGGCCGCGCCATCCTCGATGAAATGGCGGCAGCCATGCAAAAACTGGCCGGCCGCAAGGTCGAAATCATCGGCCATACCGATAACCAGGGCTTGCGCGCCAGTAACCAGAGCCTGAGCCAGGCGCGGGCCGAGGCCGTCAAATTCTACCTGGCATCGAAAGGCATCCACGGCGACCTGCTGACGGCCTCGGGCCAGGGCTCCGACCGGCCGATCGCCAGCAATGACACGGCGGACGGGCGCGCCCGCAACCGGCGCATTGAATTTCGCATGGCGCAATAATCATCCATCAGGGGACCACATGTTTTCAGCCGAACAATTATTACTTCCAATTAGCAATGAACAACCGGCAGGCGTGGACCTGGCGTTTTCGCCCGAACTCGACGCCATTACCCTGGCGCGCAAGTTCGACGATCCCACGCTCGACCAGGGCGAATGGGTCGCCGACCTGAAGGAAGCCGACTGGGACTTCGTCGTGCGCAGCTGCGCCGGCCTGCTTGCCGGCAGCAGCAAGGATCTGCGCCTGGCCGTCTGGCTGACGGAAGCGGGCACCAAGCGCCACCACCTGCGCGGCATGGCCGAAGGCTTGCTGGTGCTGGCGGGGCTGTGCGAAAAATTCTGGGACCGGGGCCTGTTCCCGGAAGCCGAGGATGGCGACCAGGAGCAGCGCATCGGCAACCTCAGCTGGATACTCTCGCGCATCCCCGCGCTGCTGCGCGAGGTGCCCGTCACGGGCGGCCCTGGCGGCGCCTTTTCCACCATCGATTTCGAGACGGCGCGGCGCCAGGCCGCCCCGGGTGATTCCGCCAGACAGCATGAGGGCGTCAAGTTGTCCGATATGGAAGCGGCGCGGCGCAACAACTCGGCCGCCTTCTGCGCCAGCTTCGCCGTCGACGCGCAAGATTGCCTGGAAGCGCTGCGCAAGCTTGAAAGAGTCGTCGACGCCCGGCTGGGCAACGACAGCCCGGCCTTCTCCACGGCGCGCGAAGCCGTCGAAGCGATGCTGCGCGTGATGCCCGCCGGTGCCGGCGCGGCGCCAGCCGTGCCTGCCGCAGCAGCGGGCGGCACGGCCGTTGCAGAAAGCACGATGGCGCCGGCCCTGCCAGCGGTCCCGGCCGGCCCGCCCGGCGCCATCGCCACCCGCGCGCAGGCGATCGAGCAACTGCGCGCCGTGGCGCAATTCTTCCGCCGCAGCGAGCCGCACAGCCCCGTCTCCTATTTTGCCGACAAGGCCGCCAATGCGGCCGACCAGGATTTGCACAGCTGGCTGCGCACGGTAGTCAAGGATCCCCATTCGCTCGCGCATATCGAAGAACTGCTGGGCGTGCAACCGCCCGGCAATGGTTAAGCGTATGCCCCCTCCCCCTTGGCGGCGCATCTGCCGTCGCCGAGGGTGTTCTACCTGCCTCGGTCTTATTTCGCTTTTTCCCGTTCTTCCTCGCGCCAGCGCTTTTCCAGCTGCGCCTTCCACTCGGCCTCTGCCTTCGCATATTTCAAGATGACCTTTTTTTCGGCCTGATAATAAAGCCGCGCTTCCTGGCTGGCTTGCTGCATGGCGTTTTTCGCGGTCTTGACTGCGCGGTCCAATTTCTTTTCCGCCTCCACCCCGGCATCATGCACTTCGTGACCGGCGCGGGTGGCGCCATCGACGATCATCCGGCTCGTTTCCCTGTACG
The DNA here is from genome assembly GCF_002735655.1 of Janthinobacterium sp. BJB446. Lineage (NCBI taxonomy): Bacteria > Pseudomonadati > Pseudomonadota > Betaproteobacteria > Burkholderiales > Oxalobacteraceae > Janthinobacterium > Janthinobacterium sp. BJB446. The sequence continues at coordinate 1,084,710 of NZ_PDZK01000001.1, read as the reverse complement.
TTGCCACCGCCTGCCGCTCCAGCCGTTTTTCGGCCTCGGCCACCGCCTTCGCGGTCGCGGCAACCTTTCTGCGCGCTGCCCGGTAAGTGCTGACCGTATAGCCATACAACTTCTGGAAGTAGGTCACGGCCGCGTCGCCTGCTGCCTTGACGGCCTTCAAAGATTCATTGGCGATATTCGACATGTTCGAATAATCATCGCTTTGCACGAAAACGTTGCGGAAGCGGCCATAGCCGCCGGTCAGCCATACCGGTTCGTGCTTGCCCAGGATGCGAAAGCCGGCGCGCGAATCGTGCACATAATCTTCAAACAGCGTGACGCAGCCGGCCGGCGGCTGCGCGCCTTCCGTCATGATTTTCAAAAACCGCTCTTCCCAGTCGCTTAACGGGTCTTTGCCGTCTTCGACAAACAGCATGCCAGCCGGGCTGACGCGATTCAAGACCGTCTTGGCACGTTCATTGAGCCACCCCGCCACGGTTGCGTTGGCCTTCTTTCGTTCGCGCCAGGAGCGCAAATATATCCCCAGATCGGTGTCGGCCTCCAGCAAGTCTTTCTGGCCCGGCTTATCCGACTCCTTGAAAAAGCGCTTGCTCTTCAATTGCGTTTTTCCCTGCGCGTGCAACATGCCGCGCCAGCGCAGATATTGTTTTGTATGCGCCTCGGTAAAGGTCTTCACGTCCGCGCCCTTGATGCCGTTATGGGTCAGCCAGTTGTTGTAGGAGGCGATCAGTCTTGGGTCGGTGGAAAAAGACTTTCGAACGGCAACACGCTGTTTCTCGTTCATTTCATTGATCGTCAATAACGGCACTCCCGCTTTGAGGGCGGCGAAATGCATGTCGATCAACGGTATCTGCGACAAGTGAGGTGAGGGCCCCCAGGCCGGCATGGATCTGCCCTGCTCTCCCGGGTAATAACCGCCGCCCACATCGGAATGCATGCCGGGATATCCTACATTACCCCGTCCAGTTGCCGATTCCAACGGGAAACTCGCGCGCTGTTCATGCAGAGCAATAAAGTGGGCACATTCTTCGACAACTGGATGGATGCTCTGCGTTCCATCTCCCCACGCCATATGACCAAAGGTGACTGGCGTCACATCACCCACACCTACTGCCGCAACGGTATCAAAAATTCCCAGGAAACCTATCCGAATGGGTACGCCGGCAAGCTCAAATGCGCCATTTTCCCGTTCAAATATCTGATGCAGCCAATGTGCACTGGCACGCGCTTCGGCAGCGCCACGGGAAAAACCGAAAATGGAAACATTAATTTGCTTTACCTTGCGCTGATGGGTTTTCACGACCTTTGCAAGACGCTCTTCCAGAGCAGTCAACATCGTCCAGCGCCGCACGCCCTCTTTACCCAGCAGCATCTGAGAACTCATCAAGTTAACCAGCACCCGCTGTGCGTCGGACTCAATTAAGTTGGATCCGGTCAAGTATGAATGCACTGCATTGAACAGCGAGGTAATACCCCAATTTATTCTATCGGCGCCCATAAAGCCAAATCCACCGCCAGCATTATCGGTAAGGGTTGAAATAGTGTCACCAATAGCAGCAAACGGAGTTCCTACACCTGGCATGTAGACACTAAAATATCCATTTCTCTCTTGCTCAAGATGCGCATCCCACAACTTGGCAACGTTGCTGTGCTTGTTACGTTGCCGTTGTGTAAGATTTTTCGGATTGACAACCGGATCAACCTGCCTCCACGCAGCATTATTTCCGCTCCCATCATAAAACAGCCCGATATAAACTTGCCCTTGGCATTCAGTTTTATGAGGTGATCTAATACATGCCATGGCTTTGGCACGTTGTGACGATTCTTTTGCCGTGAGCCTGCGACGCCCATCCAAGGGTGCTTTACGTCCAGTATAAATAATAGACATTTATATAAGCTCCATGAACAATTTTGAAGTTGGAATTACTCCCATATAATCTCCAATGGCACGCCTGGCTCAAGCTCTGTCTCCTTGCCCGAGAGTGGATACTTTCTATGTCCCAATGCATATTTAGTCACAAATACCTTGTAATTTCCATTATGCAGAAAATGTACTATAAATCTTCCAGCGTCGCTCGAGACATACTTAGGCACGGGAACGGTTTTTTCCACACTAATTTCTTTTCCATTTTTTATGGTGCTCATGCGGATTGTTGCCGTCATCCCCGGTTGCCATACGGCTGGAATTGAAAGGCAACAGGTATATCCACCGCCACCAGCACCCGCATCGAGATAACCCACTTCCACTTCCGACCCTGTCGACAAGGTCACTAAATAACCCCCGATCCCGTGTTCGGTATGATTGTATCCACTTACATTGACTGGCAACATCATCTTTTCCTTGCCACATGCCGCATTTGAAAATGCCATAAAAATACATAAAAATACATTGAGTAAATTTTTCGGCAATGGTTTTTTTATCATGTGATCTCCTGAAATTCGCCGGCCAAATAAATCTTGTGATTAAAATTACATGAAATCAATTTCAAGAATCATTATCCCTTTGGCTCATACGACTCCCACAACGGCGGCCCCGCTTCCCAAACGGTTTTCGGCAAGGCTTGCAGCGCGTCGTAAAAAGCATCGAGCGATGCGGGTGGGTTTTTCATGAATGCAATAAACAAGGGCTATTCCATGGCCTTGCCGGAGGTATATAGCGCCAGCAAGACGTACTGCGTTTGCCGGTCGAGGTCATCGATCCCGGCATCGAGCGCCCGCTGCTGGTATTTCGCGACAAAGGCGTTCAGCACGCGCGGCGGCGTGTCATTGGTTTCATCGGTGATCACGCGCCGCAAATGGCTGACCAGGTTGGCGGTGTCGGCCGGTTTCAGCTTGGCGTGCTTCTCCGTGCTTGACGCTTGCGGCCCGGCTTTTACCGTTGTCTGCGCCACGACGTTGCCGCAAGCAAACGCTAAGGCCAAGGCCAAACTCAGGCACAGTGCCAGCGCCGGCAGCCGGTCAAGCTTCAACCTGTACGCCCCATAAAGGTGGGCCGGCTTCCCATACGTCGTCGGACAAGGCTTGCATGGCTTCATAAAAACTTTCGATAGAGGTGGGTGGGTCTTGCATCAGGGCGATGAAATCGGGATGTTCAATGCCTGCGCCGGACGTATACAGGGCCAGCAGCAGGTATTGCGTCTGGCGGTCCAGGTCGTCGATGCCGGCGGCCAGCGCGCGCTGCTGGTAGCGGGCGACGAATTCGTACAGCAGCCGGGGCGGGGTATCGCTGGTTTCGTCCGTGATCACCCGCCGCAAATGGCTGATCAGCGTATCGGCGTCGCCGGCATCGACCAGCATGCCGTATTGCGCATCGTCCAGGTGGATGAGCGGCGAGTCCATGAGCGCAGCGTCCGGTGCAGCACCGGCAGTGTCGACCTCCAGCAGGACGGCAACGTCGCCAAAACGGTTGATGTACTGCAAGCTCAACAGCCCAGCCACGAACTGCTCGCGCTGCAGCGGCTCCAGGCAGGCCAGCCAGACGGGCAGGATGCGCGTGTCATACCAGCGCAGCATCATCTGCTGCTCGTCGCTCAGGCCGACGGCGTGAAACTGGCGCAAATGCCGCGCCAGTTCGGGCAAGGGCCATGGACTTTCCATCCAGCTCAGGCAAGGCGCGCCATAACCGAGCTTTTCGGCCCAGTCGCAGACTTTTTCCAGCATGGCCGGCGCAAGGCCGGACAGCCGTATCAGCAGGGGCGCGATCTCGGGCAGGCTCGCTTCGTGGGTTTCCTCGAACAGCGACGCATATGGCACTTTCCAGCGCTGCAGCGTCAGGTGGCTGTTTTCGGCTTGCGCGCTGTCGAGCAGCAGATAAGGCAGGCGTTGCCGCTCAAGACTGGCCCGGACCCAGTTGTGCAATGCTGAAACGCTGTCGGGTGTCACCGCAGCACTCCCGCTGCGCCCTGTTGCATGGCGCTCAAAATGCAGCTTTTGCACGTGCTCGATGGCAGCGGCGGCATCACATACGGTGCGCGCGTGGGGCCGACAAAACTCTTCTTGCCTGCAAACACGGTGATCTTGCCAGGACACTGGATGGTGATGTTCCCGCCCTCGATGGTGATGTTGGCGCCGCCCGCCGTCGACAGGCGGATGCTTTTCGCCGCCGCCCAGTCGACATGCGCGTTGGCGCTGATGACGTTGACCTCGTCGCACGCCTGGAGCCGCAAGGTGTCGCCTTGCGCCTGCGCGTCGATGGTGCCCTGGGCGGCGATCAGTTGCACCCCGGCATCCCCCTCCCCGGCCTTGACGGCACCACCGAGCATGCCAATGGCCTGGCCCGTGTGCAGGCGCCACTGCCCGCCGCTGCTCCATTGCGTGTCCTGCCCGCTCATTAGGACGACGCTCTCGCCATTGGCCAGTTGCAGGTCCTGCCCGGCGATCAGGCCCAGGTCAGCCTTGGCGGCAATCGCGATCAGCGAGTCCTTGGTGTGCGGCAATTGTTCGTGCATGCCCGCCACGCTGGCCTGCACGGCTTTCAGGGGCGCCGCCTGCTCGTCGAGTTCGCTGGCATTCGGTGCGGTGACGCCCACATGGCTGGCGTAGGCGACCGTTTCGTGCGTTTTGGCGGCAGCGCTGAAGGTGTCGCCCAGCATCACTGCTTGCTTCAATAGCGCGATGCCGCCGGCATTGTCGCCGGCAGGATCGCGTTGCGACGCGTCGTGCCCGAGCAGATAGCTGGTCACCAGCAAGCCCGCCTTGGCGCGCACCGCGCCATACGCATCGGTGCGCAGCTCGGCGCCGGCACCGCGCAGGCTGCCGCGGTAATTGTCGGCACCGTGGATCAGATGCCCCAGGCTCAGCTCGCTGGCCGCATGGCTGCTTTTCAGCTGCACCCGGCCCTGGCTGTCGGTGTCGTCGAACAGCAGCTGGTTGTAACCGGCCATGCTGCCCGCCTTGCCGAACTCCTTGCTGCGGATTCCCCATTGCGCGCTGGCATTCCGATGCGCCGCGCTGGCGCCTGCGGCGCCATGCCACAAGGGACTGTTGCCGCCCGCCAGGTTGCCCTGTCCCGCTACGGCGTGATCGTGTGCTGGCTGGAAAACGCCAGCGTCGTTTTGATCGCGCGCAATACCGCCCGGCGTGGGCGCGCCGCCGCCCTCGCCCTGCCCGTTGTACAGCGCGCCGATGATGACGGGACGGTCGATATCGTTTTCCAGGAATTGCACCAACACTTCCTGGCCGATGCGCGGCAGGAACTGGCTGCCCATGCCGCCGCCGGTCGCGCGCTGTGCCACGCGCACCCAGCAAGTCGCGCCCGTCTCCTGTTGCCAGTGGAAGCGGATGCGCACCCGGCCCAGCCTGTCGCAGTAAATTTCATCGGCGCCGCTGGCCGCGTCATTGCCATCGGCGCCGACGACGATGGCGCTCTGGCTGCCCAGGGCGGTCGGCGTGGCGTGCTGGCGCGCATCGTTGCTGTCATGCACCGGACGCCACGGCGTGCTTGCGGTGATCATCTCGATGCAGTTGGCGTAACCGCTGGCTTGCGCCTGGGCGATCGCGGCAGCGACATCGGGAAATCCTGCGCCCCACTCTGCCACGGTTTCTTCCAGCAATTCCGGTATCGGGCCGAACAGTTCCGCCAATCCCTCCAGCGCAGGCGCCGGCAGGTTGTTGACGCCGATGCTGGCCACGCGCAGCACGACATATTCGGACGCGGCCCCATCGGCCTGCGATAACGGTCCCTGCGTCAGGGTAAAACGCGTGCCGGCGCGCAGGGTGCGCACGGTCGAACGGGCCTGCCACAGCTGGGCGCGCGCTTCATGGGCCTGCATCTGCAACTGCGCGTAGCGCTGTGCCTGGGCGGCGCTGGCGTACCAGTACTGGCCCGGTGTATCGTAGCTTTCCAGCACCGGCGCATTCTTGCCGCCAAGCGCGATGTTGGCCGGCACGCTGGCGGCCACGGCCTTTTTCGCCTTGTAGTCATAGCTGAGCACGCTGCTCAGGCACACCTGCAGGCTGCGCCGCGCACTCAAGGCTTGCACGCTGTCGCCCGGCTCGCCGACGCGCGCGCCATGAAAGCGCAGTCCGCCCGCCTGTGCGCTGCTGGCGTCCTCGGGCGTGGCGCAGGGCTGGCTGCTATCGGCGAACAGGACCAGTGTGTGCGCCTCGAAGCGCCAGGCGATGCCCTCTTCCGTCAGCAGCCGGCGCACGAAATCGAAATCCGATTCGCGGTACTGGCAGCAATAGCTGCGTTCGCCCGCGTCCTGCATGAAAGATGCGACCTCGTCGCTCCAGCGCCACAGCGCATATGGCGCATATGCCTGCAATACCTCGTCGACGATGGCCGTCACGCTCCGATCTTGCCAGACGCGGCTGTTACGCACTTGCGTCAGCAGCCACAACCAAGGCGTGATGCGCAGCCGGTAGCGCGCCAGGCCACCATTGCTGCCCAGCATGGCCGCCTCGCTGATGTAGCCGGAAAACTGCGTGCGCGTGCCATCCGCCAGGCTGATATGCAGGCTGGCAGGCTGGCCCAGCAGGGACGCCAGCGCAACATGGGCGCTGGTCGACAAGGCGATGATGTCGCGCGCGCCGACCTCCTGCAGCCGTTCGTCGGCGGCAAAGGCTTCGACCAGCAAGCCGCTGTCCGCGTCCTCGCCGAAGGTCAACTCGTACAGCCGCGTGGCGCTCGTGAAAGCGGCCAGTGCATCAGCAATCTTGTCGGTCGAGGTGGATGACATGCGATTCCCGTCAGTCGTTTACCACGATTTGCATATTTTGCAATTATTGTAGCGAGGAATGTATATCGCAGGAGCGCGATTGAAACCATTGCATGTGCACCCTTGCCGCTCAGGCGGGCATTACCACGACGCCAGCGCACTGTCCACCGGTGGTGCCGAGCGCCAGCGCCGGTTTTTCACTGGCCAGTTCTACCGCCAGCGCAAGATGGACCAGATCGGCTGCAGCGCCGAAACTGCCTGCCGATTCCATGGGGCTCATCCGCTGTTCCAGCGGGTCGAGACCGGCCAGCAGCTGCAACATGGCGGCAACCACGGCCATGCTTGCCTGCGGGCGGTGATCGGCATCGCTGACAACATGGGCGATATCGGCGGCGTCCATGCCCGACGCCATGAGCGCGGCGGACATCACGCTATGCACGGCGGCGTACGTCGCGGCACCCTGCGCGGTGCTGACCGGTCCCAGTATTGCGGCATGCGCCCAACCCTGCTCCGGCGCCCTGTCCGGGTTCCACAGCACGATGCCGCCCGCGCCTTCGGCAGGAATGAAGCCCTGCGGCGCGCTGGCGGAAAACACCTGTCCCAGCGCCAAGGCAGGCGCCAGTTCCTCGGGGTCCAGCAAGCTGTCGGCGCCGACGATGATGGCGCACACGGCAGGCTGGCGAATGCCGTGCTGCAGGGCCGACAGTACCGTGAAAAGACAGGCTTCGCCGGTCGCCATCGGCTGCAAGACATAGGGCATGTCACGCCAGGCCGAATGCTGCCATGCCCGTGCAAAGACTGCGCCCTGCGCCGCGCCGCCGGATATCGCATCGGGCGCCAGCCAATACACGCTCACCGGGCCATCGATGCGGCGAACCAGGCTGCCCTGCTGCGCATGCAGGTCGTCAAGGATGGCGGCGAGCAGGGTCATCACGCGGGGGAGACGCAGGCGCGTGCCGGCGGCATGTCCCATCGCACCGAGGTCGAGGGGATCCACGATACCGGCATGGGCCGGGTAGCCGGACGGGTGCAGGATCGCCTTGTCAGGCTTGAAGACTTGCTTGCGCGCCTTGCTGCCTTCGGCCGTTTCGGTCACGGCACCATGGGGCGTCAGCGCGCTCCAGGCACCGATATGCAGGCGCACCAGGGGAATCGGCGGCGCCGGCGGTTCCTGCGGCAGCTCCTGCGCCGGCGCCGGGATCGCCGTGCTGGCAGGCAAAGACGGCACGGGTCCTGGGGTTGCCAGAAATTGCAGGCCTGTCCAGCCCAGAAAAGCCAGCAGCACGGGCGGTGCGCAGAGCATCAGTATCGCGCGCCCACCCGACAAATCCAGGCGCGATGGCGCCACGCTTGCCAGCAGAGCAATCCAGGCAATGCCGACAATTGCCAGCACAAGTATCCACAAGATTATCCTGAACACCAGCCGGCGGCGCGGACGGTGTACGGGCGGTGCTTGCGGCAAGGAAATATCGCTCATGCTCCGCCTACCCTATCGTGGCCACGGGCAGGCTGGCGATCAGCGCGCAGCCGCAAGCGCTTTTATGCCCATGCAGCGCCACCTTGCGTCCGCCGATACTGAATACGGCACTGCCCTCGATGATCGGATTGCTGCCATGGCCCGGCAATGGACACGCGACCATGTCGCCCACCCTGGCGATGCCGATGCCGCGGATCGTATGCACGGGAGAGGCGCTTGCCACGACGCCGCCGTGGGTCGTCTTGTCGCCGAGCCGGATGATTGCGAGCGCCATGTCAGAATCCCAGCTGATTGCGCCGGAAGGCACTCCAGCCATCTTCAATCGCTTTTACCTGCGTATCGACGCCGTCGCTGATCGCCTTGGCCGCCTTGCTGGCGCCGCCCTGCACCTTGCGTGCGGCCTCGGTGGCCATGTCCCGGGCCTGGCTGGCGCCGCTCTGCACCTTGCGCCCGGCTTCGGTGGCCATGTCCTTGGCCTGGTTGACGCCGCTTTGCACCTTGCGCCCGGCGTCCGCCGCCAGCTCCTGGGTTGCGTCCGCCACCTCGCCGGCCTTTTTCTGCACGGCCGTCGCGGCATCGGTGATTTCTTTCTTGACGACGTTGACCGAAGTAATGACCATCTGCTGGCCGCGCTTCACGGCAGCGATGACGACCTGCTTGCCGCTCTGATACACCTCCACCGTATAGGTGACGCCAGCACGCACGGTATCGACGACAAATTTTTCACCCACCTTGTACGTATGCGTGGCCACCCGCTTGCCGCCTTCCCAGGTTTCCACCACCACGCCCTCGGCCCGGTGATACACCTTGATCACGCCCTTCTTGATGGCAGTGACGGTATCGTCCAGCCAGTCCAAGCCTTGCGCCAGCACATTGCGCGATGATTCTGTCATGCCGCGCGGACGGAAATAACTGAACGGTTCCACGCCGCCCATGAAGCCGGCCTTGGAATCATGCACTGCGGATTTGATGAAATTGAGTACGGGATCGGATGCCGTCGCTTGCCAGGCATCGAGCCGCCACTTTTCCGGGCGTACGATCATGCTGTACTTCATGCCGATGACCTGCAGCGTTGCTGCCGATACCGTGGGCAGAATATGCGACACGGCAAATTCTTTTGCTTTGGCGGCATCCAGCAACAACTCGGCTTCACGCGCAATGCCGGGATGACCTTTTTTGCTGCCACCTGCGCTCTCGGCTTCAATCAGGTCCGGGGTCTTGATTTTTCGCTTGGTCATGGTGCCCCATGTGGAATACAGGGCTTTCATGTGGGCCGTAACAGCTTGCTCCACGGTGGCGGGAGCACCAATTGCTGCCATGTATTGCTTATAAGACGCTTCGACTTCAGGCTTAAACTCAAAACGTTCTTCAAAAATTACCTTACTAGACTTATGGATATCGTCATAATCGACCAACCGTACACCGCTCTTTACTGCCTCGCGCATCATGTCGCGCATCGGAATACGCGCATAGCTATTCAAAATATTCTGGTTTTTCGGTTCGTACCCTCCCCCAACATCGGAATGGGCTCCCGGATACACTGTTTCAGTCCAACCAGACTTGAGCGCCCCATTCTTCCGGATCAGATCGACTGGAAACGAAAAACGCAACTCATGCGCCGCTACATAGTGCACGCAACGCTCGACCGCATGCGGTACTACCAGATTCTTTTCATTAAAGGGCGTATCGACGTTCAGCGCTGGCAAGCCAAACGAGGCAACCGTATCGAACAATCCCATAAAGTTGAAGCGTATGGGTACTCCCTTGTAACGCAGCAAGCCATCTTTTCCAGTGGTGCATGCTTTCAGCATGTCGTTGCTGAAAGCCCTGGCCAATGCTGCGCCGCGTGAAAAGCCAAAGATAGAAAGATTAATGATGGTAATCAGGCCATGTGCCTCGATCGCGGCAGCGAGACCATTGATATTGGCTGGCTTCCCCTTTTCTCTATAGGCCTTTAATGGGATGTTCAGCTTGGCAGCATTTTGCATAAGGACGACACGCAAACCTTCATCAACGTTAGTTTGCCCAAACTCGGTTCGGCGTGTTCCGCCAGCACCAAGCCCACGTCCGGCGGCTTCCGAATCTTCCACCCTCCTCAGCTTCTCGTCCATCCAGTCTGTCGCTGTACCATTAAAACGCGTCCCGACCCCAGCGATATAAATAGCGTAATTTGGAAAATTACCCCCCAGAAGAAATTGAGCCGACTGCCACAGCCGCGCCGGATTCGACCAACGCCGGAGGTCTTTATCCGCGTCTCTATTATTTCCAGTTCCATCAAAGTAGATACTGATATTTACAGTATCCGCGCAATTCTGTTTCGCACTGGGTTCTACGCCGGCAACATCACGGTTGCATGCCCGCGCCGCAATCAATTTGTCTCCTTCGGCCATATTATTTCTTCCTGTTAGCAAGAATTTTTTGACCTCTGGCTGTTTGTTCTGGTATGGAGTCCGCAAAGGTGAACTCGACCGTATCATCGGGATAAAGATGTATACCGAGATAACGCGTTCCCGGAGATATCTGCTCCGGCGAAATGACGAGTTGGTTCTTTGGGGTCACCACCTCGCCATTACGCGGTGTACCCTCTGGCCCATCCAATCTCCATCGCAATGTTTGAATTCCAAACGGAATGTAAACATCGGTAATAGTGCCCGTGCGCCCGTACCTATTCATCACGCCCAAGCCGGTGCCGTTAAAAGAAATATCAATAATGATTCGATCAATATAAGAGAACACTTCTACATGCAGCGCTGTTTCTTTTTGCATTTTTTTCTTTCCTTGTCCACAAGCCGCAAGCGGCATCATCAAACCCAAACCTATCAAGCCGATGACACTCCGCCGGCCTGATAGCAATGATCGTGATTTATGAATAACCATATCTCGTTCGTCGCCTGTCATGATGTTATGCCCTTATGCTGTGTGTGTGACCAAGTGTGCTGCTAGCTATCATTTCAACGCAGCCTTGCGCCGGTTTTCACCGCAGCGATATCACGGCTGCAGGCGCGGACACCTACCGCCCTGTTTCGTGTATCGGCTTGCCTAGATAGAGAACATCTACACTTTCAGCCGATTTCTTTTCGCAAGGCCTGACTGCGTCCACCAGCGAGATTGCCAGCCCAGTGCAATCACCATGGTGGCGTGACGCCTGCCTGGCGGCGAAAGTGCCAATTTTTGATTTGCCGCGTTTCTTCCATCATTGCACCCATATTATTTTTTCCTGTCAGCACGAATTTTTTGACCTCTGGCTGTTGGTTCTGGTGGGCCCTCAACAAAGGTGAACTCGACCCTATCGTCGGGGTAAAGATGTATGCCAAGATAGCGCGTTCGTGGCGGTATCTGTTCCGGAGAAATCACCAGCGGCCCCTTAGCAGTCACCACCTCGCCAATGGCGGCGTACCCTTTGGCCCATCCAACTCCCAATGCAATGTCTGAACGCCGAACGGGATCTGGACACCAGCAATAGTTCCCGTAGCACCATACCGATTCATTACACCTAGGGGCGTACCGTTAAAAAAAATGTTGGTAATGACATGATCAATATAGGAGATCACTTCAACATTCAGCCATATCTCTTTCCGTACCGATTGCCTGCACGCCGCCAGCGGCATCATCAAACCCAGGCCTATCAAGCCGAGGGAGTGACGCCTGCTTCGCGGCGAAGGTGCCAATGTTTGAGTTGCCGCATTTCTTCCATCCTTGTCACGCATGTTGTTTCTTCCTCGCCGCCAGAATTTTCTCGCCTCGGGCTGTTCGTTCAGGTACGGAATCCGCAAAGGTGAGCTCGACCGTATCATCGGGGTAAAGATGTATGCCGAGATAACGCGTTCCCGGCGGTATCTGCTCCGGCGAAATCACAAGTTGATTCTTCGGAGTCATACGCTCGCCATTGCGTGGCGTTCCTTTTGGCCCGCCCAAAGTCCATTTCAATGCCTGAATCCCGAACGGAATATAAACATCAGTAACGGTCCCAGTGCCACCATACCTGTTCATCACGCCCAGGCCGGTGCCGTTAAAAGAAATGTCGGTAATGACCCGATCAACGTAGGAGAACACTTCTACATTCAATGCTGTTTCTTTTTGCACTCTCTGGCCGCAAGCCGCCAGCGGCAGTAGCAAACCGCACGCCATCAATCCAAGCGCCAGCCGCCGGCCTGACTTCGTTGCCTCCTGTTCCCAGATGCTCATGGAAACTGGTCCATGGCAGCTTCAAAGCTGATATCGCCAGCCTTTACCTGCGCCAGCAGTGACGCAATGGCCGGGTTGGTCTGCAGCTTGTCGCCGTAGATCAGGGCGGCGCAGGTGTAGTTAAGAATGTCGCGCATGCCGGACAGCTTCAGTTTGCGCGCGGCCAACAGGTGTTTTTGCACGAGGCGGTAGTGTTGCGCGGGTGGAATATCCATCAGCAGCTGCGGCTGGTTTTCCTGCAGCATCGACAAGAGCTGGTCCGGCATGCCCGCTTCCACCAGCATGTCGACCTGCACCTGGGCCAGCTTGAGCGGCAAGGTAACCCTGTGGGGAGCCAGGCCGTTGTCGTTTTCCCCTGGCAGCACCTGCTGGGGATGGCCATCGCGGTCCCAATACCACCATGCTACTATGCCTTGCAGTAGGCGCTCGCGCTGGGAAACGGTCAGCGCCTGCACCCCCACGTGCAAAGTCAGGTCGCTTTTCTGTCCCGTCAGGGTGCCCAGGATGGCCGGGTCCCAGAAGGCAAAAATCATGTCGGTGCCGTCCGGCAGCAGTATTTCAGTAAACGCCGCCAGGCTTTCCCACAGCGTGTCGAAATCATCAGTACTTGCAAGCAGCGTAAAGCTGGCGGGATGGCTGGCGGCGCCTTGCACGATGTCCGGCCACGCTTCGGTATCGGCAGCCAGTGGCGACAGCGCCACCAGCTGGGGCGCGTACGCTTCCGTATCGGACCCGAGCGCCGCCGGCAGCAGGCACTTGCTGTGCATGCTGATCTGCTCTTTTTCAAAGCGCGCCAGCAGCGTGCCGTCCTGCGCCTGGTCGACAATGGCATAACAGCTCAGTTCACGATTGTCGAGCGCGCTTGCCAGGTTTGCTGCAAACGAAGCCTGATCCAGAGGTAAAAATTTCATCGTTGAGGTCCTTTGTTGACGAAGGCGGAGCGCTGTTTTGCGCGCTTTTGCAGGCATTCACGGCAAACTTCCTGGCGCCGTACTCCCCCAAGTGCTGGGGCCGCCTTTTTCGTGGTTTTATTTTTTTGTCCGAAAGCCGCAAGCGGCATCAGCGCACCCAGGCCGATCAAGCCCAGCACACTGCGCCGGCCTGACAACAGTGGCTGCAATGACTTCTCGAGCCGATCTCGTTTGTCGTTCCTCACAATGTTCTATCCTTTATGTACTCCAGCGATGAAAAAGTCATCGCTGCGACCCTTTGTTGACGAAGGCGGTACGCTGTTTTGCGCGCTTTTTCAGGCATTCCAGGCAGACTTCCTTGGGCAGCACCGGCAGCGCATACGGCATCGTCTTGGGGCCTGGCATCGAGAAATCGGCGTTATGGCTGATGCGCTGGCCACTCGTCATGTCGGTAATGCCCGCGCCGTTGATCCTGATGGCCGAGCCATCGGCACCGAGGATGATTTCCTTCTTGGCGAAAATTTCAATGCGGTCGGTGGCTGACAGCAGGCGCAATACCTTTTCGGCGATGATGTCGATGTCGCCGCCGTGCGCCTGGATCTCGACCTTTCCTTTCGATGCGAACAGCTTGATGCCCGCGTTGTATGCAAACAGGCTGATCTTTTCCTTGACGCTGGCGATCAGGCTTTTACCGACAGCCAGGTTGGCATCCTCGCCCGTCGACATCGTGAGCTGTTCGCCGCTGTGCAGGTGCGTGCTCTTCGGCGTGGCGAGGCCGATGCCGGCCGGCGACGCCGCCAGCAGTACCGGCTCGGCGAAGCGGTTGGCGCCCTGCTGGCCGGCGCCGTCGTATTGCGCCTGGGTCGCGTCGATGAATTGCTGGAACGCCTGCTGCCCCGGCAGCGCCTCGGCACTGGACTTTTCCGCCACGTCCGACAGGTTTTGCGCCAGCTCGTGCGCCTGCGTCAGTTGATCGTACGCCTCGCGCACGTCGAGCTGGGAACCGCGCCCGCCGGGCCGGCCGTAGGTGCTGATGTACAGTCCCTTTTGCGTGGTGATGGCGCCATACGCATCCGAATTGAGGGCGAAGCCGGAACCGAAAAAGCCATCGCGCTGATTGCCCTGCTGCCCCACCAGATAGCCCAGGTTGAGCTGTGCATGGGTATTGCTGCTGTACAGCTGCACCCGGTTCTGCTCGGTGTTGTCGTCCATCACCAGCTGGTTGAAGCCCGCGCCCTTGTATTCTTTCGATTTGTAGCCCGACATGCGCCCATCGGTATGCCACTGCGGCGCTTGTTCGCCGTTGTAGATGCGGCCCGTGATGATGGGCCGGTCCACGTCCCCGTCGAGGAAGGTGATGATCACTTCCTGGCCGACGCGCGGCACATGCACGGCGCCATAGCCCTCGCCGGCGTTCGGATAGCTCACGCGCACCCAGCACGACGCCTTTTCATCGCCGGGATTGAGGCGGTCCCAATGGAAGCGCACCTTCACGCGGTTCAGGGTATCGGTATGGATTTCCTCGCCGGCCGGGCCGACCACGGTGGCCGTTTGCGGATGCATGGCCGGTTTGGCGTGCACGAAGGCACTGCGGTACTCCACGCTGCGGCGCTGCACTTCGAAGCGGTTGAAGCAGTGGCCGGTGCGCTCATCGCCGGTACCGGTCGGGGCCAGGTCGGCACGGTTCAAGCCCGCCTCTTCCTTGAACTGCTGCAGCCGGCCTTTCAGGCTGCCCGAAAAATCCTGTTGCATGCTGGACAGCGGCAGGTTGTTTTCGATTGCCCATTCCACGCCCAGCACGACGAACTGGCGCTCCTCGGCCGCCTCTTCGGCGTGGGCCGGATGGTCGAGCAGCGTAAACCAGCAGCCTACCGGCAGCCGGCGCACGCCCGAGGTGCCAAAAAACCGCTTGATGCGCGATTCCCACTCCTGCACCCTGAGGCGCGATTGTTCCGCGCCATGCTCGGTGTCGGCGCTGCTGTAGGCGCCCGTATATTCGTAGACCTCGAGCTGCGACGGAATACTGCCGTGCCCGGGCAATATCTGCACGGCATCCTGGTGATTGCTACGGGGCGCCTTGTAATCATAAGTGCGGGTCGCCAGCTGGCTGTTTGACAGCGTGCGGGTGCCGCCCCACTGGACGATCTTGTCCAGTTCCTCGGTGCCAGCTGCGCGGTGAAAGGCAATCTGCCCGGGCTGCAGCGGCTTGAGCGATTGCACCGAATCGGTGATGATCCACTGATGGCCGCTGCCATCGGCCGCCTGTTCGACATAGCCGTACCAGCCTTCGCTTTCCAGCATGCGCATGACGAATTGCCAGTCCGTCTCGTATTGCGTGCAATACGAGCGCTGGCGCACCGCCTGGTTCAGGTCGAACCTGAACTTGCCCTGGCATTGCGGATGGCCGCCCAGCACGTCAGCGATGATGTCGTCGGCGCCCTTGTTCTGCCAGATGCGCGCATCCTTGCGGAACTTGAGGAAGTGCAGGCAGCTGGCAAAAGCGATCTGGTAGGCCGACAGCTGCCCATCGCTGCCCAGCTTCCTGGCCGTATGCACGTAACCGTGGATGGGGCTGTAACTGGCGTCGGGCTGCAATACCCACAAGGTCACTTCCTGGGCGATCAGCTGCTTGAGTTCCACCGCATCGTCGAGCGACAGCAGATCGACGACATAGTCGTATCCCTGGCTCACGCGGTCGACCGCATGGACGCGCTGCGCCAGCAAGGCGTCGGCGCCCAGCGGCGTGTCCAGCTTGAGCAGCCGGGCGTGCTGTCCGATCCCTGCAAACAGATTGTCTGTTCCCTGCTCCGGATTAGCCATGCATGTCCATTCCCTTGAGTGACGCTGCGCCTGCCGGCGCAGCCATGTTGCTTCGCGTGCGCATGCTTACTTGATGGTGTACTTGAACTGCCCCTGCTTGCTGGCGCTGACCTTGATCTTCGTGATCGCGGCGCCTTCGGCCATTTTGGCCAGCACCGACTCGGCGATCTCGGGCAGCACGGTGCCGTTGAGGATATTGTCGACGTTGCGCGCACCCGAATCGACTTCCGTGCAGCGCGCCAGCACGGCGTCGACCAGCGCCTCGTCGTGGCTGAATTCGGCCTTGTGATTGGCCGCGATGCGCTGGGCGATCTTGCCCAGTTTCAGGCCGATGATATTGACCAGCACATCGTCCGAGATCGGATAGAACGGGATCACTTTCAAGCGTCCCAGGAAGGCCGGCTTGAAGGTCTTCACCAGTTGCGGGCGGATCTTTTCCTCCAGCTGTTCCGGCGTCGGCAGGTCAGCCGCCGCCACATTCAGGCAGGCCTGCATCAGGATGCTCGAACCGACGTTCGAGGTGAGGATGATGATGGTATTTTTAAAGTCGATCTCGCGCCCTTCGGCATCCTCCATCACGCCCTTGTCGAAGACCTGGAAGAACAGTTCGAGCACGTCCGGGTGGGCTTTTTCCACTTCGTCGAGCAGCACCACGCTGTACGGGTTGCGCCGCACCGCCTCGGTCAGCACGCCGCCTTCGCCGTAACCGACATAGCCGGGCGGCGAGCCTTTCAGGCCCGATACGCTGTGCGCTTCCTGGTATTCGCTCATGTTGATGGTGATCAGCTTGCGTTCGCCGCCATACAGCACGTCGGCCAGCGCCAGCGCCGTTTCCGTCTTGCCCACGCCGGACGGGCCGACGAACAGGAACACGCCCTTCGGCTTGTTCGGGTCGTCCAGGTTGGCGCGCGAGGTGCGCACGCGCTGCGCCACCGCCTCGATCGCATGCGACTGGCCCAGTACGCGCTCTTCCAGCATATCCTTCAGCTTGAGCACCGTGCGGATTTCATCCTTGACCATCTTGCCGAGCGGGATGCCGGTCCAGCCGGCGACGATTTCCGCCACCACGTGGCCGTCGACCTGCACCGGCACCATCGGCGTTTCGCCCTGCAGCGCGCGCAAGTCCTTGAGCAAGGCCTGCAGGTCGCCGGCCTGGCTGGCATCGGGTTTCGCACCGGCGCTTTCCAGCTCCTCGCGTGCCGCCTTGACCTTCCCGGTCAGGGTCTTTTCGTTTTCCCAGCGCGCTGCCAGCGCCGCATGCTCGCCGGCGGCCGCGCTGCGCTGCGTGCGCAAGTCTTTCAGGCGCACCGGGTGGTTCCCGCCACTCTTTTCCTCGCGCTCGAGCGTGGCGACTTCGGCATCGATGCGGTCAAGCTTTTTGACCAGGTTTTCCAGCAAGGCCGGCGTGGCGTTCTGGCCCAGCGCCACCTTGGCGCAGGCGGTATCGAGCACGCTGATGGCCTTGTCGGGCAGCTGCCGGCCCATGATGTAGCGGTGCGACAGCCGTACCGCTTCGGTGATGGCTTCGTCGTAGATGCGCACGTTGAAATGCTTTTCCATCAACGGCGCCATGCCGCGCAACATGGCGCAGGCCAGTTCCTCGCTCGGCTCCTCGATCTTGACGACCTGGAAGCGGCGCGCCAGCGCGGCGTCCTTTTCAAAATATTTCTTGTACTCGCCCCAGGTGGTGGCGGCGATCGTGCGCAGCTCGCCGCGCGCCAAGGCCGGCTTGAGCAGGTTGGCCGCGTCGTTCTGGCCGGCCGTGCCGCCGGCGCCGATCATGGTGTGCGCTTCGTCGATGAACAGGATGATGGCGTGCGGGCTTTTCTTGACTTCGTCGATGACGTTTTTCAGGCGGTTCTCGAACTCGCCCTTGACGCTGGCGCCAGCCTGCAGCAGGCCCATGTCCAGCGTATGGATCTCGACGCCCTTCAACACATCGGGCACGTCGTCCTGCGCGATGCGCAGCGCCAGCCCTTCGACCACGGCCGTCTTGCCCACGCCCGCCTCGCCCGTCAGGATGGGATTGTTCTGGCGGCGGCGCATCAGGATATCGATCGCCTGGCGGATCTCGGCATCGCGCCCGATCACCGGGTCGACCTTGCCGTCGCGCGCGCGCGCCGTCAGGTTGGTGGTGAACTGGTCCAGCGCCGGGGTTTTCGACGCGGCCGCGCGCCCTTCCAGTTCGCCGACCGGATCGCCGCCCTCCCCCGCCTCGCCATCGGCAGCCGGGGCGCCTGCCGCCTCCTGCGAGCCTTGCGTGATCTTGTCGAGGTTGTGCTTCAGGTCGTCGAGCTTGAATTTGTTGAACAGTTTCGAACCGCGGTAAGCCAGTTGCGCCAGCTCCGGGTCGGTCAGCAGCGCCTGCAGCAGATGGGCGCTGCGGATGCTGGCCTGGCGGCCGGCCTGCACGTCGAGCGACGCGATCAGCCAGGCGTTTTCAAACAGCTTCGGCAGCCTGGGAGAAAACACGGGGGTGCGCGCATTGCCGGTCTGCAGGCGCGCCACCTCGGCCTGCAGGTCCGCTTCTAGCATGCTGACGCTGATGCCGCTGTGGCGGGCGATCAGCGCAAAGTCGCTGGCCGGCTGTTCCAGCAGGGCCAGGAACAGGTGTTCCAGGTCGACCTCGTATTGTCCGAGGCCGACGCAGATGCCGGCCGCGCGGGTGGCGGCGGTGCGGCTGGTGTCATTGAGCTTGCTGATCAGCGTCTTGAGGTTGATGCTCATGGGGCAAAGGTCCTTGTGTGGAAACGGATAAAAAAGAAAGATGGTTCATGCCAGCGCATGCAGTTCGTAGCGCACGTCGCCACGGTCCTGCGCGGCGCCGGAGGTGATCAGGAAGCTGTCCCAGCCCAGCCGCCCGCCGCTGCGCGGCTGCTCCAGCGTGACGCCATGCACATCCTCGGCGCGCAACACCAGCTGCACTTCGTATTCGAGGCACAGGCCGGTAAACATGGTGAGCATTTTTTCCAGCGCACGCGCCGCCGCGCCGCCCGGCAGAAAGGCGTCGAAATGCATGCGCGCCAGCGGTCCGACCACCAGCCGCATGCGCAAGTCGCGCTGCCAGACGCGCGCGCCGACCAGCGCGGTCGAACCCAGCATGGCGTTCATGCCGCCCAGGCTGCTTTGCTGGTCGGGCGGCACGTCGTACCAGCAGCCGACAAACTGGGTCACCTTGATGGTCTGGCCGAAATAGGCCGACAATACCTGGCCGATCGCCACCGCCGATGGCGGCCGGTGCCGCATGGCGGCCGCAAAAAACCCCACCGACTCGTCGAGGACACCATCGCCATCGTCGTACAGGCGCTGGCGCAGCGACGCATGGCCCAGGCCTGCCAGCGACAGCAGCAGCGGCAGGAACTTGTCCCTGCCATCGAGCTGGTACTTGAGTTCCAGGCGGTACTTGCGCCACGCTTCGTAGAACAGCGCCAGCGCGCGGCTGGAAAAGGTGTCGAGAAAGGCGCGCGGTCCTTCGTCCTTTTCGTACAGCTGGTGCGCGGCGATGCGTTCGGTGTAATGGGCCGGCAGCGCGCCGGCCACGCCGAGAAAGCCCATGAAGGCAGGCGTGATGCGGACGTATTTCAGTTCGCCGCCCCGCACGGCCTCGCCCAGCGCGCGCATGTCGGCCGCCAGGGCGCCCAGCTCGCGCGGTTCCGCCTGCACCGCTTCAAGCTGGCTGGGCGCAAAATTGAGCGACACCGAATTTTGAAAGCGCAGGTAGTTGGCCACCGCGCCTTCACGCGCCATGCCGTTGCGAACCAGCCAGAGTTCGAGCATGCGCACCGCCTGGAAGTACTGGAAGCGGTAAGGCTCGGCGAACAGGCGCTCGATTACACTAGGCTCAAATCGCCGCTGCGTGGTTTGCATCGCAACAACTCCTCTCCCGATTTTTTCGACAGCACCACCAGTTGGGTAAAACTGTTGGCATGCACGTACAGGCCGAGAAAACACTCGACGATATGGGCAAACGCATGGATGCCGCTGCCCACAAACGCTTCCTCGTCGAGCGTCAGCCGCACTTCCAGGCCGCGCACCAGGCAGGCGAAGGGATTGCCGGGCAGCCAGGCGTTGGCCGCCTTGTGGTCGATTGCAGCAATGCCGCTGATCTGCCGTTGCGAGGTCGCCGAGCGGGGCAAGTCATACAGGGTCAGCATTTCCTGGAACGCTTCCAGGCCGCTGCCCGACAGCGACAGATGGTTCAGCGACAGGTGCGAGATCAGGCGCCAGTGCGCGCCGCGCCCCCGCTCGAAGCGGTGCGATTCCGTCGGCTTGCGCAGGAAGTGGATGCTGCGCACGCTCGATCCGCCTTCCAGGAACAGGTCGCCGCCGCGCAGGCCATAGGTAAGTTGCGCCGGCAGGTCGCGGTTGGTGCAGCTCAGCTCCAGGCTGAGGGTATCGGTTTCAATCGCGGCCGGATCGAAATCGATGTCGACGATGGAAATCTCGGTCTCGTAACCGGGGCTTTTCTCGCTGATGGTGTCATCGCGCCGCATTACCCAGTAATGGCCATCCCTGGCCGGCATCTGGCCGTGGCGCAGCGAATAGAACGGGCGAAATTCCGTGATCGACTCCCCTTGCGGCGTCTGGCGTACCAGCTTGACCGATTCGATGGCCTGCACCTCGAAGGCGTAGGCGCGGCGCGCATCGGCCAGCACCGGATAGCTGGCGGCCGTATGCGTCAGCCGGATCGGCTCGCCGCGCAGGCGGAACAGGTTGACCACCGGGGTGCAGCCCAGCAGCAGGTTATTCGTCGACATGGTGCCCAGCATGCGCGCCGTATTCGAATCCGTGCGCAGCCCGGCCAGGGCCAGGTGCAAGGTGATGCGCCGGCAGCCGGACGGCAGCGGCGCGCACAGCGCGGCCAGGTCGATGTCGAAAAAATTGAATTTTTCGGGAAAGCAGAAGTATTCGGTCAGCAGCCGGTAGGCCGGATGCGAACGGGCCGAAAACGGGATCAGCGCATCGTCCTCGGCATAGCCGGCGGCGCTGACGGGGATCTGCGCCAGCGCGCTCCAGCGTCCGCTGTCATCCGCTTCCACATAGGCCTTGAGCGTGCGCATGAACAGCGCGTCGCGCAGCGCCGCGCAAAACGAAGGCTCGCCGTCGATGAACACGCGCAGCTTCTTGACACCCAGTTGCGCCAGACTGATCTGATCGGCGGTCGCTTCGATGACGATGCTGACGCTGGAGGTGGCGTTGGGCGGCAGTTGCACCTGCTCGGGCGCGTCGATGATGGCGGCAAACGCCGCATGCGTCAGCGCCAGCGGCGCCACGGTGACCGGATACGCGGTGCGGAAGGTGCACGCGACGCCCTTGACGGGGCGTGTCGCCAGTTCCGTGCCGCGCGCAATCTCGGTGGCGGCCGTCAGCTGCGCCGCCGCACCGCTGTAGTCGAGACGCGCGATCGAGCACGAAGGAAACGGCCGCAGGTAATGCGGATACAGCACCTCGAACAGCGCCTCGGTGAATTCAGGGTAATCGTCATCGAGGCGTTTCGAGATACGCGAATTGAGCAGCGCGAAGGACTGGATCATGCGCTCGATATGCGGGTCTTCGCAGACTTCGCCGCCGATCAGCAGCCGTCCCGCGATCTTCGGGTAGCGCTCGGAAAACTCGCGCGAATAGCGGCGCAGGAAACCCAGTTCACGTTCGTAATACGGCAATAATTCTTCCAAGTTCAGGCTCCTTGCGCCGCACGGCGCGCCTTGCTGATCGTGTAATGCAGGCTGGACGGCTGCAGGATGGCGTCGAAGTTGACGGGTTCCTGGGCCGAGTGCACCACCAATAGCGCGGTAATGGCGAAATTAAGGCGGTTGATCGAGCCTTCCTGGATTTCCAGCGAAGCGCGCACGCTGCGCAGGCGCGGCTCATGGCGCGCGATGGCCTTTTCCAGGCACTGGCAGATATACGCGCGGTCATCGGAACTCGACAAGCTCAGGCCGGCGAAATCATTGAGGCCGTAGGTAACAATCGAGCGGCCGCATTCGGGAAATTTTTTCAGCAGCGCTTCCGGTATCACGGTGCGCGTGTTGAGCAGCGCCTCCAGGTCGCGCGCCACGGTGTCTTTCAAATCCTCCAGCGACAGGCGCGAGACGGTGCTACTGGAAGCGCCCTGGACAGGCGTGTCCATCAGGCGGTCGAACAATCCCGGCGTAAAACCCTTCATCGGTATCCCGTCATTGGCAGTGGGAAGGAACAAAAGGGCGGCCTGCGGCGGCCCTTTGATTCAGGAGCATCAGTCACGCAGGCACAAGCCGGAGTCACCGTCGGCGGCTAGCCGGAACGGCTTCATCCGGCAAGGGCCGTTGCCGATCAAATCGTCTTGTTGGCCGACAGATCCCAGCCGCCAGAGGTATTGCCGCCTGAGCCGCCACCGACTTTTTGCTGCGTGTATTTCCACTTGACCTTGGAATACTTGATCGACACATTTTCGCCGAGGATGTCGCCAGCCGCGACGGATGGCGCCACGCTGCTGATCAGCACGTTTTCCAGTTCGATCTCGAAGTACTTGATGCGCTCGCCCTGGCCGTCAGCACGCAGGAATTCGAATTTGGCTTTCGGGATCGTTTTACCGGATGAGCAATTTTGCAGCAGCAGCGGCGTGGCGAGGTCGGCCAGCTTGGCGACCACGATATCCTTGTGCTCGGTACGTTCGGCGGTATGCCCGCCGCCGGTCGAGGCGGTGGCGGACTTCGGCTGCAGTACTTCCCACTGGACCGACTTGCATTCGATCCAATCTTTGTGGGAGGTGTCGGTGGATTCGCCTTTGATACCATCAATTTGCAAGTAAACGTCGATTGCCATGTCATTCCTTTCGGTTGTTTATGAAAAAATCAGGATTTGGTCGATTGCGGCAGCTCCGCGACCAAACGGAGTGAAACGGACAGCTCATCGAGCTGGAAATGGGGACGCAAGAAGGAAATCGCCCGGTAGACGCCGGGACGGCCAGGCACTTCCGACACCTGCACCGATGCTTCGCGCAGTGGAAACTGGGCCTTCTGCTCCTGGCTGGCGTTATCGTCGAGCAGCACGTATTGCATCAGCCAGCGGTTGAGGAAATCTTCGACGTTGGACGCGGCGGCAAAGCTGCCGATCTTGTCGCGCATCATCGCCTTCATGTAATGGGCGATGCGCGAGACGGCAAAGATGTATTGCAGCTGCGACGACAGCACCGCATTCGCATTGGCGGAATCGGTGTTGTACTTCTTGGCCTTCTGCGCCGACTGGGCGCCGAAGAACGCCGCGTAATCCGTGTTTTTGCAATGCACCAGCGAAATGAAACCCAGGTCGCTCAGCTCTTTTTCGCGGCGGTCGGTAATCGCAATCTCGGTCGGGCATTTCAGCGCCACTTCGCCCTCGTCGGTCTTGAAGGTATGGGTCGGCAAGTCTTCGACCAGGCCGCCGCCTTCCACGCCGCGGATCGCCGCGCACCAGCCGTAATCGTCGAAGGCCGCCGTCAGCTTGGCGCCGAAGGCATAAGCGGCATTGCACCACAGGTATTTCTGGTGGTTGGTGCCATCGACATCCTCGACGAAGTTGAAGCCGTCGACGGTGGCGCCGTCGGCCGGATTGAACGGCAGGCGCCCCAGGTAGCGCGGCAGCGTCAGGCCGACGTAGCGCGCATCTTCCGATTCGCGGAACGACTTCCACTTCGCATATTCGACCGTGTCGAACACCTTGGCCAGGTCGCGCGGCTTGCCGAGGTCGGAATAGCTCTCGAGGCCGAACAGCTCGGGCGATGCGGCCGAAATGAAGGGCGCGTGGGCGGCAGCGGCCACATGCGACATCTGTTCGAGGAAATACATGTCTTCGGGCTGGCGCGTGAATTCGAAGTCGCCCAGCAGCGCGCCGAATGGAGCACCGCCGAAAGTGCCGAACTCTTCCTCATACACTTTCTTGAACATGGTCGACTGATCGAATTCCAGCGCGCTCTGGAAATCGCGCACCAGCTCGCGCTTGGTGGCGTTCAGCAGCTTGATCTTCAGGTTGGTGCCGGTGGGCGTGTTATCGACCAGGTGATGCAGGCCGGTCCAGCTGCTTTCCAGCTTCTGGAATTCGGGCGCATGCATGATGACGCTGAGCTGGCGCGAAATGAGTCTGTCCAGCTCGGCAACGCGCGCATCGATGGTGGCCGCCAGGTTGTCCGACACCACCACGGTGCCCTCCATCACCTGGCTGACCAGTTCTGAAATCAGATCCTTGGCGCGTGCATGCTCGACGCTGGATTTGGCAACCTTGCTTTGTTCGACGATCTGGTCAAGCAAGCCGATATCGGTGGTCGCGGCAGCGCCGGACGCGGGGGTCAGTTGAGCGGACATGGGATCAGTCTTTCTTGGCGGTGGATTGTTGTTCCAGCTGGGCCAGCTTTTCCGTGCTGTTGAGCACGTCGTTCAGGATATCTTCCAGCTTGTCGTTGCCGGCCAGCTTGTTGCGCAGGTCAGCCAGCTTGGTGCGCGCCTCGAGCAGGCGGCGCAATGGCGCCACCTGCTCCACCACCGCCTCGGGACGGAAGTCATTGAGCGACTTGAAGCGCAGGTCGACGCGCAACTGGCCGCCTTCATCGCTGAGCTCATTGCTGACGCCAAACGCGGCGCGCGGCTCGACGCCCTTGAGCACCTCGTCGAAATTGTCGCGGTCAATGCCGATGAACTTGCGGTCCTTCAGCCGTTTCTGCTCGACTTCCGAATTGCCGCCGAAGTCGCCCACGACGCCCATCACGAAGGGCAGTTCCTTGTTTTCAATCGCATCGCCGATTTCCACGTCATACGTCATCTGCACGCGTGGCGGCCTGACCTTTTGCAGGCGTTTTTGAACACTTTCTTTTTTTGACATGACACATCCCTTCACGAGTAATCGGCGGCATCCGCGATGCCCTGGTAGATTGCTACTGCCTCAGCTTCACTTCAAACCATCGAAGGGATTGGCACTGCTGTCAGCAGTCTTGCTCTGTCCCTTGCGCGGCGGACGCGCCGGCTGCTTGTCGCGCGCCTGCGCCGCGGCAGGCGCCGGTACCAGCACGGTTTCGCCCAGGCTTTCGCGCAACAGCTTGGCCAGATCCTGCGATTCCGTGCGCAGCGGGCCGGACAGGTTGTTCTGGCGGCTCAGGTCGGCCAAGGCACGCGTCGACAGGCGCAGTCCGCTGATCGCAATGACGCTGTTGGCCAGTTTGTCGGCGGGGTCGCGCACCAGCACTTCCTGGGCATTGATAATGGCGTCGCCGTACTGGCCCGCCTCATAGCGGGTCTGCGCCATGCGGACCCATGGATTCTTATCGGCTGGGAATTCGACAGCGGCTTGTTTCCACAAACCCATGGCCGCTTCGTTGTTGCCCGAACTGGCAGCCTGGGTCGCCTTTGCCATCAGATCGTCGAGCGAGGGCGGCGGCGGCGCCGTCTTGACCGCTGGCGCGGTGCTGCAGGCACTGAGCGTCAATGCGCAGGCAACCGCGGCAAAAAAATGGAGTGTGAATTGGCGAGACATGGTCTGATTTCCCTCAAAAAAAAAGATGACGCGGTCATTAAAAAACTTGCAATTTATAGTTGCCAAATTCTTATTTTTGCGAGACTAACACGGATTGAATATTGACTCCGTTCAATAGAAAATACGCGAAAACTCACAATCCGATCGGCCGCAAAGGCAGGCGCCATGCGGGAAACGTACCGTACGCGCCTTTCTTCCAGATAATGTTAATGTTGTTGCAGTTGCGAAAAAAGCACATAATTTCTTATTGCAAAGATTGAATGATCGGCTGCACCTGCAAGGCGCCGATCGCGCTGCAAAAGAGCCCGGGAGCGGCAGCGTTCTCCGCGCTTTTACTTCCTCGGGAAAAAGGGCAATCGATGAGCATTACAAGCAAATTGTTATGGGGTGAAGGCCTGTTTCTGCGCCCCCAGCACTTCCAGCAGCAAGACCGGTACCATGAACATCGCCTGCACGAAAGCATCAAGGCGCTGCATCCCTACGCCTGGGGTGTCAACCACATGCAGATCGACCGCGATGCGCTGAGCAATAACACGCTGCGGCTGCTGGAACTGTCGCTGGTGTTCCAGGATGGCGAAATCTACAACGCGCCCGGCGCCGACGAGTTGCCCGAAGCCCTGGACCTGAGCAAGCTGCTGCAATCACAGCAAACCGTCACGTTTTATGCCGCCCTGCCCGCCTTCAAACACTTCGGCGGCAACTTTGCCGCGCCCGACCAAACCAACAGCGCAGCCCGCTACGGTCAGACCAACCTGGAAACGCCCGACCTGTACACCCATGCGGCGCAGGCCGAACTGGCGTACCTGCAAAAATCGCTGCGCCTGGTGGCCGAATCGGAACCGCGCGATTCGTATGTGAATTTTCCGTTGCTGCGCCTGCGGCGCCTGTCGACCGGCGGCTTCGAGCCGGACCCGTCGTTCGTGCCGCCGAGCCTGTCGATCCGCAGCGCCCCGCTGCTGTTCCTGCAACTGCGCCGCCTGATCGATGCGCTGCAGGCAAAGGTCAACGCCCTGTACGGCCACCACCGCGAGCCGAGCAAGAATGTGATCGAATTTCGCTCCGGCGACATGTCTTCGTTCTGGCTGCTGCACACGGCCAGTTCAGCCTTTGCCTCGCTCAGCCATTACTTCCATCATCCGGCGCTGCACCCGGAGCGCCTGTACGAAGCGCTGCTGGCCCTGGCCGGCGCGCTGATGACGTTCTCGAAAACCCATGCGCTGGCCGACCTGCCGGCTTACCAGCACACCGATCCGGGGCCGTCGTTCGCGCGCCTGCACGCGATCATCCGCGAACTGCTCGACACGGTGATCTCGTCAAAATATTTCGCCATTGCATTGACCGAAATCAAGCCGTCTTACCATCACGGCAAGCTCGATTCGGGCAAGATCGACGACAAGACCGCGTTTTACCTGGGCGTCTCGGCCGACCTGCCGGGTGTGGAACTGGTGGACGTGGTACCGCTGCGCTTCAAGATCGGCGCGCCCGACGATGTGGAAAAATTCGTGCTGTCGGCCCTGCCCGGCGTGCGCCTGCAGCACACGCCGCAAGTGCCGGCCGCCGTGCCCGTGCGGCCCGATACGTACTATTTCACCATCGAAGCGAAGGGCCAGATGTACGACCGCATGCTGCAGGCCCAGTCGATTTCGATCTACGTTCCGTCCGGCATGCGGGATCTGAAACTTGAACTTGTCGCCATTACTTCCTGAAGATAAACGATGAATGCAAACGCCCCCTCCCTGATGTCCGCCGGCTCCGCCGCTTACGCATCGAGCGTACCTGCCGGCCCGGGCACGGAACACACGCTGACGGACCTGATGTACGACGGTTTCTACGCGCTGTTCATGCTGAAAAACGGCAGCGGCCCGCAAGACAATGCCGACTTCATCAGAAAGATGACGCAGTTTCTCGACGAATTCGGGCACGCGGCGAAAAAACATGCGGCCTCGGCCGACGATATCGATGCCGCCAAATATGCATTTTGCGCGGCTGTCGACGAAATCATCCTGCGCTCGCCGTATGCCATCCGCGACGACTGGGCGCGCCGCCCGCTGCAACTGGTGCTGTTCGGCGACCAGCTGGCCGGCGAGAATTTCTTCATCCGTCTCGAAGCCCTGCGCGCGCGCGGCAGCGCACACCTGCAGGCGCTGGAAGTGTTTCACATGTGCCTGCTGCTCGGCTTCCAGGGGCGGTACATCCTGGAAGGCTCGGAAAAACTGGCCTACCTGACGGCCCGCCTGGGTGACGAGATCGCCCAGATGAAGGGCAAGAAAGCCGGCTTTGCGCCACATGCGGAACGCCCCGACCAGATTGCGCACAAGTTGCGCAACGACGTGCCGCTGTGGGTGCTGTGCTCGATATTCGCGCTGATCTGTGCACTCGGTTACCTGGGCCTGCGCACCATGCTGGCCAAAAACACCGAACAGCAGATGAACGCCTACAGCGATATCGTCAAACTGGCGCCGCGCACGGCCAACCTGACCATCACGTTGCCTTAATGAGCGGCCCGGCAACGACAGAGGCCGCCCTGGGGGTGTTCGGCACCGGCCTGTCCCAGCATGCGCGGCTGATCACGCTTGCCACGGCGCAGGAATCGAACCTGCCCGAATCGCTGATGGCCGAGCGGATGACGGGCCGCGAGGCGGTCAATGAGCTGTTCCGCTTCGAGGTCGATGCCTTGAGCACGGCGGCGGGCCTGGACCTGGTCAGCTTTCTCGGGGAAGAAATCACGCTCAAGCTGCTGCAGCCCGACGGCAGCTGGCGCGCCTGGCACGGACTGTGCACCGACTGCGGCTTTGCCGGCGCCGATGGCGGCGTGGCGCGCTACCGGCTGCGCCTCGAGCCTGCCCTGGCCTTGCTGGGCTTGCGCCGCGACAGCTATATCTTCCAGGACAAGAACGCGCGCGACCTCATCACGGAGCTGCTCGGCGACTATCCGCAGATCCGTTTCGAATTCGATGTCAGCCAGGAACTGGCGCCACGCCCCGTCTGGACCCAATACCGCGAAAGCGACCTGGCCTTCCTGACCCGCGTGCTGGCCTTCGAAGGCCTGAGCTGGCGCTTCGAGCACGAACAGGAGGATGGCGCGGCGCAACAAGGCGAACAACAGAACGCGCAGCAGGCAAAACACAAGCTCGTGATTTTCGACAGCAAGGCAGTCGCGCCGCCGACGCCGGGCGTGGCTGGCCTGCGCTTTCACGGCGTGCGCGCCAGCGATACCGATGACGCCATCGACAGCTTCAGCGCGCGGCGCCAGGTGCGGCCCAATGCGGTCGGCATCAGCAGCTGGGACCCGCAGCAACTGGCGGCGCCGGCCGCCGAACACAGTTCGAGCCTGCAGGCGGGCAAGCTGCCACCCCTGCCCCTGTACGACGGCTCCGGCGAACGGCGCTATGCCGACAGCACGGCGGCCGATCCGCACGGCCTGCGCATGCTGCAGGCGCTGGAACTGGAGAACAAGCAATTCACGGGCGCTGGCGCGGTGCGGCGCATGGCGGCCGGCCACGCCTTTAACCTGCTGCAGCACGAGCACTATGCCGATGGCGCCAACCAGTTCACCGTGCTCTGGGTCGAGCACGAGGCACGCAACAACCTGGGGCCGGCCGGCGGCGCGCTGACGGCGCTACTGTCAAAACTGTCGGCAGTGGCCAGCCTGAGCGACGTCGCCAGCCTGCTCGATGGCCAGCTCGAGGCCGGCACCTACCGCAATACCTTTGCTTGCGCGCGGACCAGCGTGGCCATCGTGCCGCTCGCCACCGCCGCGCGCGTGGCCAGCAGCGCGCTGGGGCCGCAAACGGCGCTGGTGGTCGGCCTGCCCGACAGCGTGGCGACCACCGGGCGCGACCACCAGGTACGCATCCAGTTCGCCTGGCAACGGGGCGGCGCCGCCAATCCGGGCGGCATGGCGCACAACACGGATCAACAGGGCAACGCACCCGGCAATGAAGCGTCAGGCACCTGGGTGCGCGTTGCCGAAGCCTTGGCCGGCCCGAACTGGGGTTCACAATTTACGCCGCGCATCGGCACCGAAGTGCTGGTCGACTTCATCGAAGGCGACATGGACCGTCCGCTGGTAGTGGCCCAGCTGTATACCGGCAGCGACGCGCCACCGTATGCGGCCGGCGTCGGCTCGGACGTCAATCACGCCGGTGTCATTTCCGGCATCCACAGCCACAATTTCGATGGCGGCGGCTATAACCAGTGGGTGATCGACGACACGCCGGGCCAGTTGCGCACCCGCCTGGCGACAAGCAGCGCGGCCACGCAGCTGAACCTCGGCTACCTGGTACAGCAGGGCCCCAACACGGCCCAGCGCGGCAGTTACCGCGGCAGCGGTTTCGAGCTGCGCACCGATGCCTGGACGGTGCTGCGCGGCGGCGAAGGCGTGCTCATCTCGACCACCGCCCGCGCACAGACTGGCGCGGGCGTTGCTTCTACCCAGCTCGACACCATGGAAGCGCTGGCCCAGCTGAAAGGCGCGGCCGAACTGAACAAGTCGCTGGCCGAGGCCGCACAGCAACAAACCGCCCTGTTCAGCCAGGACGCGAAACAGGCCCAGCTGGACCTGATCAAGCAGATCGATCCGCAGCAGGATGGCAAATACCAAGCGAGCGTGGGCGGTCAGGAAGCACTTAAGGCCAGCGCAGGCGAGCGCAAGCTGGCCGCCGACCAGCCGGTGGAAAAGTTCGGCCAGCCGCTGGTACTGATGGAAGCGCCTGCCAGCATCAACTGGGCCACGCCCGGCTCGACCGTGGTGTTTGCCGCCCAGCAGTTGCACTGGACGACGCAAGCGGACTTGCACATGACGGCCGGCCACACCTATTCATCCGTGTCGGCCAGCGCGCAAGGACTGTTTACCCACACCGGCGGCATCCAGGCGATTGCCGCGAACGGCCCCGTATCGCTGCAGGCGCATACGGGGCAACTGGAAATCCTGGCCGACAAGGCCATTACCGTGATCTCGGTCAACGACTGCATCGACATCAAGGCCAATCAGAAGATCACGCTGCAGGCCGGGCAATCGTCGATCACGCTTGAAGGCGGCAATATCACGTTTACCTGTCCCGGCAACTTCACGGTGAAGGGCGGCCAGCACGTGTTCAACGGCGGCGCCAGCGCGGCGGGCGTGCTGCCGGCGCTGCCGGACACGCGCATCAAGCTGTTCGATGAAGGCTTTGTGCTGCGCGACCGCGACACGGGCGAAGCGATGCCGCGCCAGCCCTACCGCATCAAGCGCGAAGATGGCAGCTATGAGAGCGGCATGACCGACGAAAAGGGCTTGACGCATGTGATTGCGGCCGCCGCCACCGAGGCGCTGGTGATCGAGCTGCTGAAAACCGTGGGCGGCCAGGATTCGGCACCGGCACCGGCATCCGCCCCCTCTTCCGCACCGGCGCCGGTGCCAGGTTCGCCAGGGCAGCCGGCAGCCAGGGCCAGCACCCCGCCGGAACCCAAATACAAGCCGGCAGGCGACTCCAGCACCACGCCGGTGGACAACAAGCGCCGCAAGGAAGTGCTGGTCAAGCTGCCGGCCTGCTGGATCGAGGACTACGAAAAGGAAATCGCCGGTCCCTCGTATGGCCGCTATGCGCAGCCTTACCAGCACGACGGCACGCCGCACAAATACAAGGACAGGATCTGGTTCAAACTGTACGTGCCGTCAAAATCGGACGGTCCGGTGGTGGTGGAAGTGCGCTTCAAGGCCATCACGGTACTGGACGCCGCAGGACAGGCGCTGGAAGAGAGCGACAAGGGCACGGAATCGGCGGCGCTGCGCGTCAAGCAGCGCGCCAACGTGGTGGCGCTGGCGAAGAAAAACGCGACGGCCGGCATCGAAGGCAACTGGAACAACAAGTTCCGGCTTGAAATCAATGATCCGCAATGCGGACAAAAAGTATTGCCCGTGGTTTTCCGCGTCCTCTGGGTCGACGAAAATCAGCATTACACGCTGCAGATCCACAAGCGCTATGACCGCGAAAACGTGACCGGCGACGTCATGAACGTCTCGCTGGCAACGGCACTGACCACGTATGCGCATGAATTCGGGCATTGCGTCGGCATGCCCGACGAATATTCGTACACGGAATTCGAAGAAACGGTACGCTATTTCAAGCCGGACGGCACGCTCGACGAGCCCATCGTCTGCCACGTCAACGGCACCTCGCCGGAAGACCTGACGCAATCGATCATGTCGTACGCAGAAGGCGCGCGGATCCTGAAACGCCACGGCTGGAATATCGCGATTGAGGCGCAGGAATTACTGAGCAAAAAAATCGGCAGGAAAATACGATGCGATATTGTCTGACCCTGCTTATCTATGCCATGCTGATGGCACTACCATTGAAAGCGAACACCATGACGAGCACCCACGCGCCCCTCTCCATCTCCCTGCAATGCCTGGGCAACGCTGGCTGCGTCTATGAGCGCAAGCCGATCGACCTGCTGGTTACCATCCGCAACGATGGCAGCCGCGATATCGGTTTTCCGCTCGACTACCTGCGCAAGTCGGGCCCGATCGTCAAATTCATCGATACCGATACCGGCGCCGTCACCTACGCCCGCCGTGGCCTGGCCAATCCGGCGCTGAAAACGCAATTCACCACGATTGCGCCAGGCGCCTCGATTTCCATGGAAATCGACGTGCATCCAACCGACATTGAAACGTTTCGCATCAAAAAAGTCGATATCAGCGTGGAAGTGATATTGAAGGGCGACATACGCATCGATGGCGAAGCGCAGTTGCAGGACTACCAGGGCGGCGCGAAGATCCGCATCTTTGAAAAAGAGGAGTAAGACGATGCTGGTGCGGATGGTGTTGTGCGGAACAAGCGTTTCGCCGGACGCCTGAGGCAGCGCCCGCGAGCCGGCTCAAACAGCCACTTCGATCTCCTCCCACGGCACAGCTGCCGGATCCAGCAGCCACAGCAAGGCAAACTGTCGCTGCGCGATGACCTGCCCGATCAATCCCCCTGGAACGTTGACGAAGCGCGCTTGCTGGCACACGGCCAGCAGGCGCGTGTTCAGGTCAAGCGCATCGAGAAGTTCCCCATCGCCGCGCAATGGCTCAGCCAGCGCATCGATCGAGCCGGCTCCCGTGATCATGGCGGCGATGCGCTGCGGGTCGCAAGTGGCCGTCGGCGTCTCCAGACTGCCAGCCTTGCCCAAGGCCCATAACAGCGCCCAGCACGCTTCGAAGCCCCACTGGAACACGGGTCCCCTCTGTGCCGGATCGGTCTGCGGGTCGAGAAATGCGGCTTCGAGGGGACGTAATGCGGACGCGGCGCCCAGGTCCGCGATCAGGTCGGAGGCAAGCTCCGGCGCGAGCCCTTCGGCGCGCGAGGCGCACATGCACAGGCAAATGGCGCGCCCTGCCGTGTCGCGTGCGCTGCGCACGGCACCGCTCAATGTCCGTGGCAAAGGCAATTGGCCTGGGGGAAGCGGCAGGCCCAATGATGTCAGATGACGAACCGAACGATCCAGGCGCGCCAGCGCCACGTCAGAAGGGATGGTGTTCATGGCTAGGCCGCTTTCCAATCGATCTAAATAAATTTGCCCATCAGGTGTTCATTGTATTTCTTTTGTTCATCCTCGATCACCTTGCGGATATCCGGATGCAGCGCATTGTAGTTCACCTTCCCGGTGCCTGGTTTCATCGCATGGAGGGACTTGTGAAATTCCGACAAGGTCGCTGTCGAGCCTGTTGGTGGAGCGGCCGCATACATCAGATTATCGAAATCGGTTTGCCCGCCACCGAATTTCGCGCCCTTGTTGACCATGTGCTCCTTGTTGACCTTGAAGGTCGTGACGGTGCTGGCCTTGGCCGCCAGCGTAGGGAAGTCCGTGCTGATTTCGTCCAGCAACTCAGTAAACTTGTCCTTGAATTTTCCGCCCACCAGGCTGTAATCTTTCCAGTTCGACGTGGCGTCCCGGCAACGCCGCCATGCCTCGGCCAGCACCGGATTGACCTTGAAGCTGAGCTCCGCCACTTGCTGATAAAACAGCGAGATTTCCTTCAATATCGCCTTGGTCGGGCCACTGGTCTGCAGCTTGACATTGATCGAATCGACCCAGCTGATCCAGCTGTCCGGATCGAGCACCGTGCCATTTTGCGCCTCGATGATGGCGTCCAGCGCATCGCTGATGATCGTTCTATTATTGTGTTTCGGATCGTCCTTGTAATCGGTGCCATTGAAGATGACCCGTTGCGCCACCATTGCCCCCGGCTCGGCGGCGGCTGGCGCGTGAGCCTGCAGGCTTGCCGGTTGCCCAGGCATCGCGTTCATGGCCCGGCTTCCCATCCGGTCTGCCTCCTGCTCGAGCGCGCGGTCATCGTTGATTGCCATGCCGTGCGCCGCCATCGTGGGCCTCACCCTGCCTTGCCTTTGCTGCAGCACATGCCAGGCCTCATGCGGCAAGTGTCGCTCCTGGCCAGGTCCCAGATGAATATCGCCGCCTTGCGCATAGGCATGCGCCTGCACCAGGCCAGGCTGGTGCGAATTGTAGTGAACCGTTACCCGGTCCATCGCCATGCCCGACAGCTGCTCGATGCCGGTCCTGAGCGCCGATGGCAGCGGCGCGCGCCTGGCATCGGGCGCAGGCCCGCCGGCCGGGCTGCGCACATAGCGAAAGTTCGCCATGGCGGTGCCGCCGTGCCCGCCCTGCCGCTGGGCGACAGGAAGCGCGCGGCGCGTGTCCGTGGCGGGCTGCATGGGCGGCCTGTGCCGCAATGGCTCATGCGTCATGGTCAGCTTTGCTGGCGGGCATTTTCACGAATCCTCCTTGCGCTTGCGCTTGCCTGCGACCTTACTCGTGCCGGTTTGTGCATCGAGCAACAACGATGCGTGATGGTAGAGCGCAGACGGCACGGCCGGCACATAGGCTGGTTTTTTTGACACCCTTGTTGCCCCCATATCCCACACCGCGCCCTTCGGCAAATAGCTGCCGACTGGCGCTTCATCCCCGGCCTTTTGCAAATGCATGACGAAGCCCAGATTGGTGCTGTCGGTTCCGAACTGGAAGTGTTTCGAAAGGCTTGCATACAGCGTGATCCTGGCATGCGTATTTTTCCCCAGCAGGCCAGGCAGCGCGGCAGGGTCCATATTCGTCATGTCGTAGATCTGCGCATCACCGGTTTTTTGCTTGCCAAAGTCAGCCAGTTCTTCTCTGGTGGTAAAGTTATAGGCAGGGTCGACCAGGCTGAGCGACTTGGTGCCCGCCGTGGAGGTCATGGTTTCAAAGTACACCGGCCCCCTGTCCTTGACCTTTTTTTTCACGAAGGCCGCGTCGGCCCCGTGAAACATCATCGCGCTGCTCGAACCTTGCTGCCCGCTGTGGGTAAGGTAGAACGATGCAATGGTATAGCCGGCCTCCCGGACGGGGCCCGTGTAATGGCGCAAGACAGCCGCTTCCATTTTTCCCCTGGCCTCGCTCTGCTCATACTCCGTCGACAGGTGGAGTGCCGCCTCATTGAGGTTTTCAATGACTTGCGTCGCCTCTGCAAACAACACGTCGGTCCGCCAGCTGCGCCACTGCTGCAATATTTGCAATCCTTTGCCATAGTTACTCGCTATACGATTGAGCAAAACTTTGACCTTGTCGTTTTCCAGTGCCACCCGATTTACTGCGCCCTTTGCAAGATTCATGCTGCGCTTGAGCGTGTTTTGCAGCAGGGACAAGCGGCCGCCCCGCCTGCGGCGGCTGCGCGCCACATCGGCGTGAGGTGATATCACCTTCTGCAGCGTGGCGAGAAACCCCTCGATGTCATACTGCCCTGGCCATATCCGGATCGATTTTTCGAGGTCGCTGATGGCGGGATACAAAAAACCAAAACTTTGCCGCTCGGTCATTTTTATATCACTGACAGCATTCCATTTATCAAGAATTCCCTCTTTGATTTTGGGAACTTTGATACTAAGTTCTTCCTTGTCCTGAATTTCGAAAATAAGGGCCGGGTAAGTAAAGAAATCCGTTTCACCATCCATACCGGCATACACCAGTTTCAGCGCATATTCACCGAACACGCACTCTTTATCCCCGTAAATCCGCTTTGCCCCGGACACGATTTGCCGATAATGCCTGAACAGTTCCGCCTCATAGTCTTCTGGAGTATCGAAGTCGTGATGCACCAGCTTCCTTGCCTCAGTACGGTATTTTTTGGAACTAAGGTACTGCTTGGGAACGCCGATTTTTTTCGCGGGTGCGTAAGTCCTGGTTGTCGAATTTTTCAGCAGCAGATTGTAAGTAAAGCTGTTGACCTCGGCGCCCAATTTGGGACCGGGATGTCCTTGCCCACCCGAATTCCGATACACGATGGTACCGAGCGGACTGCCCTCATCCGGCTCGACATCAGCTTTCAGCAGTGCCGTTTGCTCTTCCTCTTCATTTGCAAGCGTCGAACTGGCGGGTTTGTAGATCTGACTCAACTGATTAACAAACGCTGCGTCACCACGCTTGGTATCTCCTGTCAGTCCAAGAATATCCCTTTGTACATTGGCTGCGCTGGAACGGAAGTAATCGAACTGATTCTGGTTGAAAAAAACGCTCTTTCCCTGGCCTCCCGGCGGCTGCTTGTTCTTCGTCGGGGCGGTCTTGGCATGGTATAACTTCAGGCTGTCGCCTGCGGCATTCATCACCTTGGAGCGTTTCCTGGCGGCGTCCGAGCTCTTCTCTTTCCTGCGTGCCAGTCCCTGCCGCGAAACCTTGCCATTCCATTCAATGACTCTGTCGCGCACGCCTTCCGGCATGTCGCCATACATGGCACCCAACTTCTCGATTTCCTCCGCCAAGAACATTTCCGCGTCAACAGAGGTCACGGGATCCCAGCCATCCGTCGCCGGACCGGGAAATTCAGGCAGGTCCTGCATCAACTCCCGGTAAATCTCGTCATACTCGTCAGATCCTTCCCAGTACAGCTCTGCCAGCAGGGAAAACACGTCGTTGCGGCCATTCCGCCACAGCTCGTTGTCACTGATGTAGCGGTTCGCAGAGCCGATGGTGCGCTGCACGGGGCCGTTATCATGCTCCTGGCCGCTTGCCGCGAGCGGCTGGGGCGGCGCTGCCTTGCGTTGCAGCGGCTGCCGCATCAGGCGATCAGCGCCGGCTTCATCGCTGGTATTGACGGCTTGCCCATTGACGCGGCCATCGGTCCGGGGCGGCGTGCCCCGCAAGACATTGATGATGTGATGCCCGACCTCGTGCCTGATGTTCGGCTCGCTATCCTTGCCGGGCGCGAAATGGACCCTGTTACCCTGCAAGGTTGCATCGGCTTCCACGGTGGCGGGAAACGGGGAATTATGCGTGGCGCGCAGCGTCGAGGTGTCGACGCCATGCTGCTCGCCCATCGCCGCCGCGATGGCCCGGAATGCGGGCGATCCCTGCGCCCCCATGGGCGCCGCCGGGCCTGGCTGCCGTGGCAGGCTGGCCGGGCTGCGCGCATAGCGGTACTGCTGCATCGGCATACCGCCATCGGCAACGCGCAGTTGCGGCGTGTCCGGCCTGTCGTGCGCTGCCGTGTGCGCCGTCGAACGCGGTTTATGCCGCAGGCGCTCATGCTCCATCGGCCGTGCCCCCTTCCGGCATGCCGGCAGGCAGCCATCCGCGCGCAGGCGCCCTCGCGCTACGCATCATCGTCCCAGCGAAAATCATCGGGCGCAAACACCTTGCCCAGCTTGTGGTACTCGCGCTCCGTCGCCTTGAGCAAGTGCCGCTGCCCCACCGCCTGCTGCTCGGCCGCCGCGAGAAAGGCGGCGCTCACGGCGATGCTGTTGATATTTGCGCCGCTCAGGGGCGCGCGTTCGGCCAGCAGCTCGAAATCGATGTCGCCGGCCAGCGGCACGGCGGGCGGAAAGGCGCTGCGCCACAATTGCAGGCGCTGCGCGCCTCCCGGAAACGGATATTCGATCATGAACTTGAAGCGCCGCGTAAAGGCCTTGTCCATATTCGCCATCAGGTTGGTCGACAGGATGACGATCCCCGTATAGCTTTCGATGCGCTGCAGCAAATAACCGGTTTGCAGGTTGGCATAGCGGTCGTGCGCATCCTTCGTTTCCGTGCGTTTCGAAAACAGGCTTTCGGCCTCGTCGAAGAACAGCACGATGTTCATCGCTTCGGCCTGGTCGAACAATTGGGCCAGGTGTTTTTCCGTCTCGCCGATGTATTTGCTGACGATGCTGGCCAGGTCGATGCGGTACAGGCCCAGTCCCAGTTCATTGGCGATGATCGACGCGGCCATGGTCTTGCCCGTCCCGGACGGACCATAGAACAGGATGCACAGATTGCTGCCATGCTCGTTCTTGCGGTTGAAACCCCATTCCTCGATGACCTGATGGCGCTGCTGCGCATATTGCAGTACTTCCTGCAGCCACTGCCGCGTGGCATCCGGCAAGACGATATCGCCGAAGCGGTAGGTGGTCTTGACTTCATGGGCAACGCTCATCTGTTCACGGTTGCTCTGCGCGCGGCAGGCGTCGAGCAGCATTTCGCCGGCGCTTCCCTCTTCACCCTCGGCCTGCAGCATGCGCCGGCTCGCCGTCTCCTTCAGCGCCAGCACGATCTGTTCCTGCGTCAGCAGATATTGATTGACCAGCCTGGCGAGCAAGGCATCGTCGATGTCCACGCCGAAAGTACCCGCATGGCGCTGCCAGCTGGCGCGCCGCAAGCGGCTGTCCGGCGCCGGGACGCGCACCAGAACGGCTGCCACCTCGTGCCGGGCATACCGAAAGGCAAGGTCGGACAGCCGCCGCGCGGGACCGTTCAAGACCGCCAGGTAGGGCTGGCTCTCGAACATTACCTGCATGACCTCGTCGAGCAGGTCGTCGTCGGCGCCCTCCTGCGTGCCGAGCCAGTGGCAATGCAGGAGCACGAAAATGCGGTTGCACAACAACGCGTCACGGCACAGCAGGCGCAGGCGCGCCAGCAAGGTGCGGCGGTTCTTTTGCCCATTCAGATAGGCTTGCCAGATTTCCTTGCCGTCGAGTTCGACGCATGCCATGCCCATCGTCGCAAACGTCGCCGCGCACAGGCTGCGGGCCAGCCACAGGTCCGGCCCTTGCAATTGCAGCACATGGCTGGCCGCGCGCGCCTGCGCCGGGCCGCAGTGCCCGATGAAACGCGCCAGCTGCGCGAGGGCCTGGGCATCGGCCAGGTGCTCGTCGAGCGCCAGAGTACTGTCCAGACTGGTCAGCGGGCGCTCGAGACACAGGCGCGGCGCGGACTGGGCCAGCAGATACGCGGCAATCGGCTCGCTCAGGCGATAGCCGCCGTCCAGTCCGGCCAGGCTGGTGTCGGGCGCCAGCACGATCAGTTCCCAGTGCAGCAAGGCGGCATCGGCCAGCAGGCAGCGTTGCAAGCCCGGGCGCGTGCCGCGGCAAGCGGCGAGCATGGCATCCAGGCCGGCCAGGTCGATCCAGCCTTCGCTGCCCTCGGCGCCGGCGGCGCGGCCGAAAGCGCGCACGATGGCGCCATAGCGCCATTCAATTTCGCTGAGCAAACCGAACAGCAAGACTTCCTGTTGCGGCCGGTCCAGGTTGAACAGGGCGCAGACATGGATCCAGGGAATGAAAATCTGCGCCTCGACGGTGGCTGCCGCACGCTGGCCCAGCAATTGCCACTGCTGTTCGATGCGCGCGCCCAGCCGCGCGGCCGCATCGGCGCCGCCCGCGCTCCCCGCGCCCAGCTGGCTGGCTTGCCGGTACAGGCGCTCGAGGGTGGCGCCGGACGCCGCTTCGGGTGGGGCGGACGCCTCCGCCTGGCGTGCCAGCAGGGCCAGCTCGATCATATTGTCGGCCAGCGTGCGCAGCGCCTGCAGCAGGGCCGCGTTGTCCGCATAGGCGCCGCTCTCGGTGGCGGCCGTGGCTGGCTGGGCGCTCATCGTTTCACACCCCGTCCGGCTTGGTGAAATCGGCGAGCAGCACCAGGCGGTCGCTGGCGCCCCGGTTCCAGGCAGCATGTTCCTGCGTGTCGTCGAAGACCAGGCAGCGCCCGGGCTGCCAATGGCGCACGGCAGTACCCACCCGCAAGGCGCAGTCGGGAGAACTGCGCAGGCCCAGGTGCAGGCGCAGCACCCGGTCCGTATAACCGACGTGCGGCGCGATCTCGGTGCCGGGCGCCAGGCGCGAAAAGCCCGCCGTCACCAGACCCGGAATGCAGCCGAGCAAGGCCAGCGTGCGCGGACAGAAGATGGCGTTCTCGAGCATCGGACGGCCTTCGAGCACCAGGCCGTAGACATCCCAACCGCGGTTGTACAGCCCCGTTTCGGGCCATGCGTCGAACTCGGCGTGTGGCAGCGCCAGGCATTCGTCGAGCACGCATTCCCAGCCTTGCTCGAGGCAGGCCGTAAAGGAGAACTGGTCGTTGCGAAAGAACATGTGTCACCAGAAAAGTTGCCATTGCCCGGCCTGCCAAACGGCATGGCCCTGCAAGGTGATGCGATAGTCCCCGGGCGCGCCGTCGAAGCCGCGGGCCTGGTGGTAGCGACGACCGGAATGGATGAAGGCGGCCCCGGTCTGGTAATGGATCTGCTCGAACGGTTCGCGCTGCAGCAGCGCAAGGATTTCGCTTTCGCCCAGATTGCCCGTGCGTTCGAGTCCGAACGGCCACATTTTCATGCCGGCGCCCCGCCCCGCAGCGGCGATCAGCAAGGTTACCGATAGCGTCGGCGCCGCGCCCAGGCCGACAGCCAGGTGGCCGCGGTCGAGGTGGATGGGATTGCCCGGAAAGTCGGTCGTCTCGCGCCCGCCCTGCCATTGCTCGTGCACCAGGTCGAGGTCTTCCGAGGCACGCAGGGCGGGATGGCCGCCGAACATGTGAAAGCCGGGCAAGGCGAGCGCCGGATGGTAAACAACAGGCTGGCCCAGCGCGGCGCCCAGGGATGCCAGCAAGGCGTCATAGACTTCGCCGAAATTATCCAGCAGAAAAGGATTATATTGGCGGGCCAGCCGCTCGTAGGGACGCGCCGGCATGCCCACGATATCGTAGTAATACGTGGCGCCCAGGGTGTGGATCGGGAAATGCCGGGTGCGCCTGAGCCAGAACGGTTCCAGGTCGAGCAGGCGCTCGACGACGTCCGCGCATTGCTGCTGCGTCAGCACGGGCAGGTGGAACGATGCGATCTCTTCAGCGCTGTGGTCAGGATTCATGCTCTTACCAATACAAAAGAAGTTGTCCATCCAGGCGGACGGCATGGCCTTGCATGGTGATGCGCTCGAGGCCGCCTTTGCCGCAGGCCAGCACCGCCTGGTGTATCGCCAGCCCGTCGTGCACGATCATCTGTCCGTGGCGGTAGGCGATGAAGTCGGGTTGACCATCCTCGCGCCGCCACAGATGCAGGCCGCTGCCCGCCGGCACGCTCAGCGGCAGGGTAAAGCTCAGCAAGTCCTGCGCGCCAAAATGCCGGCCTGCAAACACGTCGCGGTATTGCAAGTCGCGGTGCACGCTGGCCACCGGCTCGGCGAATGCCGGGTGCGGCAGGTAGATATGAAAGCCGGGCCAGGCGGCCTCGGGCGCCAACCGGGCCGGCAGCCCGCAATGGCGCTCCAGGCAATCGAGCACCAGTTGCAGCAGCGCGCCAAAATGGGCCGCGAGCAGGCGGTTGCTGCGTTCGCGCTCCGGCCGGTTCCAGTAGAGGCCGGCCGGCCCCGCGCCGGCGTCGAGGTAGGCCGCCAGTCCCAATGAATAAAAGGGCACTTCGGCATGGCGCCGCCGCCAGTGGCGTGCCAGCAGCGACACCCGCAAGACCCAATCGTCACAGGCGCCCTCGTCCAGCAAAGGGAAGAACGGAACGGGCATCAGCCGTGGCGTCCGTCGCCCACCAGGCGCACCAGGGCACGCGTGAGCAGGCGCCGGTCAGAATTGCCGAGGCTGATATCCGTGGCGCGCTGCACATTGTCGAGGAACAGACGGACATTCGCATCGATCAGGCCGAGGTCGCCCCGGTTGGCCGCATTTTCATTGATTTTCACAAGCGCGCGGATGCCTTCCTTGAGCAAATCCTGCTGTTGCACGCCGAAGTTGCGTCCGGTAGCCTGCCCGAAGGCGGCGACCAGACCGGCCAGGTCGGCATCGTCGACCCGGTTATCGACGGGCTGGCCGGCGGGCCTGGCACTGCAGACGATTTTTTGCAGGCCCTGCACGAAGCGCGTCCGGTCGCCCTCGTCATTGCTCATCTTCGTGGCGTCGCCAAACACATGGGCAAAGTCGCCCACCCGTTCATCGATCGTGCGCTGGGCCGAGGCCAGCAGGTTTTCCTGCAAGCGCCCCGACGAGACTTCCTCGCGCAACTGCGCCATTGCCGCAGCCGTGGGGCTGGGACGCGTCTCCAGCGCGATGGAGCTGGCGTTTTCCGGCGTCCAGACGAACTCCACCAGGGGTGCGGGACCGATCGCCGGTTCGGCCGTCAACTGGATCTTCCAGGTTTCGCCGGCCCGCACCGTCATCGTGAAGTTCCCTGGCAAGGGGATGAAATACGTGTGCGCTCCTTTCTTGCCGGACGATGCGGTGACCGCCTGAGTGCAACCGGTGGCATAGGTATGGCTGGTTACGCTGCCGCCAGCATCGATGGTGCTGCCCTCGAGCATGCCCAGGTAGGCGGCGGTAATGGTCGGCTGCCCGATGCTGGCCATGACGAAGCCGTCGCTGATGGCCACCGTGCTGAAAACGCCTTCGACCAGGTCGGCCTGCGAATAAGTGGTGCGCGCGCCAAAGTCATTGCTATGTTTATGCTTACGGTTCATGACAACTCCATGGTTGGATGCAACATCAAAATGTCTTGCCCTGTGAGGCAAGTGCGAAAATGCTTCACATATCGTT
The DNA here is from genome assembly GCF_002735655.1 of Janthinobacterium sp. BJB446. Classification (NCBI taxonomy): domain Bacteria; kingdom Pseudomonadati; phylum Pseudomonadota; class Betaproteobacteria; order Burkholderiales; family Oxalobacteraceae; genus Janthinobacterium; species Janthinobacterium sp. BJB446. The sequence goes on along the minus strand of NZ_PDZK01000001.1, from coordinate 1,042,378 downwards.
CTGCCTGCCGTCGCCGACCAGCCGTACCAGCGCCCGTGTCAGCAGCCGCGTGTCGGTGCTGCTGAACTCGATGCCCAGCACCTGCTGCACGTTGCCGATGAACATGCCGATATTCTTCTTGATCAATCCCAGGTCGGCGCGGCTGGCCTCGCTGTCATTGATTTGCACCAGCGCCTCGACGCCGGCCTGGAGCAGGCCGCGTTGCTCGTCGGTAAAGCTGTGGCCGCTGGCCTTGCCGAAGGTGTCGATCAAATCCTGGACCGCCTGCGGATCGAGCGGCTTGGCGACTTCCGCTTCGCCAGGCAAGGCTGGCGAGCAGACGATCTTTTGCAGGTCGCGCACGAACTGCGCCCGCTCTTCCTCGTCCGCGCTCATGTGGGTAAGGTCGCCAAAGACCTGGGTCAGGTCGTTGACGCGCCCATCGATCACTTCCTGGGCCGTGGCGGTGACCGTGCCTGGCACCTGGCCGCTGGCCATGCGCTCCTGCAGGTTCAGGAACGAGTCGGCCATGAGCCGGTTCGGGTTGATGTCCGGCCCCGCCGTGACGGCGTTCAACGCCGATGCGCCTGCACCGGCGGGTATCCAGGTCAGCACGACATCGGGCGGCGCTTCGCCTGCATCTTGATTGGTGACCAACGTGACCTGCCACGTCTCGCCCTGCCTCACCGGCAGCGTAAACACGCCAGGAACGGGAACGTTGTACGTCGTGACGCCCTTTTTTCCGGTTTTCACGGTCACGGGCTTGGTAAAAGCCGTTACATAGGTGGCGCTGGTCGATTGGCTGCTGGCGTCAACCGTCGCGCCCTGCAAGATGCCAAAAAATGCCGGTAGGCGCGGATCGAGAGTCAGTGTTCCCATGAAAGCCATCAGGATGCCGTCGCTCGCCGCAAGCTGTTTGAAAGGAAACGACGGATTGTGATATTGCGCGCGCTCACCGAGCATTTCGCCCGCCAGGATGCCCGCCTGCAGCGTGCCCGTCGCCGTGACGTTGCCGGCGACATTGATATTGCCCGTCACCGCCACCTCACTGGGCGTAACGGCCAGCGTGGGCGCCGCGCCGCCCACCGCGGCCACGCTGAGCAGATTGGCGCCGGCGGCAAAGCCGGTGCCACCGATCGCCACCGACTCCTGGGCCCAGATGGTGTCGGCCGTCAAATCGCTGAAGGTCGCCGCGCCGCTGGCAAAACTGACGGGGCCGTTTACCTGCAGGGCGTATTGCGTGTCGACGTCGGTGAGCGCGAGATTGATGGCGACCGTGTTGTAGTTGGGCGGCTCGCTATTGCTGACGATGAGCATGGCCGGCGGCAGCCCCGCCTCTTCTGCGGGTGCCAGGATGGCATTGTCGTCGTTGGCCTTGAACTGGGCCAGCAGGCCCGCGCTGACCATGTAGGCCGACGTGGCAGCCGCGAACGGGGACGTGGCGGCGCCGCCTTCCAGCAAGGTCAGCTGGGTCTGGCTATCGACCGACTTGACGCGCAGCAGCCGCGGCAGTGTCTGCGGATCGGCCGCGGCAAACAGCTGGTCGCCCGCCTTCGCCGCGCTCAGAAAGGCGGTGCCAGCGCCCGTGACCACGGTCGGCGTGGCCGGATCGATGCTGATGGTCCCCTTCCCGTCCACCTTCACGCCGTCGGCCCCCTGTAGCTGGTACGGCAGGCTGTCGACCTTCCCCGCGTACGGCGCGGACAAGGTCAGTTGCGTATCGCTGGCAACCTGCGCGACGCTCTGTACCTGCACTGCCGCCGGAGTGAAACGGGGAATGAGCAGGGTATCGCCGGCCGACAAGGCGGTAAACTTGGTGCCCTCCGTGCCGGTGATGGTCGTGCCGTTGCTGCTGACCTTGCCGGGGCCGGTGACCGGTTCAACCGTGCCCGACACCAGGTAGCTGTAGGGTGAATTGATGACGGGGATTTCAAACTGCGTCGTCAGGACCAGTTCCGTATCGCTGGCTGGCGTCTTGGCCAGCACCGCCTGCTGCTGGTTCAGGGTGCCGATGGCGATCAGGTCGCCCACCTTGACCTGGTCCTGGAACGTGGTGTTGTAACCCTGCACGACATCGGCGCTGATCGAGCTGATGACGCCATTGCCGATAAAGGCGCTGCCGCCGCCCACGCTCAGCGAGGCGGCCGGGCTGCGGTCGAAGATGCCGACGTTGCCGCCATCGTAGAACAGCCGGCTCGCCGCCTGCCCCGGCGACTCCTTGGTCCAGTAGCTGAGCATGGCCATGCCCTGCAGCTTGGAGCCGTTGCCCTCGAAACTCTGGGCCTTGATGGCGCCGCTGGCAGTCAGGCTGTCGGCCAGGATCTGCCCCTGCACGTCGAGGGCGGCGCGCGGCGCGCCTTCGTTCAGGCCGATGCCGACGTTGCGGTCCCGCCCGATGACCAGCGCATTCGGCCCGGCGCTGGCGGAGCCCCCCTTGGCCAGCGCCTGCACCCCCAGGCCGACGGTGCCGTCCAGGCTTACCTGCAGCAAGGTGCCGTCGCTGCGCGAAAAACGGGCCAGGGCCGAACGCATGTAGGTGTAGCCCGATCCGGGCGCCGGCATCGTGGTGGGCGAAAACGCAGCGTCGATCTCGACTTGCAAACCATCCTGGACGATCTTGCTGACGGTGCGCCACTGGGCCGTCCCCATGCGCACCGAGGGGTCCGCGATGAGCTGGTCGCCCACTTGCAGGAACGGCGCGGGCGCATCCGAGAAGGTGACCAGCTGGTTGTCCCAGCTGATCGTGCCCTTGCCCTTGATGGTCACGGCGTCGACCTGCAGGTTGGCGACCGGATTGTCGGTCCCCACGCCGAGGTTGTTGCGCGCCGTCAGCAAACCCATGAACTGCCCGCGCGGGGCATCGAACTCCAGGTAATAGTCATCGGCGCGGCTGCCTTCGCGGCGCGCGCTGATGCTGGCGTAGTCCGCCGGCACCGTGGCGCCGGTAATATTGGATGGCGCGGAAAAGGCCTGGTTCACGCCCGCCCCTTCCGTGACGAAATTGACCGAACCGACGCTGCTGCCCACATAGCGGCGCTCGTTGCGCCCGGATTTGTAGGTCAGGCTGTTGATGCTGCCCTCGGTGGTCAGGGAAATGACCGCCAGTAAAATGTTCGTGCCGGGCTGGTCGAGATTGCGCAAGTACTGGATCTGCGGTTGCTGCACGATGCGCTTGTAGCCGGCCGTGCCGCTCTCGTCGCTGAGGTCGGCGAACACCTCGAAATAGTTAATGGTAATGAAATAGGTCGCGCCGGGGTCCAGCTTGTCGAACGTCAGCACGGCCGGCTCGAGCAGGATGATTTGCCGGCCCAGGGCATCGATCGCCATACCGCGCGACACTTCGAGCTGGCTCGGCTGCCCATCCGCCGAGGCGGCAACCTCGAGACCGTGCGCTATGCCATACAGGTACAGGCTGACATTGCGCGCCGCCAGCATGTCCATCTGATACTGCTGCTCGCAGCGGAAATCGTCCGTCAGCAAGGCTTCGCCCGAAAAATAGTTGGGCCGTTCGACACGTGGCTGTTTCATGGTTTTTCCCGGATGCTGGCGCTGGACACGGAACTGGTGCCGGGGATGGCGATCCACGACAATGCGATATCGCCACCGCCGCCAGCCGCCTGCAGCGCCAGCAGCGTGACGACGAATTGCGCCGTGCCGGAGGCAACGGCGGTGGCGTACGGAACGCTGCCGCCCACCGTCACCATCACGGTGGGCGGCGTGCTGAAGGCATCCTGCTGCGTATCATAGAAATTGACGGTGACGCTGGTGCTGGCGCCCGCGCCTTGCAGCTGGGCCGCCGGCACCGTCAGCGTGCCCTGCAAGAAGCTATCGGGCGCGGCGCCTACCCTCGCGTCCCCCAGCGCGGCCGGCAGCCGGCTCGTCACAGGAATCCGGCTGTCCGTCACGCTGACGATGGCCTTGTTGGCGTCGAGCGTGACGGTGGCCAGCAGCACGCCATTCGCGGGCACCCTCTTCGCGGCAAGCAGCTGGGCCGCCTCGCTGACCACGTTGGCGGTCGACGCGCTGGTGTCGGGATAGCAGGCGTACACCAGCATGGGATTGCTGGCATCCGACGGCAGCGTGAGCGGCGTCCCACCGGACGGCAGGATCAGGAAACGGCCTGCATCGTCGAAGGCCACGCCCTGGCTGACGGCCAGTGTATTGCCGGCCTGGCTCACCAGCATGCCGTTCAGCACGCCGGACGAGAACAGGTACTGGTTTTGCAGCCAGAACCAGTTGCTGAAATAATTCTGCTCGAGCGTCATGTAGTCCGACGTGAGGAACATGCCGGTATGGTAGTTCAGGTGGTCGGCGACGTCCGCCTTGATGATGGTGCTCATGTCTGGATTCCTTGTTGGCCGAGTAAGGTATTGACGCCCAGCGCGCTGGCATAGCCTTGCGCCTGCAACTGCATGCTGGGTACGATCGTGATGATGTAGTTGCTGGCGGCAGGCTTCATGACGCGCAGGAACTGCTCGAGCCGGCCGTACAGCGCCTGGATCTGCGCCACGTTGGAAGCCGTCAGGATGAACAGCGGATTGTGCGCGTTCGGCAGCACCATCTGCACGTTGAACAGCCACGGCAGGTAGCCCGCCACGACGGGCGCGCCGGCAACGTAAGCGTCGTGCACGATGAAGGCGCTGCCGGCCAGGTCGCTTGCCACGATATCGGGCGCTGCCGGCGCGCTGATGGCCACCGACACGGTACCGTCGATGGCAATCCACTTGCCACTGTCGTCCAGTTGCTGGCCGTGCATGGCCATGGGCAGCCCGAGCAGCAGGTTGGCCAGCATGCTCAAGCCCTGCAAGGTCCCGCGCATGCGGTACAGGGCCATGATTTCCGCGATCACGGTGCGCTTCTGGTCGATGTCCCAGTCGTTGTCGACGGCCAGCGCGACCCAGCCGCCGAGCCAGTCGAGAAAATCATCGAGCCAGGCTTCGATGGGCGCGTTCGGGTCCGATGCACCCGGCGCGGCGGCCACGTAGCCAGCCAGCGGATCGTTGGGCGCGGGCACCTGGATATAGGTGTCGAGGTCGGCCAGGATGGCCGTTTCCTGCTTTGCCGTCGCGCCTGAGATGGGCGGAATGAAACTCGTGTCCGACGGGGGAAACAGGAAACTCAGGCGCGGATAGAACAGGTTGCCGATGACGTCCGCCTGCAACAGCTCATGGATGCCCTTGCGCCCGCCCAGCTCCGCATCGCCGATGCCGGTCAATATCTTTTCAAAAATCTTCAGGTACTGCGCCAGAAAAGCCGGCTGCGTGGTGCTGTACACGGCAGGCAGGTAGCGCAGGTAGCTTGACGGCGCGCTCATGCGGCATTGCTCCTGACGCTGACATCGAGGCAGCGCAGGCGCGGCAATCCCCGGTAAAACATCGCGGGCGTGCCGGGCGGCAGATCGGCAAGCTGGGCGTTGACGTCCAGCACGGCCATCCGGTCGAGCGCCAGGGTGGGGATGAAATCGAAGACCAGCTCGTCGATGGCATCGATGCCCGGCATGCCCAGGACCAGCTGGCGCAGCGCCGCTTCGGTGGGCGCCTCGTCATATGGCCAACCCTGACCGGCCGGCCCTCCCTCGCAGGGCAGGAAGTAGGCGAAGAGGCGCGCGAACAGCAGGCCCAGCGTGACATCCAGGCGCACCGTCGGCACGCAGCCGGCGACCAGCGTCACGTTGATGTCGGTGAACTGCGCCGCACGCGCCTGCACCCGGTTGCCGGCGATCACGCGCGGGGCCAGGTATTTGTTTACGGCCGTGAGCAAGGTACGCTCGGCGGCCGCGTCGGCGGCGGCCTCGATCATCAGCACCTTGCGCCGCGTGGTGCTATTGCTTTTGCCGTTGCCGGCCTGGTTCGGATACGGCGGATACTGGTAGCGCCATTGCGCATCGCTGAGTATCCAGGCAACGCTGCCCTCCCCCGCGCTTTGCGCATATGCGCGCCGCACCAGCAGCGGCGTGGCGGCGGCACTGCCCGCGGCGGCACCCGCTGCCTGCTGTGCGATGACCTGGTTGGTTTCCAGCGCCAGCGTGTCGATGTTCGGCAAGGTCAGCGCCATGTAAGGACGGCCGACATAGGCCAGCACATATTGCTGCAGCGTCGGCTTGTTCAGCACGACGCCCTGTTCGAGCTGCGCCAGCACCTGCTGCAAGGCCAGGAAGGCGGCGTCATGGTTGGCCTTGGCGGCCAGGCTGTAGGCGGTCTGGTTGCCGGAAAAGGCCAGGCCCAGCACCCAGCGCAGGTAGTTCTCGTCCGTCTGCACGGGAATCGCATTGGCCTGGTACAGCAGCGACTCGTCCAGCCAGGCCAGCAATTGCAGCAGGGTGATGCCCGGATCGCTATCGTTGTAATCCGTCCACTGGCGCGTGTACTGCGGGATCCGGCGCACCAGGTCGGCTGCCAGTTCCTGGTAGCTCTTGCGGTCGAGGTCGGGCAGCTCGAAGGCCATGGCTACACCGCCGAGATATACACGAGCATGCTGCCAGCGACGGGCAGCTCGGTGGGCGCCAGCACGACATTGCCATCCTGGCGCCCATTCACGTTCAGGGCAAGCACGCCGGTCACGCCAGGCAGGCTGCGCAGCAGCAAATGGATGGCGGACGCCTGCACGGTCTGGCCGAAACGCCAGCCCTGCCCGGGAGGACCGCCATACACCGGCTGGAAATAGGCGCGCAGCAGCGCCGCGATACGCGCCTGTTCGGCTTGCACCTGGTCGGGCGCGATGCGGGCCGCCAGTTGCGCCGTGACGGACACCGGCACATAACGCGCCGCCTCGATGCCGATGCGCCCGACCAGCGCCGCCAGGCAGTATTGCCGGACATACGCGCCCACCTGGTCCAGCAGCGCCGGGGTGGCGTACGGCAGCGGATCGGTGGACAGGGGCAGCACCGCGATGCGGATGGTATTGCCTTCGGCCTCCACCGCGCGCGCCTGTGCCACCTGGGCGCTGGCGGCGCCGGCCAGGGCCGTGAAATCCTGCAGTTGCACGGCCCAGCCACCCGCCCGCACCAGCGCGGGACTGGTGGCCGCCAGTTCCGCCCGCGTAGCGCAGCCGACCCCGCCGGCCGCCGGGGCCGGATTGGCCACTGCGGCGATGTTGGCGATGCCGGGACGCAGCACCGTCAGCGTGCCAGCGCCCACATTTCCTGCCAACCCTTGCGTATGGTGGTAGCGGATGGCGACGATATTGTTGTGCCCAGGCGGCGGGATCATGCCGTTGTAGCCATCGCCAAAGGTCAGCAGCCCGTTTGCATAGTCGAGCGTATACACGCGGTCGGTCGGGCCGCTGAAGGCGAAGTTCTCGACCTGGGTCCAGCGCCGCGCCACCTCGCCGGCGCCCACGCGCACGTCCGCCAGCTCCGCATCGGCAAATTCGGCCGCGCCAGGGTCCTGCCCCGCCATCAGCCCGGCAGGTTCGATCACGCACAGCAGCAGGTCGGCCAGCACGGGTGGATAGTCGAGCGTGAACTGCTGGAACATCTGCTCGTTGCTCGATCCGAGCACTTCATCGACCAGGGTGGTCAGGTTCGACGCCATGACCGTGTTCGGATACATGCCATACAGACGGATGATACGGTCGACATGGGCATTGTTGATGCGGAACCAGAATGCCATCTGCGAAAACAGGTAGGCCGCCTGCATCGCGGCCGGAACCACGAAGCCGACCAGGCCAGAGCGGCTCAAGCCGTAGGTGGCATCGTCCACCGCCAGCGCCCGCCACTGCTGGCCGTCGTGATATTCCCACTGCAGGGTGCGCCCGGGGGCGGCCTGTTCCTGCTGCAGATAGAAGTACAGGACCAGCTTGTTGCCGGCACAGGCGGCGGCGAATCCCCCGTCGTCGAAGGCAAAATAGAAGCCGGTCAGCAGCGCGTCGACCGGTTTGAACGGGCTGAACAGGAAACGGCTCAGGGTGAAGGCGTTGTAGCTCCAGAAGCTCTGCGGCTTGGCCGCGAAGCTGTATTCGATACGCGCCGAGAGCACGAACGGCGGGTAGTAGCTCGGCTGGGAAATCGTGTAGCTGAAATTGACGCCGGCCACGTCGTTGAGGTATTTGCTCACCCCCAGTTTTTGCGCCTGGCCCAGCACATCCGCGGGGATGGCGTCGATGGTGGTGCTGACGCTGGTGCTGGCAATGCCGCCCTGCTGCCCGTAACCGCCTTCGGCGATCACGCAGCGTATCCACAGCCCTTCGGAACCGGCCACGGTGCCCGGACCGAACTTCGGGCAGGCGAACTGGATGCAGGTGGGGCCGTCCGGGCTATCGTACTGAAAATTGTTGATCCTGTCGACGAATTGGTAGGTGCTGGCGTCCGTGGTGGTGGCGTTGAAGGCGCTCCATTGCAAGCCGTCCCAGAATTGCCAGACCAGCCGCACGGGAAAAGTGTACTGCAAGGTCGTCAGCGTGAAATAGATCGTCACCAGGGCGCCGGTCCTGGCGAACACGCTGTCCGAGCGCAGGTAGAACGCATCGTTGGTTTTCGGCGTTTCGCCGAACGGATAGGCGCCATTGGCGATATCGAGCAGCACGCCATTGCAGGCGGCCTGCTGCGGCACGATGGCCTTGCCCTTGAAGGTGCAGTTCAACCCCGTGATGACGGGCAATTGCTGGGCCAGCGAGGCCAGCACCTTGACTTGCGGCGCGGGCTTGACCAGCAGCCAGTATTGCGCTTCGCCATCCTGCCCGCTCAAGGGCGCGGCGTCGAAACCGGCGCCCGGCTCGCCCGCCCGGTACAACTGCCGCTGGAGCTGCGCCAGCGGCACGGCGGCCGCGCGCGGCGGCATGCCCAGCACGATGTCGAGCTGCCGCTCCGACGATGAACTCGTCAACTGCGTCGTCAGCGGCGTCAGCGCGCCATCGAACCATTGTCCGAAATATTCAGGGTACAGCTGCTTGCCGGTCAGGGTGACGGTGATGCTCTGCAGCGCGTCGTCAGGCTTGAACAGGGTCGGATCGCCCATCATGAACCAATGCCCGAGCGGCTGTTCGGCCGGATCGACCAGCTGGCTGGCCACGAAGATCGGCACCCCGGCCTGGTCCCCGAGCAGGCTGGGCAAAGCATCGATGAACTGGTCCTGCGCCGGAATGACCGTCAGCGCCGCCGACAGCGTGGCGGGCAGCACCAGCAGCGTCTCATTGGTCTGGAAGCGGATCGTCTGGTCTTGCGCATCGAGCACCGCGCACTGGGCCGGCACCGTCGCCGCCGGCTGGCCGGCCTTGAGCAGGAAGCGCAGCGGCGCCTGCGCCGCCAGCGGCGCGCGCAACTGCATATTCATGAACTGGAAAAACCCCAGGCGGCGCTGCTCCGGCATGGCGTTCTCGATATCGGCCGTGTACGCGGCCAGCTGCGAAAACAGTTTCAGCAGCACCAGCCCCGGATCCTGGTCGACGTCCGACGCACTTGGCGGCAGCGTATTCCAGTAGCCGCTCCATTCGGGGACATAGGCCTTGGCCAGCGCCAGCGTCTGCGCATAAAACTGCTCGGCGTCGCGGAAGTCGAGCGTCGGGGAAGTCATGGACGCGGCTCGCCTGCCGCTTCCGCGCGCAGCTCTTCAAGCACCTGGATGGCGCCGCTGATGCGCAGCAAGGTTGCCTGGAGCTGGCGTTTGCGCTCGTTGAATTCGTCCTGCAGCGCCTGCAGCTGCGCCTGTCCCGCACTTTCGTTGCTTTTTAATTCGGCAAGGCGGTCGTTAATCAATTGTATGTCCATGCGTATGTCCTGGCTTATTTGAGAAAGAATGGGTAGACCAGATTGGCCGGCTGGTTGTGCGAGCGGATCAGGTAATCGACCGACACCTGCAGGCAATTGGGCTGTTGCGCGTCGATGAGGGCGGCCACGCCGGTGACCTGGATGCGCGGCTCCCAGCGGTCCAGCGCCTGTTTCACGTACAGCTGCGCCAGGCTGCTGGCGCTGGCATTGCCGGCCGAGAACACCAGCTCATTGATGCGGCAGCCGAAGGCCGGCAGCATCACTCTTTCGCCGGGCGCCGTCTGCAGGATGATCAGGATGGCTTCGGCGATGTCGTCGGCGCCGGCCGCGAACAGCACGCGCCCGCCGCTGGTCTGCACGGGGAACGCCCAGCCCTGGCCCAGGAAATCGGCGCCGGTGGCCATCGCTAGCCCATCCTCACGGTGCTCATGCCGGCCACCTGCACGGTCGGCGGCGGCGCCTGCGGACCGGCCGGCGGCAGGTCGTGGCAGGTTTCGCACAGGTCGCCCGCGCGCGCGGCGCCCTTGCCGTTGATGCGTACCGTCAAACTGCCAAGCATCACCTGCCCGAGATTGGTGGGCGGCACCTGGAACTGGCCGCTGGCGGCGATATGCGGCGGCACATTGTTGGCCATCGAACCGACGGTCGCCGCAGGCCTGCCGTTGATGCGCACGTTCGGACTGGTATTGCTGGCGATCTTGCCGGAAAACGGGAACGGCTGCGGGGTCGGCACCGGTCCGCCCGGGCTCGGTACCAGTACGATGTGGATGTCGGCGGCGTTGACGATACTGTCGCCCGCCTTGGCTGCGCCCATGCCCATCAGTTCAGATCGATCATGGCGGCTTGCAGCTTGAGCGCCTTTGCGCCCTGCAACTGCATGCCCTCGGCCGACAAATCGGCCTTGACGCTGCCGTCCTTGGTCTGCAGCACCACGTGGGGCGCGCTGATGGTCAGCGTGCCCTTGGCGCTGATCGCCAGGTCGCCTTCGCTGCTGATGCTGATCTTGTTGTTGGCGGTATCGAGCTCGATCTGGTTGTTCTTTTCGTCGATGATGGTGATCTTGCCCTGCGCACTATCATCGAGCACGATGGTCTTGCCCAACTGCGTCCTGAGCATGCGCACTTCCTGCTGCTGGGCCGCCTCGACGGGCGGCTTTTGCACGCCGTTCCACAGGAAGCCCAGCACATACGGCTGGTTCGGGTCGCCGTCGGCGAAGGCCAGCAAGGCCGAATCGTCTTTCCTGGGCAGGAAAAAGGCGCCATAGCCGGGGCCGGCGAAAAAGCTCATCACCTGCAGCCAGTCCGACTCGATGGTGGCGCCACTCAGCGTCAAAAATACACGGATGCGTCCCAGGCCCTTGGGGTCTTCGGTGTTGCTGACCTTGCCGAGCGTGACCCCGGATGCGTTGCCGTTCATATACCCGTCCTGCGCACGTTGATGTCCGTCTTGTAGCCGCTGCTGTCGTCATAGTCGTGGGTGCTCGAGGTGACGTAATAGGTGCCGTCAAAACGCTCGCTCAGCCCGGTGATCTTGATGTTCACGCCAGCCACCAGGTCGCTGTCGCCCACCAGGCTGGCCTGGCCTTCGATAAAACTCTGCAACTGGCTCTGGAACTGCGCGTCGGCCACCGCCTGCAGCGCGGCCGGATCGCTGATGCCGGGACATTGCAGCGTCATTTCCGAACTGGGAAAATCTTCCGCCGCCTCGTAGCCCGTTTCGCTGCCGCCCATCTTGTCCTGGCTGGTGCCGGACTGCGCCACGGCCGTGATGACGGCATTCGTTTCGACGTCGTAGCCGATGGCCGTCACCTTCTGGCCCATGGTCGGCACTTTCAGGTTCAGGCTCACCGCACTCAGGTCGCGCGGATAACTGAGCGTCTTGATGGCGCCGTTGCCCTCGGCCGAGGGACGGAACACGAGCGTCGTGTCGGCCATGAGCAGTTCATAGTCGAGCTGCTTGCAGCGCTCCATCAGGAAGGCGTAGTTGGAAACATTGTTCTGGATGACGTACTGGTTGATGGTGTCCGGCTGGCCCTCCAGGCTCACCGGCAAACGTGCCGCGCGCGCCACGTCGCTGACGATCTCGTTATCATTGAGCAAGCTGTAGGTTTTGGTGCGGGTACCGAACTTGAGCCGGTACATGCGGTCGAAACCGCGTATCGTGGCGGCCGAAGATGCCGTGCTGAAACTCGGTTCGATGGCCGTGATATCGCCGCTGATCAGTTGATGCAACTGGTTCAGGCCCAGGAAAATCGTGATCTGGTCGCCCGGCTTGAATACGTCGAGATCGACGTCCTGCCAGGCGCCGTCCGCCTTCACCATGTCGAGCGTGAAGCTGAACATGGCCGGTACATTGATTTCATCGTGCACGCGCACGTTGTGGATGGCGGCCACGATCGAGGATGGCAAAGGGCTGCGGTTCTTCAGGATCTTGAATGCCCCGGTCTGGACGCTAAGCATACACGGCTCCCGCGGTGCCGGCATGCACGTCGGGAATGACCAGATTGCGGCCGATATCCTTGCGCTGCGGGAAATTCAAGGCATCCTCGATGCTGTTCTGAGCGGCGATCAGGCGCCACTGGTTCGGGTCGCCCAGGGTCGCTTGCGCGATCAGGTACAGGCGGTCGCCCTGCTTGACCTGCCACAGCTGGCGGCAATTGAAATAGCCGCGCGACTGCAAGTCCTCCTCTTCCGTCAGCACCGACTTGAACGTCACGTTCAGCTCGGCGCGCACGGGAATGCCGGAACTGAGGAACATCGTGAATTTCTGGTCGAGCTTGACGATAATGCCCGTAAACAGCGGACCGGCCCAGGTAAACACCAGCACCGGCGGCTCCTTGCGCACATTCGTGCCCACGCTGGGCACGGTGAGCGCGACGATCTTGTTGGTCTTGCTGCGCACGTCGACCTGGCGCTCGTAGGTATCGAAAAACAGCGACACGGTCAGGTCGTCATTATTGACCCGCTGAAACTGGATGTTCGAGCCCTCGCCCTGCACCATCACGGTCTTGTTCAGCGACAGTTCGGTCGGGTTGTACATCACGGGAATTTCCTCGCGCGTCGCATGCACGACGATCTTGGCCATTTCCAGCATCAGGCGCCTCCCCGGCGATAGCGTTCGGTGGCGCTGCGGCGGGCCATGGCGCTTGCCATGCGGTCGGTCAGCGAGGCCAGCACTGGCGCGGAAAACAGCGTCTCGGCCAGCACCTTGCGCAACTGCTCCTGCGACTGCCCGTCATGGACGATTTCATGCACCACCCGGGTCTGCACCGCGCGTTCCACGCCGAGCATGCGCGTATCGACAATATGCTCGATGCGGCTTTGCAGCTCGGCCGTGGCAGCCGGCGCCGCCTGGCGCATGTCGCGCCGCACGGGCTGGCGGGCCTGGTAGCGTCCGAGGACGATGGCGGCGCGCGCGGCCGGCGCGGGCAATGGCGCCGGCACGGCCTGCACCGGGGGGCGCCAGGCGCCTGCCTGCCGGGCGGGCACGGCCGGGCGCGTTGCGCGCGGAAACTGTGCCGGATGCGATGCGGGACGCAGGAACGGCGCGCCGGGTGCGGCAATGCCATTGCGGGCCGGCGCCCGTCTGGCCAAGCTGCCGCGCCGCGCCGCCTCGCGTGGCGCAGGGCTGGCCGTGCCGCCAGCGGCCGGTTGGGAAGGGGCCCCGTGTGCCGCCGGCTGCGCGCGCCGGATGGCTGTCCGGGTCGGCGCCGGCGAAGACGCTGCCGCTATGGCGCGCAGGCTGGCGCAACGCGCGACGGCACGCGCCAACGCTGCGGCGTCCCGCTGCCCTGCTGCCGGCTGCGCGATGAAACGTCGCACGGCCAGCGCCAGGGCTGGCTGCTCCGCACCGCGCGCCAGCCAGGCGATGGTCGCCGCCCTGGCCTGCTGCGCCTGCGCCACGCCGCGCTCCAGGCGCGGCAGCACCAGGCGCACGAGGGTTTGCTGCCGCGCGTGCGCCTGCATCAGCTGGCCCCGCAATTCCAGCAGGCGCACCTCGATGCGTTCGGCCATGTCCGCCTTGCGCGCCATACCCTGCATGCGCACCACCAGCCCCATGGCCGAGCGAAATTGCTGCCAATAGTGCAACACCGACGTCGTGTGCCGGCCTGCCCCTCCGCCATGTGCCATGCGCAGCTGCAGCGGCGCGCCGGAATGGGCGAAACGCCACAGCGGTGCGCCGCGCGCCGCATGGAAGCGCTGTGCCAGGCCGGCGCAGCCAAGGCGCATGGCGCGCATCAGAGTATCCCCGCCGCTGCCGAATACACGCTGCTCGCGAGGCTCTTGCGGATGCCTTCGTGCGCCAGCGTAAACGACTGGCATGCCACCAGGCTGCCGCCCGCATCCAGGCTTGGCCCCTGCCACTGCACCGGCCAGGCATTGTAGAAATCCCACCAGACGCTGGGCAAGCCGCGGTCATCCAACAGGTAGATGGAACCGTTCCGGCGCCGGATGGCGCCGCTCAGCGTCGACTGGTACCACAGCCACATCGGGTCGAGCGACGTGATGCCGGCCTTGAGCACCAGGTCGGAACAGGTCACCTGGCCGGGCAGCTTGTACTCGATGTCGTTGACGCCGCCCTGGCGCACGGTGCGCACCTCGGTCTTCGATTCGAGCCCTTCGACGGACATGAAGCCGCCCACCAGGATGCCTTCAACTTCGACGAAAAAATTGTAGGCCTTGAACGGGTCGATACGCAGGCCCAGCTGGCGCTGCGCGGCACCCATGACTGCATTGACACCGACCACCATCTCATGCTCCCAGGTTATGCATCGACTTGTGCCGCTCGTCGGCATTCATCGTCTGGTTGATCTTGCTGATTTCGCCGCACCAGCGGCGCCGCTCGGCGTGTTCCATCGCCATCAGGTCCTCATGGGACCAGTGAAAGTGATAGGCGAGGAAGGCTATCTCTGCGTAAAGCTGGTCGGAAACTGGAGCAAGCCCGGCTTTCCCAGGGCGCCCTGCGCCTCCCCCGGCAAGCCGGCGTCGTCAGTGTCGACCTGGTTGATCTTGTTGTACAGCTGCTGCAGGTGGAAGAAGTCGGCCGCGAACAGCTCCTCGACCACCTTGGTGCTGACCATTTCAAGGCTGCCCAGACGAACGATCACGCGCGACAGCACGATGATGATCAGGTAGGCCGGGTTGCTCTGGACGCGGTGGTCCTTGAGCGGCAGGATCTCGTCGCCGGCGGTGGCCAGGCGCATCACGCCATTGCGGTGCAGGTTGCCGTCGCCGTCGCGGTAACCCAAGGGCAGGATAAATTCGATTTCGGTACAGATCACGCTCATTGCCGCTTCCCCTTGTGCGCGTTACGACACGCGCGTCATGTATTGCATCGTCAGTTCGAACGTCTCGATCATCACGTCGCTGCTGGCCGCGTTGAGGCCCGAGCTTTCGTATTTGCTGGCCCAGGCGCTGATCACGTTCCAGCGCGCCTTGTCGGCGCCGCCTGCATCCATGAGTATCAGCGAAACGTTCTTTTGCGCCCCCTTCGCGCCCGAGCCCTGGGTCGACACCAGCTGGTACCAGTTGTACAGGTCCATCGAGTCGGTCAGGCCCTTCTTCAGGCTCAGCTTGCCGTAGCTGGTGAGCCCCGACAACGAACGCTTGTAGACCGGGTCGGTGCCTTCGCGGTATTCGACCGCCTCGATCGTACTGTCGGGTACGCTCGCCTCGGAAAACGCGGCGATCTGGATGCCGGCAATCTCGACCCGGAAGCGGAATCCCCGGTAGGGATCGGTTAATTGTGTGGCCATGCGCGTTCTCCGCAATCAATCGGTGTGGATGGGGTCAGCTGCCGGAATCGGGCGCGCTGGTTTTTTGGGTCAGGCGCAGGATGACGAACTCGGCCGGATACACTGCCGCCAGGCCGATGTCGATGTACAGCTGCCCCAGCATGCGCGTCTCGAGCGGATTGTTCGATTCGTCGCAGGTGACGAAAAACGCTTCGGCGGCCGTCGCGCCGAACAGGCCGCCCTGCTGCCACAGAGTGGTCAGGAAAGCGCTGACGTCGCGCGTGATGGATGACCAGAGTTGCTGGTCGTTGGGTTCGAACACCACCCACATCAGGCTCTGGCGCAGGCTTTGCTCGACATAGATGAACAGGCGCCGCACGCTCACATAGGTCCATTCCGTGTTGAGCGCCAGCGTGCGCGCGCCCCAGATCACGTTGCCGTAGTTGATGAAATTGCGCACCGCGTTGATGCCTTCGGGGTTCAGCAAGTCCTGGTCGGCATCGGTCAGGGCTTGGTCGAGCAGCACCGCGCTCATCAAGGCGCCGTCATTGACCCCGGCAGGCGACTTGAACACCCCCACATTGATATCGGTATACGCGTAGCGGCCGAGCACCGGACCGGATGGCGGGATCGGCACGTTGGCCCCGGCGATCGGATTGTAGATGTAGACCCATGGGTAATACAGCGCGCCGAAGTCGGAGTTGAGCGCGTTCGGATTGCCTTTCGGCGCCTGGCCCTGGCCGGACTTGAATGACAGGATGTCCTGCACGCTCTGGCCGAATGGCGGATCGATCACATAGAACAGGTTGCGTTTGTCGATGCAGAACATCAGGCCGGCATTGATCAGGGTGCCCTGCAGCGCCAGCGACTGCTTGCCGCTGTTGTCGGTGGCCGTGACGGTGTCGGGCACGGACAGCAGGCTCAGGCCCTGCACCTTGTCGAGCAGCTTGGTGGCATCGGTCAGATCGTAATTCGGGTTGCCGCCGTTGCTCAGCGCCGTCGGCCCGCCATTCGGTGGCCGCACTGGCGGCGTGGGCGAAGCGGTGCTGTTGACCGCCACGCGAATGAACATGGAATTGGCGTTGATCTGCGTCGCCAGCGCGCTGGGCTTGTTGGCCTCGTTGATCATGCTGTTGGCCGTAAAGCCGTTGAACTGCTCCAGTACGTAATAGGAGGCCGTGCCGAAGGTTTGCGGGCTGAGGCTGTTTTGCACGATGTATTGCTGCAGCAGCAAGTTCGGCATGGTCGCCACCACGGGCGCGGCGGGCGTGCCCATCAGCGCCGCCGCCACCATCACGGTGACATTGAAGACGGGCGTGGTGGGCGCCGGCGTGATGCTCGGGTCGGTCGCGCTGGCGTTGCTGACCATGATGCTAATGGCGTTGCCCCAGGGGCCGGGCGTGACCGCCGTGACGGCCAGCGGCTGTTTGGCGCTGGCACACTTGGCGCTCGCCTTGTCGCTGGCGCGCACCACGTAGCAGGCGGCGCCTCCTTCATTGAAAAACTCGTAGACCGACCACGACACCATCGCATACCAGGCCAGCTGGCCGAACGTGCGCTGATAGGCGGCCCAGCTGGTGAGCAGGATGGGCTGCATGTACGGCCCCGTTTCCGTCACGCCGACGAAAGCCGGGGTCGATGTCGAAGCGCCCTGGATGCTGCGGGTGCCTGGCACTTCCTGAATATAAATACCGGGATGGTTATAAGTGGCCAAAATAAGTCTCTCGTGTGGATTACGGCATCTCGATGTCAAGGAACAGCATGGAACCTGGTTGCACGCTGACCTGCCTGCTGACCTTCGCGTGGCCGGCCTTGCTAAAACCGAGCGCGACCGTGGTCGGCTCGTCCAGTTTACCCCGCAGCGCCAGCGCGTAGCGGCCCGCATAGCGGCCATAGCCGGACGATTCGCCCGCCACTGCCTGCGCCTTGGCGCGCGCGCCCTGGTAGCCGGCACTGATGGCGACCTGGCCCAGCGGTTGCGCGGCGGCGTCGACGATCTTGCCGCGGATCAGCGTGGTCCCCTCGGGATACGGATAGAGGGGACTGGGCGCCAGCACACAGGCGACGATGGCGTCGGCCAGCGGCTCCTTGAGCGGCACCTCGAACGTCAGCTGCTGGTCGAAATAGCGGTGGTCGGTGCTGAGCACGTCGAGCCGGTAGCTGCCGTCGTCGAGGCCGGCAAAGGCGTAAAAGGCCTGCGCCTTGTCCTGCGGCACAATCGGCTTGTCGTTCAGCAGGAAATGCGCGCGCACGCCCACCGCCGGCGCCATGCTGAAACCGTCGATCAGCTGGATCACGGCGCTCAGCTTCATGCCGCTCCCGCCCCGGCGATGGCGCGCCGCGTCGTCTCCAATGTGCTGTCGGCAACCATCTCGGCGCTCGGCTGCAGGGACGAGGCGATGCGCACCGGCGACAGCGTGTACAGCTTGGTAAGCTTGTAGGGCTTGTTCGGAAAGCCGCTCCAGATATTGTGCAAGGTCAGGATCGGACTGGCGTCGGGCACGATGGCGATCGAATCGTTGCCGCTGGCCTTGAGCTGGGGGTGCAGCCAGGCGCCCGCGAGCGCCGGCACGTCGTGGAACAGGCGCACCAGCTTGTCCACCAGCACCAGTTCGAGTTCGGCCGAGCGCGCATACGGCACCATCATGTAGAGCAGGTCCGACACCAGCGGCGACGGCGTCACGGCCAGCGAGTTCGGCCCGGCCCTGCCCTGGCTGCGGTTGAGCGTGGGCGGCAGGTTGCGCAGGTAGGGATTGATCTCGATGTTGTAGAGGTAGAGCGAGAGCATGGTCGCGCCCTGGCTGTCGATCTCGGCGGGCGAGTCGAACACGACCGCCGATTCATTCGCAAGTTCCGGGATGTGCGCGCGGATCAGCGAGCGCAGCGACTCGCTCACGCAGCGCAGCACCTGTCCGGAATCGATGGTCGCCGGTCCCATGGCTAGAGCGTAAACACGGTGAAGGTCTGGCTGACCAGTTGCGGCTGGCGGTTGCCGATGTGGGCAAACAGGCTCACGTTGGGGTCGCAGGTGGCCTTGAGGTAGATGTACGGCAAATCGTGCGGTTGCCAGCTCAGGTAAGCCTGCATGAAGAAGTCCAGCGTGGCGCCGGCGTCGGCGCTCTGGCTCGTCTCGAATTCCAGCACGCGGGTGCCGTACGCAAAGAACTTGAGCGGCACGCTGGGCTGGGCGCCGGCCAGGCGGATGCCGCCCGACTCTTCTCCTCCCGGTCCCAGGCACCAGGTGGCCAGTCCCAGACCTTTCTTGGTCGACAGTTCGAGGGCGATGCGGTCGCCCGGATAAGCATTCTGCACCGACACGATCACGCTGCGCGAATTGGCGTCGGGATCGCGCAGGACTGCGCTGATGCGCCCGTTGCGCCACTCCATCGCGCGCTGCGAACCGAAAAACGCCATCACGCTCGCTTCGTTATTGAGCGTGCAATAGCCCTGCAGATAATCGACGCCGGGGGCCACGCGCAGGAACAGGGTCATGGTGAAGGCGTTGAGCGCGGCGCCGCCGCTGGCGGTGCGGATGGCCAGCAAGCCGCCGGAAAATTCAACCGAGCGGATACATGACTGGCGCTGGCCGCCGTTCTGATCGGCCACCACCGTGAAACCCATGCTGTCGCCCGAGCGCGCGCCCAGCGACCATTCGGTGCCGGCCGTGGTGAACGTGAAATTGATGTTCGAGTCGGCCGCGATATTCTTGAATATCAACACGACCGGCAAGGGGTCGCCTTGCATGCGCTGGCCGTGTGCGGTGTCAAGCTGGAGCGTTGGAGTATTCATCAGGCAAGATCGATCGCAAATGAACTCAGGCCGATGACCGTGCTGCGGTCGCCGCGCGATTGCAGGCAGACGCTGGCACCGGGCGGCAGGTCGACCCGGCCCTGCAGCTGCGGCTGGCTGGTCTGCACGTATAGTTCGATGCTGACTTCGTCGCAGTCCTGGTAGGTTTCGAGGATGATTTCGCGCGCATTGATGAGCAAGCTGCTCAGATACATGGCGGGCGCGTTGCTGGACATGCACAGTCCGACCATGCGGCTGTCCTCGCCGCCTTCGCTCCAGATCGCCTTCTGGTCGGGGCGGATGGTCAGGAAGGCCTTGCTGTTGGCACGCAACTGGAAAAAACGGATGCTCAGCTGGCGAAACGTCGTCACCTCGTGGTAGCACTGCTCGTTGAGCGCGTGCAGCGGGTTGCTCAGCAGGTGCGATTGCAGGTGCTGCAATTCATGCGGATTCAAGGCCAGGGCATCGATCTGGATGCGCGCCATGACCAGCTTTGCCTCGGCCTGCGCCAGCGCCTGGCCGGCCGGCTTGCTGACGGACGCGGAGCGCTTGCGCGGCGCGGCGGCCGGCGTATGCTCCGCAAGCGTCGTCGCCGCCAGGTCGGTACCGCCCGTAGTCCGCTTGCTCATCGCGCGTTTATTCCGGGAAGGTGATGGTGTTCTTGCCCACTTTCAGGGGCACCTGGCCGCTGCCGCCGAGGAAGCGGTAATAGCCCAGCACGGTCACATCGACATAGGTGAAGTTGACGGTCATGCTGGCGCCGGCCGGGACCACGCCGACCACCACTTCCAGCGCTTGCTGGTCGCCCGATGGATTGGCGCCTGCCTGCAGGTTGATGCCATTTTCCTTCACGTTCAGGTAAGCCAGCGGAGGCGTGGCAGGCGCGCCGCCCCAGGGCTGGATCTGCACCGGTGTTCCGGTTAGCGAAATCCTGTTGGCATCGGTGATCGACAGGACGGCGTTCAGCGGGACCGTATTGTCGGACCTGACTTCAAAGATGAATGCGATCGAATATTCTTGCACGGTAATTCCTCGAAGAGCCAAAAAAGATGAATGCCCTGCCGCGGGCGGGCATTCACACGGGTGCCGATACGCCAGCTTCAGCAAGGCTTAATTCGGCCACTCCAGGATGACAAAGTTCTGGCTCAGCGTGATCGGCTTCTTGCCATCGAAATTGAAGGTCAGCACGGGACCGCTATCGCTGGTCGACTTGATCTTCAGCAGCGACAGGCTGCCATTGGCCGTCAGGCAAGGCGAAATGTTGAAGGTTACCGAATCCGAACCGCCGGCGCTGATCTGCAGGTCGATCAGGACGCCATTGACGCTCAGGCTGCTCAACGGCAGGGCCACGCCGCCCGAGGCGTTAATGGTGATGCCCGAATTGCTGTCTTCCGATGGATCGCCGGTGCTCCAGCACAGGGTGTCCGATTTCGTTTCGATGTCCAGTGTGACCGAGATGCGCTGGCCAGGCTGGGCGTTTTGCACACTGATTTCCGCCGTGGCGTACTTGTACTCAGATGTCATGATGCATTCCTCTAAGAGTGAAAATTCGTTGATCTACACGCGTCCGTTTTTTCAAGTCGACTGACAATGCATTGGTCAGCAACGACATTAAGCCACGCTGGCGCGGCGTGAGTCACCTGACAAATGTGCCAGTTTGCGCTGACATGGCTTTGGTGTATCCGCGACACGCCGCGCGAGCCGGGCCGGCGATGGGCCAGATAATCACGCATTCTCACCGGCGAGCGGGACAAAAAGAGGGGTTTCTCCGCATTACTTGCATCATCAGAAACCTTATACGGCCTCTGCTTGTGACAATGTAACGATTGCTAGAAAACTATTATTTTTACTAGGTGTTGCTAATGCTCAAATCCTGCAACATACAAATCTGCCCTTCGTTTAACCTTCGTATTGTGATGCTGCGCCCGCCCCTGCCACCGCGCCTGATGACAGGCAGCGATTGCGACGACACCGTGATCGCCGGGACGCGTCTTGCATGTTGGCGTTACGAACCACCATCATCAACCCGAGGAGTATTCCATGCTGCTGCTGGATGACCTGTTTAGCCTGGTGCGATGCCAAACCGAAGCGGACTGGACCCGTCTCCTGTTCAGCATCGGCGCACAATGCGGCTACGAGCATGTGTATTACGGCGTCGCGCCGGAAAAGACGGTGGCTTTTCACTGGCCGGCACCGGAGGCGTCCTTTGTCGTGAGCAACTATCCGCCGTCCTGGCGCGCGCTGTATGTCTCGGAACGCCTGCATGAAAGCGATCCCAGCATCTCCCATTGCCTGGCCAATACCATGCCGCTGTTATGGCGGCCGGAAAGTTTCACCAGCCCCGCACAGCGCGCCTTCTATGAACAGGCGTGCCAGCACGGCATGCGCTCCGGTTTTTGCTTCCCGGTGCACGGCGCAAGCGGTGAAACGGGCATGTTGAGTTTTATCCGCAACGCGCCGCCGATGGATGCGGAACGCGACAGCTTCGCCACGATTGCGCAGCTGGCCCTGATCCGCGACTACGTGATCGAATCGTCCGCCCGCTTCATCAAGCACGACGCGCCGCCCGTGCCTGGCGCCAATCCGCTGACCACGCGCGAAATGGAATGCCTGCAGTGGATCATGGCGGGCAAGTCCTCGTGGGAAATTTCGCGCATCCTGCTGCGTTCCGAAGGCACCATCAATTTCCATGTCTCCAATGCGAAGAAGAAATTCAATGTACAGACGCGCCAACAAGCCGTCCTCAAGGCCATCAAGGCCGGCTTCCTGATCCCCTCCTGAGCCGGGCCAGATTTGCCATGCAATCCGAGCCGCCTGGCGGCATGGGCTACCGGCTGTCCGGGTATAACAGTCCAGCGCCATAAAAAAAGGCCCTGTAAAAACAGGGCCCTGCTTACTGAATCACCATGATGAGCATGACGATGAAAATGCTCCCCTAGGGAAACTCACTCCCACTCGATGGTCGCCGGCGGCTTGCCCGAGATATCGTAGACGACGCGGTTGATGCCGCGCACTTCATTGATGATGCGGTTGGAGACCTTGCCCAGCAAGCTGTGCGGCAGGTGCGCCCAGTGGGCCGTCATGAAGTCCTGCGTTTGCACGGCGCGCAAGGCCACCACGTATTCGTAGGTACGGCCATCTCCCATCACGCCCACCGATTTGACGGGCAGGAAGACGGCGAAAGCCTGGCTCGTCGCTTCATACCAGTTCGCTGGCAGCGCGTCCGGGTCGACGGCCTGGCCGGCGACGAATTCGTACGGCGTGTTGCGCAATTCTTCGATGAAGATGGCGTCGGCGCGGCGCAGCAGATCGGCGTAGTCTTTCTTGACTTCGCCGAGGATACGCACGCCCAGGCCCGGGCCAGGGAACGGGTGGCGGTAGACCATGTCATGCGGCAAGCCCAGGGCTACGCCCAGTTTGCGCACTTCGTCCTTGAACAGTTCGCGCAAAGGCTCAAGCAACTTGAGCTTCATGGTGTCCGGCAAGCCGCCCACGTTGTGGTGGCTCTTGATGGTCTGGCCTTTTTTACCTTTACCGGCCGATTCGATGACGTCCGGGTAGATCGTGCCTTGCGCCAGCCATTTGGCGTTGACCAGCTTGCCCGACTCGGCCTGGAAGACTTCGACGAATTCGCGGCCGATGATCTTGCGCTTTTGCTCGGGATCGGTAACGCCGGCCAGGTGGCCCATGAACTGGTCTTCCGCATCGACGCGGATGACTTTCACGCCCAGGTTCTTGGCGAACATGTCCATCACCATCTTGCCTTCGTCCAGGCGCAGCAAGCCGTGGTCGACGAAGACGCAGGTCAGCTGGTCGCCGATGGCGCGGTGGATCAGGGCCGCAGCCACGGACGAATCGACGCCGCCGGACAGGCCCAAGATGACGTCATCGCTACCGACTTGCGCGCGGATTTTTTCCACCGCTTCGCTGATGTAGTCGGGCATGTTCCAGTCCGACTTGCAGCCGCAGATTTCATGCACGAAACGGCCGATCATGGCCTTGCCCTGCACCGTGTGCGTCACTTCCGGGTGGAATTGCACGCCGTAGAACTGGCGCTCTTCGTCGGCCATGGCCGCGATCGGGCAGCTCGGGGTGTTGCCCATCAGCTTGAAGCCTGGCGGCATTTCCAGCACCTTGTCGCCATGGCTCATCCACACTTTCAGCATGCCGTGGCCTTCGTCTGTGACGAAGTCGGCAATACCGTTGAGCAACTTGGTATGGCTGCGGGCGCGCACTTCGGCGTAGCCGAATTCGCGCACCAGGCCATTTTCCACTTTGCCGCCCAGCTGGGCCGCCATGGTTTGCATGCCGTAGCAGATGCCCAGCACGGGCACGCCCAGCTCGAACACGGCTTGCGGCGCGCGCGGCGAGTCGCCATCCAGCGTGGAATTGTGGCTGCCCGACAGGATCACGCCGGCGGCGCCATAGTTGCGCACGAATTCATCGCTGACGTCATACGGGAAGACTTCGGAAAACACGCCGGAATCGCGCACGCGGCGGGCGATCAACTGGGTGACTTGGGAACCGAAATCGAGAATGAGGATTTTAGAGTGCATGGTCGGAGCTTTATTCAGGGTCAATTGCAAAACCGGCGCACTGGGCGCCGGTCTGGACTTTCGTTACCGCTTACTCGGAGCGATAATTTGGCGCTTCTTTCGTGATCTGCACATCATGGACATGCGACTCGCGCATGCCGGCCGAGGTGATTTCCACGAATTCCGCTTTTTCGCGCAGTTCGTCGATGGTGGCGCAACCGCAGTAACCCATCGATTGACGCACGCCGCCCACCAGCTGGAAGATGATCGCCAGCACGCTGCCCTTGTAGGCGACGCGGCCTTCGATACCTTCAGGCACGAATTTGTCGGCCTTCATGGTGGCGTCTTGGAAATAACGGTCAGCCGAGCCATCGGACATCGCGCCCAGCGAACCCATGCCGCGGTACGATTTGTAGCTGCGGCCCTGGTACAGGATCACTTCGCCCGGTGCTTCTTCCGTACCGGCAAACATGGAACCCATCATGACGGTCGAGGCGCCAGCGGCCAGCGCTTTCGAGATATCGCCCGAGAAGCGGATACCGCCGTCGGCGATACATGGCACGCCCGTACCGGCCAAAGCTTCGGCAACATTCGAAATGGCCGTGATTTGCGGCACGCCCACGCCGGCAACGATACGCGTGGTGCAGATCGAGCCAGGACCGATGCCGACCTTGACCGCATCGGCGCCGTATTCCACCAGCGCCTTGGCGGCAGCGGCGGTAGCGATATTGCCGCCAATCACTTCCACTTGCGGGTACTTGGTCTTGATCCAGCGTACGCGGTCGAGGATGCCTTGCGAGTGACCGTGGGCCGTATCGACCACCAGCACGTCGACACCGGCAGCGACCAGCAGGTCGATGCGTTCTTCATCCTTGGCGCCTACGCCGACAGCGGCGCCGACCAGCAGTTTGCCCTGGCTGTCTTTCGACGCGAACGGGTGCGAGGTCGATTTCTGGATATCCTTGACGGTGATCAGGCCGCGCAGCTCAAACGCGTCGTTGACGACCAGCACGCGCTCGAGGCGGTGCTTGTTCATCAGGCGCTTGGCTTCGGCCGTATCGGCATCTTCGTTGACGACCACCAGCTTTTCGCGCGGGGTCATCTTGGCGGAAGCTTCCGCGTCGAGTTCCTTTTCAAAGCGCAAATCGCGGTTGGTGATGATGCCGACGACTTCCTTGCCCTTGACAACAGGGAAACCGCTGATGCCGTACTGTTCCGTCAGAGCGATCACGTCGCGGATTTTCATTTCCGGTGGAATCGTGATCGGATCACGCAACACACCTGCTTCGAAACGCTTTACGCGGGCCACTTCACGTGCCTGGTCCTTCGGATTCAAATTCTTGTGGATGATGCCGATGCCGCCTTCCTGGGCCATCGCGATCGCCAGACGGGCTTCCGTCACCGTATCCATGGCTGCGGACAGCAAGGGAATATTCAGGGTGATATTGCGGGTCAGGCGAGTTTTGAGGGACGTATCGGCGGGCAGAACGTTGGAGTAGGCTGGGACGAGCAGCACGTCATCGAATGTGAGTGCTTTTTGAAGTAGACGCATAGCATTTCCTATTGGCGCAAAAGCAGATTATACAGAAAAAAGCGCCCTCCGTCCTTGCAGCATAAAAAAGATATTTGGAAATAGCAAAAAGTGGCGCTCACCAGGCAACGGCTTCGCGGCGATAGGCCTGCCCGCTCAGCCCTTCGCAGGCTTACCGCCAGCCCTGCGCCGACGCGCTTCTTTCGGGTCCGCCTGCAGAGGACGGTACACCTCGATACGGTCATGCTCGCGCAAAACGGTGTCCACCGGCTTCTTCTTGCCATAGATGCCGACCATATTCACGGCCAGGTCGATGGTGGGGACTTCCCGCAGCAAACCGCTCAACGCCACCGCCTGCTCGATGGTGGTGCCGGCAGGCACGTTCAAGGAGCGCAGGAACGTGCTGTCCGGCAGCGCGTGGCATACTTGCACCGTGATGCCTGCTTCAGCCATACACCGTCTCCGCGCGCTTGCAGAAGGAATCGACCATGCTGTTGGCGATCATGCCGAAGACGGGGCCGATGATCTGTTCCAGTACGCGGCTGGAAAACTCGTAGTGCAGGTCCAGTTCGATCTTGCACGCATCTTCGCGCAGGGCCTTGAAGGTCCACACGCCGTCGAGGGTCTTGAAAGGACCGTCCACCAGCTTCATCTTGATGGAAGTCGGCGGCACGTTCTCGTTGGACGTGGTGAAGCTTTGGCGCACGCCGTGGTAATGTATGCCCACGCTGGCGACAACCGTGTTCTCGCCCCGCTCGCGAATCTCGACCGCACCACACCAGGGCAGGAATTTGGGATAATCCTCCACCGCCGCCACCAGCGCGAACATTTGTTCGGCGCTATAGCCGAGAAAAACTGATTTATGTACTACTGCCATTGAAGAACCATTTGCTATGATGTTGGATACATTTGATTTTATCGCGCTTGCGCGAGACAGTAGTTTAACCGACCCGCGCACATTTACCATCTCATGACCATAGCAGACAACAGAAAAGCCTTCCACGACTACTTTATCGAGGATCGCTACGAAGCCGGCATCGTGCTGGAAGGCTGGGAAGTCAAAGCCATCCGCGACGCCCGCGTACAAATCAAGGAAGCCTACGTCGTCGTCCGCGGCGATGAACTCTTCCTGTTCGGTGCGCATATCAGCGCCCTGCCGACCGCCTCCACCCATATCCATCCGGAAGCCGTGCGCACGCGCAAGCTGCTGCTGCACCGTGCGGAAATGGATAAACTGATCGGCAAGGTGGAACGCTCCGGCTATACCCTGGTGCCGCTCAACCTGCACTACAAGGGCGGCCGCGTGAAATGCGAAATCGGCCTGGCCAAGGGCAAGAAGCAGCACGACAAGCGGGCAGCGGAACGCGACCGCGACGGCGCGCGCGAAGTCCAGGCGGCGATGAAGTCGCACCGCCGCTGATCCGGCGCTACGCGCAGCGTGCTGCGCCGATACCATCAAGCCCGGCTATATGCCGGGTTTTATTTTGCCGGTGCCTGCGGCAAGCGGAAACGCACAGCGCAATGGGATAAAAACAGGGAATGGAAAGAGATACGGCGGGAAAAAACTGGTATTGGTGAAAACACCATGAAGATAAGCGAATGAATCAGCTTTGCCTGCCTGGCCAAAGACGATAAATCAGGAAAGTTCCGGATGCTTGCATGCTGCCTTGTACTACACCTGTACCACTGCACAGGACAAGCATCCGAATGAACGGTTTTTAAACCTTCAGAATCAAACCTTCAGCAAATCACGCGACTTGCCCGAATCGGTCCACTCTTTGACCCATTTCGGCTGACGGCCACGGCCAGTCCATTGCTGCGTCGCGTCATCCGGATTGCGATAGCGTACTGCGACCGTGCCGGTTTTAGCGCGGATACCCGTACCAACCAGATCTTTTACGGAAACGCCAACGCTCTGGGCGATTGCCAGGATTTGCTCGCGCGCTTTGGACAGATCGTCCTGTTCGCGTTTCTTCATTTGCTTCTTGATGTCGTCCTGCAAGGTGCGCAGTTCGGACAGGGATAAGCTGGACAGATCCATGATATTTCCTTGTTTGAGTTGAAAAATATAACTGAACAGTTAAATTCTATCCAATTGTAACGCGACTGAGGTGATTTTTCTTCAGATTTGATTGTTTTTTACAATTCTTTTACCAAAAAACCTGCTTCCCTGGCTTTCAAACAGTGTAATCCTTCCAGCATGGGGAACCGGCATCGCGCATGAACTGCCTGTACAAGCGTCTCCGCTTTGTACGGCTGCGGTTCAATACAGCCCCATCGGCAGTATTTATTTTGCAGTACTTTTTGTTTCATTGCAATTTATAGTAATTATAAATTGCAATTCAAAATATACATGGGAGCAATACTATCGTCCCTTATGCATCAACTCCCAAATTCCTCCCAAGTATCCGTCGCGGATATCGGCGCAATCATAGCCATGCATGAGCCGCAGATTCTACTTAATCAAAAAGATAAGCGTCGCACGACAGCATATAAGCCCGAAAGTGCGCACAGCATAGCATAAAGAAAATATTTCAAGGTTATGGATTCAAGCGCAGATACTCCAGCCCGTCTGCCAGCATATATTCCAATGGCGCAATTGAAAACTGCCCGCGATATGGCGGGCAGTATTAAAGACAAACCTGCTACGAGTTTGCTATTCACCAGGCAATCAGGGAATCGCCACGCTGCCTTTCGGCTTCTGCGTTTTCACCACCTGCATCGCCGTGGCGATCAAACCGCTCATATCGCCCAGATTCGCCGGCACGATAATCGAGTTATTGGTTTTCGCCAATTGTGCGAACGCGCCCACATACTGCTCGGCTACTTTCAGGTTCACGGCATCTTCCCCGCCCGGTTCGCGAATGGCGGCACCCACCTGGCGCAGCGCCTCGGCACTGGCCTGAGCCAGCGCGACGATGGCCGTGGCCTGGCCTTCGGCACGGTTGATCGAGGCCTGCTTCTCGCCTTCGGAGCGGGCAATGGCCGCTTCGCGCTCACCGCTGGCGATATTGATCTGTTCCTGCTTGCGCCCTTCCGAGGCGGCAATCAGGGCGCGCTTCTCGCGTTCGGCCGTAATCTGTGCCTGCATCGCATGCAGGATTTCCTTGGGCGGCGTCAAATCCTTGATTTCATAGCGCAATACCTTGACGCCCCAATTCGCCGCCGATTCATCGATGGCATTCACGATGGCCGTATTGATATGGTCGCGTTCTTCAAATGTCTTGTCGAGTTCCATTTTACCGATCACCGAACGCAAGGTCGTTTGCGCCAGCTGCGTAATGGCGGCAATATAATTCGACGAGCCATATGAAGCACGCATGGCATCGGTAATCTGGAAATACAGAATGCCATCGACCTGCAATTGCGTATTGTCGCGCGTGATGCACACCTGCGGCGGTACGTCGAGCGGAATTTCCTTGAGCACGTGCTTGTAGGCGATACGGTCGACAAAAGGCACGACAATATTCAGGCCAGGACCCAATACCGCGTGAAACTTGCCCAGACGCTCCACCACCCAGGCATGCTGCTGCGGCACCACATTGACCGTCTTGAAGACAAATACCAATGCCAGCAATAACAAGATCAGCGACACGCTACCAGTGCTTACTTCCATAATCTACTCTCCAGGTTATCCAACAATCAAACGGCTGCCACGCACGGCATGTATGGTGTAATGGCCGGCTTGCGTATCGCCGCCGGGAATCAGCTCCACATCCCACAAGGCGCCGCGGTACATGACGCGCGCCGCGCCGTCGACCCAATGCGCGACCGCCACGCTTTGGCCGATATCGAGATTCACATTCGGGTCCTGCGCCGCATCGCGCCGCGCCGCCTTGCCAAAACGGCTGCGCCGCAATAACAGGGTGGCAGCCACGCCGACAATGGCGGCCGTCAGGGCTTGCCAGCCGCCATTGCCGCCCGCCAGCGCCACCAGTCCTCCGGCACTGATGCCGATGGCAATCATCAGCAAATAAAACGTGCCCGTAAACAGCTCCAGGATCAATACCGCGCCAGCCGCCACAAACCAGCCTACCCATTCAGCCATGATGCCTCCATCTTTGCGAATCCGAAAATAAAAAACCCCGTAGCCTATATAAGCGACGGGGTTTAATGAGTATTACTGCCTGATATTATTCTTGCCAAACACCTATATACAAGCAGTCTAACGCAATTCCTGATGACGTCAATAGGCGGGGGCGAATTAGCGCCGCAGGCCCGGCCTTTATTCCTCGAGCAGGCTGCGCAACATCCACGCCGTCTTTTCATGCAAATCCAGGCGCTGCGTGATCAGGTCGGCCGTCGGCTGGTCATTGGCTTTTTCCAGCAGCGGGAACAGGCGGCGCGCCGTGCGCGCGGTTGCTTCCTGTGCCGATACCAGGTGGCTGACCATGTCCAGCGCCGGCGGCACGCCGTCGATTTCCTTGATCGAGGCCAGCTTGACGAATTCCTTGTAGGTACCGGGCGCCGGGTAGCCGAGAGCGCGGATGCGCTCGGCGATCAGGTCCAGCGCGGCCCACTGCTCCGTGTATTGCGTCATGAACATCAGGTGCAGGGTGTTGAACATCGGCCCCTTGACGTTCCAGTGAAAATTATGGGTCATCAGGTACAAGGTGTAGCTGTCGGCCAGCAGGCCGGACAGGCCTTCCGCAATCTTCGCGCGGTCCGCTTCGGAAATGCCGATATCGATCTTTGCCACTTTGCTCGGTTTCTTGCTTGCCATGTGAACTCCTGTTTCAATGTATTGGTGGAATCATTTTAGCTGATCTGGAGCAAGCCCATCGAATACTGCCGTGCGCCGCGTGGCAGGCATAAAAAAACCCGCTGCCGGGTGAGCGGCAGCGGGTTTTCAAAGGGCGGGAAAGATGCTTACGCTTTCAGCGCAGCCAGTTTCTGCCAGGTGTCGATCACCGAATCCGGATTCAGCGACATCGATTCGATGCCCTGCTCCATCAGCCAGACGGCGAAGTCCGGATGGTCGGAAGGACCCTGACCGCAAATGCCGATGTACTTGCCGCGTGCCAGGCAAGCCTTGATGGCCAGGGCCAGCAGCGCTTTCACGGCAGGATCGCGCTCGTCGAAGTCGGCGGCCAGCAATTCCATGCCGGAATCGCGGTCCAGGCCCAGAGTCAGCTGGGTCAGGTCGTTCGAACCGATCGAGAAGCCATCGAAATGGTCGAGGAACTGGTCGGCCAGGATGGCGTTCGACGGCACTTCGCACATCATGATGACGCGCAGGTCGTTCTCGCCGCGCTTCAAGCCATTCTTTGCCAGCAAGTCGATGACTTTCTCGGCCTGGCCCAGGGTGCGCACGAAGGGCACCATGATTTCCACGTTCGTCAGGCCCATGTCATTGCGCACGCGCTTCATCGCTTCGCATTCCATGTTGAACGCTTCGGAGAAGTCGGCCGACAGGTAGCGCGCCGCGCCGCGGAAGCCCAGCATCGGGTTTTCTTCGTCCGGCTCATAGCGCGAACCGCCGATCAGCTTCTTGTACTCGTTCGACTTGAAGTCGGACAGGCGCACGATGACTTTTTTCGGCCAGAACGCGGCGGCGATGGTGGCGATGCCTTCGGCCAGCTTGTCGATGTAGAACGCCTTTGGCGAAGCGTGGCCGCGCGCCACCGATTCCACGGCCTTTTTCAGGTCGGCATCGATGTTCGGGTATTCCAGGATCGCGCGCGGGTGCACACCAATATTGTTATTGATGATGAATTCCAGGCGCGCCAGACCCACGCCGGCATTCGGCACGGACTGGAAGTCGAACGCCAGCTGCGGATTGCCCACGTTGAGCATGATCTTGGTGTCGAGCTTCGGCAATTCGCCGCGCGACACTTCCGACACTTCTGTTTCCAGCAAGCCATCGTAGATCTTGCCTTCGTCGCCTTCGGAGCACACCACGGTGACAAACGTGCCATCTTTCAGCACGTCGGTCGCGTCGCCGCAGCCGACGACGGCAGGCACGCCCAGTTCACGCGCAATAATTGCTGCGTGGCAAGTACGACCGCCGCGGTTGGTGACGATGGCCGAAGCGCGCTTCATGACCGGCTCCCAGTTCGGGTCTGTCATGTCGGCAACAAGCACGTCGCCTGGCTGCACGCGCTCCATGTCGGCCGGGTCGTGAATCACGCGCACGGGGCCGGCGCCGATCTTCTGGCCGATGGCGCGGCCGGAGGTCAGCACGGTGCCGGTGCTTTTCAGCTTGAAGCGTTCTTGCACGTCGGTCGCCTTTTGCTGCGACTTGACGGTCTCGGGACGCGCTTGCAGGATGTACAGCTTGCCGTCGCGGCCATCCTTGCCCCACTCGATGTCCATCGGACGGCCGTAGTGGTTTTCGATGATGACGGCGTATTTGGCCAGCTCCACCACTTCGCTGTCGTTCAGCGAATAGCGGTTGCGCATTTCGACGGGCACGTCGACGGTTTTCACGGAACGGCCAGCTTTCGCTTCGTTCGTGAATTCCATCTTCAGCAGCTTCGAGCCGATATTGCGGCGGATCACGGGCGACTTGCCTTTTTCCAGCATCGGCTTGTGCACATAGAATTCGTCGGGATTGACGGCGCCCTGCACCACGGTCTCGCCCAGGCCATAGCTGGAGGTGACGAAGACCACGTCCTTGAAGCCCGATTCCGTATCGATGGTAAACATCACGCCAGCCGCGCCCAGGTCGGAGCGCACCATGCGCTGCACGCCGGCCGACAAGGCCACTTCAGCGTGCGTAAAGCCCTTGTGCACGCGGTACGAGATGGCGCGGTCGTTGTACAGCGACGCGAACACCTGCTTCATGGCCTCGAGCACGTTGTCGATGCCGACCACGTTCAGGAAGGTTTCTTGCTGGCCAGCAAAAGAAGCATCCGGCAAGTCTTCCGCCGTGGCGGAGGAACGCACGGCAAACGACATTTCCGTATCGGAATCGGCCACCAGCTTGGCGTAGAACTGGTCGATTTCGGCGGCCAGGCGTGGCTGGAATGGCGTTTCCACGATCCATTGACGGATCTCGGCACCGGCTTGCGCCAGCGAGCGCACGTCATCGATGTTCAGCCCTTCGAGGCGCTGGGCGATGCGTTCGGCCAGCGGCAAGCCGCCATTGGCGCTATACGACAGGAAATCGCGGAATGCCTGCGCCGTGGTGGCAAAGCCACCGGGCACGCGCACGCCGGCTTCCGCCAGCTGGCTGATCATTTCGCCCAGGGAGGCGTTCTTGCCGCCGACGGATTCGACATCCGTCATGCGCAAATGCTCGAACGAGGCAACATACACCGCGTCCTTGTCTTCCTGCTGTTGCGATACTGCGTTGGTCATAATGACACCCTTACTGATGATAGAAATCTTTACGCGCGGCGCACAGACAGTCTTCTTGTTATTCTTGGCGTCGTGCAGCACAATCATACCGTTGCAGCCATTTTACCTTGTGCGGCGCAAATTGACGACGCACAATCTTGATCCGAAAACCCATGACACAAGATCCACGCCCCCCTCTGCCCTCCGCGGCCCGCACCGTTTTCTTCGTTTCCGACGGCACCGGCATCACCGCCGAGACGTTCGGCCACTCGGTGCTGACGCAGTTCGATCTGCGCTTCCGCCAGATCCGCCTGCCCTTCATCGACACCATGGACAAGGCCTACGAGGCGGCGCGCAAGATCAACGAAGCGTTCGCCACCGATGGCCAGCGCCCGATCATTTTCTCCACCCTGGTGAAGAACGACCTGTCGGCCGTGATCCGCAAGTCCAGCGGCATGCACATGGACCTGATCCAGACCTTTGTCGCCCCGCTGGAGCAGGAACTGGGCGTCATGTCGACCCATACCATCGGGCGCTCGCACAATATCGTCGACAGCGAGGAATACAAGAACCGCATCGAGGCGATCAACTATTCGCTGGCGCACGACGATGGCCAGTCGCACAAGAACCTGTCCTCGGCCGATGTCATTCTGGTGGGTGTGTCACGCTCTGGCAAGACCCCGACCAGCCTGTATCTGGCCATGCAATACGGTATCAAGGCGGCCAATTATCCGCTGATTCCCGATGATTTCGAGCGCGACAAGCTGCCATCGGCCCTGCTGGAATTTAAGAATAAAATTTTCGGATTGAGCATTACGCCCGAACGTTTGTCGGAAATACGCAACGAAAGGCGCGCTGGAAGCAAGTATGCGGCCATCGAAAATTGCCGTTACGAGGTCAACGAGGCGGAAAAAATGATGAAACGCGAGGGCATCCGCTGGCTCTCCTCGACCACCAAGTCGATCGAAGAGATCTCCACGACGATCCTGCAGGAGATCAAGCCGAACCGCCGCGAGTACTAGTACGCTTGACCAAACCTGCTGCGCGTCGGTTTTGTCAGGTGTCCGTTTCTCTGGATAGTGCCGTCAGCGCCGCCACCAACCGGTCCAGTTCACCGATGGTGGTGGTGATGGCCACAGTGGCGCGCACGATGTCGGTATCGCCGATATTGCGTTCGACGGTAAACACGCCGAAGCGGTGCAATAAAACCTGCTGCAGCTCCCGCGCACGCATGCCATCGACGGCAAACGCCACCAGCGCCGTGCCGCGCCTGGCGTCGAGCGGAGACAACATGCGCACGCCGGGCAGTTGCGCGGCGCGGCTGACCCAGTAATTGCGCAGCCAGGCCAGGCGTTCGGTCTTGGCCGGCGTGCCACCCAGGCGCGCATGGAAGTCCAATGCGGCAGGCGCGGCCAGGATGGCACCGATCGGCGGCATGCCCATGTGCAGGCGGCTGCGGATATCGTCAAGCGGATAATCATCATCGCCAAAGTGCGGCTCGATCTTGTGCAGCTGCGATGCGCGGATATACACGACACCCAGTCCCGCCGGCGCCCCCAGCCATTTGTGCAGATTGAAGCCGGCGAAATCGATGCCCATGGCCTGCACGTCCACGTCAACCTGCCCCAGCGCATGGGCGCTGTCGAGCAGCACGTCGATGCCGTGCTCGCGCGCCAGCGCCATGATGGCCTGCACTGGCAGTTGCTGGCCATTGGCCGGCGTTACCTGCGACAGCAGCAGCAACTTGGGCTTGACGGGCTGGCGCATGGCTTGCGCATAACTGGCGATGATCTCGTCATCGCCGATGGGCAAGCTCAGCTTGATTTGCGTGCTGGTGACGCCACGGCTCTGCGCCAGCCAGCGCATGGCCGTGCGCATGGCCGGATAATCGAGATTACTCCACAGCACCGTATCACCGGGCGCCAGGCCATGGTATTGCGTAATCAGCACCTGCATCGACTCGGTGCCGCTGCGGGTCAGCAGTATCTCGCGCGGTTCGGCATGGATCAGCGCAGCGACGCGCTGGCGCAGGATATCCACATGCGTGCGCGTGAACTCGCCGCGCACGAAAGGACTCAGTTGCTCGTTGGTGTAGCGCACGGCCTGCTCGAAGGCGGCTTGCACGGGCGCGGCCATGGCGCCGAAATAGCCATGCTCGAGATTGACGATGGTGTCCGGCGGCGCGGGATACAACGCGGCCACCTGGCGCCACCAGGCCTCGTCGCGTGTGACACCGTCGGCGGGCAAAGGCGGAACTGGATGATCAGGCATGGCGGCTCTGCTTGGAAAGCGTCAGGCCTGGCCCTGGCGCAGCTGTTCGAAGAAGCACACGGCGGCGCAGGCGGCCACGTTCAGCGATTCGATCTGGCCCAGGTGGGGAATGACCACCTGGTGCGTGGCCATCGACAGCAGGTCGTCGGCCACGCCCTGCCCTTCATGGCCGAACAGCCACGCGACGGGCTGGCGCAGGTCGACGTCGTACAGGCGCTGGGTGGCGTAGCCGCTGGTGGCGAGGGTCGCCACCTTGGCGCCGGAAACGAGCGCCGCCAGGTCGACGTTTTCAAAGATGTCGAGCACGAAATGCGCGCCCATCGCCGCGCGCAGCACCTTCGGCGACCAGCAGAAAGCCGTGCCGGCGCTGCAATACACCTGCGTGATGCCGGCGGCGGCCGCGCTGCGCAGGATGGAGCCCACATTGCCCGGGTCTTGCAGGTTATCGAGCAGCACGGCCGACACGCCCAGGGGCTGCGTGACGGCCCGTTCCGGCGTCTCGATGAGGAACATCACGCCCACGCCGTGCTCGACCTGGCTCACCGCGTTATACAGCGCGTCAGGCAAGCCCAGCACGTGCGCGCGCTGGCTTTCCAGCTGGCCGACGATGTCCGCCACTTCCCCGTTCTGCAAGGCGCTTTCGCTGACGATGCATTGCTCCGGCATGCCGCGCAGCTGCAGGTAGGACTGGCACAGGTGCACGCCGTCGAGCAAGGTGCGGCCCGACTTGCGGCGCGCCTGCGAGCTGCCCGCCAGCTTCAGCAAATCCTTGTATTGCGCGTTGTCGCGCGAGGTAATCGTCTTCATGCCGCCACCTCCTGTCCACCAAACAGGGCGATCACGTTGCGCACGGGCGCGAACGAGCGGCGGTGCACGGGCGAGGCGCCGTGCAGGTGCAGGCGCTCGAGGTGCAGCTTGGTGCCGTAGCCCTTGTGCTGGTCGAAGCAGTATTCGGGATAGGCCGCATGCAGGTGTACCAGGGCCGCGTCGCGCGCCGTCTTGGCCAGGATCGAGGCGGCGGAAATCGAATCGACCTTGTCGTCGCCACCAATGATGGCCATGCCGCGTATCGGCATCACGGGGCAGCGGTTGCCGTCGATCAGGGCCAGGGTCGGCACGGTAGCCAACGCCTCGACGGCGCGGCGCATGGCCAGCATCGACGCCTGCAAAATGTTCAGGCGGTCGATCTCTTCTTCCGACGCTTCGGCGATGGCCCAGGCCAGGGCCTTGGCCTTGATCTGCGGCGCCAGCAGGTCGCGCCTGGTTTCGCTGAGTTTTTTCGAGTCGCGCAGGCCGTCGATGGGCTGGTTCGGGTCGAGGATCACGGCGGCGGCGAACACGGGGCCGGCCAGCGGACCGCGTCCTGCCTCGTCGACGCCGCAGATGATTTCATCGAGCGAGAATGGCAAGTCGTCAAACAGGCCGGGATAGATATTTTTCACGTTGAATCTTTGGTTGGTACTGCGGTTGAAGCGGTGATCGGGGCTTACTTGCGGTTGGCGGCGATGACTTGCATGACGGCGTTGGCGCTCTCTCGCGCGCTGTCGCGCAGCAGGCTGTGGTGCATGTCCGTGAAGCGCTGCACCAGGCGCAAACGGCCCGGCACGTCGCTCAGCTGCTGCCACATGGCCTCGGCCAGCGATTCGGGGCTGGCCGCGTTTTGCAGCAGCTCGGGCACCAGGTAGTCGCGCGCCAGGATGTTTGGCAAACCGATCCACGGCTGGTAACCCATGTGGCGCATGATTTCCCACGACGCGCGCATCATCTTGTAGGCGATGACCATGGGCTTCTTGTACAGCGCCACTTCCAGCGAGGCCGTGCCGGACGCCACCAGCACCGCATCGGCGGCGCAGATGGCCGTGTGCGAGCCGCCGTCGGTGAGCAGGATCTCGACGTCCTGCAAGCCGGCTTCCGCGATCAATTGCAGGAAGTACTGGCGCTGCTTTTCGCCGGCCATGGGCGCGACGAAACGCAGGGAGCGGTCGCGCGCCAGCAGCAGCTTGCAGGCACCGACAAAGGCCACCGTATTGTATTTGAGTTCGCCCATGCGGCTGCCCGGCATCAGGGTCACGACATTCGCGTCTTCCGGCAAGCCCAGGGTGCGGCGCGCGGCCGCTTCGTCGGGCTGCAACGGAATCATTTCAGCCAGCGGATGGCCGACATAGGTGACGGGCACGCCCGCCTTGCGGTAGATCTCTTCCTCGAAGGGGAAGATCACCAGCATGTGCGAGACGGCCTTGATGATTTTCTTGATGCGGCCACCGCGCCAGGCCCATATCTGCGGCCCGATGTAGTGCACGGTAGGGATGCCGCCTTCCTTGAGCTGCTGTTCCAGCCCCAGGTTGAAGCCCGGATAGTCGGCGCCGATGAAGACGGCGGGACGCTCCGCCAGCAGCTGGTCGCGCAATGCGTTCTGGATGCCCTTGATCTCGCGGTAGCGGGGAATGATCTCGAACAGGCCCCGCACAGTCAGCTTGTCGAGCGGCCAGTCGGACACGAAGCCCTGCCTGGCCATGTGCTCGCCGCCAATGCCGTGAAAGCGGGCGCCGGGCAGCTGCGGCACGAGGCCGGACAGCAGCCGGCTGGCCAGCAGGTCGCCCGACACCTCGCCGGCGACGATGGCGACATTGGCGACCGGCCGGCCGCCGGACTGGTCAGCGGACGATGCCACGCGACGCCACGCCAAGGAATTCGCGCATGGCACGAATGTGTTCCGCCACCTCGGGCGACGATGCCGCTTCTTCTTCGAACAGGGCAGCCTTGGATTCTTCCAGGGTCAGTCCCGAGCGGTAGATGAGTTTATACGCGGTGCGGATGCCGTTGATCTGCTCGCGCGTAAAGCCGCGGCGTTTCAAGCCCTCGATATTGACGCCATGCGCCTGCGCCGGATTACCGTTCAACAGGACGAACGGTGGCACGTCCTGCGTCAGGCTGGTGCTCATGCCGACGAAGGCGTGCGCGCCGATCTTGCAGAACTGGTGCACATTGGCGAAGCCGCTCATGATGACCCAGTCGCCGATCTCCACGTGGCCCGCCAGCTGCGCATTGTTCGAAAAAATCGTGTTGTTGCCCACCAGGCAGTCGTGCGCCAGATGCACATACGCCGAAATCCAGTTGTCATTACCCAGGCGCGTCACGCCGCCGCCCTGCACGGTGCCCGTGTTGAAGGTGCAGAATTCGCGGATGGTGTTGCGGTCGCCGATTTCCAGGCGCGTCGCCTCGCCCGCCCATTTTTTGTCCTGCGGCTGCGCGCCGATGGAGGAAAACTGGAACAGGTGGTTATCGCTGCCGATCGTCGTGTGCCCGTCGATCACCACGTGCGGGCCAACCTTGGTGCCGGCGCCGATGCGCACGTGCGGACCGATGATGGTGTACGGACCCACCTCGACCGAACTGTCGAGCTCGGCCTTCGGGTCGATGACTGCCGTGGAGTGGATGGCCGCCATGTTACTGCCCCGCTGGCTGGCTCGCAGACTGGCTCGCATCCTGCGCGCTGCGGATGGTGCACATCAGTTCCGCTTCCACCGCCAGCTTGCCGTCGACCGTACCGACGGCCTTGTATTTCCAGATGCCGCGCGAGACGCGCAGGATTTCCACATCCATCTTCAGCTGGTCGCCCGGCTCGACAGGACGCTTGAAGCGCGCATTGTCGATGCCGACAAAGTACACCACCGAATTTTCGTCCGGCTTCACGCCCATCGTCAGGAACGACAGCAAGGCCGCCGTCTGCGCCAGCGCTTCGATCATCAGCACGCCAGGCATGACTGGCTTGTGCGGGAAATGGCCCTGGAAGAACTCTTCGTTGACCGTCACGTTCTTGATGGCGGTGATGGTTTTGTTCGCTTCCCAATCCAGCACGCGGTCAACCAGCAGCAGCGGGTAACGGTGCGGCAGCAGCGATTTGATGGCGAGGATGTCGAGGGTCTTTTTTTCAGTAGTCATTTTTCGTCTTGCGTGGTCAGTGTTTTAATTGTTTTTTCAAGCGCGCGTATCTTCTCGCGCATGCTTGACAGGTTGCGCACGATGGCGGCGCTCTTTTCCCAGTCGGCGTTCTTGGCCAGCGGATAGAAGCCCGTGTACTGGCCCGCTTCCAGGATCGAACGCGAAACCATGCTGCCCGAGCCCACGTGGACGCGGTCGGCAATGGTCAGGTGGCCCAGCACCATGGCGGCACCGCCAAAGGTGCAGTACTTGCCGATGATGGCGCTGCCGGCCACGCCGACGCAGCCGGCCATGGCCGTGTGCGCGCCGATATGGCAGTTGTGGCCGATCTGGATCTGGTTATCGAGCTTGACGCCATCTTCGATGATGGTGTCGGCCAGTGCGCCACGGTCGATGGTGGTGTTGGCGCCGATATCGACATCGTCACCGATCACCACCCTGCCCGTCTGCGGAATCTTGATATACACGCCGCCTTCGTTGGCGAAGCCGAATCCGTCGGTGCCGATCACGGCGCCCGAATGGATGATGCCGCGCTGGCCGATCACGCAGCGCGCGTGGAAGGTCACGTTGGCGAACAGCTGGGTACCGGCGCCGATGACGGCGTCGCGGCCCACCACGCAGCCGGCGCCGATGACGCAGCCGGCACCGATCACGGCGCCCGCTTCGATCACCGCATGCACGCCGACGGAGGCGCTGGCGTCAACCTGCGCGCTGGCGTCGACAAAGGCGCCCGGATGGATGCCGACCGGGGCCTTGATCTCGTGCAGGGCGGCAAAATACTGCGCCGCACGCGCGAAATACACATAGGGATTCGGGGTGACGATACGCGCGCCGGCGTAGTCGTCGCCGATCAGCGCGTCGTCGGCCGGCGTGAGGATCAGCGCCGCGGCGCCACTCTGGGCGGCCTGTGCGCGGAATTTGCTATTGCTGAGAAAGCTGATGTGCGAAGCGCCGGCGTCGGCCAGCGGTGCGATGCCTGAAACTTCCAGGTTCGGATCGCCCGCCAACTGCCCGCCGAAGCGTTCGACCAAGTCTCCTAGTCGAGTGCCCATCTTTTACCTTTATAAGAACGCCTGACTATGCCTGCTGCGCGGCGCGATTTGCGGTCTCCGATGCTCACTGTGCTCCAGCACAGCTCCGCTTCTCAATCACAACTCACATCCGCTCGCCACGGCACTGTCAGGCGTAAAAACTATTACAGTTACTTGTCCAGCGCCTTCAATACCTTGTCGGTAATGTCGATGCGCGGGCTGGCCCACAGGGCTTCCTGCAGCACGATGTCATATCCTTCGATATGCGCCATCTGCTGGATGATGGTGTTGGCCTTTTCCGCGATGGCGCTGCGCTCTTCGTTCGTACGCTGGCTCAGGTCTTCGCGAAACTCGCGCTGGCGGCGTTGCAGCTCCTTGTCCAGCTCGAAAAACTCGCGCTGGCGCTTGGCGCGCTCCGCCTCGCTCAGGGTCGGCATGTCCTTTTCCAGGGCTTCGTTGGCGACCTTGAAGCGGCTGGCCAGTTCCTGCACGGCTTTTTCACGCGAGCGGAACTCTTCGGCCAGCTTGGCGCTGGCCAGCTTGGCCAGCCTCGATTCGTTATAAATACGTTCGCTGCTGATCCAGGCGATCTTCGACTCCTGAGCCTGCGCCTGCACCGGCAACAGCGAACTCCAGCACAATGCGATCACGGCAAGGGTCTTGGGCAGGGTAGCGGATGCGGTGTTCATGATACTCCATGGTCAAAAAGTAAAAGCTGTCGCCCCGGTTCAGATGGCCGGTCAGAAACCGGTGCCCATCTGGAACTGGAAGCGCTCCAGGCGGTCCGTCGGCTTGGCGTTCAGCGGCTTGGCATAGCTCAGCTTGAGCGGGCCCACCGGGGAAATCCAGCTGATGCCCAAGCCAGCAGAATAGCGCAATTGCGACAAACGCATTTTTTCGCCTTCCTGGTAGACCTGGCCGCCGTCAAGGAAACCGAACCAGCGCAAGCTGCGGTCATTGCCCGAACCGGGGAATGGCATCTGCAGTTCCGCGTTACCGATCAGGCGCGAAGCGCCGCCCAGGGCATCGTTGGTGCTCGGTTCGACCGCGCCCAGCGAAGAACTCAGGTAGCCGCGCACCGAACCGATACCGCCGCCGTAGAAGTTCTTGAAGACCGGGTAAACGTGCTTGCCGATGCCGTGGCCGTAATCGAGTTCGCCCTTCAGCGCCAGGGTGACCTTGCTGAACAGCGGACGGAAATACTGGTGCTCATAGATGGCACGGAAGTATTTCTGGTCGCCGATCAGGTCAGCCTCCAGGTTGACGCGCTGGTAGCGGCCGATCGACGGCGTCAGGGCGCTGTCGCGGCTGTCGCGCTGCCATGCCGCCGTCAGCGGGATGGAATTGGTGGTGGCCGAACCGATACCGTCGGACGGGCCGCCATTGTCAACCACATACTGCTTGAAGCGGATCGGGCTGGTGATGTCGGTTTCGATGCGCGAGCGCTCGGCGCCGATACCGAAGAAGACGGTGTCGACTTCCGAGAACGGCACGCCGAAACTGACACGGCCACCGGTTTGCTTGATCTTGTAGCTGCCGATGTTCAGCGCCGGCGGTTCCGTCGTACGCAGGTAGACTTCAAAGCTGCGCGAAATGCCGTCGTCCGTGTAGTACGGATTGGTTTGCGAAAACGCGATCGTGCGACTGTAGTGGCTGGTATTGAGTTCGATGCCGACCGTGTTGCCGCTACCGGCAAAGTTGGCCTGCGAAATCGACGCCGACAGGGTAAATTTTTCCGATTGCGAGAAAGCGCCGCCGATCAGGAAGTTACCGGTTGGTTTTTCCACCACCGTCACGTTGACGTCGACCTGGTCGGTCGTGCCCTGCGCTTCCGGCGTGTCGATGGTCACGTCCTTGAAGTAGCCAAGGCGGTCGACACGGTCGCGCGACAGCTTGATCTTGTTGCTGTCATACCAGGACGATTCGAACTGGCGGAATTCGCGGCGGATGACTTCATCGCGCGTGGTGGTGTTGCCGGCGATATTCATGTGGCGCACGTACACGCGCTTGCCCGGATCGATGAAGAAGGTAAAGCCCACTTCATGCTTTTCACGGTTGATTTCCGGATTCGCGTTGACGTTGGCAAACGCATAGCCGAACGTGGCCAGGCGATCCTGGATGCGCTTGTTCGTCGCCGTCAGGCGCGCGCCCGAATAGATTTCGCCTTCGCGCATCAGGTTCAGCGCTTTCAGCTCTTCTTCGCGGCCAAACATCTCGCCTTCGAACTTGGTGCCGGCGATCTTGTACTTCTCGCCTTCGGTGATATTGATCGTCAGGTAGATGTCTTTTTTATCGGGCGTGATCGACACTTGCGTCGAGTCGACCTGCATCTCGATATAGCCGCGGTCCAGGTAGTAGGACTTGAGCGACTCGATGTCGCCCGTCAGCTTGGTCTTCGAATATTGGTCGGCCTTGGTGTACCAGCTGAACCAGCCGCCAGTGTTCAGGGCCAGCTGCTCGCGCAGTTCCTTGTCGGTGAAGGCCTTGTTGCCGACGATGTTGATCTGCTTGATGCGGGCCACGTCGCCCTCGTCGACGGCGAACACCACGTTGACGCGGTTACGCTCGATCGGCGTGACGGTGGTGGTGATCTTCACGCCGTACAGGCCATGCGACAGGTACTGGCGCTTGAGCTCCTGTTCCGCGCGGTCAACGGAGGCCTTGTCGAAAATCTTGGCTTCACCGACGCCGATTTCCTTCAAGGCCTTGACCAGCACATCCTTCTCAAATTCCTTGGTACCGGTAAATTCCACGGTGGCGATGGCTGGACGTTCCTCGACCAGCACCACCAGCACGTCGCCATCGGCTTCCAGGCGCACATCCTTGAACATGCCCGTCGCGTACAGGGCCTTGATGGCGGCCACGCTCTTCTCGTCGGAGAACGTTTCGCCGACCCGCACCGGCAGGTAGGCAAACACGGTGCCCGCTTCGGTACGCTGGATCCCTTCGACCCGGATGTCCTTGACAGTAAATGGCTGGACGGCCAGCGCGTGGCCGGAACAGAAGGCCATGACGGCGGCGCCGATCAGGCTGCGGCGAAAGGAAGGCAAGGCAAAACGAGCAGAATGTAATTTCATTGGGGTTATTCAATGGGTAAATCAATGGACAACATACACAAAAGATTGCTTGTGCGACTCACGCAATGGCATCAACCACCGCCCTAATTCAGCAATCGCAACACGTCATTAAAGACGGCAAGCACCATCAAGGTCAGCAACAAACCGATCCCCAGGCGCTGGGCAATCTCGCCTACGCGCTCCGGCAAGGGGCGTCCGGTCAAAACTTCCAGCGAATAATACAGCAAATGCCCGCCATCCAGAACAGGAATGGGTAGCAAATTCATCACGCCCAGACTGATACTGATGAAGGCAATGAAGCTCAGGTAGCTTACCAGGCCGATGCGCGCCGTCTGGCCCGCGTAATCGGCGATGGTAATGGGTCCCGTCACATTCTTCAGCGAGACCTGGCCGGTGATCATCTTGCCCAGCATTTTCAGGCTCATGACACTGGTATCCCAGACCTTGGCGGACGCCTTGCCCACGGCGGCGAACGGTCCGGATGCCACGGTGATCATATCCGGCACCTGCCCCAGCTTTGCCTGTATCTTACCAACTGTTACAGCTCCCTCTGCCCCGGCGCCCGGCACGGCGTCCGGCGTAATGGCCAAGGTCAGGTCCTGGCCCTGGCGCAAGAGTTGCAATTGCAAGGTCCGGCCCGGCGCCTGGCTCAGGGT
Source organism: Janthinobacterium sp. BJB446 (assembly GCF_002735655.1). Lineage (NCBI taxonomy): Bacteria > Pseudomonadati > Pseudomonadota > Betaproteobacteria > Burkholderiales > Oxalobacteraceae > Janthinobacterium > Janthinobacterium sp. BJB446. Next base: position 998,849 of record NZ_PDZK01000001.1, on the reverse strand, counting down.
GGCGATAACGGCCGCCACGTCGTGCACGGGCTGTTCGTCGATGGCCAGGATCTGGTCGTCTTTCTGCAAGCCGGCGCGCGCGGCGGCGCCACCGGGCATGATTTCCATCAGGGTGGGCGCGGAACGGGCCAGGGTCAGGCCCAGCTTGCCCAGCACGTCGCCTTCCAGATCGGTTTCCGTCAGGCTGGCCGTCGGCAAGGTCGCTTCCTGCTCGCCGCGGTCAGGCCGGCGCACTTCGATGCGGGCCGGCTGCTTGTCGAGCGTGGCCTGGATCAGCTCCCAGCGCAGCTCGGACCAGCTGGCCACAGCCTTGCCATTCACCGCTTCGACCGTATCGCCGCTGCGCAAGCCGGCCGCATAGGCGGCCGTCTGCTCGGCCACGGGGCCGAGCTTGCTCGAAGGCTCTTCGATGCCATGCATGAACAGGCCCGCGTACAGCACGATGGCGACGAGGAAGTTGGCCAGCGGGCCGGCAGCCACGATGGCGATGCGGCGCCACACGCTCTGGCGCGTGAATTCGCGGCGCAATTCGCTTTCCGGCAAGTCGCTGAGGTCTTGCGCGCGGCTGTCGAGCATGCTCACATAGCCGCCCAGCGGCAGCGCGGAAATCGCCCATTCCGTCTGGTCCTTGCCAAACTTGCGCGAATACACCACTTTTCCCATGCCGATCGAGAAACGCAGCACCTTTACGCCGCACCAGCGCGCCACCAGGTAGTGGCCCAGCTCGTGCAGGGTAATCAGTGAACCGAGCGCGACAATAAAGGCCAGCAACGTGGTGATGAGCGTCATGCAGCCAGCCTCTGGGCGATGTATGCTCGCGCAGCCGCTCTGGCCAAGCGGTCCTGCTCCATCACGGCCTCGATGCTGGAAGCGGCGCCATGCGGCACCGTCTCGATCACGTGCGCGATGACCCGGTCGATCTGGCGGAAGCCGATCTGTTCGTCGAGGAAGGCTTGCACGGCCACTTCATTGGCCGCATTGAGCAAAGCCGGGGCCGTGCCGCCCGCGCGCAGGGCGTCGAAGGCCAGCGCCAGGCAAGGGAAACGGCGGAAGTCGGGACGCTCGAACTGCAGGGTGGCCACTTGCGCCAGGTCCAGTTGCGCCACGCCGGAAGCGATACGCTGCGGATATGCCAGCGCATGCGCGATCGGCGTGCGCATGTCCGGATTGCCCAGCTGGGCCAGCACGGAACCGTCGACATACGACACCATCGAATGGATCACGCTTTGCGGGTGGATCAGCACCTCGATCTGCTCGGCAGGGGCGCCGAACAGCCAGTGCGCCTCGATCACTTCCAGGCCCTTGTTCATCATGGTGGCCGAATCGACGGAAATCTTTCGCCCCATGGCCCAGGTCGGATGCTTGCACGCCTGGTCCGGCGTGACCGAGTCGAGCGTTTCGACGTCGCGCGTGAGGAAGGGGCCGCCGGAAGCGGTGAGCACGATTTTTGCCACGCCTGCGGCGCCTGGCGCGCGGCCATGGGCGTGCGGCATGCATTGGAAGATGGCGTTATGTTCGCTGTCGATCGGCAGCAGCACGGCGCCGTTATCGTGCACGGCATCGATGAACAGCTGGCCGGACATGACGAGCGCTTCTTTATTGGCCAGCAATACTTTCTTTCCGGCACGCGCCGCCGCCAGGGTGGGCGCCAGGCCGGCCGCGCCGACGATGGCCGCCATCACGCCCGTCACTTGCGGCGCGCTGGCGATGGCGCACAGGGCTTCCTCGCCGTACTCGACTTGCGTATCGACGCCCTGCCCGCGCAGCAAGCGCGTCAGTTCAAGGGCGGCGTCCGCCGTGCCGACGACGGCGCGCTGGGGACGAAATTGCAGGCACTGGGCGGCCAGTTCGGCCACACGCGTATGCGCGCTCAGCGCATACACGCTGTATTGCTCCGGATGACGCGCGAGCACGTCCAGGGTGGACACGCCGACCGAACCGGTCGCGCCAAGAATGGTGATGTATTGCATGAGTTTCCTTAAAGCCAGCTGGCCACGAGGGCGGCAAATGGCAGGACCGGGATCAACGCGTCGATACGGTCGAGTACGCCGCCATGGCCAGGCAGCAGGCTGCTGCTGTCCTTGATGCCGGCGCGGCGCTTCAATTGGGATTCGAACAGGTCGCCGACGATGCTGGCGGCGACGATCAGCAGCAGCACCAGCAGGGCCACCAGCCAACCGCGGCGCAATTGCAGCTGCACGGCAAAGGTGTCTTGCAAGACCGGCAGCGATGGCGCGGCCACGATGGTGATGGCGGCAATGACCAGCACGGCGATGCCGCCGCCAATGGCGCCTTCCCAGGATTTACCTGGAGAAATGCTTGGCGCCAGCTTGCGCTTGCCGAAAGCCTTGCCCGAGAAATAGGCGCCGATATCGGCGATCCACACGAGGGCCATGACGGACAGCAGGTACAAAGGGCTATGCAGGAACAGGGCGATGATGGCGACGAAGCAGCCGACGATGGTCACCGGGTACACGAGGCTGAGCAAGGTATTGCCCAGGCCTTCGGTAGGCGGCAAGCCCGTCGCCAGCGAGGGCACGAAGCGGATCAGCCAGATGGCCACGCACAGGGCGAACCAGAAATTGAGCTGCGCCATGCCGTTACCGACAAAAAACGTATACGCGAAGGCGGCAGTCCAGACGGCGGCAATCACGAGCGCGTGGCGATTTTTGAAAATGCGGAAGCTTTCCCAGACGGCGGCGCCGAAGAACGCCGTGGCGATCACGGCGAAGGCGGGGAAATAATTCAGATACAGAACCGGCAGCAAGACCGCCAACAAGACCAGGGCGGTGATTATCCGTGTTTTCAGCATCAGTTTGTCTTTTCAGTTAATTGCGCGCTGGTACGGCCAAAGCGCCGTTCGCGCTGCTGGTAAGACGCGATTGCCGCGTCGAGGCACTCGTCATTGAAGTCGGGCCAGAAAGTCTCGGTGAAAAACAACTCAGTGTACGCCAGTTGCCACAGGAGGAAATTGGAAATGCGCTGCTCACCGCCCGTGCGGATGAACAGGTCGGGCTCGGGCGCGTAGGCCATGGCCAGGTGCGGCGCCAGTTGCTCTTCCGTATAAGCGTGCGCGGCGGGCTGGCCATTGGCTGCCGCCTCGGCCGTCATTTTGTTGACTGCCTGCATGATGTCCCAGCGGCCGCCGTAATTGGCGCAGATGGATACCGTCAGGCGCGTGTTGTTCGCCGTCTTGCGCTCCGCATTGGCGATCAGGGTTTGCAGCTCGCCATTGAAGCGCGACAGGTCGCCCACCACCTTCAGGCGGATGTCGCTGGCATGCATCTTGACCACTTCACGTTCCAGCATCGTGACGAACAGGCGCATCAGCATCGACACCTCTTCTTCCGGGCGGCGCCAGTTTTCCGAACTGAAGGCAAACAGGGTCAGATATTCGACACCGCGGTCGAGGCAAGTCTCGACGATGCCGCGCACGGCGTCGGCGCCCTTGACGTGGCCAGCCACGCGGGGCAGGAAGCGCTTGGTTGCCCAGCGACCATTGCCATCCATAATGATTGCCACATGGCGCGGCACCGTGCCCACCTCAGGTACTGCCGTTGTCGAACTCGAATAGATCATGAAAACACGAATACCAAAAATAAAAGATAGCTATTATGCGCCAAATAGCACTGCCCGGAAAAGCCATGCTTTCCCGGGCAGTGTCAAAAGGACTGAAAACTAGACCGTCAGTACTTCTTTTTCTTTGTCGACGACCATCTTGTCGATGTCGGCAATAAACTTGTCCGTCAGTTTCTGCACTTCTTCCGACGAGCGGCGCTCATCGTCCTCGGAGCAGGCTTTTTCCTTGACCAGTTTCTTCAGCGACTCGTTCGCATCGCGGCGAATATTACGCACGGCAATCTTCGCGTCTTCCGCCTCGCTCTTGACCAGCTTGACCATTTCCTTGCGGCGCTCTTCCGTCAGCGGCGGCGTCGGAACGCGGATCAGGTCGCCCTGTGCCGATGGGTTCAAGCCCAGGTCCGCGTCGCGGATGGCTTTTTCAATGGTGTTGGCCATCTTCTTTTCGTACGGCTGCACACCGATGGTGCGCGCGTCGATCAGGGTCACGTTGGCGACCTGGGTCAGCGCCGTCGGCGAACCGTAGTAATCGACCATCACGTGGTCCAGGATACCCGTATGGGCGCGGCCGGTACGCACTTTGGCCAGATCGGCCCGCAGTGTTTCCAGCGACTTCGTCATGCGTTCCTGGGTGTTCTTTTTAACGTCAGCTAAGGACATTACCTACTCCTTGTCTTGATAATAATGAATATTCTATTGCGCTTGCGGCTTGAATGGTACCGCAGCCGGGAGTGCCGAAAACCGTTCAGGGCAAGGCGCAGCGCCGAAGACAGTACTTAATGTACGGCGAGGCGCTGCAACGCAGCCATGGGCGGTTTCTCGGCGCTCCGCTTCCCTTATACGTGCACCAGGGTGCCTTCATCTTCACCCATGATGACGCGCATCAGCGCGCCTGGCTTGGTGATCGAAAACACCTTGATCGGCAGTTTCTGGTCGCGGCACAGGGCGAATGCGGTGGCATCCATCACTTGCAGGTGCTTGGCGATGGCGTCGTCGAACGTAATCGTGTGGAACAGGGTGGCGTTCGGATCCTTCTTCGGATCGGCCGTGTAGACGCCGTCGACCTTGGTGGCCTTCAGGACGATCTCGGCGCTGATCTCGGAACCGCGCAGGGCAGCTGCCGTGTCGGTGGTGAAGAATGGATTGCCGGTGCCGGCGGCGAAGACCACCACTTTACCTTCTTCCAGGTATTGCAGGGCTTTCGGGCGGACGTACGGCTCGACCACTTGTTCGATGCCGATGGCCGACATGACGCGCGCGGTAATGCCGACGTGGCGCATGGCATCGGCCAGGGCCAGTGCATTCATCACCGTGGCAAGCATGCCCATGTAGTCGGCGGTGGCACGGTCCATGCCTTGCGCACCAGGCGCGACGCCGCGGAAGATATTGCCGCCGCCAATCACGATTGCCAGTTCCACACCCAACTTCGCCACCTCGGCCACATCGGCCACCATGCGCTCGATCGTGGCGCGGTTGATGCCGTAGGGATCATCACCCATCAGGGCTTCGCCGGACAACTTGAGGAGGACGCGCTTGTAGGCTGGTTTTGACATGAGCTGGGGCTCCATAAATGAGGTTATTCGAGTATGACATGGCGCAGCGCCTTGCAGCGCCGGATAGGCGCGCGGGGCTGCCCATGCCGCCGCCCGGCACGACAGGTGCGGGCGGGCCAAAAAAACGGGCCTCTCGGCCCGCTTTACTTACGCTCCCTGGGAGGCAGCCATCTGTGCTGCGACTTCTGCTGCGAAGTCGTCTTGCTTCTTCTCGATGCCCTCGCCCACTACGTACATGGCGAAACCTTTGACGCTGGTGTTAGCCGCCTTCAGCATTTGCTCAACCGACAGCTTGTCGTTTTTCACGAAAGCTTGGTTCAGCAGGGAAACTTCTTTCAGGAACTTCTGTACGGAACCTTCCAGGCGCTTGGCCAGGATTTCCGGCGATTGCGCTGGCTTGCCTTCGGCGGCCGCTTTGGCTGCGTCTTCTTCGGCTTTCAGTTGGGCAACCGAACGCTCTTTTTCGATCAGTTCCGCTGGAACTTCGTTCGAGGACAGCGACACTGGCTTCATGGCAGCGATGTGCATGGCCACGTCTTTGCCGACTTGCTCATCGGCGCCGTCGAATTCGACGATCACGCCAATGCGCGAACCGTGCAGGTACGAAGCCAGCTTGTTGCTGGTTTCGAAACGCTGGAAGCGGCGGATGGTCATGTTTTCGCCGATTTTGCCGATCAGGGCAGCGCGCACGTCTTCCAGGGTCTTGCCATCGAGTGGCAGGGCCAGCAGGGCAGCTACGTCAGCCGGGTTGTGTTCTGCTACCAGACGGGCAGCGTTGTTGGCCAGTGCCAGGAAATCGTCGTTTTTCGCAACGAAGTCGGTTTCCGAGTTCACTTCGACCAGGGCGCCTACGCCATTGGCGATGTAGGTTGCCACGACGCCTTCAGCGGTGATGCGTGCCGATGCTTTCGATGCCTTGCCGCCCAGCTTGACGCGCAGGATCTCTTCCGCACGAGCCATGTCGCCATCGGCTTCGGTCAGTGCTTTTTTGCATTCCATCATTGGTGCGTCGGTTTTGCCGCGCAATTCGCCTACCATCGCTGCTGTAATCGCTGCCATGTGTTTCTCCTGATTCGGTGAGTCGATAGTCGCGGCCGGGCATGCATGCCTCGCCAGCGGTCACTATCGTTTTTTTGTTAAAAAAAAGGGGGAGCTGCTGCCACCCCTTTTCCCTTACTGCTGTGCTTACAAACGGCTATCTTGCGATAGCCTGGCCATTAAGCCTGTTCGTTTACTTCGACGAATTCGTCGCCAGCGGCTGCTTTAACCATTTCAACAACTTCGTTACCGGCAGCTGCACGGCCTTCGATGATTGCATCAGCAACACCGCGAGCGTACAACATGATGGCTTTCGAGGAGTCATCGTTACCTGGGATCACGAAGTTCACGCCTTCTGGGGAGTGGTTGGTATCGACAACGCCGATGACCGGGATACCCAGTTTAGCTGCTTCGGTGATCGCACCTTTGTGGTAGCCGACGTCGACGACGAAGATTGCGTCAGGAATGCCGCCCATGTCCTTGATGCCGCCGATCGATTTTTGCAGCTTGATCATTTCGCGGGAGAACATCAGCGCTTCTTTTTTCGACAGCTTCTCGATCGAACCATCTTCGATCATCACTTCCATGTCTTTCAGACGCTTGATCGAGGTCTTGATCGTTTTGAAGTTGGTCAGCATGCCGCCCAACCAACGTTGATCAACGAAAGGCACGCCAGCGCGTTGTGCTTCAGCAGCGATGATTTCGCGAGCTTGACGCTTGGTGCCAACCATCAGGATGGTGCCACGGTTTGCAGCCAGTTGACGCACGTGCTTCATTGCGTCCTGGTACATCGCCATGGTTTTTTCCAGGTTGATGATGTGGATCTTGTTGCGATGGCCGAAGATGAACGGTGCCATTTTTGGATTCCAAAAACGGGTTTGGTGACCAAAGTGGACACCGGCTTCCAGCATTTCGCGCATTGTTACGGACATTATTAACTCCAGGGTTGGGTCTGGAATCCGATCAGTCACCATACAGGCACCCTTGTCGACCGGATTCGCGTGTTTATATAAATTAAAGACACTGTTTTACTGCATTGCTTAAAAGAGAATTCAAGCAACCCGGGATTCTACACCGAAATGCCCGCCGCATCAAGTCCGCGCTGCAAATCGCGCGCCCTGCGGAAACACCCAATGCACCATGCTGGTGCAAGGTGTGGCGCCGCCGCCTGCTGGCCGCCACTTCCCCCACAAATCCCTGCCTGGCCATAGGAAGGAGGCGGCGGATTCAGGGCGCCTCGTTTATAATTTCGACATATTTGCAGACTTTTTCCCATACAGCAGAAATCGTCTGTGCTTTTCACCTGAATTCTTGCAGATTGCGAAATACACCATGTCCACCATCCGTATCAATAGCGCCGCCGACATCGAAGGCATGCGCGTTGCCGGCAAGCTCGGCGCCGAAGTACTCGACTACATCACCCCCTTCGTCAAGGTCGGCGTCACGACCGGCGAACTGGACCGCCTGTGCCACGAATACATGGTCAACGTGCAGGGCACTATCCCTGCCCCGCTGAACTATTGCCCACCCGGCTACACGCCGTACCCGAAAGCCATCTGCACCTCCGTCAACGACGTCATCTGCCATGGCATTCCCGGCGACAAGGTCCTCAAGAGCGGCGACTCCGTTAACCTCGACATTACCGTCATCAAGGATGGCTACCACGGCGACAACAGCCGCATGTTCCTCGTCGGCACGCCGACCATCCTGGCCAAGCGCCTGTCGGAAATCACCTATGAATGCATGTGGCTGGGCATCGACCAGATCAAGCCGGGCGCCCACCTGGGCGATATCGGCCACGCCATCCAGCAGCATGCCGAGAAGGCCGGATACAGCGTGGTGCGCGAATTCTGCGGCCACGGCATCGGCAAGGTCTTCCATGAAGAGCCGCAAGTATTGCATTACGGCAAACCAGGCACCCTGGAGCGCCTGGAAGCGGGCATGATTTTTACCGTCGAACCGATGATCAACTCGGGCCGCCGCGAAATCCGCGAAATGAACGATGGATGGACCATCAAAACCAAGGACCGTAGCCTGTCGGCGCAATGGGAACACACGGTGCTGGTGACGGAAACGGGCTATGAAGTGCTGACCGTCTCGCCCGGCATGCCGCCGCCGCCCGCCTTTATCGGCAATAAAGCCTGATTCATCAGGCTTGACCGCACCCCGACCCACCGCCACCCAGGGCCCAGATGAAAAAGCAAGTTCGGGAACAGCTGAAGCAGCAACTGAAAGCCGACCGCCAGGTCGTCATTGCGGCCTTCCAGGCCGACGGCAAGCCTGAAAAACTGCTGCGCAGCCTGCGCCACAGCGTCGACGGCGTACTGGCGCGTGCCTGGCAGGAAACCGGCTTGCCGCCCGGCACGGCCCTGGTCGGCGTGGGCGGTTATGGCCGCGGAGAACTGTTTCCCTATTCCGATGTCGACCTGCTGATCCTGCTGCAACAGGCGCCCGATGCGGCCACGCAGGAAAAGCTCGAGGAACTGGTGCAACTGCTGTGGGATCTGGGCCTGGAAATCGGCCACAGCATCCGCACAGTGGATGAATGCATGGTCGAATCGAAGGCCGACATCACTGTGCAAACGAGCTTGCTCGAAGCGCGCCTCGTGTGCGGCAACGCGGACTTGTTCGCGCAATTGCAGCAGCGCTATGACGCGGCCATGGATCCGCAGGCATTCTTCCAGGCGAAAACGGCGGAAATGCGCCAGCGCCATGCCAAATACGAAGACACGGCCTTCAGCCTGGAACCGAATTGCAAGGAAAGCCCGGGCGGCCTGCGCGACTTGCAGGTGATCCTGTGGGTGGCCAAGGCGGCCGGCTTGGCGAACTCGTGGCGCACGCTGGCCACGGGCGGCCTGATCACCCTGACGGAAGCGCGCCAGCTGATGGAAAAGGAGCGCGCCTTCAAGGATATCCGCGTGCGCCTGCACCTGCATGCGGGACGGCGCGAAGACCGCCTCGTGTTCGACGTGCAGACGGCCATCGCCGAATCGCTGGGCCTGCAAGCGACGGGCAGCGGGCCGCACATGCGCCGCGCCAGCGAATTCTTGATGCAGCGCTACTACTGGGCCGCCAAGACGGTGACCCAGCTCAACACGATTCTGCTGCAAAACATCGAGGCACGATTGTTTCCGCAAGACGACGTGGCTGTGCCCATCAACGAACGCTTCAATGAAGTCAACAGCCTGATCGACATCAGCGCCGACGACACGTTCGAGCAATACCCGTCGGCCATGCTGGAAGTCTTCGTGCTGATGACGGAACGCCCCGCCCTGAAGGGCATGACGTCGCGCGCCACGCGGGCCCTGTGGCACGTGCGCTTCAAGATCGATGGCGCCTTCCGCCAGGATCCCGTCAACCGCGCCCTCTTCCTGCGCATCATGCAAGCCCCGGTCGGCATCATCCATGCGCTGCGGCGCATGAACGAGATGAGCATCCTGGGGCGCTATCTGCCGAATTTCCGCCGCATCGTGGGTCAGATGCAGCACGACCTGTTCCACGTGTACACGGTCGACCAGCACATTTTGATGGTGGTGCGCAACATGCGCCGCTTCACGATGAGCGAACACGCGCACGAATATCCGTTCTGCAGCCAGCTGATGGCCGATTTCTCGCAGTCGTGGCTGCTGTACGTGGCGGCCCTGTTCCACGACATCGCCAAGGGCCGCGGCGGCGACCACTCGAAGCTGGGCGTGGCCGACGCCACCCAGTTCTGCCAGGACCACGGCCTGTCGGCGGAAGACACGGAACTGGTGGCTTTCTTGGTGGAAAATCACCTGACCATGTCGCAAGTGGCGCAAAAACAGGACCTCTCCGATCCCGACGTCATCGCCGCCTTTGCGAAAGTGGTCAAGGACGAGCGCCACCTGACGGGCCTGTACCTGCTGACGGTGGCCGACATCCGCGGCACCAGCCCGAAAGTGTGGAATGCCTGGAAGGGCAAGCTGCTGGAAGACCTGTACAAGATCACCCTGCGCGTGCTGGGCGGCGAGCCGCACACGGCCGACCGCGAACTGAAGAACCGCCAGCAGGAAGCGCTGGCCACCCTGCGCCTGTACGGCTTGCCGCCGGATGCCCACCTGAAACTGTGGCAGCAGCTGGACGTGGCGTATTTCCTGCGCCACGACGCGTCCGACATCGCCTGGCAGACCCGCTCGCTGTATGACAAGCTCGACAGCAAGTTGCCGGTGGTAAAATGCCGGCTGGCGCCCATAGGCGAAGGCTTGCAGGTGGCCGTGTACATTCCCGACCAGCCCGACCTGTTCGCGCGCATCTGCAGCTATTTCGACCGCAAGAACTTCAGCATTCTCGACGCGAAGATCCACACGACCAAGAATGGCTATGCGCTCGATACGTTCCTGGTCACTGAGCAAAACTTCGCCAAGAGCTACCGCGACATCATCAGCCTGATCGAGCATGAGCTGGGTGAACTGCTGCAGTCGCAAACGCCGCTGCCGCCACCGGGCAAGGGACGGCTGTCGCGCCTGTCGCGCACCTTCCCCTTCCAGCCGACCGTGGATTTGCGGCCCGATGAAAAGGGCCAATACTATTTGCTGTCGGTGGCGGCCAACGACCGCACGGGCTTGCTGTATGCGATCGCCAACGTGCTGACCAAGTACCGCATTAACTTGCACACGGCCAAGATCATGACCCTGGGCGAGCGGGTCGAAGACGTCTTCCTCGTCGACGGTCCCGCGCTCAACAATGCCCGCAACCAGATATTGCTGGAAACCGATTTACTCGATGCGCTAAAGGTTTGATGACCTCCCGCGCAGCGCCTACCTTTACTGAAACTGAAACAACATGACCGAAGAATTATTACGCTTGTCCAAACGCATGTCCGAACTGGGCCTGTGCTCCCGCCGCGAAGCCGATGAATGGATCGCGCGCGGCTGGGTCCGTGTGGACGGCAAGGTGGTGTCCGAACTGGGCAGCAAGGTCTACCCGAGCCAGAGAGTCACCGTGGAACGCCAGGCGGCGGCCGAGCAATCGAAGCGGGTGACCGTGCTGATCAACAAACCTGTCGGCTATGTCAGCGGCCAGGCGGAAGACGGCTACACGCCTGCCGTGGCCCTGATCAAGGCGGAAAACCGCTGGGCGGAAGACCGCAGCCCGGAACAGTTCCACCCCACGCAGCTGCGCAGCCTGGTGGCGGCCGGCCGACTGGACATCGATTCCGTCGGCTTGCTGGTCCTGACGCAGGACGGCCGCGTGGCCAAGCAGCTGATCGGCCACGATACCGATATCGACAAGGAATACCTGGTGCGCGTGAGCTACACCAAGGGCGGCACCCTGCCCGACAGCGAACTGAAAAAGCTCAACCACGGTCTGTGGCTCGACGGCAAGCCGCTGTTGCCGGCCAAGGTGCGCTGGCAAAACGAAGACCAGCTGAGCTTTACCCTGCGCGAAGGCAAGAAACGCCAGATCCGCCGCATGTGCGAAGCCGTGGGCCTGAAAGTGCTGGGCCTGAAACGCGTGCGCATCGGCAAGGTCAAGTTGGGCGACTTGCCGACAGGCCAATGGCGTTACCTGAGCGCGGACGAACAATTTTAAGCGGCGACATCTGGATGGCATGCCGCAGCGTGCCATTCCGCATAAGCAACAGGAATATAGTGATATAAAAACAATTATTGTGATTTACTTAGTAAATATTGCTTTAAACCTATACACTATTCCCCATTAGAACAAAAGAGATACGCTGTCGTGAACGATCCCATTCCCAATCCCCTGCGCAAAGGCGCGCCCAGCCTGGCTGACGTGGCCGAGCCGATGGCGCCCGGCACCAAGCCGCACCATATGAGCGATCCGTGGGATATCGGCGAAACCCTGTGCAGCCTGGCTGACAATGGCGACGCCATCTCCATCTACCCGACGGGCGGCGAAGACGTCATCATGGCGCGCATCCTGTCCGTCGACGACGACTTGCCGCAATTCGTGCTGGAACTCAATGAAGGCGCGACCCTGCCCGAAGGCGGCGCCACATTTGTATCGTGGGTGCAAAGCGCCAAGCTGCAATTTACCATCAATGGCGAATGGCAGGCGTATCCCGAACGCCCGAACGTGTATCTGACCAACTTCCCCAGCCATTGCCTGGTGCTGGAACGGCGCGAATCGACGCGCCTGGAAACGCCGCTGGGCGTGTACTACCTGGCCGCCTTCGTACTCGAAGGTCGTCCGTATGAATTGCAGCTGTATGATTTCTCGGCCGGCGGCATCGGCATGCGCGCCCATCCGCGCGACACGGTGGGCCTGTACGTGGGGCGCAAGCTGTCGCGCGTGCGCCTGGAACTGGGGCCAAACAAGGTCATGATCGCCGACCTGGAAATCCGCCTGTCACGCACCTTCCGCTCCTTCCTGCTGGGAGAACAAGTGCAGATCGGCTGCCGCTTCCTGAACCTGACGGATGCCATGCAGGATGAATTAAAGATGCTGCTGGATAACTTGGGCAGCAGCCGCAAGGTACGCTAGGTTTGCTTCAGGCATAAAAAATGGCCGCCCAGCTCATGCTGCGCGGCCATTTTTTGTTTAACAGCCAAAGTCACGAGGCGCCTGAAAAACGATCAGGGCAAGGCGCATTGCCGAAGACAGTACGAATAGTACGGCGAGGCAATGCAACGCAGCCATGGACGTTTTCTCAGGCGCCGATCAGTCGTCGTCGTTTGGATCCAGGTCGGGAAACATCACTTCCGTATAGCCGAACTGGGTAAAGTCAACGATACGCATCGGATACAGAATGCCGTGCAAGTGGTCGACCTCGTGCTGCACCACGCGGGCATGGAAGCCGTCGCAGTCGCGGCTGATGGGCTGGCCGAACTGGTCCACGCCTTCGTAATGCAGTTCACTCCAGCGCGGCACGCTGCCGCGCAGGCCGGGCACGGACAGGCAGCCTTCAAAGCCCTCTTCCTTGCGTTCCGACAAAGGCGTCAGCACAGGGTTGATCAGCACGGTTTCCGGTACTTGCGGCGCGTCGGGATAGCGCAGGTTTTGCTTGAAGCCGTAGATCACCAGCTGCAGGTTGACCCCGATCTGCGGCGCCGCCAGGCCCGCGCCATTGGCCGCATGCATGGTGTCGAACATGTCGGCGATCAAGGCATGCAATTCGGGCGTATCGAATTCACGCACAGGCTCGGCCATGCGCAACAGACGCGGATCACCCATCTTGAGGATTTCACGTACGGTCATTTTACTTCCAGTGCCGATTGCAGTTCTTGCAGGTAAGTGCGGAAGGCCGCGCCCGTTTCCGGATGTTTCATGCCCATCGCCGTCGTTGCCTTCAGGTAGCCAAGCTTGGAGCCGCAATCATAACGCTGCCCCTGGTAGCGGTAAGCCAGCACGCGCTCTTCGCGCATCAGGGCGGCGATGCCGTCCGTCAACTGGATTTCGCCGCCGGCACCCGTGCCGATATTTTCCAGGTGGTTAAAGATACGGCTGGTCAGCACATAACGGCCCACCACGGCCAGGGTCGATGGCGCCTCTTCGGGCGCAGGCTTTTCCACGATGGCCGAGACCAATTCGAGGTCCGGCTGATAATTCTTTGCCGATACAATACCGTACTGCTTGGTTTCCGCGCGCGGCACATCCTGCACCGCCAGCAGCGAGCAATTTTCATACTGGAAGACATCGGTCATCTGCGCCAGCACGGGGCGCACGCCCTCTTCCACATCCATGAAATCGTCGGCCAGCAAGACGGCAAACGGCTCGTCGCCGATCACGGGACGGGCGCACAGCACGGCATGCCCCAGGCCCAGCGGCGCCGACTGGCGTATGTAAATGCAATTGATGTGCTTGGGAATGACGTTTTGCACCATGTCGAGCAACTGGCGCTTGCCGGCCGCTTCCAGTTCCGACTCCAGCTCGTAGGCCGTATCGAAATGGTCTTCGATGGCGCGCTTGTTGCGGCCCGTGATGAAGATCATTTCCGTGATGCCGGCCGCCACGGCTTCTTCCACCGCGTACTGGATCAATGGCTTGTCGACGATGGGTAACATTTCCTTCGGTTGCGCCTTGGTCGCTGGCAAGAAACGGCTGCCCAGGCCGGCGACGGGGAAAACTGCTTTTCTGATTTTTTTCATGGGTCTTTTGTAGTATTTTGAATGATTAGTCCTGCGCCAGCAGAGCCAGCAGAGCCAGCAAGCCAGCCTCGTCGAGTATGGCCACACCCAGCTCCTGGGCCTTGGCCAGCTTGCTGCCGGCATCCGAACCGGCCACGACATAGCCTGTCTTCTTCGATACAGAACCGCTGACCTTGCCACCGGCCGCCTCGATCAGCTCCGCAGCTTCGTCGCGGCTCATGTTGGGCAAGGTGCCCGTCAGGACGAAAGTCTTGCCGTCCAGTTTGCCGCCAGCGGCTGGCATTTCAGGCAATTGTGACAGTAATTCATTTCGCAGGGCGTCCAGTTGACCAAGCAGCTTGACATTGCCCTCATCGGCCAGCCATTGCGCCAGCGCTTCGGCCACGACGGCGGGCAAGCCCGCGTGGAAGCTGGCGCCTTGCGCAGCCAGGCTGGCCAGGGTCACGCCCCGCTCCACCAGCTGCTTGCTGCGCGGCTCCGTCAGCTTCGGGATGCCGATGGCTGCCAGCAGCGTGGTCTGCTCCAGCTGCGTGCGCAGCTTGGCGCTGGGCGCGTGTTCGCCCTGGGGCGTGACACCGGCATCCAGCAATGCCTGCAGCGCCTGCTGATTCTTTTCTTCCGCAAAGAAGTCGGCGATCGATTCGGCCACGGTGCCGCCGATGTCGGGCAGCACGCGCAGCAAGGCCGCCGGCGCTTTGCGTACATACGCCAGGCTGCCCAGCCATTCGGCCAGGGTCTTCGCCGTCGACTCGCCCACGTGGCGGATGCCCAGCGCGAACAGGAAACGTTCAAGCGGCGGGCGCTTGCTCGCCTCGATGCCGGCCAGCAGATTTTCCGCCCACTTGGTAGGAATCTTGCCTTGTTGCACTGTTTCAGGCGTCGAACCGTCGCGCTCGTCGGCGCGCACTTTCATTTCCAGCAGTTTATCCAGGGTCAGGCCGTACAAGTCGGCCAAGCCATGCACGTATTCCAGTTCGACCAGGGTATCGATATAACGTTCGCCCAGGCCTTCGATATCCATCATGCGGCGGCCCGCAAAATGGCGGAACGCTTCCTTGCGCTGCGCCGAGCAGAACAGGCCACCCGAGCAGCGGGCAATCGCCTCGCCCTCTTCACGCACCACGTGCGAGCCGCAGACGGGACAGGCTTCCAGCATCTTGAACGGCAGCGGCGCCGGTTCCGGACGTTTTTCCAGCACCACGCTCAGCACTTCGGGAATCACGTCGCCGGCGCGGCGCACGATGACGGTGTCGCCCACGCGCACATCCTTGCGCAGCACTTCGTCTTCATTGTGCAAGGTGGCGTTGGTCACCGTCACGCCGCCCACGGACACGGGCGCCAGGCGCGCCACGGGTGTCATGGCACCCGTGCGGCCCACCTGGATATCGATGCCCAGCACCTGCGTCAGCGCCTCTTCGGCGGGGAACTTGTGCGCCAGCGCAAAACGGGGCGCACGCGACACAAAGCCCAGTTCCTGCTGGTCTTCCGTCGCATTCACCTTGTAGACGACGCCGTCGATTTCGTAGGGCAAGACGGGCCGGCGCGCGCCGATATCGGCGTAATATGCCAGCAAGCCTTGCGCGCCCTGCACCACCTTGCGCTCCTTCGACACGGGGATGCCCAGCGTTTCGTACCAGTCCAGCAAGGCCGAATGCGACACCGGCATGGCGGCGCCATCGAGGGCGCCGATGCCATACGCATAGAAACGCAGCTTGCGCTGCGCCGTGATACGCGAATCGAGCTGGCGCAGGCTGCCGGCGGCCGCATTGCGCGGGTTGGCGAATTCCTTCTGCCCCGCTTCACGCTGGCGTTCGTTCAAACGGGCAAAATCGGCCTTGAACATCATCACTTCGCCGCGCACATCGAGCACGGCAGGAATCTTGTCGCCATGCAGGCGCAGCGGGATGCCGGAAATGGTGCGGATATTCGCCGTCACGTCTTCGCCCGTGGCGCCGTCGCCGCGCGTGGCCGCCTGCACGAACAGGCCGTTTTCATAGCGCAGGTTGATGGCCAGGCCGTCGAATTTCACTTCGACCGCATAGTCGACCTCTGCACCGTCAAGGTCCAGGCCTTCGCGCACGCGGCGGTCGAAATTGACGATATCGTCATCGGAGAAACCATTATTCAGCGACAACATCGGCACCGTGTGCGTGACTTGCTCGAATTGCGGCAAGGGCGCCGCACCCACGCGCAAGGTGGGCGAATCGGGCGTGCGCAATTCGGGATGGGCCGCTTCCAGCGCTTGCAGTTCGACAAACAGCTTGTCGTACTCGGCGTCGGGAATGGTGGGATTGTCGAGCACGTGGTAGGCGTGCAAATGCCGATTAAGTTCGGCCGTGAGTGCCAGGACGCGCTGGGCGGCGTCCTGGTTGATCGGATCATTCATTGTTGCGAGATTCTTCAGCTAAATAAACGCAGGGCGCGGGTGGAGCCGGCCGGAATGTCGGCCGCGTCCATTTCCTGGTAAAACTCTTGCACCTGGCCGGCAATCTCGGCCAGCGCCGCATCGGACAAGGCCTGGTTGTAATCGTCGACGATGGTCGCGTCCAGGCGGCCCACCAGTGCCTTGGCGCAGGCGACCATGGCGCCGAAGCCGTCGCGTGCAGGCGCCACGCATGGCACGTCCAGCAACAGAGTCAGGCGTGGCGTCGTTTCTTCGGCCAGGGTGACATTCGTCGACAGCGAGAACAGATAGCCGCCGTCGCCGTCCGGCATGACGAAACGGCCATCAGGACGCACGTCAAAGCCCTGTTTTTCCAGCGCGAACAGCAAGGTGGAAATGGCCCATGGCGCGCCATTCGTGTGCAGGTTCACACCCAGCTGGGCATCGTGGCCGGCCACGAAACGGTGCAGATTGCGCGCTTCGGCCATCACTTCCATCATGTCGGGCACTTCCGGCTCGGCGCCGATCTCGTCTGCCACACCGCGCAGGCGCGTGACCAGTTCCGAATATTCCAGTTCATTCAAGGCCGTGCTGCGGCTGGCCAGCTGCACGCCGCCCTGCATCTTGGTGTAGACACCGCCATGCGTGATCGGTTCCCAGTCGCCATTCACATGCAAGCCGATGAAGTGCACGGGCTTGTTGCCCACCAGGCGCAGGGTTTGCAGCACGGGCAGGATCTTGTCGCCGCGCACGGGCGCTTCCAGCGACAGGGGCAGCAGGCAATCGATCAGCGGGTCGACCAGGCTGGTCGCCTGTTCGCTGGCGGCGCTGACTTCCTGCTGCGCCGGCGCGGCAGGCGTGGCGGGTGCAGGGTCGGCATCGGCCAGCGAAGGTTCCGCATGCACGGGCGCGTCAGGTACGGGGGCCGCTGGCGGCGCGCCGAACGATGGTTCGGCCTTGGCGGCGGGCGCCGCGTCGAAGCGCGGCTCCTGGCGCAAGACGGGTTCCTGGGCTTCCACCGCGGGGGCGTCGCCCTCGCGCATCAGCACATCGTCGTGGTCAGTGGAAAAAGCCCGTTCCACGCTTTTCTTGGCCTTGTATTCCTGCCATTTGTTATACGAGAAAACGCCGACGATAAAGACGCCGCCGGCGCCGAACAAGGTAATTTGAAGGTCTGTCATGCTGCTTGTGCCTCGGTTGCAAAATTTGCGGCGGACTCCATGTCCACCGCCACGATGCGCGATACGCCCTGCTCCTGCATCGTCACACCGATCAATTGATGGGCCATTTCCATCGCAATCTTGTTATGCGAAATGAAAAGGAATTGGGTCTGGTCGGACATGCGCTTGACCATGCGGCAGAAGCGTTCCGTGTTCGAATCGTCCAGCGGTGCATCGACTTCGTCGAGCAGGCAGAACGGCGCCGGATTCAGGCGGAACATGGAAAACACCAATGCGGTCGCGGTCAGCGCCTTCTCTCCACCCGATAACAGGTGGATGGTGGCATTTTTCTTGCCGGGAGGCTGTGCCATGACTTGTACACCGGAATCGAGAATCTCGTCGCCCGTCATGGTCAGTTTCGCCTGGCCGCCGCCGAACAGAATCGGGAACAGCTCGGAAAAGTGATGGTTGACCTTGTCGAACGTGTCTTGCAGCAAGTCACGCGTTTCCTTGTCGATCTTGTGGATCGCGTCTTCCAGCGTATTGATCGCTTCCGTCAGGTCGGCATTCTGGGCATCGAGGAAATTCTTGCGCTCGGATGCCTGCGCCAGCTCGTCCAGCGCGGCCAGGTTGACGGCGCCCAGGCCCGTGATGGCATTCGTCAAACGCGTCACTTCGCCCTGCAGATACGAGGGACGCATGTCCGGGTGCAATTTTTCCGTCAGGACCGCTTCATCGGCGCCCGACTCCAGCAATTGCTGGGCGAATTGCTCCTGGTTCAGGCGCGCGGCCTGTTCCTTGAGCTGCATTTCCATGATCTTGTCGCGCTGCGGCTGCAGGCTGCGTTCCGACTGCGTGCGCGCGTCTTCGGACAGGCGCAACTGCTGCGTAATCTGATCGAGTTCGTGGCGCGCATCGGCCAGCGCCCGCTCCTGCGTCGTGCGGCGCTCGAGCAAGTCCTGCAAGCCGTCGGCGGCCGCGCCGCTTTCCAGGTTGGCCAGTTCCAGTTCGCCCGCCTGCAGGCTGGCAGTCACTTGCTGCGCCTGCGTACTGGCCGTGGCGATGTTGCGGCGCAATTCCTCGATCTTCGCGCGGTGGGCTTTTTCCGCGTATTCCGTATCCTTGGCGTTTCGTTCCAGGTCGCGCAAGGCTTCGCGCGCTTCGGCCAAGCGCTGTTCCTTCTGCAGGAAGTCCGTATGGCCGTCTTCGTGCGCTTCCTGCAAGTTGCCCAGCTCCATGTCCAGCTGTTCGAATTTTTCTTCCGATTCCAGCTTGGTCTGCATCTGTTCCGCTTCCTGCGCGGCGATTTCGGCCAGGTCGGCGCCGATCTGCGTGCTGCGCTGGTTGAAACGCGCTTCCACTTCCGACAATTTGACCACGTCGAGCTGCAAGGTATGCACGGACGCCGTCAGTTGCTGGATGCGCAGGCGCAGGTCGGACAGGTTGCGCGTCAAGGCCCCCACGGCCGCGTCGGCCCGTACGGAACGGGCGCGCGCCTCTTCGGCCAGCAATTGCTGGGCGCGCAACTGTTTGCCGATATTCTCGATTTCCTGCTGGCGGCCCAGCATGCCTTCCTGCTCCGAATCAGCCGCATAGAAGCGCACGCTGGTGGCCGTGACCACGTGACCGGCGCGCGTGACGAAGTAGCCGCCTGGCGGCAGCTTGCCCCGTTCGGCCAGGGCTTCGGCCGCGTCTTCCACGGCGTAGGCGTTATACAGCCAATCCTGCAGCAAGCCGCGCAAGCCCGGATCATTGAGTTTGAGCAAGTTCAGGAACGGTTTCAGACCTGCCACTTCCGGCATCGGCAGCGGCGCCACGGTGGATGGCGCATACAGGGCCAGCTTGGCCGGCGGCGCATCGGCAAAGAATGCCTTGGCCCAGTCGATGTTCGACAGTTGCAGGGCCGACGTGCGCTCGCGCAAGATCGATTCCATGGCCGCTTCCCAGCCCGCTTCGATCTGCAGCTTTTGCCACAGGCGCGGCAAAGTGTCGAGCTCGTGCTTTTTCAGCCATGGCTGAACCTTGCCCTGGGTCTGTACCCGTTCCTGCAATTGTTTCAAAGCGGAAAGACGCGCTTCCAGCTGGGCGTTGGCGGCTGTTTCGGCATTGACCTGCGCCTGCGCCTCCATCCGTTCCTGCTCCAGTTTGGGCTGCTGCTCCAGCGCTTCTTCCAGGTAGAAACCCTGTTCTTCCAGCGTTTGCTGCTTTTCTTCCAGCTGCAGTTTCAGGTTTTCCAGATGGCTGCTGTCGGGCAAACTCAGGCTGTTCTTTTCCTGCTGCAGGCGCTCGCGGCGGCTCAGGAGACTGGCCAGGATGTTCGAGGCGTTGCGCTGGTGTGCCGATTCCAGTTCCAGCTGCTGCTGCGCCTGCATGATCCGGGCGCGCGATTCCGTGCTCTTGTTTTGCGCGGCGCGCCAAGCGGCGTCGAGCTCGGGCAATTGCTCGCCCTTCTGCTCCGCCATCATTTGCGATTGCTCGACCTTGGCAGCCAGCTCTTCGAGATGAAATTCCGCCTCTTCGATCTGTTCCTGGTATTCGCCACCCTGCTGCGTCCACTGGTCGCGCTGGGCCGTCAGGGTCGCCAGCTGCGCCTGCAGGCGCGCGCGCGATTCGATGACGAACTTGATCTGCGCTTCCAGGCTGCCGATTTCCGCATTCGTCTGGTACAGATGGCCTTGCGCCGTGTGCAAACGGTCGCCCACGGCAAAGTGCGCCTGGCGCATCTGCTCGAGGGTCAGTTCCAAATTGCGCAGCTTGGCCGTCTGCTCTTCCAGGTCCGTCTGCGCCTGTTCCACTTCGCGGAAATAGCGCGTCTGCTCGTTTTGCGCCTCGTTCTTGCGCAGCAACCACAACAGTTTTTGTTTTTCTTCCTGGTCCGCCTGCAAGGCGTGGAAACGGGTGGCCACGGCCGCCTGCGCTTCCAGCTTTTCCAGGTTGGCATTGAGTTCGCGCAAGATGTCTTCCACGCGCAGCAAATTCTCGCGCGTGTCCTGCAGGCGGTTTTCCGTCTCGCGGCGGCGTTCCTTGTATTTGGAGACGCCGGCCGCCTCTTCCAGGAAGACGCGCAATTCTTCGGGGCGCGATTCGATGATGCGCGAAATCATGCCCTGGCCGATGATGGCGTAGGCGCGCGGACCGAGGCCCGTGCCAAGGAAAATATCCTGGATGTCGCGCCGGCGCACGGGCTGGCCATTGATGTAATAGGTAGACGTGCCGTCGCGCGTCAGGGTGCGCTTGACGGCGATCTCGGCGTACTGGCCCCATTGGCCCGAGGCCTTGCCATCGTTGTTGTCGAATACCAGCTCGACCGAGGCGCGCCCGGCCGGCTTGCGGTGCGTGGAGCCATTGAAAATGACGTCCTGCATGGACTCGCCGCGCAGTTCCGACGCTTTCGATTCGCCCAGCACCCAGCGCACGGCGTCGATGATGTTCGACTTGCCGCAGCCATTCGGCCCGACCACGCCCACGAGCTGGCCTGGCACCTGGAAATTGGTGGGATCGACGAAAGACTTAAATCCCGACAACTTGATGGAAGAGAGACGCACGTGTTTTAGAGTTCCTGGCCTATGCTGGCGGTTATATTATGGGTGAACCCGGTTCATATTCACTTCAGATGCACCATCGCGGCGGCTGTCTGGCCATGCACCGCAAAAAAAAGTGGTTCATCATACCATTTCCTGATGCTTTTCTGGCCAAAAAACCGTGGCGCCAGGCGCCAGCGTGCCCCGCATCATGGGGCTGGGCGGCCATCCTGTGCCAGTTTCCAGTCTTCGCGGGAAAAAACACGCTCATGGCCAGACAGCACCAGGGCCAGTTTTTGCAGCCATTGCTCGGTCGGCATGGGTTCGGCCTTGAAGCTGAGCACCACCATCAGCACCAGGCTGGCCAGGGCCAGCGCATGGCTGACGGCGAAATTGACGGCGCCGCGGGCATTCCACATGAAGCCCAGCGCCAGCGCCAGGCCCAGCACGCAGCCGCTGACGGCTTCCGACACGCTGTGCGCATGGACGACCACGCGGGAAATAGCCACCAGCACGGCAAACGCCACGCCGACGAGCACGCCGGCATGGCGCCAGCGCGGTGCGGCCCGCTGCAGCAGCACATACATCAGCACGGGAAACACGGCGCCGGCGCGCATGGCGTGGCCGCTGAAACCCGTAAAATCGAGCGCGCTGCTGCCCACGCCCCAGCTCATGAAGGCCAGCTTCGACAGCACCACGAGGGCCAGGCCGCCGCCGTACCACAGGCTCCAGCTCAGTACCAGGCGCCACTGGCGCGAAACGAGCAACCAGAGGGCGATCGCCACGCCAGCCGGCCCCATCACGGCCATATCGGCCGCAAAAGAAATTCCATTCCACCAAGTCATCGTGCCTGCACTTATTTCATGATCAGCTTGCACTATGCCACGACTCAGTGCTGTTCCGCGCGGCTTTTGCTGTGCTGCAGCGAAGAATTACATTCGATTACAAAATTTCCACGCCAAAACCATCCGCCGGGCATTGCAAGGCAGGCGTCAGATATTCGTCAAGCGCTTGCCCTTGGGCGGCGCAAAGTCGCGAATCGATTCGATCATGCCCACTTCCAGCGCCTGGTCAGCCGTCAGGTGCAGGTCGGAATACGCGTGCACCTGCCACTGCTCTTCCGTCAGGCTGACGTGGCCGCGCAGGATGCGCTCGGTGCGCATGTCGTCGGCGCGCAAGCCCTCGACGATGATGCTGAGCGCGTCGGGGCGCGATCCGGGCGAGGCTGTCGCATGCGACTTGTGCACCATGAAACGGGCCGTGTCGCTGGCGTGGCGGTGCCGCCCCGCCAGGAACAGGGTGACGGCGATGGACGCCACGGCGCCCGCATTGTAGGTAATGATGTCGAGCGGCAACTTGCTGAGGAAGTTGTACAGACAGATGCCGTCGCTGACATAGCCGCCGTTGGACTGGATCAAAATGTGCGCGGTGGTAAGCTTGTCTTCCGTGATGTCGGCCACGGCGTTGAAGACGCGCCGCACCATGTCACTGTTGACGTCGCCCGAGAGGGTAAAGTAACCGTGCTGCTCGGTGTTGTTTTGCGTCTCGCTTTGTGTAGTGTTCATGGCAGGCACCCGCAAGAAAGCCAGGATTTCATCATAGCGCATTCCCGCGCGGCCGGGCGCCCTTTTGCACCGGGCCAGCGCCCCTCCCAGCCCCGCAAACCGGGGCTTTTGCTGCAATCTGGCAACGTCTTTTCAGATTGACAGAAACACCTTGCTGGCATATATTCCTTCCACTTGATCGGGAGAGGGCAAACCAGCGTTGCCGCCGAAGGGGCACTACCCAAAAACTCTCAGGCAAAAGGACCGATCAGGCGAACTGAAGCTGTTGCTTTGGCGACACGTTTCAGCTCAACTCTGGAGAGCGGCCGCGGCTATTGCCGGCGGCCCACCGAAGGGGCGCACGGGGCAAGCCCCCGTAATCTCTCAGGTACAAAGGACAGGGGGGTCAGTGATCACGCTGGAAAGCCGTGTTTGGCTATTCTATGTTTTGTTAACTCCCCTTTTACCTTCGTCCCGAGGAATCCATGACGCTCAAAGCGACCCCACTCAATAACGCCCACCGTGCCCTCGGCGCCCGCATGGTCGATTTCGGCGGCTGGGACATGCCCGTCAACTACGGCTCGCAAATCGAAGAACACAATGCCGTGCGCGGCGACGCCGGCATGTTCGACGTGTCCCATATGTGCGTGGTCGATATCGAAGGTCCGAACGTGCGCGCTTTCCTGCGCGGCTTGCTGGCCAACAACGTTGACAAGCTGCAAGTGTCGGGCAAGGCGCTGTACTCGTGCATGCTCAATGCCGAAGGTACCGTCATCGATGACTTGATCGTCTACTTCTTCAATGAAAACTGGTTCCGCCTCGTCGTCAACGCGGGCACGGCGGAAAAAGACGTGGCGTGGATGCAGCAGCAAAACACCAACACCAGCAGCGGCCTGACGATCACCCAGCGCCGCGACGGTAATGACGCCATGGCGCTGGTCGCCGTGCAAGGCCCGAACGCCCGCGCCAAGGTGTGGCAAGTACTGCCGGAAACGCAAGCGGCCTCCGAAGCCATCAAGCCATTCAACGTCGTCATCGTCAAGGACACGGCTTTCGGCGAAGTCATGCTGGCGCGCACCGGTTACACGGGCGAAGACGGCTTTGAAATCGGCGTGGCCGCCACCCAGGTGGAAGCGCTGTGGAACGCCCTGGCAGCGGCCGGCGTCAAGCCGGCAGGCCTGGGCGCGCGCGACACCCTGCGCCTGGAAGCGGGCATGAATCTGTACGGCCAGGACATGGATGAAACCGTCAACCCGCTCGACGCGGGCCTGGCGTGGACCATCGACCTGGTCAGCGAGCGCGACTTCATCGGCAAGGCCGCCCTGCTGGCCAAAGGCCAGAACGCGCAATTCGTGGGCCTGATCCTGCGCGAAAAAGGCGGCGTGCTGCGCGCCCACCAGAAAGTCATCATCGCCGGCAGCGAAGCCACGGGCGAAATCACCAGCGGCACCTTCAGCCCGACGATGCAGGAAGCGATTGCCCTGGCGCGCGTGCCGAACGGCGTGAACGTGGGCGACACCGTGCACGTGGAAATCCGCGGCAAGCAGCTGGCCGCTTCTGTTGTCAAGCTGCCTTTCGTGCGTAACGGTAAAATCCTGGCTGCGTAAGCGTATTAGAGCCGCCCGCAAGACCGTACAACCATAATCAATAACGAACACTTACTATCTGGAGCCACACATGAACATTCCTGCAGAACTGAAGTACACCGCTTCCCACGAATGGGTACGCCTTGAAGGCGACGGCACGATCACCGTCGGCATCACCGAGTACGCGCAGGACGCCCTGGGCGACATCGTCTTCGTCGAACTGCCAACCGTGGGCAATACCTACGGCGCCGGCGACGACGCCGCCGTGGTGGAATCGGTCAAGGCAGCGAGCGACATCTACGCGCCGATCGCCGGCGAAGTCGTGGCCGTCAACGACGACGTGGTCAACTCGCCTGAGTCGATCAACGCCGACGCCTACGCCAACTGGCTGTTCAAGATCAAGCCAGCCGACGTGTCGGCCCTGGACGGCTTGCTCGACGCTGCCGCCTATGGCGCCACCACCGGCGCGTAATCGCGTTTGACTCACGGGCCGCAATCGCGGCCCGTTTGCATTTTTTCTGCGCTGCGTCCGCGCGCCGCATCCCGGTTTTTCAGTCTTTTTTGGCCTCTATATCATGACCCGCACCAGCCTGACCCAACTCGAAGCACGCGATGCCTTCATCGCCCGCCACATCGGCCCTTCTGCCACCGAACAGCAAGCCATGCTGGCGACCCTCGGCTATCCATCGCGCGCCGCGCTGATCGACGCCCTGGTACCGGCCAACATCCGCAACAAGGGCGCCCTGCCCCTGGGCGCGTACTCGCAGCCGATGCCGGAACAGGAAGCCCTGTCGCGCCTGAAAGCCATCGCCGGCAAGAACCAGGTATTGAAATCCCTGATCGGCCAGGGCTACTACAACACGTTCACCCCTGGCGTCGTGTTGCGCAACATCTTTGAAAACCCGGCCTGGTACACGGCGTACACGCCTTACCAGCCAGAGATTTCGCAAGGCCGCCTTGAAGCGATTTTGAACTTCCAGCAAGTGATCACGGATTTGACCGGCATGGGCATATCGAACGCCTCGATGCTGGACGAGGGCACGGCCGCCGCCGAGGCGATGACCCTGATCCAGCGCGTCGGCAAGTCGAAGTCGAACGTGCTGTACGTCGCCAATGAC
Source organism: Janthinobacterium sp. BJB446 (assembly GCF_002735655.1). Taxonomy (NCBI): domain Bacteria; kingdom Pseudomonadati; phylum Pseudomonadota; class Betaproteobacteria; order Burkholderiales; family Oxalobacteraceae; genus Janthinobacterium; species Janthinobacterium sp. BJB446. The sequence goes on along the minus strand of NZ_PDZK01000001.1, from coordinate 973,295 downwards.
GTGCTGCCGCAAACCCTGGAAGTGGTGCAAACGCGCGCCCAGCCGATCGGCATCGAAGTGCGCACCTTCGATCCGGCTGAAATCGAGTCGCTGGACGCCTGCTTCGGCGTGCTGCTGCAATACCCTGGCGTCAACGGCGTCGTGCGCGACTACCGCGCCGGCGTGGAAAAACTGCACGCGAATGGCGCCATGGTCATCGTCGCGGCCGACCTGCTGGCCCTGACCATGCTGACGCCGCCGGGCGAATGGGGCGCCGACGTCGTCGTCGGCAACAGCCAGCGCTTCGGCGTGCCGCTCGGTTTCGGCGGCCCGCACGCGGGCTATCTGTCCACGCGCGATGAATTCAAGCGCAATATGTCGGGCCGCCTGGTCGGCGTGACCGTCGATGCGCAAGGCAACAAGGCGTATCGCCTGGCCCTGCAAACGCGCGAACAGCATATCCGCCGCGAAAAAGCGACCTCGAACATCTGCACGGCGCAAGTGCTGCTGGCCGTGATGGCTTCGATGTACGCCGTCTACCACGGGCCTGCCGGCCTGCTGCAGATCGCCCAGCGCGTACACCGCTACACGGGCGTGCTGGCCGCCAACCTGAAGACACTCGGCTATGGCGTCGTCAACGCAAGCTACTTCGACACGCTGACCATCAACGTTGCCGATGCGGCGCAACTGCACGCGACGGCCATGCACCACGGCGTTAATCTGCGCAAGATCGACAATACCCACGTCGGCGTGTCGCTCGATGAAACCACCACGCGCGACGATATCGCGCTGCTGTGGAAAGTGTTCGCGCACGGTCTGGCCAACGCGCCTGCCGCGCCTGACCTGGACAGCGTGGAAGCTGGCGTCACCAGCGCCCTGCCGGCACAGCTGGCGCGCGAGAGCGCCTACCTGACCCACCCCGTCTTCAACAGCTACCACTCGGAACACGAAATGCTGCGCTACCTGCGCAGCCTGGCCGACAAGGACCTGGCGCTGGACCGCACCATGATCCCGCTCGGCTCGTGCACCATGAAGCTGAACGCCACGTCGGAAATGATTCCCGTCACCTGGCCCGAATTCTCCAACATCCACCCGTTCGCTCCCGATGCGCAAACGGTCGGCTACCGCGAAATGATCTCGCAACTGGAAGAGATGCTGTGCGCGCTGACAGGCTACGCGGCCGTCTCGCTGCAGCCGAACGCCGGCTCGCAGGGCGAATACGCAGGTCTGCTGGTGATCAAGGCCTACCACGAATCGCGCGGCGAAGGCCACCGCAACATCTGCCTGATCCCGTCGTCGGCGCACGGCACCAACCCGGCATCGGCCAACATGGTCGGCATGCAGGTGGTCGTCACCAGCTGCGACGCCAACGGCAACGTGGACCTGGCCGACCTGAAAGCGAAAGCGGAAAAGCACAGCGCCAACCTGGCCTGCGTAATGGTCACCTACCCATCCACCCACGGCGTGTTTGAAGAAGGCATCCAGGAACTGTGCGAGATCATCCACTCGCACGGCGGCCAGGTCTACATCGACGGCGCCAACATGAACGCGCTGGTCGGCGTGGCCGCTCCCGGCTCGTTTGGCGGCGACGTGTCGCACCTGAACCTGCACAAGACCTTCTGCATCCCGCACGGCGGCGGCGGACCAGGCGTCGGCCCGATCGGCGTCGGCGCCCACCTGGCGAAATTCCTGCCGAACCAGCGTTCCTCCGGCTACCAGCGCGATGTGGCCGGCATCGGCGCCGTCAGCGCCGCGCCATTCGGCTCGGCCAGCATCCTGCCGATTTCGTGGATGTACATCGCCATGATGGGCGCGGAAGGCTTGACGGCAGCGACCGAGACGGCGATCCTGGCGGCGAACTACATCGCGCGCCGCCTGGCGCCGCACTACCCCGTGCTGTACTCGGGCCACGATGGCCTGGTCGCGCACGAGTGCATCCTGGACCTGCGCCCGATCACGGACGCCACCGGCATCAGCAACGAAGACGTGGCCAAGCGTTTGATGGACTTCGGTTTCCATGCGCCGACCATGAGCTTCCCCGTGCCGGGCACCCTGATGATCGAGCCGACGGAAAGCGAATCGAAAGTGGAAATCGACCGTTTCATCGACGCCATGATCGCCATCCGCGCGGAAATCGCCAAGGTCGCCAGCGGTGAATTCGACCACGACGACAACCCGCTGAAAAACGCGCCGCACACGGCACAGGTGCTGATGTCGGACAACTGGGAACGCAAGTACAGCCGCGAAATCGCCGCCTACCCCGTCGCTTCCCTGCGCCAGCGCAAATACTGGCCACCAGTCGGCCGCGCCGACAACGTGTACGGCGACCGCAACCTGTTCTGCGGCTGCGCGCCTATCAGCTCGTACGAAGAAGAGTAAGCGCCGGGCGCCCGCTTCCGCGGGCCTGTCGACGACAAGAAGGCAGGCCACGCGGCCTGCCTTTTTTTATGCCTGCACATCCACGTAGGTCGGATTAGCGCGCAAGCGCGTAATCCGACACATGGTTGGCGCTTGTGGCGATGTCGGATTACGCTCCGCTAATCCGACCTACAACGTGACAACGTCACAGCGCCAGCAAGGCCGCGCCCGGCAACCCCAGCACGGTGCCCAGCATCGTCAACAGCACGACATCGCGCCGCTCGCAGCGGGCGCGGTGCGAACTCCAGGCGGCAAACAGCAGCGCTACGGCCACGCCGCTGAGCGAAATACCCACTTCCGTCATGTCCGCTCTCCCCGCAGATGCGGCGCAGCCGCCATTGTTACGTTCATCATCGTCGTCATCCTTTGCCTTTATTGAGTTGACTACCTATCGGTAGGTAGTCAGTGTACAATAAAAAAGACGGCAATGTCCATGCCGTGTTTTTTGACGATACAAAGGAAGCGCAATGCAGCAGAAAACCCCTCTTCCCGCCGCCAGTCTCGGGCTGGCGGCTTCCCTGGCCCTGGTCGCCGTGCTCGGTCCGGCCGGCATCGACATGTATCTGGCCTCGATGCCCGCCATGGCGCGCGAGCTGCACACCTCGTACGCGAATGTGCAGCTGAGCCTGACCGTCTTCCTGCTGGCACTGGGCGGCGGGCAGCTGCTGTGCGGCCCGCTGACCGACATGCTGGGCCGGCGCCGTCCGCTGCTGGCCGGCATCGCCGTCTACATTCTTGCCGCCGTATGGGCGTCGCAGGCCGACCAATTGACCACCCTGCTGCTGGCGCGCACCCTGCAGGGCCTGGGCGCGGCGCTGACCCTGGTCGTCGTGATGAGCATGGTGCGCGACGTGGCCGATGGCGTGCAGGCGGCGCAGCTGTTTGCCCTCCTGATGACCATCGTGGGCCTGGCGCCCGTGCTGGCGCCGGCCGTGGGCGGCTTGCTCGACGCGCATTACGGCTGGCGCGCCGTGATGCTGGCCCTGGCCGCGCTCGGTGTCTTGACCCTGCTCAATAGCGCGCTGTTCCTGCCGGAAACGCTGCCCCGCGCCCGCCGCGTCTCGCCGCAAGGCATGCACCGCACGTATGCGCGCATCGCGCTGGACCGCGCCTTCCTGCTGCCCGCGCTGGCCCTGTCCGCCACTTTCTTTTTCCTGTTTGCCTATATCGGCGGCGCGTCGCTCGTGTACCAGCGCGATTTCGGCCTGTCCGCCGGCAGCTTCGGCCTCGTCTTCGGCGCCACGGGCGTGGCCGTGCTGCTCGGCGCGATGGCCAGCGGCCGCCTGGTGGAAAAATATGGCGTGGCGCGGTTGAGCGTGACGGGCAGCGCGGCCATGCTGTGCGGCGCGGGACTGGCCCTGCTCGGTGCCTGGGCGGGAGCCGGCATCGCCGCCGTCGTGCCGGGCATGTTCGTGGCCCTGTTTGGCCTGGGCATCGCGGAAGCGGCGCTGATGGCCATGGCCATGGGTTCGCAGCAGCGCGCGCTCGGCTCCACGGCCGCCCTGCTGGGCGCCATCCAGATGACCTTGTCGTCGCTGGCCACGCCGCTGGCGGCCAGCCTGTCCGAATGGGGGCCATTGCCCTGGCTGCTGTTCTTGACCGTGGCCGGCCTGCTGGTATCATGGCTGACCCTGGCCACTGCGCGCGTCCATCCGGTCCATGCCAGCAGCCTGGGAGCGCACTGACGCCTCACTCACACTCACCTCAATGATGAAAAAACGCTCGGCCTCGGCCGATAACATCTGTGCCGTCGCGGTCGTGCACTTTTCGGAGCACGGCTACGATGCCTCGTCCCTCAGCGACATCGCCGGGCAGGCGGGCATGCGCAAGGCTTCGCTGTACTCGCACTTCGCCGGCAAGGATGCCCTGTTCCTCGACGTGTTTGCCGACGCCCTGGCCGAAGAGCAAGCCTTCATGGATGCCTGTTTCGCCGATGAAGCGGCGCTGGCGGCCACGGCCGGCAGTGCCCTGGCCGGCTCCCTGTACTGCGACCGCATGGCGCAGCGCTATGCGGACTCGGCCCACCTGCGCTTTTTACTGCGCACGGCGTATTTGCCGCCCGCGCCCCTGCGCGTGGAAGTGGGCACGGGTTACGAAGCGCTGCTGGCGCAATTGCAGCGGCACTACGTGGCCAGCCTGGGCCGGCTGGCGCCCGCGCTGCCGCCGCAGCGCGTCGACCTGTACGCGCAAGCCTACCTGGGCATCGTCGACAGCCTGCACGTGGAGCTGATCTACGCGGGCGGCGCCGCGCTGCAGCAGCGCCACGCGGCCTTGTGGCAGATATTGTCCGATTCGCTGGCGATGGCCACGCAACATGGCTGAGCAAGTGGCCGGCAACACCCACATTACACTTTGGAAACCTAAGATTTCTTCAGTTGACACTCTTGCAGCACATCCATAAGATGCCCTCATTATTCATTTACGGAGTCCCACGTGGGTACTTGTTCTAGTGACAGTAGCCGATCTTGTATCGGTGATTGCCTCGGCAGCTAAACAGCAAGCAACACGGAATTCCGTTTTCTCCGTGCCTTGCTGAGCAAGGTGCGGTGTCTCGCGCGGCCAGTACGGCTGCGCGCCTCTCCCCCTCTTTCCGATCGCGACCGGCTACTGACCCGGATTGCCCGCCAGCGCCATGCCTCGCCATGTTGCGTTGGCGGCACGCAAGTCTTGCCTGCGGCTGCGCCGCCCGTCAACACCTCGTCGTGAAAGGAAGAGCCATGAATCTCTTCACCCGCTTATTCGAATCGTTCCTGCGCAAGCGCCATACGGCCGGCCACTTCCGCCGGCGCGCCATGCCGCCGGAAAACAGCACGGCCCGCCCCGTGCCCGACCACCTGGCGCGCCAGCTGCTGGCTGCCGCCCATGAAGACCTCGATAGCGCGCTGAACCGCCTGCACACGCGCATCGAAGGCTTGCGCGATGCCGAAGCGCAAGTCATCGGCGCGCAAACGGGCCCCAATGAAGTCGAGCATGAAAAGCCGCTGGCCTGGTACCAGCACCTGTGGCTGTGCTACAAGAATCCGTTCAACCTGTTACTGACCGTGCTGGCCATCGTGTCCTACCTGACGGAAGACCCGAAAGCCACCATCGTCATCGGCACCATGGTGATTTTGTCGACCCTGCTGCGCTTCGTGCAGGAAGGCCGCTCGAACCGTGCCGCCGAGCGCCTGAAAGCCATGGTCAGCAATACGGCCACCGTGCTGCGCAATGGCCAGCAGATCGAGCTGCCGATCCGCCAGCTGGTGCAGGGCGACATCATCGTGCTGTCGGCCGGCGACATGATACCCGCCGACTGCCGATTGCTTTCCGCGAAAGACCTGTTCGTCAGCCAGGCCGCCATGACGGGTGAATCCTTGCCGGTGGAAAAAATGGCCGAGCTGGCCGACAGCGCAGGCCGCGATCCCATGGAACTGGCCAACCTGCTGTTCATGGGCACCAACGTGATCTCCGGCGCCGCCACGGCGCTGGTGCTGGCCACCGGCAACCGCACCTACTTCGGCACCATCGCCACGCGCGTGACGGCCACCGAGCGCACGCCGACGGCCTTCGAAGCGGGCGTCAACAGCGTCAGCTGGCTGCTGATCCGCTTCGCCCTCGTGATGGCGCCGCTCGTGTTCCTCATCAATGGCTGGACCAAGGGCGACTGGATGGAAGCGTTTTTGTTCGCCCTGTCCGTCTCCGTCGGCCTGACGCCGGAAATGCTGCCCATGATCGTCACCAGCACTCTAGCCAAGGGCGCCGTGAAACTGTCGAAAAAGAAAGTCGTCGTGAAACGCCTGGACGCCATCCAGAACTTCGGCGCCATGGACGTGCTGTGCACGGACAAGACGGGCACCTTGACGCAGGACAAGATCGTGCTCGAGCGCCACACGGACGTGTTCGGCCAGCCCTCCGACGAAGTGCTGCAATTCGCTTATCTGAACAGCCACTACCAGACGGGCCTCAAAAACCTGCTGGACCGCGCCGTACTCGACCACGTGGAATTGCAGACGGAAATGCAGCTGGCCCGCGATTACGTGAAAGTCGATGAAATCCCGTTTGATTTCGTGCGCCGCCGCATGTCAGTCGTCGTTTCCGAAAAAAACGACCACCATGAGCTGATCTGCAAGGGCGCCGTCGAGGAAATCCTCGCCGCCTGCAGCCATCTGCGCCTGGGCGGCGTGAATATTCCCCTCGATGCGGCCCTGCTGGCCAAGGTGCTGGAAACCACGCATGGCCTGAACGCGGAAGGTTTGCGCGTGGTGGCCGTGGCCGTCAAGGAAGTGCCGCCCCACAAAACCGTGTACGGCGTGGCCGATGAAACGGCGCTGACCCTGATCGGCTATGTGGCCTTCCTCGATCCGCCGAAGGAATCGACGGCGCCGGCCCTGCGCGCGCTGGCGGAACACGGCGTGACCGTAAAAGTCCTGACGGGCGACAACCACCTGGTGACGGCGAAGATTTGCCGCGAAGTGGGCCTGGCCGTGCATGGCGTGCTGCAAGGCCCGCAGCTCGACGACATGGACGACGCCACCCTGGCCAGGGCAGCGGAAGACAATACCGTGTTTGCCAAGCTCAGCCCGCTGCACAAGGAGCGCCTCGTGCGCGCCCTGCGCGGCAATGGCCACATCGTCGGCTTCATGGGCGACGGCATCAACGACGCGCCCGCCCTGCGCGCGGCCGACATCGGCATTTCCGTCGATTCCGCCGTCGATATCGCCAAGGAAGCGGCCGACATCATCCTGCTGGAAAAGAGCCTGATGGTGCTGGAAGAAGGCGTGCTGGAAGGCCGCCGCACCTTCAGCAACATGCTCAAATACATCCGCATGACGGCCAGCTCGAACTTCGGCAATGTGTTTTCCGTGCTGGTGGCCAGCGCCTTTTTGCCGTTCTTGCCCATGCTGCCGCTGCACTTGCTGGTGCAGAACCTGCTGTATGACGTGTCGCAGATCGCCATTCCCTTCGACAATGTCGACGCCGAACTGATCCAGCAGCCGCTGAGCTGGAATCCGCGCGACATCGGCCGCTTCATGGTCTTTTTCGGCCCGATCAGCTCGATCTTCGACATCAGCACGTTTATCTTGATGTGGCATGTGTTTGGCGCGAATACGCCAGAGCAGCAAACCCTGTTCCAGTCCGGCTGGTTCGTCGTGGGGCTGTTGACCCAAACCCTGATCGTGCACCTGATCCGCACGCCCAAGCTGCCCTTCATCGACAGCATCGCCTCCGTGCCCCTGCTGGTGGCCACCACCGCCATCATGGCCGTGGGCGTCTTCCTGCCGATGGGGCCGCTGGCGACCTACTTCAAGCTGCAGGCCTTGCCGTTGGGCTACTTCCCCTGGCTGCTGGGCATCCTCGTCTGCTACACGGTGCTGACGACGTTCATGAAACGCGTGTATCTGCGCAAATTCGGCTGGCAATAGTATGATGAGCCGCTCTTCCACCCACACAAGGCACGCATGAGCGGCTCCCCTCCTTCCAAGCGTAATCTCGCCCTGCTGCTGTCGGCCCTGGTTTTTCCCGGCAGCGGGCATTTCGTATTGCAACGCAAGGCACGCGGCTGCCTCTTCCTCGTGCCGGCCCTGGTCGCGCTGGTGCTCGTAGTGCGCCAGATCATGGCACGTTTGGACCAGATAATGGCACAGATCGACAGCGGTGCCCTGCCCTTCGACGTGCAGCTGATCGTGGAAAAAGTCGATGCCCTGTCCGCCAATGACGGCCCCGCCATGACGGTGGCCGTGGGCGTGCTGGTGCTATGCTGGATTGGCAGCCTGGTCGATACCGTGCTGTTGAAACCGTGAAGTAGCGTCAAATGAGCGTCAAACCACGTCGCCCTTGATGCGGCGCGACTTCGGTCCGCGGACGGCGGCGATGCGCGCCTCGCTGCGCTCCTGCACGCGGCCGCTGAACCAGCCCTGCACATCCGCGCCAAAGCCGGCCGGCGCGACACTGCCAAAACCTTGCGCCAAGTCAAGCAAGGTGGTCTTGCCCAGTTCGGCGCGCATGCTTTTCTCGGCGCGCAGCATGAGGGCATGGATGCCGCATACGCCGCTGGTCATCCAGCCGGGCGGCTCGCCTTCGTACAGGGTGCAGCGGCTGCGGATCTGCTGGCAATCGAACAGGGGTTTCGGGCCTTCGATGGCATCCACCACGTCGAGCACGCTGATGTCGCCGGGCGGGCGCGCCAGCTGATAACCGCCGCGTATGCCTTCCGACGCGGTCACGATGCCCGCCTTCTCCAGCTTGGGAAAGATTTTCGCCAGGAAGGAGACGGAAATACCCTGCAACTCCGCCAGGTCGCGGCTGCTGGCAGGCTCGGCAAGCGGCTGTGCCAGATATAGCAGGCAATGCAAGCCATACTCGGTGCCGCTTCCATAATGTGCCATGATGCCATTCCTCCGTTGCAAAACGGGGACTGTAGCACTCCCCGTTTGCAGCCGCAAGGCTACAGCGACAGCTCGAACGCCGGATCGGCGGCGGCCAGCGCCGCGGCACTATCGGCAGGCGGATAAATCACACGGCCATTGATGGCCACCTTCATGGCCTTGCCCTCGCTGCCCGTCAGCCACACCTTGCGCTCCCAGCCCTGCGTCACGACCGCACCCCATGCTCCGAGGTCCAGGCAGGTCACATAATAGGGTTGGCGGTAGGGCCGCGTGGCCAGTCCCAGCAGGTCAGCCACGGCATTGTCGCCCGAGGAGCGCCCAAGGAACATGGCGTGCTGGCAGCTCATCAGCGTGTGATTGCCTTCGTCATCCGTGGCGGCAACGGCGGCGTCGCCCGTGGCAAATACCCTGCCGGCGCCAGGCACGCGCAAATCATGCGCCACCCGCAGGCGTCCCGCGGCGTCTTTCTCACCGGGAACCTGCGCCGTCAACGCACTGGCCCGCACGCCCGCCGTCCACACCACGGTGGACGCCTCGATGCGCTCGCCATCGGCCGTCGTCAATCCATCCGCGTCGATGGCGGCCACCGCCGAACCGAGCCGGCATGCCACGCCCAGCTCCGCCAGCGCCTGCTCGATCACGGGGCGCGGTCCCGGCCCCAGATCCGGACCGATATCGGACGCCCGCTCGACGATGATCACCTTGATATCGGCATCTTCGCCCAGGATGGCGCGCAGGCGGGCCGGCAGCTCGGCCGCCAGCTCGATGCCCGTGAAGCCGCCGCCGGCCACCACGACGGTATTGCGCGCGGCCGATGCGGGCCGGGCGGCCAGCGCATGCAGGTGCGCATCGAGCGCCACCGCTTCGCTGCGCTGGTCGGCGCTGAAGGCAAATTCTTGCAGACCCGGAATATTCGGCCGGAACAGGCTGCTACCGGCCGCCAGTACCAGGCGGTCGTAGGCCAGGGTCGAACGGCTGCCATCGGCGGCCACGATGTCGACTTCGTCGCTGTCGCTGCGGATGGCATCGACCTTGCCGGCGATGAAGCGCACGCCCGTCTCGTCAAACAGTTGCTGCAACGGCGCCACCATGCTGGCGGGCGCCGGTTCGTACAGGCGGGGGCGCATCGTCAGCATGGCTTCCGGCGCCACCAGCGCCACTTCGATCTCGCCTGCGGCAATGTTTTCCAGCTTCAGGCGACGCACGGCTGCCAGGGCACTCCACAATCCGGCAAAGCCGGCACCAATGATCAATACGCGCTGTGTCATGTTTTTCTCCTTGATTTGATAACGCAGACTATATCACTCCGCGTTATGAGTTGCAAGCTAACCCGCCAAAATCGCAACAGCCTGCCTTGCGGACTGTGCCGCACTCGCGTAGATTCGCGGCACGATGATGAGGGAAAGTCCCATGCAAGAGGAATTGGAAACATTGCTGGCAGCAGCGTTCAAGAGCGAGCGGGCACAGGCACGCCGCCTGGCCGCGCTGGAAGGCATCGCCGGCGACGCGGCGCTGCGGCGGATACTGGAACAGGCATCCGGCACCTTGGGCCTGGCCGCCCTGCTGGCGACGCGGCTGCAGGCGCACGCCGCCGAAGCGCAGCGCAAGGCGCAAAAGATCAGCGATCGCCAGCAGGCGCAGGCGGCGCGGCGGGTGATGGCCGTGCCGGCTTCGGCCTGGCGCGGCTGGTTCGACGGTTCCGCCCATCCGAACCCGGGCAAGCTGGGCATAGGCGCCCTGCTGCTGGGGCCAAACGGCGAGCGCATCGAAGTGAGCGAGGCTGCCGGCTATGGCAGCAGCAGCGACGCGGAATATGCGGCCCTGACGGCCGTGCTGCAGGCGGCACTCAAGGTGCGTCCGCCGCCCGTGCAACTGCTGCTGTACGGCGACAGCCAGGTGGTGATCAATGATGTGCTGGGAACGACGCCGCTGGGGGCCAAGGGACTGGAAACGCAAAGGGCCACCGTAGTGGCCCTGCTGGAACAATTTACTGATGTGAGCTTGCGCTGGCTGCCGCGCCACAGGAATGGCGAGGCGGACCGGCTGTCCCAGCTGGCCATTACCGGCTGGGTAGAAGAGGATTAAGCGGCGCGGCCGATCCGCAACGCTTCCTTCGGCTCTTTCGCCACCGGACGTTTCACCCCCTTCAATCCGCTGACACTGGCCTGCTGCCCGTTCAGCTTGAACACGCTGACCACTTGCGCCAGGTTGTGCGCCTGGTGCTGCATCGATTCGGCGGCGGCCGCCGACTCTTCCACCAGCGCCGCATTTTGCTGCGTGACGGCATCCATCTGGCCGATGGCGCGGTTGATCTCGTCGATGCCCACGCTTTGCTCGCTGCTGGCCGCCGTGATTTCCGTGATGATGTCGCTCACGCGCTGCACGCTGTCGACGATATCGTTCATGGTGGAACCGGCTTGCGCCACCAGCATGCTGCCCGCGTTGACTTGCTCCACGGACGCGCCGATCAGGGTCTTGATTTCTTTCGCCGCCGAAGCGGAACGCTGCGCCAGGTTGCGCACTTCGGACGCCACGACGGCAAAGCCACGGCCCTGCTCGCCCGCACGGGCCGCTTCCACGGCCGCGTTCAAGGCCAGGATATTCGTCTGGAAGGCGATGCCATCAATCACACTGATGATGTCGACGATCTTGTTCGATGATGCATTGATCGATTCCATCGTGCCCACCACCTGCGCCACGACTTCGCCGCCCTTGACAGCCACTTGCGCCGCCGAGGCAGCCAACTGGTTCGCCTGGCGCGCATTGTCCGCGTTCTGTTTCACGGTCGAGGTCAGCTCTTCCATCGACGAAGCCGTCTCTTCCAGCGAACCGGCCTGCTCTTCCGTGCGGGAAGACAGATCCTGGTTGCCGGCGGCAATTTCCGTCGACGAGGTAGCGATGCTGTCCGTGCCCGTGCGCACTTCGCTGACGATATTGAGCAGGCTGGTGTTCATGTCCTTCAGGGCCAGCAGCAGTTGCCCCGTTTCATCCTTGGCGCTGGCGTCGATCTGCGCCGTCAAGTCGCCATCGGCTACCTTGCGGGCGATGTCGACGGCCGTGCGCAGGGGGCGCACAATGCCCATCGTCAACAACCAGGCGCAGACGACGCCAAAGCCCAGCGCCAGCACGGCCAGGGTCAGCAGCAAGTTGCGGCTCGTCTTGGCGACCTCGTCGATCTCGCGCGCCGTCTTGTCAATGCTGGCGCGCTGGTGTTGCAGCATGTCGTTGACCACTTTCAGGTATTTCGTCGAACCGGGCACGAAGATGCCCTGGAACGCCTGCTCCGCTTCCGCTTCCTGTCCATCCGCTTTCAGCTTCGACACTTGCGCGCGCGAATCGAGGTAAACCTTGCGTTGTTCGCTCACCAGGCGGAACAGTTCCTTTTCTTCCGGGCTGGAAATCAAGGCTTCGATTTTCTTTTGCAATTCGCCCGATACGACGGACGATTGCTTGGCCTCTTCCGCAAAATACGCGCCCAGTGTGGTGTCGCTGCTGCGCGCGATGGCCGTGGTGCGGCGCACGCCGCTGTCGATCTTCGCGTACCAGTCGGAAATATAGCGTTCCTTCGCCAGCGGCAGCTCCATCATGGTGCGCGTGGCCATGGCCACATCATGCAAGCGCCACACGCTGATGCCCGTGATGACCATGGAAAACAGCAAAATCACGGCAAAACCCAGGCCGAGGCGCACACCAATACTGACGTTTCTTAACAAATTCATGTGAATATCCTAAAAAAGCGGAACCAGACTATATAAAAGGGGGACAGCAGAAAGCGGCTGCTCGGGGCAGCCGCGGCGCCATCAGCGTGTGCCGATGCGCAAGGCGGTTTTCGGCGCAGCCGGGCGTTTCAGCGCTTTAGCACCACTCTGCTCATTGAGCTTGAACACGCTGACGACCTGCGCCAGGTTGTGTGCCTGGTGCTGCATCGATTCGGCGGCGGCCGCCGACTCCTCCACCAGCGCCGCATTTTGCTGCGTGACGGCATCCATCTGGCCGATGGCGCGGTTGATCTCGTCGATGCCCACGCTTTGCTCGCTGCTGGCCGCCGTGATTTCCGTGATGATGTCGCTCACGCGCTGCACGCTGTCGACGATATCGTTCATGGTCGAGCCGGCTTGCGCCACCAGCATGCTGCCCGCGTTGACTTGCTCCACGGACGCGCCGATCAGGGTCTTGATTTCTTTCGCCGCCGACGCCGAACGCTGCGCCAGGTTGCGCACTTCGGACGCCACGACGGCAAAGCCACGGCCCTGCTCGCCCGCGCGGGCAGCTTCCACGGCCGCGTTCAAGGCCAGGATATTCGTCTGGAAGGCGATGCCATCGATGACGGAAATGATGTCGACGATCTTGTTCGATGACGCATTGATCGATTCCATCGTGCCCACCACCTGCGCCACGACTTCGCCGCCCTTGACAGCCACTTGCGCCGCCGAGGCCGCCAATTGGTTCGCCTGGCGCGCATTGTCCGCGTTCTGTTTCACGGTGCTGGTCAGCTCTTCCATCGACGAAGCCGTCTCTTCCAGGGAACCGGCCTGCTCTTCCGTACGGGAAGACAGGTCCTGGTTGCCGGCGGCGATCTGCGTCGATGACGTGGCGATGCTGTCCGTGCCGCTGCGCACTTCGCCGACGATGTTGAGCAGGCTGGTGTTCATGTCTTTCAGGGCCAGCAACAGTTGCCCGGTTTCATCCTTGGCGCTGGCGTCGATCTGCGCCGTCAAGTCGCCATCGGCTACCTTGCGGGCGATGTCCACGGCCGTGCGCAGGGGACGCACGATGCCCATCGTCAAGACCCAGGCGCAGACTACGCCGAATGCCAGCGCCAGCGCGGCCAGCACCAGCATCAGGTTGCGGCTGGTATTGGCGACGGCATCGATCTCGCGTGCCGTCGTGTCGATCGTCGCGCGCTGGTGCTCCAGCAAGTCCGAGACCATTTTCTGGTATTTCGCGGCGGCCGGCACGAAGGTCTTTTCAAACACGTCATTGGCGGCATCGACCTGCGCTTCGCCCTTCAGCTTGTAGACCTGGTCGCGCGAACCGATGTACACCTTGCGCTGTTCCAGCAAGCCCGCGAACATGGCTTTTTCCTCCGGCTTGTCGATCAGCGCCTCGATCTTCTTTTGCAGCTCGGCCGAACTGGACGACGAGACTTTCGATTCTTCGGCGAAATAGCCGCTGAGCGAGGTATCGCTGCTGCGGGCAATGGCGATGGTACGGCGCACGGCGCTGTCGATACGGCCATACCAGTCGGAAATATAGCGTTCCTTGGCCAGCGGCTGCTCCATCATGACGCGCGTGGCGCTGGCCACGTCGTGCAGGCGCCAGACGCTGATGCCCGTAATGAGCATGGAAAACAGCAAAATCACGGCAAAACCGAGTCCGAGGCGGACACCGATGCTGACGTTGCGTAATAAATTCATGTGACTATCCTAAAAAGCCCTGCCGTCAGCCTGATAACGAGCTGACGATCTCGCTCATGGGCGGGCGCTGACTGGCCGCTGTAGCGAGTTGGCGTGACAAGTGAAACTGGCGCACGGTTCGGCTGAACCGTGCGCCAGGAAATGCGCTAGCGTGCGCCTTGCAGAAAAAGCAAACAATGCTTGGGGTCAATTGTTTCTAAAAAACCCTCTCGGCACCGGGGTGTCAGGAAATGTGCAGGTCAAGGCGCGTGGCCGAAGGCAGTACGAATGTACGGCGAGGCAACGCCGCCCTGGACTTTTCCTGGCGGCCTAGGCGGCCAGCTTCTCGATCAAACCCATGTCGGCGCTGGACATCAGCTGGTCGATATCGACCAGGATCAGCATGCGCTCGTCGATGGTGCCCAGGCCGATCACGTATTCCGTGTTGATCGAACGGCCCATGTCCGGCGCCGGCTTGATCTGTTCCGGCATCAGGGTGGTGACGTCGGAGACGCGGTCGACGACCATGCCGACGACGCGGTTGCCGATATTGAGGATGATGACAACGGTAAACTGGTCATAGCTGGGCGTGCCCAGGTTGAACTTGATGCGCATGTCGACGATCGGCACGATGATGCCGCGCAGGTTGACCACGCCCTTGACGAACTCGGGGGCGTTGGCGATGCGGGTCGGCGTTTCATAGCTGCGGATTTCGCTGACTTTCTGGATGTCGATGCCATACTCTTCCTGGCCCAGGGTAAAAGCCAGGTATTCGGCAGCCTTGGCAACGGTTGCGCCAGTGTCGCTGGAAATGGTGCTCATGATAATCCTTTAGTTAAATCGCCCAAGGGCGCAGGCCACGGCACGCTGCACGCAGGCCTTGGACGTGACAAGAGCCATCCGCAAGGCATGGCTCCTACTTGTATGTTTTGCAAATACTTTCTTGCAATTAGCTTATGCTTCTAATTTCCATGCGGCAATGTTACCCCATGTAAATTTTACATGCACTAAAAAAGAGCGTCTGCCGACCTGCCTCGTTATCAAAGGGGAAATTACGTGGCAAAAACGGCACGCTGCATGGCACTCGCCGGACCGCAAATGCAAGTACCGGCACTGCCGAGCTCGCCGTTTTATGCCACACTTGCGGCCTTTGCCTTTTAGAAGTTCGAACCATGCAATCCTTGCTTTCCCAATGGCAACCACGCCTGCTGGCGCTGGCCACGGCCGGCCTGGGCGACGACAGCGCCCACGACATCAACCACCTGCAACGCGTCTGGCGCAATGCCAGTGTCTTGCTGCAGAACCATGCGGAAGCGGACGCCCTCACCGTGATGGCCGCCTGCTATCTGCACGACCTGGTCAACCTGCCGAAAAACCATCCCGAGCGCCACCTGGCCTCGCGCCAGGCGGCAGCACTGGCTTGCCGCCAATTGGCGGAACTGGATTTCCCATCAGAAAAACTGGCCGGCGTGGCACACGCCATCGAGACGCACAGTTTTTCCGCCAACTTGCCGCCGCACACCATCGAAGCGCAAATCGTGCAGGATGCCGACCGCATCGACGCGCTGGGCGCCGTAGGACTGGCACGCCTGTTTTACACGGCGGCGCGCATGGATAGCGCGCTGGCGCATGGCAGCGATCCGCTGGCAGCCCATCGCCCGCTCGACGACAAGGCATACGCGCTCGACCATATCGTCACCAAGCTCGACAAACTGCCCGGCAAGATGCAGACGGCGGCAGGCCGCGCGCTGGCCGAACAGCGGCTGGCCGTGCTGACGGATTTCCGCGCCGCCTTTGCCGGCGAATGGGGTATTAGTACATAAACCCTGGTGGCGATAGCCAGCATGGCCCATGCTGTCTATAATGCAAGGCTCAGCTATCGCGCCGCGCGTCAGCAGAAACCTGCAACGCGCCGGCGCAACGCCAACAACTGAACCCCGCCAGCCGCACGGCGGCGCGGGGTGCGCGCCGAAAGCATGCATGTCCGATAAAACCAGCACCGACAGCCCTTCCCCATCATCGCCCGCCGCGCCCGCGCGCGCCGGCAACCTCAATTTCATCCTCGTCTGCGTCTTCATCGACATGCTGGGCATCGGCCTGGTAGTGCCCGTGCTGCCCATCCTGATTGGCAACTTTGTCGACGGCAAGGATGCCCAGGCGTTCTGGTACGGCATCATGGCAGCCCTCTTCGGCTTGCTGCAATTCATCTTCATGCCCATGCTGGGCGCCATCAGCGACCGCGTGGGACGCCGTCCCGTGCTGCTCTACTCGATGGCCGGCATGGGCATCAACTTTCTCGCCACGGGCTGGGCGCCGAACCTGGCCTGCCTGTTCATCGGCAGGGTCATCGGCGGCGTCTCGTCGGCCAGCATGTCGGTCGCGTCCGCCTACGCCTCCGACGTGTCCACGCCGGACAACCGAGCCAAGAGCTTCGGCAAGATCGGCGCCGCTTTCGGTCTGGGTTTCATTTGCGGCCCCATGCTGGGCGGCCTGCTGGGCGAAATCGATCTGCGCCTGCCGTTCTACGTGGCGGCGGGCCTGTCGGCGGCCAATTTCATCTATGGCTATTTCTGCGTGCCCGAATCGCTGCAGCCGGGCCCGCGCGCACCGTTCACCCTGGCGCGCATCAATCCGTTTGCCGCCCTGCTGAAGCTGGTGCGCCGCGTGGAAATCCGCGGCCTGGTACTGGCTTTCGGCCTGATGACGTTTGCGCAAATGATGCTCAACACCACCTGGGTGCTGTACACGCATTTCCGTTTCGACTGGACGCCGCGCCAGAACGGCATCGCCCTGTTCTGCGTGGGCCTGTGCGCGGCCGTCGTGCAGGCGGGCTTGCTGGGCATACTCATCAAGCGCTTCGGCGAGGTGCGGTTGTCGCTGCTGGGCATGGCTTCGGGCGCCCTCACCTATTTGCTGTACGGCCTGGCGACGCAGGGCTGGATGATGTATGCGCTGATCCTCTGCAACCTGCTGGCCTTTGCCGCCGGACCGGCCCTGCAAGGCATCATCTCGAAATCATCGAACGCCAGCGAACAGGGAGAACTGATGGGCTCTCTGCAATCGATCAGCAGCCTGGGCATCATCATGATGCCTTTGCTGGGCAGCATGATCCTCGGCAAAGTGAGCCATTTGCCGCCGCAGGACTGGCGCATCGGCAGCACTTTCTACCTGTGCGCGATCATGCAAATTCTGGCCATCCTGGTGGCCTGGCGCTACTTCAAGGCGCAACGCGAGGCAAGACTTATGGTTTCCACCACAAAGTAGTCAGCGGGATAATGTTGTATTTGGGAAATAAATAGGCGAGAATGGGATAATCAGCGGGGCGTTACCGATGCCCGGCATTCGATGGTGAGCAAGGATGGGTATGACTGACTTTTATTCCAGCGCCTGGCGCCGAACCGTGGCCATGCTGGCGCTGGCGCTGCCGCCGCTGGCGGGCGCGCAATGTTCGCGCGACATCCAGGTGCCCGTCTCGGCCATCGGCGCCAGCGTGGTGGTCAATGGCGCCACGATCGGCGGCATCTATCCCGACTTGCTGCGCAGCATGGGCGCCAAGCTCGGCTGCAATTTCATCTTCACGGCCGTGCCCCGCGCGCGCCTGGAAGCGATGTTCGAGGCGGGCAAGGCCGACTTGCTGATCCCCGCCAGCAGCACCTTGCGGCGCGACCAGCATGGCTTGTTCATCCCCATGCTGGGCAGCCGCCCCCTGCTGATCTCGCTACAGGGCGCGCGCGCGCCCATCAACACCATGCAGGAACTGATCGAGCGGCGCGAATTGCGCGTGGCGCTCGTGCGCGGCTACGACTATGGCGCACCGTACCAGGCGCTGGCGAAGGAACTGAGCAGCCAGGGACGCCTGTTCTACGAAGTCGACGCGCTCTCCGTGGCGCGCCTGATGCAAAGCGGCTTCATCGATGCCACCATCATGAGCCCCACCATCCTGGCAGGCGTGGCGCAGAACGATGCGCGCGTGTATGGCCTGGCCGACCGCTTGCGCCTGGAAGCGCTGCCGGAATTGCCTTGGGGCATGAGCGGTGTCTACCTGTCGCGCAAATCCCTCACGGCGGAAGACCAGGCCACCCTGCGCGACCTGCTGGACAAGGCGGGGCGCTCGGGTTCCGTGATGGAAGGCTTCCAGCGCCATCACCGCCAGGAATTGCTGTCGCTGAGCATACGCCCCCGCTAAGGCCTGCATGTCCAGTCTGGTCGTCGCCGTCGTCCTGTTTGCCGCCCTGCTGCACGCCAGCTGGAATGCCATCGTCAAGTCCGGCAAGGATACCTTTCTCAGCACGGTGCTCGTCTCCGCCGGCGCGGCCCTGATTTCACTGGCCGTCCTGCCCTTTGTTCATGCTCCCGCACCCGCCAGCTGGCCCTACCTGGCCGCTTCGGCCGTGGCGCAGCTGGCCTATTACTCGCTGCTGGCGGCCGCCTACAAGGCGGGCGACATGAGCCATGCCTATCCCCTGATGCGCGGCAGCGCGCCGCTTATCGTCGCGCTAGCCAGCTGGCCGCTGATCGGCGAGCGCCTGTCCGCCATGCAGATGGGCGCCGTCGCCTGCATCTGCGCGGGGATCCTCGGCCTGTATGTTGCCGCGCGCACGAGCGCCATCGGCACGGTGCCGAAAACCACGGGGCGCGCCACCGCCTTTGCGCTGGGCAACGCCTGCGTCATCGCCAGCTATACCCTGATCGACGGCATCGGCGTGCGCCTGTCCGGCGCGCCAGCCGCCTACACGATGTGGATTTTTGTCTTGAACGGAACCGGATTGCTGCTGTGGACGGCGTTGCGCCGTCCCGCCGATTTGCTTGCGTATGCGCAAACGCAATGGCGCCTGGCCGCCGTTGGCGGTTTCGGCACCCTCGCCTCGTATGGCCTGGCCCTGTGGGCCATGACGCAGGCGCCCGTGGCCGCCATTGCCGCCCTGCGCGAAACATCGATTTTGTTCGCCATCGCCATTGCGGCCCTGTTCCTGCGCGAAAAAATCAGCCCCCGCCGCTACGTGGCCATAGCCCTGATCGCGGCGGGCGCCATGCTGATGCGAATGGCCTAGCGGGCGTCGAGCGGCGCAATCGGCAACTCGATTGCGCTGGTCGCCCCTGTCGCGTGGTACACGCGCTGCGTCGCCTTTCTATAATGGCCTGGGTCGGCCAGGAAGATGTTCGGCACGTAGTTTTGCGGATTGCGGTCGTACAGGGGGAACCAGCTCGACTGTACTTGCACGGCGATGCGGTGGCCGGGCAGGAAGACGTGATTCGCGTTCGGCAAGGCGAAACGGTAGCGCTCCACTTTGCCCGCAGGTATCGGCGTCGGGTGCTCGAAGCTGTCGCGGTAGCGGCCGCGGAAGATATCCATCGCCACGCCCAGCTGATACCCGCCCATGGCCGGCTGCGACGGCACCTCATCCGGATACACGTCGATCAGTTTCACCACCCAGTCCGCATCCGTGCCACTGGTGGCGGCAAACAGGTTGACCATCGGCGCGCCGGCGATGCGCACGGCCGTTTTCAACGGTTCGGAAACATAGCTGAGCACGTCCGTGCGGTCCGCATAGCCGCGCTGGTCGCTGACCAGCCATGGCTTCCACACGTCGCCATCGTTCAGGCGCACGGGACGGGGCACGAAAGGCACGGGCTTGGCGGGATCGGCCACGTATTCATCGAAGGCGCCTTCAGCCGCATCCGCAGCGCCCGATGGCGCCGCAAAGCCCAGCTTGTAGCCATCCTGCAGGTAGATCGGCGTCAGCTTCGTGTCGCAGGTCTCGCAAGCCAGCGGCCACTGCTGCAGGCGCTGCCACTGGTTCGTGCCGCTCTGGTACGACACCACGGGCGCCGTATTCGCGTCCGGCGCGCCATCTTTCAGGTATTGATTGAGGAATGGCTGCATGACTTTTTCGCGGAACTGGCGCGCCGTGTCGCCGTCAAACTTCAGGGCGCCCAGGCTGGAACCGTGATAGTTGACGCCGCTATGGCGCCACGGGCCTATGGCCAGGTAATTGAGGTTGTTGCGCTTGTCGCGTCCCTCCATCGCCCAATAGGTGGCGTAGGGGCCATAGATATCTTCCTGGTCCCACTGCCCCACCACGTGCATGGTGGGCACGATCAACGGGCGTTTCGCGAGGATCTTGTCGAGCGCCTGTTCTTGCCAGTAACTGTCGTAAGCCGGATGTTCGAACAGCTTTTTCGTGTACGTCAGCTTGTCGATGCCGAATTTTTTCGCGTAGTCACCGGCCGAGCCGATGCGCAGATACGCGTCGTAATCGTCATAGACGCCCAGCGCCGGCGATTCGCCGCCGCCGCGCACGCTCGTCTGTCCCGCGATGTACGACAGGCTGGGCATGCGGAAGGCACCGTTATGGAACCAGTCGTCGCCGCGCCAGCCATCGACCATGGCGCTCATGGGAATGGCCACCTTCAGGGCCGGATGCGGGTCGACCAGGGCCATCAGCACCGTATGCCCCTCGTACGAGGAACCGAGCATGCCCACCTTGCCATTCGTTTCCGGCACGTTTTTGACGAGCCAGTCGATGGTGTCCCACGCATCCGTGACGTTGTCGACCTTGGTATTGTTCAGCGGACCGCGCACGGGGCGCGTCATGACGTAATCGCCTTCCGAGCCATACTTGCCGCGCACGTCCTGGAACACGCGAATGTAGCCGTTTTCCACCAGGGTGTCGTCGCCCGGCGGCAAAGTGACCAGCATGCTGGGGCTGGCGGCGCGCTGGGCGCGGCGGGCCGCATTGTACGGCGTGCGCGTGAGCATGATCGGCGCCTTTTGCGCGCCTTTCGGCACGACAATCACCGTGTACAGCTTGACGCCGTCGCGCATGGGGATCATCACCACGCGCTTGACGTAGTCATTCATGTCGGGCATCACCAGCTTGGCGCCGATATCGGGCGTCATCGGCGGCGTTTGCGCCATCGCCGGTACTGCAAACAAGGAACTGATAACAAAAGCCAGACCGGTGAGCCGGACGGGGGACGACACGCGCATACTGTTCTCCAATGATTCATGCCACGCAAAAGTGGCCGAACGGCAATAGTACCCGGAAAGCAAGTTCTGCATAAGGCTAGCATCTGACGCAACGCAGCAGATAAATCGGGGCGCAAACTTGACAGAACGCGTGCGAACTGCAACCATAACGCCATGAAATTTATTCATTCACAACACGCCTGCTTGAATTGGTGGTCCCGCTCACTTCCGCGCGGCCACTGCATAGTGATGTGAATTATGATCAACGCCGCCTCGATCGGTGGCGTAACAGGCTCAGCCTGGATCATCCCCGATGCAGGCGGCTCGAAAGGAAACTTGATGAGCTTGCCTAACACCCCCGATACCCCCGACACCGAGAATACCCCGGCAGCGCCGCTGTCCGCCGCCGCCATCGCGTCGCAATCCGTGATCCTGACGGGCGACCGCCCGACCGGCCCCTTGCACCTGGGCCACTACGTGGGCAGCCTGCGCGACCGCGTCCGCTACCAGAACAGCTACAAGCAATTCATCATGCTGGCCGACGCCCAGGCGCTGACGGACAATATGGAAGACATCGACAAGGTGCACCGCAATGTCGTCGAAGTGGCGCTCGATTACCTGGCTGTCGGCATCGACCCGACGAAGACCACGGTATTCATCCAGTCGCAAATCCCGGAACTGGCCGAACTGACGTTTTACTACCTGAACATCGTCACCGTGGCGCGCCTCGAGCGCAATCCCACCGTCAAGGAAGAAATCCGCCTGCGCGGCTTCGAGCGCGACATCCCGGCCGGCTTTTTGACCTACCCTGCCAGCCAGGCGGCCGACATCACGGCCTTCAAGGCGGGCGTGGTGCCCGTGGGCGAAGACCAGATTCCGATGATCGAGCAAACGAATGAAATCGTGCGCCGCTTCAACCGCATGTACAACCGCGAAGTGCTGATGGAATGCAAGGCGCTGGTACCCGACATCGGCCGCCTGCCCGGCATCGACGGCAAGGCGAAGATGAGCAAGTCGCTGGGCAACACCATCAACCTGGGTGCGACCTCGGCCGAAATCACGGCCGCCGTGAAAAAAGTCTATACCGACCCGCTGCACCTGCGCGTGGAAGACCCGGGCCACCTGGAAGGCAACATCGCGTTTACCTACCTGGACGCCTTCGATCCGGAAAAAGCGGCGCTGGCCGAAATGAAGGCCCATTATGTGCGTGGCGGCCTGGGCGACAGCATTGTGAAGAAGCGCCTGGATGTAGTCTTGCAGGAAATGCTGGCGCCGATCCGTGCCCGCCGCGAAGAATTCGCCAAGGACAAGGGCCAGGTCATCCAGATGCTGAAGGAAGGCACCTTCAAGGCACGCGAAGTGGCGGCCCGCACGGCCGATGAAGTCAAGTCGGCGCTGGGCCTGAACTACTTCTGATCACCAGCAGTCATAGCAAACTGATATAGCAAACTGATGCGCCCAGGCGGAGTCGGGTAAAATCCCGCTTTCGCCTGGGCGCAATTCGTTTGTCACCGTGGCATCAGCAATCCGTAGAGAAGACAACGCGCCATGACCGATACCCCTATCGAACAGCTGCTGCAGCAGCATTTTTCCATCGATGCGCTGCAACGCTCGCCCGCTCCCCTGCAGCAGGCGCTGGGCATGCTGGGCGGCTGGCTGGCCGCCGAACGCGACACGCCCTATCCGCACACGCCGTATGCGCAATTGCTGACGCAACTGTCCGACACTTGCCTGCCCGCGCACGGCATGCCCGTGGCGCAATTCCTGCAAGAACTCGACACCACCGTGCTGGCCAATACGGCCCAGCTGAACCATCCGCAATACATCGGCCACATGACGCAGGCCCTGCCCTGGATCAGCGTGCTGGCCGAAGCGTTTACGGCCACCCTGAACCAGAACCAGGTGAAGATCGAGACGGCGTATGTGTCGACCCTGATCGAAAAGCAGATCCTCGGCTGGCTGCACCGCCAGGTGTACCAGCAGGCCGATAGCGTCTACGCGCAGGCGATGGCCGCCACCAGCGGCGCGCTGGGCAATGTCGTCAATGGCGGCACCATGGGCAACCTGACGGCCCTGGCCGTGGCGCTGGAACGGCAGTTGCCCGGCACGCGCAAACGGGGCCTGTTTGCCGCCATGCAGGATTCCAGCTACGCGGGGCTGGCCGTGATCGGTTCGGCGCGCAGCCATTACTCCGTGAAAAAGGCGCTGGCGACCCTGGGCCTCGGCGAAAACGCCTTGCACCTGGTGGCAGTCGACCGCGACAACCGCATCGATATCGCCGCGCTGGAATCGACCATTGCCGACTTGAAATTGCGCAAGATCAAGGTCGTCGCCATGATCGGCATCGCCGGCACGACGGAAACGGGCGCCATCGATCCATTGGCCGCCATGGCAGCCATTGCCGCGCGGGAAAGCATCTGGTTCCACGTGGATGCGGCCTGGGGCGGCGCCCTCTTGATCGCGGAACAGTACCGCGCCCTGTACGACGGGATTGCCCTGGCGGACTCCGTCGTCATCGACGGGCATAAATTGCTGTGGGTGCCGATGGCGCAAAGCATGGTGCTGTTCAAGGATAGCGCCAGCCTGAACTTGCTGAAACACAACGCCAACTACATCCTGCGCGACAATTCGGGCGACCTGGGCCAGACCTCGCTGGAAGGCTCGCGCCGCTTTGATGCCTTGAAACTGTGGACGTCGTTCAAGGTGCTGGGCGTATCCGGCTACACGACCTTGCTGCGGCAGGCGGCCACCCTGTCCGGCCAGCTACAGGACTTGCTGGCCGACCAGCAGGATTTCGAGCTCGTCACGCGCTCCGACACCTTCATCCTGACCTACCGCTATGTGCCCGCGCACTTGCGCCAGCGCATGGAAAGCTTGCTGGCCAGCGGCCAGATGGACGCGGCGGCAGAGCTGAACACGCAACTGAACACATTGAACGCCAAGCTGCAGAACCGGCAAAAGGCGCAAGGCCACAGCTTTGTGTCGCGCACGGTACTGGAATCGACGCGCTACCCCGGCCCGACCAACGTGCTGCGCGTGGTCATGACCAACGTCAAGACGCGCCCCCACCACCTGCGCGCCATCCTGGACGAGCAGCGCGCCATCGGCCAAACGCTGGTGGCGGAACTGGGCTTGTAAGGAAACACCCACCGATCAGCCTTGACTGGATGCACGATGCAGCGTCTTAGCGCCCTCACCGACCTCTTGCGGCATCTGCTGAAATGGCTGCTGCTGGCCTTTGTTGTGGCCGTGCTGGCGGGATCGGCTTCGGCCGGCTTCCTGTTTGCCCTTGAATGGGCAACCGCTACGCGGCGGGCGCACGCCTGGCTGATCTGGCTGCTGCCCGTGGCGGGCTTTGCCGTCGGCTGGCTGTATTTGCGCTATGGCAGCAGTGTCGAAGGCGGCGCGAACCTCCTCATCGATGAAATCCACGACCCGAAGAAAATCATCCCCTTGCGCATGGCGCCGCTGGTGCTGGGCGGCACCGTCATCTCGCATTTGTTTGGCGCCTCCGTGGGGCGCGAAGGCACGGCCGTGCAAATGGGCGGCGCGCTGGCAGACCAGCTGACCCGCATGTTTCGTCTGAACAATGAAGACCGCCGCATCGTCCTGATGGCCGGCATCAGCGCCGGCTTTGCCTCCGTCTTCGGCACGCCGCTGGCGGGCGCCATCTTTGGCCTGGAAGTGCTGGCCATCGGCCGCTTGCGCTACGAAGCCATGCTGCCCTGCCTGCTAGCTGCCGTCATCGCCGACCAGGTGGGCTTGCTGTGGGGGCAGTTATTCAACATTCACCACACGCATTACGCCGTGCCTTTGATCCCCGCCCTCTCCGCCTGGACCTTGTCCGCCATGGTGATCGCTGGCGTGCTGTTCGGCGTGACCGGCAACGTGTTTGCGCAGGCCACGCACGGCTTGAGCGGGCTGATGAAGCGCTGGATCCGCTACGCCCCGCTGCGCCCCCTGGCCGGCGGCGTGATCATCGCCATCGCCGTGTGGCTGATCGGCACGGACCAGTATATCGGCCTGGGCATCCCCACCATCGTCGACGCGCTCAAGGAACCGCTACCGGCATACGATTTCCTGGCCAAGATGGCGTTTACCATCGTCTCGCTGGGCACGGGATTCAAGGGCGGCGAAGTGACGCCATTGTTCTTCATCGGCGCGACCCTGGGCAATGCGCTGGGGCCGCTGCTGCATCAGCCCGTCACCTTGCTGGCCGCCATCGGCTTCGTCGCCGTCTTCGCCGGTGCCGCCAATACGCCGATCGCCTCGACCCTGATGGCCATGGAACTGTTCGGCGCCGAGATCGGCGTGTACGCAGCCATCGCCTGCGTCGTGGCCTATCTGTTTTCCGGCCACGCGGGCATTTACCGGGCGCAACGGGGCGGGCATGCCAAGCGCACCGTCCACAAGGATATCGACACATGACACAGAATATCTACGACAACGACGCCTTCTTTACCGGCTACAGCCAGCTGCCCCGCTCCGTCGGCGGACTCGACAGCGCCCCCGAATGGCCAGCCCTGCGCGCCATGCTGCCGGAGATACAAGGAAAAAGCGTGCTCGACCTGGGCTGCGGCTATGGCTGGTTCTGCCGCTGGGCAGCCGACGCTGGCGCGGCGCAGGTACTGGGCGTGGACGTGTCGGAAAAGATGCTGGCGCAGGCGAACGCCATGGGGACGCACGCGGCCGTCAGCTATGCCCGGCTGGACCTGGAACAACTGGCCCTGCCGCCCGCCAGCTACGACCTCGTCTACAGTTCACTCGCGTTTCACTACATCAAGGATTTCACCACCTTGCTGGCTGCCATCCGCCACGGCTTGAAGCCGGGCGGCAAGCTGGTATTTTCCATCGAGCACCCGATCTTCATGGCCCCCCGCCAGCCGGGCTGGCTGACGGACGCGCAAGGCCGCAAGCGCTGGCCCGTCGACAGCTACCAGCAGCAAGGCCCGCGCGTGTCGGACTGGCTGGCGCCAGGCGTGATCAAGCAGCATCGGACCTTGGGCACGACCATCAATGCGCTGCTACGCGCCGGTTTCCAGCTGGAACACGTGGAAGAATGGGGTCCCACCGACGCACAGGTCACGCAACAGCCGGCGCTGGCGGAAGAGCGCGAGCGGCCGATGCTGTTGCTGGTGGGCTGCGGCCTGCCGTAATCGCGCTGTCAGCTGGCCACATTGCGCGTAAAGCGCAAGGTGGACTCGCCCGCATTCACATAGGCATATGCTTGCGCGCTGCTGAAGACGAAAAAATCGCCCGTGCCCAGCGTTCTCGTCCCGGCCGCCAGTTCCAGCTGCAGCTCGCCTTCCAGCACGTAGATCATTTCGCTGAAACCCGCCGGATCGGCTTGCGCATCGTAGCGCTCGCCAGGCGCCAGGCGCCAGGCCCACAGTTCCACCTGGCGGCTGGCGGGCGCGGCACCCAGCAGCATGGCCTGGCTGGCCTGCGACGCGCTTTGCCACATCAGCACGCGCAGGCTGTCGTGCGGCTGTTGCGGCGGCTGCACCAGGTCGACAAAGGCCACGTTCAGGGCGGCTGCCACATGGTCGAGGTTGGCCAGGCTGATGTTGGTGCTGCCTGCCTCGACGCCATTGACCATGCGCCGGCTCAGGCCCGACTTGCGCGCCAGCTCTTCCTGGCTGAGGCCGGCAGCCAGGCGCAAGCGCCGCAGATTGGTGGCCAGGTGTGCCAGCACGCCACCGGCCTCGGCTTGACTGCGCAATATATTGCTCCTATGATGATGGGAAATATTTTGCTCATAGCATAGCGCCCCATGAAAACACACGCAAGTCCCCCGCCCGCCTTCGGCCTGCCCGAACTGGCCCTGATCGCCATCACCTTCATCTGGGGCGGCACATTTCTCGTCGTGCAACATGCCGTGACGGTCAGCGGCCCGCTGGCGTTTGTCGCCGCCCGCTTTGCCGTGGCCGCCAGTATCGGCGCCCTGATTTGCCGGGGCCAGCTGCGCCACCTGACGAAGGCCGAATTATTGACAGGCATGGCCATCGGCGTGAGCATCTTTGGCGGCTACGCGCTGCAAACCTATGGCTTGATGTATATCACGAGCAGCAAGTCGGCCTTTATCACGGCCTTCTATGTGCCCATCGTGCCGCTGGTGCAATGGCTGGCCTTCAAGCAGCGGCCCCACCCTGCCGTATGGGCGGCCGTCGTGCTGGCGTTCGCCGGCTTGCTGCTGCTCACCGGCACGGATGGCTTGAGCATGGGCTTCGGCACGGGCGAACTGATCACTGCTGTGGGCGCCATCGCGATCGCCCTGGAAATCATCCTCATCAGCCGCGTCTCGCCGCAATTGAACATCCTGCGCGTGACCATCGTGCAACTGGCCACGGCGTCATTGATCGCCTTGCTGCTGATGCCCGTCATGGGCGAAGCGCCACCGATCCTCAGCAAGACTTTCATCCTCAGCGTGCTGGCACTGGGCTGCGCCAGCGCACTGATCCAATATGTGATGAACTGGGCGCAAAAGCGCATTTCCGCCACGAAAGCGACGCTGATCTACGCGGGTGAACCCGTGTGGGCCGGCGTGATCGGCCGCATCGCCGGCGAGCGCCTGCCAGCCCTGGCCATCGTTGGCGCGGTATTGATCATTTGTGCGGGCATCCTCAGCGAGTGGCGTCCCAAGCGCCGTGTGCGCGCTGCCGGCAAGGCCGTGCAGCCCTAAGGTTTATTCCACGCCCCGCCGCAGCGCCGCATCTGCATGCAGCGCCAGCGGCACGGCCCTGGCCCAGCGGTTCGACGACAGGGAAAACGTCAGCGCGCGCACCTGGTGGTACCAGCCGGCAGGCACGTACAGCATGTCGCCCGGCTCGACGATGCATTCGATCATGCTGGCCTGGCGCGCCAGGGGAAAACGTTCGAAATCGGGCGCTTCCGGGTCGAACGGTGAACCGAACAGGATGGCGTTCGCTTCGCTGGGATAGAGAAAGACGTCGTGGTGCGGCGGCGATAAAAAGATGCGCTTGCGGCCCCACACTTGCGCGAAGATATTGTCGTCGTAATCGCAATGCAAGGGCGTGACCGTGCCGCCCGGCCCCACCCAGAAGCGCGGCGGGCCCATCTTGTCAAAATACGTGGGCCAGTGGCACAGGCGGTTCAGCTCGCGCAATTCCAGGTTGCCCAGGTATGGCGGCAGCGCGTAGTTGCCCTCCGCCACCAGGTCCAGATATTGCCCCATCGACATGTCCTGCATGGCGCGGTCTGCCGCGAATGCCGTGTTGATGTAGTCGCCCACGCGCGCGCGCACGGGCACATGGCTGAATTGCTCGCGCAAGACTTCGGGTTCCAGCTTGGATAAGGGCCAGCGTTGCACCAGCCCGCGCATCAGGAAGGGCAGGCCCAGCGTGGCGCGCGCGCGAAAGGCGGCGGCGTCCAGCATGGCCAGGCGCGGCACCTCGGTGATGGCCGGCAAGTCACGCGCCGCCTGCTTGATGGCCTCGCGCATGGCGTCGATGGACGTGACGCCACGCACCTGCGCATCCTTGCCCTCGCGTGCCTGCTTGCGTGCGAGGGCCGCTTCGGGCGAACTGAATTGTGCTGGCGGCCGGGGCGGCAGCGCGCGCGGCGATATGGGCGTGGCCGCAAGCGGGAGCGGCACTTTCTTTTCTACGGGCATAAACCTTCTTTGCGATCAAGGCGTCGCACGACATGGCGCGACAGTGCGCCATTTTAAGCCAGCAAGGCCCGCATGACCTATTCCCCCCGACGTCTCGACACCTGACAAAACCGTCGCGAGCGGCAGTGATTTGTGGCTAAGAAGCGCAACCGTACTCCAGTACGGTGAGCATCGCAGGCCGCAAAGCGCGACGCGCAGCAGGTTTGGTCAGGTGTCCTCAGACAGGGGTCTTGAATATCGGATCGACGATGAACTGCTGCGCCTTGATGCGCAAGGTGCGCTCTTCGTCCAGCTCGGCGCGCGTTTCGCCCAGCTCTTCGCGTTCCGCTTCCAGTTCCAGGCGCGCGGCCGCCAGTTCCGTTTCCACGCGCGTCAGGCTTTCCAGCTTCAACTGGGCCTGGATCAGTTCGGCACGCGCCGCTTCGGCCGCTTCTTCCAGGCGCGGGATGCCTTCGAGCTTGAATTGCGCCTTGGCCAGATCCATGCGTGCCTGCTCGGCCGCCTCTTCCAGGCGCGGCAAGCCTTCCAGGCGCAGCTGCGCCTTGGCCAGGTCCGTGCGGGCCTGGTTCGCCACTTGCCGTTCGCGCTCGAGCTCCTCGCGCAAGGTTTCCAGCTCGCCCGCCTGCAGGTCGAGCAACTCTTGCTGGCGCTCGTTCTCGCTGGCCAGGTCCATCAATTCCTGTTGATTGTCATTCATCTCGGCTTCATGCGCGCTGTGGCTGGCGCTTAATTCCTGTCCTACATAATCGAGGATGGCTTGCTGCAGCACGGGCGACAGTTCGGCGGCGGCAGCGATCTGGCGTTGCGCGCCTGCCTTGCGGCGCAGCAAGAGCTTGCTGATGGTGCCCAGGCAGGCGCCGTTGCCCAGCCGTTCGCGCAAGGCGCGTACCGTGATGGCCTGGCCTTCGGCCGCCATCGCTTCCATTGCCGCATTGATCTGTTCCGCGCTTACTTTTGCCATGTCGTGTACTCTTGAATGTTGCCCAGGGCAATCTTGCCCAGGGGCATTATCTTATGCCAGCGGCGGCAAAGCGTAAAGTATTTCTCAATGGAAATTGCAATTGCACAACGAAACCATGTGCAAACATGCGGCTTCAGGTACTTTACTCTTCCAGCAAACCGTTCTCCGTGAGCATATCCTGCACCAGTTCCAGGCGCAGCACGGGATTGTCCTGGCTCAGCAACAATTGCTTTTGCATGGTGCTCAGGGACAGCAGCTCGCACCAGCGGTTCGCCACCCAGCCGCACTCGTCGAGCCGGTACGGCGGCTGCAGCGGCATTTGGTCGGGCGGGATCTTTTGCTCCTGCAAGGTACGGATCAGGGCGCCGAGCGCGTCGGCCACGTTCTGCTGCTCTTGCGGAATGGGAATGGTTTTATCGGGCGGTAAAGTTTCGACCTGCGCCATCCACAAGCCATGCTTCAGCTGTTCGCTGGAAACGATGTGAAAGCGCTGCATGCCCATGCATTTGATTTGCAGCAAGCCGGACAAGGGCGCGGCCCAGTCAATGACGCGCGCCAGGGTGCCCACGGGCGCCAGGGTTTCCTGATGGCCCGGCTTGCGCACTTCCGTTCCATCCAGCAGTTGCACCACGCCGAACGGCTGCTCGCCCATGATGCACTGACGTATCATGTCCAGATAGCGTACCTCGAAGATCTGCAGGGGCAGATAGCCATCGGGATACAGCACCGTATTGAGCGGGAACAAAGGTATCGAGGTCATAAGCGCATGATGGCACGAATGGCATATCCGTGCTGCGCGCCTGGCGTCCCTGATTATTTGTAGAAGCGCCTTTTCTTGGCCCGCTCCGCCGCCTTCGGCGCCAGCACTTTCACGGCCTTCTTCTGGATGGTGCCGCCGGCGGACGTGCCCGGCACGCGGTGTTCCGCCTCGAAACCGGGCTCTTCGGTGCGTTTCAGTGTTTGCCGGGTCAGCGCTTCCACGGCCGACAGCAGCTCCACCTCGTCGGCACAGACGAGCGAAATGGCTGCACCCGAAGCGCCCGCGCGGCCCGTGCGGCCGATGCGGTGGATATAGTCTTCCGCCACGGTGGGCAAGTCGAAATTGACGACGACGGGCAATTGCTCGATATCGAGGCCACGGGCGGCCACGTCGGTAGCCACCAGCACCTGCACCTCGGCGGCCTTGAAGCGGGCCAGCGCGCGCAGGCGGTTCGGCTGCGTCTTGTCGCCATGAATGGAATCGGCACGCACGCCCTGCTCCAGCAAGGTGTTCACCAGCAGCTCGACACCCTTGCGCGTCTTGACGAAGACCAGGACCTGGCCCCAGCGCATTTTCTTCAGCAGGTGCAGAAACAGTTCCGGCTTGCGCTTCTTGTCGCACACGATGACCGATTGCTTGACGGCCTTGACGGTGCTGTTGCGCGCGCTCACCTCGACCGAGACGGGATCCTTCAGCATGGTTTTCGCCATGGCGCGGATGGCGTCCGAGAAGGTGGCCGAGAACAGCAGGGTCTGGCGCTGCTTGGGCATGGTCATCAGCAATATGTCGAGCTCGCGCTCGAAGCCCAGATCCAGCATGCGGTCAGCCTCGTCCAGCACCAGCGTCTGCACTTGCTCGAACTTGACGGCGCCCTGCGTCTGCAAGTCCAGCAAGCGGCCCGGCGTGGCCACCAGCACGTCGAGGCCCTTGCGCAATTTGCTGATCTGCGGCTCGATGGGTACGCCGCCATACGCGACAAAGCTGCGCAGCGGCAAGTTGCCGCCATAGCTGCGGAAGCTGGCATAGACTTGCTCGGCCAGTTCGCGCGTGGGCACGAGCACCAGCACGCGCACGCACTGGGGCGCCACCACGCCTTCCAGGGTCAGGCGCTGCAGCAGCGGCACGGCAAAGCCTGCCGTCTTGCCCGTGCCCGTCTGGGCGGCGGCCATCAAGTCGCGTCCGGCCAGCACGGCAGGAATCGATTGCGCCTGCACGGGGGTCGGCTTGGCATAGCCGAGCTCATCGAGTTTGCGGACCAGGGGATCGATCAGGCCGAGGGAGGAAAACGTCATGGGGAAAGCAATCTTGGCAAATGAAAAGGTGGCGCGCACGGACCGGCCGCGCGCGCGATTGCCGAGATTATAGGCCAGCGGGGAGGCTGGCCGGGGTTTTCAGTGCGGGAACGTCACGATCAGAACTTCATTTCCAGGGTGGCGCGCGCCTGCGGCGAACTTGGTGAAATGCTGTTGCGGGTGATCGTGCCGCTGGCATCCGCATACGTGGTGGTGCTTTCGAAGTCTTGCGCCAGCAGATTCGACACGGCCAGGCGCAGCTGGTTCTTCGCATCGAACTTCCACAGCGCATAAATATCGAGGTCGCGCCGCGGCGACGTATAGGCGCTCTGGCGCTCGGTGATGCGCACGGGGCCGCCATTGCGGAAGTTGAAGCTGCCGCCCGTCGTCAGCACGCCATCGGGCGTCTTGTAATCGAGGCCGAAGTTGCCGCTGACGGGCGTTTGCTGGTCGAGCCGGTTGTCCGGCCCCGGCACCTGCTCCACCTGCGACCAGTTGCGGCTGACGCTGGCGCGCAGGTCGATGGCCGGCACAGGCGCGGCCAGCACGGCGCGCAGCGGGAACTTCGCTTCCAGTTCCAGTGTCTGTGTATTGGCGCGGCCATCGTTGACAGGCGTGGAGACCCAGCGGTCATTGATGAACAGCAAGCCCTGGCGCGTGTAGCCATCGATGCGACGGGCCGAGGCGCGCGCGCTGAGCAAGGCGCCTTCGGCCCAGTAGTGCTCGTACGAAACATCGATGCCCAGCGCCAGCTCCGGTTTCAGATACGGATTGCCTTCGCGGTCAGGGTCCGTCTGGCTATTGTTGGTCGAGGTATTGCGGCGTGGAATCAGGCTTGACGTAGGCTGCGCCTTGTAGGTGCGCGTCAGGGCCAGGCGTACCTGGTCGCCCTTGGTATCGGGCAATTTCCACAGGGTTTGCAGCAGCGGGCTCCACACGCTGGTGCGCTGCTGCACTTCGTCATAGGTGTCGCCCGCGCTGCGCGTGTCGATGCCTTCCCAGCGCACGCCCGCATACATGGACCAGCGCGGCGTGATTTCCCAGTCATCCTGCACGAACACGGCCAGGCGCTTGATCGTGGCGTCGAAACCTTCGTCGCTGTTGACGGGCGGACGGGCACCCAAGGTGCCCAGGGCCGCTTCGCGCTGCCGGCGCGATTCCTCGCGCTCCGTGTAGGCGCCATCCCAGCCCATCGACAGGGCATGGCCGGGCAGCAAGGGCGTGGAATACTTGCCAGTCGAACTGACGCCGTTTTCCGTCGCCTTCACGCCCACCTTGCGCTCGAGCGCCAGGCCACTGCCATCGATAAAGCCCTGCTGCAGGCTGTCGGACGTATTGCGGGCGGCCGAGGCGCCCACTTTCAGTTCCAGCCTGGCGCCGCCGGCCAGCTTGTGCATCCACGTCAGGTCGCTGCGGCCGAAGGCATTGTGGTTGCTCGAGCTGCCCGTATTGCTGTCGTAGTCGGGGCGCACGCCCTGCTCCGTTTCCGCGCGGCTGAAATTGCGGTGGTTCGAACGCCCGCCATTGAAAAAGAATTGTGCCGTCACATTGTCGCCGTTGGCCAGCACCCAGTTCAGGCGTGGCGACAGGTTGATGCCTTCCGGACGGCCATCGCCCGTGCCGTTCGTGCGGCGCAGCAGGTTTTGCCGGCCGTCGGGCGCGTAGCCCAGTTCCAGCCCGGGATTGTCGTAATGGTAGTCGTAGCGGAACAGCGAGCCGGCCAGCGAATACGAGAAATTGCC
The DNA here is from genome assembly GCF_002735655.1 of Janthinobacterium sp. BJB446. Taxonomy (NCBI): domain Bacteria; kingdom Pseudomonadati; phylum Pseudomonadota; class Betaproteobacteria; order Burkholderiales; family Oxalobacteraceae; genus Janthinobacterium; species Janthinobacterium sp. BJB446. The sequence goes on along the minus strand of NZ_PDZK01000001.1, from coordinate 939,779 downwards.
GTCGCGGTCGGACAATTGCACGTTGACGCTGGGCGAAAAGCTCACGTCGCTGCCCTGCACGCCCAGCTTGAGTTCGCGCTGCGCCGTCTTGACGGCTTTTTTCAGCACCACATTGATGGTGCCGGCAATCGACTGCGTGCTGTATTCGGCGCTGGCCGCATGCAAAATCTCGATGCGTTCGATCACGTCGGGCGACAGGGTGTCGAGCGAGAAACCGGCCGGCGCCCGCTCGCCATTGAGCAGTATCTGCGTGTAGCCGCTGCCCAGGCCACGCATGCGGATTTCGCCGCCCGAGCGCCCGGCCGCGCCGGACACGGTAATGCCGGGCAGGCGCTTGAGCACGTCGGTGACATTCGTGTCGCCATACTTGAGGATTTCCTCGCTGCCAACGACCATCTTGCTGGCCGTATCGTCGCGGCGCGGATCATAGCCGCTGCCCTTGACTTCGACGGTTTGCATGGCGGCCACAGCGGATTTCTCGGCCTTCTCGGCCTTCAGCGGCACCGCGGCGTCAGTGGCGGCGGGCGTTTCGGATTGCTGGGCCTGGGCATTCCAGGCAAGTAACACGGAGGAACAAAGGATGGTAAGGCGAAGGCAACGGCGTGGCATCATGACCTGGCTAAAAAAGTTGGCTGAATAAAAATGGCTAAAAGCTAAAAAACAGGCCGCTGTATTGTGCTGTAATTTTTTCCGAGTGACACAGTTTCCTGAAAATATTTCCTATGGCAAATTAAATTCGGCGGCCGGCTGCACTACGCCCCCTTGCATACGGTACATATCATTGCGCGCCACATCGCCGCTATAATGCGTTTTCATCATTGTTCCCATCACCCCGTCAAAGGCTTCCCATCGTGTCTGACCGTCTTGCCGTCCTGCCTCAATATCTGCTGCCCAAGGGAGCGTTGACCAATTTTGCCGGCCGTGTCGCCGGCGCCAAGGGCGGCGCCATGACGACGCGTTTGATCCGCTGGTTCGTCGGCCGCTACAACGTCAACATGGATGAGGCGCTGGACCCGGACATCACGCATTACACGAGCTTCAACGACTTTTTCACGCGCGCGCTGCGCCCCGATGCGCGTCCGCTGGCCCAGGCCGACTACGTCTGCCCCGTCGATGGCCGCATCAGCCAGTTCGGCACGATCGACAGGGACCAGATCTTCCAGGCCAAGGGGCACAGCTTCAGCACCACGGCCCTGGTGGGCGGCGATGCGGCACTGGCGGCCCAGTTCGAACACGGCAGCTTCGCCAATCTGTACCTGAGCCCGCGCGACTACCACCGCATCCACATGCCCTGCGACGGCCGCCTGACGCGCATGATTTATGTGCCCGGTGAACTGTTCTCCGTCAACCCGACGACGGCGCGCGGCATCCCCGGCCTGTTCGCCCGCAACGAGCGGGTCGTCTGCGTGTTCGATACGGCCAACGGTCCCTTCGTCATGACCCTGGTGGGCGCCACCATCGTCGGCAGCATGGCCACCGTCTGGCACGGTGTCGTCAACCCGCCCCGCACGGGCGAGATCCGCGACTGGAGCTATGCGAACGACAATGTCGTGCTGAAGCAGGGCGAAGAGCTGGGCCGCTTCCTGCTCGGTTCCACCGTCGTCATGCTGTTCCCGAAAGATACCGTGACGTTCAATGCCAACTGGCAACCGGCCGGCCCCGTGCAGCTGGGCGAAGTCATGGGCAAGCTGCCCAAGTAAGGCAGCAAGACGCGCGCCTACACGGGCGCGTCGGTTTGGTACATTTCCTCCATCAAGTCCAGAAATGCGCGCGTCTTGGCCGGCATCAAACGCCGGCCGGGAAACACGGCCCAGCCCGTGACCAGCGGAAAACTCCACTCCGGCAAAACCCGCACCAGTTCCCCCGTCGCCACATACGCCTTGGCAAAGCGGTCCGTGCTGGCCGCGATGCCCACGCCCGTGCACGCCATGCGCACCAGCAATTCCGGCGAATTGGCCAGCAGGCGCACGGGCAAATCGCGCTCCCACGTCGTCTTGCCGCGGATCAAAGTCCAGTGCACGAGGCCATGCACGGCCCGTGGCAAGCTGAGCAAATCGTGGCCATACAGATCGTCGGGATGCTCGGGCAAGCCGTGCACGCTCGTGTATTGCGGCGAGGCATACAGGGCAAGCGTACTGAACGCCACGCGGCGCGCGGCCAGGCTGGCGTCGTCGGGCAAGTTGCCCATGCGGATGGCCAGGTCGAAGTTCTCTTCCAGCAAATCCACGCGGCGTGCCGACAAGTCCAGTTCCAGCGAAATGGCCGGATAGCGGCGCACGAACTCGGCCAACACCTGGCGCATCAGGGTGTCGCCAAAGTCGGCCGGCATGGAAATGCGCAGCAAGCCGCTGGGTCCTGCCTGGCGGTGCTGTGCCAGCGCGCCGGCCGCCTCCGTCTCTTCCACCACCTTGCGCGCATGCTCGAGCAGGCTGGCGCCAAACTCCGTCAGCGCCAGCTTGCGCGTGGTGCGCAGCAATAGGCGTTCGCCCAATTTCGCTTCCAGCAGCGAGATGCGCCGCGACAGGGTCGACTTGGGCAAGTCCACGCGCACGGCGGCGCGCGAGAAACTGCCGCACTCGACGACGCGCGCAAACAGCAGCAAATCTCCGGGATCGATATCCATATACTTACCTTTAACTCGATTGTTCCACTAGTGGATTAATGTTATCCATTTTAACGGCTTCCGCATCAATTTTGGAATTGCTATAGTTCATCCATCGCAAGACACCTCACAACGGAGAAAACAAGATGAACATCCTGCAAATCAATTCCAGCGCCCGCAGCACCGGTTCCGCCTCGACCCGCCTGGCTGACGCCATCGTTACCCGCGTACAAGCGGCCAACCCCGGCGCTACCCTGGCCCGCCGCGACCTGGCTGCCGCACCGCACCCCGTACTCGACGAGCCGACCCTGCAAGCGCTGTTCACCCCGGCAGACAAGCGCACCCCGGAGCAAGCAGCCCGCATCGCCCTGGACGACGCGCTGATTGCGCAAGTGCAAGCGGCTGACGTGATCGTCATCGGCGCGCCGATGTACAACTTCGGCATCACCGTGCAACTGAAAAGCTGGTTCGACGCGATTGCCCGCGCCAACGTCACCTTCAAATACACGGAAAACGGCCCCGTGGGCCTCTTGACCGGCAAGAAAGTCTACGTGGGCCTGTCCCGCGGCGGCTTGCACCGCGACAGCGCCAACGATAGCCAGGTGCCTTACCTGAACACCATGTTCGGTTTCCTGGGCCTGAGCGACGTGCAATACGTGTATTCGGAAGGCATGGGCATGGGCCCGGAAGCCGTGGCCAAGGCGCAAGCCCAGGCGGACGCCGAGATCAACGCCATCCTGGTGTAATCCCCAGCAGTGAAAGGGACGGCGCACTGGCGCCGTCCTGGCCTAGAGGAGAGAACAATGAGCGACATCACCACCGTCAACAAGCCACGCGCCGTCGAGCGCGTGATTGCCGGCCAGGCCGTCATGGATGGCGCCGGCGTGAAGATCAACCGCGTGCTGACGCAGCAGTTGCAGCGCCGCCTCGACCCTTTCCTGATGCTCGACAACTTTGCCAGCGACAAGCCGAACGACTATATCGCCGGCTTCCCCGAGCATCCGCACCGCGGTTTCGAGACCGTGTCGTACATGATCACGGGACGCATGCGCCACAAGGACAGCGCGGGCAATGAAGGCTTGCTGAGCTCGGGCGGCGTGCAATGGATGACGGCCGGCAGCGGCGTGATCCACTCGGAAATGCCGGAACAGGAAGAAGGCGTGATGGAAGGTTTTCAGCTGTGGCTGAACCTGCCCGCGCGCGACAAGATGCGCACGCCGTGGTACCGCGACTTCGACAGCAGCGAAATCCCCCGCTACACGACGGACGCGGGCGTGACCGTGCAAGTGATCGCAGGCGAGAGCCATGGCGTGACGGGCGCCGTGCAGCGCGAACTGACGGAACCGCTGTACCTCGACATCGACTTGCCGGCCGGCAGCAGCTTCGAGCAGCCATTGCCGCCAGGCCATAACGCTTTCATCTACACCTTCCGTGGCGAAGTGCAGGTCGACGGCAAGGCCGTGCCCGCACTGCGCATGGCGATCTTCGCCAACACGCCGGGCAGCGATGGCGTGCGCATCGAGGCGCCGCAAGGCGGCCGCGTAATCCTCGTCGCCGGCCAGCCCTTGAACGAACCGATCGCGCAGTATGGCCCGTTCGTCATGAATACGCAGGCGGAAGTGTTCCAGGCCGTTCAGGATTTCCGTGAGGGCAAGTTTGGCGAGACGGCCGTGCAGTAAAGTTGTCTGCCTCATCAAAAACCTGCAGTGCCTCCGGGCCTGCAGGTTTTTTTACGTGCCGACTACTTTGTTGCTTTTCAATTACACTGGCGGCAACATCATTCCACAAAGCATTCCATGCAGCCCACGCACACCGAACACGACGCCACCCATTTGCACGCCCACCTGAAAGGCGACGCCAAGCACACCCACTCGTTCGAGGGGCGCAGCCAGAGCATCCTCGCGTGGGCGCTGGGCCTGACCCTGTCGTTTGCCGGGATCGAAGTGGCGGCCGGCTTCCTGTCCAATTCGCTGGCCCTGATTTCCGACGCGGGCCACATGGTCACGGACGCGGCCGCGCTGGGCCTGGCACTGCTGGCGCAACTGATCGCGCGCCGCCCTCCTTCGCCCCGCCACTCGTTCGGCTTTGGCCGCGCCGAAGCGCTGGCCGCCTTCGTCAACGGCCTGGCCATGCTGTGCGTGGTGGGCTGGATCTGCTACGAAGCGGCGCTGCGCTTTTCCTCCCCGCAACCCGTAAAGGGCGGCATGGTCTTCATCGTCGCCTTCATCGGCCTGGCGATCAATATAGTCGTGGCGTGGGTATTGTCGAAAGACAAGCAAAGCGTGAACACGCGCGCCGCCCTCGTGCACGTGATGGGCGATTTGCTCGGTTCGGTCGCCGCCATCGTCGCCGGCGCCGTGATTTACTTTACGGGCTGGATGCAGATCGACCCGCTGCTGTCCGTGCTGGTGTCCCTGCTGATTTTAAAGTCGACATTCGGCGTGCTGCGCGAGTCCTACCATTTCCTGATGGAAGGCGTGCCCATGCATATCGACTACATCCAGGTGGGCGCTGACGTGGAGCAGGTGGATGGCGTGATCGCCGTGCACGACCTGCATGTGTGGGATATGTCGCCGGGCCAGCCTGCCCTGATCGGCCACGTGGAAATCGAACACCTCGACCATTGGCCGAAGGTCTTGCGGGCGATCAAGAAGATGTTACTGAGTAAGCATGGCATCGACCACATCACCTTGCAGCCGGAGACGGCGGCCATGGCGGGCTTGCATCAAGATGATCACAGCCACAGGAAGTTGACTTAAGGTCGCAAAGAAAGGCAGATGTTTGATGATGAATACCTCTCAGATTGAACACAAGGCAATCCTCAGAACACTTTGGTATCAAAAAGACGAGGCAAACACGGGCACACTTTCGCAGACTGAACTTGTTCAGCGTGCTGAACCAATGATCATCCTTGGCGAAGCAGGAATGGGGAAGTCCTATCTTCTTGAATGGCTGGCCACAAATTCAGCTTATGCGCGCTGCACTGCTCGCCAACTCCTTAATCGTCATAATCCTCATACCCTTCTTGGCGATGCCAAAATTTTGTTAATTGACGCTTTAGATGAAGTGAGCACACAACAGGGTGGAGATGCAGTTGACCAAGTCCTTCAAAAACTGGGAGAGCTTGGCTACCCGACTTTTGTATTGTCATGTCGTGTAGCGGATTGGCGTAGTGCTACTGGCCTGGCAGCTATTAACGAGCAATATGTAGACAAACCACTTGAACTGCACCTTGAACCTTTCAATGATGATGATGCAGTCAATTTTCTTGGTTCCAGACTGGGAATCGATACAGCACAAAAAGTAATCGAACATTTCAATGCGCGTAACCTGCAGGGCCTGCTCGGCAATCCACAAACATTAGAGCTAATAGTCAGAGTTGCTGATAAGGGAGAATTACCAGAGACGCGTAGTGAACTTTTCTCAAAAGCAATCGAAGTATTACGAGTTGAACACCAGGATAGCAAAGCGTCCTACCAGCCCGCGGAGGAAGCCGGACTCAACGCTGCTGGAGCAGCTTTTGCGGCATTAATCCTGACTGGTAGCGAAGCTTTGGTGCGCAAAGCAGCAGCAAATCTAAGCGAAGGAGAGCTACTATTTTCCGATATCGCTATTCTTCCGGGCGCCAATGATATCCGGGCAATGCTATCAAGCAGACTATTCAAGGCGGACGGCGCAGACCGGTTCAGCTACTGGCATCGCCGGATCGGTGAATTCCTGGCTGCACATTGGCTGGCAAAGAACGCTAACACGCCACGCAAACGCAGACGTCTTCTTACTCTGTTTCACAGTCATGGTTTGGTGCCTGCAAACCTTCGGGGACTTCATGCTTGGCTAGCGCGCGAACCCTCGCTTGCATTGCAAGTAATTGCGGCAGACCCTATGGGAGTCATCGAATATGGCGACGCCGATGACCTCTCACTTGAACAAGCACGTGCGCTTATTAACGCCCTGCAACGCCTTGCTATTGATAATCCTGATTTCCGCGACTGGGGTTCCTATGCGGTACGTGGGATCGTTCAATCAGAACTCCTCAGCGAGGTGCGCGAACTGATCACTCATCCTAAAACACCATTCGGTCTGCGTCTGCTTATACTTGAAGCGATGAAGGGAGCGAAGATTGCGTCTGATCTCACGAACGAACTACGTGCTCTTGTACTAGACGACAGCGCTTTTTTCGCAAATAGAAGCGCAGCAGCGGAGGCGCTTGGGGGATTATTAGTCGATGAAGATTGGACGACTATCATACGAACTCTACACGCATATGGAAACGATCTCTCCGTTCGTCTAGCGATAGAAATAAGCGATGAAGTCGGCTATGCCCATTTAGATGACAGTTTGATTGTCGACCTAATCATAAGCCATGCACAGATCGACAATCACACGATTGGTATCCTTCTACGTATGCAGCAACACTTACCGCTCTCACGTCTTGATGGGATTCTTGATCACCTTGCATCTGCTACGAAAGCACTAGGTAATCCACTCAATCCCCATACAACTTACGATATTGCCGATTTTTCCAATCATCTCATCGTAAGGCGCGTTAGCGCTGGCGGAGTATCGGCAGATAATCTCTGGTCGTGGCTAGATACATTTAATAGCTGGGTAGGGTATCAACAAACACATAAACAACAGTTAGATGAGCTTATTCGAAATGATGACTCTCTACGTCAATGCATCCAAAGTCTCGCGCTGTTAGAAAAAAACAATGATGACTCTATCGAAAAAAGAGCATTTTCTCTGACCAGAAGAGCCCCAAGCCTTTTTCCGACATCTAGCGATGACGTTATTGCCTTGCTAAAAAAACTCGATCCAACCAATCGAAACGATCTGCGCTGGCGTGAAATTGTAAATCTTGCGATGTATACGGATGAGACTAGCGCCATAATAAAAGAGGCTGCACTTCCCTTCGCAGCACATAGGCCAGACTTGCAAGCTTGGATAAACAAACCCCGAGTATCTCAATTAACTAAATTTCAGATCCACAACAAAAGACTAGAACTTCGCCAATCGGCAAAGCGCGCCAGAAAATACGCTGAACAACGTCAATATTTCACAGCTCAAATAGACCGTATTCGTTTGGGTGAAGGCGATATACTCATCCAACCAGCCAAAGCCTATCTCAACCTGTTCAGCGATCTCGACAAGTCGATCGCAGCTCATGAACGTATTGCGAATTGGCTCGGAGATGAACTCGCTGATGCTGCGCGCAACGGTTTTGAGGTATTCCTAAAAAGAAACCCGCCATCTCCTACGGCCGAGGAAATTGCCAACTCGCTTGCAAAAGGCCGGCATTGGGAGTTGGCTTACGTCATAGTTGTGGCTCTTGCAGAACGCTTCCGGCAAGATATTGAGTTGGATGACCTTACTGATGAGTGCTTAATGGCGGGATTTTTCGAGTTACGCCGCAGCAAAACAGAAAAAGACGCAGGAATCGACGGTTTAGATGGAGCGCTAGAGGCAGCACTCCATAAACGTGGGGTATGGTGCACCGCGATGCGACTGTATTATGAGCCTCAGTTTGTGGCGCGGCTCACCTATGTTGATGAACTCTATGCATTGATGCGGGATGAAAAAAATGCGATTGCCGCAGCCGATCTCGCAGACGATTGGTTGAGGCGCTTTCCAAAAATGCCGCACATCCCAGAATTGGAACTAGTTACCCGCCTCCTCCGGTCCGGTGATTTCGACAAACTACGTCACGCAAGAAAACGATTTACAGAAATAAACGATGAAGAGCGCCGTCGTAATTGGTTCGCTATTGGCGTGCTAGTTGATTTCAAAAGAACTTTGACATGTCTTGAGACTTCCACGGTTGATCCAGAAGTGCTTTGGAATTTAAGAAAACTGATCGTCGGGGCCTCTACTGATGGCGCCAATGTCGCACTCAGTTCCTCGCAGTTAGAATGGATCATTGGAACCTTTCGTCCATTCTGGCCATTTACTCATCGTCAGACTGGCGGTTTTGTTGGGGATAAAAATGCCTGGGATGCCAGCGATCAACTGATTTACCTTATTCGCCGCCTTGGTAACGATGCTAGCAGCGAAGCCAGTGCATCACTCCAACGCCTGAAAAACGCGCCGGATGATGGCTATACAGAAACAATCAAATCCGTAGCTTCCGAGCAAGCACGAATCCGTGTCGAGGTTGCCTATACAGCCCCTACGCTTGACGCTATTAATGCAATCGTTCTCGATCGCGCACCTTCGAATGCCGCAGATATCCAATCCTTCATGATAGAAGAACTGTCAGTGGTGCAAGCAAAAATCAAAAGTGACGATGCAGAATCATGGAGGGGCTTCTATAACAACGACACCGCGTGCGATGAGGAGCGCTGCCGGGATCATCTGCTCGGACTCCTGCGCCAAGGTTCAGAGGGAATAGTACTCGAACCAGAAACCCATATTGCCGCAGATAAAGAAGTCGACATCACCTGTTCGGTGGGATCGATACGTATCCCAATTGAAATTAAGGGGCAATGGCATCCTCAGCTTTGGCAGGGCGCCGACGCACAACTCGATGCACTATACACACAAGACTGGCGCGCAAATGGATACGGTATTTATCTCGTGCTGTGGTTTGGAGAAGGACAACCAGCCAATAAACTCCTCAAGAACCCAGGTCACTCCAAGGAACGTCCTCAAAGCCCGGAGGAACTTCGTCAGATGCTAACGACCTCTAGCAGAGCCGCATCAGAAGGACGCGTCATAGTCGTTGTGCTTGATTTGAGACGTCCTAAAAAGTAGCAGATTTACATGAGCAGGCTTCGAAGCAATACGAGCATCAACGCTCATCATTTTATTTATATCGAACAATAATCAGCTAATTTTTAAGACTAGTTTCATTGGCCGATATGACATAGCCTGCTTCAAAAATTAGCTCCTCCTTGCCTCCAGCACCCCACTGACATCCTTGATCACATTCAGCGCCTTCAACAACTGCGCCGTCGAGCTGATCTCGGCCGTAAAGGTCATGCGGGCCTGGCCCTTGGCGCTTTGGGTATTGACGCCGATCACGTTGATCTTTTCGCGCGAGAAGATTTCGGAGATATCGCGCAACAAGCCCTGACGGTCGCCGGCCAGGATGAAGATATCGACCGGATACACGGTGTCGTGCCCGCCCGTGCTGCCCCATTCCGTGAAGATCACGCGCTCGGGCGACTTGGCGCGCATTTCCTCGAAGTTCTTGCACGTAGCGCGGTGGATGGAGACGCCCTTGCCGCGCGTCACAAAACCAACGATGCTGTCCGGCGGCGCAGGCTTGCAGCACTTGGCCAGCACTGTCATCAAGCCTTCCGTCCCCACCACCAGCACGCCGGACTTGGCGCCCTGCTCCACGCTGGAAGCGCGGCTCTTGCCGACCAGCACGGCGTCTTCCGGCACCACCACTTCGCCGTTGTCGTGCAGCGCCTGCTCCACATGGCGCAGGCTGAATTCATCCTTGCCGACCGACAGGAACAGTTCGTCGACCTTGGCAAAGCCCAGCTTTTGCGCCAGCGCCTCGAGGTTGACGGCCGTCTTGCCTTCGCGCTGCAAGGATCTCTCCACCAGCGCGCGGCCATGGGCCAGGGTTTCCTGCATGTCGATGGCGTGGAACCAGGCACGGATCTTCGAGCGCGTGCGCGTGCTGACGGCGTAGCCGGCGCTGAGCCAGTCGCGCGACGGCCCAGCCGTGCCAGGCGCGCCCTTGGCCGTGATGATTTCGCAGGTCTGGCCGTTTTTCAGCTGGGTATTCAGGGGCACCATGATGCCGTCGACCTTGGCGCCGCGGCAGCGGTGGCCCACGTCCGTGTGCAGGTGATACGCAAAATCGACGGGCGTGGCGCCCACGGGCAATTCCAGCACCCGCGCCTGCGGCGTCATGACGAAGATACGGTCGTCCAAGGTGGCGGATTTCAGCTTTTCCACCCATTCGCGCTGGATTTCTTCCTGGCCCACGACGGCGTCGGCGACCTCGGTTTTCCACGCCAGCAGCTGGCGCAGCCAGGCGATCTTTTCGTCGTATTTCTGGCCGGCAAAGTTCGAGCCGCCCTCTTCCTTGTAGCGCCAGTGCGCGGCCACGCCGTATTCGGCAAAGCTGTGCATTTCATTCGTGCGGATTTGCACTTCCAGCGGGCGGCCATCTTCGGCCGTCACCACCGTGTGCAGCGACTGGTAACCGTTCGGTTTCGGCCGCGAAATGTAATCGTCGAATTCTTTCGGGATGGGGGTCCAGATATTGTGGACCACGCCCAGCACCGTATAGCAAGTCTTCACGTCGGCAACGATGACGCGGAAGGCGCGCACATCGTACAGGGCCGTGAAATCAAGTTCCTTGCCGCGCATCTTGTTCCAGATGCTGTAAATGTGTTTCGGGCGGCCAAACACTTCCGCCTGGATACCGGCCGAGGCCAGCTCCGTCTGCAGGCGCAGAATCGCCGAGGATACGAAGCCCTCGCGCATCATGCGCTTTTCTTCCAGCATCTTGGCGATGCGTTTATACGCTTCCGGCTCGATGAAGCGGAACGACAAGTCTTCCAGCTCCCACTTCAGCTGCCAGATACCGAGGCGGTTGGCCAGCGGCGCGTACAGGTCCAGCGTTTCCTTGCCGTACTCGCGCGTCATTTCATTGAACAATTTCAACTCGGCGAAATAGCGCAAGGTCGTCACGCAGGAAGCCAGGCGCACCAGCACGACACGCATGTCGGAAGCCATCGCCAGCAACATCTTGCGCAAGGTTTCCACCTGGGCCACGGCTTGCTGCGCCGCATTCTTGCCACGCCCGCCAGCGCTGCCGTGCTGCGCCTGGGTCAGCGCGCGCAAGCGGATCAGCTGGCGCACGCCTGTCGCCAGGTCGCACACCTGCTTGCCGAAGCGCGGCTCGATGTCGGCCGCCGTGTCCGGTTCCAACAGGGTCAGCTCGAACATCAGGCCGGCGATACGCGTTTCCGCATCGCTGCGCAGGAACGCCAGGGTGGTGGCCACGCCGACGGCGAAGTCCAGCGCGGAGCGGCCGGCAAAGGTCAGCTTGTCGCCATACGCTTCGGTGGCATACGCGAGCGCGTCCAGCACGCGCGCACTGTCCGGCGCACTCAAGCCCTCTACCAGTTGTTCCGAGGTGACGCTATTCGGGGCCGAGATGGAAACCATGTATTACCTTTTAAACTTAATAACTCAACAACTTGATGACTTAACGCTCTGCAGCGATGATGACGATTTCAACCAGGCATGCCGGATTGGCCAGCTTCGCTTCCACCGTGGCGCGCGGCGGCGTGTGGCCGGAAGCGACCCAGTCGTCCCACACTTCATTCATGCCGGGAAAATCCTTCATGTCGGCGATGTAGATCTGGCACGACAGGATGCAAGTCTTGTCGCTGCCCGCTTCCATCAGCAGACGGTCGACGTGGCCGAGCACTTCGCGCGTCTGGCCGACGATGCCCTGCGTGGTGTCTTCCGCGATCTGGCCCGCCAGGTAGATGGTGTTGTTGTGTATGGCTACTTCGGAGAGGCGTTTGCCTACGTGCAGTCGTGTAATTTCCATGCTTCTTCTTTCGGTTGTTTCAAAATCTGTACAGCGTTATTGCTTGTTGCCTTCTTATTTGCCCAGCAAAAACTTGCGGGCGATGGCGATTTGGTCATCGTGGACAAAAGTGGGCGCATGGCCCACGCCGGCGATTTCCACCAGCTCCGCCTTCGGGCCGCGGCCCAGCATGCTTTGCGCCGTTTCGTGCGACAGCAGATCGGATTCCGACCCGCGCACCAGCAAGGTGGGGCAACGCACGGCATCATACGCGGCCCACAGCATGGCTTCGTCGCTGGCCGCCGATTCCGGCGTGGCCGAGCGGAACGGCATGGCCAGTCCCATATCATAGTGGCGGCGCCAGTGGCCATCCTTATCCTGACGCAACACATCCACCGCCAGTTTATGCCATTCCGCGTCCGTGTGCGGGCCGAAGCTGGCGGACACGTCGCGCACAAACTTGGCGCCCTGTTCAAATGTCTCGAAACGCAAGTCCTGGCCGATATAGTCGCCGATGCGCTGCAAGGCTTCCGGCGCCAGGGTCGGGCCGATATCGTTCAGCACCAGCTTGCTGATCGGGCTGTCCGGCAACGATGCCAGGCCCAGGCCGATCAAGCCGCCCATCGACGTGCCGAACCAGTCCACCGTCTGGCGCTCGCCATTGGCCAGCACGCGCGCCAGCAGGGTCACCATGTCGCTCACATATTGCGGCACGCGGTAGAACTGGGGATTGGCCAGCCAGCCCGAGCGCCCGCGTCCCACCACGTCGGGGCAGATCACGCGGTAATCGCTGGCCATGGCGCGCGCCAGGTTGTCGAAGTCGTCCGCCACGCGCGTCACGCCATGGGCGCAGACGAGCACGTTCGGATTGTCCGCCGCGCCCCACTCCTTGTACGACATGGTGTGCAAGCCTGCGGGGGAGATGCACTGGACGGATTTGATGCTCGCTTCGATCATGCCAATTCCTTATTCGATATAAAAAGAGCACCGCTTCCTGCCTGCCATGGGGTGTCCCGTGCGCGACGCTACGGCAGTGTAGCGCAGCGCGGGCAATGCTCCAAGCGCACGCCTGAAATGCTGCGCCGCAGCACGCCAGTCATGGCGCAATACCCGATATAGCGAAAATGCATATCTGCGGTTATCCACAATTGAGGCGGCCTGGCAATGAGTGGATGATCGCAGCATCAACCCGCAAGAGGAGACCACTCGTGAAAAAACCATTCTATAAAATCCTGTACGTGCAGGTGCTGTTCGCCATCGTGGCCGGCGTGCTGCTGGGCGTGTTCTACCCTTCCAACGCTGTCGACATGAAACCGCTGGGCGACGGCTTTATCAAACTGATCAAGATGATCATCGCCCCGGTGATCTTCTGTACCGTCGTCTCCGGCATCGCCGGCATGCAGGACGTCAAGAAGATCGGCCGCGTGGGCGGCAAGGCCCTGATCTACTTCGAAGTGGTCTCCACCTTCGCGCTGGCCATCGGTTTGCTGGTTGCTAACATCCTGAAACCGGGCGCCGGCTTCAACGCCGATCCGGCCCATCTGGACGCCAAGTCGATCGCGCAATACACGCACGCCGAAGGCATGACGACCATCGATTTCCTGATGAACATCATCCCGAAGACTTTCGTCGATGCGTTCGCCAAGGGCGACATCCTGCAAGTGCTGCTGATCGCCATCCTGTTCGGCTTCTCGCTGTCCCTGCTGGGCGAGCGCGGCCGTCCCGTCACCAAGCTGATCGACGAGCTGTCGCACGCCATCTTCGGCATGGTCAACATCATCATGAAAGTCGCCCCTGTCGGCGCGTTCGGCGCGATGGCATTTACCATCGGCAAATACGGCCTGGCTTCGCTGATCCCGCTGGCTAAACTGATGGGTTCGTTCTACCTGACCTGCTTCCTGTTCGTCTTCGTCGTGCTGGGCCTGATCGCCAAGTACACGGGCTTCTCCATCGGCCGCTTCTTGCTGTACATCAAGGAAGAACTGCTGATCGTGCTCGGTACCAGCTCGTCGGAATCGGCCCTGCCGGCCCTGATGAAAAAACTCGAGCGCCTCGGCTGCTCGAAACCGGTGGTCGGCCTGGTCGTGCCTACCGGCTACTCGTTCAACCTGGACGGCACCAACATCTACATGACCATGGCGGCCCTGTTCGTGGCGCAAGCCACCAACACGGAACTGACGATCTGGCAAGAGCTCACCATCCTGGGCGTGGCGATGCTGACCTCGAAAGGCGCGTCCGGCATCACGGGCGCCGGCTTCATCACCCTGGCCGCCACCCTGGCCGTGGTGCCGACCATCCCCGTGGCCGGCATGGCGCTGATCCTGGGCATCGACCGCTTCATGAGCGAATGCCGTGCGCTGACGAATTTCGTGGGCAACGGCGTGGCCACCATCGTCGTGTCGAAATGGGAAAAAGAACTGGACATGGACAAGCTGCACAGCGAGCTGGCCCATCCCACCCACCCGACCGACGACGCGTACGTCGCCCCGGCCGTGAATATCGTCAAGTAAGCCGTACTTTTCATTGAAAAGCCCCGCAGAGCGATCTGCGGGGCTTTTTTCATGGCGCGCGCATCTTATCGCATCATCAACCCATGGTAAATCATGCATCAATATTTCACTGGATGATCAATGAATCAAAAACAATTACAGTTACAACACTGTTCGCCCGCAAGCTCCCGCATAATGTCATTGCGTTAATGCAAGCCTGACACCGAACCATCCTCACTTTTGAATGGAGTACGTCATGTCCCTCTCGCCCGCCTTCTACGCCACCTGGAGTCCACGCCTGCTGGGCGTGCTGCGCATCATCCTCGGTTTCCTCTTCCTGCAACACGGCACGGCCAAACTGTTCGGCGCGCCGCATGTGGCCATGTTCGACGGCCTGCAACTGTTTTCCGTGATGGGGGCGGCCGGCGTTATCGAGCTGGTCGGCGGCACCTTGCTGCTGGTCGGCCTGTTTACGCGCCCCGTCGCCTTCATCCTGTCGGGCCAGATGGCGGCCGCCTACTTCATGGCGCATGCGCCAGCCGGTTTCCTGCCGATCCTGAACGGCGGCGAAATGGCCGTGATGTACTGCTTCACCTTCCTGTATTTCGCGGCAGCGGGCGGCGGCGCCTACAGCCTGGACGGGCTGCGCGGCAAGGCCGGCGCATAAAAAAAAGGGCGGACATCGCTGTCCGCCCTTTTATTCCATACAACAAGCCATTTATACGGCCGACACGTCCAGCTCAGCGCCCGTGGCCTCTTGCACTTGTTCCTTGGTCACGCCCGGCGCCAGTTCCACCAGCTTCAGGCCGTTTTCCGTCACGTCGATGACGCCCAGGTCGCTGATGATGACGTCGACCACGCCCACGCCCGTCAGCGGCAAGTCGCACTGCTTCAGCAGCTTGTGCGACGTCGTGCCATCCTTGGCCGTGGCCACGTGCTCCATCAGCACGACGACGCGCTTGACGCCGGCGACCAGGTCCATCGCGCCGCCCATGCCCTTGACCATCTTGCCTGGAATCATCCAGTTCGCCAGGTCGCCCTTTTCCGACACTTGCATGGCGCCCAGGATGGCCAGGTTGATCTTGCCGCCACGAATCATGCCAAACGAGTCGGCCGAGCTGAAGTAGGCTGCGCCCGGCAAGGCCGTCACCGTCTGCTTGCCAGCGTTGATCAGGTCGGCATCGACCTCATCGTCCGTGGGGAACGGGCCGATGCCCAGCAAGCCGTTTTCCGACTGCAGGAACACTTCGATATTCTCCGGCACATAGTTCGCCACCAGGGTCGGCAAGCCGATGCCCAGGTTCACATAAAAGCCATCCTGCAATTCTTTCGCCGCGCGCGCGGCCATTTCATCTCTAGTCCAAGCCATGATGTTCTCCGTATTCTTTTTTATGCTTCAGTGCGCACGGTGCGCTGCTCGATGCGTTTTTCCGGGTTCGCGTTGACCACGATGCGGTGCACGAAGATGCTCGGCGTGTGGACCTGGTCCGGGTCGATCTCGCCCACTTCGACCAGTTTTTCCACTTCGACGATGGTGATCTTGCCGGCCATGGCCACG
This sequence comes from Janthinobacterium sp. BJB446, assembly GCF_002735655.1. Taxonomy (NCBI): domain Bacteria; kingdom Pseudomonadati; phylum Pseudomonadota; class Betaproteobacteria; order Burkholderiales; family Oxalobacteraceae; genus Janthinobacterium; species Janthinobacterium sp. BJB446. The sequence continues at coordinate 923,628 of NZ_PDZK01000001.1, read as the reverse complement.
TTCGGGTTGAAATTGCGCGCCGTCTTTCGATAGACCAAATTGCCCGCGCGGTCGGCCATGTAGGCTTTCACCAGCGACACATCGGCCACCAGGCTGCGTTCCATCACGTATTGCTCGCCGTCGAATTCGCGCAGCTCCTTGCCGTCGGCAACGATGGTACCCACGCCCGTCTTGGTGAAGAAGGCGGGAATGCCGGCGCCGCCGGCACGCAGTTTCTCGGCCAGGGTGCCTTGCGGGGTGAATTCCAGTTCCAGCTCGCCGGCCAGGTACTGGCGCGCGAATTCCTTGTTTTCGCCCACATAGGAGGCGATCATTTTCTTGATCTGGCGCGTGGTCAGCAGCTGGCCCAGGCCGAAGCCATCCACGCCGGCGTTATTCGAAATGGCCGTCAGGCCCGTCACGCCCGAATCGCGCAAGGCGCCGATCAGGGCTTCGGGAATGCCGCACAGGCCGAAGCCGCCGACGGCGATGGTCTGACCATCTTGGACGATACCGGCCAGCGCCGAAGCGGCGTCAGGATAAACTTTATTCATGGGTGTCCCTCTATCTTTTGTTAAGCTTTGGTCTTGAGTCCATGACTCAGGCAGCGACTCAGCATAAAATACGCGAGTGGAAAGTACAATACCGTAGAACTACCGGCGCCGTGCCCGCAATCCCCCTGTGAGAGTGATACGTATCAGATGAACGCCGCGTCAGCCATCGATTATGAAAGCATCTTCCTGCACGCGCCCGTGGGCATGTGCATGTCGGAAAACCGCATCATGCGCAGCTGCAACGAAGCGCTGGCAGCCATGTTCGGCTATGCGCGCGCCCAGCTGGACGACCAGTCGTTCGAAGTACTCTACCCCACGCACGATGAATTCCTGCGCACGGGTGACCGCATCATCCCCATCATGAACGCCAAGGGACGCTATTCGGACGAGCGCATCATGCGCCGCAGTAATGGTGAATTGTTCTGGTGCCACGTCACGGGCCACGCCATGCTGGCCGCACAGCCGCTGGGGCCGGGCATCTGGACGTTCGAGGATGTCAGCGAGAAACGTCCCGTGACGGCGGAGCTGACCCCGCGCGAGCGCGAAATCGCCGCCCTGCTGGTCGAAGGCAAGACCAGCAAGGTCATCGCCCGCCAGATCGACCTCAGCCCCCGCACGGTGGAAATGCACCGTGCCAAGCTGATGCGCAAGTTCGCCGCTTCGACCTCGTCCGAGCTGGTGCACAAGCTGGTGGGACTGCAGCTGCAGCGCTAGGGCTGCAGCGCAAGCCGGTGCCTTAGAAGGTACTCATTCCACCGTCTGCAGAAATGATGGCGCCATTGATGAAATGCGAATCCTCGCCCGCCAGCAACAGCAGCAGGCCGTCGAGGTCTTCCGGTTTGCCCGGACGTTTATTCGGCAGCATTTCGATCAATTTCTTGCCCTGCTCTGTGGCAAAGTAATCTTCGTTGATTTCCGTGGAAATATAGCCGGGGCAGATGGCGTTCGTGTTGATGCCGTACTTGCCCCACTCCACGGCCATGGCGCGCGTCATATGCACCATGCCCGCCTTGCTCATGCAGTACACGCCGATCTGCGGCAGCACCTGCAAGCCTGCCATCGAGGCGATATTGATGATGCGGTGCTGTTTCTTCGGGTCGCCCTTGGCGCGCGCGATCATGCGCTTGGCCGTTTGCTGGGCCACGAAGAACGATCCGCGCAGGTTGGTGTCCATCACGAACGAGTAATCTTCGGGCGTGACGTCGACCAGGCGTTGCGTGGTGGAGACACCGGAATTGTTGACGAGGATATCGATGGGGCCCGCTTCCGTTTCCGCATGCGCGATGGCCGATTTGATGCTGGCGAAATCGGTCACGTCGAGCGACACCACGTGCGCGGCGCCGCCATCCGCTTCGATCTCGGCGCGCAATTCCTTCAGGCGTTCGGTGCGGCGCGACGCCAGCACGACCTGTGCGCCAGCCTGGGCCAGCACTTTCGCAAAGCGCGCGCCGAGGCCGCTCGATGCGCCGGTAATCAGGGCAATCTTGCCCTCGAAATTGACTTCTATGCCCACGAGCTACTCCTGTTTTATTTTAGACAACACTTTACGCCGTGCCACTGGCACAGGGGCAAAATACCCTGCATCGCACTTGAGCAAAGGTAAACGCCATCATTACACAAAATGGCCGGATTTAGATTGCGGCGAGGGGCAATGTCACGCAAAATGGCGCCAAAGTTGCAATCCTCGCCAAAAACAAGCACACTCGTGCTTAAATTTCCCCGATGATGCTTTATTCCCTATCCTTGCTACCTAATTGAGTGACTATAAATCGAGACCATGACACAGCCTAATAACTTAGTTGAACAGTACGGACCGCGCGAAACCATGGAGTATGACGTGGTGATCGTCGGCGGTGGCCCCGCAGGCTTGGCCGCGGCGATCCGCCTGAAGCAGCTGGCCGCTGAAAAGAGCCAGGAAGTGTCCGTCTGCGTGCTGGAAAAAGGCGGCGAACTGGGCGCGCATATCCTGTCGGGCGCCATCATGGACCCGAAAGCGCTGACGGAACTGATTCCAAACTGGAAAGAACTGGGCGCGCCCCTGAACACGGAAGTGACGGAAGACCGCATCCTGTTCCTGACCGAAACCAAAGCGTATAAAACGCCAGGCTTCGCCGTGCCGGCCTGCTTTGAAAACCACGGCAACTACATCGTCTCGCTGGGCAATGTGGTGCGCTGGATGGGCCAGCAGGCGGAAAACCTGGGCGTGGAAATCTTCCCCGGCTTCCCTGCCGCGGAAATCCTCTACAACGACGACGGCTCCGTGAAAGGCGTGGCGACCGGCAACATGGGCGTCAAGCGCGACGGTGAGCCGGGCCCCGACTTCCAGCTGGGCATGGAATTGCACGCCAAGTACACCCTGTTCGCCGAAGGCGCGCGCGGCCACCTGGGCAAGCAATTGATGGCCAAGTATGACTTGAACGCCGGCAAGGATCCCCAATCCTACGGCATCGGCATCAAGGAATTGTGGGAAATCGACCCGGCCCAGCACAAGCCCGGCCTGGTGATCCACTCGAGCGGCTGGCCGCTGGACACGAAAACCTATGGCGGCTCCTTCCTGTACCACCTGGAAAACAACCAGGTCATGGTGGGGTATGTGGTCGGCTTGAACTACGAAAACCCCTATCTGTCCCCGTACGAGGAATTCCAGCGCTACAAGACGCATCCGGAAATCCGCAAGTTCTTCGAAGGCGGCAAGCGCATCTCGTACGGCGCGCGGGCGATTGCGGCCGGCGGCCTGCAATCGCTGCCGAAACTGGTATTTGCCGGCGGCGCGCTGATCGGCTGCGATGCGGGCTTCCTGAACATGAGCCGCATCAAGGGCAGCCACGCGGCCATCAAGAGCGGCATGCTGGCGGCGGACGCGGCCTTCTGCGCGCTGGGCGAACAGCGCCAGCACGATGAACTGACGAGCTACCCTGTCGCCTTTGAAAAATCGTGGCTGCATGAAGAACTGCATGTGGCGCGCAACGTCAAGCCATGGCTGTCGAAAGGCCTGTACCTGGGCAGCCTGATGACGGGCATCGACCAGCTGATCTTCCGCGGCAAGGCGCCATGGACCCTGCACCACTCGCATGGCGACCACGAATGCCTGAAACCGGCCGCCCAGTCGAAAAAGATCGTGTATCCGAAACCCGATGGCAAGCTGACCTTCGACAAGATGTCGTCCGTGTTCATCTCGAACACGAACCACGCGGAAGACCAGCCGATCCACCTGACGCTGAAGAATGCCAGCGTGCCCGTCGACGTCAACCTGGCCACGTATGCGGGTCCGGAAGCCCGTTACTGTCCCGCCGGCGTGTACGAGTTCGTGAAGAACGACGACGGCGCCGAACGCCTGCAGATCAATGCGCAGAACTGCGTGCACTGTAAAACCTGCGACATCAAGGATCCAACGCAGAACATCGTGTGGGTGACACCGGAAGGCGGCGGCGGGCCGAACTATCCGAACATGTAAGTTTCCCGCACGCCCCGGCTTCTTCGCCGGGGCGTTTTTCATACGGCCGCGATAAATTTCCTATTGGAAATTTTCCCATCGCTTCCCGCGCCAGTTACAATTCCCGCCACGGCAGCGGCCGACCTGGCCGGACAGCCGCATATCGCATCACCCTCCCGCAACTTCACCGTCACAAAGAGCAATGTAGTGCAAATCACAACAGAAGCCAATTACACAGGCACCCTGCAAGATCATCCCCTCTCCGCCCACTTTACCGTGCTCGGCTATGCCGATGGCGCCAGCAGCACCTTGCCGCCGCAGTTTTTCCGCGACTGGCTCGACCAGGAGCCGGGCTTTGGCCATTTCTTCATCGGCCGCTGCTCCGGTTTCGGCGTCGGTTCGCAAGTGAAATACGACAGCGGCAAGCAAAACCTGTGCGTGGGGCGCTTTGTCGCCGGCGGCGCGCGCCTGCGCTTCGTGCTGAATGGCCAGCATGAAATGCGCACGATATCTACCTATATGCTCGGCGTGCTGGGCGGCGGCCTGAAATCGGCCGAGCCACCGCAGTACGACGACACCGTTATCAAGAACGATGTCTGGATCGGCGATGAAGTCATGGTGTTGGGCGGCAGCGTGATTGAAAACGGCTGCGTCATCGGCGCGCGGGCGCTGCTGCCGCCCAATTTCCGCTCCGAGCCCTACGGGATATATGCGGGCTCGCCGGCGCGCCTGCTGCGCTACCGCTTTTCCGAAAAGGTGCGCGCCGGGCTGGTGGAACTGGCCTGGTGGGAAATGCCGCTGGCCTGGATACGCGCCAACAATGCCATGTTCATGGAAGACCTTTCCACGGATGAGGCAAAAGCGCTGCTGGTCATCGACATCCTGAAGACCAGCCGCAAGCAATGGGAACAGGAGCACGGCGCCATCGCCGTGTGAAGCCGCCGCCGGGGCGGCACTGCCATTCGCACAATATTTTCCGGTGCGCTGTGGCTTTGCGGGCACGCCGCTGCCAGCGGCGCATCGCCACGCAATAAAATTCCCATGGGAAAGTTTCTATTCCCCTCCCCAACAGTTACAATTCCAGCTGACCTTACTTTTCCCACTTGCCATGACCGATAGCGCCACCACTGAGATGCCTCTCGACAACGACCTGCAAGCAGCGCTTGCAGCGCACCAGGGGGGGCTGCTGGAGCAGGCAGAAGAACTGTACCTGGCTATTTTGCAGGCCCAGCCTTATCACGCCATCGCCAATCACAACATGGGCTTGCTGGCGGGACAGGTTGGCCAATTCAAGGCCGGCCTGCCATACCTGCACAAGGCGCTGTCGGTGAATCCGGACGAAGGCCAGTTCTGGCTCTCGTACGCGGACGGTTTGCTGAAAGCGGGCGAGCGTGAGCAGGCGCTGGAAATCGTCAACGAAGCGATCACCCGGGGGCTGGACAACGAACAGTCGCAAACGCTGCGCAAGCGCGTGGAAACGGCGATTGCCGCCGCGCCGGACGCACAGGAAATCCAGGCCGTCATCGACCTGTACCAGGCCGGCCGCCATGCCGAGCTGGAAGCGGCCAGCCGCGACCTGACGCAGCGCTACCCGCTCTCCGACTTTGCCTGGAGCGTGCTGGGCACCGCGCTGCAACAGCAGGGCAAGGATGCGCTGCAGGCATGGCAACGCACCGTGGAACTGGCGCCGCATGACGCCGAAGCGCATGGCAACCTGGGCACCGCCTGCCAGGCGCGCGGCATGCACGAGGAGGCCGTCGCCAGTTATACGCGCGCGCTGCAGCTGAATCCGGACTTTGTCGAAGCTTATGGCAATCTGGCCGTGACCTTGCAGTCGCTGGGCCAGCTGGAGCAGGCCGAACAGGCTTACCGGCAGGCGCTGGCGCTGCGCCCCGACTATGCCAAGGCCCACTTCAATCTTGGCAATACGTTAAAGGCCATGCAGCGCAATGACGACGCCATCGCCAGCTACAAGGCGGCGCTGGCTCTGCTGCCCGGCGACGCGGAAGTCTACCTCAATCTCGGCAACGCCCAGCAAGACCTGAAACAATGGCAAGCCGCCATTTTCAGTTACCGCGCCGTGCTGCAGCTGGCGCCGCATAACACCGCCGTGCATGCCAACCTGGCCAGCGCGCTGCATGAAGCGGACGACTTCAAGGGCGCAGCAGCCAGCTACCGGCGCGCCATCGAGGCGACGCCGAACGAAGCCATGCTGTACAACAACCTGGCCCGCGCGCTGCAATCGCAGGGCCACGTCAGCGATGCCATCGCCGCCTATGAACAGGCACTGGCCATCGATGGCAACTTCGTGCAGGCGCTGAGCAGCCTGGGATTGCTGCAATGCCAGGAAAAAAATTATGCGTCGGCCATCGCCTTGTGCCAGCGCGCGCAGCTTCTGCAACCCGGCGATGCCCAGGCCTGCGGCCAGCTGGCCATCGTCTACGGCGCCGCCGAAGAGCAGGACAATGCTCTGCTGTACTTCCAGCGCGCGATCGACCTGGCGCCCGGCAGCGCCCTCGCCTACAACCAGCTGGGTGATTATTACAACACCATCCGCCGCTATGCCTTGGCCGTCGAAGCCTATCACGGCGCGACCGAGCGCGAACCGGACAACGACGAGGTACACAACAATCTCGGCGTGGCGCTGCAGGCACTGCAGCGCTACGACGAAGCCCATGCCGCCTATCTGCGCGCGCTGGAACTCAACCCGAAGAACGTCTCGGCCATGTGCAACCTGGGCTCCGTGTTCCAGGCGCAAAAAAACTATGGGCAGGCGCAGACACACTACCAGGCGGCAGTTGCGCTCGACCCCACGTACGAGCGCGCCCACTTCGCGCTCGGCAACTGCCACGCACTGACCAATGCGCCAACTGCGGCGCTGGAATGCTACCGCGCGGCACTGGCCCTGAATCCCGACTTCCGCGACGCCTATGTCAACATCAGCGCCACCCTGAGCAATCTCGGCCGCATCGATGAAGCCATCGAAACCTGCCGCGCCGGCCTGAAAGTGTGCCCGCTGTGGGAGACCCTGTTCAGCAACTACCTGTTCCTGCTGTCGCACAGCGCCAAGCTCGATGCGGCCACCCTGTTTGCCGAGCATCTGCGCTTTAGCGATACGTTCGAGACGCATGTGGCGAAAAGTGTCAAGGAGCACGGCAATGCGCGCGACCCGCTGCGCACCCTGAAAGTGGGCCTGGTCTCGGGCGACCTGCACAACCATCCCGTGCCACATTTCATCATCCCGGTGCTGGAGAATATCCGCGCCGAAGCGGGACTGTTGCTGCATGCCTACCATAACAATGCGCAGGATGACCACGTCACGCAGCGCTTGCGCGAAGTCATCCCCCACTGGCGCCAGGTCGAGCAGATGACCGACCTCGAACTGGCGCAGCAGATCCGCGACGACGGCATCGACATCCTGATCGACCTGTCGGGCCACACGGGCAAGAACCGCCTGCTGGTCTTTGCCAGCAAGCCGGCCCCCATCCAGGCCAGCTGGATCGGCTATCCGCTGACGACGGGCCTGCGCGCCATGGATTATTACCTGACCGATCCCTATTTCGCGCCGGACGGCATACTCGACAGTCAATTCACGGAAAAGCTGGTCCTGCTGCCGGCCTGCTCGCCGTTCCTGCCATCGGAATATGCACCCGGCATCCACCCTGCTCCCGCGCTGGCGAATGGCTACCTCACCTTCGGCAGCTTCAACCGCCTCAGCAAGATCAACCGCCAGGTCATCGCGCGCTGGTCCATGCTGCTGCGCGCCATTCCGGATGCCCGCATGCTGATCGCGGCCATGCCCACTTCCACGCCGTATCCGCTGCTGATGGACTGGTTCGAGGAAGAAGGCATCGCGCCGGAACGCCTGACCTTCGAGGGCCGCACGGGCATGACGCAGTTCATGGCCATGCACCATCGCGTCGATATCTGCCTCGACACTTTCCCGTACGGCGGCGGCACGACGACCTTCCACGCGCTGTGGATGGGCGTGCCCACCCTGACGACGGCTGGCGCCACCATGCCCAGCCGCGCCGGCACGTCGATCCTGCTGCAGGTGGGACTGGAAGAATTCATCGCCAAGGATGACGACGACTATGTACGCAAGGCACAGGCCATGGCGGCCAACCCGATGCTGCTGGGCGCCTACCGCTACAGCATGCGCCACCGCCTGGAACAATCGGCCATGGGCAACCCCAAGCTGATTACGGAAGGCCTGGAAAACAGCCTGCGCATCATGTGGCAGCGCTGGTGCGAAGGCTTGCCGCCCGTCTCGTTCGAGGCCCCCGTGGCCATCCCCAACCCGCCGATTGGACTCGCATGAGCACGCAAAACAAGAAACCCGTGTATGTCACGCAGCCGCTGCTGCCTGACTTGCAGGACTTCCTGCCCTATCTGGAAACCATCTGGGAAAACAAGATCCTGACGAATGGCGGCCCGTTCCACCAGCAACTCGAACAGGCATTGTGCGACTACCTGGGCGTGAAATACATCAGCCTGTTCGCCAATGGCACCCTGGCGCTGATGACGGCGCTGCAGGCGCTGCGCATCAACGGTGAAGTCATCACCACGCCGTATTCGTTTGTCGCCACCGCGCACTCGCTGCTGTGGAACAGCATCAAGCCCGTGTTCGTCGATATCGATCCGGACAGCCTGAACCTCGACCCGGCCAAGATCGAGGCCGCCATCACGCCGCAAACCACCGCCATCATGCCGGTGCACTGCTACGGCCGGCCATGCGACGTCGCCGCCATTGAAAAGATCGCCGACAACTACAACCTCAAGGTGATCTATGACGCGGCACACGCGTTCGGCGTGCGCCACCAGGGAAGTAGTGTGCTCAACCATGGCGACCTGTCCGTCCTCAGTTTTCACGCCACGAAGGTCTTCAACACCTTCGAAGGCGGCGCCATCATCTCGCCGGACGCCAAGACCAAGCAGCGCATCGACCACCTGAAAAATTTCGGCTTCGTCGACGAAGTCACGGTGGTGGCGCCTGGCATCAACGGCAAGATGAGCGAAATCAACGCCGCCTTCGGCCTGCTGCAGCTGAAAAATATCGATGCGGCACTGGCCCAGCGCAAGGAAATCGATGCGCGCTACCGGCGCAACCTGGCGCCCGTGCATGGCATCGACTGCCTGCAGCCGGCGCTGGACGCCACCACCAATCACGCATACTTCCCCATCCTCGTGCGGCCGGAATTTCCGCTGAGCCGCGACGCGCTGTTTGCCATACTGCGCGAAAACAATATCTATGCGCGGCGCTATTTCTACCCGCTCATCAGTGACTTCCCCATGTACCGCGGCATGCCATCGGCGGCGCCCGCCAACCTGCCCGTGGCCCGCAGAGCGGCGGAGCAGGTGATTTGCCTGCCCCTGTACCCGACCCTGGAAACGGCGCAGATCGACGCCATCAGCGACCTCATCGCCATGCACGGGGCGCCAGCGGCGCTGCTGAAAACAGCATGAGAGTGGCCATCATGCAGCCGTATTTCCTGCCGTACATTGGCTATTACCAGCTGATCGCGGCGGCCGACCTGTTCATCGTGTACGACAACATCAAGTACACGAAGAAAGGCTGGATCAACCGCAACCGCATGCTGCTCAACGGGCAAGACGCGACCTTCAGCGTGCCGCTGAAAAACGGCTCGGACCAGCTGCACATCGGCGAGCGCGAGGTCTCGCCCCAGTTTGACGGGGAAAAGCTGCTGAACCAGCTGAAGGCGGCGTATGCGCGCGCGCCGCACTTCCAGGACATCTTCCCGCTGCTCGAAGCGGTGGTGCGCCACCCTGCCGCCAACCTGTTCGACTTCCTGCTGCACAGCCTGCAAGCGACCTGCCGCCAGCTGGGCATCGACACGCCCCTGGTGCGCTCGTCCGGCATTGCCATCGATCATGCGCTCAAGAGCCAGGACAAGGTGCTGGCCCTGTGCCAGGCGGTGGGTGCGCAGCGCTACATCAATGCATCCGGCGGCCAGGAGCTGTACCAGGCGGAGGCTTTCCAGGCCCGCGGCATCGTCCTGGAATTCATCCAGCCGCGCCCGGCGAGCTATGCGCAGTTCGGCGGCGAATTCGTGCCGTGGCTGTCGATCGTCGATGCCATGATGTTCAATGCCCCGCAAACATTGCAACTTGCCATCCAGAATCAGTATGATGTCATTCATCCGCCTGCCTGACAGCGGCAGCGCGCAAGCATCAGCCCATGACGACCTCTAACCATGCCCGTGCAGGCATCCACGCCACGCCAGCCGTGGACGCGCCCGGCGCAAGCAAGGAATAACAATGATTCAATCCTCCCCACGCGAAGCGCCCTTCCGCTGGAAAAAACTCGGCAAGGTATTCACGCCCCAGGCCGTCGAAGGACGGCCCTGGCTGAAGGAATTTGCCCAGGCGCCCGCCACGCTCGTGTTCGACGACTACGTGCGCGTGTACTTCTCGTGCCGCCCTGGTCCCGACGCGCAGGGCCAGTACGTCAGCTATTCAGCCTTTGTCGATCTCGAACGCAGCGACCTGTTCAAGATACGCCGGGTCAGCGAGCAGCCGATTCTCGCCCTGGGCGGCCTGGGCGAGTTTGATGAATTCGGCACCTATCCTGTCTCCGTGATCCGCGACGGCGGCCAGGTGCGCGCCTATTACGCGGGCTGGACGCGCTGCGAATCCGTGCCCTTCAACGTGGCCATCGGCGGCGCCGTCAGCGACGACGACGGCGTCACCTTCAGCAAGCTGGGCAAAGGTCCCGTGCTGCCCTACACGCCCGACGAGCCATTCGTCCTCAGCGGACCGAAGATCCGCCGTTTCGGCGACCTCTGGTACCTCTGGTATATCGCGGGCAGCAACTGGAAGATGGTCGATGGCCGCGCCGAGCCTGTCTACAAGATCCGTATGGCCACCTCCGACGACGGGCTGCACTGGAACAAGGTCAACCGCGACCTGATCGACAGCCGCGTCGAGGCCGACGAGGCGCAGGCCAGCCCCGACGTGTTTTATGCGAATGGCAAGTACCACATGTTCTTTTGCTATCGCTACAGCGGCAATTACCGCGGCAAGGAATTTGGCTACCGCATCGGCTACGCTTCCAGCAGCAACCTGCTCGACTGGGTGCGCGACGACAGCAAGGCGGGCATCGACGTGGCAGAGGAAGGCTGGGATGCTGAAATGATCAGCTATCCACATGTCTTCGAGCTCGACGGCAGCATCTACATGGCTTACCTGGGCGACCAGGTGGGCCGCCACGGTTTCGGCCTGGCCGTATTGGAAGGAAACCTCGCATGAGCAAGACCCTGCAGTGGAAAAAGCTGGGCCATATCTTCGATCCCGCCGAACACGTCCTGCCAAATGGCTGCCAGCACTTCGCCCAGTCGCCGCAGGCGCTGGTCTTCGACGACTTCGTGCGCATCTATTTCTCGACCCGCGCGGTGGACCCGGTGAACGGCAAGTACCTGAGCCATATCGCCTTCGTCGACATGCAAAAGGACTTGCGCACCGTCATTGGGGTGGCGCAGCAGCCCGTCATCGCCCTGGGCGCCCTGGGCTGCTTCGATGAACACGGCATTTTCCCCATGAGCGTCATGCGCCATGGCGACGCCGTGTATGGCTACACCTGCGGCTGGAACCGGCGCGTTTCCGTGTCCGTGGATACCGCCATCGGACTGGCCATCAGCCATGACGATGGCCTCACGTTCGAACGCATCGGCCCAGGCCCCGTGCTGGGCCCGTCCCTGCACGAACCCTGCCTGGTCGGCGATGGCTTCGTCAAGCGCATCGGCGACGTGTTCCACATGTGGTACATCTTCGGCACGGGCTGGCGCCGCTACAGCGCCGACAGCGCGCCCGACCGCACCTACAAGATCGGCCATGCCGTCTCCAGCGACGGCATCAACTGGACCAAGGAAGAGGCACGCCAGATCATCAGCGACCGGCTCGGCGCCGACGAAAGCCAGGCCCTGCCCACAGTGGTGACGATCGACGGGCGCCACCACATGTTCTTCTGCTATCGCCAATCGTCGGATTTCCGCGTCAACAGCGGGCGCGGCTACCGCATCGGCCATGCCTGGTCCGACGACCTGGTCAACTGGACGCGCGACGACGAGCAACCGGCGCTGCACGGCACTGATGGCGCATGGGACAGCGACATGCAATGCTATCCGCACGTGTTCGAATGCGACGGCGCAGTCTACCTGCTCTACAACGGCAACCAGTTCGGCCGCCACGGCTTCGGCCTGGCCGTGCTGGAACAATGATGCCAGTGCTCGACTACCGGCACGGGCAGGCGGGTGAAGACGCGCTGCTGGCGCACTTCCTGGCCTGCGATGCCGGTTTTTTGGCCGCCTTGCGCGCGCGCACGGAGTTGGTCGCCTACGTCAGCAAGCTGCATGCGCGGGCACTGCGCTACGAGGCGTGGTCGGGTCCGCGCCTGGCGGGCTTGCTGGCCGCCTACCAACACGACGCGTCGGCAACCGTCCACATCAGCAATGTCAGCGTACTCGGCGACTTTTGGCGCCTGGGCATCGCGGGCCGCCTGCTGGAACTGTGCCTGGAAAAGGCGCGCCGCGATGGCATGCGGCACGCCTCCCTGGAAGTGGCCGGCGACAACCATGCCGCACTTGCCCTGTATGGCGCAGCGGGGTTCCTGCCGGCCGGCCCGGCGGAAGGCACGATGCTGCGCATGCAGCTACAACTAATTCACCCATAGCGAGACCGCCATGACCAATACACGTGATTACAATCAAGAAATGATCGACAGCCAGGCCAGGAAATATGCCTACGGCTTCGATTTCGATGTCATGCATCCCTATATGCTGACGTCGTTCCAGCCTTTTTTCCGCCCTGGCAGCCTGCTTGAACTGGGCAGCTTCAAGGGCGACCTGACGCGGCGCCTGGCCAGCCACTTCGACGACATCACCTGCGTCGAGGCGTCCGAAGTGGCCGCCGCGGAGGCACGCGCGAAACTGGGCACGGCGGCGCAGATCATCGTCTCGCGCTTCGAACAGGCCGTCCTGCCGCGCAAATATGACAATATCGTGCTCACGCACGTGCTGGAACATATCGATGATCCCGTTGCGGTGCTCAAGCGCATCAATGACGAATGGCTGGCCGACGGCGGCAGTTTTTTCCTCGTCTGCCCCAACGCGAATGCGCCGTCGCGCCAGATCGCCGTCAAAATGGGCTTGATCAGCCACAATACGGCCGTCACGCCGGCCGAGGCCGAACATGGCCACCGCTGCACCTACACGCTCGATACCCTGGAACGCGATGCGCGCGCCGCTGGCCTGAACGTGGTGCACCGCTCCGGCATCTTCTTCAAGGCCCTGGCCAATTTCCAATGGGATCGCTTGCTGCAGACAGACATCATTTCTCCCGCGTACCTGGATGGCTGTTATCAATTAGGCCAGCAATATCCGGATTTATGCTCGAGTATTTTCCTGCTCTGCACGCGCGGCCCCACGGCGCCGGCACCAGCGGTTTGAGCAGTCAGTCGATATGCGGGGAAAAAATAAAAATATTTCCTCATTGCATTTAATAAGTGCCGCGGCCCGGTCGTCTTGTACTGATAGGAGCAGCTAAAAGTCGCTCCTCACCGCAACCACCCAATTAGGAATGACACCATGCTGAGCCTTCACACCAACGCTGCCTCCCTGTCGGCACAAAATTCGATCACGAACACCCAATCCAAACTGTCGACTTCGATGACGCGCCTGAGCACCGGCTTCCGCATCAACTCGGCCATGGACGATGCTGCCGGCCTGCAGATCGCAACCCGCCTGAAAGCACAAACCAGCGGCATGACCGTTGCGATGAACAACACGCAAAACAGCACCTCGCTGCTGCAAACGGCTGAAGGCGCGTTCGCCGAAGTGACCAACATGCTGGTACGCATGAAAGACTTGGCAACCCAGGCAGCCGATGCCTCGTCGACCGCCAACGACAAGACCGCCATGCAAGCTGAATACAATGCATTGGGCCAGGAACTGTACAACGTCATGACCAACACCACGTTCGGCGGCACCAAGCTGCTGGGCGACGGTTCGGCTGCTACGGCTGGCACGCTGTCGGCATCGATGACGTTCCAGATCGGCGCCAGCTCGACCGAAAAAATGAGCTTCGACGTTTCCGGCAACCTGACCTCGCTGAACGCAGCTCTGACGGGCCTGAGCACCAACTTCGCCGCTGCCGCATCGACCGGCGCCACGGAACTGACCGCCACCGCCAACGCCACCATCGGCAAGCTGGCCGCCGCCATCGACAGCGTCAGCACCGTGCGTTCGGCACTGGGCGCGACGGCTAACCGTCTGGACCACGTCAACACCAACTTGTCGAACATCGCCACCAACACCAAAGCCGCTACCGGCCGCATCATGGACACCGACTTCGCTACCGAAAGCTCGAACATGACGTCGTCGCAAATGCTGCTGCAAGCTGGCACCGCGATGCTGAAACAAAGCAACAGCATGTCCTCGATGGTCATGTCCCTGCTGCAATAATATGGACTTGGCCGCTCGCGGCCAGACTCTCGAAGCCAGACTCCGGTCTGGCTTTTTTTTCGTGCGCAGCTGGCGCAAGCATGCCGCAACACGGGCGAAACAGGGCGGCGGAGCAAGAAATGGCATTTATTTCAAAAAATTTCCTTAAAGCATTTAATTAAGGTGGCGGCACGGTCGTCTTGTACTGATAGGAGCAGCTAAAAGTCGCTCCTCACCGCAACCACCCAATTAGGAATGACACCATGCTGAGCCTTCACACCAACGCTGCCTCCCTGTCGGCACAAAATTCGATCACGAACACCCAATCCAAACTGTCGACTTCGATGACGCGCCTGAGCACCGGCTTCCGCATCAACTCGGCAATGGACGATGCTGCCGGCCTGCAGATCGCAACCCGCCTGAAAGCACAAACCAGCGGCATGACCGTTGCAATGAACAACACGCAAAACAGCACCTCGCTGCTGCAAACGGCTGAAGGCGCGTTCGCCGAAGTGACCAACATGCTGGTACGCATGAAAGACTTGGCCACCCAGGCAGCCGATGCCTCGTCGACCGCCAACGACAAGACCGCCATGCAAGCTGAATACAATGCATTGGGCCAGGAACTGTACAACGTCATGACCAACACCACGTTCGGCGGCACCAAGCTGCTGGGCAACGGCGCAGCCGGCAATGGCACGCTGTCGGCTTCGATGACGTTCCAGATCGGCGCCAGCTCGACCGAAAAAATGAGCTTTGACGTCTCCGCCAATCTGAGCGCGCTGAATACCGCCCTGAGCGGCTTGAGCACGAACTTCTCGTCGGCAGGCACGACGACTTCCACGGAACTGACCGCTTCCGCCAATGCCACCATCGGCCTGCTGGCTACCGCCATCGACAGCGTCAGCACCGTGCGTTCGGCACTGGGCGCGACGGCTAACCGTCTGGACCACGTCAACACCAACTTGTCGAACATCGCCACCAACACCAAAGCCGCTACCGGCCGCATCATGGACACCGACTTCGCTACCGAAAGCTCGAACATGACGTCGTCGCAAATGCTGCTGCAAGCTGGCACCGCGATGCTGAAACAAAGCAACAGCATGTCCTCGATGGTCATGTCCCTGCTGCAATAATAGTGACTTGGCCGCTCGCGGCCAGTCTCTCGAAGCCAGACTCCGGTCTGGCTTTTTTTTCGCCTGCCGTGTCTGGCATTTCCCGCATATTGAACTAAATTGCCATCACGTTTAACGATGTTGCCGGCATAGTCGCCTATACAAGGTAGAACACCGAACAATCGCCTACTGGAGCCGCCGCGTGCTGAGCATTCATACCAATACTGCCGCACTGTCAGCCCAGCGGGCCATGGGCTGGGCCCAGCAAATGCTGTCGACGTCGATGACGCGCCTCTCCACCGGTTTTCGCATCAACTCGGCCATGGACGATGCGGCAGGCTTGCAGATCGCCACCAGGCTGAGCGCCCAGACCAGCGGCATGGCCGTGGCCATGCGCAACACGCAAAACAGTACTTCCCTGCTGCAGACGGCCGAAGGCGCGTTTGGCGAAGTCACCAGCATGCTGGTGCGCATGAAGGATCTGGCCACCCAGGCAGCGGACGCCTCGTCGAACCAGAAGGACCGCGAGGCCATGCAAGGCGAATACGATGCGCTGGGCGCCGAGCTGTACAACGTGATGACGAACACGCGCTACGGCGGCACTTTATTGCTGGGCAACGGCAGCGCCGGCAAGGGCGCCCTGTCGCAAGCCATGACGTTCCAGATCGGCGCCACCGGCAGCGAGACCATGCAGTTCAACGTGTCGGGCGACATGGCCGGCCTGGATGCGGCCCTGCAGGCGATCTCCGTCAATTTCGCGCCAGGCGCCACAGCCGGCAGCGAATTTGCCAGCAACAGCAGCGCCAACGGCATGATCGACATGCTGGCGGCGGCCGTCGACAAGGTCGGCAGCGTGCGCTCGGCGCTGGGCGCCACCGCGAACCGGCTCGGACACGTCTACAACAACCTATCGAACATGATCACCAATACCAGGGCCGCCATCGGCCGCATCATGGATGTCGACTACGCGGCCGAAAGCGCCAACATGACCTCGGCGCAAATGCTGCTGCAAGCGAGCACGGCCATGCTCAAGCAAAGCCAGAGCATGAGCAAGCTGATTCTTTCTTTACTACAATAGTGACTGGCAGGGCGAGATGGCGGATCGGATGAATATGTATCAGCAGGAAGCAATGGCATGGCGATAGACCGCATCTCATCGGGCAACCCGGTGCCCCTGATTACCCAGCGCTTCGACGTCAGCCCCGCGACGCCGATGGTGCCGGGCGTGGTCCAGCCGCTGGTGCCCATCGGCCCCTACATGGCGCCAGCGCCCGACGCCGGCACCCTGCCCGCCCAGCTGCAACAGAAGGGACAGGACAGCCTGGCATCCCTCATCAAGCCCAATGCCGATGGCACGGGCGGCGCCATGCCGCGCGACAGCAGCGCCATGCAGGTCAATCAACTGTTCTTCACGCGCCAGCTGGTCTGGCAACCGCCCGACGCGGCGCAGCTGGCCGCCTCGTGGCGCGTGATGGTCAAGACGTATGGCGAGCAATATGCGGCCCTGCAGGAGCAGGCGCGCGGCCAGCACGTGCCGGGCAACCTGTTCATGGCCGAGCAGCAACCGGCCCTGCTGCGCGAAGGCGCCCGCCCGCCCTTGAGCGTCGACAGCGAAGCATGGCGCTTCGCCGTATATGGCTGGGGCGGCCAGCGCCTGCTGCTGCGCGTGCTGGCCAGCGACGAAGACGAAGATGCAACGCCCAGGCGGCGCGGCAAGGTGGCGCTGCGCGTCGAACTGATCATCATCGGCATCGGCCGGGTCGTGATCCAGATGGAGCCGGCCGGCGACGGCGTACTGCTGGAACTGGCCGCCGACGAGGAAGCCGCATTGCGCCATTTGCGCCTGGCCCTGCCCGAGATCGCCGACGCCGTGCGGCGCGCGGGCCTGCGCGTGGTGCGCTGCCGCCTGAACCGCCAGCTGCATGCGCAGCGCGTGCACGGCAACTACCCGATGCAGGCGGGCGCCGCCTCGCTGTCGCTGGCACTGTTCCGCGCCATGGCCGAAGTGGCGCTGCTGCTGACGCAGCCGGAAGCGGAAGCGGCGGCCAATCCCGATGCGCCCGCCGCCAGCGAAGCCGCGGCGGCGGCCGAAGAGGAAACCATCGCCGTCTCGAAGGAAGTGGCGGCGCCGCTCGGTTACGACTATGGCGACGACGAAGAGACGGCGCAAGGCGGCACCGTACTGCTGCTGGCCGACGGCCAGGAGCACGACCTGCTGCCGCCCATCGACGAACAGGATTGACGCAACAGAATTGATACAGCAAAAAAACGGCGCCCGAAGCGCCGTTTTTCTTTTCATTTCACCGTCCTATCCCACCGTGCCGATGATGCTCACTTCGCGGTTTTCCGGGATTTCGTTGTATGACAGCACATGCAGGCCAGGCGCGAACAGGCGCGCATAGCGGGCCAGCAGCGGACGGATCTGCGGCAGCACCAGCAGCAGCGGCGGCGTGGCCTGCTGCTTCATCTGTTCGCGCGCCACCGGCATGTTCACTTGCAGCTGCGACAGCAGATGCGGGTCGATCGGATAGTTATCCAGGGTCACCTTGCCCGACTGGCGTGCCTGGTTCAGGGAGCCCAGCAGCATGTTTTCCAGCTCGCCGCCCAGGTTAAAAGCCTGCATTTCCATCTTCTGGCCAAACAGCCCGCTGACGATCTGGCGCCGCAGCGCGCAGCGCACTTCGGCCGCCAGCAGGATCGGGTCCTTGGTCGTTTCCGAGCTGTCGAGCAAGGTGGTGGCGATGGGCACGATATCTTTCAGCGACACATTTTCCGCCAGCAAGACGCGGAACACGCGCAGCAGCTGCGTGTGCGTCAGCGCCTTGTCCAGCGCGCCAGCCAGTTTCGGCGACAGGGCCGTCAGGCGCTCCATCATATTCGAGACGTCTTCGTGGCGGAACAGTTCAGGCAGGTATTCGCGCACCATCTTCGACAAGTGCGTGGCGATCACGCTGGGCGCCTCGATGACCTGGTAGCCGAGGCCCAGCGCATGCGCCTTCTCACCCGGTTCGATCCACGTGACGGGCATGCCGTAGGCCGGCTCGATGCCGGGAATGCCGTCCAGCTGGCCATACACATTCGGCGACGGGATCGCCATCAGGCGGTCGGCCTGCACTTCCGCCTGCGCCACCACGGTGCCCGACAGCACGATGGCGTATTGCGACGGCTTCAGGGCCAGGTCGTCGCGCACGCCGATATTCGGCAGCAGCAAGCCCATCGCCTCGGACAGGCTCTGGCGCACGCCCTTGACGCGCTTGTTCAGCGGTTCGCCTTGCGTTTTATCCACCATGCCAACCAGCTTGTAGCCGAGCATCACCATCAAGGGCTGCACGGCAGGCAGTTGCTGCCACTCCAGTTCGGCCGGACGCTCGTCGCGCAAGGCTGCCTCGATGGCGGCCATGCCGGCCGCGTCGGGTCCTTTCACGCGCTTGGTCAGGCGCCAGGCAACAAAAGCCAGCACGCCGGCAAAGGTCATGAACATAAACCATGGCATGCCCGGAATCAGGGCCAGCGCCACCATCATGCCGGCCGCGCTGTAGATTACCGTTGGCGACGTCAGCACCTGGCCTGCCACTTGCTGTTCGAAGTCGCCCGAATCGCTGATGCGGGTCACCAGGATGGCGGCCGCGGCCGACAGCAGCAGCGCCGGAATCTGCGCCACCAGGCCATCACCGATGGTCAAGAGTGCGTATTGACGGAAGGCATCGCCAAACGACAGGTCGTGCATCAGCGAGCCGATGGCCACGCCACCCACCATGTTGATGATCAGAATCAGGATACTGGCGACGGCATCACCGCGCACGAACTTCGACGCACCGTCCATGGCGCCATAGAAATCCGCTTCGGCGGCCACGTCCTTGCGGCGGATCTGGGCTTTTTCCTGGTTGATCAAGCCGGCGTTCAGGTCGGCGTCGATGGCCATCTGCTTGCCGGGCAAGGCATCGAGGGTAAAGCGCGCGGACACTTCGGAGATACGCTCGGCGCCCTTGGTGACGACGGCGAAGTTGATGATCATCAAGATCACGAAGACCACGATACCGACGACGAAGTTACCGCCGATCACGACGTTACCAAATGCCTCGATCACCTTACCGGCCGCATCCGCGCCCGTATGGCCGTGCAGCAGCACCACGCGCGTCGACGCCACATTCAAGGTCAGCCTGAGCATGGTGGTGGCCAGGATCACCGTCGGGAAGACGGAGAAATCGAGCGGCCGCTTGGCCGACACGCTGACGAGGATGACGATCAGTGCCAGCACGATATTGAAAGTGAACAAGATATCGAGCAGCACCGGCGGCAGCGGCAAGATGATCATTGCCAGGATCACCAGCAGGAACAGCGGCGTGGCGAACTTGTGGCGGCGCATTTCAGCAACCACTCGGTTCAGGAAATTCATGGCGGTACGACCTCGCTCAGATGAGATGGCACGGCCATCTCGGTGGGTAATACGGGCTGGGCAGCACGCTGCCCGGACCGGAATGCTTTCAATTGCAGGATGTAGTTCAGCACCTGCGACACGGCCTGGTACAGCTGCACGGGAATCTGCTGCTGCACCTGGCTGGTGTTGTAGATGGCGCGCGCCAGCGGCGGCAACTCCAGCGTTTCAATATGGTGCTCCTTCGCCACTTGCCGGATATACAGCGCCATCTCGTCGACGCCCTTGGCCACGACGAACGGCGCCTCGGCGCGGTCCTGGTCATACTTCAGCGCGACGGCGTAATGCTCGGGATTGACGATCACCACGTCGGCGTCGGGCACGGTCTTGCGCACGCTGCGCCGGCCGATCTGCTGCTGCAGCTGGCGGATGCGCTGGCGCACTTCGGGGCGGCCTTCGCTGCTTTTATGTTCTTCCTTGACATCCTGCTTGCTCATGCGCTGGTTGCGGGCAAAGAAAAACGCCTGCGCCGGCACGTCGATGATGGCAAACAGCACGAAGACGGAAATGAGCGCCATCAAGCCGTCGAGCATCAGCGCGGAACCATCGAGCATGGCCTGCTGCAGGGGCCGGTGCTGCAAGTCCACGTACTGCGTCAGGCTGGAGCGGCTCACATGCACCAGCACCATGCCCAGCACGACGGCCTTGGCGATGGACAAGCCGAATTCGAAAGCATGCTTGGGCGCAAACAGACGGCCCAGGTTCTTGGCGGGGCTCAGGCGCTCCATCTTCGGCATCCAGTTCTTCGTGCTGATGACCCAGCCGCCAGGAATCAATGAGCCAAGCACAACAAACAGGGGCACGCAAAACAGCGGCACGATCATCTTGATCAGCAAGCCCACCGATGTCGTAAACGCCATCGACATGGCATTTTCCAGCGCGCCCTTGCTGTCGAGCGGCATGAAGGCCATGGCGAACAGCTCGCGAAAGCTCAGCAGATAGCCCGGCAGCAGGTAAATGAAGACCTTCATGCTGATCAGGATGCCCAGCGCCGTCGACAGGTCGCGCGAACGCACCACCTGCCCTTCCTGGCGCGATTTCTTCAGCTTCTGCGCTGACGCCTTTTCTGTCTTGTCGCCCGTGCTGCTATCCGCCATGGGCCACCCGCATCTGTTCCTGGATCATGTCGAGCACGCGGTTGGTCATGGCGATGTAGTGCTCAGGAATAAAGCGCACGATCTGTATCAGCATCAGCAGGCCGAACATGGTGATCATGGAAAACCCCAGCGAAAACAGGTTCAGCGACGGCGCCACCCGGTTCAGGAAGCCAAAGCCCAGTTGCACCACCATGGTGGAAAAGACGATGGGCAAGGCCAGCAGCATGGCGGCGGCGAAGATCCACGCCACGTTATACGCCACCGTCTGCAGCAGCAGCGGCCCGTAGCCCTGCCCCACGGGCCAGGCCGTGAAACTGGCGCCGATCACGCCCGTCAGCACCAGGTGGCCGTCGATGGCGAAAAATACGATCATGCACATGATGGTGAGCAAACCCGTGATCACGTCCGACGAAGTGCCGTTAAGCGGATCGTTCATCACCGCCATGGAAAAGCCCACCTGGCTCGACACCAGGTAGCCGAGCACCGACATGACGGACATGGCGAAGTGGAAGGCCAGACCGAGGACGAAGCCGATGATGGCCTGCTCCAGGGTGGCGACGACGGCGTGCAGGGAAAACGGATCGATCTTCAGCAAGTCCTGCGACACGCCCGACGCCTGCATCACGGGCAGCATCAGGATCGCCAGCACCAGCGACAGCAGCACCCGCACGGGGACGGGCACCATGGCGTCGCCGATCACGGGCGAGGCGCTGAGCATGGCCAGGATGCGGCAGAACGGCCACCACACGGCCAGCAGAAACGGCAGCACCTGATTGAAAATCTGATCCATGGCGCGCGGCGCTATCCGACCAGGGTGGCGGCGCGCTGAAAAATGGACACGCAATAATCCATCAGGTAACCGGCCATCCAGCGTCCGGCCAGGATCAGGGCCAGCAAGGTGACCAGCAGGCGCGGCAGGAAACTCATGGTCTGTTCATTGATCGAGGTGGCCGCCTGCACCAGCGCGACCAGCAAGCCCATGAGCAAACCCGGTACGACCAGGATCACCACCAGCAGCATGACGACATGCAACGCTTCGATGATCAGGTCGACGGCGACTTCAGGGGTAAACATGGATCAATAGCCCTGTATGCTGGTAACTAAGGTGTTGACGGTCAGGGTCCAGCCATCGACCAGGACGAACAGCAGCAGCTTGAACGGCAGCGAAATGACCAGCGGCGACAGCATCATCATGCCCATCGCCATCAGCACGGACGCCACCACCAGATCGATGATGAGGAACGGGATGAACAGCATGCAGCCGATCTGGAACGCCGTCTTGAGTTCGGACAACACAAACGCGGCCAGCTTCACCGTGAAACTGTGGTCTTGCGGACGCATGCTCGACGGTTCGCCGGCCAGGTGGGCGATCTGCGCCAGCGCGGCCTTGCTCGTCTGCGCCAGCATGAAGCGCGAAATCGGCACTTCGGCGATCTTCAGGGCTTCCTGCATGCCGATCTGGTCGCGGTCGTACGGCACGAACGCTTCCTTCCACACCTGGTCGCCGATGGGGCGCATGACCAGCAGGGTGAGAATCAGGGCGATGCCGGTGACGATACGGTTGGGCAAGCCCTGCTGCAGGCCCAGGGCCTGGCGCAGCAGGGACAGCACGATGACGAAACGGGTAAAGCTGGTCATCATCATGACCATCACGGGCAGCAGCCCGAGCAGGGTCATGACGACCAGGATCTGCATCTTGACCGACAGGTCGGTCTTCGCGCCCGGCACCACGCCGGACAATAAATCCTGCGCCCCGGCGGCGGCGCAGCACAGCATCAGAACGGGAACAGCCAGCGCGGCAGCCAGCGCGCCGCGGCGCCGGCTCAAACCGGGTACCGCCAGCTTCATGCTGTCATCAGGTCGAGATTGAGGCCGTCGAGGTCGATGACTTTCAGGCCATAGTTCTCGCCGGCCACCACCACTTCGGCACGGCCGATCGGCGTGCCGTTGACCTTGATCACCAGCGGTTCGCCGGCCAGCATGTCGAGTTCGATCACGCTTTCAGGGCCGATGGCCATCAGCTCTTCGAGCGAGATGCGGGCCGAGCCCACTTCCAGGGTCAGGGTCACGGGAATCTTGCGCATCATCTGCGGAATGTCGCGCCGCGCGCGGCCGCTGGCCACGTCGGACACGTCGCTCTGGTCGATGATCATGTCATCGCCCAGGTCTTCCAGCAGGGTTTCGCTCTGGTTGGTATCGTTCAGATTCATATTATTCGACATCTTCAAATGAGGTTAAACAGAGCTTGCCCTTGTGTTCGGAAACAGCAGCTGTAAATAAACGGGAGTCGTCGAGCATGACGTCGGTACGGCTCAGGCTGACGGGAATCACGTCGCCCACGCGCAGGTCGAACAAGGCGCCCAGTTGCACCTGTTTGCTGACGAGCCGGCCTTCCAGCGTCACTTGCAGGCGCGAAGCGAGCGGGCGCACGCTGCCACGCAAGGCTTTCTTCGCTTGCGCGCGCTCGGGCAGCAAGCCGCGCAGCACGTCGGCCATCAGGCGCTTGTCCAGCGAGAACCAGAACTGGCCGCTCTGCCCCGCCTCGACGTCGCTGAGCGCCACGGTGACGATCCAGCTGCCGCGCGCCGGATGCACGCCAGACTGTACGGCGACCTCGGCACTGGTGTCGATGTCGCTGCTCTTGCCCAGGGTTTGCAGGTTCTTGTGGACGCGGGAAAACAAGCTGTTCACCAACTGTTGTCCCAGCACCACAGCGAGGCGCTCCTCCGTGGCCGTCACGCGCACCTGCGCCGGATCGGGCAGCGCACCCTTGGCGCCGGCACTACCATAGCGATAGTTCAGCACGCTCAAGAGTATCTGCCGTTCAAGGGCAAAGCCCGTCTGGCTGGCCGCCGTGGAAAAACTCAGCCAGCGGTTCACGCTGTCCTCGTTTTCCACGCGCGACAAGCTCACGCCATCGATCTGGAAGTTGCCCCAGTAGCGACGGCTCATCGGCTGGCGCAGGGCCACGGCCAGGTCGTCGCGCAGCTGGGCGCCGAATACATGCAGCAAATGGACAGGACGTCCAAGCAGACAAGAATCGAGGACTTGATGGCGCACAGTTTGATCTGTCTTAGTGGTTATCATGAGGGTCATGTCGTATTGCGGTGGCAGAACAAATTATACGGATCACCCGAAATTAAATACAGCATCATCTTGACCTTGCAAACCGATCCGCAAGCAAACGATTGCGCATCGTATCGCATGCTAGATGACTACGGTGCTGAACAATACATGAAAATGCTAAATATTGCCATGTATCAATATTCCTTGAGGCAATCCTCTCTTTACTTTATAGTTGCCCCGAGGTAAGCTTATAGCGACAAAATAGTGATTTGCAGTGCGCCATTCCGCTTACCTGATTCCGGTTTTTATGGCAGTTTCCAGTCCTTCTTATTGCCACCAGCAGAAACTTTTATCAGATAAATATTAGTTATCATGGCCATGTAAATCATGTTGGCGTGGGTTTGCTGGGTTTGTTTGAGTCTGCTTGAGCGGATGGTGTGGCAACTGATAAAACTGATGGGTCCTGAAATCGGGCCGGGCAAGATGGCATTGGATGTAATGCCTGCCGGAATGGCAACACCAGTAATTTCTGATTGATACGTCACCGCATATTGAAAGTAGAGGGCAAGATGAGCAACGAACTCGCAGGTCTGATCAAGGCCGATCTGGCAGCACTGAGCAATGACGCGCGCGCCCTGGGCGCCAGCATCGCGCCTGCCGCCCAGTTCGGCGCGCCGGAACAATCCGGCTTCTCCTTTGCGCAAAGCATGAAAGACGCCATCGGCAAGGTCAACGGCGATGACCGCATGGCCGCGCAAAAAATGAGCGACGTCGACAGCGGCAAGAGCGACGACATGGTCGGCGCCATGCTGGCCAGCCAGGAAGCGAGCCTGTCCTTCTCCATGTTGATGCAAGTGCGCAACAAGGTCATGGGCGCCGTCGACGAACTCATCAAACTGCCTCTGTAATCTTCACGTCCTGATCCACGCCCAGCCTCCCAGCGAAAGTTACCCCAAGTGATTACCCCCATGAAGTCCGCATTTGCGCGCTGGCGCCTTGGCGCCCAGCCCGCCATTCCGCCCGCCCTGCTGAAAAACCTGGTTCCCATCGTCGTGCTGGCCATCGGCATCACCGCCATGGTGACCATGTATGCCTGGCGCGACCAGGCCAACTACAAGCCGGTGTTTGGCGCGCGCGAAAAAGTGGCCGTGACGGACATGATGGCCACCCTGGACGCGGAACACATCCCTTACCGCCTGCATCCGGACAGCGGCCAGGTGCTGGTGCCCGACGCCATGCTGGGCAAGGTGCGCATGCTGCTCGCCTCGAAAGGCGTGACGGCGCAGCTGCCGGCCGGCCTGGAGCTGATGGACAAGAACGACCCGCTGGGCGTCTCCCAATTCGTGCAGGACGTGCGCTTCCGCCGCGGCCTGGAAGGCGAACTGGCGCAAAGCATCATGACGATGGACGCGATCGCTTCGGCGCGCGTCCATCTGTCGATTGCCAAATCGACTTCGTTTGTCGCCAGCGACGGCGACAAATCCTCCGCTTCCGTCGTGGTGGCGCTGAAACCGGGCCGCACCCTGGCGCAGGAACAGATCGCCGCCGTCATCAACATGGTGGCCGGCAGTGTCGCCAGCCTGGCGCCCACGCGCGTGAGCCTGGTCGACCAGAGCGGCAACCTGCTGTCCTCGCACATCGACCTGACGGATGGCTTCGATGCCTCGGCCGCCGGCAACGAAGGCGCGAAACGCTTCCAGGATGAAATCCGCCGCAACGTCACGGGCTTGCTGGGCCCGGTCATCGGCGAAGACAACTTCAAGCTCAGCGTAACGGCCGCCGTGAACAACGACCGCGTGGACGAAACGCTGGAAAAATACGGCGAAGCCCCGAAAGTGACGAGCGAAGCGATGCGCGAAGAGCAGGAACGCAACCGCACCGTGGCCGGCATTCCCGGCAGCCTGTCGAACCGTCCGCCAGCGGCCGCCGTGCCGGCACCGGCCGACGCCGCCGGCGCCGCCCCCGCCGATGGTGCGCCGAAGCCATCCGACGATGGCACGGCCCGCAAGAACGCCACCACGCGCCAGTACGCCTACGACCGCAGCATCACGCAGATCAAGCGCAGCCGTGGCCGCCTGGAAAAACTCAGCGTCGCCGTCGTCCTCAACAGCGCCGCCGCACCGAATCCGAAAACCGGCTGGACCCCTGCCGAACTGGGCAATATTGAAAAAATGCTGAGCAGCGGCCTGGGCATCAACGCCCAGCGCGGCGACAGCCTGAGCCTGACGGCGCTGGCCTTCCCGACCAAGCCGCCCGTGGCGCAGTGGTGGGAAGAGCGCGATACCGTCGTCGATTTCAGCAGCTGGCTGCTGTACGCCCTGGGCGCCATCCTCGGCTACTTCCTGATCCTGCGTCCGCTGCTGCGCCTGCTGACCACGCGCCTGGCGCCGCCGCCATTGAAACAACTCGATCCCGCCCTGGCACTGGGCGGCAACAGCGCCGCCGGCGCGAATGGCGTGGCCGCAGCCGGCGCGCCTGCCCTGGGCGTGAATGGCAGCCCGCTGGCGCTCGAAGGCGAGGCCGCCGCCGGCAACATGCCGGTCGTGCCGCTGCTGGAAAACTATGACTTGCCGCCACCTGGCTCGGCGGTCGACGTGATGGTCGACCACTTGAAAGTGCTGGCTGAAAAAGAACCCGAGCGTGTCGCCGAAGTCGTCAAACAATGGATGCAGAAAAATGGCCGAACTCAACAACAATAATCCCTCCGACGGCGCAGAATACGAAAGCGTCAGCCTGAACCCCGTGGAACAGGCGGCCATCGTGCTGCTGAGCATCGGCGAAGAACAGGCCGCCAATGTGCTGCGCTGCCTGTCGCGTGAAGAATTGCTGGAAGTCACGCAAGTGATGTCGCGCATGAGCGGCATCAAGGTCGAATCCGTGAAAACGGCCATGCAGACCTTCTTCGACGACTACCGCCAGCAAAGCGGCGTGCACGGCGCCTCACGCAGCTACCTGAAGCGCTCGCTGGACATGGCGCTGGGCAGCGATATCGCAAATAGCGTGCTGAACAATATTTACGGCGACGCGATCCGCCCCAAGATGGCGCGCCTGCAGTGGGCTTCGCCGAAATGGCTGGCCGAATACATCGTCAACGAACACGTGCAGATGCAAGCCGTGTTCCTGGCCTTCCTGCCGCCCGCGCTGGCCGGCCAGATTCTCGATGCCCTGCCCGTCGAAGGCCGCGACCTGGTCTTGCTGAACCTGGCACGCCTGGACGAGATCGACCGCGACCTGCTGGTCGAGCTCGACGAACTGGTGGGCCGCTGCCTGGGCACGCTCGACACGCAAAGCACCAGCGTGGAAGGCATCCGCCAGGCGGCCGAGATTCTCAACCGCATGCCGGGCAACCGCGCCGCGCTGGTCGAACTGCTGCGCGCGCACGACCCGGAAGTGGTGTCGGAAATCGAGCTGAGCATGTACGACTTCCTGATCCTGGCCACGCAAAGCGATGTCACGCTCACGCGCATCCTGGAAGACGTGCCGATGGAACAGTGGGCCATCGCCCTCAAGGGCGCGGAACCGTCGATCCGCGACGCCGTGCTGAAAACCATGCCGCGCCGCCAGGCGCAGAGCTTCGAAGACATGATGCGCCGTTCCGGCCCCGTACCGCTGTCGCGCATCGAACAGACGCGCCAGGAAATCATGGCCACCGTCAAGGGCCTCGCCGATGCGGGCGAGATCGAAGTGCAACTGTTTGCCGAAGCGGTGATCGAATGAAACACTTCCGCTCGTATCGTTTCCCGCCCCTGTCGCAATTCATCGCCGCCGGCCAGCGCGCCTCCAACGAGGACACGGATGGCCAGTGGCAGGCGTCCGTCTCGGAAGGCTTCGAGCAGGGCCAGCGCGACGGCTACGAAGTGGGCCTGGTGCAAGGCCAGCAGGACGGCTACGACACCGGACGCAACGATGGCATGGCGCAGGGCCGCGAAGAAGGCCGCAATGAAACCCTGGTGGCCCTGGACCGCCTGGCCCGTCCTGTCGACGCCATCTTGCGCGATCTGAAAAAAGTGCGCGCCGATTACCGCGAAGCGCAGCGCAAGGAAGTGGTCGACCTGGTGGCCAAGGTGGCGCGCCAGGTGATCCGCGCGGAACTGGCGCTGCAGCCGGTGCAATTGCTGGCCCTGGTCGACGAGACCCTGGCCTCGATGCCGCCCACGCGCGAAGAAATCGACGTCTTCCTCAATCCGGAAGAATTGAAACGCATCAGCGAACTCGATCCGAAGCGCGCCAAGCGCTGGAACCTGATCGCCGACGCGCGCCTCGACGCGGGCGAATGCCGCATCAAGGCGGGCGACAATGAAGTCGACGCGGGCTGCCATCAGCGCCTGTCCGCCTGCATGGAACAGGTCAGCAGCCACCTGGCGCTGGCCGCCGAACACGCGGACCAGGGCGCGCCTGCATGATCGCCGACACGCTGCGCAGTTTCGAGATCGGCGATATCCCGGTCGCGACACCGACCGGCCGCCTGGTCGGCGCCTCCGGCCTGCTGCTGGAAAGCGCCGGCTGCCGCCTGCACACGGGCCAGCGTTGTCAAATTGAAACTGTGAACGGTGAGTGGCTCGATGCGCAAGTCGTCGGTTTTCGCGAAAAACTGTCTTACCTGATGCCGTTCAAGAAGGCGACAGGACTGACCACCGGCGCCAGAGTTCTCCCGTTGCCCGACAAGGCCAGCCTGCAGATCGGCCCGTCCTGGCTGGGCCGCATGGTAAATGGCCTGGGCGAGCCGATCGATGACCTGGGCCGCCTCGGTGGCGAACACATCCTGGAAGTCACGCCACCGAAGATCAATCCCCTGAAGAAACAACCGGTGGTAGAACCGCTGGACGTGGGCGTGCGGGCGATCAACAGCATGCTGACCCTGGGCAAGGGCCAGCGCGTGGGCCTGATGGCCGGTTCCGGCGTGGGCAAGAGCGTGCTGCTGGGCCTGATCACGCGCCAGACGGTGGCCGATGTCGTCGTCGTCGGCCTGATCGGCGAACGGGGCCGCGAAGTGCGCGAATTCGTGGAAAAGTCGCTCGGCGCCGAAGGCTTGAAAAAGGCCGTGCTGGTGATCGCACCGGCCGATGAGTCGCCCCTGATGCGCATCATGGCCACCGAGCTGTGCCATTCGATCGCCGCCCATTACCGCGACCAGGGCAAGCACGTACTGCTGCTGGTCGATTCGCTGACGCGCTATGCCATGGCCTTGCGCGAAGTGGCGCTGGCACTGGGCGAGCCGCCGGCCACGCGCGGCTACCCGCCGTCCGTCTTCTCGAACCTGCCGCAACTGGTGGAAAGCGCCGGCAACGGCGCCCACCCGGAAGGCAGCATGAGCGCCATCTATACGGTGCTGGCCGAAGGCGACGACCAGCAGGATCCCGTGGTCGACACGGCGCGCGCGATTCTCGACGGCCACATCGTGCTCACGCGCGAACTGGCCGAGCGGGGCCACTACCCCGCCATCGACATCGCCGCCTCGATCAGCCGTTGCATGGCGCAGGTGATCACGCCCAGCCACATGCAGGCGTCGCGCGCGCTGAAAGCGTCGATGGCGCGCCATGCGCGCGTGCGCGACCTGATCCCGCTGGGCGCCTACGTGCCCGGCGCCGACCCGATCACCGACCGCGCCGTCCAGCTGCACGCGCCCATCGAAGCCTTCCTGTGCCAGGGCACCAAGGAAGAGGCGCCGATGGGACCGTGCATCGAACAACTTGAACAGATCATGGCCTAGGAGCATACGTGAGCGACGCGCATACCATCCGCAACCTGACCACCCTGGTCGGCCTGCGCAGCACCGAAGTGGAACGCCTGCAAGGCGAAATGGCGGCGCAGACGGCCGTGCGCGAGCGCTACCAGAAAAACCTGGAGCGCCTGACGGGCCTGTACACGGATAGCGGCCCCAGCGGCGCCCTGCCCCTGGCCCTGTCCGTCAACTGCGGCAACTTCAAGCAAGCCGTGATGCAGATGGCCGACCAGCACCGTACCGATCTGCACCTGCACGAAGCCAACATGGCCGTTTCGCAACGCGCGCTGAATACGGCCTGGGCCAAGCGCGAAGTGCTGGACCAGGTGCTGACGCAAAAGCAAAAGCATGTTGCAAATGAGCAACACCGAGTTGATGCCAAGCGGCAAGACGAGCTGGCGACGCAATTCTGGTTCCGCGGGCAGGTAAAATGAGGTTTGTGTAAGTTTCTTTCAGGAAAACTTCACGAAACGGGAATGGGGGTCGCCTTGTACCGGTATATCCCTTTATTCAGGAGTCTGGCATGGCAAACGTAATTACCGCACCACGATACGATCCGATCGTCACAGCAGAACAATTGGCTACCAAATCGGTGGCGGCGCAAAAGGCAGCCCTGGCGAATCAGACCACGCTGGCCAACAACACCAGCAGCGCGCTGGGCAACCTGAAATCGGCCATCTCGGCATTCCAGCTGGCGATGACGACCATGACGTCCAGCAAATCGGTGCTGAGCCAGTCCGCCACCTTCAGCAATACCGCGTATGGCACGGGCACGGCCGGCATCAAGGCGGCGCCTGGCAGCTACGCGTTCTTTGTCGAACAACTGGCCACGGCCAGCCAGACCTCGTATGGCGGCTTGAGCAGCACCACGCCAGCCAACGGCGGCAACATGACCATCCGCCTCGGCGATCCGCTGGCTGCCGTCACCGCCGACAACGCCTTCGACATCGACCTGGCCGCCGCCAACAAGGATGGCGACGCCTACCTGACGCCGCAGGAAATCGCCGCCGCCATCAATGGCAACAGCAAGAATAATGCGCGCGTCACCGCTTCCGTCATCAATATCGGCAACCAGGCG
This sequence comes from Janthinobacterium sp. BJB446, assembly GCF_002735655.1. Taxonomy (NCBI): domain Bacteria; kingdom Pseudomonadati; phylum Pseudomonadota; class Betaproteobacteria; order Burkholderiales; family Oxalobacteraceae; genus Janthinobacterium; species Janthinobacterium sp. BJB446. The sequence goes on along the minus strand of NZ_PDZK01000001.1, from coordinate 892,692 downwards.
CAACTGGTGCTGACGTCGAATCTCACCGGCGTGGCCAATGCCGTCTCGATCGACACCAACAGCGTGACGGATGCGGGCCTGAAGTCAGCGCTGCAGAGCGACATAAAAGCCATCGCGGCACCGAAGGACGCCATCGTCTGGCTGGGCGCGCAGGGTTCCGGCACCAAGATCACGCAGGCCTCGAATACCTTCACCAACGTACCTGACGTGAAAATGACGTTCACCAAGGCCATGACGGCAGGCGAGAGCCCCGTGACCGTGACCGTCGGCACCGACAGCGCCGGCACCATTGCCAATGTGCAAGCTTTCGTCGATGCCTACAACAAGCTGAAAAGCGTAATGGATGGCCTGGCCAGCCCCGGCAATCCGGAAAAAAATATCGCTGCCGGCATCTTTGCCCACGACTCCGGCCTGAACGCCCTGCGCACCAGCATGGGCGATGCCCTGCGCCTGAACGTCGATGGCGTATCGCTGGTAGCGTATGGCATTACCGCCCAGCGCGACGGCACGATCAGCCTGAATACGGCCAAGCTGACGGCCAAGCTGGCGGACAATCCTGGCGGCCTGGACAAACTGTTCGGCAATAACAGCCTGTCGGCCCCAGCCGGCGTGCTCGGCGGCCTGGACAAGGTGCTGGGACAGTGGAGCAATGTCACCAAAGGCCAGATCACCCAGCGCATGGCAGCGACGGACAAGTTGCAGAAAAGCCTGGCCAAGAGCGCCGAGCGCCTGACCAACCAGTACAACACTGCCTACACCCGTTTCCTGGACCAATATTCCCGCCTGCAAGTATTGCAGGAGCAAATGACGCGGAATTCGGACATGTTCGATGCCATGTTTAGTAACGATAAATCCTAAGGCGGACGTGCCTGCCGCGCCGCCACAGTTAACATAGCGAGAAGAGAATAATGTTGAACAATGAAGCTTACGGCAGCTACCATGCCGTCAACCTGGATTCCCAGACCGCCCGCGCCACACCGGTCGAACTGGTACTGGTGCTGACGGACGGCCTGCTGGAAGAACTGGCGCGCGCGCGCGGGCACATCGTGGGCAAGCGCTACGAGCAAAAGGCCATCAGCCTGGATAAATGCACGCAGATCATCAACGGTCTGTCGAGCTCGCTCGATTTCGACAATGGCGGCGAAGTGGTGGTCAACCTGGCGCGCCTGTACGACTATTGCGTGGCGCGCCTGTACACGGCCGGCATCAAGCTCGACCCGACGCTGATCGATGAAGTGACTACCTTGATGACCACCATCAAGCGTGGCTGGGTGGGCGTCCAGGCGAATAATGCCTAGGCGCGCTGCGCTGCAGCAGCTGAGCCGGCATTTGAGCGCGGCGGTCGCCCAGGCGGACTGGGAGGCGATGGAAAAACTCTCGGCCAGCCTGGCGAAAAACATTCCGCTGCTGGCCGAACGTGGCGCATGGAATGCGCTGGAACAAACAGAATTGTTGCAATTGCGCAAAATTCACGCGCAAGCGGTTAAAATTTGCTCTGCGGAAAAAGAACGCCTGGGTCAACACCTGGGTGCATTACAGGCAAATAAGGAAGGTTGGGTCGCCTACGCCGCGCTCGGCGAATACGACTCGGACGGGAATCAAGCATGATCATGAACTTCAACAAGGCGCCGGCCGCTCCGGCAGCGGCGGCCAATGCGGCACCGACACCAGCGTCGGCGCCAGCGCCGGCACAGACGGCCACCTTGCCTGGCACGCCAGGCTATGGCAGCAACGGCGCCGCGCCCTCCGCACTGCCCCTGTTTGCGCAGGTGCTCGATGTGACAGGCGGGGAGTCGGCCGATGCCGGCACGCCCGCGCCCGCCCCCGTCAAGGATGGCGACAGCGACAGCCAGGCCGACAGCGGCTTGCCTGCCATGGCAGCGCCCGTCATCGGCCTGCCTGTGACGCTGCTGCCGCCAACGGACCCGGCCGCAGCCGAGGCGCGCGCCGCCGCGCAGGCACAGACACCAGCCCAGGCGAATGTGGCGCAAGCCAACCCGGCACTCAACATCAGCCTGCATCCGGCGGCAATCACCCTCACCGCACAGGGAACGGCGCAGCCGGCAGGCCGCGATACGCGCGAACCGCTGGCAGCAGCCATCCCGGCGAGCGCCGCCAAGGGCAGCGCGCCCGCACAGCCGTTCGAATCGCTGCTGCAGCAAGCCGCTCCGGCAAGCGCCGTCGCCGCCCCTGCCGCGCGCGATGGCGAACGCAGCGCCGCGACGCCCGCGCCAGCCGCGCCCAACCTGGGCTTGACGGGCGCCATGGGCAATACGGCTACGGCGGCCCCGGCCGGCGATACCATCAAGCTCAACGGCCCTGCCCAGCAATGGCAGGAACCGCTGCGCGAAGCGCTGGGCGAACGCCTGCAGACGCAGATCGGCCGCAACAGCGAACACGCGACGATCCGCCTCGACCCGCCCATGCTGGGCCGCATTGAAATTTCCATCCGCCACACGGCCGGTGCGCTGCAGGTAAACGTCACGGCGTCGAACTCGGAAGTGTTACGCCAGCTGCAAGGCATCGGCGAAAACATGCGCAGCGACCTGGCACAGCGCCAGTACACCGAGGTGGCCGTGAATATCAGCGCCACCCCGCGCAGCCCGGCCGCCCAGGCGTTTGCCGAAGGCGATGCACGCGGCCAGCGTCAACCGGGCCGCCAGCAGGATGATGCCGAACCGGGCCGCGCCCTGTCCGACGGCAGCACTGCCAGTACCACTTACGCCATGCACGAGCGAGAGAGCGCCTGATGAATATGAAAATGAAACTGATCGGCGGCTTTGTCGCCGTGGCAGTGCTGGCCGCCGGCGCGGCTGGCGGCGCCATGTGGTACCTGGCCAAGCCGGTTGCCGGCCATGCCGATGCCACCGAAGCGAAAGCCCCGCCACCGCCCGCCACGGGCAAGAAGGCACGCAAGTTCATTACCCTGGACAAGGTTATCGTGATGCTGCGCCGCGGTCCCGGCGACGGTGAAACGCATTACCTGTCGGCCGACCTGGTGATCGCCACCACCGAGGAAAAGGAAAAGCTGACCAAGGACCACTTGCCGTTGATGCGCTCGATCGCCGTCAGCACCCTGTCGAGCTTTCCGATGGAAAAGGCACAGACCATGACAGTGGAGCAGTATGCCGAACAGATCAACAAGGCCTTCAATGTCAGCTATGAACGCGAGCAGATGGAAAAACCCTTCACCGAAGTCATGGTCGGCAAGCTGATCATTGAATAAGCCAACACGCCAGCCGACCTAGTGGGAGATCCCTTGGCCTATGTAGAGCAATACCAGGAAGCGTATGGCGCCGGCGAATATGCGGCCGCCAGCGCTTGCGCGGCCGTGCTCAGCGTTGCTGAAGAGCAACAACATCTGGTCGCGTACTCCCCTTTGGTGAAACGCATCGTGCGCCAGCTCAATTCGCAGGTGTCGGGCGCCATCGACCGCGACGACATGGAACAGATTGGCCTGATGGGCCTGCTGGAAGCCCTGCGCCGCTACGGCGTGCCGGATCAGTCTTTCGGCAGCTATGCCAGCCTGCGCATCCGTGGCGCCATCCTCGATGAACTGCGGCGCCAGGACTGGCGCCCGCGCGCCGTGCGCCAGGAAAGCCACCGCCTGCGCGACAGCGTGCGCGCCCTGACCCGGCGCCTGGGGCGCGAGCCGCTGGAAGCGGAAATCATGGCGGCCCTGAAACTGACGCCGGAAGCCTTCCAGGAATATCAATTGGCGGAAAACGCCGAGCTGATCGCCAGTTTCGACGAAGTGCTGCAGGAAAGCCTGGGCCAAGCCGACAGCGCACCGAGCCCGGAAGAGCAATTGATGGTGCGGCGCAGCCTGGAACAGGCGCTGCGCACGCTGGACGAACGGGAACAGCGCGTGGTGCAGATGTATTACGAATTCGAACTGAGCTATAAAGAAATTGCCGCCGTACTGGACCTGAGCGACGCCCGCGTCTGCCAGCTCAACAAGACGGCGCTGGGCAAGATGAAAGCCATGCTGCAAGACGCATAAGAGTAAGCAAGATCCATCAAATTGACGCAGCACAATGACGCAGAAAGGCAGTTGACATGGTAATTATCGGTATCTTAATCGTGATGGGGTGTGTATTCGGAGGCTTCGCCCTGATGGGCGGCACCGTCCACGCGATCTGGCAACCGGTCGAGTTGATCATCATCATCGGCGCCGCCGTTGGCGCCCTGGTGCTGGGCAACCCCAAGCATGTACTCGGTGAAATGCTGCACCAGATGCGCAAGATCGTCACGCACAAGAAGCAAGGCTCGGAATTCCAGCGCCAGTTGCTGCTGCTGATGTATGAACTGCTGCAAACGGCCGCCGGAGGCCTGAAGGCGCTCGACGCCCACGTCGAGGCACCGCGCGAAAGCGCCCTGTTCCAGCGCTATCCGCTGGTACTGGAAGAGCCGAAGCTGCTGGCCTTCATCGTCGACAACTTCCGTTTGATGGCGATGGGCAAGATCAACGCGCATGAGCTCGAAGGCGTGCTGGAGCAGGAACTGGAAGCCATCCACGACGAATTGCTGCAACCGTCGAAGTCCCTGCACAAGATCGCCGAAGCCATGCCAGGTTTCGGTATCCTGGCTGCCGTTCTGGGCATCGTGATGGCCATGAATTCCGTGGCCGACGGCGCCGATGCGGCGGAAATTTCGGAAAAAGTGGGTGCCGCCATGGTCGGTACCTTCATCGGCATCTTCTTTTGCTACGGCGTGCTCGATCCGATGTGCAACATGATGAAGCAATTGGTGGGCGAGGAAGGCTCGACCATGGAATGCGTGAAGGTCGTGCTGGTCACGCACGTGGCGGGCAAGCCGCCCCTGCTGGCGATCGATGCGGGCCGCCGCCTGGTGCAGCTGAACATCAAGCCGAGCTTCGCCCAGCTGGAAAGCTGGATCAATGCGCTGGAAGATGGCGGCGCGGAACAAGAGCAGGGCCAAGGCCGGGGAGGCCGCCGTGCTAAAGCCGCATGAGAAACATGAACAGGCCATCATCAAGCGTGCTGGCCGCAAGCATGACGACGATGGTCATGGCGGCGCCTGGAAAGTAGCATTCGCCGACTTTTGCCTGGCCCTGCTGTCGCTGTTCCTCGTGCTGTGGCTGATGGCCGCGCGCGAGCAGCAGGCAATGAAGGAAATCATGATGGATGCGTCGGCCAGCAGCCGCCAGGGCGAAGGCCAGGGCGTCATGCCGGAACAGAGTGGCGGTCCGCGCGGCAGCCTGATCGAGCGCTTCCCCATGCCCCGCAAGGGCTCGGGCGACACGCGCACGGAAGGCAAGCAGATGCAGGACGGCAAAGCCGGCTCCGCGCCGCAAAACCAGACCAAGGTCAGCTACCAGTCGCCGGAAGACTTGATGGCCTTGTCGCGCGCGCTCGACAAGCTCAGCGACGAAGCGGGACTCAAGAGCAACCTGCAATCCGTGATCACGCCGTACGGCTTGCGCGTCATGCTGCACGATACGGACAAGCAAGGCATGTTCGTGCGCGGCAGCGCCGTGCCGACCGACCGCTTCCGCAAGCTGCTGCGCCAGATGGGCCCCGTGTTTGCGCAAATGGAAAACCAGATGCTGATCGTCGGCCACACGGATTCCTTGCAATACGCCAATAACGGCTATGAAGGCTATTCGAACTGGACCCTGTCGGCCAACCGCGCCATGTCGGCGCGAGCGCAATTGCTGATCGGCAGCATGAGTCCGGACAGCGTGCTGCAAGTGGTGGGCATGGCCGACCGCGCGCCGCTGGACGTGAAAAACGCCAGCGCCGGCATCAACCGCCGCATCGAACTGTTAATATTGACGCGTGGCCAGGCAGACAGCATCGCCGCCATGTTCGGCATGGCCGGGCAAAAGCCGCAAGGCGACGAGCTGCAGGTGGGTGAACCGGATGCGGGCACCTTGCAGCGCCTGCGCGAAAAACTGGGCCTGCCCGCAAAGAAGGAGCGGGATGAGCATGCAAATTAAGGGCAAGGGACAACGTATGAAAATCTCCTCCGGCAATACCGGTGCTGCCGTGCGCAGCAGCGCCGTCGCGCCGGCCGAGGCGATCGCCGAGAACGCGGGCGCCGCCGGCGCCATGGGCGGCTCGTCGGCCGGGGCGGAATTGCAATCGGCCGTGCTGCAACCGGCCATGGCCGCCCTGCGCGCCATGCCCGAGATCGACCACGAGCGCGTGGCCATGCTGCGCGATGCGCTGGCCAAGGGCGAATTGCCGTTCGATCCATCAAAACTGGCAGGCTTGATCCAGCGCTTCCACGGCGGTGAATCGTGACCGCAGCGCGCAAGGGCATCACGCGCCAGGAAGCCGTGCGCCGCGTGCTGCAAGGCATGAAAGACGACAGCATCGGCTATGCCGCCCTGCAAACCTTATTGGAAGAGCAATTCCAGGCCACCCTGCACCACCGCAGCGCGCAGCTGACGGCGCTGGCCGACCAGGTCATCGCCGCCGTCGAACCGCTCGATGCGCGCCGCCGCCAGCGGGTCAGCCTCGTCACGGCCCTGCTGGGCCCGCAAGGCGACATGTCCCAATTGTTTGCGCTGTTGCAAGAAGACGCGCGTGCGTGCGCCGAACGCGACTGGGCTGCGCTCGAGCAGATGGTGCTTGAATGCAAGCGCCTGAACGCCCGCAACAGTGATTTATTAACAGAGCAGTACAGCATCATGCAGCGCGTGCTGCATGGCGAGGAAGATACGTATGCGCCAGGCTGATTTCCTGACCACCCGCGCCACGGCGGCAACGCCGTCGACGGCAGCCACGTCCGCCGTGCAGAGCAATATGCGCGCCACCGACGCCACCAGTTCCAGCGGCAACTTCAGCAGCGTGTTCCGGCAAGTACAGGGCGAAGTGGCCCGCTTCATCGAACAGGGCGGCGGCAATGCCACCAGCCTGAACCCGCAAGGCCGCGCCTACCTGGAACAGAGCCAGCCCGTCAATGTGCTGGGCAGCATCAACCAGGGCGGAGAAATCGGCGAAGTACAGCAGCAATTTCTCGCCTCGATCAAGCCGTGGACGCAAGAAACAGGCGCGCGCCTGGGCGTCGCGCCGGAAATCGTCGCCGCCCACGCGGCACTGGAATCGGGCTGGGGCCAGCGTCCGCTGCGCCAGGGCACGGGGGCGGACACGAATAATCTGTTCGGCATCAAGGCCGGCGGCAAATGGCAGGGCGACGTGGCCAGCAATGTCACCACCGAATACGAGGCGGGCAGCGGCACGGCCCTGAAGAAAACGGAACGTTTCCGCAGCTATCCGGACCAGGCCAGCGCCTTCCGCGACTATGCGCAAGTCTTGCTCGACAATCCGCGCTACCGCGCCGCCCTGAACACGGGTGCCGACGCGGGCGCCTTCGCGCAAGGCCTGGCGCGCGGCGGCTATGCCACCGATCCGAATTACGCCGCCAAGCTGACGCAGCTGGCGACGCGTCTGCAGCGCACGGCCGCCGCAGACTGATTTTCCTTAACGGCCGGGAAGTTCGGCCGGTTCCACCACGCCCGCATCGACCACCCTGGCACGTATCACCGTGCCGCTGGTGGCGTTGCGCACGCGAATCACCTCGCCCAGCGCCCCCGGATCCATCGCTTCGCCGGCCATGCTCACTTCCACCTGCTCCTTGCGCGCCACGATATTCACCGCACTGCCCCGCTTGATCAGCACGGGCGATGCCAGTTGTCCCTGACGCAACACTTCGCCGGCACGCAAACTGCGCCGGCTCGACAGGCCAACGGCCCCGGGCAAGGAGGCAATACTGTCGGGCACCATCGTCACGTCGCGCCGCGCCAGGGTCACGTCGCCCGCCTGCAACGGCGTATTGGCCGTGACGGGGACGCTGGTGACGGCCACCTGGGCCGTGATGCTGCCGCGCGCCAGCATTTCATAACGCCAACCGTTGCTCCCAGGACACACTGCGACAAAGCGCATGCGCTGCGCCGAGCGGCTGTCCGCCGTTTCCAGCGCAACGGGCGCCGCGCACGCCGGCACGGGGCGCGTGCTTTTTACCACGGTGACTTGAAACTGCGGTTCCAGCAATCCGGCCGAGGCTGCCTGCTGCGCCAATTGCTCGCGCGCCAATTGTTCCACACGCGAAAATATATTGTCGGCTGGCAATTCTGCGCGTCCTGCACTACTATATAGGCTGGTCAGTAAAAAGAGGCCCGGAAGCAGTATGTGACGACATTGCGCCTTGTTCCACATCACGGAATAGTTCTCAAAGTAAATCATTGCTAACCTTAATCAAAGATACTGAAGCGGCATGACCTTACCATGCGTCAACATGACCAGGCTGGGATTTTACCTCTGCACCACCTATTTTCTAGCCCGAACCGCAAAAAGCACGAACGAATTCAACACAAAGGATGACCATGGGGATTAATTTCAAGGATGCGCTGGGCGTGCACGCCGATGCGCTCGCGCTGCGTGCCGACCGTACACGCGTACTGGCCGCCAACATCGCCAATGAAAACACGCCCGGCTTCCAGGCCATGGACATGGATTTCGGCAGCGCCCTGCAGCAGTTGCAGGACAACGAAGCCGGCCTGCTGTCGACCGATGACGATGCCAGCGCCCTGTACCGCGTCCCCTATCACCCCAGCCGCGACGGCAATACCGTCGAAATCGGCGTCGAGCAGGCGGCGTTCTCGCAGAATGCCACCGACTTCCAGACCAGCCTGACTTTCGTCAACATGAAACTGAAGGGTCTGTCCAAGGCCATTTCCGGACAATAAGGATCAGCATGAGCTTCCAGGATATTTCCAAGATCGCCGGTTCGGCGATGGCGGCGCAAACCGTGCGCCTCAATACCATCGCCAGCAACCTGGCCAATGCCGATTCCGTGGCCGGTTCCGAAGGCGAAACCTACCGCGCGCGCAAGCCCGTATTTGCGGCCGTGATGGATGGCCCCGGTGCCAGCGGCGCCGGTGGAAGAGTGCAGGTGCTCGACGTGGTGCAAAGCGACGAGCCGCTGCGCAAGGTGTATGAACCGGGCCACCCGATGGCCAATGCCGATGGCATGGTGTTCTACCCCAACGTCAATCAGGTGGCCGAAATGACCGACATGATGTCGGCGTCGCGCGCGTTTGAAACCAATGTCGAAGTTCTGGGCCGCATCAAGTCGATGCAGCAATCGCTCCTCAAATTAGGTGAAGCATAATCCATGGAAACCAATCTCTTTACAAACAACACCAGCGGCAGCAACAGCGGCAGCAATGCCGTCAAGTCGCAAAGCAATGCCACCCAGGATATGTTCACCAAATTGCTGGTGGCCCAGATCAAGAACCAGGATCCCCTCGCGCCGACCGATCCGAGCCAGTTCGTCAATCAATTGACGCAGCAGGCGCAGACGGAAGCGATGCAAAATCTGTCGGCGCTGACCAGCGCCAATGCCAGCGTGCTGCAATCGATGCAGGTGCTGGCCCTGGGCGCGCAAGTGGGCTCCGAAGTGATGGTCAACAGCGAAACGGTCCAGCTCGACAAGAGCAAGGTCAGCGGCAGCATCGCGCTCGCGGCCGGCACCACCAAGACCACGGTGACCCTGAAAGGCATCGACGACAAGGAATACAAGATCGAACTGGGCGCCAAAGGTGCCGGCACGGTACCGTTTACCATCGATCCCGTGGCCCTGGGCTTGCCTGCTGGCACCTATACCATGGCGGTGACGACCAGTGGCACCGAAAAACCGACGGTCGACATCGCAGGCAAGCTCAATAGCGTGCGCCTGTCGGCCGGCGGCAGCATGATTCTGAGCGTGTCGAACCTGGGTGAAGTCAACCCTGGCGCGATCACCGGCTTTAACGGTAAGACGGCCTGATCCGCCCTTCCCTTCGTTTCCTGAACACTAATCTCGTCCTTCACTAAAGGAAGTCAACATGAGTTTCGACATCGCCCTGTCCGGTATCCAGTCCATCAACCAACAGTTGAACAGCACCAGTAACAATATCGCCAACGCCGGCACCTACGGCTTCAAGAGCAGCCGCGCCAACTTTTCGGCCATGTACGCCGGTTCGCGCGCCACGGGCACGGAAATCGGCTCGCTGACGCAAAGCATGTCGCTCAATGGCGGCGTGCTGAACACGGGCCGCGCGCTTGACGCGGCCATCGATGGCCGCGGCTATTTCGTCACGCGCGATGCGCAGAACACGATGACCTACAGCCGCGTCGGTATCTTTTCGGCCAGCAATGAAGGCAAGCTGATCGATGCGAATGGCCGCCTGGTGCAGGGCTATGCCGCCGTCAAGGGCAGCACCACGCTGGGCACCATGGGCGACATGCTCATTCCAACGGGCCAGATTCCCGCCGTGGCCTCGACCAAGCTGGCGTATGCCGCCAACATGTCGTCCGAATGGACCGTGAAAACGCCGCCGTTCAACAAGACCAACGAACTGAGCTACAACAGCGCCAAGTCCTCGATCGTCTACGATTCGCTGGGCGCCAAACACTCGCTGGGCCAGTATTTCGTCAAGACGGCAACGGGCGTGGACGTGCACTACACCTTCGACAACGCCGATGTGACGCCGGTGACGAGCATGACCTTCGACACGAACGGCAAGCTGGTGACCGGCACGGGCGCCACGCCAGTGCTGCCGACGCCGCCTGGCGCGGCGGCGCTGTCGGTCGTCATCGACTACACGGGCACCACCCAGTTCGCCGGCGAAGCCACCACCTCGACCGACCGCGCCGACGGCTATGCCTCGGGCACCTACACGGGCGTGGAACTGGCCGATGACGGCTCCGTCGTGGCGAAATACACGAACGGCCAAAAGCAGAGTATCGGCGTGATCGCCCTGGCTACCTTCCCTGACGAAGGCGCATTGACGGCCGTCAACGATACCAGCTGGGTCGCCTCGACCACCTCCGGCACCGCCATGTATGACCGTCCGGGCGTCGGCATGGCCGGCAAACTGGTGACGAGCTCGCTGGAACAGTCGAACGTCGACATCACCTCCGAACTGGTGGGCCTGATGACGTCGCAGCGTAACTACCAGGCCAACTCGAAGGTCATCTCGACCGAGAACGCCATGCTGCAATCGCTGATGCAAGCGCTGTAATCCACGATACGCAAAGGTAAAGAGCAATGGATGCGCTGATTTATACCGCCATGAGCGGGGCCGACCGTGCCCTGCGGGCACAGCAGGTACACGCCAACAACCTGGCCAACATCGAAACGGGCGGCTTCCGCGCCAACCTGGAAGTCTCCACTGCCCAGCCGTTGCAAAACGGCTATGGCTACGACGACCGCCACATGACGCAGACGCAGTCGAGCGCCATCGGCACGCGCACGGGCGCCATCAAGGAAACGGGACGCGAACTCGACGTGGCCGTCACGGGCCCCGGCTTTCTCGCGGTACAGTGGCAAAACGGCGAAGCCTACACGCGCGCCGGCGCCATGGACCTCGATGAAACGGGCGCGCTGACCATCAACGGCCGGCCGGTGCTGGGCGAAGGCGGTCCGATCACGATTCCCGAGCACACCAGCCTGTCGATCGGCGGCGATGGCACGATTTCCATCCAGGTGCCGGGCACTGCGCAGATGCAGACGGTCGACAAGCTCAAGCTGGTCAACGCCGAAGCGGGCGAGCTGACCAAGAACGAAGCGGGCCTGATCGTGGCGCGCGGCGGCGAAGACCTGCAAGCTGATCCGACGGTACGCATCCGCGACCGCCACCTGGAAGGCAGCAACGTCTCGGCCGTCGAGGAAATGGTCGCCACCATGAGCCTGAACCGCAGTTTCGAGATGCAGATGAAAGTTTTCAAGGCCAGCGATTCCATGACCGAGTCCGGCAACCGCCTGCTGGGCGCTTAAGCCCAACGCCAATCTATTATTAGGAGCAATACATGAATCCAGCAATGTGGATCAGCAAGACCGGCGTGCAGGCACAAGATGCCAAACTGCAAGCCATCGCGAATAACCTGGCCAACGTCAACACGGTCGGCTTCAAGCGCGACCGCGTCGTCTTCGAAGACCTGTTTTACCAGGTCGAGCAGCAGCCGGGCACGCAGCGCGCCGACAACACCCTCTCGCCATCGGGCGTGCAGCTGGGTAACGGTACGCACATGGTCGGCACGCAAAAGGTATTTACCACCGGCAGCCTGCAAACGACCAGCCGCGAATTCGACGTCGCCATCACCGGCAACGGCTTCCTGCAAGTGCTGCGCCCGAACGGCGAAGCGGCCTACACGCGCGCCGGCCAGTTGAGCCTGAATGAAAACGGCGTGATGGTCAACGCCCAGGGCTTGCCCCTGGTGCCGCAGATCACCGTGCCGAACAACGCCACGGCCATCACCATCGGTGAAAACGGCATGGTCACGGCCACCGTGCCGGGCAATGTCGCCGGTACCGAACTGGGTCAGCTGAACCTCTCCAGCTTCGTCAACCCGACCGGCCTGCTGGCACTCGGTGAAAACCTGTTCCAGGAAACGGCATCGAGCGGCACGCCGACGGAAGGCCGTCCCGGCGAAGGCGCCCTGGGCAAATTGAAGCAGTTCGCGCTGGAAGGCTCGAACGTGCAAGTGGTCGAAGAGATGGTCGACATGATCGCTGCCCAGCGCACCTATGAAATGAATACCAAGGTGCTGTCGGCCGCCGACAATATGCTGCAATACCTGGCGCAAGCGGCACGTTGATGAAGGCCGCACTGAAAGCCGGAGCGGCCCTGCTGCTGGTCCTGGCGGCCGGTTGCGCCAGCCAGCCGGTGGCCCCTCTGGCGCCCAGCTTTTCCGATACGCCGCTGCCCGTGGCGCCGCGCAGCGCTGCGCGCGGCGGCGTGGCCGGCGGCGTCTTCAATCCCGATGCGGGCCTGGCCCTGACTTCCGACAGCCGCGCTTTCCGCGTCGGCGACGTCGTCACGGTGGCCCTGCAGGAAACCACGCAGGCGAGCAAGAAGGCGGGCACCTCGTTCAACAAGGGTTCGTCCGTCGGCGTGCAGGCGGCCAATATCCTCGGCAAGACCTTCCCCAAGACGGGCATCGACCTGTCTGCCGACCGCAACTTCGCCGGCGACTCGACCAGCACGCAGCAAAACGCGCTGTCCGGCGCCATCACGGTGATCGTGCAGGAAGTGCTGCCGAACGGCTTGCTGCGCGTGCAGGGTGAAAAAACCCTGACCCTGAACCAGGGCGAGGAATTCGTGCGCCTGCGCGGCTACCTGCGCGCGGCCGATATCGATTCCAACAACCAGGTGTCATCGTTGCGCATCGCCAATGCGCAGATCGCCTATTCCGGCCAGGGCACCCTGGCCGAAGCCAACAAACCAGGCTGGCTGACGCGTTTCTTCGTCGGCCCATGGATGCCGTTTTAAGGTGACCTCATGAAATTTCGTTCCGCCCTGCCCCTGGCAGCCATGCTCGCTGCGCTGTCCGGCTTTGCCCTGCCCGCCAGCGCCGCGCAAGTGCTGCGCAACCTGGTCAGCATCGAGGGCGTGCGCGACAACCCGCTGGTCGGCTACGGCCTCGTCGTGGGCCTGAACGGCAGCGGCGACACCACGCAGGTGAAGTTTTCCAGCCAGTCCGTGGTCAACATGCTCAAGCAGTTCGGCGTGAAAATGCCGGACGGCGCCGAATCGAAAAGCAAGAACGTCGCCACCGTCATGGTCAGCGCCGTGTTTCCTCCGGGATACCGCCGTGGCCAGGCCATCGACGTGACCGTATCATCCTTGGGCGATGCGAAAAGCTTGCGCGGCGGCACCTTGCTGCTGACGCAATTGCGCGCGGCCGACAATGAAACGTATGCGCTGGCGCAAGGCAACGTCGTCGTCGGCGGCTTGAACGCCACCGGCAAGAGCGGCTCGTCCGTCACCGTCAACACGCCCACCTCGGGCCGCATTCCCAACGGCGGCAACATCGAGCGCGAAATCCTCAGCGATTTCTCGACCAAGCCGACCGTCACCCTGAATCTGCGCCATCCGCATTTCGAGACGGCCATCAATATCGTCGAAGCCGTCAACCGCCGCTTTGGCGCCGTCGCCACCACCAGCGACGCCACCAGCGTGGAAGTGCTGGCGCCGGAAAACCCGACCCAGCGCGTGGCCTTCATGGCCAAGCTCGAAGCCTTGAGCGTCGATGTCGGTGTCGATACGCCGAAAGTGGTCTTCAATTCGCGCACGGGCACCGTGGTCATCGCCGAAGGCTTGCGCGTGAAAGCGGCCGCCGTCACGCATGGCTCGCTCAAGGTCGTCATTTCCGAAAGCTCGGCCGTCAGCCAGCCGGCGCCGTTCGGCCGCGGCCAGACCACCGTCACGCCGCAATCCAAAGTGTCCGTCGATCAGGGCAACGGCAATATGTTCAAATGGCCGGCCGGCGCCAAGCTGCAATCGATCATCGACGTGGTCAACAGTCTGGGCGCCTCGCCCGATGACATCATGGCAATTCTGCAAGCCCTCGACCAGGCGGGAGCCATCGAAGGCGAACTGGTGGTGATCTAACGTGTCCGTCAAAAAGCCCAGGACTGCGTTGCACTGCCTCGTCGTACAGTCGTACTGCCTTCGGCAATGCGCCTTGCCCTGAACATTTTGACGAACACTGAAAGCTGAATGGAAATGAATGTAAACGACAGCAGCAGCGCCCTGCCCTCGGCGCTCGACGACCGCTCCCCTGCCGCCGCCACGCCGGCCGATCCGCGCTACGCGGCCAAGGCCACCGAGGCGGCCGTCAAGTTCGAAGCGTTCTTCATCTCGCACATGCTGCGCCAGATGCGTTCGGGCACGCGCGAGATGGCGGGCGAAGACAGCGTCTTCAAGGATCCCATCAACAACGATATGCTGGAAATGGCCGACAACCTGGTGGCCGACAAGATGGCCGGCCAGCGCGCCTTCGGCATCGCCGACGCCATCCTGCGCCAGCTGCTGCCGGCGGCCAGCGCCCCCGTGGCAGCCAAAAGCACTGTCAAGACCGACAATATTGCAGCGCCGCTTAATAAATACGTCTGAAGCGTCGCCTGTACAAGGTAACAACGATTCAATGCCTGCCCACCAGCACGCGCCACTCTCTTCACGAAAGAAACTTGCCCAATGAGCATCATCAGCAATGCATTGTCAGGCAGCATCGCCGCCCAGGCCGCACTCAATGCGGCCAGCCAGAACATCGCCAACCTGCAAACGGCGGGCTATACGCGCCAGGGCGTGCTGTTGTCCTCGCTTGGTGCCGGCGCGGGCGTGCGCTCGGCCGGCAATGGGGTGGAAGTGTCCGCCCTGCTGCGCTTTGCCGATGCTTATAAGAGCCAGCAAATGTGGCGCGCCGCGTCCGACCAGGGCGCCCGTTCGCAGACCCAGCCTTACCTGACGCAGCTCGAGCGCGTGATGGGCGACGATGCTTCCAGCATCAGCAACGGCATCGACGGCTTTTTCGCAGCCCTCAATGCCTCGGCCGTCGACCCGACCTCGACGCCGCTGCGCCAGCAGATCGTCACCTCCGCCGACGCCATGGCGCAGCGCTTCAACAGCATCAGCACCGTCATGGGCAACCAGTTGCTGTCGGTGCAGCAGCAACGTGCAGCGATCGTGCCGCAAGTCAATACCACCCTGGCCAATATCGCCGCGCTGAACCAGCGCATCAGCACCTCCACCGCCGCCGGCACGAATGTGTCGTCGCTGATGGATGCGCGCGACCAGCTGATCGACGGCCTGGCCTCGCAAATGGGCATCGAGGTCCTCGACCAGCCGGACGGTTCGCGCAATATCGCGCTGAAGTCGGGCCAGCCGCTGGTGATCGGCAGCCTGGCCGGCACCATGAGCAGCAACATGACGAACACCGGCGAACAGACACTGAGCCTTGATTTCGCCAAGTCCTCGTACAAGCTCGACCCGGTCGCCATCGGCGGGCAGATGGGCGGCCTGGGCGAGTTCGAGCAAAATACCCTGAAACCGCTGCAGCAGTCGCTGCAAGACATGGCCACCCAGTTGACCAACAAGGTCAACGCGCAGCTGGCACTGGGCAAGACCATGGCCGGCACCCCAGGTGGCCCCCTGCTGGCCTACGCGAATGGCAAGCTGAGCATTACCCCCGGCTTCAACGCCAAGGACCTGGCCCTGTCGCTGACGGGCCAGGCCGGCGACAGCGGCAACTTGCAGAAATTAATCGAGATCAAGAATCAGCCGATCACCGTCAGCTGGGTCGGTTCTGTCCTGATGAGCGACGCGGATACGCAACTGGTCGGCAAGCTGGGCATCTACAGCCAGCAGAACCAGGCCTTGCTGAAGACGGCCAACACGGTGCGCGCGCAAGCGATCGACGACTGGAAGTCCACCAGCGGCGTGAACAAGGATGAAGAAGCGATGAGCCTGGTCGAATTCCAGAATATGTATCAAGCAAACATGAAAGTCATTTCCGTGGCGAATAGCTTGTTTGACGCCACTTTGCAAATGATGGGTTAAGGAGAAGATCATGCGTGTCGCCAGTAGCCAGTACCAATCGCTGATCAATATTTCGCTTCAGCAAAATCAGGAACGCATCAACTTCCTGACGCAGCAAATGTCTTCGGGCTTGCGCATCCAGCTGCCATCGGACGATCCGATCGGCAACGTGCGCATTTCGCGCCTGACGCGCGAGCAAGCCATGGTCACGCAGTACCAGGACAATATCGCCACGGTGAAAGTGCGCCTGCTGAAGAATGAAAACTACCTGTCGAGCATGGTCACCGACATGGGCCAGGCGCGCGACTTGCTGGTATGGGCCGCCGACGGCAGCAATACGCCGGGCGACCTGAATGCGATGACGCAATCGCTGACGGCCATGCGCGACAGCGTGCTGTACACGGCCAACCTGAAAGACCAGGAAGGCCGCTACATGTTTTCCGGCACAGCGACCGACCAGCCCGCAATCAAATACGACCCGACGGCAGCCGCCGGCTCGCGCTACAGCTACATCGGCAACACCGACACGCAAACCGTGGTAGTGGGCAACGGCGTGACGCAGGCGGCCAACGTCGACGTGAAGAACCTGGAAGTGTGGCTCAACAAGATCGACCAGGTCATCACCACGCTCGGCACGCCGGGCGTCAACCCCAACGACCCGGCAGTGCGCGCCATCGTCAACGACGGCCTGGGCGGCACCGATGATGGCATGGATTTGCTCTCTGGCAAGATCGCCATCTTCGGCGGCGCGCAAAACATACTCACCACGCTGTCCGGCAACCTGGCCAATGTGTCGCTGTCGAACAATTCAGCCCTGCTGGACCTGAAAAAGACCGATATGGGCGCGGCGGCGATTGAACTGACCGGCTACCAGACGGCCCTGCAGGCAACCTATAAAGCCTACACCAAGGTTGGCACTATTTCCCTGTTTGATCTTCTCTGACCATCATGCAAATCGTTCAGACTTCCTCCTCTTCCGGCGTCAATGCCAAAGCCGCCGGCACAGCCCGCGTCGTCGATGACGCGTCCGCCGCGGTCAAAAGCAGTGCCAGCGCGCGCAGCGAGGCGCCGGCAGCGAGGAGTTCGACGGCGAGCCTGCAGCGTGGCCTGAGCAACTGGGATCACCAGCTGCAGGGGGAAATTTCTAACGCACAACAAACCCTGGACTACCTGGAACGCAGCAGCAGCCAGTTGCAAGCGCTGAAAAGCGAACTGGCGGCCAAGCTGGCCGCGCGCCAGGGACGCGAAGGGCAAGTCGAGGCCAGAGTACGCCAGTTCAGCAATACCTGGCGCCAGCGCGCCAGCGCCTCGGGCGGCACGCTCGATGCACAGCTCAGCTATACCAGCCCGCAGGCGGCACAGCAGAACTTCAGCATCCGCGGCCTGACCATGGCCAGCCTGCAGGAAGGCCCGCAGGAAGTGCTGGCCTTTTCCGTCGGCGGCGCGAGCCAGGCCTTGCGCTCGGTGAATATCGAACCTGGCCTGAGCGAGAACGAAATCGTCTCCCGCTTCGACCGCGCACTGATGCCGTCAGGCATAGGCGTCAAGCTGGGCGAGAATGGCGAACTGGTGTTCAGCACGTCAGAAGCGGCCTGGGCCAGCGTGCGCGACAGCCTGTCCGTGCGCGGCAGCGGCATCCGCTACCCGACCGGCCAGATGAGCCGCGTGCGCACGGATGCGGAACCGGCCGCCATCGCCCCGGAAGAATGGAGTACCGGCGACGTGGAAGCCCTGCGCGCCACCTTGCAGCAAGTGGTGCAGGCGCTGGCGCAGTTGCAGGCGGCGCGCAGCTCCGTCAGCCTGGCCCTGGCGCAAGCGACGGGACGGGTCGCCCGCGCGCAACCGGTGCAGCAAGTCAACGTCAGCATGGATACCTTGGCGGAAAACTTCACGGAAAAAGCCAGCCAGCCCGGCTATGAATCACTGCTGGCGATCAGCTCGGCGCTGGTCGGCATCAGCCGCGAGCGCGTCGTCGCGCTGCTGGGCCTGGAATAACCCCCTGCCGCGTGCGCTGACTTGGCGCACGCGGCAATAATGGGGCACACCCCCTAGCTCAGGACGGTGGAAATCCGTAAGATGCTGCTGTCGCTGGCGCTTTGTCCCATACGCCAGCGCATCCCGTCATCCACCTCCGGAGTTCCCTTGATAAAGACCGCCGCCCGGCTGATCAGCTACGCCCTGCTGGGCAAATCCGGCAAGCACCCCCTCGATATCGCCAAGGTGCGCAAGGTCTTAATTTTGCGCAACGACAAGATCGGCGACATGATCGTCACCACGGCCCTGCTGCGCGAACTGAAGAAAAACTATCCGCACTGGCAGATCGACGTGGCCGCCAGCAGCGCCAACCGGGCCGTGCTCGCCGATAATCCGCATGTCGGCGAAATCCTCATCTGGGACAAGCAGCCGCTGCTGCGCGACTTGCGCACCACCATCGCCGAGCTGCGCCGACGCCGCTATGACGTCATCTTCAACCCCTACAACCGCTTTTCGATTCCCTTGCTGCTGCGCATCAAATGGCTGGGTGCGCGCTATTTGACGGGCTTTGCCATTCCCAAGTACGGCACTTCGACGGCGAATCTGGGCATGTTCGACCATACGGTGCCCTGCGACCGCAGCCGCCACATCCTGCACAGCTATTTCGCCACGTTCGGGCAATTTGAGCTGCGCGACATCGATATGCGCTATGAGCTGTTCGGCGTGGATGCGCACGCGGCACGGGTCGATGCCGCCTGCGACACCCTGCTGCGCACGCATGAAGGCCTGTTTTGCCTGAATTTCCAGGGCAGCAATGCGCAACGCACGGTCAGCGTGGCCGATGCCCAGCGCTGCTGCGCGGCCCTGGCGGCACGCTATCCGCGCCATGCGCTGCTGGTGATCGCCGCGCCGGGCACCGAAGCGCGCGCCGCCGAGATCGTGCGCGGCGCCGGCCATGCCAACGTGATGGCATGGCCGCCCACCGGCCACATCCTGGAGCTGGCGGCCCTGATCCGCCGCTGCGAACTGGTGCTGTCGCCCGACACGTCGGTGATCCACATCGCCTCGGCGTATGACAAGAAGATCGTCGGCTACTACATCCGCACCGACAACTACCGCTGGTTCTATCCGGCCAGCCGCCATTACCGCGTGATCCTGGCGCCCGGCCTGACCCTGGCCACGGTCAGCGCCGCCGAGACCCTGGCTGCCGTGGAACAGCTGATGCAGGACGATGGGCAGGCGCAAGCGACGCTTCAAGCCGCCGGCTGAGCCGCCAGCAGGCCATCCATCTGCCCCGCCAGCAGCGCGCGGGAAAAGAAATATCCTTGCGCATAGTCGCAGCCGGCGGCGCGCAGCAAATCGCGCTGCGACGCCGTCTCCACGCCTTCTGCCACGACTTTCACTCCCAGCCGCTGCGCCAGTGCAATGATCGCCTCGCACAGGCCCAGCCCGGCATCGTCGCGTCCCAGTTCGCCGACCAGCGAACGGTCGATCTTGAGAAAGTCGATATCGGCCTTCTTGATGCATCCGAGCGATACCTGGCCGCTGCCGAAATCGTCGAGCGCCAGCGCCAGGCCCATGGCGCGGAACTGGCGCAGGCGGTCGCCCACCTGGCGCGCCTTGTCGAGCAGCACGGCTTCCGTTGTTTCGATGACGATGGCACCCGGCGCCAGGCCCGCCCGCGCCAGGGCATTGCCCCAGTCCTGGTACAGCGCGGCGTCGCAGCGGAATTCCACGGGCGACTTGTTGATACAGATCGGGAACGGGGCGCCATGCTCGCCCTGCCACTGGCGCGCCTGGCGCACGACCTGCTGAAACACCCATTCGCCGATATCGATGATCAAGCCGTTTGCCTCGGCAAAGGCGATGAAATCGGCGGGCACGAGCAAGCCGCGCAGCGGATGGCGCCAGCGCAGCAGCGCCTCGGCCCGCTCAATCGTGCCATCGCACAGGCGGATGATGGGCTGGTAATGCACTTCGAACTGCTCCTGCGCCAGCGCCAGGCGCATCTCGCGCACCGTGGTGCGGCGCAGGTCGGCCGCCTGCTGCAAGGCCGGCGTGAAATAGCTGTAGCCGTTGCGCCCCGCGCTCTTGGCGGCATACATGGCCTGGTCGGCGTGCCGCAGCAAGGTTTCCGTTGCCTCGGCGTCGGCCGGATACAGCGCCACGCCCACGCTGGCCGACACTTGCGCCGTGTCGCCGTCGAGCACGAAAGGCAGGGCCAGCGCCGTCGTCAATTCCTGCAGCACGCGTTCGATGCCGCCCAGGTGCCCCACGCCGGCCAGGATGACGGTGAACTCGTCGCCGCCCAGGCGCGCCACCGTGTCGGTGGCGCGCACGCGCTCGCTGATGCGCAGCGCCGCCTGGCGCAGCAGCATGTCGCCCTTCTCGTGGCCGAGACGGTCATTCACCTGCTTGAAATGGTCGAGGTCGATGAACAGCAGGGCCAGGCAACCGCCTTCGCGGCTGGCGTGGCGCGCCTCGTGCTGCAAGCGGTCGAGAAACATGTGGCGGTTCGGCAAGCCCGTCAAGGGATCGAAATTGGCTTGCCGCCAGATGCGCTCGGATGCGGCACGCTGGGCCGTGATGTCGCTGACGAGCGCCAGCGCGCCCAGGTAGGTGCCGCTGGAATCGAAGATGGGATTGGTGGCCAGGGTGGCCCACAAGGTGCTGCCATCACGCCGCAGGAACTTGAATTCGTGGCGCTCGGCGATGCCATCCTGGCGCCGCGCAATGTTGCGCTCCAGGATGGCGCGCCCCTCGTCATCCATGAAGGCGGCCAGCGGCTGGCCCAGCATGTCCTCGATCTGGCAACCGAGCATGTGCGCCATCTTCGGATTGACAAAGCTGGTCAGCGCCTGCGCATCGATTTCCCAGATGCCCTCCTCGGCGCCGTGCACGATGCGCCGGAAGCGCTCTTCGCTGCGTTCGAGCGCAGCCAGCTTGCCCTCGGCCTGCTCCAGCACCAGGCGCAGCGCCTGGCCGTTCGGATCTGCGCTGCCCAGCAGGCTGACGGGCAAGCCCGCCTCGCGCGCGCCAGGGCGCAGCCGTACCTGCAGCTGGATGCGCTCGGGCTCGCTGCTATTGAGCACGCGCTGCACGAACTGCTCGAAATCGTGGCGGAACGCCTCGTGCACATACGAACGGAACAGCACGTGGCCAAGGCGCTCGCGCACCAGGCCGAACAATTCGGCCGCCACCAGGTTGACCTGCACGATCGCGCCATCGAGACCGAGCACGAAATAGGCGACAGGCGCCAACAGGTATAAATCGTTGAAATAGGCTTGCTCGCGTTCGGCCTTCACCCGTTCCGGACTGAAGACGCCATCGTCAAGCAGGGGCGCGGCATGCCCCAACACGCCGTCATGGCTGTGCTGGGAGGAATCCGGATCAGGTACCGCGAGCGGTGGTATGTCCATGGCTATCCTTTGCACCGCCGCCCTGGCAACCAGGTGGGTGCAGTTGCAAGACTAGCATGCGCCACGCGCAGTGTCGAGCCAAGCCTGCCATGGATGCCACTTCTGCAACAAGGCCGTTCAGCGCCCCATGCGGCTGCGGCGCAAGCCGAAATCATGGCCCACCACCAGCAAGGTGCTCGCTACCAGGCTCGATAGCCCCACGATCAGCTGGATCAATTTGTCATCAGGCAAGATCCATAGCGACGAGTCCGGCGTCTCGCAGCCCGTGGCCGCGCTGATCAGGGGAGACACCCAGGCCGCGTCCGGCGTCACGTCGAGCACGACGGCGCCGTCGGCGCTGGTCTGCATATAGATGTCGCCGCCTTCGGCCAGGGTAAAGCAGATGCCCACGCCCGTTTCCGTGGCGCGAATATTGTCCTGCATGCTGCGGTTATGTTCTTCGATCCACACTTCCACATCGTATGGCGTTTCCAGGTGCTCCCACGGACGGGGGCGAAAACGGGGACGTTCGTCCGCACTGGCGGGGGTGTCGGGAACCTCGGGGATGTTGCTGTCTGCTGCGCCTTGCATGCTCGTTGACCTTTTCTGCGGTGATGCGGCGGGACCGGTTGCCTGCCAGCCGCCATTATCCACCGTTCAGGGCAAGCATGGTATTCCTACGCCGAATCAATCAGAAAAACTGACAGCTATCGACTTTAAAGATCAGCATGCCTGACTTAAAATATGCGCCATCTCTTCTTTACAGGCTTTACATGCAAGGCATTAAACGCAAAATCGTCTACGTCACCGCTTTTGAAATCATCGGCATGGCCATTTCCACGCTCTGGCTGACTCTGCTTTCGGGCGAATCGCCCACCAGCACGGGGCCGCTGGCCATCATGATCACCACCATCGCCGTGATCTGGAACCTGCTCTACAACACCGCGTTCGAATACTGGGAAATCCGGCAAGTGTCGCGCACGCGCACGGTCTGGCGCCGCATCCTGCATGCGATCGGCTTCCAGATCACGCTGGTCATCTACCTGATCCCGCTGATCGCCTGGTGGCTGAACATCAGCCTGTGGCAAGCCTTCGTGCTCGATTTCGCGCTGATGCTGATCATCCCGTGCTACAGCTTCATTTTTAACTATTTCTTCGACGGCCTGTTTGGCGTGCCCCTGTCGGCGCAGCAGCCGAAGGAAGAAGCCACTGACGTTCAGGCTGCTTCGCTCAGCAACTGAAGAAAGGACCGCGCCGCCATGCCCAGCGGCCGGTCCTTCATCCACACCAGGTGGATGGGCACGACCAGGCCATTGCCCGTATTCTTGAACGCCACGCAGCGCACCCGCCCCGCCGCCAGAGAATGGGCGATGGCCGAGGCGGCAAAGTTGCCCCAGCCCAGTCCCGCTTCCACCATGGCCAGCGCCATCGGCAAGCTGTCCGTGCGCCAATAGGACAGCCCCACCACGGGGCGCGCATCGGCCAGGTCGAGTTCGCGGCTGGCCACGATGATCTGGCGCAAGTTCACCAATTCCTCGATATACAAGGGCTGGCCCGCCGCGCTGGGCGGATGCTGGGTGGAAATAATCGCCAGCAAGGCATCGCTGCCGACCAGCTGGAACTGTTCTTCGTGATTGATGCGTCCGCCTGCGAAAGCCATGCAGGCGCTGATGCGGCCCCGGTGCAGCATGTCGAGCACATCGTCCTGCGGCGCCGTCAGCACCTCGATATCGAGCAAGGGATGGCGCTGCGACAGCGCGCGCACGGCGGCCAGGAAGGGAGTATGGTCGAGCTCGGCCGCGATGCCCAGCGAAATGCGGCTTTCCAGTCCCTGCGACAATTCCTGCACGTGCAAGTGCAACTGTTTCAACTGCTCGGCGATCAGGCGCGCGTGCGGTATCAGGGCCAGCGCGGCCGGCGTGGGCACGGCTTCGCGCGCGCCGCGGTCGAACAGGGTGATGCCCAGTTCCGCCTCGATATTGGCCATCGCCATGCTGACGGCCGACGGCGCCCGCCGCAAGGCGCGCGCGGCAGCCGAGAACGAGCCGCCATCGACGACGGCCAGGAACAGTTCGATGTTATGGCTGGACAGTTTCATGAAAAAGTGGAAAGTGCGGCACTTTCGGGCGCGCGGGCGGTCAAAACGGGGAACGACAGCAACACTCGGGAGTACACATGCGCCATCGATTAACTTACCGCCGCAGCGGCTACATTTCCGACTTTACCCGCTTTATCGACGGCTACCTGCAGGCGCACCCGGAAGTGCAAGCCAGCCAGCGCCAGGGCTGGCGCATTTTCTGGGAGCGCCCGGCCAGCATGCGCGAACTGGAACTGGCTCACGCGGACAGCGTACCGGAACCACCCTACCATTACGACTAAAAACTCTTAGCCTTTCCAGACGCGCTGCAATCCGGTGTCCGCATGGATCCAGCCACCACGCGGGCCGTTGCGGTAATAGAAGCCCACGCCGCCCTGCTTGAAGCTGCGCACCAGCGAACCGAGCACTTCCGCGTTCAGATTCGCCACGCGGATGTCGGCGGCGCGGCCCGAGATGTGCAGCGACTGGCGCGCGGCCGGCACGCCCGCTTCGCGCAGCCTGCTGTTCGACTCGGCCGTGCGGTAGCCCGACAAAATCTCCAGCGGCTGCTCGATGCCGTAGCGGGCCACGAACGCTTGCGTGCCCCACAGGGTTTCCAGCAGTTTCGGATCGATGGGCGCCGTCTTCTTGCCGTTCACGTCGCGCAGCAAGTGACAAAGTTCCTGGTAGGCCGAATCGATGACTTCGCCATCTTTCCAGTACAGCAGCTTGGCCTTTTCATTGCTGGCCGGGCGCACCACTTCCAGGGTGCGGGGCTTGAGCCAGAATTCCAGGTCCAGCGCCTGCGCATCGAAAATGTCGGGTGGCGGTTCCATCTCGGTGATGGCCTGGCGCGACTGCGACGTGATCGAGCGGTCGATGCTGGCCAGTTGCGTCGGCTGCGGCGGCACGGCCGTGCGCGGCGCGCGCGGCTTGGCGCTGGCCGAAGCCGAGGCGGGAGCGGCCGTGCGCGAGGCGCAGCCGATGAGAGGAGTGGCAACCAGGCCCAGCGCGGCCAGGCCCATACCGTGGTGTAGAAAATTTCTGCGCGATGCCATAGTCAGTCCAATTTAACGATGGGAATACTATAGCGTATTGTGCCGCGAAGAAAAACCCTCAATGCCTATCGTGTCACCCTCATTTCAAGGCATTTTGCGTCAGGCGGCAGCCGCGACGGAGACGCCGGCGCCTTTCGCCTGCGCCAGCGCCGTCAATGGCTTGTCGAGCAGATAACCCTGGGCCACGATGGGCAAGCCCGTGATGGCGGCGATGCGCTGCAGCGCGGCCAGCGCGGCCGGCGTGTCGAGGCGCTTGAAAATGACGCGGATTTTCGCCGCATGGCACACAGTGACGAAGCTGGCGACGGCTTGCTCGTCGCTGAGGTTGCCCGCGTCGAGCTTGAACGCATGCGGGTGCAGGCGCTCCAGCATGCCCGTTGCCTCATGCACGCTGGCCACGTTGATGGCCAGGCGGAAACCGTTGCGGCGGTAATTGTCGGCCACGTAATTGAGCAGCCAGCCCTGGTTCGGCGTGACCGTCGGCAATTGCAGCACGATGCGCTCGATGGGCAAGCCCAGCGCGTCGAGGATGCGCTGGAAAGCGTGGCCGTGATTGCTGCTGACGGCGCTCAGCAGGCGGTCATGCACATTCAGGTACAGGTCGGCCTGCTCCGCTTCCGCCTGCCGGAAAAAATTAATGGCGTGCAGCATGCGGCACAGCCGGTCCAGTTCCACGGATTCATCGTCGCTGGCCGCGTGATCGAGCAAGCGCCACAGCGACAAGCCCTCGTCCGCCTTCGACACGCTGCGCGCCAGTCCTTCGAACGCCACCAGCTTGCCGCTTTCCAGTTCGCGCAGCGGCTGGAAAGCGCTGGTCATGGTGCAATTGAAAAAGCGCCCCAGCGCCCGGCCCTCCCCGTCGAGCCAGACGCTGGTGCCGGCCTGGGTTTGATGCGACAGGCGGGCCAGGTAATTTTTCAGGACGGGAAATGGCATACGTGCTCCTTCGTAAGGCTGCGCCAGCTGCCCTCATGGGGAAGACGGCGCCAAAGTGTGCAGAGTAAGGCAGCGCAAACCAAAGGAGAACGAATGGTTTCGCCATTTGATATGCACCCAGCAAATATGGACGCAACAACGGACAGCGCATAACGATAGTCGGAAACATTCCTTCCCGCCCCCTGGTCCAGCCTTTACTGTGGGCATGTACCGATACCATCAGGAAGGGCCGCCATGTGCCAGTTACTCGCAATGAACAGCAGCAAGCCTGCGGCGCTGGGATTTTCCTTTGCCGGCTTTGCCGAACGGGGCGGACGCACGGACGAGCACCGCGACGGCTGGGGCATTGCCTATCATTCCAGCAGCGGCTGCACCCTGCTGACGGATCACCTGGCGGCCATCGATTCGCCGCTGGCGGCCCAGGTGCAGCAGCATCCCGTGAAGGCGAAAAACATCGTCGCGCACATCCGCAAGGCCACGCAAGGCCGCATCGCTCAGGAAAATACCCACCCGTTCGCCCGCGACCTGTGGGGCAAGACCTGGTCCTTCGCCCACAATGGGGACTTGAAAACGTGGCGTGCGCCCGTCAATGCGCACTACCGCGCCAGCGGCGACACGGACAGCGAACAAGCCTTCTGCCACCTGCTGGCCACCTTGCGCACGCAGTTTCCCCTCGGTGAACCCACGCGCGCCGACTTGCGCGCCGCCATCGCCGAGGTCGCCAAGGACATTGCGGCGCACGGCACCTTCAATTTCATCCTGTCGGACGGCGAACTGCTGTTTGCCCACTGTTCCACGCACTTGCACTATGTAATACGCGAATACCCGTTTTCCGTGGCGCAACTGATCGACTGCGAGCGCAGCATCGACTTTCGCCAGCACAACCACCTGGACGACAGGATCGCCGTCATCGCCACGCATCCGCTGACGCAAAACGAGGATTGGCTGGCATTCGCGCCCGGCGAACTGAAACTGTTTACGGGCGGCACCTTGCTGCCGGCGGATGATGCCGCGCCACAAGGCGTGTATATCCAGATCAGTTACTGAGGGAATTATTGAACGGGAAGAAATGGCCCGCCGCCGGATGGGCGGGCTGAGGGACTGGCGGGGTGTCAGGCCGAATTGCAGTTGCAAAAGCGCTTGCGCTTGGGGTCGCCGCTAGCGATGCCCGTGGGATCAATCTGTTTCCAGCAAAAAATCGTTTCCACGCCATATGGCGAACGCACATTGCCCGCCTCGACATAACCCTGCTTGACGAAAAAGGCCTGGCTGCTGGCCGTGCTGTGCAGTTGCAAGGCCTTGATGCCCCACTCGCGCGCCTGCGCTTCCAGCTGCTCCACCAGCGCCTTGCCGGCGCCGCGGCCTTGCGCCTCGGGCAGCAGGTAGCACAGGGCCAGCTTGCCGGCGCGCGTCAGCAAGCCGACGCCGACAACGGCGCCCGCCTCGACTGCGACCAGCGAAAAATTAGTCGGCGACGCAAACCAGCACGCCACCATCTGCGGTGTTTTATTGCCCAGCCAGGCTTCCAGGATGGCCGGATCGTCCCGGTGATCGAGGCTGCAGCATTCGACGATGGAGCGTCGTAATACGTTGCACGCCTCGAAAGCGTCGGTCGATGTTGCAATACGAATTTCAAGACTCATGTACGCTCACAAAATATTCCAGTTGCCGATGCAGACGGTTTTCCCCCTGTATCGTGCGATTCGACTATACACCAAGCGGCGCTTTCGGGTTTTTTGCCGCACGCCACGGGCCGGTTTTGCCTATGGCGCTATGCCTGCAGACTAAGTGCTGATGCGCATCTTGCCCACGAATGTTTCCAGAAATCGATATATGTTTTTTAGCGCAAACGGGAATCAAGTCTAAGCATATTACGAAAAATTCGTTTCTTTTCCGGCCGGAATTTTAGACTATGTCTATCTATTCTCACAACAAGAGTTCAACATGACCCATTCCAACGCCGTAACGACTGCCGCAGCAACGCTCACCCAACGCTCGCGCCGCTGGTTCCTGGCCAGCGCCCTGGCCGCTTCCGCTGCCGCCATGAGCCTGCCGATGGCCGCCAGCGCCGCCGAACCGGTGGTCTTGCTGAACGCGTCCTACGACGTGATGCGCGAATTGTTCAAGGACGTGAATCCCGCATTTATTGCTGATTGGAAAGCCAAAACGGGCGAAACCATCACCATCAAGCAGTCGCACGGCGGCTCCAGCAAGCAGGCGCGCTCCGTCGCCGATGGCCTGGAAGCATCCGTCGTGACCATGAACCAGGCCAATGACATCGACATCCTCGTCGACCGCGGCCTCGTGGTGGCCGACTGGGCCAAGAAATTCCCGAACAATGCGGCGCCGTTTTACTCGACCATGGTGTACCTGGTGCGCAAAGGCAACCCGAAACACATCAAGGATTGGGACGACCTGGCCAAGCCCGGTATCAAGGTCATCGTGCCGAATCCGAAAACCTCGGGCAATGGCCGCTACACCTACCTGGCGGCCTGGGGCTATGCCGTGAAAAAAGGCGGCAGCGAAGCGCAGGCGCGCGACCTCGTCACCAAACTGTTCAAGAACGTGCCCGTGCTGGACGGCGGCGGCCGCGGCGCCACCACCACCTTCACGCAGCGTGAAATCGGCGACGTGCTGGTCACGTTTGAAAATGAAGTGCAACTGGTGCGCGCCGAATTCGGCGACAACTTCGAAGTCGTGTATCCAAGCATCTCCATCCTGGCCGAGTCGCCGGTGGCCGTCGTTGACAAGGTCGTCGACCGCCGCGGCATCCGCAAGGAAGCCACGGCCTACCTGCAGTACCTGTACTC
Source organism: Janthinobacterium sp. BJB446 (assembly GCF_002735655.1). Classification (NCBI taxonomy): domain Bacteria; kingdom Pseudomonadati; phylum Pseudomonadota; class Betaproteobacteria; order Burkholderiales; family Oxalobacteraceae; genus Janthinobacterium; species Janthinobacterium sp. BJB446. Next base: position 864,106 of record NZ_PDZK01000001.1, on the reverse strand, counting down.
GGAACCAGGCCAGGAACTGGTTGCCAAGCACTACCTGCGCCCCCGTTCGGCGGCCGTCGCCAAGAAATACGCGGCCAGCTTCAAGCCCATCACCCTGTTCACCATCGACGACGTCTTTGGCGGCTGGAAACAGGCACAAAAGAAACACTTTGACGATGGTGGCGAGTTCGACAAGATTTATCAGAAGTAATCTTCGCCGCATAAAAAAAACCGGGACATGTCCCGGTTTTTTTATGCCGCCACACATCACTGCTTCTTCAGCAGCAGCTTGAATTGCGGCGCCCAGCGCCCGTCCACCAGCATCTCGCTGGCCGCCTCATAGGCATCGCCCGACGGCGTCCAGCGCACGCGATAGGTCAGCGTCTTGCCATTCGCGCCCACGTATTGCGTGGCGGGAAAGTCGAGGCCGCCGTCCGCCTGCAGCATCGTGCCGCGGCTATGGCCGCCGCTGTTTTCCACATACAGGAAGGCTACCTTGCCTGCGGCGGGATCGTGGTAATACGTGGTTTCGCCCACGTAGTCGGGCTTGCCGGGGCTGCGCACCGTGTGCACGTCGCGCAGCATCTGGCCGCCATACAGCCACTGGAAACAGTGCTCATCCGTTTGCTTCCCGCCAGGGAACTCGCCCTTCCAGCAATGCCCGGCCAGGAAAGCCATCGGTTGCAGGGCGGCAATGGGTTGCGCCAGCACGGCCGAGGTGGGCAACAGCAGGGGCAACAGCAAGAGCGACAGCAGGAATGGACGCATGGCACACCTCCGGTAGATGCTCGAGTATAGGCGAATAATATGCTTGCCGCAGCGCTGGCGCACACTTTGCGCATATCGATATGCGCATCGATTCGTGGTCAAAAGCGTGCGCGCGCCGTACTCTGGCCTTGTCGCGCCGCATGGCGTATTACGGGCTCAAAGGAAATATCATGGCTATCTCGGAAGTGAATGTACGCAACCAGTTTCGCGGCAAGATCAAGGAAATCATCTTTGGGCCCGTGGTCTCGGAAGTGGACGTGGAAACGCCGCACGGCATCGTCACCTCGGTGATCACCTCGCGCTCGATCAAGGACCTGGACTTGAAAGTGGGCAGCGAAGTCATCGCGCTGGTGAAATCGACGGAAGTGTCGATCGCCAAGATCCAATAAGGGTTACCCACCCGCTAGCGCCGCGCCCCTTGCCATCCGGCAGCGGCGCGTGCGTCAGGGCTTGATATACGCATACCCTTCCTGCCACTGCAAGCGGCTCAGCTCGGCCACGCCCGAGGGCACGATGACGGCGTCGGGCAGCACGCGCTGGCGGTCGATGTTGCGTCCTTGCAAGGTGTTATTGCAGACACGGAAACTCACGCCGCGCTTGGTCAGCTCGCGCACCACTGCGTCATACGGAGTGCCATTCTTGTCGACGGCGCCATCGAGCAGGAAATCGATGCCGGGACCATGCGCGACGAGCACGATGGTGGCTTGGGGACTGGCGTCCAGGTGATTGCGGATATTTTTCAGCGCAGCCGTGGCATTGCTGGCGTCATTGACGTGATACACCACCTTTTCCTCCTTCTGCGCTGCCGTGGCGGCAGTGCAAGCGAACAAGGAAAGAAGGATGGCGGAGAACCAGCGGCGCAAGATTGTCATGAGATGTCCATTTCAGTGGCAGATTAAAAACATTGCCATCATATCAATCTCTGAACAAATACGTAAACGTGCGGCTGACGGGCAGCTTTTCCGCGCTGCCGCGCAGCAGCACCTGCATGCGCTCGGCGTCGATGCGTTCGGCCGCCTCGATGGCTTTCACGTTGACCATGGTGCCGCGGTGGATTTGCCAGAACTGTTCCGGATCGAGGCCGCCCAATAAATCCTTCAACGGCGTGCGCACCAGCGCTTCCGAGCCGGCCAGCACCACGCGCGTGTACTTGGTGTCGGCCTGGAAGAACAGCACGTCGTCAATATCGATCAGGCGGATCTGCTTGCCCACGCTGGCCCTGATCCATTTCAGTTTTTCGCGCGGCGCGGCCGGCAGCGCCGCGCGCAGCGACTGCAGCAAGTGGGCCATGTCGGCCGGCTGCGCGCCCAGCTTGTCGCTCAGCCGGGACAGCGCGCGCTGCAGGCGCTCGGCCTGCACGGGCTTCAACAGATAATCGACGGCGCCCGCGTCGAAGGCATCGACGGCATACTGGTCATACGCGGTGACAAACACCACGTGCGCCCGCGTGCCGATGCGCTCGGCCACTTCCAGGCCCGACAGGCCAGGCATGCGGATATCGAGGAAGACCACGTCCGGCTCATGCTCGAGGAAACCGTCCCAGGCATCGTTGCCGTTTTCCGCCACCAGCACGATGCGCGCCTCGGGCCAGGCCAGCGCCAGCATCGTTTGCAGGCGTTCGCGCATCAGGGGTTCGTCTTCGGCGATCAGGATGGTGGCATTCATGCGGCAAGTTCTTTCAGGCTGGATGCAATTTTAATGGGAAGCAATATCTCGGCGATCACGCCGCCCTCTTCGCCGTCGCGCAGGGTCAGGCTGGCGGACGGATCGGACAGCGACAGCCGGCTGCGCACGTTTTCCAGGCCCAGGCCGCCTTCCGGCGCGCTGCCCGCAGCGCTTGCCGGCAAGCCCATGCCCGTGTCCTGCACGCGCAAGCGCAGCATGCCGTCCACCCGCAGCGCCGACAGGCTGATCTCGCCGCCGCGCAAGGACGGTTCAATACCGTGCTTGATGGCATTTTCCGCCAGGGTCAGCAAGATCATGCTGGGAATCGTCGCGTGTGCAAATTCAGCCGGCAAGTCCAGCGCATAGCGCAGGCGGGAGCCCATGCGCGCCTGCATCACGCGCAAATACGCGGCCACCATGTCGAACTCGCTTTGCAGCGGTACTTGCTCGCTGCGCATCTCCGCCATGCTGGCACGCAAAAAGGCGATCAGGTCGGCCGTCAATGCCGCGGCACGGCCGGCGCCTTGCGTTCCCTGCTCGGCCAGTTGCTGCACGGCGCCCAGGGTATTGAACAGAAAATGCGGCTCGATCTGCGCGCGCAGCAGCCGCAGCTGCGATTCGCTCAGTTCGCGCGCCAGGCGGTCGCGCTCGGCATCCTGCTGCAGCTGCAGGGCCAGCGCTTCGTATTGGCGGTTGCGCCAGGTGCTCACGACCGCCAGCGGCACCATATAAAACAACCCGGCCACCAGCAAGGCGATGCCGCCCACACGCAGCAAGCGCTCGAAGGCCATTTCCATGGAACCCGTATCGCTCAAGCCGGCCAGCAGCACGCCGGCCGCTACCCCTGCCGCGCAGGTCGACACGATCAACAAAAGCTTCTTGAACTTGTAGCGCACGGAACTGCGGTAATTGAACCAGACGCCCACCAGGCCCCACGCCAGCGCAAAACCCAAGCCGTTGCTGAAGACCAGGGCCTTGAGCAATTCGAACCGGGCCGGCAACAGCAGGTGCAGGGTGACGCCGATGGCGCTGAACAGCAGCATCAGCTTGAACGCGGCGATGTAAAAACCGGCGCCGCGGTACTTGAGCAGGAAATCGTGCAATTGCTGGCGCTCGATCGGCGTCAGCTTGACCAGCTTCATGGCGACGTAGCGGCGCACTCTTCCCTGGATCTGGTCCGCCATCTCGGGATGTTGCAGCACCAGCAGCGATTCTTCGTCGATGCTGCGGTACCAATCCGTATATTTTTTTAACACGATGCGCTCCCTTGGTCTGTGATTCAGGCATGAACGCAGTCTACGGCGCCACCGTGGCAGGGCATAGCGCGGGGCGACGAAGCACGAAGGGACAGGCATCAACGACGAGGTACATGGCGCCTGCCAGACCCTCGCTGCCAATATTGCTGAAATAATACGAAGTTTCCAAGGCGAAATCAATAATTGCGCAACAATTTTCACTACGGCAAGATTAGCCCCATTTATTTGCCAAATTGGCCGCAACACCGCTTGTCGCGGGCCTGTACCGTAGACATCGCTTGATCTTTAATGGTATTGTTTAAGCTTGGCAAATATTGCCTCCGAGATACACTCCGCGTCCCCATGCGGCCCGTTTCCGGATTTGCGCGCAGCGCCCACGATGGCGCCCCAAAACTGCTTTCCCACATACAATCCCATGCTCAAAAAAATGTTCGCCGCGGTGCTGATGACGCTTTCGACAGCGGCCATCGCCGTGCCCTTCGGTTCCCAGTCGATACTGGTGGTCGAAGACGGCACAGGCAAAGTCTTGCTTGAAAAAAATTCCAACGTGGTGGTGCCCATCGCCTCGCTGACCAAACTCATGACGGCCATGGTCGTGCTCGACTCCAAGGCGAATATGCAGGAAGAGATCAGCATCGACCGCGAGGATGTCGACACCTTGAAACACAGCACTTCGCGGGTGCCCGTGGGCGCCACACTGAGCCGTCATGACGTGCTGCAACTGGCGCTGATGTCGTCCGACAACCGCGCCGCCGCCTCGCTGGCGCGCACTTTCCCCGGCGGCCCCACCGCATTTGCCGTGGCCGTCAACGCCAAGATCAAGGCCCTGGGCATGCGCCAGACCGTGATCGAAGAGCCGACGGGCTTGTCGCCGAACAACCAGTCGACGGCAGCAGACCTCGTCAAGATGGCCGTGGCCGCCTCGCGCTACCCGGAAATCAGCCGCATCACGACGGATTCGAAGGACGTGATCCAGATCAAGGGCCGCGACGTGGAATACCACAATACGAACCGCCTGGTGGGTGCCAAGGGCTGGGATATCGGCCTGTCGAAAACGGGCTACACGAATGAAGCGGGCCGTTGCCTGATCATGCGCATCAAGTCGGCCGGCAAGTTCGCCACCATGATCCTGCTTAACGCGCGCGCCAATTCCGTGCGCGCCATGGACGCCGTCAACATCCGCCGCATGCTGGCGGCCGAGAACGGCATCGAAGAGCCGAAAGTGATGCGCGCCTCGGTCAGCCGGCACAAAAAAGCGCCGGCGAAACCAAGTAAACGCCGCCGCGCCCGCTAATTACTTCGCTTGCCGGTTGGTCATCACCACGCCGGCAATCGTCACCGCGCCGCCCACCAGCATCGAGACGAGCACGGGCTCGCCCAGCAACGCCGCCGCCAGCACGATGCCGAACACGGGCACGAGGTTGTTGAAGACGGCCGTGCGCGACGGGCCCAGCGCCTTCACGCCCTCGTAATACCAGACAAAGCCGATCACCGTGCCGAACACGCCCAGGTAGCCGATGGCGGCCCACACTTGCCAGCCAAAGCTGTGCCATGGCACGCTCGGAAATTCCACGGCCGCCCCCACCAGCAAAAAGGCCAGGCCCCACATCGACGCATATGTGGTGGCGGCAATCGGGCTCAAGCCCTTCAGCGCGACCCGGCCGATCAGGGTGTAGGCGGCCCAGCTGGAAATGCCGCAGAACATGAACACCTCGCCCATGCCGATGCCGCCGCCCGTGCCGTGCAGCACGCCGGCGAGATCGCCGCGCGTGATGACGATGGCCGTGCCGCAAAACGCCAGCATGATGCCCAGCCACTTGAAGGAACCGAGCCGTTCGCGGAACAGCATGGCCGAGGCCAGCGCCGTGACGATGGGATTCAGGGCCACGAACAGGGCCGTGCGCCCCGCCGGCATGCGCGACAGGGCCGCCAGGAAGCACAGGTTGTACAGAAAGATGCCCGTCAGGCCCAGCGCGGCCGTCGTTGCCAGCTGCTTGCGGTCCAGGCGCGGCAAGCCCCCTTCCAGTTTCCACGCCAGCATGACCAGCAACAGCACGGCCACGCCGAAGCGCCCGCTGGCGGCCGTCATGGGCGGCATCTGCTGCGCCAGCACGCGCCCCGCGATGAAGGTGCCGCCCCAGAACAGGGCGACAAAGATCAGTTTGATGTAGACGAGCGGCGATTGCACGGAAGGCAAGGCGGCTGATGGTATGGCGGAAGAAGACATGGAATATCCTGTATGGCCGCTTGCGCGGCGGGTGGTGTCCATATATATTAATACTAATATCAACTCATGAAATAATGAGTAAATACTCATAACTCAACAAAACCACACCATGACCTTCACGCAACTGGAAATATTTACCCTGGTGGCCGAATTGCACGGTTTTTCCGCCGCCGCCGCGCAGCTGGGCATCAGCCAGTCGGCCGTCTCGCACGCCTTGAAGGCGCTGGAAAAGGAGATGGGCGTGGACCTGATCGTGCGCCACCAGGCGTCGGCCGAGCTGACGGACGTGGGCCGCCAGCTGCTCGTGCGCGCGCGCGAAATCCTGGGGCTATCCGAAGCCATGCGCCAGGAAGCGGCAGACGTGCTGGGTCAGCGCCAGGGCACCCTGCGCATCGGCTCCTTCGGCCCGACGTCTTCCTTGAATCTGCTGCCCGCCATCACGGCGCAATTCCGCCTGCGCTATCCGGGCATCGACCTGCGCATCGACGAGGGTGCAGACCATGAAGTGGTGCAGTGGATACGCGAACGCAGGGTCGATGTCGGCTTCGTCGTGCTGCCGGACGAGCGCTTCGATACGGCGCCGCTGGTGGAAGACCAGATGATGGCGCTGGTGCCGCGCAGCCATGCGCTGGCCAGCGAAACCGCCATCACCCTGGCCCAATTGTGCGAAGGGCCGTTCATCATGTCCGAGGCGGGATGCGCCTGCCTGATCGAACCGCTGTTCGCCAACGCGGGCTTGCAGCCGAACGTGCCCTATCGCATCAGCCAGGTGATCACCATCCTCGACATGGTCAGCCGCGGCGACGGCCTGTCCATCGTGGCCGAACTGGCCCTGCCGCAGCGCCTGCGGGAACAATATCCGGAGCTGGTCGCCCTGCCGCTCAATCCGCCCGTCAGCCGCAAGGTGGGCCTGGCCGTGCGCGACCGGCGCCAGAACACGCCCGCCACCAACGCCTTTTTCGAGGTGGCCAGGCAGATGGCGCCGACCCTGGCGCCACGGCGCGCCTAGAACGTCTCCCACTCCTCGCTGCGCTCCGGCTTGACGGCGGCCGCCTTTGCCGGAGGGCTGGCGAGGCGCGGCGCCATCGCGGCGCGCACCACGGGCCGAACGGGGTGCTGCTGCGGCGGCGCCTGCCCCTCATCGAGCTTGAACACGCCCACCACCTGCGCCAGCGTGCTGGCCTGATCTTGCAGGCTTTCCGCCGCAGCCGCCGCTTGCTCCACCAGGGCCGCGTTCTGCTGCGTCACCTGGTCCATCTGCGCGATGGCCTGGTTCACCTGCTCGATGCCCGAACTCTGCTCGGCGCTGGCGGCCGTGATCTCGCCCATGATGTCGGTTACGCGGCGCACGCTGTCGACGATTTCCTGCATCGTCGCGCCAGCCTCGTCGACGAGGCGCGCGCCCGAATCGACCTTGCCCACCGAATCGTCGATCAGCAGCTTGATTTCCTTCGCTGCGCCGGCGGAGCGCTGCGCCAGGCTGCGCACCTCCGTCGCCACCACGGCAAAGCCGCGCCCCTGCTCGCCCGCGCGCGCCGCCTCCACGGCCGCATTGAGCGCGAGGATATTCGTCTGGAAGGCGATGCCGTCGATGACGCTGATGATGTCGACGATCTTCTTCGACGAATCGTTGATCGAGGCCATGGTATCGACCACCTGCGCCACCACTTGCCCGCCCTTGCTGGCCACGCTGGACGCCGATTGCGCCATCTGGTTGGCCTGGCGCGCATTGTCCGCATTCTGTTTCACCGTGCTGGTCAGCTCCTCCATCGAGGCGGCCGTTTCTTCCAGCGAACTGGCTTGCTGTTCCGTGCGCGACGACAGGTCCTGGTTGCCGGCGGCGATTTCCGACGATGACACTTTCACCGATTCGCTGGCCGTGCGGATTTTCACGAGAACGGCGGCGATCTTGTCGATGAAGCGGTTGAAGGCGCCGGCGATCTGCGCCAGTTCATCCACGCCGGAAGCGTCGAGGCGGCGCGTCAAATCGCCTTCGCCCGATGCGATGTCGTCGAGCGCATCGCGCACCAGTTCCAGGCGCTTGAGCATTTTGAAGACCAGCAGCGACAGCAGCAGCGCCGCCAGCCCGGTCAGCAGCGCGGCAGTGACGGTGGCCGTCGTCAGCATCGTCTGCAAGGCTTGCATGGCTTCCTGCTGGTCCAGCACCACGGCCAGCAGCCAGTCGGTGCCCGCCACGCGCGTGACGTACAGCATGCCGTCGCGCTCATCGAGGCGCACGGCCTCGCTCGTGCGCGTGCTTTCCAGCCGGTTGACCTGCGCGGCCGACAGCGCCGCATCGAGTTTTGCCACCGGCTGCAGGCTCAGGTCCTTGTTCGCATGGGCGATGATGGTGCCGCTCTGGTCGACAAGGAAGGCAAAACTGTGCGGGGTCGGCTTGATCGCCACCACGTTGGCGATCACCGTATCGAGCAGCACGTCCGCGCCCGCCACGCCCAGCAGCGCCTCTTTCGGGCCGACGGGCGCCGTAAACGACACCACCAGCTTGTGGCTGGCCGCGTCCACGTATGGCGGCGTCAGCATCGGCACGCCCGCCTTGACGGTGTCCGTGTACCAGGCGCGCGCCGTGGGATCGAAATCGGCCGGGCGGCCCGGATGGGTAAACACGGAACGCTTGTCCGCATAGCCGATGAACACTTCCGCAAAATCGCCGGCCTTTTCCGCGATCTGGAAGGCGCGCAGCGGATCGGGCGTCTCGGCGGACATGACAACGGATGCCATGACCTTTTTCTTGCCATCGACCCATTGCGCCAGCACGGCCGACTGGCTTTGCAGCAGTTGCTGCATCTGCTGGTCCGACGACGCCAGCATGCTGCTGCGCGTCGTCACGTAATTGGCGACCGACAAGGCCAGCATGGACAGTACGACAATGGCCACGCAAATGAGCACCAGCCGCGTGCGAAGGGAAGACAACATGATGGACTCCTCGTTTCGATTTTAATGGCGTGAAACAGTGCTGTTGCACCGCTTTCTCTATGCAAGCATTTTCACACAAAAATCGGAACAATTTTCATCAATATTCGGAATACAACACATATATTTCCGTGCAGAAACCCATCAAACCCTGTCAACCTATCAGCGGATCAGCCCCCTCAAGCCGCTGGCGCGCTGCGTGCGGCGCAGGATCGCGTCGAACAGCACGGCCTGCGTGGGCGAGACGAGGGTAAAGAAGTCGCGCGCGCGCGTGATGCCCGTGTAGACCAGTTCGCGCGCCAGCATGGCGCCGCCTTCCTGCGGCAGCACCAGCACCGTGTGGCGAAATTCCGAGCCCTGCGATTTGTGCACCGTCATGGCGAATGCCGTCTCCACGTGGCGCAGGCGCGTGGCCAGCACGCTGCGCACATTCTCGCCCTCCAAAAAATACACGCGCAGGGAACCGGGCCGCGCAGGATCGCGCAAGGTCAAGCCGATATCGCCATTGAACACGCCCGTGCCGTAGTCGTTGCGCGTGACCATCACGGGACGGCCCACATACCATTCGCTGCGGCGTATCAAGCCTTCCTTTTCCAGCCGCAGTTCGATGGCCGTGTTCAGGCCCGCCACACCCCACTCGCCTTCGCGCACGGCGCACAGGATGCGGAACGATTCAAAACTGTGCAGCACGGCGCGCACCCAGTCGTCGTGCTGCGCGTAGCCTTCGCCGCCCGCATTCACCAGCGCCAGGTAAGGCTGGTAGCCGCCCGGTGCGTCGGCGCGTCCGCGCAAGGCCAGGCGCAGCACGTCTTCCTGCTGCGCCGGCACGCTCCACGCCAGCTGGCCGCCGCTGTCGCCGGCGAAGCACGCTTTGGCCAGATCGGGCCTGCCGCCATTCACGGCCAGCGCCAGCTCGCCAATGGGACCGCTGAAGCGGTGGCTGTGGCGCAGCATCACCGTCTGCTGCGCCAGCGCGCCGGCCGCACCGGCAAAGTCAGGCGGAATGGCCACGCCGCTGGCCGCCTGCGCATACGCGATGGTGGCAGGCTGGTAGCCGCCCGCCTGCGCATCGTGGCACAAGTCGCCCAGCACGGCGCCCGCTTCCACGGACGCCAGTTGGTCCTTGTCGCCGAGCAGTATCAGGATCGCCGTGGACGGCAAGGCATCGAGCACGCTGGCCATCATCTCCAGGTGCACCATCGACGCTTCATCGACGATCAGCACGTCGACGTCGAGCGGGTTGCCCGCGTGGTGGGCAAAGACGCGCGTCTCGGGCCGCGCCCCCAGCAAACTATGCAGGGTGCGGGCCGCCCCCATGCGCCGCGCCAGTTCCTGCAGGGGCAAGGCATCGCCCGCCTTCGCCGCCAAGCCTTCCAGCGCCTTGTCGATCGACTGTTTCAGGCGAGCGGCCGCCTTGCCCGTCGGCGCGGCCAGCGCGATGCGCAGCTGCTCCGGCTGCGGCGAGACGGCAAACAGCAGGGTCAAAAGGCTCGCCACCGTGTACGTCTTGCCCGTCCCCGGCCCGCCCGTGATGATGGCCACCTTGCCGCGCAGGGCGATCGCGCACGCCACTTTTTGCCAGTCCGGGCCACCATCCTGCGTGGGCTGGTCGAACAGGATGTCGAGCCATTGCCGCACCTGCGCCAGCGGGGGATCAGTCAAATCCTGCGCGCGGAGGGCGATTTTCTCGCCCACCAGGCTTTCGTCGCGCCAGTAGCGGCGCAGATACAAACGGTCGCCATCGAGCACCAGCGGCTGGCGCGCGTCGGCCGCACCGACCTGCCACACCTGCGGCGCGCCGGCCAGCAGCGCGCGCCAGCCATCGACGCTGTCCGGCAGCGGACCGGAGACGGCCAGCACGGCATGCCACAGCTCCTCGCTCCAGCCCAGCAACTGCGACGGTTCGCTGGCCAGCTCAAACAGCATCAAACAGCTGTGCCCCCGCCCTTCCAGCTCGGACAGCACCACGCACGCCACGGCCACGGCCGGCGCATGCGGCGCATTCTCGTCCAGGCTGGCGATGAAGCGGGCAAAGGCGGCGCTCAGGCGGCGCAGATGGCCATCCTCGGCGACGCCGTCGACATGGGCAAACAAAGCGTTCATCTGTGCGTCATGCTGCATGGTGTTCCGTTTCTTCTAACAGTTGATCGAGGCCGTCCAGCAATTCCAGTTGCGGCGCCAGCCAGTAGCAGCCATGCGTATCCGCATTCGCTATGCCGCGCAGGAACAGGAAGATGGCGCCGCCCAGGTGCTCAGCCGCATCATAGGCATCACCGAGCCGGCTTTTCAGCAGGCGGTGCAGGGCCAGCATGTAGATGGCGCCCTGGATATCGTAGCGGTGCTGCGCCATGCCGGCCGCCAGCGCCTGCGTGTGATAGGCACCGTCGTTGGCGCCCAGCGCATTCGACTTGTAGTCGAGCACCCAGTAGCGGCCATCCCGTTCGATGACCAGGTCGGCAAAGCCTTTCAGCATGCCGTGCAGCTGGCGCCGTGGCAGCACGGGACGCGGCGCGCCATCGAGCAGCAAGCGCGTGCACAGCTGATCGAGCGCCCCCGTGGACAGATGCTCGCTGGGGAACCAGAACTCCATCTCGGACAGGGTGCTATCAAGCTGCGACAGCGACGCATCGAGCAGCGGCAACGGCGTGAGGGCGATTTCCCTGAGCCAGGCGATGGCGTCTTCCTGGCGATGTCCCCAGCCGGCCCGCTCGCAGCGCGCGGCCAGACGGGTATTGAAGTGCGCCTCGTGGACGCTGTCAAAACCTTCGCTGCCCATCCACTCGAGCTGCTCGTGCAGGAAATTGCCGGGCACGGAGCCGCGCGGGAAGCGGTGCCATGGCGCGTCGCCCATGTGCATCGGCGAAGTCACGGCGACAGCCGTGCCATCTTCCAGCAGGGTTTCCTCCAGCGCCCGTTGCGGCACGTGCGCGGCCGCCACGGCACCGATCTGGCGCGTCAGCGACGTAAAGCTGCCCACCGACCAGTCGCGCTCGAACTCGCCCACGAACACGGGCGCGGGACGCAGCTCGGGGCGCCGCTCGACCCGGTCCAGCACCGTGCAGGCATCGGGCTGCGCCAAAGAAGCCACGTAGATGGCGTCGCAGTCACCCGCCACCTGCTGCCAGCGCAGCAGCAGCTGGTCAAACGGCAGCTTGTCGCCGCCCGTCAGCAGGTAGCCGAGCGCCGATTCGTGCAAGGTGTTTTCGCCCGCCTTGCGCGCCGCCTGGGCGGCCACGCCCAGCCACAGGAAGTGGCGCGCGCGCGTCAGCGCCACGTACAGCAGGCGCAAGTCTTCCTCGATGCGCGCCTCTTCGACCGCCGCCATGGCCTCGTCGGACAAGGACAGGTCGAGGCGGCGTTCACCTTTTTCATCCGCATAGTCGAAGAAGCTGCGGTTGCGTTTATCCACCTTGCGCGCCGTCACGGCGAACGGTAAATAGACCAGCGGGTATTCGAGTCCCTTGGATTTGTGCACGGTGATGACCTTGACCAGCTCCGCATCGCTTTCCAGGCGCAGCACGCGCTCGTCGCCGCCCTCGCCTTCGCCGGCGATCTGCTCGGCCAGCCAGCGTATCAGCGCCTGCTCGCCATCGAGCTGGCGGCTGGCCGATTGCAGCAGTTCAGCCAGGTGCAGCAGATTCGTCAGCCGCCGCTCCCCGCCCGTCTGCTGCAGCAGCATGGCGGGCAATTGCAGCTCGTGGATGAAGCGGCGCAGCATGGCCAGCACTCCCTGGCGCTGCCAGATCAGGTGCAGGGCCTTCAACTGCTCGACCCTGCGTTCCCATTCCAGTTCATCGCTGGACAGGCGCGCCAGCTCGCCCAGCGACAGGCCGATGGTGCGCGTGGCAAAGGCGGCGCGCGCCAGTCCCCCGTCGAGGGGATTGGCCAGCGCCGCCAGCCAGCGCAGCACATCTTGCGCTTCCTCGCTGTCGACGACGGAATCCTTGTCGGACAGGTACACGCTGGCGACCCGGCGGCGCGCCAGCGCGCGGCGGATGGCCGCCGCTTCCTTGCGGTCGCGCACGAGGATGGCGATATCGGCCGGCTGCAGGCGCGTAAAACCGTCGGGGCCATCGAAGCCCGCCTGCGGGTCGCCCAGCATGGCGACGATGTGCTCGGCGCAGTGCTGCGCGAAATACTCGCGGTAGCTGTCGCCGCGCAGCCCTTCATCGCTGGCGCAGGCGGCCAGCAGGGCCGGCAGCGGGCCGCTGGCGTTCACCAGGTATTCGGCGCGGCCCTTGGCATCGACGGCTTCGAACGGCAGCGGGTTCTCGCCATTTTTCCGGTAGCGGAAGGCGCCAAGCGGCACTTCGGCGCGCTCGGCGTGCAGGAACAGCTGGTTGACGGCCGCGACCAGCGGCGCCGTCGAGCGGTAGTTGGTGCCCAGCTGGTAATGGCGTCCCGTCGTCGCGCGCCGCGCCGCCAGGTAGCTCTGGATGTCGGCGCCGCGAAAGCCGTAGATCGACTGTTTCGGGTCGCCGATCAGGAACAGGCCCAGGGCCGGATCGTTGTCGGCAATGCGGTACAGCAGATTGAAAATCTGGTACTGGGCGGGCGCCGTATCCTGGAATTCATCGACCATGGCCAGCGGATACTGGTCGATGATGCGCTGGCGAAGGGCCGTGCCATTTTCGCCGGCCAGCGCGTCGTGCAGGCGCTGTAGCATGTCGGCAAAGCCGAACTGGCGCGACTGGCGTTTTAGCTGGTCCATGCGCCGCGCGATGGCCGCCGCCGCATGCAGGTGCAGCTTGTGCGCCAGCGGCGTGAGGCTCGCCAGGGCGATGCCCAGCCCTTCCGTATGCTCGAAGCACTCGGGCACCTGGGCCGTGAAACTCTTGGCAAACGCATCCTCGATGCCGAACGGCGTCAATCTCTCCCACGCCTTGGCCGTGATGGCCGGCTGCAGCAGCAGCGGGTCTTGCGCCCAGCGGCGCAAGCCATCGAACCACTTCGCCAGGTTCTCCGGCTTCATCTTGACGCCGTTAAAACACTTGGGATTGGCGGCGCGGTGGTCGTTGATCCACGCGGCCATCTGGTCCACGCGCTCGACCCATCCCGCCTTCAGGGTGGCCAGCTGCGCGGCCAGCGCCCGCTGTTCGCGCGCGATCAGCGCGGACAACGGTTCCTCGTCCGCCATGCCCATGATGTCCGCGCGGCGCGCCAGCTCGCGCGCGCCCTTCTTCAGCGCCCCCACGTCGGGCCAGCAGGCCAGCAGCACGTCGAGCGCCTGCGGCGGCAAGGGATAGACTTGCTGGCGCCAGTAATCGTGGGCCGCATCCTCGAACAGGGCTTGCTCGTCGCTGACCAGTTCTTCGTCGAACAGGCTGCCGCTGTCGAACGCGTGCTCGCGCAGCATGCGCTGGCACCAGGCGTCGATGGTGAAAATGGCCGCTTCATCCATCGTCTCGGCGGCCAGCATCAGCCGGTGCGCGGCCTTTTGCCGTTCGCTCTCGTCCGGATAGGACTCCAGCAAGGCGTCGAGAAAGGGGTCGCTGCCGCCGGATTCAATGCCAAATTCGTGGCGAAAATAGGCGGCCGCCTCGATCAGGCGCTCGCGCACGCGGTTCGACAATTCGCGCGTGGCGGCGCGGGTAAACGTCATCACGAGGATGTCCGCCGGCAGCAAGGGACGCGTAAAACGGCTGTCGTCGTCGCCATGGCCCAGCACGAGCCGCACGTACAGCGCGGCGATGGTCCAGGTCTTGCCCGTGCCGGCCGACGCTTCGATCAGGCGCGAGCCGTGCAGCGGGAACGCCAGGGGGTTGAGCAGATGGCTCGTCATGGTTCTTCTCCCGCGCCGTCTGCGGGCGCGCTGATAGGGTCGATCGTGATGTGTTCTTGCAGCCAGTCGGCCAGCGGGCCATACAGCTCGCGCGTGCAGTCTTCCCAGGCCTCTTCCGCGGCCAATGCGGAAAACTCGGGCCACAGGCGCGCCAGGCACAGTTCCTCGCGCTCGCCGGAGAGTTCAAAGCCGCCGTCGTAGACGGCCCGCGGGTCGCCCTGCTGCACCAGCGCGAGGCCCGTCTTGCAGGCCGTCGGCAGCGGATGGTTCATGCCTTCGCGCCACAGCGCCAGCAAGGTGGCCAGCGCATCGCGCGAAGTAGCCGGATCGAGCGGCGCCATGCTGACGATGGCGTCGCGCGCCACCAGGTAGCCGGTGACGGGAAAGCCGAGGGCGGCGGCGGCCAGCTGGCGCAGCCACATCAGCATCAGCTTGTCGCCGCGCGCCAGGCCGCCCTTGTCCGTCACCTTCGAGGAAATCTGCATCAGCCAGGCCGTGTCCTGGCCGTTGCTGCACAATTTGTCGAGCCAGTCGTCGATCTGCAGCTCGCCAAACGGCAAATTGATGGCGCGCTTCTCGGCAGCGTACGGAAACGAGGCGCGCAGGGACAGCCACGCGCTGCGCACGGGCACCAGCGCCTCGACCAATTGCGCCTGCACTTGCCGGCCGATCAGACCGATGGGCAGCACGCCTTCGCGCGCCAGCTTTTCCGCGCGCGCTTCCAGGCTGGCGCGCACGTCATCGAGCGCTTCGACGGCGCCGCCGTCGTCCAGCATGGTGTCTTCCAGCAGATAGCGCTCGAGCGCGTTCAGGCCGAACGGCTCTTCATCCTCGCCCAGCATGGCCGCATCGGCGAAATACACGCTCAAGCGGCGGCGGAAGAAGTATTTCACGGGCTGGCGCAGAAAGCTGGCCAGCTCGCCCAGTTTCAGCCGCGTGCCGGGATCAAGCTCGTAAGGGCCCAGCGCCAGTTCCTCGGCCTGCGCATCCGCATCGGCATGCGCCACGCGCCATTCGCGCGCGTAGGTCAGCAAGCCATCGGCCTCGAAATAGCGGCGGCTGAACGGCTGCAGCGCATGCTCGGTGGTGAGCGATACAAGGTGCCGGTCCAGCGACCAGCCGGCGGCCAGGTAATCGCGCAGCTGCGACACCAGCACGGACGGCGGCTGCTCAGAATTGTCGCGCACATTGCGCCCCACCCAGCTCACGTACAGCTTGTCGCGCGCGGCCAGCAAGGCTTCGAGCATCAGGTAGCGGTCATCGTCGCGGCGCGAGCGGTCGCCCGGGCGCGCCATGCCGGGCAGCGCCAGCAAGTCGAAATCGGCCTTCTGCGCGCGGCGCGGGAAATCGCCATCGTTCATGCCCAGCAGGCACACAACGCGGAACGGCACGGCGCGCATCGGCATCAGGGTGCAAAACGTGACGCCGCCGGAGACGAATTGATGGTTCAGGGTCGGCTCGTCCAACGCGCCCAGCCACGCCACGCGCAGCACGGACAGCGGCACCTGCTCGACAAAGCCCGCGTGCTCGCAGGTTTCCAGCCACCCCTGCAAGGCGCCTTCCAGCTGCGCCAGGGTCAAACGGTCGCCCTCGTCGTCGGCGTCGAAAAAGGCGGCCAGCAGCGCGCGCGCCTGCACGCCCCACTCGGCTGGCGTGCAGGCGCCTGCCAGCACGGTGCGCCAGTGCAGCAGCGCCTCGACCAGCTGCGCCAAGGACCCCGCCAGCGCCGCATCGAGGCCGCCCACTTCCGCATACGGCTCGATGCCGCCAAAGCTGGCGCCACTGCCGCTGGCATAGCCGAGCAGCATGCGCCGCACGCCGAAGATCCACGCATTCTGCTCGCCGGCCGCACCCAGTCCCAGGCCGGCGCGGTGTTCCTGGTCCAGGCCCCAGCGCACGCCGGCCCCTTCGATCCACGCGCCCAGGGTGGCCAGGTCGTCCGGCTGCAGGCCAAAGCGGGCGGCCAGCGCCGGCACGTCGAGCAAGTCGCGCACTTCGCTCTGGCGGCAGCGCTGCTGCGGCAGCTGCAGCAGCCACTCGAGCGCGACGAGCAGCGGGTTGACGCTGCGGTCCTTCACGTCGCCGATCTCGAGCGGGATGAAGCGCTCGTCATTGCGCCGGTACTGGCCGAAGACGGCGTGGATGGCAGCCGTAAAAGTGTCGATGTCGGGCACCATCACCACCACGTCGCGCGGGCGCAAGCCCGTCTGGGCGCTGTGCGCGAACATGGCCAGCAGCTGGTCGTGCAGCACTTCCACTTCGCGCTGCACGCTGTGCGCCACGTGGAATTCGATCGAGCGGTCGCCTGGCTCGGGCGGCACCTGCTCATGCTCGGCCAGCGGGCGCAGTTCGCGGATGGCCACCTGCACCTGCTGCAGCAGGGTCTCGCCCGTTTCCTCGCCAAACAGGTCGATGCGCAGGCTGTCGTCGCGCCCCTCGGCTTGCGCGTGTTCGTCGAATTCGTCGAGCATGCGGATGAAATCGCGCCCTTGCCTGCCCCAGCTGGCCAGCAGCGGGTGGCTGTGCGCATGCAGCTCTTCCAGCGGAATTTGCGCCAGGTCGGTGCCGTTGCGCTGCCGCTGGCGCTTGTTTTGCGCGCGCAGCAAGTCGCGCCCGTCGATGATGTCGCCCCAGTAAAACTGGCACGGATTGGGCACGGCCAGCACCACCTGCGTGTGGCGCGCCAGCGCGGCCAGCGCCTGCAAGGTCTGGTACGGCAAGGCCGACACGCCAAACAGCACGACACGGCGCGGCAGCTTGCCGGCAGGCGCATCGCCGGCGGCGATCGCTGCCAGGAAGGCGTCGTGGATGTCGGCGCGGCCCGTGTCGCGCTCGAACGCCTCGACATCGGCCGCCACGGCGCGCCACAACTGCGCCTGCCAGCGCTGGTCTTCCTTCAATGCGATGGATACACCGCGCGCCGTGCGCAACTGGTCGCTACCCGCCGCCCAATCGGCCAGCCAGTCGGCGCGGTAGACCTGGTACTGGTCGAACAAGTCGGCCAGCCGCTCGGCCAGCTGCAGCCGGCGCTCGCTGTCACCATCGGCAAGGAAGTAGCGCAGCGGCGCGAAGACCGGGTCGGCCAGCAAGGACGGCAACAGGCGCATCAAACGCCACGTCAGCGGGGACTTGTCGAACGGCGACACGCGCGGGACTCTTTCGCGCCCCAGCATGCCCCGGTAGCTTTCCCACAGCAGGCGCGCCGGCAGCGCGATGCGCGTGGCGGCGCACACGCCCATCTCCTCGGCCAGGGCGATCTTCAGCCACTCGGCCACGCCGTTTGACTGCACCAGGAAGATATCCGTTTCCAGGGGTGCCAGCGGATGCTGGCGCAGCCACTGGAAGACGGCGGCGCGCAGCTGTTCCAGCTGGTTGCCATGCAGGATGAGGAGGCCGGGCGTAACGGGAGTATGCATGCTGATCCGATGGGTTGCCGCGCCTCCGGTCGGGTGGCCAGAGACGTCAAAGGCATATTATCGCCGCTGCTTGCGTCAGGGGGCGTCGCTGGCGGCAAATTCCACTGAAATTTGTTCTGCCACCTGCGCCAGCGCCGGCCCGAGCGCCGTCAGCAAGGCGCGCGCCTGCTGCAGGTCGCCGCCCAGGCGCAAGCCTTCGATCGACGTGCACAGGCCCGCAAAGGCATGCGCGCCCACGGCCAGCGCCGACGATTTGCTGCGGTGGCCCAGGTCGGCCAGGCGCCCCAGGTCTTCCAGCGCCATGGCCTGCTCCATTTCGGCGATGCCGTCGCGCGCCGTGTCAAGAAACAGCTGGGTGTACTTGCGCATCTTCACGGCGTCATTGCTGAACGTGAGCGCCAGCGTGGCCAGATCGAGGATGGCCGTGTCGCGCAATTCCGGCGAAGCGGCCGACGGCGGCGCTTTCGGCGCTGCCGCCGGCCTCTCGCCCGCGCGCGCATGGCCGATGCCGCCAATGCCTCCACGCAGGCGGAACCATTTCGCCAGCAGGTGAAACAGCAGATTCGGGGCGATCGGCTTGGTCACGAATTCGTCCATGCCCGCCGCCAGGCAGCGGGCGCGGTCTTCGCTGCCCGCATTGGCCGTCATGGCGATCACCAGCAGGCCGGCAAGCTGCGGATCGGCGCGGATGCGGCGCGTCGCCTCGAAGCCGTCCATTTCCGGCATCTGCACGTCCATCAGCACGCAGTCATAGCGCTGGTGGGCCAGCAATTCCAGCGCCTCGCGGCCATTGCAGGCGACGCAGACGGTGGCGCCGGCATCTTCCAGCAATTCGCAGCCCACCTGCTGGCTGAAGACGTTATCTTCCACCAGCAGGATGGACGCGCCGCGTATCACTCCCAGCACTTCCGGCTCCACTTCGGCGATGCGCTCGTCGCTGGCCTGCGTGCTTTTCTCCAGGCGCGCCGTGAACCAGAAGGTGCTGCCCAGGCCAGGCTGGCTGTACACGCCCACCTTGCCGCCCATGAGCTCCACCAGCTGCTTGCTGATCACCAGTCCCAGGCCGCTGCCGCCATACTTGCGCGTGGTCGACGGGTCCGCCTGGTGGAAGGAACGGAACAGCTGCGCCACCTCTTCCTGGTTCATGCCGATGCCCCGGTCCTGCACTTCGAAGCGCAGCATGCTGTGGCTGCCCCGCTCCTCGGACTGGCGCACGCGCACGAAGATGCTGCCATTGTCGGAAAACTTGATGGCGTTGCTGGCCAGGTTCAGCAAGACCTGCTCCAGGCGCAGCGGGTCGCCACGCCAGCGCTGCGTCAGTTCCGGCGCGATATCGAACTGCAGCGCCAGGCCCTTGACGGCGGCCGCATCGCCGAGCTGGCTGGCGATGTTCGCCAGCAGGGTGTCGAGGCGGAAATCCAGCACTTCCAGTTCCAGCTTGCCCGCCTCGATCTTCGAAAAATCGAGGATGTCGTTGATCAGGCCCAGCAAATGCTGGCCCGAATGGAAGATTTTCTGCAGATAGTCGCGCTGGCGCGCGTCGGCCACGGATTTCAGCGCCAGGTGCGCCATGCCGATGATGCTGTTCATCGGCGTGCGGATTTCATGGCTCATGTTCGACAGGAAGTCGCTCTTGGCCTGGCTGGCCGCGTCGGCCTGCTCCTTCAGCCGGTGCAGTTCCGTCACGTCGGTGGACAGGCCGATCAGGCCCGTGACGGGACCGGGCAAGCCCAGCGGCACCTTCACGCTCCACAGGTGATGCACCTGCCCTTGCGCATCGACGAAGCGCTCCTCGCCGACGAACTTGGCACCGCTGTCGAACACCTGGCGCTCCGTGCGCTGCGCGGATGCCGCCGCATCGCCGAGCATCAATTCGCCATCCTGGCGGCCGATCAGCTGCTCCGCCGAACGGCCCAGTATCTTCGCCGTGCGCGCATTCACGTAGCGGTAGCGCAGGTCGGCATCCTTCATGTAGACGTAGGCGTCGACGCTGTCGAGCACCGTATCGAGCAAGGTGCGCTGCGCCACCGCGTTGCGGCGCGAGCGGTACAAGGTAAAGATATAGCCATAAATGAGCAGGGTGCCGGCCACGCCGACGGCCAGCGCCAGCCATGGAAAATAGCGGTCGAAGGGGCTGTACAGCTCCGCCTTGCGCACGCGGAAATGGGCTTTCCACAGGCCGCCCTGGTACGCCACCGGCAGCACCTGGTCGAAATAGTCGGCATCGCTGCCCGGCTGCGGCGGCGGGGCCGTCAGGTCGCCACCGTCGTTGAACAGCAGGCGGTCCTGCGGCGTGATGCGCCAGACGCCGTCGGCAGGCGGCGCCTCGGCGGCGCTGTACAGGGTCAGGTGCAGCGGTTCCAGGGCGCTGCGTTCGAGTGCGCTGTGCACCAGCTGCGCCACGCCAAAGCCGATGCCGACGGATCCCTGATAGGCGGCGCGGCGCTCGGCCACGCTGCCTTGCGGCATGCCATTGCGGTACACGGGCAGGCGCATGCCCAGGCCCACGTGCGCGGGCGGTCCCTTGATCATGATCACCTGGCCCGACGCGCCGACCTCGCCGCTGTCGCGCGCCTGCGCCAGGGCCTGCGCCACCAGCGGGTTGGCGCCGATATCGACGCCCATGCGCTCGGCCAGCAGGGAGTCGGGTTCCAGGTAAGTGAGCACCGCGTATTCCGGCCGCTCGCCGGGCGGTCGAATGGTGAATGAGGGATAGCCGCGCGGCGCCAGGCTGGTGTCTTTGCGCACGGACTCGATGAAGGCGGCGCGCTGCGCCGACGGGACGGCCACCGCGTAATTGACCGATTCGATGGCAGGGAACTGGCGCGCGATATCGAGGCCGGCCACGTAATCGTGGAACTGGCGGCGCGTCAGGTGCTCGCTGGTGCGGAACAGGGCTTCTAGGCCGCGCAGCAGGTCGGAATAGCTTTTTACGCGCGTGGCCAGGCTATGCTGGGCGCCATGCGTGAGATTGTCGAAACGCTGTTCGGCGTCGTCATTGACCGTGCGCGCCGCACCCGCATACAGGGCGCCGCCCACCGCCAATGCCAGCAGCAAGCCACCCGCCCAGATCCTGATGCCTGATCCCGCCCCGCCCTTGCTCAAAGTGTGCATTGTCAATCGCTTATTCCGGTTTCCTCGAATGTGCGGCGCTCCGGCCACCCAGCAAGTACGAGGATACTATCAAAGCTCCTGCCAGACGCGCTTGTGCAAGAAAAAAAGCGCGCATGATGGTTGCACTGGAAAACAACGCGCGCTTAAGCCTCCCGCAGCTCACCGGCCAGGAAGTCGCAAAAGGCGCGTACCTTTTCCTGCACATGGCGTCCGTCGGGCATCAAGGCATACACGCCGCGCCTGGCCATGCCGTGCGACGGCAGCACGCGCACCAGGGCGCCGCTGGCCAGCAGCGGCGCGGCGACGAACGACGGCAGCGCGCCCACGCCGATACCCGCCACCAGCATGTCGGCCAGCAGCAGGCTGCTGTCGGCGGAAAAGCGCACAGGCAGGACGATGCTGCTGCTCCCTTCCGGGCCGGCCAGCTGCCAGATGCCGGGACTGTCGGCCAGGCGGTAAGCCAGGCAATCGTGGCCGTGCAAATCCTGCGCCTGACGGGGCGTGCCACGCCGCGCCAGGTAGGCGGGCGCCGCGCAAATCATCTGTTCGACGTCGCCCAGGCGGCGCGCCACCAGGGTCGAATCGGCCAGCGCGGCGCGGATGCGCAGCGACACGTCATAGCCCTCGCCCACCACGTCGCGCAGGCGGTCGTCCAGGGTCATTTCGATTTTGACTTCCGGATAGCGGGCCATGAACACCGGCAGCAGCGGCGACAGCACCTTCAGGCCAAACGACAGCGGTGCATTCACGCGCAGCCGCCCCGCCACCTTGCCGGCGCAGCCGCGCGTGGCCAGTTCCAGCGCATCGATTTCATCGAGCAGGCGGCAGCACTCCAGATAATAGGCGCGCCCGCCGTCCGATAAACTCATGCGCCGCGTCGTGCGCACCAGCAGCACGGTCGCCAGATGCGCCTCCAGCTGGCGCACCTGCTTGCTGATGGCCGCCGCCGACTGATTGAGGTCCAGCGCCGCCTTGCTGAAGCTGTCGTGCTCGACCACCTTGCGAAACACGCGCATGTGCGCCAGGATATCCATGATTCTTTCCTTCCAGTTGAATATCTTATTATTTTATCGCTGATTATCAATGAATTAGAAAATAATATGATGGCGGCTTCTTCATTCATGTCACGCAAGGAGTACCCCATGTTCAAAGCATCCACTACCCTGACCACCATGCTGCTGGCGCTGCTGGCCGGCACAGTGCAGGCCGCTCCGGCCGCCGCCCTGCCGGAAGTGGGCATCAGCCCCTGGGGGCCGAAAGACGAGATCGGCCGCCTGAACCTGATGACACCGGCCTCGCGCGCCGCCATCCTGGCGCGCATCGACGGCGGCAAGAGCTACGACCTGGCCGTCGATTTCTATGTCGGCATGCCCAGCTGGCAGGCGGCCGGCGATCCGCCCTACCAGATGTGGATGACGCACACGCCGAAGGGCAACGTGGTGGCCGACTCGATGAACGTGGGCGAACAGATGAACCGCCACGTCAGTTATACGGGCTCGGCCGTGTCCATGTATGCGCACATGGGCACGCATATCGACGCCCTCAATCACTTTGGCTTGAACGGCAAGATCTGGAATGGTTTTACGGAAGAGCAATACCTGGGCGACCGGGGCTGGACCGTGACGGGGGCCGAAAAGCTGCCGCCCATCGTCGCGCGCGGCGTGCTGATCGACGTGGCCGTGGCCAAGGGATTGCAACAGTTGCCCGACAATTACCGGGTCACGCGGCAAGACTTGCGCGCGGCGCTGGCAAAACAGAAGGTCGCGCTGGAAAAAGGCGACGTGGTGCTGATACGCACGGGCCGCATGCAGCACTATGAGCAGGCGCAAGCGTACATGGCCAATCCCCCCGGCCTGTCGCTGGACGCGGCAAAATTCCTCGTGGAAGATGGCGGCGCCATGGTGGTCGGTGCGGACAACCTCAGTTTCGAAGCGTTTCCGTCCGAAGTGGCCGGCAATTACCTGCCCGTGCACACCTATCTGCTGGCGCAGCAGGGCACGCCCATCCTGGAACTGGTCGACCTGGAAGCGCTGTCGCGCGACAGGGTCTACCAGTTTGCCTTCATCGGCGCTTCATTGAAATTCCGTGGCGGCGACGCGGCGCCCATCCGCCCCGTGGCGCTGCCGATTCGCTAAATCACACGGTCGCGGCCAGCAAGCCCTGTGCGCCATGGTCATCCCAGGCATCGGCGCAGCGCACCACCTCTCCCACGACGATGATGCTGGGGCTGCCCAGGCCGCTGGCCAGCAAGTCGGCAGGCAAGGCTTGCAAGGTACTCAGCAACTGGCGCTGCGCCGGCAAGCTGGCCGATTGCACCACGGCCACGGGCGTGCCTGGCGCCATGCCGCCGGCCAGCAAGCCCGCCTGGATGGCGGCCACCCTGGCCACGCCCATGTAGATGACGAGGGTGAGCTTGCTCTGCGCCAGTGCCGCCCAGTTCGGCTCGGACGCGCTATCCTTGCCATGGCCCGTGACGAAGATGGCGCCCTGGCTCCAGCCGCGGTGCGTCAGCGGCACGCCGATGCCGGACGGTGCGGCCAGGCCGCTGCTGATGCCGGGTATCACTTCGACGGCCACGCCGTGGCTGCGCAGGTAGGCGCGCTCTTCGCCGCCGCGCCCGAACAGGTAGGGGTCGCCCCCTTTCAAGCGCACCACGTGCAGGCCGGCGCGGGCTTCGGCCAGCATCAGGCGTTCGATGAAGGCTTGCGGCGTGGAAGCACAGCCGCCCCGCTTGCCCACCTCGACCACGCGCACGCCGGGCGCCGCATGCGCGAGGATGGCCGGGTTGACGAGATCGTCGATCAGCACCACGTCTGCCCGCGCGATGGCCTTTACTGCCTTGATGGTCAACAGGTCCGGGTCGCCGGGGCCGGCGCCGACCAAAGTCACGCTTCCTTGTTGTGCCATGATGAAATCTCCCATTAAAAAAAGTGGCCGATGGCAAACGATGCCGCGTACGCTTCCGGCGCGCTGCCGTCCCACACGACGCCGTCGCACAGGGTCGAGCTGCGCAGCGGTGAAGCGGGCAAGGGCGTGGCCGTCATTTCCGCCGCCTGGCGGTACAGGTCGATGCGGTTGACTTGCCTTGCCACCGCCAGGTAATCGGGTTCGTCGCGCAGCAGGCCCCAGCGCCGGTGCTGGGTCATGAACCACATGCCGTCGGACAGATAGGGAAAATTGACGGCGCCGGCGCCATAAAACCTCAAGCCGTGCGCCTCGTCCCAGGTCTTGCCCAGGCCATCCTGATAATGGCCGAGAATGCGCGGCGCCAGCGTTTCCTGCGGCGTATTCAAGTAAGCGGGCTCGGCCAGGATGGCCGCCATGGCCAGCCGGTTGGCATCGGTGGCGTCGATCCAGCGCCCCGCCTCGAGCACGGCGGCGATCAGGGCGCGGCAGCTGTTCGGATGCTGCTGCGCAAACGCGGCGCTGGTGCCCAGCACCTTGCCCGGATGGTCGGGCCAGATGGCGCCACTGGTGGTGGCTGTCACGCCGACGCCATCGACGATGGCCTTGTAGCCCCACGGTTCCCCGGCGCAAAAGCCATCCATCTGGCCCGCGCGCAAGGCGGCCACCATCTGCGACGGCGGCACCGTCATCACGCGCGCGTCGCGCAGCGGATCGATGCCATGCGCAGCCAGCCAGTATTGCAGCAGCATCGCGTGGTTGCCGGTCGGGAAAGTATGCGCAAACGCAAATGGCCGCGCCGCGCCGCGCATGTGCCGCGCCAGTGTGGCGCCATCGTGGGCGCCCTCGCGCGCCAGCGCCGCCGACAGGGTGACGGCCTGGCCGCTGTGATTGAGGTTCATCAGCACGGCCATGTCGTGCTGTTGTCCGCCGATGCCCATCTGCACGCCATACACGAGGCCGTACAACACGTGGGCAACGTCGAGTTCGCCGCTATTCAATTTGTCGCGCACGCCGGCCCACGACATCTCGCGGCTCAGTTCGATCTTGATGCCGTATTTTTCATCCAGGCCCAGCTTTGACGCCATGACCAGCGAAGCGCAATCGGCCAGCGGCAGATAGCCGATGCGTATCGTCTGTTTTTCCGGCTGCAGGGACCGCATCACCTGGGCACCATGTCCCGCCTCTTTGCCCGTTTGCTCTGTCATACCATTCCTTGCTGATAAGTACTGTTTTTCCGCGCCACCGTGGGCAAGGCTCTCCCCTTCCAGCAGCAAGGACCGTGCCTGTGCACGTCCCGTCCAGGGAGGCTGGAAACGCACCGGAATGGTGCACTGCACCAGCATGTATCAGGAAATGGACGATTCATCCCAGCAAGTCCTCCACGTCGAGGATACGCTGGGCAATTTCCGCCAGTTTGAGTTTCTTGTTCATGGCCATGCTGCGCAAGCGCTGGTAAGCCTGCTCTTCCGTCAAGCCGTGATGCGTCATCAGCAGGCCCTTGGCCCGCTCGATCACCTTGCGCTCCAGCAGCTTGTGCCGCGTGTCAAGCAATTCGGCGCGCAATTTTTCTTCCTGACGAAAGCGCGCCAGGGCCACGTTCAGCACGGGTTGAATGCGCTCGGCCTGCAAGCCGGCCACGATATAGGCGGACACGCCGGCCGCCATGGCCGCGTCAATGCTGGCCGTGGCGCCGTCTTCGGTAAAGAGGACGATGGGGCGGCGCTCATCACGCGTGGCGATGACGATGTGTTCGAGTACGTCGCGCGCATCCGATTCGGCGTCAATGATGATGAGGTCGGGCTGCAGCTGGGCGATACGTTCGGGAAGGTAGAGGTCGGCTGGCAGGGAGGCGACGATGTCATACCCCGATTCAAGCAAGCCGATGCGCAAGGCGTTGCCGCGCTGCACCTGGGCCGCCAATGCCGCATTCTCGTGCACGCCGTGCTCGACAATAGTGTTGACGACAACAATGCGCAATGGCTGGGTACGGCTGGACGTCATGGAGGGCTATCTGCAATGGCTAAACACAACCATTGCAGTAAGCAAGAAGCGAACCAGATAGCGCTAGCGCCCCTTACTTCAGGGTCGGCATGGCAAATTCGGCACCGGCAGCCGTGGAAGCGGGCCAGCGCTGCGTCACGGCCTTCTGCTTCGTGTAGAACCGCACGGATTCCGGACCATGCGCGTGGTGGTCGCCGAACAGGCTGCGTTTCCAGCCGCCGAAGCTGTGGAAAGCCATCGGCACGGGGATCGGCACGTTGACGCCGTGCTTTTCCCATCCCTCCCCACCTGCACGCGGTGCATGTGCTCGCACCCGACGTGCAGTTTGGATGGGCTTATTTCAATGTCGGCATGGCAAATTCGGCGCCGGCAGCCGTGGAAGCGGGCCAGCGCTGCGTCACCGCCTTCTGCTTCGTGTAGAACCGCACGGATTCCGGACCGTGCGCGTGGTGGTCGCCAAACAGGCTACGCTTCCAGCCGCCGAAGCTATGGAAAGCCATCGGCACGGGGATCGGCACGTTGACGCCCACCATCCCCACCTGCACCCGGTGCGTGTATTCGCGCGCCGTATTCCCATCGCGCGTGTAGATCGCCGTGCCATTGCCATATTCATGCGCATTGACCAGGTCCAACGCCGTGGCAAAATCGGGCACGCGCACGATGCAGAGCACGGGGCCAAAGATTTCCTCCTTGTAGATCGTCATCTCGGGCGTGACATGGTCGAACAGGCTGCCGCCGAGGAAAAAGCCGTTTTCGTGGCCTGGCAAGACGAAACCGCGCCCGTCACTGACCAGCTTGGCACCTTCCTTGACGCCGGTGGCGATATAGCCGGCAATCTTCTCCTTGTGCACTTGCGTCACCACAGGCCCCATTTCCGCTGTTAAATCCATGCCCTGCGTGATCTTGAGGGCGGCGATGCGCGGCACCAGCGCCTCGACCAGCTGGTCCGCCACATTGCCCACCGCCACCACCACGGAAATAGCCATGCAGCGCTCGCCCGCCGAACCGAAGGCCGCGCCCATCAGGGCATCGACGGTTTGCGGAATATCCGCGTCCGGCATGACCACCATGTGGTTTTTCGCGCCGCCCAGCGCCTGCACGCGCTTGCCCTGCGCGCAGCCGGTGGCGTAGATATATTCGGCGATCGGCGTGGAACCGACAAAGCTGACGGCGCGCACGTCCGGGTGATGCAACAAGCCATCGACGGCTTCCTTGTCGCCCTGCACCACGTTGAAGACGCCGTCAGGCAAACCCGCATCCGTCAACAGCTGCGCCAGCAGCAGGCTGGCCGACGGGTCGCGTTCCGACGGCTTTAATACGAACGTATTACCGCAAGCAATTGCCATCGGGAACATCCACATCGGCACCATGACGGGAAAATTGAAGGGCGTGATGCCGACGCAGACGCCGAGCGCCTGGCGGATGGACCAGGCGTCGATGCCGCCGGCCACCTGCTCCGAATACTCCCCCTTCATCATTTGCGGGATGCCGCAGGCAAATTCCACTACTTCGATGCCGCGCGTCACTTCCCCTTTGGCATCCGTGAACACTTTGCCGTGCTCTGCCGTGATAAGGGCGGCCAATTGATCCGAGTGCTCTTCCAGCAATTCCTTGAACTTGAACATCACGCGGGCGCGGCGCAGGGGCGAGGTTTGCGACCAGGCGGGAAACGCCGCATGGGCGGCGGCCACGGCCGCGTTCAGTTCGGAAGGCGTCGCCAGCGCCACCTTCGCCGTCACGGCGCCCGTGGCGGGATTGAAGACGTCGCTCATGCGCTCGGAGCGCGAAGCCATCGGGTTGCCACCGATAAAGTGGCCGATCTGTTGCGTTGTCATTGGAGTTCCTTTATTTGCTATTCATCAGCCACTCATGGGCCGGATCATTTTTAAAGTGCCACACGCGTTTCGGGCCGGCCATCACGTTCAGGTAATACCCATCGTAGCCATACGGCACGGTCACGGGGTGGTAGCCCCTGGGCACCATCACCACGTCGTGGTTTTCCACGGCCATGGCTTCATCGATGGAACGGTCATCCGTGTAGACCCGCTGGAAGGCAAATCCCTGTTCCGGATTCAGGCGGTGGTAATAGGTTTCCTCGAGCGAACTTTCCAGCGGCACATTGTCGCTGTCGTGTTTATGCGGCGGATAGCTCGACGAATGACCGGATGGCGTCACCACCTCCACCACCAGCAAGCCGTCGGCCTCGGCCGTCTGCGGCAGGATGTCGCACACATAACGCGTGTTGGCACCCTTGCCGCGCACGGAGCGCGTCATGGACGATGGCTCGATCAGGCGTGCCGGACGCTGGGTCGTGGCCGGTGCGCTGCACAGGGCCACTTCCGCGTTGCTCACCGCCGTGATGCTGACTTTGGTTTCCAATGGGACATACACGGCATACGGCGAGCGGTCCTCGAAGACGCTTTGGCGCTTGCCGATCTCGCGCCACTCCTGCCCGTCCGCCTTGACGGTGACCGTGCCCGTCAGCACAACGATGCACAGTTCGCGGCTACCTGTCTCCAGGTTCAATAACTCGCCCGCTTGAAGCCGGTGCGCGGCAAAGCCCACATGTGTCCAGCCGGCCGACTCGGGTGTCACCTCGACGATGGCGGAACCCGGCCGGGCCTTCACCAGCAGCGGGCTCATGCCGCCTCCCGGCCCAGGCGGGGAATCGCATCGACCAGGCGTGCCAGGTAATCGTGGCCCATCTTCGCGTATTCGTAGCTGGGCGCGACGGCC
Organism: Janthinobacterium sp. BJB446; assembly: GCF_002735655.1. Classification (NCBI taxonomy): domain Bacteria; kingdom Pseudomonadati; phylum Pseudomonadota; class Betaproteobacteria; order Burkholderiales; family Oxalobacteraceae; genus Janthinobacterium; species Janthinobacterium sp. BJB446. Next base: position 835,324 of record NZ_PDZK01000001.1, on the reverse strand, counting down.
GGGTCTTGCTCCGCTTCCACCACCAGCCAGCCTTCGTAGCCGTGCAGATACAGCCGCGTCAGGATGGCCGGGAAGTCGATGCTGCCGTCGCCCGGCACGCTGAAGGCGCCATTGATGACGGCCTGCAGGAAACTCCAGTGGCCATTGCGGGCCAGTTTCACCACGTTGGGGCGCACGTCCTTGCAATGCACGTGGCAAATGCGATCGATATGTTTATTCAGCACTGCCAGCGCATCGCCGCCGGCAAACGTGATGTGACCGGTGTCGAACAGCAAGCCGACCTCGGGTCCCGTCAAGGCCATCAATTGGTCCACATCGGCCGGCGTTTCCACGTAAGCGCCCATGTGATGGTGATAGGCCAGGCGTACTCCATGCGCCAGCAGGTGGGCGGCAAAGGCCGTCAATTTGTTTGCATATTCCTGCCATTGCTGCTGCGACTGGAAACGGGGGCGCTTATACAGGGCGCGCGCTTCGCCCTGGATGGCGTCGGCCACTTCGCCGTAGACCATCACGGTGGCGCCGCTGTCCGCCAGCAAACGCAGATGCGATGCCACGGCGGCGATCTCTTCCTCGACCGAGCGGTGTGCCAGGCGGCCCGAATACCAGCCGGAGACGCACGCCAGGCCATACTTGCCCAGCACGGCGTTCAAGGCCGGGGCATCTTTCGGAAACTTGTTGCCCAGTTCAAAGCCCACGTAGCCGATCTCGGCGCCTTCCTTGAGGGCCGTTTCCAGCGGGGTTTCTCCCCCCAGCGACGGCAAATCGTCGTTCATCCACGAGATCGGGTTGATGCCGATCTTCACATTCCATGTCGGTGCGTTCATTTTTGTTGTCCTTGGCGGTCAAGTTCATAACGGGCGCGCGCAAGCTGCACGCCGGGCTGGGTGGAGACCTCGGGCACGGCCACTTCCCACCAGCAACCACCCTCTTCGGTCGTGCGCGTGTCGTCCGTATCGATGCAGATCAGATAGGTACGCGTAGCGGCGCGGGCGCGCAGCATCGCCTGTTCCAGTTCGGCAATCGAGCCCACATGTTCGGACAGCGCGCCCAGCGATTGCGCATGCAGGGCAAAGTCGATATGCGGCGCGCTATCGGGCAACATATTGTTGAACGAAGCATTGCCGCACGCCTGCTGCAGGCGGTTGATGCAGCCATAGCCCCGGTTGTCGAGCACGACGATGATGAGTTTTTTATCGAGCATGACGGAAGTGGCGATTTCCGAATTCATCATCAGATAGCTGCCGTCGCCCACCATGACGATGACCTCCGCTTCCGGTTTTGCCATCTTGACGCCGAGGCCGCCGGCGATTTCATAGCCCATGCACGAATAGCCGTATTCCATGTGGTAGCCGCCTGGCGTCGACGTGCGCCACAGCTTGTGCAGTTCGGCCGGCAGAGTCCCCGCCGCGCAGACGACGATGTCGCGGCTGGTGGAATCGGGAGCGGAACGCTGCACGGCGCCGATGACTTCGCCGTCGTACGGCAAGCCGGCCACCTCGCGCTTGCCGGTGATGGCAGCCACCGTCGCGCGCCAGGCGTTGCCCGCCTGCTGCGCGCGGTCCATCCATTGCCCTGCGCTGTTCCAGCTGCCGAGCAGCCGCGACAGGCCTTGCAAGCCCAGCGTCGCGTCCGCCTGCAAGCCCAGGCCACGACGTTTCAGTACGTCAAAACTGTTGACGTTCAAGCTGACCAGCTGCGCCTGTGCAAACAGGGAATTCGAGCCGGTGGTGAAATCCTGCAGGCGCGTGCCGATGGCCAGCACCACGTCCGCATCCGCCGCCAGCGCGTTCGCGGCAGGCGAGCCCGTCACGCCGATGGCGCCCAGCTGCAGCGGATGGTCCCACGGCAAGGCACTCTTGCCCGCCTGGGTTTCCGCCACGGGAATGCCATGGCGCTCGGCAAACGCCTGCAAGGCGGCGCTGGCCTGGCCGTACAGCACGCCGCCACCAGCCACGATCAGCGGTTGCTTGGCGTTTTTCAACAGCGACACCGCTTCTTCCAGTTCCTGCTCGACAGGCGGCAAGGCGCGGAAACGCACGACTCTCGGTTCGAAAAAGCTGGCAGGATAGTCATACGCCATCGTTTGTACGTCTTGCGGCAAAGATAAAGTGACGGGGCCGCAGGCGGCCGGGTCCGTCAAGGCGGCGATGGCACGCGGCAAGGCGGTGAGCAATTGCTCCGGATAGACGATGCGGTCGAAATAACGCGATAAAGGTTTGAAGGCATCATTCACCGAGACACTGCCGTCCGAGGCATCTTCCAGCTGCTGCAGCACGGGATCGGGTGCGCGCGAGACGAACACATCGCCAGGCAACAGCAATACCGGCAAGCGGTTCACGTGCGCCAGCGCGGCGGCCGTCAGCAAGTTGGTGGCGCCGGGACCGATGGAGCTGGTCACCGCCATCATGCGCCGGCGCATGTGCGCTTTTGCGTAAGCGATGGCCGAGTGCGCCATCGCCTGCTCGTTGTGGGCGCGATAAGTCGGGAAACTGTCACAGTACTGGTACAGCGCCTCGCCCAGTCCCGCCACGTTGCCGTGGCCAAAGATGGCGAAGGCGCCGCCGAACAAAGGTTCGCCCCCATCCACCCGCAAGGCGGCCAGATAGCGCACCAGCGCCTGCGCCATGGTCAATCTGATCGTGGCGCTCATGCTGCACGCTCCAGGCGGTTGCGCGTACGCTGCCACAGGGCGATGAGCTGCTCGAAGTTGGCGCGCACTGCGGCGATCAGGCCCGCATCGTCGAGTTCGCCCGCCAGCCAGCGGCGGCTCGGTTCCTGGAAGATGGTGCGGCCCACCATGAAGCCGCGGCACGTCGTGCTGGCACTGGCTTGCTCAAAACTGTCGGCCAGGGCGGCAATCGGCGCGTTCAAACCCAGCAGGACGACGCCACGGCAATACGGATCGCGCTCATGCACGAGGGCATCGATGGCTTGCCATTGTTGGGCAGACATGCTTTCCAGCTTCCACCATTCCGGGTAAATGCCCAGGTTGTACAGGCGCTTGACGGCACGCAAGACCGTGTCGTCGCCGTGCGGCAAGGCTTCCGACGGTATCACTTCCAGCAACAGTTCGTGACCGCTCACTTGCGCCGCGTCGTACAGGGCCTTGATTTGCGCTTCCTGTTCCAGGCGGTTTTCCACGGCATCGTCCGGGTGCAGCTGCACCAGGCACTTGATCACGTGTTCCTTGGGCCAGCTGAGCAGGTGCGAGCCGATGGAACGGCCCCAGTCGAATTGCAGCGGGTTTGATCCCGGCAATTCCACGGGACGGCCGATCCACCAGCCACGTCCCGTCGCATCATTGAGGGCATCGACGCCATAGCGGCCATCGATCAGCACGCCAGTCTTGCCGGCCAGCTGCAAGGCCGTTTCCGTCTGCGCCACGGCTTGCACCATCAATTGCTTCAGGGCCGCAATGGCGGACTCGGGTGCGCCCGTCTGTTGCGCCAGCTCAAAGAATTGCGTGCGGTGGTCAAAGGCAAACACGCACAGCTCATTCCACTCCTTGCGCGCTACCGTCGTGCGGTGCAGACGGGACAAGGTCGCGTCCTGGTCCGGCTGCGTCAGTTTGGCCGCGTTGGCCAGGAAATAGTCTAGCTCGACGGGCGAAGGCATGGCCGGCGCGCAGCCGTGGCGCGACACGACCAGGGCGCCGCAACCGTTCGCGTAGCGGCAGCACGCTTCGTAATCCTCGCCGCGCAGCCAGCCTTTCAGAAAGCCCGAGAGAAACGCGTCGCCCGCGCCCAGCACGTTCAATACTTCCACGCGCACGCCCCGGTAGTTATACGCGTCATCGAGGCTGTGCGGCACCATATTGTCGATGACGGCGCTGCCCAGCGGCCCGCGCTTGACGACGAGGGTCGCCAGGGTGGCGGCCCGCACGGCGCGCAGGGACGCCATGATGTCGGCGCCGCCACCGGCGATCATGAATTCCTCTTCCGTGCCGACGATCAAGTCGAACTGCGGCAAGATGCTTTGCAGATGTTTGGTGACGCCTTCGTTCGAAACGAAACGCGTTTCGCCGTCCGCCTTGCCCGACAAGCCCCACAGCACGGGCCGGTAATCGATGTCGAGCACGGTGCGCACGTTGCTGGCGCGGGCCAATGTAAGGGCCTGCGTGCTGACGGCGTGCATGGCGGCCGTGGAGAAATGCGTGCCAGTGATCAACAGCGCCTTGCTCGAGCCAATGAAGGCCGCATCCACCGAAGATGCTTCGATGGCCATGTCGGCGCAATTTTCACGGTAGAAAATCAGCGGAAACGTGTTTTTATCCTTGATGCCCAGCATCACCAGGGCCGTCAGGCGGTCGCGGTCGATGCCCACATGGCTGACGTCGCAACCCTCTTTCGACAAGGTGTCGGTGAGGAAACGCCCCATGTGATCGTCGCCCACCTTCGACAGCATGGCCGATTTCAAGCCCAGTCTGGCCGTGCCGAAGGCGATATTTGCCGACGAGCCGCCCAGGTATTTGGCAAAGCTGGTCGCGTCTTCCAGGGTGCTGCCGATCTGCTGCGCGTACAGGTCCACCGCCAGGCGGCCCAGGCAGATCACGTCCAGCGCCCGCCCCTGGGCAAATTGTGTGGAATTATTCATGGCTATCCTTAAATCGTGACACCGTCGAGTTCACTCATCAGCGTTTGCATTTCCGCACCGCCCGCCATCATGTCCAGCAAGGCATCCTTGGTCACCGTATCCTTGGTGAAGGTGCCCAGCGACTTGCCCCGGTTCAATAAAGTGAACGAGTCGCCGACCGGATACGCATGGTGCACATTATGCGTAATAAAGATCACGGAAATGCCCCGCTCGCGCGCCTTGTAAATCAGTTTCAATACATTGAACGATTGCTTGACGCCCAGGGCCGCCGTCGGCTCGTCGAGGATCAGCACGCGGGCGCCGAAATGGATGGCGCGGGCGATGGCCAGGCACTGCTTTTCGCCGCCCGACATGGTGCCGATGGCCTGGTGCGGGTCGCGCACCATGATGCCCATCTCGGCCAGCTTGTCGCGCGCCGTATCGGCCGCATAGTCGATATCCATCACGGGCACCAGGCCCAGCAGCTTTTTCATCGGCTCGCGGCCCATGAAGAAATTGCGCGCCACGGACAGCAGCGGCACCAGCGCCAGGTCCTGGTAGACGGTGGCCACGCCCATGTCCAGCGCTTCGCTGGGCGAATTGAAGACGACAGGCTTGCCATCGACCAGGTATTGGCCATCGGTCGGTTTGTGCACACCGGCCAGGGTCTTGATCAAAGTCGACTTGCCGGCGCCGTTGTCGCCCAGCAAACAATGAACCTCCCCCTCGCGCAAGCGCATGGTGATGTTTTGCAGGGCCAGCACGGAGCCGAAACGCTTGCTGACGTTTTCCAGGGCAAGAATATGCTCGCTCATGATTTATCTCGCTTCCGTGACGCGTGAGCGTACAAAGTTATTGAACAGCACCGCGATCAGCAGCATCACGCCGAGGAACACGCGGAACCAGTCCGAATTGATGTTGGTATAAGTGATGCCGATCTGCACCACGCCGAAGATCAGCGCGCCGAAGCAGGCGCCGACGACGGAACCGTAGCCGCCCGTCAGCAAGGCGCCACCGATCACGGCCGCGATGATGGCTTCAAATTCCTTTTGCATGCCGCGGTCGGCGGCGGCCGAACCCACGTCGCATACTTGCAAGGTGGCAAACAGGCAGGCACAGAAGGCCGTGAAGACGAACAGCGAGATCTTGACCTTGCGCACCGGCACGCCCACGTTCTTGGCCGCGTTGGCGTCGCCGCCCACGGCAAACATCCAGTTGCCGAAGCGGGTACGCGACAACACGAATGCCGCGCCGGCAGCCAGCACCAGCCACCAGGCGATGACTTTCGGAATGCCCTTCACCAGCGGCGAGCCGTCGTCGAGCACGGCGATCCAGCCATGCGCGCCCATCCATTGGAACAGGCCCGTCGCCACATTGCCGTGGAACAGCAGGCTGGCCAGCCAGTCCTGCGCCGCCAGGTCGCCCACGCCGCTGACGATGGTGCGGTTGGCAAACATGATCGACAGGGCCAGCGTCAGGCCGCGCAGGATGAACAGGAACGCCAGGGTAACGATGAACGATGGCAAACGCGTCTTGATGACGATGTAGCCGTTGAGCCAGCCCAGCGCCATGGAACCGGCAAAGGCGAACAGGATGGCGGCCCACAATGGCCAGAGGAAATAGATCGTCGGAATGGCGATCATCATGCCGGCAAAGCCGATCATGGAACCGATCGACAGGTCGAATTCACCGGCGATCATCAACAGGCAGGCGCCGATGGCGATGATACCCAGGTAGGACGCCACTTGCATCCAGTTGACGACGCCATCGAGATTGAACATGCCGGAATCGCCGGCCGTGATGACGAAGAATGCAAACACGAGTACCGCGCCGGAAATCGAGGCGAACTCGGGGCGGCCAAAAAACCGTTTGACCCAGCTGGTCGTGCCCACGCGCTCGTCGGCGGCGGCAACTGGCTTGCTGGCGGCGCCGGGAGGCGGAGGAGGATACTTGCCGGGGCTAGCCAGGCTGGATTTGAGCGCAGTCATACGATGTCCTTTCAGTGATACTTGTTACCAATTCCAATTACTTTCCTGCCAGCATCGCTGGCGCCAGGCGTGTTCCTCCCATGCGCCGCCCGCGGGAGGCGGTGCGGCGCTGGGCAACTCCCGGTGGCGACTGTGTGGATTAGCGGTATTGGCCGGCGTATTTTTCGACCTTGGAGATATTTTCCTTGGTCACGAAACCGGGGCCTGAGCTGATGTGGCGTGGGCCGTAGATGGGCGTCAGGCCGTATTCCGCCAGGCGCGCCTGGTATTTCGGATTGGCGATCAGGATTTCCTTGACCTTGGCCAGGTCAGTGATCTTTTGCTGTTTCATGATGGCCATTACAGCGACAGGAATGTAACCTTGCAGGTAGGGCTGCTGGTCGATCGCGAACTGGATGCTGCCATCCTTGATGCCCTTGGCGATTTCTTCCGACAAGTCGAAGCTGGCGAAATACATCTTGCCTTTCAGGCCCAGCTTCTCGACGGCGCGCATGGCGGCCGGCGCCGAATCCGGTCCCAGCGCCAGCACGGCCTGGGTCTTCGGATTGCTGCGCAGATAAGCGCTGACCTTGCTTTCGATCACGCCAGGATCGACGCCATTGGTGTCGAGCGTGGACGATTTGAAGTCGACGCCGAGCGCATCGGCAAAACCGCGGCAGCGTTCGAACGACGAGGCATTCATCGCATAGTGATTCACGCAGACAAACGATTTGATGCCCGCCTCCTTGGCGCGCTTGCCGGCGCCCAGGCCCGCGTCATACTCGGGCTGGCCCACGTGCATGATGGCTTTCAACTGCTCGCTTTGCGCGATGGTGCCCGAATTGATGGTCACGAGCATGATTTTCTTGGCCACTACCGTACCCAGCGGTTTTTGCAGCACGCTGAAGTCGGCGATATCGGCGATCAAGCCATCGTAGTTGCGCGCGGCCGACTGCTCGATCAGGCGCGCCATGTCGGCCAGGTCGCCATTCGGCGGATTGCGGTAGTCGACGGACACGTTGAAGTCTTCACCGGCTTGCTTGATGGCGTTCTTGATGGTGTTCCACCAGGAATCGGAGTCCGGCGCGTGGCTGACCATGACGAATTTCTCGCCGGCAGCATGGCTGGCGCCCGTGCTCAAACCCAGGCTCAGGCCCAGGCTGGCGATGGCCAGGCACTTCATCAAACCCTTGCTTTTATTGCTATGCATGAATGTCTCCTAGACGGATTAATTTTTATAGTTGCGAGCTTTTATGAAGGGTGTCACCGGTCTGGCCTTGCGGCACACGAACCGATGCACTGCGCACAGCTTAGGCCACAAAAAAGACAAATGCAATAAAATTTTCAAAATAAATTTAAATAGAAATTCATTTCTATTTTTGGATTTCCCTCCTATAATTCTCGCCAGAACCAGCCGCAGCAATCCTACGGCCCAGCAAGCACACAGAGGAAAACACCATGGCAGCCACCGCCCCCATCGAACAGTTGATGCAGCACATTGCCGCCGAGTACGACAACCTGTCGCGCCAGCTGAAAGTCATCGCCCAATACATTGAAAAGCACCGGGCCAGCCTGATGCTCGAGCGCATCAGCGATATCGCTGCCGCCTGCGACGTGCAGCCATCCGCCATCGTGCGTTTCGCGCAGCGCTTCGGCTATACGGGCTTTTCCGAAATGCAGGATGTGTTCCGCCAGGCTTACACGGACCAGGCCGGCGCCACGCCCGACTATCAGCAGCGCATCCGCAAGCTCATTTCGACGCGCGACGCCGCTCTCAGCGCAGGCGACCTGACGCGCGAATTCGTCGGCGCCAGCCGCGCCGGCCTCGACGACCTGGCGGCCGGCCTCGACGACGCGCAGCTGGAAGCGGCCGTTAACCTGCTGCTGAAAGCGGAAAATATCTATGTGATCGGCGTGCGCCGGTCCTTTCCGATCGCCTCCTACATCGCCTATGCGCTGGAACACACGGACAAGCGCGTGCACCTGATCAGCGGACTGGGCGGCATGCACCGCGAACAGATGCGCAGCGTGCGCGAACGCGATGTGGCGATCGCCATCAGTTTCTCGCCTTACGGCAAGGAAACCCAGCAGTGCATCAAGGCGGCGCAAGACAAGGGCGCCAAGGTCCTCGTGATTACCGACAGCAAACTGGCCCCGCTCGCGCGGGCCTCCGACGCGCTGCTCACCGTCACCGAGGGCAGCGCCTTCGCCTTCCGTTCGCTGACCAGCACCATCTGCCTGTGCCAGGCGCTGTTCATCGCGCTGGCATACAAATTAGAGCTCGACATCGAAGAAATCCACACCCCAGGAGAACATGATGATTGAAGTAGCGTTGTTCGGCGCCGGACGCATCGGCAAAATCCACGCGGCCAACCTGGCTGCCCAACCCGGCGTGCAGTTCAAGTACGTGGTCGACGTCAACCAGGAGGCGGCCGCCGCGCTGGCCGGCCTGCATGGCGGCAGCAGCGCGACTGTCGAGGCGGCATTGACAGACCCCGCCATCAAGGCCGTCGTCATCGCTTCCAGTACGGACACGCATGCGGACCTGATCCTGCGCTCGGCCGCCGCCGGCAAGGCCATCTTTTGCGAAAAACCCGTCGACCTGACCATAGCCCGTGCGCGCGCCTGCGCCGCCGCCGTCAAGGAAGCCAAGGTACTGTGCATGCTGGGCTTCCAGCGCCGCTACGACCCGACTTTCAATGCCGTCAAGACACGCATCGAAGCGGGCGAGATCGGCACGCCCGAATTGCTGGTGGTCACCAGCCGCGACCCTGGTCCTCCGCCCGTCAGCTACATCAAGGTGTCGGGCGGCATCTTCAAGGATATGCTGATCCACGATTTCGACATCTTCCGCTGGATACTCGACGATGAAGCCGTCAGCGTGCACGCCACGGGCAGCTGCCTCGTCGACCCCGCCATCGGCGAGGCGGGCGACCTGGACACGGCCGTCGTCACCATCCGCACGGCCAAGGGACGCTTGTGCCAGATCAATGCCTCGCGCCGCGCCGCCTACGGCTACGACCAGCGCTTCGAAGTGCTGGGCAGTGCCGGCATGCTGCAAGCGGGCAACCACAAGCCGACGGAAGTGACGGCCTATGGCGCCGTGAATGTCAGCGTGGACAAACCGGAAGACTTCTTCCTGGAGCGTTATCGCGTGGCCTACGCGCAAGAAATGGCGCATTTCTTTGACGCCCTCACCCACGGCACGCCGCTGCGCACCACCGTCCACGATGGCTTGAAGGCACTGGAACTGGCCGAGGCGGCCACCTTGTCGTGGCGCGAACAGCGCGTGGTCACTTTATAAACCAATAATAAAAATACCTGGAGACACCATGTCATCCCCAACATTAAAAGTCGGCATCGTCGGCCTGGGCCGGCTGGGCCAGCGCCACGCCATCAACCTGGCGCAGCGCGTGCCGAATGCCGAAGTCGTGGCCGCCTGCAGCCCCGTACCAGCCGAACTGGACTGGGCAGCCAGCACGCTCGGCATCACCACCGGTTATGCGGACTACGACACCCTGCTGGCCCACCCAGGCCTGGACGCCGTCTTCCTCGTCACGCCCACCTCGCTGCATGCGGACCAGATCATCGCCGCCCTGCGCGCCGGCAAGCACGTGTTTTGCGAAAAACCGCTGTCGCTGGACCTGGCCGATTGCCTGAAGGTGGAAGCGGAAGCGGCGCGCCACCCGCAGCTGACCATCATGATCGGCTTCGTGCGCCGCTTCGATGCCAGCTACCATGACGCGCAGCAAAAGATCGCCCAAGGTGTCATCGGCAAGCCGTATCTGGTGCGTTCGCAAACCTGCGACCAGAACGACCCCAGCGGCGCCTTCATGCGCTTCGCCCCCACCAGCGGCGGCATCTTCCTCGATTGCAGCGTGCACGATATCGACCTGGCGCGCTGGCTGCTGGGCAATCCCGTGCCCAAACGCGTATATGCGAGCGGCACCAACGCCATCCACACGGGCTTGCAGGCGTTCGGCGACGTGGACAACGGCCTGGCGATGGTCGAATTTTCAGATGGCAGCATGGCCAGCTTCATGGCCTCGCGCACCATGGCGCACGGCCACGAAACCCTGACGGAAGTGTTTGGCACGGGCGGCCGCCTGGCCGTGGGCAGCAATCCGCGCCTGAACCGGGTGGAAATTTCGGATGCGCATGGCGTGCGCAATGAATGCACGCCGGACTTCTATGCCCGCTTCGCCGACGCCTTTTTGATCGAGGCGCAGGAGTTCACGGATGCGGCACTGGGCCGGCGCACCTTGTCGCTGACCTTGCACGATGCGACGGAAGCGACGCGCATCGGCCTGGCCATGACGCAAGCGATGCGCGAGGCACGGCCCGTGGAGTTTTAAGCCGCCAGGGGATTCAGGCAGCCGGCGCGGGAAATGGACACTCGGGCTGCCTGGGTTCCACGGCCAGGCGCAAGCCCATGGCATCGAGGATGGCCGTCAAGGTGCTCAAGGAGGGATTGCCATCGGGCGACAAGGTGCGGTACAGCTGGGTAGGATTGAGCTTGGCCGCCTGCGCCACGGCGGGCACGCCGCCAAAGGCGCGCGTCAGCTGGCGCAGCACGGCCAGCAGTTCGCCGCGGTCGCCATCGACGAGGATATCGTTGATCAATGCAAGGGCAAAGGCGGGATCGTCGCGGTACAGTTCGGCCATCGCCTCGTCATGCGAGCGGTCTCTTGGTGGTTTGCTCATGACTTCTTTCACGTCCTCTTTCATGTCCTCTCTCCTTCCAGTCGTGCCAGCAGGCACAGGCGTATTCGATATCTTTCGGCTGCGTGCGCTTGTCTCCACGCGCTTGCGCCGCCACACAATAATAAAATGATCTGCCCGTCAGCGATGGCGTAATACACGCGGTAGCCAGGCCCCACATCGATGCGCAACTCCCACACGCCGTCGTGGCAAAATTTATGGTCGCCAAAATTGCCGGCAATCATACGCAGCACGCGGCGCACGATGGCTACCCTGGCCGTATTGTCGCGCTGGCGCTTCAGCCATTCCGTATACAAATCCCTGCCCGATGATGTCAGGTAGTGCCGTATCTCGTACATCATATTCGTCCACAAACGAAGAAAGATCAAGGGTAAAATCACGTGTACATGTAAAAAAGTAGGCCGCCCATCTTGCTACCAAACCCGCGCACACAGGCTGCGAATACCGGGTTCACTGAGCTACATCAAGATGCGTTTTTCTAATTGTTATAGGGAAATGATGTCGCGTGTGTACATCGCATCTGCATGCAGATGCGCTATACAATAAGCACCTGTTCAACCGCCAGGAAGCATGCCGCCATGACGCAGCACGACAGCCACTCTCCCCTCCTCACCAACGTGGCCGAACGCTACGTCAAACTGATCCTGGCCATGGGCCAGCACGATGCCTCGTATGTCGACGCGTATTACGGCCCGCCCGCATGGCAACAAGAAGCGGTAGAACAGCAACTGAGTTTGAGCGGCATCAAGGATGGCGCAAACGCGGCGCTGGCCCTGCTGGGCGACGCCGCCTGCTTGCGCGCCCTCAACCTGCGCAAGCAGTTGCAGGCCGTGCTGGCCAAGACGGACATGCTGCAGGGATCGCGCCTGGATTTCGATACGGAAAGCGCGCGCCTGTACGACGCCGTCTCGCCCCACCACAGCCGCGCATACTATGCAGAACTGGTGGCGCAGATCGATGCCCTGCTGCCTGGCGACGGCACGGTCAGCGACCGGGTCAATGCCTTGCGCGCGCAACTTGTCATTCCCGCCGACAAACTACGCGCCGTCATGGATGCGGCCATCCGCGCGGGCCGCGAACGCACCTTGCAGTACATCGCCCTGCCCGAAGGCGAAGATTTCGTGCTGGAATTCGTCACCGACAAGCCGTGGAGCGGCTACAACTGGTACAAGGGCAACTACCAGAGCGTGATCCAGATCAATACCGACTTGCCCGTGTACATAGACCGCGCCGTCGACCTGGGCTGCCACGAAGCGTATCCGGGCCACCACGTCTACAACGTGCTGCTCGAGCGCGACCTGGTGCGCGGCAAGGGCTGGATCGAATACTGCATCTATCCGCTATATTCTCCGCAATCCTTGATTGCCGAAGGCACGGCCAATTACGGCATCGAACTGAGTTTCACGGATGCAGAGCGGCTGGTTTTCGAACAGCAGGTACTGTACCCGCTGGCCGGCCTCGATCCGGCGCTGGCGCCCCGCTATGCGCAACTCAATGGGCTGCTGGCCAAACTGAGCTATGCCGACAACGATATCGCGCGCCAGTACCTCGAAGGCAGCCTGAACCGCGAAGAGGCACTGGAATGGCTGGTCAACGTGCGCCTGTACCCGGCCGAGAAATCCGCGCAGCGCCTGCAGTTCTACGATGCCATGGGCGCGTACGTCATCAATTACAACCTGGGCCAGGACATGGCGAAAGCCTATGTCGAGCGTCAGGGCGCCACGCGCGCGGAACACTGGGCCGCATTCCGCGACCTGATGTCGTCGCCACGCGTGCCCAGCGCCTTGCGTGCCTGAACCTTACTTCGGCGGCAAGCAGTACAGCGGCAAGGCCACGGCCAGGCACGCCAGCCCTGCCAGCAGCATCGCCAGCTGAAAGCCGGCGGCCAGGGCGGCAACCTGCCCGGCCCGCTCCAGCAGGGCGGCGGCGCGCAAACTCATCACGCTGCCCAGCACGGCCACGCCCATGGTCATGCCCGCCTGGCGCAAGGCATTCATGATGGCCGATGCCATGGCGGCCCGCTCGCCTTCCACGGCTGCCATCGCCAGCAAGCCCGTGGCTGGCACGGCCAATCCCATGGCCAGGCCCAGCAGGCCGAACAGGCTGCCGACGATGGCGTAGGGCGTCCGCGGCGCCAAGGTCGCCGTCGCCAGCAGCACCAGCCCCGCCAGCACATAGCCAGCCAGCATCAATCGCCGCAGGGACACGTGGCGGCTGAGGCGGCCGAAGCACAGGGAAACGATGCCCATGGCTGCGAACTGCGGCAACATGCGCCAGCCGCTGGCGCCCGCCGGCCAGCCCTGGATTTGCTGCAGGTACAGCGAGAAAAAGAACAGGCTGCTGTAGCAGGCAAACCCCAGCACCAGCGAGGCCAGGTTGATCACCGCAAAGGTCCGGTCGCGAAACAGCCGCAGCGGCAACAGGGGGCGCGGCGCGCGCGCTTCGACGGCCAGGAAAGCGATGAAGGCCAGCAGCGCCACGCCCAGCGATGGCCAGGCAGCCGCGCCGCCCGGTCCGCCCGCCTCGCCCAGCGCGATCAAGCCGTAGGTGAGCGCGCCGAGCCAGACGATGCTGAGTACCTGCCCCGTCCGGTCCAGCGCCGCCTGCTCACGGTAATGGCGCTCCGTGATGCCCCAGGCCCCCAGCAGCATGGCCAGCAAGCCCAGCGGCAGGTTGATCAGGAAGATGCTTTGCCAGCCCGTGGTCTCCAGCAGCATGCCGCCCAGCAGCGGCCCCAGGATCAGCGCCAGCGCGCTGAAAGCCGACCAGCCGCCGATCACGTGCGCCCGTTCGCGCGGGTCGGGAAACGCGTGGCTCAATATCGGCACCTGGCAATTGCACGACATCGTCTACACGAGCCACCGGCGCAGCATCGGCATCGATCCTGCGGACAATCCCGACAAGAACGCCATCCTGGCCCAGCTCGGCGCCATCCTGGCGGGCGGCGCGGCGGCGGGCGCATGGCCCTTGCCACAGCCGCGCCTGGCGGCCCTGATGATTTACTCGGCCGTGCACGGCGTGACGGACGACGCCATCGCCGCGCAGTTACAGGACAGCAGCGCCTTCGCCGCTGACGTGGCCGACGCCTGCCTGCGCATGCTGGGCACGCCGCACTGACGCGGCAGGCATGGCGGCACTTCAGTGTGCCGGCAGGCGGATGGTCGCTTCCAGGCCGCCGTCGCGGTGGTTGGCCAGGGTCAGCTCGCCGCCGTGCGCCTGGATGATGCTGCGCGCGATACCGAGCCCCAATCCCATGCCATGCGCGTTTTGCTCGCGGCCATGCTCCAGGCGCACATAGGGCTGGAACAGGCTGGCGAACGCCTCTTCGGCCACGCCGGGGCCGTCATCGCGGATGCGGATCACCACGTTGACGCCTTCGCGGCACGCCGACAGGTGGGCCGTCTTGCCATAAAACAGGGCATTGTCGAGCAGATTGCCGATGGCGCGCTTCAGGGCCAGGGGCTTGGCCTTCACGCTCAGGCCCGTCTCCGCGTAATGCACTTCATGGCCAGCGAGCTGGGTCCCGCGCACCATGCGCTGCAGCAAGGGGTCCAGCCGCACCTCGGTGGCGTTTTCATGGATATCGCTATCCTTCACGCATTGCAGCGCGCCCTTGACCATCATGTCCAGCTCATCGAGGTCATCGTGGAATTCGTTGCGCTGCACATCGTCGTCGAGCAATTCCGTGCGCAATTTCAGGCGCGTGATGGGCGTGCGCAAGTCGTGCGAAATCGAGACGAACAGCCGTTCGCGGTCTTCCAGGTAGCGCTGGATGCGTTCGCGCATGCCGCTGAAGGCGCGCGCCGTCTGCACGAACTCGCGGCTGCCCGTCTGCGGCAGGGGCGGCGGCGTCTCGCCACGGCCAAACGCTTCGGCCGCGTCCGACAAGGCCGCCAGCGGCCGTGTTGTCCAGCGGACGACGAGGATGGACAGCAGCAGCACGGCCGCCAGCGACAACGCTTGCAGCAATACCCGGTCCAGTGTCCACGGATTACTGCTTTGCAAGAAATACGGGTTGGGCATCAGCGCCGCCAGGTACAGCCAGTTGCCAGGCTCCAGCTCGGCCTGGATCACGAGGACGGGCGCGGGATTCGGTTTCAGCAGCAAGATGTGCTGCACCCAGTTTTCCGGCAAGTCGCCGATGTGCGCGCCGCTGTCGGCCACCACCAGGTCGCCCGGCCAGGCGAAGCCCACGCGGTAGCCGGCCAGCTGCGGCAAGTCGTTCTTCAGCGCCGCGCCCACTGTGGCCACCACCGTATCGGCCAGCGCGTGCGGGGCGATTTCGCGGATGGCCAGCGGCCCCTGGTTGACGTTGACAAAGAAGCGCGTGCCGCCCATCTCGCGAAATTGCTGGATCAGGATGGGGCGGTAGTTGGCCGGCAGGCTGAGGAAGAAACGGATGGTGCTGGCGGCGCTGCGGGCCAGGTGCTGCGAAGCCATGCGCGCCTCCACCGCCGAGTCGCGGCGCAGCTGCGTGGCCCAGATCAGGTTGCCCACCAGTTGCGTGGCCAGTACGCCGGCGACCATCACCACGGACAAGCGCCCCAGCAGCGACGGCGGCAACAGGCGCTCGAGCAGCCGGCGCGCGCCCCGCTCAGGCATGCGCACTGCTCACGTCGGCAGAAAAGACATAGCCGGCGCCGCGCACCGTCTTGATCAGCATGGGCTGCTTGCCATCGTCCTTCAGGCGCAGGCGCAGCCGGCTTACCTGCACGTCGAGCGAGCGGTCGAGCGGCCCCGCGTCGCGCCCCCGCGTCTGCTCGCACAGCACGCTGCGGTCGAGGATATCGCCCGGATGCTCGACAAAGTAGCGCAGCAGCTGGAAATCGAGGCCCGTCAGCTGCAGCGCTTCCCCATCAGCATCCGTCACCGTGCGCTCCAGCGTGTCGAGGGTGAAACCGACGAAGCGGTAATAGCGGGGCGGCGCGGCCGCGTCGATGCCCGTGCGGCGGTGGATGGCCTTGATGCGCGCCAGCAATTCGCGTGGACTGTAGGGCTTGGCGATGTAGTCGTCGGCGCCCAGTTCCAGCCCCACCACCCGGTCCGTCTCGTCGGAGCTGGCCGTCAGCATGATGATGGGCACGTTCGAGCGGGCGCGCACCACCTTGCACAGGGCAAAGCCATCCGTGTCGGGCAGCATCACGTCGAGGATCACCAGCGACAGGCTGTCGACGTGGCGGTGGAATTCGGCCAGGAAGGTGGCGCCATCGTGCGCCAGGCCCACCTCGTACTGGTTCTTTTCCAGGTAGGCCTTCAACAGCATGCGGGTCTTTTGATCGTCGTCAACGACCAGGATTTTGCGTGACATGGTCTCGTCCTTTTTTATTCAGCGCCTGCAACATGCTGCCAATACGGCGCTGGGCGTCGGCCGCGCTGATCGTCTCGTCCAGGAAATAGCGGTGCACTTCGGCGATGATGGCGTCCTTGCTGGTTTCATCGGTGGCCATGCGGTGCACGAGGCTGGGCGCCTGGAACGCGGCGCCGCGCGCGAATGCCTGCGCCGAGGCGCGTGCACAGCTGTCCAAACGCGACAGGTCGGCCTGGCGCAAGGCGGGAATCGAGCCCTTCACCTGGCTGTATTCGAGCTGCACGGGCAGCGAAGCGACCACCTGCGCCAGCTTTTCCTGCGCGCCCTGGTGCGTGTAGTCGGACGCGAACATGGCCAGCGTATCGATGCTGTACAGGTGGTAGTCGCCCGTGTCCGGTGCGGCGGCGCAGCCGAACACCTCGTCCGTGGCACGGCCCCAGGCGTTCAGCTCGCCCTTCGCCCAGTCGCCCATGATGTACATGGCCGCCTCGCCATCACCCACCTGGCGCGCCATTTCGGGCCAGCCCTGTTCGCGCAGCGGCGTGCCCATCCACTGCTTCAGCGACCTCAGCCGCTGCAAGGCGTGGCGCAGGCGCGGGTCGGCATACGCCTCGGCTTTCTTGTCGACAAACAGGGCGCGGTAATACGCGGGCCCCGATTCGGCCAGCACCAGCGTTTCAAACAAGGTCGCCACCTGCCACGCTTCGCTGCTTTGCGCCAGCGGCGTGATGCCGGCCTGGCGCAGCTTGCCGGCCACGCGCTCGAAGTCGCTCCAGCTGCGCGGCACGGCCAGGCCCAGGCGCTGAAAGATCTTGCGGTTGTAAAACAGGGTATTGATGCGGTGGATGCCGGCCGGCACGCCCATCGTATGGCCCCGGTTTTGCAGCAATCCCCACACGGTGGGATACATGGTCGCGCGCCAGTTGTTGCTGGCGGCGACGCTGTCGAGCTGCAGCAGCAAGCCCAGGTCGCTCCACTCGCCCAGGGTATAGCCGATCAGCTGCATGACTTCCGGCGAATTGCCGGCCAGCACGCGGCTCTTCAAGACCTTGCCCGCGCCGACCCCGGCGCCGCCCGCAATGCCCGCGTCGCGCCATTCGACGCCTTCCTGCGCCAGGCGTGCCACCAGCACGTCGGCGGCGCGGCGTTCGCCGGTTGACGTCCACCAGTGCAGCACTTGCAGCGGCTCGGCCCGCACGGGCACGCTGCAGAACAGGGCGGCCAGCAGCGCCAGCGCCGCCACGCCGCGACGGCGGGCGGCCCCGGCATGGCGGTCGGCGGTGCTGCGCGGTGGCGTCTTCAATCCTGTCCCCTTTTTCTTGTCGCGACAAACTATAGCCCAACTACAAAACAGCATGTTGGTAATTTAGTACCTTGATTTGTAAAGAAATGTGAGCTTTTGTTGCCCTATCTTGCGCGGAGGATAAACCGGGCCAGCCACCCGACGCCCCGCGCGGCGCGCCACGGCATCGGATGACGGTAAGGAAAGGTAAGCAAGCGCACCTGCACATTTGAAAATTATCCTTTTGAATCAACAGGATAAGAAAAGTACATCGGTCCAATGCCGGGCGCTGGCGTCACATTTTCTCCGATGCTACTGTCCGCCAACTGCAGCGTAACCGGCAGTAAAACAAGACCAACACCAACAAGGAGACGACATGCAACTGCATGCAAAAGGCGGCGTGGCCGCGCGCAACACATTACTGGCCCTGCTGCTGGCCAGCGGCACGGCACAAGCTGGCACGCTCACCATCGAAAGCTGGCGCGTGGATGACAAGACCCTGTGGGAAACGGTGCTCATTCCCGCCTTCCAGAAAAAGCACCCTGGCATCGAGATCAAATTCTCGCCCACGGCCCCCACCGAATACGATTCCACCCTGAACGCGCGCCTGAGCGGCGGCACGGCAGGCGACTTGCTGGCCTGCCGCCCGTTCGACGTCTCGCTGGCCCTGTACAAGCGGGGCCAGCTGGAAAAGCTCGACGGCAAGGCCGGCATGGATAACTTCCCCGCCTCGGCCAAGGTGGCGTGGCAGACGGACGATGGCAAGGACACCTTCTGCATGCCGATCGCCTCCGTCATGCATGGTTTCCTGTACAACAAAAAAATCTTCCGCGAACTGAAACTGCAGCCACCCGCAACGGAAGAGGAATTCTTCAAGGTACTGGAAACGGTCAAGAAAAGCGGCAAATATGCGCCCTTGGCGCTGGGCACGGCCGACCAGTGGGAAGCGAACCAGGTGGTCTTCACCAGCATCGGCGCCAATTACTGGAAGGGTGAAGAAGGCCGCAAGGCGCTGATCGCCGGCAAGGCCAAATTTACCGACCCGCAATTCGTCGCCGCCTGGGAATACGAGGCCCGCCTGGGCAGCTACCTGTCCAAGGGGGCCAGCGCGCAAACCTATGGCGACAGCCAGAACCAGTTTGCGCTGGGCAAGGCCGCCATCTACCCGTCCGGCTCCTGGGACATCGCCTACTTCAAGCAAGACCCGGAACTGGAACTGGGCGCCTTCAACCCGCCCGTGCGCAAGGCCGGCGACAAGTGCTATATCTCGGACCACACGGACATCGGCATGAGCGTCAACAAAAAGTCGAAGAACAAGGAAGACGCCTACAAATTCCTCGCCTGGCTCGGTTCGCAGGAATTCGCCGACATCTACACCAACAAGGTGACGGGCTTCTTCTCGCTGTCGAACCATCTGATCTCCATCAAGGACCCGCTGGCCAAGCAAATGAACGGCTGGCGCGCTAGCTGCGCCTCGACCATCCGCCTGAACGCGCAAATCCTCAACCGTGGCGAACCGAGCATGGAAAACGAGCTGTGGAACGTCAACGCCCAGGTCTTGAACGGCAAGCTGGCGCCGAAGGACGCGGCGCGCCAGATCCAGTCCGGCTTTGCCAAGTGGTACAAGCCGCAGCAGCAATAAATTCCTCCCTCCTCCCCGCGCAACCGGCCTGAGCAAAGCGATGCGGCAGCCGGTGGCACGGTTTTGCCGGCGGCCCCGCCGCCGGTGCTTTTCTTCGTCTGGAGTTTCGCCGTGAAAAAAGCTTTCCCATGGCACGTGCTCGTGTTCCTGGCACCGGCGCTGGTCATTTACTCGCTGTTCAGCGCCCTGCCCATGGCCGATACCCTGCGTCTCGGCCTGTACACGACCGACGAGAGCGGCCAGCACCATTTTGCCGGCCTGGCCAACTACGCCACCATCCTGTTCGACCCGCAATGGTCGCAAAGTTTCTGGAATGCGATGTGGAACAACTGCAAGTTCTTCCTCATTCACATGCTGCTGCAAAATCCCATCGGCCTGCTGCTGGCCACCCTCTTCAGCCTCAAGGGGTTGAAGGGCGAGCGCAGCTACCGCACCCTGATCTTCCTGCCGACCCTGCTGTCCGTCGTCATCATCGGCTTCATCTGGCAGCTGATCTTGTCGCCGCTGTGGGGCGTGGGCCAGTCGCTGATGGATGGCGTCGGCATCGGCAGTTACTTCGCGCCGTGGCTGGGCCAGGAATCGACAGCCCTGCTGACCATCGCCCTCATTTCGGTTTGGCAATATATCGGCATTCCCATGATGCTGATCTATGCGGCCCTGCTGGCCGTGCCCGAGGAAATCATCGAGGCGGCCCACGCGGAAGGGGCCAGCGCCATGCGCATCTTCTGGCAAATCAAGTTGCCGCTGATCTGGCCCACCCTGGGACTGGTGACCATCCTCACCTTTGTCGCCAATTTCAACGCCTTCGACCTCGTGTATTCCGTGAAAGGCGCGCTGGCGGGACCGAACTACGCCACCGACATCCTCGGCACCTTCTTTTACCGCACCTTCTTCGGCTACCAGGCCCAGCTGGGCAGCCCCACCATGGGCGCCGCCGTGGCCACCATGATGTTCCTCGTGATCCTCGTGGGCGTGGGCGTGTATTTCTTTTTCGTGCAGCGCAAGCTGACACGCTACGAACTGTAAGGGCCGCCATGCGCAACGTTTCCACCCGCCCCCTGGGCCGCGCCGCCGTGCATGCGATCCTGGCCGGCTACACCATCATCGCCCTGTTCCCCATCGTCTTGATCTTGATCAACTCGGTCAAGACGCGGGCCGCCATCTTCGACAATCCGCTGGCCCTGCCCACGCCCTCCACCTTTTCGCTCGTGGGCTTTCACAAGGTGCTGGCCAATTCCGACTTCCTGCTGTATTTCGGCAACAGCCTGTTCGTCACTCTGCTGTCGCTGCTGCTGATCGTGCTGTTCGGCGCCATGGCGGCCTGGGCCTTGTCGGAATACACGTTTACGGGCAACCGCCTGCTGACCCTGTACCTGGCGCTGGGCATCATGATCCCCATCCGCCTCGGCACGGTGTCCATCCTGGAACTGGTGGTGCGGCTCGACCTGATCAACACCCTGAGCGCGCTGGTGCTCGTGTACACGGCGCAGGGTCTGCCGCTGGCCGTGATGATTCTGTCCGAATTCGTGCGCCAGGTGCCGCGCGAACTGAAGGATGCGGCGCGCTGCGACGGGGTGGGCGAATTCGCCATCTTCTTCCAGGTGATCCTGCCCCTGATCCGCCCCGCCATCGCCACGGTGGCCGTGTTCACCATGATTCCCGCCTGGAACGACCTGTGGTTCCCGCTGATCCTGGCGCCATCGGACCGCACCAAGACCGTCACCCTGGGCGTGCAGCAATTCATCGGCCAATACGTGACGGACTGGAACTCCGTGCTGGCGGCGCTGTCGCTGGCCGTCATTCCCGTGCTCGTCATGTACGTCATTTTCTCTCGTCAACTGATCCGCGGCCTGACGTCCGGCGCGGTAAAATAATAGGTGCACCATGGCCCATGTAAGCCTGCAACAACTGACCAAATCCTACGACGGCCGCCACAATGTGCTGGCCGGCATCGACCTCGACATCCGCGACGGTGAATTCGTCGTGCTGGTAGGCCCTTCCGGCTGCGGAAAGTCGACCTTGCTGCGCATGCTGTGCGGCCTGGAAAGCATTTCGCAGGGCACCTTGTCCATCGGCGGCAAGGTTGTCAACGACTTGCCGCCGGCCGAACGGGGCATCGCCATGGTCTTCCAGAGCTATGCCCTGTATCCGCACATGAGCGTGTACCGCAACATGGCGTTCGGCCTGAAGATCGCCGGCGCCAGCAAGGAAGCCATCGCCCAGCGCGTGCGCCACGCGGCCGCCATCCTGAAGATCGACCACCTGCTGGAACGGCTGCCGCGCGAACTGTCGGGCGGCCAGCGCCAGCGCGTGGCCATCGGCCGCGCCATCGTGCGCGAACCGCAGCTGTTCCTGTTCGACGAGCCGCTGTCCAACCTCGACGCGGCCCTGCGCGTGCAGACGCGGCTGGAAATTGCCAAGCTGCATCGCCAGTTGAACGCCACCATCGTGTATGTGACGCACGACCAGGTCGAGGCGATGACCCTGGGCGACAAGATCGTCGTCATGCATGGCGGCCATATCCAGCAGGCCGGCACGCCGCTCGAGCTGTACCAGCAGCCGGCCAACCGCTTCGTGGCCGGCTTCATCGGCGCGCCGATGATGAATTTCTTCGAGGGCAAGGTCATCGCCGCGCAGGACGATGGCGTGCGCGTGGCGCTGGCCAGCGGCCAGGAAATCACGGCCCTCGTCGATCCGGCCGGCTTGCTGCCGGGCGATGCCGTCACGGTCGGCCTGCGCGCCGAGCACATCCTGGAAAACGGCGATGGCAGCGCCCAGTTCCAGGGCGTCGTCAGCCTGGTGGAACACCTGGGCGAAGCCAACTTCATCTACCTGGCACTGGACAACGGCCAGGAACTGGTGATACGCGGCGATGGCAACAACCGCGTGCCGCTGGGCCAGCCATTCACGGTCTCGGCCGCCAGCAGCGCCTTCCATCTGTTCGACGCGCAAGGCGTGGCGCGCACGCGGCGCGAACCCGGCAACCTGATTTCATCGAAACAGATTTTGGCCGCCTGAGCTTTCCGCCCAGGCAGTCCCCCGATTGGATCGGCAGCGATCCGGTACGACGTGCCCAAGCACGCATTTTGATAACGACAAGGAGATTCCATGCAACACCCGATCAAGACCTCGCTGGCCCTGGCCTGCACTATGCTGCTGGCCTGCGGCGCCGCCCACGCCAGCGATGCCGAAGGCGAATACCACGGCTACTTCCGCGCCGGCCTCGGCTCGAGCTCGGACAGCCGCGGCCCGCAAAGCTGCTACGGCCTGGGTGGCAACACCATGCGCTACCGGCTCGGCAACGAATGCGACACCTATGGCGAGTTCGAATACCAGAAGGAAATGGCCAAGTCGCCCAATGGCGTCAGCTTCGTCGGCCATATCATGGTGGCCGCCTACACGCCCAGCTCCGCCGTCAGCGATTCGGAACTGAGCATGTCGAAGATGTACGTGGAAGCGAAAAACATCGCCATGCTCAACGGCGGCACGGCCTGGATCGGCAAGCGCTACTACATGCGTCCCGACATCCACATGCTGGACTTGCAATACATCAATATGAACGGCACCGGCGGCGGCATCGACCAGTACAAGCTGGGACCGGGCCGCATCAGCTATGGCTTCTTCAAGGATAACGACAAGCCCGGCAACTCGGCCATCCGGCAAAATCTCGTCTACCAGGGCATCCCCATCAACCAGGATGGCACGCTGGAAGTGCTGACCACCCTCATCACGCCCGACAGGAAGGACAGCACCTCGCACAGCGGCTGGCAGGCCACCGTGCTGCACAAGCAGGATAAAGTGTGGGGCGGCGCCAACACCTTCGGCATCCAGTACGGCGTGGGGCCGGGCACGGGCGCCGGCGGCCAGTGCTGCGACCGCATGGGCACGACGGGTTCGATCCGCAATGGCAGCGACGTCACGCGCCTGCGCATCTTCAATTCGCTGTGGATACAGCCGACGCCGGAATGGAGCGCGGAAATGATCGCCATCGTGCAGCGCGACAAGTCCGACGCCACGGGCGGCAGTTCGACCTGGACCACCCTGGGCGTGCGCCCCGTGTATGCCGTCAACGACAACTTCAAGCTGCAATTCGAGCTGGGCACGGACCGCGTGACCTCGCCCACGGGCGGCGCCGCGCAGCGCCTGACCAAGCTGACCTTCGCGCCCACCCTGACAGCGGGCAAAGGTTACTGGTCGCGTCCCGAGCTGCGCGCCTTTGTCACCTACGGCAAATGGAACGACGCCGCCACGGCCGCCGTCAACAAGGCCAATGAATCGGGCCCCGTGTACGGCAACGCCACCAGCGGCACCTCGTTCGGCCTGCAAGTGGAAACGTGGTTTTAAGCGCTGGTTTTAATTACCCCTCTTGATATGGCGCAGTGCATGCGCCTGTCGGACTGCGCGAAATCGCGTGCCGCGCTATGCTGCACGCCATACCGCTCACTTCGGAGGTCGCATGCACACCGCATTTCCCCGGGTCGCCGCCGCGCTGGCCCTGTCTTTCGCCAGCATGGCCTGGGCCCGCGATGCCGCCGTCGCGCCGGCCCCCGTCCTGAGCTCGCGCCAGCAGGCGCTGATGGCCACCGTCGTGGGCAGCGCCGCCCAGCCGCGCATCCTGCAGGTAAGCCTCGATGAACTGCATCCGACCCAGCCGGCCATCGGCTACGACCAGGTGTACTACAAGCTGGGACGCTATGCGGCCGAGGAAAAACGCATCACCGACATCGCCAAGCCAAAGAAATTCGCCGACCTGTGCGAAGCCAATGGCCAGGGCGACGTCTTGCCCGGCACGGCCAATGTGGCCGGCGCCACCCTGGCCGCGCCACCGGCCGGCTACCGCTGCAAGGCGGCCGTGGGCAGCCGTCCGGGCGACATGAAAAGCGTCGTCATCGGCCCGCGCGGCACCGTGTACCTGACCGATGGCCACCACACGTTTTCCACTTTCCGGGATGCCGATGGCGGGCGCAATCATCGATTGAAGGTCTGGGTCAAGGTCAGCGACAATTTCAGCGCGCTGGGCGAAGCGGCCTTCTGGACGCGCATGCGCGAAGAGAACAAGGTGTGGCTGAAAAACGGCCAGAACCAGGCCATCACGCAGCAGCAGCTGCCGTCCGCCATCGGCCTGAAGGCCCTGGGCGACGATCCGTACCGCTCGCTCGTCTACTTTACGCGCGGGATCGGCTACGAGCCGCCCGACAAGGCCACGGAATTCCTCGAATTCTACTGGGCCGACTGGCTGCGCCGCAAACCGGCGCTCAAGCTGGAACGTGCCGATCTGCTTGATCCCGCCGCGTATGCCAGCGCCATCCTGCTGGCCGCGCAGGCGATGGTGGCGCTGCAACCGGCGGAGATCGTCAGCGGCGGCAAGCGCGCGGCGGACCTTGGCGCGCTGCGCGAAATCGACCACGCAGCATTCGACGAACTGACCGAAGACAAGGGCAAGCTGGGCTACGCCATCGGCTACCGCAAGTCGCTGCCGCGCCAGTAACCTCCCGGCGTGTCATCATCCTGACATCTGCGCCCGCTAGCATGTCGGCACTTTTCAGGCCGACATCACGGGACACCATGTACAAGCACAGCATCCGCAGCAGCACCCGCAGCACCTTGGCCATTGCCATCACCCTCGCACTGGGCGCCAGCCTGGCCGCCTGTGGCGGTAAAGACTACCGCGATACCAGCACGGCGCCCGTCGCCCCGGTGGAGCCCGTCGCCCCCGCACGCATCCTCAACGTGGTAGCGGCCACCGGCAAGGCCGTGGCGAATGCCTCCGTCACCGTGCTCGACGCCGGCAAGAATGCCGTCGGCAGCGGCACCACGGACGCGAACGGCAAAGCGGCCATCACCCTGGCCGCCACGGCGAAGGCGCCCTTCCTCGTCTCCGTCACACCGGCAGGCGGCACCACGCTGTACGCGCTGTCGCTGAAGGAAAGCGCCGTCAACCTGACGCCGCTCACCTCCGTCATCGCCATGCAACTGCTGGGCAGCATCCCGTCGAGCGTATCCCCCGCCAGCCTGGCCGCCATCGATGCGGCACGCCTGCAAACGGCACAGACGCAGCTGGGCACGGCCCTGGCGGCGCCCCTGCAAACCCTGGGCATGGCGGCCAGCTATGATTTCATCAATGGCCCCCTGACGCCGAACAGCAAGGACCCGGCAGACGTCCTGCTCGACAACCTGCAGGTAAAACAGAACGGCACGGATATCGACATCGTCAATGCCAGCGGCAGCATCGTCGCGCAGATCATCGACGGCGGCGCGCCGCTCGCCACCGGCAAGAGCGTGCTGGAAACGCCGCCCGTGCTCAGCGCGCGCCAGCAAGTCCTGGCAGCCACGGCTGCCGGCACCGATGCGGCGCCCGTCTTCCTGCAAGTGTCGCTCGACGAACTGCACCCCACGCAACCGGCCATCGGCTACGACCAGGTGTACTACAAGCTGGGCCGCTATGGCGCGGAAGACCTGGTCATGGCCAAGACCAACAAGCCGAAGAAATTCGCCGAACTGTGCGAAGCCAACGGCCAGGACGACGTGGTAAGCAAGACGGCCAACGTGGCCGGCGCCACCCTGACCAATCCACCGGCGACGTTCCAGTGCAAGGCTGCCGTGGGCACCAAGCCGGGCGACATGAAGACCGTCGTCATCGGCCCGAACGGCACCCTGTACCTGACGGACGGCCACCACACGTTTTCCGCCTTCCGCGACGCCGACAATGGCCAGAACCATCAGCTGAAGGTATGGGTCAAGGTGACGGACAATTTCAGCAAGCTCAATGAATACGATTTCTGGGCGCAGATGAAAAAGGTCAACAAGGTCTGGCTGAAGGATGGCGGCAACAAGGCGATCGCCACCAGCCAGCTGCCCGCGTCCATAGGCTTGAAGTCGCTGGGCAACGACCCGTACCGCTCGCTCGTCTACTTCACGCGCGACGCCGGCTACGTGGTGCCGTCGACGGCCACGGAATTCCTCGAATTCTACTGGGCCGACTGGCTGCGCACACAGGCCGGCATCGACCTGGCCAAGACGGATACGCGCGACGCCGCCAGCTACATGGCCACCATCAAGAGCGCATCAACGGCGATGGTCGGCCTGAAGGCGAACGATATCGTCAGCCGCGGCGTGACGGCGCAAACCCTGGGCTGGACGGGCGTCTTCAGCCAGGCGGCGCTGGACGACCTGGTCACGCCAACGGGTAAATTGACCTACTCCATCACCTACAAGAAATCGCTGGCGAAATAATCACGGCGGCATAAACAACAACGGCCCGCCTGTCAGCTGACAGGCGGGCCGTTTTCATGGGTAACGACGCTTACGCGATGCGTTCACCATTCTCCGGATCGAACAGGGCCGCTTTCGACAGGTTGAACGACAGCTGCATGGTCTGCCCCGGCAGCACGGCTTCGCGCGGGTGCGTGCGGCAAGTCACGGCGGCGCCGTTCAGGCGCGTCGTCAGCAAGGTATCCGGGCCGGTCGGCTCGACCAGGTCGATCAGGCAACCGAGTTCCTGGCCCACGTCGCCGTGCGCGCTGCTCATGTCCGTGATCTGCTCCGGGCGCACGCCCAGGATCACGTCGCGGCCCGCATAGCTGCGCAGCTTGTCGGCCGCGAACGGCAAGGCCAGGCGCATGCTCTTGCCCGCGTTCTCGATGGCGACAAACACCTCATTGCCTTCGATGACAGGCTTGACGGTGATGAAGTTCATCGATGGCGAACCGATGAAACCGGCCACGAACAGGTTGGCCGGGTTGTCGTAGATTTCCTGCGGCGTGCCCAGTTGCTGCACTACCCCATCCTTCATGACGGCGATCAGGTCGCCCATGGTCATCGCCTCGATCTGGTCATGCGTGACGTAGACGATGGTGGCCTTCAGGCGCTGGTGCAGCAGCTTGATCTCGGCGCGCATTTCCACGCGCAGCTTGGCGTCCAGGTTCGACAGCGGTTCGTCGAACAGGAACAGCGACGGCTTGCGCGAAATGGCGCGGCCCATGGCGACCCTCTGGCGCTGGCCGCCCGACAGCTGCGCCGGACGACGGTCGAGCAAATGCGTGATCTGCAGGGTTTCGGCGACGCGGGCGACGATTTCTTCCTGCTCCGCCTTCGGCACTTTTTTCACGTTCAAGCCAAACGCGATGTTTTCGCGCACCGTCATCGACGGGTACAGCGCGTAGGACTGGAACACCATGGCGATGTCGCGGTCCTTCGGCGGCAGGTCGTTGACGACCTTGCCGTCGATGAGGATTTCGCCCGATGTGACGCTTTCCAGGCCGGCCACCATGTTGAGCAAGGTCGACTTGCCGGAGCCGGAGCCGCCGACGAGGATCAGGAATTGGCCATCCTTGATCTCGATGTCGATGCCCTTGAGGACTTCGACGCCATTCGTGTACACCTTGCGGATGCTGCGTATCGATAAACTGGACATATTCTTTCCTTAACCTTTGACTGCGCCTGCGGTCAGACCGCGCACAAAATAACGGCCTGCGACCAGATAGACCAGCAGGGTCGGCAGCGCGGCAATCACCGCGGCCGCCATGTTGACGTTGTATTCCTTCACGCCCGTGGACGTGTTGACCAGGTTGTTCAAGCCCACCGTGATCGGCTGCGAATCGCCGCTGGCGAAGACGATGCCGAACAGGAAGTCGTTCCAGATCTGCGTGAATTGCCAGATGATGCAGACGACGAAAATCGGACCCGAAATCGGCAGCACGATCTTGCGGAAGATCAGGAAGAAGCCGGCGCCGTCGATGCGCGCCGCCTTGATCAATTCTTCCGGCACGCCGATATAGTAGTTACGGAAGAACAGGGTCGTGAACGCCGTGCCATACACCACGTGGACGAAGACCAGGCCCGTGGTGGTATTGGCCAGGCCGAATTCACCCAGCAGGCGCGCCATCGGCAGGATCACCACCTGGAACGGAATGAAGCAGCCCACCAGCAAGGCGGCAAACAGGATTTCCGAACCGCGGAAGCGCCAGTGCGCGAACACATAGCCGTTGAAGGCGCCCAGGAAGGTCGAGATCAGCACGGCGGGAATCACCATCTTGATCGAGTTCCAGAAGAACGGCTGCATGCCGTCGCAGGTGACGCCCGTGCAGGCCGAGGACCAGGCCTTGGACCAGGAATCGAACTGCCACACGTGCGGCAGTGCCAGCAGGTTGCCGCTGCGGATCTCGTCGAGCGACTTGAACGACGTCGACAGGGTCACGTACAGGGGCACGATGTAGTACACCGCAAACAGAATCAGCAGCAGGTATACCACCACCCGTCCGAGGGTGAGGCGATTATTGCGGGTAGGTGTCATCTCATCGCCTTTGCGCTGCGCGTTTCCAGGTACATCAGCGGCACGAGCACGGCCACGATGGTGGCCAGCATCATCATTGCCGATGCCGAGCCCAGGCCCAGCTGGCCGCGGGTGAAGGAAAACTGGTACATGAAGATGGCCGGCACGGACGACGAGTTGCCAGGTCCGCCAGCCGTCAATGCGATGACCAGGTCGAAGCTCTTGATCGCGATATGCGCGAGGATCAGCAGCACGCTGAAGAACACGGGCCGCATGGCGGGAATCACGATGCGCCAGTAGATCGTCGGCAGGGACGCGCCATCGACTTGCGCCGCCTTGATGATTTCATCATCGATGCCGCGCAGGCCGGCCAGGAACAGGGCCATGACAAAGCCCGACGACTGCCATACGCCGGCGATCACCACCGTGTAGATGGCCATGTCGGAGTTCACCAGCCAGTCGAAGGTAAACGAGGTCCAGCCCCAGTCGTGCATGACCTTTTCCAGGCCCAGGCTGGGATTGAGCATCCATTTCCAGGCCGTGCCGGTGACGATGAAGGACAGCGCCATCGGATACAGGTAGATGGCGCGCAGCGCGCCTTCGGCGCGGATTTTCTGGTCCAGCAGGATGGCCAGGAACAGGCCGATGGCGATGCTGCAACCGATGAACAGGACACCAAAGATGCCGAGGTTCTTGAGCGAGGTCCACCAGCGCTCATTATCGAACAGCTCGTAGTATTGCACCAGGCCGGCGAACTCGTAGTTCGGCATCAGCCGCGATTCGGTCAGCGACAGCCAACCGGTCAAAAAGATAAAACCATAGACGAATACCAAGCTGGCGATGAGCGTGGGGCCCAACACCATCTGCGGTATCCATCGGTCGAATTGCTTGCGTATGGACATAGGACAGCCGTAGAAGTAGAACTGCGTGTGGCGCCGGCCTGGTCGAGCGCCAGGGCGGACGCCTGCGATGCATGCGATGCAGCGGGCGCCGGCGGGAGTGCCGGCGCCGTCGTGATTACTTCACTTTTGCCGCTTTGGCCAATGCTGCAACCGCGTCTTTCGAGCTCATGTTGGTGTTCATGAACTTGGCGATGACGTCGGTCACGGCGCCTTGCGTGGCCGATGGCAGCGCCATGCCGTGGGCGAACGATGGCACCAGGCCGCCGGTCTTGTTGGTGGCGTCCATGTCTTCCATCGATTTCAGGGCGCAAGCGTCAAACTTGTCCTTGGAAACGCCGGAACGCACAGGGATGGAACCCTTGTTCAGGTTGAAGATCGACTGGAACTTCGGATTCATGATGGCGTTGGCCAGGGCGATCTGCCCCTTCTTCGCATTCGCATCCTTTTGCGTGAACATGGCAAACGAATCGATATTGAAGGTGTAGGCCTTGTCCGTGCCAGGAGCTGCCACGCACAGGTAGTCCTTGCCCGGCACCTTGCCTGCGGCCGTGAACTCGCCCTTGGCCCAGTCGCCCATGAACTGGAAGCCGGCCTTGTTGTTGATGACCATGGCGGTGGCCAGGTTCCAGTCGCGGCCTGCCGCATCCTTGTCGATGTAGGTTTTCACCTTGCCCAGGGTATCGAACACCTTGAGCATGGTCGGGCCGGTCAATTCCTTCTGGTCCAGCTTGAGGATGGCCTTTTTGTAGAATTCCGTGCCGCCCACGCCCAGCGCGACGGATTCAAACACGGTGGCGTCCTGCCAAGGCTGGCCGCCGTGGGCGATCGCGATGCCGCCCGATTTCTTGATTTTCTCGGCCGCGTCAAAGAACGCATCCCAGGTGGTCGGAGTGGTGGCCACGCCGGCTTTTTTCAGCACTTCCGGATTGACCCACATCCAGTTGACGCGGTGGACGTTGACGGGAGCGGCGACGTAGTGGCCCTTGTATTTCATGATGTCGGCGACGACTTTCGGCAGCACGGCATCCCATTTGCCTGGAATGGCGGCATCATCGATATTCGCCAGCACGCCTTCTGCGCCCCATTCCTGGATCGATGGGCCCTTGAGCTGGGCGGCCGTTGGCGGGTTGCCGGAAATGACGCGGGTTTTCAGCGCGGTCGCTGCGTTTTCGCCAGCGCCACCGGCCACGGCGAAGTCTTTCCAGCCAAAGCCGCTTTCTTTCACGATTTGCTGCAACTGGCCCACGGACTTCGCTTCGCCGCCGGAGGTCCAGTAGTGCAACACTTCCACGTCGGTCGCAAAGGCGCTGCCAGCGAATGCCAGGGTGGTCAATGCGGCCAGTTGGGTAATCTTGAATTTCAGTTTCATCTCCACATTCCTTTTTTGATCAAGCTTTTAGGGGGCTTCGGCATACGGGGGCCGAAAAAGGTGAAATCTGCGCCTGTACCGGCGCTCTTGTACTCAGACCCGCTTGCAAACGGGCATCATCTTGGTGTAAAGACGGCGCCGTGATCCATGAAACGACTACATTGCATTTATATCACGGGACGGCGCCAAAAACGCATCCGCGAAGGATGCGCCAGGTTGATCTGCATTACAAACATAAACACTGAACAAAACCGTCGCGAGCGGCAGTGATTTGTGGCTAAGAAGCGCAACCGTGCTAGAGCACGGTGAGCATCGCAGGCCGCAAAGCGCGCCGCGCAGCAGGTTTGGTTCGGTGTTTAGAACCAGGTTTCCACTTGGAAACCATAGGAAGTGCCGCTGGTATTGTTGTTGTAGATCGGGCCGCCGTTGTTCGACGCGTTGACCGAGGCGGTGGCCGCATCGTTCCATTTGCCGTACGTCACGAAAGCGCGCAGTTCAGGACGCGACCACAGTCCAGGACCGGCCGAGATCGTCGGTGCGATGGTCAGCTTGGTCAGGCGCTTGGCCGGCAGGCCGCCCGATTGCGTCACGCGGTCCGTGCCCAGTTCGCCCACCAGCTTGAAGTTGTTGGTGAATGCGTACACAGGACGCACGCCGACCGAGGTCCAGGTCGAGGAACCGGCGGCGGTCGATTCGTCTTTTTGCCACAGGGCGACGAATTCCATGCCGAAGTTTTCCATCGGCTGGATCGCCATGTCATTGAAGACGCGCGTGCGCTTGCGGTCAGAACCGTAGGAAGTGCTGCCCGAGGCGCCGAACTGTCCGTTGCCGTCACCGCCAACACCAGGGCCGACGCCGTACTGCACGCCGAAGGTGTTGCCGCCGCCGAAGACTTTGCCTTGACGGTGGAATGCCGACAGTTGCCAGCCGTTATGTTTCGGGCCGTAGATGTCATTGTCCTTGCCTTCGGCCGTGATGATGGTCGCGGCCAGGTCCAGGGTGCCATTTTCATTGACGGGAATTTCGCCGTAGATGAAGTTCTGGCGCACGGCGGAACGGGTGCCGGTGATGGCGCCAGTGTTCTTGTCGCGGGCATTGATGTCGTTGTCCTTGAAGAAGGCATACGAGAATTTACCCGGGCCAACCGGAATGCGGTCCAGGCCGGCACCCGTGCCGTTCATGTTGATGTATTGCAGATCCAGCATGTGGATGTCAGGACGGTAGTAGAAACGCTTGCCGACCCAGGCCGTGCCGCCGTTCAGGAAATCGAGTCCCTGCGCTTCGACATAGGCCTTGACGATGCCCAGTTTGTTGTCGCCGAAATCCGAGTTTGGCGCATAGGCGTTGACCCAGATGGTGGCCAGGTAGTTCACGCCGCCGGACTTGGCAACAGACTTGGTGTAGCCGAATTCCGTGTAGGCGTCGCACTCATTGCCCAGACGATATTTCATGGTATTGCCACCCAGGCCGAAGCAGCCTTGCGAACCGCCGTCGCTCGACGTATTGCTGCCGGCGCCAGCGCGCAGGTAGCCGTGGAAGCCTTCGGAGTCGGATGGGTACATAGGGTCGGCGGCAGCGGAACCGCTGGCGATGGCCAAGACGATGGCAGCTGGCAGTGTCTTCAACACGGCCTTCAACATGGTGCGATGCAGCATGGTAAGTCTCCTCAGTAATTTATTTTTTATCTAGTCATTCGTGGCCGAATGTACTGGCCAGAATTCTTTCCAGCAGAGACATAGTAACTATACTACGAACAAATATCAACATATTATGTTGTAATCCTACGACTACTCTGCGACACTTTATTTGCGCAGGAATTTGCCAGTTGACCGCCCTGATTTTTCAGCTGGCGCCGCCCGTTTCCGGCGCTGCGTGCAAGCATTTGCGCGGGTGCCCCGCATTTTTCGGCACGCGGCACGTATACGAATTAAAATCCTTGGTTTTTGCCATAACGACAGTGCGCCGCCATGACAGCGCACGCAAACGAGACTAGGCACCGCCATGAAAATTGATGAAAAAATGGAAGTAGCAGGCAGCGATCCGGCGGAGCGATTCAGTGAAGGGCCGCGCCTGCTGGCCGACATCGGCGGCACCAATGCCCGTTTCGTGCTTGAGACGCGCCAGGGCCACCTGGAAGCGGTGGCCGTGCTGCCCTGCGACGACTACGCTTCGCTGCTCGACGCCATCACCGCGTATATGGATAGCAGCGAGGCGCGCGCCGCCGGTTCGGCCCGCGTGCGCCATGCGGCCATCGCCATCGCCAACCCCATCGACGACGACACTATCCGCATGATGAACCATCACTGGTTCTTCTCGATCGAGGCCATGCGCGCCACGCTGGGCCTCGACACCCTGCTGGTGGTGAATGACTTCACGGCGCTGGCCATGGCCCTGCCCTATCTGCGGCCCGACCAGCGCCTGCAGATCGGCGGCGGCATGGCGCGCGCCGACAGCGTCATCGGCCTGCTCGGTTCGGGTACGGGCCTGGGCGTGTCGGGCATGATCCCCGCGGAAGACCGCTGGATCGCGCTGGGCAGCGAAGGGGGCCACGTCAGCTTCGCGCCCTGCGACCAGCGCGAGATGGACGTGCTGTCCTTCGCCTGGCGCGAACTGTCGCACGTCTCGGCCGAACGCCTCGCTTCCGGGCGCGGCCTGGAACTGATCTACCGCGCCCTGTCCGAACGCGCCGGCAAGCCCGACGCGCTGCCGCTGCTGGCAGCCGAAATCACCAGCCGCGCCCTGAACAATGAATGCGAAGTGTGCCTCGAAGCGGTGGACTGTTTCTGCGCCATCCTCGGCTCCATCGCCGGCAACGTGGCCATGACCCTGGGCGCGCTGGGCGGCATCTATATAGGCGGAGGCATCGTGCCGCGCCTGGGCCCCCTGTTCGAGCAGTCGCAGTTCCGCGCCCGCTTCGAGCAAAAGGGCCGCCTGAACGACTATCTGGCGCAGATCCCCACCTTTCTGATCACGGCCGAACTGCCGACGTTCCTCGGTATCGCCGCCATCCTGGCGCAAAAGCTCAAGCGCGCCCATTCCGGCGCGCCCGTGCTCGAATCCGTGCGCCAGGCGCGCGGGCGCATGAGCCCCTCGGAATGCAAGGTGGCCGACTGGGTGCTGAAGGAGCCGAACGCCATGCTGACCCTGCCGATCGCGGAAATCGCCCAGAGGGTCGGCGTGAGCCAGCCGACCGTGATGCGCTTTTGCCGCTCGATCGGCGTGCAGGGCCTGGCCGACTTCAAATTGAAGCTGGCGTCCGGCCTGACGGGCGGCGCCATCACGGTAGCCCACTGCCACGTGGAGATCTCGGACTCCGACGCCGAACTGGCGCGCAAGGTGTTGGGCAATAACGCCTCGGCCGCGCTGGCCATGCGCGACATGCTCGACGTGAAGGCGCTGACGGCGGCCATCGAGCTGCTGCGCGGCGCGCAGCGCGTGGAGCTGCTGGCCGTGGGCAGCGCCCGCGTGGTGGCCGACGACATGCAGCACAAGCTGCTCAACCTGGGCATCGTCAGCAGCTTCTTTGCCGATCCGCAGGCGCAGGAAATGAGCGCCGCCATGCTGAAACCGGGCGACGTGGCGCTGGTCATTTCCCGTTCAGGCGCCCTGCCCGACCTGCTGCGCACCGTCAAGGTGGCGCAGGGCTGCGGCGCGCGCGTGCTGGCGATCACGGCCAGCGGTTCGCCGCTGGCCAGGCTGGCCGACGTGCTGCTGACCTTGAACCACCCGGAAGGCAATCTCAATTTCGTGCCCATGATCGTGCGCCTGCTGCAGCTGATGATGCTCGATATCCTGTCCGTGGGACTGGCGCGGCGCGACACGGCGCAGCGCACCAGCGCCGCCGAACTGGAAGAAGGCCAATTGCACGGCATGCGCATCAGCGGCAAGCTGAAGTTCGGTGGCCACCTCGAATAAGGCGGCGCACGCCGCCCCCGATACCGCCAGCGGCGCCACCGTGCATGACGTGGCGCGCGTGGCCGGCGTATCGGCCATGACGGTATCGCGCGTGATCAATGGACGCAGCAGCGTCAGCGCGGCCACGCGCGACAAGGTCGAGGCGGCGATCGCCAGCCTGCGCTATCAGCCCAACCTGGCGGCCAGGGCTGCCCGCACGGGCACCCTGCGCATCGGCCTGTTGTACAGCAATCCGAGCGCGGCCTTCCTCAGCGAATTTTTAGTTGGCGCCATGGATCAATGCCGCCAGGGCGGCGGCCAGCTGCTGCTCGAACGCTGCGAAGACCTGGACAGCCAGCGCGCCGGCATCGATTGCCTGGTGGCGGCCGGCGTGGACGGCATCCTCGTGCCGCCGCCCCTGTGCGATTCGCCGGAAGTGCTGGCGCAACTGAACCAGATGGGTATCCCGGCCATCGCCGTGGCCACGGCGCGCCCCTCGCCCGGCGTCTCGGCCGTGCGCATCGACGACTACGAAGGCGCCCTGGCCATGACGCGCCACCTGCTCGCACTGGGCCACCGCGACATCGGCTTCATCGAAGGCGATCCCGCGCACACGCCCGCCCTGCTGCGCCGCCAGGCCTTCGAGGACGCCATGCGGGAAGCCGGCTTGCAGGTGCCGCCGCACAGGG
The DNA here is from genome assembly GCF_002735655.1 of Janthinobacterium sp. BJB446. Taxonomy (NCBI): domain Bacteria; kingdom Pseudomonadati; phylum Pseudomonadota; class Betaproteobacteria; order Burkholderiales; family Oxalobacteraceae; genus Janthinobacterium; species Janthinobacterium sp. BJB446. The sequence continues at coordinate 799,706 of NZ_PDZK01000001.1, read as the reverse complement.
TCGCGCAAGGCTATTTCACGTATCGCTCGGGACTCGACGCGGCGCGCCGGCTGCTGGCGCAGAAACCGCACCCGAGCGCCATCTTCGCCAGCAACGACGACATGGCCGCCGCCACCCTGGCCGTGGTGCACGGCATGGGTCTGCAGGTGCCGGCGCAATTGAGCGTGTGCGGCTTCGACGACACGCCCGTCGCCACCACCGTCTGGCCCGAGCTGACCACCATCCACCAGCCCATCGCCGACATGGCGCGCGCCGCCGTCAATCTCGTCATCGACGAAATCCGCCAGCGCCGCGCGGGGGAACCGGCCACCGCCACGCATCATTTGATGGCGTTTACCTTGATGGAGCGGGCGTCGACGGGACCCGTTACTTGGGGTCAGACCCGCCGGGCCTGACCCCGGCATTTACCGCCGGGCTGGTACTGCTAGCGCAGCACCGTGCGCGCCGCCAGCGATTCCACCAGTTCCACGGAGGGCGGCGAGCCACCGGCCGCCAGGCAGGCGCCCGCGCCCGCCGCGACGGCAAAGCGCAAGTGCTGGCCGCCGTTGGCATCGGGCCGGTACATCAGGCTGTACAGCAAGCCGCCGATGCTGGCGTCGCCCGCCCCCACCGAATCGACCACCTCGATGACGGGCGGTGCCGCCTGCCATGTCTGTTCGCCCTGGTACAGCGCCGCACCCTGCGCGCCGCGCGTATACAAATACGTGGCTTGCGGATTCCAGCTGCGCAGCATGGCAAACGCGCCATCGATGTCGTCATGGCGGAACAGGCCCGCCAGGTCTTCATCGGACACCTTGATCACGTCGGCCAGCTGCGTCATGCGGCGCAGGGTGGCGTCATAGCGTTCATCCATCATGATGCGGAAGTTCGGGTCGTAGCTGATCTTCACGCCAGCCGCCTTGAGCTCCTGCGCCAGCGCCACCAGCTTGCCCGCCAGCGGTTCGCGCGCCAGGCTGATGCCGCCGAAATGCACCCATTGCGCGCCCTGCATCCAGCCGGCCGGCAAGAGCGACGCGTCGAAATGCAGGTCGGCGCTGTCGTCGCCGATGAAGTAATAGGTAGGCGGATGCAGTTCATGCACGATGGCCAGCAGCGGCGACTTCGCATGGCGCTGCAAAAACCGCATGTCCAGGCCCGCCACGTCGGTCGCCTGCGCCAGAGCGTCGCCGAAGACGTCGAGGCTGACGCCGCCCGCAAAGGCGCTGGGCACGCCCAGACGCGCCATCACGCGCGCCACGTTCCAGGTCGAGCCGCCCACCTGGCTGTTCCAGGAGTCCGCGCCCGTGCGCAGCATGTCCGTCAGCGCTTCGCCGGCCGACACAAAAGCGGGGAAAGAGGGAAAAGCGGTGGCGCTCATGCGGCACCGCCAATCACGTTCAGCACTTCATAGCAGGCGCCCATGGTGTGGTAATCGGTCTTGCCGGCCGGGCTTTTCTCGTTGCTGATCTTGCCGTTTTCCGGCGTCAGAATGCGGTACCAGGCGCCGTGTTCATGGTCGACGAAATGCGTCCAGCTGTAGTCCCAGATCTTGTCGTAGCTTTGCCAGTAGGCCTCGTCCCCGGTGCGGGCGGCCAGCACGGCGGCGGCGGCGAAGCTTTCCGCCTGCACCCAGAAGTATTTGTCGCCATCGCAGATCTCGTCCTGCGGGCCGAAACCGTAGTGGATGCCGCCATGCGCGCCATCCCAGGCCTTGGCCAGGGCCATGTCGTACAGCGCGCGCGCGCGCGGCAGCAGCCAGTCGGACGGACCGGCCATGAACCGGCTGTGGCGCTCCATGATCAGCAGCAGCTTGGCCCATTCCGTGAAGTGGCCAGGCTGGTAACCCCACGGACGGAAGATATTGCTCTTATCGTGCAGGTTGTAGTCCCAGTCGATCGACCAGTCGGGCGTGTAGTGTTCCCAGATCATGCCGTTCGCCAGACCCGCCTGGCGCACCGTGATGTTGTGCGCCAGGGTTTCGGCGCGGTGCAGATATCTCGCTTCGCCCGTCGCCTCGAACGCGGCCAGCATGGCTTCGCAGGCGTGCATGTTGGCGTTCTGGCCCCGGTAGCCGTCCAGGGTGGACCAGTCGGCGCTGGCCACGTCCGCATACAGGCCGTGTTCGGGCAGCCAGAAACGCTGCTCCATCAGCTCAAACGTTTCGTCCAGATACGCGTGCGCTTCCGGCACGCCCGCCTGCAAGGCGTGGGCATAGGCCAGCAGCACGAAGGCCAGGCCGTAGCAGTGGTTGGCGCCGTCTTCCACCGTTTTGACGCCGTCTTTCCACGACAGTTGCCAGGCATAGCCGCCCGTGGCCGGGTCGCGATGCACGTCGCGCAAAAAGGCCACGCCGTGGCGCAGGGCCGCCTGGTAATCGTCGCCGCCGAAGCGGCGGTACGCCATGGCGTAATTGAAGATGAAGCGCGTGCTGCTGACCAGATGGCGCGTGCTGGCGTCATACACCGTGCCGTCATCAAGGAAGAAATGATAGAAGCCGCCGCTCGGGTCAAACGCGCGCGGGTGATAAAAATTCATCGTGTGCAGGATATGCTTTTCAAGCATGTCCCTGGAGCGGAAATCGGGATTCATGGGTCTCTCATGATATTGTTATCGATAACAATGATGATAGCATGCCGTCCTGACTCCGTCATGCCCGCTCAGGGAGTCTTGGCCAGCCTGAGCTTTTCGCGCCACAGTGCCGCCTGCTCCGGGTCGGCCGCCTGTTCCAGCTCGCCCTTATCGTACACCTTGACCAGCCGTTCGATGGCTTCCGCGTCGCCCTGCTTCGCCGCCAGCAGGTACAGCGCGAAAGGCTTGGGCGCCGGCCCTTGCCGGGTGGGGCCGCCACGGCCCTGTTCCAGCAGCCGCGCAAAACCCGTCTGCCCCGGCGGACTTTTGGCGATGGCCGCCATTTCATACCAGCCCAGGGCCGCCTCGTCGCTCTGCGGCACGCCCTGCCCCACTTCATACGAGTACGCGACATTGTTCAAGCCGGGCGGGTCGAGCACCTTGGCCGCCTTCATGTACCAGGTGAACGCTTCCTTGCGCTGCGCCTCGTCCTTGGCCGTCATCATCAGGCGGTAGCCAATTTCATTGTAGGCATAAATAAAGCCGTTTTCGGCATAGAACTTCAGCCAGTGCAGCGCATGCGCCTGTTCTGCCGGGCTGCTTTGGATATTTTCAAAGTGCATGGCCAGCGTGAAGTTGGCCAGCTCCACGCCTTGCGCGGCGCCCTTGCGCGACCAGTATTCGCCCAGCTTGCGGTCGATGGCCATGCCCTGCCCCAGCGTGTAGGCCACGCCGAGGAAAGCCTGCGCCGGACCATAGCCGCCTTCGGCCGATTTCCGCATCCACGCCAGGCCGGCGTCATAGTCGCGCGGCGTGCCTTCGCCGCCGTGCAGCATCTGCGCCAGCTCCAGCTGGGCGGCCGTGTCTCCCCCTTCCGCAGCCAGGCGCGCCTTCCCGAAGGCGGCCACCTTGTCCGGCGACAGGTCGGCGGGACGGTCGATCACGGCCCGCACCCTTGCGTGCATGTCGTCGAGGCCGGACATATCGAATTCGGCCAGCGCCGGATGCTGGCGCGGTTCCTTGGTGGACGCCGGCTGCGCCAGCACGGGCTGCGCCAGGGCGAGGCTCAATACAAACAGCATGGTTCTCATTTCTTTTCCTTCTCGGCCAGCTTGCCGCGCCACTCGGCCGCGTCTTCGGCATTCGCAGCCTGTCCCAGTTCGCCTTTGACATACACCTCCATCATGCGCCGCATGGCGGGCAAGTCGCCGCTCCACCCCGCCCGCTCGTACCAGACCAGGGCCCACTTGTCCGACTGCGCCACACCGAGGCCCAGCTCGTGCGCGCGGGCCAGGTTGCGCATGCCTGCCGGCTCCTTTTCACGCGCCGATCTGGAATACCAGTGGAAAGCCTCGGCGCGATCCTGTTCATCGACGGCTGCGCGCATCAGGTGCTCGCCCAGCGCATTGTAGGCGGGCACAAAGTGCTGCTCGTTCGCCGCCTTCAGCCAGGTGATGGCCAGCGCCTGCTCCTCGGCGCTGCTGTCGCCATCGATGAATTCCAGCGCCAGGATGGTTTGCGCCTCTGCATTGCCCTGCGCCGCGCCCTTGCGCAGCCAGTATTCGCCCTGCACGCGGTCGATGGGCACCTTGCCACCCAAGGTATAGGCCAATCCCAAAGCCGACTGTGCCGGTGCATAGCCGCCTTCGGCCGACTTGCGTATCCAGGCCATCGACTGCGCCGTATCTTGCGGCGTGCCGACGCCCAGCTGCAGCATGCGGGCCAGGTCCAGCTGCGCCTCCACGTCGCCCGCTTCGGCCGCGCGCCGGGCCTGCTCAAACTCGGCGATGCTTTCCGGGCTATGGCTAGCCACATCAGCCCTGGCCTTGATGGCGATCAGCTGCAGGTCGAGCAAGGTGGGCGAGGTCTGGGCCAGGAGCGGTAACGGCAGCAGGAAAGGAATCAGCAAGAGGAATTTCTTGGGCATGCGGCGGTGTCGGAAAGAAGAAAACACGCATGGTAGCCGATGCCATGCCAGACAGGCGCGCACTGCACAAGAAGTTTGACAGGGCAAGCCGGCAGGCTTACATTGCACGAGCCCACCACTTACACAGGAACGCCATGAACCGCCTCGCCACAACCGCCTTGACCCTGCTGCTCGCCGCAGCCTCCGTGGGCGCCAGCGCCGCCGACACCCAGCTGGCCGGCTGCGCCGCCAAGCGCGAAAGCATCCGCAGCGAATTGCGCCAGGCGCAGGAACAGGGCCTGTCCGACAAGGTCGCGGGCCTCACGCGCGCGCTTGACGAAGTCAACGCCCACTGCCGCGACAGTACCCTGGTCGAACGCCACAACAAGAAGATCGTCAAGGCGCAGGCGAAGGTGAACCAGACGGAGCGTTCGCTGCGCCTGGCCCAGGAAGCCAACAAAGAACCGAAGAAGATCGCCAAGCTGGAAGGCAAGCTGGAAAAAGCCAAAGCCGAGTTGGCGGCCCTGCAGGCGCAGCAACCTTAAGCTTTATCGCCCAGCAACTGATAAATGCTGGAGAAATCCAGCGCGCCCGATCCCGCCTTGCTGTGCAAACTATATAGATTGCGCGACAAGGCGCCCAGCGGCACCGAGGCGCCGCTGGCCAGCGCGCTTTCCACGGCCAGCCCCAGGTCTTTCAGCATCAGGTCGACGCCAAAGCCGCCCGTGTAGCCGCGCGACGCGGGCACGTTTTCGGCCACGCCAGGACATGGGTTGTAGACGTCCAGGGTCCAGTTGCGGCCCGAGCTTTTCGCCATCACTTCGGACACCACCTTGGGATCGAGGCCATTGGCCACGCCCAGGCGTATGGCTTCGCTGGTGCCGATCATGAGTATCCCCAGCAGCATGTTGTTGCATATCTTGACCGTCTGGCCGCAACCGGAACCGCCCGCGTGGAAAATCGCCTTGCCCATGACGTCCAGGTAGGGCCGTGCCGCCGCCAGCGCGGATTCTTCGCCGCCCACCATGAAGGTCAGCGTGCCGTTGGTGGCGCCCGCCGTGCCGCCCGACACGGGCGCGTCCAGCATGGGCATGCCTTTTTCCTGCGCCGCGCGGCCCACCTGGCGCGCCGCCTCGGTGGAAATCGTCGAACAGTCGATCAGCAAGGTGCCGGGCCGCGCCTGCGCCAAAATACCCGCGTCCCCAAGGTAGGCCCCCAGCACATGGCGGCTGGCCGGCAGCATGGTGATGACGATGTCGGCCTGGCCGATCGCCGCCGCCTGGTCATCGGAGACGAGGCCGCCGCCGTCGGCGAATTGCCGCATGCTGGCCGGCAGCAAATCGAAGCCCGTCACCGCATGGCCGGCCCGCACGAGGTTCTGCGCCATGGGCAAGCCCATGTTGCCCAGGCCGATGAAAACGATATTGGTGCCCATGGCCTTCCCCTTATTTCATCGAGATGGTGGTATTGACGCCGCTGCCGCCATCGTCCGGGGCGAACCAGCGCGCCGTGACGGTCTTGGTCTGCGTCCAGAAGTACAAGGCTTGTTTGCCGTTCGGGCCCAGGTCTCCCAGCTTCGACGCGCGCGAGCCCGTAAAACTGAAATACGCGACGGGTACGGGAATGGCCACGTTGATGCCCACCTGCCCCACATCGATCTCGTTCTGGAATTTGCGCCCCGCCCAGCCGGACGAGGTGAAGATCGAGGTGCCGTTGCCGTTCGGGTTGGCGTTGATGAAGGCGATGGCCTGGTCCAGCGTGTCCGTCTCGACCACGCACATGGCGGGGCCGAAGATTTCCTGCGTGTAGACGGAGTTCGATGCCTGGACCTTGGAGAAAATCGTCGGCCCCATGAAGTTGCCGCCCTCGTAGCCGGCCACCTTGTGGCCGCGCCCGTCGAGCAGCAGCTGCGCGCCTTCGTCCACGCCCGCCTGGATCAGCTTTTCCGCCCGCTGCATGGCCGCTTTCGAGACCATCGGTCCCAGGTCGGCATCGCGGTCGCTGCCTGGCCCCACTTTCAGCGCTTGCGAACGGGCGACGATTTCCGGCAGCCAGGAGCGGGCCTCGCCCACCAGCACCACGACGGAATTGGCCATGCAGCGCTGGCCGGCCGCACCGAAGGCCGCGCCGATCAGGTTATTGATCGCCTGCTCCTTATTGGCGTCGGCCAGCACCACGCAATGGTTTTTCGCGCCCATCATCGATTGCGCGCGCTTGCCCGATTCGCTGGCGCGGCGGTACACATGCGTGCCCACGTGGGTGGAGCCGATGAAGGACACGGCCTTGATGTCGGGATGGTCGCACAGCATGTTGACGACGTCGGCGCCGCCATGCACGACGTTCAGGACGCCGGCCGGCAAGCCCGCCTGGTACATCAGTTCGACCAGGTACATGGTCGAAGACGGATCCTGTTCCGACGGTTTCAGCACAAAAGTATTGCCGCAGGCGATAGCGATCGGGAACATGAAGCACGGCAGCATGACGGGAAAATTGAACGCCGTGATGCCGGCTCCCACGCCCAGCGGCTGGTAGATATTGTAGACATCGACGCCGGTGGCCGCGTTTTCCGCAATCTCGCCCAGCTGCAGGGTGGCGATCGAACACGCGTGCTCCACCACTTCCAGGCCGCGCATGACTTCCCCTTCCGCGTCGGGCAGGGTCTTGCCGTGTTCGCGCGTGATCAGTTCGGCCAAGGCCCCGATGTTTTCGCGGATCAGATGCTGGTACTTGAGCATGATGCGCATGCGCGCGGCCAGCGGGGTATTGCGCCAGGTCTTGAACGCTTCCTTGGCCGTGGCGACGGCCAGGTTGACTTCGTCCGGCGTGGAAAACGGCACCTTGGCGACGATTTCCTGCGTGGCCGGGTTGACGACGTCGCGCCATTCGCTGCTGGCGGACGCATGGTGCTTGCCGCCGATGTGCAGGGGAACGGCGGGGACTGAGGTGAGGGCTTGGTTCATGGTTCGAGACTCCGTGGTTATTTTTTAACGAGGTTGCACGCCGCCGCATCCATCGGCTTGAACGCCTGGTCGGCGGGGATGGTGGACAGCACTTTCAGGTAATCCCACGCGCCTTTCGATTCGGCCGGGGTCTTCACCTGCACCAGGTACATATCGTGGATCACGCGGCCATCGGGGCGGATCGAGGCGTTGTTCATCACGGAGTCCTTGATGGGCAGCTGGCGCATTTTTTCGGCGACGATTTTCGAGTCGTCGCTCTTCGCGGCCGCCACCGACTTCAGGTAGTGGTAGACGCTGGAATACACGCCCGCCTGCACCATGGTCGGCTTGGCGCCCTTGTTGAGCGCCTCGAAGCGTTTCGCAAACGCGCGGCTGCGGTCATCGTAATCCCAGTAAAAACCGTCCGCGTAGACCAGGCCCTGGGCCGTATCCAGTCCCAGCGCGTGCACGTCCGAGAGGAACACCAGCAAGGCGGCCAGGCGCTGGTCCTTGCCGCTGCCGATGCGGAATTCGCGCGCCTGCTTGATGGCCGATACCGTGTCGGCGCCGCCATTGGCCAGGCCGATCACCTGCGCTTTCGAGCCTTGCGCCTGCACCAGGAAGGACGAGAAATCGGACGCGTTGAGGGGATGGCGCACGGCGCCCAACACCGTGCCGCCGTTGCGCTTGACGACATCGCTGGCGTCCTTTTCCAGCGAATGGCCAAACGCGTAATCGACGGTGACGAAGTACCAGGATTTCTGTCCCAGCTTGGTCAGCGCCGCCGCCGTGCCGGCTGCCTGCGAATATGTGTCGAACATCCAGTGGAAGCCGTTCGGCGAGCAGTCTTCATTGGTCAGGCGCCCCGTGGCGGGGCCGCTGAACATGGCGATGCCGCCCTTCTCTTTCATCAGCTTTTGCACGGACAGGGCTACCGAGGAATTGGTCAGGTCGGCGATGGCGTCGACCTTGTCGCGGTCTATCCATTCGCGCGCCTTGGAGGCGGCGATGTCGGCCTTGTTCAAATGGTCGGCCGAGAGGATTTCGATCTTCATGCCCTTGCATTCGGCCTTCAGGCAATCCTCGACGGCCATCTGGCTGGCGACGACGGAGCCGCGCCCGCCCATGGCCGAATACGGCCCGGACATGTCGGTCAGGATGCCGACCTTGACGACGCCATCGGAAATTTGCGCGTGCGCGCCGCCAAAGGAAAGGGTGAGCGCCAGCGCGCCCATGGCCAGAACGGTTTTTTTCATGCGTGTCTCCAGGTGAATGGGTTTTCTTATATGTTTAGATGCATTCTGCATGTGTAAAAATATGCACTCAAGTGAAATTAATGCATAATTCCTTTGCAAAAATGCACAGAGAGGGTTTGTCATGCTCGATTGGGACAATGTACGGGTCTTCCTGGAACTGACGCGCAGCGCCGGCCTCGTCGATGCGGCGAAAAAGCTGGGCATCGACCATTCCACCGTGTCGCGGCGCATGCGCAAGTTCGAGGAGCAGGTGGGCACCCAGCTGTTCGACCGCAACTACGTGGGCTACCAGCTGACGCCCGAAGGCCACCGCCTGATGGAATACGCGGAAACCATGGAAAGCACGGTGTTCGCCGCCACAGAGGAATTGGGCGAGCACAACCGCCTGTTGTCGGGCCAGGTGCGCCTGGGCGCTACCGAGGGCTTCGGCGCCATCGTGCTGGCGCCCCACCTGGCGCAGTTCTGCGGGCGATACCCGCACATCAGCGTGGACCTGATCGCCGTGCCCCGCTTTGTCAGCCTGTCCAAGCGCGAGGCGGACGTGGCCATTTCCGTCGAACGCCCCCAGTCCGGCCCCTACGTGGTGACGAAGCTGTCCGACTACCGCCTGAAACTGTATGCCACGCCCGCCTACCTGGCGCGCCACGCGCCGATCACTAGCGTAGCCCAACTGGCGCAGCACCCCATCATCGGCTACGTGGACGACCTGGTTTTCAGTTCGGAGCTGCGCTACATGGATAACGTGGCGCCCGATTCCCTGCGCGCGTTTCGCAGCACCAGCGTGATCGCCCAGTACCACGCGGCGCGCGCGGGCCAGGCGCTGGCCATCCTGCCCTGCTTCGTGGCCCAGCAGTCGAACGAACTGGTGCCCGTGCTCGATGGCGAGATCGACCTGCTGCGCGCCTTCTGGATGATTTCGCCCAGCGAGCGACGCAATATTGCCAGGGTCAGCGCCCTGTGGAACTACTTGCGTGCCGCCGTCGATTTGAATCATGGCTACCTGATGGGCGAAACAGCCGTGCCCAGCTGGCCAACTTGAGCAAACTGCGGCGCGCTACACTGTCGCCAGATACTAATAAGGAGAACGCCATGCTGATGGATGCAAACCAGGCTGTTTTGGTCATTGTCGACCTGCAAGGTCGCTTGATGCCGGCCATCCACGATGCCGGCCTCGTGCTGGCGCAAAACCTGCGCCTGGCAAAGATCGCCCGCCTGCTCGACGTGCCCGTGCTGGGCACGGAACAGAACCGCCAAGGGCTGGGGCCGAACGTGGAAGAGATCGCCGCCCTGTGCGAACGGACCTTGCACAAGACGCATTTCGGCGCCTGTTCTGATGGCTTGCAGGACATGCTACCCGCCGGGCGCAAACAAATCGTCGTCACGGGTTGCGAAGCCCATGTGTGCATGCTGCAGACGGCCATCGGCTTGCTGGAACTGGGGTACGAGGTCATCATCGCCATCGACGCCGTCGGCTCGCGCCAGGCCGCCAGCCGCGACGCGGCGCTGGCCCGCCTGGGCAAGCTGGGCGCCCATCTGGTGACGGTGGAGATGCTGGCCTTCGAATGGTTGCGCGATTGCAAACATCCGCGTTTCCGCGAAGTATTGGCGCTGATTAAATAGAAAGCAGGTTTAAGCCAGATCAATCCTGTCGGCCGCCCATTTGCTAGCTTGGTAACAGCGCCGCCATTCCGAGCGGTGCGCCGTCCACATCAGCAAGGGAGCCATCATGGCCTATATCCTGCGGGGCAAGCTGTGCGGCTTGATCTGTGCCGAGTGTCCTGAAGCTTTATCCCACGTCCTCGTGCGCCTGTACCGGCCACGCGAGTCGCAAAACGTCACTGCCCTGGCCGTGGCCAGCGCCAAGGAGACCTTCGCCATCCTCACGGACGAGGAAGTGCAGGCGAAAGCGCCCTTCCTGCTGGCCGAGGCGCGCACGGATGACGATGGCAACTACAGTTTTACCCTGGAAGATGATTATCGGGGCGAGGCCGTCGAAGTCGATATCCTGTGCCCCACCGTGCCGCATTTGAAACCGGGGCCGAAAGACCCCGTGCCGCTGCAGTTTTCCATCACCACCATCCAGCCCCGCTGGCGCCAGGTAGAGAACGATTTCCTCGCCGTCTGGGATTATTGCCTGCCGCAACGCTTCTGGTGCCTAGTGCGCGCCCGCTTCGGCGCCTGGGCCATCTGCGGCCGGCTGCGCACCTGCGACGCTCCCCACGCGCCGATCGCCGGCGCCACCGTGCGGGCGTTCGACGCGGACTGGTTGCAGGACGATGCGCTGGGAGTGGCGGTGACGGACACCAGCGGGCGCTTCCGCATCGATTACCTGACGTCGGACTTCACGCTCACGCCTTTCTCCCCATTCATCAACGTGGAATTCGCCAGCGGGCCAGACGTGTATTTCACGGCGCAGCTGGGCAGCGTGACGATCCTGTCGGAAACGCAAGCCAACGGCCGCCAGCCGGGGCGCGAAAATGTGGGCCACTGCTTCTGCGTGGAATTGTGTTCGAAAGACGTCTTGCCGCCCGACGTGGAAGGCGTGCCCCACTGGCAGCAGGTGGAAATCTTCGACATCCACCCGTTTCCCTCGCTGGCCGGCTTTTCCCCGCAAGGCTATGCGGGCGGCGCCGGCGCCTCGTATGTGTTCGCCGGCGGTGTCACCCTGAAGGGAAACTGCCCGCTGCGCAACAGCGCCATTCCCGCCAACCCGCTGGAATACCGTTTCCTGATCGGCGAATGGTCCTGGCCCGGCGGCAGCGACGACCCGGCAGCCATCCCCACGGTGGCACCCGCCAGCCTGGCGCCGCTCACGCAAATCCTCGGCACGCACGTCGGCTATGTGTTTTATACAAATGGACTGGGTCTCGGCGATTCGGCGCCCGTCATCATCGACGCGGGCGATCTGCAGCCTGGCGGCTAAATACGGGTGGACGGCAAGCCCGTCACCGTGGACATGCGCGACGGCACGACGGCCGTCGTCAACGTGGCGCCCAGCATCTTCCTGCGCACGTTTGACTTGCTGACCGTGAATACGCCGGCCATCACCAGCCTGCATCCGGCCAAGCTGCCGGGCGGCTTGCCCATCCTCGACGCGGGCCGCAGCCTGACGGCCGCCGAGAGCGAACCGATACGCCGCTACCGCCTGGGCTTCGAAGTGCGCGACGGCATCAGCCTGGCGCTGGTAGCCACGGACGGGCTCGACTCCATCGTCTTCGACAACTCGCCCGTCATCGTGGCACTGGACCTGGAAGAGCTGCGCAGCAATGCCTGCAACCCCATCGCGGGCGGCCTCGTGCATATCCTGTACACGATCGACCATCCGCATTTGCGCTTTTTCAATATCACGATTTCCAACAACAACGGCATCCAGCATCCGCCGCCACCGCTGCCGGCCGCCAGCTTCACGCCGCCGCCACCACCGAGCAATTATCTGTTCCGCGGCGCCGCGGGCGGGCCGCATTTATCAGGCAACAATGGCGGCTTCCCCGTCAACGTGGCGCTCGATCCGCCGTGCGCCTACAGGGTGGCCATCGGTTGGCAGACGCGGCATTACCTGGCGTCCAGCCACAGCATCGATAGGCTGTACTGCAAGTAGGCATGCTTCAGAAATAGCGCACCCACGCCCGTTGCGAGGTGCGCTTGTAGCTGGCGAACGCGCGGCAGGGAAAGTACAGCACGGGCATCAGGGCCAGCGCGATCAGCCACACTTGCCAGATATGCTCGACGCCATAGCGGTTGCCGTGATTGGCACCGAGCACGGCCGTCAAGCTGATGCCGATGAGTAGCAGCAGATACAGGTGCAACAAGTAGTAGAACATGGGGGCGCCGCCAAAGGTGGCGCAAGCCCGCGTAAACCAGTTGTCAAGCGACTCCAGCCAGGCCAGGCCCAGCATACCCAGGCCCAGGGTGAACAGCAAGAAGTCCAGCGATGGCGGATATTTCGTGAAGTTCAGCACGCTCATGGCCGTGCGCAAGGCCGTGTCGCCCGACACCCACGGCAGGGTTTCACCATAGATATTGAAGCCGCGCAGCACGGCCAGCAACAGCAAGCTGCCTGCCCCCAGCGCCAGCAGCAGGCGCCGCCGCCCCTCCGGCGAACGGCCGCGCGCATACAGGGGCCCGGTCGCATAGCCGAGCAGGATCACGCCTATCCACGGCAGCAACGGATAACTGACCTTGATCTTCATGGCGCCGTCCGCCACCAGATACCCCCGTTGCAGCAATACCGTCAGCGCGTAATAGGCAAAGCTGCCCTCTTCCGCGCGCAAGCCCGTGAGCAAATGCTGGCCCGCGATGATCGCCACGCCCAACAGTGCCAGCACTTTCAACGGCAACTGGTGCAGCACGGCCAGCGCCATCATGGCCAGGCCGATGACCCAGATCACCTGCAGATACAGCACGGCTGGCGGAAACGCCCCGCTCCAGGCGAAATTGACGAACACCAGTTCCAGCACCACCAGCAGCAAGCCACGCTTGAACAAGAAGCCCGTGGCGCTGCGTGGCCCGGCGGCCGGATGCGCATACAGCCAGGCCGACAAGCCCGTCAGGAAAACGAACATGGGCGCGCATACGTGGGCGGCCAGCCGCGTGAAAAACAGGGCCGGATCGACACTGGCCGCATCCATCGGGTCGCCCACTTGGTGGTGTAAAAAGACGGTTTCACGCACATGGTCGAACAGCATGATCAGCATGACGAGGCCGCGCAGCACGTCGATGACGGCGATGCGGGTGCGCAGGGTGGCAGAAGAAGTCGATGTCATAGTGATTGCTTAAAAACGGTAATGGGCATGCAAGGTCACCGTGCGCTCCGCCCCCGGCGCCACCCACAGCTGGCTATACGAACTCGCATAGTAGCTGCGGTTGAACAGGTTTTCCACGTTCAGGGCCAGGCGCAATTGTGCGTTGGGCGAATACGATGCCAGCAATCTGGCCGTCGTGTAGGCCGGCAAAGTAAAACTGCTGCTGACGGCCACGTCGCCCAGGCGCTCGCCCACATATTGCACGCCGCCGCCCACGCTGGCCGTGCCCGTGTCCAGCACGAATTGCTGCGTGGCCAGCAGGTTGGCGCTGTGGCGCGGCACGTTGGCGAAGCGGCTGCCCGTCACGATCGTATTGTCGCCGCGCGTGACGGTGGCGTTGGTGTACGCATAGGCGCCCGAGACGCGCAAGCCGCGCGCCACTTCGCCCGACACGTCCAGTTCCAGCCCCCGGCTGCCCACTTCGCCCGCCGCGATGGCGAAATCCGTGTTGGCGGGATTCGTCGTCAGCACATTGCTCTTGCGGATGTCATACACGGCCACGGTGCCCGTCAGCTTCCCCGTTTCCAGCTTGGCGCCCAGTTCATACGAGCGGCTGCGCTCCGCCGGGAAAGCCTGGTTGGCGATGCTGATGCCGCTGTTGGGGCGGAAGCCCTTGGCCGCGCTCGCGTACAGCGACCATGCCTTCGACGGCTGGTAGACGAGTCCCGCGCGGGGACTCGTGGCCGACAGCGACTGGCGATTGCTCACGTTCAGGCGATTGTTCATCACGTCCTGCGTGTACGTATCGTGGCGCACGCCGACCAGCGCCTTCCATTGCGCGCCCAGATTCAGTTGATCCTGCGCATACAGGCCGCGCGCCTTTTGCCCTTCCTGCGTGTCGATGGACAGGGCCAGCGGATCGGCCCTGCCGCCATACGCGGGATTAAAGATGTCGATGGCATAGGCATTCGCGGCCGAAGGATTGCGGCGCAGCTGCACCCGGTGGTCATCGAAATGATAGGCGTCGATACCGGCCAGTACCTCGTGCGCCAGCGCGCCCGTCCTGAACTTGCCCAGCACTTCGACGCGGGCCGACACGTCGGTGGCGGAGAAATCGCGGTGGCGGCGCTGGCGGTTCAGGGTGCGCCCATCGGCCAGCAGCTTGTTTGCCTCGGTCGAATAACCGCTCAATTCACTGTCTCGGTAAGAGGCGCCCGCCTGCACCGTCCAGTCGTCGGACAGCGCGTGGTGGATGAACAGCTGCTGCCCCAGCGACTTGACCGTCATGGGCCCGTCGCCCGGCTCGCCCAGGAAGCGCGAGACGGGGACAAGACCCAGCTTGCCGTTCACGGCCACCACGCCGCGGTCGAACGGCGCGCGCTGGCGCACCGCTTCGATTTCATACGACACGGTCGTGTGCTCGCCCAGCAGCCAGAGAAACGAGGGAGCAAACAGGCTGCGCTCGACTTTCAAGGTATCGCGGAAACTGTGCCCTTCTTCATGCGCCGCGTTCAGGCGGTAGGCGATGGTGGCGCTCAGCGGTCCCGTCAAATCCAAAGCTGCGCGGCGCGTCTGAAAGCTGCCCAGCGACACATCGGCGCTGTACTCGGGCGCGAATTTCGGCTTCTTCGTCGTGATGTTCACCGTGCCGCCCGGCTCGCCCCGGCCGTACAGGGCCGAAGCGGGGCCTTTCAGCACTTCGATAGCCTGCGTATTGCCGCCGTCGCGCATGCCGTTGTAGCCGCGGCTGGAACTGAAACCGTTGACCATGTAGTCGGAGCCGAAATTCGGGTCGCCCGTAAAGCCGCGCATGGCGTAGCTGTCCCACAAACCGCCCAGCGGACTTTGCTTCGCGATGCCGCTGGCCAGGTCCAGCGCGCCGGCCAGGGTCGTCACGCCGGCGTCGCGCAGCAAGTCGCCGGTCAGCACGCGTACGCTTTGCGGCAAATCCATCAGCAAGGCATCCGTCTTGGTGGCGCCCGTGGCGGACAGGCTGCGGTAATGCTGGCGCTCGGCCTTCACGGTGACGACGTCCTGCGCATCGGGCTGGTCGGCAGCAGGGTCAGCTGCCAGCGTCAGGGGACTGGCGGCGGCAAGCAACAGTGCCACGGGGCGGCGTAAAAACACGGACATGGGATTCCTGACAATGGACAATTCAATGCAATAGGCTTGCATTATAATTGATAATCAATTCTCATTAAAGCCTTCGTGAAAAATCTGCGCCAGGAACTCCACAAACACTTGCACCTTGGCCGCGCGCAGCTGGCGCGGGTGGAACAGCGCCCACAGATCCGGCCCCCGCGTGCGATACGGTTGCAGCACGGGCACCAGAGTTTCTTCGCGCAAGGGCCGCAACACGGAGACGGACAGGGCCTGCACAATGCCGCAGCCGGCCTGGGCGGCGGCGATCATCGATTCGATATGGTCGAAGGCCAGGGCGGCCGGCGGCGTGTGCGCATACGCCACATCGCCCTCGCCGGCCTGGAACAGCCAGGGCCGCACCTGGCGCGATTTCGGGTACAGGAAATGCAGGCAGGCAAACTGGTCCAGTTCCTGCGGTGTACGCGGCATGCCATGCCGGGCGACAAAGGCGGGCGAGGCGCAGCACAGATAATCCATCTTCAGCAGGCTGCGCGCCACCAGCGATGAATCCTGCGGTGCGCCGATGCGCAGCATCACGTCGATGCCCTCTTCCACCATGTCGACCAGGCGGTCGCTGACCGTCAGGCGCAGGGAAATGTCGGGATAGGCGGCGGTAAAGCGGGGCAAGGCGGGCGCCACCAAGTTGCGGCTGATGCTGCTGGGCATGTCCACACGCAAGCTGCCCGATGGCCGCTCGGCCGCCTGCAGCAAGCTCGTTTCCAGCGCGGCCATGTCGGCCAGCACCTGGCGCGCCTGCGCATGGCACTGCCGGCCTTCGGCCGTGAGCGACATGCTGCGCGTGGTGCGCTGCAAGAGGCGCACGCCGAAATGCTTTTCCAGCGCCGCCACCTGGTTCGTCACGGACGACGTGGAAATGCCCAGGCGCTGCGCCGCCTTGCTGAAGCCGCCCGCCTCGACCACGGCACAAAACACATTCATTGCTTCCAGTCTGTCCATGCCGGTCTCCTGTGAGTTCCTTGATTCCTGCGATTATCCACGATACTGAAATAGTGCATCGGGATGCGCCCCATTTTTCTTTGGACCGTTCCCGCCTAGACTGGGGCATCAACCACAGGAGAATCCCATGCAAGTCCTCGTCCTCAACACCTTTGCCGCCCCCATGAGCATGGCCAACCTGCCCGTGCCGCAGCCCGGTCCCGGCCAAGTCCTCGTGCGCATCTCCGCCAGCGGCGTCAATCCGCTGGACACGAAGATCGCCGCCGGCGCCGCCCCGCACGCCCGGCCCCGCCTGCCCGCCATCCTCGGCATCGACATGGCCGGCACGGTGGCGGCCGTGGGCGATGGCGTGACGACTTTTCACACGGGCGAAAAAGTCTATGGCATGGCTGGCGGCATCGGCGGCATCCAGGGTTCGCTGGCCGAGTACGGCGTCTTCGACGCAGCGCTGCTGGCGCCCGTGCCGCCAGCGCTGAGCATGCGCGAAGCGGCCGCCCTGCCCCTCGTCTTCATCACGGCCTGGGAAGGGCTGGTGGACCGCGCCCACGTGCAGGCAGGCGACAGCGTACTCGTGCATGGCGGCGCGGGCGGCGTCGGCCACATGGCCGTGCAGCTGGCCGTCGCCCTTGGCGCCACGGTATATGCCACGGGCAGCGCGGCCAGCCGCGCTGCCATCGAGGCGCTGGGCGCCCGCTTCATCGATTACCGCACCAGCACGGTGGATGATTACGTGGCCGAACACACGGGCGGCGCCGGCTTCGACATCGTCTACGACACGGTGGGCGGCGCTACCCTGGACGCCAGTTTCAAGGCGGCACGCATCTACGGCGGCCACGTCGTCAGTTGCCTCGGCTGGGGCACGTTCGCCCTGAGCCCGCTGACGGCGCGCGCGGCCAGCTATTCGGGCGTGTTCACCCTGCTGCCCCTGTTGAGCGGCCAAGGCCATGCGCGCCATGGCGCCATCCTGCGCGAAGCCAACAAGCTGATCGAGGCGGGCAAGCTGCAGGTGCGGCTCGACCCGCGCCGCTTTACCTTGCGCACGGCGCACGATGCGCATGCGGCGCAAATCGACGGCAGCGCGCGCGGCAAGCTGGTGGTGGATGTGGGGGATTGAACGCAGGCTTGTTCCCCACGCGCCGAAGCGTTAATATGCAAGAATAAACTTGTATATTGATGAGGCCGGGAATGCGTGAAAAGCTGGAAAAACTGCTGGCGCAGGGGCGCGACAACGCCCTGCTGCGCTTTGGCCTGGGCGACGCCTGCCTGAAAGACAATGACGCCGAGCAAGCGGCGCTGCACCTGGCGCAAGCCACCGTGCAGCAGCCCGGCTATTCCGCCGCCTGGAAGCTGCTGGGCAAGGCCTTGCACCAGCTTGGCCGGCTGGACGAAGCGCAGGCGGCCTGGACCACGGGCGTGACTGTGGCCCAGCAGCAAGGCGACCTGCAAGCCGTCAAGGAAATGACGGTGTTCCTGAAACGCCTGCAAAAACAGCGGCAGGCGGCAGGGTAAAACCGTTTAATGCGCGTGCGCGGCGTCCTTGACTTCGGCTGGTAACGCGACGCCCCGTTCCTTCGCCAGGCGCTTGGCCAGCAAGCCGCCCGCTTCGGCCGCATAGGCGCGGCAAGCATTCGCATCGATCAGGGGATTGTCCGTGCCTCTGCGCTTGGCGGCCTTGCCCAGCACGTCCGTCGTGCCCGGATGCACGGGGATGATGATGTCGCATGGCAAGGCGGCCACCTTGGCGATGCTCGCTTCGAACGAGGCCGAAATGTCAGGCGTGCCACCCTTGCCCGCGCCTTTGCCTGTATAGCGGAAATCGCCGCTCGCATACGGGTTCAGGCTGTCCGCATACACGATGTCCAGGCAGCGGTCGCCTTCGCACGAGGTCCAGGTCCACGTCGTGCCGCCCGGCGTGTGGCCCGGTGTCATGTGGGCCGTCAAGGACAACGGTCCGACCTTGACGGTATCGCCCTCGCCCACCAGGCTGACCTTGCGCACCTTGGCCACATGCACCACGGGATTGGCCTGGTATTGCGGATCATCCTTGCCATTGGTGCCGCTTTGCAGCACCGGGGCGGCCGCTGCGCTGGCCATCACGGTGGCGCCGCTGGCCCGCTGCAGCGCGGCAATGCCGCCTGCATGGTCCCAATGCGCATGCGAATTGAGGATGTATTTCACATCCTCGATGCGAAAGCCCAGCGCCTTGATGTTCGCCACGATCAGGGGCGCCGATTGCGGCAGCGCGCCGTCGAGCAGGATATGGCCCTGCGGACTCGTCACCAGCACGGCGGACAAACCGGCCGTCCCCACATACCAGCTATTGCCATAGATATTGAACGGCTTGACGGGCGCGTTCCATTCCTTGCAATTATCGCAATCGACAGGTTTATCCTGCATGGGTGCAGGGGTCTTCGCCTGCACCGTGCCAGCTGCCATGGTCGCAACCGTAGCCAGCATCAACTTCGCCAATAGTGTCATCTTCATCTCCAGAGTGTAAAAAGATGGGCGCCCGCACTGGCGCGCCCGGGGGGGTATCAATGCATGCGGCCTGGGCTCCCGGCCAGGGTGTCGCGGATGTGTCCGGCGTCGAGCGAGCGCCGCTGCGCGCCGGCGGCGTCCAGCAGCACCACGGTGACGTGCTTGCCGCCGCTGCGCATGCGCATCGTCAGGCAACTGCCCGCCTCGTTGCTGCTGCCCGTCTTGGACAGCAGAATGTCCCAGCCCTTGCCGCCCACCAGCGGATTGGTGTTGTGCAAGGTGCGCGTCTTGCCATTGACGGCCACGCTCGCCTGCGGATGGCTGGTGATGCACGCGATGTCCGGATAGCGCGCGGCCGCCGCGACGATCTTCGCCACCTCGCTGGCCGTGGACGTATTCGCGGGAGAACTGCCGACGGGGTCCGTCAAGGTGGTGCGGCGCAAGCCCAGGTGGCGGATCTTCGCTTGCAACGCTTGCGCAAAGGCAGTGTTGCCGCCGGGATAGGTGCGTGCCAGCGCGGCGGCGGCGCGGTTTTCGGACGGCAACAGCGCCAGTTGCAGCAGCGCGCCGCGCGACACGGCCACGCCATCGGCCAGCAGGCTGTGGCGCTGCAGCGACGCATCGCCGTCGGCGCGCACGATGCGCAACTGTTCATCGGGATCGAGCCCCGCATCGAGCACCACCATGGCCGTCATCAGCTTGGTGATCGAGGCGATGGGCACGACGGCATCCGCATCCTTCGCCATCAACACCTTGCCGCTGGCGTCATCGAACACCAGCATGTGTTTCGCGCTGACGGGCAAGGCCAGCATGCCGGCGGCAGCCTCGGCCAGCATCGCCCCGCTGACTGCGGGCTTTTCCTGCGCCTGCAACAACAGGGTGGCGCAGGCCAGCAGCAAGGCAGGCACGGCCAGTTTCCAGCCGGCCGTATCCAGCCCTGGCGCCATCAGCCGTTCTATGCGCGTGAGCAACGCCCCGCCCCGTGCCGACATCAGCAAGCCGGAATGATGCGGCGCGGCAGCGTGCAGGGACAGCGCATGCAGCGCCGTGGCCAGCTGCTGCGGGTCTTGCAGCGCTTGCGCGGCCAGGGCATCGGCCACCTGTTCCCGCTCGGCCCGCATGCGCGCCGACAGCCACCAGACGACGGGGTGAAAAAACAGCAGCGCCTCGGCCACGCTTTGCAACAGGTTGACCAGGTAATCCCAGCGCCGCACGTGCGCCAGTTCATGCGCCAGCAGCGCTTCGAGCAAGGCGACGGGCATGCCGCTCAGCAAGGCGGCCGGCAGCAGGATGACGGGGCGCCAGAAACCCACCGTCACGGGACTGGCCAGGCCTGCATGCAGCTTCAGCGGCACTGACCGACTGCCGCGCAAGCCCATGCGCAGCGCCAGCGCATCGAGGCGCGCCTGCCAGATGGCGGGGGACGCCACAGCCTGGCGGCGCAGCCTGCCAACCCAGGCCAGGCCCAGGCACAGGCGCAAGCTCATCAAGCCAACGCCGGCGCTCCAGGCCAGCACCAGGGCAGGCATCCACGCTTGCAACGCGGCGCGCCAGGCGGGCGGCGCTGCCATCGGCAGCTGGGCCAGTGATGTGCCCGACAGCAGAGACAGCAGGTGGATGGAGGGAATGCATATACACAGCAGCAGCGCCAGCGCGCACACGGCATAGCGCCAGCGCGCGCTGGCGTGGCGCAACAGCCAGAGCAATACAGCGGAGACGGCGCCGACGATCAAGCCCTGCCAGACAAAATACAGCAAGACCCAGCCCAGCGCAGGGACAAGGTTGCCCAACTCTATGCCCAAGTCCAGGTTCATGGCGCGCCGCCATCCTTGCTGCGCAGGATTTTTTCAATTTCCAGGCGTTCCGCGTCGCTCACGTGTTCGCGCAGCGCCGTCAGCACCAGCGCCTTGCCGGAACCGGAAAATACCTTGCCGATCAAGTCCTTGAGCAAGCTCGTTTGCAGCTTTTCCTGCGCTTCGACGGCCGCATACAGCTGCGGCCGCTGGCTTTCATCGCGGCTCAGCAAGCCCTTGCCATGCATCAGTTGCAACTGGCGCAGCACGGTGGCGTAACTGGCGTCGGCACGCTCAGCGGCCAGGGCGTCATACACGGCGCGGGCGTCGGACGGACCGCGCTGCCACAGGATGCGCAGCAGGTCCAGTTCGGCGGCCGTGGGATGGGGAGTGGAGGTATTTTTTAACATGCCGCTAGAATACCCAGTCTAGAACTCAATGTCTAGAACTTTTTTTCTAGACTGATTGACTGGTCTAGAATTCGCGCAAGCGGTCGAACAGCGCCAGCAAGGCCGCCTCATCGACGAGTGTGGCGCCCTGCCCGCCCAGTTGCTGCCGCAGCTGCGCCAGCAGCTCGGCCAGCACCGTGTAGATTTCCTCGCGCTCGACCGTCTCGATGATGCTCGTGCGCCGCTCGATCTTGTTGAAGGCATCCACATAGGCGGCGACCATCGCCTCCAGCGCGGCGGCGGCCGCCGTCGCCTGCATGGCAGCATCGATGCCGCGCGTCACGGCCAGCATGTTCTTGTAGGCCAGCGCCGCCTTTTTCGCATACGCGGGGGAAATATGCTCGCGGCCATCCCAGTCGCGGAACGGGTTGAGCAGGTTATCCGCCAGCCATTCCGGCTTGCGCGCCTTGGTGACCGACAGGTCCAGTCCCAGCGCCGCCGCTGTCTTGTAGCCGGCCTTGATGGCCTTGGCGACATCAGCTGGCAAGCTGGTCAGCCACAAGGCGGACAGCTTCGGCAATTGCGCGGCAGATGGAAATTCCTCCGCCGTGAAACCGAACAGGTCATAGGCGGTGAACGTCCGCAGCTGGGCCAGCCGCGCAAGGCTGGCCATCTGCGACGCCATCCCCGGCTTGCCCCAGATGCGCAAGGATGTCAGATGGGGAAAACGCTGCGCCACGTGCGCCAGATCAACTTCCTTCATGCCGATCAGCGACAGGCCGCCCAGCTGGCCGAGGCCGTGGAACGGCGGCAGCGCGTGCTTGCACTGCAGTGTCAGGTGGCGGCCGTCGGCGCCATCGTCGATGCGCAGCGCCGGCGATGGCGCGCTGCGCAGCGCGAGCAGGCTCAAGCCTTCGTTCAAGACCAGGCGGGTGACGCCATCGGGCTGCAGGATCAGGCGTTCCAGGCCGCTGCCGCTGAAATCGAGTGCATGCACCGTCGATGATTGCCAGTCCAGCTCATTGATGAAGGGATTGCCCTGGATAAACTCCATCAAGGCCTGCGTGCCGTTGCAAGTTTCGATCGACATCAGGCAAGGCAGTTGCTCCAGCTCGGACACGTCGCCCAGCGCCTGCAAGACGCTGTCATTGATTTTCGTCGCGTCCTGCCGGAAGACCTGGCCGCCCAGCGTCACTTCACGCTGGTCCGACGCGGCCTTGAACCGCTGGCGCAGCAGCGGATCGATGCGCTCCCAGTTGCGCTGGCGCAGCACGCTGTCGCCCACGTACCAGGCGCTGCGGTAGCTGTTGACTTCCACATCCACCAGCGGCGCGATATTGCCAACGAGCGTATAGCCAGGCGGCACGTTCGCCGTGGCATAGCAGTGATCGTGGCGATTGTTCCAGAAGAAATAATCGCACAGCAGCGGCCGCATGGCTTGCACGGCCGCCGCATCGGGCAAGGCGTCACCGGTCCAGTCCAGCTCCAGCACGGCAGCTACGGGCCGGGACGAGGATGCATCCTTGATGCGGGTGACCTGGCAAGCCACGTACTGCTGCAGCTCGGGCGAAAACACACTGTAAACATCTCCAACATTCGCTAGCACGCCACTTCCTTTTCAAAACACCTGACGGTCGAATGTTGAAAGATAGCAAAAATGACAGCGCGATGTCGTCCTGTTCAGTCAGCGTGCAGCTTGTGGTGCATGCGGCGCAGTCCCAGCCACACGGCGGCGGCCACGAACGGCACCAGGGCGCCGACGAGGATTTCCGGATTCACGGGCAAGCCCATCACCTTAGCCGCCTTGCCCGTGTAGCTGAACAGACCGATCACATAATAGGAAATGGCGGCAACCGACAAGCCTTCCACCGCTTGCTGCAAGCGCAGCTGCTGCGCCGCGCGGGCGTTCATCGATTGCAGGATTTGCCGGTTCTGCAATTCCTGCACGATGCCCACGCGCGTGCGCAGCAAGTCATTCGTGTTGGCGATGCGCTGCGCCATCGCTTCCTGGCGGCTGGCCATCGCTGCGCAGGTGTTCATGGCGGGCGTCAAACGGCGGTCCATGAATTCCTCGACCGTGGGAATGCCTTCGATGCGCACTTCGCGCAACTCGTCGATGCGCGCCTTGACCAGGCCCATGTAGGCTTTCGACGCGGAAAAGCGGTAGCTATTGTCGAGCGACAGCTTTTCAATGCGGGCGGCCAGGCGCGTGATGCGGTCGAGCAAGGCTTGCTCGGCAACACCCTCGTCGGCCTTGACCAGGCCCGGGGCGTCGTCCGTGTCGACCATGGCGGCGGCCAGGGTCGCCAGTTCGTTCTCGATGGCATTCAAGGATGGCGCCGCCTGCATGGCGTAGGGCAAGCCCAACAAGGCCATCATGCGGTAGGTTTCGATTTCCAGCACGCGCTGCACCAGGCGCCCCGACTGCTGCGAGCGCATGCCCGCATCGCGGATGACGAAACGGCTGAAGCCATCGGACTGGATCGTGAAATCCGTCCACAATTCGCCGCCCTGCAATACCTTGCTGCCGGCCAGGGTATTGCCCTCGAACACGCGCGACAAGCCCTGCATGAAGATCTCGGCCGGCTCGGTCGCCTGCTCGAGCACCACGTGCGCCGCCACCATCAGCTTGCCCTTCAAGCCCGCCAGCCATTGCTGCGGCAACTGCGCCAAAGGCATGCGCTCGAACGCCTGCGCCAGGGGCAAGGCCTGTCCCGGATGCTCGGCGAAGGTGAACGTGGCAAATTCCGTGTGGCATTCCCATTTCAGGCGGAAACGGCCGAAGTCGTAATAAAAATACTTGGCTTCGGCGGCGGGCGGCGTGACACCGAAATGCGTGCACAGGGCCGCCAGGGTGGCGTGCTGGGCGGCCATATTCGACACGCCCGGCGCCGCGCTGTCATCTTTATACACGGCCAGATGGGTGATCAGCTCGGGGGCGTCGAGCTGCAAAAACGGCCGCGAATGGATTTCCGCCGCCAGCGGCACGCGCAAGGCGTGGTTCAAACTGGAGTTAATCAAGTGCATGATAGCCAAAGGTAAAGTTGCAAAACTGCTTAGACCCGCGCGCGTGCTGCTGTGCCCGCAGCGTGGGTCTGATTGTCACAGTGTAACAAAGCAGGAAGCATGCCTACCTTTTCAAACTCGGCTCATGCCGTTTTGACAATACTCATCACGCCCTGCGCCGCGTCCTGGCGCGTGCCCAGCCACCAGAAAAACGCGGCCAGCGCCACGGCAGAGGCCTGCCCCAGCGCCAGCTTGAACGCACTGTCGAACAGCAACGGTGCGACAAAACCGGACACGAGCGCAAACACCAGCATTTGCACGAAGTTTTGCAAGGAGGCAGCCAGGCCCCGCATCTGCGGGAAAATGTCGAGCGTCGACATGGTCATGCCCGGCAAGGCCAGCGACATGCCGAACGCGTACAGCATTACCGGCACGACGGCGAACGGGATGCTGGCCGCGAACCAGTGGTTGTAGGCAATATTGAGCGCGCCCGTGGCCACCATGGCCAGCAAGCCCCAGCGCACCAGCACGGCGCTTTTCACCGCATGGGCCAGCTTGCCCGACAGCGCCGAGCCGCCCACCAGGCCCGCCACCATGGGGATGAACATCCAGCCGAAGGCCGTTTCCGGCAGATGCAGCAGTTCCAGGATGAAATGCGGGGCCGAGGCGATGTACAGGGCAAAGCCGCCAAACGCAAAGGCCACGGCCAGCGAACGCAGCAGGAACGCCCGGTGGCGCAAGGCCAGCCAGTAATTGCGCGCGATGTTGCCTGGGTGAAATGGTTGACGTTGCTCGACGGCTAAACTTTCCGGCAAGCCTTTCAGGCAGGCGAGCAACAGCAGCACCGTGACGGAAAAGGTGAACACGAACGTCGATTGCCAGCCGTACGCCACGTGCAGCCAGCCGCCGATAATGGGCGCGATGGCGGGCGCGATGCCGAACACCATCATGATATTGGCCAGCATCTTCTGTGCGGCCGCGCCCGACAGGCTGTCGCGCACGATGGCTTGGCCGATGACCCTGCCCGCCCCCGCCGAGGCGCCCTGCATGCCGCGGAAGAACAGCAGCCAGCCAAAGCTGGGGGCAAACGCGGCGCCGATGGAGCCCACGGCAAAGATCAGCAGCGAGGCGAGAATCACGGGACGGCGGCCAAACGAATCGGACAAGGTGCCGTAAAACAAGGTCATGAAGGCATAGGCGGCCAGGTAGACGCTCAGGGTCTGCTGCACCAGCACGCTGCTGACGTCGAAATGCGTGCCGATCGCGGGAAATGACGGCAGGAAGGTATCGGTGGCGAACGGGCCCAGCATGGCCAGCCCGGCCAGCACCAGGGTCAGGTTGCGCGCTTTCATGCGCCCGCCTGCACAGTATATTGGCGGCGCAAGCCGTCGAGGGCCGCCAGCGAGAACGCGGCGACATGCTGCGCAATGCTGGCAGTGCCAGTCTCGTCATAGGTAATTTCCGGCGCCACCAGTTCATGCACGATGCGCGAACGGGCATAGAACACGGCCTGGCCGATCACGCTGAACACGCATTTCTGCACCACGTCCGCCGGCATGGCCTCGCCCACCACGCCACGGATCAAGCCTGTAAACAGGGCATGGTGCGCGCGCACGTCGCGGTCTGCCAGCATGTGGATGGCGGACGTGGGTTCGATCAATTCGCGCGCCACCAGGCGGCTGAACAGCGAAGCCGCTCCCGGACGCAGCATGTCGAAGACCATCGCTTCTATCGCCAGGCGCAACTGTTCCACGGGCGCCACGGCCGCCGCCGGGCCTGCCTCCGGCGCGGCAGCGGCCGAAGCACGCGCGAGCGCGCGCGCATGGTCGAAGGCTGCCAGGTACAGCTCTTCCTTGCCATGAAAATAATAGTTGACCATCGCCACGTTGACGTGGGCCGCCTCGCAGATCCTGCGCACGGACGCGAGCTTGTAGCCTTCGTCGGCAAACAGCTGGACCGCCGCCTGCAGGATGCGCGTGCGCGCCGTTTCGACTTCTTCTGTCATGCCATTCCCATCACTTAAACAGCTGTTTAATATTATTCAGCATTGTATCAAACAGCTGTTTAATTTTCAAATGGACGCAAAAAAGCCCGGCGAACCAGGCTTTGCAAGCGTATTGCCGTCGCTTAGTGTTTCATCGCCGGCATCGCGGATGACGTCGAGGTGGCGCCCAGCGGACGGGCCACGGCATTGACTTCGATCGTTTCGCGGCGCTTGTCCTCGCCTTCGACGACCAGGGTCAGCGGGATCTTGTCGCCCGCCTTCACCTGCCCTTTGAGTTCCAGCAGCATCACGTGGTAGCCGCCCGGTTTCAGTTCGACGGCTTTGCCGGCTGGCAAGGCGATTTCCTTGACCTGGCGCATGCGCATCATATTGTCCGTCATGCTCATTTCATGGATTTCCGCCACGCCGGCCACGGGCGAGCGCACTTCCAGCAGGCGCATGGCTTTCGGCGCCGTGATCTGCATGAAGGCGCCCGTGGCTTTTTGCTGCGGCACGGTGGCGCGCACCCACGGGTCGGTAATCTGCACGGAAGTCTGGGCAGCGGCGGAGAAGGACAGCACGGCCATGGCCGTGGCCAGCAGGGTTTTCAAATGGGTCATGATCATTCCTCGGTATGGTTATAAGGTGTATTTCGATTTCATCAGGGTCTTGATATCCTGCACGCACTCGTCGCCCGTCAACTGGTGTTTCAAGCCCAGGCGCATGCGTCCTTCGGCATCGAGCACATAGCTGATGGCCGTATGGTCCATCGTGTAGGAACTGCCGCTCGGCACGCGGCGGTAGAAGACCTTGTAATTGAAGGCCGTCTGCGCCGTCGCCTGCGGGTCCGTGCGCAAGCCCAGGAAGCTGGGGTCGAAGGCGCGCATGTATTCTCCCAGCAGCTCGGGCGTGTCGCGCTCGGGGTCGATGCTGATGAAGATCACTTGCAGCTTATCGGCATCCGGCCCCAGTTTCTGGCGGATTTCCAGCGCACGCGACAGGGCTGTCGGACACACGTCCGGGCATTGCGTAAAGCCAAAGAAGACCATCACATATTTGCCCTTGAAATCGGCCAGGGTGTAGACCTTGCCGTCGGGGCCGCTCAACTTGAAGTCGGGCTTGTAATCGCCTCCCGTCAAGTCGAGGCCGTTGTAATGGGGTTTCGGCGCGGGTTCGCAAGCGGCAAGCGTGAGCAATCCCGCCGTACCGGCGAGAAGAAAAAGACGACGTTTCATGACATTCTGGCCCGATGGGCGTAGTGGATACAGTTAAGACGTGGAAGGCGTGACGGGTGTATTCAGGCAGCCAGAGGCGGGCCGCGCGGGCTGGCGGCCAGCCAGGCGAACGGGGCCCGCGGCGCCTGGTAAAACAATGGCGGATACAGGTCGTGGCCCGTGATCACGGGCAGCGGCGATGCTGACGACGGCGGCAAACCCGCGCTGCCCGCATGGCTCATGCAGAACGGGCAATGCTCGATGTGGTGCAGCACGGAATCAGTGGTGGATTTGGCGGCTGGCGCCAGATCCGCTTGCGTGTAGACGGCGCCGCTGGCCGAGCAAATCTCGACGGCGGCATTGTTCGCGTTCGCATGCAGCGAAGCAAACGCATACGACAGGGATGGCGACAGCGCATTGAGCAGTATCGCCAGGCAGGCGAACCACATATGCCACTGTTTGCGCTTCAATAATGATCCCATGGCCCCGATTATAACGGAGTCTGGCTATCGCGTTGCACAGGCGCGCCCGCCTGGCCGCGCAGGAACAGGCTGGGGCGCACGCCCGCCACGTCCACGCAAGCATCGCAAAACGCGGGGATCGAGGCAAAGCCGGAGCCGGCCGCCACTTGCGCCAGGTCGCGCTCGCCGTGCCCGCCATCGGCATCCGCTTGCGCCGCCGTGTGCAGCGCGTGCGCCAGGCGCTGTTCGCGCACCAGGCTGAGCAATGCCTCGCCCTCGGAAAACAGGCGCGCCCTGGCCTTGTGCGGCGTCACTTGCCACAGGGTCGCCAGGCGCGCAGCCGTCCATTTGCCTTGCGGCGTATCAAAGATGTGCTGCGCCAGCGCCTGGCTCCAGCGCTTGCCGCCGCCGTGTCCGCCATCGGGCTCGTCGCCTTCCAGCGCCAGGGTGAACACGGCCGGCTTGCCCCGCCCCGGCATCACGTCGCAGGCAAAGCGCAGGAAAGCGGGCACGACGAAACTGTCGCCGCTGGCCAGTTTCTTGGTGGTGATTTCATTGTGCAAGGTCACAAAGCCCTGGCGCACGGTAACGCGCAACCGGAGCGGAAAGCGCAAGCCCAGCAGGTGCAAGGGATGATCGGAAACGAGGGCCATGCGTCAGGTCAAGGTGGTGAACGAGCCGCCAGCATGCCACACATCGCGCGTCCGGTCTGTCATCACAGCGACGCCACGCCATAACGGCGCAAGCCGTCCAGGTCGACGACGCGGATGGATTGGTAGGCGATGCTGATCAGGTTCAGCTCGGCCAGATGGCCCAGCGCCTGGTTCACCCGCTGGCGCGAAATGCCGGTCAGCAAGCCGATTTCTTCCTGCGACAGCTCAAGCACGCTGGACGTGCGCGGGTATAGCATGGGGTGGAACAGCTGCGCGATGGCTTGCGCCACTTGCGCGTCGACGGCCAGCAGTCGCTGATTCTGGATGGTGGCGATGAATTGCCCCATGCGCTCGTTCAGCTGGCGGATGACGAAGGCATTGAAGGAGAGGCTCTCGGCCAGCAGCAGGTGAAACAGGTCCACCGGCACGAGGATGATGCGCGATGCGCGCACGGCCACCACGTCGTAGCGGCGCAGTTCGCGCTTGAGCACGCTGCCCTCGCCGCACCAGCCACCGGCCGGCACGCCGGAAAACGTGGCGCCGCGCCCATCGGCGTTGTAGACGGCCAGCTTGATCAAGCCCGTGTGCACGCCGATCCAGTGCGCCGATGGTTCGCCGCGCCGCGTGATGAAGGCGCCCGCCTCGAAATGCCGGATCACGCTGCCAGCGCGCAACAGGGCCTGATGCCCGGTATCGAGGGCCGTGAACCAGTCGTGGCTGTCGAGTTCGGGCACGGCACGGTCTACACTATCGTTGCTATCCATTCCACCCTTCAGTTGTCACTAAGATGACAGTGATTTTCC
The DNA here is from genome assembly GCF_002735655.1 of Janthinobacterium sp. BJB446. Taxonomy (NCBI): domain Bacteria; kingdom Pseudomonadati; phylum Pseudomonadota; class Betaproteobacteria; order Burkholderiales; family Oxalobacteraceae; genus Janthinobacterium; species Janthinobacterium sp. BJB446. Next base: position 770,436 of record NZ_PDZK01000001.1, on the reverse strand, counting down.
AGCGCCGGTGCTATGCTAACCGGTATCAATCCCGAAACAGGGAGCTACAAGATTCTTTTACCAGGAGACAAGCATGACAGCTGATTTCAACACCGGCCTCGGCAAAAACAGCGCCAACTACGCCGCCCTCACCCCGCTCGACTATATCGCCAGGGCAGCCGCAGTATATGGCAATCGCCTGGCAATTGCACATGGCGCCGTGCGCCAGACATGGGGCGAAACCTATGCGCGCACGCGCCGCCTGGCCTCCGGCCTCATCAAGCTGGGCGTGGGCACGGGCGACACGGTGGCCGTGATGCTGCCGAACACTCCCGCCATGGTGGAAGCGAGCTTTGGCGTCCCGATGGCCGGCGCCGTCCTCAACGCCCTGAATATCCGCCTCGACCTGGCCTCCCTGACCTTCATGCTGCGCCATGGCCAAGCCAAGGTCTTGCTGGCCGACACGGAATTTGCCGAGCTGGCGCGCCAGATGGCGGCGCAGATTCCCGGCTTGCGCGTGATCCAGGTCAACGACGTGCTGGGACCGGAAGTGGAAGCATTTGCCGACCTCGACTATGAAAGCTTGCTGGCCAGCGGCGACCCCGACTACGACTGGCAACCGCCTGCGGACGAGTGGGACGCCATCGCCCTGAACTACACGTCCGGCACCACGGGCGACCCGAAAGGCGTCGTCTACCACCACCGCGGCGCGGCCCTGAACGCCCTGTCGAACATATTAGAGTGGGACATGCCCAAGCATGCCGTGTATTTATGGACACTACCGATGTTCCACTGCAATGGCTGGTGCTTCCCGTGGACCGTGGCCGCGCGTGCCGGCGTCAACGTGTGCCTGCGCAAGTTCGAACCGAAACTCGTGTTCGACCTGATGCGCGAATTGCGCATCACCCACTATTGCGCCGCGCCCATCGTGCATGCAGCGCTGGCCAATGCGCCCGCCAACTGGCGCGACGGCATAGCCTGGACCGTGCGCGGCATGGTGGCAGGCGCACCGCCGCCGGCCGCCATGGTGGCGAAGATCGAAGCCATGGGTTTTGACTTGATCCACTCGTATGGCTTGACGGAAGTGTATGGCCCGGCCGCCATCTGCGCCGAGCAGGACGAGTGGGCGGCCTTGAGTCAGGAAGAGCGCGCCGTACTCAAATCACGCCAGGGCGTGCGCTACCACCTGCAAAGCGCCGTGGCCGTGCTGGACCCGGAAACCATGCAGCCGGTGGCGGCCGACGGCGAACAGATCGGCGAGATCATGTTTCGCGGCAACATCTGCATGAAGGGTTATTTAAAAAATGAAAAGGCGACGCAGGAAGCGTTCGCCGGCGGCTGGTTCCACACGGGCGATCTCGGTGTCATGTATCCGGATGGCTATATCAAGCTGAAGGACCGCAGCAAGGACATCATCATTTCCGGCGGAGAAAACATTTCCAGCGTGGAAGTGGAAGACGCGCTGTACCACCATCCGCAGGTGCTGGCCGCCGCCGTCATCGCCCAGCCGGACGAAAAATGGGGCGAGACGCCATGCGCCTTCGTCGAGCTGCGCGAAGGCGGCACGGTGACGGAAGCGGAATTGATCGCCTTCTGCAAGAACAACCTGGCCGGATTCAAGGTGCCGAAAGCCATTTATTTCGGCCCCCTGCCCCGCACATCGACGGGCAAGATCCAGAAGTTCGAACTGCGCAAGCGCATGCAGTCGGACAAGGCCATCGACGTCTGATTTGTACCTGTCAGTCGCGCTTGCCTTGCAACCACGCCGGCTGCGCCACCACCAGGCGCGAGAAGCTGGCGATGCTGGCCACGGCGGCGAAGCCTGCCGCCAGGCACAGCGCATATGTCGTGCCACGCGTGGCGGAAACCGTGAAGCAATACGCGACGAGCGCCGCGCCCGTGGCTTGCCCGATCAGGCGCGACGTGGCCACCACGCCGCTGGCGCCGCCGGCCCGCTCGGGCGGCGCGCTGCCCATGATGGCTTTCAGATTGGGTGCCTGGAAGAAACCGAAACCGATGCCGCACAAGGCCATGCGCCAGCCGATATCGAACACGCTGGGATGGGCCGGTATCCACACCAGGGTCAGCAAGCCGCCCGCCAGCGCCGCCAGGCCGATGCCGCCCAGCACGCCGGGCGAATAGCGGTCGCTCAGGCGCCCGGCGACAGGCGCCATCACGGCCACCAGCACGGCCCACGGCGTCATCAAAAAGCCGGTCTCAATGGGCGAGCGGCCCAGCGTGACTTCAAAATAGAAGGGCAGCGAGACGAAGGCCAGGCCCTGCGCGGCAAACGTGCAGATGGCCGTCAGCGACGACAGCAGGAATAATGGACGGCGAAACAGGTCGATCGGCAGCATCGGGGCTGCATGCCCCGCCTGGCGGCGCAGCAGCAAAATAAAGAAGATCACTACCGCCACCAGTTCCGGCAGCAAGGTCGACAGGGCCGCGTGATGGGCCGCGTCGCCAAACAACAGGATCAGCAAGCCGAAAGCGCCCACGTTGTACAGCGCCGTGCGCGCATCGAGAGTATGCCCGGAAAGTTTGGTCGCCGGCAGCATGCGGCTGGCGAGGAAGAAGCCGGCCACGCCCAGCGGCACATTGATGGCGAACAGCCACGGCCACGATGCCGTCGCCAGGATCAGCGACGCAGCCGTGGGCCCGATGGCAAACGCGACAGCCACCACCAGCGCATTGTTGCCAAACGCGCGTCCCAGCAAGTGTTTAGGATACAGGGCGCGCAGCAGCGCCGTATTGACGCTCATCATGGCGCTGGCGCCGACACCCTGGAACAGGCGCGCCACCACCAGCGAGGGCAAGGACCAGGCCAGTGCGCAAGCGAGCGACGCTAGGGTAAATAAAAACATGCCGGAGATGAATACGCGCCGGTAGCCGGCGATTTCGCCGAGGGCGGAAAACGGCAGCAGGGTCGCCACCATGGCCAGCTGATACACGTTGACGATCCAGACGGAGGCGGCCGGCGTCGTGTGCAGTTCGCTGGCGATGGCCGGCAAGGCCGTATTGGCAATCGCCGTATCGAGCGAGGCCATGCCCACGCCGATGGCCAGCGCCAGCATGGCCCATACACGGGCGCCGGGCGGCAAGCCGTCCTCGCCCACCATCACGGCTTGCGTTTGCTGCCGCATAGACTGCTGCATATACTACCTGTTCATCTTGCTGATCCGGACAATACACTAACATGTATGTAAGAAACCTGCAGGAGAGGCCAGCCTACTTCTGGCAGTCGATGACCTTGAAATCTTTCGAGTAGCAGATGCGCAACTCGCCCGAGTGCTTTTCATAGCCGAGCCAGCGGCCCTTCAGTTGCGGGTTATGCTGCTTCATCCACTGGAACAGCTCGTTTTTTGGCATGCTGGAATCCGGCAACTTCAAGGCCTGGAACAGTTCGCGTTCCTTCTCGAAATATTCCTTGGCCGTATCGAAATCGCAGGCGCCATGCTTTTCCCATTCGCCCTGCAGCAAGGCTTCGCCCGGCTGCATGCACATATATGGCAGGATGTCGGACGGCGCCAGCTTCGGCAGATTGCCCTTGCAATAGCGCGGGTGCAGTTCCGTCTTGCGCGGCGGCGTCACGGAAATGTCTTCGCAGCTGGCCGGATTGGCCGACTGCGCCCACAGGCCATGCACGATCCAGCCGAACTGGTTGCTCTCGGCGCACTGGAAGGCCGCCTTTTTCGACACTGCGCCACGGCGGCGCTGGCTGTCGCAAAAGCCTGGCGACCACGACAGCGCCAGCATGAAGTAATCGGTGGGTACGTTGGTGCTTTGCTTGTAGCACGTGTTTTTCTCGTCCGACGGCTTGACGTCGTAATCGTAGTAGCTGACGTTGCGGGGAATGGCGCAGCTGGCGTCGGACGCGTGGACGGCGCCGGCAGACAGGCTGAGGAACACGGCGGCCAGCGCGGGCAAGACAGAGCGGATTTTCATCGAGCTTCCTTCAAGATATAAAAACGCCGGCAACTGAGTGCCGGCGCGGTATGGAAATTACACCATCAACTTAGCAAACTTTATGCATCCAGCCGTGCGTATCAGCCGCCGTGCCATGCTGCAGTCCCAGCAACGCTTCGCGCAGGGCCAGGGTGACGGCACCGTTTTCATTGTTGTTGATGGTCATTTCAAAGCCATTGGCCTTGGCCACGCCCACGGGCGTGATGACGGCGGCCGTGCCGCAGGCGAACACTTCGGTCATGCGGCCCGAGGCGATGTCGTCGCGCCATTGCTGGACGGACAATTTACGCTCTTCCGTCGCATAGCCGAGGTCTTTCGCCATTTCCAGCAGGCTGCGGCGGGTGATGCCAGGCAACAAGGTGCCCGTCAGCTCCGGCGTCACGACGGTGACTTTCTCGCCATCCTTGTAAACGAAGAACAAATTCATGCCGCCCATTTCTTCGATGAATTCGCGGTGCACGGCGTCCAGCCACACAACCTGGTCGCAGCCCTTCTCTTGCGCTTGCGACTGGGCCATCAGGCTGGCCGCGTAGTTGCCCGCGCATTTGGCCTCACCGGTGCCGCCCGGCGCGGCGCGCACGAAGTCTTCGCTGATCCACACGGTGACGGGTTTCACGCCTTTCGGGAAGTAGGCGCCGGCTGGCGAGGCGAACAGCACGAACAGGTATTCTTCCGATGGACGCACGCCCAGGTACGGGTCGGTGGCGATCATCAGCGGACGCATGTACAGGCTCTCGCCCGTGTTCTTCGGCACCCAGTTGCGGTCTTGCGAGATAAGCGCGTCGCCCGCTTCCAGGAACAGCTCGACAGGAATGGCCGGCATGGCCAGGCGCGCGGCGCTGCGGTTGAAGCGCTCGGCATTCTGTTCCGGACGGAAGGTCTTGATACTGCCATCGGGCTGGGCAAACGCTTTATAGCCTTCGAAGATGGCCTGGCCGTAATGCAGGGACGACGCGGACGGGTCCAGCGTCAAAGGGCCGTAGGCCTTCAATTCGCCCTGCTGCCACTTGCCGTCGCGGTAAGGGATCACCACCATGTGGTCGGTGAAGATGCGGCCGAAAGCGGGATTGACCATGCGCGCGGCGCGCTCGGCGTCGGACAAGGGGTGGGCGGATGGGGTGACGACGAGATTCGGTGTGGAAGTGGTCATGGCAGCAGAAGACGAGTCAGGGAGAATAAAGAGATTCCCTATTGTAGCGCCTAATGCGCGCGGCGAGGAGGCGGATGGCCTTGCCGCAATGTTGCGCCGCATCAAAAGGCGGCGCCGTCAGGCGGCCCGCAAGGGCTTGCCCCGCCCTGCCTGCGCTTCTTCAGCGCACTGGCTGCAGCGCATCTGCACGGAAATCACGTTCGCGCCAATGTCCATGCCGTGCGCCACCGCCGTCTGGCGCAGCTGTTCCACCAGCGCCGCATCCTGCACCAGCACGCTGCGCTCGCAGACCCTGCACACGAGGTAGCAGCTGTCCGTCTCCACCTGGTCCGGCTTGATCAGGTAGCGCGCCTTGTTGCCGCTGGCGCTAGCTTCGCGCTCGCGCAGCAGCAAGCCGGCCAGTTCCATTTCCTTGAGCACGCGGTAAATCGTGCCCAGGCTGACGGCAATGCCGATGTGCAGCAGTTGCTGATAAATGCTTTCCGCATTCATCGCTTGCCGCTGCGTGCCGGCCAGCACTTGCAAGATGCAGATACGCGCGCTGGTCGGGCGCAGGCGCACGGCGCGCAAACGCTCGAACACGCGGCCATCGCCCTGGTATTGAATGTCTTGCATGGGATTCTCCGCTTGTGCGTTCTGCTCTCCCTACCTTGCCAAGCGAGAACGTCAAAAGGGAACCGGGAAATAAAAAAAAGCGCCGTTCCCGACTACTGGAACGGCGCCTTGCGCTACCTCAAACGGGCGAACATCAGAACTTGATGTTCGCCGTCACGGTTGCGGAACGGCCAGGGGCCACGCCAGCATAGTGCGGCGAGGAAACCTTGTCGAAGTACAGCTTGTTCGTCAGGTTCTGGATGTTCAGCTGCAGGGTCACATTGCGGTTGACCACATAGCTGGCCATGGCGTCGAAGCGCGTGTAAGCCGGGGCAAACTTGTTGTTGGCCACGTTCGCATAGACTTTATCGACGTAGTTCACGCCGCCACCCACCGTGATGGCGGGCGTGACCAGGTAGGAGGTCCACAGCGAGGCGCTGTTTTTTGGCGTGGTGGGGAACTGGTTGCCGTTGTACGGCGACGGCGCGTATTGCGTCACGCCATTGATCACGCCATTCGTGACATAGCCATTGTTTTCCACGATGGCGTTCAGGTGGGTGTAGCCGCCGAAGACCGACCATTCCTTGGTGATGTTGCCGCTCACGCCCAGCTCGATACCCTTGACTTGCTTGTCGCCCACGTTTTGCGTGGTGCCGTCCGGTGCCGTCACGCGCGCATTGCTCATGTCGCTCTGGAAATAGGCGCCGCTCACGGACAGGCGGCCACCCGGCAGCACTTCCCATTTCGTGCCCAGCTCGAAGCTCTTGCTCTCTTGCGGCTTCAAGTTCTGGATGGCGACCGTCAAGCCGTCGATGCCGTCGCCGCCGTCATTGCCCGGTGGCGTGGACGAGGTGCCGTAGGAAACATATACGCTGCTGTTGGTCGATGGCTTGTAGACCAGGCCGGCCTGGTAGCTGGCGAAGGTGGCGTGCACATTGGCGCTGGTGGCGGCGGTGGTCTTGCCGTCGAGCGTGTATTGCGGCGTGTTCAGCGAACTCTTGTAGTCATCCCAGCGGATGCCCACGTTGAGCAGCCATTGCGGCGTGAACTCGATGGTATCGAAACCATACACGGAACGCGTGTTGGTGACGATGTTCGTGCGTGCAGGCGACACCGTGCGCGTGTAGACCCATGGGTCGTTGGCGTTCGGGTTGAGCAAGGGTGCGCAGTTGTAGCCGGTGGCGGCGCCCGACGTGGGGCAAGTGGTCGACTTGGTGAGGAAATTGTTCGTCCCCGGGCTGAACAGATACGAGCTGCGATCCGTTTCCTCGCGGCCGACTTCCAGGCCCACCGTGTAGGTGTGCTTCACGCCGCCGGCCAGGAATTCGCCGCCCAGGCTGGTCGCATTGGCCAGCGCGTCCGTATCGGTCGTGCGCGTGTTGGCGCGGCGCCAGACGGTGCCGTACAGCATGGTGTTGCCCTTGGAATCGTCGGGCTGGGTCCACACGTAGTCGTTGCTGGTCTTGCCGTAACGGGTCACGTTGCGCAAAATCAATTTGTTGCCGAAGTCATGGCGCACGTCGATGGTGCCGATATCGCTCTGCGTGTCGCGGAAATCGCGGTTCACCAGGCCATAGAAGGTGTCGCGCGGCACGTTGACGGGCGTGCCATTGCCGTTTTTCGACATATTGGCGCCCGACGAGAACGGGTTGTTGAACGGCAAGCCGGTGTCCGGCAATTCGCTCGACTGCATGTGGTAGTAGCTGAGGGTCGCCTGCGTGGCCGATTTCAGGCCGAAGGTGATCGATGGCGCGATGCCCCAGCGGTCGCCATTGATGAAGTCGCGGCCGGCAACGTGGGCATCGTGCGCCATCACGTTCAGGCGCACGGCCACGTCGTCGCTGATCACACGGTTCACGTCCGCCGTGGCGCGACGGTACTTGGCGCTGCCCAGGCCGACGGTAGCGTTGGTGAAATCTTCCGCTTTCGGCGTCTTGCTGATCAGGTTGACACCGCCGCCTGCGGACGAGCGTCCACCGTAGGCCGAGTTCGGGCCTTTGACGACTTCAATTTGTTCCAACGCAAAGATTTCACGCGATTGCGAACCCGTGTCGCGGATACCATCGATATACGTATCCGTTTGCGCGTTGTAACCGCGGATAAACAGGTTGTCGCCCACGGGGTTGCCGCCTTCGCCGGCGCCGATGGTGATGCCCGGCACGGTACGCAGCGCATCCGTCAGCGAGACGGCGCCCGTTTGCGAAATGATTTCAGCAGGAATCACGGTGACGGATTTCGGCGTGTCCAGCAGCGGCGCCGTCAGCTTGTCGTTGGCCGATTTGACGGGCGCCTGGATCAGGCGGTCAGCCGTGCCCACGACCTTGACTTCCTGCAACTGCTGCGGCTTGTCCGTCGTTTGCGCGTGCAGCGCCAGCGGCATGGCCAGGGTGGCAAACGCGGCCAGGGCCGTGCCATGCATGCGCGGCGTGGAAGTGGTGTGGTGCTTGCGGCTGCGGATGGTAACGCCCGCTTTGTCTTTCGATGTCATCGCTATCTTTCAATGTATCGGATGGAATAAATTGGCTGGCTACTGCCCCCGGCAGTTGGCTGGCTCGTTGATTGCTTGGGTACTGCAAACCTGGCGCCTACAAAACTAGAACCGCCACAGCGCCGTCATGCGCAAGGCCCGGGGCGAACCGGGCGCGATGTTGTCGTTGCTGTGGGCGGAGGCGTAATATTTCTTGTTGAATAAATTTTCCATGTTCAGCTGCAGCTGAAAATTTCCCTGCGGCTTGAAGTAGACGGCGCCATCGACACGGGTAAAGCCGGGCAATACCACCGTATTCGACACCGAGGCGTATACGGCGCTGCGGGCGATCACGCCCAGGCCGGCGCCCCAGGCGGGCGAAAAATCGTAGCGGTTCCACAGCGACAGGCTGTGCCTGGGCACATGCGCCACCGTGGCGCCCTCCACGGCCGTCGTCGCCTGCGTGGCCGTCAGCACGGCGCGCTGCCACGCATAGCCGCCGGCGATGCTCCAGCCAGCTTGGACCTTGCCATTCACGTCCAGTTCCAGGCCCTCGCTGCGCTGGCCGTCGACCAGCATCGCCCGCGTCGTATCGGCGGGGTCGGTGACGGCCACATTGCTGCGTTCCAGGCGGTACACGGCCGCGCTGGCGGAGAGTAGCGGCGTCACCTCCCATTTGACGCCCAGCTCCACGTTGCGGAAACGCTCCGGCTCAAAGACGGCATTGCTGGGCGTCAGCGATGCCAGCTGTTCACCCGCGCGCGGCAGGAAGGATTGGCTGACGCTGGCATACAGCGACAGCGCGGGCACGGGCTGGTAAATGAGGGCGGCGCGCGGCGACCACGGCGTATCCGTGCGGGCGATGCGCGCGCCAGTACGCTTGTTGACGAAATCGACGGCAAAGCGCTCGTAGCGCATGCCGGCAACCGCCTGCCATTGCGGGCTGAAGCGGACCTGGTCCTGCAGGTACAGGGCGGCCGTATCGGCCACGCCATGGTTGTCCGCATCCGTGGCGCTGGGGCGGAAGGTCACGGGCAAGTCCGTCACGGGATGCGATGTAGGCAGGCTGATGTGGGTGACGTTGTCGCCCAGGGTAGTGAAATAGCCGGTGTTGCGCAGATTGTCCGTCGTCTGGCGGCCCAGTTCGCCGCCCGCCGTCAACCGGTGCCGCACGGTCCCGGCCGCCACCGTCCACTCGACGTCCGTCTGGTTGAACAGGTTGCGCCGCCTGGTGGCGCTGTTGTACGCCAGCACGGTCACGCTCCCGCCATCGGCGCTGACGGGGCCGGGAAAGGCGTTCTGGTACAGCTTGTCGTAATCGGCCAGGCGCGTGCGGTTGCGCAGGCTTGCGCCACCGCCCATATCATGTTCGAAGGTCACGCCCAGCGCATCGATATACGCCCACGACGGGCTGCTGCCGGGGATGCCGAAAAACGTGGACTGGTCCGTTTCGAACGGCCGCCCCTGGTAAGAAGGCAGGCCCCGGTCCGTCACGCGGTCGTCGCGAAAATGTTCATAGCTGGCCACCACGCTGGTGCGCGGCGACAAGCGCCAGGCCAGCACGGGATTGATGGCGCTGCGGCGCACCTTGACGCCCTGGCGAAAAGAATCGCTGTTTTCCGCCATGGCATTGACGCGCACGGCGACATCGCCGCCGAAGACCTGTTGCACATCGAGCGCGGCGCGCCGGTTGCGCCAGGCGCCCAGGCTCACGCTCGCTTCACCGTCGTTCGTCCATTGTGGCTGCTTGGTGGCCCGGTTGATGATGCCACCGCCGCCGCCGCGGCCGAAGACCAGGGCGTTCGGCCCCTTGATGGCCTCGACCGCTTCGATATTGTAGAAATCGCGGTAGTACTGCACGTCGTCGCGCATGCCGTCCAGATAGAAATCCGAGGTCGAGCTGTTGCCGCGCATCACCGCCGTATCGCGGTTGCCCTCGCCCGCGGCCATGCCCACGCCCGGCATGTAGCGCATGGCGTCGGCCAGGGTGCGCATGTCCTGGTCGCGTATCAATTCGCGGCTCACCACGCTGACGGCCTGCGGCGTGTCGCGCAAGGCCGTATCGTTGCGGCTGGCGGCGGAAGAACTGGCGCGGCGGTAGCCATCGTCGCCGCTGCCCTGCACGGTGACGGGCGCCAGCACTTGCAGGCCCGCGCCCTCCCCGTCCAGGTCGGCGCGCAGGGGCGTGGGGGCCAGACGCACGATGTAACTTCCGTCCGGCAACTGCACGGCCACGAGGCCCGTGCCTGCCAGCAATTGCTGCAAGCCCTGGCCCGTGGCCAAGGTGGCGTTCAAGCCGGCGCTGCGTTTGCCCTGCGTCAAGCCGCCTTCGGCCGACAGCAAGATTCCCGCCTGGCCCGCAAACTGGCGCAGCGCCTGGCCCAGGGGCGCGGCGGCGATGCGGAAGCTGTGCACGGTCTCTTCCGCCGCCGCTGCCATGGCATGCATGGCAGGCACGGCCAGCAGCGCCGCAGCCAGGGACAGCGGCAGCAGACGGCGGGCAAACGGCAGGGAGACGGGGTACGACGGCACGGCATTCCTTATTGATGTTGAGCAAGTTACTTCTACCTTGCCAAACAACTTTTCAAAAAGGGAACCCGTTTTGAGAAATATTCTTATTTACTGTTTTGACTGGGCAACTGGGCTTCCACCGTGACCCACCAGTCGTGCACGCGGTTGATCCTGACGGGCAAGGTCGCTTCCAGCGCCGCCAGGATGCGGTCCGTGTCGGCCAGCGGATAGCTGCCCACCAGGCGCAGGTGGGCCACTTCGGGCGCGCAGCCCAGGTGGCCGCGGCGGTAGCGCGACAGTTGCGCGAGGAAATCATCGAGCCGCATCTGCTCCGGTTGCAGGCGATACTCGATCCAGGCAGCCCCGTTCGGGTCGGCGGCGTATGGCTCGCCGATAAAACCGTCGCCAAAGCGCACTTGCTGGCCGGCCGGCACGATGCGCGGCACGCCGCCATCGCGGGGCGACACCTCGACACTGCCCTCGTAGACGGCCAGCAAAGTGGCATCGCCTTGCGGCTGCACGCTGAAACGCGTGCCCAGCGCGCGCAGGCGGCCATGCACGGTGTCGACCACTAGCGGCCGCGCCGGTTGCCGGCTGTCGCGCGCGCTACTGATATAAATCTCACCGCCATGCAGGGCTATGCGGCGCAGCGTGTCGCTGTAATCGATGTCGAGGGACGTTGCCGTGTTCAGCCACAGTTGCGAACCGTCGGCCAGCGCCAGCTGGCGGATGGCGCCGACCGGCGTTTTTTCGCCCGCATGCAGACTGGCGACCCAGCTGCGCGTATCGCGCCGCAGCAGCGCGGCGCCACCCGTGCCGGCCGTCAGGCACAGTGCCAGCAAGCCCTTGACCAGGCTGCGGCGCGCGGCGTCGCTCTGGCGCGGCCCGGCAGCGTCGAGCGCCTGGCGCGCCGGTTCGCCGGGCAGCTGGCGAAATTCGGCGCTGACGGCTTCCACCCGGCGCCAGGCGGCGCGGTGGGCAGGAGAGCTGGCATGCCAGCGCTCCCAGGCTTGCTGGTCGGCAGGATCAGCGTCTTCGCCGCGCAGGACGGCGAACCATTCGGCCGCTTCCTGCAAGATGGCGTAGTCGGCCGGCGGCATGACGGCGCCTGGCTTAGGCGGCATTATCCATACACAGCATGCATTGCAGCATGGCTTGCGCCATGTATTTTTTCACCATGCGTTCGGATACATCCAGCTGGCCGGCGATCTGCGCATACGTCAGGCCGTCGAGCTGCGCCAGCAGGAAAGCCTGGCGTGCGCGCGGCGACAAGGTATCGAGCATGGCGTCGATGCGGCACAGGGCTTCGACCACGAGGGCCCGCTCTTCGGGCGACGGCACCGTCAGCTCGGGACGGCCGGCCAGGGCCGCCAGAAACGTGCGCTCCAGGGTCAGGCGACGCCAGTGATTGACCAGCAATCCATTGGCCACCGTGCTCAGGTAGGCGCGCGGCTCGCGCAGGCTGTCCGCCGACTGCGTCGCCAGCATGCGCACGAAGGTGTCCTGCGCCAGGTCGGCCGCACCGTCGCGGCAACCGAGCTTGCGCCACAGCCAGTTATACAGCCAGCCATGGTGGCTGGCGTACAGGTCGCTAAAAGTATCGAGGGAGGGAGAAATGGTGGACACGGGCAAACAAACAAAGGGGCTGCCATACTTGCCGGTCAAGTAGGTCAGCATTGCATCACGAATGAGAATGATTTTCATTTTCACACAATTTTACGATGATGTAAATTATCAAAAGCATCATCCCGGCCTGGCGCGGGCATTTTGCGCAACAGTGCCAGTGCGCCATCATTTGCGAATGATTCTCGTTTACGTTAATATGTCAGCCTTCCTTCTTCCCCGCCATGTCTGACGCCCTTGCATGGCGGCGCCATCGAAAGCCGCCATGACCACCTCCTCCCTGCCACAACCCCAGCTGCGCGCCAGCGCCGACGAGGCTCCGCAGTCCCGCCAACAGCAGCGCCAGCCTGCCGCCGTCCCGCAACGGCGGCGCTGGCACTGGAGCTGGAAGCAGGTGTGGTTTCAATTGCACTGGTTTATCGGCATCACGGCCGGCACGGTGCTGGTGATCATAGGCCTGAGCGGCGCCACCCTGGCCTTCAAGGATGAGTTGCTGGACCTCATGAACCCCGGCGTGCGCCATGTGGCCGTGGAAAGCCGCGCGCCGCTGACGCCGGCCCAGCTGGGCAACATTGCCGCTGCAGAACACGGCCAGCGCGTCGCCTCGATCACCATGTATGCGGAGGCGGGCGCGGCGCCTCGTTTATTCTTCGCGCCGAAGAATGGCCAGCGGCGCGGCGAATCCATTTATGTCCACCCGTACACGGGAGCGACCCAGCCGGCGCTGACGGGGGCGGGCTTTTTCGAGTGGACGGAATCGCTGCACCGCTGGCTGCTGCTGCCCCGTGATCCGGGCCGGCAAGTGGCGGGCGCGCTGGCCCTGTGCCTGCTGGGCCTGGCATTATCGGGCCTGTATCTGCGCTGGCCCCGCCGTCCGCTGGACTGGCGCACCTGGCTCACCTTCGACCCTGCCCTGAAAGGCCGCTCCTTCCTGTGGAATCTGCACGCCGTGGCCGGTACCTGGTGCCTGGTCGTCTACGTGGCGCTGACCCTGACGGGCATTTACTGGAGCTATGACGTGGTGCGCGACAATATCGACGCCTGGGCCGGCAAGCCGCCAAGGATGGCACAGGCGCAGGCGCCGGGCAAGAAAGGCCAGTCCAAGGAGAAGAAGGAAATACCGGCCGTCGACATCGGCCCGGCCTGGAGCAGCTTCCAGCAGCATGCCCCCGGCTGGACCCTGGCCAGCGTGCGCCTGCCGACACGCGCCGGCGAAGCCGTGCAATTCACGTGGCTGGCCAGCGACGCGCCGCACGAGCGGGCGCGCAGCCGCATGAGCATCCTGCCGGCCGACGGCACGGTGACGGAAAACGAACCGTACAGCCAGCAGGCGCTGGGTTCGCGCCTCGTCAACATCATTTATCCGCTGCACATGGGCACGTATTTTGGCTTGCCGGGCCGTATCATCGTCACCCTGGCCAGCCTGGGCCTGCCCCTGTTCGCCATCACAGGCTGGATGCTGTACCTGGGCCGCCGCAAGGCAAAACGGGCCGTGCGGGCGCAGCGCGCCATGCTGGGCGCCGGCGCGCCGGGCAAGACGGACACGGGTCTGCCAACCCTGGTGGCCTACGCCAGCCAGTCGGGGCAGGCCGAGCGCCTGGCGCTGGAAAGCGCGCGCGCCCTGCAGCAGGCGGGCGTGGCCGTCGACGTGCAATCGCTGGACCAGTTCGATCCCGCGCAACTGCGCCAGTACGAACGGGCCCTGATCGTCGCCAGCACCTTTGGCGAAGGCGAGGCGCCGGATGGCACGCGCCGCTTCGCGCGCCTGCTGCAAGCTACCTCCGGCAAGCCGCTGGCGGGCCTGGAATTCGGCATGCTGGCCCTGGGCGACCGCCATTACAGCGCCTTCTGTGGCTTTGGCCGTACGCTCGCGCAACAATTGCAGGCGCTGGGCGCCACGCCCCTGTTCCCCCTGATCGAAGTGGACAAGCACGACCCGGCCGCCCTGGCCAGCTGGTCCACAGCGCTGGCCCGCTGCAGCGGCAGCGCCATCGACGCCATCGGTGTGCAGGAAGAAGCGTCATATGCCGAGTGGCGCCTGGCGCGCCGCGTGCTGCTCAACCCGGGCAGCCTGGGCGGCGAACTGCATGAAATCACCTTGACGGGTCCGGCCGATGCCACCTGGGAAGCGGGTGCGCTGGCGGAAATCATCCCATGCAATGCGGACGGCAGCGATGGCGAGGCAGGCAGTGCCCATCACGCGCCGCGCAGCTATTCGCTCGCTTCGCTGCCAACCGATGGCGAACTGCAATTGCTCGTGCGTCAGGAGCGCCATGCGGGCGATGACAACCAGGGCTATGGCGTCTGTTCCGGCTGGCTCACGCGCTTCGCCCCGCTGGACACCTCCATCCGCCTGCGCCTGCAAGCCAATCCCGCCTTCGCACCCGCCCTGGTCGACGTACCCTGCATTTACATCGGCAACGGTTCCGGCCTGGCCGGCTTGCGTGCGCATTTGCGCGCGCGCCAGCGGGCGGGACTGGCCCGCAACTGGCTGCTGTTCGGCGAGCGCCAGCAAGCTTTTGACAGTATTTGCGGCGCAGAGTTGCAAGGCTGGCTGGACGCTGGCCACCTGGCACGTCTGGACCGCGTCTTTTCGCGCGATGGTGAAACACGGCAATACGTGCAGGACAGCCTGCGCGCCAGCGCCGGCGAACTGCGCGACTGGCTGGCGCAAGGGGCCATCGTCTACGTATGCGGCAGCCTGCAAGGCATGGCCACAGGAATCGATGCTGTACTGCAAGAAGTACTGGGCCAGGAGGGACTCGATGCCCTGCTGGCGGCCGGACGCTACCGCCGCGACGTGTATTGATCTACATCAGCCTGCCCCCGGCGCCGCCCGGCTATGTGGGCAGGCGCACAGTCAGCGCCTGCCATCGGACTACAGTAGCGGCATGGCGGCATGGAGACATATCCGCGCCGCCCCACCCACAGTCTGCGAGGCTAGCCATGAAAAACCCCTGGATGAGCATGTACCTGAGCGCCGCCAACCGCATCGCCAACACGGCGCGCGGCCATGCGACGGCCGCCGTCAAGCGCGAAGCGGCGAAAAATACGCGGCAATTGACGCAAGTGTGGTTCGATTCCTTCCTGCCCCCGGCAGGCAAGCCACGACGCGGGCGCAAGGCGAAATAGCCCCCGGCAGCAGGCGAACTGGTGCAGTGCATCACAGCAATAAGTTGAAGTTACGACCAGGTGGGCTAAACTGCAAGCATGAAATAAAGATATGCGTACGCGATTGAAGTGACCGGCAGGCGCCGCACCCCCGCGCCGCCACCGGCTCATCAGGAGACGACCATGTTGACGCTCAAAGTGCTGGCCTGCCTTGCCCTGTCGGCCTTGATGCTCGTGCCCCTCGTGCTGAGGGATACGATGCAAACGTCCGCCGGGCAGCAATTGCAGGTGCCAAATGTCGATGCGCAAGGCATGTGGGCCCACTGGCCCAAGCAATAAGACGCGCGGCTGAGAACAATAAGACGCGCGGCTGAGAAAACGTCGCTGACTGCGTTGCCGTGCCTCGTCGTACATTCGTACTGCCTTCGGCGCGGCGCCTTGCCAGCGGCGTTTTTCAGCGGCGCTCGGTAGTGGATTGCATCGTTAAAACCGCTTTGTTTTGCGGGTGGGGATTTGTTCTCTCCTCCCATTTATTTTTGCCTTGATTTGCTCCCCCTCTTCGCCGTACTTTTGATCCAGATCATGGATTTCCACCTTTGCTGCGCCCAAACTGGAACAGTCCGCTTCGCACCGTGACGGACTTAACCTGGAGCATCGGCATGGGTAAATCGCATTGGAAGGATGAGATGGCGCTGGGGGTTCCCGTCATCGACGAGGCGCATGAGGCGCTGTTTCAGGAGCTGGCGCGGCTGCAGCAGTTGGGCGACCAGCATTTCAGCGTGGCGTTTCGCGAACTGATTGCGGCCGTCGAACGCGACTTCCGCGAGGAAGAGGATTTGATGGAGCAGATCGCCTTTCCTTCGCTGGCCAACCACCGCGAACAGCATGCGCGCGTGCTCAGCGGCTTGCACCATGCCTGGGCCGCCGTCGATGAAGGCGACCTGGAACAGGGCCGCCATGCGCTGTCGCTCTTGCCGCAATGGCTGATCTTCCACCAGGCCACGATGGATCTGGCCCTGGCGGCGGCGCTGGAAATGGTGCAGCGCCAGCCAAACTGACCTCTACAGCAGCAGCACCGTGGCTTGCTCGGGCATGACGACGCGGTAGTGTCCCGGGTATTTGTCTTCGCCGTCGAAAATCTTGCAGAACACGGGTTGGTTGATGTCGTTGACGGCCGACTCGTTCATGGGCAAGGTGGCGATCAGTTGCTCGCCATCCATCAACTGCAAGGCGCTGCCCCGCTCGGCCGCGCAAAACGCCAACGATTGCACATCGCTGGCGAACGGCCGCTTGTACCATGGCGTGATGGCCCGCACGGCGCGCCTGGCGTCCTGCAAGACCTGTCCCACGCGCGTGACGTTCCAGGCATCGCGCGCCACAGACGGCTGGAGGACGATATTCGCCGTCAGCTCCCCCCTGCCCTTGTTCACCAGGAAAGTGCCGTCCTGCGCGGCGATGTCATCGTTGAGCGGCACGACAAACACCCCGCCGCTGGAGACCTTGATCGGCACAGGCGCGCCATTGCCTTGCAAGGCCACACGCACGTCGTCGATGGTGGCGCTCAGCTTGGCCGGAATCAGGCGCAGGGCCATGACCACGCTGCCGCTCGACACTTGCCACACTTTCCTGGCCGTCAGATAACTTTCGCGGTAAGCCGTGAAACGGATGCGCGGCGCCTTGGCGTCGCTGCTGGCCGTGATCGTCACCATTTGCGGTGGCAAGGCATCGTCTGCGCTCGCCGCCGGTGCCGGTGCCGGTGCCGCGGCGGGTATGGCAGGCGTGGCAGGCGCAAGGGGTGGCGATACGGCGGCGGCGGGCACGCTGGCGCTCTGCAGCGGCGCGGGAACAGCCGGCGGCGGCGCGTGTTCCTGGGCCTGGCCCAGCGACACGACACACAACCATCCGGCACAAGCGATCCATGTACGCATGCATTTCTTTCAATGAGGAAAATATTTTATCAGCGCCTGCATTATCGCAGAAGGCCCGCCGATGCGCCGCCCCGGGTCTGCCTGCACTTCTGTCTGCACTCTTTTGGTGCGCACGCTTGATTATTTGGCAAATATCACCTATATTGATAATGATTCTTATTCACGAAAGTGACGGGAATCGCGCGCCCTTCTTTTCCACTGCCCGACCGCGCCGGGCCTTGCGGTGGAACTGCTATCCAAGCCAGACCACGGGCCAGCATCACGCCATCCCCCCAGCTACTGCGCACCTCGCCAGACGAGATAGGAAAACACACGACTACAATATTCCAGGACAATGATGCAATCGACTACCGTATTTTCTTCTTCGCACCAGCCCGCCTTGCGCCCCCTCCCCCGCCTGCTGCACATCGCCCTGCTGAGCCTTGCCGCCGGCGTGGTCCTGCCGGCACAGGCTGCCGACGCCGCTGCGGCCGACGTCACCATGCCAGCCGTCACCGTGCTGGGCCAGTCGACGGCTACCACGGAAGGCACGCAGTCATACACGGCGGGCGAAGCGCGCAGCGCCACGCGCATGGACCTGTCCTTGCGCGAAACGCCGCAATCGGTCAGCGTCATCACGCGCCAGCTGCTCGACGACCTGGGCGCCGTGCGCCTGGACCAGGCGCTGGCACAGACGACAGGCATCCAGGTGGGCCAGAACGATACGGAGCGCACGACCTTTTATGCGCGCGGCTTCGGCATCGACAATATCCAGATCGACGGCATGGCGCGCGGCGGCAATGCGCCATTGCAAGACACGATCCTGTATGACCGCATCGAGGTCGTGCGCGGCGCCACCGGCCTGATGGGCGGCACGGGCGACCCGTCGGCCACCATCAACATGATACGCAAGCGGCCGACGAAGGAATTCCAGGCCAGCGCCGGCCTGATCATGGGCCGCTGGGATGACCAGCGCGTCGAGGCCGACCTCTCCACGCCGCTGAACGCGGAGGGCAGCGTGCGTGCGCGCACAGCCCTGGCCTGGCAAAAACGCGATTCCTACCTGGACATGTATCACGAGCGCAAGACGGTCGGCATGGTCATCGTCGAGGCGGACGTGCGCCCCGGCACCCTGCTGACGGCTGGCGTCGATTTCCAGGACAACAAGCCCACGGGCGCCACCTGGGGCGCCGTGCCGTACTGGAACGCAGATGGCAGCCTGGCCAATTTGCCGCGCAACACCAGTTTCACGACGCCATGGAGCACCTGGGCCAACAAGCAGCACACGCTATTCACATCGCTGGACCAGCGCCTGCCCGGTAACTGGAATATGCACCTGGGCTATGCGCGCACGGAAAGCACGAACCGCACCACCGTCGCCTATGCGGGCGCGGGCCATCCCGACCCGGCTACCGGTGAAGGCATGCGCCTGTGGACGGGCGCCTGGGGCGCAGGCAAGAAGAACAGCGACAATTTCGACGTGTACGCCAGCGGTCCCTTCACCTTGCTGGGACGCAAGCACACGGCCATCGTCGGCTGGAACGGCGGCAACCAGCGCTCGCGCTCGCTGGGCGGCGAAGCGGAAATCAATTACCCGGACTTCATCCCCGATTACCGCAGCTGGACGGGCAACATTCCCCGTCCCGTGTTCCACCCGGACGGCTCGCACACGGAAACCGTGACGCGCCTGGCGGGCGGCTATGTGGCCACGCGTTTGAGCCTGGCCGACCCGCTGCACCTGATCATCGGCGCGCGCAGCAGCACGTACCGCACGGATACGCGCAACTACGATACGCGAGGTGTACACACGGACAACAGCGACTTCGTGGAAACGCGCAATGAAGTCACGCCGTATGTGGGCGCCGTGTTCGACATCAATAAGCAATTTTCGGCCTACGCCAGTTTCACGCAGCTGTTCAACCCGCAATCGAGCAAGGACCGCAACAACCAGTTCCTGGCGCCGGAAACGGGCGACAATGCGGAACTGGGCATCAAGGGCGAATTCTATGAAGGCAAGCTGAATGCATCGGCCGCCCTGTTCCACACGAAGAAAAAGAACCTGGCGGAACTCGACCGCACGGTGCCGCCCGGCTTTTTGCTGCCCGACGGCGGCCAGGCCATGGTGGCCAATGGCGCCGGCGTGACGGCCAAGGGCGTGGAATTCGACGTCTCCGGCCAGATCACGCCCGCCTGGGAAGCGAGCGGCGGCTATACCTACTTGCACGCGGCCGAGGCAGATGGCCGCCGCGCCGCCACCACGCAGCCGCGCCATTTGCTGCGCCTGGCCACCAGCTACCGCTTCGACGGCAGCCTGGCTGGCCTGAAAGCGGGCGCCAGCATGACGGCGCAAAGCGCCACCTACAGTGAATCGTGGTACGGCCGCCCGCCATCGGGCACGATCACGGATATCCCGCAGGCCGGCTATGCACTGGTCAACGCCATGGCCAGCTATGCGCTCAGCAAGCATGCCAGCGTGCAGTTGAACGTGAATAACTTGCTCGATAAAAAGTACTACCGCAACGTGGGCTTCTTCGACGGCGTGTTCTGGGGCGAACCGCGCAACATCAGCCTGGCCGTGCGCACGGCGTTTTAAATAAGCGTATCGCCGGCGCCAGCACGGCGGACGAAGCCCTGTCCGCCGTGCCGTGAATGGCAATGATCTGCGCGATAGCGCATTCATTGATATGGAATTGAAATAGGCAACAATCAGCGATGAACACGTCCTTGCGTTAATAATTTTTTGATATTATCAAAAATTTAAAACAGGGATATCTGATGGAAATGAAAAAGACGGCTGTCTGGACGGCACTGGCGCTGTTATGCGCCGGCGTGCTGCCGGTGCTTTCCGCAAACGCGGCAGCGCCAGCTTGCACGAACTGCTTTGAAAAACGCTGGATTTATTACGGCGGCAATATTACGGCAGCAGCCTCCACGGCCGATGCCAGTTTCAACAAGGTCATCGAGCTGATTCATGTCGCCAAGGCGGAGGGCTATAACGGCATCGCCCTCAATGCGGGCGGCAGCGGTTCCTATGTGGCCATGCTCAATCCCGCCACGGCGGCAAAATATCCCAATTACTTCCCCAATTTCGCCCTGGTGGTGCAGGCGGCCAGGGATAACGGCATCGAATTGATACCGGTCGGCGGCGGCCCGGAAGTCCCCGTCAGTGCCGCGCCGGACTTGATCGAGGCCTTGCCGGCCATCGATACGCCGTTTATCGTACAAGGCAGGCGCGCGGTGCCTGTCGGCCTGTCTGCCATTGACGATCCCGGTTTTGAAAACAGCAGCCCGGCATGGGAATTGTTTGAAAAAACGGCAGGCAACAGCGTTGTCGACAATACGGTCGCGCACACGGGCCAGCGCTCGATTAAATTCAGCAAGGCTGGAGACAGCAATATGGCCCGGCTGCACCGCAAGTTAAGCAACCTGCGCCCGAACACCGCTTACCGCGCATCGTTCTGGATCAAGACTGAAAACTACCATCCCGACGCCGCATTCAGGATACAGATTACCGATCCCACGGCAAAGGCGCCAATGTATTCGAATGCCAACGCCGGACTGGGCTGGGGTACGCAAAATGGCGCCTGGAATGGCAGCGGCAACACACTGGCCGGCACGCAGGATTGGAAACAATATAATCTGGACTTCAATACAGGGAATAATCCCCTGACGTATTTGTATATCGGCAGCTGGAAAGTGAATCTGCTGCAGGCTGGCGCCGTCTGGCTCGATGATCTGGACATCAAACAGATCGGCCTGGCCCATACGATACGGCGCAATCCCGCGACCTTGCCCGTCACGGTCAAGTCGGAAGACGGCAGCATCACGTATGTGGAATCGCTCGATTATGTCGTTGGCACGGAAGCGCTGAACCTTCCCGCGCAAAGCAGCATCGGCGAAGGCGCCATCCTGCACGTATCAGCCTACCAGTCGGCGCAGAACATGACCTCCATGTGGAGTACGCCGGCCAGCGCCTGCTATCAGAAATTCTTCGATATCCAGAAACAGTATTACGACAATATCCACGGCCTGCTCGACGGCCCGACGAAATTCTTCCTCTACTACGATGAAAACCGGGTACTCAACTGGGATCCTGCCTGCGGCAACATCACGGCTGGCAAATATCTGGCGCACATGATCGAGAAACACCAGGAAACCCTGCTGCAAGCGTACCCGAATCTGGAACTGTATGTCTGGAATGACATGTTCGATCCGAAGATGAACGCCATTCCCAAATACTGGGCCGTCAACGGCGATGTGAGCAACTCATGGGAAGGCCTGAAGACGACAACGGTCATCGTCAACTGGAGCGATGAAGGGACCGCCAAGCGCAAGGCATCGCTGGAATTCTTCCATGGCCTCGGGCATCGGCAAATGATCGCCGGCTACTACGACGACAGCGCCCTCGACACCGGCAATGTGCATTCCTGGATGGAGGCGCTGGCGCAGGCGGAAAGCAATGGCGTAACGGGCGTCAACGGCTTCATGTACACCGCCTGGCGCGGCAATGCCGGCTATGCCGATGTCAAGGCCGTCGCCGACTACATCAAGAGGCATTATCCGCAGCGCTGGCCGCAGCAGTAAATCCCCCTGGCGGGACAGTTACTGCGGCGCGCTGCGCCAGTGCGCGGGCGCCGGCAAGGTAAAGCCATCGAGCAAGGGGCCGCCGACCGGCGCCAGCACGGCGGCGGCAACCTGCCCGAACGCATGCTGGCCGGCCGGCAAGTCGGCCGCCACCAGGCGCAGCGCGCCATCGAGTTGCCCGGCGATATAGGCGTCGAACGCCAGCAGGCGGCGAAACAGGTGCTTGCCCTCACCGCTCCACTGTCCCGCCGCGCGCAAGTGCAGGTCGGCCAGCGCCGGATACAACTGGCAGGCAACGGTCAGCGCCTCGCCCGGGTGACGGCTGTCGACCAGGTCTTCCAGCGAGGTGGTGATGGCGTAGCGGCGCCGCTGCAAATTGTCCGCATCGAGCACGGGCGGCCCGGCGGCGGCGATGGCTTGCGCCAGCGCCAGCAGCTGCGCGTGCTGCGGCCCGGGCGCGGCGATGTTCTCGCCTTCCAGCACCATCCTCGCCAGCGGCACCGTGCCGCCAGGTGCATCGATTTCCTTGCAAAAATACGTGAACGTGGCCACGTCATGCGCGAACAGTTCCACCGTGCGCCCTTCGGCCACGATGGTCGAGCGCCAGGCGCAGTCGACGTGGTCGAACAGCAGCAGCAAGTCGATATCGGAACTGGGCGTCTGCCGGCCCGTGGCGAACGAGCCGCCGATGATGGCCGCCACGGCCGTGGGATATTGCTGTCGCACCAGCCGCGCGGCAATCGCGCGGATATCGTCATAGGTAGGGATCGTCGTCAAAGCACATTCTCCGGGCCGAAAAAGGTTATCCTACACGCGATCGTGCAGACGACATGCACGCTGCCGCCATCCTGCTAAACTGGCGCCATCTGATCAAGGAACAAACATGGAATACGACTGCATCGTGGTGCCCTCGCCCGTGGGCGAGCTGACCCTGGTGGCGCGCGGCGCGGCCCTGACCGCCATCCTGTGGGAAAACGACAAGCCCAACCGCGTGCGTCTGGGCGCGATGCGCGTCGATGACAGTTGCCCCGTGCTGCAGGAAACGGCGCGCCAGTTGGCGGAATATTTCGCCGGCACGCGCCAGCAATTCGACGTGCCGCTCGATTTTGCCGGCACGCCATTCCAGCAGGAAGTGTGGCGTGCGCTGCTGACGATACCGTACGGCCAGACGCGCAGCTATGGCGAGATCGCGCGCCAGATCGGCCGTCCCGCCGCCGTGCGCGCCGTGGGCGCCGCCAACGGCAAGAATCCCATTTCCATCATCGCCCCCTGCCACCGCGTCATCGGCGCCACGGGCGAGTTGACGGGCTTTGCGGGCGGCCTGCATGCCAAGGAAACCTTGCTGGCCCTGGAAGGCATCGCCCTGTCCAGCGACCGCGAAGCGCTGAAAACGGGCCACGCCCGCCGCCGCGCCGTGCCCATCGATACGGCGCAAGGCTGTTTGTTTTAAGCTGCAGCATCGCTCCCCTTGTGGGATACTCACGCCCCGCGCTCAAGCAAACACATCATATGCCCTACCTTGTCATCCTGTTCTTTGTTGTTCTGTATTTACTGGCCACTTTCTTTTTCCACATTCCCGCCCTGGTCGCCCTCGTGTATGGCGTGCTGAGCCTGAGCTGTTTCGTCGCCTATGCGATCGACAAGTCCGCCGCAAAACAGGGACGCTGGCGCACGCCGGAACGCACCCTGTTGCTGCTGGGACTGTTTTGCGGCTGGCCGGGCGCCGTACTGGCGCAGCAATGGCTGCGCCACAAGTCCAGCAAGCGTTCATTCCGCATCGCGTTCTGGATCACGGTCGCCATCAACATCGGCGCTTTCGTGTATTTCAGCATGCATTACGCGGCGCCCGATATCGGCACCGAGGTGGCGCCGATCGAACTGTAAAACTGCCCGGCTTCTCGCTCGCACAGCACCGTTGTCCAGAAGCAGTTCCACCCGCTAAGATGTAACAGTTATTGCAGTGCATTGTTCGTGAAAAGATCGCCTGTCAGAATATCAATATATATACGATATTCAACCCCATTCATCTACACGGGAAAGCACTTTTCAAGCATGCGTACCTTGCAATTCCACAATTCCTTCTTGTCACGCCTTGCTGTGGCGATTTGTTTCGCCATCAGTCTGGCCGGCTGCACCAGCTATCGCTTTATTCCCCCGGACTCCGACGCGGGCCGTCAATGCGTGACGAGCTGCGGGACCAATCAACAAATATGCATCGCAGGCAAAGAGCAAGTTGCGGCGGCCCAGGTACAGGCTTGTGAGATGAGGAACGTCAGTACCGTCTCCATTTGCCTGGCAGTTGCGAAAACAGATGCTGACCGGGAACTGTGCTCGAAGAAACGGCAATATTGTTCCTCCAACACAGCTGGAACGTGGCAATGCGAGGCAGATTACAGAGCGTGCTATACGCAATGCGGTGGCAGAATCGAGGAGAGTGAATAAAGTATCGAAAGGCTGATGCCGCCACACGAGACGCCGCCGTGGCTACCGCGCATCACGAGGCGTGGCGGGTTCGATTCAATATTATTGGCTCTGTCATCGGTAAATAGGGGAACTGCCGGAATCTTCCCTTGGCAGTGCTGTCTGACTCTGCATAGCCACCATGCAGGGAGCAGATCATGCAGCCAGCCGAATGGATCAGCTTTATCGCGCAGTTTGCGCAATTGAACCGACGCCAGCGGCAGGCAGCAATGCTCCTACTGCTTGGCAACGCACCAGACGACACGACTATCGCGCTGCTGGAAAGTGTGGCGCAGCCGCGCTTGGCCTGTCCCGCCTGCCACTCGTCTCGCCTGCACCGGCATGGCCATGCGCACGGCCTGCAGCGCTACCGCTGCGTGCCTTGCGGGCGCACCTTCAATGCCTTGACGGGCACGCCGCTAGCCCGCTTGCGCCACAAGGCGCTGTGGAGCGAGTATGCCGATTGCCTGCTGGAGTCCAGGTCGGTACGCCAGGCCGCGCAGCAGCTGGGATTGCACCGCAACAACACTTTTCGCTGGCGCCACCGCTTTCTCAGCGTAGCCAGGACGGACCGGCCGCACGGTCTGCATGGCATTGCCGAGGCCGATGAGCTGTATGTACTGGAATCGGAAAAGGGATCCAGGCAGATGACGCGTCCGGCCCGCCGCCGGGGCGGCCATGCCCGCCAACGCGGCATTTCCAATGAACAGGTCTGCATCCTGGTGGCGCGCGACCGCACAGGCCAGACCCTCGATTTCGTCACGGGAAAAGGGGCGCTGACGAAGGCGCAGCTGCACCGCTGTTTGTTGCCCGTCATCGACAAGGATGTTCTGCTGGTAACGGATGGCCATGCCGCCTACCGGGCGTTTGCCAGGGAGGCGGGCATCAGCCACCAGGCCGTCAACTTGCGCGCCGGCATCCGTGTGCAGGGTGCCGCCCACGTGCAGAACGTCAATGCGTATCACAGCCGCTTGCGGCAATGGCTACGTCCCTTTCACGGCGTGGCGACGCGCTACCTGCCGAACTACCTGGGATGGCGCTGGATACTCGACGCCAGGCGCATCCGTTCACCAGAAACGTTATTGAAAGCAACGCTGGGAGCATTCCCACATCTGACGGTGACATAGCCATATTATTACTCGCCCAGCAAGCGCAGCGATTCCAGCCAGTCCGCCTTCCATTCGCGCAGCAATGGTTGCGCGGCGAAGGCCTTCTTCAGGTGCGCCATCGGCACGCGGTGCACATCGTGCAAGCCGAACGCCAACGTCACCGGATGCCACAGGTGGCTGTTCTTGCCGCCGCGCGAATTCTTGCGCACGCGCGCGCCATCGTCGCCAAAGATGCCCACGCCACTGGCCAACCCCTTGTCCAGGTCGATCTTGCCCACGCCGGCAAAGGCAATCAAAATCTGCTCGCGGCCCAGGCCCTTCAAGGCGCTGGGCAAGACCACCGGCGCCGCTTTTTCAGCTTCGGCCGGGTCCGGCTGTGGATGCTGCAGTTCCTTGAGCAAACGCAATAGATCGCGCTCCTGGAAGTGCAAGCCATCGACCGGCACGCGCAGTCCCGGCGCCTTCAGCTCGATGGCGATGTTGCCCGAGTCGCGCGTAAAGCGCAGCCACACGTCATCGGCGCCCGAGGCCAGGTGCTGCTTGTCGCCGATGAACACGACGGGTGCCGCATAGCGCGTCACGCCGTCATGGAACAGCTCGGCCCATTCTTCGCTGTAATCGAGCCAGACGTAGGGCAAGCCGCCCTGCTCCAGCAAACGTGCCAGGGTCCAAGGCGTGCCCGTCTGTTCAGCCAGCCAGGCACAGGCGTCATTGGCGGTGGCGCGGTACGGCAAGGAAAGGGAGGTCATGGCGGTTCCGTCGATAAAAGTGGAGCGCAGTGTAGCAGACGCCGCCATCATCCCCGTCGGCAGGCGCAGCGGGCGCGCCTTTTTTGCGCGATGTGCTAGGCTGGAAGCATCAGCACGCGCCATGGCCATTCCGGCCCGCTGGCGCACCACCGCAAGGGGATCATCATGCATTCGAGCACCAACGCCGCCACCGCACCCGCCCCGCCACCGGAGCGCGATTCGCCCACGCCGGCCAATGAAAGCCATGCCGAGGAAGCGCTCGATGAAGCGCTGAAGGAAAGCTTTCCGGCCAGCGACCCGATCGCCATTGCCACCCCGAAACCTGCCGGCAAGACGCCATCCTGAAGCCCCCCATCAGCCACCCTTGCGGTGGCTTTTTTTTGCCGAAACTGAATCCGGCCGCCCCGCCCGCGCGTACATGGCTATGCCATGACAAATGAAGTTGCCACGCGGGAAGGAAAAGCCATGCAGCACTACAGCAAAAAGACGGACCCCATGGATCAGCGCCTGTATCTGGCCCAGCGCATCGACCAGGCCGATGCGCGCCTGCAACGGCTGCACGATGCGGCCGAGCGCGAACGCTGCGCGCAATGGATCACGGCCTGGGCCGTGGCGGCGGGCGCCGATGCGCCGCGCGGCATGAAGCTGCGCATCCGCGGCGAATTCATTTTGCTGTGATCAAAGTAAAAGCCCCGCCCGATGCATGCGCACGGGGCGGGGCCAGTCAAGCCGACACCTTCCTATTTCGGCGTGTCGCGGTACTGCTCGGGCGTCGTGTCGCCATCGGCGATTTCATACCACATCGCGTTGAGCACGGCGAAAGTCGCCGCCAGCGGAAGTCCCAGTATCCAGGCGAAATACCACATAGTTATATCCTTTCGTTGATTCTTAGTAGGCGTGACCGCTCTCGTCTTCAATAGCTTTTCCATCAACCTTACCCCACAGCACTTTATATACCCACGTCGTGTACGCCACGATGAGGGGAATGAAGACGGCCGTGACGACCAGCATGATGAACAGGGTCATGTGGCTTGACGAGGAATCCCATACCGTCAGGCTGGCGCGCGGGTCGATCGACGATGGCAGGATGAACGGGAACATGGCCGCGCCCACGCCAAGGATGATGCCGGCGACGCCGGCCGCGCTGGCCAGCAAGGCCGGCACTTCGCGGCGCGCACGCTGGAAGGCGAAGGCCAGCAGCGGGCAAAGCAAGCCCAGCGCTGGGGCGATCCAGGTCCACGGATGGGCGGCAAAATTGAGGAACCAGGCGCCCACGTGGACTTCAGCCGTTTTCAGCATCGGATTCGACGGACCGTCGACCACCACCGTGCTGCTGATGCGGTAGCCATCGACCCACAGCCACAGGGCCACGCCGGCCAGCGCATACAGCACCACTGTCGCTATCGCCGCCACGCTGCCGTAGCGGCGCGCCCGTTCGGCCACGGCGCCGTCCGTTTTCAGCTGCAGCCAGGTGGCGCCGTGCATCACCAGCATGGCGACCGAGACGAGGCCGCACAGCAGGGCGAACGGGTTGAGCAGCGCAAAGAAGCTGCCGTCATAGAAGATGTGCATGTCTGGCGAGAAACGGAACGGCACGCCTTGCAACACGTTGCCGATCGCCACGCCGCAGATCAGGGCCGGCACGAAACCGCCCACGAACAGGGCCGCATCCCAACGGGCGCGCCAGCGCGGGTCTTCGCGCTTGCTGCGGAATTTGAAGGCCACGGGACGCACGATCAGCGCCACGAGGATGACGAACATGGCCAGATAAAAGCCCGAGAACGAGACGGCGTACAGTTGCGGCCAGGCGGCAAAGATGGCGCCGCCGCCGAGGATCAGCCACACCTGGTTGCCCTCCCACACGGGACCGATACTGTTGATGACGACCCTGCGCTCGAGGTCCGTCTTGCCGACGAAGGGCAGCAGGATGCCCGTGCCCAGGTCGAAGCCGTCCGTGATGGCAAAGCCCACCAGCAAGATGCCGATCAGCAGCCACCAGATCAGGCGCAGTGTTTCGTAAGAAATCATTTCATGCAAAATCATGGTCTGGCCCTCCTTAGGCGCGTTGAGTCTGAATGGCAGCGGGGGCTGGCACGGGGGCCGGCGCCTTCTCTTCCGGCCCCTTGCGGATGGCCTTGAGCATGAGCTTCATTTCGATAATCAACAGCACGGTGTAGATGGCGGCAAAGCCGGCAATCGTGATCAAGAGGGTCGAAGCGCCGAGGTTCGATACGGCCACGGCCGTTGGCAGCACGCCTTCGATGACCCACGGCTGGCGGCCCACTTCGGCCACGATCCAGCCCGCCTCAATGGCCACCCACGGCAGCGGGATGGCGAACACGGCCAGCTTCAGCAGCCAGCGGTGCTTGTCCAGGGTGCGGCGCGTCGACAGGATGAAGAACGTACCAGTCAACAAGATAAAGAACATGCCCAGGCCCACCATCACGCGGAAGGACCAGAACAGGGGCGCCACGGGCGGCACGGTATCGAGCGCGGCCTTGCGGATCTGCTCGGGCGTGGCCTGGCGAGGATCGTCGACATAGCGTTTCAGCAGCAGGGCATAGCCCATGGACTGGCCTTTCGACTCGAACATGTCCTTCGCCTCTTGCGGCACGGGGCTGCCTGGCGCCACGCCGCGGATGGTCTGCAGCGCGTCATACGCCTTGATGCCATCCTTGATCAGCAGCTCGCCGCGGTCGACCAGTTGCTCGATGCCAGGGATTTCCGTCGTCAGCGAACGCGTGCCGATCAAGCCCATCACCATCGGGATGTGCACGGCGTAATGCGTTTCGCGCGCTTTCGCGTCAGGGAAGCCGATGGCCGTGAAGGCGGCCGGGGCCGGCTCCGTGGTCCACATGGCTTCAATCGCGGCCAGCTTCATCTTTTGATGTTCGGACGACAGGTAGCCGCTTTCATCACCGAGCACCACCACTGACAGCGAGGCGGCCAGGCCGAACGAGGCGGCCACCGTCATCGAGCGCTTGGCCAGCTGCACGTGGCGGCCCTTCAGCAGATACCAGGCAGAAATACCCAGCACGAACACGGCCGCGGCCGTATAGCCGGCCGACACCGTGTGCACGAATTTCGCCTGTGCCACTGGATTCGTCAGCACGGCGCCGAAATCCGTCACTTCCATGCGCATGGTTTGCGGATTGAAGGCCGCGCCGACGGGATTTTGCATCCAGCCGTTGGCGATCAGGATCCACAGGGCCGAGAAGTTCGAACCGATGGCCACCAGCCAGGTCGTGACCAGGTGGCCCCGCTTCGACAGCTTGTCCCAGCCGAAGAAGAACAGGCCGACGAAGGTCGCTTCCAGGAAGAAGGCCATCAAGCCCTCGATGGCCAGCGGCGCGCCGAAAATGTCGCCCACATAATGGCTGTAATAGCTCCAGTTCATGCCGAACTGGAATTCCATGACGATACCCGTCGCCACGCCCATGGCGAAGTTGATGCCGAACAAAACACCCCAGAACTTGGTCATGTCGCGCCAGATGGGGCGGTTCGTCATCACATAAACCGTCTCCATGATGGCGAGGATCACTGACAGGCCGATCGTCAGCGGAACAAATATAAAGTGGTACAGAGCTGTCAGCGCGAACTGCAGTCTGGATAAAGCGACAATATCGAAGTCCATATGATTTCCTTGGTGTTTCCCTACTGTAATTGTAAACTTGGTATCTATCTGATGCGATTCGATTGGTTCCGCTGCCCTCAGGCTGGCCTGCGGTACCGCCTGTCTCCGTTCTTGTTAATCCCCCCGCAAGCCCGCCAGGGCCGCTTCGAAGCCATCCGTGCCGCGCCGCAGCTCTTCGACGATGCGGCCGTCGCGGATGCGCAGCAGCCGGTCCGCCAGCGCCGCTTCGCGCCGCAAGTGGGTTGCGATCAGCAAGCTGCGCCCTTCGCTGCGCATCCGCAGGCGCTGCAGGACGTCGCTTGCCGTCTGCGCATTCAGCGCTTCCGTCGCTTCGTCGAGCAGCCACAAGGTCGACTCGTGCAGGAACAGCCGCGCCAGCGCCAAACGCCGCGCCTGGCCGCCCGACAAGCCCAAGCCGCCCTCGCCCAGCATGGTGCCCAAGCCGTCCGCGAAGGCCCGTACTTCGTCGTCCAGGCCGGCTGCCTGCAGCGCTTCCCACAGGCGTTCATCGCTGGCGGAAGGATCCGCCAGGCGCAGGTTGTCGCGCAAGCTGTCCTGGAACAATTCCGTCTTCTGCGTAAACAGGCAGGCGCGCGGCGCAGCCACCGTGCCCGACAGCGGCGCCAGCTCGCGCGCGGCGATGGCCAGCAAGGTCGACTTGCCCGCACCGCTGGGACCGATCAAGGCCACGCGCTCGCCGTCCGCGATGTGCAGCGATACGTCATGCAAGATGGCCACACGGCTGCCCGCATGGGCGGCGCTCACGCGTTCCAGGCGCAAGCCCGGCACGGCATCCACGGGCGGCACCGCTATGTCCCGTCCGGCCAGGCGCGGCGCCAGACGGCGCATGGCCAGCAGCATGCGGCCCGCTTCCAGCGCGCCGCGGCGCAAGCCCGCAAACGGTTCCACGGCCGTCAGGGCGATCAGCAGGGCCAGGGCGGCCAGCGGCACGTTCAGCGCCTGCTGCTCCAGCAGCGCGGCCACGGCCAGCAGCACGCCAGCCAGGGTCGCACTGCCCGCCACGCCATACGCGGCGCCGGCAGCCGTCTCCAGGCGCAGCAGGGCAAAATCGGCTTGCGCCAGCGAGCGGTCGATCTGCGCCAGCGCCGCGCATTGGGCGTCGATGCGGCCCGCCATCACCAGATCCGTCTGACCCGCCACCAGGTCGATGGCGCCCGAACGCAATTTTTCAATGGCGCGCGAACGCACGATGGCGGGACGGCGGGCGCGCTGCGCGACGATCCAGCTGATGCCTCCGCCGGCGGCCAGCAGCCATGCGGCCAGGCCCAGGCCCAGCTGCCACTGCATCGCGCCCAGCGCCACGCCAGCCAGCAAGGCCGCGCACAAGGCCGTGAAGGCAGGTACCAGCAGGCGCAAGTACAGCGACTCGAGCGCATCGATATCGGCCGTCAGGCGGAACAGCAGCTTGGCGGGCTGGCGCAGCAGGCGGCTGGCCGCTTCCGGGCGCGACCAGCCACGGAACAGCCGCACGCGGATGCTGGCCAGCGCGGCGAACGTGGCGTCGTGCGTGACGAGGCGTTCCGCATAGCGCGAACCCGTACGGCCGATGGCCAGCAGGCGGATGCCGGCGGACGGGCCGAACACGTCGAACAGGATCGCGGTGGAAGCATGCAGGCCGGCGATCGAGGTGGCCGTGATGAACCAGCCGGACAAGCCCAATAACGCCATGCCGGACACCGCCGTCAGGGCCGCCAGCAAGGCGCCGCCGATCAGCTTGCCCGGTTGGGCCAGCAGCAACTGGCGCAGGACGGGGTTGCGTATCAGTGAATTTTTCATGCCTGCTGCTCCTGTACCAGGACTCGGGCATCGACCTGCACCGTGCGCTGCAGCCGGCCAGCCAGTACGGGGTCGTGTGTGGCGACGATCATCGTCTTGCCTTTCGCCAGTGCCAGCAAGGCATCCGTCACGCGCGCCGCCGTTTCGCTGTCCAGGTGCGCCGTCGGTTCATCGACCAGCAGCAGGTCGGCATGCGGATGCAGGGCCACGCGGGCCAGGGCCAGGCGCACGGCTTCGCCGCCGGACAAGCCCTGGCCACCATCGCTGAGCATGACGGCCGGCTGCGCCTGCGCCACGGCAGCCAGGTCGGCCAGGTGCAGGGCCTGCGTCACTTGCGCGGCGTTCGCGCCAACGCGGCCCAGGGTCACGTTCTGGCTGACGGACGCGGCAAACACGTGCGGGCGCTGCCCCATCCAGGCCATGCGCTGGCGCAAGGTATTGACGGTGCTGTCGGTCAGGCGCACGCCGCCGATGCGGATGTCTCCGCCGCTGGCGGGCAGCAAGCCGGCCAGCAAGGACAGCAAGGTGGTCTTGCCGGCGCCGCTGGCGCCCAGCAGGGCCACGTGCTCGCCGGCAAGCACGGTCAAATCGAAGCCGTCAAACACGGGCGCCTCGCCGGGATGGGCAAAGCGCAATTGCCGGAGCTCCACGGCGGGCGGTGCCGCCACCGCCATGGCGGCGGCGGAGACGACGGCAGGCAGTACCTGCGCGCCAGGCAGGGGCTCGCCCTCGCCCGCCAGGTCGTGCAAGCCGGCCAGGCCCGCTTCGCCGGCCGCCTTGTCGTGCCAGACGGCGGCCAGTTCGCGCAAGGGCTCGAAAAACGCGGGCGCCAGCAGCAGGATGAACAAGCCCTGCCCCAGGTTCAGTTCCCGACCCCAGGTGCCGAAATTGATGCTGCCCAACAAGGAGAAACCGATAAACGCCGCCACCATGGCCACGCCCAGCGCGGAAAACAGTTCCAGCACGGCGGACGACAAGAAGGCGATGCGCAGCACCACCATCGTGCGCCGGCGCACGGATTGCGACGAGGCGTCCAGCCGTTCAGCCGTGGCGTCGACGGCGTCGAGCGCGCGCAAGGTGGCCAGGCCGCGCAGGCGGTCCAGCAGAAAGGCGTTCATGCTGCCCATTTCCACCATCTGCGCGCGGCTGGCCGCTTGCGCGCCCATGCCGACAAGGGCCATGAAGACGGGAATCAGGGGCGCGGCGATGAGCAGGATCAAGGCGGCGATCCACGACAGCGGCGTCACCACGGCGAGGATCACGAGCGGCACGAGCATGACTTTCCAGCGTGCCGGCTTGTAGCGCACCAGATACGGCACGATGGCTTCGGCCTGTTCGGCGATGATGCTGGCCGCCTGGCCCGACTGGGCGCGCTGGCGGTCCAGCGGCGAACGCTGCGCCAGCGCTTGCGCCACTTGCGCCCGCAAGGTCGACAGGTGTTCGCGCGCCGCCGCATACATGCGCCGCGCGCCCCACGCTTCGCAGCCGGCGCGCAGCACACCCAGCAGCAGCACGCCAGCGGCCGGCAGCAGGGCCGCGCGCCAGGGCGCACCGCCCTGCATGGCTTGCACGGCCCAGGCCAGCAAGGCCGCTTGTGGCAGCCACAGCAAGGCGGCACCGCCCTGCGCCAGGCTGGCGACACGGGGAAGAATAAAGCGGGGCAAGGACAAGGGCGTGGTCGGCATCTTCTATACTTCTTGAGTTTTCAGAATTTTCTGTAAATTCGATATTTTGTATAATACTGCGAAACATGACATATATCAATTGACCCTGCGGGTGTGGCGTGAAAAAATTCAGACAATTATGAAAACTCAACATATCCAAATGACGCCGCTGATCCTGACCTTCGTCAGCCATTTTGGCGAGATGGGCAGCCGCTGGGGCTTTAACCGTACGGTGGGGCAAGTGTACGCCTTGTTGTTTGTCGCGGAGCATCCTTTACACGCGGATGAAATCGCGGAACACCTGAGTTTTTCACGCTCGAACGTGAGCATCGGCCTCAAGGAATTGCAGGGCTGGGGCTTGATACGCCAGTCGCGCATCCCCGGCGACCGGCGCGAGTATTTTTCCTCGCTGGGCGATGTGTGGCAAATCTTCCGCGTGGTGGCCGCCGAGCGCCGCCGCCGCGAAGTGGCGCCCACCCTGACGGTGCTGCGCGAATCGCTGCTGGCGCCGGCCACGGAACCCGTCGACCAGTATGCGCAAGAGCGCATGCGCGAAATGTATGAATTGGTCGACCTGGCCAACACCTGGTTCGACGACTTGCAGCGCCTGTCGCCCGAATCGATGGCGCAGCTGATGAAAATGGGCGCCAAGGTGCAAAAGCTGCTCAACGCCAAGGATCGCCTGTTTGGCGTCAGCAACAACAGCGACTGACGCCCCCTCCCTTCCCCAAGGCAAGACGCCGCCAGCACAAACTGGCGCCTTTGTCACGCCATTTCCCAACCTCATGATGGCTATCGCTGGCACAGCCAAACATAGCCATATACGATGTTGTCAAGCCAGCCAATAGAATTATTAAAATTGTATTAATTTATATCAAGAGTAAGCTTTCATATGCGTATTCACTACGCGCAGGAAATAGGTAAAAGCAGCTAAAACGGGCAATGGGATGACTTCCCCGGCATGCAGGGACGCGTCCCGACACTATGAAGCGACTGTCTCAAGCACAAGGGGATTTTCATGAAAAGCATAAAGAGCATTGCCATCAAGGCATCCATGCTGGCCGCAATGACTGTACTGGCAAGTGCGGCGCAAGCGGCCACCTGGGTGGATGTGGGTCCGGCCAGCGGTTTCGTCATCGCCGGCAGCACCGTCACCTATTCACCATCGCCGGCACTGCAGGTGAAATATTATGACGATAACCTGGTACCACAAAGTCCCTCGGACATCCAGGGTTATATCAATGGCGTGTTCGGCACCAGCCTGGGCGCCGCCGTCTCGTATTGCGACAACGCCACCTCGGGCTGCACTGCCGGCACCACGGCAGGCTTGAGTGGCGGTGTCAATTCCTATACGAGCGCGGCCGCCTATGACTACCTGGCCATCCACTTCGGCCAGGGCGAACTGGTGTTCCACTGGGCCGCTCCCGTGGCTGCCGGCACCACCTTCACGGTGGCGGGCCTGCCCAAGGATCTGAGCAACTACAGGGCCTTCATTTCCGCCGTGCCGGAACCTGAAACCTATGCCATGCTGCTCGCCGGCCTGGGCCTGCTGGGCTTCCTGGCACGCCGCCGCCAAGGAAAGTAAGCCGCATGAACGGCAGCGGCGCACCAGCGCCCGCTGCCGCCCTCCACACGCACGGCCTGTTTACGCCGCACTTGCGGCGCCAGGCCCACTGTTTACACTATTTTTAGACTCCCCTCGCTATGCTTGGCGGCATCCACTGCCGACCGACGAGGGAGTCCTCATGCATGAACAACCGTTTCAGCCACGCGCACGCAAGGTGCTCCGCCAGCACCTGCCCGTGCGGGAACGGCTGCGCCTGGCCCGACTGGCCAACAGAAAAATCATTTCGGCATGCTCGGCGCTGCTGTGCGCGGCGCCACTGCTGTATTTGCTGAGCGTGGTACTGTTTGCGCAGCCGTGAGCAGCTGCGCGAAAACCGAATGGAGGGAAAGAGGAGCTGCGTTGCGGCAGTTTGCCGCCGCATGATCGTGGCCAGTATGAAACTGGTCCGCCCAGAGGGAATCGAACCCCCATTCACGGTTTAGAAGACCGTTGTCCTATCCGTTGAACGATGGGCGGAGAGGTGCAGTATTTTAATCCATGCGCGCCAGCAATGAAATGCCAGCGCGGAATAGAAAACGGGCTGTCATTTCTGACAGCCCGCTTATGACTTTGGTCGGAGTACAAGGATTCGAACCTTGGACCCCCTGGTCCCAAACCAGGTGCGCTACCGGGCTGCGCCACACTCCGAAGACAAGATAATAACGCCCCCACCCAATTTCGTCAATTGCCATAGACGAATTAGATGGAAATAACTATCGGCTCCTGCCTGTCACGCGGTCACTTTATCGGCGATGCGGCGCGCCATCGACTCGGCCTTCTCCTTGTCTTTCGCTTCCACCATTACGCGGATCAGCGGTTCCGTGCCCGAAGCGCGGATCAGCACGCGGCCCGTCTCGCCCAGCTCGGCCTCGACCAGTTCCTTCTCGGCCACCATGGCGGCATTTTTCTGCCAGTCGAAACCGGGCGCCACGCGCAGGTTGATCAGGGTTTGCGGGAACAGCACCAGCTCGGCCAGGCATTGCTGCAGGCTCTGGCCGCTGCGCTTGAGCGCGGACAATACTTGCAGCGCGGAGACGATGCCGTCGCCCGTCGTGTGCTTGTCCAGGCACAGCAAATGGCCGGAACCTTCGCCGCCCAGGATCCAGCCTTTTTCCTTCATGACTTCCAGCACGTAGCGGTCGCCCACCTTGGCGCGCGCAAAGCCGATGCCCTGCTGCTTGAACAGCACTTCCAGCGCCATATTCGTCATCAAGGTGCCGACGGCACCGGCCACGGCGCCTGTCGCCAGGCGGTCCTTGACCATGACGTACAACAACTCATCGCCGTTATACAGACGCCCGGTGGCGTCGCACATGATCAGGCGGTCGGCGTCGCCGTCAAGGGCGATACCGAGGTCCGCGCCATGCTCGACGACGGCTTCGGCCATGGCCTTGGTTGCAGTGGCGCCGAAGCCCGCATTGATGTTGAAGCCGTCGGGCTTGTTGCCGATGGCGATGACTTCCGCGCCCAGTTCATGGAAGACGTGCGGCGCGATATGGTAAGCGGCGCCGTGCGCGCAATCGACGACGATCTTCAGGCCGCGCAAGTCCAGCTCGTTCGGGAAAGTGCCCTTGCAAAATTCGATATAGCGGCCCTGGGCATCATCGAGGCGCTTGGCGCGGCCCAGCTTGTCCGACGGCACGCAAGCCATGGGTTCGTCGAGCGCCGCTTCGATTTCCAGTTCCACGCTGTCGGGCAGCTTGGTGCCCTGGCCGGAAAAGAACTTGATGCCATTGTCATGATACGGATTGTGCGAAGCGGAAATGACGACACCGGCCGACAGGCGCAGGGCCCGCGTCAAATAGGCGATTGCCGGCGTCGGCATGGGGCCGGCCAGCATCACATCCACGCCGGCGGCCGACAGGCCCGCCTCCAGCGCCGCTTCCAGCATGTAGCCGGAAATGCGCGTGTCCTTGCCGATCAGCACCGTCGGACGGGTCTTGCCGCCTTGCGACTTGGCCAGCACCTTGCCGGCAGCATAGCCGAGGCGCATGACGAAATC
The DNA here is from genome assembly GCF_002735655.1 of Janthinobacterium sp. BJB446. Taxonomy (NCBI): domain Bacteria; kingdom Pseudomonadati; phylum Pseudomonadota; class Betaproteobacteria; order Burkholderiales; family Oxalobacteraceae; genus Janthinobacterium; species Janthinobacterium sp. BJB446. The sequence continues at coordinate 733,523 of NZ_PDZK01000001.1, read as the reverse complement.
GGGGGTAATCGGCGCCGTGCCCACCAGGCCACGAATGCCATCGGTACCAAAATATTTACGCGTCATAGTATTTCTCTTTTTGTTGTTTATAATGAATCTTACAGGCTCAGTGCGCCATGCGCCAGACCTTCAGTGCATCGACGGTTTCAGCTACATCATGCACACGGATAATTTCCGCACCTTGTGCTACCGCAGCAAGCGCACCGGCAACACTGCCGGCCAGACGCTGCTCGACGGGGCGTCCCGTGACGGCGCCGATCATCGACTTGCGCGACAGGCCGGCCAGCACGGGCAGGCCCAGTTCGCTGCGCAGCTGGCGCGTGGCGCGCAGCAAGGCATAGTTCTGTTCCACCGTCTTGCCAAAGCCAAAGCCGGGATCGACGCACAGGCGTTCGCGGTCGATGCCGGCCGCCGTCATCGTGTCGATGCGTTCGCGCAGGAAGTCGATGACTTCGCGCACCACGTCTTCGTATTGAGGCTGGTCCTGCATGGTTTGCGGCACGCTTTGCATGTGCATGATGCACAGCGCGCAATCGCTGTCCCGCACGGCCTCGATGGCGCCGGCCGCGCGGAAACCGTTGATGTCGTTGATCATGTCGGCGCCCGCCAGGATGGCTTCGCGCATCACTTCCGGCTTGTACGTATCGACGGACAGGGGCTTGCCGCAGTCGCGCAAGGCGTACAGCACCGGCATGACGCGCTGCAACTCATCCTGCAGCGGCAGCGGCGGCGCGCCGGGACGGCTCGATTCGCCGCCGATGTCGATGATGTCGACACCGTCGAGTATCATCTGCTCGGCGCGCGAAATGGCAAACTCCAGGTGTTGATACTGGCCCGCATCGGAAAACGAGTCGGGCGTGATGTTCAGGATGCCCATCACCAGCGCTTGCGTGCCCTGCAGGTTGAAGCCGAAACGGCCGAATTGCAAATAGTGTCGCATGTGAATCTTTGTAGTCGTCAGGAAAATCTGGCGCGCCAACGAAAAAGGGCAAGGATTGCTCCTTACCCTTTTGATTGCGCGCCGCCGGTCGGGGCGGCCGTTATCAGGCTGGTGCCGTCACGTTTGGCGAGATGCCGCCCGTGCCGCTATCACCGCCCGCATTGCGGCGTGGCGGGATGACTTTCGGTGGACGCGGCTCAAGGCCGGCCATGATGTCGTTGATTTGCTCTGCATCAATGGTTTCCCATTCCAGCAAGGCTTTGGTCATCATTTCGACCTTGTCGCGGTTGCTTTCCAGCAAGGTGCGCGCCAAAGCATATTGCTTGTCGAGAATGTTGCGGATTTCAGCATCGACCTTTTGCTGGGTCGCTTCCGAGATCGTCTTGGTGGCGCCACCGAAGAAACCTTCGTTTTCGCTGTCTTCGTAGACCATCACGCCCATGCTGTCGGACATGCCGAAGCGGGTCACCATGGAACGGGCCAGCTTGGTGGCACGCGAGAAGTCGTTCGAAGCACCGGTGGACATTTGTCCCACGAAAATCTCTTCGGCGATACGGCCGCCGAACAGGATGGAAATTTCTTCCAGCATCTTGTCCTTGTAGGCGGACAAGTTGTCGTGTTCCGGCAGCTGCCAGGTCAGGCCCAGGGCCCAGCCGCGCGGCATGATCGTGACTTTATGCACGGGATCAGCCTTCGGCAGCAACTTGGCAACGACGGCATGACCGGACTCATGGTAAGCCGTATTGCGACGCTCTTCCTCGCGGATGATCATCGATTTACGCTCAGGGCCCATGTAGATCTTGTCTTTCGCGTCTTCGAAGTCAGCCATTTCCACCAGGCGCTTGCTGCGGCGTGCGGCGAACAGGGCTGCCTCGTTGACCAGGTTGGCCAGGTCCGCGCCCGAGAAACCAGGGGTGCCGCGGGCCAGGATATCGGCTTTCACGTCGGTACCGATAGGTACTTTGCGCATGTGCACGTTCAAGATCTGCTCGCGGCCGCGGATATCGGGCAAGCCGACGGAGACCTGGCGGTCGAAACGGCCTGGACGCAGCAAGGCTTTGTCGAGTACGTCGGCGCGGTTGGTGGCGGCCACGACGATCACGCCGGAGTTCGCTTCAAAACCGTCCATCTCGACCAGCAACTGGTTCAAGGTCTGTTCGCGCTCGTCATTGCCGCCGCCCATGCCGGCACCGCGGTGACGGCCGACAGCGTCGATCTCGTCGATGAAGATGATGCACGGCGAGTGTTTCTTGGCGTTTTCAAACATGTCGCGCACGCGGCTGGCGCCCACGCCGACGAACATTTCCACGAAGTCGGAACCGGAAATCGAGAAGAACGGCACCTTGGCTTCGCCGGCGATGGCGCGCGCCAGCAGGGTTTTACCCGTGCCTGGAGGACCGACCATCAGCACGCCGCGGGGAATGCGGCCGCCCAGTTTCTGGAATTTGCTCGGATCCTTGAGGAAGTCGACCACTTCGTTGACTTCTTCTTTCGCTTCGTCGCAACCGGCGACATCGGCGAAGGTGACGGTGTTGCTGGCTTCATCCATCATGCGCGCCTTCGACTTGCCGAACGAGAATGCCCCGCCCTTGCCGCCGCCTTGCATCTGACGCATGAAGAAGACCCAGACGCCGATCAACAGCAGCATGGGGAACCAGGAAACAAAAATAGTTTGCAGGAAAGACGCTTCCTCGGGCGGACGCACATCGAAATGCACGCCATTGTCGCGCAGGTCGCCGATCAGGCCCTTGTCGAGGCTGGTGGCGGTGGTACGCACCTTGGTGTCGTCCATCAGCTTGGCGGTGATCGACGAACCTTCGATCACGACATCCTTGACGCGCTTGGCTTTGACTTCATCCAGCAAATCGGAATAAGCGATGGCCTTGCTGCCGCCTGTGGCGCCATGACTGTCGAATTGCTTGAACAGCATGAACAACAGCAGCAATACGACTACCCAGATGGCAGATTTGGAAAACATGTTATTCACGAAGACTCCTTGGATGCAGTGCGCATCTCTTTACCTATAGCTAGAAACACGATTTTACTCGCAATAAGCGGGCCGTGCCAAAGCCCGCCGATCCGTGCGCGCGAAAAAATCGCGTTCACGCAAAAAAATGCAGTATAAACAATTTAGGCTTTTATGCCATCAGACGCTACTGCACTTCTCGTTCCCATGTGCGGATTCCCGCTTAAATATCAAGGGCGGAATCATCTTCTTCCACGGCATTTTTCAGCGGATTCTTGATTCCACGGCCCATCAGGAAGATTTCCGACGATTTATCGCGGCTGGCCTTGGGCTTTTTCTGCACCACGACCTTGAATTCGGCACGGAATTTCTCCACGATCTGGCTGAAACCCATGTCTTTAAAGCATTTCACCAGCAGCACGCCAGACGGCTTCAGGTGCAATTGCGAAAATTCGATGGCCAGGTCGATCAAGTGTTCCATGCGCGCGGCATCCGCCGTGGCGATGCCCGACAGGTTGGGCGCCATGTCCGACAGGACCAGGTCGACCTTGCGGCCCTGCAACACCACTTCCAGCTGGCGCAGCACGCGCGCTTCGCGGAAGTCGCCCTGGATGAAGTGGAAATCGGCGATCGGCTCCATTTCCAGCATGTCCAGGCCAATCAGGGTACCATTGACCCCGCCGCCGTCCTTGCCGGCCAGCTTGCGCCGCGTGTACTGGGCCCAGCTGCCGGGAGTGCAACCAAGGTCGACAATCACCTGGCCAGGTTTGATCAGTTTCTCGTCTTCATCGATTTCTTTGAGCTTGTATGCTGCCCGGGCGCGGTAGCCCTCTTTTTGCGCCAACTTCACATAAGGATCATTTATGTGGTCGTGCAACCAGTTTTTGTTTAATTTCTTCTTTGCCATTCGCGTAGAATACTGCTTTTAAGGGAATTACTAAATATTATTATGCTAAAACTTACACCCGTAGAGCGCAGCGCACTGCGCGCCGAAGCACACGCGCTGAAGCCTATCGTCATTATTGGCGAAGCGGGCTTGACACCTGCTGTCCTCAAAGAGATCGACCTTGGCCTGGATTCGCACGGCCTGATTAAAGTCCGCGTGTTCGGCGACGACCGCGAAGCGCGCGTCGGAATGTACGATACGATTTGCGGCAATCTCGGCGCCGCCCCGGTACAACATATTGGCAAACTGCTGGTAATCTACCGTCCGAAAAAAGAAGTGGTTAAGGAGAAGGTCAGCGCCGGCAAAGGCATGCGCGAAGTGACCATCGTCAAGGCCAGCGCCAGCGGCACCAAGCGCCCGAGCGTGACGAAAGTCATGATCAAGGGCAATGAGCGCGTTACCGAAGGCGGTTCCATCAAGCGTGCCAAGCCACGTCAGAAAAGCGCCAAGAAAAGCGCACTGGGCAGCAAGTAAGCCTGTTCACCCGGCAACCGCAAGGCGGCCGGGCTTGAAACAAGAAGCGGAGCACGGGATATTCCCTGCTCCGCTTTTTTATTGCTATTACGATATTCACACGCCGGCGATTGTCGGATTACGCGTGGCCTGCGGCCTCGCTAATCCGACCTACGTATGTCATGTAGGTCGGATTAGCGCGCAGCGCGTAATCCGACAACACCCGAGGCGATTACTGCTGCTTCCAGATCAGCACGCCCGCCAGCAAGCTCTGCACGGCAAAGATCACGGTCGACACGCCATGCAGCATGCCGAAGCGGCTGCGCATGGCCTCGTCCATGATACCCGACGGCGCCTGCGCCTTGAGTTCAGCCATCAGGGGCGAAATGCCGAAATGGCTGAGCAGCGCGCACACCAGCATCGACAGCACCAGCGCGCCCAGCAGGCGCCGGCGCTTGAGTTCCAGCGCGCCGGGAGCCCATTGCAGCAAGGCCAGCAGCACCAGCGCACAGGCGATCGACAGCCAGGCCTCGGCGCGGAACATGCTGCCGGCAATATTGCCTGCCAGTACGCGGTCGCTCAGAGTGCCAAACAGGGTCGGCGCCACGATGAAGCCGATGGTCCACAGGCTGCCGGCCCACAGGGTGGCAACGAGGATGCGCACGCGGCCCAGCATCAGATGTACAGTACTTCCAGGATTTCGTATTCGCGCGGGCCGGACGGCGCCTGCACTTCCACCACGTCGCCGGCGTACTTGCCGATCAGCGCGCGGGCGATCGGGGACGTCACGGAAACCTTGTTCATTTTCAGGTCGGCTTCATCGAGGCCGACGATCTGGTACGTGACTTTCTGGCCCGATTCCAGGTCTTCCAGGTTCACGGTCGAGGCAAACACCACGCGGCCTTCCGCGTCGAGCGCGGTCGGGTCGATGATTTGCGCTGCACCCAGCTTGCCTTCGAGTTCGGCGATGCGGCCCTCGACGAAGGCCTGGCGTTCCTTGGCGGCATCGTACTCGGCGTTTTCCGACAAATCTCCGTGCGAACGCGCTTCGGCGATCGCATCGATGACGATGCGGCGTTCCTTGGTCTTCAAATGATGCAGCTCTTCTTTCAAGAGTTCTGCGCCGTATTTGGTCAATGGGACTGAGGTCATGTTATCTCTACTATCTGCTAGTTATCGGCGCCGTTGTCCGTGTTTTGCCACGGTTAACGGACTTACCAAGTGAAAACCACAGAGGCCGCGCGCTGCTCTGCACGGAACTCTGTGGTTGATAAGCATGCAGTGTACCGCCTAACGGCGGCCACTGCAAACGCACTTAGTTCAAGGTCTTGTGCAGACCTTGCAAATCGTACACACGCAGCTCATCCAGGTGGCGGATGCCTTCGACGGCCGCTTCCGCGCCCGCGATGGTGGTGTAGGTCGTCACGCGCGATGCCAGGGCCGAGGTGCGGATGGCCCGCGAATCGACGATGGCGCTGCGCTTTTCTTCCACGGTGTTGATCACCAGCACGATTTCATGGTTCTTGATCATGTCGACCACGTGCGGACGGCCTTCGATCACCTTGTTCACTGGCGTGACGGCGATGCCGGCAGCAGCGATCACGGCGGCGGTACCCTTGGTGGCGACCACGGTGAAGCCGGACTCGACCAGGTCACGCGCCACTTGCACGGCACGCGGCTTGTCCGACGCTTTCACGCTGATGAAGACCTTGCCCGATTTTGGCAGGTTCACGCCGGCGCCCAGTTGCGATTTCACAAACGCTTCGCCGAACGTCAGGCCCACGCCCATGACTTCGCCCGTCGATTTCATTTCAGGGCCCAGGATGGTGTCCACGCCAGGGAACTTGACGAACGGGAACACGGCTTCCTTGACGCTGAAGTACGGCGGCACGACTTCCTGCGTGATGCCTTGCGATGCCAGCGACTGGCCCACCATGCAGCGCGCGGCGATCTTCGCCAGTTGCAAACCCGTGGCTTTCGAGACGAAAGGCACGGTGCGCGAAGCGCGCGGGTTCACTTCCAGCACGAAGACGACGTCTTTCATTTCGCCGTCGATCTCCTGTTTCTGGATCGCGAACTGCACGTTCATCAGGCCAACCACGTTCAAGCCCTTAGCCATCAGCGCCGTCTGGCGTTTCAGTTCTTCAATGGTTTCCGGCGCCAGCGAGTATGGCGGCAAGGAGCAAGCCGAGTCGCCCGAATGGACGCCAGCCTGTTCGATGTGCTCCATCACGCCGCCGATGAACGTCGTTTCGCCGTCGGAGATGCAATCGACGTCGCACTCGATGGCGTCGTTCAGGAAGCGGTCCAGCAGCACCGGCGAATCGTGCGAGACCTTGACGGCTTCGCGCATGTAGCGCTCGAGGTCGCGTTGCTCGTGGACGATTTCCATGGCGCGGCCACCCAGCACGTACGAAGGACGCACGACCAGCGGGTAGCCGATTTCCTGCGCCAGCGCCAGGGCGTCGGCTTCCGTGCGCGCGGTGCGGTTAGGCGGCTGGCGCAGTTCCAGCTTGTGCAGCATTTGCTGGAAACGCTCGCGGTCTTCGGCCGCATCGATCATGTCCGGCGACGTGCCGATGATCGGTACACCATTCGCTTCCAGGTCCAGCGCCAGTTTCAATGGCGTCTGGCCGCCGTACTGCACGATCACGCCCACCGGTTTTTCGATGGCGACGATTTCCAGCACGTCTTCCAGGGTCAAGGATTCGAAATACAGGCGGTCCGAGGTATCGTAGTCGGTTGAAACCGTTTCTGGGTTGCAATTGACCATGATGGTTTCGTAGCCGTCTTCGCGCATGGCGAGGGCAGCGTGGACGCAGCAATAGTCAAACTCGATACCCTGGCCGATACGGTTCGGGCCACCGCCCAGCACCATGATCTTTTTCTTGTCGGTCGGATTCGATTCGCACTCTTCGTCGTACGTGGAATACATGTACGCCGTGTCGGTCGAAAATTCCGCTGCGCAGGTGTCGACGCGCTTGTAGACGGGACGGATATTCAGCGCATGGCGCTGCTGGCGCACGGCCGTGTCGGTCGTCTGCAGCAGGAAGCCCAGGCGGCGGTCCGAGAAGCCCTTCTGTTTCAACTTGTACAGGGTGTTCTTGTCCAGGTTTTCCAGCTTCTGCGTGTCCAGCCACAGCTCCAGGTCGACGATTTCCTTGATCTGGATCAGGAACCATGGATCGATCTTGGTGAGTTGGTGCACTTCTTCCAGGGTGAAACCCTGGGCAAACGCGTCGCCCACGTACCAGATGCGTTCAGGACCAGGCTCGCCCAGTTCTTCTTCGATCTTTTCGCGGTCCTTGGTCTTTTCATTCATGCCGTCCACGCCCACTTCCAGGCCGCGCAAGGCTTTCTGGAACGATTCCTGGAAGGTACGGCCGATCGCCATCACTTCGCCGACGGATTTCATCTGCGTCGTCAGGTGGTGGTCGGCGGTCGGGAATTTCTCGAACGTGAAACGGGGGATCTTCGTGACGACGTAATCGATCGACGGCTCGAACGATGCCGGCGTGGCGCCGCCCGTGATTTCATTGCGCAGCTCGTCCAGCGTGAAACCGACGGCCAGCTTGGCGGCGATTTTTGCGATCGGGAAACCCGTCGCTTTCGATGCCAGGGCCGACGAACGCGATACGCGCGGGTTCATCTCGATGACGATCATGCGGCCATCGATCGGGTTGATCGAGAATTGCACGTTCGAGCCGCCGGTGTCGACGCCGATCTCGCGCAGCACTGCCAGGGAGGCATTGCGCATGATCTGGTATTCCTTGTCCGTCAGCGTTTGCGCTGGCGCCACCGTGATGGAGTCGCCCGTGTGCACGCCCATCGGGTCGAGGTTTTCGATCGAGCAGATGATTATGCAGTTGTCCGCCTTGTCGCGCACCACTTCCATCTCGTACTCTTTCCAGCCCAGCAACGATTCTTCGATCAGCAGCTCTTTCGTCGGCGACGCTTCCAGGCCGCGCTTGCAGATGGTTTCGAATTCTTCTTCGTTGTAGGCGATGCCGCCGCCGGAACCGCCCATGGTGAACGATGGACGGATGATGGTCGGGAAGCCCAGCGTGCGCTGCACGGCCCACGATTCTTCCATCGAGTGCGCCACGCCGGAACGGGCCGAACCGAGGCCGATCTTGGTCATCGCGTCCTTGAACTTGGAACGGTCTTCCGCCTTGTCGATGGCTTCCGGCGATGCGCCGATCAGCTCGACGTTGTATTTTGCCAGCACGCCATTATTGAACAGGTCCAGCGCGCAGTTCAGCGCCGTCTGGCCGCCCATCGTCGGCAGGATCGCGTCAGGACGCTCCTTGGCGATGATGCGTTCAACGACCGACCAGGTGATCGGTTCGATATAGGTCACGTCGGCCATTTCCGGATCCGTCATGATGGTCGCAGGATTGCTGTTGACCAGGATGACTTTGTAGCCCTCTTCGCGCAGGGCCTTGCACGCTTGCGCGCCGGAATAATCGAATTCGCAGGCCTGGCCGATCACGATCGGGCCAGCGCCAATAATCAGAATACTTTTGATATCTAAACGTTTAGGCATTTTTCTTTTTCTCCTCCGCAGCCATCAGGTTGATGAAGCGGTCAAACAGGTAAGCAACATCCATCGGGCCCGGCGACGCTTCAGGGTGGCCCTGGAAGCAGAAGGCCGGCTTGTCCGTGCGGGCAAAGCCCTGCAGGGAACCGTCGAACAGCGATTCATGGGTCACGCGGCAATTCGCGGGCAAGGTTGCCGCGTCGACTGCGAAACCGTGGTTTTGCGAGGTAATCAAGACCTGTTTCGTTTCCAGGTCTTGCACCGGGTGGTTGGCGCCGTGGTGGCCGAACTTCATCTTCAGCGTCTTCGCGCCGGAAGCGATCGCCATGATCTGGTGACCGAGGCAGATGCCGAAGGTCGGGATACCCTTTTCGATCAGTTCCTTGGTTGCCGCGATGGCGTAGTCGCACGGCTCCGGATCGCCGGGGCCGTTCGACAGGAAGATGCCGTCCGGATTCAGCGCCAGGGCGTCGGCGGCCGTGGCTTGCGCGGGCAGCACGGTGACTTTGCAGCCGCGTGCCGTCAGCATGCGCAGGATGTTGCGCTTGACGCCGTAGTCGAAGGCGACCACGTGGTATTTCGCGTCCGCGTCGGCCAGCTGGCCATAGCCTTCGCCCAGCGTCCATTCCGTTTCGCGGTATTCGTAGGCGTCCTTGCTCGACACCACCTTGGCCAGGTCCATGCCGGCCAGGCCGGGGAAGGAGCGGGCCAGTTCCAGCGCTTGCGCGGCGGATGGCTCGTTGCCTTGCGTGCCGACGAGGATGGCGCCGCCCTGCGCACCTTTTTCACGCAGGATGCGCGTGAGCTTGCGTGTATCGATGCCGGCGATGGCGACGATATTTTCAGCTTTGAGGTAGTCGGACAGGGAAAGGGTGGAACGGAAATTGGATGCCAGCAAAGGCAGATCGCGGATGATGAGGCCAGCGGCGTGTACCTTGGAAGATTCGACGTCTTCCGGATTGACGCCCGTATTGCCGATATGCGGATAGGTCAGGGTGACCATCTGGCGGCAATAGCTTGGGTCGGTAAGGATTTCCTGATACCCGGTCATCGAGGTATTGAAAACAACCTCGCCCGTGGTATGACCGGCGGCACCGATCGAAAAACCTTTAAAGATCGTTCCATCAGCAAGCGCTAATATGGCTGGAACGGCAGGGCCAGAAAAAAATGGCGGCAAGGGCAACTCCTGATAAAGTTACCGTAGCTGCGCCACGTCAGACCGACCGCCTAGTTACCCGAGCCAGATGCACTCAGGGTGTTTCAACGGTCATTTTGAATGAGGGGATGGGTAGTCGCTACGGTATATGTGTGATTGGCTAAACCTTTGAATTATAACCAAAAGGAAGCTTTTCCACAAGGAAGAAAATTCAGAATCGGCGGCATTTTTTTGCATGGCAGCATAAAAACTGCGCCCCATGAAAAAAGCCGCCCGGCTTGCGCGGGGCGGCTGGTTCTGCAATTGCGGCTACTACTTAGGCGGTGAGCGCAGCAATGCCTGCTTTGGCGATTTGCGCATCTTCCGCCGACTTCACGCCCGAGACGCCGACGGCGCCCACGTAATGACCGTCGAACACGATGGGCACACCGCCTTCCAGCAAGCCGTCGATTTCCGGTGCGCTCAGGAACGACACGCGGCCGCCATTGATCATCTCTTCATAGATGCGCGATTCGCGGCGACCCAGCGCGGCCGTCTTGGCTTTCGATGGGGCGATGTGCGACGAGATCGGCGCCACGCCATCCATGCGCTGCAGCCACAGCAGGTGGCCGCCGTCGTCGACGATGGCGATCGTGACCGCCCAGTTATTCTTGACCGCTTCCGCTTCGGCGGCGGCAGCGATTTTCTTTACGTCGTCCAGGGTCAAAATCGGTTTCGATTGCATGGTGCATCCTTGTTATGTTGAATCAAAATTGTATACGAAATGCGCAGCGGCGCTACCCCCTACTGCTCGCGCTTGGCTTTCAGCTTTTGCTTGAGCTGCGCCATGACGGCAAAGGTCGCCTGCTCGCCCGCCAGGATCGCCTGATTGCGGCTGTTGAAATCGTTGCCCTTCATCGTGCCCAGGCTGGGCTGGATCACCACGTCCGCATCCTTGAGCTCGAACTGGTTGATGCGCTGACCCATGATGGCGAACGTCTGCATCAGCACTTCCATCGAGCTGATGGCCTTCTGGGTATCCGTTTGCGACGAGATATTCACGGCGATGATGAAATCGGCGCCCATGTCGCGCGCGAAGCGCACGGGTACGGGAGCGACGAGGCCCCCATCGACATAGGTGTGGCCGGCAATCGTCACAGGCTGGAACACGCCGGGCACGGCCGACGAGGCGCGCACGGCCATGCCGGTGTTACCGCGCTGGAACAGGATCGGCTGGCCATTTTTCAAATCGGTCGCCACCACGCCGAAGGGAATCTTCAGCTTTTCCAGCGGCACGCCGCCCACAGCCTTGTTGACATAGCTTTGCAGCGCTTCGCCTTTCAGCACGCCGGAGGACTTGCCGAACAGGGGCAAGGCCCAGTCGGAAATGGCCGCCTCGTCCATGTCGAACGCCATCTTTTGCAGGGCGAAGCCGGAGTTGCCTGCCGCATACATGGCGCCCACCACGCTGCCGGCGCTGGTGCCGGTGACGATATCGGCGACGATGCCCTGCGATTCGAGCGCCTTGATCACGCCAATATGCGCGAAACCGCGCGCCGCGCCACCGCCCAGCGCCAGGCCGATCTTGATCTTGCGCGGCGTGACGACGATGGGTTCGGGTGGCGTCAATACTTGAACGGGTTTCGGGGCGGTGGTATCGCAGCCGGCCAGCGCAAAGGCGGCCAGGGCAAGCAAGGTCAGGCGTTTAGGGAACATGTGGAGAGGGGGAACCGCGCGCGGCAGTGGCAATAAAGGAGAGCCGATTGTAGCGCAAGCGGGGCTGCCTGCACTGAAGGCTGTCTTAAATGTTTATGCTGACAATGTTCGTGCGCGCCGCCCCATCCAGCAGACCACTGCTAGACTGGCGCCTGGTTTTTACTTTCCTCCAATCAATATGTCAGAACAGCAATTTGCCGACAGCCGCGCCCTGAGCGAACCATTTACGCAACAGCTATCGCAGCAGCAGCCCGATGGCGCCCTTGCCTGGCTGACCGCCATCCTCGCCACGCAGGCACCCGCGCTGCGCTCGTCGAACGCCACCTTGCTGGCTTACACGGGCAATCCGGCCGCCCTCGCCTGGATCGAGACCAATGTCGGCTCGCCCGTGGCGGGACAATGGGGCGTGGCGGCAGCGCTGCTGGGCACGCCCTGGCCCCGCATCGCCGGCTGGCTCGGGCAAGGCGGCCCACACCGGCTGATGGCGCTCGATACCCTGCTCGCCTACCGCAAGCCAGCCGTCAACATGTCGCCGCTGGAACAGATCGCCGCCCCCGTGCTGCCGCAGGCGCCCGCGCGCGCCGACCTCGACGCCGCGCTGGCCGCCTGCCTGGCCGCCTCCGCGACGCCGCGCATCCAGGCGGCCGTCAACTCGATCCAGCAGCATGCGGATGACATCCTGCGCGGCGGCCCACGCGGCGTGGCCGTGGCCGACTTGCCGCGCCTGTATCTCGACCCGGCGCCGTTCAAGGATGCGCCCGCCATCCTGGCGCAGCACAAAACGGTGGTGGGCGGCATGCGGGAAAACCTGCAAAACCTGCTCAAGGGCATAGTGTGAATCGACTGGCCCTCGTGACAATCGACTTGAGCGATATCAACTCGCCGCGCCAGCTGCATGCGGCGCTGGCCGCCGCGCTGGGTTTTCCTTCCTTCTACGGCATGAACTGGGATGCGTTCTGGGACGCCGTCACGGGCCTGGTGGACATGCCGCAACAACTGGAGCTGCGCGGCTGGCCAGCCTTCGCCGCACGGCTGCCGCACGATGCGGCCATCCTGCAGCGCATCCTGGCGCGCATGGCGCAGGAAATGCCGGACCTGGCCGCGCAAGTGCATTACGCTTGACACAACGTGACGCCAGGAAACGCTTGACAGCCCGCCCCAACCTCCCTTACATTAAGTGCATGTCCTCCTTCAAACATCCATCCCCTTCCCTGCTGTCGCTATCGCGACTACACCTAGCACGCGCATAAGTTTGCCGCATTGCTTCGCCTGGCCACACGCCGGCGTGTTTCAAAAACCCTGGAAGGTTTGATGATGTTTGCACCATCCCCATTCGTACACGTAGTTCCCCCTGCGACCGCCCCCGCTGGCATCGTCGTTGCACTGCTATCGCTACCGATCGCTTGCCTGGCCTAGTGTTGCGTGGCCGCCCGGCAAGCTTGCGCCACAACCATTGATTTCCCCCTATCTTCAGGAGTACCCGATCATGATGTTGCAAAACCCAGCTTCCAAATACCGCGCCTTTCCTCCCGTCAAATTGACCGACCGTCAATGGCCGAACCAGATCATCAGCAAACCGCCTATCTGGATGAGCACCGACTTGCGCGACGGCAACCAGTCGCTGATCGAGCCGATGAGCGCGGAAAAGAAGCTGCGGTTCTTCGAGATGCTGATCGCCATCGGCCTCAAGGAAATCGAAGTGGGCTTCCCGTCGGCATCGCAAACGGATTTCGATTTCGTCCGCAAGCTCGTCGATGAGGGCCGCATCCCGGACGACGTCACCATCATCGTGCTGACCCAGTCGCGCGAAGAGCTGATCCGCCGCACGGTGGAATCCGTCGTCGGCGCCAAGCGCGCCATCGTCCACCTGTACAACTCCGTGGCGCCCGTGTTCCGCAAAGTCGTGTTCGGCATGTCGCGCGAGGAAATCACGAATATCGCCACCACCGGCACCACCCTGGTAAAACAGCTGGTGGCGCAGCATCCGGAAACGGAATGGGGTTTCGAATACACTCCGGAATCGTTTTCCACCACGGAACTCGATTTCTCCAAGCATATCTGCGACGCCGTCAGCGCCATCTGGAAGCCGACGCCGACCAACAAGATGATCATCAACCTGCCATCGACCGTGGAATGCAGCACGCCCAACGTGTACGCGGACCAGATCGAATGGATGTCGCGCAAACTGGCGCGCCGCGATTCCATCATCATCAGCGTGCATCCGCATAACGACCGCGGCACGGCCGTCGCGTCGGCCGAGCTGGCCGTGATGGCGGGCGCCGACCGCGTGGAAGGCTGCTTGTTCGGCAATGGCGAGCGCACGGGCAACGTCGACCTGGTGACTTTGGCGATGAACCTGTACACGCAGGGCGTGCATCCGGGCCTCGATTTCTCCGACATCGACAGCGTGCGCAAGTGCGTGGAAGAGTGCAACCAGCTGCCCGTCCACCCACGCCACCCGTATGCGGGCGACCTGGTGTTTACGGCATTCTCCGGCTCGCACCAGGATGCGATCAAGAAAGGTTTCGCCAAGCAACAACCGGACAGCATCTGGGAAGTGCCGTACTTGCCGATCGACCCGGCCGACCTGGGCCGCAGCTATGACGCCGTGATCCGCGTCAACAGCCAGTCCGGCAAGGGCGGCATGGCGTATTTGCTGGAACAGGAATACGGCCTGGTCTTGCCGCGCCGTCTGCAGATCGAATTCTCGCGCGCCGTGCAAGCCGTTGCCGACGCCACGGGCCGCGAAATCGCCGCGCAGGATATCCATGAAATCTTCCAGAAGGAATACCTGGAGCAGACGGCGCCATACGCCTACGCTTCGCACCGCATGGTGGAAGACACGAGCAGTGACGAATCCGTGCAGATCGACATCAGCCTGTCGCACCGCCAGACGCCATTGGCCCTGCAAGGCGGCGGCAACGGCCCCATCGATGCCTTCGTCAACGCACTCGGTCTCGACATCAAGCTGATGGATTACCATGAGCACTCGATCGGCTCCGGCGCCAACGCGCAAGCGGCTTGCTACGTGGAGTTGCGCCTCGACAATGGCCCGACCCTGTTCGGCGCCGCCATCGACAGCAATATCGTCACCGCCTCGTTCAAGGCTGTCTTGTCGGCCGTGAACCGCCGCATCAAGCAGACGGACGCCGAAAAAACAACAGAGGCCGACGTGGCTGCCAACGCAGCCTGAGCACGGCCAGGGCATCCCTCATAGGGAGAAAAAGCGGTACGGCTTGATCGCCGTGCCGCTTTTTCATTTCTATTGGGCAATTAGTAGTGCAAATCAGGTATCACCAACCGTATAATCGTTGCATAACAAGACCACCGGAGACAGATCATTAGCTACCGAGGGAATCAGTATGAAATTGACGGATATGAAGATAGGCGTGCGCCTGGGCGCCGGTTTTGGCGTGGTGCTGTTACTGATGGCAGTGCTGGTAGGCACGGGCCTTTTCCGGCTCGACAAGATCGGCGCGCTCAGCGAAGCCATCATCGAGAAAGACTGGGCCAAGGCCGACGCCATCGCCACCATCCGCAGCACCACGCGTTCGAACGCGGCACTGGTGCTGGAACTGTTCATCCATGAAGATCCGGCCCGCGCCAACGCCATCCACGGCGAAATCGATGCCAACAAGGCCACCATCACCGATGCGCTGGTCGTGCTCGACCGCCTGATCGTGCTGCCTGAAGGCAAGGAACTGCTGGCCACCCTGAAGCAGCAGCGCAAGGCCTATGTCGTGTCGTTCAGCCAGGCCGACAAGCTGCTGGTGGCGGGACAGCGCGCGGAAGCGGCCGTGCATGTGCGCGACGACACCCTGCCCGCCCTGAACCAATTGCAAAAGACGGTGAACCGCCTGAATGAAATCCAGCGCGGGGTGGTCGTGCATGGCGGCCAGCAAATCAAGCAGAATATTTCCGCAGCGAATGTGCTGATGGCCAGCCTGGGCACGGCCGCCCTGCTGCTGGGCGTGCTCTTTGCCTGGCGCGTCACGCGCTCGATCACCACGCCGATCGCCTATGCCTTGCGCGTGGCGCAAGCCGTGGCCGCAGGCGACCTGAGCAGCAAAATCGTGGCCGAAGGCAAGGATGAAGCGGGCCAGCTACTGCAGGCGTTGCGCGATATGAATACCAACCTGGCCACCCTGGTGGGGCAGGTGCGCGGCGGCACGGGCACGATAGCCGTGGCGTCGAGCCAGATCGCCAGCGGCAATGCCGACCTGTCGGCCCGCACCGAAGCGCAAGCCAGCGCGCTGGAAGAAACGGCCTCGTCGATGATCGAACTGACAGGCACCGTGCGCAGCAACAGCGACAATGCACGCCAGGCCGACAGCCTGGCCCGCTCGGCATCGGCCATCGCGCAGCGCGGCGGCTCAGCCATGGCGGAAGTGATCGGCACCATGGATGCCATCAATGCCTCGTCGCGCAAGATCGTCGACATCATCGCCGTGATCGACGGCATCGCCTTCCAGACGAATATCCTGGCACTGAACGCGGCGGTGGAAGCGGCGCGCGCAGGTGAGCAAGGCCGCGGCTTTGCCGTGGTGGCGTCCGAAGTGCGCAACCTGGCGCAACGCTCGGCGGCGGCGGCGAAAGAAATCAAGGAACTGATCGCCGACTCCGTCAACAGGGTCGGCCAGGGCGCGCAACTGGTCAGCCAGGCGGGCGCCACGATGGATGAAGTAGTGGCCAGCGTGGGCCGGGTCAGCGCCATCGTCGGTGAAATCAGCGTTGCCAACCACGAGCAGAGCGAAGGCATCGAGCAAATCAATGCGGCCATCATGCAGATGGACCAGACGACGCAGCAAAACGCGGCCCTCGTCGAGGAAGCGGCCGCGGCGGCGGCAGCCATGCATGAACAGGCAGGCGAACTGGAAACCCTCGTCAGCCAGTTCAAGCTGGAACAGAACACTGCCGCCAAGGCGCCGCCCCGCCCTGACGCACCCGCCGTCCCGCGCCTGCACTAAGTTATTCCACCTGGCGCGCCAGGCGGATGCCGGAAAATTGCCAGCGCGCGCCGGCAGGGAAGAAATTGCGGTAGCTGGCGCGCGCATGGCCGGCCGGCGTGGCGCACGACGAGCCGCGCAGTACATACTGGTTCAGCATGAACTTGCCGTTGTATTCGCCGAGCGCCCCGGGCGCCGTGCGGTAGCCCGGATACGGCGCGTAGCTGCTGCTGGTCCACTGCCAGCAATGGCCGAACATTTGCCGCAGCCCTGTTCCCGGTGCGCCGGCGGCCGGATGCAGCAGGCCAACTTGCAGCGCGACGCCTTGCGCCGCCACTTCCCATTCCGCTTCCGTCGGCAGGCGCGCGCCGGCCCAGTGCGCATAGGCGTCCGCCTCGAACAGGGACAGATGCGTAGCCGGCGCCTGCAGGTCGAGACTATGCAAACCATATAGAGTGAATTCCTGCCATTGCCCCGCCTCGTCGCGCTGCCAGTACAACGGGCACTCCAGCTGCCCGCTGCGCACCCAGTCCCAGCCTTCGGCCAGCCACAGGTGCGCCGTGCGGTAGCCGCCCGCCTCGATGAAGGCCAGGTACTCGCCATTCGTCACCAGCGCGCTGGCCAGTTCGAACGGCGCCACGTATTGCGGATGGCGCGGCAATTCATTGTCGAAGCAAAAGCCATCGCCCGCATGGCCGATCTGCGCCAGGCCGCCGTCGAAGGCGAGCCAGGCCGTGGGCTGCGCGGCTTGCTGCGCTGATGGCGCCGCGCTGTCCATGCGATCCAGGTAGGCAGGAAACAGGGCGCTCTGCGCCAGCAGATGCTTGACGTCCGTCAACAGCAATTCCTGGTGCTGCTGCTCGTGTTCGAGCCCCAGCGCCAGCAGCATGGTCAGCCGTTCGCGCTCCTCGCGCGCCAGTTCGCCCGCCAGCAGGCGGCCGATGCGCGCATCGACATCCATCCGGTAGGCGCGCACGACGTCCATGCCGGGGCGCGTCAGCAAGCCACGCTGGGCGCGCGGGTGCTTCTCGCCCACGCCGTTGTAATAGGAATTGAACAGCACGCGGAAGGCCGGGTGGAATGGCGCGAACGCCGCTTCCATGCTTTCCAGAATAAACGTTTCGAAAAACCAGGTGGTATGCGCGAGGTGCCATTTCACGGGACTGGCGTCCGGCATCGACTGGGCGCCGCAATCCTCGTCGGACAGGGGCTCGGCCAGCAGCAGAGAATGCTGGCGCACTTGATGGTAATGACCGATCAGCATCTGTTCCCTTCTTAGTCCCGGATGACCCGCGCGTAAATGACGGCAAACCACTGTTGCGGATCCGTCCAGACTTGCACGGTGGAAAGCCCGGCCTGTTCCAGCAAGCCGACAAAGGCCGCGCGCGTGTACTTATAGCTGTCTTCAGTATGGATGCGCTCGCCTTTCGCGAAACGCCGCTGGCCACCTTTCCAATGGACAAACTGCTCGCTGCGCGCTTCCAGGTGCATTTCGACGCGGCGCTCGTCGGCATTGAAAAAGCCGTGGTGCTGCCACGCGCGCACGTCGAAGTCGGCGCCGATCAGCCCGTTCACGTGGCGCAGCATGTTCAGGTTGAAGGCGGCCGTGACGCCCAGCGCATCGTCATAGGCGGCGTCGAGGATGGCGTCGTCCTTGATCAGGTCGACGCCGATCAGCAGGCCGCCATCGCCGTCCGCATTCGCGCGCAGGCGGCGCAAAAAGGCAGTTGCTTGCTCGGGCGCAAAATTACCGATCGACGAGCCGGGATAGAAGAACAATCGCCGTGCCTCGCGCACGCTGTCGGGCAAGTCCAGGCGGCTGGAAAAATCCAGGCCCAGGCCCGTCATCTCGATGTGCGGAAAGCGCTGCTGCAGCCGGCTCAGCGATTCGCTGAGGAAATCGTAGGAAATATCCACGGCCACGTACTGGACCGGGTGCAACAGGGGGAACAGGCTGGCGGCCTTGGCGCAATTGCCCGCGCCCAGGTCGATCAGGGTGCTGCCCGGCCCCACGGCGTGGGCGATCTCGGCACCATGGCGGGCGAAGATGGCCGCTTCCGTGCGCGTCGGATAGTACTCGGGCAAGGCGCAGATGGCTTCGAACAGCTTGGAGCCGAGCGCGTCGTACAGGTACTTGGGCGACGTCCAGGCATCGCGCGCCAGCAGGCCGCTGCTGATCTCGGCTATCGTGGCAGGAGTGGCGCTGGCCGCGCTGGCGTGGCTGGCGGGACGGAAATCGGACTGCTGTTGCGCAAGTGGCATGGTCATGGGCTGGCGTCGTCAATGTTAGGTTCACGAAGGGCTTGCACGGTCAGCCACCGGGCGCACCGCCCCTGCCGCAGCGGTTTGCGGGCGCCTCTGCCGATGACTTTTTCTCATCATAGCGGAATCCGCGCAAGCCAGCCGTGCGGCAGGTAACTTAAGGTCGATACGCGCCGTCTGCCGCAGGAACCACACAAAAGTGGTATTACCAAGCAAAAAGCATAAGCCTGTCGTATACTACACATTGCCGGCCAAACAATCCGCGCCCCTTTGCAGTTCCCAGGCCCCCCTCTCCCCCGCGTGCCTCCCTTTACGATAGCCGTTAACACCATGCTCGAATTGCGCCATCTGTCGAAGTCCTATGCCAATGCCCGTCCCGTGCTGGCCAACATTTCCTGCCGCTTCAAGGCCGGGGAATTCATCGCCATCATGGGTGACTCGGGCGTGGGCAAGTCGACCTTGCTGAACCTGATCGCCGGCCTCGATACGCCCGACGCGGGTGCCGAAGCGCACCCTATCCTGGTGGACGGCATTGCCATGTCCAGCCTCGATGACGCCGCCGCCACCCGGCTGCGTCGCGCCCGCATGGGCTTTATTTTCCAGGCCTTCCACGTCTTGCCGCACCTGACCCTGCTGCAAAACGTGGCCCTGCCGCTGCTGCTCAACGGACTGCCCCAGGAGCGTGCCGCCAGCATGCTCGAGGCGGTCGGCCTGGGCGGGCGCGGCGGCGACTTTCCGCAGCAATTGTCCGGCGGCGAAATGCAGCGCGTGGCCATTGCCCGCGCACTCGTCCACAAGCCGGCACTGGTGCTGGCCGACGAGCCCACCGGCAACCTCGACCCGGACACGGCGCACAGCATCCTGCAATTGCTGCGCGCCGAAATCAAGGCCAACGGCAGTTGCGCGATCATGGTCACGCATTCGCTGGCCGCCGCCGAAATGGCGGACCGGACCATGATCCTGACGAAAAGCGGACTACAAAATACAACAATCGTCAACCAAACTGATCAAACAATCAGTTAATTTAACTGACCATCTGTCACAAGTTTTGTTATCGTAGTATTATTTAAACACTTGCCTGGTTATCAATGTTGTAACGCGAATGTTGTACTACGTCACCCAGACAGCCGTACTGCGATGACGAACTATAGCCGGGACCGCGTCAAAGTGGTCTCGTCCCTTGCATAACCTGAAGGAGGAGTAAATGAACGTTCGGCAAAAGAAGCTGGAAATGATTGAGGCGATGAACCGGGCGCGTGCGCTCGAACCATCGAGTTTTGTGCCCAACAAGCTGCTCGATACCCTGATCGAGAAGATGAACCTGAAAAATGATGCGGAACTGTGCCGTGTACTGGAAGTCCAGCCCCCCATCATCAGCAAGATTCGTCACGGCAAACTGTCGGTCGGTGCAACGATTTTATTGCGCATGCATGAAAAATCGGACATCACCATCCGCGAACTGAAGGAACTGTCCGCCACGCCAGTCCATTGATATAACCGCTGTTGTAATGCCATGCCAGGCACCCAGGTTCCCGGCGCCATGAACTTTTGCCATGAAATTCGCGCAGTTCGCTCACCGCACAACATCCGAGCACGATAGCGAAGAGACCCAGCCCAAACCATGCTGACCGTTTCTCTGCCCTCCCGCCCCAGTTCCACACCCTCCCCGCCTTCACTCTGCATTGCCCCGCCAGCCAGCATTTCCACTCACTCTTGATCTGACACAACACGCATAGTCAGCGCAGGCATCAAGGTCAGCTTTTAACCAGCGATCCCAACCGCATGTCCAGCGATCCTCTTGCGCCGCCCGTGCTGCGCCTGACGCTCACGCGCGATCCCCTCGCCAATGCCGGCGACTGCCCCGCCGCGCCCGGCTGGCATGGCCAGACCCATGTGCTATCCAGCGCGCGCGGCATCGGCAGCTGCCGCATCACCCTCGATATCGGCCCCGCCGACGTGGTGCAACTGCTGCTGTGCGACGGCAGTTCGCTGCTGGCTGGCAGCCTCGACCTGCCACGCTACCTGGGTCCGGCCACGCTGGCGCGCGATGGCGCCCCCGCCAGCATCGAAGTGGGACTGGCCTTGCGCCCGCAGGCGGCGCGCCAGCCGCCCGGCGCCAGCCGCGACGGCCTGGGCGCCTGGATGCTGCGGGCCGTGCGCGTGTACCGCTGCGGCGCCGCCGCCATGACGGCGCTGGCGGCGGCGGGCACCTTCCAGGACCGCCAACTGGAACAACGGCTGGGCCTGTACCGCTGCGGCATCGAGGCGGACAGCATGACGGCCGTCGCCAGTTTGCCCGCCGGGCCGGACCCGGTGCTGCTGCTGTTGCACGGCACGGCCTCGTCGACCCAGCGCAGCTTTGGCGGCCTGTGGCGCAATGGCCTGGCGCCGCAACTGGCGGCGCAGTACGGCAACCGCATCTATGGCTATGAGCACCGCAGCCTCAGCGACAGCCCCATCGAAAACGCGCTGGCCCTCGTGCGCCAGCTGCCGCACGGCGCCGTGCTGCACCTGCTGACCCATTCGCGCGGCGGCCTGGTGGGCGAATTGCTGGCGCGCGCGCAGCGCATCGACAGCCGCGGCGCCGTCGACCTGGCCGGCGACGGCCTGGAGCGGCTGAGCGAAAACACGGTGGGCGGCGAAGCGTTCAACAGCCACGATATCGACCACTTCACGGCGCAGGCGCGGCTGGGCGGACGCGGCGGCTACGACGAGGATGCGGCGCGCCTGCGCGCACTGAGCGTGGAACTGAAGAAACGCGCCATCCGCATCGCCCGCTTCGTGCGCGTGGCCTGCCCGGCGCGCGGCACCACCTTGATGTCGGGCCGGCTCGACCGCTGGGCCAGCGTGATGTTCAACCTGCTGCTGCACGACGGCGTTCCCGATGGCGCCGTGGCCTTCCTGCTGGCCGTGGTGCAGCAGCGCTGCGACGCGCGCATCCTGCCGGGCCTGGAAGCGATGATGCCCGACTCGCCCCTGGTGGCACTGCTCAATGCGCCCGACGTGCGCGTGGCCAGCCCGCTACATGTGCTGGCCGGCGCGTGCAGCGGCGACGGCCTGCTGGGCTGGCTGGGCGACTGCCTCGACGACCAGCTCTACGGCGGGCAGAACGACCTGGTGGTCAATTGCGCCTCGATGGCCGGCGGCGCCACGCGCAGCACGCCGGTGCGGCAACTGCTGCTGCGCGGGCCGCACGCGCACCACCTGAACTACTTCGAGCGCGCGCCGTCTAGCCAGGCCGCCGTGCAGGCCCTCACCGGCGACGAGACAGCCTACCAGCCGCTGTCCGGCATCGAGCACGCCCCGCTGGCGCGCGGCGGCGAAGTGCCGAAACGGCGCGCGCACGCGCCCATCGTGCTGCTGCTGCCCGACATCATGGGCAGCCACCTGCAAGTGGGCAACAACCGCATCTGGTTCGATCCCGTCAACCTGGTCGAAGGGCGCATCGAACGCCTGGCCGTGGGCCAGCCGCACATCGTCAGCGCCGGCTGGATCGAATCCTGCTATGAACCGTTTGCCCGCTTCCTCGCGCAAAGCCAGGAAGTGCGGCCCTTTACCTATGACTGGCGCCTCTCGCTGCAGCAGTCCAGCAGCGCCTTCCTGCCAGTGCTCGACGAGGCCATGCGCGATGCCGAACAACGCGGCCACCCGTTGCGCATCGTTGCCCACGGCATGGGCGGGCTGGTGGCGCGCCTGGCCCTGAAAGACCGCTGGCAGCGCTTCGGCGCCCTGCCCGGCAGCCGATTGCTGCAGGTGGGCACGGCCAACCGCGGCACGCAGGCGATGGTGCAAGTGCTGCTGGGACGCGACCGGCTGGTGCAGATGCTGGCCTGCTGGATAGGCTGGAAACACACGCGGCGCCAGTTTCTCGGCTTCGTGCGCGCCTTTCCCGGCGTGCTGGACATGCTGCCGTGGCCGCAGGCGGGGGGTAGCATCGATTATTTCGATGCCGAGGCCTGGGCGCGGCTGGCCGGCGGCGACAGGCAAGCGGGCCTGCCCGGCGGCTGGCAGGCGCCCGAGGCCCAGGCGCTGGCCACGGCGCGCGCCACCGTGGCCCTGCTGGAAGCGGCCCCGCTCGACGCCCGCCATTGCAGCTACCTGGCCGGCTGCGCCGACACGCCGGTGGCGCTGCGCCTGCGCGACGGCGGCATCGAGAACGCCTGGTCGCCGGACGGCGATGGCCGCACGGCCTGGCAAGGCGCGGTGCCGGACGGCGTAGCGGCCTGCTACCTGCCGGTGGCGCATGGCGACCTGCTGCTGCAAAAGGACTACTACCCTGCCATCGCGCAGCTGCTCGACAGCGGCCAGGGGACCTCCCTGCCGCGGCACCCGCCGCACGCGCCTGGCGGCGTCCCGCCCCGCTTCCATCCGTATGTGTCCGACGCTACGCCGCTGTACCCGCAGCCGCAGGAATTGCTTGACGCGGCCATCGGCGCCGCCGGCCCCGCCAGCGCGCCGGAGAGCCGCGCGCCGCAGCTGAGCCTATCCGTCATCCACGGCAGCATGGCTTCGGCCGACGCGCCCGTCATGAGCGGCTGCTACGCGTCCGAATCGCTGCGCGGCAGCATGAGCTTTCTCGACCGCCTGCTGGCCGGCAAGCTGCAGGAAATCCACGCGCTGGGACGCTTTCCGCAGCGTCCCGACTCCGCCCTCGTGGTGCTGCAGCCCGATGCGGCGCGCCGGCCCGGCGGCGCCATCGTCATCGGCCTGGGCGCACTGGGCGAACTGACGCCGGGCGAACTGGCGCGCGCCTTTGCTGGCGGCCTGCTCGAATACGCGTGCGTCTGCCTGCAGGTGCGCGCCGCCGGCCATGTGGCCGCGCCGCCGATGGGCGAACATGGCTTGCGCGTGGCCAGCCTGCTGTCCGGCTCCGGCTATGGCGGCTTGAGCATCGCCCTGTGCGCGCGCGCCCTGATCGACGGCGCGCGCAGCGCCAACCGGCGCCTGGAAGACGCGGGCATGGCTTGCCGCATCGGCCACATCGCCATCTATGAACAGTCCGAGGCACGCGCCATCGCCGCCGCCGTGGCCATCGAACAGATCATGGCCGAGGCGCGCTACCAGGGCAGCTTCACGTTCGAGCGGCGCATCCGCCACAGCCCCGGCGGCTACCGGCGCATCCTGCCCAGCCTGAGCGGCGACAATGGCTGGCGCCGCGTGCAGATCGTCGCCGCCGATCTCTCCGGCGCCCTGCGCTTCACTGTGCTGACGGACCGCGCGCACAACAGCGTCGACGAGGAGCCGAACCAGCGGCAAGCCGTCGATGGCCTGATCATGGATGCCACCGACAACACCACCGACCAGCCGGGCCTGTCGCGCGCCCTGTACGAACTGATGCTGCCGAATGGCCTGAAGGCGGCCATCCCCGAGATGCGCGGCCTGATCCTGGCCGTCGACCAGAGCGCCGCCATCTATCCGTGGGAGCTGATGCGCGACGAGGCGGGCAGCGAGGAAAGCCCGCTGTCGACGCGCATCGGCATGGTGCGCCAGCTGGCCAGCCTGCGCGAGCAGCCATCCGCCGTCAGCCCGCCCAGCAACAGCGTGCTGGTGATCGGCGACACCGATTCCGGCCTGCCCGAGCTGCCCGGCGCGCAGGCCGAAGCGCAGGACGTGGCGCGCATGTTCGGCGCGTACGGCTACCAGGTGCGCGAGCTGCTGCGTCCCCAGGCCCAGCGCGTGCTGGTGCACCTGTTCGACGAACGCTATTTCGCCATCCACCTGGCCGGCCATGGCGAAGTGGCCGGCCCCGGCATCGCCCATACGGGCCTGGTGCTGGGACCGAAGACGCGGCTGACGGCGGCGCAGGTGGGTAAATTGAAGCGCGTGCCGCAATTCGTCTTCATCAATTGCTGCCATCTGGGCGACATGCGCCCGGACGCCATCGCGCCGTGGTCGAAACTGGCCGCCAGCCTGGCCACGGCCTTCATTGAAATGGGCTCGCAGGCGGTGATCGCGGCCGGCTGGCGCATCGACGACCAGGCGGCCAGCATCTTCGCGCACAGTTTTTATCACGCCATGCTGAGCGGCGAATACTTCGGCGACGCCGTGCGCCTGGCGCGCGAGGCGGCCTACCTGCAGTTCCCGGCCTCGAACACCTGGGGCGCCTACCAGGCGTATGGCGACGACCGCTACCGCTTTCCGAATACCCAGAGCCGGCCCTGGCAAGCGCCCGACTATCACTACCACGGCCACTTGCTGGCCGACCTGGAAACCCTGCACGCGCGCCTGGCGGGCGCCGATGCTGCGCGCCGCGCGGCCATCGAGGAAAAGCTGGGCAGCATCGAGGAAGCCGTGCGCGCCCGCTTCTTCGGCTGCGCCGACATCCGCGAAAACATGGCCGCCACGCGGGCCGGCCTCGGTGGCCTGGAGAACACCTTGCGCGCCATCGAACACTACCGGGCGGCGCACAGCGCGGCCGACGGCAAGGTGGCCTTGCGCGCGCTGGCGCACTGGGCGGAACTGGAGATACGCCAGGGCGCGGCCCTGTGCGGCCTCGATGTGGGCGCCGGCATCGAGGTGCCAGCCGTGCCCGATCCGGCGCAGGGCCGGCAGTTGCTGCAGGATGGAAAACAGCATATCGACCTGCTGGTGGCGCTGGCGCCCACGGCGCAGCGCCTGGCCCTGCTGGGACGCTACTGGGCCTTGCAGGCGCGCCTGGCCTGCACCGAAGGAAGCTCCGGCGCGCCTGCCCTGCGCGGCATGACGGATGCCTGCCTGGCCGCGCTGGAAGAAGCGCGGCGGCGCAGCGGCGTGGCCGACTGCGACCTGATTTTCCAGGTGCTGGCGGGCGCCCTGCTGCTGAAAGCCCATGGCGATAGCGGCGCCTGGCGCGCGCTCGATCCGCAACTGGGCGACTTGCTGCACGACGCCATCGCCTATGCGCGCCAGCGCCATGCGGACGAACACCGCGCCATCGACGCCGGCGCCCCCGTGCGCGCCGCCCTGCTGGCGGCCCTGTGGCAAGTGCCGGACGGCCGCTCTTTCGACGCGCCCGCGCGCGCCGCCTTCCTGGCCCTGTACCACGACGCCGTGCGGCGCCACGGCAGCATCGGCGAACCCGAGGCGATCACGGCACCGCTGCGCTTCCTGCTCGAACTGCTGCCGCCCGACAGCGCGGACACCGGCTTGCGCAGCGCCGTGCAGGCGCTGGCCAGCCAGCTGCAGTCCTCGCTTCCCGCCCTTAGCCAGGCACCACGCCGTAATGGCGCGCATAGCGCTCGTCCAGATTCGCCAGCGGCATCATCATGAACATGTCGGCGCTTTCGAAATCAGGGTCCCAGGCCGGTTCGCCGCAGATCCAGGCGCCCGAACGCAGGTAGCCCTTGATCAGCGGCGGCACCTGCGGCTTGTGCGCCGCTTCCACCTGGTGGATGGGGAAAGGCAGGTGCGGCGTGACGCGGTACTCGCTTGGGGCCATGTGTTTTTCGGCCAGCGCCTGGTACACGGCGACGGCGTTATGGCCGCCATCGGC
The DNA here is from genome assembly GCF_002735655.1 of Janthinobacterium sp. BJB446. Taxonomy (NCBI): domain Bacteria; kingdom Pseudomonadati; phylum Pseudomonadota; class Betaproteobacteria; order Burkholderiales; family Oxalobacteraceae; genus Janthinobacterium; species Janthinobacterium sp. BJB446. Next base: position 707,148 of record NZ_PDZK01000001.1, on the reverse strand, counting down.
CAGGCTGATGCTGGCGCAGCCGACCAGGTAGTCGCAGCGCTCGCGGCGCATGTATTCGGCCAGGCCAGACCACAGCAGCATGATCACGCTGCCGCCCCGGTATTTCGGGTGGATGCAGGCGCGGCCCGCTTCGACCATGCGTCCGCGCAGGTTCTTCAGGCGGCTCAGGTCGAACTCGTTTTCCGAATACAGCCGGCCGATCTTGGCCGCCTTGGCCGCGCTCAGCACGCGGTAGGTGCCCACCACTTTCAGGGTATCGGCGTCGCGCACGATCAGGTGGTCGCAGTGCGCGTCGAATTCATCGCTGTCGAGGCCATCGGCGTTGGCCAGCGACGTCAAGCCCATGGTCTCGATAAACACCTTGTAGCGCAAACGCTGGACTTCGCGCACTTCCGCCGCTGTCGTGGCCTGGCTCAGCACCAGTTGGACCGGCCGGGCCTTGGCTTCGTTTGATGCGATTATGTTCTGCATGGTTTCATCCCCCTGTGATCAAGACGACTCCAGCGTACTTGTCTAATATGTCAGGAAAATGACAGCCGAATGTCATTTCCATGACGCAAGTCAATGTCATTCGGGGATCGTGCATAATTACCACACTCGCCCAGCCGAAAGACATGATGAAAGACCAGGACCCGCCACACATCACGCCCTACACCAAGCCGGCAGCCGGCTGGGATGCCTTGAAACACGTGGCCATCAGCCTGCGCCAGGAGCGGGTCGCGCCCGGCAATCTGAAAGCGCTGCTGGCGCAAAACCAGCCGGACGGTTTCGATTGCCCCGGCTGCGCCTGGCCCGACCGCGACCACGCTTCCACGTTTGCCTTTTGCGAAAACGGCGCCAAGGCCGTCGCCGCCGAAGCGACCAGCCGCCGCGCCGGCCCGGAACTGTTTGCCAGCCATACCGTCACGCAGCTGCTGCAACAGTCGGACTACGCGCTCGAGCAGCACGGACGCCTGACCGAACCGATGGTGTACGACGCCGCCAGCGACCGCTATGTGCCGATCGCCTGGGAAGACGCGTATGCCCTCGTGGGGCGCCACCTGCGCGCCCTGCCCGATCCGGACCAGGCCGCGTTCTATACGTCGGGGCGCGCCAGCAACGAGGCGGCCTTCCTGTACCAGCTGATGGCGCGCCTGTACGGCACCAACAACTTCCCCGACTGCTCCAACATGTGCCACGAGGCCACCAGCCGCGGCTTGCCGGCCACGGTGGGCATCGGCAAGGGCACGGTGACCCTTGCCGATTTCGAACTGGCCGACACCATCCTCATCTTCGGCCAGAATCCCGCCACCAACCACCCGCGCATGCTGGGCGAACTGCGCGACTGCGCGCGCCGCGGCGGCAGCATCGTTTCCATCAATCCCCTGCGCGAGCGGGGCTTGCAGCGCTTCATGGACCCGCAAAGCGCGCTGGAAATGGCGACCCTGGGCAGCACGCGCCTGGCCGGCCTGTTCGTGCAGCCGACCCTGGGTGGAGACTTCGCCCTGATCAAGGCCGTCGCCAAGCGCGTCGTCGAGCATGACGATGCGGCGCTGGCGGCAGGCAGGCCCGCCGTCGTCGATCACGCTTTCATCGCGGAACACTGCAGCGGCTTCGACGCCTTCCGCGCCGACCTGCGGGCCGAAAGCTGGGACTTGCTGCTGAAAGAATCGGGCGTGGCGCGCGCGCAGATCGAGGCATTGACGGACATCTTCGTCAAGGGCCAGCGCATCATCGCCACCTGGGGCATGGGACTGACGCAGCACAAGCACAGCGTGGCGGCCATCCGCATGCTGTCGAACCTGATGATGCTGCGCGGCCAGATCGGCAAGCCGGGCGCCGGGCTGTGCCCCGTGCGCGGCCACTCGAACGTGCAGGGCGACCGCACGGTGGGTATCGAGGAAAAGCCGACCAAGGCCTTCCTCGACCGCCTGGGCCAGGTATATGGATTCGAGCCGCCGCGCGCGCATGGCCACGATGTGGTGGCCAGTATCGAAGCCATGCAGCGCGGCGAGGTCAAGGTGTTCATCGCGCTGGGCGGCAATTTTGCCGCGGCTACGCCGGACACGCCGCTCACTTTTGCCGCCCTGCGCCAGTGCGCGCTGACGGTGCAGGTGGCTACCAAGCTCAATCGCAGCCACCTGGTCATCGGCAAGGAAGCGCTGCTGCTGCCCACCCTGGGGCGCACGGAGATCGACCTGCAGCACGGCGTGGCGCAGGGCGTGACGGTGGAAGACTCGATGAGCATGGTGCATATCTCGTACGGCCGCAATGCGCCCGCTTCGCCGCAGCTGCGCTCGGAAGTGGCCATCGTGGCCGGCATGGCCGAAGCGACGGTGGGGAGCAGTCTGGTGGACTGGCGCGCGTATGCGGCCGACTATGCGCGCATCCGCGACGATATCGGGAAGGTATTTGACGACTTTTACGACTACAACGCCAGGGTGGCGCAGCCGGGCGGCTTTCATCTGACGGTGGCGTCGCGCGAACGCGTGTGGAAGACGGCCAGCGGCAAGGCCAGCTTCCTCGTCGCCCCGCTGGACCTCGATACGCCGCTGCACCGCGCGAAACAGCGCCATGGCGCGCGCCTGATGGTGTTGATGAGCACGCGCTCGCACGACCAGTACAACACCACCATCTACGGCATGGATGACCGCTACCGCGGCGTGTACGGCACGCGCAAGGTCGTCTTCGCCAACGCGGAAGATATCGCCATGCTGGGCTTTGCCGATGGCGACCTGGTGGACTTGATCGGCGCCTGGGACGATGGCGTGGCGCGCCGCGCCAACGGCTTCCGGCTCGTGGCCTACGACATCCCGCGCGGCTGCCTGGGAGCGTATTACCCGGAGACGAACGCGCTGGTGCCGCTGGCCAGCACGGCCGACGGCGCCGGCACGCCCACGTCGAAGTCCGTCCCCGTGCTGCTGCAGCGCAGTGCTGCCTAAATACTGATACCGGGCGTGTAATCGACGTACGCATCCTGGCGGCAGAAACCCACCAGCTTCATGCCCGCCTGCGTGGCGATGGAAATGGCCAGCGAACTGGGCGCGGAGATCGTCGCCAGCAACGGTATCTGCATGCGCGCCGCCTTGCGCGCCAGCTCGTAGCTGCCGCGGCTGGACAGGAAGACGAAGCCGCGCCGCATGTCCGCCCCGCTCAGTGCCAAATGGCCGATCAGTTTATCCAGGCCATTGTGACGGCCGACATCCTCGAATACGTGCGCGATATCGCCATCGGGCGTGCACCACGCGGCCGCGTGCACGCCACCCGTTTCCCGCATCAACGCCTGGTGTTCTCGCAAGCCGCTTGATGCGCGCGCCAGCGCGGCCGGCAGGTCGACGTGGATCAGCGCCGGCGGCAGCGCTGCGGGCCGCAAATCGAGCATGTCGATGCTGTCGATGCCGCACACGCCGCAGCCCGTGCGGCCCGTGAGTTGGCGGCGCCGGTCCTTCAGGCGCACGAAATCTTCCTGGGCGATGCTCAAAGCCACTTCGGCGGAATCAGGACGCAGGAACACTTCGCAGTCGAAGATGGCGCCAGCGGAAGCCACCACGCCCTCCGTCAGCGCGAAGCCGTAGGCAAACGCTTCCAGGTCGCGCGGGGTGGCCATCATGACGACATGGGAAATGCCATTGAAGACCAGCGCGACGGGAATTTCCTCGGCGACGTGGTCGATGGCTGGGGTAGAAATGCCCGCCTGGTGGCGGACAATGGCGCGCTCGACAAAGCCGGCGCGTTCGATCTCTGTATCTTCTGACATGGCAACCATGGGGGAACTAGCACAGGCCCCATGGTAAACCAGAACGGGCAGACAGGGGGCGGCCCCTGCCCGCGCCATCAATCCTTCTTCGGACGGCCCGTTTTCAGCTGCGGCAAGCCGGCCAGCACGTTTTGCAGGGTGGCCAGGTCGATCTGGCTGATCAGCGCCACGCCGATGCGCAGCAATTCGCTTTTCTTGATCTCGAAACCGGCCTTCAGGCAGGCTTTCTTCACCTGGCCCAGGACTTCGTATTCCGCTTCCGGCATGGTGAAGCTGTCGCGCACCAGTTTCGGCTTGCGGGCTTTTTCCTTGACGGCGGCGACCTTGACGACCGGCGCTTTTTTCGCTGGCGCAGGCTTGGCGGCCGGCTTGGCTACCGGTTTGGCGGCGGCTTTCGCGGCCGGCTTGGCGACGGTTTTCACCGCAGGCTTGGCCGCCGGCTTGGCGACAGCTTTCACGGCTGGCTTGGCTGCCGGTTTGACGACGGCTTTGGCCGCAGGCTTGGCAACGGCGGCCTTCGCTGCCGGTTTGGCGGCTGGCGCCTTGGCCACGGCTGGCTTGACCGCCGCTGGCTTGGCTGCCGCCGGCTTGACGGCGGCTTTTGCCACTGGCTTGACGGCTGGTTTAGCAGCTGGTTTAGCAGCTGGCTTAGCGGCGGGCTTGGCGGCCGGTGTCGCCTTGGCCGCAGCCGCATTGATCGAGGCGCTGGTAGGGAACATCGATACGGGCGCGCTGTCGGCTTTTTTCGCTGGGGCGGTTTTGGTCATGGATTCTCCAATTTAATAAATAATATAAACAATATATACTGTTTTTTAAAATCTTGCTTGCTGCACATCAAGTCATGCGCACGGCATGACCTTCTAGGCACTGGCGCGGATGGTGAAATCGACCCCGACCTCATCCCAGAATTCCTGCTCCTTCTCGATCCAGAACGACACGGTGGGATGGTGCGCGACCCAGCCGCGCTTGATGTCGAGTTCGATGCGGTTCTTCATGCGCAGGCGCAGTTCGCTGAAATCGGCTTCGATGCGCGCATGCATGAGCAAGATCGACAGGCGCAGCGCCAGCACGGCCTTGGCGAAATCGGGGTCGGACAGCACTTCGCCGATCTTGCGCAAGTTGCCCTTCTGCGCCAGGATCAGCCGGCTCATGGTCTTCTGTTCGCGCGTGGTAAAGCCGGGCAAATCGGCGTTTTCCACGATGTAGGAGGCATGCTTGTGATAGCCCGTCTGCGACACGGCCAGGCCCACTTCGTGCAGCAGGCTGCTCCAGCGCAGGCATTTCACCAAGGCGTCGGACGTGGGCTTGAGCTGCGCATACATGGCCAGCGCCTGCTCGGCCACCCTGCCGGCGCGCTGCTGGTCAATATGGAATTTCTCCATGCAGCCCTGCACCGACTGTTCGCGGCGGTCGCGCTTGGTCGAACGCAGGTACAAATCCCACATCACGCCCATGCGCAAGCCCGCCTCGATCGGCGTCATGGCGGGAATAGCCAGTTCGCGGAACAGGCCGATCAAGATGGCCAGGCCGCCGACGATGGTGCTGGCGCGGTCGGGGCGCAAGCCGGGCATGTCGATGCGGCTGGTGTGGCCAAGTTCAATGAAACGGCGCGCCAGCGCATCGAGGCTGGCGCTCGTGAGCAAGCCGTCGCCCAGCTTGTTGCGGGCGATGATGTCGGCGATGGTGCGGATGGTGCCGGAAGAGCCGTAGGCCGTCTTCCAGTGCTGCGGACGGTACGGCGGCGCGGCATCCTCGAAATGGCTGCGCGCCGACAGGATGGCCGCCTCGAACGACGGCGCGTCGATGCGCCCGCCGATGAAGAACGACAGGCTTTGCTTGACCGTGCCCAGGCTGAACGACTCAACCCGTTCGATATCGTTGCCGCGCCCCAGTATCAGTTCGGTCGAGCCGCCGCCGATATCCATCACCAGCCGGCGTTCGCCGGGAATGGCCAGCGCATTGGCCACGCCCATGTAGATCAAGCGCCCCTCTTCCTCGCCCGAGATGATCTCGATCGGATGGCCGATGGCTTGTTCGGCCAGCGGCAGGAAGACGGCGCCGTTGCGCGCCACGCGCATGGCCGACGTGGCCACCACACGCACGGCATCGAGTTCGAAGCCGGCGAGAATGGCGCGAAAGCGCTGCAGGCAAGCCAGGGCGCCCTGCATGGCCGCCTCGGTCAGGTCGCCATTGGCGTCCAGGCCAGCGGCCAGGCGTATTGGGTCGCGCACGCTCTTGACCACGCGGATCGTGTCGCCATCATGCTTGCCGACGTGTAAACGAAAACTGTTGGACCCCAGGTCCACCGCTGCATACATACTGGCCTCTTGTCTTGTCATTACTGTGCCAACTGAAAAAGTTGGCAAAATCAGTTACTAAACTATATAAATCATTTAAACGATTTAAAAATCCTACCACACTACCCTCATCGTATGACAGCGGCGTGACAGGATTGTGACAAAACGGCAGCGGTGCGGCAGCTTACGGCACGATGGTGGTAAACAGGTAAACAGCGAAAATCACCAGGTGCACCGTGCCCTGCATGACCGTGGTGCGGCCCGTGCCCAGCGACAGGGTGGCCACCATCAGCGACAGCAGCAACAGCACCGTCGACTTGATATCGAGTCCCAGGGTAATCGTCAGGCCCGTGGCCAGCGACACCACCACCACGGCGGGAATCGTCAGGCCGATGCTGGCCAGCGCGGAACCGAGCGCCAGGTTCAAGCTCGTTTGCAGGCGATTCGCGCGCGCGGCGCGCACGGCGGCCAGGCCTTCGGGCAGCAGCACGATGGCGGCGATGACGATGCCGACCAGGGTTTTCGGCGCGCCCATGGCGGCAATCGCCGTCTCCAGCGCGGGCGCCAGCGACTTGGCCAGCAGCACCACGGCGCCCAGGCACACCAGCAGCGCGCCGGCGCTGACCCAGGCGACGGTGGGCGTAGGCGGCGCCGCATGCACCTCCTCATCGCCAACGGCTTCCTTGGGCAGGAAGTAATCGCGGTGGCGCACCGTCTGCACCAGCACGAAGGTGCCGTACAGGACCAGGGAAATGACGGCGATGAAGATCAACTGGCTGGAATTGTAGAAGGGACCGGCGGCGCTCGAGGTGTAGTTCGGCAGCACCAGAGTCAAAACGGCAATCGCCGCCAGGGTGGCCAGCGAGGCGCTCACGCCCAGCAGGCCGAAGGTCTGCTCCTTGTGGCGCCCGGCGCCCAGCAGCAGGCAGATGCCGACGATGCCGTTCAGGATGATCATGATGGCGGCAAACACGGTGTCGCGCGCCAGCCCTGTCGTTTCCGGTCCGCCGGCCAGCATCAGCGAGACGATCAGCGCCACCTCGATCAGGGTCACGGCCAGCGCCAGCACCAGCGTGCCGTACGGTTCGCCGATGCGGTGCGCCACCACTTCCGCGTGGTACACGGCGGCCAGCACGCTGCCGATCAGGCCAGCCACCAGCAGTATCTGGTAGGCGCCGCCGACATTGAAGGTGGAACCGAACAGGAACAGCCAGCCGGCAACGGGGGCGGCAAGCGGCCATACAGGCAGGGATTTGAGCATTTTCATTATGGGCCTGGCAAGAGTAAGAAAGAGGAACTGCGGTGCGGACGGCACAGGGCAGCCTGGCGTGCGCTCGATAGCATAACTTGCTTAGCTTAAATGAAAGTTAGGGAATGCACACGTTCGGGTAGCGGCGCCCCGCGCCTTGCTCATCGTTCGAGCCCCTTGCTGTGATGCACCTGCTTGCTACCAGTAACTATAGTCCCTTTGGTAACATGCCGTTGCAATTTTCTTGTGTTTTTGCTTCCGGCTGGCGTCATAATGCAGGGCCCGCCCTCGCGGCACCGACCAAGGACAGACCATGATTTCCGTAAACAGCGCCGCCATGCGTGCATTCATCCTCGCGGTCAGCTTGCTGAGCGCCGTCGCACACGCGGACACACCGCCAGCGCAGGTCGACGCGAACTGGGCCACCGCGCCCGCGCCTGCCGCAGAGCCAAGGTGGCAAGACAGCCTGCCGCCCGCGCCGCCCGTGGAACCACGCGAAGAAAAGATCCTGCCCAAGAGCGAATGGCTGACCGTCGAGCCGATGAAGGCGCCTGACCATCGCTGCGATCCCGGCCTCGATGCCCTATTCCTGCCCAAGGAATGCGGCAAGGAACCCAGCTGGCTCGGTTCGCGCAAGAAGTAAGCGGGCTTGGGCTGAATTAAATGTCCAGGGTGCTGGCACCCTGCGCTTCCACCACCCTGTTGCGGCCCGCCTGCTTGGCCGCCTGCAGCGCTTCGTCGGCGCGCTTGAACAGGCTGACGGTGCTGTCTTCGGCGCGGATGGTCGTCACGCCCAGGCTGGCTGTCAGCTGCAGCACGGCGCGCTCCGTCTTGACGGGCAGCACTTCGACGGCGGCGCGGATGCGCTCGGCCACCATCAGCGCATCGGCCAGGGTCGTGCGCGGCAGCTGGATGGCGAATTCGGCGCCGCCCAGGCGGCCCATCAGGTCGCTGTCGCGCAACTGCTGGCGGCACGTGTCGACGATGGTTTTCAGCACCGCATCGCCCACCGGATGGCCATAGCTGTCGTTGACTCTTTTAAAGTGGTCGATATTGAGCACCACCAGCGCCGTCGGCAAGCCAGGCCGGCGCGCCAGTGCCATCCATGGCGCCAGCGCCTGGTAAAAGCCGCGCCGGTTCGGCACGCCCGTGGCCGCATCGAGCACTTCCAGGCGCGCCAGCTCGCCGCCCAGTTTTTCACGCGACAGCAGCAGATAGCCGAAAGCATTCGTCAGCATCATCAGGTACAGGGCGCCAAAACCGGCCAGCTGCAGCAGCTCCGCGTCAAAATCGGGAACGGCGGCGGCCAGCACGCCGCGCGCGGCGATCAGCAGCGACAGCAAGCCCATGCTGACGACGAGGAAACGGCGCAGCATGCTCGCCTCGCGCCACTTGAGGCACAGGGCGGCCACGCCGGCGAGGAAGAAACCGGCCACGATCAGCGAACCGCCGGCGCTGCGCAGCAGCGGCGCCACATCGAACAGGTAACAGGCGGCAAACAGGGCCACCGACAGCCCCAGCGCCGGCAAGACATAACGGCGCCAGCCGCTGCGCCCGGCCGCCTGCCACAGCGCGCCCGCATCGAGCGCCATGCCGGCAAACAGCAGGCTGTTACCCAGCAGGATGGAGAGGAAATCGGGCAGCACGCCGCGGAAGTACAGCAGGCACCAGGCCACGGCCTGGCATTGCTTGGCCACCGCCCAGGTGGACATGCTGAGCGACTTCTTGCGCTCGTACTCGAAGAAGAACAGGGCCGCGCACAGGCTCAGGTTGCCGAGCGCCAGGGCCAGTACCAGGGTCTTGATATCCATGGGCTACGCTATCGATGCGCAGGCGCGGTGCGCCAGGTCAGATTTCGTGCTCGACATTGGTGCTGCCGTCGCCGACCTTGCTGGCCCACGCCTGCACGAAATACTGCTTCTCCACGTCGCTGGGTGCCTCGTGCCAGAACACGATGAGGGTGCCCTTGTGATCGTGGATCTGCGCCACTTTTTCAATGAAGCCGACATTGTCGGCCTGGTCGGCCAGCGCCGCCGCGTAGCCATACACGCGCGTCAGCCGCTCGATGCGGTCAGGCTCCGTAAAACTGTTCGTCGCCGTAATAATGGGGTGATCCAAAAACATGCTTGTCTCCATGGTGCCCGACTGCGCGGCCGTGCCGCCGCGCGCCGTATACATCTACATATACGCATGCTCGGCGCGGATTAATCGGGTATGCTCACGGGAGCTTATCAGATTTCTCTGAATGCAACAAAGCATCTCCCCCAGTCCACTCAGCGAAGTCGTCCCATGCCGGAAAACAGAAGCACCACCCCACTTGCCCCGCAGGTGCATACCTGTGGCGACCGGCGCCGCCTGGAATTCCAGCCCGGCATGATCCAGAGCGAAATGCTGCTGTCGCGCCCCGACCATCTGCTGCTGCGCTATGCGCGCGCCATGATGTGCTTTACCCTGTTCGTGCCGCGCCCGCGGCATATCCTGATGGTGGGACTGGGCGGCGGATCGCTGCTGAAATTCTGCCACCGCCACCTGCCCGACACCCGCATCACGGTGCTGGAATTGCGCGCCGACGTGATCGCCCTGCGCGAGCAGTTCATGCTGCCGCCCGACGACGCGCGCCTGCGCATCATCGAGACGGATGCCGTCAGCTATATCCGCCAGCATCCGGGCTGCACCGACGTGCTGCTGCTCGACGGCTATGACGAGACGGGCTTGCCGCCGGCACTGGGCAGCGCGCGCTTCTATGCGGACTGCCTGCGCGCGCTGCTGCCCGGCGGCGTGCTGGTGGCCAATCTGTTCAGTTATGACGAGCACTACCCTGCCATGCTGGCGCGCCTGATGCTCACCTTCCGCGGTGCCGTGTGCCACTTCGATGGCATCGCGGGCAATAACCGCATCATCTTCGCCGCCAAGCCGGAGCAAGGCCAAGGCGCCGGCGGCCGCGCCGTGCGCGTGGTGCGCCTGGTGCGCTGGCGGCGGATGGCCGGCCTGGCTTTCCTGAACCGCTGGCTGCCGGCCTGGCAGTTGTGGCGTGTGCGCCGCCAGTCAGGCGCGGGCAGCGACTGAAAGTCGCCCTCCCCGGTCATAGATATTGTTGCTTATTAGCAGTGATTTGGTGCAAAATCAGCATGATGGATGTGGTTTATGACAAACTACGGCCTGCGTGGGGCCGGCAGGCGCCGCCGAACCCAAGTGTCCATGAAGTGAGATAGGAAAAACCATGCTGCGTGGCCGCCTGCCATTGTCGATTTCTGCCGCGGCCGCGCTGACCTTTGCCTGCGGCGTCAGCGTGACGGCAGTGCTGTTCGCCGCCATCAGCCAGCTCGAATACGACAAGATGAGCCTGAGCCTGCAGCAGCGCGCCAGCGCCAGGGTGGCCGCCATCGAGCAGGGACTCGACGATGCCGTCGAGGTGCTGACGACGACGAACCAGCTGTTTTCCGCCGTCGTGCCCGTCACACGGGAGCAGTTCCACGACTTCACCACGCCGCTGCTGCAGCGCCACCCGTTCATCCAGGCCTTCAATTTCCACCGCATCGTGCCGCATGCGCAGCGCGCGGCATTCGAGGCCGAGCTGCGGCGCATCGTGCCCGACTACGCCATGACGGAAATGCGCGATGGCGTCGTCGTGCCCGCCACGACGCGCGCCAGCTACCTGGTGGTGGACTACCTCGAACCGTTGCAGGGCAACCGCCCCGCCTTCGGCCTGAACGTCAGCCCGAACGGCGTGCTGGCGCGCGCGCTGGAACAGGCGATCGTCAGCGGCCAGACCACCGCCACCGGCCTGCTGGCCCTGGCGCAGGGACCGCAGCAGGGCTTCGTCATCGTGCGCCCCGTGTACCGCCACGGCGTGCCCCTGCAGACGGTACAGCAGCGGCGCGCGGCATTGATCGGCGATACGGCGGTCATCGTGCGCGCCGGGGAACTGGTGCAGAAAATCCTCGCCGGCGCAGACCTGCTGGGCGACTCGCAGCTTGAACTGAGCGTCTACGCCGATGCCGGCGCCGACCCGCGCCAATTGATCTTCCGGCATGGCCAGGCGCCGGCCGACGAACCGGGCGGCGCCTGGGAGTCGCTGCCCCGCTGGCTGCACTTTGCCTACCACAGCCATTATGACCGGGCCTTCGCTTCCGCCGGCCGTCCCTGGCACGTGCGCGTGGTGGCCCATCCGCGCCCCTTCCTGGCCGACCATCTGGGCTCCCTGTTTACCCTGATCACGGGTTTGCTGTTCAGCGTATTGACGGCCGCCTTCGTGCAGTCGCTGACGCAGCGTTCACGCCGCGTGCAACTGCTGGTGGAGCAGCGCACGGCCGACCTCAAACGCAGCAACGAGCTGCTCAGCGCCGACGTGCGGGCACGACAGCGCACGGAGCGCGCCTTGCAGGAGAGCGAAAAGCGCTTCCGCCGCCTGCTGGCCCTGTCATCGGACTGGTACTGGGAACAGGATGCCAACTTCTGCTTCACCCACATCACCAGCGGTTTCACGGACAAGTCGAACATGCCGCTGGAACGCTTCATCGGCCTGACCCGCTGGGACAACAATGCAGAGATGCGCAATTCGCGCTGGGGCAAGCAGCATATCGCCAACCTGGAAGCGCACCTGCCCTTTTCCAACCTCGAATATGCGATGCAGGACCGCGATGGCCAGCTGCGCTGGTTCAGCATCAATGGCGAACCGCTGTTCAACGAGCTGGGCGAATTTCGCGGCTACCGGGGCACGGGTTCGGAAATCACGGAACGCAAGCTGGCCGAGCAGCAAATCCAGCACATCGCCCACCACGACGTGCTGACAGGCTTGCCCAACCGCGCCCTGCTGCGCGACCGCCTGGCGCAGGCGATGGCCCTGTCGCGCCGCAAGAACCGCGCATTGTGGGTGCTGTTGATTGACCTCGACCGGTTCAAGTTCGTCAACGACAGCCTGGGCCACAAGGCCGGCGACCTGCTGCTGAAAACCATCGCCACGCGATTGCAGGCCAGCCTGCGCGAAAGCGATACGGTGGCGCGCCTGTCGGGCGACGAATTCGTCGCCATCCTGTGCGAACAGGCGGACGAAGTGCTCAGCGGCGCCATCGTGCAGCGCGTGATGGATGCCGTGGCGCAGCCGGTACTGTTGGATGGCAAGGAATTCTTCGTCACCTGCAGCATCGGCGTGGCCGTCTATGACATGTCGCGCTACGACGCCCCCGGCGACGTGACCCTGAATGGCGAGACGCAGAACCTGATCGAGCAGGCCGACATCGCCATGTACTGCGCCAAGAAACAGGGCCGCAACAACATCAAGTTCTACACGACGGCCATGAACCAGGCCACCCTGGAGCGCCTGCGCATCGAGACGGCGCTGCGCAACGCCCTGGAACGCGAGCAGTTCGTGCTGCATTACCAGCCGCAGGTGGACCTGGCCAGCGGCCGCATCGTCGGCGTGGAAGCGCTGCTGCGCTGGCAGCACCCCGACCTGGGCATGGTGGCGCCGCAGCGCTTCATCGCGCTGGCGGAAGACACGGGCCTGATCGTGCCGATCGGCGCCTGGGTCATGCGCGAAGCGTGCGCGCAGGTGAAGCGCTGGCATGCGGCGGGACTGGACACCTTGCGCCTGGCCGTGAACCTGTCGGCGCGCCAGTTCAACGAGCCGAACCTGGTGGCGTCGATCGCCGACGTGCTGCTGGAAACGGGCTTGCCGCCCGCCTGCCTGGAGCTGGAGCTGACGGAAAGCCTGTTCATGCACGACGTGGCGCTGGCCGTCAGCCAGCTGCACGACATGAAGGCGCTGGGGGTGAAGCTGTCGATCGACGACTTCGGCACCGGCTATTCCAGCTTCGCCTACCTGCGCACCTTCCCCATCGACGTGCTGAAGATCGACCGCAGCTTCGTCGGCGACGTGGCGCGCGACGCGGACGATGCGGCCATCGTCGTTTCCATCATCGCCCTGGCGCACAATTTGAAGCTGCGCGTGGTGGCCGAGGGAGTGGAAACGGCCGAGCAGCTCGATTACCTGCGCCGCCATGGCTGCGACGAGGCGCAAGGTTTTTACTTCAGCCGGCCGCTGCCCGCGCACGAAGTGGAAGCGCTGCTGCGGGCGGAAGAAACGCACGTCATGCTGTAGCCGGCGGCGGCACCCTGGCACCCAATTGCATTTCCTGCCAATCGGGCTCAATGCCCGCTTGCTCGAGAAACGACGCCACGTCGCGCGCGCGGGCCGGATCGATGTCCTGTTGCGGATGCATCCACAGCAAGTCGCATTCCGTGCAAACGATCACCGCCTGCCCCGTCTTCTTGACCGTTGCGTGCAGCAGGTCGCCATATTCGCCGCAGGTGGGGCACTCCATGCTCTTCGCCTTCATGCCCTGCCTTACAGCTTCTGTTGCAGGAACTCCAGGAAGCAGCTGATGCGCTGCGCCAGCTGCGTGTTGCGGTAGTAGACGGCGTGGATCTGCTGGCGGTAGCCCGTATAGAACGGCTGCAGCACCTGCACCAGGCGGCCGGCCGCGATGTCGTCCTTCGTCATGAAGTCGGACAGGCAGACGATGCCCTGGTCGTGCAGGGCCAGCTGGCGCAGGGTTTCGCCGCTGGACGCGGCCAGCGCGGGCACGATCTGCAGGCTGTTGCCGGCTTCGTGGTGCAGCGGCCAGCTATTGCCCAGTTCATATTGCGCAAAGCCCAGCAGCGCATGGCCGGACAGCGCTTCCGGCGTGGCCGGGGTGCCGTGGCGCGCCAGGTAGGCGGGCGTGGCCAGCACGTGCAACGGGCTGGCACTGAGGGGGCGCGCATGCAGGGTCGAGTCGACCAGGGCGCCGATGCGGATGGAGATGTCGGTGCGGTGCTCGAGCAGGTCGGCGATCTGGTCGTTGCTGGTCAGCTCCAGGCGGATGTCCGGGTACATGGCGCGAAATTCCGCCACGTGGGGCACCACGCAATGGAGCATGAAGGGCGAGGCGGCATCGACGGACAGGCGCCCGGCCGGCTTCTGGCGGCGGATGCGGATCGACTCTTCCACGTCTTCCATCGACGCGAGGATGGCGCGCGCCTTGTCCAGGAACAGCTGCCCCTCTTCCGTCAACTCCATGCGCCGCGTGGTGCGCGTCAGCAGCGACGTGGCCAGCTTGTCTTCCAGGCGCGACAGGGCGCGGCTGACGCCCGAGGTGGTTTGTCCCAGGTGCACGGCGGCCGCGCTCAGGGTGCCGCTGTCGATCACGGTGACGAAAATTTTCAGGTCGTCCGAATTGATATCCATTGTTGCCTTATTATTGCCGCATTGTTGCGCTATTTTCACATATCGCGCCATTATAATGGAATCATGGCAACAGTGAAGGCAGCAGCCAACGTCAGGCAACGTAGAACAAAATGGCGATAAAATGACAGCTACTGCCGGCCAGCACGAACAGGTGCCAGATGCCGTGGCCATGGCGCAGCTTGTGGTCGGTGGCATAGAAAGCGATGCCGCCCGTGTAGCACAGGCCGCCCGCCACCAGCCACAGGAAGCCGTTCCACTCGAGCGCGGCCAGCAGCGGCTTGATGCCGATGACGATCAGCCAGCCCATGGCCACGTAAATCACCAGCGACAGGATGCGCGCGCCTTTCGCGTACACATATTCCTGCACGATGCCAAGCAGGGCCAGGCCCCACACGACGCCGAACAGCGACCAGCCCCAGGGCCCGCGCAGGGTCACCAGCATGAATGGCGTGTAGGTCCCCGCGATGAGCAGGTAGATGGCGCAGTGGTCGAGCCGCTGCAGCACGGCCTTGGCCTTGCCGCGCACGCTGTGGTACAGGGTGGAAGTGAGGTACAGGGTGAGCAGCATGGCCGCATACACGCTGCAGCTGACGATTTTCCAGGCATCGCCCGTGCGGGCCGCCACGACGATCAGGATGACGCCGCCGATGGCCGCCAGCGCGGCGCCCACCGTATGGGAAATGCTGTTGAAGCGTTCACCGTAATACATGCATCACCGCCTGCCGCGTTAAAGACAGGCTCATCGTACACGCTTGGGGACCAGGTGACGCAACTTCACCCCAATAGAAAGGCCGGGGTCGGACCCTGAGGGTCCGACCCCAGTACCTGCTTGGGGGGTGTCAATCAAGCTTCTTCCGCCTTCTTGCGCGCAGGACGGCGTGCCGGCGTCTTGCGCGGCGCCTTGGCTGGCTTGTCTTCGGCCACAACGGCCACTTCCACCGGCGCCACTTCAACGACAGGTGCGGCTTCCACCACGACGTCAGCCGCCTTCTTGGCCGGTTTCTTCGCCGCTGCCGCCTTGCGGGCCGGCGTGCGCGGCTTGGCCTTCGGTTTCGCTTCCACTACCGGTTCAGGTACAGGCTCAGGTACAGGCTCAGGCATGGTTTCGACCACCGGCGCCACCTCGACGGCGACAACTTCGGCACGCGCTTCACGCCCGCCATCGCCATTCTTGCGGCCACCGCGGCCATTGCGGCGCGAACCGCGCTTGGCGTTGCCTTCTTCCGTCGCCAGCTCGGCCACCGTTTCGGCGGCGGCTTCGGCCACTTCGTGCTGCACCTCCGGCTGCGGCGCCGGCGCATACTGCTCGACGACGACTGTTTCCGCGTCGGCCACCGGCACGAAAGCCTGTGGCGCGGACTCGCCGCGGCGTTGCTCGTTCTGCTTGCGGCCGCCACGGCCATTGCGGCGCGAATCGCGGCGGCTGCCGCCTTCGCGCTGATTGCCCTCTTCCGCCGTCACGCCCGTCTCGCCGGCGACGATGGCCTCGCCGGCGGCTTCCCCGTTCACGGCAGCGGGTACGGCCACCAGGCCGCTGCTACGGTAGACATAGGCGCCCGATTTTTCATCGCGGCCAAATTCCAGCAAGCCGCGCGTCTGCGCTTCTTCCAGCAGGTTGCCGAAGGTGCGGAAACCGTAATAGGATTCGCTGAAGTCGGGCTTGCGGCGCTTGATCGCTTCCTTCAGCATCGAGGCCCAGATCTTGCCGCTGTCGCCCCGTTCGGACACCAGCGCGTCGAAGGTTTCGACAGCCATCTCGATCGCTTCCGTCTTGCGCGACTCGTACTTTTCCTTGCGGCGCACTTCTTCGTCCGGCGAACGCTTGGCGGCCGCAGCCGGGCTTTCGCGCGCGTCGCGCTTTGCGGCCGTGCGGCGGCTCTCGCGCACCAGGTCATCGTAGAAAATGAATTCGTCGCAGTTGGCCACCAGCAGGTCGGAGGTCGACTGCTTGACGCCGACGCCGATCACCTGCTTGGCGTTTTCGCGCAGCTTCGACACGAGCGGCGAAAAATCGGAGTCGCCGCTGATGATGACGAAGGTGTTGACGTGGGCCTTGGTGTAGCACAGGTCCAGCGCATCGACCACCAGGCGGATGTCGGCCGAATTCTTGCCGGACTGGCGCACATGGGGAATTTCGATCAGCTCGAAGTTTGCCTCATGCATGGTGCCCTTGAAACTTTTATAACGGTCCCAGTCGCAATATGCCTTCTTGACAACGATGCTGCCCTTCAGCAGCAAGCGTTCGAGGATGGGCTTGATATCGAATTTTTCGTAATTTGCATCTCGCACGCCAAGCGCGACGTTCTCGAAGTCGCAAAATACGGCCATGCTGAGGTTTTCTGGGGATGACGCCATAAGGGTGAATTCTCGCTGATGATAAGGGCGGACGGGAAGCGCAACGCCTCCCTTTTCGCCTAGTATATTCGCCCATCCCCCGTTTCGGCGACAACTATCGTGCGCAGCCCGCCTATTGCGCACCGCCGGCGGCGCTCGCGCTGGCGCCGGCGACCGGCCAAACGACGCTTTCATCGACGGAATACAGCTGGCACGGCAGGCTGCTCCGGCGCTGGCACGAGGCCAGCGCGCGCACATCGGGGCTTTCACCCTCCTCGGCCCAGCCCCAGGCGCCGCTGGCCGACAGGGCAAAGGCGCGCGGCGCGGTTTTCTCCAGGAAGACGCGGTAGGCGGCGCGCCCCTGCTCTTCCAGATACGGCACGGCGGCGATATCGTCCTGCGGCGCGAAATGCGTGGCGGGCGGCGACGGCGCCTCGGCCACGCGATAGACCTGCCGCACCGGCATGCCGATCTTCCGCAGGAAGCGCTCGGTGGCGGGCAACCACACGGCCACGCCGTCGCGGCTGCCCAGGGTCAGGTGCGCGTCGCGCTTGAACGGACCATAGGCGAGCAATTGCGCCCGGCCGCCCGATCCGGTAAAGGAATTGAACAGCCGCCGCGCCAGGGCCGGCGAAAAATACGAGTCATTCGCGCCATACAGCCACAGGCTGGGAATGTGGTTGTAGGCGCCCATGGTGGCGAAGGACTTGGCCAGCGCCCCTTGCCAGTCGCAGCCGGGCATGTCGACGCGCAAGCCGCCGGAAAAATTGAGCACGCCGCGCACGCCGGGCAGCACCCGGGTGGCCAGCGCCAGTGCCGCCATGCCGCCATACGACTGGCCCGCGACGACGATGCGCTCCGGGTCGACCCAGCTCTGGCGGCGCGCATAGGCCAGCGCGGCCAGCACGTCGCGCGCCTGGCCCTGGGCGTTGCCCAGCATGTCGCAGCCGAAATCGCGGTAGGCGCCCGTGGAATGCGCAAAGCCGGCGCGCATGGGCAGCATCACCGCATAGCCGCGGCGCACGAATTCGGTCGCCATATAGATGAAGCGCTCGCGCGCCTGCAGCCGGGCCGGGCCGGCCTGCTTGCCATGATTCATCAGCAGCAGGGGAAACGGGCCGGTGCCGGCTGGACGGAACACCGTCGTTTCCAGCATCTCGCGCAAGCCGTCACCGGCCGGCACCATGATGACCTGCTCGTTCAGGCGCACATCGAGCGGCAGTGACGAATGGGCAAGCTGGGCTTTCAGGGGCAGGCAAGGCAGGCTGAGCAGAAAACCCAGAAAAAGAGGACGAAACAGGTGAAAAATGGCGGACTCCGTGGATGACTTCCCTGCCAGTCTAGGCAGCGAAATGCCACAGAACAATATAAAAAAATTACGTGATGCACCTATTTTTTGCCGCAACCGCCTGCAAGAAAAATTGTTGCCTTGCACCAACCACTTTTCCCGCTGACGGGAGTAAACTGGGCGCATTCTGAAGGAGTTGCCATGTCCATATCCGCCCTCGCCACCGGTACCTCGGGGCTGACCGCCAACCAGCGCGCGCTGGATGTGGCCGCCAACAATATCGCCAATGCGAACACGCCGGGCTTCCAGCCGCAACAAGCCGAGTTCCAGGAAGCCAGCCCGGCCGGCACGGGCGTCACCCTCTCCGTCGAAGGGCGCAAGCTGGCCGCCAGCGAAAGCGTCAGCGGCGCCAACGCGAATGCCGCCAAGGCGGCGGAAAGCCGGCCGAACGGCGTGGGCCTCGCGTCCGAGCTGACGGATAATCTCGTCTACAAGGCCGGTTTTAATTTATCGGCGAATGTCGTCAAGGCAGCCGACCAGGCCTTGGGCAGCCTGATCGACGTCAAGACCTGAGGCAGCAAACATCCACGGCGACTATCGACACGCTAGTCTGGTTTTTGCATTTCCAGCACCAAAGGCGCCATCGCCGGCGCAATCAGCGCCAGCAGCCGTTCGGCCGGAATGCCGTCGCGCGCCTGCACCGACAGGCCATGCAGCAAGGCCGCATAATAGTCGCCCAAAGCCTGCACGTCCGCCGCCCCTTTTAGTTCTCCCGCCAGCTGCGCCGCGCGCAGGCGTTCGATGACGGCTTGCGTGCGTGCGCGGCGGTGCTGCGCCAGCCAGTCGGCGATGCCCGCGTTTTCCGCGCTCGTATTCGTGGCGGCCGTGACCACCATGCAGCCTTGCGGCTGGCCGCTGCGCGTGTACAGCAGCACCGCTTCTTCCAGCATGCGCGCCACGGCGTCGCGCACATTCAGGCTGGCCGCCAGCGCATGCACGGCAAAAGCGCCCTCGCCCGTTTCATACAATTCCACGGCTTCGCGGAACAACTGTTCCTTCGAGCCGAACGCCGCATAGATGCGCGCCGAGGCGATGCCCAGCGCCGCCACCAGGTCGGCCATCGATACGCCTTCATAGCCGCGCGTCCAGAACGCGTCGCGCGCTTTTGCCAGCGCCAGCGCGCGGTCAAATTCCCTCGGTCTTCCTGCCATCTTGATCCTCTGCTTGCGAAGTGGCGGCCAGTATAACGCCTGGCGCCCACGGCGCGTTCCCGATTTATTTTGCATCACGGGCTTGACCGAAGGGAAAATCTCGCCTATTCTTTGTCGATTGACAAACAATAGGAGCCGATATGAAAACCATCCAAGGACCAAGCCTGCACCTGGCACAATTCGCCGCCGACACGGCGCCCTTCAACACCCTGCCCGCCATCGCCGAGTGGGCGGCCGGCATGGGCTTCAAGGCCCTGCAGATCCCCGCCTGGGATGCGCGCCTGTTCGACGTGGCGCAAGCGGCGCACAGCCAGCAATACTGCGACGATCTGGTCGCCATGCTGGCCAGCCATGGCCTCGTCATCAGCGAACTGACGACGCACATCCTCGGCCAGCTGGTGGCCGTGCACCCGGCCTACGACGCGCTGTGCGACAGCTTTGCGCCGGCACACCTGCACGGCCAGCCGGCGGCGCGCACCGAGTGGGCCATCGAGCAAGTGAAACTGGCGGCCATGGCATCGAAGCGCCTGGGCCTGACCGACATGGGCACGTTCTCCGGCTCGTTCGCCTGGCCCTACCTGTTCCCGTTCCCGCAGCGCCCGCCCGGCCTGATCGAGGCGGCCTTCGACGAACTGGCGCGCCGCTGGCTGCCCATCCTCGACGTGTGCGAAGAACAGGGCATCAACCTGTGCTACGAAATCCACCCGAGCGAAGACCTGCATGACGGCATCAGCTTCGAGATGTTCTACGAGCGCGTGGGCCGCCACCCGCGCTGCAAGATGCTGTTCGACCCGAGCCACTTCGTGCTGCAGCAGCTGAACTACCTGGAATTCATCGACATCTACAAGGACCATATCCGCATGTTCCATGTGAAGGATGCGGAATTCAATCCGACGGGGCGGCAAGGCATCTATGGCGGCTACCAGTCATGGGAAAACCGCGCCGGACGTTTCCGCTCGCTGGGCGACGGCCAGGTCGATTTCAAGGCGATCTTCTCGAAGATGGCGCAGAACGATTACGCGGGCTGGGCCACGCTGGAATGGGAATGCTGCCTGAAGGACCAGGAAGTGGGTGCACGCGAAGGCGTGGCCTTCATCAATGCCCACATCATTCCCGTGACCGACAAGATCTTCGACGACTTCGCCGGCGCCCCCGTCAGCGCGCAGCAGATCAATACCCTGCTCGGCATCGAGCACAACTAACAAGGAAACACCATGCATCAGAATCAAGACAGCTACACCCACGACTACGTCCGCATCGATGGCCAGCGCCTGCATTGCGTCATCGCCGGCGAAGGCAAACCCGTGCTGCTGATCCCCGGCTGGCCGCAAACCTGGTACGCCTGGCGCCACGTGATGGCGGCCCTGGCGGCCAACGGCTACCAGGCGATCGCCATCGATCCGCCCGGCAGCGGCCACTCGGAACGCCCGGCCGGCGGCTATGACACGGGCGCCGTTGCCGCCACCCTGCACCGCGCCATGCTGGCCCTGGGCCATGCGCAGTACGATGTCGTCGGCCACGACATCGGCATGTGGGTCGGCTATGCGCTGGCCAGCGATTTCCCGCAGGCCGTGACGAAACTGGCGCTGACGGAAGCCGTCATTCCAGGCCTGGCGCCGGCGCCGCCGATTTTTGTCGCGCCGTCCGACAACATCTTCCTGTGGCACTTCATGTTCAACCAGGTGCTCGATTTGCCGGAGATGCTCACGGCCGGCAAGGAACGCGAATACATCCGCTTCATCCTGGACCGCTGGTCGTACCGCCGCGACAAGGTGGCCGTCGATGTGTATGCGGACGCCTATGCCACGCCGGGCGCCCTGCGCGCCGGTTTCGCCTACTACCGCGCCATTCCGGAAACCATCCGGCAAAACCTCGAGCGGGCGAAAAAGAGCCTGGCCATGCCCGTGCTGGCCATCGGCGCCGACCATGCGACGAATGACGCGCCCCTGCTGACCATGCAGGGCAAGGCCGATATTTTGCAGGGCGCCATCGTCGCCGAATGTGGCCACTTCATCATGGAAGAACAGCCGGAAGCGTTCATCGCCCACCTGCTGCCCTTCCTGGCCGGAGCACCCGCATGAGCCTCGACCCGCTGATCGCCGTCTGGCTGGACGAGGGCAAGGATGCGCCGCAGCCCGCCTCGCTGGCGGACTTGCGCGCCGCCACGGAAACGGGCTTGCGCCAGCTGCACGGACCATTGGAAGACGTCGCGTCGATCAAGGACTACGTGCTGCCCGGCGAGCATGCGCTGACCGTGCGCGCCTATGTGCCTGCCGGCGCGGACACGGGCCAGCCCTTGCCCGCCATCGTCTTTGCGCATGGGGGAGGATGGTGTCTGTGCTCGCTGGACCTGTACGACAATCCGTGCCGCGCGCTGGCCAACGCCACCGGCTGCGTGGTCTTTTCCGTCGACTACCGGCTGGCGCCCGAGCACAAGTTCCCCGTGCCGCTGGAGGACTTTTACTCGGCACTGTGCTGGGTCGCGGACCATGCCGAGGCGCTGGGCATCGACGTGAAACGGCTGGCCGTGGGCGGCGACAGCGCGGGCGGCAACCTGGCGGCGGCAGCGGCCCTGATGGCCCGCGACCAGGCCGGTCCCGCGCTGGCGCACCAGCTGCTGCTGTACCCGGCGCTCGATTTCGCCTTCGACACGCCATCCTACCAGCGCTATGCGGAAGGCCATTCGCTGACACGGGAAGCCATGCGCTTTTGCTGGTCGGCCTACCTGAACGAGCCGGCTGATGGCGCGCAGCCCTACGCGGCGCCCCTGCGGGCCGCCTCGCTGAAGGACTTGCCGCCGGCGACCGTGCTCGTGTGCGAATACGACCCGCTGCATGACGAAGGCGAAGCCTATGCGCGGTATTTGCGCGACGACGGCGTGGCGGCGCAATGCGTGCAGCTCGACGGCATGATCCATGCGTCGATGCACATGCTGGGCTTGACGCCAGCGGCGCGCGGCCTGTTCGACGTGGCGGGCCAAGCCATGCGGCAAGCGCTGGCGGCATAAAAAAAACGCGCCGGGGATGGCTCCACGGCGCGTTTTTTCCATCAGCTGCGCGTCACTCCACCAGCTTGCGCACCTCGATGTGGTTCAACCACTTCACGTGGCGCGGACCCGTGCGGATATCCCTGGCCGAGATCAGGGCGATCTCGCCATCGCTCTCGTCAAGCGCCTTGCCGTTCTTCTCGTAGTAGACGATCACGCCCTCGCCGGCCGGCGCGTTATACAGCTCGGCCCAGGAAAACACCACCGCGTAACCATCGGTGGCCGTGGCGATGATGGCGAGCTTCTTGACGTCGTTGTGGCCCGGCGCGTCGAGCACCGCCTTGTCGAGGATATCGCGCAAGCGCACGCCCTTGTAACTGGTAATGGTCTCGGCCTTGTCGCCGTTATGGCGCGTGACGGCAAGCTCGCCGCCATTCGCCGGCGGCAGCTGGCGCAGGTCGGCCACTGTCAGGGTCAACGGCGTTGCCACCTTGCCCGTCACGGTCAGCGCATGGCTCATATGCTCGCGCGCCGGCGCCGGACCGGCCGATGCGGGCGCCGTCGCCAGCAGGGCGGCCGAAGCAAAACCAAGAAATATTTTCTTCAACATGCTGTGTCCTTTCATGGAACAATCAAAAAATCAGAACTGGTATTGCGCATTGGCCAGCCAGGTGCGCCCCGCGCTGGGGAAACCGTCGGCCAGCGCGTAGTTGCGGTCAGCCAGGTTGCTCACGCCCGCTTCCAGGGTCAAGGCCGGCAAGGGGCGGTACACGGCCTTCAGGTTGACGGTGGCAAAGCCGCCCAGTTCCAGGGTGTTCGAGACCCAGCGCCCGCTGTTCGCTTCCGCGATGGCCACCACATCGAGCTGGCGCGCCGCGTGCAGCACGGCATGCGCCGTCAGCTTGTGGCGCGGCACGTCCGTCAGGCGGATGGCGCGGTCGCTGACGTTCTTCATCTCCGTGTAGGTGTAATTGCCGCCCCAATCCAGCCACGCGCCGGCGCGGCCGCGCAAGCCCAGCTCCACGCCGCTGATATGCGCCCTGCCCGCGTTGCGCATCTGCGCGCGCACACCCGCCACATTCGCCACGCTCTGTATCTTGTCCTTCACGTCGCTATAGAACAGGGCGGCACCGAGCGCCAGCCCGCGCACGCTTGCCTGGTAGCCCACTTCATAATTAAGCGCTTCCTCGGCGCGCAGGTTCGGGTTTTCAATATAGGTGCCCAGGCGCTGCGAATAGCGGTCCTTCAGGGTCGGCAGGCGCGACTTGCGCGCCACCGTGGCGTACACCTTCGCATCAGGACTGGTCTTGTGGAACAGGCCCGCCTGCAGGTCGGTGGCCGATTGATTCTCCGGCAAGGTATACGCGTTGCCGGCGCTGTAGACGGTGTCCGGGCGCAGTGCGTTGCGCGACACGCCCAGCGACAGTTCCGTCGCCGCATTGAGGGCAATGCTGTCTTCCGCACCCAGGGTCCACAGGGCATCCTTGTACCAGGTGGTGCGCACGCCCTTGGCATCGAGTTCCTGGTGTTCGTCGGCCTTGTAGCTGGCCACAAAGCGCAGGCTGTGCGCGGCAAGGCGGAACGATTCGAGTTCCACCGCGCCGCCGTTCGTGCGGTCGTTATAGATGCTGCGCCCGCCGCTGACGCTGCCCTGGCCGCTGGTTTTCAGGGTCGCGTAGCTGCCGTTCGTGTAGGAGGTGATTTCATTGTCATAGCTGTCGTGGTACAGGCGCAGTTTCAGGCGCTCGGCGTCGCCCAGGCGCGTCTGCGAGACGAAGTACACGCTTTCCTTGTTCCAGTACGGCCATTGCCAATAGCGCGCGCCGACGGGATTCGTCGATGGCGGCTGGCCCTTCTCGCCATGCTGCTTGTAGTAGCTGAGCGCATATTCATCGCCCGCCCGCGCACCATCGGGCGTCAGGCCCACCTTGAACGAGAATTTATGGTCCTTGCGGTAGGCGTTGTTACGCGTGCCGCCATCTTCCGTGGCCGTCGGGCGGAAATCGGACGACAGGGGAAAGCCGTCGCTGTCGATGTACGACACGCCCGCCTGCAGATACCACAGGCCCTGGTTCGTGCCCACGTTGGCCGACACCTGGCGCTCGCTGCCCGAGCCGAAACCGATGGACGTATCGCCTTCCAGCCGCGCGGACGGTTTGCGCGACACCAGGTTGATGGCGCCGCCCAAGGTATTGGCCCCATAGGCCACGGAGCTGAAACCCTTGGCCACCTGGATGGCGGCCAGGTCGCTGGTGGTGAAGCGGTTGAAATCGACATAGCCGTCATACGGCACGTAGACGGGAATGCCGTCGATGTACAGCGGCACCTGGCGCGAGTCGAAGCCGCGGATGGCGACGGTTTTCTCATTGCGCGCATTGGTCGACAGCGACACGCCGGACAGCAAATTCAGAGCATCGCCCACGTTGTCGCGGTTGAAGCGGCGCATCTCGGCGCGGCTCACTTGCGCCCCCACCTGCTGTTCCATCTGCCCTGCCTGCTCGCGCTGGCCGATCACCGTCACCGTGCCCAGCACGAACGGCGCCGCCTCGTCCTTGCCGGCGATTTGCTGCGCCCGCGCCGTCTGTGCCATGTGCGCCAGCGCCAGCATCACGGCACCTGCCAATACCTGTTTCAACATCGTTTCGATCTTTCTACTGTCGTTATATAGAGTCTCATATAGCGATACTCAAAAAAGCGGCCACTCTTGCGGCGGCCGTCACCCAACAGCGCAATATACAGACGTATATAACGAGGCTCAAGCGACAAGCGCCAAAACGCCTGCGCAGGTCAATTTTCCGAGAAAAATTCATGCAGCGCAGCATTTCGCTGTGCGAACGAATGTTTCACAAAATGGTTGACACGCCGATTTTGGCTAGGCAAACTGATTTCCAGGGAGCCTGAAAATGAATGCAAATATGATAAATATTCAGACCGCAGCAGATCCGGAACTCATCGTCTTCAGCGACGAGGAGGAAGGCAAGGACCGCCAGTTCGTCAACGCGCTGGCGCGCGGGCTGGAAGTACTGCGCTGCTTTCGCCCCGGCGAAGTATTCCTGTCGAATGCGGACATGGCCAGGCGCACGGGCATCCCGAAACCGACGATTTCGCGCCTCACCTACACCCTCACCAAACTCGGCTACCTGAATTATTCGGACAGCCTGGGCAAGTACCAGCTGGGCGCCGGCGTGCTGGCCCTCGGTTACCGCATGCTGTCGAACCTCGATGTGCGCAAGATGGCGCGCCCGCTGATGGAAGAACTGGCCGAGCATGCGCAGGCCTCCGTTTCGCTGGGCACGCGCGACCGTCTCAGCATGGTGTACGTGGAAACGTGCCGCAGCAGCGCCAACGTCACCCTGCGCCTCGACGTCGGTTCGCGCATCCCCCTGATGACGACGGCCATGGGCAAGGCCCTGCTGTGCATCCTGCCGCAGGCCGAACGCGACTACCTGATGGACCATGCGCGCGTGCACGAGACGGAACGCTGGCCGCGCATCAAGGCCGGTATCGAACAAGGCTTCAAGGATTACCAGGACCGGGGCTTTTGCATCTCGGCCGGCGAGTGGCAGAACGACGTGCATGCCGTGGGCGTGCCCATGCTGGGTGCCGATGGCGAACAGGTGATGGCCTTCAATTGCGGCGGCCCCGCCTTCCTGCTGTCGCGCGAAAAACTCGAATCGGACCTGGGACCGCGCCTGGTCGCCCTGGTCAAGACAGTGGAAAAAAACCTGGGCCGCGGTTAGACTGCGCGCCCCCTCTCAATATCGCCTCCGAGGACCCTGATGATACGCGACGAAGAAACCCTGAACATCCTGCTCGACAGCATCGCCCGTTTCGTGCGCGAAGTGCTGGTGCCGAACGAGGCGCTGGTGGCCGAAACGGATACGATCCCGCCCGCCATCGTGGCGCAGATGCGCGAACTGGGCCTGTTCGGCCTGTCCATCCCGGAAGCCTACGGCGGCCTGGAACTGAGCATGGAAGAGGAAGTCAGGGTCGCTTTCGAAATCGCCCGCACCTCGCCCGCCTTCCGCTCGCTGATCGGCACGAACAACGGCATCGGTTCGCAAGGCATTGTTATCGACGGTACGGAAGCGCAAAAACAATACTATCTGCCCAAGCTGGCGGCGGGCGAGATCATCGGCTCGTTCGCCCTGACGGAAGCGGGATCGGGCTCCGACGCGGCGTCCCTGCGCACGACGGCCGTGCGCGACGGCGACTTTTACATCCTCAATGGCAGCAAGCGCTATATCACCAACGCGCCAGAAGCGAGCATCTTTACCGTCATGGCGCGCACGGATCCCGTCAAGCGGGGCGCCTCGGCGATTTCCGCCTTCATCGTGGAAAAGGACACGCCCGGCCTCTCGCTGGGCAAGATTGATAAAAAAATGGGCCAGCAAGGCGCACATACCTGCGACGTCATCTTTGAAAACTGCCGTGTGCCGGCCGCGAACATCATCGGCGGCAAGGAAGGCGTGGGCTTCAAGACGGCCATGAAAGTGCTCGACAAGGGCCGGCTGCACATCGCCGCCGTCTGCGTGGGCGCGGCCGAGCGCATGCTGGCCGACGCCCTCGCGTATGCGATGGAGCGCCAGCAGTTCGGCCAGCCCATCGCGGAATTCCAGCTGATCCAGGCCATGCTGGCCGACAGCAAGGCGGAGATTTACGCGGCGCGCAGCATGGTGCTCGACGCGGCGCGCCGGCGCGACAACAAGGAAGACATTTCGACGGAAGCGTCGTGCTGCAAGCTGTTCGCCTCCGAAATGTGCGGCAGGGTCGCTGACCGCTCCGTGCAGATCCACGGCGGCGCCGGCTACATCAGCGAATACGCGGCCGAGCGTTTCTACCGCGACGTGCGCCTGTTCCGCATTTACGAGGGCACGACGCAGATCCAGCAGATCGTCATCGCCCGCAACATGATCAAGGCAGCGCAAAAGTGAAGGAGGCCGCGATGGACATCCCCACCCTGCTGGCCGGCTTGCCGGCGCGCCTGTCGGCCATCCCTGCCTACTGGGCCGCGCGCGCGCCGGACGCGCCGGCGCTGCATGAAGGTGGCCGCAGCTGGACCTACGCGCAGCTGCAGCAGAGCGTGGAAAGTGCAGCGCAGCTGCTGCGCAACCTCGACGTGCGCGCCGGCGACCGCCTGATGGTGGTGGGAGAGAATGGCGCGCTGCAGGTGGCGCTGATCTTCGCGGCCGCCGGCATCGATGCGTGGATCGTCAACGTCAATGCCCGTCTGTCGGCGCGCGAGATCGATACCATCGCCGCGCACAGTTCCGCGCGGCGTGTGCTGTTCCTGGCAGGCGCCTCGCCGGAAGCGGCCGCGCATGCGGCGCGGCGCGGCGCCCGCCCTGTCACCGTCGATGGCATGGGCGAGCTGCTGGCCGGCGAATTGAACGACGCCGCCATCGCGGAAGACACGGTTCCCGGCAACGAACAGGTGGCCGCGCTGATCTACACGACGGGCACGACAGGCCAGTCAAAAGGCGTGATGCTCACGCACCGCAACCTGCTGTTCATCGCCGCCGTCTCCAGCACATTGCGGGGCCTGACGCGCAGCGACCGCGCGTATGGCGTGCTGCCGATTTCGCACGTGTACGGCCTGGCCTCGGTGGCACTGGGCACCCTGTATGCGGGCGCCGCGCTGTATCTGGTGCCGCGCTTTTCCGTCGATGGCCTGCTCTCGGCCTTGAAAGACGATGGCTTGACCATCGTGCAGGGCGTGCCCGCCATGTACGCCAAGCTGCTGCAAACCCTGGGCGGCGCCGATACGCCGCTGCCCACGCGGCTGCGCTTTGCGTATGCGGGCGGCTCGCCGCTGGCGCCATCGCTCAAGCGCGACGTGGAAAAGCTGCTGGGTACCGCGCTGCACAATGGCTACGGCATGACGGAAAGCGCGCCCACCATCAGCCAGACCCGCCTGGAAGCGCCGCGACGCGACGATTCCGTCGGCATGCCGATCCCGGGCGTGGAAGTGCGCGTGGTGGACCTGGCCGGTACGGACGTGACGCCGGGCGAGCCGGGAGAATTGTGGATACGCGGGCCGAACGTCATGGCCGGCTATTACCGCGAACCGGCCATGACGGCGGCCACCATGCGCGACGGCGGCTGGCTCAATACGGGCGACATGGCGCGCCAGGATCCAGACGGCGCGCTGTTCATCGTGGGACGCACCAAGGAATTGATCATCCGCTCCGGCTTCAATGTGTATCCGCTGGAAGTGGAAACGGCGCTGAACGCCCACCCTTCGGTGGTGCAGTCGGCCGTAGTGGGGCGCACCCTCGCCGATGGCAACGAGGACGTCATCGCCTACGTGGAACTGGACCCGCGCCAGCCCGCCAGCATGGCAGAATTGCAGGCATGGCTGGCACAGACCCTGTCGCCGTACAAGTGCCCATCCGCCATCATCGTCATGGAAGCGCTGCCAGCGGCCGCCACGGGCAAGATTTTAAAGGGGCAGCTGCGGCAAATGGCGCAGAATGCACGATAAGTTGACCATGCTGTACCAGACAAGACAATAAAACCAAGCCACATCACCGGAGGAGACACGATGAAACGCACCTATACACGCATCGCCATGGCAGCACTGGTTGCCAGCGCCTGGATGGCACAGGCCAGCGCCGACGAATTTCTGGTCGGCGCGGAAATCCCGCTGACGGGCAACCTGGCGCGGGTCGGCGCAGGCATGCAGGAAGGGATCATGGTCGCGGCCGAGGTATTCAACAAGACCAACGGCAAGCACACCATCAAGATCATCACCGTCGACGACGAATCGGCGCCCGCCAAGGCCATCGCCGCCGTGGAAAAGCTGGCCAGCCAGGGTGTGGTGGCCATCACGGGCGGCTATGGCTCGAACAATATCTCGCCCGCCTCGGACACGGCGAATAAACTGGGCCTCGTCTACATCACCTCGGGCGGCGTGGACGACAGCCTGGTGTCCAGCGGGCGCAAGAATTTTTTCCGCATCAATAACACGGCCGGCTACGAAAAAGCCATGCTGGGACTGCTGCAGGATGTGGGCGCCAAGTCTGTCTCCATCGTGTATTCGACCAAGGACGCCACCACGGGCCTGGCGAAAGACGTGGAAAAGGCCCTGGCCGCCAAAGGCGTAAAAGTGACGACGCACTCGTTCGACCCGGCCATTACCGACTTCAAGCCCATCATCAACAAGATCAAGCTGCAGGATAAATCGGAAGTGGTGGCCATGGTCGGCTACGAAAACGATTACGTGGGCATCATCCGCGCCGCCCGCGTCCTGAAGCCGAAGATCAAGGCCATGGTGGGCGTGTGGTCGCTGGCCACGCCGAAAATGGCGGCCGACTTCCCCGACCTGATGCCGAACGTGTTCGGCACGGCCCTGCTGCCCTTCCCCACGGAATTCAAGACGGCCGACGGCAAGGCCTTCAGCGACGCCTACAAGCAGTTGTACAAGAAGGAGCCCGACTACCTGGGCCAGTTCGGCTATGTGCAATCGATGCTGCTGTTCGAAGCCATCGCGCGCGCGGCCGACAAGGGCACGCTCAAGAAAGGCGGCGTGGCCGAGGAAATGCGCAAGACGGACCGTGAAACCCTGATCGGCCGGGTGCAGTTCGCCGCCAATGGCGACAACCAGAATTTCGTGCACCGCATGGCGCAGCACCAGGACAAGAAAGTGGTGATCGTCTGGCCGAAGGAACACGCCACGGGCAAGCTGGCCTATCCAGCCCTGCCCTGGTAGGCAGCCTCCCGCTGCACACGCGCACGCCTGCCAGGCGTGCACCGATGAACGGCGGTCCTGGTGCATCTTCGCGATGCGCCAGGAAAGCCTGACGGGATGACGACATGACAGAATTAATCTTGCAAGCCTTGTATTCTGGCTTGCTGCAGGGCGGCTCCTACGCCCTGATCGCACTGGGACTGGCGCTGGTCTTCGGCACCATGAAAGTGATCAACCTGGCGCACGGCGAGCTGGTGCTGCTGGCCGCCTACATCGCCTACAGCGTGGAGTCGGGCCTGGGCCTGGGGCCCATGTTCGCCATTCCCATCGCGCTGGTGATCGTCAGCCTCACATCCGTGGGCGTGTACCTGATCGTCAGCCGCATCAAGAAAGACCGCGAAATCAATTCGCTGATCCTCACCTATGGCATCGGCGTCATCCTCACCAATTTCATCCTGCTCGTATGGAAGGCGGACATCCGGTCGACCTCGTCGAGCTGGCTGCAGGAAGGCATCGAGATCGGTCCGTTTTTCAGCATGCGCAGCGAAGTGATTTTCTTTGGCGTCAGCCTGGTGCTGATGGCGGCCCTGTGGCGCTGGCTGTCCACCAGCTGGTATGGCCGCGCCGTGCGCGCCGTCTCCAGCAACCGCGACGCGGCCAAGCTGATGGGCATCGACCCGGGCCGCACGGAACTGGTTTCCTTTTTAGTCGCCGGCATCCTGGCTGCGTTTGCCGGCGTCGCCCTGTTCAGCTATGGCGTGATCCAGCCTGCCTACGGCGGCGCGCTGACGGTGAAAGCCTTCATCATCACGGTCCTCGCCGGCATCGGCTCGATACCCGGCGTGCTGCTCGCCGCCGTGCTGCTGGGCGTGGCCGAAGCGCTGACCGTCACCCTGGCCAGCTCCGCGCTGCAGGAATTGTCCGGCATGGTGCTGTTCCTGCTGGTGCTGTTCATCATGCCGAACGGCCTGTTCGGCGCACAACGGAGGCGCGGATGAGCCGTACTTCACTGATGTCCACGGCGGCCCTGCTGCTGGCCGCCTATATCGCCGTGCCGCTGGCCCTGGGCGGCAACCAGTATGTGATGAGCATGGTGGTGGCGGCCCTGATCATCGGCGGCGTGGCCATGTCCTGGGCCCTGCTGGGTAACCTGGGCGGCATGGTCAGCTTCGGCCATGCGGCCTTCTTCGGCGTGGGCGCATATGTCTCCGCCCTCGCTACCGTGAAACTGGGCTTGCCCGTGTTTGCCGCCATGCTGCTGGGCGGCGTGGGCGCGGCCATCGCCGCCGTCATCATGCTGCCCGTGCTGCGCCTGCGCGGGCCGTATTTTGCGCTGGCCATCCTCGCCTACGCCCACATCTTCCGTATCCTGGCCACGGAATGGAGTTCCGTGACGGGCGGCGCCGGCGGCATCAACAACATCCCGACCTTGCCCACCGTCCTCGGCTTCGATTTGGCCAGCAAGACGGGCGCCTACCTGGTGGTGCTGACCCTGGTGGTGGCGTGCGCGTTTGCCTACAGCCGCATCCGCGCCAGCCACTACGGCATCGCCCTGCGCGCCATGCACGACAGCGAAGACGCCACGCGCGTCGTCGGCGTCAACAGCACTTTGCTGAAAGGCGCCATGCTGCTCGTGTCGGCCTTCATGGCGGGCCTGTTCGGCGCCTTCAACGCCCACTACATCAACTTCCTGGAGCCGGACTACGCCTTCAACAGCCTGTGGGTGACGTTGCCGATCGTGGCGGCCATCTTCGGCGGCTACCGCACCATCCTCGGCCCCGTGCTGGGCGCCGTGGTGGTCTACCTGGTCGACCAGCTGATTTTCAAATCGCTGATTCCCACGGGCCACCAGCTGGTGCTGGGCGTGCTGCTGGTGGCGATGATCGTCTTCAGTCCGAACGGCCTGCTGCCGCTGCTACGCAAGGCGTTCAAAGCGAAGGAGAAACAACATGCTTGAACTCGATAATGTCTGCGTGCGCTTCGGCGGCCTGACGGCCGTCGATTCCGTCACCCTGAACGTGGGCAGCCACGACGTGATCGGCCTGGTGGGCGCGAATGGCGCCGGCAAGACCACCCTGTTCAACGCGATCTCCGGCCTGGTGCGCCCCACCAGCGGCAGCATCCGCTTCGAGGGGCGCGACATCATGGCCACGCCCATGTACCAGCGCGCCCGCCTGGGGCTGGGCCGCACCTTCCAGATTCCGCAACCGATGCATGAATTGACGGTGCGCGAAAACCTCATCGTGGCGCAGCGCTTCGGCACCGGCAAGGTGGACCCGCGCAAGATCGATGAAATCCTCGACTTCACCAGCCTGGCGGACAAGGCCGGGCGCGACGCGGCCAGCGAACTGGCGCTGACGGAACTCAAGGCGCTGGAAGTGGCCAAGGCGCTGGCCACCAATCCAAAGCTGCTGCTGCTCGACGAAGTGCTGGCCGGCCTGGAAACGAACGGCAAGCGCCGCTTCATGGGCATGCTGAAGGACTTGCACGCGGCCTTTGGCGTGGGCATCGTCATGATCGAGCACGACATCGAAACCATCAGCAATCTGTGCCAGCGCGTGGCCGTGCTCAATTTTGGCCAGCTGATCGCCGACGGCACGCCCGATGCCGTGTTCCGCGATCCGGCCGTCATCGAAAGCTATACGGGAGCCGCGCATGCCTGAAACGATGCTTGACATAAGTAAACTGCGCGCCGGCTATGGCGCCATCAATGTGCTGTGGGATGTATCGCTGTCGATCCAGAAGGGCAAGCTGACCACCATCATCGGCCCGAATGGGGCCGGCAAGACCACCCTGCTGCGCGCCATCATGGGTTTGCTGCCCGTGGGCGCGGGCAGCATCGCGCTCGATGGCGTGGCCATCAACGGCACGCCCACGTGGAAGATGAGCGACGCGAGGGTCACCATGATCCCCGAGGGCCGCATGACATTTCGCGACATGAGCGTGGAAGAAAACCTGATCATGGGCGCGTTTCCGAAAGAGCACCGCAGCCACATGCCGGCGCGCCTGGCCGAAGCCTACGCCATGTTCCCGCGCCTGCACGAACGGCGCAAGCAGCTGGCCGGATCACTGTCCGGCGGCGAGGCGCAGATGCTGGCGATGGCGCGGGGCTTGATGTCCGACCCGTCGCTATTGATCATCGACGAACCATCGCTGGGCCTGGCGCCGCTGGTGGTCAACGAGCTGTTCGAGATCCTCGCGCGCCTGAACGACGGCCGGCGCACCATCATCCTCGTCGAACAGAACACGGCGCGTGCCGTGGGCGTGGCCGATCACGTCTACCTGATGCAAAGCGGCAAAGTAGCGCTGTCGCAGGCGGCTTCCGAGGTCGATCTCGATCACCTGCACGAACTCTATTTTGCGCGCTGAGCGATATCCGCCGCATGCCCATCGTGACGGCCTGCGGCCGTCACTCCTCGTCGTCCTCGTCGGCCAGCTTGTCGAACACCTGCAGCTCGGCCTTGCTCAATCCCGTCATCACGAAGGGATCGTCGGCAGGAAAGCGGCCAGTATCGACCAGCATGCGCAGCTTGCTCAAGCGATCTCCCAGCGACAGCGCTCGCGCCTGCGGATCGGCATCGGCTTGGGCATCGACGCCGGCATGCCCGATCGCGCGGGTCACGGACTCGGGAAACTCCCATAACTCGGCGATCCGTACCGACAGGATGCGCGCTTGCACAAACACCTGGGCAATGAAGGCGTCCGATTGCGGAAAGGCATCGGGCGCATGCATCTGGTCGATCAGCCGGAATGCCACCACCAGGCCGACATTGGCCATCAGTCCCGCCAGATAGGCATCGAAGGCGTTGGCCTGCATGGCCGGTGCGACCAGGTTGGCCGCCAGCGCGCATTTCTCGGACTGGCGCCAGATCAGCGGCGCCGTGCGTATGGTCAGGCCGCCGCTCTGCATGCTGACGATGGGACGGAAGGCGACGCGGGCGAGCAGCATGCGCATGCCGTTTTGCCCCAGCAGCATGATGGCGCCTTCCATGTTGTTGATCGACGGGCTGGCGTTGTAGCGCGAATGGTAGCGTGGCCGGTTCGCTTCGCGGTAGACCTCGGCGACCAGCAGCACGTCCTGGGCCAGTTGGCGCGACAGCTCGGCCGCGCTCATGTTTTCATTTTGCAAGGTACGCATCAACTGCGGAATGATGGCCGGAATGCGCGGCACCAGCGCGGCGCCGGCGACCGGTTCACTGGCCAGGCGCGTCAATTCATCCAGCATCTGCTGTTCGGCCTGCTTTGTCGCCTGCGTCGCACCCGCGGCCGCCAGCCAGCGGTAGTAGATGGCATCGATTTCGGTGATGGTGGCTGGCTGCCGTGCCATCTCGGGTGCCGCCCCTGCCGTGGCTGGCGCGAGCTTGTTTTTTTCGTCGCCGCCGTTCAGTAATTTTCCTATCCAACCCATTGCTATTCCAGCCTTATATGCATCACTATCGCGACATCCGCTGCGCGATTTTACTTGATGACAGCCGTGCCGGTGCGGCGGGCGTGGCCGGCTTGGTCCACCTGCCGCAAAGTGCTACAGTGGCGCTCTGGCAGTTCCCCCTCTTTGCAAGGTACATCATGAGCAACATGCTGGCCCAGTACGTCACCAGCCAGGCGTACAACAACGCCTGGGCCAACCACCGCCTGCTGAAAGCCTGCGGCGAGCTAAGTCTGGCCGAATTTCAGGCCACGCGCGTCAGTTTTTTCCCCACCATCCAGTCCACCCTGAACCACATCCTCACATGCGACTGGTTTTATCTCGATGCGCTCGAACGCGAGCTGCGCGGCGAAGCGCCCCATGCCGACTGCTATGTCTTCTTTGAACAGGATGAGCCATTTACCGACTGCGCCACGCTGCAGGCGGCACAGCATGCAGCCGACGCGCGTCTGATCGCCCATTGCCGCAGGCTGTGCGACGCGGACCTGGCGCGGCCCGTGACGATCCTGCGCGACACGCCGCAAGTCGACACGCGCCAGCGCATGCTGTCGCATCTGTTCCAGCACCAGATCCACCACCGGGGGCAAGTGCACGCCATGCTGGCCGGCACGCGCATCGCACCGCCGCAGCTCGACGAATTCTATTGCGCCGGCGAAGCGGACGAGCGGGCGCAGGATTTTGCGGAGCTGGGCTGGACAGAGGAAGATATCTGGGGCCAGCGCTGAACTATTCCTCGGTGTGGCAGCACACGCACA
The DNA here is from genome assembly GCF_002735655.1 of Janthinobacterium sp. BJB446. Lineage (NCBI taxonomy): Bacteria > Pseudomonadati > Pseudomonadota > Betaproteobacteria > Burkholderiales > Oxalobacteraceae > Janthinobacterium > Janthinobacterium sp. BJB446. The sequence goes on along the minus strand of NZ_PDZK01000001.1, from coordinate 671,948 downwards.
GCTTGTTGCCGTCGAGGTCGCGGAAGTAGGCGCCATAGTAATGGGCGTGGTAATGGGGCCGCAAGCCGGGCGGCCCTTCGCACGCGGCGCCCAGCGCCAGCACGGCCTGGTGGCAGCGGTCCACCTGGGCGCGGCTGGCCGCCAGCAGGGCCGTCATCTGTCCATTGCCGGGCGCGGCCGGCAAGCCGTCATGCGGCGCCGTCAACACGAACAAGGGACGCGGCGCGTCGTGCGCCATCCAGCCTGCCCATGGCTTGACGGGGTCATGAAATTTCTCGATCAAACCGAGTTCTCCCAGCAGAGCCGTGTAGAAGGCGTAGGCGCGGGGAAAGTCGTTGGTTCCCAGGCAGATATGGGACAGCATGCTGCTCCTTCATGAATTCAGATGTGCGGCGAAATGCGCCAGCTGATTATAATGGCGCATCGCTTTCCGACACGCTCCCATGCCAGACCTCGACCGCCTTCAGCTACACCCGCCGGCCAGCAGCGACCTTCCCGCTTTGCTGGCCTTCGAACTGGAAAACCGCGCGTATTTTGAAAACTGGGTCACGGCGCGCGCGCCATCCTACTACCACCTGGAAGCCATCGCCGCCGCCATCGAGCAGGCGCAGCGCGAGCGCCAGCAAGACCTCGCTTACCAGTACCTGGCAAAACTGGACGGGCAAATCATCGGCCGGGTCAATCTGACGGCCGTCACGCGCCCCTATTTCAACAAGGCAACGCTCGGCTACCGCATCGGCGAACGGTTCGGCGGACGCGGCTACGCCACGCGCGTGGTCGCCCTGCTGCTGGAAGAAGCGTTCGGCACACTGGAACTGTGGCGCCTGGAAGCGACGGCGCGGCCGCAAAACCTGGGCTCGGTCGCCGTCATGCGGCGCAACGGCTTTCACCAGTATGGCCGCTCGGAAAAAGCCATGCGCTTCCAGGATGCCTGGTCGGACCTGCTGTATTTTGAACGGCGCAACACGCAAACCATGGCTGGTGGCGCTTGGTGAGCTGTGGGATGGCATGCACGACAAGCGCCTGCATCGCTGAAGCCGGCGTAGTGATGCGTGCACGCAACAGCGGTACGCCATCCCCGCCATTCACCTGCGCATTGGTGGCCGCATTGGCGCCATTTAAGACTGGCTTCAGCCTCGCCGTGCATCGTGAATAGGTCGCCAGCAGCAATGGCGACTCCCTTCACCATCACGGGCACAGCCCAGCGAAAGAGCCGACATGAGCACATGGATGCGCGCCAACAAAGGTTTTTTGATGTTCCTCCTGCTGTTCGGCGTGTTCCGCACGGCCGTGGCGGACTGGAATCCGATACCGTCGGCGTCCATGCGCCCCAACCTGCTCGAAGGCGACGTGGTTTTCGTCAACCGCCTGGCCTTCAACCTGAAAGTGCCGCTCACCGATATCGTGCTGCAGCGCCTGGGCGAACCGCAGCGGGGCGATATCGTCACCTTTTCTTCACCAAAAGACGGCACGCGCCTGATCAAGCGCATCATCGCCCTGCCCGGCGACACGGTGGAAATGCGCAATGAGCAGCTGGTCATCAATGGCCAGCCTGCCCAGTACACGGCGCTCGACACGGCGCCGGAAACCATCGCCCACGTGGGCCAGTTGACGGCCCAGCGCATCAGCGAACGCAACCAGACCGAGCAGCACCGCATCCAGGTCTTGCCGCAAATCGCTGGCGCGCGGCGCAGCTTTGCCCCCGTGACGGTGCCGGCCGACCATTTTCTCATGCTGGGCGATAACCGCGACAACAGCGCCGACTCGCGCTATTTCGGCTTCGTGCCCCGTGCATTGCTGATCGGCAAGGCCGAGCGCATCCTCGTCTCGGCCAATATCGAGGAACATTGGCAGCCGCGGCTGCAGCGCTTCGGCATGAAACTGGAGTAAATATCGCCCTTGCAACGGCGCCCTGCTTTTCGGTTAGCATGGCGCATCATGCAAAATTTTTCCTTCGCCAGCCAGCAGCCAGCCAGCAGCCACCACGCCCTCGATCAGCTGGCGCAGTTCCTGCAACGCCATCCCGACGTGCTGCTGCTGACGGGCGCCGGCATCAGCACGGCGTCCGGCATTCCCGACTACCGCGACACGGAGGGCGTGCGGCGCGGCAACGCGCCCGTGCAAGGTCCCGATTTTCGCCGCCAGGAAGCCGTGCGCCGCCGCTACTGGGCGCGCAGCATGGTGGGCTGGCCGACCCTGGCGCGGGCCGTGCCGAATCCCGGTCACCTGGCCATCGCGCAACTGGCCCGGCGCCAGAGAATAGGCGGCCTGGTCACGCAAAATGTGGATGGCCTGCATCAGCAAGCGGGCAGTCCGGCCGTCACGGAGTTGCACGGCAGCATACATGGCGTCGTGTGCCTCGATTGCCATACCCGCCACACGCGCCGCCTGATCCAGGATCAGCTCGAACGCGACAATCCGCAGTTGCTGGGCGCCACGGCCACGCCGGCGCCCGATGGCGATGCCTTGCTGGAACCAATGCAACTGGCCACCTTCCACGTGCCCGCCTGCCCCCGCTGCGGCGGCACCCTGCAGCCGGACGTGGTGTTTTTCGGCGATGGCGTGCCCGCCGCCTGCGCGGCCGAAGCCGAGCGCAAGATGATGGCAGCTGGCGCCCTGCTGGTGGTGGGTTCATCCGTCATGGTGTATTCCAGCTTTCGCCTGTGCCGCATGGCGGCCGAAACGGGCAAGCCCGTGGCCGCCATCAACCTGGGCAAGACGCGCGCCGACCATTTGCTGGCATTCAAGACCGAAGCGCCGGCACAGGACATCCTGCCGCTGGTCGCGGCCATGCTCGATTGATGGCGCCCCCGCCGTTGCCACGGGAATCGGCACGCATGCTGGCCGGTGCCGGCATCGCCGTGCTGCTGCATGTGCTGCTATGGCAAGTGCTGCGTTCAAACAAGCTTCCGGCACCACCGTTGCTGCCACAGCGCAGCACCCAACTGCTGTTGCTGGCCCCCGTGACGCCGCCCGCGCAACCCCTGCCGCCAGCAATCTCAAAAAGCCAGGCACGGCCCCGGCATACGGTAGCCATCACGCCCGCGCCGGTGTCCGCAGCAATGCCCGCACCCGCTGCCGCTGGCGACGTGGCAGCCGCATTGCCGCCTCCCGCTGCGCTCGACCTTGACGCCTTGAAACGCCAGGCCAGGGAAGCGGCACGCCAGACTGGCCCATCCATCACCGGGCCAGCACTGACGTCCAGCGACAGGACGGCGCAAGCCATCGCCAGCGCCGCGCGGCCCAAATGCGACAACGATTACAAGCCGCGGCTGGGCAATGTGGAATTCGCCGGCCTGACCAAGCTGCCCTTCCTGCTGAAAGGCGCAACGGGCGACAGCGGCTGCAAATGGTGACGCGTGCTTGCCGCTCTGCTATTCCAGCCGCCTGCCACTCTGGCTATACTGTGAGATTAACGAGGAGAATTCATGCTGGAACTGTTGAGTGAACACGCCTGTTTTGGCGGCGTACAACGCTTTTATCGCCACGACGCGCAAGCCATCGGCTTGCCCATGCGTTTCTCGGCCTTCATTCCCGACACGGCGCCAGGCGCCACGGTCAGCACCAAACGTCCCGCCCTGTTTTACCTGGCCGGCCTGACCTGCACGGAAGAAACCTTCATGATCAAGGGCGGCGCGCAGCGCGTGGCGGCAGAAGAAGGACTCATCCTGATCGCTCCCGATACCAGCCCCCGTGGCGCGAACATCGCGGGCGAGAGCGCATCCTGGGATTTCGGCGTGGGCGCGGGCTTTTACGTGGACGCCACCGAGGCGCCGTGGAGCAGCCACTACCGCATGTACAGCTACATCCTGGAATTGCGCGCCCTGCTGGAGCAGGAACTGGCGATCGATGCGCAACGCACGGGCATCTTCGGCCATTCGATGGGCGGCCATGGCGCACTGGTGCTGGCCTTGCGCAACCCGGAACTGTTCCGCTCCGTCTCCGCCTTCGCCCCCATCGCCGCACCGAGCCAATGTCCATGGGGCAAGAAAGCGTTCACAGGCTACCTGGGCAGCGATGCAGCCAGCTGGCAGCAGTACGACGCCAGCGCGCTGATGCGCGGCCGGCAGGGGCAGCCAGCATCATTTCCCGATGGCATCTTGATCGACCAGGGCCTGGCCGACAAATTCCTGCCCGAGCAACTGTACCCCGAAGTCTTCGAAGCGGCGTGCCGCGACGCCGGCCAGCCTGTGCAGCTACGCCGCCATGCCGGCTATGACCACGGCTATTACTTCATCGCCAGCTTCATGGAAGAGCATGTGCGCTTCCATGCGAAGAACCTGCGCGCCGCCTGATCTGCCACGCTACTGCGACGTGCTGGTATGCCCGTTGAAATGGCGCGTGTACCAATCCGTGGCCAGCAAGGCCGCCTGGTGGCGCGTGTCGGGGCCGCCGGGTGCGGCGATCTGTTCCAGTTGTTTGTCGCAGCGCAAGGTGGCGAACGCCATGCGGTTCAGGCCAGCCACGTCGGGATCGCGCCCGCCCACGATCAGCAACGATGGCACGCGCACATTTTCCAGCGCCGCCTTGCCCGCCATTTCCACCTGGCCATCGCACACGGCCAGCGCTGCGATTTCCGCGCTGCGCCAGGCCGCCAGTTGCATGACGACGGCCGCGCTGGTGCCATAGCCATACAAGCCGCAGGGCAAGCGCCGCGTGGACGCGTCCATCTGCAGCCAGCCCAGGGCTTTTTCCAGCTGGCGCGCCAGCAGCACGATATCGCTGCGCACGAAATACGCGTGGCCATTGCTGCCGCCGCCAGGCCCGACGCCGCCCTGGTCGAAGCGCAGGGTGGCAATGCCCGCTCGCAAGAAATCCTGGGAAGTGGCGTGGCTGGAGGCGCCCAGGTAGTCGCTGTCGGCGCCTGCGCCGTGGGCAAACAGGACGATGCCGACCGGCCGCTCGGGCATTTCAAGCACGCCATCCAGTTGAAGTTCATCGGCCGTAATGCTGACAAATTGTTCTTGCATGGTTGCCTCCGCAATCGAGCTGGGATCAAGCTAAAGCTGAAGTCGAGCTGTGCGCTGATTTTACGCTGATCTTGCCGGGACGGGCACAGCCTGCATACCCGGGGCGGCTAACCTCAGTGTAGCAGCCCGCAGCCATTCCTGCGCAGCCGTTCGCGCACCGCCGCCAGGAAAGCAGGATGGCAAGACTACACGGCGCCGTGCCGGTCCAGCCCCTTCAGCACGGCTTCCGGGCGGATCGGCAAATGCCGTACGCGCGAGGCCACGGCGGCAAAGATGGCGTTGCCAATGGCGGGCGCCACGGCCGTCGTGGGCGGTTCGCCCATGCCCGTCGAAGTTGCCGTGCTGGCAACGAATTCAATATCGAGCTCGGGCACGTCGGCCATGCGCAGGGGCGTATAGGTATTCAGGTTGGTGTCCTTCACTTCGCCATTCAGGAAGGCCGTGCCTTCATGCAAGGCCATGCTCACGCCCCACAAGGCGCCCCCTTCCGCCTGCGCCTGCGCGCCATCGGGGTCGACGATGCTGCCCGCGTCGATCACCATGAACAATTTTTCGACTTTCACCATGCAAGTGCTGCGGTCCACCTTGACCCGCGCGACGCAGGCCGTCCAGGTGGGCATGTCGCGTTCCTGGCCGAACGTGGCGGCGATGCCCAGGCCCGTGTCGGGCGGCATGGCCTTGCCCCAGCCTGCCTTGTCCGCCACCCGCTGCAGCACGCGGGCCAGGCGCGCGGCGCCGCCGACGGCGTTCGGCGCGCTGCCCGCGTTGCGCCCCGTGCCCTGCAGCAAGGACAAACGGAACGCCAGCGGATCGACCTTGGCCGCCTGCGCCGCCTCATCCATGAAACTTTCCACGGCCCAATTCGTCCAGCCGGGCCCCACGGAGCGCAGCCAGCCGGGGCGGAAACTGCTGTTGGCCAGGTCGTTCGACACGGCCCGCACGCGCTGCGCGCCTACCGTGTACCAGTGGTCGGCGCCGGCGATGGCGAAAGGGTCATACGGATGGCCCTGCTTATCCTTGGCCAGGAAGGCGGGGATCATGGCTTGCGTGGGCCAGCCCGCGCTCGCTTCGTGCACCATCGCCGACACCTTGCCGGCGTCGTCGAAGGCCATGCGTACATGCTGCACGGATGGTGAACGGGGCGAATCGAAACGGGCATCGTCGGCCCGCGTGCAAATCATCTTGACGGGGCGCCCCACGGCTTGCGCGGCCAGCGCGGCCGGCACGCAATAATCGCCATTCAGGCGCCGCCCGAAGCCGCCACCGAGCATATAGGTGTGCAGCATGACATTGCTCTCGGGCACCTTCAATGCTTGCGCCAGCACGGGCAGGATCAGGGATTGCCACTGGTTGCCCGCATGAATGTGCCAGACGCCGTCGATTTCCTGCGCCACGGCATTCACGGGTTCCAGCTGGAAATGCAGCACGGTGCTGGTCGTGTAGTGGCGTTCCAGCTGCAGGCTGGCATCGTGGAACGCTTGCTCCACGCCATCATCATCGACCACGCGGGCGCCCAGGCTGGCATCGGCCAGCTGCTTGGCCCCATAGTTGAGGATATCCTGCTCCGCCACGTGGGCCGCCGCGCCGGCCCGCCATTTCACTTGCACCAGCTCGGCCGCGCGCATGGCGGCCGCATACGTTTCAGCCACCACCATGACCCAGCCGGGCACCGTTCCGCTAGGGTCCTGCAAGGCGAACGAACGCAGGTAGCCCTTGACCTTTTTCGCGGCCGTATCATCGATGGACACCACTTTTGAGCCATAGCGCGTGGGCGGGATCTTCGGGCGCGCAAACAGCATGCCCTCGACCTCCGCATCGATGCCGTACACGGCCGTGCCATTGATCTTCGCGGGGATGTCCAGCGCCTGCACCTGCTGGCCGATCAGGCTGCGCTGCGGCGGCGTTTTCAGCACGATGGCCTTCAATTGCTCGGGCGTGTACTGGCGCGCCAGCTTGCCACGGCGCACGATGTCGCCATAGCTGATCGAGCGCCCCCGGCCATGCACGACGCCCAGTCTGGCGTGGCAGGCGGACGCGGGCACGCGCAGCAGGCGCGCGCCTTCCTCGACGAGCGCGAGGCGCCCGGCCGCACCGGCACGGCTGAGCGGGTCGAAATTCTGCCAGACGGACCAGCTGCCGCCCGTCACCATCAAACCCCACTTCGGGTCCGTGTCCACGTAATGCAGGCGCACCTTGCTCCAGTCCGCTTCCAGCTCCTCGGCCACGATGCGCGCCAGAGCAGTGCCGATGTGCTGGCCCATTTCCGCCTTGGCGATATTGACGGTGACGATGCCGTCGCGGCCGATCTGGAACCAGATGCCGGGATCGAACACAGGCGCGATGCCTTGTTCTGGCGGCACGGGCGCCGCCTTGCCGGCGGCCAAGGAGCTGTCGGCCCGCAAGAAGGCCAGGGTAAAACCCGTGCCGGCGGCGGCGATCAGGAAACCGCGCCGGCTCAGCGGGCTGGGACGGGCACTGGTAGTTTCTTTTGGCAGCTTAAACACCGGGCGCCTCCGACATGCCGGCCGCCAGCTTGATGGCCTTGCGGATGCGCACATATGCCATGCAGCGGCACAGGTTGCCGCTCATGACGGCATCGATATTCGCATCCGTCGGCTGCGGATAGTCTTTCAACAGGGTGGCTGCCTGCATGATCTGGCCCGACTGGCAATAGCCGCACTGGGGCGCCTGCGTGGCGAGCCACGCCTGCTGTAGCGGGTGCGTGCCGTCTGGCGAGAGGCCTTCGATGGTGGTGATGGCGCAGCCGGCCACGGCGGCAATCGGCGTGATGCAGGAGCGCATGGCGCGGCCATCCACGTGCACGGTGCAGGCGCCGCACATGCCGATGCCGCAGCCAAACTTCGTGCCTTTTAACCGGGCTTCGTCGCGTAGCACCCACAGCAGGGGCGTCTCGGCATCGGCCTCGGTGCCGAAGGGTTGGCCATTCACGGTAATGTTATACATAGATATTTTTAAGAAACTTTCAAGAATTACTTGCCGGCGCGCGCGCGCCCCACGGCCGCTTCCAGGTTCGTCCAGGCCGGCTGGTGGCTGCGGCTGCGGCGCAGATAGGCGGCCAGCTGGGCCACGTCGTTGTCCGTCAGCGAGGCGGCAAAGCCGGGCATCAGCACGCCGGGCATGGCGGCATCCTTGCTGATGCCGTGCAATATCACCTGGATCAGGTTAGCGGGATCGGGCGCGCTGACGGCGCTGTTCAGGCTCAGTTCCGGGCGCAGGGCCACGGGTCGGCCGTCGCTGTTCGAATGGCACGACGCGCAGGCGGCCACGTACAGGCTGGCGCCACGGTCATTGTCGACCAGGCTGACGCGCTGCGAGCGGGCGATGCCGGCCTTGACCACGGTATCGGTATCCACCTGGCGTTGCTCTGCCCCGGCCACGCCGGCAAAATACGTTACCAGCGCGCGGATATCGCTGTCGGGCGAGGCGCCCATGCCTTCATGCACGACGGCCGACATGGGGCCTGCCGCCACGCCGTGCAGGGCCGTCGCCCCCGTGCGCAGGAAGGCGTACAGCTCGTCTTGCGTCCATGGCAAGGGCGCCGTGTTGGCGCTGGTCAAGGCCGGCGCATACCAGTGGTCGATGGGCGCGCCCAGATAGGACGAACCGGCAAGCTCGGCGCCCAGCGCATTGCGCGGCGTGTGGCAGGCGGCGCAATGGGCCAGGCCTTCGGCCAGATAGCGACCCCGGTTCCAGTCCAGTCCTTGTGCAGGATCAAGCTGGAAAGTCGCTGGCTTGAAAAACAGCAGCTTCCAGCCCGCCTGTAGCGGCCGCAGGTTCAGGGGAAACGGCACGCTGTTGGCGGGCGCCACCGCATACACGGGCGGGCGCGTCATGACATACGCGTACAAGGCCGTCAGGTCCGTATCCGAGACCAGGTTGAAATGGGTGTATGGAAAGACGGGATACAAATGCGCGCCATCGCGGCCCACGCCTTCGCGCATGGCCCGCTGGAAGGCGGCCAGCGACCAGCGGCCGATGCCCGTTTGCCTGTCGGGCGTGATATTCGTCGCGTAAATCGTGCCGAACGGCGTGGCCAGGCCGTGGCCGCCCGCGTAATCGGCGCCGCCCTTGGCCGTATGGCAGGCGGCGCAATTGCCCATGCCGGCCAGGATGCGGCCCTGTTCCACCACTTGCGGGGAAAATGCTGTGGCGGCAGGCGGATCGATGGGCGCCAGCGCGGGGCGCCAGTAATACAGATACGCGGCCAGGGCCGCCACGATGAGCAATGCCAGCGACAGCAGCAGTCCGGTGAAGATTTTCTTGAGCAAAACAGGAACCAGTGAAAAGTAAAGGCCAGGGTAACAGCAAAGATATCAAGCAAGGCGACCAGCCGCCGGCCAACGGCGGCGGCAGCAGGGCCACAGTGGCAATCTTACCGCGATTGTGACTTGTTGTATGTACGCAATGACACGCAGGCGGTGCCTACAGGCGGGCCGCGCCTTATAATCAGCGTTTCAGCACGCCGCCGCTCCTTCATGCATACCGTTACCATCATCCTCATCCTCGTTCTGACCGTCGTCCTGTGCGGCTTTCTCGCCCGCTCGCGCTGGGTCAAGCTGCCGCTGCCCTTGATCCAGATCGCCGGCGGCACGGGATTGGCCGTGTTTGGCGTGCAAGTGCCGCTCGATCCCGACATTTTCTTCCTGCTCTTCATCCCGCCACTGCTGTTTCTCGATGGCTGGCGCATCCCCAAGGGCGCCTTCTTTTCCGACGCCCGTTCGATCCTGATGCTGGCCATCGGCCTGGTGCTGTTTACCGTGCTGGGCATGGGCTTTTTCATCGACTGGCTGATCCCCAGCGTGCCGCTGGCCGTCGCCTTCGCGCTGGGCGCCATCCTCTCGCCGACGGACCCCGTGGCCGTGTCGGCGATCGCCGCCGGCAACCCGATCCCGCCGCGCCTGATGCATATCCTGGAAGGTGAATCCCTGCTCAACGACGCGTCGGGCCTCGTCTGCTTCACGTTTGCCGTGGGCGCCATGATGACGGGCGGCTTTTCCATCGGCGCCGCCTCGCTGAGTTTCCTGCAGGAAGCGGGCGGCGGCATCATCATCGGCCTGGCCATCTCGTGGGGCGTGGGACTGGCGAATAAATGGCTGGTGAGCAAGGTCGGCGAAGAGCCGGGCCTGCAAATCCTCATCAGCATCCTGATCCCGTTCGCCGCCTACCTGGGCGCCGAGCAAATCCACGGTTCCGGCATCCTGGCCGCCGCCACGGCGGGCGTGTCCATGCATTACGCCGACCTGATCGGCCGTCCGCTGGCCGCCACGCGCACCCAGCGCAAGGCCGTGTGGGATACCGTGCAACTGGTCTTGAATGGCGTGATCTTCGTCATGCTGGGCGCGCAGCTGCCCACCACCGTTGCCGGCTTGCCGGCCGCCTCCGCCGAAATTGGCGCCGGCAGCGCCTGGAAACTGCCGCTGTTCGTCATCGCCATCACGGTGGGACTGACCTTCATGCGCTTCCTCTGGGTCTTCATTTCCATGAAACTGACCCTGTTCAAGCACCACAAGAAAATGGCGGGCGAACCGAAGGACGCGGCGCTGCTGGCGCGCCCCAGCCTGCGCCTGCTGCTGGTGGCGTCGTTCGCGGGCGTGCGCGGTGCGCTGACCCTGGCCGGCATTCTGACCCTGCCCTTGTTCTTGCCCGACGGCACGCGCTTTCCCGCGCGCGACCTCGTCATCTTCCTGGCCATGGGCGTGATCTTATTGTCGCTGCTGCTGGCCAGCGTCACCTTGCCCCTGCTGACCAAGGGCCTCGTGTTCGCGCCGCCCGCGCGCCGTTCGACGGAAGAGCGCAATGCCCGTGCCGCTGCCGCCGAAGCGGCCATCGCGCGGCTGGAAAAAGTGTGCGAAGGCATCGACAAAAATGACAAGCAGCAAGTCGTCACGGAGGCGGCCAACCGCCTGATCGAAGCCTACCGGCGCCGCCTCGCGTATGGCGAAAGCAGCAACGACGAAGCGATGCGGCTGCAGGAACTGGCCAAGGCCGAACGGGCGCTGCGCCTGGAAGCGCTGAATGCGGAGCGGGATGAACTGTTCCGCCGCCGCATCTCGGGCGAACTGGACGACACCATCCATTTGCGCCTGCTGCGCGAAATCGACTTGCTGGAAGCGACACTGGAAGAATAGCAACACTTTGGCACGCCACGGCAGTGTTGACAAGTAATTCTCATGGTAAAGAATGCAAGTTTTCACATTCGTGTTTATAATGCAAGGTTTATGGCGTAGCGCCGTGATTTACTTTCAACAGGGACTTCCGTAGAGTCTGTGTTGCTGAGTAACTAGTTGAATAGCAACCCGACCTGCATAAAGACACCGACGCCGTGCCCTCCTTCCCTCGCCACCGGCAGCGCTCCGCGCCGCCCGCCCTGCTCGTCGTGCTGCTGGCCTCGCTGCTGGCATCATTGCTGGCCTGCACGGCGCTGGCCCCGTGTGCGTGGGCGCAAACGGGCGCGGCGGTGGACGCTAGGCGTCCCGCCGAGGTGGCCCAGGTCCTGTTTGGCATCATCAGCTATGTGCGCTGGCCCGTGGCGCGCCAGGAAGTGCGCGTCTGCATGCTCGGTGCGCCCCGTTACGGCGCGGCCATCGTCGACACGCCCGCTTCCAGCCTGGGCCAGCGCATCCGCGTGAAAATCCCGGCGGCAGCCGCCGCTGTCAGCGAATGCGACGTCGTCTACCTGGGCAGCCTGCCCGAGGGCGAACGCGAGCATCTGCTGGCGCAGATCATCGGCAAGCCGATTTTATCGGTGGCCGAACCCGGCACGTCCTGCGCCGTGGGCACCATGTTCTGCCTGCGCCTCGCCGAGGCGCAGATCGGTTTTGACGTCAACCTCGACGCCATCGCCCGCAGCGGCCTGCGCGTGCATCCGAACGCCTTGCAAATTGCACGTCGCAAGGGACCGCCGCCATGAGCGCCCGGATGAGCAACAAGCCTGCCCGCCGGCCCCGCCCGACGCTCGACAGCGTGCTGCGGCGCGCCCACCTGAGCGTGTCGCTGATCGCCGTGCTGGCGGCCGGCCTGACCCTGACGGCCGTGGCGCTGCTGGCCCTGCGCGTGTATTCGGACCAGAACCTGCGCCTGGTGGCCCGCTCGATGAGCTACACGGTGGAAGGGGCCGTCGTCTTTGGCGATTCCATGGCCGCCAAGGAAGCGCTGGCCTTGATCGGTGTCAATGAAGATATCGACCAGGCGCAGGTGAGCGACACGGCCGGCAACGTGCTGGCCCGCTGGGAACGGGGCGAACACGGCACGCGCTACTACATCGAACGCGCGCTGACGGGCTGGATGCTGCCCGATTCGCTGACCTTCCCCATCACGCGCAACGAACAGGCCATCGGCAGCATCAAGCTGGTGCCGCACAGCCGCAGCCTGCTGCCCTTCCTGCTCAGCGGCCTGACCTGCCTGCTCGCCTGCCTGGTGCTCAGCCTCGTCGTCGCTGTGCGCCTGTCGCGCAGCATGGAAACGGAGATCACGTCGCCCCTGCGCCACCTGGCGGAAACGGCCCACCGCGTGCGGCGCGACCGCTCGTTCGAACTGCGCGTGCCGCCGGCCAATATTGCCGAGCTGAACCAGATCAATGACGACTTCAACGCCCTGCTCGACGAACTGGAAGCATGGCAAAGCCATCTGCAAAAGGAAAACGCCTCGCTGTCGCACCGCGCCAACCACGACAGCCTGACGGGCCTGTCTAACCGCGCCTTCATGGAAGCGGAGCTGGAACGCGCCATCCTTGAAGCGCGGGTCGGCAATGGCAAGGTGGCCGTGCTGTTCCTCGACAGCGACCGTTTCAAATATATAAACGACACCTTCGGCCATGCCTCGGGCGACCGCGTGCTGGTGACGATCGCCGCGCGCATCAAGCAGCAATTGCGCGAGGGCGACCTGGTGGCGCGCCTGGGCGGCGACGAATTCGCCATCCTGCTCAAGCCGCTGCGCAACAGCAGCGACGCCATGCACATCGCCGACAACATCATCGCCGCCATGGCGCAAGCCATTGAGCTGCCCACCGGCAATAGCATCGTCAGCTCGCTGACCATCGGCGTGGCCGTCTTCCCCGATCACGCCATCGACGCCGTTTCGCTGGTCGGCGCGGCGGACGAAGCCATGTACCGCGCCAAGCAGGCGCAGCGCGGCACGCGCCAGGTGGCGCGCCTGCCGCAACCCCATACCCACCCCTGAATCAAGGAGCAATACCATGCAATCCATCTACAAGCAATTACGCCGCGTCTTCCTCGGCTTGTTCATGCTGGGCCTGCTGGCCGCCTGCCAGAGCACGCCAGAGAAAAAACCGCTGTTCAATGCCGAGCAAGTGGCCACCTTGAAGGAGCAAGGCTTCAACCAGACCGAAGAAGGCTGGGAGCTGAGCTTTACCGACAAGCTGCTGTTCGATTTCGGCGCTTCCAGCCTGACGGCGCCGAGCCGGGCCGCCATCCAGAAAATCAGCGCCGCCCTGCTGAAAGTGGGCATCACGCACATGCGCGTGGAAGGCCATACGGACAACGAAGGTGCCGAAGTGCTGAACAACAAGTTGTCGCTGGCGCGCGCCAACGTGGTGGCCGATGCGATGGGCGTGGCCGGCATTCCACGCGGCAATATCACCGTCAAGGGCCTGGGCATGAGCAAGCCGGTCGCCTCGAACGCCAGCAAGGCCGGCAAGGCGGAAAACCGCCGCGTCACCGTCATCGTCTCGGCCCCATGAGGACAGGCGCGCCCGCCCGCTGGGTCGTGATGGGCGTGTCCGGCTGCGGCAAGAGCGCCGTCGGCAGCCTGCTGGCCAGCGCGCTGGGCGTGCCGTATGTGGAAGGCGACGACGTGCATTCCCCGGAAAACGTGGCCAAGATGGCGGCCGGCATCCCGCTCGACGACGCCGACCGTGCCGGCTGGCTGGCCGCCCTGCGCGAGCGCATCGCCACGGCCAGCGCGCAAGGCGACGGCCTCGTCGTTTCCTGCTCGGCCCTGAAGCGCGCCTACCGCGACGTGCTGCGCGAGGGCGACCCGGCCCTGCGCTTTGTCCACCTGGACGGCCCGCGCACCGTGCTGGAAAGCCGTTTGCAGCGCCCCGGCCATTTCATGCCGGCCAGCCTGCTCGACAGCCAGCTGGCCACGCTGCAACCGCTGCAGGCGGACGAGGCCGGCATCGTGCTCGATATCCGCCAGCCGCTGGCCGTGCTGCTCGGACAGATCCTGCAAACGCCCTGACTGGCGGCCGCGCGGCTGGACAGCCCGCGGCCCCCTGTGTAGACTGGCGCGCACTTTCATGAGGGATTTTATGAGCACACCAACCACCAAACCAGCACCGGGCCCGGAATTCTGGGAACGCGCCGACCAGGTCATCGCCCTGGCCAATGAGCAATGCATGCACAGCGGCGGCAATGAAGTCGCCACCTCGCTGCTGTACGCGGCCGCCCGCTTCAACGCCTTCCTTGTCGCCAGCAAGAGCAACGACGTGGCCAAGATGCAGGAAGAGAAGGAAGGCGCCGTGGCGTTCTTCACGGAACAGTACAAGCGCATGCTGACCGACAACTTCAACGACTACATCACCAACTTCGACAAGTACACGCAACCGTCGTCAGCCCCCAAGGGTTGATGTCCGCAGCCAGCCTGGCCAGCCACCGCGCCCGCGCCACCTACGCCGACAGCGTGCTGAAAGGTTCAGTACGCTTTGCGCCTTTGCAAGCGCTGTGGCTGATAGCCATGCTGGCCGGCGCCGTGACGGGCGCCCTGCTCTGCTTCAGCTGGACCGGCTTGCTGCTGTTTGTGAGCGGCACGGCCATCGTCCTGCTGTTCGGCCATTCGCTGGGCAGCCACCGCAAGCTGATCCACGACAGCTTTGAATGCCCGCAATGGCTGGCATATGTACTCGTGTACCTGGGCGTGCTGGTGGGCCTCAGCGGCCCGCTGGGCCTGCTGCGCCAGCACGAACTGCGCGACTATGCGCAGCGCCTGCCCGATTGCCACCCGTATCTGCGCCACGGCGCCGGCTTCTGGAGCGATGCCTGGTGGCAATTATTCTGCCGCCTTGACCTCGACCACCCGCCGCACATCGCCATCGAGCCGCGCATCGCGCACGACCGCTTCTATCGTTTTCTGGAAAGAACCTGGATGCTGCAGCAACTGCCGTGGGCCGTGCTGTTCTACGCCTGGGGCGGCTGGGGCCTGGTCTGCTGGGGCGTCTGCGCGCGGGTCAGCGCCGGCGTGCTCGGTCACTGGCTGGTCGGCTACTTCGCCCACAACCATGGCCAGATGCACTTTCATGTCGATGGCGCCGCAGTGCAGGGCCGGAATATCCGCCTGACATCGCTGCTGACCATGGGCGAATGCTGGCACAACAACCATCACGCGTACCCGGGCTCGGCCAGGCTGGGCCTGCTGCCGGGCGAATGGGACCCGGGCTGGTGGGTACTGCTGCTCTTGCGGCGCCTGGGCCTCGTGTCCAGCTTGCGCCTGCCGCACGACCTGGCGCCGCGGCCGGAACTGCGCCGCATTGATACCGCTAGCGCTCAGGCGCCGTCGCCACCGGCCAGGTAATTGTTTTTGACGCGCACGTAATGCTCGGCCGAATAGCGCAGGTAGGCGATCTCGGCTTCGGTGAGCGCGCGCACCTTGGCAGCGGGCCGGCCCACGTACAGATGGCCGCTTTCCAGCACCTTGCCCGGCGATACCAGGCTGCCCGCACCCAGCATCACGTGCTTTTCCACCACCACGTCATCCATGACGATGCTGCCCATGCCGATCAGGCACTCGTCGCCGATGGTGCAGCCGTGCAAGATCACGGAGTGGCCGATGGTCACGTAGTTGCCGATGGTCAGCGGTGAACCATCGGGCTTGGCCGCATTCCTGTGCGACACGTGGCCCATGGAAAAGTCCTGGATATTGCTGCCTTCGCCGATGACGATGCGGTTGACGTCGCCGCGCAGCACGCTGTTGCACCAGATGGAGCAGTCGTCGCCGATCTGCACATCGCCGATCACTTGCGCCGTGTCATGCAGGTAGACGCGCTCGCCCACGACGGGGCGGGTATTCAGGTAGGAACTGACAGGCATCGCTTTCTCACTCTTCATAAATAGTAAACATTCACACCCAGCCGGCGGCCAGCGCAAAAATCGCCAGCCCATGCGCCAGGGACGCGCCCAGCAAGCCGGCACGGCAATATACCAGCCCCGCCACCACGCCTTCGATCACGGTAAACACGAGGATGGGCGCGCCCACCTGCGTGACGGTGGTGGCGAGGAAGGCGTGGCACAGGCCGAACAGCAGGCCCGACACCAGCGCCGCGCGCCAGGCCGGCAGCCAGGCGCGCAATTGCTGCTGCAGCAAGCCGCGAAACAGCAATTCCTCATAACAATTGGCCGCCAGCGCAAAACCCAGCAGCAAGGGCAGCGCGGATGGCGCGACGGGCGCCAGCGAGGGCAAGTTAAACACGGCTTTCAAGCCCGTCGCCAGCGCGATGATCAAAGCGGCGCCCGCTACGCCCAGCAGCACGGACAGGGCTGGCCGCATGCCGAACCAGTGGATCTGTCGGCGCGCCTCGCTTTCCAGCCAGCACGTGCTGGCCACCAGCCCCAGCGACATGGCGCCCAGCGCCAGCAAGACCAGCGGCGGCGCCGTGAAACGCAAGCCGCCCGCCGCCACCTGCCAATAGCCGTGCGCCGTCATCGCATCGCGCGCCAGCACGAAAAATAAAATGTGCACGAGCACGCGCAGCAGCGGCACCGAGCGTGGCACAGTACGTGGCAACACCAGCAGCAAGGCGCCGTAAACGAGGAAGGCGGGCGTGATCGCCAGCAGATACTGCGCCAGGGAAGTGATCTCGGGCATCGTTCGGCTCAAGTCGGATTACGGTGCCAACGGGCACGGGCGCAGCAATTGTATGCGCCGGCTGGCAAAATGGGCAACCTATCTTGCTATGCCGCCTTGCGCCATCCATGCATCAGGCCATGCGCCGCCAGTCCGGCCGCCAGCCCCCACAGGGCGCCGCCCACGCCCAGCAGTGTCACATTCGCGGCCGTCGCCAGGAAAGTAATCAAGGCCGTTTCGCGCATGCGCACGTCTGCCATCGCCTGCGCCAGGCTGTTGCCGATGGCGCCCAGCAGGGCCAGGCCCGCCAGCGCCGTGATGAAGCTGCGCGGCAAGACCATGAACAGGCTGGCCAGGGTGACGCCGAAGATGCCCACCAGAATGTACAGCACGCCGCAAGCGAGCCCCGCGACATAGCGCTTCGACGGATCCGCATGCGCATCCTTGCCCGTGCAGATGGCGGCCGTGATGGCGGCCACGTTGAAGGCGTGCGCGCCGAATGGCGCCATGAGCAGCGAACCGAGGCCCGTCACCGTCAGGATGGGATTGGCGCTGACCTGGTAGCCGTCATTGCGCAGCACCAGCATGCCGGGCATGTACTGCCCCGTCAGGGTAATCAGGAACAGGGGCAGCGCCACGCCCAGCAGGGACGCCACGGAAAAGCGCGGCATCTCGAACACGGGCGCGGCCAGGGCCAGTACTATGCCTTGCGCATCGATGCGTCCCTGCGCCAGCAGCAGGACCAGGCCGATCAGCATGATGCCGACGACGGCAAAGCGTGCCGTGAAACGGCGCAGCACGGCATACGACAGCAGCAATACCACCACCAGCAGCGGGTCGGCGCTGGCGCCGCCAAACGCATTCACGCCAAACTGCAGCAGGATACCGGCCAGCAAGCCGGCAGCGATGCCGCCAGGAATCAAGCGCACCAGGCGCTCGAAGGCGCCGGACATGCCCAGCACAATGAAGGCGATGGCGGAGATCATGTAGGCGCCGATCACCTCGGCATACGGCGTGTGTGGCATGACGGTGGCCAGGAAGGCCACGCCGGGCGTGGACCAGGCCGTGATGATGGGCGCGCGATAGCGGTAGCTGAGCCAGATGCCCGTCACGCCCACGCCGATGCTCAGCGACCAGACCCAGGATGCCGTCTGCGCCGCGCTCAGCTGGGCCAGCTGGGCTGCCTGGAACACCAGCACGAAGGTGCCGCCATAGTTGACGAGGACAGAGATGAAGGCGGCCATGGCGGGGGACGCCAGGTCGCGCCAGCGCGCCTGGCGCCTGTTGCCGGTTGCGGCCGATGATGTGGAGCTTGTGTGCATGCGTGTGCCCTTGCCTGATGTTCAAAAGGGGCATCTTAACGGCCATATGGACTGCTCAAACAGGCCACTTTACGCATGCATAACAGACCACTTGAGCATTCACCCCAGCGCGCGGGCCAGGCGGACGATGCCGCTGTCGATCTCGTGCGGCGTGAGCGCGGCAAAGCCCAGCAGCCAGCCGCCCCGCGCGGGCGGCATCGCATACAGCCGGCTCATGCCCGGCAGCACGATGCCCGCCTGCGCCGCCAGGCGTATCGTCTCCAGCTCGTCCCTGCCCTCGTGCAGCAGGCACGGCATCTGCAAACCGCCCGGCGGCAGCTGCGCCGCGACCACGTGCGGCAAGTGCCGCTGCACGGCCTGCGCCATCGCATCGCGGCGCACGGCGTAGACCTTGCGCATGGCGCGCACATGTGCCGCGAAATGGCCATCGGCGATGAAACGGGCCAGTGTCAGCTGGTCCAGCTGCGGCGTGTGGCCATCGAGAATGCTGCGCGCATGGGTCATCGGCTTGACCAGCGCGGGCGGCAGCACCATGTAGCCGATGCGCAGGCCCGGATACAGCGACTTGGCGAAGGTACCCAGGTAAATCGTGCGCTGCTGCGTGTCCAGCCCCTGCACGCACGCCGTCGGCAAGCCCGCGTAGTGAAACTGGCTGTCGTAATCATCCTCGATGATCCAGCCCTGGCGTTCCGCAGCCCAGGCAGTCAGGGCCAGCCGGCGCTCGAGCGCCAGGGTGGCGCCCGTCGGGTATTGATGCGAGGGCGTGACGTAAATCGTGTTGGCGCCGCTGCGGTCCGTGCGCAGGTGCTCGATGGACAAGCCATGCGCATCGACGGGTACTGGCACGACCTGCAATTGCGCCATCTCGAAGGCCTTGCGCGCGCCGAAATAACCGGGGTCTTCCATCAGGATGGGACCGTGCGCGTCGGCCAGCACCTGCGCGCACAGGTACAGGGCCTGGCGCGTGCTGCTCAGCACCAGCACCTGGCTGGCCGTGGCCCGCGCGCCCCGCTCCAGGTTCACATAGTCGGCGATGGCCTGGCGCAAAGGCCCGGCCCCTTGCGGGTCGCCGTGCAGCAGCATGCCGGCCTGGTGTTCGCCTGCCGCCTGGCGCCGCAAGCGCTCCCACACGTCGAGCGGAAAGGCCCGCGTTTCCGGCAAGCCCGTGGCGAATGCCTTCACGCTCTGCTGGTCGGCCACGCCGCCGCTGGCGAGAATCTGCGCACCGCGCGCGCTGAGGGCCACCGGCTGCGCGGACAAGGGCGGCAGCGTCATCGCAGGCTTGCCCAGCAAGCTCGCGCCTATCGTCGGCGAGACAAAACTGCCCGATCCCGCCTGCCGCCGCAGATAGCCATCGAGGCGCAGCTGCGCATACGCCATTTCCACCGTATCGCGCGACACCCCCAGCGATTGCGCCAGCGCGCGCGTAGCCGGCAGGCGCAGGCCGGGCGCCAGCACGCCGTCGAGTATCAGCTGGCGCAGCGCGCGCTGCACCCGCACGCGCAAGTCGAGCGCCGCCAGTTCAGGTGCGGCGATGCGGATTTTCAGGGTGTCGAGTTCGAACTGCGGCGTCATATGGCCTTGGCGCGGGCCGCATCCACGGCAGCCATGCTGCTGGCCAGCGAAAACCCGTGCTGCTGCAGCACCGCCACCAGCTGTTCGCCGGCGCAGCCCAAACGCAGGTTTTCCGCCACCCAGTCTTGCCAGGCGGCGCCGATCTCCGGCATCGGCTCATCTTCCAGCGTGAGACCAAGTATGCATGCGGCCAGCAAGCCGTTGATGCGCTTCGTGTCGATCAGGTGCTGCA
The DNA here is from genome assembly GCF_002735655.1 of Janthinobacterium sp. BJB446. Taxonomy (NCBI): domain Bacteria; kingdom Pseudomonadati; phylum Pseudomonadota; class Betaproteobacteria; order Burkholderiales; family Oxalobacteraceae; genus Janthinobacterium; species Janthinobacterium sp. BJB446. Next base: position 652,032 of record NZ_PDZK01000001.1, on the reverse strand, counting down.
CCACCGCGTGGCCCGACTGGGGATACGGGTGCAGGGTGCAGCGGCCGAACGCGGCCAGGCGCTGCGCGTGCATGGCGTCGAGGTTGACCGATTCGCTGGCGCCGGCGCCGGCATGTGCCACGTCGGGCCGCGTGCCGAACACCAGGTGCAGCTGCGTATCGTCCGTCGCCCTGGCGCGGCACAGGGCCGCCAGGTCGTAGTAGCCAGACGGCGGCGGGTCTTGCGCCAGCGATTCCATCACGGGCAGCCAGCGCAGCTCATGGTACAAGCGCGCCTGCTGCACGTCGAGGAAGGACAGCGGCCCGAAGGCGACGATCTGCTGCGCGTCCAGCAGCAAGCCATACATGACGGCCGCGTACGCGCCCATGGATTGGCCGACGGTGGTGACTTGACTGGGCGCGATGCGGCGCACGAGTTCGCGCAGGGCCTGCGCCGTTTCATCCACATGGCTGCCCAGGCCCGCGATGCGGCGGTGGTACCAGGCATTGCCCGAATCGCGCACGAGGATCTTGTTCAGATGCTGGCCGCTAGCCTGCTCCAGCTTTCTCAGACGCCCGTAAAAATCGAAGGCGGGACGCGTCGTCCACGACACGAAACCGAAGGCGATCACCAGCGGCGCGCCGGGCACGATGCGGTCGACCAGCACATCGTCGGCACTGGTGGCGACCAGTCGATTATCCAGCGCTTGCGCTTGCAGCATCGGCCCGGCTCCCCGATCAAGGTTAAAACAATAGAAAGCATGAGTGTAATGCCAGTACTGGCAAAATGAAAACATTCACCGCTGCGGTACGCCGGCCGGCGCGAAAAATCTGCTAGTGTGCAGGCATTTCCCCCTCACAGGAGCGCCCCATGCTGCATCGCCTGACGCATCGTCTCACCTACCTGTCCTTCGCCGCCGCCATCGCCGGCGGCTGCGCCGCCACGCCCGACAGCGCCAAGCCGGACACCGGCCTGACACCGATGTACAGCCTGACGAATACCTACTGGAAGCTGACGCAGCTCGATGGCGCCGACGTGACGATGGCGCCGGAGCAGGAGCGCGAAGTGCGCATCACCCTCACCGACGATGGCAAGGTCCATGGTTTCACGGGCTGCAACCAGGTCATGGGCGGCTACACGCTGGCCGGCACCGCCCTGCGCTTCACGCAGCTGGCCGGCACGCGCATGGCCTGCCCGCCGCCCCTGATGCGGCTGGAAAGCGCGGTATTGGCCAATTTGAACAGCGTGACGGGCTACCGCTTCGAAGGCGAGTACCTGATCCTGCTCAAGGATGGCGCGCCTGTGGCCCGGTTTGAATCGGTCTACCTGTGAAATAAAAATCGACTGCCGTTACAATGGCTTCCAGCCCATCATCCGGAAGGAAGCCATGTCCGCACTGCCCTCGCCGTCTTCATCCCCGACACCATCGGCCGCCGGCCGCTACCGGGCTTTTCTTTTTGATATGGACGGCACCGTCATCAATTCCATCGCCGCCGCCGAACGCATCTGGGGCACGTGGGCGCAGCGCCAGGGCCTCGACGTGGCGGCGTTCCTGCCCACCATCCATGGCGCGCGCTCGGTCGACACCATCGCCAAGCTGCGCTTGCCCGGTGTCGACGCGCAGCGCGAATCGCAGGACATCACGGATGCGGAAATCATCGATGTGGAAGGAATTATTGAAATCGCCGGCGCGCTGCGCTTCTTGCAGTCGCTGCCGCCCGCGCAATGGGCCATCGTCACCTCGGCGCCGAGGGCGCTGGCCACGGCGCGCCTGAAGGCCGCCGGCATGCCCATCCCCGCCATCATGGTGACGGCGGAAGACGTCAAGGCCGGCAAGCCAAAACCCGATTGCTATTTGCTGGCGGCCGAAAAACTGGGCGTGGCGCCCTCAGACTGCCTGGTATTCGAGGATGCCTCCGTCGGCATCGAGGCGGGAGAAGCGGCCGGTGCGAAGGTCATCGTCGTCACTGCCACGCATGCGCATCCGCTGGCCACGCGCCACCCGGCCATCGACAGCTACGAACGCATCGTGGCAACCGTCGATGGTGACGGCTTTATTGTCCTGGCGGAGATGGCTGCAACACCCGCGACAAGATAGCTTGCTCCAGCGCGGCGAAAGCCGCATGGCCGCGCTGTCGCGGGCGCGGCAAATCCACCTGCACGTCCATGGTGATCTGCCCATCCTCGATCAGCAGCACGCGGTCGGCCAGGGCCACGGCCTCGGCCACGTCATGCGTCACCAGCACGGCCGTGAAGCCGCGCGCCAGCCACAGCGACTCGATCAGCTGCTGCATCTCGATGCGCGTCAGGGCGTCGAGCGCGCCCAAGGGCTCGTCGAGCAGCAGCAGTTGCGGCTCGTGCACAAGGGCGCGGGCCAGTGCCACCCGCTGTTTCTGACCGCCCGACAGGGCCGACGGCCAGTCGTCCGCCCGCTCGGCCAGGCCCACCGTCCACAGCGAAGCGGCCGCCGCACCGACGGAACGGGGCAGGCCCAGGGCCACGTTGTCGAGCACTGTCTTCCACGGCAGCAAACGCGATTCCTGAAACATGATGCGGATGTCGGGCGCGCCGATGCCGCTGCCGATGGCGATTCTGCCGTCATCGACGCTTTCCAGGCCCGCGATCGAGCGCAGCAAGGTACTCTTGCCGCAGCCGCTGCGCCCCACGATGGCGACAAACTCGCCCGCTTCCAGCTGCAGATCGACGTTTTTCAGCACGGGGCGGCTGGTGTAGGATTTGCTCAGGTTCGTCAGCTCCAAGGGTACGCCACGCCGTTGCAAGGGAGCCTGTGGGGCTATCTTCGCCTGCGGCGGCGCACTGGCCGGGTCGTACTGCACGAAGTGCGACAGGAAATCCGTTTCGATCTGGATGGGGGCAAGCAGCATGGTGTCTTCTTTCGTCATTAGCGGTAAGCAGGATTCCAGCGCAGGCAGTGGCGCTCCAGCCGGCGCGAGAACAAATCGGCCAGCTTGCCCAGCAAGGCATACAGCAGTATCCCCACCAGCACCACGTCCGTTTGCAAAAATTCGCGCGCATTCATCGTCATGTAGCCGATGCCGGCCTGCGCCGAGATGGTTTCGGCGACGATCAGCAGCACCCACACGAGGCCCAGCGAAAAGCGCACGCCCACCAGAATGGAAGGCATGGCGGCCGGCAGGATCACGTCGCGGTACAAGGGCCAGCCGGACAAGCCATAGCTTTTCGCCATTTCGATCAAGCCCTGGTCGGCCGAGCGGATGCCGTGGAAGGTATTCAGGTAGACGGGAAAGAACACGCCGACGGCCAGCAGAAACAGCTTGGCCGTCTCGTCGATGCCGAACCACAGGATCACCAGCGGAATCAGGGCCAGGGCCGGGATGTTGCGCACCATTTGCAGGGTCGTGTCGAGCAGTGTTTCCGCATGGCGGAAGCTGCCCGTCAATAGCCCCAGCAGCAAGCCCAGTCCCGCGCCGATGGCGAAACCGACCGTCGCGCGCCACAAGCTCGTTTTCAGGTGCAGCCACAGTTCGCCCGACACGGCCAGGTGCCAGAAGGCTTTCGCCACGGCCCACGGCTCGGGCAGGATGCGGCTCGACAGCCAGCCCCACTGCGCCGCCAGTTGCCAGGCCAGCAGCAGCGCCACTGGCAAGGCCCATGGCGCCAAGGCATTGCGCCACGGCGCGGCGCCTGCCCGTTGTAGGGAGCCGGCCGCCATCTCAGGCCGCCTTTTTCTGCGGCGCGGCCGGCACGATATTGCTGGCCATGACTTCGCCGAAGGGCCCCGTCAGTGACTGCTCACCCACGGCCTTGCCCTTGCCCAGCAGCGGAAATACCAGTTCGGCGAAGCGGTACGACTCTTCCAGGTGCGGATAACCGGAGAAAATGAAGGTATCGATGCCCAGGTCCGCGTATTCCTGCATGCGCGCCACCACGGTCGGGCCGTCGCCGACCAGGGCCGTGCCCGCGCCGCCGCGCACCAGGCCCACGCCGGCCCAGAGATTCGGTGACACTTCGAGCTTGTCGCGCCGCCCGCCATGCAAGGCCGCCATGCGCTGCTGGCCCACGGAATCCATCTTGCCGAAGGCCGCCTGCGCCTTGGCGATGATGTCGTCATCCAGGTGACTGATCAGTTCATCGGCCGCGCGCCAGGCCGCCTCGTTCGTTTCGCGCACGATCACGTGCAATCGGATGCCAAACCGGACTGTGCGGCCTTTTTTTGCTGCGCGCGCGCGGATGTCGGCGATTTTCTCGGCCACGGCGGCCGGCGGCTCGCCCCACGTCAGGTACACGTCCATCTGCTCGGCCGCAAGTTCATGCGCCGGCTCGGACGAGCCGCCGAAATACAGGGGCGGATACGGTTTCTGCACGGGCGGGTACAGGGTTTTCGCGCCCTTTACCTGGATATGCTTGCCCTCGAAATCGTAGCCGGCCGCGCCGCCCTCGCCCGCCAGGGTGGCGCGCCACACCTTGATGAATTCATCGGAAATTTCATAGCGCTTGGCGTGGTCGGCAAACAGGCCGTCCGCTTCCAGCTCGCCCTGGTCGCCGCCCGTGACGACATTGATCAAGAGGCGCCCGTTCGACAGGCGGTCAAAGGTAGACGCCATGCGCACGGCCAGGCCGGGTGTGGACAGGCCGGGGCGGATAGCCACGAGGAATTTGAGCTTTTGCGTCACGCTGATCAGCGACGACGCCACCACCCACGCGTCCTCGCAGGAGCGGCCCGTGGGCAGCAGCACGCCGTCGTAGCCCAGGGTATCGGCGGCCACGGCCACCTGGCGCAAATAATCGGCATCGACGGGGCGCGCGCCCTGCGACGTGCCCAGGTAGCGGCTGTCGCCGTGGGTAGGGATGAACCAGAAGACATTCAATGACATGGCGTGCTTTCCTTTGCTTGTTTCTTTGCTTGTTTATTTTGTGCTGGTGGCCAGCTGGCGCGCCGGCAGCAGCGCGTCCTTGACGACGATCGGTTTCGGTATCAGCTTCAGGCTGGAAAACGCGTCCGCCACCCTTTGCTGCGAAGCGATGACGTCGACCGACACGGGTTTGACGCCATATGCATAGCGCGAAGCGGCCAGCGCCACGACATCCTTGCTCAAGCCCGTCTGCGCGGCGAGAATCGTCGCCACTTCTTCCGGATTGTTGCGGCCCCAGTCATCGACCTTGGCCACTTCATCGAGCACGATGCGCAGGATCTCGGGATTTTTTTCCGCATACGTGCGCGAGGCCAGGTAGAACTGGTAGTTCGCCACAAGGCCCTTGCCATCGGCCAGGACGCGGGCGCCCAGCTGCTTTTCGGCGGCCGCCAGGAACGGATCCCAGATGGCCCACGCGTCCACGCTGCCCCGCTCGAAGGCGGCGCGCGCGTCGGCCGGCGGCAGGAACACGGGCTGGATGTCGGCGTACGCGACACCGGCCTTTTCCAGCGCCTTCAATAACAGGTAATGCACGTTCGAGCCCTTGTTCAGGGCAATTTTCTTGCCCTTCAAGTCGGCCAGGGTGCGCAGGCCGGAACCCTTGGGCACGACGATGGCTTCGCTGGCCGGCGACGCCGGCTCATTGCCGACATACACCAGGTTCGCGCCGGCCGCCTGGGCAAAGATCGGCGGCGCCTCGCCCACGGTGCCGAAATCGATGCTGCCCACGTTGAGGCCTTCCAGCAGCACGGGGCCGGCCGGGAACTCCGTCCATTTCACGCCCACGCCCTGCTCTGCCAGGCGTTTTTCCAGGGTGCCGCGCCCTTTCAGCAAGGTCAATGTGCCGTATTTCTGGTAGCCGATGCGCACCTGCACCTCCCCCTTGGCCTGCGCCTGCGCCGCGACCGGCATGCCGGCCGCCATCACGCCCGCGGCGGCGGCAAACAGCAGGCCCAGGGTGGTACGGCGCGAGAGTCGTTGTGCGTGGCGGTGTGTCATGGCAGTTCCTTGGTCGGTGAATAATCAGGCGGCTTGATACTGGGGCGCGTAAGGCTGGTCTTGCAGCGAACGCACGGGCAACGGGATATCGGCCGGCGCGGGCGGACGCTGCCCCTGCAGCACGAACAGGCCGGTGGAGAGTTCCTCGATGCCGGCCTGCACGCGTTCGGCAATCGGCGCATCCAGGCTCAGGCCCCGCTCTTCATGCCACGCCAGCTGCTGCGCATTGGCGTAGATGCTGGTGAAGACTTGCTTGGCGCCCAGCGCATGCAGCACGGGGCGCAGCGCATAGTCGAGCGCCAGGGTGTGGGCATGGCCGCCGCCCGTGGCCAGCGGCAGCACCAGCTTGCCGGCCAGGCCATCTTGCGGCAACAGGTCGAGGAAGGCTTTCAGCAATCCGGTATACGACGCCTTGTAGATGGGCGTGGCGATCACGATGGCGTCCGCGTCGGCCACGGCGCGCACGGCGCGGGCAATCGCCGCGTCGTCGTAGTCGGCCAGCAGCAAGGCATGTGCCGGCAGGTCGCGCACATGCAGCTTGGCGTAGCTGTGGCCCTGCAGCGCCAGCTGTTCGCCGATATGCAGCAGCAGACGGCTGGAACTCGATGGGAGTTGCGGGCTACCGCCCAATAACAAGATGCTCATGTGATGCCCGTCCCTGTACGTTGTCGGATTGGAGTTGCTCGGATGCTTGCAGCCTATCGCCATCAGCAGCCGTGTAAAACGAATGCTTTCGCGCTTCGATATGCGTTTTTTGACTATCCGGGTCTGACGCCCCGCAAGCGAAGTCGCCGCTCCTTGCTCGGCTTTTTTCGCATATCCATGCGCGGTTTTCTTCGTGTACGGCGCGTGCCTGGCGGTGCAATATCGGCGTCATCGTCTTTCTGGAATGTCACCCATGTCTAGCGTTTTTCTCCATGCCGCCCGTCCCCAGCCACCTGTGCCGGAACCCCTGCAGGACGCCATCAGCATCGCCACGTCGCTGGCCGCGCGCCTTGCTGAAACGGCCAATGCCCGCGACCAGGCCGGCGGGCACGCTGCGCAGGAACGCGAATGGCTGCGCGAGTCGGGTTTGCTCACCTTGTCGATCCCCGTGGAATTCGGCGGCCAGGGCGCGTCGTGGCCCCTCGTGTACCAGGTGATCCGCATCCTGGCGCGGGCCGACAGCGCACTGGCGCATGTCTTCGGCTTCCACCACCTGCAGCTGGCCGGCCTGCAGCTGTATGGCAGCGCGCAGCAGCAGCGCCGCCTGCTCGCCTTGACGGTCGACGAGCGCCTGTTCTGGGGCAATGCCTTGAATCCCCTCGACAAACGGGTCACCGCGGCCGACAGCGACGACGGTTTCACCCTCGACGGCATCAAGAGCTTTTCTTCCGGTTCCGTGGGGTCGGACTGGCTGACCGTCTCCGCCTGGCATGCGCCCACGCAAACGGCGCTGATCGCCGCCCTGCCCACGCGCCAGGATGGCGTGACCGTGCAGGCGGACTGGGATGCCTTCGGCCAGCGCCAGACGGACAGCGGCAATGTGCATTTCCACGGCGTCGCCCTGCCGCGCGAACTGGTGCTGCAAGCGCCCGCGCAGGCCGCCACGCCGCAAGCCACCGTGCGCTCGCAGATCGCGCAACTGATCATGGCCAACCTCTATCTGGGCATCGCCGAAGGCGCGTTCGAAGCGGCACGCCGCTACACGGACGAGCAGGCGAAAGCCTGGTTTGCCTCGGGCGTGGCCAAGGCAACGGACGACCCATTGGTGCAGCACCGCTACGGCCAGCTGTGGCTCTTGCTGCGTCCCGCGCAAGTGCTGGCCGACGCGGCGGCGCAGGAACTGGAAAAGGTGTTCCGCAAGGGCGCGCTGGTGACGGCGCGCGAACGGGGTTTGCTGGCCGTCGCTGTGGCCGAGGCCAAGTGCCTGGCGCACAAGGCTGGGCTGGAAATCAGCAGCCAGATGTTCGAACTGACGGGCGCCCGCTCCACCTCGACCCAGTATGGCTACGACCGTTTCTGGCGCAACGTGCGCGTGCATACCCTGCACGACCCCATCGACTACAAGCTGCGCGACCTGGGACGCTTTGCCTTGACCGGCACGGTGCCCGAACCAACCGCGTATTCATAATTCACCCACCAAGGAGCCACCATGACCATCGCCCGCCGCAGCATCCTCCTCACCGCCCTGACCCTGGCCTTGACGGCCACCTTCGCCCACGCCAAGGACCCGAAGGACATCACCATCGGCACCAGCGCCGGGCCGTATGCGGACCAGATCAAGCTGGGCATCAAGCCCATCCTGGAAAAGCAGGGCTACAAGGTCAAGCTGGTGGAATTCAACGACTACATCCAGCCGAACTTCGCGCTGGCCGAGGGTTCGCTGGACGCCAACGTCTTCCAGCACATCGTCTACCTGAAGAAATTCGCGCTGGAGCACAAGCTGGCGCTGACAGACCTGATCACGATCCCCACGGCGCCGATCGCCATCTACAGCAAGAAGCACAAGACCCTGGATGACGTGAAGGAAGGCACGACGGTGGGCTTGCCGAACGATCCGACCAACCAGGCGCGCGCGCTGGTGCTGCTCGACCAGCTGGGCTGGATCAAGCTGCGCGCCAGCTTCGACCCCGTGCGCGCGTCGGAAAAGGATATCGCCATCAACACGAAGAAAATCAAGCTGCTGCCGCTGGAAGCGGCGCAGCTGCCACGCTCGCTGGGCGACACCGACTACTCCTTCATCAACGGCAATTACGCGCTGGCGTCGGGGCTGAAACTGACGGATGCGCTGGTGGCCGAGAAAATCTCGCCCAACTACATCAACCTGGTAGCCGTGCGTACGGCGGACAAGGACAAGCAGTTCGCAAAAGACCTGGCGGCCGCCTACCGCTCGCGCGAATTCCTCGATATCACGAATAAACACTTTGCCGGCTATTCGAAACCCGACTACCAGCAAGCCTTGCAGACGGCGGCCAAGTAAACCATGGCAAAGACGATACGCTTCAACGCCTTCCAGATGAATACCGTCGGCCACCAGTCGCCGGGCCTGTGGACGCATGCGCGCGACCGCAGCCACCGCTATACCAACCCGGAACACTGGACGGAACTGGCGCGGCTGCTGGAAGCGGGCCTGTTCGACGCGGTGTTCCTGGCCGACGTGCTGGGCGTGTATGACGTGTACCGGGGCAGCCTCGATGCGGCCCTGGAGCACGGCGTGCAGGTGCCGCTGAACGACCCGCTGGCCCTCGTGCCCATCATGGCGCAGGCGACCACGCACCTGGGTTTCGGCGTCACCTGCGCCCTCACCTATGAACATCCGTACACGTTCGCGCGGCGCATGTCCACCCTCGACCACCTGACTGGCGGGCGCATCGGCTGGAATATCGTCACCGGTTATCTCGATAGCGCGGCGCGCAACCTGGGCCTGAACCAGCAACTGGGCCACGACGAGCGCTACGACCTGGCCGACGAATACCTCGACGTCGTCTACAAGCTGTGGGAAAAAAGCTGGGACGACGACGCCGTCGTCAACGACAAGGCACGCGGCATCTATGCCGATCCGGCCAGAGTCCATCCGATCAACCATGCCGGGCGCCACTACCAGGTGCCCGGCATCCATTTGTGCGAGCCGTCGCCGCAGCGCACGCCGCTGCTGTACCAGGCGGGCACTTCGCCGCGCGGCACGCGCTTCGCGGCGCGCCATGCGGAAGCCACCTTTGTCAGTGGCCCCAGCAAGACGGTGGTGAAACGCTACGCCGACGACCTGCGCGCCGCCGTGCGGCAGGCCGGCCGAGATGGCGACGCGCTGCTGATCTACGCGCAGGCGCTGGTCATCACGGGCGCCACAGAGGAAGAAGCGCGCGCCAAGCATGCCGACTACCTGCGCCACGTGAATATCGAGGCGGCCCTCGTGCTGCTGTCCGGCTGGACGGGCGTCGATTTCAGCCGCTACCCGCTCGACGCCACCATCGACTACATCGATTCCCCGGCCGGCCGCTCGGCGCTGGCCTCGTTCAGCCAGGCCGACCCGAATCGCACGTGGACGGTACGCGAAGCGGCCGAATACATCGGCCTGGGCGGACGCGGCCCGGTGCTGGTGGGCGATGCGCGCCAGGTGGCCGACCAGCTGGAAAACTGGCTCGACGAGACGGGCATCGACGGCTTCAACCTCGCCTTCGCCGTGGCCCACGACAGCATGGCCGACGTGGTGCAACACATCGTGCCGGAACTGCAGCGGCGCGGCCGCTACCGCACGCAATACGAGGAAGGCAGCTTGCGCCACAAGGTCTTCGGCCAGGGCCCGCGCCTGCCCGCCGATCACGCGGGCCGGCAGGTCAGCATCGCCCCCGTCAACGCCGCCCTGGCAGCGGCCTGACGCATCAGATTCCCCATTCAAGGACACCATGAAACGCAGAACCATCTTGCAACTGGCCGCCAGCGGCGCCACCCTCGCCGCTTTGCCCGGCCTCACACGCGCCGCCACGCCTGCGCCGCTGAAGGAGCTGCGCCTCGACTACGCCTATTATTCGCCCACCAGCCTGGTGCTGCGCCGCTTCGGCTGGCTGGAAGAAGCATTCAAGCCGGACGGCACCAGCATCAAGTGGGTACTCAGCGCGGGCAGCAACCGCGCGCTCGAATACCTGAACGCCAACAGCATCGACATCGGTTCGAGCGCCGGCCTGGCTGCCCTGCTGGCGCGCGCCAACGGCAACCCTATCCGCGCGCCGTATATTTTTTCGCGACCCGAGTGGACGGCGCTGGTGGTGCGCAAGGATAGTCCCATCCGCAGCCTGGCCGACTTGAAGGGCAAGAAGGTAGCCGCCACCAAGGGTACCGACCCGTATCTGTTCCTGCTGCGCTCATTGAAGACGGCGGGCCTGAAACGCGGCGACATCGAACACGTCAGCCTGCAGCATGCCGATGGCCGCGCGGCGCTGGAACAGGGCAAGGTCGATGCCTGGGCCGGCCTCGATCCGCACATGGCCGCCAGCGAACTGGAAGCCGGTTCGCGCCTGATCTACCGCAACGTGGCCTTCAACACCTACGGCTTCCTGAACGTGCGCGAGGACTTCCTCGCCAGCCGCCCCGTCGAAGTGGGCAAGGTGATACAGGCCTACGAGCGGGCGCGCGCCTGGATACGCGCCAATCCGGCAGAGGCGGCGAAGATCCTGTCGGAAGAAGCCAAGGTCAGCCTGCCGGTGGCGCTGCTGCAGGTGAAACTGCGCAGTGACTTCAGCAATCCGCAGCCGTCGAGCGAACATGTGAAGGCCCTGCTGGTGGCCGCGCCCATCCTCGCCGAGGAAGCGCTGGTCAAACCCGGCGCCGACCTGAACCGCGCCATCGCGGACCTGGTCGACACGCGCTTTGCCGCGCCCTTCATCAGCAAGGCGTAGGCGCTCATGGCCAGAGACACGCTCGCCGCGCCGGCACCGGCCCACGACACGGGCGTCCGACACAAACTCTTTCGCCCGCCCTTGCCACGCGCGGCGCTAGGCCTGCTGCTCCCCGCCCTGGCGCTGCTGGCGGCGGAACTGGGCGTGCGCACGGGCGCCATCCCCGCCAACCTGCTGCCGGCGCCCAGCGACATCGGCGCCACCATCGCCGAACTGGCGCGCCAGGGCCTGGCCGGCCATGTGCTGGCCAGCACCGCGCGCGTGGCCACCGGCTTTGCGGGCGGCGCGCTGCTGGCCATCGTGCTCGGTGCGGCGGTGGGCTTGAACCGCACGGCGGAAGCGCTGCTCGACCCCACGTTCCAGGCCCTGCGCGCCATTCCCTCGCTGGCCTGGGTGCCCTTGCTGCTGCTGTGGCTAGGCATCGATGAAGCGCCAAAGCTGGTCCTGATCGGTATCGGCGCCTTCTTTCCCGTCTACATGGGCGTGGCGTCGGGCATCCGCGACGTGGACCGCAAGCTGATCGACGCGGCCCGTTTATACCGTTTGAGCCGCCCCGCGCTGGCGCGGCGCGTACTGCTGCCGGCCGCGCTGCCGGCCATCTTCACGGGTTTGCGCAACGGTTTGAGCCTGGCCTGGATGTTCATGGTGGCGGCCGAACTGATCGCCGCCAGCCAAGGCCTCGGCTACCTGCTCAGCGACGGGCGCGAAACGAGCCGCGCCGACATCGTGCTGGCGGCCATCGTGCTGCTGGCCGTGCTGGGCAAGGCCAGCGACAGCCTGATGCAGCACCTGGAAACCCGCTTGCTCGCCTGGCGCGACAGCTATGCCACTGCCTGACGAAAGCCCCCACGCATGACTGCCCTGCTCGACATTGCCATCCATGACAAAGCCTATGGCCCGCGGCGCGTGCTGCACAACCTGCAATTGCAGCTGCGCCAGGGCGAGATCGTCAGCCTGATCGGCGCCAGCGGCTGCGGCAAGAGCAGCCTGCTATCCATCGTGGCAGGTCTCGATACGGACTTTCGCGGCACCGTGCGCCTCGACGGCAAGCTGCTGGCGGGAGTGCATGCGGACATCGGCCTGATCTTCCAGGAACCGCGCCTGTTTCCCTGGCTGACAGTGGCGCAAAACATCGCCTTCGGCCTCGGTCCCAAAGGCGAAGACGATCCCAAGGTCGCGCAATTGCTGGAGGAAGTGGGCTTGCAGGGCCATGCGGACAGCCTGCCCAAGCAGTTGTCGGGCGGCCAGGCGCAGCGCGCGGCGATTGCCCGCGGCCTGTTTGGCCAGCCCCGCATCTTGCTGCTGGACGAACCGTTTTCCGCCGTCGACGCGTTTACGCGCATGAAGCTGCAAGACTTGCTGGCCGCCATCGCCGCGCGCCACGGCTTGAGCGTCCTGCTGGTGACGCACGATATCGATGAAGCGCTGTACCTGAGCGACCGCATCGTCATGCTCGACACGCGCGCCGGACCGCCACGCGCCCAGTACGACGTGGCCGCGCCCCGGCCCCGCCTGCGCACGCCGGCGGCGCAGGCGCAATTAAAAGAGGCCATCCTAGGCGAACTGCACGCCGCGCACGCGATCTGACTCTGGCGCGGCGGCGCCAGTGACAAGCCTGGGCATTCATGTTAGTTTGCCAGGTTAAAAACAGACAGGCGGCTACGTGCACCTTCCTTCCCTTCCCATCCTCGCCATCCTGGCCCTAGGCCACATCGCGGCGCACGCCGGCACGCAGGCTGACGCAGCTCCAGAGGCGCCGGCCGACACCAGCCAGTCCGTCCACGTCAGCAGCATACGCAACCCGGAACTCAAGTCCTACCGCGTGATGGCCGCGGGCCTCGATGCCTTTGACGACCACCATGCACTGGCGCCCAGGGCACGCGAAGTGCGCTTCCAGCTGATTCCCGCCCCCGGTGTCGCGGCCGATGCCCTGCGGGACGCAACCTTGCGCATCGTCGGCAACGAGACGGCGATCAGCGTGCCCCTGTCTGCCGATGGCAGCTTTGTGCTGCCCCGCAGCGCGCAAGCCGACAGCGACGACGCGGACCTGGTCACCAACCAGAAAAAAGATCGGTTCCGCTGGCAGGCCGTCGTCCGCAGCGACGATGTACCGCCCGGCATGCGCCGCCTGGGCGACCTGCGCCTGCAGTGCCAGGTCGGCATCGCCATTGCCAAGAAAGAGACGCCCTTCTTGCTACGCACCCTGGTCGCCACCAAGCTGCGCACCACCGACTGGTGCTCCGCCATTGAACTCAAGATGAGCACTTACAGCGATCCGGCCATCGCCAGCGCCACCCTGCTCGATGGCGAGCGCCGCGTCGCGCTGCAGGTGAAAAATGGCGGCACGTCCTTCCTGGCCCCCTTGGGCGACACCCGCTATGCGGACGATACCCTGATAGAACTGGTGTACCTTGATGCCGCCGGTGCACCGCCCGCATCCTTGTGACCATTTGCGTCGCGCCCCGTTCCATGTCAGCATATGCCACCCTGGCACCACGGATAAGGATCGCAATGCCCCCCACTCTTACGCGCGCGCTGGCACTGGCGCTGCTGGCAGGCCATGGCTCCCTGGCATTGGCGCAAGCGCCAGTCACGCCGCCGACGCCTGGCTGCGATGTCTGCGCCACCTGGAATGCGGACCAGGCGCCCTTTCGCATCTTCGGCAATACCTATTATGTGGGCGTAAAAGGCCTCAGTTCCGTGCTGGTGACGTCGCCGCAGGGCCACGTGCTGATCGACGGCGGCTTGCCGGAATCGGCGCCCAAGATCATCGCCAATATCGGCACGCTGGGTTTTCGCATCGAGGACGTCAAGCTGATCCTCAATTCGCACGGCCATATCGACCATGCGGGTGGCCTGGCCGAACTGCAGCGGCGCAGCAATGCGCTGGTGGCCGCCAGCCCGTCGGCCGCGCTGGACCTGGCGTCGGGCGAAGTGGGGCCGGACGACCCGCAATACCACGCGCTGCCCAAGTACCCGCCCGTCAAGGACATGCGCCTGGCGCGCGACGGCGGCCGGTTCAACGTCGGCCCCGTCAACCTGACGGCGCACGCCACGCCGGGCCACACGCCCGGAGGCTTGAGCTGGACGTGGCAATCGTGCGACGGCCCCCGCTGCCTGAACATGGTCTATGCGGACAGCCTCAACGCCGTCTCGCGTCCCGGCTTCAAGTTCAGCGCCAGCAGCGAATATCCAAACGCCGTGGCGGACTTGCACCGCAGCTTCGAGACCCTGGAAAAACTGCCTTGCGACGTGCTGATCTCCGCACACCCGGAGGCGTCGCAGCTGTGGGAGCGGCTGGAAGCGAGTACCACGGCCGGCAGCGAGGCGTTCATCGACCCGCAGGCCTGCCGCGCCTACGTGGCGGCGGCGCGCACCGTGCTCGAGTTCCGGCTGGAACAGGAAAAGCAGCAGTGAGCTTACCAATGAGCTTGTCAACCGTGCACGCTGGCGTGGCGCCGATCTGCTACGCTGGCGCCATTCATTTAAAGAAGGAACCGCTATGTTCAAACTCGCCAGCCTGATTCCCCTCGCCGCCATCGTCGCCATCACTGCCGGCTGCGCGCAAACGCCGGTGCGCAGCGACGCTGCCGCCGCCGCGCCGGGCGCCACCTCGCCCGCCAAGCCGGTACCGAAGCTGACGGGCACGCAGTGGAAGCTGAAGGAATTGAAGGGCAAGCAAGTGGTGCGCAAGACGCCCGAGCAGCGCGAAGTGACCCTGCTGCTGGCTGAAGGCCGCGCCAGCGGCAACAGCGGCTGCAACCAGATGATGGGCGGCTACACCAGCGATGGCGTCAGCACCCTGAACTTTGGACAGATGGCCGGCACCATGATGATGTGCCAGCCGCAGGACATGGACCTGGAACGCCTGCTGCTGACCACCTTGGGCGAAGTCAATGGCTACCGCTACGCCGACCAGGAATTGCTGCTGCTGAAGGATGGCGTGCCCGTGGCGCGCTATGAAGCGCTGACGGTGAAGTAAAACTGCTGCCTTCCCCCAAAGGCAAAGACTGGGGTCGTACCCTCAGGGTACGACCCCGGCATCTGTCAGGGGCTTGCTCCACCTCCACCGCACCTAATCATTGCGCATCTGCGCCTGCGATACATTGCTTTCTGGCAGCACGCTCTGCGTCAGCCACACATTCCCCCCGATAGTCGATCCCGCGCCGATGGTGATGCGCCCCAGCACGGTCGCGCCCGCGTATATGACCACGTCGTCCTCGACGATGGGGTGGCGCGGCGTGCCCTTGATCAGCGCGCCGGAAGCATCGGCGGGAAAACGCTTGGCGCCCAGGGTGACGGCCTGGTACAGGCGCACGCGCTGGCCGATGATGGCCGTCTCGCCGATCACCACGCCCGTGCCGTGGTCGATGAAGAAGGAGGCGCCGATGTGCGCGCCCGGGTGGATGTCGATGCCCGTCAGCGTGTGCGCGATGTCGGCGATCAGGCGCGCCAGGAACGGCGCGCCGAGCGCGTGCAGGCGGTGCGCCAGGCGGTGGTACAAAATGGCGATGGTGCCCGGGTAGCACAGCATGATCTCGGCCACCGAGGTGGCGGCCGGGTCGCCCGCATACGCGGCCTGCACGTCCGACACCAGCAGGGCGCGGATATCGGGCAGGCTGGCGGCGAATGCGCGGGTGATGTCGCGCGCCTGCTGCGCCAGGGCCGCGTCGTCGCTGGCGGCATCCCCCTCATCGCCGGCCGGCACTGAGAACAGCAAGCCGCGCCGCACCTGTTCGCTGAGGCGGTTCAGGGTGGTGTTGAGGGTGTCGCCGACAAAATAATCGATGCTTTCGTCCGTCAGGTTGGGCCGCCCGTAATGCGTGGGGAACAGGGCTGCCGACAGGCCGTTGACGATGGTAGTGAGGGCTTCGCGTGACGGCAGTTCGCGCACCCTGCCGTTATGGCGGATCTTGTGCTTGTCTTCGCGCGAGCTGCGCAAGGCCTGGATCACGGGCCCCAGGTTCCACTGGGCCGTGTCGTCGGCGGGCGCCGCGGGATAAATACTGTGCATGGCGTATCACTTCCAGAAAATGGCAAACAAGCCGGGTCGCCCCAGCATAGCGGTGGCGACAAGCGATGCAAACGAAGAATTTCAAGATTCCATATGCGAAAAACACATATGGATGACAAACAAGGCCGGCGCCAAACCCGATTGCGTCCACTAGCGTAAAATGACGGGCTAACAAAAACACTCTTCAACATGACTAAATTATTAACATGGATTTTGGCGGGCCTGGCGATGGTCGGACCGCTTGCAATTGACACCTATCTGCCGTCGTTCCCCGCCATCGTGCAAGATTTCAATGCCAGCCCCCTGCTGGTACAGCAAACCCTGAGCTTTTTCCTGTTCACGTTCGCCTTCATGATGCTGTTTTACGGCACCCTGTCCGACTCGTTCGGCCGCCGCCCCGTGATTCTCGTCTCGCTGGTGCTGTATGTGATCGCCTCCGTGGGCGCCGCGCTGGCGCCGTCGCTGGGCTGGCTGCTGGCCTGGCGCGTGCTGCAGGGACTTTCGGCGGGCGCCGGTTCCGTGATCGGGCGCGCCATCGTGCAAGACCGCTATTCGGGCGCCGCCGCGCAAAAAATCCTCTCGCACATCATGATGGTGTTCGCGCTGGCGCCGGCCATCGCCCCCGTGCTGGGCGGCTGGCTGCAAGTGGGCCTGGGCTGGCGCTGGATCTTCTGGTTCCTGACGGCGTTTGGCGTGCTGATGTTCGTCGTCGTCTGGCGCGCGCTGCCGGAAAGCTTGCCGAAGGAGCAGCGCCACGCCTTCCACCTGGGCGATATCGCCGTCAATTACTGGAAAGTGCTGTGCCACCGCCAGTTCCTGCTGCTGTCGACGGCCATCGGCGCCGCCTTTGGCGGCTTCGCCTTGTACATCGGTTCGGCCGCCTACTTCATCATCAACATCCTGCACCTGCCGGAAACGGCGTTTGCCTGGCTGTTCATTCCCCTGATCAGCGGCATGGTGTTCGGTTCGGCCCTGTCGGCGAAGATCGCCCACCGCTACAGCCAGCGCCAGATGATCTGGGCCGGCTTTATCCTGATGCTGGTGGCGGCTGCAGCCAACATCGGCTACAACTATGTCTTCGCCGCCGAAGTGCCGTGGGCCGTGCTGCCGCTGTTCTTCTACTCGTTTGCCCTGTCGATCGCCATGCCGCCGATGACCCTGATGGCCCTGAACCACTTCCCCAACAACAGCGGCCTGGCATCGTCGATGCAGTCGTTCATCCAGATGCTGCTGTTCGCGCTGGTCTCGGGCCTGGTGGCGCCGCTGCTGTTCGACAGCGCCCTGAATCTGGCGTATGGCGTGATGGCGGGACTGCTGGTGAGTTTGGTTTGCTGGGTGTTTGCGCAGGGCGGGAAAACGGAAGCGGTCAAGCAGTAGCTTTTACGGCGGATTTTTCAGGTCGGGAGCACCTGAAAAACGTTCAGGACAAGGCGCCGTGCCGCAGGCAGTACGCTAGTACGGCAAGGCACGGCAACGCAGTCATGGACGTTTTCTCAGGCGCTCCTCAAGGCCAGGGCGCGGGCGTCACGTCCACATACTGCGCCCCACCCTGCTCCGGTTCCGCTTCATTTTGCTGCGCCGGCTGGTTCAGGGAACCGGCCGGCGAACGCAGACTCAAGATTTCCTTGCGCGCCTCGACGAAGTCGGCGGAACTCAAGGGGTTGTGCTGGTCAGGCCAGTGGCTGACGGCCCATTCCTGCAAGGCTTCAAAGCGCCGCCACAGTTCGGCGACGAATTCGCGGCGCGTCTCTTCCAGCTGTTCCGGAGTCTTTTCAATTGCTTCGCTAATATTGACTTCCATGGCCGTTCCCTCGCTGACAAGTTATTTTGCCAGCCTACCCAGGGACCAGCCAGGCGTCTGTTCGCGAACGAACACAGGATTTATTCGGGCATCTTGCGGAAACCCACGGCCAGGCGGTTCCAGGTATTGATGGAGCCGATGGCCAGGGTCACGTTGACCATTTCCGCCGGCGTCAATTGTTCCGCCAGCGCCGCATACACGTCATCGGGCGCCTGGCTTTGCGGCAGCAGGGTCAGCGCCTCCGTCCAGGCCAGCACGGCCCGCTCGCGCGGCGTGAAGAACGGCGTTTCGCGCCAGACGGACACGGCATACAGGCGGCGTTCCGTTTCGCCGGCCTTGCGCGCGTCGCTCGTGTGCATGTCCACGCAAAAAGCGCAGCCATTGATTTGCGAGGCGCGCAGGCGGATCAGCTCGAGCAGCGAGTGTTCCACGCCCAGCTTGGCGATCGCCGCTTCCAGCGCGTACATGGCCTTGACGGCGTCCGGCGAAGCTTGCGTGAAGTCGAGTCGTTGCTGTGTCATGATGCATTCCTTGATAGAGTAAAGATGCACTATTGTAGAAGCGCAAGCAGTACGCGCGGCAGGCCAATCCCCCCGAAAAACAGCAGACCACCAGCAGACACACCATGGAATTACATATCCTGATCGACGGCACGCGCGACCTGGGCGGCCAGCTGTACCGCCAGCTCAGCGAAGCCATCCGCTCGGGCCGGCTGACGGACGGCCAGCAATTGCCGCCCTCGCGCCTGCTGGCTGGCCAGCTGGGCCTGTCACGCAAGACGGTCTCCGACGTGTATGACAAGCTCGGTTATGAAAAGCTGCTGGTCGGCAAAGTGGGCGTGGGCAGCTTCGTGCAGACGCCGCACGCCTCGCCGCAGCGCCGCCACGCCAGCACGCCGCTGGCCAGCGCGCAGCGCATCGCCCGCTGGGAAGCGACACCCACCCCCTTGCGCCGTGCCAGCCAGGAAGAGCCCGCGCGCTACGCCTTCATCGGCGGCCGCGCCACGCCCGCGCACTTCCCGCAGGATGAATGGCGCGCCTGCATGCTGCACGCGCTGCGCCAGGGTGGACAGGCGCGCGGCCGCTATGCGCCTGTCGCCGGCTTGCCGTCCTTGCGCGCGGCGATTGCCGGCCATGCCGCCTTCAGCCGCGGTATCCATTGCACCGAGGAACAAGTGCTCGTCACCAGCGGCGCGCAGCAAGCCTTGCACCTGCTGGCGCTGACCTTGCTGGAGCCCGGTGACACGGTTGCCGTGGAAGAACCCGGCTACCCGGTGGCGCGCGCCGTGTTCGCCAGCCAGGGCGCCCGCGTGGTGGGCATCGAAGTGGACGAGGATGGCCTCGTCGTCGGGCAGATTCCCGACGGCACGCGCTTGATCTATGTCACGCCCGCGCATCAATTTCCGCTGGGCATGCCGATGAGCATGGCGCGCCGCCATGCCTTGCTGGAGCGGGCCCAGCAACTGGGTGCCATCATCATCGAGGACGACTACGACAGCGCCTTCCGCTACGAAGGCCGGCCCGAGGATTCCCTGCAAAGCATGGACCGCTACGGCGTCGTGGCCCATGTGGGCAGCTTTTCCAAGATCATGCTGCCGGAATTGCGGCTCGGCTATGCAGTACTGCCGCAAGCCATCGTGGCCGCCGTGGAAACGGTGAAATACCTGAGCGATTGCCATACGGCCAGCCTGGGCCAGCATGCGCTGGCCAAGTTCATCGGCGACGGCCATTTGCTGCGCCACATACGCCGCTGCCACGACATTTATGCGGGCCGCCGCGAGCGGCTGCAGCACTGGTTCAACGGCCCGTTGGCGCCGTGGTTCCGCCTCGTGCCGGCCAGCGCCGGCTTCCACGTGGCGGCCCTGGCCCAGGCGCCGCTCGACATCGCCGAATTGCTGCGCCGCGCGCGCCTGGCCGACATCAGCCTGTATGCGCTATCGGGCTTTTACCATGGCGTGGCGCGTCACGAAGGCCTGTTCCTCGGCTATGGCGCCATCGACAAGCTCGACATCAATACGGCGCTGGCCCAGGTGCTGGCGATCCTGCAGGAAATAGCACCGCTGGCCGTCAACGGGGCTGCCAGCGATAGTGTCCCGTGATGGGATAGCTGAATAAAATATTTTCCTCGCGCGCACCCTCGCCGATGTTGTGGATGATGAGCGGCACGCCGCTCCATGACTGCTTGTCGCTGACGATGCCGATGTGCGTGAGGTTGCGCGGCAGGCGCCAGGTGACGATGTCGCCCGCGCGGTAAGCGTTCGCTTCCTTGCTTGGCGACAGGCTGGTGCCGTGGCGGGCAAAGTACGTGCCCAGATTCGGCACGCGGCGGTGATCGATATTGCGGTCCGGCCCCTTCATTTGCCAGCGTCCCTGCTGCTGGTACACCTGCCACGCCTTGCGCATGTCTTCGTGCACCAGCACCTGCAAATCCTGCCCCAGCTGGCGGTAGGCGCGCACGACCACGTCCGTGCACACGCCCCGCTCTATCGGCACGTCGCCGCCCGGATAGGCGAGCCGTTCGTAGCGCGGGTCGTACTGCAGGGTCACGCCCACCTGCTTGCGGGCGGCGACGACGAGGGCTTGCGGGGTGGCAGGGATGGCCGACGCCAGCATGGGCGCCAGGGCAAGCATCAGGATGGGGAGCAGTTTGGTCGGCATCAACGTCGGTGATCGGATGAAAATGCCAACTTTACCGCAGCGGCAAGGAAAACGCCGTACGGCTAAGTAACCCCCAATAAATTATTGTGATTTCTGACTTCCATAACCGGCGCTCTGCGGCGTTGCCCGCTGCTAGCAGTGCTCGCACTGCTAGCAGCGGGCGCCTTGCATAGCATCCGGTTCTGTTCGTCATAATTTCACA
Source organism: Janthinobacterium sp. BJB446 (assembly GCF_002735655.1). Lineage (NCBI taxonomy): Bacteria > Pseudomonadati > Pseudomonadota > Betaproteobacteria > Burkholderiales > Oxalobacteraceae > Janthinobacterium > Janthinobacterium sp. BJB446. The sequence goes on along the minus strand of NZ_PDZK01000001.1, from coordinate 631,110 downwards.
ATAATTTCCTGAGGATTACTTACGCCCGCCAGCTGCGCCAGGTGGCCAGGAAAATCCACGGCCGGGCCGGCCGCATTGATGGTATCGAAATAATCATGCCAGCCCGTAGCGGCGATGCCAGCCAGCAAGGCGTTCAGTGCCGCCTCGTCCGGGAAGCGCCAGACGGCATAGAATTGCTGGACAGCCGCATGCAGCTTGCCGCCATTGATGGCGCCCATGGCCAGCGCTTCGGCGCCCGTGCCGGACAAGGCCGCCATGCCGGGGCCCACCGTATCGAAATACGCCTGGCGCGCGGCGCCATCGAGGGCCAGCCAGGCCGGTTTCGGACTGTACAGTTCCAACAGATAATGCATGTTTTCTCCTTCAGTGATCCATCGTCAGGCCAGCGAGCGCTGGGCGCGCTTGCAGATACGTTGCGTGGCGGCATTGGCACTTTCCAGCAGCCATTGCGCACACAGGCTGCGTACCCAGTCGGGCCGGCTCTTGGCCGCATCGTTGAGCCAGTTGGCCACGGAATCCTGCACGTAGACGGCCGAGTCGGCGCGCAAGGCGTGCAACACGGGCAAGGCCAGCTGCGGCTGTTCTTTTAGCTGGGCGATATGCGCGCACCAGACGCCGCGCGGGCGCAGCGCTTCGCAGGCGAAACGGCGGACTCTTTCCGACGGGTCCGACGTCCACGGCGCCAGCAAGCGAATGGCGTCGTCAAGATGCGCCGCCAGATGGGGCCGCAGGGCGAGCCAGGCCCATTCGCGCACGCCAAAATGGCCATCGTCGGCCAGCGGCCGCATGGCGGCCAGCTGTTGCGGCAAGGTCCAGCCAGACTGGGCGGAGATGGCAAAGCAGACCCAGCCTCGTACCGTGTCGGAAACATGCGCTTGCAATGGCGCCAAGTCAACTTGTGCGTCGAGCAGCAATTGTGCCGCCAGCGCCATGCGTTTGGTGATGCCGGCTGCGGCCTGCGCGCGCATCTGCTCCAGCCGGGCCGCGCCGATAGCGGGCACGGCCGCTGCCAGCAGCTGGGCGAAATCGATGGCCAGCCCTTCCGTCAGGGTGGCGCTGGCCACGCTTCCCCCGTTCAGCAGCGCCAGGCGCGCGGAAGCGATGTCGGCGACGCCACGGCTCATGCGGCACCTCGGTCCGTCTTGCGCCAGGCTTTTTCCAGCAGCGCGCTCAACAACTGCATTTCTTCCGGCGTGAAATCGGCAAACAGGCTGGCGATCCATTGCGCGTGTTCATCGACCAGGGTGGCTGCGGCCGCTTCGCCCTTGGCGCTCAGGCGCACCAGCAGCTTGCGCCGGTCGACCTGGTCCGCATGGCGCGCCAGGAAACCATCGCGTTCCAGGCCGTCGAGCAAGCCCGTGATGGTGCCGCGCGTCACGCCGGCCCGCTCGGCCAGCTCGTGCGGCGACAGTCCGCCGGGCACGTCGCGCAGCAGGGCCAGCAAGACAAACTTGCCTTCCGACAAACCATGCCGGCCCAGACGCGCGGCGCAATCGCCATCGATGGCGGAGGCCAGGCCCAGCACTTCAAAGCACAGGCGCAACTGACCGATGGAGCGCGTCATGTCGAGACCGCTGGCACGCCGCTGCACGTCGCCCAGCAGGGCCGTATATTTTTGTTCGAGTTTTATCATATGGCGCAATATAATATGGCACCATATTAACTGTCAAATGGAAACCCTCGATGGTTTTCCTGCCGGCTCAAAAACGGGCTTTGTCCCGCGCCCAGGCGATGATGGCATTCGCATCGATGGCACCGGGCTGGCGCGCCACTTCCACGCCGCGCATAAACAGGGCCAGGGTGGGAATGCTGCGGATATTGAAACGGCTGCCCAGGTCCGGCGACGCTTCCGTATTCACCTTGACGACGCGGAACGCGGGCTCCAGTGTCTTGGCGGCTTGCACATAGAATGGCGCCATGCTGCGGCATGGACCGCACCATGGGGCCCAGAAATCGACCAGCACGGGAATGTCGCTGCGTTCGATATGCTTGAGGAAACGGGCACTGGCCAGGTCCACGGGCTGGCCAGTGAATAAATCCTTCTGGCACTTGCCGCACGTGGGCTGTTCAATCAGGCGCGCTGCCGGCAGTCGGTTGACGGCGTCGCAATGGGGGCACACGATGTGCAGGGAGTCTGGCGGGGTCGAGGTCATGGCATTCCTGGAAAGCGTAGTGTCAAGTTGATGGACATTTTACGGTGTATCGTACAACGCCGCCGGCACGCTGGCGGCACTTATCCGCAGAGTCCACTATAGTGTGCTGGAACGGCGCGCACATTGCCGAGCCGGCCAAGGAAAACAATGCCTGATGTCGCAGAAAACATGGAATTGAAGAACACCGAGCTGGCTACTGCCCTGGCCATGCAGCGCACGGCCTGCCTGGCCCACCCCGTGCCGACCCTGGCCGAGCGCCAACGCGACCTGCACACCTTGCAGCGCTTCATCCGCGACCACAAGGACGCGTTGTGCGCGGCGATCAGCGCCGACTACGGCAACCGTTCCCGGCACGAAACCTTGCTGGCGGAGATCTTTCCCGCCATCGATGGCATAGCCCATGTATTAAAACACTTGAAAAAATGGATGCGGCCGCAGCGCCGCGGCGTGGACTGGCGCAGCTTTCCTGGCGCCCGCAACCGCGTGATGCCCCAGCCGCTGGGCGTGGTGGGCGTCATCGTGCCGTGGAATTTTCCCGTGAACCTGAGCCTGGTGCCCTTGACCTACATTTTCGCCGCCGGCAACCGCGCCATGGTCAAGATGAGCGAAAACTCGCGCCACCTGGCGCAGCTGCTGATCAACACGATGCCCGCCTACTTTCCACCGGAAAAACTGCAGTTTTTTGACGAGACGGGCGGCGTGGGCATAGCTTTTTCACAATTGCCGTTCGACCACCTGCTGTTTACGGGTTCCGGCCAGACGGGCCGCACCGTGATGGCGGCGGCCGCGCGCAATCTATGCCCCGTCACCCTGGAGCTAGGCGGCAAGGCGCCGGCCATCGTCTGCGCCGATTTCGACTTGCGCACGGCAGCCGAGCGCATCCTGTTCGTCAAATTCCTGAACGCGGGACAAATCTGCACCAGCGTCGACCACGCCTGGCTGCCCGAGGCCAGCATCGCCGCCTTCGTCGCGCATGCACGCGACATCGTGCCCACGCGCTACCCGCGGCTGGACACGCCCGACTACACCTCCATCATCGACGAGGCCGCTTTTGAGCGCCTGCTGCTGGCGCTCGACGAGGCGCGGGAACGGGGCGCGCAAGTGATTTCGCTGTTGCCGGGCCCAGCGTACGACCGCGCCACGCGCAAGATCGCGCCGCACATCGTGCTCGACGCGCCCGACGATTGCCTGTTGCTGACGCGGGAAATCTTCGGTCCCATCCTGCCGCTGCGCGGCTATGCGAACCTTGACACCGTGATCGCCAGCATCAACGCGGGTCCACGCCCGTTGGCCATCTATCCGTTCAGCAAGCAGGCAGACACGGTGCAGCTGCTGATCGACCGCGTGATGTCGGGCGGCGTGTCCGTCAACGACGCCCTCTTCCACGTGGGCCAGCACGATCTGCCCTTCGGCGGCGTGGGCGAATCGGGCATGGGCCACTACCATGGCGTGGAAGGCTTCCACACCTTCAGCAAGCTGCGGCCCGTGTTTTACCAGGCCCGCTACAGTGTGCTGAAATTGCTGTGGCCACCGTATGGCAAGCTGGCCAGCCGCGTGCTGGCCTTCCTGACGCGTTGATGCTTTACAGGAACAGCGAGGCGGCGATGGCCCACATGACGAGGGCGATGATGCCGTCGAGCACGCGCCAGGCCATGGGCTTGGCAAACACGGGCGCCAGGTAGCGGGCGCCAAAGCCCAGCAGGAAGAACCACAGGGCCGAAGCCATGATGGCGCCGCCGGCGAAGTAGAAACGTCCCACGCCTTCATGCTGGCCGCCGATCGAGCCGAGCAGGATGACCGTATCGAGGAAGGCGTGCGGGTTCAGCAGGCTGAACGCCAGCGCCGCGCCGATCACGGCCCAGTAGCCTTCGGGCGACTTGGCGGCCGATACCGTCAGGGCCGTTGGGCGCCAGGCCGACTTGGCGGCGCGCAAGCCATAAGCGATCAGGAACGTGGCGCCGCCGGCCTTGGCCCACAGCAGGAAATTAGGATTGTCGGCAATGAACGTGCCCATGCCGGCCACGCCGGCCGTGATCAGGATGGCGTCGCACACCAGGCAGACCAGGATGCAGGTGAGCACGTAATGGCGCTTCAAGCCCTGCTTGAGCAAGAAAGCGTTTTGCGTGCCGATGGCCACGATCAGGCTCGCTCCGAGCCCCATGCCTTTCAAGAAGATTGCGCTGTCCATATCGATTCCTTTATTGCTTTCCATCACGCGCACGGCCGCCCACGCTCTGCCGGCAACGGCAAAGTCATCAAAGGTAGGTGGAGGGTGTAGCGGTACCAGCAGGACCGCGCGGGAGAGTGGAGTTGTTACCCTATTTCAACAGTGTAAAGAAAAAGTAAATATAAGTATAATGAATGATTCTAACCATATATAAGAGAAACTTATGCGCGTCGTCGATTACCGTGGATTGGCCGCCCTCGACGCCGTGATCGGCCTGGGCAGCTTTGAAAAGGCCGCGCAGGCGCTGGCGATCAGCCAACCGGCCGTGTCGCAGCGCATCCGCACCCTGGAAAACCTGGAAGGCACCCTGCTGATCATCCGCAGCCACCCGCCCTTGCCCACGGAAGCGGGCCAGCGCCTGATCGCCCATTACCGGCAAGTCAAGCTGCTCGAAGCGGCGCTCGACGCCCAGCCCGGCCCCACCACGCATTTGCCGGAGCTGGCCATCGCCGTCAACGCCGACAGCGCCGCCACCTGGATCCCGGAAGCGCTGGGACCGCTGCTGTCGCCGCCGTCGTGCCTGCTCGATATCCGCCTCGACGATCAGGACCACACCCTGAGCCAGCTGCGCGAGGGGCGCGTGTTTGCCTGCGTCACCAGCGCCAACGACCTAGTCGCCGGCACCACGGCCACGCCGCTGGGCGGCATGCGCTACCTGTGCGTAGCCTCGCCCGCGTTCTCGCAGCAATGGTTTCCCCATGGTTTTACCGTGGAAGCCGTCAGCCAGGCGCCGGCCATCACGTTTGGCAGCAAGGATGCACTGCACGAACGCTACCTGCAGCACCGCCTCGGCTACACGGGCCGCTATCCGCACCATGTGCTCGGTTCGGCGCGCGACTTCGTGCGCTTCATCGAAGCGGGCTATGCTTATGGCATGGTGCCCTTGCTGCAGGCGGAAACGGCGCTGGCCGCCGGCAGGCTGGTCGACGTGGCGGCCGGGCAGGCGCTCGACGTGCCCCTGACCTGGCATGCCTGGGATATCCAGACGCCCCTCACACGCACCCTGTCGGACGCCGTCATCGCCACGGCGCGCAAATGGCTGTTACAGGACTGATTGACGCATGCAACATTTATCTATGCCAGACAGCAACTTCTCCGTGTGCGCCCAGCCCTGCCTGGCCTACACTGCAAGCATCAGCCATCACCATCAGGAGCAAGCATGACGATCCTGCGCACCACCCTGCTCGGTTTGCTGGGGGCCATCCCGCTGGCTGTCGGCCTGGCCGCCTGCTCGCCCTTGATAGCCATCAATGCCTTGTCGTCCGGCAACGCCTCGCAAGTGACGCGCGGCCTGGCCTACGGCCCTCTGCCACGGCAAAAGCTCGATGTCTACGCCCCCAGGACCCGTACGGGGCCCGTGCCCGTGGTGGTGTTCTTTTACGGCGGCAACTGGACAACGGGCGAGCGCGCCGACTATGCCTTCGTTGGTCACGCGCTCGCGGCGCGCGGCTATCTGGCCGTGATCGCCGACTACCGGCTGTATCCGGACGTGCACTATCCCGAAATCTTGCAGGATGCGGCCCGCGCCGTGGCATGGGCCGCGATGGAGTCCAGCCGCCATGGCGGCGACCCGGCGCGGCTGTTCGTCATGGGCCATAGCGCCGGCGCCTACAATGCGGCGATGTTAGCGCTCGACGCCAGCCTGCTGGCGCGCCACGGCATGCGTCCGCACGACTTGCGGGGCTGGATCGGCCTGGCCGGCCCCTATGATTTCCTGCCAATAGAAAACACCATCACCCGCCCCGTTTTCTTTTACCCGGACACGCCCGCCGCTTCGCAGCCCATCCATCACGTGACTGCCGAAGCGCCGCCCGCCCTGCTGATCGCACCGGCGCCCGGCAAGGATAAGCTGGTCGATCCGCAACGCAACACGGGTGGCCTGGCCAGGGCCTTGCGGGCGCTTGCCAGGCCCGTGACGGAAACGTATTTCGACAAGGTCAGCCATACCACCCTGGTCGCCTCGCTGGCCAGCCCCTTGCGCATGCTGGCGCCCACGCTCGACGCCGTGAGCGCCTTTATCGACGCCAACAGCAAGACAGACAAGGCGGCGGACAACACGGCAAACAACGGAGGCACGCCGCAAGACACCAGGCCAACGCCTCCGGCCACGCCGCAGCAGCCGGCAATGGCGCATGGCACCGCCACGCAGGCTGCCGCGGCGCGCGTCCACGACAAAACGCCCGCCCCCTGAGGGACGGGCGCTCTGCCTGGCCACGACGCGCAACGCTGCGTGTCAACCAGCCGCACCTCAAGGCTCGGCCCCCGAATGCGGATTCAGTTGACTGCAGCGGCCCGCTTACTCTTTACGGCTGGCGCTGCTGCTTTTGCTTTGGGCGGAGCCCGCTTGCGAGACGCTGCCGCTGGCCGAGCTTTCGCTGCCGGCCGACTGCTGGCTACCCTGATGGCTGCCGCTTTGCAGGCTTTGACCGTCACGGCTTTGCGCACCGCGCTGCTGGTCGCGGCTGGCGCCGTTCTGATGATAGGCCTGGAACGGTTCGGCGATACGCTGCATGGCTTCCTGCTGCTTGCGCACGTTTTTCTCCGTTTCTTCCGAAGCAGTACGGGCCACTTCTTCGGCCAGGGCCTTGGCAGTACGGCTCGTTTCATTCACATGCCGCTCTGCCACGTTGGCCAGTTCGACTTGCGTATCGGCTGCCAGGCGCGCTACCTGTTGCTGGTATTTGCGCAGTTGCTCGGCGGCAGGTTGGCCCGAGGCGGCAGCCACCTGGAACACATCTTCAGCGCGCTCGACCGTCAGCAGGTTCTGGCTGGTGACCGTGGTTTCTTCCAGCAAGCCTTGCGCCAGCTGCATGTTCAGGTCACTGAAGTGCTGCACCGACTGGAACAGCGACTTCGACAGTCCATTAAAGAAAGCCAGCTGGGCTTCCAGGTGGTTTTTGGCGGCAGGGGTAACACTACGGGAATATGGATACATGGAGTTCCTCATTAAATAGCGGTTGGGTGGACACAAACAGATGGCGACACCACCGGCAGTCGAACGGTGAGGCAAACGGCCAGGCTACGCCACGAAACGCGAAAAAACATATCCGATTGGTGGGAAGATGCTTTGCAACGCGAGTCCCAAGGCTACGTGAGCACCGCTGGTGAGGGATGATCTGGATCAAAGGTGCGCTAGGCTGCGCAGAAAGTTTTGGCTGGACGGCTTGCCTTTGGCAAACGTCAGTGACGGGAAGGAAAATCTGTGCCAGGCAAGCTCAACAAGCGGCGCCCGCGCCCGGCACGACGGGCTTGTAGCCATGGCTGCGCAGCGACGCTTCCAGCCAGCGATTGCCATACCAGCCACGCGCCAGCAGGTAACTGAGCTCCGAGACAGCCATCAGCAGCATCATCGGGCCGATGCGCAGTTCGGTGGCCAGATGGCTGCCAAACCACAGGCACGCATCCATCGCCAGCATGAGCAGCAGCAGCCACCAGCGGCGCTTGGCGACGGCCCAGAACGAGCCCAGGAACAGGGCCGGCCAGGAAAAACCCGCCTTGACGTAGGCATAGCGGCCGGCATCGTCGGCAAACAGGGTGGCGCTGTGCTTCATGCTGCTCTCTTCAGGAAATAACGGTGTCAGGGCTCGGGATGGTGGCAGACTGCTTCGACATTGTGACCGTCCGGCCCCAGCACGAAAGCGCCATAGTAATTCGGGTGATACAGGGCGCGGATGCCTGGCGCGCCGTTATCCTTGCCGCCCGCTTCCAGCGCGGCCTTGTAAAAGGCGTCCACCTGGGCACGGTTGTCCGCCGCGAAGGCGAGATGCATGCCGGCATGCGGCGTACCGCCCACGCCGAACCAGAAATCGGGCTTGCCATCCTTGCCCAGGCCGACCCAACCCTGCTCTTCCATCACCACCGCGACGCCCAGGGGCGCCAGCGCGGCCGAAAAGAAGGCCTTGCTGGCCTGTGCATCGCTGACATTCAAACCGATGTGATCAAGAATCATGATGGCGCTCCCTGGCGATAGTGAAATGGAAGTACAGTATGCGCCAACATTGCCTTTTAAGCAACAACAACTGCGAATCCGGCTGCTCAGGAAACGCCATGCGCCAGCCTAGCGCAGGTTGCCCGTGTGGCCCAGCGAATAGCGGCCCGGCTGCGGCCATACGGTCAAGCCGTGCGGTTCCTGGCCAACTTTGACCTTGGCAACGTCGCCGCTGTTCGTATCGATACGGTAGACCACGTCGTCGAAACGGCCGGACAGCCACAGGTACTTGCCATCGGCGGACACATTGCCCATGTCGGGGCTGCCGCCGCCAGGTATCGGCCAGTTCGACACGACTTTTTCTGTGGCGAAATCGATCACGCTGACGCTGCCCTTGCCCTTGGGCTTGCCGTGGATGCGGTGCGTGCCGCGGTTGGCCACGTACAATTTCTTGCCATCGCGGCTAGGGTACAAGCCGTGCGCGCCCACGCCCGTCTGGATGAAGCCGATTTCCTTCAGGGTGGCGCCATCGACGATGTGCACGCCGTCGGCGTCCATGTCGGCGATATAGAATTTCTTGCCATCCGGCGAGATGCGTATGTCTTGCGGCATACCCTTCTTGACGCTGCAGATTTCATTTGCCGGGCCGCCCACGGGGCCGGATTCGGCAAAGCGCTTGGCCGGCATCTGCAATTTCAGGTAGCCGTCGACCTTGCGGCCCACCAGGTCGATCTTGGCGATGGTGCCGTCGAACTCGCAGGTGAACATGGCGTAGCGGCCGTCATTGGAGAAATCGGCATGGTTGATGCCGCCGCACTGGGGCGTGTCGATCGAATACTGCACCGCCATGGTCTTCGGATCGCGGAAATCGAGGCGGTGGCGCGCTTCGGCCACGACGATGGCCGATTTGCCGTCCGGCGTGTAATACATATTGTAGGGATCATCGACGGGCACTTCCTTGCCCGGCTTGCCGCTCAAAGGGTCGATAGGCGTCAAACTGCCCTTGTCCGTGCGCTCGGCATTGTTCGCCACCCACAGGGTGCGCAAGTCCCACGACGGCACCACGTGCTGCGGGCCGCTGCCGACCTTGAACTTGTCGACCACTTTCAGGGTCTCCTGGTCGATCACGTAGACATCGTTCGAGCGCAGGTTGGGCACGTAGACACGGCGCAAATGATCCTTGACGACGGGGCTCATATTGCTGCTGGCGATGCTGCCGTACACGTTTTTCGGATCCACCAGCGGCGGCATGCCCGGCAGCGGCGAATAGGCGGCGGTCGGCGCGACGGCGGCTGGAGCCGCTGTGCTGGCGCCGGTGACCTGGCTGGCCACGCCCAGGCCGGCCAGTGCGGCAGCCAGGGCGGACAAGGTGACGATGGTGCGTCGTTGAGATTTTTTCATGTGATTTCGCGTCGTTTCGTTGCAAAAGCCGGAAGTTCAGCACTTCCAGCGGAAGTTATTTATTACGTTTCAGCAGCTGTTTGATGGCAGCCACCGAGGTATCCACCTGCAGCTTGACACCGATCTGGCCCAATTCAGCCGTGGCGCGCGTCGCGTCGCCGCGCACGCCGTCCGCCACGCCGGGCTTGGGTCCGTGGGCCATGGCGTCGCTGCGCACCAGCGACGGGTCCGTCGCCAGCATCAAGGCCGCATCCGCCAAGCCCGCGTGCAGGCCGATCTCGGCGCTGCTGTGGCCGCGTTTCTGCAACTCGGCAATATAGGCCGATTGCGTGATGTCATAGTAGTCGAGCAAGGCATAAGCGCGCGCATCCTTGCCGGAGGAAGCCTTGCCCCAGGCGCGGTTCAATTTGTTGGCCACGTTCTGCTCGTTTTTTTGATAGCCGCCATGGTCGCCGAGAAAGATGATGTCGCGGAAACCATGCTGGCGCAGGCTGGCGGCCGCCCCTTCCAGCACGGCTTCGAAGGCGGCAGGCGGAATCGAGATCGTGCCGGCAAAGCGCATGTGGCCGGCCGGCGGAGAAACCGCGCCTTCCGGCACGTAGGAGACGACGGGCGCGACGATGGTATTGCCCAGCTTTTGCGCAATCTGCCGCGCCAGCAGGCCGGCGCGCACATTGTGCTTGCCCAGCGCGATATACGGCCCGCTCTGCTCGACGCCGCCAATCGGCACCAGCACGGTCGTGGCGCCGTGGTCGATACGGCTGCGCAACTCCGTGCTGGTCAGTTCTTCCAGCAGGACGCTGCTGCTGGCAGGCGCAGCCGCCATGACGGGCGCCGTGACCAGCAGGCACGAAAATGTCAGGACGAACAGGGAAACGGGGGGCTTGCGTGAAATGCGGAGCGTGGATGGCGCGCAAGGCGCCGTTCGCTGAGGGAACTGCAGAGTCATAAGCCAACATCTTTCCAAGGTCAAAGGCGCCGTGCCCGGCCTTGCCAGGCAAGCTGGCTGCCACGCAGGAATTGTATTCCATCATGACGGGAACGGCACGTTAATTTGACGGGGCAGTTTGCAAGGAATTGACGAAGAGAAACTATCTATCAGGCTGTTGTCGCTTTAGCTCCGCCCTCCTCGGCGCTGTGGCGAGTGTCGTTGCGCTTCTCGGCATAGGCCTTGAGCGAGCGCATCGTCCTGGGAAGCCCGTCCCGGACTTGCCTGGCAACGCCTGGGCCGAACAGAAAGGCAAGGGCTCCCGTGAACCACACGCGGTGAACGACTTGCGATCCGCCCTCTGCCGCAACAACCGTGTGCTCGAAGTGGATGCGGAACCAAGGGATGTAGCCCTCGACGGTGAACGAGCGGCCTGCCGAGCGCTCCGTGACCAGCATCGCAATACCCATCCCCTTGCTGGGAACTATCCTGCCCTGTGTTCCCACCGCGAATGGTCCATTGAGCCGGGCTTGCTTTGTATCCGGATCCCACAAGTGCCAGCGGTCGACCTCGCTCCAAATTTGATCGATGACCGTAGGCGGGACGGCAATGTGGATGCTTTCTTCAATGTGCGCCAATTTGGGGGATCTCCCTATCATTGTGTGAAAGTAACTGGGCCTGTTATCCGGCGTCGCGCAGTATATGGAAATTGGGGATATAGGCCCGCAGCATAGCATTCATCACGCAGTATCGCCATGCCATTGCGCCAATTCAAAGATACTCCGCCAGCAGAAACAAACGCCGCAGCCATTTCTTTGCCTCGACAAAAAATATATCCGCTGAAATTGCAGGATACACTGTTTTTTTATCATGCCAATAGAATCAGATTCTGGTTATACTGGTCGCAGATAAAGTCGGTCCATGATGACAGCCTTGTTTTGCGCCAGGATCAAGGGATGCTCCGGATTCGACCGCAAGCTGCTGCTCGCCATGGCCATGAGCATATGAAACTTTGAGAAATGATGAACACAGCACATTGGCGGGTTCAGGAACTACAGCATCACTCAGCGGATATCGCCTGGCTGAATGCCGAAGACGCCCGCCGCGCCTATGAGGTAGCATGCCTTCACGACTCAAAGACCCATTTCGGCCTGAACGTTAACACCGTTGACTCGATCGAGCGCCTCGTATTCGGAAATGATGCGGCCACCGCAAGCAAATGGTTACGCGCCCGTATGCCTGGAACTCAGCAGATCGTAGTGGTGTTTGGAGAAGACGAATGTTTCTTGTGCAGCAGTGTGTTCCTGGTCGAGAATTGGTCGGATATTTTTGTCCCATCACGTGACGACGCGATGATCTATTCGAACGGCACGCCGCTTATCCTGTTTTATTGCCATGAGAATGAATTCGAAGTGGGACAGCGAATTGTTTTTGATTAGAGACCGAGTTCGGCCAGAAGCAGTCAGTCGTAAACAGGGAGACAGATGGGCCTAATCAACAGATGTGAAGCGTCGATACGATTATTTGGCGACGACCTCATTCCCGAAGAGGTGTGCCGTCTATTCGGCCATTTCCCTTCGAAGGCATGGATGAAGGGTTATCAATATACGACTTCATCCGGTGCGACCGTCCTGCGAAAAACCGGGGCGTGGATACTTGATGCCGACCTTTCAGAAACTGGCGACTTCGATGGCCAAATCTCCCAGCTGCTAGCGCAAATTCCGATAGGGACCGATGTCTGGTTGGAATTAGGGAAACGATTCGAAATCGATATTTACTGCGGCTGGTTTATGCACGGATCAAGCGAAGGGGTTGCCATATCGCCGCAGTCGCTGCTGATGCTGGGCGAACGCAACATCGCACTTTCAGTCGAAATCTACGCGTCGTTCAATGATGAGTGACCGCACGCGACTGACCGCAACGGGGCGAAAGCGGACTCACGTGTGCGAAAGGCAGGCACCCTGACTTGCGAAACAGGGCAGTGCCCTCCTTCCCTGTCAGCCCGGGAAACCTTACTTACCGTCGTCACAGATACCGAACATCAACGCCCCCCCGAATAGAACAATGACATCACCAAAACCCCGGCGTACCGGGGCAATTCAATGACTAAACTTAAGCGCGGGCACTGCGGCCAGGCAGCGCCAGGCGCCGGCTGGCTGAGGCTGAAGCCGGGGCCTGCAAGCCGCCCGCCACTGTCAGCGCTTTGCCCTGGGCGTCGCCACGCAGGCGGAACACGGCCACCACGTCGACCAGTTCCACGGCGCGATCCTGCAGCGACGACGCGGCGGCGGCCGCCTCTTCCACCAGGGCCGCGTTTTGCTGGGTGACCTGGTCCATTTGCGAAATGGCCTGGTTCACCTGCTCGATGCCGGCGCTCTGCTCGTGGCTGGCGTTGGCGATGTCGCCCATGATGTCCGTCACGCGACGGATGCTGGCGACGATTTCTTCCATCGTCGCGCCCGCCTGGTCGACCAGCGCGCTGCCCGTGTTGACCTTGTCGACGGAATCCTCGATCAAGCCCTTGATTTCCTTGGCCGCCGCCGCCGAGCGCTGCGCCAGGTTGCGCACTTCCGTGGCCACCACGGCAAAGCCCCGGCCCTGCTCGCCTGCGCGCGCCGCTTCCACGGCCGCGTTCAGCGCCAGAATGTTGGTTTGGAAGGCAATGCCGTCGATCACGCCGATAATGTCGGCGATCTTCTTCGCCGATTCGTTGATCGAACCCATCGTACCCACCACTTGCGCCACCACGGCGCCGCCCTTGCGGGCCACGTCCGAAGCGGACACGGCCAGCGAGTTCGCCTGGCGCGCATTGTCCGTATTCTGGCGCACGGCCGAGGTCAGCTCTTCCAGGCTGGATGCCGTTTCTTCCAGGGAAGACGCCTGCTGTTCGGTGCGCACCGACAAGTCCGCGTTGCCGGCGGAAATCTGCGCGGCCGCCACGCTGACCGTATCGGCCGAGGCGCGCACGGTGGCGATCACGCCGACGATGCGCTCGAGGAATTTATTGAAGGCGGTGGCCGTGCGGCCCACTTCATCCATGCGCTCGACGGGCATGGCGGCGGACAGGTCCAGCGAAGCGCTGACGCGCTCCAGCGTGTGTTCGATATTGCCCAGGCCGCCGCTAATGGTGCGGTAGATATGCCAGGCCAGCGCACCCGTCAGCAACACGGCCACGCCCAGCACGGCCAGCATGGTGTTGAACGCCGTGTCGTAGGCGGCCAGGCTTTCGGCCTTCACGTCATCGACCAGCTTGTTGTTGTAGGCGATATGGTCATCCATGCTTTTCTTGGCGGCGGCTGCCGTGATGGCCAGCGGCGTGCCGGCCAGCAAGGTGGCGCGTACGCCATCCATGTCGCCCGCGTAGGCGGCGGCAAAGAATGGCGCCAGCGCGCGGCGGTAGGCTTCCATCGCGGCCTGGTCGGCGTCGAGCATCTTGCTGTCCGTCGCGTCATACAAGCGCTCGGCGCGGTAGGTGGCGATGACCTTGTCGAAATTTGTGTTGGCATCGGCTACGGCCTTGTCCAGCGCCGTCTTGTCGGCCAGGTTCGAGAATACGGACAGGCGGTAGCCGGCCAGGCGCGAGTCGGCCAGGAAACCCTTGGCCGCATTCAAGCCCTGGATGCTGGGAATGATACGGTTTTGCACGGTATCAAAACGCTCCTGGGCGCGCTGCAGCTGGATGGCGCCACCGGCGCCCAGCAATAGCAGGGCCAGCAAGGCGATGGTCAGGGTCAGAATTAATTGCTTGGTGATATTCATGGTGTGTCACAGTAAAAAGGTAGCCTGGCAAGGCCAGGCAGGATAAGTAGCTGCCGATCAGGTGGCCGGGGATCGGTTGCTAGGCCGCCAGCGGGGAAGCCTCGGGCGCGCGGCGCAGCAAGTCGCCATGCTGGCGGCAAAACGCCAGGCCCGCCTTGTGGCCCACGTCGAACAGCAACTGCATGTTCGAACTGGACCAGTCCAGCGTATCGGGCCAGTGCTGCTCCGGGATGCCGCCCATCAAGTCGAGCTTGAGCAGGCGCCGCTTGGGCTGGCCCGTGCGCGCATCCGTGTTGTGTTCGAGTTCGAACAGGCGCAGCTCGCTCTTGGAAATTTTCACCAGCGGCGTGATGATGGAGCGCACCCAGGCGTCGTACAGGTTGCGCGGCTTGCGCAGCAGTCGCTCGTCGCCGAGGATGTCGAGGATGACCAGCGTATCGGCGTCAGCATGTTCACCCTTGCCTTCGATGAACGGGTCGAAATTGAGCGTATCGAGCGCCGCGCCTTCGATATAGTCGTCGCCGGCGATGGTCGTGGGTGCATACAGGAAGGGGAACGACAACGCGGCGCGCACGTGGATAGCTTCGATCTCGTGCTTGCCCCAGATTTGCATGCGGTGCTCGCTGAGGTTGTAGGCATTGATGTAGAAATCGGGGCGCATGCGGGCCACGCCCGAGAAATCCACGGCTTTTTCCAGGAAGGGCAAGTGCGCGCACAGGCCCAGGCTTTTCGCCGACAGGTCCGACGGCGACAGCGACGACACCATCAGCTTGCCCCAGTCCGACCAGGCCGTGGGCACGCCCGCAAACGTTTGCTGGAAGGCCTGAAAAAAAGGATTGTTGGCCGGCGGCTGGAAGGCGTCGCGGAAAGTGCTCGCGTGCATGCCCGGCTTCTGGAATACCTTGTAGTTGATCGGAATCATCTTGTAGATGCTGTCGGCCACGCCCGTGTCGGCCCAGCTTTGCAAGGCCTGGCGCGGCGTGGCCTCGTGCGGCGTCGTGTAAAGCAAACCCATCAACACGCCGGCGCCCGAGGCGGAAATAACATCGAACTCGATGCCCTCGTCAAGGAAAGCAGCCAGGGCGCCGGCGATCAAGGTGGAATTTGGTGCGCCGCCACCCAGCAGCAAACCCGTTTTGCGGGCCGGTTTCGCTGTCGTGGCTGGCGCCGGATCCTGCGGCGTCGTAGTGACTGTCTTCATGCACACTCCCTGAACGGAACGGGGTTACCATCCCTTAATTGTTGGTTACTACACGCTTATGGCGCCTAATCCTGCACATGTTCCCGCAAGCGACCAGCTGATGCAATGTTGCAGAAACAGATATGAAATTAACATAAATAAATTCCTTATGGCAATTTCCATAACGAATGACGGGTATTCAGGAAGACCATAAGTTGATGCCGTGCGGCATGGCGTGATGCGGCGCAGCAAATATAAATCCAGCGGCGTTAGGAATAATCGTTTTGGGGTAGGAATATTCCCCAAGCAGCCGCCAGCGCGGCGGCCAGGGCCATCAAAGGGATGATGCAGGGTCGGGAGGGGACCGAGAAAAATGCAGGTGGGTACACAAATGGTCAACAAAGACACGGATTTTGGGTGACAGGTGACGGCTCGACGGCCACAGCACCCAGAACTTGCTCGAGTACAACAGGCAATCGGCCAGCACGGCTTGCAGTTCGCCACGCGCGATGGCGTCGCGCACGATAAAGTCAGGCAGGTAAGCCAGGCCCACGCCCTGCGTGGCGGCGCCGATCAAGGCCTCGATATTGTTGCAGGTCAAGGCGGTCGGCAAGCGCAACTCGCCACCGCTGTCGCCCTCGGCGCGCTGCAGCGCCCATTCCTGCAGCTTGCCCGTGGTGGGAAATTTATAGCGCACGCAGGCGTGCCCTTCCAGCGCGCGTGGCGTGGCCGGCACGCCGTGACGGGCGAAATATGCGGGAGAGCCCACGATGGCAAAAGCAAACGGCCCCAGCTCGCGCGCCATCAGCCGCGAATCGGTCAAGGTGCCGCTGCGCACGGCCACGTCGACGCCTTCGGCCACCACGTCGACCAGGCGGTCGTTGAAATCGAGGTCGAGCTCGATCTCCGGGTACCGCCGCGTAAACTCGGCCAGCAGGGGCAGGATGATGCGGTAGCCGATCACGGGCAGGCTGACGCGCAGCTTGCCGCGCGGCGCATCGGCCAGGTGCGACAGTTCCGCCTCGGCATCACCGAGGTCGGCCAGGATGCGCTGGCAGCGTTCGTAAAACAGCGCACCCTCGTTGCTCAGGCTGATGCGCCGCGTGCTGCGGTTGAGCAGGCGCACACCCAGCTTTTCTTCCAGCCGCGCCACGCTCTTGCCCACGGCCGAGGCCGACACGCCGAGCAGCCGCCCGGCCGCCACATAACTGCGCGTTTCCGCCGCGCGCACGAAGGCGGCAATGCCATTCAGATTATCCATGCCATCTCGCCATCTCGATTAGGGAATATTTGTCCGTTATGAGTGGATTTTCAGCCACTTTTTCATTGATTGCGCCCATATTATCATCGGATTCCCTCTTTATGGAATCATTCCCATGGATACGAATCTTCCCGCGCAAGCTCCGGACCAGGCGACTGCACGGCGCACGCTGGTGCTGGCCGCCGTCTGCCTGGCCGCGCTATGCATGCCGCTCAGTTTTACGGGACCGGCCATCGCCATTCCCGCCATCGCCGCCGACCTGCACGGCACGCCGCTGGCGCTGGCATGGATCACGAATGCATTCATGCTCAGCTTTGGCGGCTGCCTGATGGTGGCCGGCGCCCTGGCCGACCGCTATGGCCGCAAGCGCGTGTTCTTGCTGGGCATGGGCGTGTTTTCCGCCGCCGCGCTGGCACTGGCGGCCGCGCCCGGCATCCTGTGGCTCGACGTGCTGCGCGCCGTCCAGGGCCTGGGCTGCGCCATGGCCCTGTCGAGCGGACTGGCGGCCCTGGCACAGGAATTCGACGGCCCCGCCCGCGCGCGCGCCTTCAGTCTGATCGGCACGACCTTCGGCGCGGGCCTGGCCTTCGGCCCCTTCCTGGCAGGCACCTTGATCACCCACACGGGCTGGCGCGCCATTTTTGTCGCCACTGCCGCGGCCGGCCTGGCCGCCCTGCTGGCCGCCGCGCGCGCCATGCGCGAATCGCGCGACCCGCAGGCGCAAGGCGTAGACTGGCCCGGCGCCCTGACGTTTACAGGCGCCCTCTCCTTGTTCACCTATGGCTTGCTGCAGGCGCCCGACAGCGGCTGGGGCAGTGCCGTCAGCCTGGGGCTGCTCGGTGGCGCGGCCGTGCTGCTGGGCGCATTCATCCGCGCGGAGCGGCGCGCGGCGCGGCCCATGCTGGACTTGACCCTGTTCCGCCTGCCTGCTTTTGCTGGCGTACAACTGCTGGCGGCAGCGCCCGCGTTTTCCTTTGTCGTACTGCTGGTACTGCTGCCGGCCCGCTTCATCGGCATCGAAGGCTACAGCGCGCTGGAAGCGGGACGCATGATGATCGCCCTGTCGGCACCCATGCTGGTGCTGCCGATCCTGGCCGGCATGGCGGCGCAGCGCATTGCCGCCGCCCACATTTGCGCCAGCGGCCTGCTGCTGGCGGCGGGCGGCTTGCTGTGGCTCTCCACTTGCGCGCCGGGCCAGTCGCCCGCCACATTGATCGGGCCGCTGCTGCTGATCGGCTGCGGCATCAGCCTGCCCTGGGGCTTGATGGATGGCCTGGCCATCAGCGTCGTGCCCGTCGAGCGGGCCGGCATGGCGGCCGGCATCTTCAATACGACGCGCGTGGCGGGCGAAGGCCTGGCGCTGGCCATCGTCAGCGCGCTGCTGGGTACGCTCACCGTCGCGGCGCTGGGCAACGCTGGCATTGCCGGCATCGGCGCGGAGCAGGCGGCGCATGCCGGCCCCTTCCTGGCGCTGGGCGAGCTGCGCCATGCGGGCGCGTTGTTGCCGCAGGCCGGCGCCGCCGAACTGGCGCAAGCCTATGGCGCCGCCTTCCGCCACTTGCTGTATGTGCTGGCCAGCATCACCACGGCGTCAGCCCTGCTGATCCTCGCCTTCCTGCGCCATCCGGCGAATGCAGCCTACGCCGCACGGGACACAGCCGCCCTGCCCGCCTGCAAGGCGCCAAACTAAGCCGCCCGGCTTTCCCGCGGCAACCATCCCCTGCCCCGCCATACCCGGCGGCGCCCACGCGCCGCCGCCCGCCTTTGATGTTTCTCTGCAACACCTCAAAAGTTTTCAAGAACAAAACGAGTTTACTTATCAAAGCGCTTTGAACTATACTCAAAGCGCTTTGAAACATAGTTAAAGCGCTTTGGTTTCGCAAATTGATGCGCGCCGATCCCACACCTATAAAAACACTGGAGACACAATGAACAAATTTTTCTTGAAAGCGTTGCCAGCGGCAGTGCTGATGGCCTTGAGTGCGTCGGCCCAGGCCGCCCTGCCGATCGACTTCGGCGGCTATATCCGCTCGGGCTTCGGCACCAGCAGCGAAGGCGGCAAGGAAGCGTGTTTCGGCCTGGCCGGCGCCTCGTCCAAGTATCGTCTGGGCAATGAGTGCGAAACCTACGGCGAACTGAAATTCGGCGGCGAAGCCTTCAAGGCAGCCAACGGCACCACCTTCCGCATCAATACCCTGGTGGCGTTTTCCGTCAACCAGAACCAGGACTGGGAGCAATCAGACCCGTCGTGGCGCGAAATGAACGTGGTGGCTGACAAGATCGGCACGGGCGCCTTCGCCGAAGCGCGCGCCTGGGTCGGCAAGCGCTACTACGACCGCCAGGACGTGCACATCACCGATTACTACTTCTGGAATAACAGCGGCCCTGGCGCCGGCCTGGAAAACATCGACCTGGGCGCCGCCAAGCTGGCCTACGCCGTCGTGCGCACGGCCGACGACGGCGACAGCAAGCGCATGGGCCTGTCCCACGACTTGCGCTTCTCCGGCATCAAGGTCAACCCCGATGGCGAACTGACCTTGGGCCTGCAATTCAACCAGAAACGCAATGCGCAAGGCGCGGCCCCCATCGCCAGCGGCCACTTGCTGACCATCATGCATACGCAAGGCAATCTGCTGGGCGGCTTCAACAAGGTGGCATTGCAGTATGGCAAAGGCAGCGCCGCCAACACGGGCGGCTTCAGCCTGGGCGCCGGCAAGGATGACAAGGTCGTGCGTCTGACGGAACAGATCATGATCCAGCCCAAAGGCGCCTGGTCGGGCATGGGCACCTTCGTCTATGAAGACAAGGAAACGGCAGGCGTGAGCAGCAAGTGGACATCGATCGGCGCGCGCCCCGTCTACCACTTCACGGACAACTACAGCCTGGCCGTGGAACTGGGCCACGACATCGTCAAGCCGGAAGGCGGCGAAAGCCGCAACCTGACCAAGCTGACGTTCGCGCCGCAACTGTCGGCCGGCAACAGCTTCTGGTCGCGTCCCGTGCTGCGCGCCTTCTACACCTATGCCAAATGGAACAAGGCAGCCCAGTCGGCCGCCGCCGCGGAATCGGCCCTGTCGTCGACGGGCGTGTTCGGTGGCAAGACCAACGGCAGCTCCGTCGGTTTCCAAGTGGAATCCTGGTGGTAATCGCAGGCTGCTAGAACGTTGGCAAGCGTCCCCGGACGCTTGCCGGTGGCAGCAACACCGCCCGCATTTCGGGGCAGGCAGTATCCGGACCCACCATTTCGCCGCTGCACGCGATGGCCGGCAGCTTCAATGTAGTGATTCAGCAGTATCCTCTTTTAGCGCGGGCGCCCCTGGGTTTGCCCGCGTATTTTTTTGGGCGCTGCCGCCGCTTGTCATACCCCTGATCATTCCGGCATTTATCAGATAAACTACCCGTCATCGCACCGCATCGCTCCCGACCCACCCTGGATAGACCCCAACTGCAGCATCCATGAACCTCAAAAATCTCGCCAAAACGCTAGGAATATCCGAAACCACCGTCAGCCGCGCCTTGAATGGCTATCCGGAAGTGAGCGAACGCACGCGCGAGCGGGTGCTGGCCGCCGCGCAGGCGGCCGGCTACCGCCCCAATCCCATGGCGCGCAGCCTGGCCGTGGGACGCACGAATATCGTCGGCATCATCTACCCGCTGATGCCGAACGACCTGGCCGACCCCATGTTCATCGATATCGTGGGCGGCATGTCGGAAGCGCTGGAAGCGCAACAGATGGACATGATGATCGCGCCCGCCTCGGCCACCAACGAATTCCACACCTATGAACGCATGGTCAAGGGCCGCCGCATCGATGGCCTGATCGTCGGACGCACGAAACCGTTCGACGAGCGCATCGCCTACCTGGCGCAGCAGGGCATGCCGTTCGTCGCCCATGGCCGCACCCAGCTGAACCAGCCGCACGCGTGGTTCGACTACGATAATGAGGCCGGCATGCGCCTGGCCGTCGAGCGCCTGGCGCAGCTGGGCCATCAGCGCATCGGCCTGATCAGCGCCACGCCGGACCTGAACTTCGTGCGCCAGCGCGTCGAGAGTTTCCAGCACGCCATGCAGGCGGGCGGCCTGGCCGTCGACCCGGACAACCTGGTCGACAATGCGCACGACCGCCGCGCCGGCTACCAGGCCATGCAGCGCCTGCTGGCCCGCTCGCCCCGCCCCACGGCCGTCATCGTCGACAATCACATGTCGGGCGTGGGCGCCGTGCGCGCCCTGCTCGACGCGGGCATCGCCATCGGCAGCGAAATGTCGCTGATCGTCTGGGGCGTGATGGAGGATTCCCTGGCCGGCCACAACGTCACCACCGTCGTCCAGCCCGACCCGCGCGGCGCCGGCGCGAAGATGATCCACATGCTGCTGGCCCTGATGGATGGCACGCCCGTCACCGACCTGCAGGAACTGTGGCCGTGCGAACTGCTGCCGGGAGAGTCGGCAGGGCCCGTAATACACGCATAATTCAGCCTCTCACCGCGCAACCCGCGAAATACCGGGGTCAGACCCTGAGGGTCTGACCCCAGCCCTTGCATAGGGTTTCGTCTTCGGCCAGGGGATGAACATCCCCTCCCTGAATCACCCTCATAAAAAAATCGTATGTCTGGCGCGTGTATCGCTTTACTTTTCAAAGCGCTTTGAACTATACTCATTTCATACCCAAAGCGCTTTGAATTTTAAAATAAGACGTTCGCCTACCAACCAGCAGCGCTGCCCTGATAGCCACGGCTACAGGCAACTTTTAAGAAATCATTCATGCCGACCATCCAGAACAATCTCGCCCACCTGCCCGCCGACTGGTGGCGCAGCGCCGTCATCTACCAGGTATATCCACGCAGCTTCCTCGACAGCAATGGCGACGGCATCGGCGACTTGCCTGGCATCACCTCCAAGCTCGATTACATCGCCGCCCTGGGCGCCGACATCGTCTGGATCTCGCCCTTCTTCACATCGCCGATGAAGGACTTCGGCTACGACGTGGCCGACTTCTGCGACGTCGACCCCATGTTTGGCACCCTGGCCGATTTCGACCGCCTGGTGGCGCGCGCCCATGAGCTGGGCTTGAAAGTGATGATCGACCAGGTGCTGTCACACTCGTCCGACAACCATCCGTGGTTCGTGGAAAGCCGCTCCAGCCGCGACAATGCCAAGGCCGACTGGTATGTGTGGGCCGACCAGAAGCCGGACGGCACGGCGCCGAACAACTGGCTGTCCGTGTTCGGCGGTTCCGCCTGGCAATGGGAGCCGCGCCGCGGCCAGTATTACCTGCACGATTTCCTCGCCAGCCAGCCCGACCTGAATTTCCACAATCCGGCCGTGCAGCAGGCCCAGTTGGACAACCTGCGTTTCTGGCTCGAGCGCGGCGTCGACGGCTTCCGCTTCGATTCCTGCAACTTCCCGTATCACGACCAGCTGCTGCGCGACAACCCGCCCGCCGTGCAGCGCGACGCGAGCAGCGTGTCGGCCATCAACCCGTACGGCATGCAGGCGCACGTGTACGACAAGACGCAGCCGGAAAACATCGCCTACCTGCAGCGCGTGCGCGCCATACTTGACGAATATCAAGCCATTTCCATCGGCGAAGTGGGCGACGACAATGCGCTGGCCACCATGGCTGCCTACACGGGCGCCGACAAGCTGCACATGGCCTACAGTTTCAACTTGCTGACGGCGGAGTTTTCGGCCGCGCACATCCGCACCCAAGTGGAAGAATTCGAGGCGCAAGTGGCCGACGGCTGGGCTTCCTGGTCCGTGGGCAACCACGACAGCGTGCGCGTCATGACGCGCTGGGGTGGCGAGAATCCATCGCCATCGCTGGCCAAGGTGGTGCTGGCCGTGCAGGCCGCGCTGAAAGGCACGCCTTGCCTGTACCAGGGCGACGAGCTGGCCCTGACGGAAGCGGACATTCCTTTCGAGGCGCTGCAAGACCCGTACGGCATCCCGTTCTGGCCCCAGTTCAAGGGCCGCGACGGCTGCCGCACGCCGATGCCGTGGGTGGCCGATGCGCCGCACGGCGGCTTCAGCAATGCCAAACCTTGGCTGCCCGTGCCGCCCGAGCATCTGGCGCGCGCCGTTGATGTCGAAGAAAACGATTCCGCTTCGCCATTGCAGTTTGCGCAGAAGATCCTCGCCTGGCGCCGCACCCTGCCGCAATTGCTGCGCGGCGATATTGTCTTCTTCGATGCGCCGGAGCCCGTGCTGGCCCTGCGCCGCGACTTGCCTGGCCAACCGTCGGTCCTGGCCGCCTTCAACCTGGGCACGCAAGCGGTCACCTTCGCCTGGCCCGATGCGGCGCCAGCGGCCGACCTGGCCGGTCACGGCTTGCCCGGCAGCAAGGATGGCCAACAGCTCAGCCTGCCTCCGCATGGCGGCTGGTTCGGCACCCTGGCGTAAATCGCAGGCTTTGGCGGCCATGCCGCCAATTACAATAACGAGCCCCGCGCATCAGCGGGGCCAAATAACAGCGTATCAGTGCCTGGCAAAATCGTAGCGAGCGGATAAGAGTTGTGGCAGAGAAGCGCAGCTGTGCGAAGGCACAGTGAGCATCGCCAGCCGCAAATCTCGACGCGCAGTAGATTTGGCCAGGCACATTCAGTGAGATTGAGGACGACAGACATGGCTGGACTGAAGTTAACAGGCCTGAAGAAGGCATATGGCGACGTGCAAACCCTGCACGGCATCGACCTGGAGATCGCCGATGGCGAATTCATGGTGTTCGTGGGCCCGTCGGGTTGTGGCAAATCCACCTTGCTGCGCAGTATCTGCGGCCTGGAAGAGATCAGCGGCGGCGATTTATTCATCGGCAAGACCCGCATGAACGACGTGCCGCCCGCCAAGCGCGGCATCGCCATGGTGTTCCAGAGCTACGCCTTGTACCCGCACATGAGCGTGGCGCAGAACATGGCGTTTGGCTTGAAGCTGGCCGGACAGAGCCGTGTGCAGATCGCCGACGCCGTGCAACGCGCCGCGCAGATCCTGCGCATCGAACCTTTGCTGGAACGCAAACCGAAGGACTTGTCGGGCGGCCAGCGCCAGCGCGTGGCTATCGGCCGCGCCATCGTGCGCAAGCCCGACGTCTTCCTGTTCGACGAGCCGCTGTCCAACCTCGACGCTTCGCTGCGCGTGCAGATGCGCATCGAACTGGCGAACTTGCACCGCGAATTGCGCTCAACCATGATTTACGTCACGCATGACCAGGTCGAAGCGATGACCCTGGCCGACCGCATCGTCGTGCTCAACGCGGGCCGCATCGAACAGGTGGGCGCGCCGCTGGAGCTGTACCACCATCCCGCCAACCTGTTCGTGGCCGGCTTCCTCGGTTCGCCCCGCATGAATTTCCTCAAAGGCAAGATCCACAGCTACGCGGACGGCGTGGCCACCATCGCCACCAACGCGGGCGGCCTGCTGCAAGCCGTCCTGACGCAGCCGCTGGCCAGCGGCACCCCCGTCACCGTCGGCGCGCGTCCCGAACACGTGCAAGCATGCGCGCCCGGCGCCACCGCCGCCATCACGGCCACCGTGCAGGCGGTGGAAAAACTGGGCGACATCAGCTATCTGTATGTGCAGGTACCGGGCGGCGACGAGCCGCTGGTGGTGCGCGCCGATGCGGAAACGGACTGGACCATTGGCCAAAGCGTGGCGCTGCAAGTGGCGCCCGCCCGCGTCCACGTGTTCGACGAGCATGGCCAGACCCGTACCTGATTCCGAATTTAAAGGGCCAGGCGCTACAGGCGCCGCCTGGCCTGGTTGTATCGTCTCAGCCTTGATACTTAACATAAAAAAAGACACTGGAGATTGACATGTCCTTCACACACGCGAAACGCAGCTTCATCAAAACCACCCTGATCGCCGCCGCCCTGGCCGGCATCGGCAACCTGGCCGCCGTCAGCATGGCGAACGCGGCCGAAGCAGGCACCCTCTTGATCTGGATCAATGGCGACAAGGGCTACAAGGGCCTGGCCAAGGTCGGCGAGGAATTCACCAAGAAGACGGGCGTCAAGGTCGTCGTCGAGCATCCGGAAGATGCGCCGAACAAATTCCAGCAAGCGGCGGCCGCCGGCAAGGGTCCGGACATCTGGATCTGGCCGCATGACCGCATCGGCACCTGGATCGACGCCGGCTTGCTGCAACCATTGACGCCAAGCAAGGAAGCGCGCGCCGCCATCCTGCCGCTGGCCTGGAACGCCTTCACGGTGGGCGGCAAGACCTGGGGCTACCCGATCTCCATCGAAGCCGTCGCCCTCGTCTACAACAAGGACCTGGTGCCGACGCCACCAAAAACCTTCGAGGAAATCGCCGCGCTGGACAAGAAATTGTCCGCTCAGGGCAAGAAAGCCATCCTGTGGGATTACACGAACACCTATTTCACGTGGCCTTTGCTGGGCGCGGGCGGCGGCTTCCCGTTTGAAGTCAAGGCCGACGGCCGCTACGATGCGGCAAAAACGGGCGTGAACAATGCCGGTTCGCAGGCAGGCGTGAATGCGCTGATGACCCTGATCAACAGCGGCGCCATGCCGAAGGGCGCGGGCTACGCGGAAATGGAAGCCGGTTTCAACCAGGGCAAGATCGCCATGATGATCAACGGCCCATGGTCTTGGGACAATGCGCGCAAGTCGAAGATCAACTTTGGCGTGGCAACGATCCCTACCGTGGCAGGCAAGACGGCCACCCCGTTCGTGGGCGTGCTGGGCGCGATGATTTCCAAGGCTAGCCCGAACAAGGACCTGGCCACGGAATTCCTGGAAAACCAGATGCTGCAGATCAATGGCCTGAAAACCATCAACGCCGACGTCCCGCTGGGCACGCCAGCGAACAAGGTGCTGTTCGCGGAATTGAAAGCCAACCCGAACATCCAGGCGACAATGGAAAGCGCGCAAGCGGGCCGTCCGATGCCGAACAACCCGGAAATGGGCCGCTTCTGGTCGTCGATGCAATCGGCGCTGGAAAACATCACGCAAGGCCGCCAGACGACCAAGGATGGCCTGGATGCGGCGGCAAAGCGGATTACGACCGCCAATTAAGCAGGTCAAGGCGTAGGTCGGATTAGGCCTGAAGGGCCGTAATCCGACACCAGCAGCCAACAATGTTGTCGGATTACGCGGCATAGCCGCTAATCCGACCTACGCCATCTCGTATCACTCCATCTTCACAGGTATCCATCGTGCGCAAGTTTATCGGCCCTACGGTATTGACCATCAGCATGGCGCTGGGTCTGTATCTGCTCTTCATGTTGTACATTTCCGGCCAGACCATGCTGGCCGCCGTTTTCCTCGGCTTGCTGACCCTGACGACGTTTGTCTTCACATCGCCGCGCGCCTATGCCTACCGCTATCTGTTTCCCGGCATTACGGCGGTCATCGTCTTCGTGCTGCTGCCGATGGTGTACACGGTGTCGATCGGCTTTACCAATTTCAGTTCGCGCAACCTGCTCACGTATGAGCGGGCCACGCAATACCTGCTCGACGAGACGCAGCGCGTGGAAAGCGCCGGCTATGCCATGACCGTGCATGCCGACAACAAGGAATACCGCCTGCGCCTGGAAAGCCCGGACACGGGCGAAGTGCTCTTGACGCAGCCGCTGGCCCTCAAGCGCGCCGTCCCCCTGAACGTGGAAGTGGCGCCGCTGGACCCCGTGCAGGCGCCCGTGCTGGCCGCGCCGCTGCCCATCAAGGACATCATCGCCCTGCAAAAGGACTTGAAGCTGCTCACCCTGGTCATGCCGAACAGGATCGAGCTGCGCATGGTGGGCTTGCGCGAATTCGGCCCTGTCGCGCATGTCTACAAACAACTGCCCGACAAGACCCTGAAGAAAATCGCCACGGGCGAGCTCGTGACACCGAACTTCAAGACGGGCTTTTATGAAATGCCGGACGGTACCAAGCTGGAACCGGGCTTCAAGGTCAATGTCGGCTTCGCCAACTTCGTCAAAATCTTCTCCGACGAAGCGTTCCGCGGCCCCTTCCTGCGCATTTTCGTGTGGACCATCGTTTTCGCCCTGATCAGCGTGGCCACGACGACGGGCCTGGGCATGGTGCTGGCCGTGCTGCTGAACTGGGATGCGCTGCGCTTCCGCGGCCTGTACCGCACCCTGCTGTTCCTGCCGTACGCCGTGCCGGGTTTCATCTCCATCCTGGTCTTCAAAGGTTTGTTCAACAATAACTTTGGCGAAATCAACCTCGTGCTCGACGCCCTGTTCGGCATCAAGCCCGCCTGGTTCTCCGACACCACGCTGGCCAAGGCCATGATTTTGATCGTCAACACCTGGCTCGGCTACCCCTACATGATGGTGGTGTGCATGGGCTTGATCAAGGCGATCCCGTCGGACCTGTACGAAGCCTCGGCCCTGGCCGGCGCGGGACCGCTGACGAATTTCTTCAAGATCACGCTGCCATTGATCATCAAGCCACTGACGCCGCTGATGGTGGCCAGCCTGGGTTTTAACTTCAATAACTTTGTACTGATCAGCTTGCTGACGGGCGGGCGTCCCGATTTCCTCGACACCACCTTGCCGGCCGGCACGACGGACTTGCTCGTGTCCTACACCTACCGCATCGCGTTCGAGGATTCCGGCCAGAACTTTGGCCTGGCCGCCGCCATCTCGACCCTGATCTTCTTCCTCGTGGCCGCGATTTCGCTGGTCAACATGCGCCTGACGCGCATGAACAAAGCATAAAGGACAGCATATGGCTATCGTTGTCGACCGTTCCAACCGCTGGCGCATCCTGGCGGCCCACGTCGCCGTGATCGCGCTGATCGCGCTGGTGATGTTCCCCTTCCTGATGATCTTGTCGATCTCTTTGCGCCCTGGCAACTTCGCCTCGGGCAGCCTGATACCGCCCGAGATCAGCTTCGAGCACTGGCGCCTGGCGCTGGGCATGTCTTACCAGGCGCCCAACGGCGCCCTGGTCGAGCCGGATTTCCCCGTGCTGCTGTGGCTGTGGAATTCCATCAAGGTGGCCAGCATGAGCGCCACCGTCACCGTGCTGCTGTCGACCACCTGCGCGTACGCATTCGCGCGCATGCAGTTCCGCTTCAAGTCGCAAACCCTGTCCGCGCTGATGCTGCTGCAGATGTTCCCCGCCGTGCTGGCCCTGGTGGCCATCTACGCCATCTTCGATGTGCTGGGCAGCTACGTGCCGTGGCTGGGCATCGACCACCACGGCAGCCTGGTGCTGGCCTACACGGGCGGCATCGCCCTGCATATCTGGACCATCAAAGGCTACTATCAAACCATCCCCATCGAAATCGAGGAAGCGGCCAAGGTCGACGGCGCCACGCAGTGGCAGGCGTTCATCTACGTGCTGCTGCCGATGACGGTGCCGATCCTGATGGTGGTATTCCTGCTGTCGTTCATCGGCGCCATCATCGAATACCCGATCGCCTCCGTGCTGCTGCATGAACAGAACAACCTGACCCTGGCCGTCGGCTCGAAACTGTTCCTGTACGAGCAAAAATACCTGTGGGGCGACTTCGCCGCGGCAGCCATTTTGTCCGGCTTGCCCATCACGGCCGTATTCCTGCTGGCGCAGAAATGGATGATCTCCGGCCTGACGGCTGGCGGCGTGAAAGGCTGACCATGCGACGCTCCCTGACTACGCTGGCCGCCCTGTTACTCAGCGCTTCGGCGCAGGCAGGGAGCTTTGCGGACAACCCCATCGTCTACTTCGCCGTAACGGACCGCTTCGCCAACGGCAATCCCGGCAACGACCACAGTTATGGCCGCGCCGCCGACCCGGCAGGCGGCGATGTGGGCAGCTTTCACGGCGGCGACATCGCCGGCATCACGCAGCAGCTCAAAGCCGGCTACTTCCGCGACCTGGGCGTCAACGCCCTGTGGATCACGGCGCCGTACGAGCAGATCCACGGCTGGGTGGTGGGCGGCAAGCAGCAGTTCCAGCACTACGCCTACCACGGCTACTGGGCGCTCGACTACACGACCATGGATGCCAACATGGGCACGCGCGAGGAACTGCGCGAAATGATCGATACGGCCCATGCGCAAGGCATCCGCGTGCTGTTCGACGTGGTACTGAACCATCCCGGCTACGCGGACTTGCGCACCCTGTCCGAATACAAGGTGCCGGTCCTGTGGCCCGGCCATGAGCAGGCCGTGCTGCGCGACTATCACAGCTTCATCGACTACAACAACTTCGAATTCAAGCAGTGGTGGGGCCCGGACTGGGTGCGCGCCGGCTTGCCCGGCTACGCCGACGGCGGCAAGGATGATTTCACCATGCAGCTGGCCTACCTGCCCGACTTCCGCACGGAGAGCGGCAAGGCCGTTGGCTTGCCGCCGATTTTGCAGCGCAAGGCCGACACGCGCGCCGTGGCCCTGCCCGATGCGACTGTCCGCACTTACCTTGTCAACTGGCTGGCCGACTGGGTGCGCGAATTCGGCGTCGACGGCTTCAGGGCCGACACCGTCAAGCACGTGGAGCCGGCAAGCTGGCTGGCCCTGCGCGCGGCGGCCACCGATGCCCTCAAGGATTGGAAAACCCGCCATCCGCAGCAAAAGATCGATGACGCGCCGTTCTGGATGACGGGCGAAGCGTGGGGCCACGGCCCCGAGCGCAGCAGCTGGCATGACGCCGGTTTCGATTCGATGATCAATTTCGACTTTCAAAGCCGCGCTGGCGGCGACTGGAAAAGCATCGATGGCGTCTACCGCCAGTACGCGGGCTTGCTGGGCAAGGGCCCGGCCCCCCGCTACGACATCCTGTCGTATATCTCGTCGCACGACACCAGCCTGTTCCCGCGCGACCGGCTGAAACATGGCTTGTCCGCCCTGCTGCTGGCGCCGGGCGGCGTGCAGCTGTTCTATGGCGATGAAAGCGGGCGCCAGCCTGGCGCGGCGCCCGTCGGCGACGAACAGCAGGCCACCCGCTCCGACATGAACTGGAGCTCGATGGATGGGGCCACCCTCGCGCATGCGCGCAAGCTGGGCCAGTTCCGGCTGCGCCACCCTGCCCTGGCGCGCGGCGAACACCGCTTCATCGATGAAAAACCGTACGCATTCGCCCGTGTGACACAGGACGACGCCATCATCGCCGTGCCCGAGGCGCAAGGCCCGCTCGAATTGAAAGTGCACGGCGTGTTCGCCGACGGCACCAGTCTGCGCGACGCTTACACCAATCAAACCTATATCGTAAAAAACGGCACCGTCGCGGTGAACGCGGCCGGCACCGTCCTGCTGGAGAAAGCTGCACCATGAGTACCTATGACATTTTAGTGGTCGGCGGCGCCGGCATCGACACGATCGTGCGCGTCCCCGACCTGCAATTGCCCGTCGCCGATTCGCTGCACGTGCCGCCCATCCGCGACTACGTGGCGCACACGGGCAATGGCGTGGCGCTGGGCTGCCACGCGCTGGACTTGCGCTGCAAGTTCATCGACTTCATCGGCGACGATGCGCAGGGCGCGGCCATCCTGCAGCGCTACAAGGAAGCCAGGCTCGATTTTTCACACCTTGTCGAACCCTCGGGCACGCGGCGCAGCGTCAACCTGGTCGACCCGCAAGGGCGCCGGCTGTCGCTGTACGACGGACGCCATCCGGAAGACGTGCGCATGCCGGCCGCTTTTTATCTTCCCTACCTGGGCCCGGCGCGCCATGCGCACTTTTCCATCATGGGCTGGGTGGCCGAGCTGTTTGACGATGCGCAAGTGTGCGGCACCACGGTGTCGACGGATTTGCACGACTGGGATGGCGTCAACCCGCACCACAGGGTCTTTGCGCTGCGCGCCGACCTGGTCTTCCTCAGCACTGCCGCGCTGGGCGAACGTACGGAGTCCGTCATGCGCGCCATTATCTCGGAAGGCCGCGCGCAGGCCGTCATCGCCATGGCCGGAGCGGATGGCGCCTACCTGCTGGAACGGGGCGGCGAGATCGTGCGTCACACGCCGACGGCAGGCTTGAAGCTGCCCGTGGTAGACACGAACGGCGCCGGCGACTCGTTCGTGGCGGCCTTCCTGCATGCCTGGCTGGGCGGCGCGGGCCTGGACGCCGCCATGCGCCGCGGCGCCATGGGCGGCGCATTTGCCTGCGCGCAGAACGGCACACATGAACGGTTCATCGGGCTGGCAGAGCTGCATGACTTATATCAAGACAGCACTAGCTTATGAATTAAAATTCTATCAAGCGTAGCAACCAGCTAACGGGCGCATGGCACAATGGCTGCGGATTTCACCACCGCATACCATAGCAACCGGAGACCACATGAGAATCGAAACCCTGGCCGTGCACGCCGGCTACACCCCCGACCCGACCACCAAGGCCGCCGCCGTCCCCATTTACCAGACGGTGGCCTACGCCTTCGACAATGCCCAGCATGGCGCCGACCTGTTCGACCTCAAGGTCGCCGGCAATATCTACACGCGCATCATGAATCCCACGCAGGACGTGCTGGAAAAACGGGTCGCGGCGCTGGAAGGCGGCGTGGCCGCGCTGGCCGTGGCGTCGGGCATGGCGGCGATCACCTATGCGATCCAGACCATCGCCGAAGCGGGTGACAATTTCATCTCCGCCAGCCAGCTGTATGGCGGCACCTACAACCTGTTTGCCCACACCCTGCCGCAGATCGGCATCGAAGTGCGCTTCGCCGACGCGCGCCAGCCCGAGACCTTCGCCGCCCTGATCGACGCGCGCACCAAGGCCATCTTCTGCGAATCGATCGGCAACCCGTTGGGCAATGTCACCGATGTAGCGAAACTGGCCGAGATCGCGCATGCGCACGGCATCCCGCTGATCGTCGATAACACGGTGCCGAGTCCCTATCTGTTCCGTCCCATCGAGCATGGCGCCGATATCGTCGTGCACTCGCTGACCAAATACCTGGGCGGCCACGGCACCACCGTTGGCGGCGCCATCGTCGACAGCGGCAATTTCCCGTGGGCCGAACACAAGGAACGCTTCAAGCGCCTGAACGAACCGGACGTGTCGTATCACGGCGTCGTCTACACGGAAGCGTTCGGCCCCGCCGCCTTCATCGGCCGCGCCAGGGTCGTCCCGCTGCGCAATATGGGCGCGGCCATCTCGCCACTCTCCGCCTTCCAGCTGATCCAGGGCATCGAGACGCTGGCCCTGCGCATGGACCGCATCTGCGACAACACGCTGGCCCTGGCCAGGCACCTGAAGCAGCATCCGAAGGTCGCGTGGGTCAATTACGCGGGCCTGGAAGACCACCCGGACCACGCGCTGGTGAAGAAATACATGAATGGCCGCGCCTCGGGCATTTTATCGTTCGGCCTGAAACTGGCGGCTGGTGAGGATCCACGCGCGGCCGGCGCCCGCGTGCTCGACGCCCTGCAACTGTTCACGCGCCTGGTCAACATCGGCGACGCCAAGTCGCTGGCCACGCACCCTGCCTCCACCACGCACCGCCAGCTCAATCCCGAAGAACTGGCGAAGGCAGGCGTGTCGGAAGACATGCTGCGCCTGTCCGTCGGCATCGAGCATATCGACGACTTGCGCGAAGACCTGGAGCAAGCCTTGAACGCGGCGTAAGCCTCTTTTCCACGCCGCCCGGAGGGGACTTCATGCCATAATCGGCGGCATGTCTTCCCCTCCTACTCCCCCTGAGCAGCCGACATCCGGCCATTTCCGCGCCGAATACGCGCGGCGCATGAATGCCGTGCTTGACCATATCGACCGCCACCTCGACACGCCGCTGGACCTGGCCCAGCTGGCCGACGTCGCGCATTTTTCACGTTTCCACTTTCACCGCGTATTCGCCGCCTGGATGGGCGAGACGCTGGGCGACTATGCGCGCCGCCGGCGCCTGGAAACGGCCGCCCTGCGGCTGGCCTGCCGTCCCGACGAAACGATACTGGACATCGCGCTGGCGACGGGCTTCGGTTCCGGCGAAGCGTTTGCGCGCGCCTTCAAACTGAAATTCGGCTGCACGCCAACGGCCTGGCGCGCCGGTATCGCCGCAAAAAACGCTGCCATGCTCGCAGCCATGCGCCTGCGCCGGCAAGATAGCAATCCGGATCAGGCCATGCGCAATCCTGGTCAGGAAAACGGGCCGAACTTCCAGCACCATGGGCACTCCAATCCACTTCATAGAGAGAGTCCCATGCAAGTCACCATCCTCGACCTGCCGCCCGCCACGGTGGCGTGCCAGCGCCATATCGGCCCCTACGGTCCCGCCATCGGCGCCTTCTGGCGCGACACCATCGCGCCATGGATGCAGTCGCACGGCCTGGGCGACGCGACGTGCTACGGCATCGGCCATGACGATCCCAGCATCACGCCGCCAGACAAATGCCGCTACGACGCCTGCGTCACCGTGCCCGATGCGTTCCAGTCGGGCGGCCGGGCCAGCATCACCACCCTGCCGGGCGGGCGCTATGCGGTGGCGCAATTCAAGGGACCATCCAGCGCCATTGCCGAAACATGGACGCGCATGACGCGCGAATGGCTGCCGGCCAGCGGCCTGCAGTGGGATGAGCGCCCGTGCTTCGAGCGCTTTTCCGCGGCCACGGCGCTGGACCCGGCCACCGGCGAATTCTCTTGCGACATCTGCATCCCCGTGCGGCCCCTGTAGCTTCCTCTTTCGCGTGTATCAGCCCGCGATACCATAACGCGATGCCGGCTTGCCGCGCATCGCGCCTGCGAACAGGGCCAGGCGGGCAGAGTCAAACTGCTCCCACAAGGCCTGGTCTTCGACGGAAGGCAAGGTCACCAGTTCGCCCTGATCCAGGCCCGCCAGCGCCGCATCGACGCAGTCTTCGGCGCGCATGACGGTGGCCTGGTCCAGCTGCGCCAGCGGCACGCCGCTCAATTCCCAGATTTCCGTTGCCGTCGATGCGGGCAGCACCAGCTGCACCGTAATACCCGTGCCGGCCAGCTCCTGCTGCAAGCCCCGCGTGAAATTCATCACATAGCCCTTGGTGGCGCTGTAGATCGTGCTGACGGGCAAGATGTGGAAGGACAGCACGGAACCGATATTGATGATGGTGCCGCTGTTGCGCAGCTTGAACTGCGGCAGCACGGCGTAGCTCAACTCCGCCACGGCCGTCACGTTGACCTTGTCCATGGTGGCGATGCCCGCTTTCGGCGTATCGACGACGGGCGCCAGGGTCGAGGCGCCCGCATTATTGACCAGCATGGTGATGGCCGGATTGCTGGCCAGTTCATCGGCCACGCGCTGCAGGTCGGCCGGCGCGGACAGGTCGGCCGCCATGGCACGCACGGACACGCCATACTTTTCTGCCAGCGACTTGGCCAGCACGCCCAGGCGTTCGACCCGGCGTGCCACCAGGATCAAATCGAAGCCACGGCTGGCCAGGCGGTCCGCATACACGGCGCCCAGGCCCGACGATGCGCCGGTGACGAGGGCCGTGCCTTGGGTAGTAACTGCATTCATGATCATTCCTTCTTCAATATAGGGGGTGGGCTGGCGTCATAAAACATGACAGCCATCATGCTTCAACACATTAAATATGACGGTCATCATGTTTAATGTGTTGAAGCATGACGAACATCATGTATCATGTCAACCATTATTTTTGAACCGCGATCAGGAGCCTGTCATGCGTTATCCCGCCGAAGAAACCGCCGAAAAGCACCAGCGCATCCTGACGCAAGCGGCGCGGCTGTTCCGTGAAAAGGGCTACGACGGCGTCAGCGTGGGACAGATCATGCAGGCGACGGGACTCACGCATGGCCCCTTTTACAACCACTTCGCTTCGAAGGAAGCGCTGATGGCGGAAAGCACCCTGCATGGCTCGGAACACTCGCGCGTGGCGCTCGATGCGGCAACGGAAAGCCCGGAAGCCATGCGCCAGTATGTGCGCGATTACGTGAGCGCGGCCCACCGAGACGCGCCGGGCGATGGCTGTTTGCTGGCCGCCCTGGCCGGCGACGCGCGCAAGCAGCCGGCCGTGCGCCCCGCCTTCACCGTCCACCTGAAATCCATCATCGGCAAGCTGGCCACGCATTTTCCGTGGCAGAAAAAACGCAACCGACAACAGGAAGCCATCGTCATGCTGTCAGCCATGGTGGGCGCCGTGGCGCTGGCGCGCGCCGTCGACGATGCCGCGTTTTCCGATGAGATCCTGGCGGCAGTCAGCGCAACACTTGCGCCACCTGCCTGACCCTGTCGGCCACCGTGCCGGACACATTGATAAAAGCGATCCCCTGCCGCGCCAGCTCGTCCTGGTACCACGCATGCTGGCGCGCGCGAAAATCCCCGTCGCGGCGCGTGCCATCCTGGATGAAGGGGAAGTCTGGGGCGCACAGCAGCACCAGATCGTAACGGTGTTCTGCCAGCCGCGCCAATTCCTGTTCGGCCCTGCCAAACATCTCGACACAGTAAAAATACGTCGTCATGGGCGAGGTATCGCAAAACAGCCAGCGCCGCGCAGCCAATAGCGCCTGCGCTTCGCGGCGCAGCTGTTCCCGGCCGATCTTCAGCAGATCGTCATAGTTCAATATGCCATCCTGGCTTTCCCACAACTCGCGGCCATATTCGGCCACCCAGGCCGTCTCGAAATGCGCCGCCAGTGCTTGCGCCAAGGTCGTCTTGCCGCTCGATTCGCCACCGAGCACGCACACGCGCGTGACAAAATCGGCGCGCACAATCGGCGACAGGAAGGCGCTGTGCGCATGCGGGTCTTGCCTGGCCCGCGTGCCGGACACGGGTACCACAGTTCTCGCCTGGTCCACGCTCACATGCGCCACCGGCCCGCTTGCATAATGCCGTTCCAGCACCCGCGCAAAACCGGGGCCATAGTCCTCGCTGGTGAAGACGGCATCGACGGGCAGCGCCAGCACCGTCCAGCACAGCCAGCCCATGAAATGGCGGTGCGCGTCGCCATCGTCGTCGTTGTGCGGCAGCGTACGCGCCGGCACGCCGCGCGCCGCGCACAGGGCGGCCAGGCGCGCATCGTCCAGCACGACGATGTGCGCCTGCGGGAATTGCGCGCGCAGCCACCGTTCCCGGCGCGCCGGCTCGTAACCGGGAAATTCGGGCCTGGTGTAGCTGACCACCAGCAGTTCTTCGCTGGCCTCTTGCGCACGATGGATCAACAGTTCGTGGCCCTGGTGCAGCGGGCAGAATTTACCGACCACGAGGCCGCGTTTATAAAGGTTCATGCCACTGCTTCCTGCAAATCCGAAGTGTATTGAATGATCTTGTCTTCCGCCAGCAAGGTCTCGACCGTGATGGTGCCGAAAAAAGGCGCGAGCAAGGCGCGGGCCCGGTCAGCCTGCGGCATGGCGTTCGGCGCCAGGCGCAGCGCGATGGTGCCGTCGCCATGCTGGTGCACGCCGAACAGGGCGATGGCCAGCGGTTTCAGGGCATGCGTAATGTCGATATTGTTGATCCATTCGCCATTGATCGTCCTGTAGCGCAGGGGACTGCGGCCGGCCAGGCCCACCAGTACGGGACCATGCGGGCCATGCGCCAGCGAAGCGTAATCACCAGTGCGGTAGCGAACCAGCGGCAGGCAAAAATTGAAGCCGCCCGTCACGGTGATTTCGCCGCGTGCGCCATCCGGCACGGGCTGGCCCGCGCTATCGAGGATTTCCACGTACAGCCGGTGCTGCAGCAGCACGTGGCCGCCCGCCTGTTCATCGTAGACGGCCACGGGCCCCACTTCATTGAGCGAATAGATATCGAGCACGGGGCAGCCGAACGCCGCTTCGAGGCGCGCGCGCATGCCGGGCAACAGCATCATCGACACGGACAGCAGCGCGGCCGGCTTGTGCGTCATGGACAGGGTCAGCAACTCGGCAAACGAGATGGGGTCGCCCGCGATCAGCTCGGGCGCCATGGCATCGAGGTAGCGCGCGCGGTCATCCGGGTCGCGCCAGTCGTCCTCGTGCAGGTTGATCTTCGCCAGGCCCGATTCGTTCATCGTCGGCGTGACGGAGACATAGGTGAAGCAGCGGCGCTGATGCCCCAGCAGCATCACGCCCACCTGGCCCGCGCCATGGCGCAGGGTGACGCCGAAGCGGCGCAGCGCGCGTTTGTGGAAGGCCAGGTAGCGCCCCGCCACCAGCGGGTGCGAGGCGATCAGCAGCGGGTGGCCAGTCGTGCCTGTCGTCTGGAAGTTGATCATGCGCGCCAGGTCCGCGTCGTCGGGCACGAAGGCGGCGATGTCGTAGGCCAGTTCGGCGCGGCTGATGGGCGCCACGTCCGCAAGACGCGCGGGCGGCGAACCGCAGGCGCGGTAATGCGGCACGGTGGCGTAGGTCGTCCTGAGAAAATCCGCCAGCCAGGGCAGCGGCGCGTCTTTGCTCCAGCCGATCTCCGCCTGCATGACTTCCTGCTCGTAGGCGCGCAGCGCTTCGACCTCCCCGGCCAGCAGCTTGTTGCCGCTGCGGTTGCGGTACCGGGGTGCCGCGGGATGGCTGCGCAGTTTTTCCAGCATGCGCGCCCCCGCCTGCGTCAGGGTGGGACAGTAGTCGCAGTCCGATTCCCAGGCGCCGCCCGGCAAATTGACGTCCACACTCATTCGCGCGACCACTTGTCGGCCGATTCCTCGGCCGCTTTCTTTGCCAGCGCTTCGCGGATTTCGCGCGCACGCTGCTCGGCCAGCCGGCTCGCTTCGAGCAGGCGGCGGCGCTCCGTGCCGCTGATGGCGGACAAGCGGTCCGTGGCCTGCGCCACGCTTTCGTCGCGAGGCCGAAAGCCCAGGCGCGCCAGCACGATGCGCGCCAGTTCCTCGCGCCGCTCGGGGTCTTGCGTGAACTGGTGGGCCGGCGTGGCAGCGGCCAGTTCGCGCGCCGCCTCGCCCAGCACCTGCAACAAATCGTGTTGCGGCAACTGCTGGCCGATGAACCAGTCGTCGGCCAGCAGCCAGCACAGGATCATGGCCAGCGCCAGCCGGTTGCGGTCTGCCTTCACCTGCGCGCCGATAAAACCCTGCAAGGATGCGGCCGGCGCGCGCGCGCCATGCAGCAGCAAAATATCGTTGACCAGCGCGGCCACCGCCACGGCCTGTGCATTGTTCACGCCCGCGATGCGCGGTTCACACAGGAACTCGACGGGCGTGTCGGCCAGGCGGTGGGTTAATATTTCGAGTAGTGGGCCAAGAGTGTTCATCGCTTTACTTTTAAAATCCAACCCTAAATGCAAATGCCGGGGTCGGACCCTCAGGGTCCGACCCCAGATTTCGCCGTTGGGGTAATTTAAACATAGTGGCGCCGGCTGAACGCCCGCGCAAAGTCCAGCAAGTCCTCGTAGCGCTCGACGGCGTGGATATCCCAGCCCTGCTCGCGGCGCGCGCGCTTCAGATCGTCATAGGTCTGCTGCAGCCACTTATGGGCCGCCGCGCCATCCCAGTCGCGCTCCAGGTTCAGGGCCATGGTGCCGCCCGCGCCGCCCTGCGCCAGCGCTTTCGCCGAGATATCCCAGCCGCTGTTGCCCAGTTCATCCTTGTCGAACATGGTGGTGATGCCGTCGTCGGAAATCATCAGGATGTGCGCGGGCCGTTCGCGCCTGGCCGCATAGGTCTGGCGCAGGCGGTGGATGGGGAAACAGGTGCCGCCGCCAAAAAATTCCGTCAGCACGCCCAGGATCATGTCTTCATCGCGCACGAAGCCTGGCGTTTGCATCACCTCGTTCTTGCCGCTCCACAGGGTCACCTGCACCTTCGCGCCGGCGCGCAGGGCGGACAAGGCGATGACGGCGCCAGCCAGTGTCAGGAACGAGGTATGCGCCTGCGGGTTCGGCATGGAGCCGGAACTGTCCACGTACATGTCCAGGTCGACGGGCACGGCATCGGTGGCGCGCGCCGGTTCGCGGCCGTACACGCGGCGCACGGTGGTCACGCCCGGCACGGGGCGCGGCGATTGCATCACCGATTGCAGCCAGTCGATGTCTTCCAGAGGGTCGCCGATTTCCCATGCTTCCAGCCCTTCCATCTGCGGTTCCTGCGACTCGGGCGCGGGGCGGCTGGGGAACGCCACCAGGTGCGGCAATGCCCGTTCGCGGTAATAGCGGATGGCGATTTCATGGTCGCTCAGGTTCACGCCCGACGCCTTTAAAATGTCGCCCAGCTCGAACGGTTCGCGCAGTTGCCCGCCGCCCTGCCTGGCGGGCGCCTCGGTCACAGATTCCTCGCCATCAAGGCCGGAAATGCGCTTGTCGTGCACCGGGTGGATGGCGCCGTCCGCCTCGTCATCCTCGATCTGCTGCGCGCCATAGGTCTGGCAGCCACGGGCCGCGTCGCGCGTATCCTGCAGATAACGGCTAGGGTCAATGTCACCGAGGGCATCCGTATCTTCCACCAGGTAAGGCAGCAGCAAGGTGGCGAAGCGGCCCGCCGCCAGCATCCAGTCGTTCGCGTAAACACGGATTAGGCGCGCTCCCAGCCAGGCATCCGTGTCCAGGCGTTCGTCTGCACTACCGCCTCCGAGTTCGCCCTTTTGCAGCTGCCACAGGTTTTCATAGATGCGCATGTACAGCGTCCACACGCCGCCGCTACCCTTGGCATCGGCTTGCGCAGAGCGCCCCTGCTGCAGTTTGCGGTAGATATCGGCCATGCGCAAATTCGCCTGGCGCTGCAAACGGTCGTTGATGAACAGGTCCGTGTACAGGTTGGCCACCATGGGCGCATGCTGTTCCAGGGTCGGCAAGGCGCGGCGCATGCGCGCCAGCAGGCGGAACTGGTCGCTGGCACTGCCCGGCGCGAGAATGTGGTGGCCGATTTCATGGGCAAGCACTTCCAGCGCATAGTCGTCCAGGCCCAGCTCCGTCACCAGCGGCAAGTCCACCACCACGCTCTGGTCCAGCAAGCGGATCATGGCGAAGCTGCCGGACAAGCCCTGCTTGCTGGCCTCGACGCGGCTGGCGCACAGGTTCGGGTCGCGCAGGCGCGTAAATTTGCTCCACGCGGCCAAGGCCTCGGGCCAGGCGGCGCGCCAGCGGTCGATCAAGTCGGCATCGTTCTTCATGCGAGCGGCAGCAGGCGGATCGCATGCGTCCACGGTGACGTGACGGCCAGCGTATGCGCATTCGCGGCAAGCGCGATATCACCGGCCGGCAGGTCGAGCGCGATGCTGCGCGCGCCGATATGCACGGTCGCCCCCTCGAGGCGCACGGACGCCGGCATGGCACTTGGCGCCTGCTCGAACTCCTGCGCCGTCGCGCTGTGCAGCACGGCGCCATAGGCGTCGGCCACCAGCAGGTAGTGGCGCTCGGCGCTGCGCACGACAAAACCGTCCTTCGTGGCGCGCACTTGCGGCGGTGTGCCGAAGTCGCCACCGAGGCCGCTGAAGCTGCCGAACGCCCTGCCCTCGGCATTGCCGCGCCAGGGATTCGCCAGCAACTGCGCATGCACCTGCGGCCATTGCGCGCCCAGCTCGCCAAAGGCGGCCAGCGCCAGCGCTTGTGGCAAGGTGTCGGCGGCGGCCAGCGCACCCAGGCGGAAATGCGCGACGCCGGCGCGCCAGGCCAGCACCTGGCCCACGGCACGCAGCTGCGCGACACTGGCGACTTGCGGCGCCACGGCAGCCATCCCGGCCTGCCATTGCGCGGGCCGCGCTCCCGCCACGGCGCCAATGTGGATGGCGGCGTTGCTGAGCATGCCCAATACATCCACGGACGCGGTGGCCAGCAACGGCGCAAACGAGGGCGCCAGTTCGCGCCAGACGGTATTCAGCAAGGAATTTTTCGCGGCAGGCCCGGCCAGGCCATGGCCCACCAGTTCCAGCGCCATGTCATAGGCGGCAAAGGTAGCGCCGCCCACGCGCTCGGGCGCGGCGGCGGCCAAGGCCACCACCAGCGGATCGACGCCGTCGTGCAGGAAGGCGCCAAAGGCGGCCATGTCGAGCGCGGGAAAGCGCCGGCGCGCCTCCACAGCGCGCGCATTGAACTGGGCGCGGCCGCTGGCAAGTATCGAGGAAAAGGCAGGAGAAATCATCGCAGCCTGTCAATCGCTGTGCGAAAAGTGCAGCAGATAGCGCCCATCCCCTGACTCGAAGGCGATCTCGTCCCAATGAATCGCGTACCAGACACCAGGTGGCGGCGTCATCGTCACGCCGTGCACGGTGAATCCGGCCAGCGACATGTCCAGCGCTTCGAGGAAAGCGTTGACGAGGCAGGCGCGAAAACGGCCGGGCGGCGCCGTGCGCATGTGATCCGACGAGAAGAACCAGCGCTGGCACACCTGCTCCAGCTGCGCGCGCCCGCACGGCACCGCCGCGATCTGCCACAAGGCCTCCGGCAAGTCGCGCGCGGGTTCGATGACGGTCAAGGCATAATCTTCGATGCGCAAGCCCAGCGCCGTGGCCAGGTCTGGCGCGTCGGGCAGGCGCTGCAGCTCGTAAGTTGCGCACAGGTCGCTGGCCTCGCTGTTCAACATGGCCAGCGCATCGAGAAACCCGCGGCAGTGATCGATATTCAGAGCGTAATTCATTGCGAACGCAGCCAAGTGCGGTAGTTCGTATAGCGCTGGTGCAGATACTTGAGCTTCAGCAGGTCGTCGTACAGGGGACCGTACAATTTTCTGCCCTTCGTGCGCTCGCCGATCAGCTTTTCGATGCGGTTCAGGCGCGCCAGGGTCTCGCGTTCGCTGACGCCATCGAGGCCCAGGTCGAATTCGGCCGACAGGACGCCGACAGGATCATCGCGGTCCAGGTCCAGGCGGTTGAATTCATCGTTCGACAAGTCGAACAAACGGCGCAGCCAGCCTAGTCTGTCGCTGCGGTAGGCGACATTTTCCGGCAGCGCGAAAAATGGCGCGTCCGGATCCGGCTGCAGCTTGTTATGCAGGACGAACGGCAGCACCTGGCGCAAGTCTTCCAGCGCCACCTCGCCATTGCCGCGGAAATAAGCCATGGCCTTGGCGTAGATCATCAGTGCCATCAAGGTGCGCACGGAGATCCCGTTGAGGGTCTGGCAGCCCAGGTCCTTCAGGCGGTCGCGCCCATTGTCGGCCGCCTGCGCGGCGCCCCGGTCGGCGCCGGCCAGGCGGGCCGTATCCTTGGTCATGTATTCGAACTGGCCACCGGCCGTCTCGAACAGCTCGAACTGGCTGGCGAAGAATTCCAGGCGGCGGCGTACGGCGTCGGGTATGGCCACCTGGCGGATGGATGCGCCGATCTGATCCACCTCCCCTTCCGTGAAGATGATATCGGGCGGC
The DNA here is from genome assembly GCF_002735655.1 of Janthinobacterium sp. BJB446. NCBI lineage: Bacteria > Pseudomonadati > Pseudomonadota > Betaproteobacteria > Burkholderiales > Oxalobacteraceae > Janthinobacterium > Janthinobacterium sp. BJB446. The sequence goes on along the minus strand of NZ_PDZK01000001.1, from coordinate 589,178 downwards.
ACCAGCTCTTCGGGCCGCACGTTTTCTTCCACGCGCAGCAGCAGTTCGTTCAGGAAGCGCGGGTTGAAAGCGAGCGCCTGCACCGTCACGTCGACCCGGTCGCGCAGCGCTTCGATCACCTGGTACGTGCCGCCGCCCTGGTCGTCGTTGGCCGTCAGATACCAGGCCGCTTCCGGGCATTCGTAAATATGGTTCAGCACCTCCGCGTAATTGTCGCCCATGACGGTGAGCAGCGCGCTTTGCGTGCGCGTGGGGATGCGGTTGTATTCATCGACGATCTTCACGCGCATGCCCAGCCAGGCGCGCCAGGCGATGCGGATATCGTCCATGCTTTGCGCGTTCACCAGGTCCGCCGGCAGCGGATTGCCCAGCAAATCGGCCACCGTCATCTGCGGGTGGCCATGCTGCATGGCGCGCTTGACTTCCTTGACGGTGGAGCCGGCAAGCACGCCCATCAGCAGGGCGCTGGCCGTCTTGCCCCGCCCCGGCCCGCCGACAAACAGGCATTTGCGGCGCGTGGCAAATGTCAGCAGGGGCAGCAAAATAAAACTGGAATAGCTTTGCGCCGACGGCAGATTCAGGGTGCGGCGGCTGTCGCCCACGGAATACGTCTGCGACGGGCCATCGTTGTATTCGATGTCGTAATGGGGGCTGATGATGGCGTGATTGACGATCCAGAAATACGCCTGGCGCAGCTTTTCATCGAACGGCCGCGCTTGCGCCTCGCCTTCCGCTCCCAGCGCGATGGGGCCCTGGTACAGGTCCGCCACGTCGAACTGCCGCGCGGCGGGCGCGGACTTGGGTTTGGTGGGGGCCTGGGACAGGCGCTGGAACAGGTTAAAAGACGGCATGGCAATATTCTTCCATTAAGGAAATGAAATTATTGCACAAGCCACCTGCAAGCACCGGTTCGGATGACAAGCAGCTCAGAGCGCCATCGGCGTGGCCAAAAACACCGGCTGCTGCTCGGCCAGCGCCGTCAAAGCGGCCACGGCCGGATAATCGCTGTCTGCCATCACGTCGGGCACCATCTGCTGAGCAAAACTCCAGGCCACCGCAATGGTGATGCCGGCAATACTCAAGCAGTCTGGCGCCTCTTCGCGCAATGACGCCTCCAGCTGCGCCCAAGCCCCATGCAACTGCAACTGGACGCGGTCCAGCCAGGGCTGGTGCTGCTTTTCCTGCGGGCGCAAGCGCCGTTCATAGACGATCTGCACGGCTTTGTCGCAGGCGGCCAAAGCATAGCTGGTTTGGCACAGCGCGCGCAGGCGTGCCGGACCCGGCTCCGGCCTGATGCGGGGAGCATGTGCGGCCAGTTCCTCCAGATACGCCAGGATCAGGGTCGAGTCCATCAACACCTGGCCGTCGTCCGTGACCAGGGTCGGCACTTTGACGGCCGGGTTAATGCTCCGTACCTGGTCGGCATCGGAAAACACGGACACGGGCCGGTGTTCGTGCTCCAGGCCCAGCACTTTCATACCGATGGCAACGCGCCTGACGTAGGGCGAATCGAGCATGCCGATCAATCTCATGGCCTTCCCCTCTCCATCTGCTGAATAAACGCGATGACTTGCGCCGCGACGGGCAATGGCGCGTCTTCCATCAGGAAGTGCCCGGCCTCGTCAAACAGGTGCAAGGTGGCGCCGGGAATATCGCGCTGCAGGCGATGGCCGTAAGCCACCGGCTGCCACTCGTCCTGCTGGCCCCATAACACCTGTACCGGCACTGTCAACTGCGGCAGTCTTTCGGCAAAGTCCATCGTATAGCAGGCGTTATAGTGCGCCACCTGGTGCTGGTAGAACGAGGGCTGGCCCACCACGCCGCACAGCGGCTCCAGGTAGCAACGCAGCAGCTCGCCCTGCATCCTGTCCTTGTGAAAAACGGCCATGCCCAGCTGGCGCGCCATCGTGCCGCGATGCTCGCTGGCCGGCGTCAAGGCACGCCGGGCGAAATCATCGCGCAGATGCTTCCAGGTGGGCGACGGCCAGGAATCGTAGCTGGGCGCGTCGGCGATGCTCAAGCTGCGCAGGCGCGACGCGTGGTCGAACGCCAGGCGCAGCGCAATGGCGCCGCCGATATCGTGGCCGAACAAATGGGTGGTCGGCAGTTGCCAGTGGTCGAGCAAGGCTGCCAGCAAGGTCACCTGCGCCGCTACCGAGGTATCGGCCTCGACGGGCCGCTCCGACCGTCCAAAGCCCAGCAAGTCATACAGGTGCACCCGGAAACCGGCATCGACGAACAGCGGTACCAGTTCGCGCCAGATAATACTGTGCGCCGGCGTGCCATGCACCAGCACCAGCGGCGTGCCTGCGCCATGGATGCCGGTGGCGATACGGTGGCCGTGGATCAGGGCGTGGCCATTCAACAGCGGTTCTTGACTCGTCATCAGATGTCCTTTTGTTTGCGGAACCTGCAGACTAAGGCTTGACTGAACATGACGCCAGTGACATTCTTTTGACCTTCAATCCAACTTTTGTCATGACCCATGAATTTGCGCCTATCCGTCGATGCCCTGCGTGTGTTCAGGGCAGTGGTACAAACCGGCAGCATGAGCCAGGCCGCCAGCCTGCTCCATCTGAGCCAGTCGGCCGTCAGCTGGAAAATCAAGCGACTGGAGCAGCAGCTCGATTGCCAGCTGCTGGCGCGCAGCGGCGGGCTGTTTGGCACGACCGACCAGGGAGCCGTGCTGCTGCGGCATGCCGTCAACATACTCGATGCCCACGATGACGCCGTCGCCCATTTTTCGCCGTCGGCGATGCATGGCCGGCTGCGCATCGGCGTGACGGAGCAGATTTCATTGACGGACGTGTGTGCGGTGCTGTCGCAGTTCTCGCATCACCACCCCAAGGTGGACGTGCAACTGGTGGTGGAGCAAAGCCAGGTATTGCGCGAACGCTTTGCCGACGGCGTGTTCGATGTGATTTTGCACCAGGATTTTGCCGGCATGGCGGCGCCGGCCGACACGCTGTTATGGACAGAAACCCTGCATTGGTGCGCTGCCACGGCAGAGCAGACTTTGCCGGGCGAGAGCGTCAAGCTGATCACCTATGGGCCGCACTGCTTTTACCGCCGGCTGGCCGAGGAAAAGCTGGGCCAGGCCGGCATGGCCTGGAGCGTGGGCCTGGAATGCCCGTCGGTGGCGGGAGTGCTGACCGCGATTGCCGCCGGCCTGGGCATGGCGGTGGTCAATGAACGCAACCTGGGCCAGGGCGTGCAGCGGCATGCGGCACTGGAACGGCTAGCGCCGCTACCCCGTGTCGCCAGCCTGCTGCGGGCCAATGACAACCTGCCCGACCCCGTGCGTGACGGTTTTTGCCAGCTGCTGCTGGCAGCATTGCAGAACAGGAGGAACGATGGATCCCGTCGCTAGCGATGCGGCCAGAGCAGGTCAACCTTCTCGTCGTCGCTCAGCCACCAGCGCTTTCCGTCCTTGTCCTTGTGCACACCGAATATTTTCTGGTAGTTGTAGGTCTTGCAGTGCAGCTTCAGCCAGGCGTGGTAGTAGTCATCAAGAAAAGCGCTGAATATCTGCTGGAAGCGTGGTTCGCTGGCGTCTTTTTCGGGCAACTCGAAGGTGCCTAACCTGGCAACGATGTGCGCGATGTCCGCCCTGCTGACGCCGTCGAGTTTCACGGGATCGGGCAAGGCGATCCTGAACGCCAGCACTTCCGCGCCCTCCTCTTCCCACCACTCGCGCAAATTGAAGCGGGAAATATCTTTTCCGCTTAGTGCCTGCAATTGATCCGCGAGTCTGTCGTATTCGGCGTTGTCGTCGTCGCCATGTGTATCACAGAACTGCGTATAAGCCAGTATCGATGCCAAAATCGTGGCATATCTTTCTTCCGCCACAGCCAGTGGGGGCTCCAGCGCTTGCTCTGGTTTCATGGTCATCCTTGTTTGATGACGGGTGCTGGCGCCTCGGCGCGCCAGCGCCACCAGCCCAGCGCCACGCAAGCCAGCAGCAAGGCCAGCAAGCCCGCCACTTCATGGCGGATTTCATACAGCGAGGCGCCCATCTGGTTGAGCGCGACAAAGCCCTGGATGCCGGCCGTCGATGGCAGCAGCCAGCGCAGCCATTGCAGCACGACGGGCATGGACGACACGGGCCAGGTCAGACCCGCGAGGAACAGCACCGGCATCGAGGTGGCGATCATCAGCTGCGTACCCCGTTCGCGCGTGCGGAACAGCATGCCCAGCAGCATGCCGAAGGCCGCTTCCGCCAGGGAAAACAGCACCAGCAGCAAGAGCATGCCGCCAAAGTTGCCGCCACGGGGGTAATCCTGGAACCAGAAGACGAAACCGAAGAAATAGCAGCAGTTCAAGAAGGCCACGCAGGCGAACGCCAGCAGCATGCCCATATACCCACCCGCCGTGCGCTTGCCGGCTACGGGGAAACTCTTGCGCTGGTACCAGGTGCCGAACAGCATGGTCATGCCAATCAGCAAGGTCTGCTGCACGATCAAGGTCGCCACGCCCGGCACGACATACGCGCCATAGCCTTCCTTGACGTTAAACAGGGGCACGGCGTCAAAGGCGATGGGCGAGCGCTGCTGGTTGGCCTGGAAGGTGGACGGCGTGCCCGCGCCCAAACGCTTGAGCTCAATACCGGCCGACACCGTGCCCACCACTTCGGCCAGCCCGTTCAGGGCCACCTTGTTCAACATCAGATACAAGCCATTGCCCGCCACCTGCGCGTGGGCGGCGCGGCCGGCCAGCACGTCCGTCTGCAAGCCATCGGGAATGATCAAGACGCCCATGACCTGGTCGCGCCACAGCAAATCTTGCGCGACGGGCAAGTCCGGCGTGACGGCGATCACGTGCAGCGACGGGTGGGCCATGGCAAAGCGCGTCAGCTGGCGCGACATGGCGCTGCGGTCCTGGTCGACGACGGCCACGGGCACGCGCTGGACGATTTCCGTCGAGTACGGCAGCGGATAGAAGAAGGAATAGATGATGCCGCCGATGAACAGCAGGGTCAGCGCGCCCTTGTCCGTCAGCATGGCGCGCCAGGTGGCGAGAAAGGCCGGCCACATCATGCGCGTCCCCAGGCGGCCGGCGCATTCGCGCGGCGCGCCAGCAGGAATACGCCCACGGCGCCGCAGCCGATGGCAAAGCCGGCCAGTATCAGCATTTCCTGCACGCCATAGCGCCACGGCGCGCCGGCCAGCCAGTATTTCGTTTGCAGCTGCAGATAATGCGTGAGCGGCAAGGCTTCCGCCCAGGCGCGCGCCGGCGCCGGCATGGCCATCAGGGGAAAGGCCTGACCCGCAAACGCAAAGGCCGGCGCCGTGATGAAGGCGGCACCGGACAGCGCCAAGCGCAGCGACAAGGTGGCGGCGATCAGCAAGGTAGCCAGGCCGCAGTAGGCCAGCACCAGCAGCAGCATGCTTAGCAGCAAGGCCGGCAAGCTGCCCGCCACGGCCCAGCCCCGCGCCAGGCTGAAGAACAGCAAGTACAGCAGCGCCAGCGCAAAATAGGCAAGCAAGGGAAACAGCAGCTTGGCGCCGATGGCGCGCAACCAGCTGCCATCGGCCGAGGCCAGCCATTGCGGCACCGTGCCGTCGCGCAACTCGCGGCCGATACTGGTGACGATGGCAACGACGATGAAAATCTGCAGCATGGCCGGCATCAGGGCCAGGGTCAGAAACGCTTCATAGCTGGTGTTTTCGTTGTATAAACTGTTCAAGGTCGTGCGTATCGGTTCGAACTGGGCCGCCGCCTGCACGCCCGACATGCCTTTCTTTATCCGCGCCGTCATCTCGATGCCGGCCGACAAGGTCGTGCTGACCGTGCGCACGTCGCGCAGCAAGGCGCCCGCGTGCGAGGAAAACTGCGCGTTGTACAGCCATTGCACGGTGGCTTGCCGGCCGCCCAGCAGTTTCTGCTCGAAATCGTTCGGGATCAGCAGATAGCCGAACGCCGTGCGCTCGCGCAGCCGGTGCAGGGCTTCGTCGCTGGACGCCACTTTCGCCGCCACCTCGATGCCGGGCGAGGCGTCGAGCCAGCGCGTGAGCTGGCGCGACAGGGTGGAATTGTCGTTATCGATGACGACGATAGGCAAGTCGCGCGCGATGCCGGCGGAAAATACCAGCCACAACATGCCGCACAGCACGACCGGAATCCAGCTGAGCATGCCGAAGTCCCAGAAGTCGCCACGCAAGCGCCGCCACTCGCGTGCCAGCGCTGAAACCGGCCCTTTATCCGCTTCGTTCATCGCTTATCAGAGCGGTGGGAACACGACCGACATGCCCGGGCGCAAGCCCTCGACCTTGATGGCGGGACGCAAGCGGATTTCAAACGTGCGCAAATCCGTGCCGCCCGGACGGGCCGCGCGCCACGTGGCGAAGTCCGGCAGCACGGCCACGGAACTGACCTTGAAACTCAGTTGCTGTTTCAGCGCCGGCACATTCGCCGTATGCGTGCTGCCCATGGAAAACGCCGCCATTTCATCTTCGCGCACTTGCAGCACGGCCCAGGCGTCGTCGAGGTTCACCAGGGTGATTACGGGAAAGCCCTGCGGCGCCAGTTCGCCCGGCTGTATCTGGATCTTGCTGACCTGGCCCGCCACAGGCGCGGCGATCTTCGTCTCGGCCAGGGCGATCTGCGCTTCCGTCAGCACGGCGCCCACCTGGCGCGCCTGCGCGGCGGCGGCCGTCTTGTCTTCGGGACGGGCACCCTTTTGCGCCATGTCATATTGCGCGCGGGCAGCTTGCGCCAGCTGGTCGGCCGCGCGCCATTGCGCTTGCGCCTCGTCGCGTTTCTGCTGAGCGATCACGCCTTGCTCGAACATATTGTTGACGCGGGTGTATGTGGTCTTGGCGATGGTGGCCCCTGTCTGCGCCCGCTCCCAGTTCGCCTTGGCGGCGGCGATTTCTTCCGGTCGCGCCCCCGCTTCCGCTTTTTTCGCCACGGCATCGGCCGCTTGCGTGGCGGCCGTCGCTTGCGCGATCTTCGCATCCACTTCCGGGCTCGTCAGCTGGAACAGCAGCTCACCTTTCGGCACCGTCTGGCCCAGCTTGACGTACAGCTCGCCCACCCTGCCCGGCACTTTCGACGAGACATTGACTTCCTGCGCATCCATCTGTCCCTGCAAAGGCAGGCGCTGCGGCTGGAATGCCTGGTACAAGCCCCAGCCCACGAAGGCCAGGACGATGACGGCGGCGACTATGGCCAAGGGTTTTTTGGAGGTACTCATTATTATTTGTCCACAGGTAATTGGATATCGGCCGCTGCCGCCAGGCTGCCCAGGCGTTGCGTCTCGCCCGTCGCTTCCAGCAATTGCGCCAGCCCCATCACATAGTTATAGGCCGTCTGCGCGCGCTGGGTCTCGACCTTGGCCAGGTTCAGGCGCGCATCGACCACTTCCAGCGACGTCACTTGCCCTTGCTGGAAGGCCACCGTTTGCAAGCGGATATTTTCGCGCGCCAGCTCCACCGACGAGGCCGTGGACAGGTACTGGATGCGGGCGTTTTCCAGCGCGCGCCAGTTTTTCTCGATCAGGGTGGGAATGTCGCGCTCGGCCTGGCGCGCCACCACTTCCACCCGCTCCTGGTCGAGCTTGGCGGCGGCAATCATCTTGCCCGTATTGATGCGGTGCACAAGCGGCACGGACACGACCAGGCCGATGGCCCAGTTCGAACGCACGAGTTTTTCATTGCCGCGATTCAAATTGTAGTTACCGATGGCGAAGACGGTGGGCGCGTATTCCTTGCCGTGCAGTTTCAAGGCTTGTTCCGCCTGCACGCGCTTGCTGTCGATCTTTTTCCAGTTCGCATTCTCGCGCATGCCCGTGCTGATGAACGATTGCAAAGTACCCACCGGCAAGCTATTGACGAACAGCGGCGTGCTGGGAAGCACTTGCGTGTTGACGGCAAGCAAGCGGTCGAGCGCCACCTGGGCGATTTCCTCGTCGCTGCGCGCCTGCGCTTCCTCGCTGCGGGCGCTGTCCAGGGCCACGTCGGCGCGCAGGCGTTCCGCGCGCGAAATCAGGCCACCCTTTTCCAGCTTGGCCGCGTCGCGCTGGTGCTGCGTCACGCCGGCCGTCACTTCGGCCCGCACGGCCACCACCCGCTTGGCCAGCAGCAACTGGAAATAGCGCTGCGCCACCAGGGTGGCCAGCTGCTCTTCCGCTTCCGTGCGCTCCGCTTGCGCGGCCAGGGTCAGGCTGGAAGCGAGGCCCTTGACGGCATCCAGGCGCCCACCCGTGTAGATGGGCCACATGCCCAGCAAGCCGAACGAGGTCAGGTCCGTCACCACTTCGCGGTTCAGGGAATTGGGAATATGCGGCGTGGGCAAGCCGGGAATCGGCGGCAGCACGGATTCGATGCCGCCCACCACGCCGGACAAGCCGCTCGTATCGATATTCAAGTCCGTCGACAAACGGCCGCGAAACGCCGTCAAGTCCACGGAAGGGCCATCGATATTCGACAAGGCTTCCGCCTTCAGTGTTTTCGCGCGCACGTCGAGCGCGGCGCCCTGCACGGCGCCTGAAGCCTTGGCCGCTTGCTGCAGCGCCTCGTTGAATGTCAGCGGTTCCGCCAGGGCGGGCAGGGCCGCGCCCAGCGCGCCCGCCAGCAATAATGATAAGTGTCCTTGCAATCTGCCCATGTAGCGTCCAGTCAATGAATGAGGGGAAAGCACGGGGTTGCCATGTTTATACTTTCACAATAGCAATTATATCTACGGATGTCTATTCCAGCCTGCACTATTGGTTACCGGAGCCGACACATAAAAACGGGCGCCTCTTGCGGGGCGCCCGTTGAGCTCAAGCAGCTACCCGGCGAATTACTTCTTCGCCTTCTTGCTACCCTTCTCCTTTTCCTTTTCAAATACGGCAAAGAACTCGGACGCCATGTTGCGGATGGCGCGGCCGATGTTGGCGTAGTCGTATTCGTTCAGGTTGGCCAGCGACACGCGGCCGGACGGATGCGTGGTGCCGAAGCCGCGGCCCGGCAACAGGATGACGCCCGTTTCCTCGGCCAGGCGGAACAGGGCTTCGTTCGGCTTGAGCTTTTTCAGCAGCCACTGCGAAAACTCCACGCCATGCATCTGCGCGGCCAGCGATTCCATGTCCAGCAGATGGTAGTAGCGCACGGAATTGGCGTCGTGCACCATCGGCAAGCCCAGTTCGCGGTACAGCGCTTCCTTGCGGCGCAGCACGATGCGTTTCATCGACTGCTTGTACTTTTGCTCTTCATCCATCAGCGAGAACAGGGAGAACAGGGTCATCTGCGCCTGCACGGGCGTGGACAGGCCGGCAGTGTGGTTCAGCGCCACCGTGCGGCTGTCAGCCACCAGGCGGTCGATGAATTTCAGCTCGCGCGGTTCCGTCGTGATGGAGTGATAGCGGGCATCGAGCTGCTTCTTGATGGTTTCCGGCAACTTGGCAATCTTGGCATCAAGCACATTGTTTTCATGCGTGGCCACCACGCCCATGCGCCAGCCCGTCGCGCCGAAGTATTTCGAGAACGAATACACGAGGATGGTGTTGAACGGGCAAATGGCGAACAGCGAGACGAAATTATCGGCAAAGGTGCCGTACACGTCATCGGTCAAAATGATCAGGTCCGGGCGCTTCTTGATGATCTTGGCGATGTATTCCAGCGTTTCGTCATCGATCTTGACGGATGGCGGATTGCTCGGATTGACGAGGAAGAAAGCCTTCACCTTCGGATCGAGCAGCTTGTCCAGCTCCTTCTTGGTGAATTGCCAGTTGTTCGATTGCGGCGCATCGATATGCACGGTGTTCAGCTTGTAATCGTTCAGCTGGGGAATTTCGATGTACGGCGTGAAGATCGGCATGCCCAGGGCGATCGTGTCACCTTCCTGGATGATGTGGTTCGATTTCAGGCTGGCAAACAGATACGTCATGGCGGCCGTGCCGCCTTCGACGGCGTACATGTCGAAGTTGCCGACGAATGGATGGTCGCCGATCATTTCGCGGTGGATATACTGGCCGACGATTTTCTCGGACAGGCGCAGCATGCGGTCCGGCACGGGATAGTTGCAGCCGAGGATGGCTTCGCACATCTCGTAGATGAAGTCGCCCGCGCTCAAGCCCAGCTGGTCGCGCACATACGACACGGCTGCCTCGATGAAGTGCACGCCCGGCGTCTCAGCATGCTGGCGCACGAAGATTTCAAAGCGCGCCTCGATGCCGTCGCGCGTGGGGAAACCGCCCACGTCGTCCATGTACACATAGGAACGCTCCGCTTCCGTCATGGCGAATTGGCCGAACTGGAAGAAGCCATGGCGTGGCGTAGTCGCCAGGAAATTCGGGTTGCCGCGGCCCGCATTGAGCATCAGGCGGTTGCTTTGCTTGGCCGTCTGGATCAGCGCATCCTTCAATTCAAATGGGCTCAACAGGGCGAGTTTGCTTGGGTTACTGAAATCCATTTTTGCTACTCCTTATAGACTGACAATGTTCAGGGTTCTTGCACATACATGCAGACTCAGACGAAGGCCACAATCAGCGGCCCCAGCAGGGTCAGGAAAACGTTGGCCAAGGCATACGTGATGGCAAACGGTACGGTGGGAATCGAGTTTTGCGCCGCATTCAGCACTTCGCCGAACGCGGGATTGGCGCTGCGCGAGCCGGACAAGGCGCCCGCGAACACGGCCACGTTGTCATAACGCAAGATGTAGCGGCCGATCAGCATGGTCAAGATCATCGGCAAGATGGTCACCACCACCCCCACGCCAAACAGGGTCAGGCCGTGTTCGCGCACGGTTTGCACGGCTTGCAGGCCGGACGTGAGGCCGACGACGGCAACGAAGCCGGCCAGTCCCAGGTCTTTCAGGATTTGCACGGCGCCGCTGGGCATGTAGCCAAACGTCTGGCGCTTGGCGCGGAACCAGCCGAATACCAGGCCCGACAGCAGCACGCCGCCACCGCTGCCCAGGGTCAGCGGAATCGAACCGATGCGCGCCACCAGCAAGCCCACGAGCAGGCCGACGACGAGGCCGGCGCCCATGTAGACGAAGTCCGTCTTGGCGCTCGGCACGATCATGTAACCCACTTCGGCGGCCACGCGCTTGACGTCCTGCTCGGCGCCGTAGATGGTCACCACGTCGCCCGTCTGCACGACGGTTTCCGCCTGCATGGGGAGGATCTTGCCCATGCGGCTCAGCTGCACGACAAAAATGCCGTGGCGCACGCCCGGTGCCGTGGCGCTGCGGATCTCGCCCACCGTCTTGTTGTGGTAAGCCTTGTTGGTCAGCACCATGTCGCGGCGCTGCATCACCAGTTCCATGCCTTCGACGGCCAGCAATTCCTTGCCCAGCTGGGAAGAGACGCTGAGCATGGCTTCGCGGCGGCCCACCAGCAGCACGATATCGTCGGCCGCCAGCACCAGGTCCGGGCTGACGTCGATGATCTGGCCATTGCGTTTCACGCGCTCGATGGTGATGGCCGTGTTCGGATTGGCGCTTTCGATGTCCGCCACGGAGCGGCCGGCACCGGGGCCCACGTCGTAGATGCGGCCGATCAAGTCAGGCGCGGCCGGCGTCTGGCCCGGCCCCAGCACTTGCACACCCGCTTGCAGCGCCGTTTCCGCCTTGATCGCATCTTCGCGGATGGTGCGGCCCATGAGCTTTGGCAAGATGTTGACGCAGACAATGATGGCGCCAAACGAGCCGAAAACATAGGTCACGGCATAGCCGACGGCCACGTTGCCCTGCAAGCGGGCCACCTCGTCGGCCGCCAGGCCCAGCTTGGTGATCGCGTCGCCGGCCGTGCCGATGATGGCCGACTGCGTCAAGCCGCCCGCTGCCACGCCCGCTGCCAGGCCCTTGTCCAGGCCAAACACCTTGGCCAGGATGACCACCGTCAGCAGCGCCGTCACGGCCAGCACGACAGCCAGGATGATTTCACGCACGGACTGGCGCCCCAGCGAATTGAAGAATTGCGGCCCGCTTTCATAGCCAACGGCGTAAATGAACAGGGCAAACAGCACCGATTTCACGCCGGGATCGATGGCGACGCCCACCTGGCTGACGAGTACCGCCACCAGCAGTGAACCGGCTACCCCGCCCAGCTGGAACGAGCCGAACTTGATCTTGCCGATGTAGTAACCCGCTGCCAGGGAGAGAAACAAGGCAATTTCGGGCGACTTCTTGAATAACTCATGCAACCATTCCATGCGGACCGCCTTTCGTGTTGAAGGAATTCTTTACTGCGTGTGCCCTTGCCGGCTGCTCATGCGTGCACCGACCCTGCCAAGGCAACGATCAGCGGCCCCAGCAGGGGCAGCACCACGTTCGAGATGGCATACGTAATCGTGTAGCCCAGCAAGGGCGTGGAATTGCCGGCCGCGTTCTGCACGGCGGACAAAGCCGGCGTACTGCACTGCTGGCCGGCGATGGCGCCCAGCAGCACGGGCGCTTCCAGCTTGAGGAAAAAGTGCCCCACCAGCAGCGACAGCGAGGCGGGGATGACGGCGATCAATACGCCCATCAGCGGCAGCGACAGCCCGTACTGGCGGATCAGATCGATCGCCTGCGGCCCCGACGCCAGGCCCACGCAGGCGATGAAGGTGGCCAGGCCGATATCCTTCATCATGTCGAGCGCGCTGGGCGGGATGCCCTGCATGCCCGGCTTGCGCGCCTGGTACCAGCCGAACACGAGGCCCGTCAGCAAGGCGCCGCCGCCCGTGCCCAGCGAAAACGGAATGCCGCCCAGCTTGGCGGAAAAGCCGCCGATATACACGCCCAGCACGATGCCGATGCTGGCGTAGACAATATTGCTGCGGTCGCCCGTGGGCACGCGCTTGCCGATGGCGGCCAGCGCCGTGTTCAGCTCGCGTCCTTCCGTCGTGCCGTACAGGCGCAGCACGTCGTCGCGCTGCAAGGAAAGATCAGGCAGCGGCGGCATGCTGTGTTCGCCACGAACGACGGCCGCCACGTGCACGCCGGACGGCAAGGCCAGCTGGCGCAAGGGCTGGCCCACCAGCGATGCTTGCTGCAGTACCACTTCGACGGCGGAGACAGCCATGTTCAAGCCCGTCGTGTCGGCAAATTCCTCGCCCAGGATGGCTTCGGCCGCCACCAGCGCGGGACGGTGGCCGATCACCAGCACTTCGTCGTTGTTGCGCAAGCGCAGTTCCGGTTCCAAAGGCAATACCTTGCCGTGCCGGCGCACGCGCGTGATGCTGGCGCGGCCCGCAAAAATATGCTGCAAGGCATATATACGGCGTCCCGCGCCACGGCTGATGCGGTAGGCGCGGCCCACCATTTCCGGCGTCGCCTGCACGCCGTCGCCATCGGTCTGCGCGCCGCCCATCTTTTCCCACAATTTATCGGCTTCTTCGCGCAGGTTGACGCGCAACAACAGCGGAAAGATCTGGCTGGTGGCGATGACGATGGCGATCAGGCCGAAAATATAGGTGATGGAATACGCGGTGACCACGTTGGCCTGCAGCTCGGCGATGCGGGCCGCCGGCAGCGCCAGTTTCGAGATGGCGTCCGTGGCCGTGCCAACGACGGCCGATTCCGTCGCCGCGCCCGCCATCATGCCGGCCGCCGTACCCTGGTCCAGGCCCAGGAAACGCGTGGCCAGCAGCACCAGCGCCAGCACCACCACCACTTCGATCAGGCACAGCAGCCCTAGTCGCAAGCCCTTGGCATTCAGGTTGGCAAAGAACTGGGGACCGCCCGCATAGCCGAGGGCAAAGATGAACAGCATGAAGAAGACATTCTTGACGCTGGCGTCCAGGGTGATGCCCAACTGACCGATCAGCAGCGCGGCGATCAGGGTGCCGCACACGCCGCCCAGCTGGATCGGGCCGAAGCGTATCTGCCCTACCGCGTAGCCTAGCCCCAGCGCCAGGAACAGGGCCAGTTCCGGCACCTGGTGCAATATGGACGTGATCGAATCGAGCATGGACAAACCTTCGAAAAGATAACGGATGGTTACAAGAGAACAGAGCGTTCGGCGGCTGACGGCAGCTGGCTGTTGAACGGGCGCACGGATCCTGCACGGCACTTGCGATAAACGCTTGCGCCGGAGAAATGTTGTTACGAGGAATTATGTTCGGTGAAAATTTTACAAGTGTCAACAGGTGTTCTGTTGAACTTGCTTTGCTTTTCATCAAACATCCTGCGCACGATTGAAGCACTTGTTTGACATCGATCAACAAAACTATTAGTAATGTCTCGGACGATACCAAAGTGCCTTGCGCGCCAGCGGTGTCTCTTCCGGCAAGTCGGGATTGGCCAGCTCCAGCACGTGGCGCCGGGACAGATTCAGGCCCTGCGCGAGGCGGCCAAAATGGCGCTGGAACAGCTGCGCGAAACTGCCGTCGGCAAGCATGGTTTCCAGTCCCGTTTCAATGTGGCGCGCCAGTTCCGGCCGGTGCTTGCCGACAAAAAAGTACAGCGCGGCCGGGTAGCGGATGACCAGGTGAGTGTCCAGCGCCAGCGGCAATTGCGCGTGGCTTGCCAGCTCGCTTTGCGCCTCGATCACGGAACGGGGAAAGTAATCGATGCGCCCTGCCGCCAGTTGCTGGAACAGGCCTTCATAGGTGCTCGACGTATCGAGGCGCAAGCCATTCGCCTGCAGGATGGCGGAGTCGGGCCAGTCGCGCATCTGCCCGGCAGACAGTCGCGCAAGGGCGGCAATGCTGCGCACATCGCGCAGCAGTTGCGGCTGGCGCGCCTGGATCAATGCCACTCTCCAGCCGATGAGGCCGCGGTCGATGGGGATGCGCACTGGCAACAATTGCGTTTCGCGCGCGCGGCTCGTCATCGCCCAGACGACATCGACGCTGCCCGATGCCATGGCGATTTCCTGCATCGCGCGCGTCTGCACCATGCGCAGTGCGGAGCGGCGCAAGGCATAGGCCTGGCCCGAACGGGCCAGCGCCTGTTGCAGCAAGGCCGTCACATAGCCTTGCTGCGGATCATCGAGCGCCTGATGGCGCGGATACACGAGCGGCAGCGGCGGCACCGCGCCGATGGCCGCGCCCAACGGCCACAGGGCGGCAAGCTTGAGCAGGGGGCGGCGCCGCATGGCCCCTCCTTTCCAGCGCATTCATAGCGTTCTTATCAGAATGACAGTATCGCGCAGCAGAGCACGCTTGTCGACTGGAATACGGCAACTGTGTACAAAACAACAGCAGTTTCAAACTGCAGCAGAGAGGCTGGAGTTAATCCAGATCAACAAAACCGCAAATAGGAAATAAATCTTGCGTGCTGCTCTGGACGGCATGCGCGCCCCTCGCCTACGCTGTTTTTTTATTTGAAAAACAAGAGGAACACATGCAGACAGCGCGCTTGAATATTATCGGGATGGATCACGAAGGCTGCGCCGACAGGCTGACGGGCGCGCTCGAAGCCGTTACGGGCGTGAGCACCGTGTGCGTCTCGCTGGCGCGGCACGGCGCCACGGTGCAGTTCGACGAACGTCTGGCCACGCAGGAACGCCTGCTAGCCGCCGTCAACGACGCCGGCTTCATGGGCGAAGCGACGGATGAAGAACAGCTGGCATCGCGCAGCGGCGCTTGCGGCCACTGCCGCCACTGAGCGCCTGCCCTCCCTTTTCCAGCTCAGCCTTCGCGCGCGCCCCGGTCGCGCAGATGCGCCAGCACGCGGCGCGGTCCCAGCGCCTGCAAGTCGAACGGCGGCAACTCGATGGCGTCGAGCGTATTCTTGAACAGCAAGCCCAGTTCCGTGTCGCCTTCCAGGCTCAGGCGACGGCTGAAGAACAGGGTGTCCGGATCTTCGTGGCGCCGCGCCAGCAGCATCAAATCATGCACGCTGGCCGCGATGCACAGGTCCGGCACGTCGACATAGCGCTCGGCCACAAACACCGTGCCCTGCCACTCGAAATCGAAGGCGATGCCCGCGTCCAGCAGCCGCAAGCGCAAGCTGCGCCCTTCCAGGCTGCGCCGCACGTCGTCGGGCAATTGCGGCGCCAGCAGGCGGTTCAAGCCTTGCACGAACAGCCAGGAGGCGGGATACGGGGGCAGCTTGGACAGCAATTCGGCCAGCGGTTCCGGCAAGCGGTACGACACGCCGGGCTTGCTCATGGGAGGCTTGGCCGGGATCGGCAATCTTTCCAGTTGATCTTGCATGGTGCTTCCTTTCGATGCGTTCAATGTGCGGCGTGCTGTTCCATGCCGGGCTGGCCATGCCAGTAGCCGTCGCAGGCGCCGGCCGGCTGACAGGCCGCCAGCTGGGCCTGCGCGCCGATGCCGCTGACCTGGCCACGGCGGGCGCGGTCGAAGATGGCGATGACTTGTTCCGTATGCATGGCTTGCGGGCTGATGCGCGCCACCGCCACGCCCATGTCGCGCATGGCCTCGAGTTCTCGCACCAGGTTGTAGACCAGCGCCGACTGCGTCTGCGTGCCATTCAGTACCAGGAATGGCACTTCGTCGCGCGTGCGCAGCAGCAGGCCGTCCGGCTCTTCCAGGCAGCTGTAGCCGCAATCGTCCTTCGGCAGGTTGCGGTTGCGCGCCGTGAAGCAGCGCGCGGAAAACGCCAGCGGCATGCGGCCATAGGCGAAGACTTCCGTCTCCAGCCCTTCCGGTTTCTGGCGCTGCATCTCGGCCAGCGCCGTCTGCCCCATTTCCAGCGGCATCACCCAGCGCCGCGCGCCCAGGCGCGCCAGCAGTTGCAGGCTGGGACCATTGAACAGGTTCAGATGGGGGCCGGCGACGAAGGACGTGCCCTTTTCCATGCAGTGCACGGCGCCCATGTCGTTGGCCTCGACGCCGTAGCGGCCATTGCCCGTGATGCGGCGCAGGGTCGCCAGTTCGGCGCCCGCCTCGATCAGCGCCTGCGTCGACAGCACCACTTCCTTGCCGGCGGCGGCCAGCATGTCGGCGATATCGAGCCAGTCGGCCAGGCGCACCTCATGCCGGCGCGAACAGACGGTTTCGCCCAGGTACACGATATCGACGGCGGTGCCGGCGATCTGCTGGTAAAACTCGAAGACGGTGGCACGCGGCCAGTAGTACAGCAAGGGGCCCAGTGAAAGCTTCAGCATGTTCATCCTCTATTTCCAAGATCTGTGGTAAGCACCTAATGTGTGCTGCTGGCCTTCGGCCAGCTTGTCCATGGCCGCCATCCAGCCCGGCTTGACGGCGTAGCGCGCATTGCCTTCGCGGCAGGCGTCGATCGCCTCGCGCCACACGCGCGTCACCTGCGCCACGTAGGCGGGGCTGCGCTGGCGTCCTTCGATCTTCACGGCCCGCACGCCCATGGCGATCAGTTGCGGCAGCAGCGCCAGGGTATTCAGGCTGGCCGGCTCCTCGATGGCGTAATACTCTTCATCATTGACTTCGAAACGGCCCTTGCACAGGGTGGGATAGCTGGCGTTTTCGCCGGGCGCATAGCGGTCGATCAGCACGCCGTTCAGGCGCGATTCGAGGCCGTTCGGCGTTTCCAGCCAACGCACGGATTTCGCCGGCGAGCACACGCCATGGGTATTCGGCGCCTCACCCGTCGCATACGACGACAGCGCGCAGCGCCCTTCGACCATCACGCACAGGGAGCCGAAGCCGAAGACCTCGATCTCGACTTCCGTCTTGGCGATCAGTTGCTCCACCTGCGCCATCGACAGCACGCGCGGCAGCACGGCGCGGGCGATGCCGAAGTGCTCATGGTAAAAATTGATGGCCTCGTAGTTGGTGGCCGAGCCCTGCACGGACAGGTGCAGGCGCAGCTGCGGGTGGTGCTCACTTGCGTAGGCCATCAGGCCCGGATCGGCCACGATCATGGCGTCAATGCCGGCCTGCGCGGCGCGGTCGATGGCGCTGCGCCACACGGCCCAGTTGTGCGGCTGCGGATAGGTATTCAGCGCCAGCAGCACCTTGCGCCCATATTGGTGGGCGTAGCGCACGCCCTCGGCGATGGCCTTCTCGTCGAAATTGAGGCCGGCGAAATTGCGCGCATTGGTGGCGTCGCGAAAGCCCAGGTAAACGGTGTCGGCGCCATTGTCGACGGCTGCTTTCAAGGCGGGCAGGCTGCCGGCGGGGCAGACCAGTTCCAGCGGTCCTGCCACGCGGGTGGCGGTGGTTGATTCAAGCATCATGATATTCACAGTCCTGTATCGGCTCAGGGTGCAGACTATAGCCCCGCCCATGCTGCCCAGTCCTTGACGCAGGTGAAGGAATGCATGCATGGCTGGCGCGCGTTCAACTTGCTTGACCTGGCTGTAAAATGCCCCACTTTTCTCCCTCTTCGATTGCCCGCCATGCCCCGCAAACCGCTGCTGATCTTCCTGCTCACCCTGTTCCTCACCGTGCTGCAAGTGCAGTGGGCCGCGCCCGCCGACGGCTATGTCGAAGAAAAGCTCTCCATCCTGTCGCCCGAGATACTGGGCGCGTATCCGGGCGTGCTGCTGCTGTTCCTGCAAGCCGTCTTCGCGCGCCGCGCCATGCCGGCGCCGCGCCAGATCGCCATCAGCACGGGCCTGCTGGCCGTCTACTGGCTGCTGGCGAACTACGTCACCTTCGATATCCGCGTCGCCAGCTGGAGCACCTTCTCGCCGCTGGAAATCTGGGCGCACGTGCTGCCCGCCTCCACCATCAGCATCGCCGTCTGCGCCGCCGCGTACTTTGGCCTGAGCTGCGTCATCCTGCGCCAGGGCCGCGCGAAAAAGTAAACGGGGGGCGCTTTTTTCACCTGCATCAAGGATTCGTCACGCAACTGCACGCGCCCTTTGACGCCACTATATTTAGTGATTAATCTCCATAAAAACACCGCATGTTGTGTTTATTGGAGGTTTCATGACGACAAATGCAGTTTCCCCCACACGCGGCCAGGTCGATGTCGCCGCGTCCATCAATGAATACCTGGAGCGGCGCGACTGGCGCGTCAACGCCAACGCCAACCAGGGCTACTCGCTGGGCGGCCTGATACTCAACGTGTCGGGCAAGGTGATCGCCAACTACTGGCTGGACCAGGTCTATCCGCCGGAAGTGGGCGCGGCGCACCGCGAAGCGGCGCTGCACATCCACGACCTCGACATGCTGGCCGGCTATTGCGCCGGCTGGTCGCTGCGCACCCTGCTGCACGAAGGCTTGAATGGCGTGCCGGGCAAGATCGAATCCGGTCCGCCCAAGCACATGTCGAGCGCCATCGGCCAGATCGTCAATTTTCTCGGCACCCTGCAAAACGAGTGGGCCGGCGCGCAGGCGTTCAGCTCCTTCGACACCTACATGGCACCCTACATCCGCAAGGACAGCCTGCGCTACGAAGACGTGCGCCAGTACATGCAGGAGCTGATCTTCAACCTCAACGTGCCATCGCGCTGGGGCACGCAGACGCCGTTTACCAACCTCACCTTCGACTGGGTCTGCCCGGACGACCTGCGCGAGCAAATTCCCGTCATCGCCGGCCAGGAGATGGACTTCAGCTATGGCGAGCTGCAGGTGGAGATGGACATGATCAACCGCGCCTACATCGAGATCATGATGGCGGGCGATGCCAAGGGCAGAGTCTTCACCTTCCCCATCCCCACCTATAACATCACCGAGGATTTCGACTGGCATAGCGAAAACGCCGAACGCCTGTTCGAGATGACGGCCCGCTACGGCCTGCCCTACTTCCAGAACTTCATCAATTCGGAACTCAAGCCGAACATGATCCGCTCCATGTGCTGCCGCCTGCAGCTGGACTTGCGCGAACTGCTGAAACGGGGCAACGGCCTGTTCGGTTCCGCCGAGCAGACGGGTTCCCTGGGCGTGGTGACGATCAACTGCGCGCGCCTGGGCTACCGATGGCGCGGCGACGAGCCAGCCCTGATGGCGGACCTGGACCGCCTGCTGGAACTGGGCAAGACGAGCCTGGAAATCAAGCGCCGCATCATCGAGGAACTGATGCAGCAAGGCCTGTTCCCGTACACGAAGCGCTACCTTGGCACCCTGCGCAACCACTTCTCCACCCTGGGCGTGAACGGCATCAACGAAATGATCCGCAATTTCAGCGGCGACGCCCATGACATCACGAGTCCCGAGGGCCATGCGCTGGCCGTGCGCCTGCTCGACCACGTGCGCGCCCGCATGGTGCAATTCCAGGAAGAGACGGGCCATATGTACAACCTGGAAGCGACGCCGGCCGAAGGCACGACCTACCGCTTCGCCCGCGAAGACCGCAAGCGCTATCCCGCCATCCTGCAGGCGGGCACGGTCGACAACCCGTACTACACGAATTCGTCGCAGCTGCCCGTCGGCCACACGGACGACCCGTTCGAGGCGCTGGAATTGCAGGACGCGCTGCAGCGCAAGTACACGGGCGGCACGGTGCTGCACCTGTACATGACGGAAGCGCTGTCGGACGCGAATGCCTGCCGCGAGCTGGTGAAACGCGCCCTGAGCCGCTTCTCGCTGCCCTACATCACGGTCACGCCCACGTTTTCCATCTGCCCGCGCCACGGCTACCTGGCCGGCAAACATGAATTCTGTCCCACCTGCGACGCGGAACTGATCGCGCGCAAGCAGTCCGATCTCGCTCACCCACTCAAGGAAACGCCATGAACGCACGTCCCGACTTCACTCCCGCCATCACCCTGCTCGACACCGAACGCCAGCGCTGCGAAATCTGGACCCGCGTGATGGGCTATCACCGCCCCGTCGCCTCGTTCAACATCGGCAAGCAGGGCGAATTCCACGAGCGCCAGTACTTTACGGAAGCGAGCGCCCGGGTTGGCCTGTCCGCCTGCCATGGCGGCTGATTTGAAAGTGGGCGGCCTGACGCCCTTTTCCGCCACCGACTACCCTGGCAAGCTGGCGGCCGTGGTGTTCGTGCAGGGCTGCCCCTGGCGTTGCGGCTATTGCCACAATCCGCACTTGCAAGCCCGCACGCCGGAAGGCGCCATGCCCTGGCACGACGTGTTGACCTGGCTGCGCCGCCGCATAGGCCTGGTCGACGCCGTCGTCTTCAGCGGTGGCGAAGCGTGCATGGACCCGGCGCTGGGGCGGGCCATGCAAGACGTCAGGGAACTGGGGTTCGGCATCGGCCTGCACACGGCCTGCATCTATCCGCAGCGCCTGCAGGAAGTGCTGCCCCTGGTCGACTGGGTCGGCTTCGACATCAAGGCGCCGTTTGCCGACTATCGTCATGTGACCCGCGTGGCCGGCAGCGGCGACCCGGCGCGCGCCTGCCTAGACACCATCCTCGCCAGCGGCGTCGCCTACGAATGCCGCACCACCACCCACCCGGATCTGCTGCCGGACGAGCAGTTGCTGTCCCTGGCCACCACCCTGGCCGCGAAAGGCGTCGACAACTACGTGCTGCAGCAATTCCGCGCCGAAGGCTGCGCGGACGCGGCGCTGTCCGGCCGCCCCCTGCACGGCTATCCGGCGGCGCCTACCTTGGCGCAAATCGGCGCCATGTTTCCGCGATTTACATTCCGTAATCATGGCGGTTGATCCTGCCGCCACATAATTGCAGAAAGCTCTACAAAATTCCCCGTTCTGCAACGCTGAAATGTCTTGCGTGCTGTAATGTATCAACTGTGCCGCGCGCCATGCGCAGCCCATCAGATTCTTCACTCCGCATTACAGATAAGCGTCATCCATGAACGATTTCACCGCAGTCAGCCCAGGCACTCCTTCCACCCACGCCGACATCCTGTACGGCCCGCCGCGACCGGATCTGCTGCGCGAGGAAGTACTGGCCGACCTGCTGGAAGCGACGGCACGCCGCTGCCCGCAACAGACCGCCCTGATCGACGGCGAACGCCGCATCACGTATGCGGAGCTCGACGCGCAGGCGGGACTGGCCGCGTCGCGCCTGGTGGCGGCCGGCGTCAAGCCGGGCGACATCGTGGGCCTGTGGCTGCCGCGCGGCGCCCATCTGCTGCTGATGCAGGCGGCCATCGCCAAGGCGGGCGCCGCCTGGCTGCCCGTCGATGAAGACACGCCCGTCGAGCGCCTGCAAGTGTGCCTCGATGATGCCAGCGGTGCCGGCGTCGTCAGCTGCCAGCAGTTCGCGCCACGCCTGCTGGACGCCGGCGTCCAGCGTCCCGTGTGGACGGCGGAAAGCCTGCTGGCCCCCGCCGCGCCGGGAGAAGTGCTGCCCGCGCGCGGCGCCGTGCTGCCCGAACACCCGGCCTACGTGATCTACACCTCCGGCTCCACGGGCAAACCGAAGGGCATCCTGATCAATCAACGCAGCATCTGCCACTTCCTGCGCAGCGAAAACGCCGTGCTGGAAGTGACGCAAGACGACACCGTCTACCAGGGCTTTTCCGTCGCCTTCGACATGTCGTTCGAGGAAATCTGGATCGCCTACCTGGTGGGCGCCACCCTGTGGCTGGGCCCCAAGGATATCTCGGGCGACCCGGAAGCCTTGCCGCGCGCGCTGGCCGAAAACAAGGTCACCGTGCTGCACGCCGTGCCGACCTTGCTGGCCCTGTTCGCCGAGGAAGTGCCGAGCCTGCGCCTGATCAACCTGGGCGGCGAGATGTGCCCGGAGTCCCTGGTCGAGCGTTGGTCGCGCCCGGGCCGCGCCATGTTCAACACCTATGGCCCCACGGAGGCGACCGTCTCGTGCAGCCTGGCGCGGTTGCGGCCCGGCGAACCGGTGACCATCGGCACGCCGCTGCCCAACTACGGCTTGCTGGTGCTGCAGGTGGCCGAGCCGGGAGAAAACCGTCCCCTGGCCCTGCTGCCGCGCGGCGAGACAGGGGAGCTGTGCATCATCGGCCCCGGCCTGGCCGAGGGCTACCTGGGCCGGCCCGACCTGACGCTGGAAAAATTCTTGCCCAATCCATGGGCGGCCAGCGAGGATGACGCGCGCCTGTACCGCACGGGCGACCTGGCTCGCATCGATGCGGACGGCCAGGTGCTGTGCCTGGGCCGTGCCGACGACCAGGTGAAAATTCGCGGCTTCCGCGTGGAGCTGGGCGAGATCGAAGCCGTGCTGGCGCAGCAGGCGGGCGTGGGCACGGTGGCCGTGTTGCTGCGCAAGGATGACGGCATCGACCAGCTGGTGGCCTACATCGTCGGCAGCGACGAGGCACCCGAGGACGCCCTGGCGGCAAAGACCCTGCGCGCCGCCCTGAACCTGCATTTGCCGCCCTACATGGTGCCGGGCCGTTTTGAATTGCTGCCGCTGATGCCGCGCCTGACCTCGGGAAAAATCGACAGGAAGGCCTTGAAGGCCATGCCATTGGCCGCGCCGCCCCCAGGCGAGGCGGGCGAATCGGACGTGCCGGAAACGCCGGCCGAAGCGGCCCTGTTCGCGGCGCTGGCCAAGCTGTTTCCCGGCCAGGCGATCTTGCGCCAGCTGGATTTTTTCAGCGACCTCGGTGGCCATTCCTTCCTGGCCGCGCGCCTCGCATCCGCCCTGCGCGCGGATCCGGCCTACGCCCAAATGACGGTGCGCGACATTTACCAGAACCGGCAGATCGGCAAGATCGCCGCCGTCTTGAGCGAGGCGCCCGCGCTGGCCACGCCGGAGGCGGAATGGACGCCGCCGTCCACCCTGAAGCGCTGGATCTGCGGCGCCGCGCAGGCGGCAGCCGTGCCTGGCCTCGTCACCCTGCGCATGGCGCAGTGGATGGCGCCCTTCTTCACCTACCACTTCTTCACGGGCGACACGGGAGATACCGTGCCGGGCGCCATCGCCGCCTCGATCGGCGTGTTCCTGTTGGCGACCCTGGCCGAATTTGCCATTGCGATTGCCGGCAAGTGGCTGATCGCCGGGCGTTTGAAACCGGGCAGCTATCCGCTGTGGGGCGTCACGTATTACCGCTGGTGGCTGGCCGACCGCCTGGTCGAATCGGCGCCCGCCTACCTGCTAAGCGGCTCGTCCCTGAATAGCTGGTGGCTGCGCGCGCTCGGCGCGAAGGTGGGCAAGGAAGTGGTCATCGGTTCGATGACCCTGCGCGCGCCCGACCTGCTAGCCATCGGCGACAACGTCAGCGTGGGCAACGCCGTCAACTTTGAAAACGCCAGGGTCGAGCGGGGCCGCCTGTTGCTGGGCCAGATCCGCATCGGCGACGACGCCTGCATCAGCTCTTACGCAATTTTGGAAGGCAATACCACAGTGGGTGCGTTCGGCCACCTGGAGGGACAATCGGCGCTGGCCGATGGCGCCTCGGTGCCGGCCGGCAGGGTCTGGACTGGCTCGCCCGCGCGCGATATCGGCCCCTACGACCCGGCCAGCCAGCCGCCGCGCCCCTCCGTCTCGCGCCTGCGCCTGACGGGCGAAACCGTGTTCTTCTGCTTCGGCATGGTCTTGATCGCCGTGCTGTTCTTCATGCCCGTCTTCCCCAGCTTCGTGCTGATCGACTGGTTCGACGAGCGTGAAATGATGCCGTGGCTGCAGGGCCGCGACGTGACGACCCAGCTAGCCCGCTACTTCCTGCTGGCCTTCCCCGCCAGCGCCGTGCTGATCGTGCTCACGGCCTTGCTGTCGGCCGCCATCCGCTGGGGTGCGCTGCCCCGCTTGAAGCCGGGCAGCTCGCCCGTGCATAGCAATATCTATTGCGCCAAGTGGCTGGTCAGCCATATCCAGGAATCGAGCCTGAACGTCCTGCACGGCATCTACGCCACCGTGTACGCGCCATACTGGTACCGCCTGCTGGGCGCCAAGGTGGGCAAGGGCGCCGAGATTTCCACGGCGCTGGGCGTGGTGCCCGACATGCTGACCCTGGGCGACGACACCTTCATCGCCGACGCCGTCATGTTGGGCGACGAGCAGATCGACGGCGGCTGGATGACCATGCGCCCCACCGTCATCTCGCACCGCAGCTTCGTCGGCAATGGCAGCTACATCCCGGATGGCACCGTGCTGCCCGAACACGTGCTGATCGGCGTGCACACGCATGCGCCGCGCAATGAGCAGATGCACAGCGGCGACACGTGGCTGGGCTCCCCGCCCATGCATTTGCCCGCGCGCGAGCAGGTCAGCGGCTTTGCCGAGCACCTGACCTTCAAGCCATCGCTGTTGCGCCGCCTGGGCCGCAGCCTGATCGAAGCGTTCCGCATCGTCGCGCCGCACGCGGTGGTGATCGCCGTCGGCTACACCCTGGTGTTGGACGTGATGCCGATCGCGGGTGCGGGACGCTGGGGCGAGGTGGTGGGTGACCTGGCCATCGCCGGCCTGGCCTACGGCATCGGCAATTTTCTGGTGGTCGTGCTGTTCAAGTGGCTGCTACTGGGACGCTACCGCAAGCATGCGGCGCCCATGTGGACGCCGTTCGTGTGGATTTCGGAAGGCGTGACCAACCTGTACGAAGGCATCGCCGTACCCAACTTCATGCGCTACCTGCGCGGCACGCCGTGGCTGCCGCTGGCCTTCCGCCTGTTCGGCTGCAAGATCGGCCGCGGCGTCTACATGGATACGACCGACATCACGGAATTCGACTGCGTGCACATCGGCGATTACAGCGAATTGAACGCGCTGACCTGCCCGCAAACGCATTTGTTCGAAGACCGCGTGATGAAGATCGACCATGTGGAGATCGGCCAGCGCGTCTACATGGGCCCGCGCAGCTCCGTGCTGTACAGCGCCAAGGTGGGCGACAACGCGCGCCTGGGCCCCTTGACCCTGGTGATGAAGGGGGAACACATCCCCGCCGACAGCAACTGGGCCGGCTGCCCGGCGGCGCCGCTGCGCAGCTGATGGATGATAAGGTGCTCTTCTCAAGAGACGGCGTGCTGGTGATCGGCATCGCCGCCTTGCTGCCGCGCGCCGAAGCCCGGTGGCGCATCCGCGCCGCCGTGCGCGAGGCGGCGGCCCGCTGGCTGGATGTCAGTATCGGGGCGATTTCGGTGGCATCGACGCCGGGCACCCCTCCCCGCTTGCTGCTGGCCGGAAGCACGGCCAGCCTGTCGTTCAGCCATGACGAGGGAATCTCGCTGGCCGCCATCGGCCTGCATGGCCCTGTCGGCATCGACGTGATGCGGGTGCAGGAGATTCCCGACTGGTTTGAGCTGGCGCGCGACTATCTGGGGCCGCAGGTGGCTGGTGAACTGAGCGCCTGCCCCACCGATCAGCGCCCGTTGACCCTGGCGCAGGCGTGGACGGCGCGCGAGGCGGCGCTCAAGCGTGCGGGCTTGCCACTGACGGAGTGGAACGGGGTAGCACCGGCTTGCCGCTTGCACGCCTTTGCGTTGCCGGCGCCGCATGTGGCGACCCTGGCATATTAATCTTCCTTCCCTTTGCCAGCTCCGCCGATCTGGACGAAAATCAGTTTTACGATAATACTGACGAGCAATCCCAGCACCCCGATCAATTCCAGCATGGTCTTTCCTTTGCAGTGACAGCAGACCAGCCCACTGTAACGCGAACACCGGGGCCAGGCTAATATCAAATCAGGCAGTCTCCGATCTCGAAAAGGCATACGATTGATTTCCATCAGACAGTTCCGCTATTTTGTCGAAGTCGTCGATGCGGGCAGCTACTCGCGCGCGGCGGAAAAGCTGTACATCGCGCAGTCGGCCCTGAGCCGGCAAATCAAGGAGCTGGAAGGTGAAGTACAGGCCCTGCTGCTCACGCGCGACGCGCGCCATATCGAACTGACGCCCGCGGGACAGGTCTTTTATGAGCGGGCCAAGCGCATCCTCGAAGACATCGACGAAACCGTGCGCCAGACGCGCCACGTGGGACAAGGGGCGCAAGGCATCGTCCGCCTGCTGCATTCGAGCTCCGTCACCCTCACGCCCGCCATCGGCGCGGTGCTGAACCGCCTGCTGGCGCAATTTCCCGGCGTTTCGCTCGATGTATCAAAAGGGTCGTCGGAAAACCAGGCCGCCGACATCGAGGAAGGCCGCGCCGACCTGGGCCTGGTGCGCCTGCCCACCCTGCGCAAGCATGCCAACATCGTCGTGCGCGAGCTGTTTACAGAAAAGCTGGTGGTGGCCGTGTCAGCGACGTCGCCCCTGGCCGCGCTGGAGCGCACGACCATCGCGGCATTGCGCGACGAAGCCTTCGTCTCGATCCCGCACAAGGACCGCGGAGGCCTGAGCTACCTGGTGGCGGGCCTGTGCCTGGCGCAGGGCTTTTTCCCCAAGGCGGCGCGCGCCCTGTCGCGCAAGACATCGCAGCTGAACCTGATCGAAGCCAATATGGGCATCGCCATCGTCCCTGACAGCATGCGCCTGGTGGCGCCGCCCGGCGTGCGTTTTATTGCGCTACCGGACGAGGAATCGCATTCCGTCGTCGGCCTGATCTCGCCGCGCGCCGCCAGCGGCATGGTGGCCGCGTTTACAGAGGCGTTCGTGCGCGAGATGAATGCGCTGGCAGCGGCGGATTAACCCTCCGCATACAGCGCCGCATCCGCGTCGCGCACGGCCGACATCAGCAAGGCCAGTTTCATGACATCGAGCTTGCCGTCCGTGCGTACGCGCGAGCACAGGTCGATGCCGTAGGGGCGTACCTGGCGCAGCGCGTCGGCTACGTTGGTGGCGTCCAGCCCGCCGGCCAGGAAGACGGGACGGGGGCTGGCGCGCACGAAGCGCGCACTGACGGACCAGTCATGCGTGCGGCCCGTGCCGCCCAGTTCCGGGACCTGCGCGCCGGGGCGGCCCGAATCGAGCAAAAACGCATGCACATGGGGCGCATAGGCGGGGATCAGCGCCAAAGCCTGCGGCCCCTCCACGTGGATCACCTGCACGCGCCGCACGTGCGGCAGCAAGCGCGCCAGCTGCGCCACTTCGCCGGGGTCGATATGGCCGACGATCTGCACGGTGGACGGCTGCGTGGCGCGCACGTGTTCGGCGATGGCTTGCGCCGTCGTCTCGGACGTCAGCAGGAACGTGGCCACGGGCGGCGGCGTCCAGGCGGCGATCTGCGCGATGCGCGCGTCGGGAATCGGGCCGGGGCCGGATGGCATGGCCGCCACCAGGCCCAGCGCGTCGGCACCGGCGGCAATGGCCAGTTGCGCTTCGTCGATGGAAGCGATGCAGCAGATCTTGATGCGGGTTCTCATGGCCTTGCGTGTTCAGTCCGGATGATCAACATTACAACACAGGGCGGCACACGCGCCAAGACACGCGGTCAAGGCCGCGCACGATTGTGTGCCGAATGGGGCGCACCCACCTCGTCTCGACGGAAGGCCACGCCATGCCGCCGCAACACCACCACCAGCGCAGCAGCGGGCAGGGGCCGCTCCTCTGACGCCTGATCGTCAGCCCGCGCTGATTGACATGCGCCAGGCGGCGGACGATACTTGCTTTATCCGGAATCGCCATTGGAACGTCACTGGAACACCAGCATGCGTATCGTCGACTTTGAAGTCCGCAAGGAGTGCCCGCCGCAGTTGTGCGATTGCGAACGCGAGCGCCTGCTCGACGATGCGCAGGCGGACCTTGCCATCCTGCGCCTGAACCTGACGGAAGAAAAGCGCCTGCTGGCGCATATCGAGCAGATCGACAGCTATACGCAGCTAAAGAAACTGCAAGAGCGCTTGAAGAGCAACCTGGGCGTGGACTTGCAGATTGCGCCGGGCAGCGGCGAAGTGCGCACCGTGCGCGGCTTCCAGATCCGCCTGCTGGAGCGGCCCGGCCTGTGCCGCAAGACGCGCGCCGCCATCCCGGCCGCCGTGCGCCGCTGCCTGGCCGCACATCCCGAGATCGCGTTTGCGATATTGAATGAAAACGATTTGCTGGATGGGGTGTGAGCCGAGTAGGTCGGATTAGCGGGCACCGCGTAATCCGACACCATTGTTGGCGTATGTGCGAATGTCGGATTACGCTCCGCTAATCCGACCTACGCCGTCACGCTGGCGCGGATGGGAATGACCTTGCCCTTCGCTTCACGCGCCCTTAACTGTCCGCAGCCGCCCTCCACGTCCTGTCCTGCAGAATCGCGCAATTTGGTCAGCACGCCGCGCGCGTGCAGGCCGGCGGCAATGGCGCGCGCTTTTTCCCAGCTGGGGCGCTTGAACGGCAAGTCGTCGATGGTGTTATACGGGATCATGTTCAGCACCGCATATTTCCCCTGCAAGAGCGCGACGATGCCATCCATCTCGTCCTGGCCATCGTTGACCCCTTCCATCAGGGTCCACTGGTACTGCACCGGATAGCCGGTCAGGCGCGCATACGACTCGCCGAAGTCCACCAGTTCCTGCGGGGTGAGCCTGGGCGCGCGCGGCAGCAACTGTTCGCGCAGCTCCGGCTTGCTGGTGTGCAGAGACAGGGCCAGCGCCGGCTTGACGCGCCCTTGCGGCAGGCGCTCGAAGGCGCGCGGGTCGCCCACGGTGGAAAACACGAGGTTCTTGTGGCCGATATTGCCCTCGGTGCCCAGCAGCTCGATCGCTTCCATCACATTGTTCAGGTTATGCGCCGGCTCGCCCATGCCCATGAAGACGACTTTTTTCACGGGGCGCAGGGTGCGCGCCAGCACCACCTGCGCGACAATTTCTCCGCTGCTCACTTGCCGGATCAAACCATCGCGGCCCGTCATGCAGAACTGGCAGCCGACGGCGCAACCGACCTGGCTGGACACGCACAAGCCATCGCGCGGCAGCAGCACGCTTTCCACCGTCTGGCCATCGTGCAGTCCCACCAGCAGGCGCGCCGAACCGTCGGCGCCCGGATGGGTGCTGAGCAATTTCAGCATGCCCTGCAGCTCGAGATCGAGCGCAGGCAAGGCCTCGCGCACGGGCAGCGGCAAAAAATCCTCGGCGCGGCGCCGGCCCTGGTCGTGCGGCTGGCCCTGTATCCAGTCGCGCAGCACGCGCTGTTCATGCAGGGGTTTGGCGCCCAGGGCGCGCAGGCGCTGGCGGAGATGGTCGATTTGCATGGCGTCTGAAATAAAAAACGGCGCGCCGGCAGGAATGCGAGGCGCGCCGCGGATGGCAAGGAGGAGCTTAGACTTTTTTCACGAACTCGGTTTTCAGGCTCATGGAACCGAAGCCGTCGATCTTGCAGTCGATATCGTGGTCGCTGTCGACCAGGCGGATGTTCTTGACCTTGGTGCCCATCTTGACGACACCGCCGCCGCCCTTCAGTTTCAAGTCCTTGATGACGCTGACCGTGTCGCCGTCCTGCAGGATATTGCCGGCCGCATCGCGGTACACGCGAGCGCCCTCTTCCGCCGCTTCGCCAGCCGTGGCCGACCATTCATGCGCGCATTCAGGGCAGATCAACTGGCCGCCATCTTCGTACGTGAATTCGGACTTGCATTGCGGGCATGGTGGTAATGTGCTCATTTTATTCTCTGTCTGGTGAACAGCGCGTGCTGTAAAAGCCGACAGTATAGTGCCTACGCCCCGCATCAGCGCGCTTTTTTCGCCATCATTGTCAAGGACGGCGAATAATCTCGATGGTGCTGTGGACAATTTCCTCGTGGATGCCGATGCGCGCGCGCAGCTCGGCGCCTGTCAGCGCGGGATCGCGGCTGACGACGGACAAGGCGCACGAATACAGCTGCTTGCCCACCCGCCACACATGCAGGTCGACGATGCGCGGCGTGTCGCCGGCGCTTTCCACTTCCACCGCCTCGCGGATTTCATCCACCACCGGATGGTCCATTTCGCGGTCCAGCAAGACCTTGCCCGTCTCCTGCATCAGTTTTTTCGCCCACAGCGCCACCAGCACGGCGCCCGCGATGCCCATCACGGGATCGAGCCAGCGCCAGCCGTAAGCCCACGCGCCGCCCAGCGCAAGGAT
Source organism: Janthinobacterium sp. BJB446 (assembly GCF_002735655.1). NCBI lineage: Bacteria > Pseudomonadati > Pseudomonadota > Betaproteobacteria > Burkholderiales > Oxalobacteraceae > Janthinobacterium > Janthinobacterium sp. BJB446. The sequence goes on along the minus strand of NZ_PDZK01000001.1, from coordinate 558,609 downwards.
GGCCAGCACGGACGTGGCGGCATCGGCCAGCACGTGGATGTAGGCGGCCTTCATGTTCAGGTCTTCGCCATGGTGGTGACCGTGATGGTCATGCTCGTCGTGGCCGTGACCATGGTGATGGTCATGGTCATGGTGCCCGCCGAGGATCAGCGCGCACACGAGGTTGACCACCAGGCCGAAAGCCGCCACGGCCATCGCCTGCGGATAGTGGATGGGCTGCGGCGAGAACAGGCGTTCGACGGAAGCGGCCACCATCAGCACGGCCACGCCCAGCAGCAGGATGGCGCTGGTGTAGCCGGCCAGCACCTCGATCTTCCACGTGCCGAAGGCAAAGCGCGGGTCGCGCGCATAGCGGCGCGCGGCCGCATACGCAAATGCGGCCAGGCCGATGGCCAGCGCGTGGGAACTCATATGCCAGCCATCGGCCAGCAGGGCCATGGAGTTGTACCACCAGCCGGCGAGGATTTCCAGCGCCATGGTGGCCAGGGTGATCCACATGACGATGCGCGCGCGGCGTTCGGCCCTGCCATTGCTGCTGTCAAAAACGTGTTCGTGCTGCCAGGCGGAGAGGTCTTCGCCGAGGGATTGCGCTTTCATGGCATTCTCCTTATTTGAGGTAGGTGCGCAGGATGCCCGCGATGTCGTCGGCGCCCCTGGCCCGTTCGTCGCCGGAGATGTCGGGACTGGCCACATGCTCACGCAAGTGCTCTTCGATCACTTCGGCCATCAGGCCGTTCACGGCGCCGCGCACGGCGGCGATCAGCTGCAGCACTTCGCCGCAGTCGCGCCCCTCTTCCAGGCCCCGCTCCAGGCCCTCCACCTGGCCGCGGATGCGCTTGACGCGATTAAGCAACTTGGTCTTGTTGTGCGCCGTGTGTCCCATGATTTCACCTCGATAAATACTATAGGGGGGTATACTATCAGAAACCACTACGGCCACGGCCAGGCGCAAAAAAGCCGCGCATCGCGCGAACGATGGCGGCTCCGTCAACAAGGCGTGTCCGCGTCAGGGCGCGGGGGCGATCTTCTGCAGCTTGCTGGCCAGCGAGGCATCGGATAATTCGCCCAGGTGCGTATCGACCAGTCGCCCCTGCGCATCATAAAACAGGGTGGTGGGCAGGGCCGAGGAGCCGGCCGCCTTGCCCAGCGCCGCCTCGCTGTCGAGCACCACATTGCGCAGGGTTACGCCGCTCCTATCCAGGAAAGCGCTGGCCGCCGCCGCATCCTCGCGCTGGTTCGCATACACGAAGACGATATCGGCGCGCGCCTGCTGCGCGGCAGCCAGCACGGGCATCTCGCGCCGGCATGGCGGACACCAGCTGGCCCACAGGTTGACCACCATGGGCTTGCCGCCGGCCAGCGCCGCCAGGGTCACCGGCGCGCCACCGATAGCCCGCAGCGCCACGGCCGGCAAGGCTACCGGCTTGTCGTAGGCCAGCGAGAGCCCTGCACTCAGCACGCCCCAGGCCAGCGCGCCGGACGCGACGCTGATGGCCAGGGGACGGCGCATGGCCGCCATGGCGGGACGCCGGCAGCGCCACGCGGCGATGGCCAGGGCAGCCGCGATGCCGGCCGGCGCCATGAAACCGCCATCGCGGATATTGATGATGGACCAGGGCGCCGCCGAGGGGGAGCTGAAATACTGCTCATGCCAGCGCAAGACGAATGCCAGCCGCGCCGCCAGCAAGCCTGCAATCAGCATGTCGGAAACGAGGGGACCGGCATCCGGCAACTGGCGATAGCGCCGCAGCCAGCCCGCCACGCCGTAGGCGACGCACAGGAAAACGATCAGCAGGACGAGGCCCGTGGGCAGGGCCAGGGGACCGATTTGCAGGGACAGCATGGGCGCTTTCAGGAACGTCGGGGGAGGCCATTGTGGCCCATGCGGATTAAGCGGGCGTTAAGAAGCGGCCAGCGCTTCCTTGCGCACGAAATGCATGGCTTGCGGCTGGTCGACCAGCACGCACTGCTTGCCCGTGCGCTTGCAGTGGTCATGCACGCGCCAGTAGGCGTCGTGGCTGACGCAGCCCGTCTGGCAAATCACCAGGTCGGCCGCCACCAGGCCCGCTTCCAGCGCCGCCGCATCGTCGGCGCCATCGTCGCCGCCCGCGTGATGCAGGAAGCGCCCGCCGGCCTGCTCGATGGCTAGTTGCGCCGCGTTGGCGCCACCCGCATCCTTGCCCGGCTCCAGACTTGAATAGTGGCCCACATATAGCACGGCCTTTTCGCGCACGTCGGCCTGCAAGGCGGGCGACGGCACCCACTGCAGGCGCAGCAATTCGCGCATCAGGTCCTGCACGCGCTCACTGAGCCACTCGACCTTGCGCGCCAGCCTGGCGCGCGTCGGCAAGCCAGGCACGCTGGCCGCCAGGTCCGCCAGTTCGTCGCGCGCCAGCGCCAGCTTCGTATCGCGGATCACCACCTGCGCCCGCGCGCGCATCAATTCCGATTCCAGCTGCGCGATGCGCGCTGCCTGCGCGGCCAGCTGCGCACTGCAGCGGGCCTGCGCCCTCCCATACTCGCCCATCAGCACGCGATGCTCATGCGCGATCAAATCCTCATTGCCGTACATACTGCCCATCATGCCCTCCCTCACCATGCATGGCGCCATGGCGCCGGCCCATCGCCACCCCATTGAGCCGCATTATAAATGAGAATCATTATTATTTGTCTATGCGCGTGCGCGCAGTAGGGGTATCGGGTGGCCGCCAGCGTCACGCAGCTGGTGGACAAGACAGCAGGCGCTGCCATACGTCGTCCTGCACCTGCCGCACCTGCCGCAGGCCGTCAGGGCCACGATAGATTCCCAGCGTGTTCGGCCACGCCATATCGATGAACAACAAGCGTGCCGGATCGATCAGCAGGGACTGCCCCACGTAGTTGCCCTTGATCTCGCCCTTGTTGACGGTCAGCAGGCGCGCGCCGCCTGCAAGCGTCCGCTCGTCCAGCGCCACGCCGCTGCGCTCGGCCACATCGCGCAGCCAGCGTTCGCGCCAGCGCGCCTGCTCCTCGAACTGCCCCTCTGGAGGCCGGTCCAGCTTGACGACAGCCGCCACGGGACCGTCAATGCCCGCCTGCAGCGAAAAACCCATGCGTTGCTGCAGTTCGACCGTGTACGACTCGCCCCTGACGTCGATCTGGTAACGCCCCGTCCCGTTCTGCACCAGCAGGTCAGCCTGATGGTAGGAAGGTTTGACGCAATTGGCGTACTGATAGACGAGCACGTCAAGAAACGGCGGTGCGGCCGGCGTGGATGCCGCCATGGCGGGCGACAGGGTGGAACACAGGGCCGCGGCGGCCGCGCATTGCATCGCGCATTTCATCATACTCATGCTTGCTCCGGTTCATGTGGAAGACGATGGCAGCCGACAAATATCCAGGGCGCGCCATCTTGTCGCTCATAGTAGCTATTTTGTATATTTCTTTCTGGTACACGATTCAATTGAATCACGCTTGTTCGATCACTTTTTCTAAGGTGTAATCTTGCAAACAAATCATTGAGCTACCGTACCGTCACCATACCATTTGTATCCGGATGCGCTCCAGATGCGGATGCCCGGCCTGGAACAAGGAACAAGAATGCAAACGCTGGACGAACAGGATTTTCTGGCCAGGCGCAGGGAACCGCGGCTGTCATATGCCATCTATCTTGAAAGCAAGGAAAGCCAGGACGAGGGCTACGACATGGTGGAAGCCGGCTTGCAACAACCGGAAGAAGTGCTGCGAAATATTCCACCAGAAAACTTCATGACGGCTACGCGCCAGCGGGCCTGGGATGGGATCGACCAGCTCGCCCTCGCCTACAGCGCCGGCCACCCGCTCGACGAGTTGCGCGCGTCGTATCCCACGATACTCGGCTACTGGCTGGCCTTTGCCCGGTATGACATGATATTTGACGCTCAGGCCAGCGAGGCCGAACAGGGATTTCCCCACTTCGCCCTGCCCGGCGACGCGTATGAACAAGTCAACCGCATGGTCTGCCTCGGCATTCTGCTTGGCTGGGGCAGTTTGCTGCCCAAGCTGGCGCCGGTCATCGATTTCAACAACCATGAAAAGGATGGCTTGCTGGAACGGCTGCTGGCCTGCTTCGTCGCCGGCAGGGATAGCGCCTGGCCCGCATGCACGCGCCACCGGCCCTACATCAACACACTCAAGATATTCGCGGCAGAAAAAGATGCGCGTCCCGCGCTGATGCAGGAGTACCTGCGGCAATGGTATGACGCCAGCCGCCGCGAGCCCTATTACGACAGCCACCGGCGCGATACGTCGTTCTGGGGCTACTGGTCGTGGGAAGCGGCCGCCATCACCTGCGTGCTCGGTATCGACGACAAGCACTATCGGGACGCGCCCTTCTATCCGGCCGACCTGGCGGCATTCTGCCGGATACAGGGAATCGGCGCCAAAGCATGACAGCCATCGCCGCCGTCACCCATCCCTTTCCAGGCATGTATGCCATCGTCGATCCTGTCACTGGCGAAACCTGTCTGGAAACGTTTTCCACTGCAGCGGCCCGCGCGCCATGACGGTTGTTCAGGCCGCCACCTGCGCGCCGGCATGCAAGCGGCGCCAGAACGGCGCAGCGGGCCAACGCTGCTCCCAGCCGTAATACTGCTGGCGCTGCGCCAGGTACTGCGCATGGCGCTGCGCTACCGTGTGCGCCACCGCGCCCAGGGTGGCGTGGCCGGCGATGGCGCCAGCGGCCGCCATGCCGTTGGCCAGCGCCTTGACGATGCCTTGCGAGGTGACAGGATCGTAGGCCGAAGCGGCGTCGCCGATGGCCAGCCAGCCGTCGCCATGCAGTTGGTCGAGGCAGTAGGACGGCGCGGGAAAACTCTGCACGCCGCCTGCCAGCGGCACCGCGCCGCGGGCCAGCGCGGCCGTGTTGGGCGCGGCCGCCAGCCATGCCAGCCAGTGTCCGGCAAGCTGCAGGCGCCGCGCCTTGACGGTGGCCGCATCGCTGTAGAACGCCAGCAGCAAGGTGGCGTCGGGCAGGTGGGCGGCATACCACCAGCCATGTTCGACGGCTTCCAGGTGCGTCAAGCCGGAACGGGGACCATCGGGCGCCGCGAAGCGCATGGCCAGGCAGACCAGCGGCAGCGTTTCCACCTTGCGGCTGCCGCGCTGACGCGCGAAGACGGCGCGCGTGCCGCTGGCGTCGACCACCAGATCGGCATGGATGGTAGCCGGGCGCGGGTGCGCCGGATCGCCCAGCATCAATTCCAGGGCAAAGCCGCCGCCTTGCGCCGGGGCCGACGCGGCCAGGCTGGCGCGCAGCAGCACTTCCGCCCCGCGCAGGTGCGCCTGGCGCGCCAGGAAGCCATTGAAGCGGGAGCGCTCCAAGTGCCAGCCGTGGCCCAGCGGATGCAGCAGCGCGTCGTTGTAGCCGCGCTTGTCGCTGCCCCACCAGGAACAGCTGCCATGGCAAGGCGCATGCGCTTCGGCGAAAAATTCCTGCGCAATACCCAGCGCCTGAAACAGGCGGTTGGCCTCGGGCGGAATGCTCTCGCCGATGCGAAATTGCGCGTAGTCGCCCGCCTCGATCACGAGCACGTCGTGCACGCCATGCTGCGCCAGCGCCAGCGCGCAGGCGCAGCCGGCCGGGCCGCCGCCGATGATGGCGACCCGGTAGTGCTGCCGCGATGGCGCTACCGCGCCGGGAGTGTCTGCAAACGCCGCCATCAGGGCTTCGGTTTCGGCTGCGGCTTCGGCCGGTACACCTTGTCGATGGCCGTGTTGCGCCAATACTCGACCAGGTTGCTTTCATCGCTGTCAAACAGGCTCTCGACTTCCAGGTAGTAATCCTTGCAAATGGCCTTCTCGCCCGCCTTGCGCGCAATCGCCGTGCTTTGCACGACCACGCCGATGCGGTGCCAGTTCAGCAGGAACTGCGCGCGGTCCTGGTAACGGCCCACATGCATGGCGGGCCGGTCGATTTCCGCATTCTCCGGGGTGGTCGACGGCACCCCATCGGCCCGCGTGCCCTTGCCGCGCACGGAGTAGCGCGGCGTCGCCAATTCGTCGCCGTTGGCGACGACGTCGTCGTACGTGTACACGGCCACGGGCCGCTGCGCCGGCCAGGAGGAATACAGCAAGGTATTGTAGCCATTGCCCTTGATCGCCGTGGCCGCATCGATCGCCTGCTGGTTATTGCGCACCGTGCCGCCGGGATTCGGATCCGGCAGATGCGTGGCGCACGAGTTGTAATCGGTATGCCACGGCAAGGCCATGAACTTCGACACGTCGCCGGGCTGCACATCGCCGCCGCGCAGCGGCATATAGCCGGCGCCGAGGAAAGGCTGGTCCCTGACGGCGGCCGGGTAATCGAGATGCTGTGCATTGATGCGGAACGGGCCACCGCCATCATGGCGCCGCCACGCCTGCCGGTACAGGCCGGGGTCGCGCACGATAAAACCCATCTCGATGCCGGGGCTGTAGCGGCCGCCCAGGCAGTTGAACAGGACGGTACGGTCGAGCGCTTCGCCCGCGCCCAGCAGGAAATCGCCGCTGTCGGCCACATACTGGCCATGCGCCCATTGATCCATGAAAAAATACTGGGCACGGGTCAGGGTCAGCAGGCTGCTGCCCGCATCGCCCAGCGACAGCGGCATTTGCGGCTTCAGCGACGGCGCGCCCGTCTGGTCGGGATGGCGGATGAAATTCATGATCGGGTAGGTCAGGCCTGCCGCCTTCATCTTGCCCAGCAAGTCGTGCTCCTTGATCGCCCTGGGCGGCAAGCTGGTCGTCCAGCGCTGCAGCGAGGCCGCGCGCAGGATGGGCTGGACATCGGTGCTGAAGTTGCTCCGGTAGCCCGTCTGGTAGCTGCCATCCGCATACACGGCGGGCCGCAGCGCCATTTTTTCCAGCCAGGTGCAATACAGGTCGTCCCACAGCGACACGACGTTCGCCGTTTGCGGCGCATACGACGGGTCGCTCGATATCACCCAGGCGCTGCCCTCGACGCTGCGCGCCGTGCCGTCGGCGAAGAGCAGCATGGCCGTGACGGGGCCATCGGCCACGTCATCGAACCAGTTGTCGTTGTTGACATTGTCGTGCAGGACGGCGGCGGCCGAGTAATTGCCTTGCGCGTCGAAGCCGCATGCCTTGCCATAGCCGCCCAGCACCAGCAATCGGCCATTCTTTTCCGTCGTGATGGCGCCCAGCGACGCGATGATGGCGCCAGGACCCTGCGCCGGCGCGCCAGGCTGCCCGCCGCGCGGGAACGACACGGGGTAGTCGGGCAGGCTGCGCACGGCGCCGCTGGCCGCCTCCGCGCACGACGGCGGCGTGGCGGCGTCGAACTGCTGCACCGACTGGCGCGAAGCTTGCACGCTGCGCGGTCCGGGGTCGATGACCAGCAGCTTCAGCCGCAGCGGGTCGGCCGGCGTGCCGAAATGCGGCGAGCCCGGCTCGCCAAAGGCCGGATTGCGCAGGGCTGGTGCGCCATTGTTTTGGAAGGGCGCCACGCCGTCCCCGCCCTCCCAGCTATTGGCTTTCTTGTTGGCCAGGTGCACGGTCCAGACGATGTCCTTGACGATCTTGCCGTCGACCATGCTGCCGATGGCCACTTCGGCCGCCGCGCCCCGCCGGCCCAGCGGATAGGCTTCCACGCCGTCCGCCGCGTCGAACGCATACTGGTAAATGCGGAAGCGGGCCGCCTGCCGCTTGAGCTTTCCGCTGGCGTCGCGCAATTCGGTGCTGGCGATTGCCGTGTCTTCCGTGCCGGGCCGGATCGGCAAGCCTCCCGTGCCATCCTGGCCATCGAGCGGCATGCCGGCCTGGCTTTCCGGGCCCAGATAGTATTCTTCGCTGTTGCCGACGCGGGCAATGCCGATGGCCGGGTGAATTCTCAAACCTGTGTATGCCATGCTGAACTCCTGATCATCAAGGGTGTCTGTGCCGGTTGGCCAACGCATCACGGCTGCATGCCGTCCCTGACCCACTGGTCGAAGATATCGATGCCTTCCTGCGGCATCGGGCCGTCGGGCGGCATCGGGTGCGGTGCGGACTTGACATACTCGCCTTCCCGCCCTCCCGGCGCGCGCAGGCGGTGGCCTGCCTCCACCAGCCATTTTTCCTTGCGGCTGTCATAGTCGTAACCGTGGATGGCCACCTGGATCTGCCACGCAAACGCCTTCACGCTCGCATAGTCGTTCAGATACAGCCGCTGCACGCCCGTCGAATCCGGGTTCGACAGCTTGACCTTGTTCATGTCGGCCACATAGCGGGAAAACAGGCCCTGCACATCGCGCTTGAAGCTGGTTTGTTCGCTCATGGCTTGCTCTCCTCATACGTGGGTTCGGCAGGTTTGCGCCGGTCGACAAGCTGGATCACGGGCGTGGAAAAATCGCCTTGCCGTATCAGGCCGCGGCCCTTGTCATTGGTGGTGATGGCCGCCGTGATGCGCCAGGCCTGCCTGCGCTTTTTGGGAACCAGGCTGTCGACGATGCCGGTGATATCCGTTTCAATGACATACTTGTCATGCTGGTGATGGCCGGACAAGGCCCAGTGGCTGGTGCTGGTCACCAGGTAGCGGTCGCGGAACGACTTGTCGCCGATGCGCGCGGCCACGTTGGCCGGATACAGGTAGATATCGGCCTGAAAACTGTAGTCTTCGTCCGCATGGGCGCGGTCCAGCACCATGTTGGCCCGCTTGTCGCTGGCGACCCGCCGCGCCGGGATCTTGTAGGCCCCCGTGACGGTCAGGTCTGGCCTGGCAACCGCGCCATCGGCCGCATCGTCGCTGAGCAAGGCGGCGAACAGGCTTTTCTGGTTGTCTCCAAACACGAAACCCGCCTGCTGGTGCCGGTCGATCAGGGCCTGGATATCCTTCTTGCGGGCAAACTCGCCGCCATAGCGCGGCTGGAAGCCATAGCCCTGCCGGATCGTGTCGAAGTACAGGTTCGCCTGGCCCATGTTGGCCGTGTAGTCGCCCGAATCACCGCGCTGGGCATCGCCGCTGCCTGCGCTCCAGCCGACGGGCCGGGGCAGGCTGGCGTCCTGCTCGCTGCGCATGAACGCCGTGCGCCCGCTGCCGCGTATGCCGGCATCGCCATGCTCGTCAAGCCACTTCTCGAAACTGTAGTCGAGGAAGTTATGGAAGGCATAAAACAGCGGATCGAGGCCGGCCGTGACGTTATCGCCCATGTTGCCGCCCATATAAGTGGCGTGCATGTGATTATGGATTTTTGTTTCCAGGTTGCCGCCGCCCAGGCTGCCGTATTCGTCGCCGCCGAAATCGGCCCAATCCATGTAGTAGATCTGGTAGGCCAGCAAGTTGGGCGAAGCCGTGGCCAGCGAGCTGTCGAGCCCCTCCCTCTTGCGCGTGGCGTCGTACAGCGGCGAATCGACGTCCTCGAAGGCTTTCGGGTAGCGCACGCCGGAAGGCTTGCGGGTGAAGTTCCAGTACGGCAGCGCGACATTGCGCGTGCTGGGTCCCCGCTCGCCGTTCGGGTCGGCCGCCTGCAAGGCTTGCTCATAGAAATACAGTTGCGCCCGGTGCCATTGCAGGAAGGTGTTTTTCTGGTGTTCGCACTCGCCGGGGAATTCCTCGTGGGCATTGTCCTCGGTCGCCACCTTGTCGAGAAAATAGGCAATGTCGCAGCTGTTGCGCGTGGGATCGCCCAGCAACTGCTTCAGCCTGTCGCCTGGCAAGGCCGCCTGGCGGTCATTGAAGACGTCGACGGAAGTGCAGTTATGCACCCACGCCTGCCACAGGAAGCCGCGCCGGTCGTACACGTTTTCCTGGCTCTTGCGTTTCATTTCGCTCACCGCATGCTTGAAGGCATCAAGCTCGGCCGGGGTCAGTTCATCGATATTCTTGCGGTAGCGCACGACGCGCGCGCCACCCGGCTCCGCCTGGGCCAGCAGTTCCGGGCGGCAAGATACAGCCGCCTGCGCTTGCGCCCCGGTGCAGACGCCTGCGCAGAGCAGGCCGGCCAGGAGGGGAAGGAGTGAAGTTTTCATGCGTAACATGGGCAGTTGCTCCAGAAGCAGGTTGGGAGGGGCGGAAGCGCGCCGGGCGCGCTCCCGTCAGGAACGGTCAGTGTCCGTGCCCGCCCATGTCGCCGCCGCCCTTGCCATCCGGCAGAACCACCTTGACGTTCTGCATCATGCCCTGGTCTTCATGCTCGAGGATGTGGCAATGCAGCACGTACTCGCCGATGTAGCGCTGGTAACGCGTGGCGATCTCGATCTTGTGATTGGGGATCACCAGCAAGGTGTCTTTCCACGTACCGAGCAGATCCTTGTATTGCGCATCGATCGCGCCGCCGTCGGTACGGGTGATGCCGATGATCTGGAAGGGGTTGACGTGGATATGGAAGGGGTGGCTGCCATTCTTCGACGCCAGCTCCCAGATCTGCTCGGTGCCCAGCACCAGCGTGTGGTCGACGCGGTGCGGATCATAGACATTCTTCAGCTCGGGTACCGGCGAGTCTTCCGGCTTGCCTTCCACCATGAAGCGGGTCTTGCCGTCCAACTTGGCAATATTGAAGGTCGCATACTCCTTCTTCTTGCCGCGCATCGCGTCCTTTGCTTCTGCGCTGAAGCCCGCATGCGGGACGAACTTGGCAAGCTTGAGACCATTCTCCAGATCGCCGAGGATGGTGCCCTTGACGCTATCGGGCAACTGCGCAACGGGCAGGCGCTTGACGGCATTGCGCAACTCGGCCAGCAGGAAATCGCGCGGCGACTCGCCCGCCCTGGCGCGCGCGGCAGCCTTGGCGCTGGTCTTGGCCGTGATCACGCTGATCAGGCGCGTGTTGTTGACGTCATGCATCGTCGTCATGTTATTGAGGTTGGTTTCCGCATACACGCAATATGCGCCGGCCTTCGGCAGCGAAAACAGGATGTCGCTGCGGTAGCCCGGCTGCAGGTAATTGAGGGTCTTGGGAATGATCCTGTCGTGCGTCAGGCCGTCGCTGGCCACTTCGAATTGCGTGACATCCTCGCCATCGCACAATTCCATCATGTCCTTGTCCTGGTTGGCCACGCCGAGCGCCTGCAACAGCTTTTGCGGATCGTTGGCACGCCGGATGCGCAGCACCACGGAAGCCTGGAAGCCCGTATCGATCAGGCGCCAGCGGTACAGGCGCTGCGTGTCCATCTTCATCACCGGCTGCACCTTGCCGTTGACGGAGGTATAGCGGCCCGACATCAGCCAGGCATCGGGATCCTTGACCTGCTTGAAATCCTCGAGCATGCCCACCGCCTCCTTGTCGCACGGCTTCAGCGGCGTCAGGCTGTTGCTGGGGCAGTCATAGGGAATTTGCTGCAGCAGCATAACTTCGCCAGCGCTGCCGCTGCCATCGTCGGGCTGGAATTGCTTCAGCACGACGTCGAGGTCGCCATTTGCCTTGTCGGTCGGATAGCGGTCGCCTTCGACCACCAGCGCACCGGCCATGCCGCTGGCGACCTGCATCGCCGTCGCGCCATGCTGGTGCGGGTGATACCAGAACGTGCCGGCCGGATGGTCGATGGGAATATTGTATTCATACTCGAAATCCACCTCAGGCTTGATCGATATCAGCACATTGTCGCTATTGCCCGAAGGCGAGACCCACAGGCCATGCGAGTGCAGATTGGTGTCGTTGAAGCAGCCAGGCGGACGCGGCGCATTGATATCGTCCGTCGCGCACTGCTCGGCCGGCAGCGCCGGCAACTGGTTGTACAACCTGAAGCGCACGGTTTGCCCCGGCGCCATCACGACGGTGGGCGCCATGAAGGTGGCCGCATTCTCGTCGCGTCCATCGAGCGCCAGGCCGCTCGTCTGCTGGTAGGAGCGCAGGCGCACCTTGTCATGCTTGGCCGTGGTCGGGTTATAGATGCTGCCGTTGGCGTAGCGGATGTACAGGTCGTACGCTTTCTCGTACTCATCGCGCTTGCTTGCCGCGCGGTTGGCGGGCCTGGCGCGGGCCTTCAGTTTCGGCGGCTCCTGCAGCAGGCGCAGCTCGAGTTTGGGCACGGACTTCAGGTTCAGGTCGAGATTCATATTCACCGTGGTTTCCGCGGCGAGGGCGGCACCGCAGGCGAACGGCATGGCGGCCAGGCACAGCGACAGACAGCTGCGGGGAAGGCGATTGGACATGACAACTCCTTGATTGGACTCGGCAATGGAAGCATGGCTGGGCATGCGTATTTTTTATTAGCAACATTGCTATTATCCATAATGACAAAGAGTCAATACTCACACTAAGTCACTTGTTGTTTTTATTGCTGAGGTAACTGGGGCCGACGGGGGAGCTGGCTGCTGAAGCCTGAGATGGGGGGACGGCGTTGGCCGCTGCGCGGCCAACGTGCCGCGCGGAGCGCGGTGGTTGGGCGATTCGGAGAGGGCTGGGCCGGCACGGCCCAGCCCTTCGAATCCCACCGTTCCGTCCAGACAAATAAAAAAGCCTCCCGCAGGGGAGGCTTTTTTATTTGATTCTGGCGGAGACGGTGGGATTCGAACCCACGATACAGGTATAAGCCGTATGCATCCTTAGCAGGGATGTGCCTTCGGCCACTCGGCCACGTCTCCTAGCTGATTACTCAACTATGTCTCTGTAGCTAACTGCGCTGCAGCGACGAACGTCATAATATCGATTGCCCCCCCTTTGGTCAAGGGCGTGGGGCAATATTTTTGGATATTTAAGCTTTTTCCAGCTCGAACGCTTTATGCAGCGCACGCACGGCCAGTTCCATGTACTTTTCATCGATCAGCACGGAGATCTTGATCTCGGAAGTGGAGATCATCATGATGTTGATGCCCTCTTCCGACAGGGTACGGAACATTTGCGATGCGACGCCAACATGGCTGCGCATGCCCACGCCGACGACGGACAGTTTCGACACTTTCGCGTCGCCCGTGATGCTGGCCGCGCCCAGCGATTCGCGGTTCGCTTCCAGCACGGCCAGCGCGCGCGCGTATTCGCCGCGCGAGACGGTGAAGGTGAAGTCCGTTTTACCGTCGACCGACTGATTCTGTATGATCATGTCGACTTCGATGTTCGCGTCCGCCACCGGTCCCAGGATGTGGTACGCCACGCCTGGGCGGTCGGGCACGCCGAGCACGGTGATTTTGGCTTCATCGCGGTTGAAGGCGATGCCGGAGATGACTGCTTGTTCCATGTTTGTATCTTCCTCAAACGAAATCAGGGTGCCTGAATTGGCTTCTATTTCCAGCGGCAACATCGGGTCGGTCAGCGACGACAGCACGCGCGTGGGAACGCGGTAGTTGCCGGCAAATTCCACCGAACGCGTTTGCAGCACTTTGGAACCCAGCGAAGCCAGTTCCAGCATTTCTTCAAAGGTGATGGTCTTCAGGCGGCGCGCCTCGGAGACCACGCGCGGGTCGGTCGTATAGACGCCGTCGACGTCCGTGAAGATCAGGCATTCGGCCGCCTTCATGGCGGCGGCGATCGCCACGGCCGAGGTGTCGGAACCGCCGCGGCCCAGGGTCGCGATGTTGTCGTGTTCGTCGACGCCCTGGAAACCGGTAATGATGACAATCTTGCCCGCATCGAGGTCGCGTTTGACTTTTTCGTCATCGATCGACTGGATGCGTGCCTTGGTAAAGGCGGAATCGGTCTTGATCGCGACTTGCCAGCCAGCATAGGATACGGCTTGTTTGCCGATCGCCAGCAGTGCCATCGACAATAGGCCGACGGACACTTGTTCGCCTGTCGAGGCGATCATGTCAAGTTCACGGGGATCGGGTTGATCCATGATTTCCTTGGCCAGTCCAATCAGGCGGTTGGTTTCGCCCGACATGGCGGATGGCACCACCACGATTTGATGCCCAGCGTCGTGCCACTTGGCAACGCGCTTGGCGACATTCTTGATACGGTCAGTCGAGCCCATCGACGTACCGCCATATTTGTGGACGATTAAAGCCATAAGAGTGAAGTTTCCGCTCAAGAAGAATAAAAAAGGAGGGCTTTACTCTACATGCCGCAATGCAAAATAACAAGCTAAAAAGCGCATTAGCTCATACCGATTGCGCATATGGAAATAACCAATCCATGCAGTCCAACTGGCTTGAACAGCCGCTTGCCGGCTACCCCGGGAGTGGCCGTGGCGGCTGCCCTTACGCTCAGCAGGAGAGCCAGCGCAAGGCGACGCGGGGACGATCCAGCAGGCTCAGGCAATGGCAGTCGAGGCCAATACCGGCCGCGTACAGCAATTGTTGCGCCGCACAGACAAGGGGCAGGCGTTCGCGCTCCCAGGCGGGCACGTCAAACGCCTGATAATGGTATTTCAAGCTCTTGGTGGGACGGTTCAAGGCCAGTTTCAGGCGCTCGCCGCCCTGGCGGAAATCGATGGTCAAGGTCTGTGCTTGCAGCCAGGCAATATCGATACCTTGCCCGCCCTCTTCCACCGCATCGAAATGCAGCACGCCGCCATACGCGGGAAAGGCCAGGCTGGCCTCGCCTTTCCAGGTAAACTCCTGGCTGGCTTTTTCCAGGCCGGGAATGCCCGCATCGTCACGCTCGCGCATGCCGGCCAGGTCATCGAGCTTCGGCGTCAGGTACAGACGGTCGCGATGGCGCCGCACGTGGCACTCGGGGTGTGTGACCAGCAATTGCGCATCGGGCCGCGCTTCCAGCAGCTGCGCCAGCATTTCCGCCAGCCACGCCGTCGACGGCATGCGCAAGCCGCGCGTGCCGAACCAGTGGCGCAGCAGGTTGTAGCAGCGGTCCGCGCTCAGCGCGCGCAATTTCGCCAGTTCGATGCAATCGCCATCGAGGCACGCTGCCAAATCGTGGGTCGCCAGTTCCGTCAACAGGCGCTGCGCCGATTGCGCGTGCTGGGCGCTGCGCGCAAAACGTTCCTGGAAGCCGGGAAATGCCTGCGCCAGCACAGGCATCACTTGGTGCCGCAAGGCATTGCGGGCGAAGCGGGGATCGTCGTTCGATTCATCGTGGATGTGCGCGATCGCATGCTTCGCCACATAGGCCTCGAGCTGCCTGCGCGACACGGGCAACAACGGGCGCGCCATCACCAGGTCCGGGTTGCCCAGCAACTCGGGCGCGCTGTTGGCGCCATCCATGCCGGACAAGCCCGCCGTGCCGGAGCCGCGCAGCAATTGCAGCAGCACGGTTTCCGCCTGGTCATCCTGGTGGTGGGCCGTCAGCAGCAGCCGCACGCCATGCGTGGCGCACAGTTCGCCCAATGCCGCATAACGGCGCTTGCGGGCCGCCTCTTCCGTGCCCGTCTTCGCATTCTTTTCCAAGGTGACCTTGCGCGCCTCGAAGGCGATGCCCATGCCAACGCACAATTGCCCGCAATGGGCCAGCCAGGCATCCGCATTCGGGCTCAGGCCGTGGTGCACGTGGAACGCGTGCAAGGCCACGCCATGCTCTTGCGCCCAGGCATGCGCCAGGTGCAGCAGGGCCGAGGAATCGAGGCCGCCGCTCAGGGCGATGCCGACCGTCTCGCCGGCTTGCGGTCCGCAGGTTTCCAGCGCGCTAGCAAAGATATCGGCGACGGTGGCGGTTTGTTGCTTTTTCAATGTGGACTCCGGGAATGCAAAGAGGGACAGGCGGCTAAACGGATGGTGTCGTTTAGCGGACTGTCCCTGGTGTTTTACTATCTTGTCGGCTTACGTCTTGTCGGCTTACGCTGCGCTAAGCCGACCTACGCCGACCGGCGATGGATTACTCGCTCGGCGTGGTTTCCTTGAACTTGCCGTAGCTCAGCAGTTTTTCATGGCGCGCGGCCAGCAGGTCCTTGGTTTTCATGCCGTGGAACTGGCGCAGGGTGTCGGCCAGTGCGCGTTTCAGCAAGGTGGCCATCTGTTTCGGATCGCGGTGGGCGCCGCCCAGCGGTTCGTTGATGATCTTGTCGATCAGGCCCATGGCTTTCAGGCGGTGCGCCGTCAGGCCCAGCGCTTCGGCCGCGTCGGAGGCGCGCTCGGCGCTCTTCCACAGGATCGAGGCACAACCTTCCGGCGAGATCACGGCATAGGTCGAGTATTGCAGCATCAGCACGGCATCGCCCACGGCAATGGCCAGCGCGCCGCCGGAACCGCCTTCACCGATGATGGTGGCGATCAGCGGCACTTTGAGTTCGGCCATCACGTACAGGTTGTGGCCGATGGCTTCCGACTGGCCGCGCTCTTCCGCGTCGATGCCGGGAAAGGCGCCCGGCGTGTCGACGAAGGTGAAGATGGGCAAGTTGAACTTTTCCGCCACTTTCATCAGGCGCATGGCCTTGCGGTAGCCTTCCGGTTTCGGCATGCCGAAATTGCGCATGGCGCGCTCTTTCGTGTCGCGGCCCTTCTGGTGGCCGATGACCATGCACGGCTGGCCGTTGAAGCGGGCCAGGCCGCCGACGACGGACAGATCGTCCGCGTAGCTGCGGTCGCCATGCAATTCGTGGAAATCAGTAAAGATTTCATTCACGTAATCCATGGTGTAGGGGCGCTGCGGGTGGCGCGCGATCTGCGCCACTTGCCAAGGCGTCAGCTTGGCGTAGATATCCTTGGTCAGCTGCTGGCTCTTCTTGGCCAGGCGGTCGATCTCTTCCGAGATGTCGACGGCCGAATCGTCTTGCACGAAGCGCAACTCTTCGATCTTGGAATCGAGTTCCGCGATCGGCTGTTCAAAATTGAGGAAAGTCGTTTTAGTCATTGTACCTCCAGGTTTTACAGGCCACGGCGCCAGGGCGCGCGGCGTCATCTATGTTTATTTTACCGTACCGGCTGGTGCGCCGGGGGCTGCATCGGATGCGGCAGGGGCGGCTGCAGGGTCGAGACTGCGCCACAAATACCACGTCGCCACGGTGCGCCACGGTTCCCAATTGGCGGAAACCTCGCGCGCATCGCTGCGGGAAACTGGTTCGCCGGAGAAATAATTGACGCTGATACCCTGGATCAAACCGGGGTCGTCGAGCGGCAAGACATTCGGCCGAAGCAGATTAAATATCAGAAACATCTCGGCTGTCCAGCGGCCGATGCCGCGGATCTGCACCAGTTCGGCGATGACGGCTTCGTCATCCATCTGGTCCCACTGGCTCGCGTGCACGCGTTTGGCCTTGAAATGGTCGGCCAGGTCGAGGATATATTCGGTCTTGCGTTTGGACAAGCCGCAGGCGGACAGCTGCTCGGCGCCTGCCTTCAATACTTGCGAAGGCGTGCATTTCGGGCAAGCCAGCAACAGCTTTTTCCAGGCAGCATCCGCCGCCTTGGGCGTGATCTGCTGCCCCACCAGCGAACGGGCCAGGGTGGTAAACGGGTCGCTATGGCCGACCAGGTGCAGGTCGCCAAATTGCGGGATAAGCTTTTTCATGATGCGGTCGCGCTTCATCAGCTCGATCTTCGCCTCTTCCCAGTAGTGCGGCACCTGGATCACTTGCGCCAATTCCGTCACCTTGGGCGCTTCCCCGTTTTCCCTGGACGTTGGCATCATGCGCGGCGCCAGTTGGTCGAGCCGTCAGGCTTGTCTTCAAGAATGATGCCCGCCGCCAGCAGCTCGGCACGGATCTTGTCGGACTGGGCAAAGTCGCGCGCCTTTTTCGCCGCACTGCGCGCCGCGATGGCCGCTTCGATGCCGGCCGCCTCGTCCTGTCCACCGGCGGCAGCGCCGACGGTCGCTTGCAGGAATTGCTGCGGCGTGCGTTCGAGCAAACCGAATACGCCTGCCAGGCCCTTCAGTTGACGCGCCAGGGCTGGGGTTTTGTGCTTGTTGACTTCCGTTGCCAGGTCGAACAGGGCGGCCACGGCCAGCGGCGTGTTGAAATCGTCGTCCATGGCTTCGCGCACGCGCACGGCATGCGCTTCGCTCCAGTCGATGGCGCCCTCTTCCACCGCCACGTCGGCCAGCGCCGTGTACAGACGCGTCAGGGACAGGCGCGCGTCATCGAGATGCACGTCCGAGTAATTCAGGGGGCTGCGGTAGTGCGCGCGCAGGATGAAGAAGCGGATCACTTCGGCATCGAACTTTTGCAGCACTTCGCGGATGGTGAAGAAGTTGCCGAGCGACTTGGACATTTTTTCATTGTCCAGGCGCACGAAACCGTTATGTATCCAGTAATTCACGCTGGTATGGCCGAACGCGCCTTCGGATTGGGCGATCTCGTTTTCGTGGTGCGGAAATTGCAAATCCGCGCCGCCGCCATGGATATCGAACTGTTCACCGAGCAAGGCGCAGGACATGGCCGAGCACTCGATATGCCAGCCCGGACGGCCCTTGCCCCACTTCGAATCCCATTTCACTTCTTCCGGCTCGGATTCCTTCGACGACTTCCACAGCACGAAGTCGAGCGGATCGCGCTTGCCCGTGTTCACGTCGACGCGCTCGCCCGCGCGCAGATCGTCGAGCGACTTGCCCGACAGCTTGCCGTAGTGGGGGAAGTTGCGCACGGCGTAATTGACGTCGCCATCCGCGCCCTGATAAGCCAGATCCTTGGCTTCCAGCTGTTCGATCAGGCGCAGCATCTGCGGCACGTATTCGGTGGCGCGCGGCGTGTGGTCGGGCGTCAGGATGCCCAGCGCGGCCGTGTCTTCATCCATGTACTGGGTGAAACGCGTCGTCAGCTGGGAAATCGTCTCGCCGTTTTCCACGGCGCGGCGGATGATCTTGTCGTCGATGTCCGTAATGTTGCGCACATAGGTGACATCGAAACCGGACGCCTTCAGCCACCGGTAGATGACATCGAACGCCATCATCATGCGCGCATGGCCGATATGGCAATAATCGTAGATGGTCATGCCGCAAACGTACATGCGTACCTTGCCTGCTTCCATCGGGACGAATACCTGCTTTTCGCGAGCCAGGGTGTTGTAAATCTTTAGATTGCTCATCGTGCTTTGCAAGTGGAGCGGCCGCCAGCCTGGCAAAACGACAGACAGGCGCGGACACCAGGGGTGCCGCGCCACTGAACTGCCGTGTGCGCCGAGACTGTACGACCCGCTATATTGTTGTTCTTGTTTGTTAGAATTGGGGCGTTAGCGGCCAAGTATAACATTGATAAAAACCATACTGGCCCGATATGAATCAGGTTTTTACGATGTTCAACCGAAACTCACTTCTTTTGGCAACAACGCAAGTTTAAAGAAAAATAACGATCAAGGACGCCTTCATGCAAGAAATCAAATCGAAACGCCTGTCTTTCCTGGCCCGCTTTTGCACCCTGTTTGCCGGCCTGACCCTGGGCAGCGCCGTCGTGGCAGCCGCTCCGGCGACCGTTCTCGACCCAACGCCGCACGTGGCCCTGAAAACCAGCATGGGCGAGATCGTGCTGGAACTGGATCAGGAAAAAGCACCGAAAAGCGTGGCCAACTTCCTGCAGTACGTCAACAGCGGTTATTACAAGGGCACCGTGTTTCACCGCGTCATCGACGGCTTCATGATACAGGGCGGCGGCTTCGACAAGAACATGAAACAGAAAGCCACCAAGGCGCCGATCAAGAATGAAGCGCAAAACGGCTTGCAAAACGTCACCTACAGCATCGCCATGGCGCGCACGGGCGACCCGCATTCGGCCACCGCACAATTCTTCATCAACGTCAACGACAATGGTGCGCTCGACTACCCGGGCCGCGACGGCTTCGGCTACACGGTGTTCGGCAAAGTCGTCAGCGGCATGGACGTGGTCGACAAGATCAAGGCCGTGCCGGTAGCCGACAAGGGCCCGCACCAGAACGTGCCGGTCACCCCCGTGGTGATCGAATCGGCGACTTTACTCAAGTCCGTGCCCGCAAAACTGTAAAATAGCGTTTTTGCGGCGCCGGCCTGGCTGGCGCCACTGAATCAATTATTCATCCAATTTATTAAGGATTATCATGACCTCCGTCATCATCACCACCAATCTGGGCAAGATCACCGCTGAACTGGACGCCGAAAAAGCGCCGAAAACGGTTGCCAACTTCCTGGCCTACATGAAAGCTGGTCACTACGACAACACGATTTTCCACCGCGTCATTGACGGCTTCATGATCCAGGGCGGCGGTTTCGAGCCAGGCATGAAACAAAAGCCTGCCGACACCACCGTGGAAAACGAAGCCAAGAACGGCCTGAAAAACGATACCTACACGCTGGCCATGGCCCGCACGTCGGATCCGCATTCGGCATCGGCCCAGTTCTTCATCAACATCAAGAACAACAGCTTCCTCGACTATCCAGGCCAGGACGGCTGGGGCTACGCCGTGTTCGGTAAAGTCACCGACGGCAAGGAAGTCGTCGACGCCATCCGCGCCGTGAAAACCTCGCGCGCCGGCATGTTTGCCGATGTGCCAGTCACCGATGTCATCATCGAAAAAGTCGAAGCAGTTTAATTCGGCCACTGCACCATGAATAACAGGCATTGCAGCGTTTGCGCCTCTCCATGCACTTCACTTTTTGGGAGCGTTGAACGATGACAATGCCTGCCGCACTCTTTATTTCCGACCTGCATCTGCAGAGCTCGCACCCGCGCACCAGCGCGGCGTTTCTTTCTTTCCTGGAACACCATGCGCAATATGCGCAGGCGCTGTATCTATTAGGCGACCTGTTCGAATACTGGGCCGGCGACGATGACCTGGAAGACCCGTTCAATGCGCGCATGACGGCCGCCATCCGAGCCGTCAGCGATGCGGGCGTGCACGTCTACTGGATCGCCGGCAACCGCGACTTTCTCGTCGGCTCCGGCTTTGCCGCCGCCGCCGGCGCCACCCTGCTCAGCGAACCGCACGTGGCCACGATTGCCGGCCAGCGCATCGTCTTGCTGCACGGCGACGCCGAATGCACGAAAGACGTCCAATACATGGAGTTTCGCGCCATGGTGCGCCAGCCCGCCTGGCAAAAACAGTTCCTCTCCATGCCGCTGGCACAGCGCAAGGCCATCATCGACGGTTTGCGTCAGAGCAGCCGCCAGCACAATGGCGAAAAATCCATGGACATCATGGATGTCACGCCCGATGCGGTAGCGCAAGTATTTGCCGAACACGCGAGTACCGTCATGATCCACGGCCACACGCACCGCCCTGCCCTGCATAAAGTCGACGCTACCTTGCGCTATGTCTTGCCCGACTGGGAATGCGACGTGACGCCGCCGCAACAGCCGCGCGGCGGCTGGATCGCCATCGATGCGCGCGGCAACATCACGCGCCACGACCTGAACGGCGACATCATCGACTAGGCTTGCGCCGACTGCCGCACGGGCGTTTGTCCGATAGCCGCGCCCGCCTGGCCCTGCTGTAATGGCGCCATGCACACTGTTTACATCGGCACGGCCGGCTGGAGCCTGTCCAGCGCCGCCGCCAGCCACTTCCCCCTCGATGGCAGCCATTTGCAGCGCTATGCCCAGGTCTTGCCCTGCGTGGAAATCAACAGCTCGTTCTACCGACCGCACCAGAGCGCCACTTACGCGCGCTGGGCCGACAGCGTGCCCGCCCATTTCCGTTTCAGCGTGAAATTGCCACGCAGCATCACGCACGAGCGGCGCTTGCGCGACTGTGCAGCCGAACTGGAACGCTTTGCGGGAGAAGTCATGCAACTGGGGAATAAACTGGGCTGCGTGCTGGTGCAGCTGCCGCCCAGCCTGCGTTTCGAGGCGGACGTGGCCGCCGCATTTTTCCATGCACTGCGCCAGCGCTTCGACGGCATGCTCGCGTGTGAAGCGCGCCATCCCAGCTGGTTCGAGGCAGGCGCAACCGAGCTGTTAACGATGCAGCGCATCACCCGCGTGCGCGCCGATCCGCCTGCGGGACAGCCGGGGCCGCACATACCGACGACCAGCGTGGCCTACCTGCGCCTGCACGGCAGCCCGACAATCTATTACTCGGACTACCCGGCCGACTACCTCACGGCGCTGGCCGCTGAATTGCACACACCAGCGCATGCGGACAGCTGGTGCATCTTCGACAACACGGCGGCCGGGGCCGCCCTGTTCAATGCGCTGGATTTGCAGGCGCGGCTGAGGGATGCGCCAGCCACGTCTGCGCATCGCTCCATTTAAGGCAACGGCATCTGGATGATGGCGCGGGCGGTATAACCATACAAGGTTCCGTTGCCAAAAGCCAGGACCTCCACGATGGGATTTCCCCATGCCATTTGCGGTGAGGAAATGACCCCGGTCGTATCGATCTTGCGTACGCCATCCTGGCCGCTCACGTACAGGTTGTCGGCCTTGTCGAAGGCCAGGCTGGGCATCCCGGCAAAGGACAGGCTGCCCACCCCAGGCGCACCATCGGCATTTTTAGTCGAGTACAAGGTGCCGGCAAACACCTTCACGGCGCCGTAACGATCCGCCTTGAAAATCACTTGATGGTAAAAGTCATCAAAATACAAATCACCTTTGCTGTCAAACACCATGCTGTAAGGCAAAACATCTTGCAAGCCGAGATCGCTGTCGCTGAAGGAGCGCGCGAGCGTTTCAAAGGATACAAACAAGGAGAATACGCCACCAGGCGGGCGCCGGTAAATCCCCCCGCCCAAAGCCTCCGTCCAGGTGATATAGCCATCCTTGTCAACCGCCAGGATATACTGCTGAAGGCCAAAACCGCCTGCTGGCAATGGCTCGATGGTGGACATGACCCCGTCAGCGTTGATCTTGCGCAAATTAAATGAAGGGGAATACAGCTCCCTGTCCGCCACATACACGGCCCCATCCGCACCGCAAGCGATCGCCACGGGGTTGACCATGGTCGCGCTGAGCCGCGCCCCATCGTCGCTGCCGGTACGGCCGGCAATCCCTGCATAGACTTCCAGCTTGCCATTGGGCGCCAGCCGGCGCAGCACCTTGTTGGCCGCATCGAGCAGATAGACATTCCCTGCAGGATCGCTGCACATGTCCGATGCCTTGACTTGGCCCACGCGCGCCGCAGCGCCCACGCCATCCACCTGCCCGATATTGCCCTGTATGACAGGCAGGATCACGATCCTGTTGCCGCCATCCACCCGGCTCAAGCGCTGCAGGGTGGAATCGTAAACCAGCATGCTGCCCGTATCCCCAATCAATATCTGGGCCAGGTTTTTCCAGTCGAGATAATTTCCTCCCGCGTCGGGTACATGCCGGCCCACCACCGTCGTCACCACGCCATCGGGCGTCATGCGGCGGATGGCCTCGCGGTCGGCCAGCAACAAATTGCCGCTGCGCTCGAACACCATGCCGCGCACGCCCCTGAAGCTGGCATTGACGCCCTTGCCGTCATAGCCCATCGTCATGAAATCTCCGGCAACCAGGGTGGCCACGCCATTGGCAAAGCGATAAACCTTGTTACCAGTCCGGTTACTCAAGTAAATGACGCCATTGGCATCGACTGCCATCTGGCCCACCTGCCCAGCCCGCGGCTGGCCATTCGGCTCGGCAAACAGAACATTGTAAGAACTGACCACGCCAGTTGGAGTCACCCGGCGAACCTGGAACTGTCCATCATCGACGAGCAGCAAATCACCGTTTGGATCCATGGCCATGCCGGTGATCACGCCAAACCGGGCTTGCGTCCCCGGCCCGTCGGCATACACAGGCACGCCATCCGGCTCTGCCGGTGCCGCACTGCAATTGGCACGGCGCTTGCCGGCCAGTGTACTGACCACGCCAGCCGGCGTAATTTTTCGTACCTGGCCATTGCAGGTGTCGGCCACATACAGGTTCCCCTTGCCGTCGCTCACCAGCGGTGCACGGCCCCCCATGTAAAAAGTCGCGCTGGCAGCCGGCCCGTCAACGGCGCCAGCCTTGCCTGGCATGCCGGCGTAGATACTGAGGCTGCCGTCGGGGGCCAGCTTGTGGATCACTTGTGAGGGAACATCGGCGATGTAATAATTGCCAGCGCCATCCTGCGCTATGCCATCGACACGCTGGATCCGCTCCTGCACGCCCGCCAGCACGATGGGCAGGCAACGCACGGCCAGGGTGCTGACATCCGCGCTGCCCATGGTCGCCGCGCCTTGCGCGATGCTGCAGCCCAGGCCAGCGGAGGCGCTGTCGACCTTGCCTTGATACGCCGCGCCCGCCGCCAGCTTGCCGGCAAAGCTGAAGGAACCGTTGGCCGTGACGGTCAGCTTTTCCGTGCCGTTCGCCAGCACGACGCTGGCGCCAGGCAGCAAGCCGCTGACCGTGCCGCCCAGCAGATAGCGCGGCGTTTCGACCGGCGCCACGGGTGTCGGAGGCGTGGACGTGCCGCCGCCGGAACCGCCGCCACAGGCGCTCAACAGCGCCAACAGTGCGGCGCCGCAGCCGGCACGCCTGAACAAGTTCCGTACTTCTCCAAAGCAATTTATCATTTCTGCTTTCATGGTTGTGGCGACATGCGCGCCAAAAGTTATCAAGTAAGATTTTTAAACACGCAACATTATAGTTTCCTTATGGATAGAAAAACATGAGTATCTTGACATTTGAATTTTCACTGTTATAGTTAACTACAACACCAACTCAATACATCACGGAGCTTCGATGCCTACAGCACTTTTTATGCGCCGCACCGCCCCGCCCTTGTGGGAGCGCATCCCATGAGCGCGGAATGGAACGACAATAGCCCCATCTACCGCCAGCTCAAGGCCAGGGTGGTGGGCATGATGCTCGATGGCGTGCTGCAGTCCGGCGACGCCTTGCCCTCGGTGCGCCAGGTGGCGGCCGATTATCAATTGAATCCCATCACGGTTTCGCGCGCCTACCAGGAACTGGTCGACGATGCCCTGGTGGAAAAACGCAGAGGACTCGGTATGTATGTCTTGGAAGGCGCCCGCGACAAATTGCTGGCCAGTGAACGCGAGCGCTTCCTGCGCGAGGAATGGCCAGCCTTGCTGGAACACATCACCCGCCTGGGCCTGGACCTCGATCAACTGCTGCAAGCGAGCCGCGACGCCGGCGCACACGGAGAGAACGCATGAATGCATTGAACAAGGACAGCGTCATCAGCGCGCGCGGCCTGCGCAAGCAGTATGGCAAGCAGGTGGCCATCGATGGCATCAGCTTCGATATCGCGCCGGGGCGCATCGTCGGCTTGATCGGCCCTAACGGTTCCGGCAAGACCACCACCCTGAAAGCCATCCTGGGCCTGACGGGCTTCGATGGCGACCTGTCGGTGCTGGGGCGCGATCCCCGCGTGCAGCGCGATGCGCTGATGGAAGACGTGTGCTTCATCGCCGACGTGGCCATCCTGCCGGGCTGGCTGCGCGTGGCAGACGCCATCGATTTCGTTGCTGGCGTGCATCCACGTTTCGACCGCAGCAAGGCCGAACGCTACCTGGCCCACACCAAGCTGTCGCCGAAGATGAAGGTCAAGGCCATGTCGAAGGGCATGGTGGTGCAGTTGCACCTGGCGCTCGTGATGGCCATCGATGCCAAACTGCTGGTGCTCGACGAGCCGACCCTGGGCCTCGA
Source organism: Janthinobacterium sp. BJB446 (assembly GCF_002735655.1). Classification (NCBI taxonomy): domain Bacteria; kingdom Pseudomonadati; phylum Pseudomonadota; class Betaproteobacteria; order Burkholderiales; family Oxalobacteraceae; genus Janthinobacterium; species Janthinobacterium sp. BJB446. The sequence goes on along the minus strand of NZ_PDZK01000001.1, from coordinate 533,328 downwards.
CATCCTGTACCGCAAGCAGTTTTACCAGAACTTGCTGGAAGACTATTTCGATGAAAACAAGACCATCGTCATCACCACGCACCAGATCGAGGAAGTGGAACACATCCTCAGCGACCTGATGTTCATTCGCGACGGCAAGATCGTGCTGGCGTCGAGCATGGAAGAAGTGGGCGAGCGCTACATCGAGGTGATGGTGGGCCCGCAGCACGTCAATCCGGCGCGCGCCCTGCAGCCGATCAGCGAACGCAGCGTGTTCGGCAAGTCGGTGATGCTGTTCGACGGCGTCGCCCGCACCCAGCTGGCCGCACTCGGCGAAATACGCACGCCCAGCCTGGCTGACCTGTTTGTCGCGACCATGAAAGGATCGTACCAATGAGTATTTCCCCTGTAAACAAGATGCAATGGCTGCTCCGGCGCGAGTTGTGGGAACACAAGGGCATGCTGCTGTGGACGCCTGCCCTGATCGGTGTCGTCATGACGGTGCTGGGCGCCCTGATGGCGGCCGCGACCGTCGCAAAGACCAAAATGCACACGGCGCTCATCGTCAATGGCGAGGAAATTTCCTGGAGCACCGTTTTCAATACGCGCACCTTCGGCCCGCGCCGCACGGAAATCATCGACGCCGTCGCCAATAACTATACGTATGCGGCCGCGCCGCTGTTCCTGGCGCTGGGTTTCCTCGTGTTCTTCTATTGCCTGAGCGCCCTGCATGACGACCGCCGCGACCGCAGCGTGCTGTTCTGGAAATCGCTGCCCATCTCGGATGCGCAGACGGTGCTGTCGAAAGCGGCCATCGCCCTGCTGGTCGCGCCGCTGATCGTGGCCGCTGCCGCCAGCCTGACGTCGCTGGCCCTGATCCTGATCCTCAGCGGCGTGCTGGCGGTCAACGGCATCCACGTGTTTGCCGAACTGCTCGGCTCTTCCGGCCTGTACCTGGGACCGCTGCGCGTATTCGGCTTGCTGCCAGTGTATTGCCTGTGGGCCTTGCCGACGGTGGGCTGGCTGCTGATGGTATCGAGCTGGGCCAAGTCGAAAGTCTTCCTGTGGGCCGTCGGCGTACCGCTGCTGCTGCTCATCCTGACAGTCTGGGCCGGCAAGCTGACGCAGACGGAAAGCGATGTCAGCTGGATACAGATGAATGTTATCGGACGCGCCCTGCTGGGCACTCTTCCCGGCAGCTGGTATCTGTTCGAACCGGAACTGCTGCCACGCATGCACGCCCTGGCAGAGGGAGGATCGCACATGACGCGCATCGATGTGTTCAGCAATTCCTGGTCCAGCCTGGCCTTGCCAGCCGTCTGGCTGGGCGCAGCGGCAGGCGCGGCCCTGATTTACGCCGCCATCCGCCTGCGAAGCTGGCGCGAGGAAGGCTGACAGCGCACCATCGCATCCCCGTAAAAAACGCCCCGCCCGCCGGGGCGTTTTCATTTTTCCCCTGTTACGCCGCCGAAAACAATCACTATCGTGCTGCTAGTAATCAGTAATAAATTCCCTCGCCAAATAAAGACTATTCATTCGATAGCATTAATTAGATATAAAAATTACAAATAATTATTCCTATCGTATTTTATTACCAATCAAATTTGATAATCACCGGACAAAAAAGCAACAACTAGCAAATCGATAGCAAGACGATTTTTGAGATGAAAGGCGCAGAAATGCTGGCGCATGGCAGCAGATTCATCCGGAAAGCCCTGTTTCGTGACAATACGTGATTATTCACTTGCGCAAAGCTTGACAGAATAGAGTCATGGAAAATGATCAAAATGAAATTGAAAGTTTCAAAATTGAAATTACCATCAGAGTGAAGGCAGGCGCGGACATCCTTTAAATATGCCATCCTGCCAGTGTGTATCGTAAAGCAAGCCAGTTACGGGCGAAGCAAAATACGAGAAATAAGCGCCATGCAAAACAAATGCAAAATTAGTATTTTTAATATCCAGGATCAAGCGCTCTTTTACGCCAGCGATTTTTTTCCAATTATGTTTTACTTGCCACTATCAACATCGGCAACACCAGAGTTCGACCACGGCCCAAGCCACGCCGGAGTAACCAAGGAAACGAAATACATTATTGATTTTTTAATATCTTAAAAAATTGAACGAATATCCAACCTCTTCCGGAGACTTTAAAATGGCCACCACCCAAAATCCAGCACAAGTTCCCGTCAATGCCGAAGGCGTTGGCGCCAAGGTCGCGACGCCCGCAAAAAAAGTCGCCAACCCGAAAAACGGCGACCGCAAGCAGTATGACGAAGATGAACTGGTGCAAGGGGCCGATGCCAGCCAAAGCATGCCGCCTGAAAATGTCGTCGAAGTCACGGGAAGCGCCGATACGGGCAATGCCGGCGCCCTGGGCGCGGCCGCCGCTGTAGCGGCAGCCGCCGCGGCAGCCGGTGGCGGTGGCAGCGGCGCCGCAGCAGGCCAGGCCGGCAACGGCAGCGCCGATCTCGGCACGCCGCAAAGCGACAACAATGGCGGCGCGGCAGGCGCGGGGGCTGGCGCCGCCGGGATCCCCAGCGGCAGTGTCGTGGATGTCGCCGGGGCATCGGCTGGCGCGGGCGCGGGTGCCGGCGCGGCAGGCGGATTGGGCGGACTTGGCGTGCTGGGCGCGCTCGGCGGACTTGGCCTGGTTGCCGCCGCGGCAGGCGGTGGCGGCGGAGGCGGCGCCGCAGCTGGCGGCTCGGGTACGGGTGGCACGGGGACAGGAGGTACCGGCACTGGCGGTACGGGTACGGGCGGTACGGGCACCGGTGGCACGGGTACGGGCGGTACGGGCACCGGTGGTACGGGCACGGGTGGCACGGGAACTGGCGGCACGGGCGGCACCGGAGGAACGGGCGGCTCGACCGGCGGCCAGGGCGGCACAGGAAATCAATCCACCACCACCGTCGTGACCGACGCGGCCGTGCTGGCCGCCGCCGCCGCGGCGGCTGCCGCCAGCAACGCCCTGGCCGATGACGCCAGCGCCGCCGCGGCAGCAGCCACGGCAGCAGCTTCGCTGGCAGCGGCGAATGCCGCCATCCTGGCCGACCAACTGGCGGCACAGGCCGCCGCAGCAGCGGCAGCAGCCTTGCTCGCTGCCAATACCGCCACCAGCGACGATACGCTGGCGGCCAGCACGGCAGCCGTCGTCCCCGGCGCGCAAGCGGCCGCTACCGCCGCCACGAATGACGACAGCGCGGCAGCCACCGCTGCCGCTGCCGCTGCCACCTCCCAGGCCGCCGCCACGTCGGCGCAAAATGCTGATGCGGCTGCCGCCACGGCCGCCGCCAACGCCGCCGCCGCGCACGCCGCGGCCGATGCGGCGCAAACGCAGGCGGACCAGACCAACGCCCCGGCATTGCAAGCCATCGCCGATGCGGCCGACGTGGTCGCCGCCGCAGCCAACACCCAGGCAGCGCTGACCGACGCGGCAGCGCTTGGCGTCATCTCCGCCAATGATGCCGCCGCTGCCGCCGCCGCCACGGCGCTGGCCAATGCCACGGACGCCGCCGCGCTGGACCTGGCGGCCACCGCTGCCGCCAATGCCGCCGTCGCCGCAGGCATCCAGGCCAGCCTGACGGATGCCGCCGCCCTGGCATTGATCTCCGATGCGGATGCCGCCACCGCCGCCGCTGCCGCCACCGCGGCCGCCGCCACCGATGCCGCCGCCCTGGCTGCCGCCTCGAACGCAGCCGCCACCGCGGCAGCGAATGCGGCGGCAGCTGCCAATGCCAGCGATGCCGCGGCACTCGGTATCGCTGCCACCGCCGCCACGAATGCGGCCACCGCGGCCAGTACGCAAGCGGGCCTGACCGATGCCGTCGCCTTGAGCATGGCAGCGGACGCCGCCGCCGGCGTTGCCGCCCAGGACGCTGCCATCGCCAACGCCACCGACGCCGTCGCCCTGCAGGCTGCCGCCAATGCCGCCGCCACGAACGCCGCCAATGCACAGACGCAAGCGAACATGACGGACGCGCCCACCCTGGGCCTGATCGCAGACGCCGCCACTGCGGCGTCGGACGCAGCACAGCTCCAGGCCGGCTTGACGGATGCGGCCGCACTGGCCCTGATTTCCGATGCCGACGCTGCCGCAGCCGCCGCAGCAGCCCTTGCCGCCAGTACCGATGCCGCCGCGCTTGACGCCGCCGCAGCCCTTGCCGCCACCGTGGCGGCGAATGCCGTCGTCACGGCCAGCCTGAGCGACGCGGCCGCCCTGCAAATCACGGCCGATGCGGCAGCCAGCACGGCCGCCGGCGCCGCCACGCAAGCGGCATTGACGGACGCGGCCGCCCTGCAAGTGATTTCCGACGCCGATGCCGCCGCCGCGCTGGCCGCGCAAACGACGGCCAACCAGACGGATGCGGCCGCCCTGGCCGCTGCCGACGCGGCCGCCGCCAGCGATGCCGCCAATGCGCAAACAGTGGCCGACCAGACCGATGTCGTCGCCTTGCAGCAAGCAGCCGACCAGGCGGACGCCGATGCGGCTGCCGCCAATTCGCAAGCCAGCCTGCTGGACGTCAACGTCGCCCTGAATGCGTTCAATCTGGCCAACCTCGCCGCCCTGGCCGCCAATGTCACGGCTGGCCAAACCAGCGTGCTCGATCTGACGGCCACGGTCAATACCTTGCAGATCGGTGCCGATAATGCCGATATCTCTGCCGCCCTGTTCGATGCCACCATCCTTGCCGGCATCTCCACCGCCGATGCGCTGGCGGCAGCCGGCCTGCAAACCATCGCCGACCTGACCAATGCCGATGCGCTCATCGCCACGGCGGCCGCTGCCGTCTCGGCGGCGGAAACGGCCGCCCTGCTGGGCGGGATCGATATCTCGGCCGTCAGCGCAGCTGCCGCGGCACAGGCCGCCGCCGCCGCGGCCGCCACCACGGCCTTGCTGACCGATGCCGGCACGCTGGGCATTGCCTCCACTGCCGACGCTGCCGCTGAACTTGCCGCCCAGACTGCCGTCACCACCTTGACGGCCGCCAATACGCTGGCGCAAAACGCGCTGACCACGGCACAATTTGTTGCCAATCAGACCGACGCCGTGGCCCTGGGCCTGGCCTCTTCCGCAGCCGATGCGGCCGCAGCCCTGGCCGTCACGACTGCCGGCCAGACCGACGCCATCGCGCTGAGCCTCATCTCGAACGCCGATGCGCTGGTCGCTACCTCCGCCGCCAACCTGGCCGCGCTGACGGATGCCACGGCGCTGGGCGTGATCTCGACCGCCGACGCCACCCTGGCCGCCACCCTGCAGGCGACGGCCAATCTGACGGATGCCGCCGGCCTGGGCCTGCTCGCCACGGCCGCTGCCGCTGCCGCCAATACGGCGACGAATGTTGCCAACCTGACCGATGCGGTGGCCCTGGGTACGCTCTCGACAGCGGCCACCACCGCCGCCAATACGGCAGCCGCCACCGCCGCGCTGACCGACGCCACGGCCTTGGGCCTGGTCGCCACGGCCGACGCGGCGGCCGCTTCCGCCCTGCAAACGACGGCCAACCTCACCGACGCCGTGGCACTGGGCCTCGTGTCGACGGTCGCCAACACGGCCGCCAGCACCGCTGCCGCCGTTGCCAATCTGACCGATGCCGTGGCACTGGGCACCGTCTCGACAGCCGCCACGGCCGCCGCCAATACGGCAGCTGCCACGGCCGCCCTGACCGACGCCGTCGCACTGGGCTTGACGGCCACCGTCGACGCGGCGGCCGCCACCGCTGCACAAACAACGGCCAACCTGACGGATGCCGTCGCCCTGGGCCTGGTAGCGACCGTCAATGCCACCGCCTCCACGGCAGCCGCCGCCGTCGCTGGCCTCACCGATGCCGTCCTGCTGGGTACTGCCCACACGCTCGACGTCACGGCCGCCACCGTGGCGGCCACCAAGGCCGCCTTGACGGATGCCGCCGCCCTGACCACCGTCGCCAACAACGATGCCGCGAATGCCGCCGCCCTGGCTGCCTATTCGGCCGCCCATCCGTTCGACCTGGTGGCAGCGCTGGCGGCCACCGTCGCCGCCACCACGGCCGGCTTGTCGAACACCGCCGCGCTGGCGGCGCAAGCCGATGATGCGGCCGCCGCCTCGACCGCAGCAACGGCCGCAGCGTCCCTGACAGCCCTGAACAATGCGCTCGCGGCCGACAGTGCCGCCACCGCCGCCGCCACCCTCGCCCTGACGTCCCAGGCGGCAGCCACCGCGGCGGCGCTGGACGACACGCTGGCGGCCACCGCCGCCGGCGTGGCCGCCACCTCGCTGGCAGCGGCACAGGCGGCGCAGGCAGCCGATGCCGCCGCCGCCGCGACGGCAGCGACGGCGGCCAACGCCCTGGCCGCCTTGAATGCGGCTCTGCAGGCGGATGCAAATGCGGCCGCCACGGCCGCCGCCGCCATCACGGCGAGTGCGGCCACCGCCGCCGCCGTCGCCGACGATCTGGCCGCTGCGACGGCCGCCACTGTCGCCAACGTCTCGCAAGCGGCCGCGCAAGCGGCGCAGCTGGCCGACAATGCCGCCGCCAGCGCCGCCACCATCGCCGCCAACGCGCTGGCGTCGCTGAATGCGGCCCTGGCCGACGATGCCGCGGCCGCTGCGGCTGTGCTGAACTCCACCAATGCAACGGCCGCCGCCGTGGCCGCCGCCGCCGCCGATACGGCTGCCGCTGCGGCCGCCGCCGTGGCAGCCATCTCGGCCGCCGCCACGCAACATGCGCAAGCGGACGATATCGCCGCTGCCGCCGCCGCCCTCACGGCGTCCGTCTCGCTGGCAGCCACGCTGGCCGCGCAGGCCGCCGATGCGGCTGTCGGCACGACCGCGGCAGCCGCTGCGAGCGCACTGGCCGCGCTGAACCAGGCCCTGAACGACGACAGCCTCGCCGCGGCAGCAGCCACGGCGGCGGCCAACGCGCAAGCGGCCCTGAATACCGCCACGACCACACTCAACGCGGCGATATTGACGGCCAGCGCCTCGCTCGCCGCCACGAATGCCGCCCTGGCCGACGACGCCACGGCGGCAAGCACGGCGGCAGCAGCGGCAGCGGCCCAGCTCATTGCCGATGCCGCGCTGCTGGCCGATGCAGGGCTGGCCGCGCTCGCAACGGCAGCCAACAATGCACTGGCAGCAGCCAGCGCAGCGCTGGCCGCCGACGATGCCGCCGCCAATGCCGCGCACACGGCCGCCCTTTCGGCGGCCGCCACCCTGGCGGCGCAGCTGGCCGATACGGCAGCCCTGAATGCCCATGCCGCGCTCAATGCGGCCATCGCCAACCTGAACGCGGCGGTAACGGCCGATACCAACGCCCTGGATGCCAACAATGACAGGACGCTGAAACTGAACCTCCTCCTCACCGCCCAGAGTGCGGCCGATGACGCGGCCCAGGCCAATGCCAATGCGGCTGCCGCCCATGCGGCGCTGGCGGCGGCGCAGGCCGACGATGCGGCGGCTGCCACCGCTGCCGCCAATGCGACTGCCGCGCATGCGGCGGCCGTCGCGGCGCAAAACGCCGATGCCGCTGCGGCAGCGGCATCGGCGCAAGCGGCCATTTCCCTGGCCGCCACCCTCAATGCCCAGGCGGATGACGCCACCGCGGCAGCGGCCGCCACGGCCGCCGCGAATGCGCAACTGGCCCTGGACGCAGCCCTGGCAGCGGACGCCAACGTCGCCGCCACCGCGGCAGCGGCAGCGGCCGCCCAGCTGGCGGCGCAAAACGCGCATGATGCCGATGTTGCGGCAGCGGCAGCGGCCGTTGCCGCTGCCATCACCCTGGCAGCCACGCAAGCGGCGCAGGCAGACGACGCGGCAGCCGCGCTGGCAGCGGCCAATGCCGCCAACGCCCAGGCAGCGCACGACGCCGCCGTCGCCGACGACCAGGCAGCTGCGGATGCCGCCGCCACCGCAGCGCTGGCGCAAACGGCTGCCACGGCAGCGGCAGCCGCGGATGCTGCCGCCAGCGCCAGCGCCGCCGCAGCGGCAGCATCACTGCTCGCCGCCCAGGCGGCGCAGGCCGACGACACGGCAGCCAATCAGGCAGCGGCCAATGCCGCCGCCGCCACCGCCGCGCACACGGCCGCCATCGCCGCCGATGCGCTGGCCGTCAGCACGGCAGCAACGGCGGCCAGCGCACTGGCTGCAGCCACGGCAGCGCAGAACGCCGACGACGCGGCCGCCGCAGCCGCCGCCCAAGCCGCCATCTCGCTGGCGCTCACCCAGGCGGCACAGGCCGACGATGCGGCGGCAGCAGCGGCCACGGTCAACGCCAACAACGCGGCGGCAGCGGCACTTGCCGCCCATGCGGCCGATACGGCAGCGCCGCTGGCGCAGGCGCAGGCCGCCGCTTCCCTGCTTGCCCTGCAAGCGGCGCAAGCCGACGATGCGGCCGCCGCCAGCGCGGCAGCAGCAGCGGCGCAAGCGCACGCCAATGCGAGTGCCGCGTATGCGGACGATGCGGCAGCGGCCCAGGCCAATGCCGACGCGCAGGCTGCCGACGTGGCCCTGGCACAGGCGAACGCCATCGCCGCGCAGACCGACGCCAGTGCCCTGGCCATCGTGGCGAATGCGGACGCCGCCAACGCCGCCGCCGCGCAAGCGCTGGCCGACCAGACCGATGCCGTGGCCCTCACCCAGGCTGCCGATGCGGCAGCGGCAGCGGCGCTGGCAGCGGCGCAGACAGCCGCCCTGACGGACGCCAATGCCCTGCACCTGGCAGCCGATGCGGCAGCAGCCGCCGCCCTGCAGGCGCAGGCGCAGGCGGACCTGACGGACGCCAGCTCGCTGACGGTGGCGGCGAATGCCGATGCCGCCGCAGCGGCGGCAGCCCAGGCCCAGGCCGACCTGACGGACGCGAGCCAGCTGTTCGTGCTGAGCCAGAATGCCCTGCACAACCCGCTGACGGTGGCCGACTTCAGCACCGGCCTGCCGGCTGCCGGCGGCGACGTGATCGACATGTCGGCCATCGCCGACCTGACGGCGTCGGTGGCCGTGGGCGTCAACGTGGGCACGGACTTCAGCAACAATAACCTGTTCATCTTCGACGGCACGTCCGTGTCGATCGGCGCGGCGGCCAGCGCCATCGCAGCCGACGACAGCGTCTTGTCGGGCCAGGGCTACATCGTCATCGCCGATGCGCAAAACAGCGGCGCCGTGACGGTGTATCACTCGAGTGACCTGAGCAACGCCAATGCCATCGACACGGCGCTGGTGCTGCTGAGCGGGGTGAACATCACGCAACTGACGGCGGCCAACTTCGTCGTCTGAAGCAGGGCACCCACGCCAGGCGCCGCGCCTGGCACGGCGGCGGGAGCGCAAGACAGCGCGCTCCCGCCACACCTTGAAATGCGTCAGGCCTCGGGCCGGAAAAATACGGGATGAGATTACGCGGTTTCCCAGCACTATCCTCACTGCCACGCATCGCGGCCTTGCTGGCGGCCGTGGCCATGGCATCGGTATCGTCTTTCGCCGGCGCCCAGGGCGCCACCGCCTGGAGCTTCGACCAGGTCTTGCAGCAGGCGCTGCAAAGCCATCCCGCCGTGCAGGGCAAGCGTTCGGCGCAGGCGGCCGCGCGCGCCGAACTCGATGGCGCGCAGTGGCAGCGCTTTCCCAGCCTGTCGGCAGAAGTGCCCACCGGTTCGCAGGAAACGGGCGGCGTGGTGCGCATCGAGCAGCCGCTGTGGAGCGGCGGACGCATCGACGCCGGCATCGATGCCGCCGGCAGCCGAGTCGATGCGGCCGGCGCCGCCATCGAGGAAGAACGCCTGACCCTCTCTTTGCGCGTGATCGCCGCCTACACGGAAGCGCTGCGCCAGACGGCGCGCGTGCGCTCGGCGGAGGCGGGCCTGGCCGAGCACCAGCGCCTGCTGGACATGATCAAGCGCCGCGTGGTGCAGTCGGTCAGCTCGCAGACGGACCAGCGCCTGGCCGAATCGCGCGCCTACCAGGCGGCCAACGACGTGTCGAATGCGCGCCAGGCGCTGGAAAACGCGCTGGCGCAGCTGTCGCAACTGGCCGGCAAACCCGTGCGCCTCGTCAGCGCCACGGGCATCGGCGTGGGCGAACCGCTGCCCGACGCCAGCCTGGAGCGGGTCATGCGCCAGGCCATCGACTATTCCCCCACCCTGCACCGCCTCGATTTCGAGGCGCAGGCAGCCGATTCCGAAATCACCATGCAGCGCTCGGCCTACATGCCGAAAGTCGTGCTGCGCATGGAAAAGCCGACGGGCGGCGGCATCAATGCCGACAACCGCACGCGCGCCATGCTGGTACTGCAGGCGCAGCCTGGCGCGGGCTTGTCGGCCAAGGCTGGCGTGGATGCCGCCGTGGCCCGGCGCGAAGGCGCGCGCGCCGCGCACGACGTGGCAGAACGCGAAGTGCGCGAGCGTTTCACCCTGGACTGGAACGAGGCCGAAGCGAGCCGCCAGCGCCTGGGCAACGCGGGCGAGGCCAGCACCACCTCGACGCAGGTATTCGAATCGTATGCGCGCCAGTACGTGATCGGCCGCAAGAGCTGGAACGACGTGCTCAACGCCGTGCGCGAAGCGACCCAGGCGCAGTTTTCACTGGAAGACACGCGCGCGCAAGCCATCGCCGCCAGCCTGCGCCTGGCCGCGCAAACAGGCACCCTGGCCGGGCGCACGGCGCCGGCAGGCATGGCGCGCGCGAATTGACACCGACATGATGCACACAGGAGACAGCGTGGATACCTCCATCAAACATGGCTTGCTGACACTCATCGAGCGCGCCGCCCGCCTGACGGGCCAGCACGTGCCCGCCGCGCGCCTGGCCGACCTGCAGCGCCAGCTCGATGACGCCGAGGATAGCGGCCCGCCCGCCATGGTCCTGACCACCCTCTGGCAGGCGGCCGGGCTGGAAGGCGCGGCGCGTCCGCTGCACGAGCCGACGCCGGGCGAGCTGCCATTCGCCGTCTACAGCGCCAGCACGGGCTGGGGCTTGCTGCAGTCGCGCGGCGCCGACGGCGCCTGGCGCGGCGAAGGCATCGATGGGCGCGCCTTGCAGCTGGCGACACTGGCCGGCCTGGCTTGCGTGGGCCTGCCGCGCCGCAGCGAAAAAAGCGGCGCCCGCCCCGGCGCCCTGGGCCTCGTGCGCAACGCCCTGTGGCTGAAGAAAAGCGTGTTTGTCGACGCCGTGCTGGCCACCGCGCTGGTGACCCTGCTGACCATGGCCACTTCGCTGTTTTCCATGCAGGTGTACGACCGCGTGATCCCGAACCAGAGCTTCAGCACCCTGTGGGTGCTGGTGGTGGGCGTGGCCCTGTCAATCGGCCTGGAATTCATCCTCAAGCAGGTGCGCAGCCGTATCGTCGACCACTCGTGCAATGACGTCGACCATGAATTGTCCGAGTGGTTTTTCCAGCGCATGCTGGGCATCCGCATGGAGGCGCGCCCCGCTTCCGTCGGCACCCTGGCGGCGCAGGTAAAAGGCTTTGAAATGGTGCGCGGCGTGCTGACGTCGACATCGCTGTTCGTGCTGACGGACGTGCCCTTCGCCGTGATTTTTCTCGCCATGATCACCATCATCGGCGGCTGGCTGGTGGTGGTGCCGCTGGTGGCCCTGCCGCTGGCCCTCGCGTGCGGTTTGATGTTCCAGCGCGCCATCGAAAGCCATACGCGCAAGAACCTCAACGCCAGCAACCGCAAGGCGGGCTTGCTGGTGGAAGCCGTCGACGGCGTCGAAACGCTCAAGGGCAGCAGCGCCGAATGGATGATGCAGGCGCGCTGGGCCGAACTGGTGGCCGAGAGCAGCCACGCGGAGCAGAATATCCGCGACTATGCGGCCCTGTCGCAAAACATCACGGCCGCCTTCCAGCAGCTGACCAACGTGGCGCTGATCTCCATGGGCGCGTGGTTCGTGGCCGAAAACCAGATGACCATGGGCGCCCTGATGGCGTGCACCATCATCAGCAACCGCGCCCTGATGCCCATCGTGCAGCTGCCCGCCGTGATGGTGCAGTGGGCGCATGCGCGCGCCTCGATCGACGGCCTGGAGCAAGTCATCAGCCTGCCCAACGAAGCGGACAATGCGCAGTTCGCGCTGACGCCGCGCAGCCTCGATACGGGCTTGCGCTTCGAACGCATCCGCTTCACGTATGGCGGCGCGCAAAAGGTGGCGCTGGAAGTGGAAAACCTCGCCATCCGCCCCGGCGAGCGCGTCGGCCTGGTGGGCGCCATCGGTTCGGGCAAGAGCACCCTGCTGAAACTGGCCTCGGGCCTGTACCAGCCGGCCGAAGGCAAGGTGTACCTGGGCGACGTCGACATGGCCCTGCTGGCGCCGGCCGTGGTGCGCGAAATGGTCGGCTACCTGCCGCAGGAAACGCGGCTGTTCAGCGGCACCCTGCGCGACAACCTGCTACTGGGGCTGGCCGACCCGGGCGAGGAAGCGATCCTGGCGGCCGCCAAACGCACGGGCCTGATCGAGCTGATACTGGGCCAGCCACGGGGACTGGCGCTGGGCATCACCGAGGGCGGGCGCGGCGTGTCGGGCGGCCAGCGCCAGTTGATCGCCGTCACGCGTTTGCTGCTGGCCAAGCCGCGCATCTGGCTGCTCGATGAACCGACGGGCGCCATGGATGCGAAGACGGAAGCGCGCATCGTCGGGCTGTTGGGCGAACTGGCGGCCGAAGGCGTGACCATGGTCGCCACCACGCACAAGAACGCCCTCTTGCCTCTGCTCGACCGCCTGGTGGTGCTGCAGGCGGGACGGGTGCTGCTGGATGGTCCGCGCGATGCCGTGCTGGCCAAGCTGTCGGGCAAGCCGCAAGCCGTACCCGCCCCTGCCCCGGCACCGCAAGCAGCGCCGGTGGCGCAAGGAGCGGTGGCATGAAACTGGCCAAGGTCGAAGCGCGGGAAGAAGCGAAACGGGGCCGGGTGCTGATCTGGAGCTGCACGGCGGCGCTGGCCGGTGTCATCGCCTGGGCTTCATGGGCGGAACTGGACCAGGTCACGCGCGCCAACGGCCAGGTGATCGCCAGTTCGCGCAACCAGATCATCCAGGTGGCCGATGGCGGCGTGCTGGCCGAACTGCGCGTGCATGAAGGCAGCATCGTGAAAAAGGGCGAATTGCTGGCCCGTTTCGACCGCACGCGGGCCGAGACGAGCTACCTGGAAAGCACGGCCAAGGCAGCAGGGCTGAAGGCGGCCGTGGCGCGCCTGCAGGCGGAAGTGTTTGGCGGTGCGCCGAAGTTCCCGCCCGAACTGCAGGCGTTCCCGGAATTTCGCGCCAACCAGCTGGCCCTGTTCAGCAAGCGCCAGGGTGCCGTGCAAGCGGAAGTGAGCTCGCTGGAAAGCGCCATGAAGCTGATCAAGGAAGAGCTGGAAATGAATCTGCCGCTGCTGGAAACGGGTGATGTCAGCCGCGCCGAAGTGCTGAAACTGCGGCGGCAGGTGGTCGACATCCAGGCGCAGATCACCAACCGGCGCAACAAATACCTGCAAGACAGCCAGACGGACCTGGTGAAAGCCCAGGAAGACCTGGCCGGCGTGCTGCAGACCGTGACCCAGCGCAAGGAGCAGCTGGGCTCGACGGACATCTACGCGCCCACCGACGGCATCGTGCGCAACGTGCGCCTCACTACCTTGGGCGGCGTGGCCAAGCCGGGCGAGGAAATCCTGCAGATCGTGCCGACGGACGATGACCTGATCATCGAGGCGAAAGTCAAGCCGGCCGACATCGCCTTCATCAAGCCCGGCCTGCCCACGGCCGTGAAACTGGACGCCTACGACTACGGCATCTACGGCCGCCTGCGCGGCACCGTCAGCTACATCAGCGCGGACACCTTAAGTGAAGACAACAAGGGCAACGAACAGCCGTACTACCGCGTGCAGATCAAGACCAGCGGGCGCAACCTGATGGGCAAGAATGGCGAGCCGATCCTGATCCAGCCCGGCATGACGGCCACCGTGGAAATCAACACGGGCCGCAAGACGGTCTTGCGCTACCTGACGAAACCGATCACCAAGACATTCTCGGAGTCGATGGGGGAACGCTGACGCAGCGGGCTGCGTCAGCCTGCTTCAGCCGGCCGGTTTCAATCGGCCAATGACGCTGGCCACCTTGGCCGTGATCATGTCGACCGCGGGGCCGTTGGCGCCGTGCGGCAAAATGACGTCGGCATTGCGCTTGGTCGGTTCGATGAATTGCTTGTGCATCGGGCGCACGGTTTCCAGGTACTGCTCGATGACGCTTTCCACCGAGCGGCCACGTTCCGTGATATCGCGTTGCATGCGGCGGATGAAGCGCACGTCGGAGGCCGTGTCGACAAAGATCTTCAGCGACATCATGTTGCGCAAGTCTTCGTCATACAGGGCAAACAGGCCTTCGATCACGATCACCGGCGCCGGCTTGACCAAGATGGTCCTGTCGGAGCGGTTGTGCAGCGTGAAGTCGTACTCGGGCATCTCGATCGCCTCGCCATTGCGCAAGGCCTGGATGTGCTGCACCAGCAATGGCCACTCGAACGCCTGCGGATGGTCGTAATTCTGCTGCCTGCGCACTTCAGGGGAGAGATGGGTTTGGTCGCAATAGTAGTCGTCCTGCATCACGACCGAGACCATGTCGGCGCCAAAGGACGCCAGCACTTGTTGGGATACGGTGGACTTGCCACTGCCGCTTCCGCCAGCGACACCAATAACAAACGGTTGGAAGGAAATAGTATTCATGCCGAATGATACCGGAAACATGCGCGGACCGACAGGGAGGGGCTGAAAAGCCGGGCCTGTCAATCGCCATGCATCAGCTGCGCATACAGCTCGGCCACCCGCTCTGCCGTGATGCCGTCGCGCTGTTCCAGCGCCAGCGGGTGATCCGTCGGTTCCAGCTCGATTGCCGGACGCATGCCATCGTCGCGCAGGTGCACACGGGTCTTCAGGTTCAATGTAGCGGGATACACGTGCAGTTGCGTGCTGAGCCAGCCGAAGAAGGGGCCGATGTGCGCCCGTTTGGCATCGTTGAAGCAGGCGTCCCAGGCATCGAAGCTGTCGCCGCTCAGCGATACCCACACGCCCCAGCTGAATGGCTCATCCGCGCCATGCACGGGGATGTCGAGGGTGGCGCGCACGAAGCAGTGCGCTTCGTCAACGATGCAAGCGTCGCTGTCGAGCTGGCAGCGTGCTTCGCGTTCGGCGGGCGCCATCTGCTGGTACAGCCACGGCGCATCGGCACCGAAGCTGGGCATGCCCGTGTGGGTCTCGCCGCAGGAGCGGCACAGGAAGGAAAAAGTCATGTGGGAAGGACGCTTGGTCGAATTGTTTGCGGTGTTGATTACAAAGAGTTACTTGGGGAAACTGTGCGCTTGGCATTCGGGCAAGATGATATTCTAAACAAGCTCAAGATGCACAGACGGGACGCATCGCGCCAAGGGGATTGCATGCCTGCTCTCTTTCAGTATCGATAGACTATTTACCTGGAATAAACAATGAACGAAGAAAAATTTTGGCAGCTGATAGAGCAAATCGACCGTGAAGCCCTGGAAGACGGCGACGCCGATGCTGCGGTGGAACCATTGACCGAAGCGCTCGCCGAGTTGCCGGTCAAGGACATCAAGGGCTTCGAGGAGTGCCTGGCTCAGGCACTGTACCAGCTCGATGGCAAGGTGTTTGCGGACCATGCCGGCAACTCAGGAAAGTCGGATGACGGTTTCCTGTATGCGCGCTGTTTCGTCGTCGGCTCGGGCAAGGCCACATATGACAGCGTACTGGCCGACCCCACGCTGATGCCCGATCAAACGGACAAGTGGCTGGAAGAACTGTTGAGCGTCGCTCCCGAGGCCTGGTCCGGGAAGACAGGGCGTGACACCGATGACTGGGATTTTACCGCCAGCGTCGATTATGAAACCGGAAGCAATTCCGCCGCCTGGCCTGGCTAAGGCGGCAATGGACGCCATCGCCGCAAGCAGGGCGCATATCCAGCTGGCCGAAGGCGATGCCGGGCAATGGGAGGCGCACATGGCGGCAGCTGAAGCCGTGTTGCGCAGCGCCTTGCAAGCGGCCCGGCAAGACACGGCCCTGATCACTTGCCTGGGCGCCGTGCTGTGTGACCAGGGCAAGTACAGGGAAGCCGTCAACGTACTGGAAACGGCGCTCAAGCTCGGTTCGACGGACAGCCATACCCATTACAACCTGGGGGTGGCTCTGGCGGGACTGGCAAAACCGCGCAAGGCCATGGCGCAATTTGGCAAGGCGCAGGGCCTTGCCGCTTCCAGCCTGACCTGGACCGCCTATTTCGACCCGCAAGCCCAATAGGCGCGTGCCCGGAAATTATTCGAACTGCTTGCGGAACGCCTCGAACTGCGCCGCCAGGCCATCGAAGTCGCTGCGCAATTGCAGCACTTCCTGTTCCAGCTGGGCCACCCTGCTGCCCTGCTGCGGCGCGCTGACGGCGCCCGCAAAACCTGCCGCCGTCTCGATCTGCGCCAGCGCCTCTTCGCCGCCCAGCAGATGGCCGTAGCGCGGTTCCTTGGCGCCGGGCGCGACGGCCAGCTTGGCCACCAGCGGCGGGTATTTGTCGATCAAGAATTGCAGGCCGGCTTCCACTTCCGCCACGGACTTGAATTCATGCACGCGGCCGCTGCGGCTGCGGATCTCGCCCGCCGTCTGCAAGCCGCGCAGCATCAATATCGTCAGGATGGCCAGCTTGTCCTGTTCCAGCGACCACTTGATGCGCATGCGGTGTTCGTACTTGGCGACCCGCGCACCCGCCTGCGTGATGCCGTTGACGAACTTGCGCTGCATCAAACGCTGCAGCACGTCGTAGACGGTTTCTTCGGACAGGGCCATGACGGGGTCGCGGCTGGACAGCTGATTGCAGCCGTTCGTCAGGGCATTCAGCGACAGCGGATAGCTGTCCGGCGTCAGCGCTTCCTTTTCGGCCAGCACGGCCAGCACGCGGATCTCGAAGGGGTCGAGCAGATTGGGATTATCGCTACTCTTTTCTGCTGCGTTTGCGTCTGTAGTCATGCCTGTATCCTTAATCAACCAGCTTGTTCATTTGCTCGGAATCGAATTTATCACACTCGGGCACGCCCTGGCAGCAGATGCCCGCCGCCTTCAGGGTGGCGAGGATGGTTTCGATGCGCTGTTCCTGTGCCACGGCATGCGTGATCAAGCCTTGCAGGGCTTTCGACAGCGGATCGTCGCCGTTGGGCGTCACGCCATATGCGGCGAACAAATGGGCCGTGCTGCCCTCGCGCAGGGCGCTGACATCCTTTTGCACGATGTGCGCGGGGTTGCCGACGGCCGTGGCGCCGGACGGCACGGGTTTCAGCAGCACGGCGTTCGAGCCCACCTTGGCGTACTCGCCCACCGTGAAGCTGCCCAGCACTTGCGCGCCGGCGCCGACGATGACGCCCCGTTCAAGCGTCGGATGGCGTTTGCTGCCGCTGTGCAGCGAGGTGCCGCCCAGGGTCACGCCCTGGTAGATGGTGCAATCGTCGCCGACGACGGCCGTCTCGCCGATCACCACGCCGAAGCCATGGTCGATGAAGACGCGCCGGCCGATGACGGCGCCCGGGTGGATCTCGATGCCCGTGATGATGCGGGCGATATATGAAATGAAGCGCCCTACCCACTTCAGGTGCCGCGTCCAGCACCAGTGCGCCCAGCCATGCATGACGATGGCGTGCAGGCCAGGATAACAGGTCAGCACCTCCCAGCCATTGCGGGCGGCAGGGTCACGTTCAATGATGCTGTTGATATCTTCGCGCAGGTGGTGGAACATAATGACAATGAATAAGGTGGAACGCAAATGGTAGCGTATTCGGCGGCGTGCTGCCGGGGAGGCAGATAAACAACCGCCGCCTCAAGGGCGGCGGCATATCAAAGAAGCGCTACAAAATTTTTAGCCTTCTTTCGCGATGCGCTGGCGGCGGGCTTCGTAGAGACAGACACCGGAAGCGACCGATACGTTCAAGCTCTCGACGGAGCCGAACATCGGGATGCTGACGAGGATGTCGCAGGTGTCGCGCGTCAAACGGCGCATGCCTTCGCCTTCGGAACCCATGACGAGGGCCGTCGGACCCGTGAAATCGGCTTCGTACAAGCCTTTTTCGCCGTCGTCGGACGTGCCGATCAGCCAGATGCCGCGCTCTTTCAGTTCACGCATGGTGCGCGCCAGGTTCGTCACGGTGATGTACGGGACGGTTTCGGCGGCGCCGCTGGCGACCTTGGCGGCCGTGGCGTTCAAGCCCACGGCGCGGTCCTTCGGCACGATCACGGCATGCGCGCCGACGCCGTCGGCCACGCGCAGGCAGGCGCCCAGGTTGTGCGGGTCGGTGATGCCGTCGAGAATCAACAGCAGCGGCGGACCGTCGATGGCGTCCAGCAGTTCATCGAGATTGCGCGCCAGCGACAGTTGCGAGGCAAACGCGATCACGCCCTGGTGGCGGCGCGTGCCGACGATCTTGTCCAGACGCGACGAGTCGACAGGCATGACGCGCACGTTGGCAGCCTTGGCGGCGGCGATCATGTCCTTCATGCGGCCGTCGACGCGGCTGGCATCGACGAAAATTTCTTCCACGGACGACGCTTCATGACGCAGACGCGAGGTGACGGCGTGGAAGCCGAAAATCATTTTATTCTTCATTTGTTATCGTTTCTTTTATCGCTTGTTCTTGCTTGATTTTGATACAGTTTTTGCTGCACGTGGTGCCGCCGCAGCGGGTGCCGCGGCTGGTTTCTTGCTGCGCTTAGGTTCGGCGGCCTTGGGGGCTTCCTTCAGCGCCGCCTTGACTGCAGGCTTGGCTTGCGCCTTGGTGCCATTGGAACGGCCGCCGGAACCCTTGCCGGCCTTGCCGCCGTTGTTGACGCTGGCCTTGATCTCATGGCGCTGCTCGGTCGCAGGACCGGGCTTGACCATGGATTTCTTTTCGCCCTTGCGCTTGCCGGCGCCGTTCGGCTTGGCTGGCGCATCTTCGCCCGCCAGTTCCGCATCGGTAACCAAACGCAGGTCGATCTTGCGCGTTTCCAGGTCGACACGCGCCACTTGCACCGTCAGACGGTCGGTCAGCTGGTAGCGCTTGCCCGTGCGTTCGCCGCGCAATTCATGGCGCGCATCGTCGTACTGGAAGTAGTCGGTGCCCAGCTCGGTGACGTGCACCAGGCCTTCGACAAACAGGGTATCGAGTTGCACGAAGACGCCGAAGGTGGTCACGCCGGTGATGGTGCCGGTGAACTCTTCGCCCAATTTGTCTTGCATGAAGTAGCACTTCAGCCAGGCTTCCACGTCGCGCGACGCTTCGTCGGCGCGGCGCTCGTTGGCCGAGCAATGCACGCCCAGCGCGTCCCAGATCGTCAGGTCCGTCTTCTTCGGCTTGCCGTCGGCCTTGTCCTTCGCTTGCTGCTTGCGCGTGGCGTTCGACACGTTCGTGTTCAGCACGGTCTTTTCGGACAGCTTCGGCTCGTATTTCTTGCCTTGCAAAATGGCCTTGATGGCGCGGTGCGTCAGCAGGTCGGGATAGCGGCGGATCGGGCTGGTGAAGTGGGCATATGCCTCGTACGCCAGGCCGAAGTGGCCGATATTGTCCGGGCTGTAAACGGCTTGCTGCATCGAGCGCAGCAGCATCGTTTGCAGCAGTGCCGCGTCGGGACGCGCCTTGATCTGCTGCATCAGGGTCTGGTAATCGGATGCCGATGGCGTGTCGCCGCCCGTCAGGTTCAGGCCCACCTGCTTGAGGAAGGTGCGCACTTGCGTGAGCTTTTCCTTGGTCGGGCTGGCGTGGATGCGGTAGGTGCCGGGATGCTTGTTGCGCAGCAACAAATCCGCCGCACAGACGTTGGCCGCCAGCATGCACTCTTCGATGATCTTGTGCGCCTCGTTGCGCGTGCGGGGGATGATCTTTTCGATCTTGCCGGCGCTATTGCAGACGATATACGTTTCCGTCGTCTCGAAGTCGATGGCGCCCCGCTCCGTGCGTGCCTTCAGCAAGGCGCGGTAGACGGCTTCCAGGTTTTGCAGGTGCGGCAGGATGTCCGCGCGGCGTGCCGCTTCGGGTCCCTTGGTGTTGCCCAGCACGGCGGCGACTTCGTCATACGTGAGGCGCGCGGCCGAATGGATGACGGCCGGATAGAACTGATACGCCTTCAACTCGCCCTTGTCGCTGACGACGGCGTCGCAGACGAGGGTCAGGCGGTCGACGGCCGGGTTCAGCGAACACAGGCCATTCGACAGTTTTTCCGGCAGCATCGGGATCACGCGGCGCGGGAAGTAGACGGACGTGCTGCGTTCGAGCGCATCGGCATCGAGCGCGTCGTTCGGCTTCACGTAATGGCTGACGTCGGCAATCGCCACGATCAGGCGGAAGCAGTTGGCGCGGCCGATCTTGACGGGCTCGCAATACACGGCATCGTCGAAATCGCGCGCGTCCTCGCCATCGATGGTAACGAGCGGCACGTCGCGCAGGTCGACACGGTCTTTCAGGTCGGCGGCGCGCACTTCGAAGGGCAGCTTTTCAGCCTGCTTGAGGGCGGCGGCGGAAAAGACGTGCGGCACGTTGAATTTTCGCACGGCAATTTCAATTTCCATGCCGGGATCATCGAGGGCGCCCAGCACTTCGACGATCTTGCCGACCGGCTGCTTGAAGCGCATCGGTTGCTCGGTCAGCTCGACGCTGACGATCTGGCCGGCCTTCGCCTTGCCCACCGAACCGGTCACCAGGATGTCCTGGCCGATGCGCTGGTCTTCCGGCGCCACGACCCAGGTACCGTTTTCCTGGATCAGGCGGCCGATGACGTGGGTATTGGCGCGGTAGGTGACTTCCACGATCGTGCCTTCCGGGCGGCCGCGGCGGTCCGTGCCGACGATGCGGGCCATGACCTTGTCGCCATGCAGTACTTTCTGCATTTCTTTCTCAGGCAGGAACAGGTCGGCGCTGGCGTCGTCGGGAATGACAAAGCCGAAGCCGTCACGGTGGCTGGTAACGCGACCGGCGACAAGCGCGCTCTGGTCGGCCAGGCTGAAAACACCGCTGGCGTCAGACTTGAGCTGGCCGTCGCGCTCCATCGCCTTCAGGCGACGGACCAGGACATCCATGGAATCGGCATGCACTTGCAGCGTTTTCCCGAGAGACTGCGGGTCGAGAGGCGCGTTGACGCTGCGGAATATGCCGAGAATGTCCTCCCGGCTGGGGATGGTGTGGGTATTTTGGCTCAAAAGTATTTCTATAGTTGTTATTGACAGTGATCAAACGGAAGACAAAGACCGATGACATCACCGTCAATATTGACACGGTGATGTCCGGTAGTGTACCGGAGGACGCCTTGGTTTGCCTAACGGACAGCGTAGCGGAAACCGAACAAGTGCCCCGCCGATGAAAAAAAGGAGAAAAGCTGCGCAATGCATTTGACTTCGGCAAATATTGCTCTATAATCTCGGTCTCTTGCAGCGACAAACCTTCACGGGAATGCAGTTGCAGGAAAGCGGTACAGGGTTGATGTGCAGTATGGAGCGAAAGCTCATCTGGCGCAAAACTCTTCAAGCCGTTATAATAGCAGAATTGTTGCGAAGTTATTTTGCGACAAGTAATAGAGCAGCATCAGTGCCCACGTGGCGGAATTGGTAGACGCGCATGGTTCAGGTCCATGTGCCTTCGGGTGTAGGGGTTCGAGTCCCTTCGTGGGCACCATTACCTAATTCGCAAAAAAGCCGCAAACTTTCACGAGTTTGCGGCTTTTTTCATTTCCGCAGCACGGCACCAACCCGCCCGGGCAATTGTCAAAAAAGAACATTTTTGCTCCATTCAATAGTATATTGACATCTCCCCATGTCACGCATCGCGCGTGACTGGCAACAGCATTACGGAGAGAAGTCATGACATGCAGGCCAGGCAAACACCAACGGATTCTTTTCAACAGCTTCATGGCATTAAGCCTCGGCGCTGGCGCCAGCCAGGCGGCGGACTGGGTAAGCACCCGCTCCAGCAGCCCTGAAATCGTCAAACCGGCACCGGAACAAGTGAAATTGCAGGTGCAAAATCCGCCGTCCTTTGCCTGGCCGCGCCATGCCAGCTATCCGGCGCAATATGTCGTGGAGATTTTGCCGGTTGGCGGCACCGCGAGCAGCCACACCGTCTCGCGCAATTTCCTGCTGCCATCGAGCGCACTGCCGCCCGGCGAGTATGAATGGCGCGTCAGCCCGCTTTCCACGTCCCGCGACTGGTCCGACAAGCGTCCGTTTACCATCGACAGCAATTCACGCAATTTTGTCGTTCCCGAATCGTCCGATATGGCGGCGACCGTGCGGGCCCACCCGCGCCCGCGCCAGTTGCCAGCCTCCTTCGCGCAAGCGAGCGCCTGGGATGCCGCCATGGAGAGCAAGCGGCGCCCCTTCCTGAACCGCCTCGTCAGCGAAGTCAATCTGAATACCACGGCCGTGGCCAGCGTCAACGATGGCATGTGGACCACGCCCAACGATGGCGGCCAGTACAACCGCATCGCCAATGCCGCCGGCGCCGTGATCCGGCAAATGGAAGCGGCCGCCTTGCTATTTCGCCTGACACAGGAACGCAGGTATCTGGATGAAGCCATACTGCGCGGCGACCAGCTGGCCGCGCTGAGCCCGGATGGACCCACCAGTTATAAAGCGCAGGACCAGGTGGCGCGCATGATTGCTCTGGTACTTGCCAAGGGGGCCGACTTCCTGTGGCTGGATCTGGATGCGCCCCGCCGCGCGCACTGGCTGTCGGTCGCCGCGCAGCGGCTGACGCCCATTTACGCGGACCTGTCCATCGCCGGCGGACGCCTGGACCAGTCCCCCATGGACTCGCACGGCGTCGAGGCACTGGGCTACCTTGCCGCCGCCTCAACCCTGCTGCTCGACGCCAGGCCGGAAGCGCAAGCCTGGTTCGACTTTGCCGTGCGCTCGTACATGCATATCGTCCACGTCTGGAGCGGCCCGGAAGGCGGCTTTGCCAACGGCTCGGCGTATGGCCAGTACACCACCGATATACAGTTGCAACTATGGCAGCCGCTGGCCGAAGCCACCGGCGTCAACCTGTTCAACAAACCGTGGGCAGCGGGATTTTCCAGCTATTTCATGCAGTTCATCCCACCGAACGCCCCACGCCACGTCTTCGGCGATGTCCACGAAAGCAAGCCGGACCCGGCCCCCCTGAAGGCGTATGTGGCACGGCAAGCCACGCCAGCGGCCGCCTGGTACAGCAGCCAGCCGGGCGCGCAGGAAAATCCCATCACCCTGCTACAGGCGCCCTACCCACTGCCTGCCGACACGGTCGCGCCCGAAGCACCGCCCAACGCCATGCTCTTTCCCAGCATTGGCTGGGCAGCCATGCACAGCGACATGAGCAACGCCGCCCGCACTTCCGTCTACTTCAAATCGAGTCCGTTCGGCGCCTTCAATCACAGCCACGGGGATCAAAACAGCCTGGTCATCAACAGCGGCGGCAAGCCACTGCTGATCGAAGCCGGCTACCAGGACTACTACGCATCGCCGCTGTCGCAAAGCTGGTACCGCCAGTCGCGCGCCCACAACGCCATCACCTTTGATGGCGGGAAAGGCCAATTCATCGCCGGCCACTACGAGATGCGCTACAAAAACGGCAAGATCACGGCATTCATGCACGGCACGGACCTCGACTACGTGGAAGGCGATGCCAGTGCCGCCTACAGCAACGACTTGAGCCTGGCCAAGCGCCAAATATGGTATTCGCGCTCGAACGACGTGGTGGTGGTGCTCGACAAGCTGAACTCCGCAACGGCCCGCACTTTCGAATGGAACATGCATGCGCTCAACACCCTGTACCTGTATCCGAATGGCCGGGCCAGCATAGAAAATGGCACGGCTTCGCTTTGCCTGCAATCATTACGGCCAGACGAGGAACAATTGTCCAGCTTTAGCGCCCCCAATCCTCCCAAGGAGGCAAGCCAGCAGCACGCCGCCTACGTCAAGACCACCCCGGCCATGGCGGCGGAGTTCCTGATCGTGCTCGATATCGGCTGCAAATCGGTGCCAACCTCCCTGCAGACAGTGCCTGGCGGACGCTTGCTGCAGATCGGCACGCAAACCATCACCCTGCCGCAATAAGCGCCAAATGCCTGTTTTTGCTGAAAAAACAGGCAGATTCATCTTGCCTTTCATAGGGAAATGGTTTTTTTCAGGGGAAAAGGGTGTTTCTTGAAGAAAAGTGCAAAATGTTGATTGACCGAATGCACGCCAGCCCTTATGATTTTGTCCTCGCTGCAGAACATGCAGCGACAAGCAGCAAGCAGTAACAATGCCCACGTGGCGGAATTGGTAGACGCGCATGGTTCAGGTCCATGTGCCTTTGGGTGTAGGGGTTCGAGTCCCTTCGTGGGCACCACCAGCAACAAGTTGTCGATTGTTGTGATCCGCAGTAAAGTAGCAGATAGTAGTAACAAGCAGCACAATGCCCACGTGGCGGAATTGGTAGACGCGCATGGTTCAGGTCCATGTGCCTTCGGGTGTAGGGGTTCGAGTCCCTTCGTGGGCACCACCAGCAACGAGTTGTTGTCGTTGTAGTCCGCAGTACAGTAGTAAGATATAGCAACAAGCAGCATCAGTGCCCACGTGGCGGAATTGGTAGACGCGCATGGTTCAGGTCCATGTGCCTTCGGGTGTAGGGGTTCGAGTCCCTTCGTGGGCACCATTACCTAATTCGCAAAAAAGCCGCAAACTTTCACGAGTTTGCGGCTTTTTTCATTTCAAGATGCCGCGCTGCCGCGCGGCCCTTTCCCTTATTTGGCCAGTGCCGCCTTCACGGCGTCAAACAGGCTCGTCGTCGGACGGCCAATCAGCGCGCTCAATTGCTTGCCATTGTCTTCCAGGCCGCCCTTGGCCGCGCCCGCATCGGAGTCGGCCAGCAGGTCGGCAAAGCCTTCCGGCACGCCCACGCCCACCAGCGCCGCCTTGAAGTCCGCCTGCGGCATATCCTTGTACGCAATCGCCTTGCCCGACTGCCGGGCCACTTCGGCAGCGTACTCGGCCAGGGTAAAGCCGTGGTCGCCAGCCAGTTCATAGATGGCTTGCGGCTGGGGCGCCGTCAGCACGGCGGCAGCGGCCGCCGCGTAGTCAAGGCGCGCGGCGGACGAGAAGCGGCCGTTTTGCGCCGCGCCCAGCACGACGCCATGCTCGAGCACGGGCGCCAGGTGTTCCGTATGGTTTTCCAGGTACCAGCCGTTGCGCAGGAAACTGTACGGCAGACCGGATGCGCGGATGGCCGCTTCCGTAATGACGTGCTCGGCGGCCAGGCCCAGCGGCGACGTGTCGGCGCGCAAGACGCTGGTGTAGGCCAGCAAGGCCACGCCGGCCCGCTTGGCTGCATCGATGACATTCTGGTGCTGCTGCGCGCGCTGGCCCACTTCGCTCGACGAAATCAGCAGGATCTTCGTTGCACCCTTGAATGCCGCATCGAGGCTGGCGCCATCGTTGTAATCGGCCTGGCGCACTTGCACGCCCTGGGCGACCAGGCCGGCGGCCTTGGCCGGGTTGCGCACGGCGGCGATGATATTGGCTGCCGGGACGGATGTGAGCAGGCTGGCGATGACGTGCTGGCCCAGATTGCCTGTGGCGCCGGTGATGACGATCATGATTTCTCCTTGGTACGTGGGTGGTAAAACCCTATAATAGGACTATTGCTTACTTATTGTAAGTACGTACCTTTTGGTAAGTATGAATGAAATCTACATTTACAGGTCCAACTATCATGTCCACAGACACTCCTGGCGCCAGCCTGCGCACCGCCCTCGCCCGCCAAAACCAGGGGGCGCACCTGCTGGCGGCGGCCTGCCCGTCGCGCGCCGTGCTCAGCCACCTGACCAGCCGCTGGGCCGTGCTGGTGCTGGTACTGCTGCTGAGCGGCACGCGGCGCTTCAGCGAACTGCGCCGCGAAGTGGGCGGCGTGAGCGAAAAAATGCTGGCGCAAACCCTGGAAGCGCTGGCGGGCGACGGTTTCGTGCTGCGCCAGGCGTATCTGGTGATACCGCCCAAGGTGGAATACAGCCTGACGCCGCTGGGACGCGAGGCGGCCGAGCGCCTGGCCGTGCTGGTCGACTGGATCGAGGATAATTACCCGCGCATCGAACAGGCGCGCGCGGCCCTGGAAGCGGCACCGGCAGCGCAAAAAGCGGCTTGAACAGATTGCTTTTGGTCATCAAGAATTATCGTTTACTCCTACTTGCCTTGATGTAATACTAGGCCCATGAACCGCGTAAGGGCGCGATACCATGAACCAGTTGATTTCCTCCATCACCGACCGGGCCAATGTGCTGCTGGTCAGCAATTCGCCGAATGATGTGCGCGAACTGCTGTATGTGCTGGACCGGCATAACCTGGGCACGGGACTGGCGGGCGATATCGACGAAGGCGTGGAACTGGCGGCCGGCGGCACGGACCTGATCCTGCTCGACGCGGCGCTGGCGGGCACAAATATCGGCGCCACCTGCATGCGCCTGCGCAATGCGGGCGGACGCCACGGCGTGCCCCTGCTGCTGATGTCGGCCACTCCCAGCGCCGAGGAACAGGGCCGCAGCGTGGGCGCCGGCGCCAGCGACTACATCAAGATGCCCTTCAATGCGCGCGACGTGGCGGAAAAAATCCTCATGGAACTGGCGCTGCACAAGGCCGAGGCGCCAGCCGCCCGCCCCTTCGCCGCTCCCGCCACGCCACCGCGCCCCCTGCATCCGCAAACGCTGGAAGTCAATTACCACTCCATCCTGGCCGGTTCGCCCGACGCCGTGCTGCTGTTCGATATCGACAACCGCCTGCTGATCGACGCCAACCACCTGGCCGAAGAACTGTTCGGCATGCCGCTGGCCGAGCTGCTGCAAGGCGGCATGGAGCCCCTGTTCCCCAGGCATCAGAGCGATGGCAGCGCCTCGCCGCAATTGCTGGAAGAAAAGATCCGCGATACCTTGCAAGGCAAGATCGTCGTCTTCCGCGCCAGCTGCTGCCACCGCGACAGCCACCCGATCGCCTGCGAAATCCGCTTGATGCGCCTGTCCGTGCCGGGCCGCCAGCTCGTGCATGCGCGCATCATCGACTTGACCGAACGCAACCTGGCCGAAGCCATGCGCGCGGGCCAGAGCACCCTGCTGGAAATGGTCGCCAAGGGTGCGCCCCTGATCCCCACCCTGAACCAGTTGCTGCTGCTGATCGAAGGCCAGTCGCGCGGCGTGCTCTGCTCCATCATGCTGCTCGACGATGACGGCATCCACATGCACAGCGCGGCCGGTCCCAGCCTGCCGCCCGAATACATGGCCCTGCTCGAAGGCGTGGCCATCGGCCCTGGCGTGGGCTCTTGCGGCACCGCCATGTTCCTGCGCGAACCGGTGGTGGTCACCGACATCATGCGCGATCCGCTGTGGGCGCCCTACCGCGAGCTGGCCGCGCCGTTCGGCCTGCGCGCCTGCTGGTCGCGCCCCATCTTCGGCCAGGATGGCGCCGTGCTCGGCTCGTTCGCCATGTACTACCGCGAAGTGCGCCAGCCCGACGCGCGCGACCTGGAACTGATCGACACGGCGACCGACCTGGCCGGTATCGCCATCGGCCGCATGCGCCACGAACGCGAGCTGCAGCGCCACCGCGCCCACCTGGAAGAGCTGGTGGCCGAACGCACGGCGGCCTTGACGCAGGCCAAGGAACACTCGGAGCAAACGAACCTCGAATTGGCCGCCGCGCTGGAAAACCTGTCCATCACGCAGGAAGAACTGGTGCGCCGCGACAAGCTGGCCGCGCTCGGCGCGCTGGTGGCCGGCATCGCGCATGAACTCAATACGCCGATCGGCAACGGCCTGGTGGTGGCCACCACCATGGCCGAACGCACGCGCGAAATCCAGGCCAGCTTCCTCGACGGCCTGCGCCGCTCCGAACTGGGCGCCTACCTGACCCAGGCCAGCGAGGCGGACGCCATCATGCTGCGCAACCTGCAGCGCGCCGCCGACCTGGTATCGAGCTTCAAGCAGATCGCCGTCGACCGCGCCAGTTCGCAACGCCGCCACTTCCTGCTGCGCCAGTTCGTCGCCGAACTGATGCTGCCCATGTCGACGCCGCTCAAGGCCGCCGGCCTGAGCCTGACGCAGGACGTGCCGGACGGCCTGGCCATGGACAGCTATCCGGGCCCGCTGGGCCAGGTGCTGAGCAACCTGCTGGAAAATTGCCTGCGCCATGCCTTCGAGGGCCGCAGCGGCGGCAACATCGCCATCACGGCGCGCGGCAGCGACGATGGGCAGACGATCACCCTGTCCATCGCCGACACGGGCGTGGGCATCGCCGCCGACGACCTGGCGCACGTCTACGACCCCTTCTTCACCACCAAGCTCGGTTCCGGCGGCTCTGGCCTGGGCCTGCATGTGGCGCACAACATCGTCACGGGCGTGCTGGGCGGCCATATCGACGCCACCAGCAACACCGGTGCCACCAGCGGCACCACCTTCACCCTGCAGCTGCCCGCCACGGCGCCGCAATCGCCCGCTCCCTGAACGGCAGGCGCGCTACAATGCCGGCAGGCTTTTCTTTCGGAGCAACTATGAAATACCTGATCGCCACGGCCCTGCTGGCCGCCTGCGCGTGGGCCTCGGCCGGCCCTGCCCCCTGGTACAAATGGCGCAGCAAGATCGACGGCACCCTGTCGTGCGCCCAGTCGACCCTGGGATTTGGCTGGGAACTGGCCTCGGGACCCTACAAAGATAGCCGTTGCGAAAAACCGGCGCTTGTTAAATAATGGGGTCATGACCACACGGGGCACCGGCTTGAGATCAAGCGATGGCATTGCGGCGTCGAAAGAGTATGGAACGATAAGAACGTATCTATTCAAACCGAGGAGACCACATGTTTACGAATCCCGAACAATTCGCATCGGCCACCAAGGCCCTGTTTGAATTCCAGCTGATGACCTTCAACACCCTCACCTCCAAGGCCGTGCAAGGCGTGGAACAGGTATTGGCGCTGAACATGGCCACCGCCAAGTCCGGCATCGAGGATGGCCTTGCAGCCAGCAAGGAAATCAGCCAGGCCAAGGATCCGAAGGCCGCCATGGCTGCCGCCGCCGCCCAGCTGCAACCGGGCGTGGCCGGCGCAAAAGCGTATAAACAGCAACTCGACGACATCATCAAGGAAATCCACACGGAATTCACCACGGCCGCCGAAGCCCACGTGGCTGAAGCGAAAAGCAATCTGAGCGCCCTGATCTACGACGTCACGAAAAACGTGCCGCCAGGCTCGGAAAACGCTGTCGCCATCGTCAAGGCCGCCATCGACAACGCCTTCCTCGGCTACGAGCAGGTGACCAAGGCCACAAAACAGGCCGTGAAAACCGTGGAAGAGCAGATCGCCAAGGCCAGCGCGCAAGTGGCGCAGGCAACGGAAAAGGCGACGAGCGGCGCCACCGCCGCTGCTGAAAAGGCAGCGCCTGCCGCCAAGCCGAAGGCTGCCAAGAAATAAGTGATGTAGGTCGGATTAGCGCGGCAAGGCCGCGCGTAATCCGACGCATTGTTGGCGCCAATGGGGATGTCGGGTTACGCGCGCAACGCTAACCCGACCTACAACTATCGGGGCCTGACTCCTCAGACCCCGATGGGTATGATCCGGTACACGCAGCGCCTCCCCCCCTCCAGCAGATATTCGCTGCGCTCCACCGTGCAATCGCCCCCCAGTACCCGTTGAAAGATGGCCAGCTCCGAGCGGCAGAAATTCTGGCATGCCGTGGCGGCCGCGCAAATCGGACAATGGTTTTCCACCAGCAAGACACTGCCATCGTCCTGCGGTTCCGCATGGGCCATGTACCCCTCGCCATCGCGCGCCCGCGCCAGGCTGTCCACTCGTTGCGCCAGCGCAAGCTGCGGGTCGACCAGCTTGCCGTAGGCGGCTTCGCTGCTGCGCTCGCGCGCGCCGATCAGTTTATCCAGGCCCTCGTCGCCGAACAGGGTTTTCACCTGCGCTATCAATTCCAGGGTCAGGTCGGCATGGCGATCAGGAAAGCGTGCATGGCCCTCCCGCGTCAGCGTCCAGCGCCGCGACGGGCGCCCCACCTTGTCGGCCACGTCCTCGAAAGCCACCAGGCCACGTTCCAGCGCCGCTTCCAGCTGGCGCCGCGCGCCCATGGACGTGATATCGAGCAAGGCCGCCAGTTGCTGCGCCGTCTGCGGCCCGCGCATCTTCAGCAGGAACAGGATCTGCTCCGACGTATTCATGCTCGCGCTCATGCCACGGCTTGCGTGTCGCCCACGCCGGCCAGCTGGCGGCGCCAGGCCGCCATGCGCCACGCGGCCCAGGCGGCGGACAAGGCGCCCGCGACGAGGATCAGCCGCGTGTCGATCAAGGTCAGCACGGAACCGCTGAGGGCCACGACGATGTTGGCGATGCAAAAGGTGGTGGCCAGCAAGCCCATCACGGCGCCCTGCCCGTGCGCGCTGAAGCGTTCGGCGCACCAGCCCTGGATCACCGTGTTGTACAAGGCATTCGGAATGCCGAACAGCACGATGGCAGCGATGCCCACCCAGATATTACCCAGTGCCAAGATTCCTACGGCCAACGCCACGCCGCACGCATACCAGCTGGCCCGCAGCAGCGGCGCATGGCGGCTGGGCCCGCCCGCCAGCAAGGACGTGACCGTCATCGTGCCGCACAGGCCCACATTCACCCAGGCAATCTCCTGTGCATGGTAATTCGCCGTCTCGACCAGCCACAGCGGATAAAACTCGTAGAAGCTGGCCACGCCGCACGTCAGCGCCAGCTGCACGATGAACAGGGTGCGCAGCTCCTCATGGCGCAGCAGGTTCAGCGAATGGCGGTCGCGCGCCACTTGCCACCACGACGTCGTCAGCAACGACGGCGTTTCGCGCGGCAAGCCCACGGCCACCAGCACGGCGACGAGCATCAGGGCGGCGGCGGCGATCCAGAACGGCACCGTCACGCCCCAATGCAGGGTCGCACCCGCCAGGATCGGGCCCACCAGCCAGCCCAGGTAAAACGCGCCGTTCAGCCATGACATGGCGCGCAGGCGCAGCGGCCCCGTCAACTGATCGGCCAGCATGGCGCGCGCCACGGCACCGTTACCTTCCAGCAAACCCGTGATGAAACGGGCAACGATGAACAGCGGGTAGGACTGGATCACCAGCGCCCAGGCCGTGATGGCGTGGCCGATGGCGGCGCCCACGGCGGTGCGCATCAGCAAGGGACGGCGGCCGTAGCGGTCAGACAGCGGTCCCAGCAAGGCCGAGCCGATCAGCAAGCCCAGCGGGTTGATGGTCAGCGCCAGGCCGAACAGCAATTTCGACGGCAAGCCGAGGA
Source organism: Janthinobacterium sp. BJB446 (assembly GCF_002735655.1). Taxonomy (NCBI): domain Bacteria; kingdom Pseudomonadati; phylum Pseudomonadota; class Betaproteobacteria; order Burkholderiales; family Oxalobacteraceae; genus Janthinobacterium; species Janthinobacterium sp. BJB446. The sequence continues at coordinate 502,092 of NZ_PDZK01000001.1, read as the reverse complement.
AATTGTTGAAGGCATTCGGCGCCTCGGCCGCAAACAAGGGCGGCAGGATCGGGTATGGCAGCGAGGCGCCGATGGTCGACAGCAGCGCCAGCAGGCAAGCGGCGGAAATTAATATGATGTTTTTCATGCGGGCTCGATGGATATAGTCTGGCAAGAGTACGTGGCCGTACCACATAAGTAAACTAAAATGTTTATTAATTATGTCCATCATGGCTACCATGGCGCCAACCGTGCGCGCCATCGCCTCGACTATCATTGGACCATCACTCACGTTTAACAGGACAAACATGACACTGTCAGAAATAGAACAACAACACGGCTTCACCTATCCTGCACTGTATCGGCAGCTGGAGCGCGACGGCATGCTGGCCGTGGGTGAATATGGCCCCGACTGGTACAAGCTGGTCTATCCCACATTGACGGACCGCCCCACCCTGCTATTGCATGCGGACGATTTCGAATTGCTCAATGTCAAGGCCGTTGCCGCGGAAGTGGAAGCGCTGCTGGATACGGAAGATTACCGGCAGATCGACCCCGCCTTCCAGTTCATCCCGTTCGCGCAAACGGGCGCAGGCGACCACTACTGCTTTTTCGCCTCAAGCGGGCAAGACGGCGAGATGGCCATCGTGCTGCTGTGGCATGATGATAATGAAGCCCAGTACCTGGCGAAAAACCTGCAAGATTTCATGGTTCACATGTTGTTGAACAGCATGGCCGACCAGGATACGTACAACGACGTCAGCGACGAGGCATTCATAGATCAACTGGCAAAAACCCTGGGCACGCATGCGCGCTACCTGACGGCGCGGCAAGCCGACGTGCTGCAGGCGCTGCTGGCCAGGGACATCATCGATTACGACGTAGCACTGCCGAAAGGACGCACGGAAGCGCACCGGGGCTTGCTGACCGATATCGAACTGGCCAGCCTGCGCGCCGAACTGATTCCCTACGAAAAGTTCGACTGCTGTTTTGCCTACAGCACGGCTGACTGAACATAATTCGCTGGGCAAGCGGCGGCTGAAGGTTTAAACTGTATATAAACACAGTAAAACTGATCACCTTGCATCTTGCCCTATGCCATCCCCATGTTGAGAGTCCTGGAAAATCCCCTGTACTATCTGGATAATTTCCAAGATGTGCTGAACTGGATCAGCGCGCGTTACGCCGATCTGCTGAGTCCTGAAGAAACGCAATTCATTGCCGCATTCGGCGCACTGCCGCAGCCGTCGCGCGCCCTGTTCGTGCGCCTCGTCATGCGCAAGGGCTGCCTGTTTCGCGCCAGCAAGCTCAATTACCCGGAAATCGGCGACACGCGCGCCGCCGCCTTGCCCTTGCTGGCCACGGGCTGGGTCGAGGCCGATCCTGCCATTTCTCTCGAAGAACTGTTCGACTTGCTGCTGAAAATGGAAATCGCCCAGGCCTTCGCCCTCGACGCGCCCCTGAAGGCGGCGCGCAAGGCGGAGCAATTGGACGCCTTGCGCGAGCAGCATGGGGAAAATAAACCGTTTTCCGCCTGGCATCCGGCTTCCAGTGACGTGCTGTACCGCATCGGCCTGCAAGCGCTGTGCGACCGCCTGCGCCTGATTTACTTTGGCAACTATCACCAGGACTGGTCGGAATTCGTGCTGTCCGACCTCGGCGTGTATCAATATGAAAAAGTGGAATTCTCGCCGCAGTCGCGGGGTTTTCGCACGCGCCAGGATATCGAGCACTATGAAGTGCTGCACCAGTGCCGCGAACGCTACAACGACAGCGCGCCGGCCGACGAGGTGCTGCAGGAACTGGCTGCGCTGCCATTACCAGAGGACAATACCTGGCTGGCCAGCCGGCGCGACAAGCTGCGCTTCCAGATCGCCCAGCACCTGGAGAAATGCCAGGACTGGCCGGCCGCCTACCGCGCCTACGCCGATTGCCGCTATCCGGGCGCGCGTGGCCGCGCCATCCGCGTGCTGGAGAAAGATGAGCAGCCGCAAGCTGCCTACGAGCGCCTGCAGATCGCCCTGGCCGCGCCGGAAAGCGAAGCGGAACAGCAATTGCTGCTGCGCATGGCCCCCCGTTTGCGGCGCAAGCTGGGCCATGCGAAGCAGGTGGCCAACGCAGCTGCCGCCGTGGAGCGCATCGACCTGCTGCTGCCCTGCCCGGAACAGGCGTGCTACGTGGAAGGAGTGGTGCAGCAACATCTGATGCGGGACGACGCCCCCGTGTATTACGTGGAAAACACCCTGATCAACTCGCTGTTCGGCCTGCTGTGCTGGCCCGCCATCTTCAAACCCATGCCGGGCGCGTTCTTCCACCCGTTTCACAGGGGGCCGGCCGACTTGCATAGCGCCGATTTTTACCAGCGCCGCAGCAACGATTTTGCCGCCTGCCTGGCGCAACTGGACGATGGCAGCTACCACGCCGCCATCCGCGCCACGCTTGCCGCCAAGCACGGCATCGTCTCGCCCTTCGTCAGCTGGAGCATACTGGAAGACGGCTTGCTGGACCTGGCGCTGGCCTGCATCCCGGCCGCACACCTGAAGAAGGCGTTCGAGCGCATCTTGCTCGACATCAAAAGCAACCGCAGCGGTTTTCCCGACCTGATCCAGTTCTGGCCGACCGAACAGCGCTACCGCATGATCGAAGTCAAGGGTCCGGGCGACCGCCTGCAAGACAACCAGCTGCGCTGGATCGCGTATTGCGCCGAGCACGCCATGCCCGTCAGCGTGTGCTACCTGCAATGGCAGGCGGCAGCATGAGCCGCAACACTTACACCATCGCCGTGCGCGCCCTGTGCGAATTCACGGCCAAGGTGGGCGACCTGGACTTGCGCTTCACCCCCTCGCCCACGGCGCAGGAAGGCATGGCGGGCCACGCCACCGTCACGAGCCGGCGCGATGACGATTACCAGCGTGAAATCAGCCTGTCCGGCGACTTCGGTCCCCTGCACGTGCGCGGCCGCGCCGATGGCTACGACCCGGCGCGGCGCCAGCTGGAAGAGATCAAGACCTACCGGGGCGAACTCGACGCGATGCCCGCCAACCACCGCCAGCTGCACTGGGCGCAGGCGCGCATCTACGGCCACCTGCTGTGCCAGCAGCTGAACCTGCCCATGCTGCGCGTGGCGCTCGTGTATTTCGATATCGTGAGCCAGAAGGAAACCGTCATGCACGAGGAATGCACGGCCGAGGCGCTGCGCCTGTTCTTCGAACAGCATTGCGCCCTCTTCCTCGACTGGGCCGAGCAGGAAATGGCGCACCGCGCCAGCCGCGACGCGCAACTCACCAGCATGTCCTTTCCCCATGCGGACTTTCGCCCGGGCCAGCGCCAGCTGGCCGAGGCCATGTACAAGGCCAGCAGCCGTGGCTGCGGCTTGCTGGCGCAGGCGCCAACCGGCATCGGCAAGACGGTGGGCAGCCTGTTCCCCATGCTGAAAGCCACGGCCGCGCATGGCCTGGATAAACTATTTTTTTTGGCCGCCAAGGTCCCGGGCCGGCAAATGGCGCTCGACGCCTGCGCCATCCTGAAAGACAGCGCGCCCCTGCTGCCGCTGCGCGTGCTGGAACTGAGCGCCAAGAGCAGCGCCTGCGAGCATCCTGACAAAGCGTGCCATGGCGAATCGTGTCCGCTGGCCAAGGGTTTTTACGACCGCTTGCCGCTGGCGCGCGAGGTGGCGCTGGCCAGCGGCCTGATCCTCGACAAGGAAGCCGTGCGCGCCATCGCCCTGCAGCAGGGCATTTGCCCGTACTACCTGGGCATGGAATTGGCGCGCTGGAGCGACGTCGTCATCGGCGACTACAATTACTATTTTGACCTCAGCGCCATGCTGTACGGCATGACCCTCGCCCACGACTGGAAAATCAATGTGCTGGTCGACGAGGCGCACAATATGGTGTCGCGCGCGCGCAGCATGTATAGCGCCGAGCTGGCGCAGATCAACCTGAAGATGCTGCGCAAGTTCGCGCCCGAGGCGCTGAAAAAACCGCTGGACCGCCTCTCGCGCCAGTGGACGGCTTTACTGAAAGAACAGGATGGCGATTACCACGTGCATCCCGCCTTGCCCGACAAATTCTTTGGCGCCCTGCAAGGCGTGGCCACGGCCATCGGCGACTACCTGGCCGAGCACGCGGCGGCGCTCGATGAAGACTTGCAACGCTTTTATTTCGACGTGTTGCTGATCAACCGCCTGGCAGAGAGTTTCGGCGAACATTCGCTGTTCGACGTCAGTAAAACGGACACGGGTTCCACTGTCTGCATCCGCAACATCGTGCCGGCACCGTTTCTCAAGGAACGCTTCGCGGCCAGCCACAGCACGGCCCTGTTTTCCGCCACCCTGAGCCCGTGGAATTACTACAGCGACACCCTGGGCATGCCGGCCGACACGGCCTGGGTCGACGTGGAGTCGCCATTCCAGGCAGAACAATTGTCCGTGCGCGTGGCCGACACCATTTCCACGCGCTACCAGCACCGCGCCGCATCCTTGCTGCCCATCGCCCAGCTGATGGCGCGCCAGTACGCGGAAACGCCGGGCAACTACCTGGCCTTCTTCAGCAGTTTTGACTACATGGAAAAGACGGCCGCCCTGTTTGCCCAGCATTACCCGGACGTGCCGATCTGGCAGCAGTCGCGCCGCATGGACGATACTGCCCGCGCGCAATTCCTGGGCCGCTTCGGCCTGGACACGCGCGGCATCGGTTTTGCCGTGCTCGGCGGCGCGTTTGGCGAAGGTATCGATTTGCCCGGCGCGCGCCTGATCGGCGCCTTCATCGCCACCCTCGGTTTGCCGCAGATCAATCCCGTCAACGAGCAGATCCGCCAGCGCATGGGCGACATCTTCGGCGCCGGCTACGACTATACGTACTTGTATCCGGGCATGCAGAAAGTGGTGCAGGCGGCCGGCAGGGTCATCCGCACGCAGTCGGACAAGGGCGTCGTCTACCTGATCGACGACCGCTTTTCGCGCCCGGAAATCCGTCAGCTCTTGCCGACGTGGTGGGATGTGCAGCTAGCCAACCAGTAACTTGAGCTTTTGGTAGCCCGCCTTGCTCACGGGTATCCTCGTATCGTCGCGCAGGATGGCCACATGGCTGTCCTTGGTGGCCGCCTCGATGCGGCGGATACCGTCGATATTGAGCAGGTACGACCTGTGCACGCGCAGGAACTTGGCGGGATCGAGCTGGGTTTCCAGCTCCGACAGCCGCTGGCTTTTCAGGTAGGATTTGCCTTCGGAACGGATGCTGATGTAATCATCCTGCGCCTCGATGTAGTCGATGCGCGCGCTGGCGATCACGTGGACCTTGGCGCCGTCGCGTATCAGCACGCGGTCCAATGGCGCGGCCCGAGTGGCCGCCTCGCGCGCCAGCGTCAGCACGGTCTCGGGCGTGCTGCGGTTGGCGCGCGCATGGGCCAGCGCCTGGTCGAAGCGCTGTTCGCTGAACGGCTTCAGCAGATAGTCCAGGGCATGGCATTCGAACGCCTTCAAGGCGTACTGGTCGTAGGCCGTGACAAAGATCAGCTTTGTCTTCGCGCCGATGAGTTCCGCCACTTCAAAACCATCCAGGCGCGGCATCTGGATGTCGAGAAACACCAGTTCCGGTTCCAGGTCCGCGATGGCCTTGACGGCTTCGAAACCGTTGGCGCACTCGGCCACGATGTCGATATCGTCATGGCGCGCCAGGTATTCGCGCAACACGCTGCGCGCCAGCAATTCATCATCGACGATGGCCACCCGCATTCTTGCCTGCATCATGCTTCCTCCGTGTCGCCGGTCTGCGCCGGCATGGAAATCATCACCTCGAAATGGCCATCGCGCCGGCCCCAGTGCACGCTGGCCTCGTGGCCATACGCGCCGGCCAGGCGCTGGCGCACATTTTCCAGGCCGACGCCATTGCCTCGCTCTGGCCCTTGATCCGCGTCAACCGGGTTGCGCACGGCGATCTGCAACAGGCTGCCCATACGCCTGGCCTCGATGGCGATCAGGCCGCCCTCCGTCAAGCCGCAGATACCATGCTTGACGGCATTTTCCACCAGCGGCTGTATCAGCATGGGGGGCAGCAAACACGCCAGCGCGGCGGCATCGATGGCTTCCGCCACTTGCAGGCGTTCGCCGAAGCGCACTTGCTCGATGGCCAGGAAATGGCGGATCAGCACCAGTTCCTGTTCCACGGTGATGTGCTTGTGCGCTTCCAGGCTCAGGCTCTGGCGAAAGAAGTTGGCCAGCTGCACCGTCATCTGGCGCGCGCCCGCCGCATTGATAGACGTCAAGGCGCTGATGGAGTTCAGGCTGTTGAACAGGAAATGCGGATCGATCTGCGTGCGCAGCATGCGCAATTGCGCTTCCTGCGCCGTCAGTTGCGCTTCCAGTCCCCGCTGCTCGGCCATCCTGGCGCGCACGAATTCGAGCAACAGATAATGCACGGCGGCAGCGAGGCAATACAGCAGCACGCCCAGGCCAAAGAACAGGGCCAGCAGCGATTGCGTCAGGTTCACGCCCAGCCAGCGCAGCTCCAGCAACAGGCTGACGCTGTTCAAAAATTGCAGCAAGGTGGCCCACAGCAAGCCCGCGAACAGGGCCGCCACGCCCATCACGCCGGCGATGGCGAGCGGATGGCGCGCATGCAAGGGGTAGGCGCGGCACAGGTAAAACGCGGAAAAGCCCGAACCGATCGCATACACGAGCGTGGCGGGCACCACCAGCACGACGGCATTGAGCCAGGGCGCGTGGGCCACCCTGGCCAGGATAAAGGCCAGGGCCAGGCCCAGCGCGATGCAGACCAGGAAAACCACCACGGCGCCGCGCCGCTTCGACAGGGGCCCCGACATGCGCGCCTAGTTGCGGATTTCCAGGCCACCCATGATGGCGTAGCCCGTCACGTACAGGCGCTTCGCCTGGTTCGGCGGCACGATGGTCTTTTCTTCGAAACCGCCGAGGATGGGCGTGCCCTGCAGCACGACGCTCCAGTCGGGCGGAATCTTGATGGTGACGCCGCCGCACAGGGCAAATACGTTGAGCACGGCTTCGCCTTCGATCGACGCCTGACGCAAGTCGATCTCGCAGCCGGCCATGATGACATTGATATCGCCGCCCTTGAAGCGCTGCGACGACACGCGCCGCACATAGCCGCCGAGGATGGCCGTCACTTCGATGATGCTGTCATCGTCCGCCTGCCCGCTGGCGCCGGGTGCTGCCGTGTCCTTGTCGAGCGACACGGCGCCATTCCTGGCCTGGCCGAACGAGTCAGGCGCGGCGGTACCGTCCTGCTGCGCAGCAAAGCGACGGCGGCGCTGCCGCTGCTGCGCGCCGGGCAGGGACTTCGACACCACGGCCACACCCAGGCCGATGATCAGCAAGGGCCACAGCAAGTCCCAGTTCATGTAGAAGATGCCCATGTGCTTGAGGGTCCAGGCCACGCCCAGCAGCACCAGCATGCCGCCCACCAGATAGCCGTTCGCGCTGCGGCTTTGCGACAGTTTCAGCAGGCCAAACACGATCAGCGCCGTGGGCCAGAAGCGGAAGGTGTAGCGCACGTTGATGAAACCGAGGTTATCGAGCAGGAACAGCAGCCCCAGGCCGATGACGATGACGCCCAGCACGATCTGCGATGGCGAGTGCAGCGGCGGTTTATTTTTCATGCTCGGACTCCCGGTAGGCAATAAAATGTTTGTTCAACAGCGGCTCCAGCACGAGACCCACGCCCCAGGCGATCAGCAAGGCGGGCCAGCTGTTATAAAAACTCAGGTTCCACAGTTCTTCATACGACACATACCACCAGGCGGCGAAAAAGATCAGCCACAGGCCGCTCAGCACCTGTTTGGCGGACACGGGCGTGAGCAGCTTGTTCAAGCCGAAGACGACCAGTATCACCGGCCAATAATGCCATAGTGAATAATAATCGTGAAGATAGATCACATCGAGCCGGTCCAGCAGGATGATGGCACCGATGGCGATCAGCAGCACGCCCCACAGCAGCTGGGTACGGCGGCAATAAGCTGGTTCAGGTTTCACGGTCACCCCTTGAAGTTGGTTGATCGTAAAGATACGCGGATTTCGGTGATGGGAAAACACCGCTTCGGCGAATGGCGGACAGGTGGCGGTGAATGGCGCAGCGGCGGAAACAACAGGCAAAAAAAAGACCGGCTAGGCCGGCCTTGAAGGGGTTCGCAGTACACACCGCGACCTGGAGTTGCAGTGCACAGCCGCGTGGCACAGGGCGCCAACGCGAACAGAAATCTGGTGCCGATCCTTGAGGCGACCGGCTGACCTGCTGGAAGATCGAACATGCCGCCAACTTCACGGCAGTGCGTCTCAACCAAGCAGAGCCATCATACTCCCGATCGCCATACAGCACCGTTCGCTAGCGCACACTGATGGGGTTTTGCTGAGCTACATCAAACAGCGATGGCGTGCGGCGGATGGAGCATGTCGTTCTTGATCCATGCCAGCACGGACGGGCCCTGCGGCTGCCAGCCCAGCAGCTTGCGCGCCCGCTCGCCGCGCACGCGGCTGTTGGAGCCAAGGCCGTAGGACGCCATCTCATAGCCCCATTCGGCTATCGCCTCGGGCAGCGGCCAATCCTGCGCGGGACCGAAGTCCAGCGCGTGAGCGATGGCTGCCGTCATGTCATGGAAAGCTGCTTCGCCCGACTCGACAAAGTAAAACGTGCCGGCCGGCGACTTTTCCAGCGCCAGCAAATACAGGCTGACGACATCGTCGATATGCACGTTGGACCAGATGTTGCGGCCCGGCCCCACGTGGCGCACGATGCCGCTCTTGCGCGCCTGTTTCAGCAGGCGCGGCAACTGCACGCTGTCGCGCGGCAAGGCGCCGTGGCCGTAGATCAGGGTATTGCACAGCACGCTCGCGCGCACGCCCTGGCTTGTGCTGGCCAGTATCAGGTCATCGATGGCGACGCGGGCCGCCTTGTCTGCCGTCGGCGCCGGCAGCTTGTCTTCGTAATAGATCTGTTCCGTGCCCTCGCCGCCCGACGCGTCGCCCACGATGGACGAGCCGCTTGTATGCAGGAACACTTTGTTCGTGCCGGCCAGCGCTTCGAGGATCGCTTCGACGGCGGCGCGGTGGTCGCTGCTGGCCGCATTGATGACGGCATCGGCCGCCTTCGCCTGCTCGATGAGCAATGCGCGGTCGTTCAAGGTGCCGACGATACCGTGCACGCCGATGCTGGCCAGCTCGGCCACCTGTTCCGGTTTGCGCACGAGGCCCGTCACCTGATGGCCGGCGCGCACGAGGCCCGCCGCGATAGAACTGCCGATAAAACCCGCTGCGCCTGTCAAAAACACTTTCATGCCGTGGACGCCAAACAAAACCTACTGCGCGTCGCGCTTTGCGGCCTGCGATGCTCACCGTGCTCTAGCACGGTTGCGCTTCTTAGCCACAAATCATCGCCGCTCGCTACGGTTTTGTTAGGCGTCGTTCCTCCTTTGTAAGTTCAGATCGATTGTGATCAGTCCGACAAAGTATGCGCCGTTTCCGCCTTCGCAAAAAGCAGCCGCACAGCAAAAGATCTATGACTTCGGCGCAATAATCTTCTGCTTGAGCTGCAGGGCGGCGATGTAGCGGCTCTGATAGGCGGGGTCTTCCGGCGTCAGCAGGGTGAGCCTGTCGCGCGCGCGGGTGGCGGCCACATAGAAGCGGTTTTCCTCTTCCAGCGGATCGGTCTTGCTGCGCGGGAATTCATCGACGGCCAGGTAGGGCAAGATGACGTGGTTGTATTCGAGGCCCTTGATCTGGTCGATGCAGGCGATGACGAGTTTGGCCTTGCCGGTCGAGACCGTCACGGCTTCTTCCATCTCGCCCAGCCAGCCGGCAAAGCCACCCAGCGCCACGCCCGCTTCGCGGCACACGGCAATAAAACCATGCAGGGAACGGGCGACGACCCGCGCCTGGGCCGGGTCGACATAGATGCGGCGCGCCGTCTGTTCCAGCTGCATCAGGCCAAAGATGTGCTGCAGGGCGTCGCCCGCCAGGGCATCGGGGGGCAGCGCGCGCAGGTAATCGACGGCGGCCAGGGTCAGGGCCGCCTTGTCCTGGTTGTGCGACTTGGCCAGCTGGTTCGTCAAGAAGCCTTCCAGCAAGTCGGGATAGTTGGCCACATCGGCCTTGGCTTGCTGGAGCTCACCGCGCGTAAACGGGATTTCCGCGAACGCCACCAGGGCTTCGAGTATCTCGCCGCGGCGCGGGCCGCTCTTGATCGTATGTAAATCCTTGCGGGCGATGGCGACCATGCCGCGCAGCATCAGCACTTCCAGGCTCAGCAGATAGCTGTTCATGTCCACCAGGCCATACGCGATGCCGCTCTGGAACAGCGCCGTTTCCACGCGGATGGCCTGGTCGCGGTCGCGCAGCAAAATGGCCGTCGTGCCCGCATGCGCGTGTTCGAGCGCGGCGATCAGCTGGGCGCTGCAAGCCTGCGGCTGCGTATGCTCGTATTGCAGCACTTCGATGTGCGTGGCGCGCGACAGGGCCGACACGCTGGCCTTGTTTTTCAGCACGCCCACGGCGTGCGCCAATTGCGGGCCGTAGCGGTAGGAGGCCGTCAACGGCAGGCGCTGCAAGGTGGGAAATTCCTGCTCGAAGCGCTGGCGCAGGAAGCGGTGGTCGGCGCCCGACCACGTATAGATGACTTGATCCTTGTCGCCGGCGCCGCAGAAAAACGCATTACCGCGGCGTATCAGCATGGTCAGCAGGCGGAACGACGCTTCGTTCAAATCGTGCAATTCATCGGCCACGATGATCTGGAAGGCCGGCAATTGCTGGCGCAGCGGCTCATCGCCGTCGAGCATGCGCACGAGGTCGTAAGTGGCGTCGAATGGCGCGCGGAACTGGATGTCGCCCGTGTCGGCGCCACGCAAGCCTTCATATTCGCGCAGCCACAGATAATGCGTGCGCGACATGCCCAGCATTTCCAGATTGTCGTCCAGGGAATTGCTCTCGAAGTCAGGATTCTGAAAATCCAGGCGCGCCTTGGTGCGCAACTGCAGTTTCAAGAATTCGGCGATCGCCCCGTTCGTCGTGTTGATTTCCAGCGGGTAGCGGTGAGCGTATTTCTCCGACACGACTTCCAGCGCTTCCCAGGCTACCGGGCGCAACTCTTCATCGCTGCGCATGGATGCCACCTGCATGTTTTCCAGCTGCCGCAGCACCTTGGCGGCAAAGGCATCGAAAGTGTCGACGGTCAGGCGCTTGACGACGCCCAGCGGCACGCCCACTTCCAGCAGGCGCTGGCGCAGGGCCACGCGCGCCGCCTCCGTGAACACGAGGGCCAGCATGCGCTCGGGCGCGCGGCCCCGGTGCAGCGCTTCGGCCAGGCGCAGGGCCAGGGTCGTCGTCTTGGCCGCGCCGGCATTGGCGTCGATCAGCACCACTTTCTTTTGCGCCGTCTGGATGGCGACCTGCTCCGGCGTGGGCGTGATGCGTTTGGGAATGAACTGCGGGGCGTTATCTGTACTCAAGGGTATCCTGAAATGATGTCTGTTCTCGGCGCGCTACCAGGCGCAGGTGCGCAGGCCGGCAAAGATGTCGCCTCGTTCGGGCGCGTGGAAGGCGCGCATGCGGGCCGAATGCAGCCGCGGCGGCGTGGCGAAGGCGGCGCCGCGCAGCACCTGGTGCCGCATGAAATATGGCGCGGAATATTCGCGCCAGGCATCCACCGCAAAGCCCGGATACGGCTCGAACGGCGTCGCCGTCCACTCCCACACCTGGCCCCAATGGAAACGCGGATGGCCGGACAGCGCAGCATACTCCCATTCCGCCTCGGTCGCCAGGCGGCGCCCCGCCCAGGCGCAATACGCCTGCGCCTCATACAGGTTGATGTGGCGCACGGCTTCGTTCGGCGGCAAGGTCGTGCGCTGGCCGAAACGCATGGTGCGCCACTGCGTTGCTTCGCGCAGCCAGTACAGAGGCGACGAGCGCTCCTGCTGCATCAGCCAGGCGCTGCCGGCAGCGCTCCAGAACTGGCGGTTCTGGTAGCCGCCATCGGCGACAAAATCGGCAAACTGGGCGTTGGATACGGCGCAGGCATCGATGGAAAACGGCGCCACGTAGCAACTGTAGGGCGGCGATTCATTGTCGAAGGCAAACCCGGCGCCGCGCGGCGAGCCCAGTTCAATGGTGCCGCCAGGAAAAGCGATCTCGCCCGCACCCGGCGGCAGGGCCGGGCTGGCCGACAGGGATTCCGGTGCTTCCAGGCCCATCCATTGCAAGCCGGCCAGCATTTCCTCGCCACACAAGTCTTCATGCGCCAGCGCCAGCCGGTACGGCGCCAGGGCGCTGTCGACATTGGCTTCGCGCGAGAGTTTATCCAAGACCCTGTCGAGCACCTCGTGGCAATACGTTTTCACGGCGCCCGGGCTGGGCAGTTCCAGCTTCCAGCGCGCGCGATGCTCCACCATGTTGGCGTCGAACAAGTCGTCGCCGCGCGTCAGCAGGGAGTTATAAATGGCGTCGGCCGGATGGCTGGAAGCGGCTTCGCGCAAGATGAACCACTCGGCAAACCAGGCGATGTGCGCGAGTTGCCACAAGGGTGGCGTGAGGCGCGGATGCCGGGGCAAGCCAGCCACCACGTCCAGTCCGGCCGTGACGTAACAATCGAACAGGGAAAGAGTATCCTGGCGCGCAGCCTGCAGCGACTGGGCCAGTTGTTGCGCGCCGGCGTGGCGAAAAGAGGCGTTGATTAAAGTCATGGCCTGATTGTAACGACTTATGCCATCCTTGCACTAGTCGCACGGGTAACGGGGAGGGATGCTTCCCTCCCCCGGCCTACTTGACCAGCAACTCGCCCTGCAGCGGCGTGACGACGGATTTGGGCATGCTGACGATAAAGCTGCTGCCCTTGTCGGCCACGGACTGGATGGCCAAGGTGCCGCCATGGCGCAGCAGCACGTGCTTGACGATGGCCAGGCCCAGGCCCGTGCCCTGGGTTTCGCGCGAACGGCTCTTGTCGACGCGGTAGAAACGTTCCGTCAAACGCGAGATATGTTCCTGGCTGATGCCGATGCCCGTATCTTGCGCGATGAATTGCGGCCCGGCCGGGCCATCCTGCCAGCGCAGGGTGATGGTGCCGCCAGCCGGCGTGTAGCGCACGGCATTCGAAGCCAGGTTGCCAAACGCGCTGTACAGCTCGTCGTAGCTGCCCAGCACATCGGGACCGTTGCATTCCATCGTCACTTCATGCTTGCCCGCCGACAAGCCCTTGGCGTCGCGCAAGACTTGCTGCATGAGCTTTTTGATATCCACGGGCTCGGGGCGCAGCGGGTAATCGACCGATTCCAGGCGCGACAGGGTCAGCATGTCCTCGATCAGATGCTGCATGCGGTGGCCCTGCTCCGTCATCAGCTTGAGGTGGGCGGCGCGCGTGGCGGCGTCCAGGTCCAGCTCGGCGGAAGCGATTTCCAGGAAGCCCACGATGACCGTCAGCGGCGTGCGCAGTTCGTGCGAGGCGTTGGCGATGAAGTCGCGGCGCATCATTTCGATGCGTTCCGTCTCCGTCACATCGTGCGTGACGAGGATCTGGCGGCGGTTTTCAAACGGAATGATCTGCACGATCAGCTTGCGGTTGCGGAAAGTGATCGTCAGCGGCTGGTCGTAGCGGCCCAGGATGATGTAATCCATGAACTCCGGACTGCGGATCAGGTTAGTCACGCGCATGCCCTTGTCGCGCTCGTGCGTGAGGCCCAGATGCTTCTCGGCGGCCGGGTTGCACCATTCGAGGAACAGCACGTCATCCATGATGACGACGCCGTCCGGCAACAGGTGCATGGCCTGGCGGAAACGCGCCAGCCATTCCGTCAGCTCGGCCTGGTTTTTCTCGTCGTCGCGGCGCATGCGGTACAGGCGCGCGAAGATGCTGGTCCAGGCGCCCCAGCCGTCGGGCAGCTTGGCGCTTTGCGGATTGTCCAGCCAATTACTCAGCTGGAACAGATACGACAGCTGCACGAACACCATCATGGCCATCAGCACGAAGGCGATGCCCAGCGCATACGTGGCGCCAAACAGATACCAGACGACGGCTACGCCCAGCAGCGCCAGCACCATGCGCAAGGCGGCTGGTACCCAGAACAGCAATTTCGGATTCATAGAGGCCAGCTTTACTTTTCAGACAACATGTAGCCGACGCTGCGCACCGTCTTGATCAGGCTTTCCGCCTCCTTCAAGGCTTTGCGCAAGCGCAATACGTGGACATCGACCGTGCGTTCCTCGATCACCACATGGTCGCCCCACACCTTGTCGAGCAGCTGGCTGCGCGAAAACACGCGCTCCGGATGGGCCAGCAGGAATTTCAGCAGCTTGTATTCGGCATGGCCGATATCGATCTTCTGTTCATCCATCATCACCGTGCAGCTGACGGGGTCCAGTGCCACGTTGCCGGCGCGCATGGGCGCCTGCGCGTGTTCCGGGCTCTTGCGTCGCAACAGCGCCTTGGCGCGGGCCAGCAGCTCGCGCGGCGAGAACGGCTTGGTGACGTAATCGTCGGCCCCGCTGTTCAAGCCGGCCAGCTTGTCTTCTTCCATGCTCTTGGCGGTGAGCATGATGACGGGGATGGCGGCGAAATTGCGGTCGGCGCGAATGCGCGACAGCAGGCGCAAGCCCGTCTGGTCCGGCAGCATCCAGTCCAGCAGGATCAGATGCGGCGTGCGGTGCTGGATGAATTCCCAGGCATCGGCGACATTTTGTACAGAACAGCAATTCCAGCCGGATTCGCGCAGCGAATAGGTCACCAGTTCAACGATGGCCGGCTCATCTTCAACAATCAATACCGTGGTTTTATCAGATGCCATAAAGCTTACTCAGGGAGCTCCTCGGAAATGGCGGGAGCAGCCACCTTGGTGTGGCGGATGTCCTTGCCTTCAACCACGTAAATCACGTATTCGGCGATGTTTTTCGCATGGTCGCCGATCCGTTCGATGGCCTTGGCCACCCACAGGGTATCGAGCGCCGCCGAAATCGTGCGCGGGTCTTCCATCATAAAGGTGATCAAGTTGCGCATGATAGACCGAAACTCATGGTCGATGATGGCATCTTGTGCAATTAATTGTAAAGCCTGCTTGCCATCGTTGCGCGCGAATGCGTCCAGCGCGTCGTGCAGCATGTCGGTGGCCGTGTTGGCGATGCCGCGCACCATCTCGTAGTGGTTGACGACGCCGTTGCCGCGCTTGTGCAGATTCTTCGCCACGCGGGCGATTTTCGTCGCTTCGTCGCCTACTCGCTCGAGGTCGGTAATCACCTTGATGGTGGCCATGATGGTGCGCAAATCGTTGGCGGCCGGCTGGCGGCGCACGATCAGATGGCTGCAGGCGTCGTCCAGCGACACTTCCAGCTGGTTGACGACGTCGTCTTCGCGCATCACGCGGTCGGCCCGCTCCGGGTTGCCGATGCGAAAGCATGTCATCGCGTCGAGGAACTGGGTTTCAACGATGCCGCCCATCAGGAGCACTTTCGAGCGGATCGCTTCGAGTTCGTTGTCGTATTGCTTGGATGAATGTTCGCCTATCATGCTGTCTCTCCGTATTCAGT
Organism: Janthinobacterium sp. BJB446; assembly: GCF_002735655.1. Lineage (NCBI taxonomy): Bacteria > Pseudomonadati > Pseudomonadota > Betaproteobacteria > Burkholderiales > Oxalobacteraceae > Janthinobacterium > Janthinobacterium sp. BJB446. The sequence goes on along the minus strand of NZ_PDZK01000001.1, from coordinate 486,584 downwards.
TGTCTTGTAGTCGCTATGCGGGATGGATCAGCCGAAGCGGCCCGTAATGTAATCCTGCGTTTCCTTGCGGGCCGGATTCATGAAGATCTGGTCCGTTTCGCCGAATTCCACCAGCTCGCCCAGGTACATATAGGCCGTGTAGTCGGAGCAGCGCGCCGCCTGCTGCATATTGTGCGTCACGATGGCGATCGTGTAATCCTGTTTCAGTTCGCTGATCAGCTCTTCCACTTTCGAGGTCGAAATCGGGTCCAGCGCCGAGGTCGGCTCATCGAGCAGCAAGACGTCCGGTTTCACGGCCACGCCGCGCGCGATGCACAAACGCTGCTGCTGGCCGCCCGACAGCGACAGGCCGCTCTTGCTCAGCTTATCCTTGACTTCGCCCCACAGCGCGGCCTTTTTCAGGGCCCACTCGACGCGCTCGTCCATCTCGCCCTTCGACAGGTCTTCATACAGGCGCACGCCGAAGGCGATGTTGTCGTAGACGGACATGGGGAACGGTGTCGGCTTCTGGAACACCATGCCAACCTTGGCGCGCAGCATGTTGACGTCCTGGTCGGCGTCGAGCACGTTGCGGCCGCGGTACAGGATCGAGCCTTCCGCGCGCTGGCCCGGATACAGGTCGTACATGCGGTTCAGGGTGCGCAGCAGGGTCGACTTGCCGCAACCGGACGGGCCGATGAAAGCCGTGACTTTCTTTTCGTGGATGTCCAGGTTGACGTTATGCAAGCTTTGCGTTTTGCCGTAAAAAAAGTTCAGGCCCGAAATCTCGATGGTCTTTTTCTTTGGCGCCAGGTCTTGTGCTGGATTCATTTGCGTATTCATATGGGTTCGCTTCGCTCGATATCTGTTTAATTAGGGACTTTTTGGCTGAACACGGTGCGCGACAGGATATTCAAGGCCAGCACGCTGAAGGTGATCAGCAGTGCGCCGCCCCATGCCAGCGAACGCCAGTTGTCGTACGGGCTCATCGCAAACGATGCGATGACGGACGGCAAGTTGGCCATCGGCGCATTCATGTTGAAGCTTTGGAACTGGTTATTCAGGGCCGTGAACAGCAGCGGTGCCGTTTCGCCGGCGATGCGGGCCAATGCCAGCAGCACGCCGGTAATGACGCCGGCCTTGACGGCGCGCAAGCGCACCAAGGTAGCGACCTTCCAGCGCGGTGCGCCGAGGGCAAACGCGGCTTCCAGCAGGCTATTCGGCACCAGACGCAGCATATTGTCCGTCGTGCGCACGACCACCGGCACGGCGATCAGGGACAGCGCGATGGCGCCCGCATAGCCGGAAAAGTGTTTGACGTGGGCCACATACAGCGCATACACGAACAGGCCGATGACGATCGATGGCGCCGACAGCATGATGTCCGTCACAAAACGCGTCACTTGCGCCAGCTTGTTTTCTTCGCCGTATTCGGCCAGGTAGATGCCGGCCAGGATGCCGATCGGGGTGCTGACGACGGTGGCCAGGCCCACCATCAGGGCGCTGCCGACGATGGCATTGATCAGGCCGCCGCCTTCGCTGCCGGGAGCCGGCGTCGTTTGCGTGAACAGGTCGACGGACAAGGCGCCGAAACCCTTGATCACCAGGGTGAACAGGATCCACACGAGCACGGCCAGGCCCAGAGCCATGGCGGCCACCGACAGGGCGATGCCGATGCGGTGCATCAGCAGGCGCTTGCGGTAGACAGGGTTCATGGCCGGCTTGGCCGGAACGTCGAGAGTGCTTACTTGGCTCATTTCGTGCCTTCCTTGCGGGACATGCCAGCCAGCATCAGCTTGGCGGCGGATAAGACGATAAAGGTGATGACAAACAGGATCAGGGCCAGCGAGAACAGCGAGGCCACGTGCAGTTCGGATTGCGCTTCGCCGAATTCATTGGCCAGCAAGGAGGTGATGCTGTTACCGGCGGCAAACAGCGACCACGACAGTTTATTCGCGTTGCCGATGACGAAGGTGACGGCCATGGTCTCGCCCAGTGCGCGGCCCAGGCCCAGCATGACGCCGCCGACGACGCCGGTCTTGGTGTATGGCAAGACGATCTTGCGTACGACTTCCCAGCGCGTGCAGCCCAGGCCGTATGCGGATTCCTTCAGCACGGCAGGGACGATCTCGAACACGTCGCGCATCACGGAAGCGATGAAGGGGATGATCATGATGGCCAGCACCAGGCCGGCCGTCAGCAAGCCGATGCCCATCATGGGGCCGCTGAACAGCTGGCCGATGACGGGCACGTTGCCGAGGGTGGCTTTCAGGATAGGCTGGACGTGGTCGGCAAACAGAGGCGCAAACACGAACAGGCCCCAGATGCCGTAGATGATCGATGGCACGCCGGCCAGCAATTCGACAGCCGTGCCCAGCGGGCGGCGCAGCCAGGCCGGGCAAATTTCCGTGAGGAACAGGGCAATGCCGAAGCTGACGGGAAAGGCGATCAGCAAGGCGATAACCGAGGTCACCAGGGTGCCGATGATGGGGATCAGGGCGCCGTACTGGTCATTGACGGGGTCCCATTCCGCGGACACGATGAAATGCAGGCCGAAGGTCTTGAAGGCCGGTATCGATTCCATGATCAGCGAAATGATGATGCCGACCAGGACGATCAGCACCGACAGGGCGAACAGCATCGTCACCTTGTGGAACATGAAATCCTGGAAGCGCTGCTTGCGCATGGTGGAAAGCATTTGCGCGTGACTGATGGAATCGGTCATGGTGCCGCCTGGCATGGGGATCGTGGAGGAGGTAGATTGTGCGCTCATATTGTGCCAGATGTGGGTGGTACTGCCGGTGTCGCTATTTTGAACTCTTGTTTTATTGTTGCTTCTTTAGCCAGGACCGTCTGCAAGGGCTTGCGGGCGGTCCTGGCTAACTCCCTGCCCCGCCGTGCTGCTGGCGGGGACAAGGATGGATATTGCTGTATTCAGACTATCGGATTAGTAGATCGACTTGCCCGATGCGTCTTTCAGGTTGGCTTTCCACGACTCTTGCACCAGTTTCACGACCGATGCCGGCATCGGCACGTAGTCCAGTTCGACGGCAGCTGGGCCGCCGTTCTTGTAGGCCCAGTCGAAGAATTTCAGGACTTCTTTTGCCTTGCCTGCGTCAGCCTGGACTTTGTGCATCAGGATGAACGACACGCCGGTGATAGGCCAGCTGTTCTTGCCAGCCTGGTCGGTCAGGACCACGCCGAAGCCTGGGGTTTGCGTCCAAGGTGCCGAAGCGGCTGCTGCCTTGAAGTTTTCGTCGTCAGGCTGCAGGAAGTTGCCATCCTTGTTTTGCAGCTGGGTGTGCGACATCTTGTTTTTCTTGGCGTAAGCCCACTCGACGTAGCCGATCGAACCCTTGATACGCTGTACGTTGGCGGCGACGCCTTCGTTACCCTTGCCGCCCACGCCCACGGCCCATTTCACAGCCGAGCCAGCGCCGATTTTCGATTTGAATTCCGGGTTGGTTTTCGACAGGAAGTCGGTGAACAGGAACGAGGTGCCCGAACCGTCGGCGCGGTGCACCACGGTGATTTCCGTGTCCGGCAGCTTGACGCCACTGTTCAGCGCGGCGATTTCAGGAGCGCTCCACTTGGTGATCTTGCCCAGGTAGATGTCGCCAACGACTTTACCCGTCATTTTCAGCTGGCCTGGGGTCACGCCGTCCAGGTTGACGATGGTGACCACGCCGCCCATGATGGCCGGGAACTGCATCAGGCCCGCTTCTTCCAGCTCTTCTGCCTTCAAAGGCATGTCCGAGGCGCCGAATTCAACAGTCTTGGCCTTGATTTGCTTGATGCCAGCGCCGGAACCGACGGACTGGTAGTTCAGGCCGTTGCCCGTGTTGGCTTTGTACGTCTCAGCCCATTTGGCGTAGATCGGGTACGGGAAGGTTGCGCCAGCACCTGTCATATCTGCCGCCATGACGGAAGCGGAAGAAAATGCCATCGCTGCCGAAGCACCCACGACGATAAATTTGAACATTTGCTTCATTTGCATATCAAGTCCTCAGGGTTGTTAGGGCTCAAAGTCCCGGTTGAATGCTGCGCAGTCTAGCAAGCGAATATGACAGCTTTATGACATGGGTAAAAATTCCTGAAATAATTGGCTACGCCCGGAGAAATGCCATTTCCGGCGTGAAAAATGACAGCGCGGGCGACGCTTTATGACAGCTTATGTCACGCTTACGTCATATTTCATGATTACACTCACAACGCGTCATACATGATGAAATACGGCTAGAATTAACTATCTGCAAAGACAAAAGAATATGAAACCTGAACTGCACACGGAAGTGACCAAATCGGGCATCCTGCTTGACCGCGAGCTGTCGCAACTGACTTTCAACCGGCGCGTGATGGCCCAGGCGGAAGATCCGAACATTCCGCTGCTCGAGCGCCTGCGCTACCTGTGCATCGTCAGCAGTAACATGGATGAGTTCTTCGAGGTGCGCGTGGCCAGCCTGCTGGCGGCAGGCAGCATCGGCGGTTCGCTGGCGGGCCACCCTGCCCTGGCTGCCAACCTGGAGCGTATCGGCAAGGAATGCCATGCGCTGGTGGAACGCCAGTACGAGATATTAAATAACGACGTCTTGCCGGCCCTGCGCGAAGCGGGCGTGCACTTGCTGCGCGACAGCGACCGCAACGAGGCGCAGCGCGCGTGGGTCAAGCAATACTTCGACCGCGAAGTGCGCCCCCTGCTGACGCCGATCGGCCTCGACCCGGCCCACCCATTCCCGCAAGTGGTCAATAAAAGTCTCAATTTCATCGTCTCGCTGAGCGGCAAGGATGCGTTCGGCCGCGGCACGGCGATCGCCATCGTCAAGGCGCCCCGCGTCTTGCCACGCGTCATCAAGCTGCCGGACGAGATTTCCGGCGATGGCGTGTCTTTCTGTTTATTATCGTCCGTTATCCACGCGCATATCTCGGACCTGTTCGCCGGACGCGAAGTGATCGCCTATTCGCAATTCCGCGTCACGCGCGACAGCGACCTGTGGGTGGACGAGGACGAAGTCAAGAACCTGCGCCAGGCCTTGAAGGGCGAGCTGGTGGGGCGCCAGTTCGGCACCTCCGTGCGCCTGGAAGTGGCGCGCAATTGCCCACCAGAATTGTCGCAATTCCTGCTCGACCAGTTCAGCCTGGATCAAAGCCGTTTGTACCGCGTCAACGGCCCCGTGAACCTGGTGCGCCTGTCGGAAATGATCGACCACGTCAAGCAGCCGGAGCTGCGCTTTCCGCCGTTTTTCCCCGGTCTGGCCCATAAGGCCATCGGCAACGACATCTTTGCCGCCCTGACCAAGCACGACATCCTGCTGCACCACCCCTACCAGTCGTTCCAGACGGTCATCGACTTCATCCGCAGCGCCGCCTACGATCCCTCCGTCGTGGCCATCAAGCAGACGATCTACCGCACGGGCATGAATTCGGACCTGATGGAGTCGCTGATCACGGCGGCGAAGATGGGCAAGGAGGTGACCGTCATCGTGGAATTGATGGCGCGCTTCGACGAAGAAGCCAATATCAACTGGGCCGACAAGCTGGAACAGGCCGGCGCGCAAGTCGTGTACGGCGTCGTGGGACTGAAGACCCATGCCAAGGTGGCGCTCGTCATCCGCCGCGAAGAAGGCTCCTTGCGCTTCTACGCCCACCTGGGCACCGGCAACTACCACCCCACCACCACCAAGCTGTACACGGATTTTGGCTTGCTGACGGCCAACCAAGACCTGGCAGTGGAAGTGAACGAAGTCTTCATCCACCTGACCAGCCTGACCAAGCCACACAACCTGAACCATTTGTGGCTGGCGCCGTTCGGCCTGCAAAGCGAGATCATCAAGGCGATCCGCAACGAGGCGAAGATTGCCCGTTCGGGCCGGCGCGGGCGCATCATCGTGAAAGTCAACGCACTGGTCGACGAATCCGTGATCCGCGCCCTGTATGCGGCCTCGACCGATGGCGTGAAGATCGACCTGATCGTGCGCGGCGCCTGCACCCTGAAGCCGGGCGTGCCTGGCCTGTCGGAAAACATCAAGGTGCGCTCCGTGATCGGCCGCTTCCTCGAACACAGCCGCATCTACTACTTCCGCAACGACCTGGCGCACGATGTCTACCTGGCCAGCGCCGACTGGATGAGCCGCAACCTGTTCCGCCGCGTGGAAGTGGCCTTCCCCGTACTGGACCGGGCGCTGAAGCGGCGCGTGATCGCCGAGGGCCTGAATCCATATTTGAAGGATAATACAAATGCATGGGAACTGGAGCCGACGGGCCACTATGCGCGCCGCAAGCCACGCGGCAAGCAAACGCCGTTCAGCGCCCAGCAATACCTGATGCACACACTGGGCACGCCGGGCGCGGAGGTCGGCGAATAGGCAATTTCAACACAGAGGAGCACAACATGGATCTCATCTTGTGGCGACACGCAGAAGCCGAGCCGGGCGTTCCCGATCTCGAACGCGCCCTGACCGTCAAAGGGCAGAAACAGGCGCGCCGCATGGGCGAATGGCTCGCTTCGCAATTGCCGGAAAACTGCCGCATCCTCGTCAGCCCCGCCCTGCGCACCCTGCAAACGGCCGAAGCGCTGGGCCGCAAGTTCAAGCTGATGCCGGAACTGGCGCCCGGCGCCGAGGCGGAAGATATCCTCAAGGCGGCCAACTGGCCCGGCGGCAAGGAAACCGTGCTCATCGTCGGCCACCAGCCCACCCTGGGCCAGGCGGCCGCCCTGCTGCTGACGGGAGAAGAACAGGAATGGGAACTGCGCAAGGCCAGCGCATGGTGGTTTTCCCAGCGCGAGCCAGGCGACCCCATCAGCGTCTATTTGAAAGCCGTGATGGCGCATGACCTGGTGGTGAAGTAAGGGCGGTGAAACAGGGAAATGCGCAAAAAGTGCGCTGGGACAAATACTGGCAGGAATTACAACTCGGCAGCCTTGTAAAGCGCTGCCGATCTGCTAGAGTTTAATTGCATCAACTACGTGTTGGAGCACTGCTCTGGCACATTGAGCAACCCAGCGGACAGCCGTCCAACGGCGGCTGAAAGACCATGTTAACCTTCCTCGTTTTTCTCTTCATCGCCATCTTCGCCGCCATCATCGGCTTCGTCGCCTTTGAACTGATCGAAGAAATGCGCGGCAGTCACCACAAGCTGATGGACCGCTACCACGAGTAGTGTTCGCGTCGGCAATATCGCATGGCGCCAGCGACGGCCTACAGGCCCGTCCCTCGCGCCATCCTTGTTTTTACGCTCGTACTTTAAACTCCCGTCTTGAACTTCGTATAGATACGCGTCATCAAGCGGCGGATATCGGCCGTGGTCGCTTCCGGCGCGGCCATGCGCTGCTTGTCGGCGTCCGACAGGAAGATGGCCTTGTTTTCACCGATGTCCTTGCGTACATACTTGATGCTGGCCGGATTCGGATTCGCGTAAAACACCTTGTTGCTCAGGCTGGCATGCACTTGCGGGCGCAAAATGTAGTTGATGAACAGGTGGGCATTGGTCGGATGGGGCGCGTCGGCCGGGATGGCCATGGTGTCGAACATCAGGGCGGCCGTCTTCGGCACCAGCACCTGGATCACATTGCCGTTTTTCGCATCGATGGCGCGCTGACGCGCGATATTGATGTCGCCCGACCAGCCCAGCGCCACGCAGACGGAACCGTTGGCCATGTCATTGATATAGCCGGACGAGCTGAACAGGGTCACGTAGGGGCGGATCGCCTGCAGCACCTTGCCCGCTTCCTGATAGTCGGCGGCCGCTTTCGAATAGGCGGGCTTGCCCAGGTATTGCAGGGCGGCCGGCAGCACCTCAGACGGCGAGTCGAGGAAGGACACGCCGCAGGACTTCAGCTTCGCCGCGTATTTCGGGTCGAAGATCAGGTCCCAGGCGTTTTCAGGCATGGGCATGCCGCCCAGCGCGGCCTTGACCTTGTTGACGTTGATGCCCACCGTCGTGTAGCCCCACAGCCAGTCGACCAGGTAATCGTTGTTCGGATCGATCTTTGACAGCTTGGCCTGCAGGTTCGGGTCCAGGTTGCCCAAATTCGTCAGCTTGCTCTTGTCGAGTTTGCGCAGCAAGCCCGCATCGATCTGCAGGCGCGCCCACTGGGCCGTCGGCACGACGATGTCGTAGCCGGACTTGCCCGCCACCAGTTTCGCATTGAGGATTTCGTTATTGTCGAAAACGTCGTAGCGTACCTTGATGCCCGTTTCCTTCTCAAAATTCTTGATCGTATCGTCGCCGATATAGTCCGACCAGTTATAGATGTTCAGGACTTTTTCTTCCTGGGCGTGCGCAGGCAATGCCAGCACGGCTGCCGCCAAGGTCAATCCCACTCCAATGCGCCGCCCTGCTTGCCATGTGTTTGCCATCGTACCGCCTCCGGAATTAGTCAGAAAATAGTGCCGATGATAGCAAGAAGGGCGCGATCAGGTCTAGCCTGATCGCGCCCTTGCTAAGATTCAACCCAAAAGCAAAGACCGGGGTCGGACCCTCAGGGTCCGACCCCAGCCTTTCGCCGCTGGGGTCAACATTACACCTTGTCCAGCCCCACTTGCGCCCCCGTAAACACCAGGTTGCCGTTCTGGGCGTCGATGCGGATCTCGTCTTTCGGGCCAAACTTGCCTTCCAGGATCAGCTTCGACAGCGGATTTTCGATCTGCTGCTGGATCGCCCGCTTCAGCGGACGGGCGCCATATACCGGGTCGTAGCCCGCTTCGGCGATTTGCTGCAAGGCCGCGTCCGTCAAGCTCAGCTGCATGTCCATGCGCGCCAGACGCTCTTCGAGGATCTTCAGCTGGATCTTCGCGATCGCGCCGATGTTTTTCTCGTCGAGGCCGTGGAACACGACGATTTCGTCGATACGGTTGACGAACTCGGGACGGAAGTGCGAGCGTACCTCGGCCATCACGGCCAGCTTCACGACACCGGGATCATCGCTTTCCATGGCCTGGATCTTATGCGAACCCAGGTTCGAGGTCATGATGATGACGGTATTCTTGAAGTCCACCGTGCGGCCCTGGCCATCCGTCATGCGTCCATCGTCGAGCACTTGCAGCAGCACGTTGAAGACGTCGGCATGCGCCTTTTCCACCTCGTCGAGCAGGATCACGCTGTACGGCTTGCGGCGCACGGCTTCCGTCAGGTAGCCGCCCTCGTCGTAGCCCACGTAGCCGGGCGGCGCGCCGATCAAGCGGGCCACGGAATGCTTCTCCATGAACTCGCTCATGTCGATGCGGATCATCGATTCTTCCGTATCGAACAGGAAGGTGGCCAGCGCCTTGCTCAGCTCGGTCTTGCCCACGCCCGTCGGCCCCAGGAACATGAAGGAACCATACGGACGGTTCGGGTCGGAGAGGCCGGCGCGCGAGCGGCGGATGGCGTCAGCCACGGCCGTGATCGCTTCATCCTGGCCCACGACGCGCTCATGCAGCTTCTCTTCGATGTGCAGCAGCTTGTCGCGCTCGCCCTGCATCATGCGCGACACGGGAATGCCCGTCGCGCGCGACACCACTTCGGCGATTTCCTCGGCGCCCACTTCCGTGCGCAGCAGCTTCGGCTGGTCGGGATCCAGTTTCGGGATGCCGCTGTCAGCCTGCTTGAGCTGGGCTTCCAGCTGCGGCAGCTTGCCGTATTGCAGCTCCGACACTTTCTGCCAGTTGCTCTCGCGCGTGGCCTGCTCCATCTGCAGCTTGACTTGCTCGATCTCTTCCTTGATGTGCGTGCTGCCTTGCACCACGGCTTTTTCCGCCTTCAGGATTTCCTCGAAGTCGTTGTATTCGCGCTGCAGCTTGACGATTTCTTCCTCGATCAGGCCCAGGCGGCGCAACGATGCTTCGTCCTTTTCCTTCTTGACGGCTTCGCGCTCGATCTTCAGCTGGATCAAACGGCGTTCCAGCTTGTCCATCACTTCCGGCTTGGAATCGATCTCGATCTTGATCTTCGCCGCCGCTTCATCGATCAGGTCGATCGCCTTGTCGGGCAGGAAGCGGTCCGTGATGTAGCGGTGCGACAGCTCGGCGGCGGCGATGATAGCCGCGTCCGTGATTTCCACCTTGTGATGCAGCGCGTATTTGTCCTGCAAGCCGCGCAGGATGGCGATGGTCGCTTCCACGGTCGGCTCGTCGACGAGCACCTTCTGGAAACGGCGTTCCAGCGCCGCATCCTTCTCGATGTACTTGCGGTACTCGTCGAGGGTGGTCGCGCCCACGCAGTGCAGCTCGCCGCGCGCCAGCGCCGGTTTCAGCATATTGCCGGCGTCCATCGCGCCTTCGGCCTTGCCCGCGCCCACCATGGTGTGCATCTCGTCGATGAAGACGATGGTTTGCCCTTCATCCATGGCCAGTTCCTTCAGCACGGATTTCAGGCGTTCCTCGAATTCGCCGCGGAATTTCGCGCCGGCCAGCAAGGCAGCCATGTCCAGCGACAGTACGCGCTTGCCTTTCAGCGATTCCGGCACTTCGCCATTGACGATGCGCTGCGCCAGGCCTTCGACGATGGCCGTCTTGCCCACGCCCGGCTCACCGATCAGCACGGGATTGTTCTTGCTGCGGCGCTGCAGGATCTGGATGGTGCGGCGGATTTCATCGTCGCGGCCGATGACAGGGTCGAGCTTGCCCTTGCGTGCCCGCTCCGTCAGGTCCAGCGTGTATTTTTTCAGGGCTTCGCGCTGGCCTTCGGCCTCTTGCGAATCGACCTTGTTGCCGCCGCGTACGGCGTCGATGGCCGCTTCCAGGGCCTTGCGGGTCAAGCCGTTTTCGCGCGCCAGCTTGCCGCAGTCGGACTTGTCATCCGTCATGGCCAGCAAGACCATTTCGCTGGACACGAACTGGTCGCCCGCCTTCTGCGATTCCTTGTCGGCCAGATTCAGCAAGGCCACGAATTCGCGGCTGACCTGCACGTCGCCGCCCGTGCCCGATACCTTCGGCAAGCGTTCGATGGACGCGCCCAGGGCCTTGGACAGGCCGCCCACGTTGACACCTGCCCGCTGCAAGAGCGAGCGGGCGCCGCCGTCGTCCTGGTTCAACAGGGCCGTCAGCAGGTGGACTGGTTCGATATAGGGGTTGTCGTTGCCCACGGCCAAGCTTTGCGCATCGGCCAGGGCTTCCTGTAATTTGGTAGTGAGTTTGTCTTGTCGCATGAAAAGCGCTCCCGGTTAATTAGTTGTTAACCAAATTGGGGTGAGGCAGTACTTTTCAAGCATACACAAAGCAGAAAACCGCTGCATTTGGGCAAATGCTAGCGTGCGCGACAGATACGATTCAAATGGTGCTTGCTTTTACCGTCCACTTGTCCAGCGCCGTCTCGTCGCTGTCGCGCGCATCGACCCAGCGCGCCCCTTCGGGCGTGTCTTCCTTCTTCCAGAACGGCGCTTCCGTCTTCAGGTAGTCGATGATGAACTCGCAGGCGGCAAAGGCCTCGCCCCGGTGGGCGGACGAGACCGCCACCAGCACGATCTGCTCCTGCGGCAGCAACGGCCCCACGCGGTGGATCACCAGCGCACCGGACAAGGGCCAGCGGCCGCGCGCCTGCTCGACGATGGCCTCGATGGATTTCTCCGTCATGCCCGGATAGTGCTCGAGCTCCATGGCGGCCACGTCCAGTCCCTCGTTCATGTCGCGCACCGTGCCGACAAAGCCGACGACGGCGCCCACCTTGGGGTTGCCTGCACGCAATTGTGCGATTTCTTGACTCAAGTCAAAATCGGCGTGCTGAACGCGGACACTGGTACTCATTTGGCATGCCCTCCGATACGGCGCAGCAGGGTTTCGATGCGGCTGGCCGTGCGCGCATCGGTGGCGGCGGGAATCGCGCACAGCTGCATCAGCTGCGACACTTGCGTGAGCGGCTTCTGGCCCGATTTCAGCGACGATTGCAGCACTTCCACCTGCATCTTCAGGCGGTCGCGGGCGAATTCGGCGCCGCTGTCGACACCGGCGACGATTTCCAGGCGCAAGACTTCCTCCAGCAAGCGGGCCTCGTTGGCCTGCAATTGCTGCACGTAGGCGGCGGCGCCCTCGCCCAGCGCGGCCTGGGCGGCGGCAAAGCGCTGCTGCAGGCTGCGTTCGTATTGCGTGTCGAGCGGCGGCAAGGCGCTCCAGCGTTCGGTCCAGGCGGCAGCATCGGCGCCGGCATCGACCTCGGCCAGCGTAGCTTCCAGCGCCTGCACCAGGCGCAGCTTGTCGCGCAAGGCGTTGGCCTGCGCCGCACCGGCGCGCTCGGCGATGGCGTCCGCTTGCGCTTGCACGCCAGCCACGGCCGCGTGGTAGCGCTGCTCGATCTTCGCTTCGCTGGCGCGCGGCACGGGACCGGTAGCGTTCCAGGCGGCGCGCGTGTCGCGCAGCAAGTGATTGATGAAGGCCGTGCGGGACTTGTCGTCGCCCTCCGGCACGACGGCCGTTTCCAGCGCGGCGCACAGCGCTTCGCGCGCATGCAGGTGTTCGCGGCGCTCGTGGTCGGCCGCGTGGGCCGTTTCCTTGCGCTTGGCGAAGATATCGTCGCAGGCGGCGCGGAAACGCTGCCACAGCGCCTGTTCCGCGCGGCGTTCCAGCGGAAGGGCTTTTGCCAGTTCCTGCCATTTATCCTGCAAGGCTTTGAGCATGTCGACCGTGTTGCGCTCCGATGGTTTGAGCAAGCCCACTTCGACGATCAACTGTTCGCGGCGCGCCGTCTCGATCTGGCGCTGCGTATCGAGCGGCTTCGACAGGGCATCCAGCGCGGCGCCGAACTCCGTATCCAGGCGTTTCTTTTCCTTGCGGTCGATGGTGCCCAGGCGCGTCCACGCCTGGCGCAGGCGCTGCGAGGCGGAGGCGACGTGTTTCCAGTCGGTACTCTCTTCAGCCGCCAGGGCCGCCGTTTCCGCGATCAGTTCCTGGGCTTTGGCCGCATTGCCGTGGCGCTCTTCGGCCAATTGCTTGAAATGCTGGGCCGCCGGCGCGTACGCGAGGCTGCAGGCCGCGTCAAAACGTTCCCACAGGGATTTCGGAGCCGGGCCGGACAGGGTGTCGAGCGACTTCCAGCGCTCGCGCAGGCTGCCCACTTTCTTGGCCAGCTCTGCCATTGGGAGTTCTTGCGCCGGCAATTCCTCGCCCGCCTTGACCAGCTCCTCGCGCGAGACGTTGCCGCCCCAGCGCGCCCAGTCGGCCAGGCGCTTGAACTCACCGCGTACGTGGGCCAGGCGGTCCGCCTGCGCAGGCGTCAGCCGGCCGTGCTTGCTATCGCGCAAGGTCTTGTCATGCTCGGAAGCCACGTGCAGCAAGCCATCCTGCAGGGCCGCTTCCATGGCGTCGAGTACTTTAAAGAATTGCTCCGTCGCTTCTTTCGACACGGGCGCGTGTTCCTGGCGCGGCTTGCGCGGCGCTGGGTCGGCATGGGCCGCTGCGGCCTCTGGCGCTGCCGCCTGCACGGGCGCCGGCGCGCTGGCCAGCACGGCCGCAAATTGCTGCTGCAAGCTGTCGGACAATGGCGACTCGGGTAGGCGCGGCAGGGCTTGCCACGCGCGCTTCAGGGTATCCACGTCGAGCGCGGCGGCGTCCTGCGCCTGCCATTCGGCCAGCGCGGTCTGGCGCGCATCGAACACGGCCTGGTGCTGCTGCAGCGCTTGCAAGGCGGATTGCGCCTGTTCGCGCGCCTGGCTGAAATCGTTTTCCAGGTGTTTCGGCAAGGAAGCGCGCTCGGGCGATTGCGCATGCTGCGCATGTTCCGCATCCAGGCGGGCCAGCGCCTGCGCCAGGTCGCCGGCGGACTGGCCATTGCTGGCCAGCGCGCGCGCGGCGGCGACGGCATCGATCACGGCGCGCTGCAGTACCACTTGCGCTTCCAGGCGGGCGGCCAGGGCGGCGCGCGCGCCGGCGAAGGCGGTCGCCAGTTCCGGCGTGGCCTTGATGACTTGCCATTGGCGATCCAGCTCGGCGACCTGGTTCGGGCTCAGCTTGTCATCGTTCAACAGGCGCTGGGCCGTGTCGATGCTGGCCTGGGCGCGTTGCGTCTCGGCGGCCTGGTGGCGGATCAGGTCGATGCGACCCTGCATCAGCTTGGCCACGCGGCGGTCCGTGTTGCGCATGGCCTGGTGGACTTTTTCCAGCAGGGGCAAGGCATGGACGTGTTCGGCCGCGATCAATCGGGCATCGGCAAATTCGCTGGACAGGATGAATTCTAAGGCGGCGGCTTCGTCGCCGGCCACGGCATGGGCACGCGCAACCTGTTCGGCGCGGCGCGATGCGCTCTGCGCCGAGGCGGCGGCCTGTTCTGCCACGACAGGATCGGGGACGGCAGTCTTGCTGGCAGAACGCTTGAAGAGAAATTCGAACATGACGGGTTTCGCGTGGATCAAAACCACCATCATAACAAAGCCCGGGGTATTGCATCGGACAGGGCTGAACAAGTTATCAAATGAATAAAGAGAATCTTTTCCCTGGATTTTCTCCTATGGCGGCGCGCCAGCCAGCATCACAAAAACGCCCCTCCGGCGGACGCCCCCCCGGCGGGGTGTGCGCTCGCTACCCGTTCAAGCCTGCGCGCGCAGCGGCGGTGGCGGCACGGCCGGCGCGGACTGTGCGCCATCCGCTGCCGTTTCAGCGCTGTCGCCGGCTGCCGGCAAGGGGGCTGGCAAAGGCGCTGGCAAAACAAAGGGCAGCACTTGCGCCTTGCCACGGCGCGCTTCCTGCGCGCGCGCATCGTGGGCGAGGAACTGATAGGCGATGGCAAACCACGCTTCGCCGACGATGACCTTGCGCGCCAGGGCGAATAGTTCGCGCTCTTCTTTTTCCAGGCGCTGCAGCAAGGCTGCGCAAAAGGCGTCGATGGCCGCGCACAGCTGCTCGGCCTGCAATTCGGAATGGTCGATGGCGGCGCCCGCGCGCTGCTGCACGATATTGATGCTTTCCAGCGCCGCGTGGTTCAAGCCGTTGATTTCATTCAACAAACCATCGGCATGCGGCGCGGCCTGGCGGATGGCGGGGATCAGATACATCTCTACCTTGCGCCAGTAGCTCCCCTGGTACAGCCGGTTCAGCCAGTCGCCCGCGTACTGCAGCTGCGCCAGGCTGAGCTGTCTCTGGTGGCGCAGCTGCACATGCATGCATTTCTGAAAAGCCAACAAACTCATGCGGATGCTGGCCTGCTCCACCGACAGGGAAACCAATATATATGTTGCAGTAAGCATGCACTCACTCCCGAAAACGCGCTGGATATGTCATCCTGGAAGTGAAAGTGTAAAGACTACCGACAGGGACGGGTTTGATCCTGCACAAACCCGCGGCTGGCCAGCCGCGCTTTCTTTTACGGCGCGCGCAGGCCGATATGCAGATTGACGACGCCGGGCTCTTCCGACGGCGTGACTTCGCCGCCAAAGCTTTTCACCAGCCGCTGCATGCCCTTGTTGCGCGCCATCGCCTCGCCCACCAGCGCCTCCGTGCCCCGGCTGCGGAAGTAGTCGACGAGCTTTTCAAACAGGATGTGCCCCAGTCCCTTGCCTTTCAGGGCCGAGCGCACGGCGATGGCGAAATCGGCGTGGATATTGTCCGGGTCGGCCACGGCGCGCACCACGCCCAGGGTTTCCGGCTTGCCGTCCGGTCCCGTGTGCGTGGCGATGAAGGCCATGGCGCGGTCGTAATCGATCTGCGTCAGGCGCGCCAGCTGCGACACGGGCAATTCGCGCATGGACGTGAAAAAGCGCAGGCGCACGTCGTCCGGGTCCAGCGCGTGGAACAGGTCCATGTGCTGCGGCGCGTCCTCGGGGCGGATGGGGCGCAGCAGGATCGGCTGATCCATCCACGTCACCTGCTCTTCCAGCTCCTGCGGATACGGGCGGATGGCCAGGCGGTCGCGCTTCTGGCCCGGCTGCAGGCGGATGCGCGCGTCGAGGGCGATCACGCCATCCGCGTCGGCCACCAGCGGGTTGATGTCGAGTTCGGCCAGCTCGCCGATGTCGGCCACCAGTTCGGCCACCTGGATCAGGGTGTAGCAGATGGCGTCGATGTCGGCCGGCGGCTGGTTGCGGTAGCCGGCCAGCAGTTTCGACACGCGCGTGCGCGCCAGCATGTCGCGCGCCAGCACCATGTTCAGCGGCGGCAGGCCGATGGCGTGGTCGGCCGTCACCTCCACGGCGATGCCGCCCTGCCCCACCAGGATCACGGGGCCGAAGGCGGCGTCCGTGGTGACGCCGACGATCAATTCATGCGATTGCGGCCGGCGCGCCATCTGCTGCACCGTGAAGCCGTCGATCAGCGCGTCGGGGCGCATGCGGCGCACGCGCTTGAGCATGGCGGCGGCGGCCGTGCGCAGGATGTCGGGCGTGTCCAGGTCGAGCGCCACGCCGCCCACGTCGGATTTGTGGGCGATGTCGGGCGAGTGGATTTTCAGCGCGACGGGATAGCCGATGTCGGCCGCCACGGCCAGCGCCTCTTCCACGTCGGCCGCCATGCGCGTGGTGGCGACGGGAATACCGTAGGCGGCCAAAATCTCTTTCGAGCGGCATTCGCCCAGCACCGTCTGCCCGGCCGCCAGCGCGGCGGCGACGATTTCACGCACGCGCGCGCGGCGCGGCGTGGCCGACATGGGCAGCTGCGCCGGCACCTGCATCAGGGTTTCCTGGTTGCGCCGGTACTGCACGATCTGCATGAAGCCATGCACGGCTTTTTCCGGCGTGTCGTAGGTGGGAATGCCGGCCCGGTTGAACACCTGGCGCGCGGGCGCCACGGTGGTGCCGCCCAGCAGGCACGACAGCACCGTGCGCGAGGTGGCCTTGATCAGCGGCGTGACGGCTTCGGCGATGTCGATCGACGAGACCATGGCCGTGGGCGCGTGCAGCAGCAGCAAGGCGTCCGCCTGCGGCTCGTCGAGCAGCGGCTTGATGGCGTCGGCATAGCGCTGCACGGCCGCGTCGCCGGGCAAGCCCACGGGGTTGTCGTGCGACCAGCCGCGTGGCAGCGCCTTTTCCAGCGCGATCACGGTATCGGGCGACAGCTCGGCCAGCTTGCCGCCGCTGCTCACCAGCGCATCGGTGGCCATCACGCCCAGGCCGCCGCCATTGCACAGGATCGCCAGGCGCTCGCCGCGCTGGGAACGGATATGCGTGAGCGTTTCCACGGCGTCGAAGAGCTCTTCGGCCGAATACACGCGCAGCATGCCGGCGCGGCGGATGGCCGCGTCGTACACGGCGTCGGAGCCGGCCAGCGCACCCGTATGCCAGGCCGCCATGGCAGCGCCTTCCGCCTCGCGCCCCGCTTTCAGGACGATGACGGGCTTGCTGCGCGCGGCCGCCCGCGCCGCCGACATGAATTTGCGCGCCGCCTGGATGTCTTCCATGTACAGCAGGATAGCGGCCGTGTCGATGTCGCCGGCCAGGTAGTCGAGCAGATCGCCGAAATCGATATCGTAGCTGGCGCCGAGCGAAATGAACTTGGAAAAGCCCACGCCGTGCGCGTTGGCCCAGTCGAGCACGCCCGACACCAGCGCGCCCGACTGCGACACGAAGGCGATCTTGCCGCTGGTGGCGCCGACATGGGCGAAGCTGGCGTTCAAGCCCAGTTTCGGCACGAGCAGGCCCATGCTGTTGGGGCCCAGGATGCGCAGCAGGTGCGGTTTTGCCGCCTTCAACATGGCCAGGCGCAGCGACTGCTCGCGCACGGGGTCGAGGCCGGACGTCATGACGATGGCCGCGCGCGTGCCCAGCGCGCCCAGTTCGCGGATCAGTGCCGTGATGGTGGCGGGCGGCGTGCAGATGATGGCCAGGTCCGGCGCCTTGGGCAAGTGTGCCAGCCTGCGGTAGCATTTCAGGCCCATCAGCTCGTCGTACTTGGGATTGACGGGCCAAATCTCTCCCTGGTAGCCGCCGCCCAGCAGGTTGTACAGGGCGATGGCGCCCAGCTTGCGCTCGCGCGCCGTGGCGCCGATCAGGGCCACCGAGGCCGGCTTGAACAGCTTGTCGAGATTACGGATACTCATGTTCTGGCCTCATGGATTGCCGGAGCGGCTACGCGCCAGTGTAAGGGATGCGTTGCCAAAAAAATTTGACCTTGCGATGCATTTCACGAAAAATCCGCGCGCCCCTACCAGCGCGAGCGGTGGCTTTCCGTTACCCCGGCCAGCTGCGCCACGATGCGCTTGGGAGACTCCGCGCTGGTGCGCACCCAGCCGCTGAAAGTGCCGATCGGCTGGATGTAGCGGCTGGCGGCGATCCACAGGTTTTTATCCTCGCGCCGCGCGCCTTCCGGCTTGAAGTGCAGGTCCAGCAGATCGTCGTCCGTCCATACATGCCACGGCGCCAGCGGATTGTCGGGATTGAAGTCGAAATGCGCGCGGCCCAGCGGATACAGCTGGCCATCGAGCCACAGTGCGTTTTCATGCGCGCCGAAATAGCCTGCCTGCAGGTTGAAACCCAGGTCCAGGCTGTGCGCCGAGGCCCAGCGCCATTCCGTCTCCCGCGCCAGCAAGCCGTTCGAATAATCGAAGCTGGCCACGCCGTCGTCCAAGCTGTAGCCCATGGCGCCGCAACGCACCGTGCCCCACAAGGGCAAGCCGCCCGACTTTTGCGTGGCGTGCACGCTGCCGCCCTCGCCCACGGGTCCTACGGCCAGCAAGGTGGGCGCCACGGGCGGGCCGAATTCCGCATCGATGCCGAAATGGCCGCAATCGAGCCGCAATCGGTAGCGCTGCTGCGGCTGGGCTTCGATGCTGATTTTTTGCGAGAAAAACCGGAAACGGCTGCTGGCACCCGCATGCGGCGCCACGGACGCGCACAGGCCGGGAATGCCATCCTGCGAAAAACTGGCCACGATCTTGCCCTTGTGGCGGTCGAAGGCATACGCGAAGGCCGTGCTGGTCCAGCCCAGGTCGACGATGGCCACGCCGCAGAACAGCGTGGGCGTGGACAGGGCCACGTAATGCCAGCGCTTGTGGTGGAACAGGCGCCAGAGGGCGCCGCGAGCGTGCGGCGGCGCCAGCGCCACCCAGTCGAAGGCATCCAGCTGTCCCGTGTAGCGGCCAAAACAAGGCACGCCATCCGCGTCGAGCAGGTGGGCAGGCGCCGGCGGCAGCATCATGCGGCCCGCCTTGCGGCAGCGCCGCCGTCGTGCAGGGCCTCGGCCAGCTGCACACCGAAAGCCGCCGGCTGCGCCTGGGCTATCTCGACCTGCGGGCAGGCATGCCAGAGCGCCAGCCGCTGCACGGCGCCAGCCACGTCCTGCACCAGGCGGGAACTGAGGCGCACACCGTCTTCCAGCGCCAGCGACTTGATCTCGAAGCGCCCCTGCGCGCGGTGCGCCTTGGCGTCCAGGCGCCCCACCAGCGCGCCGCGCCGCAAGATCGGCAGGGTGAAGTAGCCATACCGGCGTTTTTCAGCGGGCGTGTAGCATTCGAGCCGGTAGTCAAAGCCGAACAATTCCAGCGCGCGGCGCCGGTCCCACACGACGGGATCGAACGGCGAGAGTATCGTCGTCAGGGTGGGCGCCAGCTTGCCCGCAGCCGCTGCGCGCAACAAGTCCCCATGCTCGGCATGCACGTACACGGCATCAATCCAGCCATCGACCGTGCAGCGCAGCAGCGCGCCCTCGTCCACCAGCGCCTGCAGATCGTGCGCCAGGCTGGCGCGCGCTTGTTTGGTGCGGAAGTAGTCGCTGATCCAGCTGGCCCGCGCCAGGCCCAGCGCCTTCACGCTGGCCAGCAGCAGGCACCGGCGCACCTGCTCTTCGGGCGGCAGCAAGCCGTCGTGCCAGCCCGGCAAAACGCGTTCGGCCAGGTCGTAATAGCGCTGGAAATTGTGGCGCTTGGCGATCATCAGCACGCCCGAGGTAAACAAGACCTCAAGCGAGCGCTTTTCCGGCTTCCAGCTCCACCAGCCGCCCGCCTGGCCATCCGTGCGCTCGAAATCGGCGGAGCGCGCGGCGCCGTTGGCGCGGATATGTTCGAGCACCGAGGCCACGGCCTCGCCCTGCTCGGCCATCCATTTGACGGAGTATTTCCAGCCCATGGCGGCCGGGTCCAGCATGCGGTGGCGGTACAAGCCATAGTCTTCGATGGGCACGAAGCAGGCTTCATGCGCCCAGTATTCGAACAGCGCGCCCTCGGCCAGCAATTGCTCCAGCCACGGCTGCGGATAGTCGCCCAGCCGGCTCCACAACACCAGATACGGGCTGCGCGCCACCACGTGGATGGTGTCGATCTGCAGCACGCCCATCTGCCGCACGGCGGCCAGCACATCGGCCTTGACGGCTTTCCTGCGGCGCGCCTGCAGCAAGCCCTGCGCGGCCAGGTGCAAGGCGCGCGCGGCGGGCAGCGAGAGCGGCGGGAGTATCGGTATGGCGGGCGGAATCGGCAAGGTCAGTTCTTCCTCAAAAAAGGGGGCGCGCAGTCGGCAGGCATTTCAGGAAGATACCGCATTCCCGTCGCGCGCCGCGCATTTCTTGCTGAATTTTATTCATGCCATCACCCATTATTATTCATCTTGCGCACCAGCATAGTGCAAAAAATCCGGGCGACATGAACAGTTGATGACAAGTCCACGAGACCGCTTGACATGCCTCATGCGCTTCTATAACTTAAGAAAATTATTGCCATACGGCAATTAAAACTGCTCCCCCCATCTTTGCCCGCCATGTCCTTCCTTGCCGCCCCCTGGCCGCAAGGCGCTGCCGTGACGGTGGAGCATGCGCAACACCATCGACGGGGATGCGGAGACGTCCATTCTGACCAATCTTGCATAATCAATAAAAACAAGGAAGATAGCATGCACACATCCCTGCTTCGGCCCCGGCAGCACCCGGCCGGCTTTATCCACTTTTCCAGACGGCGCTTGCCGCTGGCCCTGGCCCTGCTGCTGGCCGCGTGCGGCGGCGGTGGCGGCGACAACCCGGCCGCGCCCGCCACGGCGCAGCGGCTGCTGGCGCAAACGTCGGCGGAAACGGCGCTGACGCCCGTCGCCGCCACGGCCAGCTCGGCGGAACGGGGCGACCTGTCGGCCAGCGCCGCCATCGACCGCAACGACAGCACGCGCTGGGGCAGCGGCTTTACGGACAACGAATATCTGACTCTCGATTTCGGCGCCTCGCAGCGCATTACCCGCGTACATATCGCCTGGGAAAACGCGCACGCCAGCGCCTACCTGCTGCAGGTATCGGACGACAATACGCACTGGACCACCATCCAGAACGTCAGCGACAGCAAGGGCGGCATCGAGGACATCACGGGGTTCGACGCGCAAGGCCGCTACCTGCGCATGCAGGGCGTCAAACGCGCGGGCCAATACGGCTACTCCATCTTTGAAATCCAGGCATTTTCGGGTACGCCCGTGCTGCCGCCGGTGACGCCGCCCGTCACCGAGCCGCCCCCGGTCACCATCGATCCGGGCCAGCCCGGCGTGGATATCCGCCCCGTGGCCGCCACTTCCTCGCCCGTGGAAAACAACGGCATGTCGGCCGCCATGGCGATCGACGGCAAGACGGGCACACGCTGGGCCAGCAAGTTCGAGGACGGCGCGTGGATCCAGTTCGACTTCGGCGCGAAGACGCCCGTCGGCTACATGAAACTGCTGTGGGAAAACGCATACGGCAAGCAGTACGCGCTGCAGGTCTCCGACGATGGCCAGAAATGGTCGCAAGTACGCTACGTGACGAATGGCCACGGCGGCACCGAGGAATTCTTCAACCTGGGCATCAATGCCCGCTACATCCGCCTGCAGGGCGTGGCGCGCGCCACGCAGTATGGCTACTCGCTGCTGGAAGTGAGCTTCAAGACGCCGGGCAATGACAACAGCCTGCCGTCAACTGCGACGTCGGCCCTGAAATTCCCCGCCAACGGCACCGGCTGGACACCGCTGCCGGCCGCCGCCCAGCCGCTGGAAAGCCTGCAATTCACCCTGGCAGACGGCACCCTGGTGACGCGCTTCGGCGCGCGCGGCCTGGCGCGCCATGGCCGCGAACGGGGCGAGGAATGGAATGAAATCGGCTACGGCCCGAATGAAACGGTCGATCCCGTCACGGGCCTGCCGCAAGACAAGGGGCCGGGTAATTACCTCACTTTCGTGCCGCAATACTTCAAGAACCGCACCTGGGGCGTGGAAATCATCGACAACAGCAAGGTACGCGGCGTTACCAAGCCCACGCTGATCGTCAACCAGTACACCACCGTCGATTTTCTGTCCGGCGGCGTGGCCTTCTTCCGCGGTTTCGACCGTCCCGGCGTGACGGGCTACGGCTGGATGTCGCCCGGCGAACTGGTGGACCGCAATGTCCCCGTCTGCAAGCCGACGGCCTACCCGGCCAACGACAGGCTGACGAACGCCAACGGCATCAATGGCGCCTGCACACTGCTGATCAAGGAGTACCCGGGCCATGGCGGCCTCGATGCCGGCGGCATGCCGAATGGCACGGACGTCAAGGCGCGCGCGCTGACGGCGGGCGACATCATCGAAGTGTCGCCATCGATGTTTTCCACCACCGCCTCGATGGCGTCGAAAGGCGATGCTGGCGGCATCCGCTACTACTCGTACGAATGGACGTATGTGGTGGGCGCAGGACTGCGGCCCTGGTATGGCGTGCAGCCGCGCCTCAATTCCGTGCCACTGCCGGAGGAAACGCTCTCCGGCGGCCTCGGTTCCGTGTCGTATAACTACTCGGACAACGCCCTGTTCATGTTCCAGCAGCCGCACAACAATATCGGCATGCAGAACATGCAGCGCTTCGTCGAGGGCCGGCGCCTGGTGCATACCAACTTCACCACCGGCGAGCATAACGAAGGCGGCAACGACCGTTACGCGCCCGCCGTCGGCCTGCAGGGACAGCGCTACGGACAGTCGGCCTGCATCGCCTGCCACGTCAACAATGGCCGCAGCCCCGCGCCGATGGCCCTGAACCAGCGCCTCGACACGATGGCCGTGCGCGTCGCCAGCATCAATGCGGCGGGGCAGCAGGTGCCGCACCCGCAATACGGCACGGCGATCCAGATGAATGCCGTCTCGCCTTCCGGCGTGCCGCAAAACTGGGGCAACGGCGTCAGCGTGGGCGGTTTCACGACGAGCAAGACGACCCTGGCCGACGGCACGCAGGTCGAACTGCGCAAGCCGACCCTGGCCTTCGAAGGCCCCGTGCCGCAAGTCGTTTCGCTGCGCGCGGCGCCGCCCATGATCGGCGCGGGCTTGCTGGAAGCCGTGCCGGAAGCCGACATCCTGGCGCGCGCCCGCAGCACGCCGGATGCCGATGGCGTCAAGGGCCTGCCCAACTATGTATATGAACCAGAGACGGGTGCCGTGCGCCTGGGCCGCTTCGGCTGGAAGGCCTCGAAAGCCACCTTGCGCCACCAGGCCGCCGACGCGCTGCTGCTGGACATGGCCGTCACCTCGCCCGTGTACCGCAACCGCGCCTGCATGGCGGGGCCGGTAGCCTGCGCAGCGGGCGGCGCCCAGCCAGGCATCTCGGAAGCGGACCTGCAATCGATCACGCAATACCTGGCCCTGGTGGCCGTGCCGGCCCAGCGCAGCATCGCCAGCGGTTTCCCGAAAGGCGTGGCGCCGATCGAGGAGCTCAAGGTCGACCCGCAGCAGGTTTCCGCCGGCTCGAAGCTGTTCTAGGGCATGCGCTGCGCTGCCTGCCACACGGTGGAAATGAAGACGGGCGCGGGACATTTGTTTGCGGAACTGCGCAACCAGACCATCCGTCCGTACACCGACCTGCTGCTGCACGACATGGGTCCCGAGCTGGCCGATACCTTCACGGAAGGCCAGGCGCAAGGCAGCATGTGGCGCACGGCACCGCTGTGGGGCATAGGCTACACGGAAAAAGTCATGGGCAATGGCGGCGGCAAGGCTGGCTACCTGCATGACGGCCGCGCGCGCAGCCTGACGGAAGCGATCTTGTGGCACGGCGGCGAAGGGACAAAAGCGCGCCAGCGTTTCGAGAACCTGTCGAAGACGGACCGCGACGCGCTGCTGGCTTTCCTGAAGTCGCTGTAAAGTCGGCCTAAACGCCTTGCCCTGGCGGGGCCGTCATGGAAACACGACCGTCACCGCCAGCCCCCTGCCCTGCAAGCCGGCGCCGAGGAGGATGTCCGCGCCATGTCGCTCGGCGATGCGGCGCACGATGGACAGGCCCAGGCCGCTGCCGGGCAGCTGCCCGCCGCCCAGGCGCACAAAACGCTCGAACGCGCGCGCGTGCAGCTCCTCGGCGATGCCCGGACCGGAATCGGCCACGCGCAAATAGCTGCGCCCCGCTTCCACGCCGCAGCTGATGACGACACAGCCGGGCGCCGGCGTATAGCGCAGCGCATTATCGACCAGGTTGCGCAGCAACATCTGCAGGCTGTCCGCATGCAGCGCGCAGGGCGCCGGTGCCATGATCACGCTCAGCGACAGCCGGTACGTCGCGGCCAGCGCCTGCCACTGCGCGGCCTGCTCGGCCAGCAGGTCGGACAGGTCCCCCGCGCGCAAGTCGGCCGCCGCGCCCGAATGCGGGTCGAGCTGCGCCAGCGCCAGCAACTGGTTGACGAGGCGCGTGGCGCGCTCCACGCTGACACCCAGGGCTGCAATGAATTCCTCGCGCTCAGCCTCGCTGCGGGCCCGCTGCAGCACTTGCAGATTGGTCTTGATGGCGGCCAGCGGCGTGCGCAATTCGTGCGCGGCATCGGCCGTGAAGCGCTGCTCGTTGTCGCGGCTTTGCCGCACTCTGCCGAACAGGCGGTTAATTTCCAGCAACAGCGGATGCAGCTCGGTGGGTGCGCCAGCCAGCCTGACGTCGGCCAGGTCATCGGGCGTGCGCGCCGACACTTCATCGGCGGACGCCTGCAGCACGCGAAACACGCGGTGGATGCTCCACCAGATGGCGATGGTGGCCAGCGCCACCAGCAGCAGGCCGAACACGGCGATGCGGTAAAAGAAGCCGCGGCTGATATCGTCGCGGTGGCTGGTCGGCTCGGCCACCAGCAGCTGCAGGGTGCGCTGCGGGTCCCACAACGAAAACAGACGCCAGCGCTGGCCGCCAATGAGGGTCCAGGACAGGCCGTCCGGCGCGCTGCGCGACAGGGCGATATCGGACGCCGCGTCATTACGGTACAGCACGCGCTGCTGCGCGTCGCGCACCTTGAACAGCAAATACTGATGGGGATTCGGATGGCCGCGCAGCGGCACGTCGATGGGCCCCGTCAAGCCGTGTTGGCGCGCATCCTTTTCCACCAGCGACAGCAGCAGGTGGCCCGTCTCGATCAGCGACTGGTCGAACAGTTCCTGGCTTTCGCGGCGCGCTTCCACGTACACGATGGCGGCGCTGCCCACCCACAGGGCCAGGGTCAGGCCCAGCAGCACGCCCAGCAAAGTGCGCCGCAGCGACCAGGTTTTCAGGTCGCCGCCAGCCGTTAAGAATCTCTTAAGAACTTCTGCGCAAGATCCGGAGCGAAATATTTTTTGGGAAGCCATGGCTGCAATTGTAAATGATTCTTATTGCCTCAATGATTCCCATTAGCTTGCACCAGCAAAACCAATAACTCATCCACCATCAGGAGTTTGCATGTCCAACAGCACCCGCAGCGCGCGCCTGCCGCGTCCCACCACCTTGGCCCTGGCCTTGGCCGCCCTGTCCTGCCTGCCGGCTCACGCCCAGACGGGCACGCCTGCCAGCATGCCGGAAGTGGTGGTCTCCGCCTCCGGTTTCGAGCAGGATATCAAGCAGGCGCCGGCCTCGATCACGGTGCTGACGCGCCAGGAGCTGTCGAAGGAGCGCTTCGGCAACCTGACGCAGGCGCTGGAAAGCGTGGAAGGCATCGACGTGGGCGCGGCGGGCGACAAGACGGGCGGCATGAACATCAGCATCCGCGGCATGCCCAGCGACTACACCCTGGTGCTGATCGACGGACGCCGCCAGAACGCGGCCGGCAATGTCACGCCGAACGGCTTCGGCGGCACGCAGACGAGCTTCATGCCGCCGCTGGCCGCCATCGAGCGCATCGAAATCATCCGCGGCCCCATGTCGACCCTGTACGGCTCGGACGCCATGGGCGGCGTGATCAACATCATCACGCGCAAGGTGGGCAAGCAGTGGATGGGCTCCGTCTCGGCCGACTACACCTTGCAGGAAGAGTCGGACTTCGGCGACGTGAAAAGCGGCCGCTTCTACCTGAGCGGCCCCATCGCCACCGACCTGCTGGGCCTGTCCCTGCGCGGCAGCAAGCAGCGCCGCGATGCGGCCGACATCCGCGTCCCCAACGCGGCCGGCGCGCAAGTGCCCGCCAGCATGGGCGCCAACCCCGTGCGCTCGGACATCGAGAACTTTGGCGCGCGCCTGGCCTTCACGCCGAACCGCTACCACACCGTCATCCTCGACGCGGACGCGGGCCGCCAGACCTACGACAATTCGAAGGGCCAGCTCGGCACCAATACCGTACAGGGCGGCTACGGCCCGGAACAGAAATACAAGCGCGACCAGTGGACCCTGTCGCACACGGGCCGCTTCGGCTTCGGCACGCTGGACAGCAGCTACATGGTGAACAAGACGGAAACCCTGGGCCGCACGATTCCGCCGGGCACGCCAGGCGCCGTGACCGGCAGCGCACGCACGCTGGAAGTGGAAAGCCAGGTCTTCGATACCAAATTGGTCATGCCTTTGGGCAAACACATGGCTACCGTCGGCGCGCAATGGTGGAAAGCGGAAATGACGGACGGCGTGGCGCCGAAAAAATTCGAATTCACGCAAAAAGCCCTGTTCGTGGAAGACGAATGGCAGGTGCTGGACAACGTCGCGCTGACCGTCGGCGCCCGCTACGACGATCACAGCATCTTCGGCGGCCAGACCAGCCCCCGCGCCTATGCCGTGTGGAACGCAGCGCCAAGCTGGACCGTCAAGGGCGGCGTCAGCAAGGGCTACAAGACGCCGCGCGTGGAGCAACTGTCGCCAGGCATCAACGGTTTTGGCGGCCAGGGCACGATCCCCCTCGTCGGCAGCCCGGACCTGAAGCCGGAAACGAGCACGACGACGGAAATCGGTGCATATTTCGACAACCTGGCCGGCTGGACCGCCAGCGGCACTTTGTTCAACAATACCTTCAAGGACAAGATCACGACGGGCACGGGCCTCGTCAACTGCGACTACCGCCCTTCGCCGAACCGTCCCGGCTGCGTCAGCTTCGGCAACTGGCCCAACGTGGATGCATTTGGCCAATCGGTCAATGTGGATGAGGCCGTCACGCGCGGCGTCGAGCTGAACACGCGCTTCCCGCTGGGCAAGACCGTGTCGGCCAGCGCCAACTACACGTACACGGAAAGCGAACAGAAGAGCGGCAGCAATGCCGGCAAGCCCCTGAGCGACACGCCCAAGCACGCCGTCAATGCGCGCCTGTCGTGGGATATCTCGCGCGAGTGGAACGGCTGGCTGCGCGCCGAGTACCGCAGCGAGCGCTTCCGCGATCCGGGCACCTCGGCTTCCACGCGCGCCGCCAAGGCCGCGCTGGGCGACTACAAGGGTTACACCATGCTGCACCTGGGCAGCAGCTACCAGCTGAACAAGCGCGTCACCCTGAACGCGGCCGTGTACAACCTGCTCAACAAGGACTTCATCGACTACCAGCCATACCGCGCAGCGGCATTGACCTACGCCAACCGCTATGTCAACAGCCTGGACGGCCGCCGTCTGTGGCTGTCGGCCACCGTCGATTTCTGATGCCGTAACGCGCCATCAGCGTCAACATCGAACGGGCTGCCTCAGGGTAGCCCGTTTTTGTGTCAAGCCGCTTTGGGCTTGTCGATGCAATAACCGATCGCATGCACGGTGCGTATCAAGTCCCGCCCCAGCTTCTTGCGCAGGTGGTGGATATGCACTTGCACGGCATTGCTTTCCACTTCGTCACCCCAGCTGTACAGGTTTTTCTCCAGCTGTTCCCGGCTCAGCACCCGGCCGCCGTGCTCCAGCAGCAGTTGCAGGATGCGAAATTCCTTCACCGTCAAGGTCACGGGCAATCCCCCTTGCGTTACCTGCCGGTCCGCGATATCGAGCACCAGGTCGCCATGCACGAGGTGCTCGCGCAGGCGCCCGGCGGCGCGGCGGCAGGCGCTGCGGATGCGCGCGGCCAGCTCGTCGAGGTCGAACGGTTTCACGATAAAGTCGTCGGCCCCCGCGTCGAGCCCGGCGATGCGCTCGCCCACCTGGTCGCGCGCCGTGACGACAAGCACGGCGCCGCTGTAGCCATTGTCACGCAGCACGCCCAGCGCCTGCATGCCATCCTGCCCCGGCAAGCCCAGGTCGAGCAAAATACAGCCATAGTCGTGCAGGCGCACGGCCGTGTGCGCGTGTTCGGCGCTCGTGACCCAGTCGACGGCATAGCCGCCCTGTTCCAGGCCGATCTGCGTGGCGCGGCCCAGCTGAGGGTCGTCTTCGGTCAGCAAGATGCGCATGGGGGAAGCGGCGCGGCCCGCTCAGTCCTTTTTCTTGATCAAGCCAGCGAGCGCGGCGAACGGATTGTGCGTGGCGGGCGCCACCTCGGCCGACAGCAGGCCGGCGCCACGGTCCGCTTCCAGGTAGCGCGAGTGCTCATTGTCGTGGCAATACAGGCACAGCAGTTCCCAGTTGCTGCCGTCCGGCGGATTGTGGTCGTGGTTATGGTCGCGGTGGTGCACCGTCAACTGTTGCACGTTGGCGCGCGTAAATTCGCGCATGCAGCGGCCGCATACCCACGGATACATCTTCAGCGAGCGCTCGCGGTAGCCGCTCTCGCGCTGGTCGGCGGCGCGGCGCGCTTCGGCCACGATCTTGTCCAGTCTTGCCGCGTCGGGCTTTTTACTCTGCATGACAACTTTCGATATGGGAGGTAGAAGCGCCCATTTTAATGAGGATGGGGTCGCAATTGTACTTTTTCTGCCACGCCGCCGGCCCGTGTCGCCGCCGGCGTGCTTTTTTTAGCGTGCGCGGCACCACAGATACTTGATTTAACGCAAAATAAGGCCAGCGACAGACTACGAACAGACGCTGGGGCAGCAGGCAGCGCGCAGGTCAGCATATTTCCGCTATGATGCGCGCCACGCCGCCCCTCCCCTTTTCCATGACCCTAGCCTGCAAGCGCCCGTGATAGCGATAACAAGACCCCTGCAACGCCTTGCCCGCCGCCTGTACCGTCTCAGCCTGGTGCCCCTGTTCGCGCTCATCTTGCTGCTGGCGCTATGGGCGGCCGTCTTTTACCAGGTTGGCCAGGAGCGGGCCAGCGCCGTGCGCGACGCCGTGGCCGTCAGCCAGTCGCTGGCGCGCACCCTGGCCGACCATACCAGTTTCACCCTGCGCCAGACGGACCACGCCACCCAACTGTTCAAGCTCAAATACGAGGAAACGGACGGCGGCCTGCGCCTGAATGAATTCACGCGCCGCCAGGGCCTGCTCGACAGCGTGCTGCCATCGAAGCTCGAATTGCCGATCGCCCTCATCGACGCGCACGGCAATGTGGTCGACAGCGCTCACGCCTATCTGCCGGAAAACCTGGCCACGCAGACATTTTTCAGGGCGCTGGCCGCGAATGCGTCCGACACGGCCCTGGTCGACACGCCCATGCTCGACGCCGAGAGCAAGCGCTGGACCATCCGCCTGGCGCGCCGCCTGAACGATGCCCAAGGCCGCTTCGCCGGCGCCATCGTCATCCTCGTCGACCCCACGTATTTTGTCGACGACTACGACCGCCTGAACCTCGATGAACAGGGCGCGCTGATGCTGGTGGCGCGCGACAGCGGGCTGACGGTGGGACGCATCGGCGAGCAATTGATCCTCAGCGACCGCATCGACTTCCGCATGCCGGGACCGCCGCAGCACGCCCCCGAAGAACTGCTGATCGAGCCGCCCGTCGACGCGACGTCACGCATCTACAGCTACCACGAGCTGCCGCGCTACCCGTTGCTGGCCGTGGTGGGCGTGAACCGCGCCGTCGCCCTGGCGCGCTTCGAACACCGCCGCCTGGTGTATGTCGGCGCGCTGCTTGCCGCCAGCGTGCTCATTGCCGGCTTTACGACCCTGCTGATGCGCCAGAGCGCGCGCCTGCGCCGCAGCATCCGCCAGGCCAAGGAAACGCAGGCCTTGCTGCGCGCGGCGCACCAGGGCAGCCTCGATGCCGTGCTGCTGCTGAAAGCCTGGCGCCCCGCGCCGGGCAAGCCGGTGGAAGATTTCATCTTCGCCGACATCAACGAGCGGGCCGCCGACATGCTGGGCAAGCCACGCTCCGAACTGCTGGGCCAGCGCGTACTGCAGCAGATGCCGCTGCTGCGCGGCGAGCGTTTTTTCAAGCGCTTCGTGCTGGTGATGGAAACGGGCCAGCCGCTGGAAGATGAATTCGAGCTGCCACTGGCCTCGGGAGGAACGCGCTGGCTGCGCCACCAGGTGGTGCCGATTGCCGACGGCGTGGCCGTCACCTCGCGCGACATCAGCGCGCGCAAGCACGACGAACTGGCGCTGCAGGACAACCGCAGCTTCCTGCAGTCGCTGATCGACCATCTGCCCGTGCTGGTCTACGTGAAAAGCGCGCGCCCGGAAAACTTTGGCAAGATGGAAGTGTGGAACAAGGCCGCAGAGGATATCACCGGCCACCTGGCCGCCGACGTCATCGGCAAGACCGATTGCCAGGCCTTCCCGCCCGACTTCGGCCTGCACGACGCCGAGGACGACCGCGCCATCCTGGCCGAGCGCGGGGTCATCGACCATACGGAAAAACCGCTGCGCCTGGCTGACGGCAGCCTGCGCTACCTGCGCGCCGTCTCCGTGCCCGTGTTCGACGAGCGCCAGCAGATCGAA
Organism: Janthinobacterium sp. BJB446; assembly: GCF_002735655.1. Taxonomy (NCBI): domain Bacteria; kingdom Pseudomonadati; phylum Pseudomonadota; class Betaproteobacteria; order Burkholderiales; family Oxalobacteraceae; genus Janthinobacterium; species Janthinobacterium sp. BJB446. The sequence continues at coordinate 455,883 of NZ_PDZK01000001.1, read as the reverse complement.
CATATCCTGTGCATCGCCGAAGATATCTCGCAGCGCCGCCAGCAGGAACTGGAACTGCGCCAGAAACAGGCCGAACTGGCCGCCGTCAACGACGCTTCGCCGCTCGGGCTGGTGCGCCTGGACCGCCAGCGCCGCTGCACCTACGTCAACCGCACCTTCGAATCGATCACGGGCTTGCCGCGCGCCGCCGCCCTGGGCGCCGGCTGGACCAGCGCCCTGCACCCGGACGACTATCCGCTGATGCACGTGGCGCTGGAACAGCTCACGCGCAGCCACGCGCCGTTCCAGTCCACCCTGCGCTGCCTGCAGCGCGACGGCAGGCTGGTCTGGGTCTCCGTCAAAATTGCCCCCATCCTCATCGACGGCAGGATCGAAGGCTACGTGGGGACCCTGGACGACATCACCACCTTGCGCGAATCGGAAGTGGCGCTGCTGGAAAGCGAAGCGCGCCTGCGCACCATCGCCGACACCTTGCCGGCCATGATCGCGTACATCGACGCCGACCAGGTCTACCGCTTCCTGAATATCGCCTATGAACGCGAATTCGGCCTGACGGGCCGGCAGGCGCTGGGCAAAAGCGTGCGCGACACCGTGGGCGAGGCGCGCTACCGCACGGTGGCGCCGTATATCGAACGCGTGCTGGCGGGCGAAACCCTGAGCTTCGAGGAAGAAGACGACAAGGAAGGCATCGAGCGCTGCATGGAAGTGATCTACATCCCGCAGATCGGCGAAGACAAGCTGCAGGTGGTGGGTTTTCACGTAATGCGCCAGGATATCACCGTGCAAAAGCGCGAAAAGCAGCGGCTGCTGAAGCTGGCCCAGGTCGATGCGCTGACGGGCTTGTCGAACCGCGCCGGCTTCCAGCAAAAACTCAGCGACGCCATGCACGCGAGCCGCCAGCAGCAGCACCTGATGGCCGTCATGTACATGGATATCGACCGCTTCAAGCCCGTCAACGACACGCATGGCCACGGCACCGGCGACGCCCTGCTGCGCGCCTTCGCCCAGCGCCTGACGCAGACCATGCGCGCCACCGATATCATCGCCCGCCTGGGCGGCGACGAATTCACCATCATCATGGAGCAGATCACCCGGCCCGACGACGCGGCCGTGCTGGCGGAAAAAATCGTCGCCGCCATGCAGCAGCCGTTCGAACTCGATGGCATCAGCGTGCGCATTTCCGCCAGCATCGGCCTGGCCTTCTACCGCGACGAAGACATTTCCCCCGCCGTGCTGCTGCAGCGGGCCGACGTGCTGCTGTATCAGGCGAAACAGGATGGGCGCAATACTTATCGCGCAGGCGTGCTGACGGCGTGAGACAGGCGCCATTCCTGCTATATTGGCGCCTGTCCTCCCTACCCTTGCCCCACCATGCGCCTGCTGCACACTTCCGACTGGCATCTGGGCCAGACCCTGCACAATTATGAGCGGGGCTACGAACACCAGCGCTTCCTCGACTGGCTGCTCGACACGCTCGTGGCCGAACAGGTCGACGTGCTGCTGGTGGCGGGCGACGTGTTCGACAACGCCAACCCTTCCGCCGCCTCGCAAAAGCAGTTATATGTATTCCTGCAGCAGGCGCGCGCGCGCCTGCCAGCGCTGCAGCTGGTCGTCGTCGCCGGCAACCACGATTCGGCCGGCCGCCTGGAAGCGCCCGGCCCCCTGCTGGCCGCGCATGGCACGCACGTGATCGGCCATGTGCTGCGTGGCGACGATGGCCAGATCGACCTGGAACGCCTGCTGCTGCCGCTCACCGGCTCCGATGGGCAAGTGCAGGCGTGGTGCCTGGCCGTGCCCTTCCTGCGCCCCGGCGACGTGCCGAAGCTGCCGGCCGGCGATACCCAGGATGCCTACCTGGGCGGCATCGCCCTGCTGTACCGCCAGCTGGCGGACCTGGCGCTGGCGCGCCGCCAGCCCGGACAAGCCATCATCGCCATGGGCCACTGCCACATGGTGGGCGGCGAAATGTCGAACGATTCCGAACGCCGCATCGTCATCGGCGGCACGGAAATGCTGCCGTCGGGGATTTTTGACGCCGCCATCGCGTATGCGGCGCTGGGCCATTTGCACAAGGCGCAGGCCGTGGGCGGCCAGCAGCATATCCGCTACTGCGGCAGCCCGATTCCCCTGTCCTTCGCGGAAGTGAATTACCGCCATCAGGTACTGTGCCTCGATATCGACGGCGAGCAATTACGCGAGGTACGCGCCATCGAGGTGCCGCGCGCCGTGCCGCTGCTGCGCGTGCCCGCCACGCCGGCGCCGATTGCCGAAGTGCTGGAACAGCTGGCCGCCCTCGACGTGCCGGACGCGCCGGCCGAAGCACAGCCCTTCCTGGAAGTGCGCGTGCGCCTCGATGCGCCGGAGCCAGGCCTGCGCACGCGCATCGAAACGGCGCTCGACGGCAAGCACGTGCGCCTGGCGAAGATCGAAACATCGAGCGCCGCGCGCAGCAGCGCGCCCGAGAACATGACGCTCGACCAATTGGGCCAGCTGCAGCCCGACGACATCTTCCGCCGCCTGTACCAGCAAAAATACGGCCAGCCCGCGCCGCCCGAACAACTGTCGGCCCTGGCCGAACTGCTGCTGCCTGGCTCATGAGCACACCTGAAGAACCATGAAAATCCTGAAAATCAGCGGCAAGAACCTGGCTTCGCTGGCCGGCGAATTTGAAGTCGACTTCCAGCAGGAACCGCTCGCGTCTTCCGGCCTGTTCGCCATCAGCGGGCCCACGGGCGCAGGCAAGAGCACCCTGCTCGATGCCCTGTGCCTGGCCCTGTACGACGCCACGCCCCGTCTGCTGAAAGTGCTGGGCCGGGGCAGCGCCCTGCCCGACGTGGGCAAGGAAACCGTCAATGCCCAGGATACGCGCACCCTGCTGCGGCGCGGCACGCCGGACGGCTACGCGCAAGTGGACTTCGTCGGCAACGATGGCGCAAGCTACCGCGCGCGCTGGAGCGTGCGCCGTTCGCGCACCAAAGCCGAAGGCGCGCTGCAGGCGACCGCCATGAGCTTGCACCAGCTGCCAGCGCTGCAGCCCATCGGCGGCACCAAGACGGAAGTCAAGGAAGAGATCGAAAAGCGCATCGGCCTGTCGTTCGACCAGTTTACGCGCGCCGTGCTGCTGGCGCAAAACGAGTTTTCCACCTTCCTCAAGACGGAAGACAATGAACGGGGAGAGTTGCTGGAAACCCTGACGGGCAGCAGCATCTATACCGACATTTCCATGCGCGCCTTCGAGCGGGCAAAAAAGGAAAAGCAGGTCCTCGAACGCCTGGGCGAAAAACTGGCCGACCAGCGGCCCTTGTCGCCGGAAGAACGTACCGATACCGAGGTCCTGTGCAGCGCGGCCGAGACCACCCTGCAAACCATCGACTTGCGCAAGGCGGTGCTGGAACTGCAGCAGCGCTGGCACCAGGAAACGCACAAGCTGCAAAGCCAGGTAGCGGCGGCGCAAGAGGCGCTCGATGGCGCGGATGCCGAACGGGCCGCTGCCGAAGAGCGCCGCACGGCGCTGGCGCAGTGGGAATTGCTGCAGCCGGCGCGCCCCTTCGTCGATGACGTGGCGCGCCTGGCGAACGACATCGCCAGCAGCGGCGCCGCGCTGGAAGCGGCGCGCGCGCAGGCGGCGCAAGCCGTGGCCAGCGAAACGCAACTGGCTGCCGGCGTGCAGCAAGCGGCAGCGGCCTTGCAGGCCAGGGAAGCGGCGCAGCGCGACGCGGCACCGCAGCTCGATGCCGCCAAGGCGCTCGATGCCGGCATTGCCGCCCACTTGCCCGCGCACCGCCAGGCCAGGGAGGCGGCAATGACGGCAGACCACGCCAACGAGACGGCGCGCGCCACCTTGCACGATCTGCAGCAGGGCCAGCACGCCATGCAGGCGGAGCAGGAAACGGGCCGCCTGTGGCTGGCATCGCACCAGCATTGGCAAGCGCTGGCCACGTCGTGGCAATTGTCGGACCAGCTGTTCGCCCAGGCCGGCCAGGCTGCCGCGCAAGCCGATGCGGCCGACGCCAAGGCAGCCGAAGCGGCGCAGCTGGTGCGCGCGGCAACCAACGCGGGCCACGCGGCGCAAGCCGCATTGACGGCCGCCGCCGCCACGCTCGCCGAGCACGATGGGCAGCGGCGCGAAGCGCTGTCCGCCGTGCAAGCCATCGACGGACAGCTGCTGCAGGAACAGCGCGGACAGCTGGAAAACCATGCGCGCCAGTTGAATGCGGCGGAAAAGACGTGGACGGAGCTGGCGCGCCAGCAGCAGGCGCTGGCGCATGGACAAGCGAGGGCCGCCCAGCTGGAGCAGGCCGCGCAGACGGAAAACGCGGCGCTGGCCGCGGCGGCAGCACAAACAGCGCTGCTGGAAGCGAGCCTGGCGCAGGCGGAAAAGTCCTTGAAAGGCGCGGAAGCGGCATGCGCGGCCAGCGTCGAGCAGCTGCGCGCCACCTTGCAGGACGAGCAGCCCTGCCCCGTCTGCGGCGCGCTGGAACACCCGTACACCCACGCCGACGACGCCCTGCAGGCGATGCTGGCCAGCTTGCAGGATGAAGTACTGGCTTGCCGCGCACACGCGCGCGGCAATCTGGAGCAACTGGCCACGCACCGGGCGGCGCTGGCCGCGACTGCGCGCGAACAGGTGCAGACGGATGCAGAACTGGCGGCCCTGCCGCCCGCCATCGCCAGCCTGCACGCGCAATGGCAGCCGCATGCCGATACCCTGCATCTGCCGCCGGAAAACCAGCGCGCGCACTGGTTCGCGCAGCAGTTGACGGCCAATACGGCAGCCCTGCAGGCGCTGGCGCAGCAGGAGGCGGCGCTGCGCCAGGCCAGCGCGCGGCGCGAGCAGGCGCAGGCGGCGCACGAACTGGCCGGCGCGGAACACGCGCGCTGCACAAGCGCCGTCGCCGAAACGCAGACACGGCTGGCGCAGTTGCAGGCGCAGCAGGCGGCCAGCGTGGACAAGGCGGAGACGTCGCGCAGCGCGCTTGACAGCTTGCTGGCGCAGCTCGATACCGCGTTTGCCGACGTGGAAGGCGCCGAAGGCTGGAAGGACAACTGGCGCGCCGGCCCCGCCGCCTTCCGCGCGGCGCGCGAAACGGAAAGCCGGCAATGGCTGAAACAGCAGGCGGACCAGGACAATCGCGGTCACGCGCTGGCGACCCTGGCCGCGCAGCTGGAAGCGGCGTTGCTGGCCGCCGGCAAGGCACGGCACACGGCGCAGGAGACCCACGCCGCCTTTGCCGCCGCCGACAAACAGTGCACGGCACTGCAAGCGGAGCGTAACGCGCTATGGCAGGGCCAGAACGTGGCCGAGGTGGAACACAGCCTGGCTGGCGCCATCGTACAGGCCAAGGAGTTGCTGGAGCAGCAGCAAACGGCGGCGCAGTCGGCCAGCCAGCAGCGCACGCGCCTCGATGAAGCATGCGTGCAGTTGTCGCAGCGCCTGGCCGCCCTGCGCGAACAGGAACACGGCGCCACCGTCGCCCTGCACGACTGGCTGCAGCAGTTCCGGCAGCGGCACTCCGGCCACGCGCCCGCCACGCTCGACGAGCTGCGCGCGCGCCTGGCCATCGCGCCGGACGCCATGCGCGCCGAACGCGACGCCTTGCAGATGATCGCCGACCGCCATACGACGGCCGCTTCCGTGCTGGCCGAACGCCGTCAGCGGCATGCGGACCATCTGGAACGGCCACCGGAAGCGCTGGAAACGGACGAGGCCGCGCTGCAGGCGGCGCTCGACGCGCTTGGCGCCGAGCGTCAGGCGGCCAACCAGGAAGCGACGCGCCTGCGCCTGGCCATCGCGCAGGACGACGCGCGGCGCCACAGCGCGCAAACGATGCTGGCGCAGATCGAGGCGCAAGCCGTCATCGAGCGGCGCTGGGCCAGCCTGAATGAATTGATCGGCTCGGCCGACGGCAAGAAATTCCGCAACTATGCACAGCAATTCACGCTGGAAGTGCTGCTGGGCTATGCCAATGCACATCTGAACCACCTGGCGCGCCGCTACCAGCTCGAACGCATCGACAACCCGAACAATCCGTCGCTGGGCCTGATGGTGCGCGACCAGGACATGGGCGGCGAGCTGCGCTCCGTGCACTCGCTGTCGGGCGGCGAATCGTTCCTCGTCTCGCTGGCCCTGGCGCTGGGCCTGGCCTCGCTGTCCTCGAACCGGGTGCGCGTGGAATCGCTGTTCATCGACGAGGGCTTCGGCAGCCTGGATACGGAAACCCTGCGCGTGGCCATGGATGCGCTCGACGGCTTGCAAGCCATGGGCCGCAAGGTGGGCGTCATCTCGCACGTACAGGAAATGACGGAGCGCATCGCCACCCGCATCCTCGTGCAGCCTGGATCCGGCGGCAAGAGCGTGGTGACGGTGCGCTGAGTCACTAGCGGCTGGCCGGCTCCCGGCACAGTCTGAGCATATCCCAGCCCAGTTCGCGGCGAATCTGCTCGGGGTCGGGCGGGGGCCGGCGCTGTTCCAGCTCCGCTTTCAGCCACTTCCTGACCAGCTCCTTGGCGGGCTGTACAGGCTTTTCCTTGTCATGCTTGTCCATGGTGCTACCTCTTCAATGGCGGTCAGACGACCTCCTATATACGTTCAACGTCACGGCGCGGATTCAGTTGACGTGCACGTGGCGCAGATGCAACAACGTGTAACGATGGCCGGAGTACGTTAAAATCGCCGCCTTCGCGTAGACGAACTCTACGCCCCGCAACAGTTCAAGGAACCCCATGAAAGCCGCCCGCAGCCTCACCTTCAAGTGCGTAAAATGTCACAAATCCATGCAGGTTTACCTGCAAAAAGTCTCCGCCTGCTCGCATATCCAGCCGTACCAGGGCATTTGCGCATGCGGCGAACTCAAGCGCCACGCCACGGGCCAGGCCGATGCCGTCAAATCCTATCTGGAGTCGGCAGACGGTAGCTGGTCGCACCACCACTGATGGTTAAAGAATGGGGCGATATTGCCGTTAATTCGACTATCCTCCCCATTTGAACCGACCATGTCCCAGCTCTCCGCCCTTGCCAGCCGTCAACCCGCCTCGAATACGCTGGCTGGCCAGCAGCCGCCCCGCACGGGCAGCAGCGCCACGGGCCTGGCCGCTTCGCCCCTGATGCAGCGCACGGCGCAAGACGTGGTGGCGCTGTCAAAGAATGGCCTGGACCTGTCGGCCAAGGGACTGGAGCAGCGCACGGACACGCTGGGCAACGCCACCGTCGACGTGGCGCAGGATTTCCTCTCCACCATGACGCGCCAGCTGTTCGGCGACGGTGCCACGGTCGCCTTCGATTCCGTCGACCTGCAGGCCGGCTCCAGCTTCAGCAGTGGCAGCGCCAGCGTCTCGGGCGCCGGCGGCAGCAGCCGCGCGGCCGCCTTCAGCCTCGATGAAAACGCGCATTTCATCGGCAAGGGCAAGATCACGACGGCCGATGGCCAGACCTTCGACTTCGAAGTGGAAGTGCAATATCAATCGAGCATCAGCGCGGGCGTCCTTGAGCAAACACAAGAAGCATTTGAAGATGCAAGCTCCGCCGATGAGACGGGCCTGCCCGACAAGGAATTGCCCGACACGCACTTCGGCGGCAATCTGCAGGACCTGTTCAAGCTGCTGGGCCAGCAACTGCAAAGCAGCATCTTCAATAACAACGTCAACAGCAACGCCGATAGCGCCAGCGGCAAGGATGGCGACCTGGCGGGCAGCCTGAGCTTGCGCTTGCTCAAGCTGGTACAGCCGGACGCAACGGTGAAAGCCGAGAAGAAAGCCGCGGAAACCACGCCGGAAGAACAGGCGCGCGCCCGCGCGCTGGCACTCGCCTATGGCACGGACACCGCTGGCAGCACGGCCAGCAACGTATAATGGAAGACGGCCTGCGCAGGCGACCATGCCGCGCGCCACCTTCTATCGATTGAATCCCATGTCCGACACTTCTTCACCTACCGTTCATCCGCAGATCCACTGGAGCGAAAACGGCGCCGAGCATTCGGCCCGCTGGCGCTCGGAAAGCGGCATGCCGCCGCCCAAGCGCGTCGTCATCGCCGATGACCGCACGACGGCCGACCAGGCTTACCGCCTGGCCTGCGAAGGCACGGCCATGCTGTGGCGCGGCGACTTCCAGAACGCGCGCCAGCTGCTGCAGGCGCTGGCGCGGCGCGCCGACCACAAGAACGACAAACCGAGCAAGAAGGCCAAGGCCGCCAAGCTGACGAAACCCGAACCGTCCGCCACGGAAGCCTTCCACTTGCACCGCCAGGCCCAGTCGCAACGCGCCCGTACCCTGGCCATGCTGCTGCTGCCTTTTGAGGCCGACTACACGATCCCGCTGCGCCGCGCGCCGGACGTGAAACTGGCGTGCAATGAAGCGTATGGCCGCGGCGAAGAATCGTTTATCGCCTCGCTGCGTGAATTGCTGGGCCTGATCGGCGCGCACGAATGGCGCCGCACGGGCGTGGAACTGCCAGCCCTGGGCCAGCGCATCCACCCGCATTACGGCGTGTTCGCGCCCATCCGCGGCGAATACGTGGGCCTGGTGGCGGAAGCGCCGCTGCCCGCGCGCGCCAGCCTGGCCTTCGATATCGGCACCGGCACGGGCGTGCTGGCCGCCGTGCTGGCACAGCGCGGCATCGAACGCATCGTCGCCACCGACCAGGACCCGCGCGCCCTGTCCTGCGCGCGCGAAAACCTGGCCCGCCTCGATTTGCTTGACAAGGTCGACGTGCTGCAGGCCGACCTGTTCCCCGCCGGCCGCGCGCCGCTCATCGTGTGCAATCCTCCCTGGCTGCCGGCGCGCCCAAGCTCGCCGATCGAATACGCCGTCTACGATCCGGACAGCCGCATGCTGCGCGGTTTCCTCGCCGGCCTGGCCGGGCACCTGGAAGCAAACGGCGAAGGCTGGCTGATTTTATCGGACCTGGCCGAGCACCTGGGCCTGCGCCCGCGCGCACAATTGCTGGAGTGGATAGAACAGGCGGGCTTGAAAGTCATCGACCGCCTGGACGTGAAACCCACGCACCCGCGCGCGCAGGACGCCACCGACAGCCTGCACGCGGCCCGCTCGAAGGAAATCACCTCGCTGTGGCGCCTGGCGGCGGCGTAATCCAGGGTCTGAAACCCGGCCATTGCGCATTGCAGCAAACCCCGCTATAATTCGCCTGCGGGGTGGAGCAGTCTGGCAGCTCGTCGGGCTCATAACCCGAAGGTCACAGGTTCAAATCCTGTCCCCGCAACCAATATATGAAAGCCGCTGATTCTTGCAAAGGGATCAGCGGCTTTTTCATTCTCGCCCATTTTGTACAATCATGTTAAATTGAAACTTTAAATGTACAAGGGCCACGCCTTGAAAGCCTGCCGCACTGTCACCCTGCTTGCCGTCCTGTGCTTTTCCGCCACGGCACAAGCCCAATCCCAGGCACAGAGAGATACCGAATATCTGCAAGAGTTCGTCGTTCCTTTGGCCAAGCTACAACTTGAAAAGCAAGGCCATTTCCTCCCGCTCGGCGCGGCCCTGAAGCAGACCGACAAATTCGTCCTCATGCCCGCAAGCACAGCTGCGATGTCGCTACTGCCGGCCGACATCATCAAGCTGATACAGGAAGCCCTGGTGCAAGGCGCCGTCGACGGCGAATACAAGACAACCGCCCTCGTGTATGACGCCACCGTCCCCCTGCCCTAGTCCGGCAAACAATCAGATGCAATAGCCGTAGCGCTCGACCATCGCGATGGCTATTCAATCATCACCTTTCTGCCATACGAACTGCGCGGCAAGAAAGTCCATATGGGCACGCCGTTTACACGCCAGGGAACGGCCACGGTTTTCAAGCAACAGTAAGCGATGCGGCAGGCCTGACAAAGATCATTCCCGCAATGCAGCAAACTCGTATATAATTCGCCTGCGGGGTGGAGCAGTCTGGCAGCTCGTCGGGCTCATAACCCGAAGGTCACAGGTTCAAATCCTGTCCCCGCAACCAATACATAAAAACCGCTGACTCCCGCAAGGGATGCAGCGGTTTTTTCATTCATGCCTGCCCTGTCCCGCCTTTACGCGGTGACGCTGGCCCTGATCTGCCTGGCCGCCGCGTGCAGGCTGGCCGCCACTCGTTCCAGCTTGTCGGCTCCCGCCGTTTCGGCCAGGGCGGCAAACGCGCTGATATGAAACGTGGCCACCATCGCCGGCGACACTTCGAGCTCCAGCGCCGTCTTGCTCAGTTCCGTCGACGCCTCGAGGTAAGGCTCGCTGCCCGCCTCGAAAGCCTGCTTCGTTTCCAGCAACTCCTGCCCGCCCTCCGCCTTGGCCAGGCAAGCATCGACCTTTTGCTGGAAGGCCGGCAAGGTATCGCGCACGGGGCCAGCATCCGGCGCCGCTTCCGGTTCCGGCTCCGCGGGTGCAGGCGCAGCTGCGGCCGGCTTGTCCGCCGCCGGCATGTCGCGCAAAGTCAGCCAGCGCTCGACGGCGAGGAAATCGGCGAACGGCTCGGCCACCTTCGGATTCATCAGCCAGACCTCGCCCGTGCGCCAGTCGATCCTGGCTCCGCGCTCGTTTCTCGCCAACAAAATATCCTTGCCGCCATCGGCATTCGACACCCGGCCGATGTCGAGCCAGTTCATCAACTCCGCCTGGCGCGACATCGCGTTGACCCGATGAAAGTAGGCCAACCATAAGAATCTGGCGACCAAGAGAACCAGGGCACCGCCAACCATCCACATCATTTTTCGCTCCGCTCCGCACCACATCGACAGCCCGCATTTTCTCACATGAAAGCTTGCGCCAAGGAAACTTTTACATCTGCCGTGCGGCAGCGCAAATCCGGTGCCGCACGCGGTCCGGACACGCAGTCGCATTTCAGCAACGCCGCGTTTTGCTGATTGCCGGGTGCGCGCCGCTACGCTATTATGAGAACAATTCTCATTTAGATTAAACCAGACTGTACGCATGCTGTCCGCCCCTTCCCCGCCATCCGATTTCCAGGCCCTGTATGCCGAGCACCACTCCTGGCTGCTGCACTGGCTGAAACGCCGCCTGCACGATGCGGGGCTGGCGGGCGACCTGGCGCAGGATACCTTCATCAAGATCTTCGTTGCGCGCAGCAGTGCCGGGATCGCGCAGCCGCGCCCTTTCCTGGCCACCATCGCCAAGCGCCTGCTGGCCAATCACTGCCGGCGCGAAGAGCTCGAACGGGCCTACCTCGACGCACTGCTGCACCAGCCGCAAGCCTGCACGCCTTCGCCGGAAGCGATGTCCATCCTGCTCGAATCGCTGCAACGGATCGACCGCGCGCTGGACCAGCTCTCCGCCAAGGCCAAGGCCGCCTTCCTGCTGGCCCACCTGGACGGCATGACCTATGCCGAGATCGCCGCCGAACTGGGCACCACCACGCATTCCGTCAAAAAATACCTGAGCAAGGCCAATCTGCTGTGCTTTTTTGCCGTGCCCGATTTTGCCCCGGCCTGACATGCGCGGCGCCACCGTCTACGCACAGGGCCAGCCCATCGACCTGGCGATCGCCATGCAGGCGGCCGAATGGCTGGCCACCCTGATGAGCGGCGCAACCACGCCGGCGGAAAAAACGGCCTGGCAGCAGTGGCGCCAGGCGCATCCCGACCATGAGCGGGCGTGGAAACACATCGAAAGCGTCAGCGGCGGCTTGCGCGAACTCGATGCGCAGGCCAGCCGCAAGGCGCTGACACAGCGCTCCCGCCTCGCCTCGCCGATCTCGCGCCGCAACAGCCTGCAACTGCTGGCGTGGGTATCGGCCATCGGCCTTACGGGCTGGTTCGGCGCGCGCTCGGAATATGCACCCGACATGGCCCGCGCCGCGCTGGCCGACCTGTCCACGGGCGTAGGTGAGCGCCGCGAGCTGACCCTGCCCGACGGCAGCCGCTTGCACCTGAACAGCGGCAGCGCCGTGAATATCCGCTTTAGCGGCACGCAGCGCCTGCTGCAACTGGTGCAGGGCGAAGTCTTCATCGCCACCGCCCGCGAAACGGGCATGCCCTACCGCCCCTTCCTCGTCGAAACCGCGCATGGCCAGGCGCAGGCGCTGGGCACGCGCTACTCGGTGCGCCAGGCCGGCGGCAGCACTCTCGTGTCTGTCGAGGAAGGCGCCGTCCGGCTGATGCCGCGCCATGGCGATGGCAATCTGCTCATCCGTGCAGGCCAGGGCGGCGGCATGACGGCGCGGCAGCTCTTGCCCGCGCACGCCGTCTCGCCCGACATCTGGGCCTGGCGCCAGGGCTTGCTGCTGGCCGACGCCATGCCGCTGCGCGACTTCCTGCATGAACTGAGCCGCTACCGCCACGGCTTGCTGGGCTGCGACGATGCCGTCGCCGGCCTGCGCATTTCCGGCGTCTTCCCGCTGGCCGACCTGGACGCCGTGCTGCTGTCGCTGCCCGACTCCCTGCCCGTCGATATCCGCCTGCGCACGCGCTACTGGGTGCAGGTCGAGGCGCGCCAGAAGCGCTGAATATTTATTTTGACGCCAACGAAAAAAAAGTACCCGCTTTCGATTCTCGCGTGACCTGTGTAGGCAACGTTCTTTTTGACGACTACACCACAAGGTAACCATGTCTCCTGCCATTCATTCCAAGCCGCGCATCAAGCGCATGGCGTATGCCATCCAACTCGTCTTCATCGGTTCGGCCCTGCTGCTGAACGCCCAGGCGCCCGCCCTGGCGCAGGAAAGCGCGGCAGCGCCAGCGGCCAGCCAGAACATCCAGGATTTCCAGGTGCCGGCTGGCGACCTGGCGGCGGCGCTGCGCCAGGTCGCCAGCCAGTCCAGGGTCATCCTCAGTTTTACGCCGGAACAGACGCGCGGCAAGACGTCCGCAGGCTTGAGCGGCCGCCACGACGTGCTGGCCGCCCTGAACGGCGTGCTGCGCGGCACGGGCCTGAAGGCCGAGCGCAGCCCCAACGGCAGCTTTGTCCTGCGTCCGGCCGATGCCGCGGCGGGCGGCGAAGCGCTGTCGATGATGCCGGAAGTGTCCGTCAAGGCGCAGCAGGATGCCACCGAAGGCTCGGGCGCGTATGTCTCCACCCTATCGATCGCCACGGCCACGCCGCTGGGCCTGTCTATCCGGGAAACGCCGCAGTCGGTCAGCGTCATCACGCAGCAGCGCATGCAGGACCAGGGCCTGAACACCATCGCGCAAGTCATGGCGCAAACGCCGGGCATCACCCTGTTCTCGCTGGGCAGCGAACGCTCCGGCTTTACTTCGCGCGGCTATGCGATTACCAACTACCAGCTCGATGGCGTCAGCACGCATTCGGAAAACCTGGGCCTCAATGCGATACCGTCGCAAAGCCTGGCCGACATGGCGCTGTACGACCGCATCGAAGTACTGCGCGGCGCCTCGGGCCTGATGACGGGCGCGGGCGACGCCTCGGGCGCCATCAACATGGTGCGCAAGAAGCCCACGGCGCAGTTCCAGGCGTCCGTCGAGGGCGAGCTGGGTTCCTACGATGAACGGCGCGCCATGGCCGACATCGCGGGTCCGCTGAACGAGGCGCGCACCGTGCGCGGCCGCCTGGTGACGCTGTACGAGGAAGGCGACGGCATCATCGACGGCTACAGCCGCGACAAGAAAGTGGTATATGGCGTGATCGAAGCGGACCTGTCCGCCGACACGAAACTGACAGCCGGCATCACGCACCAGCGCAAGCGCTCGAACGGATCCTTGTCCTACCTGGGCTTCCCCCTGTTCTACAGCAATGGCGCGATGACCAAGCTGCCCCGCTCCTTCAGCCCGGCGGCCAAGTCGAATCGCTTCGGCACCAATTCGACCGACCTCTTCGCCACCCTGGAACACGCGCTGGCAAACGACTGGAAGCTGAAAATCTCGGCCAACCGCGTGCAGTCTTCTCAGGAAGAGCGCTCCGTGTTCATGAACGTGAGTACCGCCTTTGCCGACCAGGCCACGGGCGATGGCCTGCGCATGAGCGCCGACTACCGCGATTACCAGTTGCAGGTCAACAGCGTGGACGTCAATGTGCGCGGACCGTTCAACGCGTTCGGCCGCCAGCACGAACTGGTGCTGGGCCTGGACTACAACGAATTCCAAAGCACGACGGATGGCCGCCGCGACAAGGACATCCAGGGCGCTCCCGTCAACCTGTACCGCTGGAATCGCATGGCAACGCCCGTGTTTGGCGGTACCTTCGTCACCTACGACAGCACGCGCCGCCAGGCCAGCGCCTACGCGGCCAGCCGCCTCAACCTCTCCGAGCGCCTGAAACTGATCGCCGGCGCAAAAGTACTGCGCTACAACGAAAATTACATCTCGGACGCGCCTGAGGCGCAATTTTTCAGCGCATCCCCGGCATCGGACAGCAGCGTCTTCACGCCATACGGCGGCCTGGTATACGACATCGACGCCACGCACAGCGCCTACGCCAGCTACTCCACCATCTACCAGCCGCAAGCCTCGCAAGACCGCTACGGCAAGCTGCTGGCGCCGCGCGAAGGCAAGACCTATGAAGCGGGTGTCAAGAGCGGCTGGTTCGATGGCCGCCTGAACACGTCCGCCGCGCTGTATCTGATCCGCCAGAAAAACCTGGCTGAAACGGACCCGGGCCACACCCTGCCCGGCTCCAACGATCCGGCGTTCCGCACCATCAAGGGCGCAGATACCAAGGGCATCGACCTGGAAGCGACGGGCGCCCTCACGCCAAACTGGAATGTGGCGGCGTCCTGGTCGTACAGCCAGACGGAAAATGCGGAGGGCAAGGCGATCCAGACCACCTTCCCGCGCCACCTGGTGAAACTGTGGACCACGTACCGCCTGCCCGGCGAGCTGAATCGCCTGACCATCGGCGGCGGCATGAACTGGCAAAGCCGCGTGTATTCCGACATCGACGCGTGGCAGATCAACAGTACCCTGCACTGGGAACAGAAGGCGTACTCGGTGGCCAGCCTGATGGCGCGCTACGACGTCAGCGACAAGCTCTCTGCCACCGTGAACGTGGCCAACCTGTTCGACAAGCAGTACACGGCTTCCGTGTCTGACTGGTGGTACTCGGGCATGTATGGTCCGGCGCGCAAGGTGTCGCTGAAGGTGCGTTATCAGTTCTAAGAGCGGCTGAATAGTTCACAGGGGCGCGGGGCCGGTGATACAATTTTCCCGCTTCACGGGCGTTGCCGGCGATTGCCGCCAACGCCCGTGCCCATAGAGACACCCAAGGAGAATGTGTGAAGGACCTCGCCCCCGCCCTGCCAGCCGATCCGGCCGACCAACCCGCCAATCCCTCGCGCCGGCGCATTTTCCAGGCTGCTTCCGCAGTCGGCCTGGCCGCCAGCCTGCCGGCATTGGCCGACGCCGCGCCAGCCAGGAAGACCATCGCCAAAGGTTCGCTCGACGCGAAACTCAAGGCGCACGTCAAGAACGTGGTCGTGATCTACCTGGAAAACCGCAGCTTCAACAACCTGTTCGCCAACTTCCCCGGCACCAGCGCCCCCCTGTCCGCCGTCACGTCCGAACAGGCGCAGCAGTTGGACCGCGACGGCAAGCCGCTGGCTACCCTGCCGAAAATCTGGGGCGGCCTGGTGCCGAACCAGCAAAATATCGGCGGCATCGATTACCTGATCAAGGAAGACCAGATTTCCGGCCTGCCGAACGCACCCTACAAATTGAGCGACGCGGCCGGCAAGCCCCTGCCCGAGAGCATCATCACGCGCGACCTCGTACACCGCTTCTATAACAACCAGATGCAGATCAACGGCGGCAAGAACGACGGCTTTGCCGCGTGGGCCGACAGCGGCGGCCTGGTGATGGGCCATTACGGCGAAACGTCGAAAAACCTGAACCTGTGGCAGATCGCCGAACAGTACACACTGTGCGACAACTTCTTCATGGCGGCCTTCGGCGGCTCCTACATGAACCACCAGTTCCTCGTCACGGGCCGGGCCAACGAATACTTCAACGCGGCCGAGACGGCGGCAAAGAAAAAGATCGCCGTGCTGTCCGACGGCCCGCAAGGCGTGCGCCTGGCGATCTCGCCCGACTGCCCCGCCTCCGCGCTCGATGGCAAGCCGAAATACGTCAACGACGGCGCCCTCACGCCGGACGGCTATGCCGTCAACACCATGGCGCCGCCATACCAGCCAAGCTATATCCGCCCCGCCTTCGACGGCGACCCGCTGCACGCCGATCCAGCCGACGCGAATACCCTGCCGCCGCAAACCTACGACACCATCGGCGACCTGCTGTCGCGCAAAGGCGTCAGCTGGGCCTGGTATGGCGGCGGCTGGCAAGCGGCGCTCGACCACAAGGGCGGCGGCAGCAAGCCGAATTTCCAGTTCCACCACCAGCCGCTGAACTACTTCAAGCAGTTCGCACCCGGCACCGCTGCGCGCGCCGAGCACCTGCGCGACGGCGGCACGGGCGACAGCCCGATCTCGAACAAATTCCTCGCCGCCGCCGTGGCGGGCAAGCTGCCGGCCGTGACCTTCTACAAGCCGCAGGGCAACCTGAACCTGCACGCGGGCTATTCGGACATCGAGTCGGGCGACCAGCACGTGGCCAACGTCATCCAGCATCTGAAGGAGTCGCCGCAGTGGAAAGACATGATCGTGGTGATCACGTTCGATGAAAACGGCGGCTGGTGGGACCACGTGGCGCCGCCGAAAGGCGACCGCTGGGGTCCTGGCACGCGCATTCCCGCCATCGTCGTCTCGCCATACGCGAAGAAAGGCGCCGTCGACCACAGTTTCTACGACACCACGTCGATCCTGCGCCTGATCACGCGCCTGCACGACTTGCCGCTGCTCGAAGGCCTGAAAGTGCGCAATGACGCCTTTGCGTCACGCGGCGCGCTGCCACCGGGCGACCTGACGGGCGCCCTGAGCTTCCGCTGACAGGACAACAGCGCATCCCACAATGCGGCACGCCTGTGATACACTGCGTGCCGCACTTTAATCCGCAGGTCTGCTTTTCCTGCCGATGACATTCACAATGAGCCCGACTCCTGTAGCCGGGCTTTTGTTTTGTGGATGAAGTTAAAGCGTATGGACATAGGCGGACAGCATGCTGCCCGCCCCTTGGCCTTCGCAGGCCAGGGACAGAGGTTATCAAATGAGAGATAAAAAAGACAACGCCACCATCGACTTGCCCGGTTTCGGCCCGCCGCCAGCGCACGATGCGCCAGAGCCGGCGCCGGAGCCACAGCGCCGCGCGCGCCCGCGCAAGGTGGCGCTGAAGCAAGTGCAGCTCGAATTGCTGGAGCCGACCGACGCCACGGGCCTGCCCGTGTGGACGCGCGACGCCGGCCTGGATCTCACCGGCTTGCCCATCTGGGCGCCCGACAATTAATACCACACGCGGGCGGCCGTTTGCCGCCAGCTTCCACACCACCATCCGCACAAGGGCGTAGAACGCCTGTAGACTGTGCCCATCCACCCGCTTTTTACCGGCTCCGCCCCTATGAACACCACCACTGACACCACCACTTCCTTTGCCAGCCTGCCGCTGACGCCCGCCTTCCTGGCCAACCTGGACTCGCTCGGCTACCACGAGATGACCACCATCCAGGCGCAAAGCCTGCCGGCGGTGCTCGACGGCCGCGACCTGATCGCCCAGGCCAAGACGGGCAGCGGCAAGACCGCCGCCTTCGGCATCGGCATCCTGCACAAGCTCAATCCGGCCTGGTTTGCCGTGCAGGGACTGGTGCTGTGCCCCACGCGCGAACTGGCCGACCAGGTGGCCAATGAGCTGCGCCGCCTGGCCCGCGCGGCTGGCAACATCAAGATCCTGACCCTGACGGGCGGCGCGCCGATGCGCCCGCAGATCGCCTCGCTGGAACACGGCGCCCACATCGTCGTCGGCACGCCGGGTCGCCTGCGCGACCACCTGGGCCGCGGCACCATCAACCTGAATCACGTGCAGACGCTGGTACTCGATGAAGCGGACCGCATGACGGACATGGGCTTTTACGAGGAAATCGCCGGCATCGTCAGCGCCTGCCCGGTGCGCCGCCAGACCCTGCTGTTCTCGGCCACGTATCCGGAAGACATCCGCCGCGCCACGGCCTCGTTCCTCGTCAATCCGCTGGAAGTGACGGTCGAGGCGCAGCACGACAACGACAAGATCGAGCAGCGCTTCTATGAAATCGGCTTCGACGAGCGCAACAGCGCCGTCGGCAAGCTGTTGAAACACTTCAAGCCGGAATCGACCCTGGCCTTCTGCAATACCAAGGTGCATTGCCGCGAACTGGCCGAGGAACTGCGCCAGCAAGGCTTTTCCGCGCTGGCCCTGTACGGCGAGCTGGAACAGCGCGAGCGCGATGAAATCCTGGTGCTGTTCGCCAACCGCAGCTGCTCCGTGCTGGTCGCCACCGACGTGGCTGCGCGCGGCCTCGATATTTCCGACCTGGGCGCCGTAATCAACGTCGACGTGTCGAAGGACACGGAAGTGCACATCCACCGCATCGGCCGCACTGGCCGCGGCAGCAAGAAGGGCCTGGCCCTGTCGCTGTGCGCGCCGAACGAGAAAAAATGGGTCAAGCTGATCGAGCAGTACCAGAACAGCGCCGCCGAATGGCACGACCTGAAGGAACTGGCCGAGGATGACGGGATGGAGGCGCTGCCGGCGCCGATGGTCACCCTGTGCATCATGGGCGGCAAGAAGGACAAGCTGCGCCCGGGCGACTTGCTGGGCGCGCTGACGGGCGACGCTGGCCTCACCAAGGAACAGGTGGGCAAGATCAACGTGTTCGAGTTCATGACCTACGTGGCGCTGGACCGCAAGGTGGCCGAAGCGGCCTTCAAGCGCCTGAACGCGGGCAATACCCTGGGCCGCGACTTCGGCAACATCAAGGGCCGCAGCTTCAAGATGCGCTTTATCGAGGCGTAAGCTGCTGCAATGCACGCAGGGCCGCCATGGCCCTGCGTCCCGGATAGTCTTTCCACACGGGGTAGCGCCTGCGGTAGTAGCAGTTCCAGTAGCTGACGGCGCGCCGCTGCAGCGTATCCACATACGCGGGGTTCTCCCGCAGGTAGCGCGCCAGCGCCTGCGCATTCCAGGCCGGCAGCAGCGCGCCAATTGCCTCGACGATCTCCAGCACGTATTCGCCGCACAGGTGCACGACGAACGGCACCGTCCACGCCCGCTCCTGCAGCAACAGCTGTTTTAAACACGCTTCGCGCAGATGGCCATCGTGGTGGCGCGTGCCCAGGCACAGGGCGATCACGCCCGCGTCGCCGGGCAGCTGCGTACAGGCCAGCAATCGCTGGCTCTCGTAATACGTGCGCGTCGGGATCAGCAAGGCCTCGCCATCCTGGCATACTGCAAATGGCGGGTGTGTCCGGCTACTCCCCAGCACGGGCAATAGCCGCGCCACAGTGCCGGCCAGCGCCGCCGGAAAGGCATCCGCTTCAGCCATCGCTCCCCTCCCGGCATACCTTGCGCACGCCCAGCGCCGGCTTGTCCATCTTTTCAAAGATCACATTCGAATACCATGCGGCAGGATCGCCTTCGGTGGGCTTGCCCAGCGAGATATAAAAACCGTCATGTGTGAACAGGGCCGTGGTTTCCTTGCCTGGCCTTGCGGTCTTCAAAAAGGCCGGCCAGGCCGCCTTGTCGACAGGCGCAAACCGCGCGGCCAGCAGCGCCAGCAAGCGCGCATGCGTGGCCGGCGCATACGGGAGCAGATACAGGTACTCGACCAGCTCACCGCCATCGCCCAGGCGCGTGACGGCGGCCGTCGCGGCATCGACCGCCTCCTCGCCCGCGCCAAAGCGGCACAAGGTGCCGCCGCTGTAGGCGAAATCGATGACGGTCGCCGGCGCACACGCCTGCCGTTCGCGGTCGACAGCGGCGGGCGGCAGCGCGCGCACCTGCGCCAGCAGCGCCTCGCCGGAGGTGGCCAGCGCGGGAAAGCCGGGGCAGGCGCCGGCCGCCTGGACGGAGTTCGACAAGGCAAGGCAACAACTCAATAGCAGCAAACGACGCTTCACGGCATCTCCAGTTTCATCAGGCGGCCATTATGCAGGACATCTTCACAAAGGCCGCGCCTGTTGCCCCTGCGGCGTATCGTCGATGTCATAACCGGCCGCACGCGCCAGGTCGCGCAAGCGGTCCGCCTCGGCCCACTGGCGCTGCGCGCGGGCGATGGCCCGTTCCGCCATCCACGCCTGCACCTGCTGCGGCACTGCCACCTGCGCCGGCTGCCAGGCCAGCAGATCGAGCCCCAGGGCCGCATCGAAGCGGGCCATGGTGGCTTTTTTGATGGCGTCCGGCAGCCCGCTTTTCAGCAGCTCCCAGGCCACGGCCAGCGCGCGCGGGTAGTTCAGGTCATCGTTGACGCAGCTCATGAAACGCTCATGCCATTCAGGATCGGCCTCGCCTTCCGCAGCACCCAGGCCATGCACGGCCACGCGCAGGCGCGCCAGGCCGCTGGCGGCACCACGCAAGGCGTCGTCCGTGAAATTGAGGCTGCTGCGGTAGTGAGCGCCCAGGCACAGGTAGCGGTAGGCCAGCGGATCGACGCCCTGCTCCACCAGGCTTTGCAAACGCAAGAAGTCGCCCGAGGATTTCGACATCTTCGCATCCTGGGTCTTGAGGAACGCGCCATGCAGCCAGAAATTGGCCAGGCGCGTGCCGTGGCGCGCTTCCGTTTGCGCGATCTCGTTGCTGTGGTGGACGGCCACGTGGTCTTCCCCGCCGCAATGGATGTCGAAATACGCGCCCAGGTGTTTTTCCGCCATGGCCGAGCACTCGATATGCCAGCCGGGGAAACCCAGGCCCCAGGGGCTGTCCCACTCCATTTGCCGCTGGCCCGGCACGCCGCTGAACTTCCACAGCGCGAAATCGCAGATGTCGCGCTTCTCGCCCAGGTCCACCCTCTTCCCCGCCTGCAGGCCGTCGCGGTTAAGGCGCGCCAGTTTTCCATAGCTGTCCTGGCGCGTCGTGTCGAAATAGATGCCGTCGTCCGTGCGGTAGGTATAGCCCTTCGCTTCCAGGTCGAGGATGAATGCGATCTGCTCCGCGATGTGGTCCGTGGCGCGGCACCAGACGGTGGGCGGCAGGATATTCAGCGCGCGCTGATCGCCCTCGAACGCGCGCGTGAATTCGGCGGCGATATCCCAGGCCGACTTGCCGCTGCGGGCACTGCGCGCCTCGATCTTGTCGTCGCCGCTGTCCGCATCCGACGTCAGATGGCCCACGTCAGTGATATTCATCACGTGGCGCACCTGCAAGCCGTTGAATTCAAGCGCGCGGCGCAAGCCGTCGACGAACAGATAGGTGCGCAGGTTGCCGATGTGCGCGTAATCGTAGACGGTGGGGCCGCAGGCGTACAGGCCGGCATGGCCAGGGGCGATGGTCTCGAAGGGCCGCAGGCTGCGGCTATACGTGTCGTACAAATGAAGTGTCATGCAGGACTTTCATGCGCGTTGCGGAAAAAGAAAATGGCCACAGGTTTTTCAACACTGTGGCCATCGGAATGAGGAGTAAAAAGTTTAACGGCGCCGGGCCGCATCCTCGCGAAGCCAGGTACACGGACACAACGCAGCGGCGGCGCGGTATGCAAGGACTGGGTGGAGGATGGAAGAGTTCATGAAGAGAATATCGCATGCGCGCGGGCGGACCGTCAAGCCCTCCCGCGACGCTGGCCTACTTTTTCGCCTGCTCGATATGCGGCAGCAGCACCGTCAATATGCCCAGCAGCGGCAGGTAGGAGCAGATTTTATACACATAGGCGATGCCCGACACGTCGGCCAGGTGGCCCATCGCCGCAGCCGCGATGCCGGATACGCCAAACATCAGGCCAAAGAAGATCCCCGCGATCATGCCCACCTTGCCCGGCACCAGTTCCTGCGCGAAGACGACGATGGCGGAAAACGCGGATGAAATCACGAAACCGATGATCACCGTCAATACAGCCGTCCAGAACAGGTCGACATATGGCAGCAGCAGGGTAAATGGCGCGGCGCCCAGAATGGAAATCCAGATCACGCGCTTGCGGCCGATGCGGTCGCCGATGGGGCCGCCCATGAAGGTGCCGGCCGCCACGGCGGCGAGGAACAGGAACAGGTACAGCTGGGCATCGCCGAGCGACAGGTGGAACTTGTCGATCAGGTAAAAGGTGTAGTAGCTCGACAGGCTGGCCATGTAGATGTATTTGGAAAACACCAGCAGGGCCAGCACGCCCAGCGCACCCATCACCTTGTTGCGCGACAAGTTAGGTCCATGGCCGCCCGCCTTCGGCTTGAAGCTGGCCAGGTGGCCGCTATACCAGTGGCTGACCTTGTACAGCACGCCGATGGCCAGCACGGCGAGCAGGCTGAACCAGGCGACATTACCGTGGCCACGGTTCACGATGACGGCCGCCGCCAGCAGCGGGCCCAGGGCGGAGCCAACGTTGCCGCCCACCTGGAACAGCGACTGGGCAAAGCCGTAGCGTCCGCCCGACGCCATGCGGGCCACGCGCGACGCTTCCGGGTGGAAGGTCGACGAGCCGACGCCGATCAGGCCCGAGGCGATCAGCAGGGTCGGGAAAGTCGAGACGATGGACAGCATCAGCACGCCCGCCAGGGTAAAGCACATGCCAACGGGCAACAAGAATGGCAGCGGACGGCGGTCCGTGTACAAGCCGATCCAGGGTTGCAGCAACGATGCCGTGCACTGGAACGTCAGGGTTATAAGGCCGACCTGGGTAAAACTGAGTGAAAACTCGGCTTTCAGCATCGGATAAATCGACGGCAATAATGCCTGGATCAAGTCATTGAGCAAATGCACGAAGGCGACGGCGCCCAGGATGTGCATGGCCAGACCGGATTGTTGTTGGGAACTGTGAAGCGAGGGAGCCGCCGGCACGGGCTTGGCCAGTGCTGGGGCAGGTGTGGTTGTGTGCATGTGTCATCCGCAATAATCGGGCACGGCGGGCGGCCCGGCAAAGAAGCCAGTATAGTATGGTCACTGAACTGACAACTTCCAATAATCGTCGCCCAAGTGACAACTAAGTGACAATCAGGTGACAATCCAACGACCCACATGTACACCCACCACCCCGCCCAGACCCACCCCGATGGCGTGCCGTTCAGCCGCAGCACCAGCTCGCACGATTACCAGCACGTGCCGCGCCCCGTGACAGCCATGTCCAGGCAATACGTGGCGGGCGACTACACGGCGCCGCACAGCCATGTGCGGGCGCAACTGCTGTATGCGACGGAAGGCGTGATGCGCGTCTCCACCGGACACGGCGTGTGGATCCTGCCGCCGCGGCGCGCCCTGCTGATCCCCGTGGGCGTGGTGCATGAAGTTCACATCTTGAGCGAACTGAGCATGCGTACCGTGTACATCGATGCGCAGGTAGCGGCCCAATATGGCGCCGATTGCAAGGTACTGGAAGTGAGCCGGCTGTTGCGCGAGCTGATCCTGGCCTTGCTGGCCGAACCGATCGAATATGCGCTGGCGGGACGCGGTGACTGGCTGGCGCACTTGATCCTGTCGGAATTGGCGGGGGCCGATACCGTCCCCCTTGCCATCCCCTGGCCGCGCGACCGCCGCCTGGTGGCCGTCTGCTCGGCCATCATGAGCGCGCCCGGCAGCCGGCGCAGCATCGAGGACTGGGCGCAGGACGCGGGCGCCAGCGCGCGCACCCTGATCCGTTTATTCCCCAAGGAAACGGGCTTGCACTACCGCCAATGGCTGCAGCAAGTCCACCTGGCCGAGGCCTTCTGCCGCCTGGACCGGGGTGAAGGCGTGGCGGCCATCGCCTATGCGCTGGGCTACGCCAGCCCCAGCGCCTTCAGCGCCATGTTCCGCCGCATCCTGGGCCGCACGCCGCAGCATTACCTGAGCGAGTGGCGCGGCGCGTAGGTCGGCTTAGCGTGGCAAGGCCGCGCGCAAGCCGACAAGCTGCGCTGCCGGCATTGTCGGCTTACGCCCTGCGGGCTAAGCCGACCTACTCTTTTTCGCCTGCAATCAAGCGGTAGGCCAGCGCGCCCAGCAAGGCGCCGATAATCGGTGCCAGCCAGAACAGCCACAGCTGGCTCGTCGCCCAGTCGCCCACGTACAGGGCCACGCCCGTGCTGCGGGCCGGATTGACGGAGGTATTGGTGACGGGAATGCTGATCAGGTGGATCAGGGTCAGCGCCAGGCCGATCGGCAGCGGGGCGAAGCCGGCCGGTGCGCGCTTGTCGGTGGCGCCCAGGATGACGATCAGGAAGAACATCGTCAGCACAATTTCAATGACCAGCGCCGACAGCATCGAATAGCCGCCCGGCGAATGGGCGCCGAAGCCGTTCGAGGCAAAGCCCTTGCTGACATCGAAACCGGCCTGGCCGCTGGCGATCACGTACAGCACGCCGCCGGCCACGATGGCGCCCAGCACTTGCGCAATGATGTATGGCAACAGTTGATTGGCGGGGAAGCGGCCGCCGGCCCACAGGCCGATCGAGACGGCAGGATTCAGGTGACAGCCCGAGATGTGGCCGATGGCGTAAGCCATGGTCAGCACCGTCAGGCCAAAGGCCAGTGCTACGCCGGCAAAGCCGATGCCGAGGCCGGGAAAGGCAGCGGCCAGCACGGCGCTGCCGCAACCGCCCAGGACCAGCCAGAACGTGCCGAGAAATTCGGCGCCATATTGTTTCATGATGTATTCCTTTAAAGTGACGAGAAAACGTGCCAGGGACGACCAATCGGACCGCTCACCACCTTTGCCCCGCCAGGTAGCGACGGCAAAGCACAGCACCAGCAACGCACCGCTGCGTAAGCTGCAGAGCGCGCATAATGACATGATGTCATTATCAATGCAACATTATTGCGTACAATAATGTTAATAGTTCTCTTGATACCTAAAGGTTGTTTTGATAATTCTCACGCTGCAGGACGACGCATATACTTGTGTGGCGCCTCCAGTGGCGCAAAACCAAAGCTGGCATACAGGCCGTGCGCGTCATCGGTCCCCAGCATCCAGACGACATCGCGCACACGCGCATCGCCGAGCGCGGCGGCCACGATCTGCTTGCCATAGCCGCGCCCCTGGTATGGCGGCAGCACAAACACGTCGCGCAGGTAGGCAAAATCCGTGTAATCGGTGATGACCCTGGCGAACGCCACTTGCTGCCCATCCACATAGCCGCCGAAACACAGCGCGTTGGCGATCCCCTTGCGCACCGTTTCGATCGCCACGCCGCGCTTCCAGTACGATTGCTCGCTCAGGTAGCGGTGGATCATGGCCACGTCCAGCTCGCCGCGTTCGCTGGAGATGCGCAGTGGCGCGTGCATCAGTTCTTGAACAACAGGTCGGCTTCGGCGATGCTGGGTTCGCCGAAGTAGACGGTGCGCAAGCCGCCCTTGCCATCGCTGCCCATATACACGCCCGTCATGCTGCGCTCGGCCGGGTCGTACAGGATGGAGTAGCGGTGGCCGCAATTGTGCGGCTCGCAGATACTGCTCAGCAGGCGCGCCTTGCCGTCGATCTCGACGGGCTTGAGCGGGCTGGCCACGCCATCCGGCACCCAGCGCTGCCGCTTCAGGCCAGCTTTTTTCAAGCCCACATTGAAGGCCTTGCGAAACGCGTAGTCCGCCTTGTAGACGTCGGGGAAATACGGGCAGGTGTGGCCGCCGTCGCAGCTTTGCGCCTGCTCGATCAGCGACAGCCTCGGCGTACGCGCGTGCGCCGGCAGCGCAGCCAGCGCCACGGCGGCACCGAGGAACAGGGGGAACAGCAAACGTGCGGACATGCAATCTCCTAAAAGCATCATGTAATGCCGGCAGCAGAGCAGAATGGCATGCTTGCGCACCGTCTCATGGAGAACAGCGGATACCGACGACCCCGTTGACCTTGCCTTCCGGCCAGCCCGTCTCGCGCCAGCGGTACACGCCGGGCGCGACGATGATCAATTGCCATTCCACCAGCTTGCCAGCGGCATTGAGGCGGGTTTCATTATCATAGCGTAACGTCAGGCTGTGCTCCGTTTCCGCCACCACCGTCGCGGCAAAGCGGTTGGTTTCACCCAGCTTGCTTTTCCACGTCCGGTCGTTGAAGATCGCCAGGCGCTGATGATCGTCAGACAGCTGCATGCGCGTAAAGTGCCGCGCCTCTTCGCAAACACTGTTCGTATTGACGCTGTCGGACCAGCTGCCAGACAATTGCGCGGCGTCAAAAGGAGTCGGGGTGGCGGTCACGGCCGCACTCAGCAGCAAGGTTGCAAGCATAGTTTATCGAAAGAAAACGAAAAGAAAATTCATGGCTGGCGCAGCGCCAGGGTGATGCTCGACGGCAGCGCGGGCGTGCGCCGATGCAAAGTCGCCTGCTCATAGGCATAGGCCATCGCAATGAGCTGCATGTCGCCGTGGGCCGGACCGATGAAGGACAAGCCGACCGGCGAGCCCCCGGCCACGCCGGCCGGCACCGTGATATGCGGCAAGGCCGCCGGCGCCTGCGATACGCCATGACAGGTAGGCCCCACCAGCGCATCGAGCCCATGCGAACCCAGCAATGCTTCGATGCCGCCAGGCCCGGGCGCGGGCGGCATCTCGATCAGTTCCGCGCCCTGGTCGCGCAGTACCAGCAGCGCCTGCCCGATCACGGCATCGGTCCCCGCGCACAGGCCGAACAGGCTGCGCGCCACGCCGATGCGGCGCCCATGCAAGCCGGCGGCATCAAGCACCACGCCATCGGCCAGGCGCTCGCCCGTCAGGGCGGCGAGCAGCCAGGCCGCCTCGCGCACGCTTGGAGCCATCGGCCCGGCCATGGCTAGCTCGCCGCCCTGCCCGCCAGCGGCCCTGCCCGTGGGCTTGATGGCGACCAGGCCGCAGTCTGAAGCAGGCGCGACGATGGAACCGTCCGCGGCGCTGTCGACGGCCAGGATGGTCAGCCCGGCCCAGCTGGCAGTGGCATGCGGCACGCTGACGGCAGCCCACTGGCGTAAATTGCTTTTGCCGATGATGACGGCGCCGGCCGCGCGCAAGCGCGCCGCCACAAAGGAATCGCAGCTGGCCTGCGTGGCCTGGGGGGCTTGCGTGCGCGTCTTCATGCGGTCGCCCGTGGCGATATTGTCGCGCAAGACGACGGGAATACCATGCAAGGGGCCGCGCACCTTGTGCACCTGCCGCTCGCGGTCCATTTCCAGGGCAATTTTCAACGCATCGGGATTGATTTCAATGCCGGGATAGGTCCGCGCGCCGATGCTGCACAGGGAGCGGATGCGCCCCAGGTACTGCGACGTCAGGGCATGGGAGCTGAGTTTGCCTGCCTGCATCATTTGCTGTTGCGGCAAGACGCCGGCATCGAGCAGATGGGCCATGGGGCTGGCGGGCGCCGAGGCACGGGCCAGCACGGGACGCGCCACGCCCCGGGACGCGCCACTGCGTAACATCTGACTGCGCTGCATGCTATCTCCAGGAAACTTCAATGTTTCTACCGCAATAATGTTCTAGCCATAGCATAGCAGTCCCTGCAACACAATTGTTGTTGAAGGGAATTATTTTTTAAGCAAAAAAAAACGCTGCCCGAAGGCAGCGTTTCTTGATCATCCAGCACTGGAGCAAGCCAGGCCGGCATATGCCGGGCCATGCGAGCGGCGCAGTGCAACGATCTATCAGTTGCGTACGACACGCTTGTATTCGTTGGTACGGGTGTCGATTTCGATAACGTCGTCCTGTGCCACGAACAGCGGCACTTGCACGGTGTGGCGGTGCGCGTCGATGGCGTTTTCGATCTTGGCTTCTTTCAGGACGTTGCCCGACGTGTTGCCCTTGACCGCTGGCTCCGAGTACACCACTTGACGGGCGATGGTCGTCGGCAGTTCAACGGAGATCGCTTTGCCGTCGTAGAAAATGGCTTCGCATTCCATGCCATCTTTCAGGTAGTTCAGCGCTTCGCCCAGGTTTTCTTCTTCGATTTCGTACTGGTTGTACTCGGTGTCCATGAAAACGAACAGCGGGTCGGCGAAGTACGAATACGTCACTGGCTTTTTATCCAGAACAACAACGTCGAACTTGTCGTCGCCGCGGAACACGTTTTCCATCGGGGTGTTCGTCAGAAGATTTTTCATCTTCCATTTGTAGGTGAAGCCCGTGCGGCTCGAACCGTTGACATCAGAACGCAACACGATCATTGGCTTGCTGTCGACCATGATGATATTGCCAACACGAATTTCTTTTGCGGGTTTCATAGGAATGTACGTAAAAAGTGGGTTGCATGAAGACCATCTGCCGCCTGTGCGCCATCAGCGCCGCAAGCTTGCGTTTGATCGGTTAAAAATACGTTAGAAATAACCGGGCATTTTACCTTAATTTTGAGCAAGCGCCTATCTCGTCGCGCCAGCGAACGCCAGCAGCTTACTTGCCAGATCGCCATTAGCCTGCATCTGCCGCTGCCAGTCCTGCGCGCGCGCCCTGATGCGTGGCAGATCGGCCTGCAATGCGGGCCACAGCTGCGACCACGGCAAGGCGTCCGCGCTGGCGCCATTCCAGGCCAGCGCCGCCTGCACCAGGCTGTCGATGGCGCCGCCCGCATCGGCCGCATAGCGCTGCAGGAAGGCGCGCAATTTCACGTGATGCAAGTTTTCATCCTGCAGATAGATATGCCAGAGAAACGGCTGGCCGGCCCATTGCGCGCGCACGAAGGAATCCTCGCCGCGCACGAAATTGACGTCGCAAGCCCACAGCAGGCGGTCGTAATCGTCTTGCGGCACGAAAGGCAGCACGCGCACGGTGAGCGCGCCGCGCGTGCGCGCCGCACCAGATACCGCCACATCGTCGCCGATAAACGCCTGAACGGCATCGATCGCGACGCCTTCTGGCACCAGGCATGTCATGGGTTCGCTCCCTGCCTGCCAGGCCGCAAACAGCTCGGCGACCGGCGCGGACGGGTAGCAGAACAGCGATACCTTCAAGGCGGACATTTCCGCCGCCGTCACGCCGAATTGACTCAGGAATGCCGCCATGGCGGGTGCATCGGCCTGGAACGCCAGCCTTTTCTCATCCAGCGCCGCTTCGCGCAGCAAGCCGCCCGTCTTGTTCGTGAAGCCGGGAAAGAAGAAATGCTTGATCATGCCGTGGCGCGGCGACGTCAGCGCGTGGCAGCCCTCGACCCACTCTTCCGCCGTCAAGCCTTCCAGGTTCAGCCACACGGGATGCGGCGCGCACTGCGCCATGGCGCTGATATAGCCGGGCGGAATGTCGCAGGCAAAGAATTCGATGACGATGTCGGCCACGTCGCCGGGCACGAACGCGCCATCCTGGCCGCGCCAGTGGCGCACCGTGACGCCGGAGACGTGCTGCGCTTCAGCCGCCACGTCGATTTCCGGGCAGATGCGCCGGAAACTCGGCAAATCATCGACCCACAGGGTGACGGCCACGGCATACTCGCCGCTCAACTGCCGCGCCAGGCGCCAGCAAATGCCGATATCGCCGTAGTTGTCGACGACTTTGCAGAAGATGGCCAGGGATGGTGCGCGATCGGTAGGAAGTGGCATATTGAACGGAAAGAGAAAAACGTGGGCATGGCGACCCATAACAAAAAAGCCGCGCTGTTACCAGGCGGCTTTTTTGTTGGCTGATTCAGCCGGTCTGGCGTCCCCAAGGGGATTCGAACCCCTGTACTCACCGTGAAAGGGTGATGTCCTAGGCCTCTAGACGATGGGGACAGAAAATCTGTCCTGGATGCGCTGCTTTGCATCCCGACCTGTTACTACTTGCGAATCTGGCGTCCCCAAGGGGATTCGAACCCCTGTACTCACCGTGAAAGGGTGATGTCCTAGGCCTCTAGACGATGGGGACAGAAATCTGTCCTGAATGCAATACTTTGCATCCTGACCCGGTACTGCAGCAATATGGCAGAAACAAAAAAAGCCTGACTTGTCAGGCCCATTCAGCACTGCACTCTTACTTTACAACTAAATCCTGGCGTCCCCAAGGGGATTCGAACCCCTGTACTCACCGTGAAAGGGTGATGTCCTAGGCCTCTAGACGATGGGGACCTGTGCTGGCTTTACTCTCAGCGGACTCTTCGTTGAAGGCTTTGCTTAGCCCCTCAAAAAAGCGTGCGCGAAGTTTAACACGAAGCGATTCACGAAATCAACTGCTGGCCTTCTTATTTTCCACCTTTTTGCATCCCCCTTCCCTATGGAAACAAGATGATGGCAGGAAGATATGCAAAGCAACAGCACGCCAGGCATGCAGGAAAAACCGCGCCAACCTCCCGGCGCGGCAAAAGCACTCCTTAGCGCAAGATATCGTCCGTACTGGTGATGCGCACATCATGCATCTGGTTCAGATACGCCTCCAGATAGCCCTTGTGGGATGCGCCGACGATGACCAGCACGCGCATGCCCGGGCGCGCCGCCATGATTTCGCGGATATTCGACGCCATGCGCAAGTTGCGCACCTCCCAGGAGGCGACGTAGTTGCGGCCATACCGCTGCGGCGAAGGCTCTTCGAGCGCCGCGCCAAAATCGCCACGGAAGGCCAGATCCGCCTCGGCGCGTCCGTTATAGGCGCGATAGATCGCCAGCACACCGGCAGGCGTCGTCAATTGTTCCTCAAACCCGGCATGGATGCGCTTGCGCTCGGCCGAAAAGGAGTTATTCCAGGCCGCCCTGATCGCCTTGGCATACGCCTTTTCATCGTCAACAGGCATATCGGACGTATGGTCATCCATGCCATGCACCCGCTCGTGCCCGCTCTTCGCCGCCAGCACGGCAGCGATCTGATAGCTCTCGTTGCGCTGCATCAGCAGGGAATTGAGGTTTGCGGCCAAGGGCTCGCTCACGCCGTCACCGGCGCGCCGCTCATCTGCGGGCAGACGCAGCCACTGCACCAGCGCCGATGCGCGCTCGCCACCAGCCAGGAACAGGGAGGCCAATGTACGCCGCTGCGCGGCAGACGGCGCCGCCGGCCAGGCGGCCAGCAAACCCTCCGCCTGCGCCGTGGCCGCGACCACATCGAGCCCCGTGGCGGCCCGCGCGACGGAAGTGTCATAGCAATACGCCTTCACCGTATCGCCATAGCGCTGCGGATAGGCGCGCAGGTAAGCACACTGCAAACCGGAAAGCGCCTCGATCGCGATCGCATCCGGCCGCCAGTCCGCCAGGCGCTCGTTGAGCAAGCTCAATTGAGACGGATCAAACGATTTTGGCAATTGCGCCAAATGGGGCGAACCGAGCACCAGCACGTCATTGAACGGGCCCTTTTGCAACTTCAGCGCACCGGGATCAAATTTCGCCGCAGGCGGCGCCTCCGCATGCGCGGGAACGTGCATAACGGCGGCAAGAAAAAAACTGGCAAATACGCGGTGCATCCTGTCTCCTCAATGTGATGGTCCATTTTTTATCAGCAGGCTTGATGCAATCAAGCCGCCAGCTAAATGTAACCACTCCGCAAATCACTGTCAGTTATATCCATGCAACCAATAGGCACAAAAAAAGCCGCCCAGGGCGACTTTGAATATCTTGTGACTTAATGCTATTGGCGGAGGTTGACGGCAGCTAACCACGACCACTTGCAAAGAAATCGACAGCACAAATAAAAAAAGCCGCTCGAGGCGACTTTGATTATCATGTGATTTCTGCGCTGTTGGTGGAGGTAAGCGGGATCGAACCGCTGACCTCTTGCATGCCATGCAAGCGCTCTCCCAGCTGAGCTATACCCCCCGGGCGCAGAAACACTGCTACTTCTTTACAACCATAACACCAGACTGAACTGGCGTCCCCAAGGGGATTCGAACCCCTGTACTCACCGTGAAAGGGTGATGTCCTAGGCCTCTAGACGATGGGGACCTCGGCACTACAGTTTTACCACCTTACTTCTGCGCTGTTGGTGGAGGTAAGCGGGATCGAACCGCTGACCTCTTGCATGCCATGCAAGCGCTCTCCCAGCTGAGCTATACCCCCCGGGCGCAGAAATAATAAAAGCCGCACTTGGCGACTTTGTTCCACTACTTGCTTTCCATCCAGATTCCGCTTTTTACGGGCCTGAACTTACAACAATCAGTACAAACAACTGCCACTACTATACCACAACTACCTGGCGTCCCCAAGGGGATTCGAACCCCTGTACTCACCGTGAAAGGGTGATGTCCTAGGCCTCTAGACGATGGGGACCGCGGAACTTCCAAACAACAACTGCACCACTTCAACGACTAACAAAACCTGACTGCGATTTTGCTGCTGGTGGAGGTAAGCGGGATCGAACCGCTGACCTCTTGCATGCCATGCAAGCGCTCTCCCAGCTGAGCTATACCCCCGTTGGTGCAGAAACAAGAGTATAGCAAAGAAGTTTCACTCTGCAAATACCCTTTTTCGTCTATGAGCAACTTTTCATAGGGGCGGTTTCCGCACTCTCTTTTACGGCGATTTAATCGCGATGCTTACAACCACTTTGCCAGGCGCGCCAGCACGGTGTCGCGGCCGAAGATCACCACCACCTGGTCGATGGCAGGCGTCTGCAACTGGCCCGTCAGGATCAAACGCAAAGGCATGGCCAGCAGCGGCATCTTGATGGTGTTCGCGGCCAGCACTTCCTTGATCATGGCGGCGACGGCTTCCTTGCTCCACTCCACCGTGGCGATGCGCTCGGCAAACTGCGCCAGCACGGGCTTGATGGTATCCGTGATGTGCTGCGCGACCAGTTCCGCTTCCGGCTGTGGCTCGCGGAAGAACAGCATCGAGGCGGCAGCCAGTTCATTGACCGTGTTGGCGCGCTCCTTCATCATGCCCAGCACTTGCGCCAGGTCCGGAGCGCCTTCGAAGACGGCGCCGGCAGCGGCCATTTGCGGACGCGCCAGGTCGGCCAGACGCGTGTTGTCGGCCTGCTTGATATAGTGGTTGTTCAGCCAGGCCAGTTTTTCATTGTTGAACTGGGCCGCCGATTTCGACAGATGGTTCAGGTTGAACCACTCGCAGAACTGCTCGGTCGAGAACACTTCATCATCGCCATGGCTCCAGCCCAGGCGCGCCAGGTAGTTCAGCATCGCTTCTGGCAGGAAGCCTTGCGCCGGGTAATCCATCACGCTGACGGCGCCATGGCGCTTCGACAGCTTTTCGCCGTCCGCACCGAGGATCATCGGCAGGTGGCCGTACAGGGGCAGCGGTGCGCCGATGGCGCGCAGGATGTTGATCTGGCGCGGGGTGTTGTTGACATGGTCGTCGCCGCGGATCACGTGCGTGATCTGCATGTCCCAGTCGTCGACGGCCACGCAGAAGTTGTACGTCGGCGTGCCGTCCGGGCGGGCGATCACCAGGTCGTCCAGCTCGCGGTTGGAAATCGTGATCGTGCCCTTGACCACGTCGTCCCACGTCACGTCGCCGTCGAGCGGGTTCTTGAAACGCACGACGGGCTTGCGGTCGGCCGGCACGGCCGGCAGGGTCTTGCCCGGCTCCGGGCGCCAGGTGCCGTCGTAGCGCGGCTTTTCGCCGGCGGCGCGCATGCGCTCGCGCATCGCTTCAACTTCTTCCGGCGACGAGTAGCAGTGATATGCAGTGCCTTCGGCCAGCATCTGCGCCACTACCTCGCGGTAGCGGTCCATGCGCTGCATCTGGTAGAACGGGCCCTCGTCGTGGTCCAGGCCCAGCCACTTCATGCCTTCGATGATAGCTTGCACGGCTTCCGGCGTGGAACGCTCCACGTCCGTGTCTTCGATGCGCAGCACGAAGGTGCCGCCGAAGTGGCGGGCATACGCCCAGCTGTATAAAGCGGTGCGGGCGCCGCCCAGGTGCAGATAGCCGGTCGGGCTGGGAGCGAAACGGGTACGGACGGGAGTAGCGGTTGTGGTCATCGAAGTAATCAGGCTTGAATAAGTAAAACGCCATTTTACTCTGTTGACCGCCGCCGCTCCACAAGCGCCGTCACAGCTGCAGCAGCCGCCTTTTCACTTCGTCCGCCTGCGCATGCAGCGCCTGCTCGAACAGGGCGACAAGTTGCGACAGGGGCCGGTGCAAAGGTTTCACGAGATTCACCGTGAACGGCAGGGACACGGCGAAGCGGCGGATCTGCAAGCCCTGCCCCGCATAGTCGAGGGCCGTGAGCGGATTGACGATGGCCAGGCCCACGCCTTCGCGCACCATCGCGCACACGGAGGCGGCGCTGTGCGTGTCGAGCGCCATGCGCCGCTCCACGCCCGCCTGCGCGAAGATGGCGTCGATCTGCTGGCGGTAGGGGTCGACGGCGGCCAGGCTGATGAAAGGCTGGCCCGCGAAATCGGCCGGCTGCAGCACGGCCTTGCTGGCGAGCGCATGGCCGTCGGGCAGCACGCACACTTCATCGACGGACATCAGGGTGTCGAGCGCGGTGCCCGGCGGCGCATTGCCCACTTCCGTCAGGCCGATATCGTGCCGCTGCGCCGACAGCCACTCTTCCAGCAGCGGCGACTCCTGCGGCGTGATGCTGATGCTCACCTTGGGAAAATCGGCGACGAAGCGCTTGCACGCCTGCGGCAGCAGCGACTGGGAAAACACGGGCAGGCAGGCGATCGACAACTGTCCCTGGTCGAACTGGCGCAGGGCCGCCGCCGTGCTGACGATGCGCTCGAGGCCAAAATACGCGCGCTGCACTTCCTCGAACAGCTGCAGCGCCTGGGCCGTCGGACGCAGCCGCCCCCGCTCGCGCTCGAACAGGATCAAGCCCGTCAAATGCTCGAGGCGCGCCAGTTCGCGGCTGACGGTGGGCTGCGACGTATGCAGCATGGCGGCGGCGGCCGTCACGCTGCCCGTCGTCATGATGGCGCGGAAGACTTCAATATGGCGCAGGGAGATAGTCATGGCCATATCATAAATGAATAAGGTAGGCCTAAATAGATATTTTATGTTTACAAAGAAAACCCGCATCATGGCCAGCATCGTAGGTCGGATTAGCGGGCAAAGCCCGCGTAATCCGACGCCACCCATCATATGACAAAGACCACACCATGAAACCAGTGCCAGACGCCACCCTCGCCCAACTCGCCCAGGAACACGGCACCCCCCTGTGGGTGTATGACGCGGCCACCATCCGCGCGCGCATCGCGCAGCTGGCGCAGTTCGACACCGTGCGCTTCGCGCAAAAGGCCAACTCGAACATCCATCTGCTGACCTTGATGCGCGAAGCGGGCGTGCACGTGGACGCCGTGTCGCTGGGCGAGATCGAGCGCGCGCTGCAGGCAGGCTTTACGCCGGCGCAAACGAATGGCGCCGCCGGCGTGGTGTTCACCTGCGACCTGTTTGACCGCGCCACCCTGGCGCGCGTGGCGGCGGCGAAGATCGAAGTCAATTGCGGCTCCGTCGACATGCTGCGCCAGCTGGGTCCCGTGTCGCCCGGCCACCGCGTCTGGCTGCGCATCAATCCAGGCTATGGTCATGGCCACAGCAACAAGACCAATACGGGCGGCGAAAACAGCAAGCACGGCATCTGGCATGAAGAGCTGCCGGAGGCGCTGGCCGTCATCCGCGCACATGGCCTGCACCTGGTGGGCCTGCACATGCACATCGGCTCGGGCGTCGACTACAGCCACCTGGAAACCGTCTGCGGCACCATGGTCGAGCTGGTCAAAAACATGGGCCACGATATCGAAGCCATTTCCACGGGCGGCGGCCTGTCCGTGCCCTACCGCGAAGGCGAGCAGCCCGTCGACACGGACCACTACTTCCAGCTGTGGGATGCGGCGCGCAAGCAGATCGAGGCGCACCTGGGCCATCGCGTGCACCTGGAAATCGAACCGGGCCGCTTCCTCGTGGCCGACGCAGGCTTGCTGGTGGCCGAAGTACGCGCCACCAAGCAAATGGGCGGCAACCATTTCACCTTGCTCGATACGGGTTTCAATGAACTGATGCGCCCGGCCATGTATGGCAGCTACCATGAAATGTCGGTGATCGCGCATGACGGCCGCGCACTGGACACGCAACACGCCACCGTCGTCGGCGGCCCCCTGTGCGAATCGGGCGACGTGTTTACCCAGCGCGATGGCGGCGTGGTGGAAACCCGGCAGCTGCCGGCAGCACAGGTAGGCGACTACGTGGTGTTCGAAGGCGCGGGCGCGTATGGCGCGTCGATGTCGTCGAACTACAACAGCCGCCCCCATGCGGCGGAATACCTGGTCGACGGAGAACAATCCCGCTTGATCCGCCGCCGCCAGACGGTGGCCGAACTGATCGCGCTGGAACAACTCTAAAACCGCGCCGCGTGCGGGCATGCGCATCTGCTAACATCGGGGCAACTCGATGAAAGCCCGCCATGCCCGCCCAAGCACTTCCCTTCCGCAGCGCCACCCGGCTGCTGCTGCCCCTGCTGCTGTCCGCCGTCCTCGCCGGCTGCGCGTCACTGCCTTCGCTGGAGAGCCGCACTCCCTCCAGCGTCATCACCGATACGGCACATACCCAGCTGGCCACGGCCATTGCGCCCATGGCGGCGCAGCATCCGGGCGTGTCCGGCATTTATCCGCTGGTCGATGGGCGCGACGCCTTTGCCGCGCGCGCCCTGCTGGCCGCCGCCGCCCAGCGCAGCCTGGACGTGCAGTACTACATCTGGCACA
This sequence comes from Janthinobacterium sp. BJB446, assembly GCF_002735655.1. NCBI lineage: Bacteria > Pseudomonadati > Pseudomonadota > Betaproteobacteria > Burkholderiales > Oxalobacteraceae > Janthinobacterium > Janthinobacterium sp. BJB446. The sequence goes on along the minus strand of NZ_PDZK01000001.1, from coordinate 419,453 downwards.
AGGACATCACGGGCACACTGCTGTTCGACGCCCTGCGCCAGGCAGCGGAGCGGGGCGTGCGCGTGCGCCTGCTGCTCGACGATAACAACACGGCGGGCCTGGACCAGACCTTGAGCATGCTGGGCAAGCAGCAGAATCTGGAGATCCGCCTGTTCAACCCATTCATTCCCCGCGCGCCGCGCGCACTGGCCTTTGCCGCGGATTTTTCCCGCCTCAACCGGCGCATGCACAACAAATCGTTCACGGCCGATAACCAGGCCACCATCGTCGGCGGACGCAATGTGGGCGATGAATATTTTGGCGCGGCCGGCGATGTGCTGTTTGCCGACCTTGACGTGCTGGCCATCGGCCCCGTCGTCGACGACGTGTCGCAGGATTTCGACCGCTACTGGAACAGCGCCTCTGCCTACCCGGCCAGACTGCTGCTGACCAGCCCTGTCGAGGGCGACGCGGCCACCATCGCCGCCGAAGCGGACCGCATCGACGATACCAAGGCGGCCGAGGAATACGTGCAGGCACTGCGCACCTCGCCCTTCGTCAAGCAGATGATGGAACGCACCCTGCCCTTCGAATGGGCCAAGACGCGCATGGTCAGCGACGACCCGGCCAAGGTGCTGGACAAGGCCCGGCCAGGCACGGGCGTGGCGGAAAACCTGCAAAACCTGCTGGGTGTGCCGGAAAAGGAAGTGGACCTGGTGTCGCCGTATTTCGTGCCCGGCAAATCGGGCACGCAAGCCTTTGCCGACCTGGCAAGAAAAGGCGTGGGCGTGCGCATCCTGACGAATGCGCTGGAAGCGACCGACGTGGCGGCCGTGCATGCCGGCTATGCGAAGTGGAGAAAGCCGCTGCTGGAAGCGGGCGTGCTGCTGTACGAGTCGCGCCGTTCGTGGGAACGGGGCGATGCGCGCGAACAGCCGGGCCGCTTCGGCAGCTCCGCATCGAGCCTGCACGCGAAGACCTTTGCCGTCGATGATAGGCGCATCTTTGTCGGCTCGTTCAACTTCGATCCGCGCTCGATCGAATTGAACACGGAAATGGGCCTCGTCATCGACAGCCCCGCGCTGGCCAGCCAGCTGGGGCAAGCCATGCGCACCACGATCCCGCAGCGCGCCTACCAAGTGCTGCTTGGCGACGATGGCGCGCTGTACTGGCTCGCGCGCGACGCCAGCGGCGCCACCACGCGCTACGACACGGAACCGGGCACCAGCGTGTGGAAACGCATGGGGGTGGCGATTCTGTCGGTGCTGCCGATCGACTGGCTGCTGTAAGCGGCTTGACCAACGATGTTGTCGGATTACGCGGCTTCGCCGCTAATCCGACCTACCGCACCGCTTCCGTCAAAACCCGCCCTTCCGACGCCGATGGCTGGCGTATGCGCAGCAGATGGGCCAGGGTTGGCGCGATGTCGACCACTTCCGCGTACTCGCCATACGCGCCCGGTTTGATCCAGCGCGGGCCGAAGACCATCAGCGGCACGTTGGTGTCATAGGTATACGGCGTGCCGTGCGAGGTGCCGCCGCTGCCCTTGCCGAAGTACCAGGCCGGCTTTGTGACGACCATCAGGTCGCCCGACAGCTGGCGGTTCCAGGCGCGGCGCATCAAGGTGTCCATGCGCGTGGCGACGGCTCCCGCTTCCATCTGCGTGCGCGTGTAGACTTGCGCCAAGCCGTCCTGCTGCAGCAGGAAGCGGGCCGCCGCGTCTTCCAGGGCGGCGCGATTGACGCCGCTCTTTTCCGCCAGCGCGTAATCGAGGTAGATATTCGGCAGCGACGACGCCGTCACCAGCTTATCGATGCCCAGGTTTGTCGCCAGGTGCCGGTTCAAGCCATCGACCAGTTTGGTGCCATCGATGCGCTTGGCCGAGAAGCCGCGCGTTTCGGCAAATTCCGGCACGTTGGCAAAGCCATGGTCGGCCGTCAGCACCACCAGCACATTATCCATGCCGACTTTTTTATCGAGGTCGGCAAAGAAGCCGGCCAGCATGCGGTCCAGGCGCTGCAGGTGGTCGTGCGACATCTTGCTTTCCGGGCCGTAGGCGTGATTCACATAATCGTGCGCGGACAGGCTCACACCGAGGATATCGGGCACGCCGGCCGGATTGCGGCCCAGGTTCTCGCCATCGATGGCGGCACGCGCGAATTCCAGGGTCAGTTCATCGAGGAAGGGGCCGGACTTCAAGCGGCTGTAGTACTCGCCATCGAGCTTGCCGCTGTCGCTGTAATAGGCGAACGGGAAGGTGTTGCGCGTGCCCGGCTTGGCCGCCACAAGATCATCACGGGCGTCCCGCGCATAGGCCGAATCGGCCAGCAGCGGCGTCCAGCTCTTGCCATAGTAGCGGTCCTGCGGTTTGGCGGCCTGGTAGCGCTGCACCCATTGCGGATGCTGCTGCATGTAATAGGTGCTGCTGGCGAAATTGCCCGTCTTTTCCATGTACATATAGGCCGTGCCCGTTTTCCCGGCCAGCAGGATGGCGCCCCGGTCCTTGCCCGACACGGTGACGACCTTGGCCTGGTCGCCCGTGGAATAGCGCAGCTCGTCGCCCAGGGTGCTCACGCGCAGTTTCGTCGGCGCCGTGCCATCATCGGGCTGCGTGTCTTCGCCGATGTAATGGAAATTGCCATCTTCGGTGCAATACACGGATTTTTTCGTGACGGGATCGATCCAGTTATTGCCGATCACGCCATGCTGGTACGGATAGGCGCCCGACAGCACGGCCGAGTGGCCGATGGCGGTGACCGTGATGCCATGCGCCTGGTGGGCATCGCTGAACCACGCGCCCTGCTCCAGCAGACGGCGGAAACCGCCCTGGCCGAACTGGTCGCGGTAGCGCGTCACCTGCTCCTGCGGCAAGCCGTCCACCACCAGCACCACCACCAGCTTCGGCTGCGCCGCGGTATTGGGAACCGCCTTGGCCGCATGCGCCTGGCACGCCGCCACGCCGGCTACCAGCAGCAGCGCCTGCGCCAGTTGCCGGGAAAGGGAGAAATGTTTCGTCATATCCGCTCATCAAAAGTTAGGCCACCGGGCAGCATACGCCGACTATATGACGCAATGATGACAAAAAGCAATACCATAAAAAAGGCCGGGCTCCATCGCTGGAACCCGGCCTTTGCCGAAACAGATGAAAATGCCGGACTTACTTGACCGTCACCTTGATGCTTTTGCTCAACTCCGGCCCATACGACTGGTGCGCGCCATTGGCGAACTGCATGGTCAGGGTGTACTGGCCCGGCGGCAAGGTGACGTCCGTTTCCGTTTGTCCTTTGCCGAAATGCAAATGCTTGTCATCCATGGGTATCATCTCGCCCGCCTTCATCGGCCCCATATTGATGAGCAGATGATGGTGGCCCGTCTTCGCCGTCATGTCGCCGGCCGGCTTGACGTCCATGCCGCTGACGGCGAACTTGACCTTGAACGGGCTGGTCACTGTCGCGCCATCGACTGGCTCGACTAACGAAACGGATTGCGCAAACGCGCTGGCGGCCAGCAGGCTGCCGGCGATTAGGGCTGCGGCTTGGCGCAGGAATACGGTGGTCAATTGCATGATGTCTCCTCTTGTTTAATAACAACACGGACTGCATGAAACCATATTCCTGCTGACACTGGCGCATGGGAGCGCCACATCCGACGTTTAATCGTTCTTGATGACGATCGACGGGAATTTACTTGTCATATCCTTCGCCTTTTCCGCCACCTTGATGGCGATGGTGCGGGCGATCTGCTTGTAGATCACGGCGACGGGACCTTCCGGCTCGGCCACGACGGTGGGCGTGCCCGAATCCGTCTGCTGGCGAATCGCCATGGTCAACGGCAAGGCGCCGAGGAATTCCACGCCGAAGTCCGCGCACATCTTCGCGCCGCCGCCGGCGCCGAAGATTTCTTCCGCATGGCCGCAGTTCGAGCAGATGTGCGTGCTCATGTTTTCCACCACGCCGAGGATAGGAATGCCGACTTTCTCGAACATTTTCAAGCCCTTGCGCGCGTCCAGCAGCGCGATGTCCTGCGGCGTCGTGACGATGACGGCGCCCGTGACGGGCACTTTCTGCGACAGGGTCAGCTGAATGTCGCCCGTGCCCGGCGGCATGTCGACGATCAGGTAATCGAGGTCGCGCCAGTTGGTCTGGTCCAGCAATTGCTGCAAGGCTTGCGTGACCATCGGGCCGCGCCACACCATCGGTTCGTCCGGATCGATCATGAAGCCGATCGACGACACTTGCAGGCCGTGGTTTTCCATCGGCTCCATGCTCTTGCCATCGAGGGTCTTCGGCTGGCCGCTGATGCCCAGCATCATCGGTTGCGACGGGCCATAGATATCGGCGTCCAGCATGCCGACGGTGGCGCCTTCGGCTGCCAGGGCCAGGGCCAGGTTGACGGCCGTGGTCGATTTGCCAACACCACCCTTACCGGAAGCGACGGCGATGATATTTTTCACGTTGCTCATCGGCTTCAAGCCGCGCTGCACCGTGTGCGAAATGATTTTCGACGACACGCCCACGCTGACATTGCCCACGCCCGGCAGCACGCGCAGGGCGGCCAGCACGGATTTGCGGATCAGGTCGATCTGGCTTTTGGCGGGGTAGCCCAGCTCGATGTCGAGGGAAATGTCATCGCCATCGACTTTCAGATTCTTGACTGTTTTACTGGAAACGAAATCTTTATGTGTATTTGGATCAATAACCTGGGCCAGCGCGGCCTTGACGTCTTCTACTGTGATGCTCATGTAAATCTCCGTGTGTACTACATATGTGCAATACGCGCAGTCTAGCGCAAATTTGCAGGGCGCGATGGCGGCAAAAGCAGCACTTGCCGGCGCCACATCTGCTCATATTGCCTTTCCGCTGTTAAAATGTCCTATTATCCATCCCAAAAGTGCATCAATCATGACTCGCAAGCTGTTCGTCACCACTGCCCTGCCTTACGCAAACGCCGCTTTTCACATTGGCCACATCATGGAATACATCCAGGCTGATATCTGGGTCCGGTTCCAGCGAATGCAACGCGATGGCGCAGCCGGCCGTGAAGTGCACTTTGTGGGCGCGGACGATACGCATGGCACGCCCATCATGATCGCCGCCGAAAAGGAAGGCATCACCCCGCAGCAATTCGTCGCCAATATCGCCGCCGGCCGCGCCCAGTACCTCGATGGCTTCCATATCGCCTTCGACAACTGGTACTCGACCGATTCGCCGGAAAACGTCGACCTGTCGCAATCGATCTACCGCAAGCTGCGCGATACGGGCCTGATCGTCACGAAAACCGTTGACCGCTTCTTCGATCCGGTCAAGGGCATGTTCCTGGCCGACCGCAACATCAAGGGCGAATGCCCGAAATGCGGCGCCAAGAACCAGTACGGCGACAATTGCGAAGTGTGCGGCGCGGCCTACCAGCCGACCGACCTGGTCAATCCGTTCTCCGTGTTTACCAATGCGACACCCGTGATGAAGCCGTCGGAACAGTATTTCTTCAAGCTGTCCGACCCGCGCTGCTTCGAATTCCTCAAGGATTGGCTCAACACGCCAGGCCGCTTGCAGCCTGAAATGGTCAACAAGGTCAGCGAATGGCTGGGAGAAGCGGGCGAAAAGCTGGCCGACTGGGATATCTCGCGCGATGCGCCTTACTTCGGCATCCCGATTCCCGATGCGCCAGGCAAGTTCTTCTATGTGTGGATGGACGCGCCCGTCGGCTACCTGGCCAGCCTGAAAAACTATTGCGACAAGAAAGGCCTCGATTTTGACGCCCTCTTGAACGACCCGGCCACGGAACAGATCCACTTCATCGGCAAGGACATCGTTTCCTTCCATTTGCTGTTCTGGCCCGCCATGCTGAAATTTGCCGGCCACCCGGTGATCGACAAACTGAAAGTCAATGTGCACGGCTTCCTGACGGTCAACAACGAAAAGATGTCGAAGTCGCGCGGCACGGGCATTTCGCCGCTGCGCTACCTGGACCTGGGCATGAACCCGGAATGGCTGCGCTACTACATCGCCTTCAAGCTGAACTCGAAAGTGGAAGACCTGGACTTCAACGGCGACGACTTCGTGGCCCGCGTGAACAGCGACCTGATCGGCAAATACGTGAACATCGCCAGCCGCTGCGCCGGCTTCATCGCCAAGCGTTTCGACGGCAAGCTGGCATCCACGCTGTCGGAAGGCGCGCAAAGCTGGATCAACCGCGCGCTGACGGTGGACGTCAACGGCGTCATCGTCGAGCGCCAGGCCAGCATCGCCGCGCACTTCGAGAACCGCGAATTCGGCAAGGCCTTGCGCGAGATCATGGAAATCGCCGACATCACCAACCAGTATGTCGATGAAAACAAACCGTGGATCCTGGCCAAGGACGCGGACAAGACGGCCGAACTGCACGACGTGTGCACCACGGCCCTGATCCTGTTCCGCCAGCTGACGATCCTGCTGTCGCCTGTCCTGCCGGGCGTGGCGAAGAACGTGGCCTCGTTCCTCAACGACGCCGAATTCACCTGGGCCGATACGCAAGTGTTCGGCGACGCCGTCTCGAACAGCATGCTGGGCCGTACCATCGGCGCCTACAGCCACTTGATGACGCGCATGGATGCGAAGATGATCGAAGCGCTGTTTGACGCGCCGCAAGCGGCCGCTGCCATTGCAGCACCGGCTGGCGACGCCGCGAACGACGCCGCAGCGGTCGCTGAAACGCCGGCCTCCGCCATCGAGGATCTTGCGCCCGAAATCAAGATCGACGACTTCCTCAAGGTCGACTTGCGCATCGCCAAGATCGTCAACTGCGAGCTGGTGGACGGCTCCGACAAGCTGCTGCGCCTGACCCTGGATGCGGGCGAAGGCCGCTTGCGCAATGTGTTTTCGGGCATCCGCTCGGCTTACCAGCCGGAAGAGCTGGTCGGCAAGCTGACGGTGCTGGTGGCCAATCTGGCGCCGCGCAAGATGAAGTTCGGCATTTCGGAAGGCATGGTCATGGCCGCCTCCGCCGCCGACGAAAAGGCGAATCCGGGCATCTACATCCTGAACCCGTGGCCAGGCGCCGAACCTGGCATGCGCATCCGTTAAGCCACCACAAGGACCGATGATGAATATCGTGGTGCGCGAAGCAACGAATGCCGATGCACAGCTGATGGCCGAGCTGACCCGCGCCGCGTGGGCCGGCAAGGTGGCCGCCTCGTCCAGTGGACACCACGAGACGGCCCAGCAGGTGGAAGAGCAATTGCGCCACGGCGGCGGTTTTCTGTTGCTGATCGACGACATTCCCGCCGGTTCGCTGCGCTGGATGCCGCTCGACAGCGATCCCGCCATCTGGAAGATTTCACGCATGGGCGTGCTGCCCGCCTACCGGGGCAGCCACGTTTCGCAGCACTTGCTGGAAGCCATCATTCATCACGGCCTGTCGTGCCAGGCCGAGGAATTGCGCCTGGCCGTGCGGCGCGACCAGCGCAAGCTGATCGATTTTTATGCGGCCTTCGAATTCGACCTGGCCGAAGAACTGGAATATTCGCACGCCAACCCCGCCGAACCGGCGCCGATGGTGATGCGGCGTTTGTTGCGTTATTGATTTTTAGCAATTTCGCCCCCGGACTTGCCGATACAACAACCCGCCAAGCGGCACGGCGCGGTAAAATACGGCCGGCTGACCTTACCGATAAGACACTCAGAAGAGAATATGAAACTGCCTGCAAAACACAACAACTACGTATCCGACCACACCTTGTTCATCGCTGAGCTGAAGGCCAAGAATCCTGGCATGGAAGCGGGCCAGCAAGCGGGCCGCGCCCTGCTGTGGGACAAGCCGGCCGTCAGCATCGATGAGCAGGAACGCCAGCTGGCGTCGGCCGTCAAGCAACAGGCTTACGTTTACCAGAACAAGAACTAAGATCTGGAACCGGCACGATGTTGCCTGAAGAGTCTGCAGTCACGCCGGAAGCCGATGCTCCCGGCGCCGGCGCAGTCATCGAGTCGCCCGAACCTGTCGCTGAAGGCGACGGCAGCGGCGACCCTGCAACAAAGGTAACGGACGCGGCGCCCGCCGCCGACCCGCTGGGCATCGCCCGCCTGTATGGCGAGCCGATGATGCGCATGCCGACGGATCTGTACATTCCGCCGGACGCGCTGGAAATCTTCCTCGAAGCCTTCGAAGGCCCGCTCGACTTGCTGCTCTACCTGATCCGCAAGCAAAACTTCAACATTCTCGATATTCCGATGGCGCAGGTAACCCTGCAATATCTGAAATATGTCGACCAGATCCGCGTGCGCAACCTGGAACTGGCCGCAGAATACCTGTTGATGGCGGCCATGCTTATCGAGATCAAGTCGCGCATGCTCTTGCCTTCGCGCAAGAGCGACGTCGAGGAAGATGGCGGCGACCCCCGTGCCGAACTGGTGCGCCGCCTGCTCGAGTACGAGCAGATCAAGCTGGCCGCCTACGACCTGAATGCCATCCCGCAGTTCGAGCGCGATTTCGTGCGCACGCAGATTTTCATCGAGCAAAGCCTGACGCCCACCTGGCCCGACGTGGAACCGGTGGACTTGCAGCAGGCGTGGCTCGACGTGCTGAAACGCGCCAAGCTGACCCAGCATCACCGCATCAGCCGCCAGGAACTGTCCGTGCGCGAGCACATGTCGAGCATCCTGCGCCACTTGCAGTCGTCGCGCTTCGTCGAATTCAGCGAGCTGTTCGACATTGCCGGCGGCGTGCCCGTGGTGGTGGTCAACTTCGTGGCCCTGCTGGAACTGGCCAAGGAAACCCTGATCGAAATCACGCAGGCAGAACCGTTTGCCCCCATCTACGTCCGGCTGGCGTATTCGCCCGCCTGATATCCTTCCCTTTGTCACTGACCACCGTACAACGGGGTTTTAGCGAAAGCAATCCATGAAAATTATTTCCGACATCGAAGAATTGCGCGACCAGCTCAGCGGACAGCTGCGCACGGCGTTCGTCCCCACCATGGGCAACCTGCACGAAGGCCATCTGTCATTGATGCGTCTGGCGCGCAAGCATGGCGACCCCGTCGTCGCCTCGATCTTCGTGAACCGCCTGCAATTCGGCCCGAACGAAGACTTCGAGAAATATCCGCGCACCATGGCGGCCGACATCGCCAAGCTGGAAAAGGAAGGTGTGTACGTGCTGTTCGCCCCGACGGAAAAGGAACTGTACCCGGAACCGCAGGAATACCGCGTGCGTCCGCCCGATGACCTGGGCAATACCCTGGAAGGCGAATTCCGTCCCGGCTTCTTCGAAGGCGTGTGCACGGTCGTCACCAAGCTGTTCTCGTGCGTGGGTCCGCGCGTAGCCGTGTTCGGCAAGAAGGATTACCAGCAGTTGATGATCATCCGCAACATGGCGCGCCAGTTCGCGCTGCCGACGGAAATCATCGCTGCCGAAACCTACCGCGCAGACGATGGCCTGGCTTTATCGTCGCGCAATATGTATCTGTCGGAAAGCGAGCGAGCGGAAGCGCCGGAACTGTTCAAGGGCCTTAATTTCGTCGCCGAGGAAGTGCGCAAGGGCAACCTGGCCGTGGCTGAGCTGGAACAGGCGGCCATGCAGTTGCTGGACGGCCGCGGCTGGAAATCGGACTACATCGCCGTGCGCAAGCGCGCCAACCTGCAGGCGCCAAACGCCGCCGAACTGGCCGCCGGCGAACCGCTGGTGGTGCTGGCTGCCGCCAAGCTGGGCCAGACTCGCCTGATCGACAACCTGGAAATTTAAGCGCCATCGTCAAGCGTCACCTCGACGGGGCCATTCGGCCCCGTTGCTTTTTCTTACTTCTCCATCCCCACCAGCTTGAGTTCCGCAAACAGCGGCTTGCTGCTGCCGCGTGCCGCTTGCAACATGTCGTAGCTGGCCGCATCGAGCACGATTTCCTCTCCCGCCCACAGCTTGCGCTGGTGCGCAGGCAGCCTCAGGCTGCGCAGGATGGCCCGGACCTGGGCCGGATCGGCCGCCAGCAGGCGGATGGCGCGCGCATGGCGCTGCGTGCCCGTGAGTATCGGCAAGCCGCCCTCCGGGCCATTCTGGCTCAGGCTGACATAATCATGGCCGCCCACGCGGTGCAGATATGCGTGCCGGCCATCGGCTTCGACAGGCAAGGGCGCGGCCGGTTCCTGCATTTCGACAGACGCGACAGGCGCAACGGCGGTTTGTTCAAGGCTCACGCCACAGGCCGCCAACAGGGCCGTGCTCAGGGCAAAAAATAATACGGGTGCTCGGCGCATCGTGCGCTCCTTCTTGTCGGGGTCGGGGACAGAGGTGGAATACTGCAGCGATCATGGGCCAAATTATTTGACGTGTAAAGTTAACTTTAGGAAATATTTCATTCCTTTGCGCAATGACTTATGCTCGGCGGGATCTTGCCTTCCCAAACCCGGCAAGCCCAGAACAATTGTTAATGAAATTTGCACACTAAAACCATCAACACCATCTTTATTCATGAATCAATAAAGATCACAATGGCTGCACTGGCTCGCAGCGACAGCATGCGGGCTTCCCATCACGACAGGAGAGCAGCCATGAACACCACATCCACCCCCGCCAAGGTCGCCATCGTCACAGGTGCCTCGCGCGGCATCGGCGCGGCCATCGCCCGCCGCCTGGCACGCGACGGCATGCAGGTCGTCGTCAATTACGCCAGCGGCAAGGATGCGGCGGATGAGCTGGTGGCGGCCATCGTGGCCGGCGGCGGCGCCGCCATCGCCGTCCAGGCCAACGTGGCTGATGCGGGCGAGGTGCAAGCGCTGTTCGATGCAGCAGAAGCAGCTTTTGGCGGCGTCGACGTACTGGTCAACAATGCCGGCATCATGCCGCCCATGCTGCCGGCCCTGGCCAACACGGACGACGCCACCTTCGACAGCCTGTTCGCCATCAACGTCAAGGGCAGCTTCAACACCATGCGCCAGGCGGCGACGCGCTTGCGCCACGGCGGTAGCGTGGTCAACTTCTCCACCAGCGTGATTGGCCTGGCCCTGCCCGGCTATGCCGTCTACGGCGCCACCAAGGCGGCCATCGAAACGATGACAAATATCTTTGCCAAGGAATTACGCGGCAAGAACATCACCGTCAATGCCATCGCCCCCGGCCCCACGGCCACTGCCCTGTTCTTGAACGGCAAGACGGAAGAAACGATACAGCGCATGGGCAAGATGGCGCCATTGGAACGGCTGGGCACGCCGGACGATATCGCCGCCGCCGTGGCTTTCCTGGCAGGACCGGATGGCCGCTGGGTGAATGGCCAAACGTTACGCGCGAATGGCGGCCTGGTCTGAGTTTTTTGCGGACAAAAAAAACGCTGCCAATTCGCACTGGCAGCGTTTTTTTTGATAACGATCAAACCTGGATTAAGCGCCGGCTTTTTCCAGCTTCTCGAAAATCTTGTTCAGCTTTTCATCGAGGGTCGCGGCCGTGAACGGCTTGACGACATAACCGCTGGCGCCAGCTTGCGCGGCGGCGATGATGTTTTCTTTTTTCGCTTCGGCGGTCACCATCAGCACGGGCAGCTTGGCCAGTGCCGGATCGGCGCGGATATGCTGCAGCATCGTCAGGCCATCCATGTTTGGCATGTTCCAGTCCGAAACGACGAAATCGTACGATTCCGCGCGCAGCTTGGCCAGGCCCATCACGCCGTCTTCCGCCTCATCGACGTTGGCATAACCCAGTTCCTTCAACAGATTCCGGACAATGCGGCGCATCGTCGAAAAATCGTCAACGACTAAAAATTTCATCTTTGGATCAGCCATGAATAACTCCGTTGTTTCTGTAGCGGTTTGTTAATAATATCGACATGAATGCCGACATTATGGTCGACACTACGGCAGCAAGTTGTAGGATAGCATTTTCGTTGCTTTTAGGCGAACAAACTTGCCTCAGATCATATAAAACGTGGCTTACACGCGCAAAGCACGCATGCCATGCGCAGCCAGGTGTCCCAGCACCATGCCAGGCAACGCCGTCAAAGCGCCGACCTCATGCGTAGCACCGACAGCGATCGCCTCGCGCGGCATGCCGAACACCACGCAACTGGCTTCATCCTGCGCAAAATTATACGCTCCTGCGGCCTTCATCTCCAACATGCCTTGCGCGCCATCCTTGCCCATGCCGGTGAGGATCACGCCAACGGCATTTTTACCGGCCGATTGCGCGGCCGAACGGAACAGCACATCGACCGACGGGCGGTGGCGGTTCACCGGCTCGCCCTGGTCGATCTTGGTCATGTAATTGGCGCCGCTGCGCGTCAGAGTCAGGTGCGAATGGCCGGGCGCGATATAGGCGTGGCCCGGCAGTACCCGTTCGCCGCCTGCCGCTTCCTGCACCGAGATCTTGCACAGCGAATCGAGGCGGCGCGCAAACGAGCGTGTAAAGCCTTCCGGCATGTGCTGCGTGATCAGGATGCCGGGGCAATCGGAAGGCATCTGCATGAGAAATTCGCGGATCGCTTCCGTGCCGCCTGTGGACGCGCCCACGATGATCAGCTTTTCGCTCGACGTCAATGGGCTGCGCAGCGCAGGCAGCGGTGCAGCCACCTTGTCGCTGGCCGACGGCAGGGTGCGCGCGCGGATACGCGCCTTCGAGGCGGCGCGGATCTTGTCGGCGATCATGTCCGTGTACTCGCGCATGCCGCTCTGGATGGAAATCTTCGGCTTGGTGACGAAATCGACGGCGCCCAGTTCCAGCGCGCGCATGGTGATCTCAGAGCCGCGTTCGGTCAGCGACGACACCATCAATACCGGCATCGGACGCAAACGCATCAGCTTCTCCAGGAAATCGAGGCCATCCATCTTCGGCATCTCGACGTCGAGGGTCAGCACGTCGGGGTTGGTCTGCTTGATCATCTCGCGCGCCACCAGCGGATCGGGCGCCGCGCCCACCACTTCCATGTCGGGCTGGCTGTTCACGATTTCCGTCATCACGCTGCGGATCAGCGCCGAATCATCCACGATCAATACTTTGATCTTCATAGTTATCCTTCCAGGCCTTGCGGCCCTTCTTCTTTATTAAATTAGTACACCGGACAAAACCATCGCAGGCCGCAAAGCACGACGCGCAGCAGGTTTGCTCTGGCGTTATCAGAACAGTTCGACCTCGCCGCCCACCGGCGCAACTTTCAAACGGCTGGCGTAATCGAGTTCGCGGCGTACCAGCGTATCGTTATGCGTCTGCATCAGCTTTTTCACCAGCACCTTGCCGCTGCGGGGGAAAAAATACACCTTGCGCGGGTGGATGTCGTTCAGGTCTTCCGCCACCACGCGCATCTTTTCCGCCTTCAGGTAATTGATGACGAAGGCCGCATTGCGCTCACCCACGTTGATCGCCGTGAAGCCGCGCAGCACGGCGCCGCCGCCGAACACTTTCGCTTCCATGTTCTCGCGCCGCGCACCGGCCTTCAGCAAATCGTTGATCAGGATTTCCATGGCGTAGGTGCCATAGCGCATCGACGCGGAAATCGGGCTATTCGGATCGCTGCCGCCATCGGGCAGCATGAAGTGGTTCATGCCGCCCAGGCCCGTGACGCGGTCGCGGATGCAGGCCGAGACGCAGGAGCCGAGCACGGTGACGATCAGCATGTCCTTGTTGGTAAAGTAATACTCACCAGGCAAGATCTTGGCGGCGTCACAATTGAACGTCCTGTCGTAATAGACGTTAGTGGCAAATTGCTCTTTGGATTCCAGGCTCATATTTCACTCTCATGTACGATGCGACGATGCCTTGGGCGCGGCGCCCCGAGGCTGATCGAGCTCATAGACTGTTTTACCGCGCAGCTTCAATGAATCCGACACGTACAGGAAATTCTCCGAATGGCCCGCGAACAGCAGGGCATCCGGCTTCATCAATGGCACAAAGCGCGACAGGATCTTGCGCTGCGTCGCCTTGTCAAAATAAATCATCACGTTGCGGCAAAAGATGACGTCGAACTGGCCTGTCAATGGCCAGCTGTCGGCCAGCAGGTTGAGCGGCTTGAAAGTGATCATCTGGCGCAGTTCCGGGCGCACCCGCACCTGTCCCTCCCGATCGCCCTTGCCGCGCAAGAAAAAGCGCCGCGCACGGTCGGCCGGCATCTTGTCGAGCCGGTCCAGGTTGTAGACGCCATTGGCGGCCGTGGCCAGCACGTTCGTGTCGATGTCCGTGGCGATGATGGTGACCGGCGGCGTGAGCGTATTGAACGCCTCGCACACCGTCATGGCGATCGAATACGGCTCCTCGCCGGTGGAACTGGCCGAACACCAGATGGTGATCGGCCCGCTCAGTTTTTTCACATGCTCGGCCAGCAGCGGGAAGTGATGCGCCTCGCGGAAGAACGACGTCAGGTTGGTCGTCAGCGCATTCGTGAACGCTTCCCACTCGTCGCCCATGCGGCCAGCTTCCAGGTCGTCCAGGTAACGGACGAACGAGGAAATGCCGGTCGCGCGCAGGCGCCGCGCCAGGCGGCTATAGACCATCTCCTGCTTGCTGTCGGCCAGCGCGATGCCGGCCCGCTTGTAAATCATGGCGCGGACCCGTTCGAAGTCCTTGCCAGTGAAATCAAATTCCTTGACCGAATCCGTTTTAGTTTGCGGCATTTTGTTTTTACCTCTCTATGACTACTCTGACCAATGCCTTTGCAAGTATAACTAGCGGGACCGGGTTGGCGTCAGAACTCTTCCCAATCGTCGCCGCCGGCCGCCGCCAGCTTTTTCGCGGGCGGTGGCGTACCGGCTTGCGCCGTCGTCGCCAACCGCCGTGTCGTTGCCGCCACGCTCGGCGCCGGCCGCGCCGCCGCCTTGACTACTGGCGCGGATACGGGCACGGCTGCCTGCGCCGCGCTCTCCCCATCGAGCTTGAAGATGCTGACGGCGTCGGCCAGTTTCTGCGCCTGGTCCTGCATGCTTTCAGCCGCCGCCGCCGCTTCCTCGACCAGCGCCGCGTTTTGCTGCGTCATCTGGTCCATCTGCGCGATGGCCTGGTTGACCTCTTCGATGCCGTGGCTCTGTTCCTGCGTTGCCGCCGTGATCTCGCCCATGATGTCGGCTACCTGCCGGATCGACGTGACGATCAGGCCCATGGTCTGCCCCGCCTCGTCCACCAGGCGGCTGCCGGCATCGACCTTGTCGACCGAGTCGCCGATCAGGCCCTTGATCTCTTTCGCCGCGCCAGCCGAGCGTTGCGCCAGATTGCGCACTTCCGACGCCACCACCGCAAAGCCGCGTCCCTGCTCGCCTGCCCGCGCCGCTTCGACGGCCGCATTCAATGCCAGGATATTCGTCTGGAACGCGATGCCGTCTATGACGCCGATAATGTCGACGATCTTGCGTGAACTGTCCTTGATGGAACCCATGGTATCGACCACTTGCGCCACCACCTTGCCGCCCTGCTCCGCCACCGACGATGCCGACACGGCCAGCTGATTGGCCTGGCGCGCGTTGTCCGCGTTCTGCTTCACGGTCGACGTCAGCTCTTCCATTGACGATGCCGTCTCTTCGAGCGAACTGGCCTGCGTTTCCGTGCGCGCCGACAGGTCCGCATTGCCGCTGGCGATCTCGCGCGACGCCACGGTGATGGTGTCCGTCCCATTGCGCACATCGCTGACCGTCTGCACCAGGCTTTCGTTCATGTCCTTGAGCGCCTGCTGCAGCGCGCTCGTTTCATCCTTGCCTTCGACCACCACGCGCGACGTCAGCTCGCCGGCAGCGACCTTCTGCGCCACGGCCAGTGCGCCAGACAGCGGCACCGTGATCGAGCGCGTGATGAAGATGGCGCACCAGGCGCCGATCGCCACCGCCGCGCCGCCCAGGATAAGCAGTACCGTCATCAGGCGCGCATCGGCCGCCAGCGAGTCGTCCATGAAGCTTTGCTGCGCCACGTGCTGCAGGTCGAGCAGCTTGTTGATATCGGCCAGCGTCGTCTTGTTCAAGGGGTCGATGCGGGTGGCAATCACCTTCGCCGCGCCCTCGCTGTTAAACGCCAGCACCTGTCCCATCGCTTCCTTGAAGGCCGCATCGACATCGCCGTCGACCTTGGCGATATTGGCCAGCAGCGCCTTCTCGCCCTCGGACAGGCCCAGGCTGGACAGCTTGCCGCGCGCGCCGTCGTACAGCTTGCGCTGCTCGCGCACCTTGCCCTCTTCCGCCTGCATCAGCCCCACATCGCCCTGCAGGCCGATATTGCGCATGGCGATACCGGTTTCCAGCATCGCGCTTTTCATCAGCGATGCCTGCGTGTTCTTTTCGCTTGCCAGCTCCAGGCCCGTGAGCAACTGGGCCTTGTTCCGGTAATTCAGTGCATTCGCCGAAACGATCACTACCACCAGGATGGCGAGGATGCTGCCAAAACCTATCCCCAGCCGGGTGCCTATCTTGAAATCGCGCAAACTCATTACAGTCTCCAATATTTATGTGAACGGCGCCCGTTCAACCGGACGGCGCCGTGTTGTGGCCTGGTCTCTGACGGACCTTGCAGCCTGCCGGCGCGCCTCTGCTCGCGCCGGTACATGCATATCTGTAGTGATTCTTTGCGTGCCAAAACGGCGGCGCACCGAGCGCCGCCTTGCTGCCATGCGGCCGTTTACGCCGCCAGCTTGTCGATCAGGCCCATCTCGCTGCTCGACATCAGCTTGTCGATGTCGACCAGGATCAGCATGCGCTCGTCGATGGTGCCCAGGCCGATCATGTAGTCGGTCGAGAAGGCGGTACCCATTTCCGGCGCCGGTTTCACCTGCTCCGGCGTCAGGGTGGTGACGTCGGAAACGCTGTCGACCACCATGCCGACGATGCGGCCGCCGATGTTCAGGATGATCACGACCGTGAACTGGTCGTACACGGGCGTGCCCAGGTTGAACTTAATGCGCATGTCGACCACGGGGATGATGATGCCGCGCAGGTTGATCACGCCCTTGATGAATTCAGGCGCGTTGGCGATGCGGGTGACCGCTTCGTAACCACGGATTTCCTGGACCTTCAGGATATCGATGCCGTACTCTTCGGAGCCCAGCGTGAAGGCCAGGAATTCACGGCCGGCGATGTCCTTGCCGTCGCCCGCATTGCTTCCGGATGTTTGTTGAGTATCTGACATGGTGCGTTTTCCTATCTTTATCTATCGGTATTACGAAAAAATGGACTCGTCGGCCAGCTGGCGAGAGGAACGGATCAGGGCGGCGACATCGAGAATCAGCGACACGCCGCCATCGCCCAGGATGGTGGCGCCGGAAATGCCCACCACCTTGCGGTAATTCGATTCGAGGTTTTTCACCACGACCTGCTGCTGTCCCACCAGGTCGTCGACGAACAGGGCCGCCTTGCGCCCTTCCGTCTCGAGGATCACGCAGATGCCTTCCGAGGGACTGGTAAAGCGCGGCGCGATGTCGAACATCTGGTACAGCGGAATCAAAGGCAGGTATTCGCCGCGCACCTTCACCACCTGGCCTTTACCGCTGATGTCCTTGATATCCTCAACGGCCGGCTGCAGGGATTCGATGACAAAGCCCAGCGGCAAAATATACACTTCGTCGCCGACTCTGATCGACATGCCGTCCAGGATGGCCAGGGTCAGCGGCAGCGAGATGGAAATCGTCGTGCCGAAGCCCTTCGCCGAACGGATGTCGACGACGCCGCCCATGGCGCTGATATTGCGCTTGACGACATCCATGCCCACGCCGCGGCCCGACACGTCGGTGACCGCTTCGGCGGTGGAAAAGCCGGGCGCGAAGATCAGCTGCCACACGTCGGCATCGCTCATCGTCTCGGATACGTCCAGGCCCTGCTGCGCGGCCTTGGCCAGGATGCGCTCGCGGTTCAATCCCGCGCCGTCATCGGACACTTCGATAATGATGTTGCCGCCCTGGTGGCTGGCCGAGAGGAACAAACGGCCCGCCTCGGTCTTGCCGGCGGCCACGCGGGCGGCTGGCATTTCCACGCCATGGTCGATACTGTTGCGCACCAGGTGCGTGAGCGGGTCGACGATGCGCTCGATGAGGCCCTTGTCCAGTTCCGTGGCGGCGCCGTTCGTGATGAAATCGACCTTCTTGCCCAGTTTCGTCGCCAGGTCGCGCACCATGCGCGGGAAGCGCGAAAAGACGAAGTCCATCGGCATCATGCGGATCGACATCACCGCTTCCTGCAAGTCTCGCGTATTGCGCGTCAGGTGGCTGACGCTGTCGAGCAGTTTTTCATGCAGCATCGGGTCGAGCGCGCTGGCGCGCTGCTCGATCATCGCCTGCGTGATCACCAGTTCGCCCACCAGGTTGATCAGCTGGTCGACCTTTTCGATCGAGACGCGGATCGACGACGATTCGGCGCCAGCCTTGTCGCCCTCTTTCTTGGCTGGTTTCTTTTCCTGCTCCGCTTCGGCCACGGCGCTGGCCACGACCGGCGCGGCGGCGGCGCTGGCGTTGCCCGCCTTGGCCGCGTCGGCGCGAATCTGTTCCAGGGGCTGGAAAAAACCATAGCCCTGTTCGGCGTCGCTCTGCACGCCGGCGGCGGCGCGGATATCTTCGAGCGGCTGGAAGAAGCCATAGCCAGGATCGGCTTGACCCTGCGCACCAGGCGCGCCTGGCAGCGGGTCGAAGAAGCCGTAGCCCTGGGCTTTTTCCTGCGCCGCGCGGACCGCATCGGCTTCGCCTGGCGCCAGTGGCGGCGCCTGCGTGATCACCATGTCGTCCGGGTTGAGCACGAACGAGCAGATGGCCAGGATATCGTCCAGGCTTTCATGCGTCGTCACTTCCAGCACCTTGCGCGCGTCGGGCAAGGCGGACACGGCGACGTCGCCCAGCAAGCCCAGTTCGGCCGCCAGCGCATCGACTTCGCGCGGCTCCATTGCCGGCAGTTCCAGGCGGATGCGATGGCCGCCGGCATGGCTGACGGCGGCCTTTTCCGCCGTATGGAAGGCCGGCGCGACGGGCGTGAGCGCGGCCACGGGCACGTCCTGCGAAAACGACTGCAGCATCATGCGCACATTGGCCACGGCATCCTGGTCGACGGCGCTGCCCAGGCGATGGCCGTCGAGCTGCATCTTGAGGATATCCTTGGCCGCCAAAAAGGCGTCGACGTGTTCCGCCGTCAGAGCCATCTGGCCCTGGCGGATACGGTCGAGCAGCGACTCGAGGATGTGCGTCACCTCGCTCATGTCGGAGAGGCCGAACGTCGATGCGCCGCCCTTGATCGAATGGGCGGTGCGGAAAATGGCATTCAGGTCTTCGGCGTCGGGCGCCGCAATATCAACGGCCAGCAGCAGCCGTTCTTTTTCAGCCAGCAGTTCTTCGGCCTCATCGAAAAAGACCTGAAAAAACTGGCTAATATCGATGGTCATAGGGTGACTCCGTCAATTGCATCGTTGTGCTGCGCGGCTGGCATCAGCCGATCACCTTCTTGACCACTTCGATCAGGCGTTGCGGATCGAAAGGCTTGACCAGCCAGCCATTGGCGCCGGCGGCACGTCCCTTCGACTTCATCTCGTCCGACGACTCCGTCGTCAGCATCAGGATGGGTACCTTCTGGTAGGTCGGCAGTTCGCGCAGCAGCTTGATCAGCTCCAGGCCATCCATGCGCGGCATGTTCTGGTCCGTCAATACCAGGTCCACGGTTTGCAGCTTGGCTTTTTCCAGTCCATCCTGGCCGTCGACGGCCTCCACCACCTGGTAACCGGCGGCTTTCAGGCTGAACGCCACCATCTGGCGCAATGAGCTGGAATCGTCCACTGCAAGTATCGTTTTGGCCATCTTTGCTCCCACTTATTCCGGGCATCCTGCCCGAGTATTTGATTAATCAATCCATGCAACCACAAGCGTTCCGCACTGGCATGCTAGAACAGCTCGATGTCGCCACTTTCCAAATGCTGTTGACTGACAGCCTTGCGCAGCACGCTGCGCAACTCCAGGCTTTGAATCGCCAGCGCCATGCTGACCCGCCCCAGCAAGGCGACAATTTCTTCATTGTCGCTCTCCGGCAACATCTCCGCGCCATGCTCGCCCAGGGTTCCGAGGAACTCCCGCAAGCCCGTCACGCGCTTCAAGGTGCGCTCGATCAGCTGGCTGGTCATGTCCTGGAACTGCAGGCTGGTGATGGCGGCATTCACATAGCCCCCCACCTCATCCTGCAATGCCAGCAATTTTTCCCGCTGCTGCTCGGCTGGAATACCGCCGTCGAGCAACAGGGCGATGGTGTCTTGCTGCGCAGCAACGGCTGCGTGTATCGCCATGAAATTGAAGGACAGCTTCTCGATCGCCTCTTCCAGCAAGATGCCGGTCTGCACCAGGTCGGTTTCCACCTCCGTCAAGTGCTTGCGGCCATGGTCCGACACGCCAGACAGCAGGCGCTTTACATGCGAGCCAAGTATTTTCTTTCTTGTCATAAAGGTCTCATTGTTTCAATACACCACGCGTCGACAGCCTTGCGTGTTATTTTTTCGCCGCTACCGGGCTGGGGGCTGGTGCCGCCGCGGGGGGCGCACCGGCCGCCAGCCCGGAAGCGACAGCGGCGGAAGCGGCATCGGTCACCGGCAGCTCGATCGCCGAGCCATCGCGCAGGACATTTTCTTCCGTGCGTTTGTTCATGACGATGATGCTGATGCGCCGGTTGATCGGATTGAAGGGGTCGAGCTTGTCCAGGTGGGCGGCCGAGCCCAGTCCCACCACGCGCAATACTTTCTCTTCCTTCATGCCGCCAATCACCAGTTCGCGCCGCGACGCATTCGCGCGGTCGGCCGACAATTCCCAGTTGCTGTAGCCGGCATCGCTCATGTAGGGCGTCGAATCCGTATGGCCGGACAGGCCGATGCGGTTCGGCACTTCATTGAGCACGAAGCCGATGGCGTGCAGGATTTCCTTGGTGTACGGTTGCAGATTCGCATTGGCGAGCGCAAACATCGGACGGTTCTGCTCGTCGACGATCTGGATGCGCAAGCCTTCGCTGGTGATATCGAGCAGCAGCTGGTTCTTGTATTTTTTCAGCAGGGGATTGGCGTCGATGGTCGCTTCGATGCGCGCCTTGAGCGCCTGCAGGCGCTTGCCCTCCTCGCGTTCGAGCGCGGCCTTGGCGGAATTGAGGTCGAACGATTTGCGCTGCTGCTCTTCCTGCGCCTTGCGCACTTGTCCATCCTGGCGCGACAGGTCCTGGCCGCCGCCCTGGATGACGGAATTGCTTTCGCCGCTGCCGGAACCGCCCGCCATCGCCACTTTCAAGGGCGTCTTGAAGAATTCGGAAATGCCGTTCAAGTCGCCCTTCGAGGTGGAGCCCAGCAGCCACATCAGCAGGAAGAAGGCCATCATGGCCGTGACAAAGTCGGCGTAGGCGATTTTCCACGCCCCGCCATGGTGTCCGCCAGCCGTCTTCTTGATACGCTTGACGATAATCGGGCGCATGCCTTCATCGGCCATGGCGTCCCCCTTCCGTGTGCTGCAAATGACTCATGGTGTCCAGGCGTATATTCACTGCTTACTTCGTTTTCGATTTCTTGATGTGGTCTTCCAGCTCATTGAACGTCGGGCGCTCGGTCGAGAACAGCACCTTGCGGCCGAACTCCACGGCCAGCGCCGGCGCATAGCCGTTCAGGCTGGCCAGCAGGGTCACTTTCACGCACTGGAACATCTTGCTCGACTCTTCCAGCTTCTGCTCCAGCAGGCTGGCCAGCGGGCCGACGAAGCCATAGGCCAGCAAGATGCCGAGGAAGGTGCCGACCAGCGCGTGCGCGATCAGCATGCCCAGCTCGGCCGGCGGGATGCCCACCGATTCCATCGTGTGCACCACGCCCATCACGGCGGCGACGATACCGAAAGCGGGCAAGCCGTCGCCCACCTTGGCGATCACGTGGGCCGGCACGGCGCCTTCGTGATGATGCGTCTCGATTTCGTTGTCCATCAGATTTTCGATCTGGAACGCATCCATATTGCCCGATACCATCAGGCGCAGGTAATCGGTCATGAATTCGATGATATGGTGGTCGGCCAGCACGGCCGGATACTTGGAAAACAGCGGGCTTTCTTCGGGCTTGTC
Organism: Janthinobacterium sp. BJB446; assembly: GCF_002735655.1. NCBI lineage: Bacteria > Pseudomonadati > Pseudomonadota > Betaproteobacteria > Burkholderiales > Oxalobacteraceae > Janthinobacterium > Janthinobacterium sp. BJB446. Next base: position 397,518 of record NZ_PDZK01000001.1, on the reverse strand, counting down.
GATATCGCCTTCGATCGACATCAAGCCTTCCTTGCGCACCTTGCTGAGCACTTCGAACAGCAGCGACATCAGTTCCATGTACAGCTCTTTGGTATAGCGCGAACCCTTGAACAGGCTGGGCAAGGCGGCGATCGTTGCCTTGATGGCCTTGTTATTGTTACCAACAAGGAAGGCGCCCAGGGCGGCGCCGCCGATCATCAGCAACTCCAGCGGCTGGAACAGCGCCGCCAGATGGCCGCCGGCCATTGCGAAGCCGCCAAAGACCGAGGCGCAGACGATGATGTATCCGATTATGACTAACAAGTGCCCTGACTCCCAATAATGGCCGGGGCTGTGTGCCCGGCATGTTCAAACCTGTTCCTGTCTTCTGGCGGCTGCGCCGCCGGCGGAGACAGCGGCAAAAAAAGCAACCGGAAGTTAATTGAAATGCGCTGCTTTTCAATGCAATTCCGAGAAAATGCCGTGTGGAACTACAATAACGTGAGATTGCCCCACGGGCAAGCAAATAACGCAGACAATTGCTTAAAAGCACCATATGTAAAGTAAAGGGCCACCCTCTGTGGCGGCGATGGTCTTATCGGGCTCGCGTGCCGCAATCTGGAATTCGTAACTAAGAAGCATGCTACCGGGCAACATTTCCCTTTCCGCCTTGCTCCACAGGGCCGCCATCGCCGCCGGCGACAGGTAGGCAAACACGGCGTCGTAGCGGCCGAAATCGAGCGCCTCGTAGTCGCCGCGCAGGAAGCGCGCGCGGCTGCCCGCCAGCCATGCGCGCAAGCGGCTTGCCAGCCACGGCAGCGGCGCCAGCTCGATGCCGGAAAACTGTCCGTCGGGGCGGCGCCGCGCCAGGTCGAGCACCAGGCCACCCAGGCCGCTGCCGATATCGATCAGCCGCACGCCGGGACGGTCCGCGATCAGCTCCGCCACCGCCTGCCATACCTTCGGCCCCGACGGGTAAAACGGCACTTGCGTGCGGAACGTGGACCAGTACAAACTCAGCAGGAAAACAAAGGCGACCAGAAACACGGCCGGGGGCAAATCGAGCCAGCTGGCCGCCAGCAAGGCGGGCGCAAACAGCAGGCCGATGGCGCACCACCAGCGCGCCAGTCCCGCGCGCCACGTGATGACAGCCGCCAGCACGCCCTGCACCAGCGCCACGGCCGGCAGCGACATGGCCACGCCCGCGCGCGCCAAACCATATACCAATAGCAACATCAAGGGAAAGGCCAGCACCTGGATCAGGATGGCCTTGAGCGCGGGCGCGCGCAGGATCTGTTGCAGCATGGAATAGCCAAAGGAGGAAAACGCCAGTGTAAGCGAAAGCAGCATGAAAAAGCCGGAGTGCGGTCAGGCGACCGGCTCCGGCTTGCTCTCTGTTATATATGTACGGCTCAGGCAACCACGCCCGGCACGGCAGCGGCCGCTTCATCGCGCGCTTTCTTGGTCTTGCCGGCACGCGAAGGCATGTGGCACAGGCCGCACACATAATCGGCGTTCAGGTCGAGGCAGTTGACGACAAACTTGCCGCCGCACTTGCCGCAGGGCGCCATGTCCAGCATCTTGCTGCTGAAAAAGCGCACCAGGGTCCAGGCCCGCGTCAGCGACAGCAGCGGCTCTTCACCCGCTTCGGGCGGCATTTGTTCCAGATACAGTTTATAGGCCTTCATCACGGCTTCGATGCCCGTGGCGCCGGCGTGGTCGACGAGGAATTTATGGATATTGATGAACAGCGAGGAATGGATATTCGGTTGCCAGGTAATGAACCAGTCTGTGGAAAATGGCAGCATGCCCTTGGGCGGCGAGACGCCCTTCAATTCCTTGTACAGATTCAGCAGGCGTTCGCGCGACAGCGAGACTTCCGTCTCCAGCAGTTGCAAACGGGCGCCCAGCTGTATCAATTCGATGGCCAGCTGGATTTCCTGCGCTTCCGATACGACACTTTTTTTGGCCATGCTGTGCACTCCACTACTGACTGATACTGACTGATACTGCCTAACAAGCTTGCCAGAAAAATATTCAGGGCAAGGCGCGTTGCCGACGACAGTACGAATGTACGGCGAGGCAATGCAACACCGCCATGGACGTTTTGATGGGAACCTTAGGCGATTTCTTCGACGCCCTGGCCGGCCATCAGGATGGCAGCATGCGACTGGGCCAGCGAGCGGTCTTTATTGTAGTTCGTCAACATGCCCAGGATGGCGCTGTCGTCGAAGCGGAAGCGGGCCAGCATCATGTTGCCGCCAGCCAGTTTCAGGATCTGCGCATTGCTCATGCCTTCGATCAGTTCGGCGATTTCGGCGGCAATGCCCAAACGGAAGATGGCCGTTACTTTGTCCGCACGAATCATTTGCTGGGCCAGCATCAGGTAGCTCAGGTTAGCGTCGCGAATCTCAGCCATCATGTCGTTAGCAGTCATTTCCATCTCCTCAATCCGTTGAATTCAGCTGGCGTTGTGTGTTGCCAGTGAGATACATTCTGCAGGAGCAACATTAAACGCAACAGAGGCGTAGCGCTGTATTTTTGGTCGGGGAATAGCGGATGGGATCGTAGGTGTTTGTCTGACAAACACTGCTCGATCATGGTCGCACGCCAGTAACGGCGCGGATGTGGGAGGTTGGCCCTGTGCCGGATTTGCCCGGCTTTTGGCCTGTAAAAAATATCACTTTTTTACAACAACTTGATAAGAATCAAGCCTCTCTACTGAGATAACGGCCGCCTTGGCAGGAACTTTAGGGCTTTTTTTAAAAATATTTAAAATATTTCCAGCGCTGCCCTGACCGATTACCGGCGTTCATGTATGTGTTGTCGGCGGCGAATCGCAGAACTTTAGGGTTTTTTGAAAATATTTTTAAAAATCGTGATTTCTTTCGTTGACGCCCCACAAGCGGGCATTTTTCGCCGTCTTTCCATGCCCGGAACCGCGCTTCGCGGCGAGGATTTGCTACACTGCCACTTCCGCGTGATACTTTAAGCCTCAAGCAATATCATGCCATCCAGACAAGTATCAATATGAAAGCCACCATGATTTCTCGACAAGACTGCAGCGCGCGCGATCTCGATGATCCCCTCGCGCCCCTGCGCCAGCAATTCGATTTGCCGCAGGGCGTGATTTACCTCGACGGCAATTCCCTGGGTGCGCGGCCGAAAGCGGCGCTGGCCCGCGCCCAGCACGTCATCGCGGCCGAATGGGGCACGGACCTGATCCGCAGCTGGAATACGGCCGGCTGGTTCGACCTGCCCAAGCGCCTGGGCGATCGCCTGGCTCCGCTGCTGGGCGCCGGCACGGGCGAAGTGGTGATCACCGACACCACCTCCGTCAACCTGTTCAAGGCCCTGGCCGCCGCCCTGCAGATGCAAGCCGGCGATCCTGCGCAGGCCGCGCGCAGAATCATCGTCAGCGAACGCAGCAATTTCCCCACCGACCTGTACATGGCGCAAGGCCTGGCCGCCTGGCTCGACCGCGGCTACCAGCTGCGCCTGGTCGACAGCCCCGACGAACTGGCGCAAGCCATCGATGCCGATTGCGCCGTCGCCATGCTCACGCACGTCAATTACCGTACGGGCTACCAGCACGACATGGCCGCCATCAGCAGCCATTGCCACGCGCAGGGCGCGCTGGCGCTGTGGGACCTGGCCCATTCGGCCGGCGCCGTGCCGCTGGACCTGAACGGCGCCGGCGCCGACCTGGCCGTCGGCTGCACCTATAAATACCTGAATGGCGGTCCCGGCTCGCCCGCCTTCATCTGGGTGCCGGAAAAACACCAGGCGCGCTTCCGCCAGCCTTTGTCCGGCTGGTGGGGCCACGCCACGCCGTTCGCCATGGAGCCGGGCTTCGCGCCCGCCGACGGCATCGCCCGCGCCCTGTGCGGCACGCAGCCGATACTCTCGCTGGCCCTCGTCGAATGCGGCCTCGATATCTTTGCGCAAACGAGCATGGAAGCCATCCGCCGCAAGTCGCTGGCCCTGACGGACCTGTTCATCGCGCTGGTGGAACAGCGCTGCGCCAGCCATCCGCTGGGCCTCGTCACCCCGCGCGAGCATGCGCGGCGCGGCAGCCAGGTCAGCTTCACGCACCCGCACGGCTATGCCGTGATGCAGGCGCTGATCGCGCGCGGCGTGATCGGCGACTACCGCGAACCGGCCATCATGCGCTTTGGCTTCACGCCCCTGTACACGAGCTTTGCCGACGTGTGGGATGCCGTGGAAATCCTGCGCGACATCCTCGACACACTAGCCTACGACATCGCCGCCAAGCGCGATGCGGTCACCTGAGCCATCCCATGAGCGACGACAAGAATATGAACAAGGAAAACACCAGCGGCTGCCCCATGCATGCCGGCGGCCAGGATGCGCAGTGGCATGGCGCACAGATGGATTTCAGCGAATCTATGAGCTACGGTAACTACCTGGCGCTGGACCGCATCCTCACGGCCCAGCATCCGCTGTCGCCGAACCACAACGAGATGCTGTTCATCGTGCAGCACCAGACGAGCGAATTGTGGATGAAGCTGATGCTGCACGAGATGCACGCCGTGCGCGCCAACCTGCAAAGCGGCGACCTGGCGCCCGCCTTCAAAATGCTGGCCCGCGTGGCGCGCATCATGGACCAACTGGTGCATGCCTGGGACGTACTGGCCACCATGACGCCGCCCGAATACACGGCCATCCGCCCCTACCTGGGCGCCTCGTCCGGCTTCCAGTCCTTCCAGTACCGCGAAATCGAATTCATCCTGGGGAACAAGAACGCCGCCCTGCTCAACGTGCATACGACGGCGCCGGAAAACCACAAAGTGCTCGACGCCGCCCTGCGCGCGCCATCCGTCTACGATGAGTCGATCAAGCTGCTGGCGCGCAGCGGCTTGCCCATCTCCGCCGAGCGGCTGAACGCCGACTGGACCCTGCCGACAACCTCCGACGCGTCGGTAAAGGCGGCGTGGCTGGAAGTCTACCGCGACCCGTCGAAACACTGGGCCCTGTATGAACTGGCCGAAAAGCTGGTCGACCTGGAAACGGCCTTCCGCTTCTGGCGCTTCCGCCATGTGACGACGGTCGAGCGCATCATCGGCTTCAAGACGGGCACGGGCGGCACGGCGGGCGTGAGCTATTTGCGCAAGATGCTCGACGTGGTATTGTTCCCGGAGTTGTTCGCCTTGCGTACCGAACTTTAAGGAGCATCGATGTCGCCTCTCGTCCTGACCCTGGCCGGCCTGTGGAATTCCGGGCCGCTGCACTGGCAAACCCATTGGGAAGCGCGCCACCCGCAATGGTCGCGCGTGCCGCATCGGGAATGGCAGACGCCGGACAAGGACGAATGGGTGGCGGAACTCGATCGCGCCATCGCCGCCTGCGAGCGCCCGCCCGTGCTGGCCGCGCACAGCCTGGCTTGCACGCTGGTGGCCCACTGGGCGGCCAGCGGCTCGCCGCACAGGATCGCCGGCGCCTTCCTCGTCGCTCCCAGCGATGTGGAAGCGCCCTCCTACCCGTCCGGCACGACGGGCTTTGCGCCGATGCCGCTGCAAGCCTTGCCGTTTCCCAGCCTGGTGGTGGCCAGCGGCGATGATCCCTACGTCAGCTTCGCGCGGGCACGCGCGTTTGCCTCCGCCTGGGGCAGCGATTTCACCATGATCGGCGACGCCGGCCATATCAACGGCGACGCCGGCTACGGCCCCTGGCCGGACGGCGAACAGCTGCTGCTGGATTTTTGCGCCGCGCACCAGCCTTGAACCGGGGCGCGCACGATAGGGGCGTATTTGCCCACAAGTAAGAACGCAGGCAGAATCGTGGCCTTTCCATTGCGGCGCCCCGGCGCCAGCCCCACGATGAAACGTCTGCTTCTGCCCTTGCTCCTCTGCTCCGCCCTCGCCCACGGCGCGCCCTTTTATGAAGGCAAGAACCTCGCCCATCCCGCCATCAGCGCATCCCAGGACAGCGGCTTCGATATCGCATTCCTCAAGGAAAAGGATGGTGTCAACGGCTATTACTGCGAGTGCAAGAGCGGCAGCGCGAAACCCATTTTGCTCGACCAGTTCGGCAACGCCGTCATCCGCTCCGTCTTCTACGCTTCGCTGGACCAGGAGACGGACGACAGCGTGCAAACCATGCTGGTGCTGCTGCGCCAGGGCGACAAGAACGGCTTGCGCGCCTACCGCTACCATCGCAGCTCCGGCAAATACCGGCGCCTCGATGGCTTGCAGCCAGCCTTGAACCGCATCGTGGCGCAAAGCAGTGCTCCCAACGCGGGCCAGGTCAAAGCCGCGCTGGCCAAGCTGGCGCCGATGGACTACAGCGTCCCGCGCGGCAAGAGCGGCAATGCGGACTTCGACGCCATCGACCATACGCAAGGCACCATCGTCGGCTACTACAGCGATGACGGCAAGCCGGTGGCCGGTGCCGGCAAGGACGCCATCACCTACAAGAAAACCTTCCAGAAGAAAGGCGAGCGTTTTCTCACCGCCAGCTACACCCTGTACAGCGATGCGGGCGCGGGCATCCTGCCCAACTACCGCCTGTGGCAAGTGACGTGGGAAACGGCGCCGAAGCAATTCACGGGCAGCGCAGATGGCCCGTCCGTCATCTACAGCCTGGCCTGGGACGACGGCTCGGTGGTCGAGCGGGGCGAATACGTGAAAGGCAAGCGCCAGGGACTGTGGGTACGCGAAGGCATGCACGAAGGCAGCGAAAAGGGCCATTACGTCAACGGCCTGCAGGAAGGCATGTGGTACTTCAATTATCCCAGGCAGAGCGAGAGTGGCATGTACCGGGCCGGCAAGCGCGAAGGCCGCTGGACCGTCGTCAACTATGCCGATGCAGAGGAAGTGACGGGCTTCGACACCTACGCGGGCGGCCAGCTGAACGGCCCGCACGAACGCAGCATGGGCGGCAAGCTGCAAACGCGCGGCAACTACGTGAACGGCACGCGCCATGGCGCGTGGATCACGGAAGACGGCGACGGCAGCTTTATCGACGGCTTGCGCGACGGGCCGTGGAAGCTCAAGCTCAAGGACAAGGTCACGCAAAGCGTCACTTTCGTGCAAGGCAAAAAACAGGGCGAGGCCCTCGACAAGGATGCGCAAGGCGCGCTGCGCGTGCGCGACCATTACCAGGCGGGCGTGCTCGATGGCAGCCGCACGCGCTATCTGGGCCCGGCCGGCAAGGAATACGTGGTCTACACGGCTACCTACCGCAACGGCCAGCTCGATGGGCGCGAACAGGCGTTCGACGACAGCGGCAAGATCCTGCGCCTCGATACCCTATGGGACAACGGCAAGAAGCAGGGTCTGGATGCGCGCTACTACCCGAACGGCAAGCCGGAACGCCTGGCTGTCATCGACCAGGGCCGCCTGCTCACGCACCTGCGCGAGTACTATGAGGACGGCCAGCTGCTCAACGACATCCACCGCTGCACCTTCAAGGAGTACGGCAGCACGCGCGACGACGTATGCGAGTACCACCACATGTACTACCCGGACGGCAAGCCGCAGTATTACTATGCATTCCAGTACGGCCAGCGCCAGGAAGGCTATTCGAACTACCCGAACGGCAAGCGCAAGGACGAACTGCTGGTCGACCGCGCCGCCGACACCTCCGTCGTCAACGCCTATTACGAAAGCGGCCAGCTCAAATGCACGGAGCCGCGCAGCGGCCACAGCACGCGCACGGTGAATGGCCAGACCATGATCAGCTACGCTTCGGCCGACCGCGACGGCGACAATATCTGCTACCACCCGAACGGCAAGGTGGCCAGCATCTACACCTTCCGCAAGCGCGTGCTCGTGGAGTGCGGCAAGCGCTACGACGACACGGGCAAGCAGACGTTCCCCGGGCCGGAAGGCTGCCCGCCCCCCAGGAAGGTGGACTACCCGATAGGACTATGACAATGACGCAAACAAGACAGCCGCAGCGCATCCAGAACCCCGAGCGCATCGACGCCGCGGCGATCCGCGCCGCCATCGCCAGCGGCCAGCAGGTGCTGGTGCAGTTCGATACCCTGGCCGAGCCGGGGCCGCTGCTGGCCGACCTCGACGCCCTGGCCGCCACCTGCGGCACGGCGCTGACCATCCGCATCTACGGCTATGACCCGAGGGTGTTCGATGCCCGCATCCTGCGCGCGCTGCCGCATGTGGCCAGCCTGTCCATCGATTGCCACTGGCAAGCCATCCATCTGGAAGTGCTGGGCGAGCTGCGGCATCTGAAGCGCCTGAGCCTGGGCGTCTACCAGCTGGCGGAGGGCGACATCCTGCAGCTGGACAATTTGCGCGGCCTCGAATACCTGAACCTGGGCGAATCGGCCAGGAACAATATCGACCTGGCACCCCTGCGCCACTACGCGCAGCTGGCCAGCCTGGTCATCGAGGGCCACCATCAGCACATCGACACCCTGGCCAGCCTGCCGGCGCTGCATGAACTGTCGCTGTACCGCATCAAGAACAAGGTGCCGCTGGATTTCATCTCGGCGATGGGCCGCCTGGACAGGCTGCTGCTGCAATTGGGCGGTCGCGAATCGCTCGCCCACATCGAGGCGCCGCTGTTGAAGAAACTGGAAGTGATACGCGTGCGCGGCCTGGAAACGCTGGGCGACATCGGCCGCTTCCCGCTGCTGCAGGCGCTATGGGTGGAGGACCAGATCAAGCTGCGGCAGATCGCGCTGGGGGCCAATCCCGTGCTCGAACGCCTGGACCTGCACACCTGCAAGACGCTCGACAGCCTGCCCGGCCTCGCCGCCCTGCCCGCACTGCGCCAGCTGTCGGCATCCGAGACCATGCTCGACGTCGACGCACTGCTGCAGGATATGCCCGCGTCGCTGACGCACGTGCGCCTGCGCACGGGCAAAAAAACACGCGACGACGACATCGCCGCGCAGCTGGCGCAACTGGGCTACGACAGCGCGCGCGCAGTATTGACCTAGCGGACCTGGCGGCTGGCTACCAGCTTGCGCTGCCACAGCGCCACGTCGATCATCACGCCATCGGCGCCCGTGTTGCGGATGTAGACGCGGTAGCTGCCCTGCCCCATGTCGCCATCGAGGTAGGCCGTGCGCTCATTGCGCTGCAGCCTGGCGCCCTTGGCCAGCTGGCGGTAGCGCTCGACCACCGTGTCGAAGCTGGCATAGCTGCGCAGCGCCACTTCCAGGTCGCGCGGCGGGCGGCCTTCGGCATGGTCCAGCACATTGTTCTGTTTTTTGCCCTTCAGCGTGAGCGGATAGGCAAACACGCCGGCGCCGGCCGACGTCAGCACCGTGGATTTATCGAGCAGCAGCGGCAGCAGCGCCGGCGGATACGCGGGCGGCAGCTGGGCGCGGTTCCAGCCCGGCAGGGCCGGCTGCGCCAGCACATATTCGACGCTGGCGATCTTCTGCCCGTCGGCGCCCGCTTCCTTGTCGCCCGCGATCAGCGCCAGCATGGGCGGCAATTGCCGGGCCCATGCCAGCAAGGGCGCCGCATCCCCGACCAGCATGCCCTTGCGGTGGAACACCGTCAGCACCGCATTCGGATCGGGATTGCAGACTTTCGCCAGCGGCTGCCCCTCCAGGCGGCAATGCCCGTTGACGAGGCCAAAGGCGATGATGGCGCCGCGCTTGTCGAGCAGCATGGCGCCGCGTTCGCGGCCCTGCTTGCGGTCATTCATCGAGGCCAGCAACTGGCGGCCATCGGCCAGCACGCTGCGCGTGGCGTCGCGCTTTTCGCTGATCGCTTCAAGCGCCTGCGCCAGCAGCAGTTCATCGTCTTCCGTGTAGCTGCCGCGCGCGTAACCGAAGAAATCGAACAGGGCCGCGCGCACTTGCGGGTCTTCACTCAGGCGCGGCAAGGGGCCGCCTGTCAACAGGGAAGACAGGCTTTTCCCGGCCGGCGCCGAGGGTGCCGCCGTGGCGCGGGCCGGCTGGGAAAGGACGCATGCCGCTGCCAGCAAGGCGCCGCCCAGGGTGCGGTAATTCGATAAAATGATATACATGATTCTGTCTGTCGGTGATTTGACCGCGATTCCGGCCACGCATGGCGCGCCGGCGATTCTAGCATGGCGCCAGTCCCCATGCGGTGCGGCTGGCGGACGGCGCGTGTGCCGGCGTGGCTGTTATGATGGCCGCAATGACGATACCAACCCACGCCTCGCCCCTGCTTGTCCTTCTGCCCGGCATGGATGGCACGGCACGGCTATTCCACCGTTTTGACGCCGCCTTGCGCGCGCAGGCCGCCATCGACACCCAAGCCATCGCCTATCCGGCCGCGCCACTCGATTACGCGGCGCTGGAAGCATTCGTGCGCGAGCGCTTGCCGCGGGACCGCCCCTTCGTCGTGCTGGCCGAATCGTTTTCGGGCCCGCTGGGCGCCGCCCTGCGCGCCGAGCCGCCGCCGGGCATGCGCGCCCTGGTCCTGTGCTGTTCGTTTGTGCGCAATCCGCGCCCGATGCTGGCGCCGCTGCGCCACCTGCTCGGCCTTGTGCCCTTTGGCGCCATGCCCGGCTTCGCTCTGCGCCAGGCGCTGCTGGCGCCCTGCTCCACGCCGCAGTTGCAGGATGAACTGGCAGCGGCGCTGGCCCAAGTGCCGCCCAGCGTGCTGCGCCAGCGCCTGCGCGCCGTGCTGGAAACCGATGCCTCGCGCAGCTTCGCGCGCGGCAGCCTGCCCGTGCTGTATCTGCGCGCCCGCCACGACCGCCTGGTGCCGCCCGCGAACGCCGTGCAGATACTGCGGCAGGCAGCAGGCGCGCAACTGGCCGACATCGCCGCGCCGCACATGCTGCTGCAGGCGGCGCCGGAAGCGGCGGCCGTCGCCGTCACCGCCTTTCTCGCGGGCCTGTCAGCCGCGCAGGTATCCGCTTAAACGCGCACTGGCCAGCACGGCCAGCCAGCTCACGCCGCCCGACAACACGCTGAAATAGATGGCCCGCAGCGGATGGTGGGGCAGCAGGTACGCGAGCACGGCCGCACCCAGCAGACCGCACAGCGCAGGCTTCCACCAGCCGGGCGGCAGCAGCGCCAGCAACAGATTCGTGCCCGCATACACGTAAAACACCAGCAGCAGGGACAGGCCGCCGGCCACGCCGCGCGAGCCCAGGCTGCCAAACAGCTGCGTGTACAGGTAAAAACCCAGCCAGCTCAATGCGATAAACAGCAGGCAGCCCAGCGTATGCGCGCCCAGGCCGGTCATCAGGCGAATTTTCACGGTTGCTTGAGTACAGGAATGAAGCGGTGGCCGCAGGCATGGCACATGAAGGTACGCGCATACTTGTCCTGCAAGGCGGCGGCCTCCTTGTCCCAATTGGCGACGAAGGTCGTTTGCGACAAGGCGACGGAGGCGACGCCCCCTGCCACGAAGATCCAGAACAGGCCATTCGCGCCGGCCTGGTAAAAGACGACGGCGGCAATGATAAAAATGATCACACCCAATACGATCAGCCCTGCCTTCTGGTGGGTCTGCATCGTCGGCCCTGCGGCCTGGCGTGACAGCAAGGTCTGGCTGCGCGTACGCGCATGGCCGTGGATGAAATCACCATCGATCCTGCCCGACATATGGGTAGAGGTGCCGGAGATGCCGGAGGCATGCACCATGGAGAGGCGTTGAACGTTGGAACTGTCACATGCCGGGCAATGCGCCATTGCTTTTTCCATAAAATAAAATAATCGCGCACTGTAGCATAAAAAAAAGCCGGCCCTTTCACGCAGAAAGGGCCGGCTTGCTTACGTCGACAGCCAGGCGTTTACTTCGCCGAATTGAGCAGCAATTCGTTGAGGCGTTTCACGAAGCTGGCCGGGTCGGCCAGCGAACCACCTTCGGCCAGCATGGCCTGGTCGAACAGGATGTTGGCCCAGTCGCCGAACTTGCCGCCTTCGGCATCTTCGTATTTCAGGCGCGTCACCAGCGGGTGGTTCGGGTTGATTTCCAAAATCGGCTTCGACTCCGGCGCGCTCTGGCCCGCAGCTTTGAGCATGCGCAGCAGGTTGCCCGACAATTCGTTTTCATCGGCCACCAGGCAGGCTGGCGAATCGGTCAGGCGGAACGTCACGCGCACGTCCTTGGCCTTGTCGGCCAGCACGGTCTTCATCTTGCCCACCAGGTCGGCGTACGAGGTTTCCGTTTCTTCGTGCTCTTTCTTTTCCGCTTCGTCTTCCAGCGCGCCCAGGTCCAGGCCGCCTTTTGCGACGGAGACCAGTTCCTTGCCTTCGAAGTCCTGGATAAACGACAGCATCCATTCATCGACGCGGTCCGTCAGCAGCAGCACTTCGACGCCCTTCTTGCGGAAGATTTCCAGGTGCGGGCTGTTCTTGGCGGCAGCGTAGTTGTCGGCCGTGACGTAGTAAATCTTGTCCTGGCCTTCCTTCATGCGCGCCACGTAGTCGGCGAACGAGGTGATTTGCTCGTCGCTGTCGTTGGCCGTCGACGCAAAGCGCAGCAGCTTGGCCAGGCGTTCCTTGTTGGCCGCGTCTTCGCCGATGCCTTCTTTCAGCACCTGGCCGAATTCCTTCCAGAAGACGGCGTACTTGTCCTTCTTGTCCTGCTCGTCGGCGTTCGCCAGTTCTTCCAGCATGCCCAGCACGCGCTTGGTCGAGCCTTCGCGGATCACCTTGACGTCGCGCGACTCCTGCAGGATTTCACGCGACACGTTCAGGGGCAGGTCGGCCGAGTCGATCACCCCGCGCACGAAGCGCAGGTAGGTCGGCATCAGCTGCTCGGCATCGTCCATGATGAAGACGCGCTTGACGTACAGCTTGATGCCGCCGCGCTTGTTGCGGTCCCACATGTCGAACGGCGCCTTGGCCGGAATGTACAGCAGCTGCGTGTATTCGCTGCGGCCTTCCACGCGGTTGTGCGTGTGCGTCAGCGGCGACTGGAAGTCGTGCGACACGTGCTTGTAGAATTCGTCGTACTGTTCCGGCGTGATGTCGGCCTTGTTGCGGGCCCACAGGGCGCTGGCCTGGTTGACGGTTTCGAATTCGTCCTTCAGGACGGTTTCTTTTTTCTCGTCGTCCCACTCTTCCTTCTGCATCACGATCGGCAGCGAGATATGGTCCGAGTATTTGCGGATGATGGACTTGATCTTCCAGCTCGACAGCAATTCGTCCTCGCCTTCGCGCAGGTGCAGGATGATGTCCGTGCCGCGCGACGGCTTGTCGATCGATTCGATGCTGTAATCGCCTTCGCCGGCCGATTCCCAGCGCACGCCTTCGGAAGCGTCCACGCCGGCGCGGCGCGTTTCGACGGTGATCTTGTCGGCGACGATGAAGCCCGAATAGAAGCCTACGCCGAACTGGCCGATCAGGGCCGCGTCCTGCTGCTGGTCGCCCGACAGCTTGCCGAAGAATTCCTTGGTGCCCGACTTGGCGATGGTGCCCAGGTGCGAGATCGCCTCGTCACGGGTCATGCCGATGCCGTTGTCGGAAATGGTGATGGTGCGCGCATCCTTGTCGAAGCTGACCTTGATCTTCAATTCGTGATCGTTGCCGTACAGGGCGTCGTTATCGATCGCTTCAAAGCGCAATTTGTCGGCCGCGTCGGACGCGTTCGAGATCAATTCGCGCAGGAAGATTTCCTTGTTCGAGTACAGGGAATGGATCATCAGGTGCAGCATTTGCTTCACTTCGGTCTGAAAACCCAGGGTTTGCTTTTCGGAGACAGCCATTTTTACCTCATAGTCTTGTGGATGGGACGGATTCTACGGAGTTGGGGATGGTACAAGCGATTTCAAGGCGTCCTTGCGTAAATGTGGGAGTGTGAAAGTCGAGCTGAGGTGTGTAGCGCCCAGATGGCGCGATGTGCAGGCGCGCCCATGCCCCTAACCCATAGCAAAAACGACAACAAAACAGGCAGATCAATTGAGCGTCATAAGGATGAGACCGGCATTAATATTAATTTTCTACTAATTAAAAAGGAGATACGGTCGTGAAACGCATATCAAAGATATCTGCTTGTATTCGCATGCCGCTGTACAAGGCGCGCTCCCGCTGCATGTCTGCTACGGCTGCTGCCGCTGGCGCAACATCCATCACCGCGCGTCAGCCCAGGGGCATGATGCTGGCCGTGCGCACCGGCATCCTGGCTGGCGTGCTGGCGCTGCCCGCCATGGCCCAGGCGACCGTGATCGAGTTCAGCGTGAGCGGCATCGTCGCCCAGGGCATGGACGACTTACACCTGTTTACCGCTTACGGCGAATCATCACTGGTGGGCAAGGCGTATACGATGAAGTTCCTGCTCGATACCTCGACGCTGACAGAGAGCCAGTCCGGCAACATCCATGGCGCCAGTAATTCAAGCACTGGCGCCCCCGTCTACTTTTCCGGCGAGATCACGATGGGCAACCGCCGCCACAACTGGACCCTGAATACCAACGGCTACGCCAGCATGTATCTGCTGCCCCCAAGCAATATCCTGATGACTGGCTCCGGTGGCTACGACTCCGGGCAGTACAAGGTGATGTCCATGATTGACCTCTATGCCGGCGGCGGATCGACACCGTACTTTGACAGCGCGGAGTTTGAGCAGCGTATCGAATTCAAGGATTTCCACGATCCCTGGGGCTACAGCTCCCAATTCGAGCTGACCTATACGGCCCCGCGCTATCCGGACGACAATGGCGCCTACGTCGCCACCACCAAATTCGTCGGTACCGGCACCTATGCCCTGTGGCGGGTACGCGAAGTGCCGGAACCCGCGCAAGCGGGCATGCTGCTGGCCGGCGTGGCGCTGCTGGCGGTCATGGGCCACCGGAAGCGCCGCCGCGCCTGAGCCGCTCGCGCGCGCAGGATGAGGCAGCGTGGCCCGCCTACCCCAGCGCGCGCTCGAAAAACGTCCAGACCCGCTGGTCCTGCACCGTGGCCAGGTTCAGGCGCATGCGGGTCGACGGCAGCTGGCGTGGTGAAAACAGGCTGCCCGGCGCCAGCACCAGACCCTCGGCCAGCGCCTTCTCGGCCAGGACATTCGTGTCGCAGCCCGCATCGGCCCACACGAACATGCCGGCCGGTGCGGGATCGAAGCGCAGGCCGGCCCGCTCGGCGCGGCGATACGTGCCCTCGCGCACCTTGTCGAGCCGCGCGCGCAGGCGCTCCGCATGCTTGCGGTACAGCCCCTGCGAGAGGATCTTATACACGACGCGTTCGCCGATGTCGCTGGTGGTCAAGGTAGCCAGCATCTTGCGGTCGGCCAGGCGCTGCGCCCGCTCCGGCGACGTGGCGATAAAGCCCACGCGCAGGTTCGCCGCCAGGCTCTTGGAAAAGCCGCCCAGGTAAATCACGCGGCGCAGCTGGTCCAGCGCGGCCAGGCGCGTGGCCGGCTGCACCAGACCGGCTGCGCCCGGGTGCATGTCGCAATAGATGTCATCCTCGACGATGAAGAAATCGTGCTGTTCGGCCAGGCGCAGCACCTGGAACGCCTTGGCCGCCGACAGCGAGGTCGAACTGGGGTTGTGCAGCACCGAGTTGATCACGTACAGCTTGGGGCGGTGCAGCGCCGCCAGCTCGGCCAGCACGGCGATATCGGGGCCGTCACCCAGGCGCGGGATGCCGATGACGTTCATGCCCATGGCGGCAAAGGCGCCGAACATCAGCCAGTACGCGGGATCGTCGACGAAAATGGTGTCGCCGGGGCGGGCGAACTCGCGCGCCACCAGGTCCAGCGCCTGCATCACGCCCACCGTGGTGACGATCTGCTCGGGCGGACAGGCGATTTCCAGTCCCGCCAGCTTCAGTTGCAACTGCTGGCGCAGGGGCAGGAAACCCTGCGGCGTGCCGTAGCCCAGCAGCAAACTGCCAGGCTGGCGGCTGACGTCGCGCAAGGCGCGCGCCACCAGGTCGCCATCGAGCCACTCGGCAGGCAGCATGCCGGTGCCGGGCGCGGGGATGGCCGGCGTCTGGCGGAACATGTTACGGATCAGCCACACCACGTCCATCGGCTGCGCCACCGCGTCCTGCGCGCCAGCGGGCGGCGCCGGCGTATTCAGTGGCGAGCGCTCGCGCACGAAAAAGCCGGCGCCGCGCCGCGATTCCAGGTAGCCGCGCGCCACCAGCTTGTCGTAGCTGGCCACCACCGTGGCGCACGACACGTCCAGGCTGGCGGCGCACTGGCGGATCGAGGGCATGCGCGCGCCGCCGCGCAGCAGCTTGTCGTCGATGCGCGCCGCCAGCGAGCGTGTGATCTGGTCGATCAGGGTTTCGCCCGAGGCGCGCGACAACAAGGGAAGTGTATTGCTCATATGACCATGACAGTATGTGGAATTATGCGTGAAAGTGTATTTGTACTGTATTGCTATTGAGCCCTAGGATAGCAGTACCGGGCGCATTCATCCACATCTGCCCGTCTTTATTCCACGCCACCCGCACCAGGACAGCCATGCCATCGCACGCCACCACCTCCCCCAGCTCCCTCCCGCGCCTCGGCGCCGACCGCACAGGCCTGTTGCTGGGCTTGATCGCAGTCGCCCTCTTCAGCCTGACCCTGCCCTTTACGCGGCTGGCCGTGGCCGAACTCGACCCCACTTTTGTCGCCCTGGGCCGCGCCCTGGTGGCCGCCGTCCTGGCCGGCCTGTGGCTATGGCAGCAGCGCGCGCCTATGCCGCGCCGCGAACAGTGGCTGCCGCTGGCGTTCGTGTCGCTGGGCTGCGTGCTGGGTTTTCCCTGGCTGACCTCAATCGCCATGCGCAGCCTGCCCGCCTCGCACGGCGCCGTGTTGGTGGGCATCCTGCCGCTGGCCACCGCCGTGTTTGCCGTGCTGCGCGGCAAGGAGCGCCCATCGCCGGGTTTCTGGCTGATGGCCCTGCTCGGCACGGCGCTGGTGGTGGCCTTCGCGCTGCGCCAGGGCGGCGGCAGCTTCCACCTGGCGGACTGGCTGATCTTTGCCGCCGTCCTGCTGGCTGCACTCGGCTATGCCGAAGGGGGGCGCCTGGCGCAAGCGATGCCGGGCCAGCATGTGATTTCCTGGGCCCTGCTGCTGGCCGTGCCTTTTGTCTTGCCCGTGGTACTGTGGAACGCCTGGCCGCAGCGCGCGCTGATGGCGCAGGCCAGCGGCGCGGCCTGGCTGGGCTTTGCCTACATTTCCGTGTTTTCCATGTTTATCGGCTTCTTTTTCTGGTACCGGGGCATGGCGCTGGGCGGCGTGGCGCGCGTGGGACAAACGCAGCTGCTGCAGCCTTTCCTCACCCTGGTGGGTGCGGCCGTGCTGCTGAACGAGCCATTGACGGGTGAAAGCCTGCTGTTTGCCGGCGCCGTGATCGCCGTGGTAGGCATAGGACGCAAGCTGAAGTAAAGTGCCTTGACGCCCATTTGCAACGCCGTTGCGCGTGCGGATGGGCAGAGCAGCGTGCAAGCCGTACAATACCGCAGCACCATGGCGACGCCTATCCGGCGCCGCTTGCGCACGCACCGCCACAAGCGGGCCAACAAATCCAGCCGGCGCAGCTCGGCATCTTCTGTGAGACTCGTATGAAAATTGAAAATCCGAATCCGATCCAATGGCGCTTTGCCGAACGCGCGGAACAGCTGCAAAGCTCGTTCATCCGCGAAATCCTGAAGATCACGCAGCGTCCCGAGATCATCTCGTTTGCCGGCGGCCTGCCCTCGCCCGCCACCTTCCCAGTGGAAGAAATGAAGACCGCCTTCGACAAGGTCCTGTCGAACAATGGCAAAGTGGCCCTGCAATACGGCCCGACCGACGGCTACCTGCCGCTGCGCCAGTGGATCGCCGACTCGCTCTCCAGCAACGGCAGCACCATCATGCCGGAACAGGTGCTGATGACGTCCGGCTCGCAGCAGGCGCTGGACTTGCTGGGCAAGGTCCTGATCGACGAAGGCAGCAAGGTTCTGGTGGAAACCCCCAGCTACCTGGGCGCCCTGCAGGCGTTTTCCGTCTACCGTCCCGAATTCGTTTCCGTCGACACCGATGACGAAGGCCTGGTGCCGTCGTCGGTCAACCCCGTCGCCGATGGCGCGCGCCTGCTGTACGCACTGCCGAACTTCCAGAACCCGACGGGACGCAGCCTGTCCGTGGCGCGCCGCGTGGAGCTGGTGGAAACCTGCGCCCGCCACGGCCTGCCGCTGATCGAGGATGATCCGTACGGCGCCCTGAGCTACAGCGGCGAGCCGTATCCGAAGATGATCAACATGAATCCGGACGGCGTGATCTACATGGGTTCGTTCTCGAAAGTGCTCACGCCGGGCATCCGCCTCGGCTACGTGGTGGCGCCGATGCCGCTGGTGCGCCGCCTGGAACTGGCCAAGCAGGCGGCCGACCTGCACACGTCGCAGCTGACGCAGATGGTCGTGCATGAAGTGATCAAGGATGGCTTCCTGGACCGCCATATCCCCAGCATCCGCAGCCTGTACGGCAACCAGTGCCAGGCCATGCTGTCGGCGCTGGAAGAGCATTTCCCGGCCGGCGTTACGTGGACCAGACCGGAAGGCGGCATGTTCATCTGGGTCACCCTGCCGAAGCACATCGACGCGATGACACTGCTCGATGAAGCCATCGCCAACAAGGTCGCCTTCGTGCCGGGCGCGCCGTTCTACGCGAACACGCCGGAAACGCACACCTTGCGCCTGTCATTCGTGACGGTGCCGCCGGAACGCATCCGCGAAGGCATCACCATCCTGGGCAAACTGATCGCCGCAAAAATGTAACGATTAAAAATAAGGAGGCAAAAGAATACGCCTCCTTATTCTCAAAAAACACAATAAACATTAAGAAATATATTAAAATTTCATATAAGCAATAGCGCTATTGCTTTTTATGATTAATAAATATTAAAATCGTCATAAAATTCCTAATCTCTAATTTGCGCAGCAATATCAATTTTACGTGCAATAATTGGGAAAATTTCCCCATCCATCCCAAATGAATCAAGAAGATTTAGCATCTCACTTGCCTTACTGGCATCATCCCGAGTAGAAGAATTTTCATTCATTATATCAATCAATTTCTTTTTAAATTCTTTCTTACGCTCATCATTTCTATCTTCTGTTACGAGAAGTGCATGAAGAATTCTACCTTCTGTAGAATTGAGTGCATTTTCGCCCTCCGGCTTAGCGCGGAAGAAATTCAAAACTTCATCTGGAGACAAAATTCCTTTCACTGTCTGATAGAAAAATTCTTGATCAACAGCTCTTAGCACGACAAGTAATGCTACATGTATCGGATTCGATGAATGGCCCATTGGCGTTTGATCAAGAACGAGTTTCATTCTAGTTATACAACGCTCCTGAGTCCTTAGAGTCAACCGTAAAATTCGGGATAGCAATGTTAAAAAACGAGTGAATTGACCGCACTGATATGCCCCCCCGTCCTGCGAATGCAGGGAAAACAACGCACTTAGGCCAGATCTAGCCACTGCCATTTCTACAAATTTCTTGTTATGAGGAAGCGGTAGTCCGAATTCCAAATCAATGAATTTACGCAAGTATTCTGCTGCGTTTATACGTTCACCATACACTGCAGCAGTTGCGGCCTCAAGTTGGCGCTTATCAACAGAGAGAATAAATGCAATGTTTGGCACATCAAACATATGCTTTACACGTTCCAGAAGAGATATTGCAAAATCGGGGCGACATCTATCCAATTCATCAATAAAAAATACCAAAGTAGAATTTTTTTGTGCAAGCTCAAGTTGGCTAACAGCATGTTCCAGTTCACTTCGAAATGAAATATTAAGTTTAGTTTCATTTTGAAATATCTCCACGATATCACTGACTGCATCCCCAGCTGCATCACGGATAATCTCATCCAAACCATCTTCAATGTCGAGTACTCCTGCCGTCCCGACCTTTACCCCAGCCACAAGAACGCGTCTCGCGACTTTCCCTGTTATATTTCTAACTTTGGCCAGCCCGGCTTTCAATTTACCGGTCTTATCTTCAGCCTTAGGCAGTGCTTCATCTAGAGCAGCCACCATCGCCACAAGCGGATCACTAACATGATCAGCTTTCCATGCATTGAAATTTACCGTTTGATAATTTTTATTAATTAGAACAGCATTTAACATTCCAATAAAAGTTGATTTCCCAGAACCATATGGAGCATCCACAGCTATAACAAGTGGCTTACCACTCGCCTTTTCAATAACATTCGCCATAAACTCTACCATTACATCACGATCTAGAGCGTCATTCTTGAAAGGCTCACTGAGTGGAATGTCAATTTCAGATATGCGAAAGCTCATGATATTTAACCATTATTTAAATATAAACAATATAGATTATCACAATCCGACTAGGGAATTTCATAACTCATCTAAAATACTTCCCGCACCCAACTGCGACAACTCATCCGCTCACCCGGAGACTTTCACTGCCACCTTACGTCGGGAGGCGCTGCGGCCCAGCACGCATCTTTTCCGCTAAAAACCGCCTTCACGATGGCAACTGCGTGTATTTATTCATAAAAATATTAAAATAATAATATTTTACCGCCTCGTGCACCATCGATTTTTCCACCCAAAAAATTAGCAAAGCGGTATGATTTGACCGCTGTATCCGATTTGAACCCAGTCAGCATCACTTAAAGTGCAGCAAACGCTGGCATCGCAAAGTACATCGAGAAGGCCGGAAGCAATGAGTCCAGGCAGTGTGGAGCATTCCCAGAGGCGCAACGCCGCCATTTTGATTGTCGATGATGCGCCGGCCAACCTTGAGCTGCTGCGCAAGCTGATGAGCGAACAGGGTTATCAAACCTATGTCGCCACGTCCGGCGAACGGGCGCTGGCGATCGCCCAGCGCGCCCACCCGGACCTGATCCTGCTCGACGTGCTGATGCCGGACATGGACGGCATCGAAACGTGCCGCCGCCTCAAGCAGCATCCGCTGACGCAGCGCATTCCCGTCATCTTCATGAGCGCCAAGACGGAAACGGAAGACGTGGTGGCCGGCTTCGACTGCGGCGCCGTCGACTACATCAGCAAGCCGCTGCGCATGGCCGAAGTGTGCGCGCGCGTGCGCGCCCAGCTGCAAATCCGCAGCAACAATGAAAACCAGCAGGAACAGGCCGAGCGCCTGCGCACCATCGTCAACAACATGGCCGAGGGCTTGCTGATCATCGAAGCCGATGGCCGCATCCAGTACACCAACCCGGCTTGCGACCAGTACCTGGGCTACCGCGAAAACGAACTGGCCGGACGCTCCATCGGCGAACTGCTCAGCCCCTTGGTGACGCAGGAATACCTCGATTACTTCGCCATGTACGCGGCCAATCCCGAGAAGGCGCACAACCACGGCACGCGCGAAGTGGCGATCCGCCACCGTAACGGCGAGACACTGTGCATGGACCTGACCCTGACGCCCATGTATCTGCGCCAGCCCCTGTATATCGGCCTGCTGCACGACATCACGCACCACAAGCAGTCGGAAGACGCCTTGCAGCGCGCCGCCTACCTCGATCCGCTGACAAAAATCGCCAACCGCCGGCATTTCGACAGCTTCCTGGAAAAGGAATGGCAGCGCGCCGTGCGCGGCGGCGGCGCCCTGTCGCTGGTGGTGCTCGACGTCGACCACTTCAAGCTGTACAACGACAGCCTGGGCCACCCGGCCGGCGACAGCTGCCTGCAGCAGGTGGCGCAAGCCATCGCCTCGCACGCCGCACGCCCGGGCGACCTGGCGGCCCGCTACGGCGGCGAGGAATTCGTCCTGCTGTTCGCCGACACGGATGCCGAAAGCGCCCTGCACCTGGCCGAAGCCATCCGCGCGCACATCGAGGCACTGCAATTGCCGCACCCCCGATCTGGCACTTCGCCATGGATCACCGTCAGCATCGGCGTGGCGACCATCCACCCGCACCAGCTGGACGACCGCAAGGTGCTGTTCGTCGCGGCCGACCGCGCCCTGTACGTGGCCAAGGAAGAGGGGCGCAACCAGGTGCGCGCCACGCAGTCGGGCAGCACGGCCTGGGAAACGGTCAAGGCGCTCGTTTTACGTTAGAACTTTCTCGACACGCTCAGTTTCGCATTGCGCCCCACGCCCGTCACGGCTTCACTCAGGTACGGCATGTAGTTGCGGTTGAAGACATTATCGACCGTCAAGCGTACTTCCGTGCCGCGCCACACTCCCTGCCTGCCATGCCACGAAGCGAACAGGGTGTGCAGCGCATAGCCTTTCGATGGCGGCAGGCGGTAGACATTCCCCACCGGCAGGACGCGGTCCTGCTTCGCCACGAAGCGGCCCTGCCAGCCGATGCTGGCCCCGAGGTCGGGCATGCGCCAGCCCAGGCCCGCCATCAATTTATCCGGCGCGATGGTCGACACGGGTTCGTCCTGGCCCCACGGGTCGCGCTGGGAACCGGTGCGCGTGCCGCGCTGCTTCGACAACGAAGCGCTGGCAAACAGGCGCGGCGAGTTGTAGTAGGACTCGACTTCCACGCCCTGCGTGTGGAAACCGGCCAGATTGCGGTAGGACGACAGGGCTGGCGGCACCTTGCCCGATCCCGGCACATAGCCTTCGATCAGGATGCCCAGGCGCGGGCCGATATTGTCGCTGACCTTGTTGCGGTACGCCGTCAGGCGCAGCTGCACGTCGTCGCGCTCCATGAATACGTTCTGCCGGTGCAGCATGACGCCCGTGCGCACGGCCGTCACCCGCTCGACGGCCAGGTCGCGGCTGGTGCCCGGTGTCGATGAACCGAGCCTGGACGACACATAGTATTCGTTCGAATACATCTCGTCGATCGTCGGCGCGCGCCAGGTGCGGCTCAAGTCGCCGAACAGCGCCACGCTGCCCGACGCCTTCCAGAACAGGCCCAGGCGGGGAGACCAGTCCTCGTGCGTCTTTTCGCTGAAGTCGTGGCCAGCCGCCGCCAGCGGGCTGTTGTAGCGCGACGCCTTGTTCGGCACGCCCTCGGAAACGACCCGGTCGTGGCGCAGCGCCGCCGTCACCGTCAGGTCGCCATACGTCATCGCATCCTGCAGATACAGGCCCGTGGTTTCCTGGCGCCCGGCCGGCATGTAGTAGGGCTGGAAGTAGCCGTAGTTGTAGCTGGGATCCTTCAGCGCCGTCGACGACGGGTAGTACATCAGGGTGTCGCGCACGTTCTTGTGCCATTGCAGGCCCGTTAGCAGCACGTGCGAAATAGCGCCCGTCGTAAACACGCTTTCGTTGCGCACCTCCGCAATGCGGTCCACGTACGAGGCCCAGCTCTCGTTGCCCAGGGATCCCAGGTAGGAGCCCAGCGAAGCGGACGGCAGGCGCTTGTCATGCTGGTCCGTGTGCGAATAGCCGGCGCTGGCCGTCAGCTTGATCCATGGATTGTCCTGCGGCGCGTACTGCCACTTCACGGAATACGTATCGTCGTCCTGGTCGCGGTATACGGCCTTGCGCTGCCACGCCTCTTCCAGTCCGTACTTGCGGATCTCCGCCTCGGTCGGCGTGGGCACGTCCTCGCCCATGGCGGCGAACGGGCCCCAGCCCGTGCTGCCGCTCTTCATCGCCGTCAGGGTCAAGAGCTGTTCCGGCGTCAAACGGATATTCAGCTTGGCCAGGCTCGATGGCGCGTCGATGGCGGAAAAGCGGAATGGCTTGCCATCTGGTTTGCGCAAATCATCGGACTTGCGCTGCGTGGTGAAGGCCATCGCATCGAAGCGGCCATCTTCCGTGCGGCCGTAGACGGCCACGGTGGCGTCGTTTTCCGCATTGTTCGAATGGCGCGAGTACTTGAGCATGGCGCCCACTTTCTCGCCGCCTTCCAGCAAGTCTTGCGCATCCTTGGTCTCGACCGTGATGACGCCGCCGAAGCCGCCATTGCCGTACAAGCTCGTATGCGCGCCCTTGTTCACCTCGATCTGCTTGATCAATTCCGGCTCGATGAAGATGGAACCCTGGCGGTATTTTTCAAAGCCCTTGGGCACGCCGTCGAGGATGACTTTCACGTCCTGGACTTTATTGAAGCCCCAGATATTGAGACTCTGGCCGCTGGGACGTGCCGTGCCGGCCAGGTCCACGCCAGGCAAGGTGTCGAGCAAGGACGCGACATTGTCGGCCTGCTGGCGTTCGATATCGGCGCTGTTGATGTACGAACGGCCGGCCGTGCCGGCGCTGATGGCGTCGCCAAACACGCTGATGGCGGGCATCTGCACGGCGTCGGCCTTGTCGGCCATTGCCGCCGCCCACGCGTGGCCGTGTGCGCCGCCCAATGCCAGCGCCAGCGCGGCGGCCAGCGGGGTCAATCCATTTTTGCTGCTCTTCATCGCTATCCTTGCCTGGGTTTGCTTACTGCTTGATGCTTCTGGAATGAAAAAATGCTGGGGCAGAGGAAGGCGGTGCACGATCAAGCGGCGGCGTTGAAGGAAGCGTTGCGGCGAAACTCTGCCCGCGCGGACACGCCGCCGGCGCATGGCCGGCGGCGCATTGCAGTCACCGGGATAAGTTGCCTTAGTGAAATGCGGAACACATCATATATTAAATGCGAATGATTCGCAATACGATTTAATGCGTAGTTATTCCGGATAGCCTGTGATGTCGGCGATCTCGCGGTACAGGGGCTGCAGCCGCGCATACATCTTGCGGTACACGCGCCGGTACAGCTGTTCGTAGATCTTGCGGTGCTCGGGATGCGGCTGGAATACCTTGCCCTTGCGCGTCATCGCCTGCACGGCGGCGGGAAAGTCCGCATGCCAGCCCAGGCCCACGGCGGCGGCGATGGCCGCGCCCAGGCCCGAACTTTCATACACGTGGGCGCGCGCGGCCGGCAAGCCGAAGATGTCGGCCGTCAGCTGCATGGCAGAGTCGCTTTGCGAACCGCCGCCCGCGATGCGCAGCTCCGTGATGGCGATGCCGCTGCGCTGCTCTATGCGCTCCTTGCCTTCGCGCAGCGCATACGCGAGGCCTTCGAGGATGGCGCGGTAGATGTGCGCGCGCGTGTGCACGTCGCCAAAACCGATCATGGCGCCCTTCGCTTCCGGCCCAGGCACCTTGATGCCGGGACTCCAGTACGGCTGCAGCATCAGGCCCATCGATCCGGGCGGCACGGCGTCAACCAGGCGGTCGAACAGCGCCTCGGCGGACAGGCCCGTGCCGTCTTCGGCGGCGGCCGCCCGCTCGCGGTCGCCGAACTGCTCCTTGAACCAGTTGACCATCCAGTAGCCGCGGAAGATCTGCACTTCCGTGCTGTAGGCGCCCGGCATGGCGGCCGGATACGGTGGAATGAAGCGCGTCACTTCCACGTACTTGCGGTTGGTGGTGTTGATCGTGGCCGTGGTGCCGTAGCTCAGGCACGCCACGTGGGGTTCGACGCAGCCGGCGCCCAGCACTTCGCACGCCTTGTCGGCGGCCGCCGCCAGCAGGGGCGTGCCTTCCGGGATGCCCGTCGCCGCGGCGGCGGATGCCGTGATGGCGCCCATGCGCGTGCCCGGCGTCACCAGCTCGGGCAGCATGGAGCGCTTGATCGCCAGCGCCTGCCACTTCCAGTCGAAGCGCCCGGTCCACGCATGGCGCTTGTAGTCGAACGGGATGTACGCCACTTGCGAGCCGGTCGAATCGATGTAGCGCCCGCAGAGGCGATGGTTCAAGAAGCCCGACAACAGCAGGAATTTGTGCGTGCGGCGCCAGATGTCGGGCTGGTGCGCGCTGATCCAGTTGATCTCGGCCTCGCGGCGGAAGTACGCGATCGTGCCATCGAGGCGCGTGGCGCGGAAGGCGGCGCGCCACCATGGCGCCAGTTGCGGGATGTCGCGCGTGCTGCGCTGGTCCAGCCAGGTGATGGCGGGCCGCAAGGGCTGCCCCTCCTCATCCACATTGACGACCGTGCCGCGCTGCGTGGTCACGGCCACGCCGGCCACCGAGGATCGATTGATGTCCGTGCCGCGCCACAGCTGCTGGCATGCTTCGCACACGGCTTGCCAGTAGCCGTCGGCGTCATGCTCGGCCCAGCCGGGGTGGTCGGAATAGTACGCTTCCAGGAACACTTGCGCCTTGGCCGCCAGCTTGCCGTCCCGGTCGAACAGCAGCGCGCGCACGCTTTGCGTGCCATTGTCGATGGAGAGGATATACGGACCATCGTCCGCCAGGAAAGCCATGGCTTATGCCACGCTGGCCAGCGCGGCGCGCAACGCTTGCAGCAGCGCCTGCGGATCCTTGTCAGGCTGCGCGCTGAACACGGGCGCTTCCCAGTCCTGTCCCCGCACGGCCACCACGCGCAAGCGTCCCTGTTCGCTCCATGCCGGATACCAGCCCACGTCGACGATGTCGCCATTCGCGCACGTGATTTGCAGCAGGTCTTCGCCCAGGTCGTCGAGCAGGACGTCCACGGGCTGGCGCAAGTCCAGCGGCGACAGGCTGTCGTAGGTGATGCGGGCGTCGCCCAGCGCCAGGGGCTGGCCAAACAGGGGGGTCTCGATGATGTTCTCCTCTTTTATAGTTTTTATCGTTGCTTCATGCGCCTTGCGGCACGCTGTAATGGCGGCGCCACAGGGCAAGGTAACGCTGCCGCTCTTCCTCCCAGCGCGCGTCATCCCAGCCCAGTTCATGCTGGCAGATGGCGCGCAGGCGGGGCATGATAGCAAGCGCACCGCCTGCCAGCTGCAAACCGAGGCGCGTGCGCCGCAGCAGCAAGTCGTCCAGGTGCTGCACGTCTTCCATGCGCGCGCCCCAGCGCAGCTGCGCCCACAGGGTCTGCGTGCCGGGAATCGGCGCCAGTTCGCCGTCCTGCGCCGCATCGCACAGCGCCTGCGCGGCCGCGCCATGACGGCCCAGCAGGCGCTCGCGCTGCTCGCCATCGAGCGCCAGGGCCTTGCCCGACAAGGGCGGCATGGCGTCAAAAATCGGCAAGGGGCGCAAATCCGCCTGCCAGCCCGGCAGAAGCGGGGCCGCGCGGCGCAAGGCGTCGAGGGCGATCACGCGGAACGTCGTCAATTTGCCGCCCGCTACCGTCAGCAAGCCGTTTTCCAGCCATAGCGCATGTTCGCGCGCTTCCTTCGACGGGTCAAGCTGGCCGCTGCCGATCACGGGGCGCACGCCGGCAAACGTGGCCAGCACGTCGTCTTCGCCCAGCGCCAGTTGCGGGAACTGCCACTGCAATGCGGCCAGCAGATATGCGAGTTCGCCGCGCGTGATGGCCGGCTCCAGGTCCAGGCCGGCGCCATGGTCGACATCGGTGGTGCCCACCAGGGTCACGCCCTCCCACGGATACGCAAAGACAGGGCGGCCATCGTGCGGATGCATCAGGCTGACGGCTTGCGCCAGTGGCAAACGCCACGCGGGCAGCAGCAGATGGCTGCCGCGCAGGGGCCGCAGTTTCGGCTTTTCTCCCACCTGGCCGCGCAAGGCGTCGGCCCAGGCGCCCGTGGCGCTGATCACCAGGCGCGCGCGCACGGTGGATACCGTGCCATCGAGCGCATCGCTCAACGTGGCGCCGGCGACCTTGCCGTCGTCATGCAGCAGCGATGCCACGCCCAGGTAATTGACGGCCACGCCGCCATGGCGGCGCGCTTCCTGCAGCACGCGCAGCACCAGGCGCGCATCGTCCGTCTTGGCGTCCTGGTACAGCATGCCGCCCTGCAGGCCGTCGCGCCGGATGTGCGGCGCCAGCATGGCAAAGTCGGACGCATCGACATAGCGGCGCGCGCGCCGCCCCGCCATCACGTCATAGATGGCCAGACCCAGCATGAACTGGCGCCGCCCAGGCTTCCTGCCCGTGTAGTCGCCAAAGGCAAAACCCTGCGGTTCGACCAGCCCCGCCGCATCCGTCAGCAAGGCTTGCCGCTCATGCACCGACTCGCGCGTCATCGCGAACTGGCCCTGCTTCAGGTAGCGCAAGCCGCCGTGCACCAGCTTCGAGGAGCGGCTCGACGTGCCCCAGGCGAAATCGCGCTGCTCCACCAGCAGCGCCGTCAAGCCGCGCCGCGCCGCTTCCAGCAGGATGCCGGCGCCCGTGATGCCGCCGCCGACGATCAAGATATCCCACTCGCGCGCCAGTATCCCAGGCAAATCCCCCCTGTTCACGATGGGCCTCCGGCGTCAGGCAGCAGTTTGCCGGGGTTCATCATGCCCTGCGGGTCGAACTGGCGCAGCAGCGCGCGCATGGCGGCGATGCCCAGTTCTCCCTTTTCCGCCGCCAGCCAGGGCGCGTGGTCCGTGCCCACGCCATGCTGGTGGCTGATGGTGCCGCCGTTGGCGACGATGGCCGCGCTGGCCGCGTCTTTCAAGGTGCGCCAGCGCGCCATGTTGTCTTCAAAGGTCGGCGCCAGCCGGTACACATACGTGGTGTAGACGCTGGCCCCCTGCGCATACACGTGCGACAAATGCGTGTAGGCGTGCACCTGCTCGCCATGCTGCGCCAGCGCATTGGCGCCCGCTTGCTCCAGCGCCGCCATCATCGCCGTGACGCGCGGCCAGTCGACGGCCGTTTCCACCGTATCGATGACATAGCCGTGTTCCCAGGCGCCGTTGCGCAGGTAGACGTTGCGAAAGCGCCCCTGCTTCCACTTGTCGCCCATGTGGCGTCCCACGTGCACGCCCTTGTGCCGCCGCGCCAGCGCCAGGGCGCCGCGCAGGGCCGCGCGCGCCGGTTTTTCTTCTCCGCTGACGCCCACCATCAGCATGCATTTTCCCTCGCCGCAGCCGCGCAGGGACAAATAGCGCTCCAATAGTCCCACCAGTTTTTTATGCCCGGCCAGGGTCAGCATGGTTTGCGTTTCCAGCGCATTCGACAGGCGCAGCATGCACAGCGGAAGACGCGACTGGGCCAGCGCCCGCACGGCCTCCTGCGCCTGGCCCCAGTCGGTGAAAAACACGGCGTGGAATGCTTCATAAGGGGGCAGCGGCGAGACGCGCACCGTCGCCTGCGTCACGATGCCCAGCCGGCCCTCGGAGCCGAGCACCATTTCGCGCAGGTCGATGCCGGCCGCCGAAGCGGGAAACGTGGGGATGCTCAGGGTGCCGGCCGGCGTTTCCACTTCGCCGCCCGCGAACAGCTGCTCGATGCGGCCATAGCGCAAGGATTGCTGGCCCGACGAGCGCGTGGCGATCCAGCCGCCCAGGGTCGAATATTCGAACGATTGAGGGTAGTGGCCCAGGGTGTAGCCGTGCGCGCGCAGCTGCGCTTCCAGGTCGGGGCCGTACACGCCCGCTCCGAACGTGGCCAGCTGCGCCTCGCGGTCCAGGTGGCCCAGCGCGCACAGGCGCGCGAGGCTGAGCGCCAGCACGGGGCGCGGCCCCGCCGCCACCGTCAAATGCCCGGCCACGCTGGTGCCGCCGCCGTGGGGAATCACGGCCACGCACGCCTGGCGCGCATACGCGAGCAGCTGGCGCACCTGCAGTGCGCTGTCGGGAAAGGCCACGCCATCGGGCACGGC
The DNA here is from genome assembly GCF_002735655.1 of Janthinobacterium sp. BJB446. Classification (NCBI taxonomy): domain Bacteria; kingdom Pseudomonadati; phylum Pseudomonadota; class Betaproteobacteria; order Burkholderiales; family Oxalobacteraceae; genus Janthinobacterium; species Janthinobacterium sp. BJB446. The sequence continues at coordinate 368,277 of NZ_PDZK01000001.1, read as the reverse complement.
GCCGATGCGGCCATGGCGTAATTTAAACCAGTCGGGCAGGCTTTGACCGAGCGCATGGCACACCCGCGTGGCAGGCTGGGTGTCGATCAGCGGATGCGGCGCCAGGCGCGAAGCGGGCACTTGCGCACAGGCATCGTCGAAGGTGGCGTCGACAACGGCGCTGCCCGGTCCCAGGCGCGCGCGCAAGAAAGCCAGCGCATCCTCGCTCAGCGCATACGTGATGCTCTCGTCTCCCCAGCCATTCCAGCGTTGCATCGACATCCCCTGTGTTCGGCCAGTTGCGCGCCACGGCGGCTTGCTATACTGTTCTTGCCTGATTTTCTTGCTAGATCAATAGCATATGCCGCCACAGACGAAGGGTATTGGTTTTTCATGACAATCGCATTGTTCCATCATGACAAGTACTGACGGCCGGGTCGCCGGCGCCTATCTGCAGCCGCTGCTCGAAGCGGCCGGCGCGCACGGCATCGCGCCTGCCAGCCTGGCGCAGGCGGCCGGCGTGGCGCCGCACAGCCTGGAAGCATCCGCGCCCAGCCTCGCCGCGCGCGACTACGTGCGCCTGCTCGATGCGGGCGCGCAACTGGCGGGCGATGCGCATTTCGGCCTGCACGTGGGGCAGCGCGTGCGCATGGGTACCTACAGCGCGTATGGCTTGATTTTGCTCAGTTGCAGCAACGTGGGCCAGGCGCTGGAACAGACGGCCCGCTATGAACGGCTGGCGCACGACCTGGGCCGCTCGACCCTGCAGCGCGATGGCGCCGTCGCCCATTACCGCTGGACCAGCAACTATCCAGGCGCCAGCCGGCACCTGGTCGACAGCGTCTTTGCCGGCATCCGCGTCTGCGGCGACTGGCTGGCGGGCATGCCGCTGCCGCCGGCCCAACTGGCGTTCAGCCACGATGGCGGCGGCGACCTGCTGCGCCACGCGGCGCACCGCGACGAATACCTACGCGTGCTGGGCAGCCTGCCCGCCTTCAACGCCCCCGCCAACACGGCCACCTTCGATGCGCAATTGCTGGACTGGCCCGTGCCGAACGCCGACGTCAGCCTGTACCCCGTGCTGTGCCAGCATGCGGAACAATTGCTGGCGCTGCGCGAAGCTGAAACAGACACTGGCGGCGCCATCGACGCGCAAGTGCACGCGGCCATCGTGGCGGGTTTGCGCCAGGGTTCGGCGCGGCTGGCCACCGTTGCCGCCGCCCTGGCTGTCACGCCGCGCACCTTGCAGCGCAAGCTGGCCGATGCGGGCACCAGCTTCCAGGCCCTGCTGGACCAGGCCAGGTACGGCCTGGCACGCGACTATCTGCGCGAGCCGGATTTGTCGCTGGTCGACATCGCCTTCCTGCTCGGCTACCAGGAACAAAGCGCGTTCAATCACGCGTTTCGCACCTGGGCGGGTACCAATCCCGGCGCCTGGCGGCTACAGGAAATGCTTGACAAGCGGCTTGACAAGCAGCAAGTCGCTTAGGCGTGCGCGGGGCATGCGCGGCCCATTTTCTCGCTATACTGGCGCAGTCAGGTTTTCCACGATCACTCCAACCCGCAATGCAAAGGATTAATATGCAACTCAAAGACAAAGTCGCACTGATTACCGGCGCCGCCAGTGGTATCGGCAAGGAAATGGCCATCGAATACGCGAAACAAGGCGCCAAGGTCGTCATCGCCGACCTGGCCCTGGAAGCGGCCAGCAAGACGGCCGAGGAAATCAAGCAGTCGGGCGGCCAGGCGTTTGCCGTCGCCATGGATGTCTCCAGCGAAGAACAAGTCGACAAGGGTGTGGCGAATGCGGCGGCCTACTTCGGCGGCATCGATATCCTGATCAGCAATGCGGGCATCCAGATCATCAGCCCCGTCGTCGACTACCCGTTCGATCAATGGAAAAAGATGCTGGCCATTCACATGGACGGCGCCTTCCTCACCACGCGCGCCTGCATGCGCGAAATGATCAAGGCCGGCCGCGGCGGCGCCATCATCTACATGGGTTCCGTGCACTCGCACGAAGGCTCGCCATTCAAGAGCGCCTACGTGGCCGCCAAGCACGGCTTGCTGGGTCTGGCCAAGGTGGTGGCCAAGGAAGGTGCGAAAGACGGCATCCGCGCCAACGTCATCTGCCCCGGCTTCGTGCGCACGCCGCTGGTCGACAAGCAAATCCCCGAACAGGCGGCCCAGCTGAACATCAGCGAAGAAGACGTGATCAAGAAAGTCATGCTGAAAGACACCATTGACGGCGAATTCACCACGACGCAAGACGTGGCGCAAACGGCCGTGTTCCTGGCAGCGTTCCCGTCGAACGCCCTGAGCGGCCAATCCATCGTCGTCAGCCACGGCTGGCACATGCAATAGTGGTGACACCCGCCCACATCGGCTGCGCGGCGTGCTATGCGGCCTGTGATGCTCGCTGTGCTCCAGCACAGCTGCGCGTCTCGGCCACATATCGCTGCCGCTCGCGATAATGTGGGCGGGCGTTGCCGCGTAAACGTATTAACATTTCCGTATTCCACCCGAAAGCTTTTCCTTGCAAGACAACACTTACCGACACCCGCGCGCGGGCTGGCCGGGGCGCCTGTTTGCCGCGCTCGCCAATTCCACTCGTTTCGCCAACCTGCGCCAGGCCGTCATGTCGCGCCTGCCCTTCCTTACCCTGTACAGCGACGTGCGCGACGTCGTCTACGTGAGCTGGCTGGTCGACGCAGCTGCCGCGCAGCAACTGCTGCCCGCCGGCGCGACCTTGTGGCAGCGCGACGGCAAGACGCCATTTACCGTGCTGACCTACCGTCATGGGCATTTCGGTCCGGCTCTGCCGGGTCCGCTGCGCAAGCTGCTGCCATCGCCCCTGCAAAGCAACTGGCGCCTGTACCTGGACCACACGCCTCCGGGCGCGCCGGCCGTACCCTGCGTGTACTTTTTGAAAAACATCATGGACAGCTTGCCGCATGCGCTGGGCACGCGGCTGTTCAGCGACATCCTGCCGACCCACCTGGCCGACGGCATGACGCTGGAAGTCACGCCCACGCAAGCCCGCTGCAGCATTGCAGGCGGCGCCGGCAGCGCGCCATCGCTGGACGTTCAGGCGGACATCGTGACCGACCATACCCTCGATGCCGACTGGCAAGCGCTGTTCGGCAACTGGCGCGACGCCGTCGCCTTCCTCGCTTGCCAGGATGCGGCCATTGCCCACGTGCCGCGCAACGGCAAGCTGGTCTTCGGCGAAATCGACTTGCCCGTTGATGTGGATCAAGTGCAAGCGCTGACGGCCTTGCGCGCCGACTGCGGCTTGCTGGGGCAGTTGCCACCCGTCTCGAAGCCGTTCGCCTTTCTCGTCCCCAAGGTTCCCTTCAAGGCGCTGTCAGAGCGGCTGCTGTAGCGCGGTGGCGACGCGGCGCTCCGGCGCCCGCACGGGCGTAGCCGGGCCGCCGCGCCGCCGTTCCAGCTTGAACAAGGCCATCGCCTGCTCCAGCTGCAAGGTCTGGTCTTGCAGCGAGGCGGAAGCGGCCGCCGATTCCTCCACCAGCGCCGCGTTCTGCTGCGTCACTTCATCCATCTGCGTGACGGCCATGTTGACCTGACCGATGCCGTGGCTTTGCTCGCGCGAAGCCGAGGCGATCTCTTCCATGATGCCATGCACGCCCTGCACCGCGCCCAGCATTTCGGCGCTGCTGGCGCCAGCCTGCTGGGCCAGCTTCGCGCCCGCCTGCACCTGCGCCAGCGACGCCGTGATCAATTGCTTGATTTCCGTGGCGGCCGCCGCGCTGCGATGGGCCAGGCTGCGCACTTCGCCCGCCACGACGGCAAAGCCGCGCCCCTGGTCGCCCGCGCGCGCCGCTTCCACGGCCGCGTTCAGAGCCAGGATATTCGTCTGGAAGGCGATGCCTTCGATGATGCCCGTGATGTCGCCGATCTTCTTCGATGAAGCGTCGATGTCCGCCATCATGTCGACCATCTGGCCGACGATCTCGCCGCCGCGCCCTGCCAGGCCGTGGACCTTGCCCGCCATGTCGCTGGCCTGCACGGCGTTGCCGCTGTTTTGCTGCACCGTGGCCGCCAGCTGCTCCATGCTCGACGCCGTCTGCTGCAGGGCCGACGCCTGCGCTTCCGTGCGGCCCGACAAGTCCATATTGCCGGCCGCGATTTCCTGGCTGGCCATACTGATGCGCAAGAAATTGCCGCGCACGTCGCCAACGATGGAATGCAGGTTCACGCGCAACTGGCGCAGCGAGCGCAGCAACTGCCCCATTTCGTCGCGCCGTGTGGTGTCGAGCTCGCCCGTCAGGTCGCCGCCCGCCATCACGTCGCAGGCCTGGCGCGCCCGCTGCAAGGGTTGCAGCACGGCACGGTGCAAGCTGTGCCAGAAATACAAGGTCGCGCACAGGGCCACCACGGACAGGCCCGTCAGCCAGCCGGCCGCGCCGGCCGGCAGCACGCCCGCATTCCACGCCAGTTGCAGCAGCAATACCAGGCTCAGCAAGCCCAGATTCCAGCCGATGCGCTTGCCCAGCGGCAGGTCGCGCAGGCTCGCCAGCCTGGCCAGCCAGCCAGTCCGCACGGCAGCGCCCTGGCTGATGACGATGCCGTCGGCCTGCCCCGCCTTGATGCGCGCGTACAGGGCGGATGCCTGCGCCACCTGCTGGCGCGTGGGCTTGGTGCGCACGGACATGTAGCCGACGGCCACGCCGTCTTCCACCACCGGCGTCACGTTCGCCAGCACCCAGTAGTAATCGCCATTCTTGCAACGGTTTTTCACCATGCCGCTCCACGAACGGCCCGAGCGGATGGTGGCCCAGAAATCGGCGAACGCTTCGACCGGCATGTCCGGATGGCGCAGGATGTTTTGCGGCGCGCCGATCAATTCTTCCGCGCTGTAGCCGCTGACGGCGATGAAATACGGGTTCGCATACGTGATATTGCCTTGCAAGTCGGTAGTCGAGACGATGGTCTCGGTATCGCTCAGGTTGATCTCGGTATCACTGACGGGAAGATTGAGTCGCATGGTCGGATCCTTGGCTGTAGCCCGTGCAGGCACGGGGGAAAGGGCAAATGCGGGACGGCAGAAAGCCGGCGGCAGTCTGCACCGATACATTAATTTTAATATTTAATTATTAATTTAAATGGGCAATTTTTACTGGCGAAATTGCCTTGCGAATCTGCAAAGATTGCAGGTGGCGGCGTGGCCGCTGGGGAATGGCGGGAGCGATGCCGGAACAGCGTGACTGTCCCGGCGGCGTAGCGTTTAGCGTGGCACGTAACGCCAGTTGGCGTTTTCCAGCATGAACGTCAGTTCCGTCTTGATGCCTTCCGGACGGCTCGGCACGCTCAATTCCGTATCGCATACGAGATAGCCCGTCTTGCGCTTGACGTCGCACTCATTGACGGCCTTGACCTGCATGGTCGTCTGCGCTTCCTGCATCTGCACATCCTTGGCCGCTTCCGGATTGCGCGCCACTTCGTCCTTGGCCCAGCTTCGGATCATGGCTTGCGCCTCGGCCGGCGACGGTCCCGCGAACTTGGCGTCCTTGCGCTCGACGCCCACCCAGCTACCGTTCTCGTTACGCAGCGGCAGCACCATGAAAGCATCGCGCATGCCGGCGCTCATGGCGACCAGGCACACCACTTCGCCTGGCACTTCCTGCGAATCCTGGCAGCCGGTCAAGCTGGTGACCTTGACGGCGATCGGTACCGGCACAGTCGTTTGCATCCTGGCTTGGGTCTTGGCCACGCCCGCCTGCACGGCGGCGTGGATTTGTTCGAGCGTCGGCATGGTGGCCGCCTGGGCCGGCAAGGCGGCAAACAGGGCGGCGGCGGTCAGGGCGAGGGAAGTCAGGCGCATGGGTGTCGAGAGTAGTGATCAAAGGCCGGCAGTCTAGCACTTTGCATCAAATCAGCTGTTTCTATAGGGAATTATCCACGGCATCGGGTGCGAGAAAGGCCCCGCCCGCGTCCGCCTGTCCGCGCAGCCGCAAGCCAATGGTTCGCAGCATCTCGACCAGCTCGCGCAAGCGCAGACCCTCGTCCGTCAGTTGGTACTCGACCTTCACGGGCACTTCCGCGTAGATCGTGCGCGTCAGCAAGCCCGCCTCTTCCAGCGCGCGCAAGTCCAGGGTCAGCATGCGCTGCGAGATATTCGGCACGGCGCGGCGGATTTCGCTGAAGCGCTTCGGCCCCGCCATCAGATAGCTGAGCAGTACCACTCGCCAGCGCCCGCCCAGCAATCGCATGGCTTCTTCCACGGCGCAGCCGGAGACATTGTCTTTCATGGTTCGCTTCCCATCTGGTATAAAAAATGTATCTATACCACATTATTCTGCCTTCTTCCAAATAGTAACCATCACGATTAGACTCCCCTTCTTTCCTCTCACCGGAGCTCCAGCATGGAAACCACCCTGATCTACAGCGTGCCGTTCGGCTGCTCGTTTGCCGCCATCGCCGCCCTCGAATGGAGCGGCCTGCCGTACCAACTTGCCCGCGTGGAAGCGCGCGACCCGGCCAGCAAGCAGCATCCGGCTTTTCTCGCCATCAATCCGCTGGGCCAGACGCCGGCCCTGCTCACGCACGCGGGCGCGCCGCTGCTGGAAAGCATGGCGATTCTGCTGCACATCGCCGCCCGCGCACCCGCCAGCGGTCTGGGCTTTGCGCAAGGCACGCCGCAATACGATCGCCTGAACAGCGTGCTGTCCTTTTTGCACACGACCTTCCACGCCGCCTTCATGCCGGCCTTCCAGGCATCGCGCGCGGCACCGGAAGATGCGCGCGCAGCCGTGTGGCGCGAGATGGCCGTCGAGAAGGTGAGCAAAAGCCTGGCGCACCTGGAGCGCCTGCTCGCTGGCCGCAGCTGGCTGGCCTCTGACACGACACCGACCATCGCCGACGCCTACCTGGCCGCCACGGCGCGCTGGGCCGAACCGCTGCAGCTGGCCAGCCTGGCCCATTATCCGCACGTGGCGCGCCTGCTGGCCACGCTGGAACAGGACCCCGGCATCCGCTTTGCCCACGCCATCGAGGCGGGCTTGCCGGCCACCAGCCAGGGCGGCTTCCTGGGCCACGTGGCACTCGACCAACTGGCACTGCCGGCCGGCTAACCGGCGGTCAACTCCCGCAGCAAGCGCGTCTTTATTGCTATGATGTCGGGCTGCCGGCGGTACAGCCGGCCACGTCAATACCATATCGATAACGTCGTCATAAGAATCGGGAGTTTGAATGAGTTTACGTCTGCTGCTCTTGGGAGCATTCAGTGCCGCCATGGCCACCACCGCAGCCATCCCTGCGCTGGCCGCGCCGCGCGGTTTCACCGTGGAAGACATGGTGGCCATGGAACGTGTGGGCAGCCCCGTGCTGTCGCCGGACGCCACGCGCGTCGTCTACACGGTGCGCACCACCAACCTGGACAAGAACCGCGGCAACACGCAGCTGTGGATGATCGACCTGCGCGCGCCGAACGCGGCGCCGCGCCAGCTCACGCGCGGCGATGCCAGCGCCAGCGACCCGCAATGGTCGCCGAACGGCGACGCCATCTACTTCCTGTCCGGCCGCTCCGGCTCCTCGCAAGTGTGGCAACTGCCCCTGACCGGCGGCGAAGCGGCCAAGGTCACCGACCTGGCGCTGGATGTCGACACCTATCGCTTGTCGCCGCAGGGCGACCGCCTGGCCTTCAGCATGGGCGTCTTCCTCGATTGCGCGGACATCGCCTGCACGAAGAAGCGCCTCGATGAACAAGCAAAAAACAAGGCGACCGGCATGGTCTACGACCAGATGTTCGTGCGCCACTGGGATACCTGGGCCGATGGCCGCCGCAATGCGCTGTACTCGGCGCCGATCGACGCCACCGGCAAGGTCAGCGCCACGCCCGTGAGCTTGAGCGGCACCCTGGACGGCGACGCCCCATCGAAACCGTTCGGCGACAATGGCGAATACCATTTCAGCCCGGACGGCAAGACGGTGGCCTTCTCCGTGCGCGTGGCCGGCCGCACGGAATCGTGGTCGACCAACTTCGACGTCTACACGATTCCTGCCGCTGGCGGCCAGGCGCCACGCAATCTCACCGCCGACAATCCGGCCTGGGATGCCAAAGCCACCTGGTCGCCCGATGGCCGCACCCTGGCCTATGTCGCCATGACCAAGCCTGGCTTCGAAGCAGACCGTTTCCACCTGGTGCTGATGGATGTCGCCACCGGCAAGAAGCGCACCGTGGCCGACGACTGGGACCGTTCCGTGGCCGATTTCCGCTGGACGCCTGACAGCAAGGCTTTCCTCGTCGCCGCCGATGACGTGGGCCAGCACCGCCTGTTCCACATCGACGCGGCCAGCGGCAAGGTCGCTGCGCTGACGGGCAAGGGCGCCGTGGGCGACTTCGACGTGCGCGGCAATACCATCGTGCTGGCGCAAGCCAACCTGGCCTCGGGCGCGCAGCTGTACACACGCAAGCTCGACGCCAAGTCGGAAAACGCGCCGATGGTCCAGCTGACGAAGCAGAATGCGGCAGCCCTGGCCGACGTGCGCTTCGGCGAATATGAGCAGTTCTCGTTCGCGGGCGCGAATGGCGAAACCGTCTACGGCCACGTGATGAAGCCATGGAATGCCAAGGCCGGCGAAAAGTATCCGGTCGCTTTCCTCGTCCACGGCGGCCCGCAAGGCAGCTTTGGCAACAGCTGGAGCTACCGCTGGAATCCGCAAGTGTATGCGGGCGCCGGCTACGCCACCGTCTTCATCGACTTCCACGGTTCGACCGGCTATGGCCAGAAGTTCACGGACTCCATCAGCGGCGACTGGGGCGGCAAGCCGCTGGTCGACCTGCAGAAGGGCCTGGAAGCGGCCACCAAGAAATTCCCATGGCTGGACCGCGAACGCAGCTGCGCGCTGGGCGCGTCGTACGGCGGCTACATGATGAACTGGATCGCCGGTAACTGGCCGGACGGCTTCAAATGCCTGGTCAACCACGACGGCGTCTTCGACAACCGCGGCATGGCTTACGCAACGGAAGAACTGTGGTTCACGGAATGGGAAAACGGCGGCCCCTACTACGATGCGCCAGCCAAGCACGAGCAGTTCAATCCCGTCAACTTCGTGAAGAACTGGAAGACGCCGATGCTGGTGGTCCAGGGCGACCTGGATTTCCGCATCCCCACCGCGCAAGGCCTGGGCACCTTCACGGCACTGCAGCGCCAGGGCATCCCGAGCAAGCTGCTGGTCTTCCCGGACGAGAACCACTGGGTGCTGAAACCGGCGAACTCGCTGCTGTGGCATCACACGGTGCTCGATTGGCTCAATACCTATACTAAATAACACCTGACCAAACCTACTGCGCGTCGCGCTTTGCGGTCGGCGATGCTCGCCGTACTAAAGTACGGCTGCGCTTCTCGACCACAAATCACTGCCGCTCGCTACGGTTTTGTCAGGTGTTGAGGCGATGTGATTTTCATAAATTAAAAAAGCCGTGCTGAATTCAGCACGGCTTTTTTTCATCCGTCAAACGGCATCAGTACGTATTGAGCGCCTTGGCGAACTTCACGATCCACAAGCGGCTTGGGCGTTCGCGGTCGTCCCCGCGCGCCACGCGGATGGTGTTGGCGGCGTTGCAGCCGGCGGCGCTGCTGGTGACGATAGTACCGCTGGCATCGACCGTGCACTTGGTCACGTCGGCATCCGCCACTTCCACGCCGTTCGCGTCAAAGATCTTCGTCTTCAGGCCGAAGTCATTGTCGTTGGCCAGCGCGATGGTGGAGTCGTCGATCAGGGTCAGGCCTTCCGCCTTTTCCGCCGCCCAGCCGATGGCATTCAAGTCCAGCAGCAGGGTTTTCTTCAGTGGCGTGACGGCGGCCCAGTCGGCGCCATTCACGGCCGCGCCGCCCATGCTGCTTTTTTCCAGGTCCGAGGTCGTCGCGTTGAAGGCGGCGGCCGAGATATCCGTGGCGCCCTTCAATTCGACCAGCATCAGTTTATTGAACACCTTGCCCGACGGCGCGGCGCCCTGCTCGATGACGAGGAACTTGCCGCCGCCCAGCGCCACCATGTCGCCCAGCTTGGCGTTGCCCGTGCGGCCGTCCTGGTAGTCGGCCGCATTCAGCGGATAGGCGAACATCTTGCCGCTGGTGCCCGTCACCGGGTCAAATTCGATCCAGCGCGTGAAGCGGGCGAAGCGCTCGACCTGCTCATTCTTCTTCGTCACCGTGTATGGCGCCGTGCCGTCGGACAGGGGGCTTTGCAGGAAGGCGTACAGCTTGTCGTTGCTCGTATCTAAGGTCATGCCCTCCATGCCGCGGTTAGCGCGGCGCTTGGCGAACAGGGTTGGCAAGCCCTTGCCCGGTTCGTACTTGGCCTGGATGATGCCGGTGGCCGCATCGATCTTGATGATGAAGGGGCCGTATTCGTCCGAGACCCATAGCGCATTGCGCTTCGCATCGACGACGATGGCTTCCGAATCGAGGCCGCCCGCGTTGAAGACAGCCTTGCCGGCTGCATCGAACTTCATCGCATCCATGACGGGAATCTCGGCCGAATTGCCGACCGCGCCCACGGGCACGGGCAAGCCCGAACTGTTGACGGTGGCGGACACCTTGATCGGCGTGCTCGACGCCAGCACGGCGCCGTTCTTGCCCACCGTGAGTACCCCGAACGAAGGCGTGAAGCTGGGCGACGGGAAGATTTTGCTGCCGATGGTGCCCTTGCCAGATGGATCGGGCACCAGCGGGCCGTCGCCGTTCGGGCCGCGGTCCGTCAAGCCATAGAATTCCAGGTCGCCGGCCGCATTCTTGCCCTTGTAGGCCAGGCCCGAGCCGTACGACGGCAGGAAGCCGTTCGGGAATTCGCCCTTGATCTTGGCGTTGGCGCCTTCGTACGGCACGTAGAATTTATCGGCCGCCTGTATCTGGTAGCGCGTCACGGTGACTTTCACTTCGCCGACCGGATTGGCTTGCGTCAGCGTCTCGTTGACGGGCGCGCCCGCTTTCGAGGCCAGGGTGTCTTCGAAATGCTCGCGCACGAGGGCGCGGCGCTCCGCATCGACCGTGCGGCCGGCGAATTTCCCGCCCACCGTTGCCAGGTGCGCGGCCAGCGCCGCGTTGAAGACGGCCGGGGCGGCGGCAAAGTCCAGCGTCTTGCCGGCCAGCGCCGCCTTCACTTCGGCCGTCAGCTTGATGCCGTTCGACGGATCGCTGTCGTCATCGAGCAATTGCAGCGCCAGCAGGCGGTTGACGACCTTGTCGTCCGCCACGTTGGTGCTGGCGGCCAGCGCCAGCGGCGTGACGACGGCGCCGCATGGCGCCGAGCCCAGGGCCAGGCCGCCCACGCTGAAGGCCACCGTATCGCCCGGGTTGCACATGAATTCGCCCTTGGCATTGGTGCTGGCCTTGGCCGCGCTGCCCGCCACGTAATCGAGTCCTTCCACCGCGCCATCGAGGAACACGCCCGTCTGCGCCACGGGCTTGGAAGGCTCCGCCGGCGGATTGTCGCTGCCGCCGCACGCGGCCAGGGTCAGGCCGGCGGCGATGGCCAACAGGGTCAGTTTCGGGATCGACGTTACAGCAGTGTTCATGCATTCCTCGGCTAAGGTGGGTGGGATAGCCGTGGAGCATAACCAGTCAAAGTGACAAGCCCGTGACAGTCGTCAGGCCTGTGGCATATCCGCCACGGGCCCGCCGATGCCGCCAAAGCGGCCATCTGCCTGGCGCCGGAATTCCTTGGGCGTGACGCCCTTCACCTGCAAGAAGCGGCGGTTGAAATTGGCCACGTTCTGGAAACCGACGTCGTAACAGACGTTCGACACATAGTGATCCGTATCCATCAGCAACTGGCACGCCTTGTTGATGCGCAGGCGGCTGATGAAATCCGTGAAGCTGTTACCCGTCGCCTTGCGGAAGAAGCGCGAGAACTTACTCAGCGACATGCCCACCTGATCGGCCAGCATTTCCGCCGAAATCGGCTCGCGGTAATTGTCCGTGATGTAGTTGAGGACGGAGTTGACCTTGGCCAGGGTGGCGTCATCGTCGTACGAGCGCAAGGAGGCGGTCGACAGCAAACGGTAGTTGGCCGTGCGCGCCAGCTTGCTCATCAGCTGGACGAATTCGGCGAAGCGTTCGGCGCCATGCGTGGCGCGGATGCGCGCCAGGTGCTGCTCGGCCTCGTGGCCCATGTCGAAAAACTCCACGCCATAGCTGGAGCGCTCGAGCAGCGGCAGCAGTTCGCGCAGTTCGGGGATGACGCGCGCGGCACCGGCCAGCGGCGCATGAGCAAATTGCACGATCATGTCGCGCAAGGCCACGCCGCCATCGGGCATCACGTTGGAAATCCAGTTGTGCGGCAATCGCGGGCCCGTCAACACCAGGTGGCCAGGCGAGAATTCGCCGATATAGTCGCCCACGAACAATCGTCCGCTGGTGGCGACGATCAGGTGCAGCTCATATTCCTCGTGACAGTGCCAGCGCACGCGCGAGCTGGGATAGCCGTGTTCCAGGTAATTGATGATGCCATCGTAGCTTTCCCGTTCCAGCTCGGGCGCCTTGCGCTCGCTGTCCTTCTGCCATAGGTGTTCCATGCTTGTCTCTCCCAGGCTGTCCCCGCCTGTGCCATCCAATGTACCTCAAAAAGCCTCAGGCGCCAAAACGGCCCAGCGCCTGCTGGCGAAACTCCTTCGGCGTCATGCCCTTCAATTCCAGGAAGCGCCGGTTGAAATTGGCCACGTTATTGAATCCCGCCTCGTAGCAGATGTTGCTGACATAGCGCTCGGTCTCCATCAGCAGCTGGCACGCCTTGTTGATGCGCAGGCGGTTGACGAAGTCCGTGAAACTGTTGCCCGTGGCGCTGCGAAAAAAACGTGAAAACGTCCGCTCGGGCATGTCCACCTGCTCGGCCAGCTGTTTCAGCGAAAACTGGCTGCTGTAATTGTGCACGATGAAGTTGATGGCCGAACTGATGCGCGCCAGGGCCACGTCGTCGTCGCTCGACTGCATCGGCACCGTCGACAGCAGCTGGTAATCGCTGGTCTGCGCCAGTTCGCCCAGCAATGTCAAAAATTCGATGAAGCGCGGCAGGCCATTGCTGTCGCGGATGCGCTGGAAACGCCGCAGCGACTGTTCGCTGACGCCAAAAAATTCCACGCCGTGCAAGGCGCGCTGCAGCAGCGGAAAAATATCCTTCAATTCGGGAATGGCGGTGGCCATCGACGCCAGCGGCGCATGCGAAAACTGGACCACCATGTCGCGCAAGGCCACGCCTTCCGGCGGCGTGTCGAGCGAGACCCAGTTGTGCGGCACGCGCGGTCCCGTCAGCACCAGGTGGCCGGGCGTGAACTGGCCGATGTAGTCGCCGACAAAGACCTTGCCGCTGCTTTCGACGATCAGGTGCAGTTCATACTCGTCGTGGTAATGCCAGCGCACCAGCGAATTCGGAAAGCCGTGCTCCAGGTAGCGGATGAAGCCAAAACTGCCTTTCGGCTCGAAGCCTGGCGTGGCGTCGCGCTGCTGTTCCAGCTCCATCTGCGGCAGCGAGGCATCGGCTTTGCGTGGCATGGCGCGCCCTCCCTCGTCAGGCGACGATCTGTTCCAGCGCCGCGCGCGCACCCATCCCATACAGGCTGGCCAGCGACTGCCCCACCGCCTGCGTAAAGGCTGGCGTGTCGCTCAACTCGCCGAACAGCTCGCGCAGCGACAGCAAGGCCGTCGCGTCCGCCCCGCCCTGCAGCGCCAGTGCGCGCAGGCGCGCCGCATACGGGTCGTTCAAGGGCATCTCGCGCCCCTGCTCGTCGTGGCCTTCCAGGTAGCGGAACCAGCACGCCACGGTAAACGCCAGCAGCTTGATGGCGCCGTCACGGGCCAGCGCTTCGCGCACGGATGGCAGCACGAATTTCGGGATGCGCGCCGAACCTTCCGTGCCGATGCGCGCCAGCTGGTCGCGCACGGCAGGATTCGAAAAGCGCTCGATCAGGGTGGCCTTGTACCGCTCCAGGTCGATGCCTTCCACTACATCCAGCAAGGGCGTCACTTCCTCATCCATCATCTGGCGCACGAGCAGGCGGACGCCAGGATCGTTCATCGCTTCGTGCGCAAACGTGTAACCGAGCTGCATGCCGATGTAGCACAGGGCCTGGTGGCTGGCATTCAAGAGGCGCAGCTTCATCTTTTCATATGGCAGCACGTCGTGCGTCATCTGCGCGCCCACCAGCTCCCAGGCTGGCCGCCCCTGCGGGAAGTCGTCTTCGATGACCCACTGGCGGAACGGCTCGCACACGACCGGCCAGGCGTCGATGATGCCAAAGCTGTCGCGCACCAGCGCCCGGTGTTCATCGGTGGTGGCCGGGGTGATGCGGTCGACCATGCTGTTGGGGAAGCTGCCATGCGTGGCCAGCCAGCGCGCCAGCTCCCCGTCGCGCAGGGCGACAAAGGCCAGCAACATCTTGCGCGTCACGTCGCCATTGTTTTGCAGGTTATCGCAGGACATGATGGTAAACGGCGCCAGGCCCCGCTGGTGGCGCACGGCCAGCGCCGCCGCCAGGTAGCCGAACGAGCAGCGCGGCGCCTGCGGGTGCGCCAGTTCATACACGATATCGGCATGACCGGCGTCGAATTCGCCCGTGCCCTGGTTCACATAGTAACCACCCTCGGTGATGGTCAGCGCGACGATGCGCGTGCCAGGGTCGGCCAGCTTTTCCAGTACGGCTTGCGGCTCGTCGGGCGCATACAGGTATTCGCCGATGCAGCCGATGATGCGCGCGCTGTCGCCGGCCGCGCTGCGCTCGACCACCGTGTACAAGCCATCCTGCGCCCGCATGGCGTCGCGCATGGCCGCGTCATGCGCCAGCAAGCCCACGCCGCAATAGCCCCACTGCGCGTGCTGCTGGCCTTGGCCCTGCAGTCCGAGTAAATCATCGAGGTACACGGCCTGGTGGGCGCGGAAAAAGCCGCCCACGCCGATATGCACGATGCTGGGCACGAGCGCGCCGCGCGCATACGCGGGCACGGCTGCGTCCACCGGCAGCTTGGCCAGGTTCGCCTGGTTCAATGCGATCGAGTCCATTACAGCGCTCCTTTCGCCGCCGCGTAGGTCTTGCCGGCGCGGTCAAAATAATGGACGAAGCCCGGTTCGAACGTCAAATGCGTCTGCTGGCCCGGCTGCAGGCTGCTGCGCTCCGCCCCGCGCGACACCACCTGCACATTGTTCGGCAAGCGCACATAGGTCAGGGTTTCCACGCCCAAGGACTCCACCAGGTCGACCGTGACGGGCACGCTGCCCGGCTGCGCCGCGCCCAGGTGCACGTGTTCGGGGCGGATGCCGACGAAGCCGTCCGCCTGCGCCGCGCTGCCCGCCTGCGCCAGCAGCTGCGGCGCCGCGTCAGCGGGCACCACGTTCATGCTGGGCGTGCCGATGAATTGCGCGACAAAGCGGTTGGCGGGACGGTCATACAGTTCCAATGGCGAGCCATGCTGCTCGATCTGGCCGTCGCGCAGCACCACCACGCGGTCCGCCAGGGTCATCGCTTCGACCTGGTCATGGGTCACGTAAATCGTGGTGGCGCCCAGTTCGCGGTGCAGCTTGGCGATCTCGATGCGCGTCTGCACGCGCAGGGCCGCATCGAGGTTCGACAGCGGTTCGTCGAACAGGAACACTTTCGGGTCGCGCACGATGGCGCGGCCGATGGCCACCCTCTGGCGCTGCCCGCCAGACAATTCTTTGGGCGTGCGTTCCAGGTAACGCCCAAGGTCGAGGATGGCGGCCGCCTTGTCGACTTTTTCGCGGATGATGGCCGGATCGACGCCGGCCAGTTTCAGCGCGAACGACATGTTCTGGAACACCGTCATGTGCGGATACAGCGCATACGACTGGAACACCATCGCCAGGTCGCGCTTGGACGATGGCAGCGCCGTGATGTCGCGCCCGTCGAGCGACAGCTTGCCGCCGTCGATCGGTTCCAGGCCCGCGATCAGGCGCAGCAAGGTGGATTTTCCGCAACCCGACGGACCCACGAAGACGACGAATTCGCCCTGCCGGATCTCCAGGTCTATGCCTTTGATGGCGCGGTGCTCGCCAAAAAATTTTTCGATATTGCTCAGTTGAAGGTAAGCCATGATGTGTGTCTCTATTCTGATTTATTTTCGATGCTTTCAGAAACCGTAGCGAGCGGTTCAAGTTCGGTTTGAGTAGCGGAGCTGTGCGGATGCACAGTGAGCAACGGAGAGCCGAAATTGGGCCGCGCAGTAGGTTTATGGAGGCATCATTTATTTGACTGCGCCAAAGGTCATTCCCTGGACCAACTGCTTCTGGCAGAACCAGCCCAGCGCCATGATGGGCGCGATGGCCATCAGCGAAGCGGCCGACAATTTCGCCCAGAACAAGCCTTCCGGGCTGGAATACGAGGCGATGAGCCAGGCCAGCGTGCCCGCGTTGGAGGCGCCCAGGTTCAGCGACCAGAACGATTCATTCCACGACCACACCATGCACACGAGGGCAGTGGAAGCGATGCCGCCCACGGACAGGGGCAGCACGACGTGGCGGAATTCGTCCCACACGGTGGCGCCATCCATGCGCGACGCCTCCAGAATTTCGCGCGGCAGCTCCTTCATGCTCGTGTACAGCAGCCAGATCATGATGGGCAGGTTCATCAGCATGAACATGATGGTCAGGCCGATGCGCGTGTCGAGCAGGCCGAAGTACTGATAGCAGATATAGATCGGCATCAGGGCGCCCACGCCGGGCATGTAGCGCGAGCTGAGCATGAATTTCAGCAAGCCGATGGTGCCG
Source organism: Janthinobacterium sp. BJB446 (assembly GCF_002735655.1). Classification (NCBI taxonomy): domain Bacteria; kingdom Pseudomonadati; phylum Pseudomonadota; class Betaproteobacteria; order Burkholderiales; family Oxalobacteraceae; genus Janthinobacterium; species Janthinobacterium sp. BJB446. The sequence goes on along the minus strand of NZ_PDZK01000001.1, from coordinate 351,558 downwards.
CCCGTGGGAAAGAAGGCCATCGAATAGGCGGCCGGGATGGCGATCAACAGGCCGATGGCCGTCGAGAGCACGCTGGTAAACAGCGAGTTCCACGCGTAGCCGAAGTAATTGTCGCGTGCCAGCACTTCGCGGAAGCTGTCGAGCGTGGGCGTGAAAAACAGCAGCGGCGGCGTGGAAATGGCTTGTCCTTCCGTCTTGAAGGCCATCAGGCCCAGCCAGAAGATGGGAAAGAACAGCAGCAGCGCGAACAGCCAGGCGGCGGCCGTGCGGCCATACAGATTGAGTTTGCTATGCATCAAGGTCTCCTTATTTCGACAGATTCTTGCCGATGACGCGCATCAGGAAGAAGGCGGCGATGTTGGCGATGAGCACGGCGAACAGGGCACCGGCCGAGGCCGCTCCCACGTCATAGGACAGCAGTGCCTGCTGGTAAATCATGAAGGTGATGGTGGTCGTGTCGAAGCCGGGACCGCCGCCCGTGGTGGTAAAGATTTCCGCAAAGATCGACAGCAAAAAGATCATCTCGATCATCAGCACCACCGAGACGGCGCGGCCCAGGTGGGGAATGTAGAGGTAGCGCAGTTGCTGCAGATAGGTGGCGCCATCCATGCGCGCCGCTTCCAGCTGTTCCCGGTCCATCGACTGCAGGGCCGTCATGAAGATCAGGCAGGCGAACGGCAGCCATTGCCACGAGACCATCATGATGATGGAAAACAGGGGATGGGCCGACAGCCAGTCGACGGGCGTGGCGCCAAAGAAAATGCTGATTTGCGCGAACAGGCCGTAGATCGGATTGAGCAGCATGTTCTTCCACATCAGAGCATTCACGGCCGGCATGATGAGAAACGGCGAAATCAGGAGCACGCGCACGATGGCGCGTCCCGGGAACGCTTCATTGATCAGCAAGCCCAGCGCCGTGCCCAGCACCACCGTGACCAGCATGACGGAAAACAGCAGGGTAAACGTGTTCTGCAGGGCTGGCAGGAACGAGGCATCCGTAAAGAAAAAGTGGAAATTGGCCAGGCCATGGAAAGGATGGCCGCTCGGATCGAGCATGGAATAGCGCACGAACGAGTAATACAGGGTGATCAATAACGGGATCACGGAAATGACGGAGACGGCGACCACGGCCGGCGTCAGCAAAGTCCGGGGGATAATGCGTTTCATAGGATTTCTCTTGGGACGTGAGGTGAGTGATCTAGCGCAATAGCAAGGCCAGTCACATCACCTGTGTTACAAACCAAACAGCACAGCAAAGATGCCTGACAAAACCGTAGCGAGCGGCAGTGATTTGTGGCCGAGAAGCGCAGCCGTACTTTAGTACGGTGAGCATCGCCGGCCGCAAAGCGCGACGCGCAGTAGGTTTGGTCAGGCCATCCTCTTACTTGTAATAGCCGCCTTTACGCATTTCTCTTTCCGCCGTCTGCTGCGACAATTCCAGCGCCTGGTCCACCGTCACCTTGCCCAGCAGCGCTGCCGCCATCTGCTGGCCGGCTGCCACGCCGATCACCTGGAATTCGGGAATCGAGGCAAATTGCACGCCCACGTAAGGCGACGGCGGCAAGGTGCTTTGCACGGCGCGCGTGGTGGCCAGGGCCTTGCCTTCGGCGGCGGCAAATTTCGCCACTTTCTGGAACTCGGGGCTGGCATAGGTCGACTTGCGCGTGCCGGTCGGCACGTTGGCCCAGCTCGTTTCCTTGGCTACCAGTTTCACGTAGTCGGGCGACGTGGCCCAGTTGATGAAGCGCTGTGCTTCATTCGGGTGCTTGGAACTCGCGGGGATGGCGAGCGACCAGATCCACAGCCAGTTCGCGCCCCGCTCCGTCACGCCGATAGGCGACTGGGCAAACGCCACCTTGTCGGCCACCTTGCTTTGCTTGGGGTCCGTGATGAAGGAGGCGGCAATCGTCGCATCGATCCAGATGCCGCACTTGCCCTGGTTAAACAGCGCCAGGTTTTCATTGAAGCTGTTGGCGGCCGCGCCCGGCGGGCCGTATTTCTTCATCAGGTCGACATACATGGTGACCGCGTCCTTCCATGGCTTGCTGGTAAATTGCGGCTTCCATTTCATGTCGAACAGCTGGCCGCCATAGGAATTGGCCATGGTGGTGATGAGTGCCATGTTGTCGCCCCAGCCCGGCTTGCCGCGCAGGCAGATGCCGTACACGCCGTTGGCCGGATCGTGCAGCTTGGCCGCCACGTCGCGCAACTGGTTCCAGGACGGACGGTCCTCGATCGTCACGCCCGCCTTTTTGACCAGGTCGCTGCGGTACATGATCATCGAGCTTTCGCCATAGAACGGCGACGCATACAGCTTGCCGTCGCCGGAGAGCCCTTCGCGGATGGCCGGCAGCAAGTCGTCGATATCGTATTTGGCGTCCGGCTTGATGGGGATCAGCCAGTTTTTCTTGCCCCAGATGGGCGTTTCATACAGGCCGATGGTCATCACGTCGAACTGGCCGCCCTTGGTGGCGATATCGGTGGTCATGCGCTGGCGCAAGACGCCCTCTTCCAGGGTCACCCATTTGAGCTTGATGTCAGGATTGGCTTGCTCGAAGAACTTGCTGAGCTTTTGCATTTCGATCATGTGGCCGTTGTTGACAGTCGCGATGACCAGATCGGTGGCGGCAAAAGCGGACGAGCTGAGGCAGCCGGCGAACAGCGCGGCGATGGCGTAACGTTTCATTGTATGTCTCCAGTGTTTTTGTCGTTGGCAATGCTCAGGTACTTGGCACCACGACCACAATGTAGCACCGGACTTTGATACTTTCTGATACTCCAAAACCGCAATTCGATACTCTTTTGCAAGCCCGCTATGCGCAAGAGTATCGATATGTAGCAAAAACAACACTCTGAAAGAAAGTATCAGCACTTGCACGTTTTGTATCAGGGTGGTTAAAAAAGCGCTGCTAGACTTGGTTTTCGGCATTAGACCGCGTGCGGTGGTCGCCTTCAGGGGCGCCACCGCTACCACTTACATTCTTCTGGAGACCGCATGAACCGTACTGCATTGAAAACTTTACCTGCCCTGATCCTGGCCATCGCCAGCGCTTCCGCCATGGCCGACCCCATGTACCCAAGCGACGCCGAAGGCTTCCATGGCTACCTGCGCGCTGGCGCCGGCAGCAATACTTCGGGCGACGGCGGTTCGCAAGGCTGCTTCGGCCTGGGTGGCAATACCATGAAATATCGTCTGGGCAATGAGTGCGACGCCTACACGGAATTCGGCTACACCAAGTCTGTTGCCAAGTCCGGCGGCGTGAACTACCTGGCCACCATCTGGGTCAACGCCTACGCACCAAACTCGGATTTCGGCGACAACAAGCTGGGCATCGTCAAGGCCTATGTCGAAGCGCAGGGGCTCGATTTCCTGAACGGCGGCACGGCCTGGATCGGTAAACGCTTCTACTACCGTCCTGACATCCACATGCTGGATCTGCAATACATCAACATGAACGGCACGGGTGCCGGCCTGGACCGCATTCCTGCGGGCCCGGGCAAGTTCTCGTATGCCTTCTTCAAGGACAACGACATCAACACCGTGTCGCCGACCGGCGTCGTCAGCACCAAGTCTGCCGTGCGCCAGAACTTCATCTACGGCGAAATTCCCGTCAATGAAAACGGCACCCTGGACTTGGCCGCGACCTACATCATCGGTGAAGGCAAGGACAACGATGCGAATGGCCAGAAGCACAATGGCTGGCAGCTGTCGGCATTCCACCGTCAAGGCAAAGTCTTTGGCGGCGGCAATACCTTCGGCGTGCAGTACGGCGTCGGTCCCGGCACAGGCAAGGGCGCGCAGTTCGGCGCTTCGGGCGACACCGGTTTCGGTTCGGACGTGAAACGCACGCGCGTGTTCAATGACATGGCGATCCAGCCGTTGCCGAACTTTGGCATGGAATTCGTCGCCCTGTGGCAAAAAGACGAGTCGAAAGCCACCGGTTCCTCGACCTGGACTTCGGTCGGCGTGCGCCCTGTGTACGCGTTCACCGACAACTTCAAGCTGGTGGGCGAACTGGGCACGGACCGCGTGACGCAAGCGGGCGGCCTGCCGGCCAAGCGCCTGACCAAGCTGACCATCGCACCGACGATCTCGGCCGGTCCTGGCCTGTGGTCGCGTCCTGAACTGCGCGCTTTCGTGACGTACGGCAAATGGAACGATGCGGCCACCGCCTCGGTCAACGCGTCGAACAACGGCGGCCCGATCTACAACAACAATACCAGCGGCACGTCGTATGGTTTCCAAGTGGAAACCTGGTTTTAAGCCAGCTTAGCTAACGCCAGAAACTAAAAAGGGCGGAACCGCGGTTCCGCCCTTCGCTGTTTACACTACCGGATTCAACTTATGGCAAGGCTACCGGCAATTCCGGATACTCCTGCGTCAGCGCATACTTGGTGCCGCCCACGGTGACCGTGTAATTGGCCGGTCCCGAGATCGGCAAACGGTAATTCAAGGTCAGCGCCACGGAGCCGCCCGGCGCCAGCGATTGCCAGGCGGGAATCGCGAAGCGGGCCCGGTTGTAGTTCTTCGTGAAACCGCCGATATTGTTCGGCCCCGTGTAGCCGGCATTGATCACCGTCAAACCAAAGCCTGACTGGTCGCTCATGTCCGATGGTGCCGAGACGGGATAGTCGAACTCCACCACGGTGCCGCCCGGCAGGGTCGACGCCGTATTGTTCTTCACCGTCATCACCGGATTGATGGGGAAGTTGTTGTCGCCCAGCTTCCAGCCGCCCAAAGTGATGCTGACGTTGGCCGCCGTGCCCGGCATGGCGATTTCGGCGCGCTTGTTGCCATACACGCCAGCCGTGCGGAAAGCCTGGTACAGCACGTCCGTCAGGGTGGTGCCCATGAAATACTCGCCCTTGCCGCCGTTGCGCGTGGCATCCCAGGCATAGTCGCCCGCCATTTCCCAGATCATCACGCCGCCGATATTGTTGTTGACGATGTACTGGGCCTTGGCCGCGATCGACTGCGTGGTTTCCGTGGAAATGAACACTTTCTTGGTCGCATTCCACAGCCACGGCGCCACCATGGTGCTGCTGTAATGCGGCACATAGGTGCCCACCAGGGCCTTGTCCGTGACTTTATAGGCGTCCAGGTAGCTCGGCACGATACCGTTCTGCAAGTTCAGCGCATGCCAGATCGGGTTGCCGCCGCCTGGCGTGGGTTTGCCCTGCGAGTCCAGGTCGTACCAGACGTTGTCGATGCCGGTGGCGCCCGTGCCGCACGTCTTGGTGCCGGCGCAGGTGACCGTGGAACTGATCAGTGGCGTCGTGCCCCACAAGCCATTCGTGCCACCCGTCACATCCTTCCAGCCCCGCGTGTAGAACGGCACGCCGATATTGATGCGCCCCGCCTGCATGGCACCGCGGTAGTAGCGGTAGGCCCAGTCCGTGTTCAGGTAGCCGATGTTCTGGAACTGGTAGGCGTTACCGGCACGCAATTCACCATCGTTGCCATCGTCAAACAGCGCCGCGTTCGGCCCCACATACTGGTTCCACGCGCCGTGCAAGTCGTAGCTCATCAGGCTGGCGTAATCGAGATATTTCAATCCCGACATGTTTTCCTCCCCACGCAAGACCCAGCCCGAGGCGGAGCCGGCGATGGTGAGCAGATAGTATTTATTGTCCTGCACGGCCGCCTCGTCGAGCTTCTGGCGCAGCACTTTCAGCAGCAGGTTGTAGCTCGTCATCAGGCCGGCCAGGCGCGGCTTCGAGACGGCGAAGTCGTTCGGATTGCCCGCTTCATTATTGGTGGTCGGATGTTCGTAATCGACATCGACGCCATCGAAGAAGTTGTACTGGCGCACGAAGGCCACCATGGAATCGGCCAGGGTGTTGATGCCGGCCGTGTTGATGCTGCCGTCCGCATTCGTCGTGGCCGTGTAGAAGCCGCCGCTACCGGCCCAGCCACCCACGGAAATCATCAGTTTAACGCCCGGATACTTCTTCTTGTATTGCGACAGCAAGTTGAAGTGCCCCTTGTACGGCAAGGATGGGTCCATGGCGGCGGCTGGCACGTTCGGCCACGTGAGGCCCGTGTCCGGATTGGCCGCGCCGCTGCCGATGGCGATTTTCGAGGTTGCCGGATCGACGGAAGCGAACGCATAGTTCAGGTGGGTGATCTTGTCCCACGGCAGATTGTTTACCAGATAGGTGGGGCTGCCATCGACACCGGTGCGCCAGCTGGCGAAGTAGCCGACGATGCGCCGGTTCAAGCCATTGCTCAGCACTTCGCGGCCATTCGCGTCATACACCTTGCAATACGGCACATTCGGCACGGCCGAGATCAAGCCGTCCGGGCGGCAAGGCGTGGGCGTTGGGGTCGGGGTCGGGGTCGGGGTCGGCGTTGGCGTCGGCGTTGGCGTCGGTGTCGGCGTCGGGGTTGGCGTCGGGGTCGGCGTCGGTGTTGGCGTCGGTGTCGGGGTAGGTGTCGGCGTATCCGTCACGGCCCATGGGCCCCACTGGTCGGCGGCGCTGGGGACATTGCCCTGCGTCCACCACTTGGCCTTGTAAGTAACGCCCTGGTAGAGCACGCACTGGCCGCCCGTGTAGACGGTGGCGGCGTCCCAGACGGCGCACGCTTCGACGGCGGCGAGCAAGGTGTTCGGGGTGGCGGTCGTACCATCTTGGCCACCGCCGCCGCAAGCGACGAGTACGCCGCTGAGCAGGGCCATCAATAATGCATTCGATTTCATGTTGTATTGGTCTCCGTTATGGTTGTACAGGTTGTACGTTGTGAGCTGTTGCAGGCCCCTGAAGGGGCTCTTGTCAACTGTTATCCCTGGCCGGCTATTCCTGCATTTACTGCTACTGCAACTTCACATTCCAGTTGGCTTCCACGCATTTCACGTAGTTCCCGGCCTGCAAGGCGCTGTACGGGGTTTGATAGCTGACCAGCTGGCATTGGTTGTCGCCACCGGCGCTCCAGTTCTTTTCCCAATAGATGTTGTAGGAAGCGGAACTGGCCGGGGTGAAGCGTTGCATGTTGGCGCAAGACAATTGTTCGCCGGAATAATCCCAGCCCATGTCGGCGGCAAATTGCTTGTAGTAATCGATGCGGTTTTGCGCGGCCTGCTTTTCCGTGCCCTGCCCGCATTCGGCGTTGATGATCATGATGGTGGTGGCGAAATTATTGCCCGCGCCAGCCGTCGTATCGGCCGCGTTCGGCACCCACGTGCCGTCGAGCACATGCAGCATCGACGGCTTCGGCGGTTGCGGATAGACAAAGAAGAACGTGGCCGAGGCCAGGTTCAGCCAGGTCGAGGCCACCAGGTCCGGGTTCTTCAGCAGCACGGACTGGTCGCCGTCATGCATGGCTTGCGAGAATGGGCCGTAATTGTAGTTGTACGACAGCTGCTTGGCGCCGCGGCCGAAATACTTCTTGAAGCTGCCATCGGCGTTCTTGCCGCAGGTCCAGACCTTGTTGAAGACGGGATCGGCGCACTCGACGTTGTAGCCGCAGCCGGCGCCCGTCTCATCGCAGCCCAGCTCGCGCAAATACTTCAAGCCCTGGCGCCATTGCGGCAGCGGGCTGCTGGCGTTATGGTCGCCCGTTTCCTGTACGAAATGCGCGAACATGGTGGCCAGGCTGTGGCGGCAGATGGCGTCCGCATTGCGCCCGTCGCTGTAGTCGTCGCACACGGCGGGGAACTTGGCTACGGCTTGCAGGAAACGCTGATAGGTATAACTGGTGTCGCGCGCGGCAAAATAGTAATCCCACTTTGCCGCCGGCAGCAGGCGCTCGACCCGCTTGACGTTGAGCGGATTGCTGGCCAGGCCAGGCTGCACGGCCTCGACGGCCGTGTTGCCCAGGGTGCGGATCGACGCCTTGACCTTGCGGAAGAAATCGTTGTTCGTCAGCGCCGCCTCGTTGGCCTCGGCCTGGGCCTTGGTGGGGATGCCGGGCGTTGGCGTTGGCGTTGGCGTCGGCGTTGGCGTTGGCGTCGGTGTCGGGGTGGGCGTCGGGGTGGGAGTGCTGCTATCGAGACTCCACGGTCCCCACTGGTCGTTGTTCGGCGCCGTACCCTGCACCCACCATTTGGCGCGGTAGACCTTGCCGTCATACACGGCGCACTGGCCCGCCGTGTAGACGGCAGCGGCGCTCCAGGCCGCGCACTGATCGCTGGCGGCCGTGGCGGCCAGCAGGGTCGATGGGGGTTCGGTGGTGGAATTGCCGCCGCAAGCGAGCAGCGCGCTGCCCAGCAGGCCAGCCATCAAAGGCGAGGCCAGCCGGCTAATTTGCCGTGTCTTCACAATGTCTCCTGAACGTTATACGAAAACTATCGAAGTAGCTTTTTATGTTGTACGTAAAGAAAGCACAGCGAAGCGTCGGCTTTCTGCAGAGAGAATGCGACGCTCTAAATTGGTAGTCAAGTGGTTTTATATAACGGTGTTTTTTACAATACCAGTGCTGGCGATCGCTGCGTTGGCAAGCGATGTGGTGGCGAATGGGACAAGTAAAAAAAGGCCCGCTGCATGATGGCAGCGGGCAATACCGCGCTGGATGGGTGGCGGCAAGTGGTATTAAGGGTTGTTGCGCGTCCGGGACGAACTTATCTGTTCAGCACGTACTTCGCCAGGCTCGCCGCATCCGCTTCGCTCAGCTGGCTGAATGGCGGCATGGGCACGGGGCCCCATTTGCCCGCGCCGCCACTGCGGATGTTGGCCGCCACGGCAGCGACACCGTCCTTGCCCTTGTATCTGGCTGCCACCTCGGTAAAACCGGGGCCGACCACCTTCTGGTCGAGCGCATGGCAAGCCATGCAGCCATTCGCCGCCAGCAAGGTCTTGACATCCTTGCCGCTGGCGGCCGGGACAGCGGCTGCCACGGGTTTGGCGACGGCCGCGGCAGGTACGACAGCGCCCCGCTCCACGCCATAGGTTTTCACCAGGTAATCGACCATGGCCGGCATGTCCGCGTCGTCGAACTGCGCGCCAAACGGCTTCTTCATCTTCTTGACGGTGGCTTCCCAGTAGGCGCGCGGAGAGGCCGGAGGCTGGCTCGACGCATACTGGGCCGCGTGGCACGTCATGCAGTTGCGCTGCACCAGCTGGTAGCCGGGCAATTCGCTGGGTTTGTATGTCGCCGTTTCCGGCGGCAAGTGGATTTCCAGCGCGCACGCACCACCCGCCGCCGCCAGTGCCAGCGCGGCAATCAATATTTTCATTCGCATGTGAATCTCCTCAGACTGCCTGGATGCGCGTGGTTTCCACCACGTTGCGCATATAACCCATGGGATTCCACAGGGCTTTCATGGGCTGGCTCTGGCCTATGCGATTGACGGCGCGCACCATCAGCACGTGGCTGCCCTTGCGCGGCGCCTTCATGAGCATGGTCCATACACGGAACGAGTAGCGTCCCAGGTCCTTGCCCAGCTTCGCTTCCTGCCACGTCTGGCCGCCGTCAAGCGACACGGTCACCTCGCTGATGCCCTGGCCGCCATCAAAGGCGATGCCGCGCAAGGCCAGGTCGCGCCCCGCCTTCACTTGCGCGCCATCCTGCACGCTGGTGATGAAAGAGCGCACGTTGAGGCGGCTGATCGGCGTCGTCTTGCCCACGGGTGCGCCCGGCTCGATGAAACCGGAGCCGTTGTCGGGGATACGGTAGCCCGTGCTCATCCAGAAGCCATCGAATGGCTTGTCCAGCACGGTGATGTCGCTCAAGTGCTTGACCCAGTAAGTGCCGTAATACCCTGGCACGATCAGGCGCAGCGGATAGCCGTTGAGGAAAGGAATGTCCTCGCCATTCATGGCCCAGGCCAGCATGACGTCGCCCGCCATGATGTGCTCGACGGACAAGGCTTTTTGGAAGTCGGGACCATCGCCCACTGGCGGCGCTTCCAGGCCATTGAAGGCTACTTGCACGGCGCTGGCCGCGATACCGGCCTTTTCCAGCACGGTCTTCAGGGGGATGCCCGTCCAGCGGGCATTGCCCATGGCGCCATTGCCCAGCTGCCCGCCATTCGCGCGCGGGGCAAAGAAGCCGCGGCTGTTACCCGAGCATTGCGTCACGGCCACCACGTCGACCGGCTCGGCCAGCTGTTTCAGTTGCGCCAGCGACAGTTCCAAGGGCGTCTTCACCAGGCCGGCGATGCGCAGGCGGTAGCTGTCGCCATCGATGCTGGTAGGTAAGCCACTCCAGTGGTAGCGCACGAAAAACGCATCGTTGGGCGTGATCGCGCCTTCATTGAACACGCTGAACGGCGTTTCCAGCTGGGGCGGACGGCTGGTCAGCAGGATCAGCGGGCGCTTTTGCGGAAAGGCCACCAGTTCGCGCTCGCCATTTTCAAATGGCAGGGTAACGGAGGCAGAGGCGGCCAAGGCTGGCCCCGCCACTGCGGCGGCGCCCAGGGTGGCCGTCGTACGCAGGAAGCGGCGCCGGCCTGCGGGCAACAAGGTCGTGTCAGACATGTTTGAGCTCCACTTTGGCTTCGTTGTCCCCGTTGCGGTCGTCGTTGACGAGCTTCTTGATGTAGTACATGACGCTCATGATGACCACGCTCAACAGGCCGAACCAGAACGACACGCGCTGCTCCGTATCGGACGACACGCTCATGGCACCGAGGATCACCAGCATGGCGATGATGGTGAAATACGTCAGGTAAGGGAACAGCCACATGCGCACCTTGATGCGTTCCGGGCATTCGCGCTCCAGGCGGCGGCGCAAACGCAATTGAGATATCGCAATGAGCAGGTACACGAACAGGATCAGGATGCCGTAGGAATTGACGATGAAGGGGAACACCAGGTCGGCCGATACATACGATACGGCAATGGCGAAATAGGCGAACAGGGTGCTGAACAAAATGGCGCGGATGGGCACGCCGTTCTTGCTCAGCTTGACCAGGCCCGTGGGCGCATCGCCGCGGCGCGTCAGCGCAAAGATCATGCGCGACGAAGCGTACAGGCTGGAATTCAAGGCCGACAGCACGGCCGTCAAAATGATGGCGTTCATGATGTGGGCCGCGTACGGGATGTTCATGACGGTCAGGGCGCTGACGAATGGCGTGGCGATGGCCGGCGAATCCCAGGGCACGATGCAGACGACGACAAACATGGACCCCACATAGAACATCAGCACGCGCGTGATGACGGAATTGGTGGCGCGGGCGATGGCCTTGGCCGGGTCCGACGTTTCGGCGGCGGCGATGGTGACGATTTCGGCGCCCGAATAGAAGGCCGTGGCGGCGACGGCGCCACTGAGCACCGGCCCCCAGCCGTGCGGCATGAAGCCGCCGTTGCTGGTCAGGAAACCCAGGGTCGGGATGCTGTTGGGCAAGCTACCCGTGATGAACAGGGCGCCGACAAACAGGAAGACGATGATGGCGACCACCTTGATCGAGGCGAACCAGAATTCGAATTCTCCGAAGGCCTTGACCGAGAACAGGTTCAGGATGGTCATCGAGACGAGCAGCACCAGGCTGATAGCCCAGGACGGTACGTCCGGCAGCCAGAAGTTGACCAGTTTCGCGCCGGCGATGGCTTCCAGAGCCACGACGACGACCCAGAAATACCAGTACATCCAGCCGCTCATGAAACCGAGGAATTTCGACACTTTCGGCTTGTCGTCGAAAGCCAGGCGCGCATATTCGTAGAAGGAGCCGACCACGGGCAGGGACGAAGCCAGCTCGCCCAGCATGCGCATGATCAGGACGACGAGGCCGCCCGTTAGCAGGAAGGAAAGGATGGCGGCCGGACCGGCGGCCTTGGCAATGACGCCGCTGCCGACAAAGAGGCCGGCGCCGATCACGCCGCCGATGGCGATCATGCTCATGTGGCGTTGCTTGAGCGAGTGCTGCAAGCCGGTACTGTTATGCGATTCGCTAATCATGTTTTGTCTCCTGAAAATCTCTGAAGCTCGGTGCGCCCTGCCTGCTGCGGCTTGTTCATGCCGCGCGGCTTTGTTTTATTTAGGCAACACCGTCAAGCAGCATCGATACATCGTGTGAATCAGTCTGGTTGGCCGCATTCCATAAGTCAATCTGGAAATGCAGCGGCTCGGCGCGGCAGCCAAGGGGCAAGCGCGCTGGAGGGTAAGTACGGGTATGGCGAGTTAAAAAAATGGGAGCGGCGGCAACACTTGTGGCGTGCGCGCCACTCCCAGGAACGTCTTACACCTTGCCCTTCCATGGCACGAGGGTACGTTCGAGGTAACGCATCATCAAATCAAACAGGAAAGCGAAGAAGCCGATCACGATAATGCCCATGATCACCACATCGCTGGCCAGGAACTCGGAGGCGCTCAGCACCATGTAGCCGAGACCGCGCGTGGCCGCCACCATCTCGCCAGCCACCAGGGTGGTCCAGCCCACGCCGATGCCGATGCGCATGCCGGTGAGGATTTCCGGAATCGCGGCCCGCAGGATCACATGCACGATGACCTGGAAACGCGTGGCGCCCATCGAGTACGCCGCGTGGATTTGCTCCAGCGATACGGAGCTGACGCCGGCGCGGGCCGCGATCGCCATCGGCGCGAAGATGGCCAGGAAGATCAGGTAGACCTTCGAAAACTCGCCGATGCCGAACCAGATGATGACCAGTGGCAAGTAAGCGAGCGGCGGCAACGGACGGTAGAACTCGATCAAGGGATCGAAGATGCCGCGCGCCACGCGGTTCACGCCCATCATCACGCCGATGGGAATGGCGAACAGGCAAGCCAGGCCAAAGGCGCCAAACACGCGCACCAGACTGGCGACGGTGTGTTCCCACAGGGTGGCGCCGCCGAAACCGGTGGTGGCCGCCATGATGAATTTTTCATATACGGCTTGCGGCGACGGCAGGAACAGCGGTTTGACCATGCCGCTGGCCGTCACGCCAAACCACAGCAGCAGCACGGCGATGACGGTGACGGTGGCGATGCGGCTGGAATTGCCCTGCCCCGGCGCGCCGAACGCTTCGCCGGGCATGGCGCAGCGGGGAGCGAACAGGCGCGAGAAAAAGCCGGCGCGCTTGGCGGTGGTGGGAGGAAATCCCACGACGGATGGGCTATGCATGGGACACCTCCAGCTCTTTATTGACGGCGCGTTCGTCGCCATAAATGATGTTGAGCACCGTTTCGCGCATCTTGATGAAGTCCGGGCTCGATTTCACGGCGCGCGCATCGCGGCACTCGAGGAAGCGCTTGTTGAAATCGAGTTCATACGTGTGCGTGATGCGGCCCGGACGGGGCGACATGACGATCAGCCGGTTCGCCAGGAACAGCGCCTCGTCGACGCTGTGGGTAATGAAGAAGAACATGGTGCTGGACTTGGCCCAGATATCGAGCAGCAATTCCTGGATGGTTTCGCGCGTCAGCGCGTCGAGTGCCGCCATCGGTTCATCCATCAACAGCATGGCCGGATTGCTGGTCAGGGCGCGGGCGATGCCCACCCTTTGCTGCATGCCGCCCGACAACTGATAAATCATATTGTCGTGAAAGTCCTTCAAGCCAACGAGCGCCAGGTTCTTTGCCGCCTGTTCGCGCCGCACGGCCTTAGCCACGCCTTGCAGCTTGAGGCCGAATTCCACGTTTTCCATCACGTTCAGCCATGGCAGCAAGGCATGTTTCTGGAACACGACGCCCCGGTCTGCACCCGGCCCTTCCACTTTATTGTCGCCGAGCATGATTTCGCCCTTGGAGGGGGCGATAAAGCCCGCCATCAGGCTCAGCAAGGTGGTCTTGCCGCAGCCCGAGGCGCCCAGCGCGACGACGAAGTCGCCGCTATTGATGGTCAGATTGATATTATTTAAGGCATGCACGCGTTCACCGGCCGTCTTGCCCGGATAAATCACGCTGACATCCTTGACGTAGAGATTTTCCATCGTGTGCCCCGCAAAGGTGTAGTCACTTCAGTTCAACGCATTCTGTTCAGTCAGCGCGCCCGCAGGCGCGCCATCGCACAACGTTTACTTCAGCAGGCCGGCGGCCTGTGCATACTTGGGTGTCACATACTTGGCGTAATCGGTAGCCAGGGTGTCGATCTTGCCTTCGCCCTTCAAAAATTGCGCCGTGGCCAGCAAGGCTTGCGCCACGCCGCCCTTCGCGCCGCCGCCGAGCCAGGCCGGCGAGGCCTGTTCCTGCAGCGAGGGATAGGCATACAGGGCCACGGAAGCGGCCACGTCCTTGGCGGCCGCGCCCGAATGCTTGACGTTGGCTTTCACTTGCGGGGAATCGATGGTCCACGCCTTGGGATTGGCGCGGTAGTCGGCGTCGGCGGCGGCCATCACCTTGACGAACTTGGCCATGAAGTCCGCGTTCGCTTCGCCCCAGGCGCGCTCGACGGCCATGCCGTCAAACGTGGCCTTGCCCTTCTTGCTCAGTTCGCCGGATGTGACGAGGACCTTGCCGTTTTGCTTGAGTTTGCTCAAGGCCGGATCCCACACGAAGGCGGCGTCGATGTCGCCCCGCTCCCAGGCGGCGGCGATCTGGTTCGGCTGCATGTTCAGCAATTTCACTTCCGTCGGCTTGATGCCCCACGTTTCCAGCGCGAACATGGTGTGGAAATGCGTGGTGGACACGAAAGGCACGGCGATCTTCTTGCCGCGCAAATCCGCCGGCTTGGTGATGCCGGCGCCATTGCGGGCCACCATCGCTTCGGCTTCATTGATGTCGTCGATGATCCAGAACAGCTGCAGATCGACGCCGCGGCTGACGGCTGCCGTCAGGGGGCTGGAGCCGATGACGCCGATCTGCACGTCGCCGGAAGCCATGCCGGTGGCTACCTTGGCGCCCGAATCGAACTTGCGCCAGTTGATTTTATAGCCGGTGGTTTTTTCCACTTCGCCGCTGGCGATAGCCACCAGGAAGGGACCGTTGATTTCCTGGTAGGCAATCGTCACTTCCTTGCTTTGCGCGAAGGCGGTACCGCTGGAGGCAAGGGTAACGCCCAGTACCAGGGTGCCGAGGAAGGCGCGGCGCATCGTTGAAAAAACCGTGTTTTTGCTCGTATTTGTGTTCATGTCTCACTCCAAGTTATTGTTATGTGTGAACGTGCGGGCAATCTCATCCCTCGCGGGAGGCGCCGCTGGTCGATCTATGTCAACGCATGCGGCGGCTTAGTACGGCTACTGCTATTTAAAACACTTCATCCTTCAAGTGATACCAGCGGTACAGGAAGCGCTGGCCCAGGCGGCGGAACGGGGCGAACGCTTGCGACTCGACCAGTTCCATCATGTTGGGATACGGCAGTTTGGAATTGAAGATCGGCAAGCCCGTGTCGCTGGCCTTGCCGGCGATGCGCTCGGCCATGCGCCGGCCCGCCTGCGCCGAGTACATGACGCCGTTGCCGCCATAACCGAGCGAATAGAAGATCGATTGCTTCGGGTCCGGTTGCACGATGCGCGGCATCATGTCGTGGCTGACGTCGACCCAGCCCCACCACGAATAATCGATCCCGATGCCAGTCAGCGCGGGGAACTTGCGGTGCAGATCGTTGATCAAAAACTGTTTGTACTTGTCGTCCGGCGCGTCGGCGCCCGTGATGGCGCTGCGGCTGCCGATCTGCACGCGGTTGTCCGGCATCAGGCGGTAGTAGTGGCGCAGGATGCGCGTATCCGTGATCACCTGGTGGGTGCGGAAGTTGCACGCCTCGATTTCCGCCGCCGTCAATGGACGCGTGACAAGCGAGTTCGACAAAATCGGCAGCAAGCGGTTCTTGACTTGCGGATGCAGGTGCGGCGAGGTGTAGCCGCCCGTGGCCACGGCGACGGATCGGGCACGCACCACGCCGCCTGGCGTTTGCAGATAATGCACGCCGTTGCGCGTTTCCCAGCCCATTACCGGGCTGGACGGGTGCACCTTGGCGCCCAGCGCGCGCGCCTTGCGCAGGTAGCCGAACGCCAGCTTGCCTGCATGGATGCCGATGCCTTCCGGCTCGTGCAACGCACCGGCCGCTTCCTTGTCGTCGACGAATTCGCGCTTGACGGTGTCGGCGTCGAGGATGCGGGCGTCGTACTTGAAGATCTCGCGCATGACCTTGGCTTCTTTTTCCAGCGCGGGCATGGCTTTCGCCTTGTGGGCGATGTACAGGTGACCGCCCGGCTGCGGGTCGCAATCGATGTCGGCCGTGATCTTCTTGAACGTTTCCATCGCATCGCACACTTCCGCGTGCAGTTTCAGGGCCGTGTCCAGCCCATAGCGGTCTATCCACTGCGAGCGTTTCAGGCGGCCCGTCGTGCATTGCGCCTGGCCGCCGTTGCGCGTGCTGCAGCCCCAGCTGACCCGGTTCGCTTCCAGCACGGTGGCCTTGATGCCGTGTTCCTGGGCCAAAAAGATGGCGCAGGACAAGCCCGTGAAGCCGGAACCGATGATGGCCACGTCGACGTCGATGTCATGCGTGATGGGGCCGTCGTCGGCGGGCGGCTCGCCGGCCGTGCCGATCCAGTAGGTGGGCGCGTAGGCATTGCCGTGGCCGGGGCGCTGGGCCACCAGCGGATCGAAGGCGGGATCGTAGGGCGTGCGGGCGGCGGTACTGTTGTTGCCCATTACGCCAGGCGGGGTGTCGACAGGTTTGTTCATGGTCATTCCTGGTGAACGTGCTGGCTCAGACTGTGACGACGGGTGGGCGATCCTTGCGGAAAGCATTCTTGACGGCGATCTTGCCATCGCGGAAGGTGAAGATATCGACCATGCGCGCTTCGATGCGCGTGCCGTCCGCCTTGGTGCCGGCAAAGGTCGACTCCGTCACGCCCCGTTCGCCGCTGACGAAATGCACGGGGTTGAGCCAGGCGGCGTCGGGGAAGGTTTGCCAGGCCAGCTCGAAGCCGGCGCGCACGGCGTCGCGGCCGATGAAGCTCTTGCCCAGAAGCTCGGGACCGGCGACGGCGTGGAATTCGCAGTCGTCGGCCATGGCGGCCATCAGGGCCTCGATATCGTGGCGGTTCCAGGCATCGCCGAATGCTTGCAGGAAGTCCGTGGTGACAGCGTCAGTGTGCGGTACAGGGTGGTTCATGGTTGTCTCCGTAAATCGTTTTTGATACGCTACGTTCCGTTTTTTGTCTTTTATTGAATTTAAGCCTTAAGCATGGCCTTGTCAAATCAAATAATTCAAAAAACGGGACGCCTTGTATTCTTTAATGAAATTATGATGCTTTCGTGACAATCTGTGAGAATTTGGTCACAGCGCTGTGTCGGATTACGCCGGGCTTGCGCCCGGCTAATCCGACCTACACAGTCGCGTAGGTTGGGTAGGTTGGATTAGCCCAGAGGGCGTAATCCAACAACACCAGCAAATCAGACGTAGTCTTTATATTTATCCAGGTGACGCACAGGTTTGCTCAGCGCATCGCGGCGGAACGGGTCGCCCAGCTCGCGCGTGCACATGATTTCGATGATGGTCGTCTTGCCTTCATTCATCTGCATGTCGATCGCTTTCTTCAAGGCCGGACCCACGTCTTCCAGCTTGTCGACCGTGATGCCTTCGGCGCCCATGGCGCGCGCGATTTCCGCGAAGCTCTGGTTGTCGAGCTCGCCTGCGACGAAGCGGCGGTTGTAGAAATCCACCTGGTTTTTCTTTTCCGCGCCCCACTGGCGGTTGTGGAACACCACGGCCGTCACGGGAATGTTGTGGCGCACGCAGGTCATCGTTTCCATCAGGCTCATGCCCCAGGCGCCGTCGCCCGCATACGACACGGCCGGACGGTGCGGTGCGGCCACTTTCGCGCCGATGATGGTCGGGAAGGCATAGCCGCAGTTGCCAAAGCTCATCGCCGCAAAGAAGCTGCGCGGCTTTTCGAAGCGCAGATAGCTGTTCGCCACCGAGTTGATGTTGCCGATGTCGGTCGACACCATCACGTCTTCCGGCATCGCCTTTTCCAGCTCGCGCAAGACCTGGCGCGGGTGCAGATAGTTGCCCGGCTCCTTCTTCTGCTCTTCGATCATGTCCAGGCTGTACGCATCCTTCTCGTGCGTCCAGTTCGTCAGCTCCTCTTCCCACGCGGCCTTTTCCGCTTGCACGGTGGCGTAGCGTTCTTCGCGCGTCGCGTCGCAATCGAGCATCTTGCCATCCAGGCGGGCAATAATCGCTTTGGCGGCCGCCTTGGCGTCGCCGCAGATGCCCACCGAAATTTTCTTGACCAAACCGAGCATCTTGTTGTCCGCGTCGATCTGGATGATTTTCGCGTTTTTCGGCCAGTAATCCATGCCGTGTTGCGGCAAGGTGCCGAACGGTCCCAGGCGCGAACCGAGGGCGACGACGACGTCGGCCTTGGCGATCAGTTTCATGGCTGCCTTGGAACCCTGGTAGCCGAGCGGGCCGCACCACAGCGGATGGCTGGCAGGGAAGGAGTCGTTATGCAGGTAGCTGTTGACGACGGGTGCGCCCAGGCGTTCGGCCAGGGCCTTGCACTCTTCGATGGCTTCGCCCATGACGACGCCGCCGCCCGAGATGATCACAGGGAACTTGGCTTTCGCCAGCAATTCCGCCGCATCGTTCAGGCTTTGTTCGCCGCCGGCGCCGCGATCCAGGCGGTTCGGTTTCGGGATTTCCGCCTTGATTTCGCCATAAAAATAGTCGCGCGGAATGTTCAGTTGCGTCGGGCCCATTTCCGACATGGCGCGGTCAAAGCAGCGGCCCGTGAATTCCGCCATGCGGGCCGGATTGGTGACGTGGCCCTGGTATTTGGTGAATTCCTCGAACATCGGCAGCTGGTTCGCTTCCTGGAAGCCGCCCAGGCCCATGCTCATCGTGCCCGTTTCCGGCGTGATGATGACGACGGGGGTGTGCGCCCAGTAGGCGGCGGCGATGGCGGTCACGCAATTGCTGATGCCGGGGCCGTTCTGGCCGATGACAACGCCATGGCGGCCCGAGACGCGGGCGTAACCGTCGGCCATGTGGCCGGCGCCCTGCTCGTGCACGACGGGAATCAAACGGATGCCGGCCGGGGCAAAGATATCCATCGGGTCCATGAAGGCCGAGCCCATGATGCCGAACATATCGGTCACGCCATTGGCGGCCAGGGTTTCCACGAACGCTTCGGAAGGCGTCATCTTTTGCGGTCCGGTGGGGATGGCCGCTGCGGCGGCGGCTTTTTGCTCGGTCATGTCATTCATGGGTGTCTCCTGGTCTGTGGTGATTGAAGCTGTTGAAATTATCAACTCATTTATTAAAAATCGGTATATTTTGTTCCGAAATTTGATATACAATTCAATTTAAGCGTTCAGCAATCAAAAGTCAAACAGATTTTCAAGGAAACGGTACAATTTGAGTTCGAAAATGAAATAAGCTGAAGTAACACTCATAGCTACCCAACCGAGGCCACCATGGACATGATTTCATCCCCAAAACTTGAGCCGGAAAAACTGGAAGGCGACACGCCCACGATGCGTTTGTTTGCCTTGCTGGAAGTGATTGCCGAAAAAGACCAGTTGCTGTCGCTGCAAGCGCTGGTGGAAGAAACGGGGCTGCCCAAGCCGACCCTGCACCGCATGCTGCAACAGCTGGAAAGCGTGGGCGTGCTGCAGCGCGAAAGCGATGGCCGCCACTACAGCACGGGCGTGCGCCTGCGCCGCCTCGCATCGAACCTGCTGATTAACAACACTTTCCATGGCGCCCGCCGCATGGTCTTGCGCCAGCTGGTCGAGGAAGTGGGCGAAAGCTGCAACCTGACGGCCTTCAGCGGCAGCGAAGTGGTGTACCTGGACCGCGTGGAAACGGCGGCCCCGCTGCGCTTCTACCTGCATCCCGGTTCGCGGGTGCCGGCCCACTGCTCGTCCAGCGGCAAGCTGTTCCTGGCACAAATGACGCCCGTGCAGCGGCGCCGCCTGCTGGGCCACATGGAATTGACGCGCTTTACGGACAAGACAGAAACGGACCCCGTCAAGCTGGAACGCGAACTGGAATTGGTGCGCCGCAACGGCTATGCGCTGGACGACGAGGAATTCCTGCCCGGCCTGCTGTGCGTGGCCGTGCTGGTGCCGAACCCGAACGGCCGCTCGAACCTGGCTGTGGCCATCCAGGCGCCCATCATCCGTTTGACGCACGACAAGGCTTTACATTTCTTGCCAGCATTGCAACGCGCCGCGCAAGCCCTGGCCGCCATCGAATCGGAAACCATGCCGACGACGGGCGGGGACGACGACGCATTGCAAGCCGGTCACTCATAACCGCCGTAGCGCCCATGCTGCGGTTTCACAGGAGAACAAGGTGCCAGATTCACGCCAACATCCCCCCGCCGCAGCGGCGCAAACCTTGCAGTCCGTGCGCAGCCTGTTCAATATCGACAGCGACCTGCGCGTGCCCGTCTTCACGGAACGCGATCCGCACGTGCCCGACATCGACCCCGCCTACCGCTTCAACCAGGACGTGACCCTGGCGATTCTGGCCGGCTTCAGCCACAACCGCCGCGTGATGGTGCAGGGCTTGCACGGCACGGGCAAGTCCACGCATATCGAGCAAGTGGCGGCGCGCCTGAACTGGCCTTGCGTGCGGGTCAACCTGGACGGCCACATCAGCCGCCTGGACCTGGTCGGCAAGGACGCCATCGTGCTGCGCGAGCAGCAGCAGGTGACCGAATTCCAGGAAGGCATCGTGCCCTGGTCATTGCAACGCCCCGTGGCCCTGATCTTTGACGAGTACGACGCGGGCCGCCCCGACGTGATGTTCGTCATCCAGCGCATCCTCGAGCGCGACGGCAAGTTCACCCTGCTCGACCAGAACCGGGTCATCACGCCGCATCCCCACTTCCGCCTGTTCGCCACGTCGAACACGGTAGGACTCGGCAACCTGAACGGCATGTACCACGGCACGCAGGTGCTCAATCACGCGCAGATCGACCGTTGGAACATTGTTGCTACCCTGAACTATCTGCCGCAGGCGGAAGAAACGGAGATCGTACTGGCCCGTGTTCCCGCCATGAACGACGAGGCGGGCCGCCAGCTGGCCAGCAGCATGGTGGCCGTGGCCAGCCTCACGCGCCACGGTTATGCGGCGGGCGACCTGGCCTGCCTGATGTCGCCGCGCACGGTGATTACCTGGGCCGAGAATTGCCAGATCTTCCGCGACCCGGCCCTGGCTTTCCGCCTGTCCTTCCTCAACAAATGCGACGAGGCCGAGCGGCCCATGGTGGCCGAGTATTACCAGCGCTGTTTCAATGAGGAATTGCTGGCGAGCCAGGCATGAGTACGGAAGCGACCGCGCCTGCCGCCTACACACGCGAGCAGCAGGAAACGGACGAGTTGTGCGCGGGCGCCATCCGCGCGCTGAGCGGCGTTGCCTCCATCCGCTACCGTGGCCGGCGCCTGCACGACGGCCACCGCCCCCTGCCCATCCACTCCGCCCATCTGCAGCCCGATGCGGCGCTGCAGGATTTGCCCTCGCTGCGCGGTGCGGCAGACAGCGTCGCCCTGCGCTTGCTGCACACGGACGCCGCCTTGCACAAGTCCCTCTGCCCGGCCGAGCCCGTGGCTCGCCTCGTGTTCGAATTGCTGGAACAGTTAAGGGTGGAAACGCTTGCGCCAGAGCACCACGCTGGCGTCATCGGCAACCTGCGCCACCGTTTTACGGCATGGTCGCACGCGTTCTACGATTCCGGCCTGGCCGAGGGCGCATCGGGCTTGCTGTTGTACACGGTATTCCAGATGTGCTGGTCGCGCCTGACGGCGCGGCCCGTGCTGGAAAAGACGGAAGATTTCATCGAAGCGACGCGCTGGTCCATCTCTTCGCAATTGAGCGGCGACTTGGCTGGATTGCGCCGCCACCGCATTGACCAGGCGGCCTTTGCGCGCCACGCGCTGGCCATCGCCCACGCCGTCGACGCCATGCTGCAAGATGCGCAAACGGCGCGCGACGGCAGCCAGGACGAGGCCGGCGATGCCAAGGCGCAGACAGCCTTCAAGCTGCTGCTCGATTTCGACAGCGACAATGACAACGTTCCCGATAGCGCCCCGCTGGGCGAGAGCCGCGCCTTCAGCGACGGCGATGGCGCCTACCGGATTTACAGCACGGCATACGACCGCGAAGAAAAAGCGGGCGAGCTGGTGCGCCGCGCCCTGCTGCTCGAATACCGCGAACGCATGGATGCGCGCATCGCCAGCCTGGGCATCAACACGGCCCGCCTGGCGCGGCGTTTCACGCAACTGCTGGCCATACCCGAGCGCGACGGCTGGTCGTTCGGCGAGGAAGAGGGCACTATCGATGGCCGGCGCCTGGCGCAGCTGATCAGCTCGCCGTCCGAACGCAGGCTGTTCCGCAAGGAACAATTCCTGCCCCAGGCCGATTGCCTCGTCACCTTTCTCGTCGACTGTTCCGGCTCCATGAAGACGCATGCGGAATCCGTGGCCGTGCTGCTCGACATTCTGCTGCGCGCGCTGGACCAGGCCGGGATCAGCACGGAGTTGCTGGGCTTTACGACGGGCGCGTGGAACGGGGGACGAGTCAGGCGCGACTGGATGCGCGCCCGCTCGCCCGCCAACCCGGGCCGTCTGAATGAACTCGTGCACATGGTCTTCAAGGATGGCGATACGAGCTGGCGCCGCGCGCGGCCCGACATCGCGGCCCTGCTGAAAGCGGACCTGTACCGTGAAGGCGTCGATGGCGAAGCCGTGGACTGGGCGTGCAGCCGCATGCTGGCGCGCCCGGAACGGCGGCGCATCCTGCTCGTCGTGTCCGACGGCTGCCCGATGGATACGGCCACGAATCTGGCCAACGACGAGTTTTATCTGGCGCAACATCTGAAACAAGTGGTGGCGCGCCGCGAAGCGCAGGGCGCCATTGATATTTGCGGGCTGGGCCTGGGCCTGGACCTGGGCGCCTACTACAGCCGCAGCCTGGCCACCACCCTGCCCGCCTCGCTGAACAATGAACTGTTCAGCGAAATCGCCCAGCTGCTCGCCGGACGCGGAAAACGCTGATCACACCATAGACTTGCGGCGGCGCGTCATCACGCCGGCCAGCGCCAGGCCTGTCAGCAGCATCACATACGTTTCCGGTTCCGGCACGGCGCTGATGTATTCATACGTCACTGCCACGCGGCCGGAAGCGGCCGTCTGGAATTGGGTCAGCAAATTACCGGAACCGCTGCCCGTCGAGGAACCGATGGCGTTCAGTCCCAGCTGGATCAAGCCACCGCCGGCCGAGGAAAACAGGGCGAAGTCGCTGGCACTGCCGCTCGTGTAGGAGTTGGCGCCCGTGCTGGACCGGGGTCCTGTATTGGCACCCGAGGTGCCGGCGAAATCGATGCTGCCATCGAAGGCGCTCAGGGCGAACGTCTGCGTGAACAGTGGGTTAGCCACCAGCAAGGTGGAATTGTCGGGACGGTACAAGGTCAGCAGCGAGGCCAGGCTCAGGGTCACGTCGGAGGCGCTGGCATCGAGGCTTTCCGCCTTGCCACTGCCCTGTACGGCGCCTTCCAGGTGGAACTTGATCGAGGTCAAGGTACCCAGGTTGCTGTCAAACTTGCCCAATCCCAGGGTGTCGGCCCAGTTGGTGGCGCCCAGCGCGCGGTCGGCGCTGAAGGTGATGGTCTGGGTGGCCGCCTGGGCGGAAGACATGGCGCCAAAGCCAAGCATGGCGGCAGCGGCCAGTGCGATCAGGGATTTTTGCATTGAGGACTCCAATTCATTCAAAGAGGAAGAGTGGATCAGCCAGTGATTCACTCAGGAAACGCGAGGGAACTTCCTCGCGCCACAGCCCGGCCATTCAGCGCTCCAGGCAATCCATTGTAATAAATGAAAGAATCGCAATATACTCAGTTTGTTGCAATTTTAAAAATAAATATTATTATTTTGATTGCTTATATCCTTATGAAGAACCGGGGAACACACCGTTTCCGCCGCGCCTCAAGCGACGCAGTAACGCACGGCATGCGCTTCCATCGGCAAGGGGATTTCCCAGTTCCACAGCATCGACTGCAGTTTCTTGTTACTGAGCGATGTGTCGCGCTGGCCATTGCGCCGCAATAACTCCTTGCGTGGCTGCTCCAGGTACACGAGTTCCACCTGCGCGTGGTATTTATACAGCAGGTTGAGCGTCTTTTCGCGCATCAGCTTGGACAGATGCGTGGCATTCCACACGAACGGTTCGCCCTTGCGCAACAGTTCGCGCGCCCGCTCTTCCGCATAGTCGCCCACCTGCCCTTCTTTCTTGCCGTGCTTCAAGCCCAAGGCCGTCCGCGCATCGTCGAAGGACACGACAGGCAGGCGCGGATGGTGCTTCTCCACCCACGTATTCTTGCCCGAAGCAGGCAGGCCCGACATCACGATCACGTGCGAACCCGGCTCCTGAAACAGGGAATAATCGGGATGCGCCTCGGCGCCGCGAAAATATTTGACGCGCGTGTGATCGTCGACAAAGGCCTTGCGCTGACCGTAGCAACCCTCCTCGCGCGCCAGTTCGCGGAACAGCTCGATGGCGTCGAGTATGCGCTGCGGATCGGGACAGATCCGTCCACGGATATCGGCTTCGGCCAGCATGGCCAGCAAGCGGATATCGACCTGCCACGACAGTTCGCGCACGGTAAATTCCGGCGTGACGCCGCGCCGCGACGTTTCCAGTGCAAAGAAGGGCACTTGATGTACGTTAATCAGGCGGCAGATTTCCTCGCGCGCGGCAAACGGCACGTCGCAATCCCACAGGGCGATGCGCGCATCGAGGGCGCCCTTGCGCGAGTGGCCGGGCTGGCCGATGGCGCCCGTCACCGGGTCGATCACCGTGGTGCTGCACTTGGCCACGTCGTGCAGCAAGGCGGCGAGGAACACGATTTCCTGTTCTGCCCGCGTGGCTTGCTGGTAATCGGGCATGGCCAGCAGGAATTCCACCACCATCATCGTATGCGTCCACACATCGCCTTCCGCGTGATACACGGGGTTTTGCGGCGTCGTTTTCGCCAGTTCCAGCTGCGGGAAGGCGGCCAGGCAGGCATTGAAATCGGGCGACTGGCCCGCTTGCGGCACCAGTTGTTGTAACTGTTTCCAGTTCATCTTGTACTCCTTGAAAAGGTTGCCAGTTCGTCCAGCGACTGGCAGGTGTGCAAGCCCAGGCTTTCCCACGTCACCAGCGGCTGCGGCGCGTACAGGTCCACGCCTTCGGCCAGCTGGTTCGGGATCAAGGGCCGCGTGCTGTGGTGCGAACCGCTGTCGAGGATGGTTTGCGTAAAGTCATGGCGTACCAGCTTGTAGCGGGCCAGCACTTGCTCGTCGTCTTCCACTTTCAGGTACAGGCCTTCCGCGTGGTCGGACTTGTCCGTCTGCTTCCAGCACAGGTCCAGCGGCAGGCGTTCGCGCGCCACCGCGGTTTCAAAAGCGTCGCGCCACAGGCGGGACTTGGCCAGCGAATGGCGCAGCAACTGCCACAACTGTTTGGGCGACGAGGGCATCTTGCCCGCATACAGCACGGGGACGGAGAGTACGGGCGAGCCGGCCAGCATGGCGTGGCGGCGCGCCGTCGACAAAAACATTTGGCTGCGGCGGCAATACACGTCGAACTCGTTGAAATAATGGGGCAAGCGGTCGTAAAACACGGAATGCTTGCTGTACGACCATTCTCCAAACAGCACAAATTGGTCTTCCAGCAGATGCAGCAAGGCGTGTTCGTGCGCATGCGCCCACGGTTTCAACAGGTTGAACTGGCGTTCGCTGCCGCCGCCCGCCAGGTAATGGCCGCGCGACTGCAGCAGCACCTCGCCCGCATCGCTGAACGACACGGCAGAGTTGGCGCCATCGATTTTTTCCTCGATGACGACGTACTGGCCGGCCAGCTTTTTCAGGGGCATCTGGTCGGAACCGTCATCGCCGTCCTGCAGGCGCGAGCCTTCCAGGTGCGGCGTGCGCGGGTATTTGAATAAGGGTAATGATTGTAAAAACATAGCGTCCCACGCCGCGTTCACCGGGGCGTGTCCATACAGGGTCAGGGGTGCTGACGACGTGTTCGGGCGTGGACGATCGAGACCAGCGTCTCGGATACGTGTGCGGAGGGAGCAGTGCCGCAGCAATCGGGGGCGTCAACGCGCCGAACGATGCTGCAGAGAGCATTTCGTCAGCGTTAGCAGGTGATGGCGAAGAAGCGAGGCACTTTTGGCTCCAATAAGGAAGAGGTTCGAGAAAGAACCGCGAATATAAAGGCTGTTTGATTATTTTGCAAGTGGCGCTGCGTATCGTGCGCGCTCTTGCGCGCACCCCTCTCTTTGCAAGCGGCACAAAGTTTGCTAAGCTGGCGGCACTTCCTGTCGCTGCTGCGTGGAAAACAAACATGGCCCTTGCAAAAGGGCCGTGCATTCGTTATTTCCGGAGCAGAATCGTGTTTCCCCTATCAAGATTACAAAAAGCCCTGCGCCGCCAGGGCATCGCTGTCGCCTATGCCGACGGCATTTATACACTCAGCAATCCGCACGCGCAGGCGTCCGTGCTGCTGCCCCACAACTTTCCGCTCGAGGAAAAAGCCGTGCGCCAGCTGATGGAGTTTGCCGCCGTCAGCGTGCCCGGCCAGGATGGCCATGTGTGCAAGGCATGCGCCACGCCCGACTTCCACCCGGGCAGCATCGCGCCCGTGGGCAGCATCGTCGCCACCAGTGCCGACATGGTGATCCCCGCCATTCCCGGCACGGACATCGCCTGCGGCATGCGCCTGATCACGACGGGCCTGAGCCTGGCGCAGTTCGAGGCGCGCAAGCCGCAGCTGCTGGGCAAGCTCAAGCATGTGCTGCTGGAAGACGGCCGCAACGTGCCGCTGCGCTCGAAAGCGTTTGCCGCCCTGTTCGACGTGGGGCCGGAAGCGTTCATCGACAGCCTGCACAATGAGGGCTTGTGGCCCCGCGTCGACAAGCAACGCCTGCTGCGCGAGCTCGACGATTGCATCGCCTTGCGCGAACTGGGCGGCGGCTTGCGCCATGCGCCCGAAGCATTGGTTGGCACGCGCGAAGTGATACGCGACCCCAGCCTTGGCACCACGGGATCGGGCAACCATTTCGTGGAAATCCAGCTGGTCGATGCCGTCATGGACCGCCACGCCGCATACCGGCACGGACTGGTGCCTGGCGAAGTGGTCGTCATGATCCACAGCGGCAGCCGCGACGTGGGCTTTTTTGTCGGCAGCCGCTGGATGGACCGCGCCAAAGAGGCCTGGCCGAAAGGCGTGCGCCACCCGCAGTCCGGCCTGTACGGCTTGACGGGCGAACTGGCCGGCGACTACATGGACGCCATGGGCGTGGCATCGCGCTATGCCTGGGTCAACCGCATGGTCCTGGCCGAGCTGGTGCGCGACAGCCTGTCGCAGGTGTATGCGCACGATACCTCTCGCCTGGTGGTGGACGTGCCGCACAACGTCATCCTGCGCGAGCACGGCATGAACATCCACCGCAAAGGTGCCACGCCGGCGCGCGAGGGCGACCTGGCGCTGATTCCCGGCTCCATGGGCGATTATTCCTATGTGGCAACGGGCATGGGCAATCCGGACTGGCTGTGGTCGTGCTCGCATGGCGCGGGGCGCAGCATCCGCCGCCAGGCCATGCGCGCCATGCGGCCCACGGTGGGCGGCGACGAGATGGCGTTCCAGTGCGTGACTTTGCGCGAAGAACGCCGCGTCGAGGAAGCGCCGATGGCGTACAAGAAGATCGGCCCCGTCATCGCCGCGCAGGAGGAAGCGGGCTTGCTGCAATCGGTGGCGCGCTTGAAGCCCCTGCTGACGTTCAAGGCCTGAGCAATTGCGGCACGGCGGCCGCCATCAATGAGATACCGATGGCGGTCAGCACGCCAAACGCGATGCGGCGCATGCCGCGCTGAGCGATCGGTGGCGGATAGCGCTTGCCGGCCATCGTGGCCAGCACGCCCACGGGCAAGGCCAGCGCGCACAACAGCAAGACTTTCGCGTCGAGCTGGCCCTGGCTGCCCGCCATCAGCGAACGCCCGCCCGCGCTGATGGCGAACAAAAAGATCAGGCTGTAGCGGATGGTTTTCAAACTCATTTCCTGGCGGTAAAACTGGTACACGAGCGGCGGTCCCGCCAGCGAAAACAGGCCCGAGAACAGGCCGCCGCACACGCCGCTGATGAAGAAGCTGCGCTTGTCCGCCGCGCCCGGTCCCGGCGGCGCCTGCAGCAGGATGCTGACGCCGCCATACACGATGGCCGCGCCCAATAACAGTTTCAGGACGGGCGCATACGCCTGGTCCAGGTATCCCAGTAACAGCACGCCGGCCGCCATGGCCGGCAGCAAGCCGATGCTGGCCGCGCGGATGGCGCGCCAGTCCAGGTGGTGCAAGGCGCCCGGCAAGGCCACCAGGCAATTCGCCAAGGACAACAAACTGACGAGGGCCGCCAGCGCGGGCACGGGCGCCAGGCCCAGGCCGCTGGCTACGCCCATGACGATCATGCCCAGGCCAAAACCCGTGACGGTCTGAAAATACGTGCCCGCCGCCACCACGCCCAGCAGCGCCAGCACCGGCAAGCTGAACAGGAAGTCAGCGTCCACCCTGGGCCTGCACGGACGTGACGGCAATCACGTTGTACACGTCAATCGCGCTGCAACCGCGCGACAGGTCGTTGGCGGGTTTCTTCAAGCCTTGCAGCAGGGGGCCGATGGCGACGGCGCCGCCCATGCGCTCAGCCAATTTATAGCCGATATTACCCGCGTCGAGGTTCGGGAACACCAGCACGTTCGCGCGGCCATTGACGACGGAATCCTTGACTTTTCTCTGCGAAATCTCGGCCACGATGGCCGCGTCGAGCTGCACGTCGCCATCGATGGCCAGCAGCGGACGCTGGGCCTTGACCCGGTCTGTTGCCGCATGCACCTTGTCGACGGCCGCGTGGTGGGCGCTGCCGCTGGTGGAAAACGACAGCATGGCCACGCGCGGTTCTTCCATCAGCAACGCTTGCGCGCTGTCGGCGGCGGCCATGGCGATGTCGGCCAGTTCCTCGGCCTTCGGGTCGACAACGAGGGCGCAGTCGGAAAAGATGAAACCGCCCTTGAGGCTGTGGAAAGGTTCGCACAGCATCATCAGGAAAAAGCTCGACACCAGCTTGAAGGCCGGATCGACGCCGATGATCTGGATGGCGCTGCGCACTACGTCTGCCGTCGTGTGCACGGCTCCCGCCACGCAGCCATCCGCGTCGCCCAGGCGCACCATCAGGTTGGCATAGCACAGCGGATCCTGCACGGCGATCCTCGCCCGCTCCACCGTCATGCCCTTGGCCTGGCGCAGCACAAACAATTGCTGGGCATAGTGTTCCGACTCGCTGGACTCTGCCGGGTCGATCAGGCGCACGCTATCCAGGTCCAGCGCATGTTCGCGCGCCAGGGCCAGGATGGCGGCCGGCTTGCCGACGATGGTGATGTGCGCCAGGCCTTCGCTTGCCGCCCGCGCAGCTGCCTGCAGCACGCGCACGTCGTCGCCCTCGCACAACACGATGTTCTTCGGCACGGTGCGGGCTTGCTCGATGATGCGGTGCAGGGCTTTCATGGGTACTCCAATTCGGTAAAAAAAGTGCCGGAACCACGCAAGCATGAAGATGGTTCCGGCACATAAAACCCGGCAAGCCGGGGTCATACAAGGATCGGTCAGGGTGGTGTCGGATTACGCCGGGCCTAGGCCCGGCTAATCCGACCTACACAGTCGCGTAGGTTGGGTAGGTTGGATTTGCCCAGAGGGCGTAATCCAACAACACCAGCAAATCAGACGTAGTCTTTATATTTATCCAGGTGACGCACGGGTTTGCTCAGCGCATCGCGGCGGAACGGGTCGCCCAGCTCGCGCGTGCACATGATTTCGATGATGGTGGTCTTGCCCTCATTCATCTGCATGTCGATCGCCTTTTTCAAGGCCGGGCCCACGTCTTCCAGCTTGTCGACCGTGATGCCTTCGGCGCCCATGGCGCGCGCGATTTCCGCGAAGCTCTGGTTGTCGAGTTCACCTGCCACGAAGCGGCGGTTGTAGAAATCGACTTGGTTTTTCTTTTCCGCACCCCACTGGCGGTTGTGGAACACCACGGCCGTCACGGGAATGTTGTGGCGCACGCAGGTCATCGTTTCCATCAGGCTCATGCCCCAGGCGCCGTCGCCCGCATACGACACGGCTGGACGGTGCGGTGCGGCAACCTTGGCGCCGATGATGGTCGGGAAGGCATAGCCGCAGTTGCCAAAGCTCATCGCCGCAAAGAAGCTGCGCGGCTTTTCGAAGCGCAAGTAACTATTGGCTACCGAGTTGATGTTGCCGATGTCGGTCGACACCATCACGTCTTCCGGCATCGCCTTTTCCAGCTCGCGCAAGACCTGGCGCGGGTGCAGATAGTTGCCCGGCTCCTTCTTCTGCTCTTCGATCATGTCCAGGCTGTACGCATCCTTCTCGTGCGTCCAGTTCGTCAATTCCTCTTCCCACGCGGCCTTTTCCGCTTGCACGGTGGCATAGCGCTCGTCGCGCGTGGCATCGCAATCGAGCGTCTTGCCGTCCAGGCGCGCAATAATCGCCTTGGCGGCGGCCTTGGCGTCGCCGCAGATGCCGACTGAAATCTTTTTCACCAGCCCCAGCATCTTGTTGTCGGCGTCGATCTGGATGATTTTCGCGTTTTTCGGCCAGTAATCCATGCCGTGCTGCGGCAAGGTGCCGAACGGTCCCAGGCGCGAACCGAGGGCCACGACGACGTCGGCCTTGGCGATCAGTTTCATGGCTGCCTTGGAACCCTGGTAGCCGAGCGGGCCGCACCACAGCGGATGGCTGGCAGGGAAGGAGTCGTTATGCAGGTAGCTGTTGACGACGGGTGCGCCCAGGCGTTCGGCCAGGGCCTTGCACTCTTCGATGGCTTCGCCCATGACGACGCCGCCGCCCGAGATGATCACAGGGAACTTGGCTTTCGCCAGCAATTCCGCCGCATCGTTCAGGCTTTGTTCGCCGCCGGCGCCGCGGTCCAGGCGGTTCGGTTTCGGGATTTCCGCCTTGATTTCGCCATAAAAATAGTCGCGCGGGATGTTCAATTGCGTCGGCCCCATTTCCGACATGGCGCGGTCAAAACAACGGCCCGTGAATTCCGCCATGCGGGCCGGATTCGTCACATGACCTTGATATTTCGTGAATTCCTCGAACATCGGCAGCTGGTTCGCTTCCTGGAAACCGCCCAGGCCCATGCTCATCGTGCCCGTCTCAGGGGTAATGATCACGACGGGCGTGTGCGCCCAGTAGGCGGCGGCAATGGCGGTCACGCAATTGCTGATGCCGGGGCCGTTCTGGCCGATGACGACGCCATGGCGGCCCGAGACGCGGGCATAGCCGTCGGCCATGTGGCCGGCGCCCTGCTCGTGCACGACGGGAATCAAACGGATGCCGGCCGGGGCAAAGATATCCATCGGGTCCATGAAGGCCGAGCCCATGATGCCGAACATGTCGGTCACGCCATTGGCGGCCAGAGTTTCCACGAACGCTTCGGAAGGCGTCATCTTTTGCGGGCCCACAGGTATCGCTGCGGCGGCGGCTTTTTGGTCGGACAAATCGGTCATGGCTCAGTCTCCTTACGGTTTTATGAAAAATCGGTATATTTTGTTCCGATATTTGAAATACGTGTTCAATTTAACGGTTGCGAAATGCGCTGTCAATGAAAATTCATGAAAAATCGGACTGTTTCATTCCTGAATCCGGAATCCGTGACTTAGGTCCACTCCTGAAACAACAATGGCGGCTTATCCGCAACAGACAAGCCGCCATCGCTCTCCTTCTGCGCCGCGCTTAGAACTTCAGGCGCATGCCGGCCGTGAAGGCGCTCGAGTTATGCCCAGGCAAGGGCACGCTGCCGCCGCTGGAGGCATCGCCAACAAAATTGGTGCCCGCGCCATCGTTGTTGATGCGGCCGTACGAGGTGTACAGATTCGTGCGTTTGGACAAGGCATAGGTATAGCCGATGGCCAGCTGGCGCCCGCCGCGGCGCGCATTCGTGCGGTCATCCTTCTTGATGTAGGACGCCATCACGCTGCCCGCCGCGCCTACAGGGGCCGACGCACCCAGCATGTAGTTGCGGAAATCCGTGCCCGCATCATCCTTGTCCGTCTCATACGCGGCGTGCAGCTTGGCGGGACCGAAGTCATAGGTGCCGCCCAGCAAGGTCACTTTCGCCGTGTTCAACGGCGTATCCTTGCGGTTGTCATGCGCCAGCGTCAGTACCAGCGGGCCATTGGCATAGTCGATGGAAAAGTCGATGGTGCGGCCCAGGGTGTTGCTGTCCGGCTTTTCGCCCAAGCCATACATGATGGCGGCCGACAAGCCGTTCACCTTCGGCGTTTCATACATGATGGAGTTTTTCGTGCGCAGGCTGGCCACGCTCATCAGGTTGATCGAAGCGCCCGTCATGCCCGTCTCGAAGGGGTCGATATTGTCCAGCGCGGTAAACAGCGGATTGTGCTGCAAGCCCAGGTTTACGGCGCCGAATCCGCCCGACAGGCCCACGTAAGCCTTGCGGCCAAACAAGGCGCCCTGGCGGTTGGCGCCCGTATCCACGTCGAGGCCGTTTTCCAGCAAGAAATTGGCTTTCAGATTGTTGCCCAGGTCTTCCGTGCCCTTGAAGCCGATGCGGCTGCCCGACTGCACGCCGGTGGCCAGCTTGGTGACGGAACCGTCCGCGCCGCCATGTTCGGAGGTCAGGCCCGCGTCGAGCAAGCCGTACACGGTGACGGACGATTGGGCGCTGGCGTTGCCGGCGAAGAAGGAGGCCAGGATGGCTGCCGCTACGAGTGTGTGTTTCATGTCATCTCCAGGTATTGTGGTTTTTATAAACGCTTGAAACGATAATCAACTACGGTGCTGCAAACTGCGGGTAAATGCGGCGGCTCAGGCGATCAGCCCGGCCATTGGCGACGACGGCGAGGCGCGCATGGCGCCAGGCTGTGTCATACTTTTCGGCATGCGTCCGGCCAGGTAAGCCTCGCGTCCGCCCTGCACTGCCAGTTTCATGGCGCGCGCCATGCGTATCGGTTCGCGCGCCGCCGCGATGGCGGTATTCATCAAAATGCCGTCGCAACCGAGTTCCATGGCGATGGCCGCGTCCGACGCCGTGCCCACGCCCGCGTCGACCAGCACGGGCACGCGGGCTTGCTCGATGATCAGCGACAGATTCCACGGATTCAGAATGCCCATGCCCGAGCCGATCAGGGACGCCAGCGGCATGACGGCGATGCAGCCGAGGTCTTCCAGCATGCGCGCCTGGATGGGGTCGTCGCTGCAATACACCATCACCTGGAAGCCGTCGCGCACCAGCTCCCCGGCCGCCTTCAAGGTTTCAGGCATGTTCGGGAACAAGGTCTTTTCATCACCGAGCACTTCCAGCTTGCACAGCGGGTGGCCGCCCAGCAGCTCGCGCGCCAGCTGCAAGGTATAGACGGCGTCGCGCGCGTTGTAGCAGCCGCCCGTGTTGGGCAGGATCGTGTATTTCGATGGCGGAATGAAGTCGAGCAGGTTCGGCTCGCCCTTCTCCTGGCCGATGTTGACCCTGCGTATCGTCACGGTGACGATCTCGGCGCCGCTCTCTTCGATGGCCAGGCGCGTTTCCTCGAAATCCTTGTATTTGCCCGTGCCCACCAGCAGGCGCGACTGGTAGGTGGTGCCGGCCAGGGTCAGGCCGCCCGGTGCTTGGCTGGGGGTGGCGTCGTCTCTCATCTTGATCTCCTGTGCAATTCATTTAAACCAGAAGCAAAATCCGGGGTCGGACCCTGAGGGTCCGACCCCAGCCTTTTTCCTTGGGTTTCCCCGCAAAACGCAAAATCGACTTCCGGCCGGCGTCCCGACACAAGGTCCGCGATCGCCCTGCCCGCGCCGCAGCCCATGGTCCAGCCCAGGGTGCCGTGACCCGTGTTGAGGAACAGCTGACGGTAGCGCGTGGCGCCGATATACGGCACGTTCGAAGGCGTCAGGGGGCGCAGGCCGGCCCAGTAGACGGGGTCGCCGTAATCGCAGGCGCGGGGAAACAGCGCCTGCACGCGGCGCGTGATGGCGGCGCAGCGCACGGGGTTCAGTTCGCGCGTGTACCCGTTCAGCTCGCACGTGCCCGCCACGCGCAGGCGTTCGCCCAGGCGCGAAAACACGAGCTTGTGGCCATCGTCCGTCAGCGAGACGGTCGGTGCGGCGGATGGCTCAAGAATCGGATAGGTGGCGGAATAACCTTTGCCCGGATACAGCATCAAGCGCATGCCCAGCGGCTGCAGCAAGGGCGCGGAAAAGCTGCCCATGGCCACCACCACGGCGTCCGCGTGTTCCAGGCGATGGCGCCCTTGCGCATCGATGCATTCCACGCCCGTGATGCGTTCGCCGTCCGCCAGCAAGCGCGTCACGGTGCTGCCGTACTGGAAATCCACGCCGGCCGCGGCGGCGCGCGCGGCCAGCGCCGTGGTAAACAAATGCACGTCGCCCGACTCGTCGCTGGCCGTGAAGTCGCCGCCGACGATGTGCTGGCGGGCATGGGCCAGGGCCGGTTCCAGCCGTATCACTTCATCGGCGCTGACGGTATTGCGCGGGCAGCCCAGCTCGCGCAAGAGGGCGGCGCCCGACTGCGATTTATCGAACTCCTGCTGGTCCGTATAGAAATGCAGAATGCCGCGCTCCAGGTGGTCATATTCGATACCCGTTTCGCGGCGCAGGGATTGCAAACTCTGCCGGCTGTACTCGGCCAGGGCGACGATCTGCCGCATATTGCGCGACACGCGCGACGGCAGGCACTCGCGCAGGTAATGCAGCGCCCACTGCCATTGCAGCGTATCGAGGCGGGGCCGGAACAGCAGCGGCGCGTCGTCCTTGCCCAGCCAGCGCACGACCTTGCGCAGGGTGGCAGGGTTGGCCCACGGTTCCGCATGCGAGACGGAAATCTGCCCGCCATTGCCGAAGCTGGTTTCCTGCGCGGCGCCCGGCTGGCGCTCGAACACGCGCACATCGTGGCCAGCCTGGCGCAAGTACCAGGCCGATGCCGTGCCGACCACGCCGGCGCCGAGGACTAGGATCTTCATGGCAGGCCCGGCTCGCTTAGCGCGTCAGCAGCACGGCGATGGCGAC
Source organism: Janthinobacterium sp. BJB446 (assembly GCF_002735655.1). NCBI lineage: Bacteria > Pseudomonadati > Pseudomonadota > Betaproteobacteria > Burkholderiales > Oxalobacteraceae > Janthinobacterium > Janthinobacterium sp. BJB446. The sequence goes on along the minus strand of NZ_PDZK01000001.1, from coordinate 316,628 downwards.
GAAGGCGGCGATCCATACGGTTTCCATCACCAGCATGATCACGGGACGCCAGCCCAGCGAGGCCAGCGACTGGAACGACGTTTTCACGCCCAGCGCGGCAATGGCGATGACGAGGCAGGCGCGCGAGGCATTGTTGATCCAGCCATTCACTTCCTGCGGAATCAGGCCCAGGCTATTCGTGATGACGAGCCACACAAAGCCGATCAGGAAGAATGGCACGAGCGGCGGCGCATCGACTTCGCTCTTGCCGTCCTTGCGCTTGAACATGATCGACAGGCCCAGCACGACAGGCACGAGGCAAGCGACGCGCGTCAGCTTGACGAAGGTGGCCACGTCGCCCGTGTGGTTGCTGACCAGGTAGCCAGCGCCCACCACTTGCGCCACGTCATGAATCGTGCCGCCGATGAACACGCCCGCCTCCGTCGGGTCAAAGCCCAGCAGCTTGACCAGCAGCGGGTAGACGATCATGGCCAGGGTCGACAAGGTCGTCACGCCCACCACCGTCAGCAGCGTGAATTTTTCGTTTTCCTTGGTTTGCGGCAGCACGGCCGAGATGGCCAGCGCGGCCGAGGCACCACAGATGGCCACGGAACCGCCCGACAAAATGCCTTCCGTGATGGGGCGTTTCAGCCACCTGGCCAGCAGGTAGCCGAAGCCCAAAGTTGCCACCAAGCCGCCGACGACAATCAATAACGGCGTCACGCCCACGGAAGCGATCTGGTTGAAGGTGATGCGCGCGCCCAGCAGGGCCACGCCCGTGCGCAGCAGCACCTTGCTGCAAAACTCGATGCCAGGCTTGCAGGTGGGGTCGGTGGCGAGGAAGTGGAAAGCCAGGCCGAAGAACAGCGCATACAGCAACTGAGGACCACCGTAATTGCTGGAAATAAAGGTGGCCGACAGGGCGATCACCAGCGCGATGGCCACGCCGGGCCAGCTGCGCAGCACGGCGCGGGGACGCCAGATGGCAACGGCGGAAGACAGATAGGGAATGTTCTTGTCGACAACGCGTGTTATCGCTGAGGAGTTGGTTTTCATGCGGGTCCGCTCATAATGTTTTAAAAATTGGGACATTTCATCTCGTTTTTTAATAATACACGATGAGCTAGCGAAGTCCATGCTTTTCCATGAAAATCGAAACCGGATGTTCCGGAAACTGACGTTTTAAGGTTAATGCTGGCGTAAACGACAAGCGGCGCGGCCCTGTGCAGGGACGCGCCGCCGTGGCTGGCCGTTGAACGATTACTTTTTGTTCAGGCGGGTAATCAGGCTGGATGTATCAAAGCGGTTGCCGCCCGCCTGTTGCACTTCGCCATAGAACTGGTCCGTCAAGGTCGTCACGGGCAAGTCGCTGCCGTTGCGCTTGGCTTCGGCGAGGCAGATGCCGAGGTCCTTGCGCATCAGGTCGACGGCGAAACCGAAGTCGAACTTGCGCTCTATCATGGTCTTGCCCCGGTTTTCCAGCTGCCACGACTGCGCCGCGCCCTTGGAAATCACGTCGACGACCAGGGCCGCATCGAGGCCCGCGTTTTCCGCAAAGGCGATGCCTTCGCTCAAGGCTTGCACCAGGCCCGCGATGCAGATCTGGTTGACCATCTTCGTCAGCTGGCCGGAACCGGAAGCGCCCATGTAGGTGACGGCGCGCGAGAACAGGGCGATGACAGGCTCAGCCCGTGCATACGCTTCAGCATCGCCGCCCGCCATCACCGTCAGCTTGCCGTTTTCCGCGCCCGCCTGGCCGCCGGACACAGGCGCGTCGAGGAAGAACACGCCCTGCTCTTTCGCCGCCGCGTGGATGGTGCGCGCCGCTTCGGCCGAAGCCGTCGTGTGGTCGATCAGGATGCTGCCCGGCGCCATGGCGGACAGCAAGCCGCCCTCTTCCAGGATGACCTGGTACAGGTCGTTATCGTTGCCGATGCAGGTAAAGACGAACTCGGCACCGGCCGCCGCGGCAGCCGGCGTGGCGGCGCTGCTGCCCTTGTGCTGTTCCAGCCAGGCGGCCGCGCGGGCCGGGTTGCGGTTGTACACGGTGACGTCGTGCCCGCCCGCCGCCAGGTGACCTGCCATGGGGAAACCCATGACGCCCAAACCGATGAATGCCACTTTTGCCATATTGTCCGTCCTGTCGATGAATGAATCCGATTATTGTTGCACAAATGGCCCTTGGCGGCAGCATGGTGCGGCCCTACGCGACGTTTGGCGTACACGGAGTGGTGATTGGGAAACATCCGCTTTTCAGCTATACAAGACGAAAATTATCATAAAGAACTTTATATTGCATTTTTTTCTAGTTAATATTATATTGAATTGGCATTATAAATAAGTAAACTTTTGCCGCATCCTTTTCCCAACCCTTGTGAAGGAGTCGATCTTGCAAACTGCATTCTCCCGCCTGAAAATCATGAGCGCCGCCGCCCTGCTGCTCGCCGCCAGCGCCGCACACGCAGACATCACGGTGTTTACCAGCCAGTCCGCCTATCTGGCAGCGGTCGGCAATACCGGCGTCGACACCTTTGATGATTTGCCCATCGATGCGCTCGACGGCCCGCTGAACCGCAACGCGGGCAGCTATGCCTACACGGTCAGCAGCGTTGGCGCCTCGCCCATCCTGTATGGCGCAGGCACGGGCAGCGACAACTGGCTGAGCACGAACGACCGCAACGACAGCGTGGTGTTCTCCAACTTTTCCAGTGCCGTACGCGGTGTGGGGGGATTCTTCTTCGGATCGAACTTTGCCGGCGAATATGCCAATGGCCAGAGCATCACGCTGACGGCGCGCAATGCGCTGGGCGAGCTGCTCAGCTATGATCTGGCCCTGCCGACGCAAGCTTCGTTTATCGGCTTCGTGTCGTCGGGCGCATTCTCCGACCTGTCCGTCAGCACAGCCGGACAGATCGGCATCTGGCCAACCATCAATAACCTGTCCGTGTCGGCCGTACCGGAGCCAGCCACTTACGGCATGCTGCTGGGCGGCCTGGGCTTGCTCTGCTTCATGGCGCGCCGCCGCCGAGTCAGCCAGCAGTAAGCAAACTGGCGCCTGGTACGGCTGCCGGCAGCCGTACCAGGCCTGCCATCACGACAATATCTCGCGCAACGCCGCCATCAAGGCTGCGCACTCGCCCACATTACCAATGCTGATGCGCAAATACTGGCTGATGCGCGGCGCATTGAAGTGGCGCACGATCACGGAGCGGGCACGCAAGCCGGCGGCCAGTTGCGCCGCGTCATGCTGCGGGTGACGGGCAAAGACAAAGTTGGCCACCGAGGGCAGTACCTCGAAGCCCAGCGCCGCCAAGTCCGCCGTCAGCTGTTCGCGGGTGGCAATAACGGCCTGGCGCGTCTGCTGGAAATACGCTTCGTCGTGCAGCGATGCGACGGCCCCGGCCAACGCCAGCCGGTCCAGCGGATACGAGTTGAAACTGTTCTTCACTCTTTCCAGCGCCTCGATCAAGTCCGGATGCCCGAATGCACAGCCCACGCGCAAGCCGGCCAGCGAGCGCGATTTCGAGAACGTCTGCACCACCAGCAAGTTCGGATACCGCGCCACCAGGGCCACGGCGCTCTCGCCGCCGAAATCCACATACGCTTCATCGACCACCACCACGGCATCGGGATGGGCACGCAGCAAAGTTTCCACGCCGGCCAGCGGCAAGTCCACGCCCGTGGGGGCGTTAGGATTGGGGAAGATGATGGCGCCGCACGGCCCCTGGTAGTCTTCCGGACGGATGCGCATGGCATCGTCGAGCGCCACCGTGCGGTAATCGATGCCGTACAGCTTGCAATACACGGGGTAGAAGCTGTAGCTGATGTCCGGGAACAGCAGCGGCGCATCGTGCTTGAGCAAGGCCATGAAGGCCAGCGCCAGCACTTCGTCGGAGCCATTGCCGACGAACACTTGATTGCTGTTTAAGCCGTGGTAGTCGGCCAGGGTTTGCTTCAGTTCGCTGGCGGACGGATCAGGGTAGAGGCGCAGGCTGTCGTTGGCTGCTTCGCGCAGTGCGGCGAGCACCTGCGGCGACGGGCCATAGGGATTTTCGTTGGTGTTGAGTTTGACCAGGTTGGGCAGTTTGGGTTGCTCGCCCGGGATGTAGGGGGTCAGCTCGCTGACGATGTTGCTCCAGAATCGGCTCATTGCTTGGGTATGGGGACAGGATGGGGATACGGTAGATTACCATAGGGTGAGCGGGGTCAAGGCGGACACTATCGGCGAGGAGTAGCGTGGGCGGCATCGGCCCCAACGTGAAGAGGACGCAGCATGAACAGCATGCACAAGCTGAGCGATACGCAAATGCGGCATGGCGCGCTGGCGCAACAGTCACGCCAGCGCAAGATCGATGCGTGGCTACAGGTCGCAGCCAGTCTCAGCGAGCAGATCACCGTCGAATTGCAGACTGCCACGGAGCAGCTACAGGGCGAAGGAATGGCCGACTTGCAGCGCGTGACGGCGCTGGCGCAACGCCTGGCAAGCAATAGCAAAGCCATGCGCGATACCCTCGGGACACTGTTTGACAGCGGTGAAAAAAGCGAGGAGCATGCAGTGACAAGCACGGAGGATTGCGCCATGGACGAGCAAGTCAACACGCCGGGAAAGGACATGGCCAGTGTGAAACTGGACGTAAAGGATGTAAAGGCCGATGTGACTGACATCAAAGTCGATGTTGCGGACTTGAAAACCGATGTTGCGGACATCAAGGTGGATGTTGCCGGCCTGAAAACGGATGTTACTGCTCTCAAGACCGATGTCGGCGTTCTCAAGACGGATGTCAGTGGCTTGAAACTGGACCTCGCTGTGGTGCGCTCCAATTATGCGACCAAGTCCGATGTGGCTGAGGCGAAGTCGGCTGTCATCCTGTCGTGTGGGGGGACGATCGTTGCCATGTCGGGCGTCGCGTTTGCGGTGGCGAGGCTAGTGCATTAGATTGCGTTTGTGGGAGCGCTGGCTTTCAAAGCCTGAATGGAGGAAAAAACGCCTTGCGCTGCGCGCTTTGGGCGATTTTTTTTACCTGCCTTATTGCGCTGGCGGCTTGCACATGTGGCGGGTATAAAAAAAGCTCCCTTGCGGGAGCTTCTCTTATGTATTCTGGCGGAGAGGGTGGGATTCGAACCCACGGTACGATTTAACGTACGCTTGATTTCGAGTCAAGTACATTCGACCACTCTGCCACCTCTCCGTTTACTGCGGTCTATTCGTTCAAACTGACGTGCCTGTTTGAACGAGGCGCTATTTTAGCATGGGGATTGTTGGGTTGGGTAGGGGTTTTATTGGCGATTTGCAACTGAGGGCTGGTAGCCAAACCAAAAAACCAATCGGTCGATTCGGGGAGCCTCGTACAAGGCGCGGCTCGCCTTTGTAGACGCCACCTTGGCGCACGCTTAAAACCAAATTGACGATTCGGGGAGTCTCGCGCGAGTACGCGCTCGTCTTCGAATCCCACGCGCAAGGCGCGCAGGCGCCTTGCTCCTCTTCGCCGCCACAAATAAAAAAAGCTCCCTTGCGGGAGCTTTCTCTATTTGTTCTGGCGGAGAGGGTGGGATTCGAACCCACGGTACGATTTAACGTACGCTTGATTTCGAGTCAAGTACATTCGACCACTCTGCCACCTCTCCATTTGCTGCGGTCTTTCCCGCATTGCTGCGAGAAGGCAAGATTATAGCAGCCCGCGGCGAAAAGAAAAGGACTATTTTAGGCCTTCAGATGCGTCAGGCCACCCATGTACGGGCGCAGCACGGCCGGGATCTCGACGCTGCCGTCTGCCTGCTGGTAGTTTTCCAGCACGGCCACCAGGGTGCGTCCCACTGCCAGGCCGGAGCCGTTCAGGGTGTGGGCCAGCTCCGGCTTGCCGGCGGCATTGCGGAAACGCGCCTGCATGCGGCGGGCCTGGAAGGCTTCGCAGTTCGACAGGGACGAGATTTCGCGGTAGGTGTTTTGCGCCGGCAGCCACACTTCCAGGTCGAAGGTCTTGGTGGCGCCGAAACCCATGTCGCCCGTGCACAGCGACATCACGCGGTATGGCAGGCCCAGGCGTTGCAAAATCGTTTCCGCATGGCCGACCATTTCATCGAGCACCTGGTACGACGTGTCCGGATGCACCACTTGCACCATTTCCACCTTGTCGAACTGGTGCTGGCGGATCATGCCGCGCGTGTCGCGACCGTAGCTGCCCGCTTCCGAACGGAAGCATGGCGTATGGGCCGTCATTTTCAGGGGCAGTTGATCCAGCGCCAGGATTTCATCGCGTGCGATATTGGTCAGCGACACTTCCGACGTCGGGATCAGGTAGAAGGTCTCGCCCTCGCCTTCCGCGCCGCCTTTTTTCACCGAGAACAGGTCGGCTTCGAATTTCGGCAGTTGGCCCGTGCCGCGCAGCGAGTCGGCATTGACCATGTACGGGGTATAGCATTCCGTGTAGCCATGTTCGTCCACGTGCGTGTTGAGCATGAATTGCGCCAACGCGCGGTGCAGGCGGGCGATGCCGCCCTTCATGACGGAGAAGCGCGAACCGGTCAGCTTGGTGGCCACTTCGAAATCGAGGCCCAGCGGGCCGCCCACATCGACGTGATCCTTGACTTCAAAGTCAAAAGTGCGTGGCGTGCCGACCTTGCGCACTTCCACGTTGCCCGACTCGTCCGTACCCAGAGGCGACGATTCGTGCGGCAAATTCGGCACGGCCATGATGAAATCGCTCAGCTTGGCTTGCACCAGGGTCAGGGCCGCTTCATCGGCTTTCAGTTCATCGCCCAGGCCGGCCACTTGCGCCATCACGGCCGAGGTGTCTTCCCCCTTGCCTTTCAACATGCCGATTTGCTTGGACAGCGCATTGCGCTTGCCTTGCAGCTCTTCGGTGCGCGTCTGGATCGCCTTACGTTCGGCTTCGAGGGCATTGAAACCTGCCACGTCGAGCTGGAATTTGCGCGTCGCCAGGCGTTCTGCGACGGTGGCGATGTCTTTACGGAGAAGTTGGATATCTATCATGGGTGGATGGCGGTGCCGATGTATCGAAAGCACTCATTGTACCAAGACCCGTTCAGTTCTTTATGAGTTTTGCACATGGCCAACCATCGTCATGGCGGCATGGCCGGGCACTCGCACCCGCTTTACATTGTCTGCTTGGCTTATTGCTTAAATGAACGCGGCTTTTTCGGCAGCGGTCAGGCGGCGGGCGCTGACGGTAACGACGGGCATCGTGCTGTCGGCAGCCTGGGCGATCACGGTGCTGCTGGCGCTCACTTCCACCGTATTCGCGCCGGCGGTGGCGAAGCTGGCGCCGATGGCGATGATGGCGGCGGCGACAAAGGTGATTTCCATGTTTTTCAGTGCGTTCATGATGTTACTCCTGGTTAGTTTGTTTCGTTGACTGCTGCTGGTATGGTGGTACTTTAGCCAACGGCCGCGAACAACGCCACCGGCTTGCGACCAGCGGCGAAAAACAGGGAGCGAACGGTGAAAAACGGGGACTGAAGCGCAGAGAATAGTTACAAGGCATCCTTGACCAGACGCCCCAGGCGGCCAATGGCCTGCTCGATGCGCGGCGTCCACGCATTGCCGCAATTAAGGCGCAGATAATTGCCGAACTTGCCCGAGGCCGAGAACAGCTGGCCCGGCATATACGCCACGCCTTCCGCGATGGCCTGGCCGTGCAGTGCCAGCGCATCGATATGCGGCGGCATCTGCACCCACAGCACGAAACCGCCCTGCGGCTCGGACAGCATGCAGTCCGCCGGGAAGCTGGCCACCACGGCGTCGGACATGCGGGCGATGCGCTGCACCAGGGTGCGCCGCATCTTGCGCAGCTGCTGGTCGTAACTGCTGCCTTCCAAAAAGTCGGCCAGCACGGCCTGGAAGAAATGGCTGGTGGCACCGCTCGACACGGTTTTGAGCAGAGCCACTTCCTGCGCGAAACGCCCGGCCAGCACGTAGCCGACGCGCGACGCGGGCGTGATGGCCTTGGAAAACGAGGAGCACAGCAGCACATTGCCGCTCGTATCGTAGGCTTTCACGGGCCACGGCCGCTGCGGTGCAAAGCACAGGTCGCCATACACATCGTCCTCCACCAACGGAATATTGAATTCCGACAGCAGCCCCGCCAGCCGTTTCTTGTTTGCTTCCGGCATGACGCAGCCCAGGGGATTATTTGCGTTCGGCACGAACAGACACGCTTGCACGAGGCCGGCACGCAGGGCCAGCTCGAGCGCGTCGAGCGACGGCCCCGTCTTCGGGTCGGTGGGAATTTCCAGCGCCTTCATGCCCAGGCTTTCGATCATCTGCAGCAGCACGAAATACGTGGCCGACTCGATGGCGATGGTGTCGCCCGGCTTGGCGACGGCGCGCAGGCACAGGCTGATCGCTTCCGTGCAGGAATTCGTCACGACGATCTCTTGCGGGTCCAGCTTGCCCCAGTCCAGCGCCCGGCGCGCAACCTGGCGCAGGAAATTGCCTTCGCTGACGTCGTAGCAGCTGACTTTGCTCAATAAAGCGGGTTCGCGCCGCGCCACGGCGCTGATGGTGCGCTGCATGCGCTTGATGGGCAGTATCTCGTCGGGCGGCCAGGCCGTGCCCAGCTGCACGATATTCGCCGTCTCGTTGTCCTTCAGCACGCGCATCAACAGATTGTTGATGCCGACGAAGGCTGGCTCCTTCAAATGCTGGGCGTCGGCACTGCACGGGCGGCGTGGCGCGCGGTGGCGCACGAAATAGCCGGACTGGGGCCGAGCATCGACCTGCCCCCGGTCTTCCATCAAGCGCAAGGCTTGCATCACGGTACTGATGGAGATGCGCTTTTGCTGCGCCAGGTGGCGGATCGACGGCAGGCGGTCGCCGGGCGCAAACACGCGCGAGTCGATCAAGGCGCCCAGCTCGTTGGCCAGGTGCTCGTACAGATTCAAATGCGCGCTCATGTTCATCCTTTCAGTATGCGGCTGCCGCGCGTCGCCAGCACAGATACAGTTGCCGAGTTTTTTGATAAGCACAGTCTACGACAAGGGACACTGTATTCATGACAATTTCGTTTTCCTGCATCTGTCATGGTTCACCGCAAGGGCCTAAGCTGTTCCTGTCAGCACAACAGGAGCGATGCCATGCATACCGACCACGAATTACGCAGCGAACGGCCTTTACGCCTGGAAAAAGCGCATGCCAAGGTCATCGAATGCCTGTCCGGCACGGCGTGGATCACGGCCTACGCCCAGTTCGAGGATTGCGTGCTGCGCAGCGGCGAACGCTATACGATACCGAATGACGGCCTGGTGCTGGTCGAAGCCGTGGGCAGCGGACACATCCGCGTGCATGGGACTGCCGCACCCCGCCCTACCCTGCTGCGCTGGCTGAGCCTGGCACTGCCTCACACACTGAATACAAGGAATACATGACTAAAGAATCACTGCGTCAAGCACCTTTGCGCGTCCTCGTCACGGGCGCCGCCGGCGTTATCGGCACCGTTTTCTGGAAGAGCCGGCACGGGGAATTCTCCCTGCGCCTGGCCGACCTGCACACAGGCAAGCTGGCCGAAGCGCCCTGCCCATCCATTCAACTCGACGTGGCCGACTATGCCGCCTGCCTGGCCGCCTGCACCGATATCGACGTGGTGCTGCACCTGGCCGGCGTGCCGCACGCCAGCGCCGATTTCGATGCGCAATTGCTGCAGCCGAATATCCTCGGCACGCACAACATCTTCCGCGCGGCACAGGCGCAGGGCGTGAAAAGAGTCGTGTTTGCCAGCAGCGCGCAAGCCATTGAAGGCTATCCGCTGGATATGCAAGTGCAGGAAAACATGCCGGCGCGGCCCGCAAACATGTATGGCGCCAGCAAGGCCTTCGGCGAAGGCGTGGCCTCCGCGTTCGCGCACCAGCATGGCATGACGGCAATCGCGGTGCGCATCGCCAATGTGGCCAACTTTGCGCCAGGCCAGCAGCACAGCGCGCGCGACGTGGCCGCCTTCATCAGCGAACGGGACGTGGTGCAATTGCTGGCCCGCTGCGTGGCGGCCGACGTGCCGCCCGGCTACCACGTCGTGCATGGCGTGTCGGACAACCGCTACAAGCGTCTGTCCATCGCGGCGACGCGCCAGCTGGTGGGCTACGCGCCGCAGGATGACGGTTTTACCTTGCTGGGCTTGTAGCCTCAGCCCTTGCCGGCTGGTTTTCCCGCTTTGCGGTCCAGCTCGCGCAGCCAGGCCAATTTATCGGCGATCTTGCTTTCCAGGCCGCGCGGCACGGGCTGGTACCAGCCCGGTTCCGCCATACCATCCGGGAAATACGTTTCGCCGGCCGCATATGCATCGGGCTCGTCGTGCGCATAGCGGTAGGCGTGGCCGTAGCCCAGTTCCTTCATCAGCTTCGTCGGCGCATTGCGCAAGTGCACGGGCACTTCCTTGGATTTATCTTTCTTGACGAAAGCCATGGCCGTATTGAACGCGTTATAGCCGGCATTGCTTTTCGCGGCAATCGCCAGGTAAATCACGGCTTGGCCCAGCGCCAGCTCGCCTTCCGGCGAACCGAGGCGTTCATACGTTTCCGCCGCATCATTGACCATGGTCAAGGCACGGGGATCGGCCAGGCCGATGTCTTCCCAGGCCATGCGCACGATGCGCCGCGACAGGTAGCGCGGGTCCGCGCCCCCGTCGATCATGCGGCAAAACCAGTACAGGGCCGCGTCCGGGTTCGAGCCGCGCACGGATTTATGCAGTGCGGAAATCTGATCATAGAAATTGTCGCCACCCTTGTCGAAGCGGCGCGAATTGAGGGTCAATGCATTGTCGACGAAGGCCGCGTCGATCTTCGTCGTGCCCGTCGAACTGGCGGCCGTCTCGGCCTGCTCCAGCAAATTCAGGAAGCGCCGCGCATCGCCATCCGCGTAGCCGATCAGGGTGTCGGCGGCCGCCTCGTCGAAGGTCAGGTGCGTCAGGGCCGTGGATTGCGCCTTGGCCAGCAACTGCTTCATCTCGTCTTCGTTGAGCGATTTCAACACATATACTTGCGCGCGCGACAGCAGCGCCGAGTTCACTTCAAAGCTGGGGTTTTCCGTCGTGGCGCCGATGAACGTCACCAGGCCCGATTCCACGAAAGGCAGCAAGGCGTCCTGCTGCGACTTGTTGAATCTGTGGATTTCGTCGACGAACAGCAGGGTGTGCTTGCCGAACTGGTCCAGGCTGTGGCGGGCCTGGTCCATGGCTGCACGGATATCTTTTACGCCAGCAAACACGGCCGACAGGGCGATGAATTCGCTGTCGAAGGCGTTCGCCATCAGGCGCGCCAGGGTCGTCTTGCCCACGCCGGGCGGTCCCCACAAGATCATCGAGTGGGCCTTGCCCGCCTCGAACGCCAGGCGCAGCGGCTTGCCCACGCCCAACAGGTGCGTCTGGCCGATGACTTCGTTCAGGGTGGCCGGCCGCAAGGCTTCAGCCAGCGGCTGGCGCGGTGCGGTGGAAAAGAGATCCGCCATAATGAGTTACCTAATAAGAATGCAAAAGCCCCGCATTGCTGCGAGGCCGGCTCATACGCAAGGCGCGACAGTCTTAATTATTAATGACGTCGGCGCCCTTGGGCATGACAAATTTAAAGTGATTGGCCGAAAGCGCCGGATTTTTCTGGAAGTTCTTGAACGCCAGCACCGACGTCTGGCCGAACGAATCGCGCAATTCCATCGCTTCCGGCACGCCGTTGCGCAGGCCGATGGTAATTTCGTCAAACGTCGTGTCCTTGGCTTTCGGCGTCGCTTTCAGCCATTCCAGGCCATCGCGCGTGCCCGCTTCGGCCAGGGTGAAATTCTTTTCCAGGTCATTGCTGCCAAACAAAATCGCGGCCGGCGAGGAGCCGAGCGCGTCGCCCAGTTTCTTGACCGTCACCTGGCTCAAGTCCTTGTCGTAGATATATAGCTTGTCGCCGTCCGCTTGCAGCAACTGCTCGTATGGTTTCAGATACGTCCAGATGAACTTGCCCGGACGGGCAAACTCGAACGTGCCGCTGGCCGGCGTCGACACTTTCGCCTTGCCGCTGGCATCCGCCTTCTTGACTTGCCGCTGCACGAACTCGCCCTTGGCCGACTTGGTGCCGGCCGCAAAGCTCTTGAATTGCTCGAGGGCGCTGGCCGAGGCGCTGGCCGCGAACAGCAGGCTGCAGGCAACGCTGGCTGCGCCGATCATCATTTTTGCTGCGAAAGTCGTGTTCTTCATTCTGTTTACCCTTGTTCACTACTGGCCGCCGGCACCAGGATTTCCCGGTTGCCATTGGATTGCATGGTTGAGACCACCCCGCTCTGCTCCATCTGCTCAAGCAGACGGGCGGCGCGGTTGTAGCCGATGCGCAAGTGACGCTGCACCAGCGAAATCGAAGCGCGGCGGTTTTTCAGCACCACCGCCACCGCCTGGTCGTACAGGGCATCGGCCTCGCCGCCGCCCTCGCCCGGCGCGCCGCCTTCGGCGCCATCGCCTTCCAGGGTGCCGCCTTCGAGGATGCCCTCGATGTAATTCGGTTCGCCCTGCAGCTTGAGATGGCTGACAACGCGGTGGACTTCTTCATCGGAAACAAACGCGCCGTGCACGCGCATCGGCAAGCCGGTGCCGGGCGGCATGTACAACATGTCACCCATGCCCAGCAGGGTTTCCGCGCCCATCTGGTCGAGAATGGTGCGCGAGTCGATCTTCGACGAGACCTGGAAGGCGATACGCGTCGGGATATTTGCCTTGATCAGGCCCGTGATCACGTCTACAGATGGGCGCTGCGTGGCCAGAATCAAGTGCAAGCCGGCGGCGCGCGCCTTTTGCGCGATACGCGCGATCAATTCCTCGACTTTTTTACCCACCACCATCATCAGATCAGCCAGCTCGTCGATGATGATGACGATGGTCGGCAGTTTTTCCAGCGGCTCCGGCGAATCCGGCGTCAGGCTGAACGGATTCGGGATATGTTCTTCGCGCTTTTTCGCGTCGGCAATTTTCGCGTTATAGCCAGCCAGGTTACGCACGCCCATCTTGCTCATCAGCTTGTAGCGGCGTTCCATCTCGTTCACGGCCCAGTTCAGCGCATGGCCAGCCTGGCGCATGTCCGTCACGACGGGCGCCAGCAAGTGCGGAATGCCTTCATACACTGACATTTCCAGCATCTTCGGATCGATCAGGATCAGGCGCACGTCGAGCGGATCGGACTTGTACAGCAGCGACAAAATCGTCGCATTGATACCGACCGACTTACCGGAACCGGTGGTGCCGGCCACCAGCAAGTGGGGCATCTTGGCCAGATCCGCCACGACGGGCTTGCCAGCGATATCCTTGCCCAGCGCAATCGTCAGGCTGGACACGCCATCGTTGTAGACCTTGGAGCCGAGGATTTCCGTCAGGCGCACGATCTGGCGTTTACTATTCGGCAGTTCCAGCGCCATGTAGTTCTTGCCGGGAATGGTTTCCACCACCCTGATTGACGTCAAGGACAGCGAACGGGCCAGGTCGCGCGCCAGGCCGACGATCTGACTGCCCTTGACGCCCGTGGCCGGCTCGATTTCATAGCGCGTCACCACAGGGCCGGGGTAAGCGGCCACTACCTTGGCATCCACGCCAAAGTCGGACAATTTCTTTTCGATCAGGCGGCTAGTAAACTCCAGGGTTTCCACGGAGACTGTTTCCACCACGGGCGGCGCTTCATCGAGCAAGGACAGCGGCGGCAGCTTGCCGTCGCCAGGGGTTTCAAACAGATGCGCCTGGCGTTCCTTTTCCACGCGCTCCGATTTCACCACCGTCACAACCTGCGGCTCGATCTTCACGGGTGGCGCGGCCACATGTTTCTCCACGTGCTTGGCCCGCTCGATCACCACCACTTCGTCGCGGCGCACGGCGGCCACTTCGCCCTGGCGGCGGTCTTCGCGGTCCTGGTAGCGCAGCACGAACCAGTTGAAGGCGTCTTCGATGGCGCCGCCGATGCGCTCGGCCACTTGCAGCCAGGACACGTGGAAGAACAGACTGAAACCCAGGCCGAACAGCAGCAACAGCAGCAAGGTCGCGCCCGTGAAACCGAAGGCCACGTGGGCCGAGTGCCCCACCAGCTGGCCCAGCACGCCGCCCGGATCGCGTGGCAGCTGCACGTGCAGACTTTTCGCCATGCGCAGGTATTCGAGGCCCATGCTGCCGATCAGCATGATGGAGAAGCCGACGATGCGGATCAGCATCTCGACATGATGTTCGCGCTCCACCTCTTCCTCTTCCAGCAGGAAGCGCTTACTCAACCGGCGATAGCCATGCCACACCGTGCGCAGCAGCCACACGCACCACCACCAGGCGGAAAAACCGAAGATATACAGCAACAGATCGGAGAAGGTCGCACCGAGCTTGCCGCCCAGGTTGGCCACCTTATCGACGTTGGTGGCGTGCGACCAGCCGGGGTCGAGCTTGTTGAAGCTGGCCAATATCAGCACGAAATACAGGGCAAACGCGGCCAGCGCGAACCAGCGCGCCTCGGACAGCAGCCGCACCAGCCGGTTGGGCAAGGGCCGGCGTTCGACCGGTTTTCGGGTGTAGCTATTTTGATTGGCCTGGGCTGGTTTAGTCATTCTGGGAAGCGCTGCAAGGTGATAAATGTTTCTGAAAGGGAATTTCCCATAATAAGGAAGTATTCTAAGCCATATATGCCCCGGACGGCCCCACGATTCGTCGCTACAGGCGGCTTGGTCTATAATCGTGGATTGCTTGCACAAGCGCAATACGCCCTTGTTCTTCGCGCGTATGCCCCCAATTCGGATAGACCCCACTCATAGAGAAGCCTCATTATGACCACTACCAAACACGCCCGCGTTTTGATCCTCGGCTCCGGCCCAGCCGGCTACAGCGCCGCCGTCTACGCCGCCCGCGCCAACCTGAACCCGATGCTGGTCACCGGCGTGGAACAAGGCGGTCAATTGATGACCACCACCGACGTGGAAAACTGGCCTGGCGATCCGATGGGCGTGCAAGGTCCGGACCTGATGCAGCGCCTGTTGCAGCACGCCGAGCGTTTCAATACGGAAATCGTGTTTGACCACATCCACACCACCTTCCTGAATGAAAAACCGATCCGCCTGAAGGGCGACAGCCACGAATATACGTGCGACACGCTGATCATCGCCACAGGCGCGTCCGCGCAATACCTGGGCCTGCCATCGGAAGCGGAATTCATGGGCAAGGGCGTGTCCGCCTGCGCCACCTGCGATGGTTTCTTCTACCGCAACCAGGAAGTGGCTGTCGTCGGCGGCGGCAACACGGCCGTCGAGGAAGCGCTGTACCTGTCGAACATCGCCAATAAAGTTACGCTGATCCACCGCCGCGACAAGTTCCGCGCCGAAGCGATTTTGATCGACCGCCTGAACGCCAAGGTTGCCGAAGGCAAGATTGTGTTGAAATATAACCACACCCTGGACGAAGTGACGGGCAACGAAGGCGGCGTGACGGGCCTGAACATCAAGTCGACCATCGACGGCAAGGTTGAAGCGTTGAGCGTGCACGGCGTGTTCATCGCCATCGGCCACAAGCCGAACACGGGCATCTTCGAAGGCCAGCTGGAAATGCACAACGGCTACATCAAGACCAAGACGGGCCTGGAAGGCATGGCCACCGCCACCAGCGCGCCGGGCGTGTTTGCGGCTGGCGACGTGCAAGACCACATCTACCGCCAGGCCATCACCAGCGCCGGCACGGGTTGCATGGCAGCACTGGACGCCCAGCGCTACCTGGAAGGCCAGGAGTAAGCGGCGCATGGCGTCGATGAAAGACTTTGCCGACCTGAAAGCGGTCAGCAAGCAGCTCAAGGAGCAGGCGGATGCGCGCGCGCAGGCTGCGGCTGAGCGCGCGCAGCAGGTGAAGGTGCAGGCCGTGGAGAGCAATCTGTTCAAGGCCAGCATCGGCGGCGTCAAGCGCCTGCCCGAGTCGGACCGCTACGTGCCCAGCCTGCCCAAGGCGGGCGCCATGGCGGCCCAGCAGCCGGCGCGCAAGCTGTCGCCGGAAGAAGACGATGCGGCCGTGCTGCGCGAGTCGCTGTCGGATTTGTTCGAAGTCGACCACTACCTGGAAAACGATCCGGCCCTGAACTACGCCCGCCCCGGCGTGGGCCCGGACGTGGTCAAGAAGATGCGCAAGGGCCACTGGCCCGTGCAGGATGAGCTGGACTTGCACGGTTTGCGCCGCGACGAGGCGCGCGACGGCATCGGCGCCTTCCTGAACCAGGCGACAAGGCGCAAGCTGCGCTGCGTGCGCGTGATCCACGGCAAGGGGTTTGGCTCGAAAGGCCAGGAACCGGTCTTGAAATCGATGGTGCACAGCTGGCTCGTGCAAAAGGATGAAGTCATCGCCTTTTGCCAGGCGCGCCGCTCCGAAGGAGGCGATGGCGCACTGGTCGTATTGCTTTCTTCCGCACTGCAGCCTATCCGCTAGCCTTACAGCAAGATCACAATTCAATAACAAGTTCCGCACTGCACACGGCCCCGTTTGTCACCCTTCGGGGCCGTGTCATGTTAACCTGTGACAATTATTTCCTGCTCAAGCGCTCCACCCATGATGCCACCCCAATTGCCGCCTGGCTCGCTGATCAAGATCATTGAGGTCATCGCCATCCTGGTGGGCGCGTTTTCCGGCTTCATCGAAGCGCGCCGCAAGCGCATGGACCTGGTCGGCGTATTCGTCGTGGCCTTCATCACGGCGTTTGGCGGGGGGACTTTGCGCGACATCCTGCTCGACAAGCGGCCCCTGTTCTGGGTGTCGCACCAGGAATACGCGATTCTCATCTTCGTGCTGGCTCTGACGGCCGCGCCCCTGATCCAGCACTTGCGCCAGATCGTCTCGGAACGCCTGATCATCGTGGCCGACGCCATCGGCCTGGGCATGTTCGCCATCGCGGGCGTGGCCGAAGCAACGCGGGCCGGCATGCCGCTCTTCATCGCATCGATGATGGGGGTGATTACGGGGATTTTTGGCGGCGTGATGCGCGACATCGTCTGCAACGAAGTGCCGATGGTGTTTCGCGACGGCAAACCGTATGCCATCTGCGCGTTTTTCGGCTGCTGGGCCTACCTGCTGCAAATGCACTTCGGCGCCGAGCACGACTTCGCGCTGTGGACCAGCGCCAGCGGCATCACGATTCTGCGCCTGATATGCTGGAAATTCGACATGCGGCTGGGGCGCTGAACCCCGCCGGAGCGTAATCCAGCAATATTATTCGCAACTCATGTCGGATTACGCGCACGCGCTAATCCGACCTACGGTCTGCTGAAGAACATCTACATAGCGCCTGCCAGAAGCGTAGCGAGCGGCAGCGATTTGTGGCTAAGAAGCGCAACCGTGCTGAAGCACGGTGAGCATCGCAGGCCGCAAAGCACGACGCGCAGTAGCTTATGGCTGGTGCTAGACGGCGTCTGGGCCGGTTTCGCCGGTACGGATGCGGATCACCTGCTCCACATCGCGCACGAAGATCTTGCCATCGCCAATCTTGCCCGTGCGGGCCGCTTTGATGATGGCGTCGACCACCAGTTCCGACACGCTGTCGTCCACCACCACTTCGACTTTGACTTTCGGCAAGAAGTCGACCACGTACTCGGCGCCACGGTACAGCTCGGTATGCCCCTTCTGGCGGCCAAAGCCCTTCACTTCCGTCACGGTCAAGCCCGTCACGTTCACATCGGCCAGGGCCTCGCGTACTTCGTCGAGCTTGAATGGTTTGATGATGGCGGTAATCTGTTTCATGGCTACTCCTTAAAATTGTTGGATTGTGGACAGATGGCTGCTTATTCGTAAAACTTCGACGTGATGGGGTAACGCCAGTCGCGGCCGAAGCCACGGTGCGTGACGCGGATGCCCACCGGCGACTGGCGCCGCTTGTATTCATTGATCTTGATCAGGCGCGTGACCCGGGCCACATCGGCCGGCGGGTAGCCAGCCTCGATAATCTCGGCGATCGGCCGGTTTTCTTCCATGTACAGCTGCATGATGCCGTCGAGCACGTCATATGGCGGCAAGGAATCCTGGTCCAGCTGGTCGGCGCGCAGCTCGGCCGACGGTCCGCGCGTCAGGATGCGCTCGGGAATCACGTCCGACACGCTGTTGCGCCAGGCACACAGGCGGTACACCAGGGTCTTGGCGATATCCTTGATGACGGCAAAGCCGCCCGCCATGTCGCCATACAGGGTGCAATAACCGACGGCCATCTCGCTCTTGTTGCCGGTCGTTAGCACGATGCTGCCATGCTTGTTCGACAGGGCCATCAGCAAGGTGCCGCGGATGCGCGCCTGGATGTTTTCTTCCGTCGCGTCTTCCGCCAGTCCGGCGAACTCGTCAGCCAGGGTGGCGCGGAAAGCGTCGAAAGTTTGCTTGATCGGAATTTCATCGTAGCGCACATTGAGGCGTTTTACCATGTCGCGCGAATCGATCCACGAGATATCGGCCGTAAATTGCGACGGCATCATGACGGCGCGCACCTTGTCGGCGCCCAGCGCATCGACGGCGATGGCCAGGGTCAGGGCGGAATCGACGCCGCCCGACATGCCGATCAGCACGCCCGGGAAGCCGTTCTTGCCGATATAGTCGCGCACGCCCAGCACCAGCGCCTGGTACACCTGCGCCTCGGTGGTCAATGGCGCGGCCAGCGCCTGCGGCACGGGCGTGGCGCCGTCGAAGTCGACGACCTGCAAGTCTTCCTCGAAATGGCGCAGCTGGGCGCGGATCGTGCCGGCCGCATCCATGACAAACGAGTCGCCGTCGAAAATCAGCTCATCCTGGCCACCGACCAGGTTGGCGTACACGAGGGCCATGCCTTGCGCGCTGACGTTCCTGCGCATGGTTTCATAGCGCAGATGCTGCTTGTTCATGTGGTAGGGCGAACCGTTCGGCACCAGCAGCACTTGCGCGCCGGCAGCGCGGGCGCGCATCGGTGCATGCTCGAACCACGTGTCTTCGCAGATATTAATGCCGAAACGAACGCCCTTCACGCCAAACACGAAAGCCTGGTCGGACGACGTAAAGTAACGTTTTTCATCGAACACGGTCGTATTCGGCAAATCGTGCTTGCGGTAGGTGCCCAGCACTTCGCCATTCAGCAACACGGAGGCGGCATTGTGGCGCACGCCCTTCTCGTCTTGCAGGGGCAAGCCCACCACCACGTGCAAATCCTTGAACTGGGCCAGGTCGGCAGCCAGTCCCGCAAACGCTTCCTGCGTTTTTGCGTAGAATGCATTGCGCAGCAACAGGTCCTCGGGTGGATAGCCGACCAGCGACAGTTCCGGCGTGAGCACGATATCGGCGCCCGCCTCAAAGGCGCGGCGGGAAAGATCGAAGATCTTGGCACGGTTGCCGGCCAGATCGCCGACCGTACTATTCATTTGAGCAATTGCGACTTTGACTGTCATGATGATGATGGATATTTTCGTTCTATTAAACAAGACAGGGGCGCGCGGGCCGATGGCGGCGCCCCGAGAGTGATGAATGCACACTACAACAATGAATTATCGCACGGCTATCGTCACTACCCTGGCTGAAATTGGCGAAGCAGCCTGGTCTGAACTGCTGGCAAGCCAGGCGGACGCCACTCCCTTCCTTTCCTACGCCTTTTTGCACGCGCTGCACGAGTCCGGCTGCGCCAGCGCGAACACGGGCTGGCAGCCGAATTACCTGGTGCTGTGGCAAGGCGATGTGCTGGCCGCCGCCCTGCCCCTGTACCTGAAAATGCACTCGTATGGCGAGTACGTGTTCGACTGGGCCTGGGCCGAGGCCTATCAGCAACATGGTCTCGAATATTACCCGAAACTGTTGTCCGCCATTCCGTTTACGCCCGTGAGCGGCACGCGCTTGCTGGCCCGCGATGGCGAGGCGCGCGCGGCCCTGCTGGCCTTCCTGCAAGCGCAGCAGCAAGCCAGCGAGGTGTCGTCCTGCCATATCCTGTTCCCGCCAGAAAGCGAAGCGCGCCAGCTGGCGCAAGCTGGCTATCTGATGCGTAGTGGCGTGCAGTTTCACTGGCTCAATCCCGGCTACACGGATTTCGAGCAATTCCTCGCCACGCTGGAACACAAGAAGCGCAAGAATATCCGCGCCGAGCGGCGCAAGGTGCGGGAAGCGGGCGTCACCATGCGCCAGGTGCGGGGTGTGGATGCTGTTGAGGCCGACTGGAAGCTGTTCCACCGCTGCTACAGTAATACCTATGCGGAACACCGCTCGTCGCCTTATCTGAGCCTGGACTTCTTCCGGCGCATAGGCGCCAGCATGCCGCAGAACATTCTATTGGTCATCGCCGAGCGCGAAGGCCGGGCCATTGCCGCCTCGCTGGTGATCCACACGGCCGACACCCTGTACGGCCGCTACTGGGGCGCGCTCGAGCACGTGCCCTGCCTGCATTTCGAGACGGCGTATTACCAGCCGCTGGAGTTTTGCATCGCCAACGGCATCGCCACCTTCGAAGGGGGCGCCCAGGGCGAGCACAAGATGGCGCGCGGCTTCCTGCCGCAAAAGACCTGGTCCGCCCACTGGCTGGCGCACCCGGCCTTTGCGGACGCCGTACAGCGCTTCCTCGAGCGCGAACGGGGCGGCATCGACGCCTACCTCGATGAATTGAACGAGCACAGTCCGTTTCGCGCATAAAAAAACGCTCCCGGCCATGACTGGCGGGGAGCGTTTTTTACTGGGTATTCTTAGGCTTTGGCGGCGTCAGTCTTGAAAGCGGCAACGCCGTTCAGGATTTCTTCCTTGGCCACTTCAGGACCATACCAGCCGTCGATCTTGACCCATTTGCCTTTTTCCAGATCTTTGTAGTGCTCAAAGAAATGCTGGATCTGGCGCAAGCGCAGTTCGTTCAAGTCTTCCGGCTTTTGCCAGTGGCTGTAGATCGACAGGACCTTGTCGACTGGCACGGCCAGCACTTTAGCGTCTTCGCCCGACTCGTCGGTCATTTTCAGCACGCCGATAGGACGGCAGCGCACGACCACGCCCGGAATCAGCGGGAACGGGGTGATGACCAGCACGTCAACCGGGTCGCCGTCCGGCGACAGCGTGTTCGGCACATAGCCGTAGTTGCACGGGTAATGCATGGCGGTACCCATGAAGCGATCGACGAAAATCGCGCCGCTTTCCTTGTCGACTTCGTACTTGATCGGATCGGCGTTCATCGGGATTTCGATGACGACGTTGAAATCGTTCGGCAGGTCGCGGCCGGAAGAGACGTTATTCAAACTCATGGGGTTCCTCATTAGCGGATGGTGTTTTAACCGCGTAATTATAGCGAAGTACAGGCACCTTGTGCGATGCAGCAGCAGCCCGCCGGCGTTTTGCGCGTCCCGCCAGCAACAGTGGCGTGCATGGCCCGCCGGCGCGCGCAGCCGGCCATCGAGAGAATGAAAAAACCATCGGCAATAATAAGTACAAACACCTAAGCAATACTACCGACGCCTTGAATTAATGCCGATGGAATATCCGCGCATTTTCATTTGAATATCGCCACACACCAGGCATGGTTATTATAATCCGCATTGCATTTTTTGCAGCCACTTATAACAACAGTTTTATTTTCATTCATTCCGCGGCACCCCTGCATTATTGCGCGACCACCCCGCCCTCTCCCCTCCAGTCGGCCTTCCAGCCCCGCAAAACCGTTATCCAGCATAATATTTGTTCTTATTTGAAGTGTTTATTTGATTCAAACAAGAGCCCCGCCAAAAAATGGCACGACCGGAAGACAATCATCAATTCTGATAAACTGTCACATTCTGGTGATTCCAAACTTTGTATATTCTGCAATCGACGCCTTCCCTGAAATCAATATGGCGCAGCAACGCGCCACCGATAAATCCTTGCAAAAAGGAATATGATGATTCCCTCTTTCCGGCCCGGTCCTTTATTAAAGGTCACCGGCGTTATTTTCATTCTGTTTGGCCTCGCCCTGCTGGGCGGCGGCATCTGGCTGGCCACGCTTGGCGGCTCCTGGTACTACTTGCTGGCCGGTATAGGCATGCTGGTCGCGGGCGTGCTCGTCTTCAAAGGCAAGCGCAGCGCGCAACCGTTCATGGCGCTGCTGCTGACCGCCACCCTCATCTGGTCCGTCATTGAAGTGAAATTCGACTGGTGGCAATTGCTGCCGCGCCTCGATATCTGGTTTGCCGCCGCCGCCTGGCTGCTGCTGCCCTTCGTCAGCCGCCGCCTGGCGCCACCCGCCGCAGCAAAACAGCCACAGGCGGGCAGGACGGCCCTCTCCGCCGCCGTGGCCCTGACCGTCATCGCCGGCGTCATCGCCCTGTTCCAGGATTACCATGACCTGCATGGCGACGTGCCGGCCGAAAACATGGCCGCCACCGCCAGCGGCGATCTGTCGCCCGGCGTCGAGTACAACGACTGGTCCGCGTATGGCCGCTCCGGCTATGGCGACCGCTACGCACCCGCCGCGCAGATCACGCCGGCGAATATTTCCGGCTTGAAAGAGGCCTGGACCTACCACACGGGCGACTTCAAGGGACCGAACGACCCGGGCGAGATCGCCAACGAAGTCACGCCCCTGAAGGTCAATGACATGCTGTACCTGTGCACGCCGCACAATATCGTCATCGCCCTGAACCCGGACACGGGCAAGGAAATCTGGCGCCACGATCCGAAGATCAACCGCGACGCGGCCAGCTACCAGCACATGATCTGCCGTGGCGTGGCGTACTGGGACGTCAACGCGGGCCGCGCGAAGAACAATCCCGCCCCTGAAGCTGCCGGCATGGAATGCCCGCGCCGCGTCCTGGCGCCGACCATGGACGGCACCATGATCGCCGTCAATGCCGATACGGGCGAGTCGTGCAAGAGCTTTGGCAACAACGGCGTCGTTAACCTGTATAAAAACATGGCCATGATCAAGCGCGGTTTCCTGATGCCAACGTCGCCACCGGCCGTCTCGCAGAAAATGGCCGTGATCGCTGCCAGCGTGACGGACAACCATTCGACGGAAGAGCCATCGGGCGTGATCCGCGGCTACGATCCCGTTACCGGCAAGCTGATGTGGAACTGGGACCCGGCCACGCCGGAAGATACGGCGCCCTTCCCTGAAGGCAAGAACTACACCAACAACTCGCCCAATTCGTGGGGCGTGGCCAGCATCGATGAAAAGCTGGGCATGGTCTATATTCCAATGGGCAATGAAACCCCCGACACCTGGGGCGGCAACCGCAACAAGAATGGCGAGAAATTCAACAGCGCCATCGTCGCGCTGGACCTGGCGACGGGTAAGGTACGCTGGGTGTACCAGACCGTCCACCACGATATCTGGGACATGGATATCGGCGGCCAACCGTCGCTGGTCGACATCGACACGCCCAAAGGCAAAGTGCCATCCGTCGTGGCCACGACAAAACGGGGCGACATCTATGTGATCGACCGCCGCGACGGCAGCCTGGTCGTGCCGGCGCCGGAAAAACCCGTGCCAACGAGCAATCCAGCCGCTGGCGACACCCTGTCGCCCACGCAGCCGTTCTCGGCCCTGACCTTCTTGCCTGAGCGCAATATCAGCGAAGCGGACATGTGGGGCACGACGCCGTTCGACCAGCTCGCTTGCCGCATCATCTTCAAGGAACGCCGCTATGAAGGCCCGTTCACGCCGCAAACGGCCGGCAAGGGCGCCGTCATCTCGCCGGGCCCGCTCGGTATCTTCGAATGGGGTGGCGCGGCCATCGACCCCGTGCGCCAGTTGTTGATCGTCAACCCTGACTACATGGGCTTCCTGGAAAAACTCGTGCCGCGCGCGGAAACGACCGCCAAGGGCGGCACGGGCGGCGAAATGGGCTTGCAGCCGCAGACGGGCGTCCCGTTCGCCGTGGAAATCAAGGCATTCCTGTCGCCGCTGGGCTTCCCATGCCAGGCACCGCCATGGGGCTATGTGGCCGCCGTCGACCTGCGCACCATGAAAAAAGTGTGGATGCACAAGAACGGCACCACGCGCGACAGCGGCCCCGTGCCGATTCCACTGCCACTGGGCGTGCCCAGCCTGGGCGGCATGGTCACCACCGGTGGCGGCGTGACCTTCCTCAGCAGCACGCTCGACTACTACATCCGCGGCTACGACGTCAGCAACGGTAAAGTAATCTGGAAAGCCCGCCTGCCGGCCGGCGGCCAGGCTACGCCGATGAGCTACGTGTCGAACAAGTCGGGACGCCAGTTCGTCGTCGTCATGGCCGGCGGCCACGGTTCGCTGGGCACGAAGATGAGCGACACCCTGGTCGCATATGCCTTGCCGGAAGGCACTGCGGTACCGAAGAAGTAAGTTAGTCAGGTAGCAGCGCACTCCGCCATGGGGTGCGCACAAAGAAAAAGCCGTTCAGTCTGCACTGAACGGCTTTTTTACGTCCGAGGAAATGATCTACTAGGCTTACAGGATGGTCGCCAGTGCGCACTGCCGGTAATGCGCTGCAGCCTGCTCCGTCTGCTGCAAGGCGTCGTGCATCTGCGCCAGCTTCAGGTGGGCGTCGCGCACCATCTGCGGCTCATTCGCGTCGGACAAGGCCTGCTCCAGGTGGCGCTGGGCCTTGCCCCACAGTTTTTGCTTGAGGCACAGGGTGCCCAGGGTCAGCGCCAGTTCCGCATCCAGCGGACGCTGTTTCATCCATTGCTCGCAATGCTCGATCTGCAGCAGCAGGGCCGGCGTGCCGCTCGGCGCCGCCGCTTCGCGGTAGGCGCGCACGACGCGCTCGTCCCAGTCGGCGGCCAGCGACTCTTCGCACACGAGGCGCGCTTCGTCATGCAGGCCGCGCGCATTCAGGGCCGTGGCGGCGCGGCAGGCGATATACGGCTTGACCCGGTCCGCGCTCGGCACGGTGGACCACACGCGCATCAGCGATTCGGCGTCATGCGACGGATCGGACAGCAAATGGTCGTAAGCCAGTTCGCGCAGGCGCGACGACAGGGCCGGATGCAGGGCGCGGTGCTTGTCGAGCGAGCGCACGAGGCGCAGCACTTCCGGCCAGTTCTTCGCCTGCTGCTCGGCTTTCAGCGACCATTGCAGCGCGTGGATATGGCGCGTGCCGCTGGCATTGAGTTCGCGCACGGCGGCCAGGGCCGCTTCCGGCTGGTGGTCGTCGACCAGCAATTCCGTCACCGTCATCAGCCGCGCCGTCTTCAGGCTGGCATCGCCTTCGACGCGCGACAGCCAGCTGTCGCGGCGTTCGGACTGGCGCATGCGGTGCGCGGCGCGCGCGCCGATCAGCGCGGCCAGGCCGGCGTTTTCTTCCAGCTCGGCGGCGCGCAAGGCAGCCTTCTCGGCATGGCCGAAACGGCCTTCGAACAGGGCTTTCAAGGCTTCGCGCAAGCCCTTGTTGCCGTCGCGCTCACGCTTGCGCTGGCGGTAGGCCGCCACTTGCGCCGGCATGCGCACGGTGGCGCGCACGGCGCGCACCAGCAGGTACAGCAGCACGAACAGCACGACCTGCAGCAGCAGGAAGAAGTTCAGCGACAAGTCGATGCGGTACGGCGGATAGAACAGCACCACGTTGCCGGGATTGAAACGGGCCGTCACGGCGATACCGATCGCCGCGGCCATCAGGGCGAGTAACCAGAGAAATAGACGCATGGGCTCAGGACTTCGCTTTGTAGTTGCGCACAGCCGTCAAGCTGTCGGACAAGGTTGGCATCTCGATGGCCAGGTTGCTGCCCTGCACCTGGCGCAGCAGGGCTTGCGCCGTCTGCGTGCTCTTGGCGCGGGTGTCGAAATACTTGGCCAGCGCATCCTGCGCCGCGATCAAGTCGTTGCGGAAGGCCGTTTCATTGCGCGACAACAAAGCCATGCGGGCATTGAGCAGGCGCAGCTTGACGTTTTCACGCAAGAAATACGATTGCGTCGGCGACAGCATCAGCGCTTCCGGTGTATCGACGCGGCGGATGCGGATCAATTGACGCACGTCGGCCCACATGTCGCCGCTCCAGGTATTCCAGCCGTCGCGCACTTTTTGCAGCAGCGGTTCCGGCGCAGGCGGTCCCATCAGCTTGCCGCTCGCATCGCGCACAGGCTTGGCCTTGCCCGGTTTTTCCGGCGCGGCCGGCAAGGCCGGCGTTTCGTCGGACAGCATCGGCAGGGAGTCGACCTGGGCGATCACGGCATCGAGGCGCAGGGCCACGCCCGTCGAATCGACGCTGGGCAAGGCCTTGAGTTTTTCCATGTCGCGCCCGATGGCGCGGCGGATGGTGATGAATTGCGGCTTGTCGGAACGCGACAGGCTGCGGTCCGCGTTTTGCAGGGCGATCAGCGCGCCGGGCACGTTGCCGGCCAGCTGCAGCTGCTGGCTGGCCGTCGACAGCACTTGCTCGATTTCCGTCAGCGCCCACTCATCGCGGTTCTTCGACAAGTCGTTGTACAGTTGTTCCAGGGCCAGCTGCTGGCTTTGCGTTTCGCTTTGGCGGTTTTCCAGCGCGCCCACCTTGATTTCCAGCTCTTTCGTGCCTTCTTGCACGTTGCGCGCCAGCACGCCCGTTTCGGCGTTGCTGACATCGCCCTTTTGCAGGCGCTTGGCCACTTCTTCGCGCAGGTTGCGGATCTGCTTGCTGGTCGACCAGCTTTGCGCAGCCAGCAGCACGGCCAGTACGATGACGGCGATGCTCATGGGCTTTTGCAGCTGTTCGAGCAGGGTCGGCGCGCGGCCGGCAGGTTGGTCGGCCGCCTGCGGCGCCGTCTTCACGGCGCTGCCAGGCGTTGCATTCGGTTCGGAGAGTGTAGGCATTTCGTTCATGGTCGTGATTGTAACGCGGCGAGCACTCCTGCGTCGCCTGATCCTGTCAAGGTGACACGGGCAAAACCCAGGGCCGCCGCCGTTTGTGCAATGCGGGCGTGCGGCACGATCAGATGCTGCTGTTGCATTTTCACAACAACTGTCTTTTCAGCATCCATTTCGCCCAGCAGCGCCAGCAGACCGCGCAGCGCTTCCGAGCTGGTGATGATCCAGTCATTATTATGCTGCAACAGATTTTCCAGGGTCGCCCGCAAGGCCGGCGTCAGCCTTGGCACTTTGCGGCGGTAGGCCGTGACGAACTCGACTGCGGCGCCCGCGGCGCGCAAGCCGTCGGCCAGATAATCGCGTCCGCCATCGCCGCGCACGATCAGCACGCGCTTGCCGCGCAGGGCCGGCAAGTCCAGCGCCAGCAACAGATGTTCGGAATCGCTGCGCGCCGTATCGAGCGGACTCGTGATGGTCGCGTTGGCGTCCGTCACCCCATGCGCGCCCAATGCCATCCTGCTGCCCTCGCCCACCACGGCCAGCGGCAGGCCGGGCGGCCAGGCGGGCAAGTGCGCAAAAACGCAGTCGATGGCGTTGGGCGAGACGAACGCCACCAGGTCATATTCGGCCAGGCGCGCCAGCACGGCTTGCAGCTGCGCGCATTCCTCTGCGCCGTCAAGCGCATGGATTTCCAACAGCGGCAGCAGTTGCACGGGCAAGCCTAGCGCCGCGATTTTGGCGGCCAGCGGCCCCGCTTGCGCCGCGGGCCGCGTGATCACCACGGTGTCAGGCATGCGGCGCCAGGCCTTCATGGTTGTCGGGTGTGACGGCGCACGAGGCGAGGATGCCGGCGGCATCTTGCCCGCGCAGCAGTTCGGCCACCTGCTCGCCCAGCTGTTCCGGCGCACCGGCCGGGCCACTGACGTCGGCGCTGGCCATGCGCGCGCCGTCCGGCGTGGCGACCATGGCGCGCAAGCGCATGTTGCCACCGTCGACTGTCGCGAACGCGGCCAGCGGAATCTGGCAGCTGCCGCCGAAGATCTTCGACACCTTGCGCTCGGCCGTGACGGCTTGCGCCGTATCGGTGTGGTTCAGCGGCGCCAGCAGGCGCACCAGGTCGGCGCCGTCGGCGCGCCCGCTGCGGATTTCGATCGCCATGGCACCCTGGCCGGCGGCCGGCAGGCTGTCTTCCGGCGCCAGCACGGCGCGGATGCGCGACGCCAGGCCCAGGCGTTTCAAGCCGGCGGCGGCCAGGATGATGGCCGCGTAGTCGCCACGGTCCAGCTTGCCCAAACGCGTATCGAGGTTGCCGCGCAGCGGTAAAATCGTCAGGTGCGGATAGCGCGCGGCGATCAGCGACTGGCGGCGCAGGCTGCTGGTGCCGACGACGGCGCCATGCGGCAGCTCGGCCAGGCTGGCGTAGTCGTTCGAGACGAACGCATCGCGCGGGTCTTCGCGCTCGAGGATGGCAGCCAGGGCAAAGCCTTCCGGCAACTCCATCGGCACGTCTTTCAGCGAATGCACGGCCAGGTCGGCGCGGCCTTCTTCCATCGCCACTTCCAGCTCCTTGACGAACAGGCCCTTGCCGCCTACCTTGGACAGGGCGCGGTCCAGAATCTGGTCGCCGCGTGTGGTCATGCCGAGAATTTCAACGCTACACTGCGGATACAGGGCGGCGAGGCGGGCGCGCACGTGTTCAGCTTGCCACATGGCAAGACGGCTCTCACGCGTGGCGATCACCAGGCGGGCGGGAATCTTCGACGTCAATTCGTTCACGGGCAATTCATTCGGGGTCAATTCGGATGCTTTCAAAACAAGTTCTTTCGCTGTGGCTGTCGTTGTCATTATCGTTGCCATTTGGCCCGTCCGATATCAATTTGTATCGAAAAGGCGCCTGGCGTCGCTATAATCGTTATCCCTTGGCCTAGAAGGCCAAGTCAGGCTAGCGTCCATGTTGAAGACCACAAATTTTATCATGCGCCCCCTCCCCTCTGCGGCCAAACGCCCGGTGCGATCCACATTCCCTTGCTTTTACACTTACTTTGGTTCTTTATTATGCTCAATGACGCAGTAGCACCAGAAATAGTTCCAGCGGCCGGCTCCGACAAGGACGCGCCACTGAAAGAAGACATCCGCCTGCTGGGCCGCCTGCTGGGCGACGTGCTGCGCGAACAGGAAGGCGACGCCGTCTTCAATGTGGTGGAAACCATACGCCAGACGTCCGTGCGCTTTCGCCGCGAAGCGGACGCGGGCGCCGCGCTGGAGCTCGACGCCATGCTCAAGGAACTGAGCCGCGAACAGACGATTTCCGTCGTGCGTGCCTTTTCCTACTTTTCGCACCTGGCCAACATTGCGGAAGACCAGCACCACATCCGCCGCCGCCGCGCCCATTTGCTGGCCGGCTCGCCGGCGCAAAAGGGCAGCGTCAGCTTCGCGCTGAAAAAACTGCGCGCCGCCGGCGTGCCGCGCAAGACCGTCGACACCTTCTTCCAGGACGCCCTGATCGCCCCCGTGCTGACGGCCCACCCGACGGAAGTGCAGCGCAAGAGCATCCTCGACGCCGAGCACGACATCGCCCGCCTGCTGGCCGAGCGCGACCTGCCGCAGACGCCGAAAGAGCGGCACGCCAACATGCAGCTGCTGCGCTCGCGCGTGGCCACCCTGTGGCAGACGCGCATGCTGCGCTATTCGAAGCTGACGGTGGCCGACGAAATCGAAAACGCCCTGTCCTACTACCGCATCACCTTCCTGCGCGAACTGCCGGGCCTGTATGACGATATCGAGGACGACATCGCCGCCGAGTACCCGAACGGCAATGGCACCATAGAACCGATCAATGCCGCCTACGTGCAGATGGGCAGCTGGATCGGCGGCGACCGCGACGGCAATCCGAACGTCAACGCGGGCACCATGCAGCACGCGCTGGCGCGCCACGCCACCACCATCCTCGACTTTTACCTCGACGAAGTGCACGCGCTGGGCGCGGAATTGTCCGTCTCGACCCTGATGGTGGGCGTGAGCGGCGAACTGCAGGCGCTGGCCGACCAGTCTCCGGACGCCTCGCCGCACCGCAGCGACGAACCGTACCGCCGCGCCCTGATCGGCATCTATGCGCGCCTGGCCGCCACGGCCCGCGCCCTGGGCGCCACCAACATCCTGCGCAAGGAAGTGGGCGCCGCAGCCGCATACCCTGACGCGGCCGCCTTTGTGGCCGACTTGCGCACCATCGTCGCCTCGCTCGAATCGCACCACGGCGCCGCGCTCGTGCGCCCGCGCCTGGCCACCCTGGCGCGCGCGGCCGACATCTTCGGTTTCCACCTGGCCTCGCTCGACATGCGCCAGACCTCGGACGTGCACGAACGCGTACTGGCCGACCTGTTCGCGAAAAGCGGCGTGGCCGCCGACTACACGGCCCTGTCCGAAGAAGATAAGCAAGCGCTGCTGCTGAACGAACTGGCCCAGCCGCGTTTGCTGTACTCGCCCTACATCAGCTACGCCACGGAAACGGATTCCGAGCTGGCGATTCTGCGCGCGGCGCGCGACATCCGCCAGCGCTACGGCGCGCGAGCCATCCGCAACTACATCATCTCGCACACGGAAACCGTGTCCGACTTGCTGGAAGTATTGCTGCTGCAAAAGGAAACCGGCTTGCTGCGTACCGACTGGCAAACTGGCGACAGCAGCTGCGAGCTGATGGTCATCCCCCTGTTCGAAACGATACCCGACCTGCAGCGCGCGGCCGGCATCATGAGCCAGGTCATGGCCTTGCCCTTGGTCAAGCAATTGATCGCCAAGCAGGGCCAGTTGCAGGAAGTCATGCTCGGCTATTCCGATTCGAACAAGGATGGCGGTTTCCTTACCTCCAACTGGGAACTGTACAAGGCGGAACTGGCGCTGGTGTCCGATTTTCAAAAGGCTGGCGTCAAGCTGCGCCTGTTCCATGGCCGCGGCGGCACGGTGGGCCGTGGCGGCGGCCCCAGCTACGAAGCCATCCTGGCCCAGCCGCCGGGCACCGTCAACGGCCAGATCCGCCTGACGGAGCAAGGCGAGATCATCGCCTCGAAATTCTCCAATGCGGAAATCGGCCGGCGCAACCTGGAATTGCTGGTCGCCGCAACCCTGGAAGCGAGCCTGGCGCCGCAGGAAGCCAATCCGGCCCGCAACAGCCAGCTGGCGCAGTTCGAAGCCGTGATGGCGGAACTGTCGGACCTCGCCTACCACGCCTACCGCCACCTCGTGTATGAAACGCCGGGTTTTACGGAGTATTTCTTCTCGGCTACGCCGATTGCGGAAATTGCCGAACTGAACCTCGGTTCGCGCCCCGCCTCGCGCAAGGCCAACCAGCGTATCGAAGACTTGCGCGCCATTCCCTGGGGCTTTTCCTGGGGCCAGTGCCGCTTGCTGCTGCCGGGCTGGTTCGGCTTTGGCAGCGCCATCGAAGCCTGGATCAGGCAGGCCGACGGCGCCGCGCAGGATGAAAGAATCGCCACCCTGCGCGCCATGCATGCCGAATGGCCATTTTTTGCCACCCTGCTGTCGAACATGGACATGGTGCTGGCCAAGACGGACCTGGCGATTGCCTCGCGCTATGCGGAACTGGTGGCGGACCTGGACTTGCGCGAACGCATCTACAAGCGCATCACGGACGAGCATGGCAACACCTTGCGCTGCCTGGAGCTGATCACCGGCAATACCGAGCGCCTGGCGGGCAATCCGCTGCTAGCCCGCTCGATCCAGAACCGCTTCGCCTATCTCGATCCGCTGAACCACTTGCAGGTGGAATTGATCAAGCGCAACCGCGTCCTGTCGGCGGAAAGCCGGATCGATGAAAGGGTGCACCGCGGCATCCAGCTGTCGATCAATGGCGTGGCGGCCGGCCTGCGCAATACGGGCTGATAGCGTCACATTGCCATCGGCAGGCAGGGGCCGGCACCGCAAGGGCCGGCCCTTTTGCTTGCTCAATGGAAAAATATTCTCAATAAAACAACATTTGGTATTACACTAGCGTCAGATACTTTCCCCTCTTCGGCGCCAGGCGCACCGCAGCGGCCAACCATGACGCCAGGGACGCGGATGAGCAAATGGTCGATTGAAACGCTGAGTACGGCATGCGCCGCCCTCATCCTGATCATGCTGGGCTGGCTGGCAGGCGCAGCCTGGCAGGCACTCGACTTCTGGGAACATGTCTGGCTGGCCCTGCTGCTGACGGCCGCCGCCGGCATCGCCATGTGGCTGATGCGCACGCTACGCGCCCACCTGGCCAGCACGCGCCAGCAGCTCGATGCCAGCGCCATGCGCTACCGCGACCTGAGCGAAGCGGCGCAGGACGGCATGTGGCAAACGGACGCGCACGGCCGCATCCTGCACGTCAATCAGCGCCTGTGCGACATGCTGGGCCTCCCCGCCGAACTGCTGCTGGACCATACCATGGAGGAATTCCACGACGAGGCTACCTTGCTGCGCCTGTGTCCGCTGCGCCAGACAGCCACGGATAGCTGCATGGGAGAACTGCATTACCTGCACAGCGATGGCTCGGAACGCTGGGCCATGATCAGCGGCCGCTGCCTGTACGACCCGCAAGGCAGCCTGACGGGCGCCCTCGTGCTGGCCAGCGACATCACGGAACACAAGCGGGCCGAACACGCGTTGAGCGTCGCCCATGCGGAACTGGAAAACCGCGTGGCCCTGCGCACGGCGCAGCTGCTCGATGTCAATCTCCAGCTCTCCGCGGAAATCGCCATGCGCGCGCAAACGGAAGCGGCACTGGCGCGCAGCGAAGAGCGGCTGCAGGACATCATTTCCATGATGCCCCTGTCGCTGTTCCTGAAAGACGCCGATTCGCGCATGCTGCTGATGAACCAGGCCTGCGAGCAGCAATGGGGCGTGCTATTCCAGGATATCGCCGAGGGACGCGACGTGCAGCACTTTCCCTCGGACCAGACCCAGGGATTCCATGCGGCGGACCAGGAAGCGTTTGCCAGCCGCCAGGTGGTGATCCGCGAAGAATTGGTATGGAATGCGCGGCTGCAGGAAAACCGCCTGCTGCAGACGCATAAAAAACCCATCTTCGACGCGCAAGGCCGGCCGCAGATGATCATCGCCATGGGCATCGACATCACGGAAAGCAAGCGCAACGAGGAGAACCTGCAGCGCACCCTGGCCCAGCTGCGCGAACTGACCGACCACCAGCAGACCATCAAGGAAGAGGAAAGGCGCCGCATCGCGCTCGACATTCATGACGACCTGGGCCAGAACCTGATGGTGCTGCGCATCGACGTGTCGCTGCTGCATGCGCGCACGGCCAAGTCCCACCCGCGCCTGCACCGCCACGCCCAGCGCGTGCTCGACACCATCGATGCCACCATCCGCTCGGTGCGCACCATCATCAATGACTTGCATCCCAGCACCCTGGAGCTGGGGCTGGGCCCGGCGGCCGAATGGCTGATACGCCAGATGGAAAGCCGCGGCGCCATCCGTTACCAGCTATCGCTCGACAGCGAGGTGCCCGACCTGGGCCTGGACCAGCGCCAGACGTCGGCCATCTTCCGCGTGCTGCAGGAATCGCTGTCGAACATCGTGCGCCACGCCCAGGCCAGCGAGGTGAAGGTGGCGTTGGCGCAGGATACGGATGCCATCGTGCTGCGCATCAGCGACAACGGCATCGGCATGCAGCCGGACGATCACGGCAAGAAGGCCGCCTTCGGCCTGAAAAGCATACGCGAACGCGTCCACGCGCTGGGCGGCGAACTGCGCATCGACAGCCAGGCGGGCCGGGGCACGGTGCTGGCCATCCACCTGCCGCAGGCGAGGAAAGGCGCGCCAGCCGGGCATGATGAAATACAGGAATTATCAAAAACAGTAGCAAATTAAGTATGCATCCTCGACATTAAAAAGTATAGTAAGTTTTTTCTTTGAGGAAACTATCATGCCGCCACGGTTCTCCCGCTTCCACGCCCCACTGCTCGGCCTGTGCCTGCTGGCCGCCGTCCCCACCGCCAGCGCCACTCTCTATGCCGAACGCGGCTTTGGTGAAAGGGATGGCAACGGCAGCATTGCGTCCGACCTGAATCCGGCGGGCCTCGTGGCCGGCATCATCATGGAGCAAGAAGGACGGCGCCGCGCCGTGACGTATCAGCATGGCCGCATCCGCGAGCTGGGCACCCTGGGCGGTGATGAAGGTTTCACCAAGGCCATCAATATCCATGGCGTGGTGGTCGGTTCGGCGCAGACGGCCAGCGGCGCCTGGCACGCCTTTCACTACGACGCAGCGGGCGGCATGCGCGACCTGGGCACCCTGGGCGGCACCAGCAGCTATGCCACGGCCATCGCGCGCGGCGGCCAGGTGGCCGGCTATGCCGATACCAGCGGCGGCGATTTCCACGCCTTTGTCACGAAAGCCGACCACAGCCTGCAAGACCTGGGCACCCTGGGCGGCGCCAGCAGCTATGCCAGCGGCCTGAACAGCCATGGCGTGGTGGTGGGCACGGCCCAGCGCGGCGACGGCTTCCGCCGCGCCTTCGTCTACCGCCCCGGCGCGGGCATGCAGGAAATCGGCACCCTGCCCGGCGGACGCATCAGCTCGGCCACCGCCATCAATGACGCGGGCCTGGTCGTGGGCGCTTCGGAAACGGAGAAGCGCCGCTGGCATGCCTTTGCCTGGGACGGCAAGCGCATGCTCGACCTGGGCGCCCTGATCGGCCAGGGCGACAGCTACGCCACGGCCGTCAACGCGGCCGGACACGTGGTCGGCAGCGTCAGCATCAACGGCTTCGAACCGATGACCTTTGTCTACAAGGAAGGCGTGATGACGGTGCGCCGGCGCGACGATGGCCTGTACCTGACCAACAAGATCACGGATGCGGGCCTGGTGGTCGGCGCCATCTACACGGGGCATAAATTCCAGGCCTTCGCCGTGCCGTCGCAAGCGTCGCCACCGCCGCCACCGCGCCGCACCCCGCTGGACTGGCTGTTCATCACCTTCATCCTCGGCGCCAGCGGCGTGGCGCTGTACCAGCTGCGGCGCCATCGCCGCGCCGGCGTGTCGGGCCAGCGCATGCATTTCCTGTAAGGCCGCGCGCGGCACGGGCGTAAAAAAAGGAGGCTCACGCCTCCTTTTTTATTGCCTGCTGACTACTTAATTTTGAGTCAAGAAGGTTTTCAGCTTGTCCGAACGCGAAGGCTGGCGCAGCTTGCTCATGGCTTTCGCTTCGATCTGGCGGATACGCTCGCGCGTCACGTCGAACTGCTTGCCCACTTCTTCCAGCGTGTGGTCGTTCGACATTTCCACGCCGTAACGCATACGCAGCACTTTCGCTTCGCGCGGCGTCAGGGAATCCAGCACTTCCTTGATCACGTTGCGCATCGACGCGTGCAGCGCGGCGTCCAGCGGCGCCAGGGTCGTGTTGTCTTCGATGAAGTCGCCCAGTTGCGAATCGCCATCTTCGCCCATCGGCGTTTCCATGGAAATCGGCTCTTTCGCGATCTTCATGATCTCGCGCACCTTGTTTTCCGGCATTTCCATCTTGACGGCCAGGGTCGCCAGGTCCGGCTCGCTGCCCGTTTCCTGCATGATCTGGCGCGAGATGCGGTTCATCTTGTTGATCGTTTCGATCATGTGCACCGGCACGCGGATGGTGCGGGCCATGTCGGCGATCGAACGCGTGATGGCCTGGCGGATCCACCAGGTGGCGTAGGTCGAGAACTTGTAGCCGCGGCGGTATTCGAACTTGTCGACGGCCTTCAGCAAGCCGATGTTGCCTTCCTGGATCAGGTCGAGGAATTGCAAGCCGCGGTTGATGTATTTCTTGGCGATCGAGATCACGAGGCGCAAGTTGGCCACCGTCATTTCGCGTTTCGCATGACGCGCGCGCTTTTCGCCGGCAGCCATCTGCTTGTTGATCTTGCGCAAGTCAGCCAGCGGCAAGGCCACGCGGGCTTGCAGGTCGATCATCTTCTTTTGCAGTTCCTTGACGGCAGGCACGTTGCGGCTGAGGATGGCGCTGTACGGATACTTGCAATCGACTTCGCGGTCGACCCATTCCAGATCGCATTCATTGCCCGGGAACACCTTGATGAAGTGGGCGCGCGGCATGCCGCATTTGTTCACGCACAGTTCCAGCACGGCGCGCTCGATATGGCGCACTTCTTCCATCTGACCGCGCAGGGTGTCGCACAGCTTTTCGACGACCTTGGCCGTGAAGCGGATGCCCAGCAATTCCTGCGAAATGGCTTCCTGCGCCTTGATGTAGGCTTTCGAATTGTAGCCCTCGGGCGCCTTGCGCATCTTGTCGTACTGCGTCGAAATGACGTTGAATTTCTCCAACGCATTCTTTTTCAGCTGGGCCAGCTGTTCGCTGGAGAAACCGGCCGCGCCGCCATTGGCGTCGCCGTCTTCTTCCTCGGCTTCTTCTTCCTCTTCCTCGTCGTCACCGCTGGCGGCGGCAGGCGCGGGGGCAGCGGCGGGCGCCGGGGCATTGCTTTCGTTCAAATCGACAAAGCCGTCGACCACTTCATCGACCTTGATTTCGTCGCGCGCGATTTTTTGCGACAGCGCAACGATTTCGCCGATGGTGGTGGGGCAGGCGGAAATCGCCTGGATCATGTCCTTCAGGCCGCCTTCGATGCGCTTGGCGATCTCGATCTCGCCTTCGCGCGTCAGCAGCGCCACGGCGCCCATTTCACGCATGTACATGCGCACGGGGTCGGTGGTGCGGCCGAAGTCGGAGTCGACGGTCGACAGGGCGGTCGCGGCAGCCGCTTCCACTTCATCGTCGCTGGTGACGGTGGCGACGTTGTCAGTCAACAACAGGCTTTCCGCGTCAGGGGCGCGCTCGTAGACGGCGATGCCCATGTCGTTGAAGGTGGCGATGATGCCTTCGATCGCTTCCGGATCGATGATATTTTCCGGCAATTGGTCATTGATCTCGGCATAGGTCAGGAAACCGCGTTCCTTGCCCATGTTGATCAAGCCCGTGATCTGCTTGCGGCGGCGTTCCAGGTCCGCTGCCGATGCTTCCGGATCGCCCAATGCGTCCGCCAGGCCGCCCTTGGCCTTGCGGTCGCGCGCTTTCGACACGGCCTTCAGTTCGGCGCGTTCGACGGCGTTCAGCGCTGCCACTTCATCGTTTTCCGGCGTGAATTCGCTCGGCTTGCGGCCACGGCGGCCCGGCACCTTGACGGTGGGCAGGAAGTAATTCGAGGTATCGATGGCGGCCAGGGCATCGGCGTCCGTGGTCTTGCTGACCACTTGCGCGCCGGTGATGATGGTCACGGGCGCCGCTTCAGGCTTGGCGCGCACGACTTTCGAACGGGCTGCCGTCACCACCTTGTTCGTGGCGGCGCTTTCGCTGACCTTGCGCGGCGCGGCCGGGGCCTTGGCGCCGGGAGCGATCTTCACGCTTGGGGTTTTCGCCGGTGCGGCTTCGGCGGCCTCGGCCACGTCGGCAACAGCTTCGGCGGCCGGTGCGCTGACGGCCGCTTCCGCAGCCGACTCGGCCGGTGGCACGGCAGCCAGGCGCGAGCGGCTTTTCTTCACCACGGTGACGACGGTCGGCGCCGTCGTGACGGTGGCTTCCGGATTCGCTTGCGCATTATCGATGAAGTAAGATAAAGTCGTTTTGGGTACGGCAAGTGGCGCCGCAGCTGGGCGTGGCGCCTTGGCGGACAACGTTAAAGTTTTTGGCGTATTCTTCATGAGATATCTCTTAATGCGAGACCAGATGGTGTCGGCGCGAAGTGAATGATTCCACCTAAGCCTGCGAAACCGGACTCGATGGAGCGTATTGTTGCGGCTGCCGTGTTAACGGCAGCGGCGCCTGTCTATCGGGACGTTCAAAGCCCGCGCATCCGTCATGGGGAGCGGCGGGGCCGAAGCCGGGTCAGATAAATAAGCGATGTACATTGCGGAATGAAAAAAAGCCCGTACCAGAACGGGCTTGAATCTATTGTTGTTCAGTG
Source organism: Janthinobacterium sp. BJB446 (assembly GCF_002735655.1). Classification (NCBI taxonomy): domain Bacteria; kingdom Pseudomonadati; phylum Pseudomonadota; class Betaproteobacteria; order Burkholderiales; family Oxalobacteraceae; genus Janthinobacterium; species Janthinobacterium sp. BJB446. Next base: position 279,016 of record NZ_PDZK01000001.1, on the reverse strand, counting down.
AAGACACAGCGGAGAGCAAGATTATGCACGAAGGCCAGTTATCTGGATAATTGATAAACAAAATATCTGATATCAAAAATATCAATAATCGTGGCCCTGCACCGCACTGCTCCTATCCCCTGCACACCTGAGCCAGACCGCCAAATACGGGGTCCAGTCATCAGCGCAAGCCGACATTATACACATTTCCCGCATTTCGCGCTTGGCACGGCCAGCCACGCGCAGGCAGATCGCAGCGCAAGTTGCCAAAAAAGACAATGCACTTGCCTGTGGCGCGTGCTATGCTCCCCTTTTATAGCCCAACCAATGATGTCGATGACCAGCTCCACGCCAGACCAGCAAGCCACCACTCCTGACACGCCAGTCGATGCAGCCCCAGCGGCGGCACCGGCCGCAGCGACCACGCCGGCACCTGCCGGCCTGACCGCGCGCGCGCTGCTGAAGCAGTTTCAGGAGCAATTCCCGCCATTCCGCGATTGCCTGCCCTTGTCGATCGGTATCGACAAGCAGATCCTGGCGCGCCTGCCGGACCTGGACCGCAAGCTGATGCGCACGGCGCTGGGCATCCACACGGGTTCGCTGCGCTACCTGCGCGTGATGGAAAAAGCCAAGGTACGCTACGACCTCGACGGCACCGCCGGCGCGGAAGTGACGCAAACCCACCGCGACCACGCCACGCAAGTATTGCAGCAACGCTTCAAGAAGGAAGCCGAGCGCAAGAAAGCCGAGCGCGACGCGGCCGCCGCGGAAGAAGCGAGCCGTTTGCGCCTGGAAAAACTGAATCAGCTGACCGCGAAATTCTCGCGTAAAGGCTGATCCGGTTTCATGGACACAGCTGCCGCACCGCCACTGCCCCCCTATCAAGGCATTGCCCTCGACCACGTCAAGCTGGTACGCACCAGCGATGATGCAAAAGCGGCCATGGCCGCCCTGCTGGCAGCGGACGCCATCGGCTTCGATACGGAGTCGAAGCCGACTTTTGTGAAGGGCGAGTCCTCCACGGGCCCCCATCTGATCCAGCTGGCCACCGACGACATCGCCTACCTGTTCCAGGTGGGCAGCACGCCGGCGCCGGCCCTGGCCGAACTGAAAGCCATCCTCGAATCGACCACCACCCTGAAAGTGGGTTTTGGCCTGTCCGACGACGTCAAGCGCCTGCGCAACAAGCTGGGCATCGCCCCGGCCCAGGTGCTCGACCTGTCCGTCGCCCTGCGCGGCGGCCAGCGCAACGACCTGGGCGCGAAGACGGCCGTGGCCAAGTTCTTCGGCCTGCACCTGCAGAAATCGAAAAAGATCTCCACCACCAACTGGGCCACGTCGCGCCTGACGGAAAAGCAGATCCTGTACGCGGCCGACGATGCGCAAGTGGCCCTGCGCGTGTATCGCCGCTGGATCGCCGACGGCGGCAAAGTCGCGCCGCAAAAAGCCCCGCGCGCCAGCACGCCACCGGCCCCGCCACCCATCGCCGCCTGAGCAGGCGCGCCTTCCGCAGCATGAACAAGAGCAAGTCCATCGGCACCACGCTTGACGCGATCGCCGCCGCCGAACAAGCGCTGGGGCGCAAGCTGCCCGCGTCCCATATGCAATGGTTATTGGAGAACAATGGCCGCGCGCTGGGCGCCTTGACTGTATTTCCCGTCTACGACGCGGACCATGCGCGCAAGACGTGGGAATCGATCACGCGCCACTACCGCGAAAGCTGGCAGGAATGGCTGGAGAGTATGGGCGACAGCGGCAACGACGCCAGTAGCCTGCTGCCCTTCGCCCAGTTCGGCACGGGCGATTACTATTGTTTTGACTATGCACAAACGGGGCCGACCGGTGAACCGGTGGTCGTGCTGTGGTCGCACGAAACAGGCGCCGCCACCGCGGTGGCGCCCGGCTTTGCCGCATTCCTGATACTGCCCGGCCGCCCGGGCTGAAACCCGGCGGCCGACGCAGTTTTATTTGACGAGCCGCAAGGTCAGGGGATAACGGTAAGTGACTCCGTTGCTGGCCTTCACGGCCGCGACGATCGAGCACACCAGGTTGGCCAGCGCCACGATCCAGAACAGGAACAGGCCGATCAGCACGAACGACAGGATGAAGCAGGCGAAATACCAGATGATCAGGGTGATCTGGAAATTCAGTGCTTCGCGGGCGTTCTCGGCCGAGAATTTATCCGCATCGTCCTTCTTGATCAAATAAATGATCAGCGGCGCCACCCAGCTGGTGAACAGGCCGCCAACATGGGACAGAATGGCGATCGTCGTATCTTGCGTACGACCCACTTCCGGCTGCGTGTTATCCATTATCATTCCCATCATTAGTTATAGATACACCAATATAACAGCAATATTTCTTTTTGGAATGAAACACTTGCTGTCGCCAGGGACTTTTTTTTGTTCTACGCTACGCCGCCGCCAGCGCCAGCCTCCCCAGGGTGGCGATGGCCTCTTCCAGTTGCGGGCTCCAGGGGTGGCCGTAATTGAGGCGGATACAGTGGCGAAACGCGCGCGTGGCGGAAAAAATGGGGCCGGGCGCGATGCTGATGCCGGCCGCCAGCGCGCTGCGGTGCAGGGCCAGCGCATCGATACCGGCAGGCATTTCCACCCAGACGAAATAGCCGCCCTGCGGCCGCGTGACCCGCGTGCCGGGCGGAAAATGCACGGCAATGGCTTGCAACATGGTACTTTGCTGCGCCGCAAGGGTCAGCCGCAGCTGGCGCAAATGGCGGTCGTAGCCGCCCTGCGCCAGGTAGTCGGCCAGCGCCATCTGCAGCGGTATCGGCGCCGACAGGCTGGTGGTCAGTTTCAAGCGCTCGACTTGGCGCGCGTAGCGGCCCGCCACGGCCCAGCCCAGCCGGAAACCGGGCGCCAGGGTCTTGGAAAACGAGCTGCAATGCATCACCAGACCCGCGCCGTCATGGCTTTTCGTCAGGCCTGGACGCTGCTTGCCAAAGTACAGCTCGCCATACACGTCATCCTCGATCAGCGGCACGCCATGGCGCGCCAGCAGTTCGACCAGCGCGCGCTTCTTTTCCGGCGGCATCAGGCTGCCCAGGGGATTCTGGAAATTCGTCATCAGCCAGCATGCCTTGGGCCGGTGGCGCTGCAGCAACTCTTCCAGCGCCGCCAGGTCGACGCCGTCGCGCGGGCTGGTGGCAATTTCCACCGCCTTCAGTTCCAGCCGTTCCAGCGCCTGCAGGCACGCATAGAAGCTGGGCGACTCGATCAGCACCGTGTCGCCGGGCCGCGTGACGGCTTGCAGGCACAGATTCAGCGCTTCCAGCGCGCCATTCGTGATGACGATGTCGTCGCTGGACACGAGCACGCCGTCGAGCTGGTAGCGCAGGGCGATCTGGCGGCGCAGCTCCGCATTGCCCTGCGACAAATCCGTGACGGTGCTCCACGGGTCGAGGCGGCGCATGCTGGCCGACACGGCCCGTGCCAGCCGCTCCATCGGAAACAGATGCGGGCTGGGAAAAGCCGAACCGAAGGGCACGATATCGCGCGCGCCCACGGCGCCCAGCACCTCGAACACGAGGTCGCTGACATCGACGGTGGTGCTGGCGTCGAGCGGATGGGAACTGTCCGGCTCGGGCGCCAGCGCAGCGCGCTGCGGCGCCACGTAGTAGCCGGAGCGGGGCCGCGAGACGATCATGCCGCGCGCTTCGAGCAAATAGTAGGCCTGGAACACCGTCGACGGGCTCACGCCCCTGCGCGCATGCTGCTGGCGCACGGAGGGCAACTTATCGCCAGGCAGCAACAACTGCGCACTGATCATGGCGGCGACTTCTTCCGCCAATTCCTCATATCGTTTCAACCCTGCTCCTCAAACTGATCCGTAGTTTTATTGCACAACTGATCCTGTCACAGTGACAGCACCCGGTATATGCTAGGGTAACAACATCCGGGCAGCAACACCGGCACGCCATCCCGACCGACGAGACAGCTCATTTCCCATGCCATTTCCCATGCGACTTTCCATGCTACTGCATTTCCCCCTCGTGCCGGTGCTGACCCTGGCCCTGGCCGTCGCACTGCCCGGCATGACGCTGGCCGCGCCCGCCGCCATCTCCGCCAGCCACGACAGCCTGGAACAGCGCATCAAGGCGTGCACGGCCTGTCATGCGCAACAGGAGCGCCACGACGCCTTCTTTCCCCGCATCGCCGGCAAGCCGGCCGGCTACCTGTACAACCAGTTGCTGAACTTTCGCGAGGGACGGCGCCAGTATCCGCTGATGAACTATATGGTCGAACACTTGCCGGACGATTACCTGCGCGAAATTGCCGAGTATTTTGCGGCACAGCACCCGGCCCCGCCGCCGGCCCAGCCCAGCAGCGCCGGCACGACGGCCTTGGCGCGGGGCAAACAATTGGTGCTGCACGGCGATGCCGGCAAAAAGATTCCCGCCTGTATCGCCTGCCATGGCCAGCAGCTGGCTGGCGTGGCGCCCGCCATCCCCGGCTTGCTGGGCTTGCCGCGCGACTATATCAACGCCCAGCTGGGCGCCTGGAAGAACGGCATCCGCCGCGCCCATGTGCCCGACTGCATGGCGCAGGTAGCGCAGCGCCTGTCGGACGCGGACGTGGGCGCCGTCTCGGCCTGGCTGGGCACGCAAGTGGCATCGGCCGACGCGCGCCCCGCCAGCAGCATCGCCCTGCCCTTGCCGCTGCATTGCGGCGGCGTGCCGGGCTCCGCCGCGCAGGTGGCGCCATGAAAAAATGGATGATCGCAGCCGCCATCGTCGCCATCGTCGCGGCCGGCGCCAAATTCGTGCTATACCCTGGCGACGACCCGGGCCCGCCCGCCGCCGCCAGCACCCTGAACCAGGAACAGCTGGTCGCGCGCGGCGCCTACCTGGCCAAGGCGGGCGACTGCATGGCTTGCCACACGACGCGCGGCGGCGTGCCGTATGCGGGTGGACGCGCCTTGCAAACGCCGTTCGGCAAGGTGCTCTCGCCCAACATCACGGCCGACAAGGAAACGGGCATCGGCAGCTGGACGGCCGACGATTTCTGGCGCGCCATCCACAACGGCAAGTCGAAGGATGGCCGGCTGCTGTATCCGGCCTTTCCGTACACCAGCTACACCAAGGTAAAGCGCGAGGACAGCGATGCCTTGTATGCGTATTTCCAGAGCGTGCCGCCGCACAAGCAGGCGAACGCGCCGCACGCGCTACGCTTCCCCTACAACCAGCAGATCGCGCTGGCCGCCTGGCGCGCCCTGTACTTCAAGCCGGGCGTGTACCAGCCGCTCACGACGCAAAGCATGGAATGGAACCGCGGCGCCTACCTGGTACAGGGTCTGGGCCACTGCAGCGCCTGCCATAGCAGCCGCACGACGCTGGGCGGCAGCGACGACGGCCTGTCGGGCGGCCTGATCCCCGTGCTGGGCTGGTACGCGCCGTCGCTGACGTCGGACGCGGAAGCGGGCCTGGGCGACTGGGACACGGCGCATATCGTGGAATTGCTGCAAACGGGCGTCTCGCCGCGCGCCACCGTCTTCGGTCCCATGGCCGAAGTCGTGCGGCAAAGCTTGCAGCACATGAGCACGGCCGACGTGCAGGCCATGGCCGTCTACCTGAAAAGCCTGCCCGGCCCCGCGCAGCCCGCACGGCGGGCGCCGCGCGACACGTCGGAGCAAGCCAGGCAGCAACTGGCCCTGGGCGCGAAACTGTATGAGGCGCAATGCGCGAGCTGCCACCAGGCCGACGGCAAGGGCGTGCCGCCCGGCTACCCGCCGCTGGCCGGCAACCGCGCGCTGACGACGGAGTCGGCCGTCAACGCCATCCGGCTCGTGCTCAACGGCGGCTTCGCGCCCGGAACCCGCGGCAACCCGCGCCCTTACGGCATGCCGCCGTTCGGCCCCGTCATGGATGACGCGGAAGTGGCCGCCGTGGTGACCTATCTGCGCGCGTCGTGGGGCAATGATGCGCCGGCCGTGTCGGCCCTGGAAGTCAACAAATACCGCAGCGTGCCCTTGGAGTAACAGGCATGAAAAAACCGGCCAGCGCCGGTTTTTTTTATGTCAGGCAGCAATTCTCAGCGGAACTTGCTCTTGTGCCCTGTCTTCAAATCCAGCGCATAGCGCACGCCGTTGTCCGTCAACATGACTTCATCGGGCGGCTCTTCCCCGGCCAGGGCGCCGTCGATCAGGGGCAAGCCTTCGCCCTTGCGCATCAGGTCGTCGCAGCGCTCGTACACGTTCACGCAACCGGTGGACGCCATCAGCGATTGCACGATGGCCACTTTCCATGCATCGACGCCGCCGGCGTTGAATTCGCAGATCAGGTAGCCTTGCACGCCGCCGAACAGCTGCACCACCAGGCCGGGCAAGCCCTCGTCTTCGCCCTTGATCAGGGTCAGCAGCTGGTTTTCGCCCGCCTTCTTGATGGCTGGCAGTTTTTTCTCGATGGCGGCCTTGACGCGGCGCTTGATCAGCGCGTGGTCGACCGGTTCGTCTTCCTTGAAGCTCCAGATGCGCGCGCGGATCTGCGACTTCGAATTGTAGGCGGCGCGGGCGATGAACTGCTTCGACGAGCTTTGCACGATGGCCGTCGAGCCCGGCTTCATTTTTTCCTGCGGCTTGCCCTCGACTTTTTCAATCGCGGACGCATAGATCCACGATTGGCCCAGCAAGCTCTTTTCCTTGCCCTGTTTGATGGTGATGATCAGCATGTAATTCCAGTAGTGTGAGCGGCGCGAGCCGGTCGTCGTATGTCCAATACCGGCATGATACCTCATGCCATCCTGTCGCATCCTCCTGCATTCCATGCCGCTGCTGGTGCAGTCTGTCGCAGCGCGGTACGCAAGCCTGGCCGGCTGGCATACCATGCACACAGTCCAATTCCAAACAGGGAGCAAGAATGACACACGCAATTTTCCAAGCCCGCCATGCCCGCGCCGTGACCACCCTGCTGCTGGCCGCCTGCGCGCTGGCCATCCCGGCCGCGCCGGCGCTGGCGTCGCCGCTCGACTGGATTTCCGGCAACAGCATCCAGGGCAGCGGCAAGCTGCAAAAGCAGACGCGCGAAGTGGGCAGTTTCCATGCCGTGGCGCTGAACGTACCGGGCACGGTCGAATTGCGTATCGGCAACACGGACAGCGTCACCGTCGAGGCCGACGACAATATCCTGCCGCTGATCGAAACGGCGGTGGAGAATGGCACCTTGCGCATCCGGCCCGCCAAACGCAACGCCAACTTCCGCCAGAGCAGCCTGACCATCGTCATCCAGGCGCGCCAGGTGGAACGCATCAGCGTGGGCGGCTCGGGCAACATCACGGCCACGGGCTTGCGCGCCGAGAATCTGCGCTTCGACGTGGGCGGCTCCGGCTCCATCCACGCGCGCGACCTCGACAGCCGCCAGGTCTCCATCGCCATCGGCGGCAGCGGCAACTTCAAGGCCAGCGGCAAGACGGAGCAGCTGACGGCCTCCATCGGTGGCTCGGGCAATATCCAGGCGGACAAGCTCGCCGCACGCGAGGTGCAGGTGAGCATCGGCGGCTCGGGCGAGGCGCAGGTGTGGGCCAAGGATGACTTGACCATCAGCATCGGCGGCTCGGGCGAAGTGAGCTACTACGGCGATCCGCGCATCAGCCGCAGCATGCAGCGTTCGAGCAGCATCAAGCGGCTGGGCAGTGCGCCGAACTAAGCGCCCGCAATGACAAAAGCCCGGAGCGATCCGGGCTTTTTGCGTTGCAAACGGTAAAAATCAGCGGGCCGGCTTCACCGGTTCGCGGTCGATCAGGACCGTGTTGACGCTGTCCGTCAGCCAGATCTGGCCATCCTGGATCGTGCATTGCAGCTGCATGCTGCGCTGCGCCAGCTTGCTCATGTCTTGCGCCGCCTCGGATGGCAAGTTGATCACGGTCAAGTTCTTCGCCCGTTCCAGTTTATTCGCGATCTGCTTCCACCAGATGTGGCTGGTTGCGCCATAGCTGTAGACGATCACCTGTTCCGAACGGCCGCAGGCTTTCAGGATGCGCTTTTCGTCTGGCTGGCCCACTTCGATCCACAGCTGGATGGCGCCCGTCAAGTCTTTCTGCCACAGGTCGGGCTCTTCCGTATCGAACAGGCCCTTGGTGAAGGTCAGCGCCTCGTCGGCGTGGATGGCGAACGCCAGCAGGCGCACCATCATGCGCTCGTCCGTCTCGGACGGGTGGCGCGCCAGGGTCAGCGCGTGATCCTGGTAGTAATTGCGGTCCATGTCGGCGATCTGCAGATCGGCTTTGAAAATTGTTGCTTTGAGGGCCATCGTGTTTCTGTCTCGGTAAAGTGGATGTCAATATTGTACGGGCGAAGGTATCAGCGGAAAACCACGGTCTTGTCGCCATTTTTCAGGATGCGGTGCTCGACGAACCATTTCACGGCGCGCGCCAGCACCACGCACTCGACGTCGCGGCCGATGGCCGTCAGGGTCTCGGCATCCATCGCATGGTCGACGCGCTCGACGTCCTGCTCGATGATCGGGCCTTCATCCAGGTCGCCCGTGACGAAGTGGGCCGTCGCGCCGATCAGCTTGACGCCGCGGTGATGCGCCTGCGCATACGGCTTGGCGCCCTTGAAGCTGGGCAGGAAGGAATGGTGGATATTGATGGCGCGGCCATCGAGCGCCTGGCACAGGCCCGGCGACAGGATCTGCATGTAGCGGGCCAGCACCACCAGGTCGATCTTGTGCGTGTCCATCAAGTCGATGATCTTCGCTTCCTGCGCCAGCTTGGCCGCTTCCGGCGCGCCGGCCGCCAGCGGCAGGTGATGGAAGGGAATATTGTAGCTGGCCGCCAGCTGGTAGAACTCCATGTGGTTCGACACGATGGCGGGAATTTCCACGTTCAGCAAACCGCTCTTGTAGCGGAACAGCAAATCGTTCAGGCAATGGCCGATCTTCGACACCATCAGCATCACGCGCGGCTTGACGCGCGCATCGTGCAGCTGGCCATGGAAGGGGCCGTTCAATTGCATGGCTTGCGACAGGTCGGCGAAGTCGCTGCGCAACTGGGCGTCGCTGACGGCGCCGTCTTCCAGCGCGAAATGCACGCGCATGAAGAACAGCTGGGATTCCTGGTCGCCGAACTGGGCGGAATCGAGGATGTTGCAGCCGCGTTCGGCCAGGAAGCCGGACACGCGGTGCACGATGCCGCGCTGGTCCAGGCAGGACAGGGTCAGGATGTATTCGGGATGCGTCATGGTCGCGGAATAAGGCAAAAAAGGTGGGCTATGCTCGGCTCAGCCACGCGCGCCGGCCATCGGCTGCGCTGCCGCGAGCCGGCTATTGTCGCACGGCCGGGCCTGTAAACCTGCATTTTCCACACAAGCAGCATGGCTGCCGGCGGCGGCAAGCTGATTCACGTTCATTTGATCTGGCGCAAAACCATCGCGTTTTTCCCTCTGCGAGGCCCCATTCTCGCGCCAAACCGGCATCTGGCGTGGAACCTGGCACACCATCCGGCGTCTATCCCTTTGCTTGTTGCACCATACGCCGCATCCGGTACACCGGGTGTTTCCTGGATCCGCTTTTCATTGAGGTAGAACATGTTCACAACCAGTATGTCCCCCAGTTTCAGCCCCGCCCTGAAGTCCCATCTGGAGGCCCAGTGCAATTTCGCCACGGAACTATCGCGCAAGATGTTCGATACGGCGCAGCAACTGAGCGAGCTGCATCTGCGGCTGGCGCAAGACTTGCTGCAGGAATGGAGCAACGCCAGCCAGCAACTGCTGTGTGCGCGCGACACGGGCGAGTTCATGTCGCTGGCTGCTGCCCAGCTGCAGCCGGGCAGCAACAAGCTGCGCCAGTACCAGCAGCAACTCGGCAACCTCGTCGCCAACGCCAATGTCGAGATGAACCGCACGGCAGAGAACCACCTGCCCGAAGCGAGCCGCACGGCCGTGGCCTTCGCTGACGAAGTGGTGCGCAAGACGGCCGAGGAAACGGAAAAAGCCACGCAGCGCCAGCGTGAAATGATCGAAAAAATGCACGCCACGGGCCACCGCGATGGCGCCGGCCACAGGCAATCCGATCAGGCGCATTGAAGACTTGAGTTAAACACGTGAGTTGAACACTGGACCCCACTCGATAGCAAGGAGAGCGACATGGCTAACAATCAAGGTAATGAACAGGGCAAAGGCGCTGGCAGCAGCCAGAAAGCCAGCGAATCGGGCAGCGCCAAAGGCACGAGCAAGCGCGGCTTTGCCGCCATGAATGAGGAGCAGCAACGCGAAATTGCCAGCAAGGGCGGCCAGGCAGCCCATCAAAAGGGCACGGCGCATGAATTCGACTCGGAAGAAGCACGCCGGGCCGGGCAGAAAGGCGGCGAAGCCGTCAGCCGCAACCGTGTACACATGGCGGAAATAGGCCGCAAGGGCGGCGAAAGCCGGCAATCGGCCCAGCGCGCCAATGAAAACCGCGGCGGCACGGCGGCGCGCAGCGGCAACACTGGCCGGCAGGGTGGCAAGGAGGAAGACGACAAGGGCTGATCCGGGCTGACGGGCTGACCGGGATTACCCGGACAGCGCGGCTTGACGACGGCACGGGACGGCCCCGGCGGCCCCGCGCAAGGGCTGGCGCAGCGCGGGGCGCGGCGGTATGGTACATTCTCGCCTTACCGACACCTCCGCGCCCCGCCCCGCCCTTCCCCGCATGCAGCCATCCCTGAAATACCTGAGCGCCTATTCCGAACAAACGCAAGCGCAAGTGCAACAACTGATCGCGCAAGACAAGCTGGGCGACGTCCTGTTGAAACGCTATCCGAACGCGCACGATGTGCGCAACGACAAGGCGTTATACCAGTATGTGCAGGACTTGAAGAATGAATTCCTGCGCAATGCCGAACCCATCAACAAGGTGGCGTTCGACAGCAAGATCCATGTGATCCAGCATGCGCTGGGTTTGCATACCTCGATCTCGCGCGTGCAGGGCGGCAAGCTCAAAGCCAAGCATGAAATCCGCGTGGCCACCATGTTCAAGGAAGTGCCGCTGGAATTCCTGCGCATGATCGCCGTGCACGAACTGGCGCATGTAAAAGAAAAGCAGCATGACAAGGCGTTCTACAAGCTGTGCACGTATATGGAACCGCAATACCACCAGTATGAATTCGACGTGCGCCTGTACCTGACCCAGCTTGACCTGTCAGGCCAGCGCCTGTGGTCATGAAGTCAGGGTCATGAAGTCCACGTAACAATGCCGCCCGGCATCCACTGGGCGGCATTGTTTACGTATGCACCGGCATGGCCGGCACCATGTTCAGGCTCAGGCGGCGTTCTTGCGGCGAAGCATGAAGCCCAGCAGGCCCAGTCCGCCCAGCAGCATGCCGTAGGTGGCCGGTTCCGGCACGGCGCTGACAGTGGCGGAGATATTGTCAACCTGGAAGGTGTGCAAGGCGCCTTCCTTCCACGATGCCGACAGCAGATTGCTGAAACCCGTAAACGTGTAATCGGCAAAGGTGTGGCCGCCGCCAAGGCTGAAGGTCTGGGTCACCGTGCCGCCGCCCACCTGGTGGCCGACAAAGGTCACATCGAAGGAACCAGGCAAGCTCACGAAATCGGCCAGGCTGATCGAGCTCAGCGAGAAAGCGGCGCCATCGGCGCGCGACAAGGTCGTTGTCGACAGGGCTGTCGCACCCAGGCCGGCCGAGCCGGCATAGGCGAAGCTATCCTGATGTGCCGAGCTCAACAGGCCCAGGAAGCTGCTGTCAAAGTTATAGCCGCCTTCGGAGTAGGAATTGAATACGGAACCAAAGTAGCCGGGATGTTCGAGCGAATCGAAGCCGATCGTCGTCGTCTGCGCCTGAGCACCGCCAGCGGCTGCAAGAATGGCGGCGACAGCGGTCGCGCGCAAGAGGGTCATAGGTTTCAAAATAGCATCCTTTCGAGATGATGAAGTAGCGTGGCTGTGGCAACTTGAAATGGCTCGGCACCGTTTTTTAGGAGTCTTGTCGCGCTCACGGGTGTCCGATAGTCCTAACTTTTGAACAGGACAAGTAGACCACAACCATAATTAAAAAGCATCTTCATTTTCAAAATAACATGCATAGAGAGAAATATTATGGACATATATTTATCAATTGAATCATTGAGCGCGATCAATTTTCCCGTGTGGAAATAAAAAAAGCCATGCACTGCGCAGCGCATGGCTCCCTGTCAATTTCTATGAGGAAAGATTACGGCGCGCACTCCTTCAGGCGCTGCACCAGCGCGGCAGGATCGGCGTCGGCATTCAGGAACGCCGCGTGCTGCGGGCGGATAAAGCCCTGTTCCTTGCCGTTTTGCACGAAAGCGATCAAGCCATCATAGAAACGGTCGACATTGAGCAAGCCGATGGGCTTGGCGTGCAAGCCCAGCTGGGCCCACGTGAGCATCTCGAACAGCTCTTCCAGGGTGCCATAGCCGCCGGGCATGGCGATGAAGGCGTCAGACAGGCTGGCCATCATCGCCTTGCGCTCATGCATGTCCTTAACGATGAACTGGCGCGTCAAGCCCGTGTGGCCCACTTCGCGCTCGACCAGCTGGGTGGGAATCACGCCCGTCACTTCACCGCCCAGGCGGAGCACTTCATCGGCGATCACGCCCATCAGGCCCACCTTGCCGCCGCCATATACGAGCGAGATATTTTCCGCCACCAGCACGCGCGCCAGTTCGCGCGCCGCCACGGCATAGTCCGGCGAGACGCCCGCATTGGCGCCACAGTACACACATAAAGCCTTGATCACAGTAATCCCTACCCTTTCAATTCATCGATCGCCGCCTCGACCTCGAGGCGCTCCTTGGCGTCCAGTGCCTCGCACTCGGCCGCCTTTTCATACAATGCCAGCGCTTCCGCCAACTTTTTCTTTCCGTCGAGCATATTCAAGGCGCGCGCATATTCGCTGTGCGCCAGCGCCGAATACGGCGTCAGGGCCAGTGCCGTCTTGAAGTGCTGATAACCGTCTTCCTTGTTGGCGCCGTAGGTCAGGCTGCCTATCATGGCGCCGACTTTGTCGATAATTTCCGTATGATAAATCCCAAACGCGATATGCGCTTCCGCATGCATGGGCGCCACCGTCATCGTGCGGTCCAGGCTGTTGCGCACGCGCGCGCCCATGCCTTGCGCCAGGGCCTTGACGACGGACGTGCCCAGCGCATAACGGCCCAGGCTGTAGGCATGCCAGTAGTAGCCGGCCGGATTGTCCGGCTGCTCACTCTGCTGGCGCTCGCAGCGCTCCGCGACTTCTTCGTACATGTCGAGTTTCCGGCTGTCGTCCACTTCCAGGTGCGTGGCGTAGATGCAGGTCGCCTTGTGCGCCACCGCATAGCCGGGCACGCCGACGGCCAGGCCCAGCTTCACGGCGCGCTCGAAGTCGCCCGCATGGAAGGCCAGCCAGGCTTGCACCAGCGCAGAGTGCGTGGGAAAGGGTTCCACGTCGCCCGCATGCAGACGCGCCCAGGCCGCTTCCAGGGTTTGCGGCGTGTAGACATATGCCTCGTCCGGATAGGGGAATTGTTTCCAAGCCATATATCTCTCCTGTAAATAGCGACGTGGCGCCAGCAGCCGCGTCAGTCGTTCTTGAGTTTCGTCACATACTCTTCCGACAGTTTGCGAAACAGCAAATGCGTTTCATTGCGCAGATACGGGCCGATCAGGGACAGTACCTGGTAACAGCCGCGCGCCAGCGCATCGGACATCGATTGCTGCTCGCTGTACTTGCGCGGGTTGCGCACATACTCGTACGACAGCCAGTAGGTGGCGACAACCACCATATTCGTCGCCATCGCAGCAATTTCCATGTCCGACGCTTCCAGCGACTGTTCGCTGCGCAAGTCTTCGCACAGCTGCGTGGCCACCTTGATCTTGTGCGCCAGGATCAGCTTGAAGTGCAATTCCAGTTTGCGGTTGCGCGACAGCAAATCATTGAGGTCGCGATAGAAAAAGCGGTAGCGCCAGATCAGTTCGAACATCAGGTGCAAATACAGCCAGACATCCTCGATATTCGAGCGGCGACCGTCGGGCACGGTCAGGATGCGTTCGATTTCCGCCTCGAACTGGACGAAGATCGAATTGACGATATCGTCCTTGTTACGGAAGTGGTAATACAGGTTGCCGGGCGAAATGTTCATCTCTTCCGCAATCACGGTCGTCGTGATATTCGGCTCACCAAACTCATTGAACAGGCGCAGCGACAACTCCAGGATGCGTTCGCGGGTACGGCGTGGTGCTTTTTGTAGCATGGCGGGCAATCTCTCTGTGTTCTGCCTCAAGCATACCACCTAAAATAGCCATAATGAAACACTCCGCCCCTGGCCGCCGGCGAAAAACGCAGGCAAAAAAAAGCCTGCGCGAGCAGGCTGGAGGAATGCGGCGCCAGCTCAGGCGGCCGGCGCTTTTTTCTTCGCCGCCGGTTTGCTCAGCGGCTTGCTCACCGGTTTGGCTGCGGCGCGCGGCGCGGCCCTGGCTGCCGGCTTGGCCGTGGCCTTGGCGACGGCCGTTTTCGGTGCGGTTTTTGGCGCGGTTTTCGGTGCGGCTTTCGGCGCCGCCTTCACGGCGGGCTTGGCCGCAGCCTTCGGCTTGGAGGCCGGCGCGGCCTTGGCCGACAGCGCCGCCACTTGCCGGCTCAAGGCATCGATCTGCGCGTGCAGCGCGGCGAGGTCCTGTTGCGTGGGCACGCCGATGGTGGCCAGGGCGCGCGCGACGCGCTCTTCAAACACCTGTTCCAGCTTGTCCCAGGAGCCGCTGGCCTGCTTGCCCACGCCATCGGCCAGCTTGCTGACACTGTCGCTGACACCGGCCACCTTGTCTTCGGCGCGCTTCTGGAATTCCGTGCCTTCCTTTACCAGCTTGGAAAACACGCGCCCGCCCTCTTCCTGCGCCTTGGCAAAGGCACCGAGGCCCGCTTGCCAGATCTGCTGCGCGGACGAGCGCACCGCGCTTGCCAATTCCTTGTCTTCCGTCGGTTCCTTCAATTTCTTCACCATCGCCAGCTCCCGTCATGTGAAAGGCCATGCCACTTCATGGATGCATTTTATTCTAGTGAGCAAAACTAGAGACGGGGGTCTAATTCGATAGAAAACGGCTGCTCAAGGTGCGCCAGCGCACGCGGCGGCCAGAACCTAGGCCGCCGCCTTCACCTGGCCATGCAGCAGCTTGTGCAGGCGGAAGCCTTCGCGGATATTCTCGCGCAGCACGGCGCCTTTCCACGGCTTGGTATAGAAGCGGTCGACGGCGCCGCGGTTGATGGCCGCCATGATGGGCGTCAGGTCGGCAAAGGCCGACAGCATGATGCGGAAGGTGTCGGGACACAGGTGCTTGACCCGCTCCATGAATTCGGTGCCGCTCATGAGCGGCATGCACTGGTCGCACAGGATCACCTGCACCTTGTGGCGGGCCAGGATGTCGAAGCCTTCGGCGGCCGTCTGCGCCGTGAGGATGCGGTAGCCGTCCTGCGCCAGGAAGTCGCTGAGCACGTCGAGCATGAAGACATCGTCGTCGACGATCAGCAAGGTTTGCTGCTCTTCGCCACCGGCATCCTGCGGCGCCTGCAACAGCTTGCCGCCCATCAGCATCTGTTCGAATTCCTCGTGCGGCACGGGACGGCTGAAGTAATAACCCTGCATCTCGTCGCAGCCGTGGCGCCGCAAATAGGCCAGCTGCGCATCGTTTTCCACGCCTTCGGCGATCACTTCCAGCTTCATGCTGTGCGCCATGCTGATAATGGCCAGCACGATGGCGGCGTCGTCCGGATTGCTGGTCACTTCGCGCACGAAGGCGATATCGATCTTCAGCTTGTCGATAGGGAAGCGCTTCAGGTAGGCCAGGCTCGAATAGCCGGTGCCGAAATCGTCGATGGAAATCTGGATGCCCAGCGCCTTCAGGTTGCGCAGCACGGCGATGGTTTCCTCGGCGTTCGACATGAGCGAGCTTTCCGTCAGCTCCAGCTCCAGCAGCTCGGGCGCGATATCGTATTTGCGGATCGCCTTGAGCACCTCCTCTTCCAGGCCGCCGACGAAAAACTGGATGCCCGACACGTTGACCGACAGGTGCACGGGCCCGATGCTGCTGGCGCCCCACTCGCTGATCTTCCTGCACGCTTCGTCGAGCACCCAGTTACCGACGCGCACGATCAGCCCCGTTTCTTCCAGCAGGGGGATGAACAGGGCCGGCGAGACCATGCCGTGGCCGGGGCGGCGCCAGCGTATCAGCGCCTCGGCGCCGCTGATGCGTCCCGAGATGATATTCACCTTGGGCTGGAAGAACAGCACGAATTCCTCGTTGTCGATGGCGCGCCGCAGGGCGTTTTCCATGTCCAGCCGCGCCATCGACTGCGCATTCATTTCCGCCGTGAAGAAGCGGAAGGCGTCGCGGCCCGCTTCCTTGGCGCGGTACATGGCCGTGTCGGCATATTGAATCAGCGTGTCCGCATCGATGCCATCGTCGGGGTACACGGATATGCCGATGCTGACCGTCACCGTCACCTCGTGACCCTGCAAGTCGAAGGGCTTGCGCATCGCCTCGCGGATCTTGTCGACCACGCCCACGGCATGCTGGGCGCCATCGGGCAGTACCAGGATGGTGGCAAATTCATCGCCGCCAAAGCGGCCGATGGTATCGCGCACGCGCAGGCAATCGACGAGGCGGCTGGAAAACTGGCGCAGCAGATCGTCGCCGATGGTGTGGCCCAGGGTATCGTTGATATTCTTGAAGCGGTCGATATCCATGAACAGCACGGCCACGGCCCACTGGTGCTCGGACGCCTGGGTCAGCGAATGGGTCAGCGAGGCGTAGAACTGGCTGCGGTTCGGCAAGCCCGTCAAGGTATCGAAATGCGCCAGCTTCATCAGGCGGTGCTCGGCATCCTTGCGCTCGGTGATGTCGCGCGCCACGGCCACCAGGATCCAGCTCTGCCCCGAGCGCAGGGTACGCCGCTGCACTTCCACCGACAGCGGCGAACCGTCCTTGCGCTGCAGCTGCAATTCCGTCATCGGGCCGCCCTGGTCGCCGGCCAGCAGCTTGTTGTACAGCTCTTCCAGCTGGGATTCGCCCTCGTGCGCGCGGCCCGGCCCCACGCGCAGGAAATCCTCGCGCTCGAAACCGAGCATGCGGCAAGCCGTCTGGTTGACGTCGACGAAGCACATGCCGGCACGGTCGACGAGGAAAATCGCGTCGGCCGTGGCATCCATCGCCAGGCGGAAGCGGCGCAAGTCTTCATCGAGGCGGATGCGCGCCGCCATGTCCAGGGTCAGCTGCTCATGGTGGCGCTTGATCTCGTCGTACAGCAGCAGGTTGTCGTAGGCGACGGCGATCTGCGCCGCCACCGTGGCGGCGACGCGCTCGTCGACTTCGGAAAATTCATTCGCGCCCAGCTTGTCGACCAGGTACAGCCAGCCGTGGCTGCGCTCGCGCGAGGCGATGGCCACGCCCAGAAAGGAATGCACGGGCGGGTGCGTGTCGGGCAGGCCCAGCGCGCCGGGGTCGCCCTTCAAGCCGTTGACCCGGTAGGGCTGGCGCTGTTCCAGCAAGCGGTTCAGGATGCCCGTGCGCGGTGTACTGGCGATGCGCTCGAGGTTTTTCTCGGCGCCGCACGAGGAAAAATAGCTGAGCTTTTCGGCGCCCTCTTCCAGCATGCCGATGCAGGCGTACTTGGAGACGCAGATATTCTGCGCCACCTTGCAGCCCGCCTCGATCAGGGCGCGCGGATCGCGTTCGGCGCCCAGCTCGATGCCCAGCTCGATCAGGGCCGTGAGGCGCAGGCTCACCGCCTGCAGGCTCGACAGCGAGCGCGACAGGCGCTCCGTCATGACGCCCAGGTCTTCGGGGATGACGGCCTGGCCCTCGCGCTGGCTGGCCAGCTGCGAAATCTGCTGGCTGCTCGATTCGAGTTCGTCGAGGTAGCCGCTGACCTGGTGCTCGATGCCGGCCAGCTTGCCCGTGACGGGAGGCGCCGCGGCGCCGCTGACCTCCGGCGCAGCCGGCACCTGGGCCGCCGCCGGCATCAGCCCCAGCGCCTCGTTCACCGTGCGCACGATGACTTCGGGGTCGGACGGCTTGGGCAGCACCCAGCGCACGCCGCACGCCTGCGCCAGCAAGATCGCTTCCTGTTCGCGGTAGGTGGCCGTATAAAAGATGATGGGCACGTCGGTCAGCACGGGATCGGCATGCACGCGCGTGACGAATTCGTAGCCGTCCATGTTCGGCATGAGGATGTCGGAAATGATCAGGTCCGGCCGCTCGGTGCGCAGGACTTCCAGCGCGTCGGCGCCATTCGCCGCTTCCAGCAGGCGGTGGCCGCCGTAACCGAGCAAAGCGGTCAGGAATTCGCGGTTCAGCACATGATCATCGACGATCAGGATGGTGGCTATGTCGTTTTTAACTGGCGTCGACGGCGCCCCGGGTAAAAAAGATTCCAGCTCCGCGACGAACAGGTCGGGCTCGATCGGCTTGCCGATGTAGCCATTGAAACCCGCTTCAAGCAGACGTTCGCGGTCGCCCACCATGGCCAGTGCCGTCACGGCCAGGGCCGGGATATTGCGCAGCTGCGGATCTTTCTTCAGCTCGGCCACCACGCCATAGCCATCGAGCTTGGGCAAATGCACGTCGCAAATGATCAAGTCCGGCAATTCGCTGCGCGCCATGCGCACGCCCTCTTCGCCGTCATAGGCGGCCAGCGGCGTGTACCCGAAGGCACGCAGCAAATACACCATCAATTCCATATTGGTGGCGTTATCTTCAATAATCAGGATACGTGCGGACAATTAGCGCCCCCAATAAAAACTGCATGGACTCATTTTCTGCCTGCGTTCAACTTTTCGCATGCGCGGGCTACATAACAATCCTACAATATCTTGCCATAGATCCTGAGAAAAATCTGGCCGCCGGACGTCTGCAGAACGACGCAAGCGGCCTCAGGAACAATTTTTCCCGCTGCCCTTCTGACCTTAGCTTAATACAGTACGCCAGCGGAAAACAGCATTATCTGCCCATGGCGTTGTTAAACAGGGGCAACAGCAGAGTCAAAACAGACAGTCTTGCCATGCAGACAAAACACAACAGGAGTCAGGAAAAATGCGGGCAAGACGGAGGCTGGGCGACTTCGTTCTTGATAGTGATTTCTTCCAGCAGCTGACGCAGCACGCGCGCATCGCTGGCCAGCGCCACGTGGCCGATGCCGCCGAAGGCCAGATTGCGCGCGCCGGGCAGCTGCGCGGACGACTGCGGCGCGACGATATTGTCGTGATGCGAGTACATCGAAGTGATCAGGGCGCGCGTTGCCGGCGTCTCGCTGGCGGCCAGCTGCGCCAGCCAGGCGTCCGGGGCGCCATGGATACGGCTCATCTGCCGGGCATTCGCGCCTGCCGCCACATTGGCCAGCGCCGTGCCGTGGTGCGGCGTGCCGATGGTGATGATGCGGGCGACACGCCGCGCGCCATGCCGGCGCAGCCAGGCGCGCGCCACCAGGCCGCCCATGCTGTGGGCGACGAGAATCACGCGGCCGCTGCCCGTGCGGGCGCACAGCTCGGTGATGGCCTGCTCCACCTGCGGCACGCAATCCTCGATGTCGGCGACGATGGGTTCCAGGTCGACAGCGTCATGCGCGACGCCGGCCCGCGCCAGCTGGCGGCTCAGTTGCGCCCAGTAGCCGCGGTTGCACACATAGCCGTGGATCAGCAGCACCGGCAAGCCCCGGGAAGCCGTGGCGGCGTCCAGCGCATGCAGGCGCGGACGCAGCATGCCCCAGGACGAGGCCCACAGGGTGGCGCGCAGTTCGCCCAGGAACAGGCGCGCGGCGCCCCGCACACCCAATTGATATTCCTGTGGCACGGAGCTACCCAGCCGCCGGCTCTGCCAAAAATTGCGCGCCACGACCAGCGCGCGCACGGCCAGCAGCATGGCCAGCGCCAGCAACACGGCCTGCACCGGCGAAGCCACGCCCCACGCCTGCATGGCCAGGTACGCCAACCCCAGCACGGCCAGCAGCTGCAGCAGCATCAGCCACTTGAGTATGCGTGCGATCATGCTGGCGCTGGAACGGGCACGGGCGCCGGTTTGCCCGTCAGCTCCCGCGCCAGGCCGCTGGCCAGGCGTGCGGCCAGCGCATACAGCGTCAATTGCGGATTGGCGCCTATCGACGTGGGCAACAGCGAGCCGTCGTGCACGGACAAATTGCGCACGCCGTGGTAGCGGCCATCGGCACCCGTCACGCCCAGGCGCGCATCGTCCGACATGGCGCAGCCGCCCATCACGTGGGCCGACACCACCCGCGCCAGCAGCACCCTCATCGGCAAATCGCCGATGGCCTGCTTCGCCTGCGCCCAGCTGGTGTAATGGCTGGCCATTTCATGCACGGGATAGACACTTTTCGCGCCGGCGGCGAACTGGATTTCCGCCATCGACAGCAGCGCGCGCCGCACGCCATCCCACATAAAAGGCGTGAGCGGATAGTCGAGCACGGGCGCACCGAAGCTGTCGATCGATACCGTGCCGCCCGCCGAATCATGGTGAAAGCCGTCGCGCAGCAGGGCCAGCAAGCCATGCGCATGGGGGAATTCGCGCATGGTGCGCGCGTGTTCATCGCCGAAACCGCCCATGGTGGTGGCCATCAGCAGCGGATGCAGCGGCGGCGCTTCGAGCTTGTAGCCGATGGGACCATCGATGGGCGCCGCGTGCAGGAAATGGTCGGAATAAATCGTCTGCGGCGCGCCCGCATAGGCGTCGACGCGCTGCGGGAACAGGCCCGCCGAGATCACCGTCGGATGCAGGAAGGTGCGCCGCCCCAGCAAGCCATGCGGATCCGGCGCCTGCGAGCGCAACAGCAGCGCCGGCGAGTTGATGGCGCCGCCGGCCAGCACGAAGTGTCTGGCGCGCAGCGTGAGGCGCACGCCCGTCGGCACCTGCCCGGCGGCGTCGAGCGCCGTCACCTGCAGGCTGTCGATGCGCTCGCCCTTGAAGCTGAAACGCTCGGCGCGCGCATGCACGAGCAGGCCCGCGCCCAGCGCCAGCGCCGACGGGATCGTCGTCACCAGCATCGACTGCTTGGCGTTGGTCGGGCAGCCCATGCCGCAATAGCCGAGGTTCCAGCAGCCGTTCACGTTGCGCCGGATGGCGGCCGTGGGAATGCCCAGCGCCGTGGCGCCACGGCGCAACAAGTCGTTGTTTTCATTGGGCGGCACGGCCCAGTCGCTCACGTGCAGGCGCTTTTCCATCATGGCGAACCACGGCGCCATGGCATCGACGGAATAGCCGGACAAGCCAAAATGCTTGCGCCAGTACTCGAGGGTGCCGGGCGGCGTGCGGAAGCTCGAGGTCCAGTTGACGGTGGTCGAACCGCCCACGGTGCGCCCCTGCAGGATATTGATCGCCTTGTCGCGCGTCTTGCGCGCGGCCGATTCCTGGTACAGCGCGGGATAGGCGTCCGCTTCGCGCATCTTGAAGTCTTGCGAGGACTTCAAGCCGCCCTCTTCGACGATCAAGACCTTCAGGCCGGCCAGCGCGAGGATTTCCGCCGTCACGCCGCCGCCGGCGCCGCTGCCGATGATGATCACGTCGGCTTCCAGCGTACGGTCGGCGGCCACGGTGCTGGCGTCGGTGACGTTCCAGCCGCTGGCCACGCCGATGGCGATGGGGTCAAGAATGGGAGATGTGCTCATGGATACCTTATGCGCTCAATTCGGGCAGCGGCCCCGGATAGCCGATGGCGGCCCAGTGGGCGGCATCGGCATACCAGGCGCCGAGGATCAGATCGTGCAGGGCCAGGTAGGCCGTCTGCAAGGTGGCCAGGCGGTGCGTGCGCCACGACTGCAGAAAGGCGGCCACCTGGGCGGGATCGGCTTCGCGCCAGCCGCCATGCACGCCGGCGACGAAGCGCCGCGCGGGTGCCAGCGCCAGCAGGCCAAACAAATCCTGCACCTCCTGCTGCGCCGCCAGGGGCAAGCCGCGGATGGCCGTGTCCACGCCGGCGATGGCGCCATCGAGCGCCGCAGCCCGCGCAGCCGCTTGCGGCGGCGGCAATGCCTCGCCCAGCATGGCCGGCACGATGGCCGCCAGCGCCGCGCGTGCCGCGCCATCGAGCACGAAGCGGCCTGGTGGCGCCGGCCCGCGCACCAGGCGATAGGCCGCCCCTCCGGCGGCCAGCGCGCAGGCGCCGAGCACGCCCAGTTTCAGAAACGATCTGCGTTGCATACCCCTATCCCCTTGTTTTATACCGCCTTTTGCAGGCCAGTGTACGCCAAAGGCAGTGGGCGCTTGAACGCAAAAACTAGAGCGGAGAGTCTAGTTTTTGCGCCTGAAACCATAGCAACAGCATGGCCAGCAGCGCCGCCAGCGCGCCGCCGATGGCAATGCTGGACAAGCCGAAGGCGACGATCAGCGCACCTCCCAGCGCGCCGCCAAAGGCCGTGCCCGCATTGAAGGCGGCGATATTCAGGCCCGCCGCCACGGCGTCGCTGCCCGGGCAATGCCGTTGCGCCAGGCGTAGCAGCCGCATGGTAGACAGGGTGACGAGGGCAAAGAACAGCAAGCCCAAAGTGCCGCACAGGGCCAGCATGGCCAGGGGCTGGGCGCGCAGCAGATAAAAGGCCAGCAGATTGAGCGCCAGCGCGGCCAGGGCCAGCACGGTGGAGCGCAGCGCGTGGGGGCGGTCGGCGCACCAGCCGCCCAGCAGGTTGCCGCCGATGGCGCACGCGCCAAAACACAGCATGGCGGCGCCCAGCCAGGCCGCATCGAGCCCGCCCAGCTGCAGCAGGAAGGGCGAGACATACGTGAAAAAGCTGAAGGTAGCCACGCTGACCAGCGCCGCCACGCCGGCCGCCAGCAGCAGGGGTAGCTGCAGGATGGCGCGCAGGCTGGCCAGGGCCGATACGGCGGCGGCCTGCTGGCGCGCGGCCGGCATGGCCAAGCGCAGGCCCGCGCCACCGCACAGGGCCAGCACGCCGATGGCCGCAAATACCCAGCGCCACGACGAGACGGCGCCCAGCCACGTCCCCAGCGGCACGCCGCCGGCCAGCGCCAGGGTCAGGCCCAGCCAGACGATGGACAGCGCCCGTCCCGCGCGGGACGGGTCGACCAGGCTGGTGGCCGCATGCGACGCCACCGCCATGAAGACGCCATGCGCGAGGCCGACGGCAAAGCGCCCCCCCAGCAGCGCGCCCAGCGCTGGCGCGGCCGCCATGGCCACGCTGCCGGCCGCCAGCACGAGCATGGTGGCCACCAGCACCTGGCGCACGGGCCGGCGCGCCAGCATGGCCGTCAGGATGGGCGCGCCGATGGCCGCCCCCAGCGCGTACGCGGCGATGGCGCCGCCGGCCGCCGCCACGCTGGCGTGCAAGTCGCGCGCCATGGGGGTCAACAGGCCGGCGGCGATGAATTCGCACAAGCCGAAGGCAAAGCTGCACAGGGAGAGCAGGTAAATGGAAAGTGGCAGCGTGGCGGACGGCAGCACAGTGCGCGAGGACATGGTGGACATGGCAGTTCCTGACAATCAAAACGCCATGCTGGCCCCTCATTCACCATCTGTAAAATATCTTATTTATCTTGAAATGAGACTTTGAAAGTCTCAATAGGCGGAAGAGTGCCGCAGCTGCGCCAGCAGGCGCTCGCGCACGGGAGACGTGCGCTGCGGGTCCCACGCCATGTACAGGTCGAGCTGGCGCAGCGGCGCGGGCGCATCGCTGTGCAGCGGCAGCATGACGACGCCGGCAGGCCGGGACGCCGCCAGGCTGGCCGGCAGCAGGGCCACGCCGAAGCCGGCAGCCACCAGTCCCAGCACCGTTTGCAAACGGCGCGCCTGCTGCGCCACGCGCGGCACGAAGCCCGCGTGCAGGCACAGGCTGGCCAGCTGGTCGTGGAAACCCTGGCCCAGGTCGCGCGGCGAAGCGACGAAATCGTCGCCGGCCAGGTCCGCCAGATCCACGCGCGCCTGGCCCGCGCAGCGGTGGTTCGACGGCAGCGCGATCACGATGTCTTCGCCGGACAGGCGCTCGAAGCGCAAGCCCGGCGTGCTGCGGCCCGGCACGCGCAGCAGGGCGATATCGACCTCGCCCCGCTCCAGCCACTCGACCTGCTGCTGCGTCGACGCTTCGCGCAAGGTGAACTGCACGGCGGGCGAAGCGGCGCGAAACGCGCGCAAGGCATTCAATACGTGGGCATACGGCGTGATGTGGATAAAGCTCAGGCGCAAGTGGCCCTCGATGCCCTGCGCCACGCGGCGCGTGGCCGCCACGCCCTCTTCCAGGCTGGCCAGCACCTGGCGCGCCGTGGCCAGGAAAGCCATGCCGGCCGGCGTCAAGGCGACCTTGCGGTTCGTGCGCTCGAATACGGGATAGCCGAGCGCTTCTTCCAGCCGCAATATCGCCTGCGACAACGGCGGCTGCGCCATGTGCAGCCGCTCGGCCGCGCGGCGGAAATTGAGTTCCTCGGCGACGGCGATGAACTGGCGCAGCAGCCGGGTCTCTATCATGGGCCTTTTTTCGCTACCGCCAGGATATGCCGGGCGATGCCGCGCAGGATATTGACTTCTTCCGTTTCCAGCCCCGTGCGCGAAAACAGGCGTTTCAGCCTTGGCATGAGTTTTTTCGGGTTGTCCGCGTCGAGGAAGTCGATGGCCACCAGCGCCTGTTCCAGATGCGCGTACATGCCGTCGACCTGCGCCAGGCTGGCCGCGTCGCCATGGAAACCGACGGGACTGGCGATCTGCCCGTCGCCGAGGGCCGCCACGCGGCATTCATAGGCGACGACCTGCGCCGCCTGCGACAGGTTCAGCGAGGAATACTCGGGGTTGGCGGGGATGTTGATCAGCACATTGCACTGCTCGACGATCTCGTTGGGCAAGCCGAAGCGCTCGTTGCCGAAGATGACGGCTGCGTGCAAGTCGTCGCTGGCCGCCAGTTGGGCCGCGATGGCGCGCGGGGCCGTGACGGGCGGAGAAAATTCGCGCAGGCGGGCTGAGACGGCCGCAGCGTAATTGCAGCCTTCGAGCGCCTCGGCGATCGAGCCGACGATGCGCGCGCCGGACAGGATATCATGCGCGCCGCTGGCGAAGGCCACCGCTTCCGCGTCCGTCAAGGCATCGGGAAAGCGGGGATTGACCAGCACCAGATCGGAAAAACCCATCGTTTTCATGGCCCGCGCGACGGCGCCAATGTTGCCAGAGCGACTAGTTTCGACAAGAATAAATCGCAGGCGTTTGAAAAGAGACGTGTTGATTTCGGGCAGATTCATTTAAATGGCACATTGTGCAGTATCGATAAACAAGGGGATGACAGCGAATTTACCGCTACTTTGCCCCACAGGACTGGATTTTACCCCGTACTCGCCTCTGCAGCAATTCTCCCTAATTTTTAAATATTATCTTTTATTCAACTTTTTC
This sequence comes from Janthinobacterium sp. BJB446, assembly GCF_002735655.1. NCBI lineage: Bacteria > Pseudomonadati > Pseudomonadota > Betaproteobacteria > Burkholderiales > Oxalobacteraceae > Janthinobacterium > Janthinobacterium sp. BJB446. Next base: position 253,706 of record NZ_PDZK01000001.1, on the reverse strand, counting down.
TCGATCTTTCTTACGCCTGAACGCATCCTGCCTGACCTCTGCAATACTGTTTTTGCTCACGCTCCAGGACACATACTTCACATACAACAATAAGAAAGACTCCAAAGCGGGCACTAGCACCGTCGCGTAAGGTGACGGTGCTAGTCATGCGCTAGTTAGATGATGTGCTAGCCATTATTTCCAACGGAGGCAACGCACGGACAATCTTCATTGTTTCAAGGCTTACCGTAATAACCCTTTGGAATAATTCAAGCGGGTAGCGAGCATTGCCCATCGTTTCAGTCGCCCACAAATTGGCATCATTCACGATGCCGCTGTCCTTATGTGTGGTGACTGCTTGCCGTTCCATTACCCACTCTAGCGCTGGCTTACCATTCACCACATATTCATATGCTTCCAACGGAATTCCGGTCATGGTGATTTTTTGGTTATAGACCACACGCGACTTGTCCGTCTTGCTTGAGAACTTCATTTGCGTTACACGGAAATCAACTTCATCTAATCCTGCCATAAGTAAAGCGCCGCCTTCATACTCTACAGGGTGGCACGGTACGGACTCGTAATTAATATGAAGCTCAGCAAGCTTGCGACCTGCTTTCGAGAATTTCCAAAAATCATCAGCCTGCTTTACACATGGAATACGTGGCAATTCCTTTGTTAAGTTATCGGAATAACGCTCTCGGTATTCCGGTGAATGAAGTAGTCCATAAACATAGTAAAACAGGTCTTCTTTAGTTATTTTTTCGTGAGAATAAGCCAATTGAAAATGTGAAAGCCCTGCATCGGTAATTCCATCTTTACGCTTGAATTCACCTGATTCAAAAGGTCTAGCATTTATTTCGCCTTTCTCTTCGAATATATCACCTTGAACGAAATTATCAAGTGGCACTTCATCTTCAACATCATACAAATACATAGGGAAACACTGCCCCTTAGATACCATTTCTAAGTCAGGTATCTTGTTTGTAATGAAGGAGCAAAACTCTTTTGTTGAGCCAAGGCCTGTTACACAAATAACCAAATTCCCCTGCTCCTGAGTGGGGAAAATTTTAGGTATTTGGTAACGCCGTTGGTTGAAATTTTTGTCAAAATACAGCCACTGCCTGAAGAACGGTCGGTAAATACTTTGGGCAAATGAATTCCTGTTAAGTGAGTGCTTAATATTCTTTACCACATCGGATTTGATGTTATCAGTCCAACTGATGTTTTCGGGATTTGGATTAACAAAATCGTTAATCAGCTCTTTCTGACCACCATTCTTCATGTGAATTAAAAATCTATCTACTTCATTATTGTAGAATCCAATCATTCTTTCAATTCTCCTTTCCAGGACAACCCTCGAACTGGAGTAGACCCACGCATCCCTATTGGATTTTATTCCGCCTGAGTAATTTTCGAAAACTGTTGTCTCCGTTTTTACTTTCTTATCCCCAATTGAAATAAACTCTCCAAAGCTTTTATCGCGCTGACTTATCCAATCTCCGTGATCGTCCGGAGTAATCGAAGTCCATCCATTTATAGACTGAATGCCATTAACGCTGCCGTAACCACCTATTTTCTCTAATTTTTCTTGTTGGCTTAAATAATCTCCAATATCATGCCAGTAGATTTGTCCGTGCTGTAAAGCGTTGGGATTCTTGACGAATAGTGTAATAGCAATTGGGGCGCGGCTACCGCTGCCAAAAATCTTTCCACCTTCTTTTCGTGATAGCTCACCGGATGTTCGCTGGTTTCCTCGCAAATGGAATACATAAATGCTACTGAATTCCTCCGCTAGGCATTTACGCAATCCGTCAGCGGAATTACTTTCAAGGAAGCCAGCATTCGTTACAAACCCAATTACGCCACTATTTCCAATTCGATCTGAAGCCCATCGAATCGCTTTGATATAAGAGTCATACAGACTAGTCTTTAGTGTCGCACTTGATCGCGTAACATATGTTTCCCGAATTCTTGAGTCTAGACCGGCATAGCTAATATTTTGATTATTGTCGTTTTCACTCTTTTGCCCAGCTGAATATGGCGGATTGCCGATAATTACACGAATATCCAACTTCTTTTGGCGCGTGCGTCGCGCGCTATTTTCCACCAAGATTTGGTCAACCAAATCTTCCTTTTCGTAAAGTTGAAAAGTGTCAGTTAGGCAGATACCCTCAAACGGCTGATATTCTCCACCCACAATGTCGTGATAGACCGACTCGATATTGATGGCGGCGATGTAATAGGCCAGCAACACGATTTCATTAGCATGTATCTGGGTGGTGTATTTTTTAGGCAGGTCGCTTTTGCTTATCAAACCACTTTGCAGTAGTCTTGTAATGAAGGTGCCTGTTCCTGTAAATGGGTCGATAATATGGACGCTATCACTAGCAAGTGTCTGGTCGAACTCGCTCTTCAAAATATCATTGACGCTGTGGATAATAAAATCAACCACTTCAACAGGAGTGTAAACAATGCCTAATCGTTCTGTCATTCGTGGGAAAGCGTTACGGAAAAATTTGTCGTATAGTTCTACAACGATCTTTTGTTTTCCAGTTGCGCTATCAATTCCTTCAGCACGTAATTTCACACTATTGTAGAAGCTTTGAAGTGTATCGGCTTCTTTATTCAGGTGATGTTCTTGCAACACATCCAGCACACTAGACATTGCGAGCGACATAGGGTTATGTTTGGCAAAACTATAATCGCTAAACAATGCATCAAAGACAGGTTTGGTAATCAGGTGTTGCGCCAACATTTCGATTACCTCGGCGTCGCTGATGCTGTCATTCAGATCATCACGTAATTCATTTGCGAAACCGTCAAACGCAGAACGTTCCTTGGCATTGGACGAGTCTTCAATGATGGTAGTAATTCGGGTGATATGCGTTTGGGCAATCTTTGCAATGTCGTTAGCCCAGTCTTCCCAATGATGCCGATTGCCACATTTTTGAACTACTTTGGCATAGATAGCGCGTTCAATTTCGCCAATCTCAAATTGGAGCGGCACTTGTTCATGGGCTTTATATTCAGCATGATCTTGCCCAATGCCGAATTTACCCTTACCAGTTTCCTTTTTGGATTTTCCGTTGTTTTTATCGGATTTCTTATTAATCTTGTCCGTAATTGCGACCACTTCCATTTTGGCAGTGTCTTTCCCAATCAAATCTAACTTGTTCACCATCGCATCAAATCGATCATCATGCGAGCGCAATGCCTGCAATACTTGCCAAACGACTTTGTAGGTTTTATTGTCATTGAGAGCTTCGTGCGCTTCCATGCCCGCAGGAATAACAACGGGCAAGATGACATAACCACGCTTCTTACCGGGTGCATTACGCATAACGCGCCCAACCGACTGCACGACATCGACCTGGGAGTTGCGTGGTGTCAAAAATAGCACGGCATCCAATGCGGGAACATCGACGCCTTCAGACAAACAACGAACATTGCTAAGAATGCGACAGGTGTTGTCGGGCGAATCAGCCTTTAGCCAATTCAGTTTTTCTTCTTTTTGGCTGGCGTTCATGCTGCCATCGACGTGTGCGGCTTCGCAGATTAGGCGTGCTTGCGTCTCAAACTCGTCTTCCTCTTGATACGACTCAACAACAGCTTGGAACATACCAGCGATGTTCTTCGAGCTAGTCTTGTGGGTCTTTGCGTTTTTCTTTACTTCAATGACCTGACAAAATGCCACAGCACGACGCATCGGGTCTGGATCGCCGATCAAGTCGTTTTGTGTATCCTGTTTTGAAAGAGCTTTCCAGCAGCCGATAATTTTTGCTGCGTCGTCTACCTTCAGCTGATTGTTTTCGTCTGCAAGCAAACCCTGTAAGCGACGGCTAACGTGTGCTTCGTCAACGGCAAGCACAATTACCTTGTAATCAACAAGTAGCCCACGTTTGACCGCTTCGGAAAACGTGATTACGTACAGTTCCTTGCCGTACAGGGTCTCATCGTCCATCGAGCAAATCGCTACATTGTCCTTCTCCGCACTTGCTTTAGCGGTGTCGGCATAAATGCGCGGCGTTGCGGTCATGTAGATACGTTTGGCGGAACGGATAAAGTCGGCGTCGTGAACTTTAACGAAGTTGCTTTCATCATCATCGCCAAATGTTGCGCCTGTAGTGCGATGCGCTTCGTCACAGATAATCAGGTCGAAATCAGCAAGCTCGAATAGCTTCTGCGCCTTGCTGATAACTTCAATCGAATGATAGGTAGAGAAAACGACGCTCATGTGCTCGTCGTCGTGGCGCTTCGCCATTTCTAGTGCCAGCCGTGCTGGCTCTGTCGTGGCCGGGTAGCGCAGCTCATGTGCGAAGGTTTGAACCACATCCTCGTCTTTCGCTCGCTTCTTCCCGACATCGCTATCAGAACAGACAGCAAAGCTGTGTAGCGGCGTGGCGCTTTCCTGCGTCCATTCAGTCAGTGTTTGTGACAGCAAAGATAGGCTCGGAACCAAAAACAGCACGCGCTTGCCAGCACCAGCCAATTTTTCAGCAATCTTCAAGCTGGTAAAAGTTTTGCCAGTACCGCAAGCCATGATGAGCTTGCCGCGGTCAGCAGTCTTAAACCCGTGCTCAGCGGCGTTCAAGGCAGTCTGCTGGTGTTCACGCAGAGTCTTTTTTGCTTTGATGACTGGCGCTTGGTGCGGACGGTATTTTGCCCAATCAATCTGACTGTTTTCGAGATCGTTCAAGTCGATTTTGTTGACAGGCGGCTGCTGATTTTGTAACGCGTCGTTGGCGTGCTCGCTCCAATTGTTGGTCGTGGTGACGATTAGGCGGCGAGTGAATGGTTTCTTGCCTGAGGCAGTGAAGAAGCTGTCAATGTCGGCCTTTTGAACCTTGTAGTCGTCTGCGTAAAATTTACATTGAATTGCGTGGATTTCTGCCGTTCCTTGAGTTCGCGCGACAAGATCAATGCCGGTATCGCGACCATCCAAACCGTGCTCTTTTGCCCACTCCGCATATGACCAGACCTTGTCGTACAGGTCGCGGTAAGTAGCTTCGTTGCGGAAATAGGTAACGATCAGATCTTCAAAGTAAGTACCCTTTTCGCGTTCGCTAAGGGATGCTTGTCGGTAGGTGTCCAGTAATTCGTGCAATGCGGCCATGTTCGAGGGCTTTCTGTTGGAAAACAATGACCATTATTATGGCCCACAACGAACACTATCGGGACTTAAAAGCTACGATTCTTGAACGCTCTAAGAATTACGTTCAAATACCGTCTAGAGCCTTGCGCTTCATTGTCGGGTTAACCGACAACCGGTCCACGGTCTACCTACAGTTACAAAGAGAGAGTTTTCACACCCCATATCCGGAGTCACTTAATTGTTAATTTTTTAACAACTAAAGTGCACCATCCTTTCCGTGAACAACTACTAAGGATGGCAAATATGTCGCTGCTGAATAGCTTAAAAATCGTTACCGCAAAACGCCCTGCCCCTGTGTCGCCAATCGCACGTCGCCGTGACACGCTGATCGCAAAGCTGAACGAACAGGTCGCTTATGCCCAAGCCCAACAAGACGGCAGCGTGTCCGCTCCAACGCGCATTCGCACCGTGAAGGATCGGGAATCCGGCGAGAACAAGCGCGTTGAAATGCCGAAGCGCGTTAAGCCTTGGTGGTTCACCGATGACAGCGGCAAGCTGTGCCTGGTCGTCAAATACGGCACCAAGCCACTGGAACTGGCGAAGGGTAAAGTGGCTATCGAGCTAGCCGCGCAAGCTGACCTGATCCCGACGCTGCAAACGTTGAAAGCTGCCGTATCGGCCGGTGAACTAGATGCCCAGATCGAAGTGATGAGCGGCACGCTGCGCAAAGGCTTTACCAAGAAATGACTTGATAGTTGGCAGCACTGCTGCCAACGCCTCTTGTCGAGAGTCGTTCTAAACGACGTTGTTGGTTAAACCAAGAAACCCATAATCTCGCGGCAGTTACGGTCGTGGATTAATGGCAAAAGCCTAAGCATCGCAACGAATTAGCAGGACAAATGAAGAAAGCACCAATCGTCGTAAAACTAGCGGTACCGAAGAAATGCGGAGGTCGTGAGATGTGCGGCATCAAAAAAATGTACGCGAGAATTCGGCGAAAACTAGCTACAGAACGCTTCCTAAACGCTAGGTCCCGACAGGAAAAAGGACAAGCGGCACGCTGGGTGGTCGCTTGGAACGCCCTTCTCATGCAACCGCTAGGCAACTCTCGCCGTCGTGAACAAAAATCTGCATAACAACCCAAATTATGAAATATTAATTTCAATATTTCACAGTTTTTTGCGTATTTTTTGCGCTTGATTTTAAACCCGACGGGAGAGCCGCATAGGCACAGGCTTTCCTTTGTGCAACGCTTAACCCATCGTTTTCATGGCGCGCGCAACGCCGCCAATGTTGCCAGGACGACTAGTTTCGACAAGAATAAATCGCAGGCGTTTGAAAAGAGACGTGTTGATTTCGGGCAGATTCATTTAAAATAGCGCTATTGCGCGGTATCGATACAGGAAATTTCGGGAAACGGAGTCACAAAACGCTGACTCCAGGCCGGGATTTTAACCACTTCGGCACCGCTCCGCTCTTTAATTCATTCTTGCACTCTATCGTACCGGCGCCGAAAGGCGACGCTGGGCGGTCGCGTGCTTTTAACGGAAGCTCACATGCACCCAATGCTCAACACGGCGATCAAAGCCGCCCGCCGCGGCGCCGCCGTCATCAATCGCGCCTCTTTTGACCTCGACCGCGTCGTCGTCACGGAAAAACAACATAACGATTTCGTCACTGACGTCGATCAGGCGGCCGAACAAGCCATCATCGAGGTGGTGTCCAAAGCCTACCCGGACCACGCGTTCCTGGCTGAGGAATCGGGAGCTTCCGCCAACTCGCACGACGAGAATGAATATCAGTGGATCATCGATCCGCTGGACGGCACCACCAACTTCATCCACGGCTTCCCCCAATACTGCATCTCGATCGCCCTCGCGCATCGCGGCGTCGTCACGCAAGCCGTCATCTACGACCCGGTGCGCAACGACCTGTTCACGGCCACCAAGGGCGCCGGCGCCTACCTGAACGAAAAACGCATCCGCGTCACCAAGCTGGACCGCATCTCGAACGCCCTGCTGGGCACCGGCTACGTGGCCGGCAGCGCCCGCGCGCTGGACGAATACCTGAAGATGTACGCGATCATGGGCGAACGCAGCCAGGGCGTGCGCCGCGCCGGCTCGGCCGCGCTGGACCTGGCCTACGTCGCCTGCGGCCGCCTGGACGGCTTCTACGAAAAAGGCTTGAAGCCTTGGGATATCGCCGCCGGCGCCCTGATGATCACGGAATCGGGCGGCATCGTCGGTGAATTTTCCGGCGAATCGGACTACCTGTACAAGGGCGACGTCATCGCCGCCAGCCCGAAGATCTTTGGCCAGATGATCACCCTCTTGACGCCATTCGCCTGATTGCCAGGCGCGGTCTGACGTAACAAAAGCTGCCGGAGGCGACTCCGGCAGCTTTTTTTTTCGGCCCGGCCAGCCCTCAGCTGCCCCGCATGGCCGGCAGCAGCACGCGGTAAATCTGCAGGAACGCCGGCCCCATCAGCACGACCATCAGCGATGGGAAGATAAAAAAGATCAGCGGAAACAGCAGCTTGAGGGCGATCCTGGCCGCCGTTTCCTCGGCCCGCTGGCGCCGCTTGGTGCGCAGCTGGTCGGACTGCACGCGCAGCGACGCGGCGATGCTCGTGCCGAAGCGCTCGGCCTGGATCAGCAGGGTCACCAGCGCGTCCACATCGTCCACTCCCGTGCGCAGGGCCAGATTGCGCAAGGCCTTGTCCTTGGCGCTGCCAGCGCGCAATTCCAGCGTCACCAGTTGCAGCTCTTCGGCCAGGACGGCGCTTTTCAGGCCGATTTCCTGCGCCACGCGCGCCAGCGCCGCATCCATCGCCAGCCCCGCTTCGACGCACACCGTCATCAGGTCCAGTGCATCGGGAAAGGTTTCGAACACTTCGCGCTGACGCTGTTTCAGGCAGTGCGACAGCCAGGCATTGGGCAGGTAATAACCGAGGGCGGCCGCCGCGACCAGCCACAACAGCATATTGTGTCCGCCCTGGCGCAGCAGAAAATACGCCAGCAGCGGCAAGCCCACGAACAAGCCTGTCTTGGCCGCATAAAACAGCGCGGGCGCGGCCTGGCTGCGCCAGCCGGCATGGACGAAACGGCTGCGGATGGGCGAACTTTCCCAGCCCTCTTCCGGCAGCGACAGCCTGGCCAGCGGGCGCGTCAGGCTGACGGCGTGCGCCAGCCAGCGCCGCCTGGCATGGCGCCCGCTGTCGCCGCCGGCGCCGGCATCGCCCAGCGCCTGCAGCCGCTCCTGCACGGCACTGCCAGTGAGCAGGCGCAACACCAGCAAGGCCAGCGCGAAGACAATCAGGAACAGCAGGCCCAGCAAAGCCAGTTGCGCCGCACTCATCGTGCTCATCGTGTCTTTTCTTTCATCTTATACCCGGATATTGATAATTTTTCTGATGCAGATCACGCCCAGCATCAGCAAGCCCAGCGATACGCCGACCATCTTGCGCCCGCCCCCATCCGTGTACAGCACGGCAATAAACTGCGGATTCATCAAATGCATCATCAGCGCCGCGCCGAACGGCAGCAAGCCCAGGACCCAGGCCGACATGCGCCCTTCGGCCGACAGCACGCGCACCTGGCCCAGCAATTTCAGGCGGTCGCGGATGATGGCGCTGATGCTGCTCAGCAATTCAGTCAGGTTGCCGCCCGTTTCGCGCTGGATCAGCACGGCGATGACGAAATAGCGCAAGTCCGTGCTGGGCACGCGCGCGGCCAGGTTGCCCAGCGCATCGGCCATGGCGACGCCGAAACTGACTTCGTCGAACACGGCGCGGAACTCGTCGGCCAGCGGTCCCGTCATTTCCTCGCCCACCATTTTCAGCGCGGTGGGAAAGGCGTGGCCGGCGCGCATGGCGCGGCTCATCAGGTCGAGCGCGTCCGGCAGTTGCTGCTCGATGCGCACCAGCCGCTTGCTCCTGGCGCGGCGCACCAGCAGATACGGCAGCGCGGCGCCGCCCACGCCCAGGCCCAGGCGCACATACCATGGCAGCGGCAGCGCGCCGGCCAGCAGCAGACCGGCCGCCCCGCCAAGCAGGCAATAGCCCAGAAAAGTGGCCACGAACCAGCGCATGCCCGCCTGCAGCAGCAGCCGATCGAGGCGCCGCGCGCCGGGCAAGCCTTCCAGCACGCCTTGCAGCAAGGGATGGGCGCTCAGCGGGCGCTGCTTGGTGATCGACAGCGCCTGTTCGCCATCGCTGGCCGTGTACATGCCCTGCAGGCGCCGCGCCACCCGCGCCGCGCCCGCCCCCCGCGCCGCTTGCCACGCCAGCCAGGCGCCAGCCACCAGCAGCAGCACGGCCAGGAAGAGGAACAGATAGACCAGATAGGAAAGCATGATGAATCAGCGCCCCGCCGCAGTGGGTTCGAACAGGGCGGCCGACACGCCGATGCCAAAGCTGTTCAGGCGATCGAGGAAGCGCGGGCGGATGCCGCTGGCCGAGAAATGCCCGACCACCGCGCCGCCCTCGGCCACGCCCGTCTGCCGGAAACTGAAGATTTCCTGCATCGTGATGACCTCTCCTTCCATGCCCGTGATTTCCTGGATCGACGTGACCTTGCGCTTGCCGTCGATCAGGCGCGACACTTGCACCACCACCGACACGGCCGAGCTGATCTGCTGCCGGATGGCCTTGCTGGGCAGGTTGGCGGCCGCCATGCTGATCATGTTTTCCAGCCGCGTGATGGCGTCGCGCGGCGTATTGGCGTGGATGGTGGCCATCGAGCCTTCATGGCCCGTGTTCATCGCGCCCAGCATGTCGAGCGCCTCGGCGCCGCGCACCTCGCCCAGGATGATGCGGTCGGGGCGCATGCGCAGCGCATTGCGCACCAGCGCCCGCTGCGTCACTTCGCCCTTGCCTTCGATATTCGCGGGCCGCGTTTCCAGCCGTACCACGTGCGGCTGCTGCAATTGCAGCTCGGCCGCGTCTTCCACCGTGACGATGCGTTCCGTCTGGCCGATAAAGCCGGAAATCACGTTGAGCATGGTGGTCTTGCCGCTGCCCGTGCCGCCGGAAATGAGGATATTCATCTTCGCCTTGCCCAGGCCCTGCAGCACTTCGGCCATCTCGGCCGTCATGCTGTGGTAGGCGACCAGGTCGGCCAGGCGCAGCGGATCGACGGAGAAGCGCCGGATCGACATCACGGGGCCGTCGATGGCCAGCGGCGGGATGATGGCGTTGACGCGCGACCCGTCGGGCAGGCGCGCATCGACCATGGGGCTCGATTCGTCGATGCGCCGGCCCACGCGCGAGACGATCTTGTCGATGATCTTCATCAGGTGGGCGTCATCGTCGAAGCTGACGTCGGTCAGCTCCAGGCGGCCGCCGCGCTCCACATACACCTGCTTGTGGCCATTGACCAGGATGTCCGACACGCTGGCATCCGAGAGCAGCGTTTCGAGCGGCCCGAAGCCCAGCATCTCGTGCTGGATGTCGCGCGTCAGGCTCTTGCGCTCGGCGTCGTTGATGACCACCGCCTCTTCGTCCAGCAAGCGCTCGACCAGGCCGCGCAATTCTTCGCGGATGCGCTCCTGCGACAGGCGCTGCATGCTTTCCAGGTCGACCCGTTCGAGCAACAGCCCATGGATGCGCAGCTTGAGGTCGCGGTAGCCGTGGTTGTCGATGGCGGCCATGCGTTGCGGCGCGAGCGCGGCGATCTTGGCGCTGCCGAGCCGTTCGCGGATGGACAAGGCGGCGATGGGGGAACTAGCCATGAAATGCTCCTGTTCTGGGATGGGGATCAAGCGCGCCGCAGGACGCGGCCGAACCAGCCCTGGCGCGCCGTGCTGGCCGCGCCGCCGGCCAGGCTGGCGGCGAACTCCTGCAGCGAGCGGGTGATCGGGCTGGCTTTGTCGAGCTGCAGGATAGGCACGCCCTGGTTGACCGAGGCGGCCGCCGAGGCGTAGTGATTCGGCACCGTGCGGTAGACCGCCGTGCCGTAAGCCGCTTCCAGGTCGCGCAGGCGGATTTCGCCGCCCTTGTCGTGGCGGTTGACGATGATATGCACCTTCTCCTTCGCGTATTCGAGCGAGCGGAACATGCCCAGCAGGCGCTTGCCATCGCGGATGTACGGCAAGGTCGCCTGCAGGACGGGAAAGATCATGTCGGCGTGGTCCAGCGCGCGCACGCTGACGGCGTCGAGGTTGCGGCCCACGTCGAGCACGATGAAATCGTACTGGCGCCTGGCTTGCCGGATGATGGCGTCGATGTGCTCGGGCGCCACTTCGCTTGCGTGGGCCGGATCCTCGGGCGCGGCCAGCACGCTGTAGTTGGGCGTGATGTGCAGCATGCTCGATGCCAGGAACGAGGCGTCGAGCCGGTGGATGTCGCGCGTGACGTCGGACAGCGTGGCCAGCGGCTTGTTCTCGGAGACGAAGAGCGAGGCGTCGCCAAAATGCAGGTTCATGTCGATCAGGGCAACGCGCTGCTGGCCGCCGGCGGCCAGCGCATAACCGAGGTTGCTGGCGATGAAGGTGGCGCCGCTGCCCCCCTTGCAGGAGATGAAGGCCAGCACCTTGCCGTTGCCATGTTCGCGCCGCTCCAGCTTTTCCTCGATGCGTTCGAGCGCCGCATACAGGCTGGCCGGCGCGGCGGGAAACGGCAGCACGTCGCGCACGCCTGCACGCATGGCCTGCAGCAGGAATTCAGGCGCCTGCTGGTGGCACAGCACGATGAAGGCCATGCGCGGATGCTGGTTGCTGAGGCGCTCGATGGCGGCCAGGTCGGCGCCGTCGTTCGACGGGCGGTCGAAGATCAGCACGTCGGGCAGCGATTGCGCCGCCTGCAGCGGTTCCAGCGTTTCGCCGCCCGCGTTGATCTCGTCGAGCCGGTTGCGGCTGCGCAGCAGCAGGCCCAGTTCGGACAGCGTTTTTTGATCAGTGGAATGGATGGCGATTTTCACGATATGCCTTGCTGGTTCTGTGGTGACGATGCCAGGCTCACTGGCGCGCCCCGACGCCGATGGTCAAGGCGGCCCCTTGCGGTGCGGGCGCGGCAAAGCTTTTCTGGTACGCCGTGTAGGCGGCCTGGGCGGCCTTGCCATCCAGGCCGGCCACGGGGTCGCGGTTCGCGCCCGCCTGCGGCGACAGCACTTGCCGCAGGCGCAGTTGCTGAACGCTGGCGCCGAACTGGCGGTCCAGGTTCGGGGTGGCGGCGCAGCCGCTGGCGGCCAGGGCGGCCAGCAGCACGGGGAAGAAAAGGGGATGCTGCATGCTGTGCTCCTATTGAATGTCCGGACTGGCTGGCGGTGTCTGCCTGGCCGCTTCCTGCCGTGGCCGTGGCGCGCTAGCGCCTTCCATTTTTCCTTGCAAGAAGAACTCGCCGCGGCTGGGCGCCACGTAGGCATCGGTGGGCAACACGATATCGCCGTCAAGCGTGCCGTCGAGCGGCTTGACCAGGTGCGGCGTGATGATGAACACCAGCTCGGTACGGTCGGTCTGGAAATCGCTGCTGCGGAACAGCGCGCCCAGCACGGGAATCTCGCCCAGGAAGGGCAAGGCCTTGATATTGGTCGTCACATTGTTCTTGATCAAGCCGCCAACGGCAAAGCTCTGGCCGTCAAACAGCTGCACCGTGGTGGTGGTGCGCCGCGTGGTAAAGGCCGGCAGCACGGCATTGGCGGTAGCGCCCCCGCCGGTGGTGATGCCGATGCCTTCGCGGTTCAGCTCCGACACTTCCGGCGCCACCTTCAAGTTGATGCGTCCGCCCTCCAGCACGGTGGGCGTGAACTTGACGGCAATGCCGAATTCCTTTTCTTCCAGCGTGATCTTGTTGGTGGTGCTGTCTTGCGCGACCGGAATGAAAATCTTGCCGCCCGCAAGGAAACTGGCTTCCTGGCCACTGATGGCCATGATGTTCGGTTCGGCCAGCACCTTGACCAGGCCGTCGCGCTTTTGCGCATCGAGCGTCAGCCCGTTGCCATTCTTGCCGTGCACGGCGCCCAGCTGGCTGGGGTTGCCGCTGAGCAGGTTCGACAGCAGACCATACGTCCAGTTGCCGCGCGTGCCACTGATGCCCACGCTGGCGCCCAGCTGATCGACCAGGGTCTTCGATACTTCGGCGATTTTCACTTCCAGCATGACCTGTTGCGGCGCCGCGATCGACAGCATATTGATGACCTTGACGCCGCCGGCCGCGCTGGCCGCGCCTTCGGCCGGCGCGGCCGCTTCGGCGGCGCCGCGCTGCGCATAGGCCTGCGCCATCTCCAGGATCTGGCTGGCCTTGACGCTGTCGCTCACCTGCCCCGACAGCACGATGCTGCCGCCGGCCGCGCCGGCCTTGACGGCGCTCTCGCCGGGAAAGACATAGGCCAGCTGCGCCTGCAAGCCTTCGACATCGACCTCGACTTCAATATCGACGATCACGGGGCGCTGCTGCCGGTCCCACAGGATCAGGTTGGTGCTGCCCGGCGCCAAGCCCCAGACGAACAGCTGGCTGGACGTGCCCAGCATCCTGGCGCCGGCCACCCGGGGATCGTTGACGGCGATCTGCGACACAGGCAGGCTCAGGTTGCGCAAGGTGGATTTGCCCACGGCGATGCGCACGGGCGCGCCCAGGCGGGCGATATCGGCGCCCAGCGACATGGCCGGCGCCGCGACGGGCGACATGACGGCCTGCCTGGCCGGCGCCGCCGCGCTGGCGCTGACCGACCAGGCCGTGCCTGCCGCCGCGCTGCCCAGCATCAGGGCCAGGCGCATGCCCGCACCCGCAGCGTGCTTACGAAATTTGTTCATCGATCATCCTTGCTTGCTTGCCTGCTGATTTAAAATTGCTGGACGCTCGTATCCATGCCCTTGATGACGGTGACGCTGTCGCGCGCGGGAGCGCGTGCCGGGGCCGCCTGGCGCCGCGCCGCGCGCACCGGCGCGGCCGCCGGCGCCTTCAGTTCCAGCAGCGACTCTTTGGTGGCGCCGCCCGTGGTGACGGGCGCCGGATCGACCTGGTTGCGCAGCACCAGCGACAAGCTGCCCACGCTGCGCGCCAGGTCCAGCTTTTCCACCTGCTCCGGCGTCAGCTCCAGGGTCACGGCATTGACCACCTTGGGCTTGTTGTCGTCGCGGCCGGACTCTTGCGCCACGGCCAGCACCAGGATGCGTTCCAGCACGATCTTGGAAATGGCCAGCGGCTCGCCGCCCGCCGGCCTGGCCCGGTCATCCTGCGTATGCACGAGAATGTCGACGAAATTGCCCGGCAGGGCGAAGCCGGCCACGCCCACCACGTCATTGACGCGCACGGTCATGGCGCGCTTGCCGGCAGCCACGATCGCCGACAGGCCGCCGGTGGCGCCGGGCGGCGCAAGCTTGCTTTCCAGCACAGGCTCGCCCCTGCTGACGGCGGTGCGCGTGATGCGCCCGTCCACCGCGCCGGCATCGCCAAACGCCCCCGGCGGCATGGCGCCCGCCGGCCAGTCCATGCCGCGCAGCATGGCTGGCGTCACCTTCGCGCCCACGCCGATATCGACCAGCGCGACCATCACCGTCTGGCTGGCCGGCGCGCCTTGTCCTGACATCCAGCGCGCCGCCGCCAGCACGGCGCCCCCCGCCATCAGCAGCGCCAGCAGCAGCACGATCGCAACGCGGCTATTTCTCATGATTTTTCCTCTTGGTAAAACTTGGGTTTCCGGACGCGCATGTCATGCATGGCCGCCCGCCGCCAGGGCCAGCCAGATGGCGGTGCCGGCGGCAATGGCGATCGCGTACGGCAGTTTGCCTCCCGGCACGGCGGGCGCATCGACCCGCGGCACTTCCCCTGCCGCGGCGCGCAGCCAGCCTTGCAGCAGCAATTGCCGGGCATTCGCCAACGCCTGGCGCAGCGTGCCCTGGCACAGGGCGATGGCCAGCGCCAGCACGCCGCCAGCGAGCAGGCTGCACAGCACGGCAAACACGGCGGGACCGGGACCAAGAAAAGCTCCCACCATCGCCATCAGCTTGACGTCGCCCGCGCCCAGCGCCTTCATCGCGTACATGGGCAGCAGCAGGCCCAGGCCGACGGCCAGGCCGCCCAGCGCCAGCCACGGCCCGGCCGGCGTCACTCCGGGCAGCGCCACGCTGTTGAGCAGCACGCCAAGCAAGGCGCCGGAAAACACCAGCCGGTTGGGAATGCGCCGGCGGCGCACGTCATGCCAGACCGCCGCGGCAAGCAGCCCCCACAAGACCATGGCGGGGCTGAACGTCCAGAAAGAATGAGGGTCCATCGTGTACCTGATGCAAGCCGATGGCATGACGGCATGCGCATCGTTGGGCGGGAGGTCGACAGGCCGGTGCGCAAGGGCAGCCGGCCTGCCGGGGTGCAGCGCGGTGGGCAGGCGCCTTAGATCGCCGCGCCCGTCAGCTTGGTGCCGATCGCCTTGAAGGCGCCATCGAGGCCGGTGGTGAAATAGCCGACGGCCGTGACCAGCGCCGCAGCCACCAGCGCAGCGATCAGCGCATATTCGATGGCAGTCACGCCATCTTCTTCGGCGATAAAGTTTTTAATGAAATTCATATTATTCCCTTTCAGGTCAAGTTTTAAACATGATAAAAACTGAAAATACAGTCTGAAAATAAAAACATTATCCTTGTTTTTATTTGCCATTTTCTGATGCGTGTATTTTATATAAACAAACATTAAATCGAATCAGAGAAAAGTCATTTTATGCCCAGTACAAACCATCTTAATTTTTTGTCTATAATCAGGACATATGTACTGTCATTCCGCATGGACGGGTTCGGCCAGGCGGTTGCGGGTGGCGTACACATATAATTCCAGGCGGTTGGTGACATCGAGCTTGCTGTAGATCGATGTCAGATGATTACGCAAGGTTTGCTCCGAGATAAAAGCGCGCTGGGCTATCGCACGGTTCAGCGCGCCATTTCCTTCCACCATCATGGCCACGATCTTGCGCTCCTTCAGCGTCAGCCTGGCAATCCGCTGCTCTTCCGGGTCGGGCGCCGCTTCCGGCTTGTTCAGCACGCCCAGCATGCTGTCGAGCAGCGCCGGATCCAGGCACAATTCGCCTCGATGCAGGCGGGCGATGGCGTCGATCAGTTGCTTGACGGACGTTTCCTTGCCCAGCACCGCGCGCGCGCCGCTGCGCACGGCCCGCCCGCACTCTGCCTGGTCCTGCGTGCCGCTGAACAGCAGCACCCGCGAGACGCCATTGCCCAGCAGTTGCGGCAGATAATCGATGGCGCAGGCGCCGCCACAGCCAAGATCGGCGTCGAGCACGATGACGTCGGGACACAGGGTGCGCGCCAGCAGCAGCGCGCTGTCGATCTCGGTGGAGCTGGCCACCACCTGCATCGCGGGCTGGGCGCCGGCGAGCAGCTGCTCCAGGCCCCACAGCCAGGTCTTGTGGTCCGACACCAGCATGATGCGTATGACATTGTTTGTTGACATGCTTTACCTCTTTACTTGTAGCCCACTCCCTTCGGGGGAAGGTGGTTGATCCGAATCGGGTTGCCGGCCTCGTCCGCGCGCGCCTTCTGCTGCCGCGCACAGGGGAAAGAAGTCATGGGGGCACGAAGGAAGAGGCGTTGGGTCGGCACGCGCAAACGCGGTGCGTGCCCCACGGCAGCGGTCGCCGCATGCCGGGCGTGTGCCGATGGATGGGCAGCGTGGCCAGGGCGGACGCGCCGCTGGCGCGCCATCGCTGCTGCCACCGCTGCTGTTGCTTACATTGCAGCATTTTTGTTGCATCACCTTGCAAAACAAGTCCTTGCCTGCACGCAGGACAATCCTGACACCAGGCCTGTTTTCATACCCGCGCATATTACTCCCGGCCCTGTAGCGACGGGGCCGGCACGTTTGAAATAACGCAGTTAATTGCGATTATCTTGACCTGTAATAATTTAAATGGCGGACACGCCCTTGAAAATCGATATAGAATAATTGCCAGTCAAATGGCGCAATGCCATCCGCCCGACATTCGTCATCGCGGAACTTAACCGGATTATTCCCATGCGCTTAAAACAGGCCGATTCCCGCATATTCCGCAAGCACAGCGGACAGGCTGGCGCCACCCTGGTCGAATTGGCCCTGATAACACCGGTCTTTCTCATGCTGATAATCGGCATCATTGAATTGAGCATGGCTTATTTTGCCAATATGACCATGCAGCACGCGGTGCGCGAAGGGGCGCGCTATGCCGTCACGGGGGCCAGGGACCTCGACCCCGACAGCGCCAACCAGCAGCGCTACCACGCCGTCATGCAAAAGATACGCGACAGCTCCATGGGCATGTATGACAAGGTCAGCCCCGTGATCTCCGTCAACGGCAGCGATGCGGTGGGCGCCGCCATGTTCGGCCAGGCCGGCGATATCGTCGTCATTTCCGTCGATTGCCGCTGGGCGTTTGCCACGCCTTTGATCCGTGCCCTATTCCGCGACGGCCAGGCGCATTTCGTGGTGGCGGCCACCATGCGCAATGAAAGCTTTGGCGGCCTGTGATGCGCGCGCCCACTCCCCGTTTTCCGCGCCGCGCCGCGCGTGGCATCGCCGCCATCGAATTTGCCATCGTGCTGCCGCTGCTGGCGCTGCTGCTGTTCATGCTGGTTGACCTGTCGCGCGCCATCCAGGCCAAGACCATCCTGCTCAATATCAGCCGCGAAGGCGCCAACCTGTCCGCGCGCGCCACGTCCGACCTGAGCGGCTCGAGCCAGGGCATCATGAATGCGCTGGCCGCCAGCACGCCGCCGCTGGACATGCACGGGCGCGGCATGATCTACATCACCAAGATCATGGGCTACACGGCGCAGAGCGGCTTGCGCAATATCGTGCTGGAACAGTACCGCTGGGACGCCGGCGCAAAGGCCAGCGGCTACCTGCCCGCCAGCCAGGTGTGGCAATGCGGCAGCTGGAGCAATGGCACGTGCACCGGCATCGCCAAGGACGAATACGCCCCCACGGTGTCATTGATGCAGAGCCAACTGGCCGATGGCGAACTGATCTACGCCGTGGAAACTTTCTACAATTTCGACATGCTGTTCGGCACATTGAAATTTGGCAACAGCACGACGCCCGTGCTGGCGCCCAACCTGACTTCGATGACGGTATTCTGATGCGCATTCCACACCAGCGGCAAGGCGGGCAAGTACTGGTCATGGTGGCGCTGTCGGCCGTCGTCCTGATCGCCTCCGTGGGCCTGGCCATCGATTCGGCCCTCGGCTACTTCGTCAAGGCCAAGCTCAACGCGGCCGTCGACGCGGCCAGCCTGGCGGCGGCGCGCGGCGTCACTGCGGGCAACTCGGAAGAAGAACAGCGGACCAGGGCGCGCCAGTCGGCAAAGGATTTTTTTGACGTCAATTATCCGGACCACTTCCTGCTGTCGACGCCGACCCTCCATCCCGTCGATGTCACGTTCGACAAGGGCACCGTCACCATCGACGTCTCCGCCAGCGCCTCGCTGCCCGTCTCGCTGATGGGCGTACTCGGCTTCAAGACCCTGGAGGTGGCCGCCAGCGCGCAAACCATCCGCAAGGACCTGGACATGGTGCTGGTGATGGATACGTCGGGGTCGCTGAAAAACAATGCGGACGCCGTGCGGGCAGCGGGCAAGTCCTTCCTGAACAAGTTCAACGCCACGGTCGACCGGGTCGGCTTGCTGCACTTCGCCTCGGAAGCGCAAATCGACGTCCCGATCAGGCAGATCGAGCGCGGTTTCGACCGCGGCGGCATGACCATGAAAGGTGGAAAGATCGATCAATTCGCCTTTGTCGGCGGCACCAACTCTTCCGCCGGCATGTTCCAGGCCCGCAAACAGCTGAACGACATCGAGCAGGTCAACCGCTCCAGCCTGCGCGTCATCGTGTTTTTCTCCGATGGCTCGCCGGCGGCGTTTTCCTCGTACTTTCCCAACAAGGACAACAAATGCAAGGACGCAGGCGGCCTCGCCACCTTTCCGAAACTGCAAAACCCGGCGCTGGCGGGCCTGTACCGGATGAAAGTGAGCGACACGCTCCAGTACGGCGATTGCGCCGCCAATCAGATCACCGCGCTTCCCGCATGGTATAACGCGACGAATGACGCCGCCCACGCCAACGACGCGGCGCTGCGCGAGTTTCCCATCGTCACCAACTCGCCACGCGTCGTGACCGCTTCCACCGCGACGGCGCAGGCACAATGGACGAATGTGCACCGCGCCTCGCGCAACCTGGTCGAAGCGATGGCGGCCAAGGCGCGCCAGGAAGGCATTTTCGTCTTTACCCTGGGCATGGGCGCCTCGCTGAAAACCAAGGAAGGTCCGGACAAGGAGCTGGGCGAAGACTTGCTGCGCTGCCTGGCCAATACCACCGATGCGAAGGCGGCTTGCCGCAAGCCGGCCGAACCCGTGGGCCTGTATTGCTATGCAGCCAGCGACAGCGACCTGAGTCCCTGCTTCACCCGGCTCGCCTCGGCCATCCTGCGCATTTCCAAATAACGCCTGGTCAGCCGCTAAAAGGCGAAACAGCTGCAGCCCAAGCTGCCCCAGAAACCGGAAAAATCGCTGACCGGCACGGCCGATGCGCGCGCCCGGTCGTGGGCATGCGCATGCACGCCGCAGGCGCCCGCGCACTGGTGCGGCAGCATGGCTTGCGCTTGCGCCGGCCTGGCCACGGGACGGTAGTGTCCCGGCACCGTGCGCACGGGCGACCATTCGGGCAGCACGGGAATCAAGGGCGGCGCAAGATGGGTAAATTCCGCCTGGCCGTAGACGATCTTGCCGCCCACCATGGTCAGCACGGATTCGATGGACTTGATCGCTTCTTCCGGCACGGCGAAGTAATCGGCCGACAGCACGCTCAAATCGGCCAGCATGCCCTCGCGGATGCGCCCCTTCTTGCCTTGCTCGCTCGAGAACCAGGCGCTGCCCGCCGTCCACAGTTCCAGCGCCGTGTCGCGCGACAATCTGCCCGCCGCATCCGTCAGGGCCAGGCCGCCCACGGTGCGCCCCGATACCAGCCAGTACAGCGCCGTCCACGGGTTGTAGCTGGCCACCCGCGTGGCATCCGTGCCGCCGCCCACTGGCACGCCCGCGTCCAGCATGCGCTGCACGGGCGGCGTGGCCTTGGCGGCATCGGCGCCATAGCGCTCGACAAAATACTCGCCCTGGAACGCCATGCGGTGCTGGATGGCCAGGCCGCCGCCCAGCGCCCTGACCCGGTCGATATTACGGGGGCTGATGGTTTCCGCGTGGTCGAACAGCCAGTGGAGGCCGCCGAACGGCGTGTCGCGGTTGACCTTTTCAAACACGTCGAGCATGCGGCTGATCGATTCGTCATAGGTGGCGTGCAGGCGGAACGGCCAGCGCTGCTCGACCAGGTGGCGCACGACCTTTTCCAGCTCGTCTTCCATGCCGGCCGCCAGCTCGGGACGCGGTTCGAGGAAATCCTCGAAATCGGCGGCGGAAAACACCAGCATTTCGCCGGCGCCGTTATGCCGGTAAAAGTCCGTGCCGTCGCCCGGCTTGATCATGCCCGTCCACTTCTGGAAGTCCTGCAATTCCGCGCCCTTGTTTTGCGTAAACAGGTTGTAGGCGATGCGGATGGTCAGTTGCTCTTTTTGCGCCAGCTCGTCGACGACGGCGTAATCCTCGGGATAATTCTGGAAGCCGCCGCCCGCGTCGATGGCGCTGGTGATGCCGAGCCGGTTCAATTCGCGCATGAACTGGCGCGTGGAATTCACCTGCAATTCCAGCGGCAGCTTGGGGCCTTGCGCCAGGGTCGCATACAGGATCATGGCGTTTGGGCGGGCGATCAGCAAGCCGGTAGGGTTGCCGGCCCCGTCGCGCACGATTTCGCCACCGGGCGGGTTCGGCGTGTTCCTGTCGTAGCCGACGGCGCGCAGGGCCGCGCGGTTCAGCAGGGCGCGGTCATACAGGTGCAGGATGAAGACCGGCGTGTCCGGCGCGGCCGCGTTGATTTCATCAAGCGTGGGCATGCGCTTTTCCGCGAACTGGAATTCCGTCCAGCCGCCCACCACGCGCACCCATTGCGGGTTCGGCGTGCGCAGCGCCTGTTCTTTCAACATGCGCAAGGCGTCGGCCAGCGAAGGCACGCCTTCCCAGCGCAACTCCAGGTTGTAGTTCAAGCCGCCGCGGATCAGGTGCAGGTGCGAGTCGTTCAGGCCGGGAATCACCGTGCGGCCATCCAGGTCGATCACCTGCGTGGCGGGGCCGCGATGGCGCATCACGTCTTCAACGTCGCCCACGGCGAGAAATTTGCCATCGGCGATGGCGACGGCGGACGCCAGCGGCTGCGTCCTGTCGACCGTATGGAAACGGCCATTGAGCAAGATCGTGTTTGCGTGCATGGGAACTCCCGAATCAGGTGAAAACACGGTCCCGCCGGCAGGCAGCGGAACCGGGCTCAGTGAACAATCAATGGCCTTCGCTGGCGTTGAACATGGATTTGGCGTAGATCAGGCCCAGGCCATAGCCGCCGCCGTGCGCCACGGCCGTCGCCACCGTCTCGTTGTAGGTCTCGCCACGGGCCCAGTCGCGCTGCAGTTCCAGCAAGTATTGCACCGACGTCATCGGCTGCGCACCCGCCTGTATCATGCGCTGCATGGCCATCGCATGCGCTTCGTCGGAGACGTCGCCGCTGGCGTCGGCGATCACGTAGACCTCGAAGCCCTGCTCCAGCGCCGACAGGGCTGGTCCCACGATGCAGACGGAGGTCCACAGGCCGGCCAGCACGATCTTGCCCTTGCCATAGCCATTCACCTTGTCGGCGATGCGCGCATCTTCCCAGGTATTCATGCTGGTGCGGTCGATCGGCGCCTGTTCGGGGAAGACGGACTGGATTTCGTCAAAAATAGGGCCGGAGAACGATTTGGCTGCCACCGTCGTCAGGATCGTCGGCACCTTGAATTCCGCCGCCGCCTTGGCCACCAGGGCCGCATTGTTGCGCAGCAGGGCCAGGTCAATGGAACGGGTGGCGAACGCCATCTGTGACTGGTGGTCGATCATGATCAGGGTATGATCGTTAGGGGTCAGCAGTTTTTGTGCGGCTTGGGCGGTGGCGATAGGCATGATGTTTTCCTTAGTGAAAATAACTGAACATGAAAAAAGATGTCGTTGCATGGTGTTTCTGCTCCTGCCCTTGCGTCACGCTGTGTGTGCCGGGCCAGTGCTATGCAGTATGGACGAGATACTTTGAAAACAAAAACGGAAAGAATGCGAAGCTATATTCGATTTTTTCGATGATGAAAAATAACCGCGGCAGCTGCCCGCGCATCCAGGAGAAAACATGGGATTTGAATTCAGGGTCACGGCCAGCCTGACGCCGGAACAGCGCCAGCACATCGCACCGCTGCTGGCGGCGCTGCCGCCGGCATCAGGCGCCATGCCGGACACGGACGCCAGGCTGACGGACGCCGGCCTGTATATATGCCAGCACCTGCGACCGGACCCGTGGCACGGCCTTGAAGCCCTGCGCGCCTGGCTCGATGCGCAGGGCGTGCGCTACACCGTCGACGAGATCGACGACTAGGCACCCTTTTCTTTACTTGCGGCATTGCAATGCTGAAACAAAACAGGCGCGTTTTTGCCAGGCTGTTATACTTCGCGTGTGCGGCACATATGACCAGTCCCCTTGCCGCTGTCTTTCGACCCCTAATCTGATTGCCTGCGACTGGCGCCCCACGATGGCGACAGGCCGATCTCACAATAAAGTTACCATGTCCTTTTCCTCCCTCGGATTGTCCGACGCTATCGTACGTGCCGTTACCGAACACGGCTACACCGTGCCGACCCCGATCCAGTCGCAGGCGATTCCCGCCGTGCTGGCTGGCGGCGACTTGCTGGCCGGTGCACAAACCGGTACCGGCAAGACGGCCGGCTTTACCCTGCCCGTGCTGCACCGCCTGTCGACGGACGCCAATGGCGCGTCCATCACCAGCAACACCTCGACGCGCCCGATCCGCGCCCTGATCCTGGCCCCGACGCGCGAACTCGCCGCGCAGGTCGAGGAAAGCGTGCGCGCCTACAGCAAGTACACCAAATTGAACTCGACCGTGATCTTCGGCGGCGTCGGCATCAACCCGCAAATCAAGCAGCTCAAGCATGGCGTCGACATCCTCGTCGCCACGCCGGGCCGTTTGCTGGACCATATGGGCCAGGGCACCGTCGACCTGTCGAAAGTGGAAATCCTGATCCTGGACGAAGCCGACCGCATGCTGGACATGGGCTTCATCCGTGACATCAAGAAAGTGCTGGCCGTACTGCCGCCAAAACGCCAGAACCTGCTGTTCTCGGCCACGTTCTCGGAAGAGATCAAGGCCCTGGCCGACGGCTTGCTGAACAAGCCAGCCATGATCGAAGTGGCGCGCCGCAATTCGACCGTGGAAGTGATCAAGCAAAAGATCCATCCGGTCGACCGCGACAAGAAGCACCCGATGCTGTCCTACCTGATCAAGTCGAACAACTGGACGCAAGTGCTGGTATTTACGCGCACCAAGCATGGCGCCAATAAACTGGTCGAGCAACTGGGCGCGGACGGCATCGGCGCCCTGGCCATCCACGGCAACAAGAGCCAGTCGGCACGCACGCGCGCGCTGTCCGAGTTCAAGGATGGCACCTTGCAAGTGCTGGTCGCCACCGACATCGCCGCGCGCGGCATCGATATCGACCAGTTGCCGCACGTCGTCAACTACGACTTGCCGAACATTCCGGAAGACTATGTGCACCGTATCGGCCGCACGGGCCGTGCCGGCGCCAAGGGCGAAGCCGTGTCGCTGGTCTGCGTGGATGAGCACGAAATGTTGAAAGACATCGAAAAGCTGATCAAGCAAACCCTGCCGCGCGAAGTCATCCCGGGCTTCGAGCCCGACCTGAACGCCCGCGCCCAGCCTGTGCAATTGCGCAGCGGCACCGGCGGCCACCGCAACAACAGCCGCGCGCCAGCCGGCGCCGTCGTGCGCGTGAAAACCGGCGGCAGCGGCGCCAAGCCACGCAGCGCCGGCCCATCGGGCGGCGGTGGCGGCGGCAACCGTTCGGGCAATGCGCCGCGTTCCGCGGCGAACCACAGATCCGGCGGCCGCGGCCGCTAAAACGCGGCCTGAAAGCTACTGCGCGGGGCGCTATTGCGTTTGCGTTGCTCGCCGTACTCTTGTACGGCTGCGCGACTCGACGCAATATCACTCCCGCTCGCTACGCTTTCAGGCAGCGTTTGTCTTTATCAAAAAGACGATAAAAACCGTTCCAGGACTTGCTTCTGGAACGGTTTTTTCATGCACGCCACCATTTGCCGATTTGGGCTAGGATAGTATCCATCGTCCTCACCTGCGTGCTGCCATGCCGAACTTCGCTGCCAACCTCAGCATGATGTTTACCGAACTGCCCTTCCTCGACCGCTTTGCCGCCGCCAGGGAAGCGGGCTTCGATGCCGTCGAATTCCTGTTCCCCTATGCCGTCGAGGCGCGGCAGATCGCCATGCGGCTGGAACGCCACCAGCTGCAGCTGGCCGTCTTCAACTTCCCGCCAGGCGACTGGGAGCACGGCGAGCGGGGCATTGCCTGCGATCCGCGCCGGGGCGAGGAATTTCGCGGCAACGTGCAACTGGCGCTCAACTATTCGCTGGCGCTCGGGGCGAAGCAGTTGCACTGCATGGCCGGCATCGTGCCGCCCGGCATGAGCCTGGAGCGGGCGCGGCAAAGCCTGATCGGCAACCTGCAATTTGCGGCCGACGCCTGCCGTCCGCATGGCATCAACGTGTTGATCGAGCCCATCAACCGCTACGACATGCCCGGTTACTTTCTGAACCATAGCCAGCAGGCGGCCGACATCATCGCCGACTGCCAGCGCAGCAATATCTTCCTGCAATACGACGTTTATCACATGCAGCGCATGGAGGGCGAGCTGAGCAACACCATCCGCGCCATGCTGCCCCTGATCCGCCATATCCAGATCGCCGATACGCCGGGCCGCCACGAACCGGGCACGGGCGAGATCAACTACCGCCATGTGTTCAAGCTGCTCGACCAGGTCGGCTACGCAGGCTGGGTCGGCTGCGAATACCGCCCCGCCAGCGATACCGTCGCGGGACTGGGCTGGCGCGAGCAATTGACGGGCACAGCGGGCCCGCTGGGCGCCTGATCGCAGCGCGCTTGCGCCCGCACAAGGCGGGCGGCGCAGGCCGGCACGACAATACCTTTCCATACAGTATTTCCTGTCGAGAGGTGCCGTGTCAAACTTGCCCGCCCGCCATCGCCGCGCCCTTTGCCTGAAGCTGTACCTGAACCTCTTCCTGGCTGCCGTGCTGTGCGGCTGCACCACTTCGCGCCCCGAGCTGGCGCAAGTGCGCGCGCTGGCCGCCGGCACCGATGCCTTGACCGCCTTCAACGAACTGTCGCAGCGCCACGTGGACACTTATCAGCGCGCCCGCCCCTATCTGTCGCCGGCCGAAGATGCGCGCGAACGCCTGCTCGATGCGCAGCGCCGCGCCGCGCAGGCGGACGTGGCGCGCATGGCGCAGGCCGTGCGCCTGTACCTGCAGGCGCTGGGCCGGCTGGCCGATGCCGATGCGTATGACGCGCAGTCCGAACTGGCCGGCGCCGGTGCCGCCATCCGCGCCTGGCCCGGCAGCGGCATCGACGACCGCCATGTCAGCGCCTACACCTTGCTGCTGCAGCAACTGTCGCGCCTGGGCGGCGCGGCCAGCCAGCAGGCGCACCTGGCGCAAGTGCTGCACGAGGGCGACGCGCCGCTGCAAGCCCTGCTGGCCGCGCTCGACAGCTTGCTGGCGCTGTACGACAAAAGCGGCGATAACGAGCGCGACATGGTGCTCGGCTTGCTCGACGTGGAAATCGCCTATGCGGACACGCCGCAGCAGCGCCTGCTGGCCGTGCTGGCGAAAAACATGCAGCAAAGCAAAATCGAAGAATACCGCCTGGTTGGCCTGCGCCATACCCTGGCGCGCCGGCAACTGGCGGCACTGGGTCGCGAACACGCGCAGCTCGCTGCCACCCTCACCACCACGGAGGCAAGATGGACGGATCGGTAGGCAGCAGCAGCGAACGCCGCGAAGCGGCTCTCAGCAGCGCCATGCGCGTCGAGCAACTGGCCGACAGCCTGTCGCAGGCGGCCGTCACCTTGCACGGCGCCGTCATGCGCGCCATCCGCAAGCGCGCCAGCCAGGGCGCCAATGGCATCAGCCACAGCCAGGCGCAAGCCGTCTTCGCCCTGGAAGTGGCCTTGCGCCAGCAAGCCAACCAGCTGTATGCCGATGCCGCAGGACACACCGTGGCGGGCCTGGAAACGGCGCAGCGCCAGCTCAGCGGCCTGCTCGACACGGTGCGCCTGCGCATCGCCCGCAACGACGACGTGCGGCACTGGATCAGCCTGGCGACGAGCTTGTTGCACCTGGGCAGCGCCGTCCTCGCCGGCAATCCCGAGCGCATCCTCGCCACCCTGGGCAGGGTGCGTGAGCGGCTGCAAGAGATGGCGTCGGACTGATTGAAATCGGCCGGCGAGCGCCTATACTGGGACGGCCCCGCCTGGCAATCGTGCCTGCGGGGCGATGACCAGAGGAGACCAACATGCGTATCGAACCGTATTTGCAATTCGATGGAAACTGCGCGCAAGCGCTGGAATACTACCGCCAACACCTGCATGGCACGGACCTGTGCCTGATGCCGTATCGGGGCAGCCCGGGCCAGGACCAGGTCAAGGAAGACTGGTATGACAAGATCATGCACGGCTCCGTGCAGCTGGGACCGACCATGCTGATGGGCTCGGACGGCGGCTGCAGCGACGATGGCGCCAAGGGCATGAGCGGCAGCGCGATCTGCCTGACCGTCGATACGCCGGAAGAGGCGGAACGGGTCTTCGACGCGCTGGCGCGTGACGGCAACATCCAGATGCCTCTGGAAGAAACGTTCTGGGCCAAACGCTTCGGCATGCTGAAAGACCAGTTCGGCGTGGCCTGGATGGTCAACTGCCTCAAGGAACCAGCATAGAACGGCCGCTGCCAGCCTGCGCCGCGTCAAACGCGGCGCGGGTGGTAGCGCAAGCAGAGTCGCCAATCTTGGACTACCATAATGGAAGTAACCTCTACCGGGTGACAACCATGAATGGATTGCCGCAAGACCAGCTGCAGCGTCTGCAGGGCGTGCTGGAGCAACGCAAGCTGGCGTTGCTGGAACAGATCGAGAATGAAACGGCGGAAGCGGACGCGCGCGCCTCGCTGCTCAATGAAATCGAAGCCTCGCCGGCCGACAACGCCAGCGTGCGCACCTTGAACGCCCTCGTCAGCGAAGCGGCCGAACACAACCTGGCGCAGCTGGCCATCATCAAGCACGCGCTGGCCAAGTTTGCCGATGGCAGCTACGGTCTGTGCGACAACTGCGGCGAAGCCATCGGCCTGTCGCGCCTGAACGCGCGCCCCGAAGCGCGCCTGTGCATCGATTGCCAGACGCGGCTGGAAAAAGCCCAGCGCTGAGTAGCGTGACAGTGCCATGACGGCTGCGCCACGACAAAGGGCAAGGCATCGCTGCCCTGCCCCCTGTTTTCCAGCGTGACGACCATGCTGCCAGCCGCCCCCGCCAGCGTCTGTGCGCCGGCTGGATGGACGGGTCTCCTCTACTGCCATTGCCCTGCTTCACGTATCCAGCTGCACGCGGGATCAACTCATGTGCTGTCCGCCATTGATGGCGATATTCGCGCCCGTGACAAATGCCGCCTCGTCGGACGCCAGATAAGCGACCAGGGCCGCCACCTCGTCCGGTTCGCCCAATCGGCCCAGGGGAATCTCCGGCAATATCTTCGTTTCCAGGATCTCGGCCGGCACGGCCGTCACCATCTGCGTGCGCAGATAGCCGGGCGACACCGTGTTGACGGTGATGCCGTGGCGCGCCACTTCCAGCGCCAGCGCCTTGCTGAAGCCATGCACGCCCGCCTTGGCCGCCGCGTAGTTGCACTGGCCAAACGCGCCCTTCTGGCCATTGACGGACGAGATATTGATGATGCGGCCCCAGCGGTTAGCCAGCATCGGCTCGAGCACCTGCTTGCTCATGTTGAACAGGCTGTCGAGATTGGTGCGCATGACCTCGGCCCAGTGCGGCAATTCCATCTTGCGCATGCTCTGGTCGCGCGTGATGCCGGCGTTATTGACCAGCACGTCAATGCGGCCGAACTGCGCCAGCACGCTTGCCACGGCGTCGCTGCAGGCATCGAAATCGCCCACGTCGATGGCCAGCGGATGAAAATAATACTGCTGTGACCGCTGCTTGTCGAGCCAGCTTTCCACGCGGGCATTGCCCGGCGTATGCGCCGCCACGACGGCAAAGCCCGCCGCATGCAGGCGCCGGCACAAGGCCGTGCCCAGGCCGCCCATGCCACCCGTGACCAGCGCTACTTTTTGCTCATTCATTGCTGTCTCTCCCGCTTGTTATGGTTGTTCTGCGTGGGATCAAGTGTAAGTGGCACTTTTGAAAGCGGCATTGCGCCATATCAAAGGCTGAGCCCGCATATTGCAGCGTCTGCCTGCGCTGCATCCATGCATGAAAAATTGTCAAAATTATACTCAGCCGTGAGGTGATGGCACCTCGACAGGCAAGCCGTGCAGACTTTGCTTGAAGGTAAGACTCACAGGGAGAACGCGATGGAAATCCAGGACGACACAGAAGCATTGAGGGACTTGTTCAACGACATCAATCCCGGCACGAGCGACGTGGAATCGGTGCATCAGGCGGAGCTCGATCCACAGCATGCGCTGGCCCTGATGGCCAATCCGAAAGCGGCACTGAAAGCCATGGGCATCCCCGTCAGCGATGCCTCGCAAGTGCAGGTGACGATGAAGAACCGCGCCAGCCGCGCCATGCCGGAGGTGGCGCAAAAGGCGGCGCAATTGCGGCGCATCATCGTCATCGTGATTCACTACCGTAACTGCGACGCCGACATCATCATCATCGCCATGAGCTGAGGCGGCAAGCACCGGCCGCAGTCGTGCGCGGCCGGCACCCCGGACTGTGCCAGAATGGCCATTACTGCACAGCGAGAGGACAGGCCATGACATACAAGACCGTATTGCTCCACATCGACGACAGCGCCGGGCGCGCCGCCCGCATCGAAGCGGCCGCCAGCATCGCCCAGGCGTGCGGCGGCCACCTGACGGGCGTGGCGCTGACGGGCGTGTCGCGCCTGCTGTACCAGAACCAGCCCGACCTCGATGCGGATCCGAACCTGAGCTTGCATTTGAATTTCCTGCGGGAACGGGCGACGCGCGCCCTCGACGGTTTCGAGGCGCAGGTGCGCGCGGCCGGCGTCGCCTCGTTCGAACAGCGCGTGCTCGACGACGAGGCGGCGGGCGGCATCAGCCTGCTGGCCCGCTATGCGGACCTGGTCGTCATCAGCCAATACAATGCCAAGGATAAATCGCCGTCCGTGATGCGCGACTTTCCCGCCTATGTGCTGCTGCATTCGGGCCGTCCCGTGCTGATCGTGCCGTATGCGCCGCCGCTACCCCTGCTGGCGCCGCCGGCAGCGGCGCGCAATGTGCTCATTTCCTGGAATGCCAGCAAGGAAGCGAGCCGCGCCGTGAGCGCCGCCCTGCCCCTGCTGCAACGCGCCGGACAAGTCCACGTGGCCATCTTCGATGCCCAGGTGCACGCGGCCGAACATGGCGAACAGCCGGGCGCGGAACTGACGCACTACCTGGCGCGACACGGCGTGGAAGCACGGCTGCATTTGCTCGATGGCGGGGGCGTGCGGCGCGGCGATATCGGCGAAGCGCTGCTGTCGCAGGCAGCCGACCTGTCGGCCGACTTGCTGGTGATGGGAGCCTATGGCCATTCGCGCCTGCGCGAAACGATTCTCGGCGGCGTCACGCGCACGATCCTGCAAAGCATGACCATCCCCGTGCTGATGGCGCACTAGGGACGAGTGAAAGCGGCGGGCTAGCCGCCCTGCCATGGCAGGCTGCGGATCTTCGCCACCTGGCGCTGCGCCAGCCACTGCCACAGTTGCAGGGCGTCGCCCTGCGGCAGGGCCGACATGTGGCGCGGACTGGCGAGGGCGATTTCGCAATCGCGGTCCGACCATTCCTCGAAAGTGACTTCGCCTCCGCTAGCGACTTCGACCTGATACATCAAGCCATCGTCGTAGCCAAAGCGCAACAGGACGGCGGCCGGGCTGCCGTCCGGCGCGACGCCGCCACCGCGGTAGACCTCGGCCAGCGCATCGGCCAACTGTGCCGGCGAGGGCGCACAGATGTCGCGCCCATCGGCCCGTGTCAGAATGAACCATGCCTGTGTCATGACGCGACCTCCTATCCATACTCGTTAGCATGCGAGGCAAGTACTACAGGCAGTCACCTTGGTCCAGTGTCACTTCGGGCGCGCGGAAACTATCCCTGTCGGCATTGTTTACCAATAATTACGAATACTAACAAGGATCATACCTAAATTTCATGCAGCGCGGCATTTATGCATATTGCACGGCTGGCGCGCCGATTCACGCCACCAGCACGGGAATGCTGAGCGGATCGAAATCATGCCAGTCGCCATTGGCGATCGTGCCTTCCGCTTCCTCGATATGCTCGGCGCCGAGCCGGTGCAGCGCCTCGAGAGCCCGTTCGCGCTCGTCGAGACCGCCCAGCGCCACGGCGATCAGCATGCCCGGATGGCGTGGCTGGCGGCGGTTTTCGCCATTGCTTTCGCCATTCTTTTCGGCTTCGCCCGCGTCCTTCATCTTATTGAAACTGTAGAGCGAACCCACGTGGGCGCCCACCAGCGCCCCCACCACCGGGCCCAGCGGCCCCGTCGCCAGGGTGGTGACCGCGCCGATGCCCGCGCCCACGGCGGCCCCGACGGCCACGCCTTCCACCACGCCCTCCGGCGTTTCCTTCGCGCCCGGCGACATGTCGCGGTCGCCGCCAAGCGCATGCAGATCATGCTGCCCCGGCTGGTTGACAAAAAAGGCGCTGATGCGGCTGTCGGAAAAGCCCGCCTGGTTCAGGGCGGCGCGCGCGACGTCGATCTGCTCCTGCAACTGAAAATGACCTGCGATGATGCGTGACATGATACGGCCCTCCTCGTCGGCTGCTGGCGCACCATGCGCCGCCTCGATAGCGTGCGCCAGACAACGCCAGGATACCGTTCGCTTACGCACACAGCCGCTTACTCCCATGCCCAATCATATGCTCACTCAAGCAGACGCGCTGAAGGGGCTGCGGATATCCGACAGGAATTGCTGTGCGCGCGCATGTTGCGGCCGCGCAAAGAATTCGCCGGGCGTGGCCCGTTCCAGCACTTGCCCATGGTCCATGAACCAGACCCGGTCCGCCACTTCGCGCGCAAAACCCATCTCGTGCGTCACGCACACCATCGTCATGCCGCCCTGCGCCAGGTCGCGCATCACTTGCAGCACCTCGCCCACCATTTCCGGGTCCAGCGCGCTGGTCGGTTCGTCGAACAGCATCAGCGGCGGCTGCATGGCCAGCGCGCGGGCGATGGCCACCCGCTGCTGCTGCCCGCCCGACAGGGCAGACGGCATGGCGCGCGCCTTGTGCGCCAGGCCCACCCGTTCCAGCAGGGCCAGCGCCCGCTCTTCCGCTTCGCGCCGGGTCAGGCCGCGCAAGCGCTGCGGCGCCAGCGCGCAATTGTCCAGCACGGAAAGATGGGGAAACAGGTTGAATTGCTGGAAAACAAATCCGATATGCGAACGGAAGGCATTCACGTCCAGCCCCGGCGCATAAATGTCCTGGCCCGCCACCGTGATGCGGCCCGATGCGATCGGTTCCAGGCGGTTGATGGTGCGGATCAAGGTCGACTTGCCGGAGCCGGACGGCCCGCACACGACCAGCACCTCGCCCTTGGCGACGTGCTCATTGATGCCGCTCAAGGCGTGATAGTCGCCATAGTATTTGTTGACGTTGTCAAAGTTGATCATGCAGCCGCTTTCAAGAGACGCGCCTGGCGCCGTTCGAGCCAGAAGGCAGCGCGCGACAGGCTGAAACACAAGACAAAATAGGTCATGCCCAGCAGGAAATATACTTGCACGGGTTTCGTCAGCACCAGGCCGTTCACTTGCGAAGCGATGAACGACACTTCGGCCAGGCCGATGATGTATCCCAGCGAGGTTTCCTTGATGGTCGAGACGAACTGGTTGACCAATGACGGCAGCATGTGGCGCAGCGCCTGCGGCAGGACGACCTGGCGCATGCTGTCCAGGTATGTCAAGCCCAGGGAACGGGCCGCCTCCACTTGCCCCTTGGGCACGGCTTGCACACCGGCGCGCACGATTTCCGCCAGATAAATTCCGTCAAAGATGACGAGGGCCGCCAGCATGGTGCCGAACTGCCCGCTTTCGTGACCCGTGATGCTGGGCAGGAAGAAATACGCCCAGAAGATCACCAGCAGCAAGGGAATGCCCCGCACCACGTGGATCAGCGCGGCGACGGGCCAGCGCAGCAGCCGCCAGGGACTCAGGCGCGCCAGCCCCAGCAGCAAGCCGAACGGCAAGCTGAGCACCAGCGCCAGGCTGGCCAGCAGCACCGTCAGCGCGAGGCCGCCCAGCGGTCCCTCGGGATAGCGGCCGACGAGGAAATACAGCCAGTAATCGTGGATCAGTTCCAGCATCAGGACACCTTCTTTTGCAGCAAGGCCGCCAGGCCCGCGATCACCAGCGAAACGGCAAGATACGCCGCGCTGGCGAAGACAAATGCTTCCACGCTGCGGAACGAGGCCGCTTCCACGCGCTGCGTCTGGTACATCAGCTCGGCCACGCCGATGACGGTGGCGATGCTGGTGTTTTGCCACAGGTTCAGGGTTTGCGACAACAGCGGCGGCGCGGCCAGCCGCAGCGCCTGCGGCACGATGCACAGGCGCATGGTGGCGAGAAAGCTGAAACCCAGCGCCCTGCCCGCCTCGAATTGCTGGGCGGGTATGGCGCGGATGCCGCTGCGGATGTCTTCCGCCATGTAGGCGGCCGTATATAAAGTCAGGGCCGTGACGGCGCTGACGGCTTCGATATTGCCGGCATACAAGCGCTCCTTCCAGGCGTCCGGCAACAATTCGGGCGCGCCGAAATACCAGAACAGGAAGTGGGCCAGCAAGGGCACATTGCGGATCAGCTCGACATACGCGGCGCCCAGCCCCTTGAGCAGGCGCGACGGCGCCAGGCGCAGCATTGCCACGCCGCACGCCAGCGGCAGGGAAAAGAGCAAGGTAATGCCCATCAGTTGCAATGACAGCAGCAGGCCGGACAGCAACCAGTCGCGGTAGTCGCCGGCCAGCAAAAAGTTCAGATCAAATTGGAGCATGATGGTGAAATATCATTGATGCCTAAGAAAACCGTAGCGAGCGGCAGTGATTTGCGGCTAAGAAGCGCAACCGTGCTGGAGCACGGTGAGCATCGCAGGCCGCAAAGCGAGCCGCGCAGTAGGTTTGCTTAGGCGTCGATCTTGTCCGACTCGATCTTGAACGTGCGCTTCTGGAATTTCACATTGCTCGTCGGGCCATACCATTTGAAAAACAGCTTTTCTGCCTCGCCCGACTTTTCCAGGCCGCGCAGCACCTGGTCGACGGCTGTTTTCACGCCCGTCTCGCCCTTGCGGATGCCGAAGGCAAACACTTCCTGGCTGATGTTTTGCGGCAGCACAATGTAATCCTTTTGCGCGGCGCCCAGCTTGGCGTAGTTATTCAGCAAGGAGACTTCATCGTCGACATAGCCGACGCCCTTGCCCTGCTGCAAGCCCAAGTAAGCCTGGCCCGCCGTCTCGAACGTCACCACATCCACACCGGGCACGGCCTTGCGGATATTCGGTTCCTGCGTGCCGCCCTTGACGGTCAGCACTTTCTTGCCGGCCAGGCCAGCAACCGTCGTGATATTGCTGCTTTTTTTGACCAGCACGCGCTGGCCCGTGTAAAACGTGGACAGGGAAAAATCGATCAGCGCTTCGCGTTCCTTGTTGTGCGTCAGGGATGCCGTCAGGATATCGATGCGGCCCTGCTGCAATTCAGGAATGCGGGCGGCCACGGCCAGCTGCTTGATCACCGGTTTGACGCCCAGGCCCTGGGCGATGGCGCGGCACAGGTCCACTTCATAGCCGACCAGCTGGCGCGATTTGGCGTCGATAAAACTGTTCGGTTCATCCGTGCCCAGAGTGCCGCAGACCAGCTCGCCCTTCGCCTTGATACTGGCCAACTGGTCCGCTTGCGCCACCTGGGTGAAGGCGATGGAGGTGAAAAGAAGCGCGGCGAAATGAAGACGGGTCTGCATGGAATTCCTCTGGTGGACAATGAATGCCGCCATTAGACCGCGGCACGCTTATTTCCAAAAAGGAATCTTTTCACCCATGTTTATGCAGAATTCATCTAAGGCATCAGCGAAGACATCAACTAAGGCGCCAGCGCCTTCGTCTCGCCGCCCAAGCGAATGATCGCCGCTTTTGCCCCCACGGCGCCCGGATAGCGGGGGTCGAGCTGCAGCGCCTGGCGATAGGCGGCCACCGCCTGTGGGCGCAAGCCTTGCTCCACATAAAACTCGGCCAGGCTGTCCTGCAGATTCGCGTCGCGCGGATGCAGGCTGACGGCCGCCTGCAGCACGGCCATGCCTTGCGCCACGGCGCCGCCACCTTTCAAACGGTAGGCTTCCAGGTTCAGCGCCGCAGGACTGGCCGCGCCCAGCGGGTCGCGCTCCAGCGCCAGGCGCAGGGCGGCGAGGGCAGGCTCCGTCTTGCCGGCGCGCAGCAGGGTCAAGCCTTGCAGCGCATGCGCGCGGTCGCTGAGCGGATACAGCTCCACAGCCAGGCGGCTGGCCGCCAGCGACGTATCCGCCTCGCCGCGCGCGGACGACGCTTGCGCCAGTTCCTGCAGTTCGGGCACGAAATCGGGATAGGCGCGCTGGCCGCGGAAAGCCGTGCGCAGCTGGCTATCGAGTGCGGCGATGGAGGCGGAGGCGGAGGCGGAGGCGGAGGCGGAGGCGGGTGCGGCCGGCCAGGCGATGGCGGCCGTGCGGTCCCAGCTGCTCGCCAGGGCCACGATGGCTTGCTCGAAGGCGGGGTCGAAGCGCGGCAAGGCACCGGCCTTTGTACCTTGCGACAACAGGATATAGTCGCGCGCAAATGCCAGCGCGCCGCCGCGCGAGTATTTGCTCAGGTCGACGCCCGACTGAAGCAATGCCCCGGCCATGCTGGCGCCAGCCGTGAGAAACACGCGGCCGCCTGCGGGATGGCGGGCCGCATCGATATAAGCGCGCGCCGCCTTGGCATCGGGCGCCAGCGCTTGCAGATTGATTTGCGTAAATGCCTCGCGCGTGGTGGCGGCATCGGCATATGCTTGATCCGTGCGCTCGGCATACGCCCTGCCCTCCTCGAACAGGCCCTGCGCCACCTGGTAAGCGCGCTGCGCGCTCGCATCGGCAATATACGTGTTCAGCTGCCACGGTTCGCCCGTGACCACTTCGAACAGGCGCTGCACGAAGGCCTCGGGATTGACTCGCTCGAGATTGGCGGCGACGGCGATGGTGAGCTTGCGCGAAGGAAAGCTGTACAGGTAGGTGACGGTTTCCGGCTGCTGGCCGCTGTGGGCAATGGCGTAGCGCCCGCCCGTCGGCAGGATTTCCCAGCCCATGCCGTAATTCGTCAAGCGGCCCGCGCGCGTGGCCATCGGCTGCACCATGGCGGCCACGCTGGCCGCCGACAGGATCTTGCCGTCGTGGACGCCCCGGCCGAAGGCCAGCATGTCGGGCACGCTGGCGCGCGTGCCGCCGGCGGAAAAGCGGCTGCTGATGTCGACGAATTCGGAATTCTTCAACTCCTTGCCGGCCAGCCGGTAGCCGCGCACGCGGTGCGCGATCACGGCGTCCGGGTCATCCAGCACGGTGGCGTCCATGCCCAGCGGCCCCCACACGTGGCGCCGCATGTAGCCGCCATAGCTTTCGCCCGAAGCGCCCTCGATGACGGCGCCCAGCAAGTTGTAGCCATAGCTGGTGTAGCGGAAGCGCGTGCCCGGTTCGGCGATCAGGTCGAACTGTTCGAAGACGGCGATGGACTGGCGCGTGTCCTTATGTTCCTTGAAATGCTGCTCGACGCGGCTATCGCGATAGGCGTCGATGCCGCCCAGGTGGCCCAGCAGCTGGCGCACCGTCACGGGAAACGGCTTGACGGGGAAGTACGGCACATAGGTTTGCACGGGCGCATCCAGGTCGATCTTGCCCTGTTCCACCAGTTGCAAGATGGCCACCGCCGTCATGGGCTTGGTGACGGACGCCAGCCGGTAGCTGGAGCGGGCCGTGGCCGGCACGCGGTTTTCCAGATCGGCATAACCGTAACCCTTCACCCATTCCACGTCGCCCTGGCTAAAACCGACGGTCACGCCCGGAATGCGGTCCGCGCCCATGCGCCTGGCCGCCCAGCCATCGAAATCCGCCAGGCGCGCGGCCAGCCCAGCGGAGGGAGCGGAGGCGGCTTGCGCCATGCCGCAGAACAGCGCCAGCGCGCCGGCGAAACCGTAGTATTTGCTGCTTTGCATAGTCATGATTCCATGGTGAGGGCCGTGTGCACAGCACGGCGCTGATGCATGGTAAATGTCTTTCACACACCGTTGGCGGGCCGTGCACGAAATGCACGCAGCCCGCACGAACGGCACCGACGCTGATGAAAATGTTGCAAAGGGGTAGCAACGGAGTAGCACATGAGCAGCTACAATGCCCGCCATGCCCTCCTTCTTCCGCTCCCTGCTGCGGTACTGCCTTGCTTGCTGCCTGGCCGTGCCCTCTTTCGCCTGCGCCATGCATCCGCTCTGGCTGGACGAAGGCTGGCGCACCTGCGGCAACACCCCGTCTGCACCCGCCTCGCTGCAGCAGCTGGTCCAGCCGGGCCTGTTGCTGTGCGTGGAGCGCGAGGTCACCCTGGCCGCCACGCCGTCGTCGACGCAGTTGCTGGTGCTGTCGGCGCTGGCTTCCAACGAACTGTGGCTCGATGGTGTCTTGATCGGCAGCAATGGCCAGCCGGCCCGCCAGGCCAGCGGGGAACGCGCGGGCGACATCGATTTCGCCATCCACCTGACGCCACAACAATTGGCCATGGGCAAGCACCACCTGCGCCTGCTGCTGTCGACGCAACACGTGCCGGCCCACCTGGCGTCGCCATTTTATGCGCTGTACCTGGTCGACCGGCAAGATTACCGCGCGGGCCTGGCCTGGTACCGGCTGCCGCCACTGCTCCTGGCCGGGGCGCTGGGCGCCGTCGCAGCGCTCTTCCTGGCCCTCACGGCGCTGTATCAGCGGCAGCGTCACTGGGCCATGTTTGCCGCGCTGTGCCTGGTGGCGGCGCTGCTGCTGGTGGTGGAACTCTGGCGCAGCTTGACCGGCTATGCCTATCCCTGGCACATGCCGCGCCTGTATGCCGTCAGCGCCCTGACGTGGCTGTTTTCCGCCTTGCTGCCCCTGTATTTTTATACGGCTTACCGCCTGCCGCGCTGGCCGCTGGCGGCGGCAGTGTTGCTGGCGGGCATCGCGCTGGCCGGCGCGCTGCACGTGCATTTCGACGCGCGCTGCTGGCTGATGTTTCTGACAGGCCTGGCAGCGAGCCTGGCGCTCAACCTGGGCGCCCTGTGGCGCCGCCTGCCGGGCAGCCGCGGCGGCACCTTGATCGCGCTGGCCTCGTGCGCGCTGTTCCTGCTGACGGGCAGCCAGTTTGCCGAAGGCGGCTTCGCCCTCGTCGTGTGCTTCTTGCTGCTGCCCCTGTGCGCGCAATTGCTGGCGCAGCTGCTGCGCGAGCGCAGCAAGGCGGCACGTGCCCAGCAGCTGGAAAACCAGCTCCTGCGTAAAAGCATGCAACCGCATTTCCTGATGAATTCCCTCAGCCTGATCAGCGAACTCAACGCACAATCGCCGCAGTCAGCCGAAACCTTCATCGAGGCGCTGGGCGCCGAGCTGCGCATGCTCAACGAATTCGCGCAGCAACCCAGCATTGCCCTGACGCAGGAACTGGCCCTGTGCGAGAATTACCTGAGCATCATGGGCACGCGGCTGCAACAGCCGTGCAGCCTGCAACTCGATGGCGAGGCGGCGGGCATCACCGTGCCGCCCGCCCTCGTGCTGACGGCACTGGAAAATGCGTTCAGCCACAACCGCTACCGCCACGGCGCCCTGTTTGTCCTGCGCATCGCACAACATGCGCAAACGCAGGTGCTTACCCTGATCCTGCCCGCAGGCGAGGCGCGCCCGCACGCGGGCGGCGGCGTGGGCGAACAATACATCCGCGCCAGCCTGCACGCCGTGTTCGGCGATATGGCCCGCTATGCGAGCGAACAGCAGCCAACGGGCTGGCGCCTCACCTTTACCTTGCCGGCGGCGCCATGAATGTCTTGATACTGGAAGATGAACCGCTGATCGCGCAAGGCCTCGAACGCGAGGTGCGCGCGCATTTCGGCGCGCGCCTGACGGCGCTGGCGCTGCATGACAATGTGCCGCAAGCCCTGGCCGCCCTGGCGCAGGAGCAGGGGCAGGACCGGATCGACTTGCTGCTGCTGGACTTGAACCTGCATGGCGCGGACGGCTACGACCTGCTGCGCCTGGCCCAAAATGCTTCGTTCCAGACCATCATCGTCTCGGCCCACGCGGAACGCTCGATCACGGCGTTCGAATTTGGCGTGCTCGACTTCGTCGCCAAGCCTTTCAGCCGCGAACGCCTGCACAAGGCGCTGCAACGCTATACGGGAAGGTACACGGAGGCGGCCTCGCTGGCCGTCAAGAAGCGCGGTTCCCTGGAATGGATCGCCATGGCCGACATCGACCACGTGCAAGCCGACGGCCACTACAGCAATATCGTTCTGCGCAACGGCGAACAGTGTTTTCATGACTTGCCTATCGACAAGCTCATGGCCCTGCTGCCGCCCCACTTCCTGCGCGTGCACCGCTCCTACATCGTCAACAGCCTGGGTTTCAAGCGGCTGCAGATCGCGGCAGGCGGCAAATATGCGCTCGACACGCAGACCAGCACGGGCATCCCCGTGTCGCGCAGCAGCTATCCCGCGCTGAAACAGCGGCTGCTGGGCTGATGTTGTTGAGTTAAAGCCAAACTTACCAGTGCGGCGCGTAGTTGGGGAACGGCGGGGCCATGTGCTCGGCTTCCACGGGCGGCGCCATCCAGTCGCGCGGGTCGACCTTGTAGTACTGCAAGAATTGCGCGTACAGCTCCTCGTGGTGCTCGGCCATCTGGTATGGCTTTTCAAAGAAGGTTTCCGTCGCCACGGCAAAGAATTCGGCGGGATTCGTGGCGCCGTAATGGTCCATCACGCTTTGCTGCTGGACCATGGCGTCATGGCGCAAGTTGTCGAAGTCGCGCGACAGCACGGTGGCCCAGCTGCGATAGCTCGACACGCTGGGCAGGTAGGGCGCGCCATTCGCGGCGCCCGATTCGCTGTCGAGCTGATGCGCAAACTCATGCAGCACGACATTGTGGCCATCGCTCCAGTCGGCCGCGCCCCGCTGCACGTGGTCCCAGGCCAGCACCACGCGGCCATCGCCCCAGGATTCGCCCAGCAAGCCATTCGCCGATGGCGTCACCACGCCGCCCGGCCCCACTTCATCGCGCGTGACGATAAATTCCGTGGGATACACGAGGATGGTGTCGAGTTCGGGATACACCTGCGTCTGGCGGTTCAGCAGCAGCAAGCAAGCCTGGCCGGCGATCGTATAGCGCATCTCGTCCGTGATCTCCAGGCCGCCGCAACCGACGAATTTCTTTTGATACAGGAATTGCACGACGAGACGGCGCAATTGCTCCTGCAGCGGCGCCGGCATATGCCGGTAGACGGGAATATTATTTTCCAGCACAGCCAAGCCTTCTGCCGGCAAGGGTTTCGCCAAGGCCCGCTTCAAGCGCCAGCGGGGAAACCACAGTGAAAAGACGATGACGGCCGTGACGAGGGCGATCCACAGCAGCGGATTCATGCGGCGGCCCGTTTCAGGCAAGGCAGGGGCGGACACGATAACAAGGCGGCGTAGGCAGACAAGGACAAGCTCCTTCGAATGAACCCCGCATCGGGACGGGCGGGCAGTCCAGCCCACATGGGGTTGATTAACATCTTTTCAATCCGCCAAGATCAAAGGGCCGGCTCCAACGCCAAAAGCCGGGTTGTAACCCGGCTTTCATTCTTTCATTACAACGTTCCAACGCCTGACAAAACCGTAGCGAGCGGCGATGATTTGTGGCTAAGAAGCGCAACCGTACTCTAGTACGGTGAGCATCGCAGGCCGCACGCCGCGCGAGGTTTGGTCAAGCGTTATTCTGCGGCCTTTTGCTGCGGCGCACCAAACAGGGCGGCAACCAGGGGATCGCGCGTCACGGGACCGCGGTTGACGCGGATGGCGTAATGCGTGTCATCGGCCAGGATGTGGAAGTGACGGCCGCTGCCTGCCATGCTTTGCTCGCGCAGGCCTGGACGGTCCTTGCGCGGTGGCGCGCCTTCGCGTTTTGGCTGAACGATGGCGGCCAGGAAGGCGCGCACGCGCTCAGGATCCGGCGTCAGCTGGTACACTGCCTTGCCCAGGTAGGTGGCGGTGCCTTCGATATAGCGGGCCAGTTCGATCACGCCCGCTTCGCGCAGGTCGCGGATGTATTTGCGGGCGCCCGATGGCGAAAACTTGAGGAACCACGCGATTTCGTCGGCCAGCATCTCGTGCAGCGACAATTCGCCGATCAGCTTTTGCATGTTTTCAATGCGGCGCAGGGTGGCCGACGTCGAACGCACGCGCTCGATCGGTGCCATGGAAATGGGATTCATGCGTTCCGGGGGGATGGGTGCTGCGCGTTCTACCATTTGCGAGCCTTTTTCGGGGCTACGAAGTTCCTGGTGCGCTGCCTTTAATTCGCTCTTCACGTGAGACTGAGTCATTGCATGCATTTGAATACTCCTTTTAAACGATTGCCGGTAGCCCGGATTGTTAAGTTCTTGGCAATTTTTATACCAGAACACCACGAATCCTGAGCGTCTGGACACAGAATGCCTGTGCCGGCGGCTACGGTCTGTGCGTTAACGAACATTAGAAGCAAGAAAGTGAAAAATATTGCCCTACTGAATTCTTTCTCTCATGGCATTTCAAAAAAACATC
Source organism: Janthinobacterium sp. BJB446 (assembly GCF_002735655.1). NCBI lineage: Bacteria > Pseudomonadati > Pseudomonadota > Betaproteobacteria > Burkholderiales > Oxalobacteraceae > Janthinobacterium > Janthinobacterium sp. BJB446. The sequence continues at coordinate 212,603 of NZ_PDZK01000001.1, read as the reverse complement.
TAAAAACTCTGCACTCCCGCTCTGTGCTCCCATTCATGGCACAAAGTGAAATAGCGAACAGAAGCGGAACCACCATTGCAATAAATTCAAGCTTCGCACGCGGCGCCCGCCGCCCGCATCGCGCACCTTCGACTCTTGCAAAGGAAATATCATGAAAATACCTGCCCTGTTGGCCGCCGCCTTGCTTGTCAGCCTGTCCGCCTGTAAAAAACCGGCCGAGCCGCCCCTGCCCGAAACGGCACCCAATCCCGCTTCCACCCCGCAAGTGATGCCGGCACCTGTCATGCCAGCCACGCCGGAGACGGGTCCAGGCAGCACGACGCCGCCTGCGCCGCTGACCGACCCGGCCACCGCGCCCGCGCTGCCGCCCGCCACGGCGCCGAAGTAAAGCCTGAAGACGAGGCCGCCGGACGGCGATCGATCAGGCGCCCGCGCGGCGCCGCCCCTACTCCACGGGGGAGTTACGCGTTGCCAGCCTGTCTGCAACGCGTTTTTTTACGATTGGAGTCGGCCACGCCATGAAGGTTCACCTGCAATGAACCCGCAAGCGGACATCGGGCCCGTCCGCCAAAAATGCGGCAATCCGCACAGCCTTTCCCCTCCCCGTGCGGAAACGCGGAATATCGCCATTTCCTATTTTCAATAGATCCAAATTAAACCTTTATAAACAATCACTTGCAATAAACGCCAAAATGCGCTCCACTGGCACGGAAGATGCTTTTATATTTTCATAACCGCCATCAGAGCGGCAGCCTGACCCACTATATAAAACCATCTACCTTTTGGAGACAACAGCATGGCACGCACCTTCCGCATCGCATCCTTCCTGAACACCAAGGCACTGGCCGTGGCCGTCGCACTGGCCGCGCAATTCCCGCTGGCCGTCCACGCAGCCGATACCGTACGCCTGGGCAACCTGAAATTCGCCCATTACGGCGCCGTCGCCTACATGAAGGAAATCGCGCCGAAATACGACCTGAAAATTGAAGAGCGCATCTTCGCCAAGGGCCTCGACATCGTGCCGGCCATGATCGCCGGCGAAATCGACGTGTCCGCCAGCGCGCTGGAAGCGGCCATCACGGGTCGCGCCACGGGCTTGCCCGTGTACCTGGTGGGCGGCTTTGCCAAGGGCGGCGTGCAGATCGTCGGCCGTCCCGACCTGAACATCAAGGGCATCGCCGACCTGAAAGGCAAGAAAGTCGGCGTCACGCGCGGCGGCCCGCAGGAAATCCTGCTGTTTGCCGAACTGACCAAGGCCAAGCTGACCTGGTCCGACAAGCCGGGCAAGGACGTGCAGATCCTGTACATGGGCTACCCGGACTTGAACCAGGCGCTCCTGACCAAGGATATCGACGTCATGAGCCAGTCCGAGCCGTACTCGACCCAGGCAATCCACAAGAAATACGGCGCGGCCATCCTCAAGCCTTACGACACGCCGCTGGGCGAGCCCGTGCGCGCGCTGGTGATGACGGAAAAAATGTACAAGGAAAAGCCGGCCGTGGCCCAGCGCTTCATGGATTGCTTCGTCGCTGCCACGCGCGCCTTCCTGGCCGACCCGAAACTGGCGGAAAAATACGTGCGCGAATCGATGTTCAAGAACCAGATCACGACCGAGGATTACCGCGATGCCATCGACAATGCCATCTTCACGGAAGACATCACGCAGAGCCACGTGCAGCTGACCACCGACTACATGGTGAAATTCGGCGTGGGCCGCATGGCCAAAGCGCCTGTCGCCAAGGATTGGGTCAAGCTGGACCTGCTGGAAAAAGCCAAGAAATCCTACGCACCTCGCTAATCTGAAAGTGTCACGATGAATATTCAAATGATGAAACGCTTCGCGCACGGCGCCGCCGTGCCCGTCGCCGTGCTGCTGTTGTGGCAAGCCATGTCGACGTTTGGCTGGATCAACCCGCAGATCCTGCCGTCGCCCGTCGCCGTGGTGGTGAAATGGTATGAATACCTGATCCCCATGGAAGCCTACACGCCCGAAGCGGGCAATTACCTGGTGTGGATGTTCTCCGGCGAACTGCCGCACGATGCCTGGGCCAGCCTGTCGCGCGTGCTGGGCGGCTTTGCCATCGGCGCCGGCCTGGCCTTGCCGCTGGGCCTGCTGATGGGTACCAACAAGACCATCTATAAACTGTTCGACCCGCTGGTGCAGGTGCTGCGCCCGATTCCACCGATCGCCTACATTCCGCTGGCGATCCTGTGGTTCGGCTTGGGCAACCCGCCCGCCTTCTTCCTGATCAGCATCGGTTCCTTCTTCCCCGTGCTGATGAATACCATCGCCGGCGTGCGCCAGGTCGACGGCATCTACATCCGTGCCGCGCGCAACCTGGGCGCCAGCCAGATGACCATGTTCCGCCGCGTCATCCTGCCGGCGGCCACGCCGTATATCCTGGCCGGCGCGCGCATCGGCATGGGCACGGCCTTCATCGTCGTGATCGTGGCCGAGATGATCGCCGTGAATAGCGGCCTCGGCTTCCGCATCCTGGAAGCGCGCGAATACTTCTGGTCCGACAAGATTATCGCCGGCATGTTCACCATCGGCCTGTTCGGCCTGGCCATCGATATCGCCATGAATGCCCTGAATAATCATTTGCTGCAGTGGCACCGCGGCCTGGAACACTGAGAGGAACGGCCATGACCACGATCAATATCAATGCAGTCAATAAAATCTTCACCACGGGCGGCGCGGACGTCATCGCCCTGAAGGATATCAACCTGGAAATCGCCAGCGGCGAGTTCATCTGCCTGCTGGGCCCCTCCGGCTGCGGCAAGTCGACCCTGCTCAACGCCATCGCCGGCTTTTCGCAGCCGACCTCGGGCCAGATCCTGGCCGGCGGCAAGCTGATCACCGAACCCGGTCCCGACCGCGGCATGGTGTTCCAGGAATACGCGCTGTTCCCCTGGATGACCATCGAAAGCAATATCGCTTTCGGCCTGGAAATCGCCGGCAAGACGCCGGCCGAGATCAAGGAACGGGTCGACATGCTGCTGAGCATGCTGGGCTTGACGGAATTCCGTGCCCGCTACCCGAAAGACTTGTCGGGCGGCATGCGCCAGCGCGTGGCGATTGCCCGCGTGCTGGCACTCGATTCGCCGATCATGCTGATGGATGAACCGTTCGGCGCGCTGGATGCCTTGACGCGACGCAACCTGCAAGATGAATTGCTGAAAATCTGGAAAGTCTTCGGCACTACCATCGTCTTCGTCACGCACTCGATCGAGGAATCGATCTACCTGGCCGACCGCACCATCGTCATGACCTACCGTCCCGGCACCATCAAGCGCGACGTGGCCATCGACCTGCCCCGCCCGCGCGACCCGAGCGACCCCGAGTTCAACCGTCTGAAACGCATGCTGGGCGAGATGGTGATGGAAGAGCAACAGCGCCATCACAACGCGGAAACGATGGCAAGTACGGCAGATTAGTCGTCGTGCGGCCAAACCCGAAAGCAAGTGCCGGGGTCGGACCTTAAGGTCCGACCCCAGTCCTCGACTTGCGGGTTTCAGCTTCGGTTTTGTCAGACGCCGAATATTTGCATGTCATATATAGATCAGGATTCGCCGATTCAAGGCGAATCCCACCGTACACTACAATACCGCCTTGGCGGCCCTCGCGCGCTTAACCCGATACACGGAGCACCATGGCATTCGGCAAATGGCCCCTGAGACCCGCGCTCGCCCCCCTGCTGGCCGTGGGCTCGCTGGTCGTGCTGACGTGGGCGTCGTATGCCTGGGTCAAGCAGCGCCAGCTCGATGAATTGCACCGCACCCTCGATTCGCGCGCGGAACTGTATGCGGCGTCCATCGGCGGCGCCCTCAACAAGTACGAATTCCTGCCCCTGGCCGTGGCCCAGAGCGATGCTGTCGCGCAATTGCTGGAACAGCCCAGCGCCGACAAGGTCACGCAGATCAACGCCTACCTGGTCGACATGAACCGCCGCGCGGGCGCCTTTGCCGTCTACGTGCTCGACGACAAGGGCACGACCCTGGCGTCGAGCAACTGGCAAGACCGCAGCTCCTACGTGGGCGTCAACTACGGTTTCCGGCCCTACTTCAAGGATGCGATCGCGGGCGGCATCGGCCGCTTCTACGGCATCGGCGCCTCGACCTTCGAAGCGGGTTATTTCATTTCGCAGCCCGTGCAGCGCAACGGGCGCATCATCGGCATCGTCGCCGCCAAGGTCAACCTGGACTGGATCGAGCAATCGTGGCGCACGCCCGGCGCGGGCGAACAGATCTGGGTCAAGGATGCAAATGGCGTGCTGATCCTGGCGACCACACCCGCGTTCAAGTTCAAGACCCTGGCCCCGCTGTCGGCGGACGCCAAGAAAGACATCAGCGAACAGCGCCAGTTCCTGCAAGAAAATCTGCCCATCCTGCCGCACCGCGTGCGGCGCCAGTTTGCCGATGGCGCCAGCGTGATGACATTGGAACGTCCGCAGACGGGCGACACGCCTGCCCTGTCCGGCAGCGCAGACTACCTGGCCGTGAACCGCGCCCTGGGTCCGCTGCAATGGCAGATCACCGTGCTGGCCGAGCTCGACCAGGTCAACGAGGCGGCGCGCAATGCAGCCATCGCCGCCGCGCTGGGCTGGGCCCTGCTGCTGCTGGCCCTGATGTATGCGCGCCAGCGCCGGCGCCGCATCGCCGACAAGCTCAATGCGCAACAGACCCTGGCGCGCGCTTATGAACAGCTGGAAATCAAGGTCGAACAGCGCACGGCCGATCTCGTGCATGCGAATGGCCGCCTGCAGGCGGAAGTAGCCGAGCGCGAGCGGGCCGAGCAGACCCTGCGCTATGCCCAGGCGGAACTGGTGCAAAGCGGCAAGCTGGCGGCCATCGGCCAGATGGCGGCCGGCGTCACGCACGAGCTGAACCAGCCGCTGGCCGCCCTGCAAACGTTTTCCGACAATGCCAAGGTGTTTCTGGCGCGCGGGCGCATCGAGGATGCGCTCGATAACCTGTCGACCATTTCCGACCTCGTCAAGCGTCTCGGCTATGTGACGTCGCAACTGAAAGGCTTTGCGCGGCGCAGCGACGATGCGCGCAAACCCGTCAGCGTACGCCAGGCGTTTGCGCAAACCATGCTGCAAATCCGCACGCGCAAGCATTCGCAGCGCCTGACCCTGCATGAAAGCTGGCTGGAGGACGACATCATCGTCCTCTGCAACGCCATCGGCCTGGAACAGGTGTTTACCAACCTGATCACGAACGCCATGGATGCCGTGCCGGAAAGCGAGCCCGTGCACATCTGGTTCCAGGTGCGCCGCGAAGGCGACCTCGCCGTGCTGCATATCACCGATAATGGTCCCGGCATCCCGCTCGCTTCGCTCGACAAGATCTTCGACCCCTTCTATACCACCAAGGAACACGGGCTGGGCTTGGGATTATCGATCAGCGCAGGCATACTGCGCGCGGCCGGCAGCGCCCTGGCCGTGCGCAACCGCAGCGCGCAGGAAGGGGGCGGCGCACAATTTACCATCACCCTGAGCTGCGCCTCGGGGGAGAATAAGATAGAGACGAAGGAATAGGGAATGCACGAGAATAATTTTGAAGGCATGCAAGTGCTGCTGGTGGAAGACGATGCCGTCGTGCGCAAGGGCGCCCGGCAATCGCTGGAGCTGGCGGGCTTGCAAGTGACGGCCGTCGCCACGGCCGAGGAAGCGCTGCCCTACCTGGTGCCCGAATTTGCCGGCATTTTATTGAGCGATATCAAGCTGCCCGGCATGGATGGTTTGAAACTGCTCGATATCGCCGTGGCGCAGGATGCCAGCCTGCCCGTCATCCTCGTCACGGGCCACGGCGACGTGTCGATGGCAGTGGGCGCCATGCGCCGTGGCGCCTACGATTTCATCGAAAAACCGTTTTCCGCCGACTTGCTGGTGGAAGTGTGCCGCCGTGCGCTCGACAAGCGCCACCTGGTGCTGGAAAACATGAACTTGCGCCGCCAGCTCGAGCAGCGCGTCGGCATCGAGGCGCGCATCGTGGGCCGCAGCGCGGCCATGGCCAAGGTGCGCCAGCTGGTACTGAACCTGGCGCCGAAATCGGCCGACATCATCATCCTCGGCGAAACGGGCACCGGCAAGGAACTGATCGCCCGCTGCCTGCACGACTTCAGCGAACGGCGCGACCATCCGTTCGTCGCCATCAACTGCGGCGCCCTGCCCGAATCGATCTTCGAATCGGAACTGTTCGGCCACGAGGAAGGCGCGTTTACGGGTGCGCAGCGCCAGCGCATCGGCAAGATCGAATATGCGAACGGCGGCACCCTGTTTCTCGATGAAATCGAAAGCATGCCGCTGGCCCTGCAAGTGAAACTGCTGCGCGTGCTGCAGGAGCGGCAAGTCGAGCGGCTCGGTTCCAATAAACTCATTTCCGTCAATTTCCGCGTCATCGCCGCCGCCAAGGAGGATTTGAATGTGCTGGCGGAACAAGGGAAATTCCGTCCCGACCTGTATTACCGCCTGAACGTGGCCAGCCTGACCCTGCCCGCCCTGCGCAACCGGCGCGAGGATATCCCGCTGCTGTTCGAGTTTTTCGTGCTGCAGGCAGCCCTGCGCTACGGCCAGCCGGCTGCCCTCGTCAGCGGCGAACTGATCTCCTCGCTGATGGCGCAGCGCTGGGCCGGCAATGTGCGCGAGCTGCACAATGTGGCCGACCGCTTCGTGCTGGGCTTGCTGGACGACACCCTGAGCCCGGCCGGCTGCCGCGAAGCCTCGCTGGCCGAGCAAGTCGACACGTTCGAGATTTCCATCATCGAAGAAGCCTTGCGCCGCCACAACGGCAACGTCATCGACGCGGCTGCCAGCCTGAATATTCCAAAGAAAACCCTGTACGACAAGCTCAAGCGCTTCGATATCTCGACGGAACAATTCCGATAATCAGTAGCAAGTAGCCGACACGGCCATGAGGCGGCGTCCTACCCGTGCCGCCGGTATCCTGTGTGAGAATGCAAGCTCTTCCTCATTTCTGCACAGGACACTGCCATGAAAACCGCCGCTCTCTTGCTGGCCGCCACCCTGATGACCGTCGGCGGCGCCTGGGTGCAAGCCCAGTCGACGACGAATCTGAATCAGACGGGCAACCACACCAACAATCCCAACGATCCAGGCCAGAAATCGGACCAGTCCGACAAGCTTGATAACAAAGGCAAGCTGGTTCACGACGGCAAGCCAGCCAAGACGCGCACGGACAAACGCACGCGGCGCGGCAAGCCCGTGGCCGCGCCGGACACTCCGGCCGCCAGCGGACCGGCCACCGCACCGCCAGCGACGCCAGTCGCGCCGGCCCGCTAAGTCTGCCTCCAGCGCTGCGCCACATTGCTCCAAGGCACGTTATCATCGCGCCTTTGCAATATATTCAGGATGACAATGAAAGCAGCATGGTGTGGAATAGTGGCGGCCAGCGTATTCGCGGCCGCAAGCGTGCAGGCGGCGCCCACGGTGGGCGAATGCATGGAGCTGACGACAGGCATCAAGTTCAGCAAGAACAATGGCGATGCGCAAGTCAACGTCGAAGAGATGTTCGAAGGCAAGAAACAGAAAGGCACGCAGTTGATCCTCGACGGCGGCGTGCTGCTGGCCACGTCTTACCAGGATATCCGCGACGGCCAGGTCTTCCTGACGGGCGCCATCCACTACAACGAAGACGGCACCGTGCGCAGCAAGAACGTCTACACGCCGCAGTCCGCCATCCCCTCCACCATGCGCCCCGGCCAGGAAGTGCGCGTGCAGTTCACGGACACGCAAACGAGCACCCACTACCCGCTGGCGGGCCTGTCCGACAAGATCACCACCTCCACGCGCACGGACAAACGCGATTTCTCCATCACCTTCCTGGGCTGGGAACGCCTGGAACTGGGCGGCCGCCGCTTCCCCGATGCCTGCAAGTTCGAACTGCGCGACGTCGGCGGCAAGAGCAAAGGCAAGAGCGGCGAATACGTGTGGTACGCGCAAGGCTACGGCGTGATCATGACGGACAAGCTGGACAAGGATGGCGACGTGCAGCCCGCGTACCGCATCGCGCTGACGAAGATCATCAGTGCACCGTAAGGCCGCCTTCTTTTCCGCAATGCTTGCGTAAACGCAATTAATCCGCCATCCCGCCCCTCTACACTGGCCTGTCTGGTCAGCATGGAGCGGCGATGGCCTATCCCAAACTTCCCTACACCAGCGGCAAGAACACCGCCCTGCTCCATTGCGGCCGCCTCAACGACGCCATCGTGCGCATCCGCCCTGAGCTGCCGGGCAACGTCATCGTCATCCATGGCGTCAACGATGTGGGTACGAGTTTCAGTGCCGTGGAAAAAGGACTCTGCCAGGGACTCGATGCGCGCATGTATGGCGGTGGCCACGTGTTCACCCCAGCCACCTACCGCCTGCCGCAGGAGTCCGACAAGCGTGAAACCATAGCCGACCCGGACGACGTGTATTTCAAGCGCAAGCCGGATGACGCGACGTACAGCCCCGTCATCCCGTTTTACTGGGGCTTTCGCGAACGCAGCAACGCCAGCAAAATGGTCAACGGCCAGAATACGGACCGCTATGGCAACCGCATGGACAAGGACATGTCGAAGAACGGCGGCCCGTTCGGCAATGCCACCAATACCCTGCCCGACATGTGGAACAAGGGATTATTCTCTCCATACGACGTGGGCGGCGACCCCGTGCGGCCGCTGATGACGGCGCCGGGCCGCATGTACATGGTGCTGGCCGCCAAGCGCCTGGCCGCGCTCATCGCCATGATCCGCGACTACGACAGCAATGACGTGGTGTCCATCGTCGCGCACAGCCAGGGCTGTCTGATCTCGCTGCTGGCACAGGCCTTTCTGCTCGACGAAGGCAAGCGGCCGGCCGACACGCTGATCCTTACTCATCCGCCCTACAGCCTGGTGGAAGACACGACCATGTTTTTTGGCGCGGCGGAAACCAGCCGCATCTTTGGCGGTGGCCGGGATGCGGCGATGGAAGACCAGTACGACGCCATCAGCAATCGCCAGACCCTGCATGCGCGCCTGCAAACGCTGGTGCAGATCGTGCAGGGCGTGGTGGCAAAAAAGCACGCCACGCCCGCCTTCGCGCAAATCAAGGATCACACCGTCTGCCATGGGATGGCGGGCGCGGCATGGCGCGCGGAAGCGGACCGCGACAACCGGGGCAAGGTCTACCTGTACTTTTGTCCCGAAGACATGACGGTGGCGCTGGATAATATGCAAGGCATCGGCTGGCAGGGGATACCCGACCACATCGACGGGCATGGCCTGTCAAAGACCAGGGGCAAGACGGACAAAAGCATCTGGGGCGATGGCCCCACCTATTGGGAAAAGGAATTCCAGCGCCGCCAGCCGCTGGTGGAACTGGGTAAAGGATTTTACCAGCGCGTCTTTACCAATAAGCAACGCCTGGATGCCACTGGCAAGAACAGCGGACCGGTGCTGGTGGGCCTGCCGCCGCACGACTTCGCCCTGCGCCTGGAAGGCGAGGATGACCATGCCCATGTGGCGGGCGCCAACCGGGGTCATCGGGGCAACCATGCCGAGACACAATGGCCGCCCGTCAAACCCGCAAAATGGAATATCTTTTCAACGGAAGCTGGACGGCGCGAAGGCTTGCGCACGATCAATGGCGAAGCACTGCGCGTTCCCAGGGCACCCGTGCTGGACGGTGGCGAGATCCGCCCTGGTAAGTTCCCGAGGGATTCCGACCAGGCCAAGCTGCCGCGCGACCAGCAAGGACCGTGCGAGGAGGTCGACCCGATCGATGCGGCCATCGCGGTAACCAGCAAGCAAGGTTTGCGCATGCGCAGGCAGGAAATCATCGCCGATCCCCGGCCACTCAAGCATCGTATTCCCGAATACGGCGCCGGCATGTTCGGCGCGGGCGAGCGCGAGCAAGTGGAAAAGGCCCTGAACCTGGGCAAGGAAGCGGGCGACCAATGCAAGCTCGACCGCGTCTTGCGCCACCCGGGCGGTGGCGACATGCTACTTGTGAATCGCGAAGAAACCCCGAACGAGGCGCGCCAGCGCTGGCAGAACGAGGTCAGCCCCAAATCCTTCCACGGCGCCATCATCGGCAATGCGGAAAACCACCGCAACGTGACGGCGTATGACGTGGCTATTGGCGGGGGCAAGGCGAGCAGCGATCCACGGTTTTACCAGTATTTGTGTGCGGTGGCGGATTGGCGGCTAAAAACGAATGACAACATACCGCGTCCATCGATATTGAAGTGGGATACTTTTGCGAAAAAATTTGCAATCTATTTAGCTGCTGAGCCGGCGTCGCGTAAGGCTATCATCAAGGGCAATGCGGACTATTACAGCTCGGGAGAACTCCCCGCGTGTGTCCCCGCATTGCATGCTGGCCTGCCGTCCACCGTCGTGTGCGAAATAGTCAACGGCAGGCGCACTGAATCGGTCATCTCTCCTGTCATTTATAAAGCCAGCGACGACATCCCAAAATGAAAAACCCATTTCCACGCTTGCGACATCCGCTCGGTGCAGCCTTCATCGCGCTGGCACTGCTTGGATCCTTGTTGATCAGCCCATCACCCTTCTTACTGGAGCCTACGATGAGCAGCAATATATGGAAGCACCTGCAATGGCTGTTGCTGATCCCGCCCATCGTCGCGGCCACATTACTCGGTTCGCGCTGGCTGCACTCGTCGAAGCCCGTGGCAGCCGCAAAGCCGCAAGTGCGGCAGGCTGCGCCCAGCGAACAGGAAAAGCGCGAATATATCCTGGAAGTCATCGGTCTCGGCGTCACCCTGGACAAGTATCGCCAGGGCAAGCTGTGGGAAGCGCTGCAGCAGGGTAACGCCTATGCCAGCATCCGTGAACAAGATAGGAAGAAATATCCATGGAGTAGCCTGGACAAAGCTGGCACCAGTGGGGGACGTGCAGGTGACTCCCTGGAAAATGGCGCACTGAACACGCCGATGTATTTTGCCGTGCCCATATTTAACGCCGAAGGTCCCATTGCCGATCCGGCGCTGCAAGATACTCCACATTCCCCCATCATGGGCCTGGCGGGCAGCGCCTCCTCCTCCGGCATGCACTGGCATTTGTTTGTGGCAGGGGCGCGACGCTTCGACGAGCACCCCGAGCATATTCTGGAAGATGTTTTCGCATTTTTCGATGCGAATCCCGACGTGCCATACATCATCCTGAATTCGCATGATGGCATAGAGTCACGCGATATTAATCGCCTTCCCACAACACCTGAACTGCTCAAGGACGGCTATTACATCCCCGAAATGCCCGACGCCTCCGCCCTCTTCGTATTGGCACGGCGCGAGCGCATCGATGCCGTGCGAAAGTTCGCCTACGACGATGCACCGCCCGAGGATAGCGTCGATGACTTGAATACCTACGGCGTGGCGCGGCGCCTGTATCTGGCGTATGACGAATTGATGCGGGCCGTGCCGCACCCGCGCAAGAAGGTAGACCCCACTGCCTTCACCCAGCGCCAGCCCTCAATCACCGAATGGCTCCCCATCGCCGCGCAATTTGCGCAGCGCTCCGATATCCGCGGCACGGGCAGCTTCAGCATGCTCGACAAGCTCCAGCACAAGACCTATCACCCACCGAAAGACTGGCAACCCACTCCGTGGTTTCCCTTGCCCTTCAACAAGGAGCAACTGGCGCAGCTGGATCGCCTGCCCACCTTCGGCTTCATCCACAGGCCCACGTTCGTCAGGATGCTCGACAAGGATGGCAAACCGTTGACGCGCAAGGACCAGCGCGAACAGGCATTGCAGGCGGGCTGGCAGGAAGCCTTGCGCAGCTTGCCGGAAGCCGAGCGTCCCGCCGCACCGGCACGCCTGGTCGCCGCCACGGGCGGCAATCAGGCGCATCTGGTGGCGCTGCACAAGACCTTGCTGAAACATGCGGAAGATGGCGGCACGGAACTCGACAGCGGCAACACGGCGCAGTGGATCGACACGGATCAGCGACTGGGCAACACGGGCGCGGCCACCCTGTTCGTGCAGATGGCCATCGGCGTGATGGGCAGCTACCGCGATGGGGGGATCAGCGCCGTGGTAAACCTGCGCAATCCGGACGAAGCGACCATCGTGCTGGTCAGCCCGCCATCGGAAGAAAAACGCCGCACGCAAAAACATCCGCACGGCGGCGATGTATTGCGGCACTACGTCACGCCAGCCATCGATCCGGCAAATTATCCATCGAACTGATTATTTGCCCTGTGCGGCAAGCTGCGCCAAGGCATTCCCCCGCACCTGGAACGCCACCTGCGCCACCGTCTTGCCGGCGCCGTCGACGAGCGCCAGCGCATGCTTGCCTGGCACGGGACGCCAGCTGATGCTCTCCGCTGCGCCGCCCATGTCCTTGCCATCGAGCACCCAGCGCAAGGCGTGGCTGCCCTGGGCCTGGAAAAACACGCGCTGCAAGGCGGGCGGGATGTCGGGATCGATGGCGAGGATGCTGTCCTCAGCCGGATACACGATGGCGGGTGGCTTCACGGTGTCGCCCAATACGGCGATGACGGGGCTTTCCGTGCCAGCGATAAACCATTCGCGGCGCGGCGCTTCCAGCGCGGGCTGGTACGCCACCATCTGCTGCAATACGCCGGGCGGCGCTTTCGGGGCATGGCTGGGCACGTTCTTGTGCAAGTAATCCATCACGTCGCGCCACACGGGCGCGGCGCCCGTCACGCCCGATACGTCCCACATGGGCTTGCCGTCGAAGTTGCCCACCCAGACGCCCACCGTGTAGCGCGCCGAGTAGCCCATGCACCAGTTGTCGCGCATGTCCTTGCTCGTGCCTGTCTTGACGGCGCTCCAGAAATTCGTCCCCAGCTCGTTGCGCAAGCCAAAGGTCATGCTGCGCGCGGCGCGGTCGGCCAGGATATCGCCGACGATGAAGGCAGCGCCCGGCTCCATCACGCGGCGCCGATCCTTGCCCGCCTGGCCCGGCTGCAGGCTGGCCGTGCTGTACAGCCCGCCATTGGCCAGCGCGCGATAGGCGTTGGCCAGTTCCAGCAGGCTTACTTCGGACGAACCCAGCGCCAGCGAAGGACCGTAGTATTCGGCCGGTTCCGTCAGGCTGGACAGGCCCACGTCCTTGAGGCGGTTATAGAAGCCGTCCTGCCCCGTCAGCAACACCGTGCGCACGGCGGGAATGTTGAGGGAACTGGCCAGGCTGGTGCGGGCGCTGACATACCCTTTGAAATTGCGGTCGTAGTTTTGCGGCGCATACATGCCGGACGCCGTGGCGACGTCGAGCGGCGAGTCGTCCATGACGGACGCGGCCGTCATCAGCCGGCGCTCGATGGCCAGTTCATACAAGAACGGTTTCAAGGTGGAACCGGCCTGGCGCAGGGCCGCCACGCCATCGACATGGCTGCCGCCCGCATTGCCGACATAGGCGAGAATGTCTCCGCTGCGGTTGTCGAGCACGATGATGGCGCCATCGTTGACGTTGCGCTCGCGCAAGGATGCCAGTTGCTGGCGCAGGTTTTCCTGCGCGAAACGCTGCAAGGGGCCGTCCAGGGTGCTGGCGACTTGCGCGCCCGGCTGTTTCAACAGTTGCTGCGCCACTTGCGGCGCCGGCGCCAGCTCCGCATACAGGGCGTTGCGCTGCAAGGCCGTCTGCACGCGCTGGCCGATCAGCTGGCAACTGCTGTCCATGCGCCATTCCTTCGCCAGCGCGCAGGCGCGGCGCGTGACGGCGGCCGGCGGCGCGTTCGGCGCCCGCACGAGGCTGGCCAAAATGATGCCGTCCGTCTGGTTCAGGCCCGACGGCGCCTTGCCGAACAGGCTGTACGAGGCGGACGCGATGCCCTGCAATTCGCCACGGAACGATACGAGGTTCAAATACGCTTCGAAAATCTGCGCCTTGCTCCAGCTATCCTCGATAGCCTGGGCCGCACGCATCTGGTCCCATTTCTGGCGCAGGCTGCGTCCGCCCGAAGACGCCTGCAAGTCCGTGTCCAGCTGGCCTGCCAGCTGCATGGTGATGGTCGAAGCGCCCCGAGGCTTTTTCGAAAACAGATTGTCCCAGGCGGCCGTGGCCAGCGCGGACACATCCACGCCGCCATGCCGCATGAAGCGCTGGTCTTCCGCCAGCAGCACGGCCTGCTGTACGGCGGGAGAGATGTCGGCCAGCGGCACCCACGGCAAGCGGCGCACCTTCATGTCCACGCGCAAGGATTGCAGCGGCGCGCCGCTGCGGTCCAGCAGCTGCGCTTCCGAACTGCGGTACGCGGCCTGCACCTGGGCCGGCGTCAATATCGCTTCAGCGAAGACCGGGCCGGCCAGCAAGCCGCCCATCAATAAAACAAACCCTTTCACTGCCCCACCTTCACATTCGCGTTCGGCGACTCGCCAAACATCTCGGGCGAATACATGGCCTCGATGCGCGTGGCCGGCAAGCTGAAATCCCCCGCATTGTTCAGGCGCACCGTGTATTCCACGCTCCAGTTACCCTTTGGCACGAAGGCGTAATACGCGCGGAAAGCGTCGAACGCCCGCTCTTCGAACGTGGGCCAGACCCAGCCCGTGGACCTCTCGCCCGCCGTGAGCAGCTGCGAATCGCGCCCCAGGCCATTGCCCAGCACCGTGGCGCTGGCGGGAATCGGGTCATCGACCACTACCCAGCTCATGTCCGCCTGCGCCGACAAGTCCAGGCGCACGCGGTAGACGTCGCCGCGCGACCAGGCGCCCGCCGTCTTCTGTTCCACCGGCATAATGGTTTTCTTGATCGTGTAACCGCTGGAGACGGGCGCCTTGAGCGGGATGGCCGCCAGGCTTTGCACGGTGGCCCAGGGCTTGCCCGTGCCGCTGTGCGCCAGACCCAGGGTGTCCGTGCCCTTCGGCCACGCTTGCAGCACGGGGCCGACCTTCGCCGCGCCATTCCACACGAGGGCTTGCGTATCGCTGCCCAGTTTGACGGCGCTGGCGCCCGTCACGGGCGTGGCTTCGAACTTGGTCGAGAACTTGGCGATCGCCAGGGTGCCCCAGGCGTTGGCCACCGTCGTATCCCAGCGGCCCTTCTTCTGGCGGCCCATACTGCCGCGCACCAGGCGGCCGATGTCGTCCTTCCACGCCGGGTTGTCCATCACGGCCAGCAGCAGCCGGTTGGCATTGACGTCGCCGGAGACCATCAGCCACCACCAGTTATCCTTGCGCTCGGTGGAAAAGCCCATGGTCGTGCCCTGGAAATTCAGGCGCGCGCGCAAGATCTGCTGCGCCTCGGCCAGCAGGACATCGCGGCGCGCCAGACTTGGCGTGCGTTGCAGCAACAAGCTCCAGTCGATGACGGCGGACGTCGGCCACAGGTTCGGGCTGATGCTGATGCTTTCCAGGGCATCGGGCGGCACCTTGTTCGAACGCGACAGCGCTTCCAGCGCGGCCAGCTTGCGCACGGCCAGGTCGGTCGTATCCAGCGCGGAACGGCGCACGATGCGGCCCTGCACGAAGGCCGTCAAGGCTGCTTCCATGCGGTTTTTCGTCTGTTCGGGAATCGCATAGCCCGCCTCTTTCGTTGCCGACAATACATACGCCGTCAGGCTGTCGCTGCCCGGCTCCATGATGGGGAAGTATTTCAGCAAGCCGTCGCTGTCCAGGTAGGCGGGCAGGCTGGCGGCCAGCTTGTTCCACGCCTCCTGGTCTTGCAGGGCGATGGCCTTCGATGTGTTTTGCTCGAAGCACGTGTACGGATAGGCCGCCATGTACTCGCGCACGCCGGGCAGCTCGCTGCCCAGCCTGGCGACAAAGCTGGTCTGGATGCCGCCCCGGCCCGGCAAGGCGCCGGCTGGCATCTGCACGGACATATTGATGGGCTTGTCGATTTGCTGCAAGGTGGCTTGATACGTGCGCACGGGCGTGGCCTGGCCCACCTTTTGCGTGATTTTGAGTTTATCCGTATGGCTGCCCGCCTTGGCGACTATCTCCCACACAATGCTGGTCGCACCGAGCGGCACCTGGTAATCCCAGCCCGTTTCGCGCGCTTCGCCCGCCGCCAGGGTCAAGCTCTGGCGCGGCAAGGCTTTGCCGGCCGCGCTGGCATTGAGGTCCACACTCAAGGATGCGGCCGAGGTGTTGCGCACGGTAAATCCCGCGCGCAACTGGTCGCCTTCGCGCACGAGGGTCGGCAAGCCCGACATCAAGATCAAGTCTTGCGAGCTGCGGATATCCGTACTGCCCGTGCCAAACAATTCCTTGCCGGCGCTGGCGATGGCGACGATGCGGAAGCCCGTCAGCGAGTCGTTCAGCGGCACTTGCACCGTCGCTTCGCCCTTGGCGTCGAGCTTGACGGAACCCTTCCAGAACAGCAGGGTGTCGAACAGCTCGCGGCTCGCCCCCTTGCCGCCGCCACCGCCGGCCGGGAAGGCCTTGCGGCCGAAGTGGCGCTTGCCGATCACCTGCATCTGCGCCGTCGCCGTTTCCACCTGCAGGCTGCGCTGCGCCATCATGGTGTCAAGCAGCTTCCAGCTATCGTTGGGCATCAGTTCCAGCAAGCCCGTGTCGACGGCTGCCAGCGCCACTTCGGCGCCGGCCGGCAGCGGTTTGCCATCGGCGCGACGCACGCGCACGGACACTTCCGCCTTGTCGCGTGTTTTATATACTTCCTTGTCGGACACCACCATGACGTTCAGTTCATGCGCCTGCCAACCCACGTTCAAGGGCGCGATGCCCATCTTGTAAGCGGGCTTGCCCAAGTCCACCAGGGCCGTCGGCTGCACGCCATCGACACGGCCCCGCACGACAAACACGGAGACATACACATTCGGTGCATAGTTCGGTTTGACCGGGATAGTCACCACCGGTTCCCGCCCATTGAGCTGGCGCACATAGGTGTCGAGGATGCCTTCGCGCTCGACCGTGATCAGCGCCGTGCCCGAGCGGAACGGCATGCGCACCTGCAAGCTCGCTTCCTGGCCTGGTTCATAGCGTTTCTTTTCCGGCAGCACGTCGATGCGGTCATTGTCGCTGGCGTTGAACCACCAGTCGCCGCTGCCGGCCACCCAGGTTTCGCGGTTGGCCACCGCCGCGTTGCCGGACGTATCCTGCGTGCGCGCGCGCAAAATCAGATTGCCGCTGGCGGGCGCCTTCACGTCGCACATCAACAGGCCCTTGCCGTCCGTCTTGCCCGAGCATGCAGGGCCCAGCTTGACCACTTCGCTGCTGTTTTCATATGCATAGAAGCCGCCGATCAGGCGCCGGCGGTGCGAATAGCTATTGCGCTGGAAGAAGTCGACGGCGACCGGGGCGTTCGCCACCGGTTTGCCATTGGTACCGAGCACGGCCACCGTGAATTTGAAGGCATCCTTGCTCAAGGCCCAGGCGTCAGGCTTGATGCCGATTACGACGTTCGATGGCCACAGCGGCACTCTTGTCGCCACGGAAGCCGTCTCGCCATTCGCATCCTGGAAAGCCATTTCCGCCACCAGGTCGCGCGGCGTGGACAGCTGCGGCAGCTGGTCGATGACGATGCGCGCGCCGCCCGCCTTGTCCAGGGCCAAGCTTTGCGTGCGCGCGGCCGTGGCGCCGGGGCCGGCACGCCCGCCATTGCCCTCGTCCTGCCACTCGCCCTCATCGTCGTCGTAACCTGTGCCCTGCTTGACGAGGCCTTCCTTCACGTCGCCATTGCTGAAGCTGTATTCGGGATAGTCGGCAAAGGAAACACTCTTGTCTTGCAGCACCGTGCGCAGCTTGACGGGCGCATTCGTGGCGGCGCCGCCAGCCAGATACGTGATTTGCGCATCGAGGGCCAGCTGCTTCGCCTGCACGGCGGGCGCCTTCGGTCCCTGCAGCACGGCTTTCATGGTCGGCACGCGGAACGCTTCCACACGGAAACTGCCGGACGGGCGGCCCGCCATCGTCACGCTGTATTCGCCCTGCTTGGCATCGGCGGGAATGAGCCAGTCGCTTTCCGCCGTGCCGCTGGCGGACCAGCGCAGGGGCAGCTGGTAGTTCTGGTCGCTGCCCTGGTGCGTGATGACGATGGAGGTGGCACTGCCGGGGCCGTTGTTCTTGTCAACCAGGCTCATGCCTTCGCCCGTGTGCTTGCGGATGAAATGCTTCATGTGCACGGTTTCGCCGGCGCGCAGCAAGGTGCGGTCGAATACCGTGGCCAGCAAGGTGTTGTCGGCGCGCGTGTCGTCCGTGGGCAAATTGAAACGCCAGGCTTCGATGCCGCCCACCCAGTCCGACAGGGTGAACGTCATGTCGCCGCCGCTGCGCGCACTGATAAAGTAGCGGCCATTGTTCTTGCACGAGGAATTGGCCAGCTCGCCGGGGATGTGCGCCACGCCGTCCGCGCCCGTGGCGCCTTGCCACAGCAGCTTGCCGGCGCAGTCGCGCACGGCCACTTGCGCCTTCGCGACAGGCGCGCCCTTGTCCAGCGACGTCACCCACACGAGCGACGATTGCGCGCCATGCTTGAAGTGGGCCGCCAGATTCGTCACCAGCGCGGCCGTGCGGATATAGGCCGTCGTCGGTTTGCCCAGCAAGGCCTTGCCGAGGATGGGGCTGGCCAGTTCGACCACATAAAAGCCCGGTTTCAGCAAAGGAATGCCGATCACTTCAAAGGTTTTCTTGCCGTCCGGACGAGGCAAGCTGATGGGGCGCGTGCCGGCAGCGTCGGCCAGCACGGATTTGCTCATGTTGCCCGCATATTGCGCATATGGCTGCCAGTATTCGCCCCCATCGCCATTGCCGGCCAGGCGCCGCATCCACTCGATGATGAACTTGTCGTCATTGTCGGGCACGCGCAAGGTGGCGCCCGTGGCGGCAGCGGATGGCTGCGCGACTTCCTTGCCCGACAGCACAGGCTCGATGTTGCGCACGGTGACCGGCAGCAAGCCATCGCCCTTGGCTTCGATGATGCCGAACGGGGCCGGGAACTTCAGCAGCGGCGGCTGTTCGCCCGTGCGCACCGTCATGGGGAAGCGCGCGCGGTTGAGCAAGGCGCGGCCCGCGTCATCCGTCAGCTTCGGCGGCAGGGCCAGCACGAAACTGGCCTGCACGGGAAACGGGCCATTGAAGGTGGCGCCATACAGGAATTCCGCCTTTTCCTCTTCTTTTGCAATCGTCGGCGCATACGTCTTGCCGCCGCCTTTCAGGGTCATGGCGCGCACCTGCGCCGCGCTCACGGGCGCGGAAAACTGCACGCGCATGGGCAGGAAGGGAATGCACTGTTCCTTCGGATTGCTGCGCTCGCAGCTGAACTTGGCCGTGAAATCGGGACGCGTCTTGAACTGCAGTGTTTGCGCCTTGTCCGTGGCGATGCCGCTGGCACTGGCGATGCCCTCGCCCCACACGAGCGACACCTTGGCGTTGGCGGGAAAACTGCGCTTGCATTGCAACACGGTCACAGGCAGCGGCGGCGCACCCTTGCTGGCGACGGGCATGCCCACTTTCCACAGCGTGCCCCGCTTCTTGAAATACACGGTCAGGTAACGGTCGAGAAAACTCTTGCGCAGGGCCAGTACCTGCTCGAGTTCCTTGCCCACAAGCTGCCGCACGGGAATCTTTTCATTGATGCCATCGGCGCGGCAATACGCGTTGGCGGCCACGCTGGCGTCGTTCGGCACCGCGTCGAGGCCCAGCACGAAGATCTGGTTTTCATCGATATACGGCTGGCCGTCATACGGCACGGCCTCGACGATGGCCGGGCCGCCCGTGGAAAAGCGGTAGGACGCCGTCCCCTGCAAGGGCTTGCCTGCCTGGTCCTTCAGCCCCGCTTTCAAGGTAAAGCTGCACGCCACGCCGGCCGGCAAGTCGCGCTCGAAATCGTAGTTCCAGTTGCGCTCGTCGGCCCAGCGCCCCGCGCCCGCCACGACGGCAGGTTCGGCCTTGCCGCAATCGATGGCGAACGGCGCGGGCAAGCCCATGTCGCCGAACGGCACCATCGGCGTGGAGAATTGGGCCCGTACCTGGCGCACGGCCTTGACCGTGCCGCTCGGTGAAAACAGGGACACGCCGCTATCGGCCCAGGCCGGCATAGCCATGCCCAGCGACAGCAGCACCGCCAGCAGACCCAGCGGGGCCAATTTGCCGGACAGCGGGGAAGAAACAGCACGGGGGTGGTCAGGCACGGGTAACTCCTTGATGAAAAGTGGCGGAGCTGACTGCGGCGCACGATAGTTGCCCGAGAGAAGCCCGGAAAAACAACAGAACGCGGCAGGAATACAACATCAATGTAATATTAGTTATCAAGCTCATCATTGTTGCTAATATACAGTGGCATGCTGGTAACAAGTCGTACGATTGCCTCCAGTTACGGCGCCAGGATATGGCCGTGATTGCAAAATTTTCCGGAGGCAAATTAGTTTTTTTCAACACCGAAGTAGTTGTCGTGAATCTGCAACACCATTGATATACAACAATGCTTTGTGCGCTAACGCACCGACCACGTGAACCTGCAACCGTATTCTCTACTCCAACAGCAGTGCATTTATCGCAAGAAAGCGCACCTGGAATTGTTGTCTATCTCTAGCAGAGCATGTCTGGCAGTTGTCGCATTGATGCATTAGAGAAAATCTCTTATCAACGTTGGGAGTTACTTGTGAATAATCTAAAAAAAATCGCCGTTGCCGCCGCAGTACTGTGCTCCGCCCTCGGCGCACAGGCCCAGGAAATCAATCCTTCCTGGTACATTCAACCTAGCCTCAACGCACTCAAGCCAGATTCCGACTTCGCTACGGATAAAACCGGGTATGGCGCAGGCTTGCGTTTCGGTAAACCTGTTTCCCAGGACTGGGATATCCAGCTGGGCACCACGTATGCCCGCTCCAAGGATGGCCAACAGCGCTACCAGCAAAATACGCTGGGCGTAGACGGTCTGTACATGTTCTCGCGTAAAGCCTTCCGCCCCTTCCTGCTGGTCGGTGCCGGCATGCAGCGCGACAAGGACACCAGCTTCGCTTTTGGCGAACGCAAAAAGAGCTCGCCGTACGCCAGCGTCGGTCTGGGCTTCCAGTCCACGATCAACGATCAACTGTCGTTCCAGGCTGACGTGCGCAACGTGCACGGCTTCCTGCGCGGCAATACGTTCGACCCGAGCAGCAAGGCCAACAACTACTACGTCACCGTGGGCCTGAACTTCGCGTTCGACAAACCACCTGCACCGCCGCCACCACCGCCACCGCCGCCAGTGCGTGAAGAAGTCGTCGTGGTCGTGCCGCCACCACCGCCGCCACCGCCAGCACGCTTTGAGAAAGTGACGATGGCAGCAACGGAACTGTTCGCGTTCGACAGCGCCAAGCTGGGCCCGACACAGACCAAGCTTGACGAAATCGCCCGCGTGCTGAACGCAGCGCCGGACGTCAATAACGTCGTCATCAGTGGTTATGCCGACCGCATCGGTTCGGCCAAGTACAACCTGAAACTGTCGCAGCAGCGCGCTGATGCAGTCAAGGAATACCTGGTCGCCCACGGTGTCGCCGCCAACCGCCTGACGGCCGAAGGCAAGGGCTCCACCAATCCTGTCGTCACCTGCGATAACAAGAAGCGTGCCGACTTGATCAAGTGCCTGGAACCAAACCGCCGCGTTGAAGTGGAACAAATCACCATCGAACGCCGCGTGCAGTAAGCTAAACAGTGGTACGCCACTTGTGAATAAAAAAAGGGGCTCGCGCCCCTTTTTTGCATTGAAAGCCACCATGAATATTTCTACCCGCTATCCCAGACTGGCCGGCCTGGCGCCGTTCAGCAAGCAGATGCGCAGTGTCATCGTCTGTTCCGTCACCGAATGGCTGGAACACCGCGCCTCGAGCAAGGGCGCGGCCCTCGCCTATTACACCCTGTTTTCCATCGCCCCCATCCTCGTGCTGGTGATTGCCATCGCCGGCTTTTTCTATGGCCCGGCCGCCGCGCGCGGCGAACTGATGGGACAACTGCAGGGATTGCTGGGCACGCAGGGCGCCGAAGCCATCCAGCTGGTGCTGGCCGGCGCGAAGAACCATGAACAGGGACGCATCGCCACCCTCATCGCCAGCGCGCTGCTGCTGTTCGGCGCCACCAGCGTATTTGCCGAACTGAAAGCCAGCCTCGATGAAATCTGGCAAGTGCCGCCGCTGAAGGAAGCTGGCGCCTGGGACATGCTGCGCACGCGCTTGCTGTCCTTCGGCCTGGTGCTGGTGCTGGCCTTCCTGCTGATGGTGTCGCTGGTGGTCAACGCGGCCATGGCCATCCTCGCCAACTTCTGGGAAGGCGTGTGGAAGGACACGGCCGTGCTGTTTACCATCCTGTCGAACCTGATCGGCTTTGCCGTGATCGCCAGCCTGTTTGCCGTCATCTATAAAATGCTGCCGCGCGTGCGCCTGTCCTGGCGCGACGTGCTGATCGGCGCCATCGGCACGGCCTTCATGTTTTCACTGGGGAAATACGCCATTGGCGTATATATCGGCAACAGCGGCGTGGCCAGCAGCTATGGCGCGGCCGGTTCGCTCGTGGCCCTGCTGCTGTGGGTATATTATTCAGCGCAAATCTTCTTCCTGGGCGCCGAATTCACGCGCCAGTTCGCCCTGCAGCTGGGCAGCATGAAGGATATGCCGAAGACGGACGATGGCGATGTGCAAATCAAGATACTGAAACGCCACCAGTCGTAAGCGATAAGTCTGCATGCAACAACGGCGCCCGCGGGCGCCGTTTTCTCTACGTTGCCGCAAGCTATTCGCCCAGCAGCTCGGCCACCACTTCCATGCCCTGCACGCGCTCGGCCACAACCTTCACGATGACGATGATGGGCACGCCCAGCAACAAGCCCCAGACGCCCCACAGCCAGCCCCAGAACAGCAGGCTGATGAACACGGCCGTGGGATTCATGCGGGCGATGCGTCCCGTCATCCAGGTGGTGACAAAGGTGCCCACCAGGGTGGCGATGGCCATCGACGTGCCCGTCACCAGCAAGACCATTTCCAGCGATTCGAACTGCAGGAAGGCAACGAGGCCCGTGGCGATGGTGATGAGCAAGGGGCCGAAATACGGCATGATGTGCAGCAAGCCGGCCACGATGGCCCAGGCGCCCGCGTTTTCCAGGCCGATCACACGCAGGGCGATCCACATCAGGACCGCCAGCAAGCCATTCGTGACGAACAGCATGAACATATAGTTCTGGATCGACGTATTGATGTCTTCCAGGATGTGCACGGTGACCTTCTTGCGGCTCAGCGACGGCCCCGTCAGCTTGACGAGCTTGCGCTTGAAGGTGTCGCCCGATAGCAGCAGGAAAAACACGAGGAAGATGACCATGGTGGCCTGGCTGAGGAAGCCCACCAGGCCCAGCGAGCCGGCCCAGACCCAGTCCATGATCTTGAAGTTGGGCGCCTCGGCGGCGGCCGCGCGGCGGTTGTTGCGGCGCGCTTCGGCGCCGGCAGCCACTTGCTCGATTTCATTGGCCACGGCCTGCATCTTCTGGAAGGTGCTGTTCTTGCCGCCCGTACTGGCGGCGATCAGGCGCGACAATTTATGCGTGGCGGCCGGCAATTCTTCAACGATGGATTCGAATTCGCCCTGCACGCGCTCGACCACGACGATGGAGCCGAACAGGATCAGGGCCGTCACGGCCGTGGCGCCGATGGCGCGCGGCAGGCGCAGCTTTTCCAGCCAGGCGACGACGGGATTGAGGGTGTAGGCGATGAAAATGCCGAAGATGACGGGAATGAGGAATTTCTGTGCCCACTGCAGCGCATAAATGAAGCTGACGGTGGCGATGATGCCCAGCGCCATGCCACGCGCATTGACATGCAGCGGCAAACGCAAGGATGAGTCTGGCTGCTCCGCGGGCGCGCCGGGAGGTGGCCCGGCAGGCTCGGTGGAGGCAGCCGCCACCGGCTCGGGCGGGGTATCTGTAGGCTGGATATGCATGCGATTCCCGCGACGGTCGGTGGAGGGCCGCAGCGGCCAGCCCTGGGGCTGGCCGCTGCGGCAGGTCAGGCCATTACTTGACGCGGATGTCGTTTTTCACGGACTTCACGCCCTTGACGCCACGGGTGATTTCACCCGCTTTGGCGGCATCGGCTGGCTGGGCCACGAAGCCGCTCAGCTGAACCACGCCCTTGAAGGTTTCAACGTTGATTTCCGTCGATTTCAGGGTAGGCTCGTTGAAGATGCTGGCTTTCACTTTGGTGGTGATGGCCGCGTCGTCGATGTACTCGCCCGTGCCTTCCTTGGTTGGGGTCGAAGCGCAACCTGCAACAGCGAACAGGGAAGCGACGAAAAGGCCAGTAGCGATAGATTTGGTGAATTTCATGGTTTTTTCCTTAGGAGTGGTCAATCAATGTGCTCACAATGAGCTTCTTATACCAGTTTGGTGACTGCGCGCCGGAGGGAGCTCAGTAACCGAACTGGGTTTTTGCAGCCTTGATACAGTCATCCTTGGCTGCGCCGGCTAATGCATCGCATTTTTCTGTCGCGACCTTGTACTCGGCTTTTCTTTTTGCTTCACGCGCATCGCTGCGCGCTTCGATGACTTTCTTGTCTGCCTTGGCATCGGCCAGGGCCGCCACCTTGGTGGACTTGGCCAGCTTGACGCAGACATCCTTGTCGTTGCCCGTCAGCGCATTGCAGCGCGCCAGGTCGACGTCGTAATTGGCATCGGCAATCTTGATGCGCGCCTTGGTGTAGGCGCGCAGGGTATTCGTGTATTGCGCCTGGGCCACAGCTTCATCGTAGGTGCGCACGGCCTTTGCTTCGGCGATGCAGACATCCTTCGGGTTGCCCGTGATTTTTTCGCATTCGGCATGGGCCAGCTTGTAATTCAGGCCCGCCTGTTCATTGGCCGCCTTGTAGGCTGCTTTTGCTTCCGGCGTGGCAGCCACGGCCTGGCCGCCCCAGGCGGCGCACGCCAGGCTGACAACGATGGCGGTGAAAAGCTTATTCTTGTTCATGTATTTCTCCCTGGTAGTGACAAGCATGTCTGCTTGGCATGACTACCGTTTTACGTGGATCGCCGCCTCTCTTCTGTACGCTGCCGTACACAAGTAATTTATTTTGAAAGCGGAAGGCAGACAGGGATAAATAACAACGTTTTGCTGGATCGTCCCGGTAAAAAATACCATTTTCGGCACCAAATAAGTACGTGCGGCAGCGTACAGACCGGAAACAGGGGCATGACTAAGATGGCACTACACCCTCACCTCGTCAGGAGAATAAAATGAAAACCAACGCCACCTTGGCTGCACTGATGCTCGCCGCCACCGCCGCACTGAGCGGTTGCGCCACCGGTCCTTCCCAGTCACAACAATATTACCCGGCCAACCAGCCTGAATCCGCCATGTACGGCACCGTCGACTCCATCCAGATCGTGCAGGGCGGTGGACAAACCAGCGGCGCGGGCGCCGTGGTCGGCGGCATCGCCGGCGCACTGCTGGGCAATACCATCGGCTCGGGCGGCGGACGCACGGCCGCCACCGTGGCGGGCGCCGTCGCCGGCGGCGTCGTGGGCAACCAGGTGGAAGGCCGCAGGCAGCAAGCGCAGGCCTACCAGATCAGCGTACGTCTAGACAACGGCGAATACCGCACCGTGGTGCAGGACAACGCGAATGATCTGCGCCCGGGCAACCGCGTGCGCGTCGTTGACGGCCGCGTCTACCGCTATTAATTTTCGGCGGAGCTTGCCAACAGGCAGCCGCCATCCCGCATGAGTCGTACGATAACAAGGAGTTGCCATGGGCACCATCATTCTGATCATCTTGATCCTGGCCCTGGTCGGCGTCCTGCCTACCTGGCCGCATAGCCGCAACTGGGGTTACGGCCCCAGCGGCATCGCCGGCCTGGTCGTAGTGATACTGATTCTGCTATTACTGACGGGCAGGTTGTAAAAAAAGGCGCTGCGGCGCCTTTTTTATTTCAAGGAGGAACTATCATGACTATCCACAACACACTCTTGGCCACCCTGTTCGCCTGCAGCCTGGCGCCACTGGTACTGGCCCAGACGGCCACGCCGCAACCGGGCGACCCGCAACGCTGGTACCAGGAAGACAGCACGGCGCAAGCCCAGCTGCGCACCCTGCGCAAGGAAATCGCCGCCGCCCTGGCCGAGGCCAAAAAAGCCTGCCGTTCGGAACCATCCGCCGCGCGCGCCACCTGCCTGAAGGATGCGCAGGACACGTATCGGCAAGACATGGCGAACGCGGAAAAACTGCGCGAAGCGGCCCATCCGCAGTAGTGAAGCGTACTCTTGCGACTCGGCCTGATCAGGCGGCGTCGCGCTCGTAGGGCGGCAGTTCGTGCACCACGAGTGGCGTATCTTCCGTGACAAAGGCCAGCCAGCCGGCCGCCTTGATCGCGCGCAAGCCATCCTGGTAACCCTGCTCCCAGCGCCACTCGATGGAGCCCCGGGAAAAATTGATATCCTTGGCCGCCATGTGCCAGTCGCGCCCCGCATACGGCAGACGCACGATGTGCATGGTGCTGTCGCAACCGAGCGCCACCAGCTCTTCCGTCTGCTGGCGGTTGTGCTTGGTATCGGGCAGGCCGGCGTACAGTTCGCGCAATTTGCGCTGCAAGGTATGCGTATTGACGTAATCGGCGATATGCCGCTTCGAGCGCGACGCGAAGGTCACGTCCTTTTGCCGCGTCTGCACTTCGTCGAGGGTGGTCGGTTCCGGTCCTTCCGAACTCCACAGGTCGACCATGAAGACCAGGGTGTCGACGTGGGGCGTGTCGTCAAGCACGGTTTCCAGCGGCGTGTTCGAGTACAGGCCACCGTCCCAATATAAATCGCCATCGACGCGCACGCCGGCAAAACCGGGCGGCAAGGCGCCGCTGGCGCGGATATGGTCCGCCGTCAGGGGCTGCTGCTGGCGGTCGAAACTGGTGAGACTGCCGCATTTGACGCGCAGGGCGTTGACGGTCAGGCGCATGCCGCCGGGCTGGTTCAGGTAATCGAAATCGACCAGATCCTCGAGGGTGCCGGCCAGTTCGCTGGTGTCATAGAAGCTGGCCTCTTCCGGCTTGACGGCGATTCCGACGGGAAACAGGCTGAAGGCGCGCGGCTTGAAGAAGCCAGGCACGCCGCGCAGCACCGTATCGAGCGTGGCCAGCCAGATGTTCGAGCGGCGCTGCTGGTCCGATACCAGGTTCATGTCGATGCTGTCGCGGTGCGCCACGCGCTGCCAGAATTCCTTCAGACGCACGAGCCGGTCTTCGTGCTTGTTACCCGCCAGAATGGCGGCATTGATGGCGCCGATCGAGGTGCCCACCACCCAGTCGGGCGCCAGGCCATGTTCGTGCAGCGCGTGGTAGACGCCGGCCTGGTAGGCGCCCAGTGCGCCGCCGCCTTGCAGCACCAGCACGATGCGCAGGCGCGAAGGATTTAACTGATTGATCGGTGTCTTTGAATTCGTCATCAAGATAGCCCTCTGTCCGCCGCGCGGGTGCGGCGTGAATCATTGTAAGGGATTGCGCCTGCACGTGCCGGACGTTGGGTACGGGCAAAAAAAAACGCCGTCAATGACGGCGTTCCTGTACAACACGGCTGGCGTTCAGCGCTTGCGGCGCAGCCAGCTGGCGGCGACGGCGGCCACGGCCACGAGGACCAGGGCCGGCTTGACCAGCTTCTTGCGTCCGACAAACGATAGCGCCGTCAGCACATAGGGCATGGCGCCTTGCAAACGCATGCCGCCCGGCGCCAGCAGGGATTCGACGCGGTGGCCGGCAAAGCCGACCGCCGTTTCGACCACGCCCTGCAGCATCGATTCCGGGCGCAGCGCATAGCCCACGTTGGCGCGCGCATGCACGATGCCCACGCGGTACATTTCGCCCTGGGCGATCAGCAGGCGCTTGCGGGCGGCTTGCGCCGCCAGTTTGTCGTTGTCCGACATGAATTCTCCTCGTAATGCAGCTTACATCAGCATGTCGCGGTCAGCCTTCAATTCCGCCATGGTGGCCGGCATGGACAGCTTTCCTTGACGCAGCATGGCGCGCGCATACATGACCAGGGCGATGGCCAGCAGTACGAACACGACCGTCATGATCGCCAGGATCTTCCAGCCCAGGCTATCCCAGGCCAGAAAGACGATCAGCACGCTGCCGTAAGCGATGGCAAACAAGCCCGCCACGGTCGCCAGCGCGAAAATGACAATCAGCTGCAGCATGTGATTGCGCACTTCCGACAGTTCGATGGTGGCCAGTTCCAGCCGCGACAACATCAGTCCGACGGCGTTTTTGGCCAGGCCGGCGACCGAGCCGATCAATCCCGGCCCCTGGTGAGACGAAGCAGACTTGTCCATATCGCTCCTGACAGTGGATTACTTGCGGCCCAGGATGAAGCCGACCAGTACGCCGACGCCAGCGGCGACGGCCACCGTGCGCCATGGGTTTTCCTTGACATAGCCGTCAGCCTGGGAGGCGAGCTGCTTGGTGGCAACGATGGCCGACGCTTGCGCTTCATGCGCCTTGGCCAGGGCGGCATCCAGGGTTTTCATGCCCTTGACGCGCACTTCATCGGCTTTTTCGCCGGTCAGGGCGGCAGCGGCGCTGAACAGGGCTTGCGCATCCTTGACCAAGGTTTTGACATCGTTATTGACGGTGGTGATATTGTTTTCCAACATGGTTTAGCTCCTTAGCTGTGGATGAATGTAGTTACTATACCTACTTTACTCAAAAACACTATTCCATTAGATCGCGCATATCATCGGCGTGCTCTTCCTCAACAGCCATGATCTTGATCAACAAATGGCGTGTGGTCGGGTCTTTGTCGCCGATTTTCACGATCATCTGGCGATACGACTCGATCGCTACCCGTTCCGCGATCAGATTGGCACGCACCATGCTCTGCACGTCTTCGGAGTCATCATACTCGGCATGGCTACGCGCAAGCAATGTTGCAGGATTAAAATCTGGCTTGCCATTCAATTGCACGATGCGTTCAGCCAGCCAGTCGGCGTGCTCCTGTTCCTGCTGCGCATGCTCAAGGAACTCGGCCTTGATGGTGCCGTTGTCGCGTCCGCTCACCGTGTAGTAATGGCGCTTGTAGCGCGCAATACACACCAGTTCGGTGGCCAGCGCCCCATTCAACAGGGTAATCAACTCCTGGCGGTCGGCCTGGTAGCCGGCCGTCACGGCGCCATCGTCCAGGTTTTTGGCGGCAGCGCGGATGGCTGCCGTATCGATACCAGCTGGAATCTCAACAGATGTTTGGGTCATGATGTTTCCTTTCAAGTCTTGCATGGGTATCCACCGGCCAAGCTTCGGCCGGTGCTGCCTTTCTACTTCCGCGTCAGGCGGCGCGGCTTAACGGCGGGCGGGAATGGCCGTGTTATCTTCCGACAAGACAATTTCCACCCGGCGATTCAGCTGGCGGTTCGACGCCGTGTCGTTGCCGGCGGCCGGATAGGCGGCGCCATAGCCTTTCGTGGCGATGCGGTCACGGCTGATGCCTTGCTCCAGCAGCGCATTGCGCACGGATTCCGCGCGGCGTTGCGACAATTCCAGGTTGTGCGCGGAGCCGCCCGTGCTATCCGTAAACCCTTCGATCAGCACGGTGCGCTGCGGGTTGTTTTTCAGTACATCGGCCAGCTTGCGCGCCGTATTTGCGCCATCGGCCGTCAGGTTCGCCTTGTCCGTGCCAAACAGCACGTCACCCAGGGTGATCACTATGCCACGTTCCGTTTTCTTGGCGGCCAGGTCGGCCAGCTGCGCTTCGAGTCCGGCGGCGCGCGCTTGCGCATCGCGGGCCGACGCTTCGGCCGCTTGCGCCTGGGCCTTGGCCGCTTCCGCATCCGCCTGCGCCGACTGGGCGCGAGCCGTGGCCTGGTCCGCCTGCTGCGTGCGCGCATCGAGGCGCAACTGGTCGCGCTGCTTGCCGGCGTTGGCGATATCGGCTTCCGCGGCCTTCTGCTTGGCGACTTCTTGCGCCGTGGCTATCTTTTGCTTGGCCAGGTAGGCCAGCTTGTCGACTTTTTCGCTATCTTCCTGGCGCGTGGCGGCCGCGTTTGCCGCTTCCAGCGCAGCGCTCGCTTCGCGGAATTCGCGTGGCGCATAGGTCGACACGATCGGGTTCGATTGCGCCGCCATGTAGTCGCCGCGGGTCTGGTCGAGCAGGCTGGTGGTGGTCGGTGCGGAGCTGCAGGCGGCAACCAGAGCGGCCATGGCCAGCAGGCCGGGAATGGTAGTGTAGGTAGCTTTTTTCATGATGGGGTCCTGTTGTCAGTTATTGTTGTTAGTTATTGTTTTGGCGCTTGCTGATTGGCACGGTCGAGCTCTTCGCGCATGACGCGGATGTTCTCGTTGATTTCATCAGCGGCGCTGGTGGCCTTGGCCGAATTGGCCTTGCTTTGCGCCAGCTTGGCATCGGCTTGCGCCTGGTCCGCCAGGTCGCGCGCCGTCTTGTAGTCGCGGTCTTTCAAGGCCTGGTTAGCCATGCGCATTTTTTCGCGGGCCGAACGCATTTCATCGGGCGCCAGGTCGGCGGCGCCAGCGCTGGCAGCGTTATCGACAGCGGCGCGCGACACGGCGACATCGGCCGTAGCCGGCGTTTTCAGGCTGGAGCAGCCCGTCATCAGGACGACAGCGGTGGCGCAGGCGGCCAAGGCGGCCAATGGGGACATCTTGAAATCTCGGTTTGTCATTTTTCTTCTCCTGGAGAATGTTAAGCAATAGGGTTCATACGTCGGTGCATCTGGAATCAGGAACTGCGTTTGATGTATGACGTTATAGGCTCCGGCTCCCCGCATATCCGTTCGGTGCCGCACATAGGGTAAGAAATCGACAATACTTGCATGGGCAACGTGCGCCAGCGCACGTGCCCGCCAGCAAAACCTGAAACAGGCCCGGCTTTGAAGCGATTCCTGTAGCATCGCAACTACTTGTCCAGAAAGAATCAGCTTATGCCGCTCTCCCGCCGTCAGAAAATCGCCCTCGCCAGCACCGCCGTGCTCATCGCCCTGCCCGTCACGGCTTCCATCATCGTGCTGAACATGGACTGGAACCGCGCCAAGCCCTGGCTCAATGCGCGCGTCAGCGATGCGTTGGGAAGGCCGTTTGCCATCGAGGGCGACCTGGCGCTGACGTGGCAGCAGCCAACGGCTGGCGGGCAACAAAGCTGGCGCGACTATCTGCCGTGGCCGCACCTGCAGGCAAAGGACGTGCGCCTGGGCAACCCGAGCGCCATGACGGACACGGATGGCCAGGCACAGCTGGCCAGCGTCAGCCAGCTGGCGTTCTCGCTCAATCCGCTGGCCCTGCTCGACAAGAAAATCATCATTCCGCAATTGCGCTTCGACACGCCGCAGGTGCGCTTGCTGCGCAACAAGGATGGCAAGAACAACTGGACCTTCGACAAGCAGGACCAGCCATCGCCTTGGCAGCTGGAATTGCAAAGCGTGGTCTTCAGCAAGGGCACCGTGTACCTGGACGATGGCGTCAGCAAAACGGCGATGCGCGCCGACGTCGACACCATCGCGGACGATGCGCGCTACGGCATCGCCTGGACCTTGTCCGGCAAATACCATGGCGAAAGCATCAAGGGTGGCGGCAAGGCCGGCGGCGTACTATCGCTGCAGCAGCAGGGCACGCCCTTCCCCATCCAGGCCGACATGCGCGCGGGCGGCAGCAGCGTGGCCATCGAAGGCACCCTGACGCGCCCGGCCAACCTGGCCGCGCTGGACGTGCGCCTGAAGCTATCCGGACCCAGCATGGCCCGGCTGTATCCATTGACGGGCGTGCTGTTGCCGGAAACGCCGCACTTCAGCACGGAAGGCCATTTGACGGCGACCCTGGCGCCGCGCGGCGGCGAGTGGGTGTACGACAAGTTCAGCGGCAAGGTGGGCTCCAGCGACGTCCAAGGCAAGCTGGCCTTTTCCGCCAGCACGCCGCGCAAGCGCCTGACGGGGGAAGTCCACTCGCGCCTGCTGCAATTTTCCGATTTGGGTCCGCTGGTAGGCGCCGATTCCAGCGCCAGCAAGAAGGAACGGGGCGTGCCGTCGACGCAGCCGGCCGGCCGGGTCTTGCCGGTGGAAACCTTCAAGACGGAACGCTGGACCAGCCTGGACGCCGACGTGCGCTACACGGCCGACAAGATCACGCGCGATGCCGAACTGCCGATCAGCAAGCTCGACACGCATGTGGTGCTGACGGACGGCGTGCTGTCCTTGACGCCGCTCAACTTCAATGTGGCGGGCGGCACCCTGACGTCGCAAATCAAGCTCGACGGCAGCGGCAAGGTCATCGCCAACGGCATCGCGGCCGAGCTCAAGGCCAGCGCCCGACATCTGCACATCCAGCAGCTGTTTCCCCGCCTGCCGGCCCTGCAGGCGAGCGTGGGCGAAATCAATGGCGACGCCTCGCTGTCGGCGACGGGCAATTCCGTCGCAACCCTGCTGGGCAGCTCGAACGGCGAAGTGCGCGCGCTGATCAACCGTGGCAGCATCAGCAAGCTGCTGCTGGAAGAAATGGGCTTGAATATCGGCAGTGTCGTGCTGGCCAAACTGGCGGGCGACAAACAGGTCAAGCTGAACTGCATGGCCGCCGATTTCGCCGTCACCAAGGGATTGATGCGCACGCGCCAGTTCATCGTGGACACGGATGACGCCGTCCTGAATATCAACGGCACGGTAAACCTGGCCGATGAACGGCTGGACCTGACCCTGCGTCCGGACAGCAAGGGCTTGCGCATCTTTTCGCTGCGCTCGCCCCTGTATGTGCACGGCACCTTCAGCAAGCCCGACGTGAGCGTCGACAAGGGAGTGCTGGCCCTGCGCGCCGGTGGCGCCCTGGCGCTGGCCGTGGTGGCGCCCGTGGCGGCGCTGCTGCCGCTGGTCAATACCGGCCCCGTCGAGGATAGCGAATGCGCGGCACTGCTGGCCCAGGCACGCGTGAAGCCGGTGGCGCCGAAACCGGGCAAGGCGCCGCGCAAAAACCGGTAAGTCACACGTAGCCGTGCACGATTACAATTGTTACACCCCTATGTGCGTTGCCGAACAGACCCTGCCTTGCCACAATCCTATTCTGTAATCGTGCCTGAAACACCCAAGACGTGGCGATACGAAGTCTCACCGGCCCATACCATGCCGGCGCCACGAGGTCCGAATTCATAGGAGAACTATCATGCAAATCATTAAAAAAATCGCCGCTACCACTTCCGTTGCCGCCCTGCTGCTGAGCTTGACCGCTTGCGCCAACATGTCCGGCCAGGATAAAAACACGGCCATCGGCGCTGGTGTCGGCGCCGTTGCCGGCTCCGTGCTGACGGGCGGCAGCGCCGTCGGCGCAGTCGGCGGCGCCGCAGTCGGCGGCGTGATCGGCAACCAGGTCAAGCCGAAGTAATTATTGATCGAGAAAGCGGGGTGGGTGCCCAGGCGCCCACCCCGCTTTTTTGCGTCTGCGGCAGAAGGATGAACGCCAGCAGGAAGAATCAGACGAAGACGTTGGCCATGCCGATGGCGCCGCTATCCTTGACCAGCTCGTAGCAGCGGCAGGACACGGCTTCCAGCCCCGCCGAATCGAGGATCTCGATATTGCCGCGGCTGTAGGTGATGAGTTTTTGCTGTTGCAGCGCGCTGGCCGCCTTGGTCACGCCGACCCGCCGCACGCCCAGGGTGTGGGCAAGAAATTCATGCGTGAGGTGAAATTTTTCCGACTGCAGGCGGTCGCGCGTGATCAGCAGCGAACGGGCCAGGCGCGCCTCGAGCACGTGGAAGCGGCTGCACACGGCAATCTGGATGGCTTGCGCCAGCAGGGTGTCCGTATAGCGGTACAGCAAACGCTGCAGGGACTCGAGCTGGGCGAACTCGGCGCAGAACTCGGCCCGCCCGATGCGGCTGGCCGTACCGGAACGCTGCACCACGGCACGCACTTGCGCCAGGTCATGACCGAGCGCGACGGACGCGCCCAGGACGCCTTCGCGGCCGACGGAGCCCACTTCCAAGGTCATCCGGCCTTCCGCCACGGCCAGCAGCGAGATCAGGCAATCGCCAGGGAAATAGATGTGGCCGATAGGCTGGCCCGGTTCGTACAGCACCTCGCCCACCTCGACCGTGACGGTATCGAACAGCGCCGTCAGGTGCCGCAAGTCGTGCTCGGGCAGGCTGGCCAGCAGGCGGTTGCCGGCGTCAAGCGCGCCCACGGGCGAACCCAGGCCGGATCGGCCTGCATCGCGGGACAGGGTCATGCTGGCAGTCGTTGGTGGCATTGCTTTTCCTTGGTGTCGTTACAACTCGACATAATTTTTACTTAGCCTACGGTGCAGTACCGGCCCTGTATGTACGGTGACGCACGGAAGCGGAGCAAGCGGCACAGCACACTGGCAATACACGCACAGAACAAGCATCAACAAACAGAACACGCAGCACCCTTTATTTAAAATAACCAAGGAGCCTTCCATGACTACCACCACCAAATCCCTCCATCCGCTGGTGCTTGCCGCCGCCGTCGCCGTCCTGCTGTTTTGCGGCGTCGGCACGGCTGCCCTGATGGGCTGGCTGCCTTCGTCCCAGGGCGATAGCCAGCCACTGGCGGCCAGCACCTCGGCCGAACAAATGGCCAACCTGCAGGCAAACCAGCCGCCAGCAAACTTGCAACCGGCCAGCGCGCAGCCGCTGGCCGCCCTGCCACAGCAGCAGCAGCAGCAGCAGCAGCAGCAGCAGCAGCAGCCAGTGCGCCAGCCGCAACCGCAGCAACAATACGCGGCAGCCCCGGCGCCGCAGGTATGCGCCAATTGCGGCGTGATCGAAGCCATCCATGAAGTCAATACGCGCGCCGAAGGCAGCGGCGTGGGCGCGGCTGGCGGCGCCGTCGTCGGCGGCTTGCTGGGCAACCAGGTGGGCGGCGGCCACGGCAAGCAACTGGCCACCGTGCTGGGCGCGGTCGGCGGCGCCGTGGCCGGCAACCAGATCGAAGGCAGCGTGCGCGCCACGCGCAGCTACAACATCGTCGTGCGCCTCGATAACGGCAAGACGCGCACCGTGCACCAGAGCGCCGCGCCAAACTGGCGCCAGGGCGACCGCGTGCGCGTCGTCAACGGCGGCTTGCGCGCCATCGGCTAAGGCATGGGCCGCAGCGCTGCCGCCGCTGCAATAAGTTGCAAATTCAACACACGCCCGGCTTGTCCGGGCGTTTTCTTTTTAACAATGTTCGTTGGCGTACAGATGAGCTTGCCGTCCCGCGAGATGATGCATTCAGGAAAGTTCAACGAAACTCATCAAGGAGTAGCCATGCAAGACGACAAGGCAGGCAGCAACAGGATCTGGCTGGGCTTTATAGGCGGCGGCTTGCTGGCCACCGCGCTGGGCTTCTGCGCGCTGGACTTGGCGCCTGAAGCGGGCGGCCCCGTGTTCGGCGTCATGCTGCTGCTGACGGGCGGCATGGTCAGCTGCCTGGCCGGCGCCGTCGGCATGGCCGGCATGCTGGCATGGGTGCCGGGCATGGCCGATGAACACGCCGACCGCTCACGATAGTTGAGTCTTGTGTACGACAGCGTACAGAACGCAAGGGAAACAAAGTAGACACTTAGTCATGGCATCAGCGTTCAGCGACCCAGTCGCCGCGCAATGACAAGAACCGATGACGGCGCCACGCGCCAGCGCCTGCAAGGCCAAGGCCGTCGCCGTCATCCACACATTACTCTCGGAGGACACATCATGCTGTATACAATCGCCGTCGTACTCATCATTCTTTGGCTGCTGGGCCTGGTAACTTCCTATACCATTGGCGGCTTCATCCACATACTGCTGGTGGTCGCCGTGATCATGGTGCTGCTGCGCCTGATCAGCGGACGCGGTTTATAGAGGCCAATTTACTGGCCAGACGGGGCGGCGCGCGTGCGAACGGGCGCCGCCCTTTTGCCTGTAGTGCGCGCACACTGGCACGCCGCGCCATTTTGCAGTAACGTGTGCAGGTAATTCCTGGGTATGTCCCAATAACAAAACAAGGAGAAAATCCATGAAAGAAGTATTCAAAAAAGGCCCTGGCGCCAAATCCCTGATCGGCATGCTGGTGATCGCATTGGCCGCCAGCGGCTGCGCGGACATGTCCGCCACGCAACGTGGCACGGCCACGGGCGCCGGCGTCGGCGCGGGCCTGGGCGCCTTGATCGGCGGCACCACCGGTGGCGGCAGCAGCGGCCGCACGGCCGGCGGCGCCCTGATCGGCGCGGCGGCGGGCGCAGTGATCGGCAATATCTGGTCGAACCGCATGGAAAACCAGAAGCGCGCGATGGAACAAGCGACACAGGGTACTGGTGTGCAAGTGACGCAGACGGCCGATAACCGCCTGAAAATGGAAATCCCCAGCGATATTTCCTTCGACACCAACCGCGCCGACATCAAGGGCAATTTCCGCCCCATCCTCGACCGCTTTGCCGCCACCCTGAACGAAAACCCGAACACCACGGTCAGCATCATCGGCCATACGGACAGCACGGGCAGCGCTTCCATCAACGAACCGCTGTCGGTGGAACGCGCGGCCCACACGCGCGACTACCTGTCCATGCGCGGCGTCTCGCCGACCCGCGTCGTCACGGAAGGCCGCGGCGCCCGCGAGCCGATCGCCTCGAATGCGGATGCATCGGGACGCGCACGCAACCGCCGCGTGGAAATCTACGTAGCAGAGCTCGCTCCCCGCTAAGGCCGGGAAATCGCCATAAAAAAAGCCCGCTGGCAAATAACTTGCCAGCGGGCTTTTTTATTTAAAACAGCTTACTTCGACGTCGTTGCCTTGGCGCCGCTTTCACCCTCTTTCGCCACCTTGGCAAAGTCGCCCGCCGTCACGATCGACACGGCCGATGGCTTCAGGTACTCGCGCAGGCCCTGGTTCACTTGCGCCAGGGTCAAGGCGGCCACTTTCGCTTCCAGGTCCTTGTCGTAAGCCATGGTACGCTCTTCGGCAAGGTAGCCGGCCAGTTCGCGCGCCAGGCCGCTGTCCTGCGTGCGGCCCACTTCCTGCGATTGCAGCCAGCCTTTCTTCGCTTCGGCCAATTCCTCTTGCGTGAAGCCGTCGGCCAGCGCCTTGGCGATTTCCTCGCGCAGGGCCGCTTCCACCTTGACCGTGTTTTGCGGCGCGCTGATGGCATACGCCATCCAGTAGCCGGCCGGTTCGCGCGACGGGATGCTCACTTGCGAACCGACGCCGTACGACAGGCCTTCCTTCTGGCGGATGCGGTCGGCCAGACGGCTGCGCAAGGCGCCGCCACCGAGCATGTGATTGGCGATCAGCAAGGCGGGATAGTTAGCGGCGTCATCCTTCAGGGGAATCGGCTGGATGGCGAACAGCACGCTGTTCGCCTTGTCCGGCGTTTCCAGGGTGACTTTTTCGCCGCTGACAGGCTTGACGGCATCAAGTATGCGCGCATACGGCTGCTGCGCCTTCCAGCTGCCGTACAGGCTGGCCACTTGCGCCTTCAGCACGGCCGGGTCGAAGTCGCCCACGGCAGCGAAAGTCGCGTTCGCCGCGCCATAATAGGCGCCATGGAAGGCTTTCACATCGGCCACCTTGATGGCTTTCCATTGCACCAGTTCGGCCGGCAAGGTGGCCACGTGGCGCACATGGCTTTCCGGCGTGGCGTCGAGCAGGCGGCGGAAGGCGTTCACGGCCAGCGGCTGCGGCTCAGGCAACTCCTGCTCCGCGCGGCCGACGCGCTCGCGCTGCAATTCCAGGAATTCCGTCTCGTTCAAGGCCGGCTTTTGCAGCACTTGCGCCAGCAGGTCCATGGCGGCCGGCAAGTTCTCGCGCTTGCCCGTCAGCATGGCGGTGACGCCCTCGGCGCCGCCCGTGATGGCGACCTGCATGCCCAGCTGGTCGAACTTGTCCTTCACTTCCTGGCGCGACAGTTTATCCGTGCCGCGCGACAGCAGATTGGCCGTGTAGACGCCCACTTTCGCCTTGCCGCGCAAGCTCTCTTCGCTGCCGATCTGCAATTTCAACACGGCGCTGACCGTGCTGCCCTTGGTTTTCTTCGGCAGCAAGGCGCCCTTCAAGCCATTCGGCAAGGTGAAACGCTGGGTGCGCGCTTCGATATTGTCGGGGCTCGGATCGAACGCTTCGCCCTGCGCCACCACGGCGCGGCCCGTGTAGCCGGCCAGTTGCGGCGCCACGTCTGCATAGGCCGGCACGACGGTGCGGTCCGGCGCATCGGTAGGAATGAAGCGGCCCAGGGTGCGGTTCGAGCTCTTCAGGTATTTCTCGGCCGCCGCCTGCACCTGCGCCGTCGTCAGCTTGTCGAGCTGGTCGCGCTGCAGGAAAAACAGACGCCAGTCGCCGGCCGCCAGGGACTCCGTCAGGGCGATCGTCATGCGCGCCGTGTTTGAGGTGATCAGTTCCACCTGCTTGTTCAGCTGCTGTTTCACGCGCGCCACTTCCGCATCCGTGACCGGCTGCGACTTCAAGTCTTCCAGCACTTTCAGCATGGCCGTCTGCGCCGCATCGAGGTTGCCATCGAGCGGCACCAGCGCG
This sequence comes from Janthinobacterium sp. BJB446, assembly GCF_002735655.1. Classification (NCBI taxonomy): domain Bacteria; kingdom Pseudomonadati; phylum Pseudomonadota; class Betaproteobacteria; order Burkholderiales; family Oxalobacteraceae; genus Janthinobacterium; species Janthinobacterium sp. BJB446. Next base: position 174,239 of record NZ_PDZK01000001.1, on the reverse strand, counting down.
CCGAACAGGTTGTAGCCCGGCTCCAGGTTGCTCACGGAGTTGTATTCGATCTTGCTGGCCAGCTTGGTTTCCACCAGCGCCTTGTGCAGGCGGCCGGCCGGCGCGTCCGTCAGCACGTGACCGAGCACCTCGATGGCGACGGCGTCCGGGTTGCCGGACGGCGCCACGTGGTAGCCGGCGCCGACGAACTGCGTGCCGCCGCTGCGGCGCACCGTCACGGCGCGCTCGCCATCCTGCACGGGTTCGGCCGTGTAGGTCGGTTCGATCACGCGCGTGGGTTTCGGGATCTTGCCGAACAGATCATTGATCTGTTTCAAGACCTTGGCTTCATCGAAGCGGCCCGCCACCATCAGCACGGCATTATCGGGCTGATAATATTTATGGTAAAACGCGCGCAGGCGGGGAATGTTCACCTGCTCGATGTCGGAACGGGCGCCGATGGTCGACTTGCCATAGTTGTGCCAGTCGTAGGCGATGGCCTGGATGCGCTCGCTCGTCACGCCGATCGGGTCGCTCTCGCCCATCTCGAACTCGTTGCGCACGACGGTCATTTCGCCCTTCTGCGTCTTCGGGTTCCACAGGTCATTCTGGTCGATGGCCGCGTTGACCATGCGGTCCGCTTCCATGGCCAGCATCTGGCGCAGGTTGTCGTCGTTGGCGGGGAAGGTGGCGTAGTAATTGGTGCGGTCGTACCACGTGGTGCCGTTGAAATCAGCGCCCGTCGAGTTCAGTATCTCGACAGGGGTCTTGGTGCCCTTCTTGATGCCGAAGTTGGCGCTGGGCTTGAACAGCAAGTGCTCGAGCAAGTGGGCCATGCCCGTTTCGCCATAGTTTTCATGGCGCGAACCGACCAGGTAGACGATGTTGGTGGTCAGGGTCGGCTTGCTGGCGTCCGGGAACAGCAGCACGCGCAAGCCATTGGCCAGGCGGTATTCGGTGATGCCTTCGACGGACGTGACTTTGACGGCGGCGGCACGGTTGGGCGCAGCCTTGCCGGCTTTCTGGGTCGGCGCCGCTTCCACGGGGGTGGCGGCAAGGATGAACGATGGCGAGAGGATGCCGGCGGCAAGCAGGAGGGCGGTAATGGGTTTCAAGGCAGAGTCCTGGTAACACTACGTTATAGACGTGCGCAAGCAAACGGCGCAGGCGCAATGTGATACGAACGCAAGAATAGTCACGGGGCCCGCGCTGCGTCTTCGCCGCCACGTGAAATTATTGCTATTTCATAATTTACGGCATACGTATCACTATTGCAAGCCTCTGTCATCAAGCTGCCATACAGGCGTGTTATACTCGACCGTTCCAGAACTATCTGCCTGTATATGAGACGAGCTCTCGTCCTGCTCTGCCTTTTTGTTTTCATCGCGTTACCCCAGGCGTTTGCCAGCATGGCTTACGCCAGCCCTTCCCCATTCCAGCATGCAATCGCGGCCGGCGCTGGCGCCACGCCCGCCTTCAGCATCGATTATGCCGATGCCAGCCTCCATGCTGGCCTGCCTGGCGACAGCTGCGATAGCTGCAGTAGCGAAGAATGCGACAACGACCCCATCACGCTGTATCCGAGCTCGCGCCAGGCCGTGCCGTTTTACGCCATCATTTGGCAAGCGGGACCGGGCGCACTTGCCGAAGCGGACGTGCGGCTGGCCACCAGGCCGCCGCGCGTCCGCCCCTGAAGACATGCATGCAGCACCCACGCGCCCGGGGCTTTAGCCGCCAGGCACGCTTTACACTGATCGACTTTACAAGGTTACACACATGGAATGGTTATTTGACCCGACAATCTGGGTCGGCCTGCTGACGCTGGTCGTACTGGAAATCGTACTGGGTATCGACAACCTGATTTTCATCGCCATCCTGGCCGAGAAACTGCCGCCGCACCAGCGCGACAAGGCTAGAGTGCTGGGCCTGACCCTGGCCCTCGTCATGCGCCTGGGCCTGCTTTCCCTGATTTCCTGGCTGGTCACCCTGACCACGCCATTGTTTTCCATATGGACATTCTCGTTTTCAGGGCGTGACCTGATCCTGCTCCTCGGCGGCCTGTTCCTGCTGTTCAAGGCAACCAGCGAGCTGCACGAGCGCCTCGAAGGCATCACGCACGCCCAGACGGGCCCGAAGGTCTATGCCGGCTTCGGCCTGGTGGTGGCGCAGATCGTCGTGCTCGACGCCGTCTTTTCGCTCGATGCCGTCATCACGGCCGTCGGCATGGTGGAAAACCTGTACGTGATGATGGCCGCCGTCGTCATTTCCATCGTCGTCATGATGCTGGCATCGAAGGTGCTGACGCGCTTCGTCAACGCCCACCCCACCGTCGTCGTACTGTGCCTGAGCTTCCTGCTGATGATCGGCCTCTCCCTGGTGGCCGAGGGCTTGGGCTTCCACATTCCGAAAGGATATCTGTACGCCGCTATCGGTTTCTCGATCGTCATCGAATTCTTCAATCAATTGGCGCGCCGCAACTTCCTCAAGCTGCAGTCGAACGCCCCCCTGCGCGACCGCACGGCGCAAGCCGTGCTGAGCCTGCTGGGCGGACGCAAGGGCCGCGAAGCCGTGGAAGAGCACGAAGTCAAGGAAATGCCCGATGTCTCCGCCTTCGGCGTGGAAGAGCGCAACATGGTCAGCGGCGTGCTGACCCTGGCCGAACGCTCGATCCGCTCCGTCATGACGCCGCGCGGCGACGTGTCGTGGGTCAACCTGAACGACAGCAGCGAAAAGATGCTGCAACTGCTGCGCGACACGCCGCACAGCATGATTCCTGTCTGCAATGATGACCTCGACAATGTGGTCGGCATCGCGCGCAGCAAGGACCTCATCGAGGATCTGGTCTCGCGCGGCAAGATCGACCCGGACAGCATGCGCGAAGCCGTCGTCGTGCCGGAAGCGGCCGGCGTGCTGAAAGCCATGGAAACGTTAAAGCGCTCGCGCGGCCAGCTGGTGCTGGTGGTCGACGAGTTCGGCACCGTGCAAGGCGTGCTGACGCCGATCGACATCCTGGAAGCCATCGCCGGCGAATTCCCCGACGAGGACGAGCAGCCCGACGTGGAAGTGCTGGGCCCCGGCCACTGGCGCATCGACGGCGCGACGGACCTGCATTATCTGGAGCAAGTGTTCGAAACGGAAACCCTGGTCAGCGAAGACGGCGAATACAACTCGCTCGCCGGCTTCCTGCTGGCGCATTTCGAAAACATGCCGGCCGTGGGCGAAGTACTGGAGCTCGATGACTTGCGCTATGAAATCATCGAAGCCGACGAGCGCCGCATCGCCTGCGTGGACGTGCGCCGCATCGAGCCCGATCACAGTTTGTAACACAATGGCAAGCGTGCCCCGCTTGCCATGCCGTATGCTGGGGTCTGCCCATACCGGAGACCCCACGATGAAAAAATCCCTGCTACGCCTGACCCTGCTGGCTTGCGCCGCCCTCGGCGCCCACGCCAATGCCATGGCCGCCTCGCAGTCCGCCACCATCAAGCCGGGCCTGTGGCAAGTCGACAGCAAGATGGCGTCGCCGGACGCCGCCACCGACAACGCCATGTCCATGGTGCTGCAGCAACTGGGCAACCTTCCTCCCGATCAACGCAAACAGCTGGAAAGCATGGCGGCCAGCCGCGGCATGGCCATGCCCACCGTGGGCGCCGATGGCGCCGTGCGCGTGACGGCATGCGTGACGCCGGACATGGCGGCGCGCAAGCAGATTCCCACAGGCCAGCCCGGTGACTGCAAATCGAAAAACACGGATATCGCGGGCGGCATGAATGTCTCGTTCACTTGCGCCAATCCGAAATCGAGCGGCGAAGGCAAGGTACTGTTTACGGGCGACCAGGCGTTCAGCATGCAACTGGCGGTGACCACCAGCGCGCGCGGCACGCCGGAACAGGTGAATGTGACGAGCAACGGCAAATGGCTGGGCGCAAGCTGCCCTGCCCCATCGGCGACCGCGGCTCAGAAACCGTGACGGAAGCCGAGATTAAACGCCGCATCGCCATGCCCCGAATCGCTGGCATTGCCCACCGTGTAGCGGGCGCCGTTCTTGTTGTGGATCTTCGCGTAGGACGCATAGAAATCGCTGCGCTTTGACAGCGAGTACGTGAGGCCGACGGCCATCTGGCTGGCGTCGCGGTTGGCCAGGTCGCGGTCATCCTTGCGCACCCAGGACGCCAGCAGTTTGAAACCGCCCACGGGCACGGACACGCCCAGCAAGGTGTCGCGGCTGTCCGAGGACGACATCGACAGGGCCAGCGCGCTGTAGGCATTGTTCGGGTCCCATGGCGAGCTGCCATAGCCCTTGTTGATGCCCACGGCGGCAAAGGCGGTGGCCACTTTCAGGTCGATATTCGCCGCGATCAGGGTGTTGCGGGCAGACATGTCGATGGCGGGCAAGGTGCCGGAAGCGAGGATGAGGTTATTCTTGCGCTGGTGCGACACGCTGACATTCACGGCGCCGGCCGAATAGCCGAGGGTGGCGCCATACGCGCGGTTGTTGGCGTTGCTGTACGGCGACTCGCCAAAGCTGTAGATGGCGCTGGCAGTCACGCCGCGCAAGGCGGGCGTCACGTATTTGACGGTATTGTCGTAGCGTTTCACGCTGTAGCCGGCCAGGTTGCTGGCGCTGCCGGCCATGCCGCCCTTGAACGGGTCGGCCACATCGGTCAGGGTCAGGTATTGCAGGTTGTACTGGCGCCCCAGGGTCAGCGCGCCCAGGCGGCTGTCGATGCCCACGTAGGCCTGGCGGCCGAACAGGCGGCCCTCTTCCGACTGGCCCGTGTCGTTCTGGATGCCCGCTTCCAGGGTAAACACGGCCGTGACATCATTACCCAGCGCCTCGCGGCCCTGCACGCCCAGACGCGAACCGGACGCGACGCCGCCGGACACCTTGGCGCCGGCGCAATTGGCGGCACAGCCCCGCTCGGCCACCATACCCGCGTCGAGCACGCCGTACACGGCAACGTTACTGGATGCGGCACTGCCTGCGCCATCGGCAGCCTGGGCCGTCGCGCCCAGCGCGAAAGGCCCCATCCCTATCACAGCAAGCGCAAAATACGAGGTCTTCATGATAAATATCTCGGTAACGTGAATTGAAACTTCCCGGTATTGATCAGGACATGCGCTGTGTGTCTGATCTCAGTGTTACCTTATCCCCGCTTTTTGTCCAGCGTCCGTGCGTTGTACAACAGAAACTTCAGCTTAGCCCAGGAAAAGAGTCGCACACTGACAACACGCAAGATTGACCATGATTCAGCTAATTTGCGGCAAAATGGCGTTAAATGCAGGCCCTGCCGTAAAGCAATGTTCGGTGGCGAACGTTGCGCGATTTGACGCAGGCGGTACACTACTGGTTTTACCGACAGCGGCTCGCCCGTTTTTTCTGCATGCTAGCTATCCTCGAACGCATTGACCCCAACTCCAGCAATATCGACTTGCTGGTGGAATTATTCAACTCACTGCGTCCCAAGCGCTCCCACGACAGCGCTACCGCGATTGCCAACGTGCGCACCCTGCGCCAGCTTCTCAAAGGTAACCCCGCGCAAGCGCGCGCCCTGCACGAATACGTGCTGCGCGTGCTGGCCGCGCGCCGCCACGCCAGCCTGTACACCGACATCGGCGTGCTGTCGAACAGCGGTTTCTTCACGGAATTGAAACGCCGCATCGCCTACCGCATGCTGCCGCCCGCCCTCGGCGACGAATATCTGAACGACGCGCTCGATCAGGTGCTGTACCTGAAAACCGATTATTTGTGGATCAGCAACGTGCCCGCCACGGACTGGCTGGAACTGTTCGACGTACTGACCAGCGACGAGATCGAACTGGCCGTAGGCGATGGCAATATCATGCTGCCAGGCATGCTCGACGCCATCCGCACCCTGTCCTACCGGGTCTGCGCCATGGGCCTGGAGCCGGAACTGACGCGTTTCCACAGCGAAATCGAAGTGTTCCAGTCGCCATTCATGGTGCAGAACACGGAAGTGAACGCCTACCTGGACGCCTACACGAATCTGCTGCACGGCGACATCGAGCACATCGAAGACGCGCGCCATTTGCTGGTGATGCTGGACCAGTGCGACGCCGTCATCGCCAAGATCCGCAAGAAGGCGCTGTATCAGGGCACCAGCATTCCCCTCACCTATCTGCTGGTGGCCTTGGCGCAAAGCATCGAGCGCCTGCGCAAGCTGCTGTTCCTCGTCGACACGAGCGGCGAGCTGCCTGCCTCCAACAACGTGGACATCGCCGCCATCACGGTCGACGCCACGCAAGACTTGCTGTACCCGCAGCCCGTCAGCCGCCGCCGCGCGGGCGCCGTCGGATTGGCGCTGGAACTGATACGCGCGCACAACCACAAGTACAAGGTCAGCGACCTGTTTTCCGACAATATCAACTTGCTGGCGCGCAATGTGACGGAAAACGCCAGCCGCACGGGCGAGCACTACATCGCGGAAAACCGCCGCGAAATGGGCGCCATGTTCCTCTCGTCCGCGGGCGCGGGCGTGATCATCGGCTTCATGGCCCTGTTCAAGATATTGATGTCCTACCTGCGCTCGGCGCCGCTGGTCGAAGCGTTCATGTTCAGCATGAATTATTCGATCGGCTTCATGTTCATCCACTTGCTGCATTTCACGGTGGCCACGAAGCAGCCGGCCATGACGGCGTCGCGCATCGCCGCCGGCCTGCACAGCAAGGATGGCAGGAATATCGACCTCGACAGCATGGCGGAACTGATCAACAAGGTCTTCCGCACGCAAAACATGGCCGTGCTGGGCAACCTGGCGACCGCCATTCCCACGGCCTGGCTGATCGCGCTCGGCTACAAGGCGATTACGGGACACAACCTGGTGACGCCCGAGAAGGCCATGCATTTGCTGCACGATATCGACCCCATCGGCAGCCCCGCCATCTTCTACGCCATGATCGCCGGCGTATGCCTGTTCGTGGCCGGCCTGATTTCCGGCTACTATGACAACCAGGCCCTGTACACGCGCTGGGCGCAGCGCATCGCGCAATTGCGCGGCCTGGGCCGCGTGATCGGCCAGGAACGCCTGCAACGGCTGGGTTTGTACCTGGAAAATAACCTGGGCGGGCTGATGGGTAACTTCTATTTCGGTATCCTGCTCGGCTCCATCGGCACCCTGGGCTTTTTGATCGGCTTGCCTATCGACATCCGCCACATCACCTTCTCGGCCGCCAACTTCGCCACGGCCCTGGTGGGCCTGGACCACAACATGAGCTGGCAACTGGCCGTCAAGTCGCTGTCGGGCATCTTCGCCATCGGCACGGCCAACCTGCTGGTCAGCTTCGGCCTGGCCCTGTGGGTGGCCCTGCGTTCGCGCCAGGTACGCTTCAAGCACGGCATGCAATTGTTGAAGATACTGGGCAAGCGCTTCCTCCGGTCGCCCATCGTCTTCTTCTTCGGTTCAAAAAACCCGCCACCTTTGGCACTGGCCGATGAGTCGGCAAACCTGTCACCCACCACCAAGGCTCAAAAATGACCGCTCGGCGCATGCAACCCTGCCTCACCGCCCTACTGCTGTGCTGGACCCTGGCTGCATGCGCCTCGCTGCCCAATGTCAAGAACCTCAACACCACCCTGGAGCCGGTGGCCAAGCCCAAGGTGATCACGGGCAAGGGCGCCGTGCTGAACGTCAACAGCCGCGCCGCCCTGCTCAACAAGCGCTGGGCCAAGTCCGGCATGGACTTGAAAACCCAGGCGGCGCTGGAAGAGGCGGCCACGGGCGTGCCTTTGATCAAGGGCAACAAGGTGACCCTGCTGTTTGACGGCCCGCAAACCATGGCCGCCATGTTCCAGGCCATCAGCGAAGCGAAAAACAGCATCAACCTGGAAACATATATCTTCGACCAGGATCCGCTGGGCCTCAAATTTGCCGACATGCTGATCGAAAAGCAGCAATCGGGCGTGACGGTCAACGTCATCTACGACAGCGTGGGCACCCTCGGCGTGCCGCAAGCGTTCTTTGACCGCATGCGCGCGGCCGGCGTGCACCTGGTGGCCTTCAACCCCGTCAATCCCGCCAAGCTCAAGGGCGACGACTGGAAGATCAACAACCGCGACCACCGCAAGGTGCTGATCGTCGACGGCAAGATGGCATTTACGGGCGGCATCAATATCAGCGATACCTATGCGAAAAGCTCGCTGTTCCGCTCGAAATCGAAACCCACCGACAAGAAGGACGTGGGCTGGCGCGATACCCATGTGAAAGTGGAAGGCCCGGCCGTGGCCGCCTTCCAGTGGCTGTTCATCCGCACCTGGGCCCAGCAAGACCAGGCCGACTTGCCGGACGCTAATTATTTCCCGACCTTGTCGGAAGTGGGCGACAAGCTGGTGCGCGTGGTGGCCAGCGAGCCGGAGGGCGGCTTCGAGATCTACAAGGCGTATATCCTGGCCATCCAGGAAGCCAAGAAATCCATCCACATCACGTCCGCCTATTTCGTGCCCGACCAGCAGACGGTCGACGCCCTGATCGCGGCCGCGAAACGGGGCGTGGACGTCACCGTCGTGCTACCGGGCGTGTCCGACAGCGGCCTCGTATTCCATGCAGGACACGCCCTGTACGACCAGCTGCTGGCCGGCGGCATCCGCATCTTCCACTTGAAACTGGCCGTGCTGCACGCCAAGACGGCCGTCATCGACGGCGCCTGGTCGACAGTGGGCTCGACCAACATCGACATGCGCAGCTTCCTGCATAACAGCGAACTGAACGTGATTGTGCTGGGCGACAGCTTCGGCAGGGAGATGGAAAACGCCTTCCAGGAAGACTTGCGCGACTCGGAAGAAATCACCAGGGCGAAATGGGAAACGCGGCCGATTGCCGACCGCATGAAGGAGTGGGCGGCCCGCTTCATGAACTACTGGCTCTAAGAGAGTCGCCGCCAAACAGGCGTAGGTCGGATTAGCGCAGCGTAATCCGACATCACCACAGCTATTACCAAAGCCAACAATAGCGTCGGATTACGCGGGGCCTTGCCCCGCTCATCCGACCTACAGCGGCCGCAAGCTGGCCCACACCCCGCCCTGGCGCTCGAACGCTTCTGTGCTGACCTTTTCAAAGTCGGCGCTGTCCTCATTCCAGCTGTAGCGCTCGACGCGAATACAACTATTTTCCACGCGCAGCACGTTGAAGGAGTTCGACTCGCCCCGGCCCCGCGTGGACGTGGCCGTGCCCGCCTGCACCATCAGGGCAGCGTAGCCGGCGATCTTGTAGCGCTCGGCCGTGTTGCCCGCCACGCTGGCGTGCAAGTGCCCGGCCAGCAGCAGATCCACGCCGCATTCGGAAAACATTTGCAGCGCCTGCGGGGCGCGGTCCACCAGGTCATCCTCGTCGAAGTGCTCGGGCAAGTCAAATGGATGGTGCGTGACGATGATGCGCGTCAAACCGGGCGGCAAACTGCCCAGGCGTTCACGCAGGAAATCGATCTGCTCGTGGCTGATGCGGCCATCCTTGAACGTCATGGAGCGGGCCGTATTGATGCCCAGCACGGCGATTTCCTCATCCACATATTCGGGCGACAAATCGTCCGTGACATGGCGCCGGTACTTCACCAGCGGCGTCAGGAAGCGGGAAACGACGTTGTAGAGTGGCACGTCATGATTGCCCGGCACGACGATCTGCGGCCCCGGCAAGCTGTCGAGAAAATGCCGTGCTTCCTGGAACTGGGCGCTGCGGGCGCGCTGCGTGAGGTCGCCCGAGACCACCACCACGTCCGGTTCCAGGCGCTCGACCAGCGCGCGCAGGGGCGCCAGCAGGTCAGCATCGACCCTGCCAAAATGCAAGTCGGACAAATGCACGATGGTACGCATGGCGTTCTCCTAGCTGGCTGCGGGTACGGGCGCCGGCACGATCACATCGAGCGCGGCCGTGCGGATGCGGTAATGCAGCGGCGTATTCATGACGGTCACTTCGCCATCGGTGGCCACGCGCAGGCGGCGGTGTTGCGTGGCAATCTCCAGGTCGGTGGCCGTCAACACGTCAAAATCCTTGGCCTGCGATAACTTGCCAAACAGCGCGTGCAAGGCCAGCTTCAGCAAACCCAGGCGGCCCGGACGCTGCGCCACGTACAAGCTCAGCTGGCCGCCATCGAGCCGCTCGCGCTCGCCGATATTCAAGCCTTCCATCAGGTATTCATTATTGCCGATGAAGACGAAAGGCGTGCGCCGCGCATGCACGGCGTCGTTGAGTTTCAATTGCACGCTGAGGAATGGGTAGCGGCGCAGCGCGGCCACCAGCGCCCAGCTGAAGGCCAGCCACTTGCCCCGTCCCAGCCGGCGCTGCTGCTTTTCGCGGTCGCGCACGATATCGGGATACAGGCCCAGGCTGGAATTGTTCAGGAAGATGCGGCCATTGACTTCGCCCACGTCGACCTGGTGCCGCACGCCCTGCGCTACATTGGCAATGGCCGCATCGAGGTCGAGCGGGATATTCAAATCCTTGGCGAAATGGTTCAGCGTGCCCAGCGGCAAGACACCAAACGGCGTGCCGCTGCCGACAACGACGGATGCGACGGCATTGATGGTGCCGTCGCCGCCACCGGCCACGACGATGGGCGCGCCATCGCGCAGGGCTTGCTCAGCCGTGGCGATCATGTCGGCGCCGCCTTGCGCCAGGGTGATGGCGGCGTCGAGTCCCACGGCGGCAAAAGCCGCTTCGAGCTGCTGCGCCCAGTCGGGCGCATAGCCGCAACCGGCGCCCGCATTGATGATGACTGCAATCTTGCTCAGGATCGTACCCCTTATTTGGTTTGCCGGATATGCCGGCGGCGGCGCAGGGTCGACACGCCGGCGATGCAGATGGCCAGCCAGCCATAGCTTTCGGCCATGGCCGCCAGCACATCGCTCAGGTAATGCGCGCCCAGGTAAATGCGGCTGAAGCCCACGAGTGACGCCATCAGGAAAGCTCCCAGCGCGATGGCGATGCGCTTGCCCCACGCGCCCGGCGCCGTCTGGCAAATCAGGTAGGCGGCCAGCAAGCCGTACAGGGCTGTCGAGGTGGCCGTATGGCCACTGGGAAAGCTGTACGTGCTCAGGGCCGTCTGCAAGATGGGCTCGTCAAAGCTGGGCCGCGCGCGGACAAAAATGTACTTTAGCAGCAGGTTCAAAAACATGACGCCCGGCATGGTGATGACCAGGGTAAACAGCCAGTAATCGGCGCCCTTGCGGTGCAGATACCAGCCCAGCAAGACGGCCAGGGTGATGGCGCCGACCACGCCATGCATGTGCGTGACGACCAGCAGGCAGCTGGTGATCCACGGCACGGCATGCTGGTTGAACCAGTGCGCCACCTGCAAGTCGATCACCGTGATCCGGGCCATGCCCATGACGGCTTCGGCGATTTCGTGAAACACCACGATGGCTACCAGCATCAGCGCCACGCCCACCGTCATATGCAGGCCCAGCTCGCCTTCCGGCGACAGGCGCGCCTCGACGAAGCGGCGCAGTTTCGTGGTAAAGCCCGTGGTCATGCCCATGTCATTTTTCTCTTGCAAACTCATCTCTCTTTCATGTTCCTGGTGCTGATCAAAAAAACCACACCAGCAAAAAAAATACTGTTTATTCATACAGTAGCTGTGTATTCATACAGTACTTATGCTATTCTGATGACTCGTTCAACACATCTCCCTCAAAGGAATTGTCATGGCAACATTGAATAGCGGTTTTGGCTCACGGTTCGGCCTGGAATACGCCCCAAGCTCTTTCCTCGTCCGCATGGGCAAGCGCGAAATCCTCGTCTGCCGCGACTTCCGCAAGCGCTACTACACCGTCAATCCCTTGATCGAGTGCGGTACGGGCATCGAGCCGGGTTATGTTGAAGTGCTGCTGATGCGCCGTTGGCTCCTCATTTTATCCAAGGCACATTAAGAATGACTTTAAAACAAGGTGTTCGCACCCTGTTATCAAGTCAGCTCCGTCCGGCCACGCCGGGAACGCCTCAGTACCGGCCAGCGGCACGCTGACCGACCCCTCACTACTGTGTGCGTTCCGGCGCGGCCGGGCTGGCAGGTGTTTCAGCAACTGTGCCGGCAAGTGCGTCGGCACCTGCATCGGCAGCTGTGCTGGAAGGCATGGTCGCCGGCGGTACGCGGTCAGTCGCATTCGCTTCGTACCACAAGGTAACAAACAGCACCATCACGACGGGGCCGATGAACAGGCCCACGAGGCCCAGGGTTTCCACCCCGCCCAGAATGCCGAACAGCACGGCCAGGAAGGGCAAGCGGGTAGCGTTGCCGATCATGCCGGGGCGCACGAAGTGGTCGGCGACAAACAGCACCACGGTGCCCCACGCGGCCACGCCGATGGCGGCGCCCACATTGCCCTGGAAGACCAGCAAGGCGGCCGCGCACAGGTAAGCGAGCGGCGCGCCGAACGGGATGATGGCCAGGATGCCCGTGGCAAAGGCCCACAGGGCGGGCGACGGCAAGCCGGCAATCGCATAGGCGATGCCGATCAGCACGCCTTCGGCCAGGCCCACCAGTACCAGGCCGTTGACGGTGGCGCGGATGGCCGTGGGGATCTTTTGCGCATACCGGCCCCACCGTTCGGGGCGCAGGAAATGGCTGCCGACGGCCGTGATCTGGCGCGTCAGCGCTTCGCCATCCTTGTAAAAGAAAAACAGGCATAAAAACGCCAGGCCGAAGTCGACCAGGCGATGGAACACGTCCGCCCCCAGCACCTTGAGCATGTCGCGCGCGGAATGAAAGCCGCCCACGGCGCTGCCCGCAAAGAAGTGGCCCAGGCCGTGCGGCTGGCTCAGGGTGGCCAGCCACCAGTCGCCGATGGCGCCGCCGGCCAGCGGAATATGCGCCACCCAGTGCGGCACGGGCAAGCCGTCGGCATTCGCATGGACGATAAAATTGGCCAGCACGGGCACTTCGCGCGCCGCCTGCGCCACGCCGAACAGCACGGGAATGATGAAGATGCAGGCGAACGCCAGGGTCAGCGCGGCCGCCGCGATGATGGGGCGCTGCCCCAGCGCCGCGCGCACGCGCAGGTACAAGGGCCAGGTGGCCACGCACAGGATGCCGGCCCACACGAGCGGTAAAAAGAAACGCTGCATGACGAAGGCCGTCACGGCGATCAGGGCCAGGGAAAAGCCTGCGCTGACAATATCGCGCTGGGTATCGTTCATGCCACTCCATTCGTGCCCGGCGCCACAAGCCGCCGGTTTTCGCTACGCGCCAGTTGCGCAGGCGTAGCGTAACACGGAGATTCACCGATTTACACGAGGCCCAGCTCCGCCGGTTTCACGCCGGCAAACACGTGGTCGAGCTGCGCCGAGGTCAAGCCGAACGTGCGGCGCAGCAAGCCGCCCAGCACGGCCCGGTATTCGTTCAGCACGGGCATGTCGCGGTTCTGGAACAGGTTTTCCTGCGCAATCGCCACTTGCTCGCCCGCCACCTGCTTGCCTTTGATGCCGCCGCCCAGCACCCAGAACACGCTGCCGTGGCCATGGTCCGTGCCGCGGTTGCCGTTTTCGCGGAAGGTGCGGCCAAATTCGCTGACCACCACCACGACGGTATGGCGCCAGGCGCCGCCCATTTCCTGCGAAAACGCTGACAGCCCCCGTCCCAGCTCGTCAAAACGTCCCGCCAGGTAGCCGCTGGCGCCGCCCTGCCCCACGTGCGTATCCCAGCCGCCCACATCGACGAAGCCGATGTTGTATTTATCCTTCATCAAACGGGCGATGCGCTGCGCTTCCAGTTCAAAGCCCTTGGTACTGATGGCGTTGCGGTTGGCCGCCTGCATCTCTCCCGTCAACTCCTTCGTCACGTCGTCGCGCACGACAAAGCCCGCGCTGACGGGTTGCTGCAGGGGCGTGCCCCGATACATGGCGGCGATGATCTGGCTTTGACGCGCATCAATGCCCGACTTGCCCACGGAACGCAGCGCCATGTTCGGCACTTGCACGCCGCCCTGGAAGATCAGCGGCAGCTGGTCCGTGAAGGCGATGGCGGGATTGAGCGGATTGGCCTTGCTGCCATTCAAGGTCTGTACCAGGCGGTTCAGGAAACCCGAACGGAAGTCGCGGCGCGTGTTGATCTCTTGCCCCAGCTCGATCGTATCCTGCGTTTCAAAATGGCTGCGCGTCAAATCCGTCGTGCCCGCAAACGGGATGAAGGCCGCCTCGCCGCCCGTGAACATGGGATAGATGGTCTCGCGCAAGGCTGGATGCAAGGCCCAGTCAGCGTTCAAGGCCAACGCGCCGTTTTCCTCACCCGGTTTCGCAATGGCGATATTCGGCCGCGCCGCATAGTAAAAATCGCTGCCGACCGGCACCAGCAAGTTGTTCGCATCATAGCCGCCGCGCAAAAAGACGAACAGCAGCTTCGCATCCGTGGCCGGTGCGGCCAGCAGACTGCCCGCATGAGTCAGCAAGGGCGCGGCGGCCACGGCTTTTAACAAGTCACGACGATTCATGGCAATCCTCCGGTTTCAACTTAGCGGTGCATCATTTCGGGTGACGAGAGCAGGAAGGTATTCCACTCCTGCGGCGAGGCGGCCTGCTCCAGTGCCAGGCGCGTGGCCGGACTCAAGGCTGGCTGCAGCGACTGGTAATACAGGGCGCTGGCCAGTTGCGGGAAGGCCACTTTTTCCTGCGGCTGCGGGCCATCCGTCTTGAACAGGCCGGCGCTGCCCGAGCCGATGGTGCGGGCGATATCGAAACGCGTCGTCATCTGGCCGGGACTGGCCCAGGAGGCGTCCGCCAGCGGATAGCCGTCCGGCGTCTGGCGTCCGTACAGGGGCTGGCCCATGCGCGAGAGCCAGCTCAGCATGGGCCCCGCGTTCAGGATGGGCTTGTCGTCATAGCTGAGGCGCACGGCCGACACCACATAATGCATGGGGTCCTTGAATTTCTTGCCCAGCGACTGCTTGAACTCCGGGCTGCTGAACATGGTTTGCAACACGTCGGCGATCATGCCATCGCTCTGCTGGAAGGTAGCGGCCATGCGCGCCACCAGCGGCGCGGGCGGATTGTCGCCGACGAAATACTGGGCCAGCTTGCCGCTGATGAAATGCGCGGTGGCCGGACTGCGGCTGAGGCGGTCCAGCGCTTCATCGAGCTCGGCCAATCCCCTGCCCTTCACCGTTTGCCCCAGGAATTGCTTATCGCCGTAATCGTGGCGGTTTGGATTGAATTCAAACAAGCCCCGGCGCACGTATTGCGATTGCAGCGCCGGTTTCACCTTCGGCGTGCCCGCGCCCAAATTCACGCCCACGCCCGTCAGGATGCGCGCCAGTTCCTGCACATCCGCCTGGCTGTAGCCGCCGTTGACGCCCAGAGTGTGCAGCTCCATCAGCTCGCGCGCATAATTTTCATTGATGCGCTTGGCGGCGTTGGCTTCATTGTCCAGGTAGCGCAGCATGGCTGGATGGTGGACGGTGGCGCCCAGCAAGTCGCGAAATTTCCCCAGCGCGTGCGGCGCGATGGCGTTCGCCTCATAATCACCGACCATGGCGCGCAAGTTGTGCTTGCCCTGGTGCACGCTGAAATGGTTGAGCCAAAACCAGCTCAGCTGCTGCTGCAACTGGTTCGGCGAATACACGTCCAGCAACAGTGAGCGCGTGGCCGCTTCGCGCGCCAGGCGGTTCAATTCCTGCTGGTATTCCTTTTGCGCCTGCTGCTTCGCCATGTCATCCATGACGCCGGCCGACTCCTTGCGCTTTTGCTCGATAGAAAACACCAACTGATCGAGCGGCACCTGGCTGATGGTCATGGCGTCGATTTGCGCGGCGATGGCCGGCGGCAAGGCCGCTTTTCCTGGATGCAACTGCGCCTGCAAGTAGGCATTCCAGCCTTGCGCCTGCACCTGGCGCACGCTGCCCCCGTTCACGCCCCAGCTGACCCGTTCCAGCATGGCGATGTCCTGCGCGGAACTGGTTTGCGCGCGATGACCGGGCTGGACGGCAGGTCCGGTTGCGGCGCAGCCGGCCAGCAAGAGCAGGGAAATCAAGGTCGTCGGCAACAGTCGGTTCGGAGTCATGGCAGTCCTTCAAGCGGTTTCATGCAGAATGCCTGAGGGTACGCCCAGGTTGACCTGCGCATGATTGCCATTTGCAACGAGTTGTAATCCAGCGCGATAGTTTTCAGGCCAACCTTTCGCCGGCAAGAGTGCCGCGCGTACCATTACGAATGAATAATCTCGGATAAAATATTATCGGGAGAATGGCGTATTGCAATGGCAGCTGCGTATTTTCTCTCGAACCGGACATTATCCATACAAAAGTCATATTAAAAATAGATGAAAATATTATTTATCGCTGCATTCGGAATGTTATCGCTGATTCAAACACCATCCTCCTTCGCGGAAAATCTCAACGGGAAAACGCTGTATGTACAGAGATGCGCCGTGTGCCATGGAGCAGAGATCAAGGGAACCGGGCCATTGGCGAATAAAAGCAATCCTCCCACGCCGGACCTGACAACCGCCTCTTTCAAAAAACGCCTGAAAGATTATCCGGGCGTGATTGTATCGTCGGTCATCCTCCGTCCGAATGGCGATTTGATTCCAAAGACCTTGAAAGAGAATGGCGTCAAGATCGCGCCATATGCCTGGCGGGTGAAGGATTTTCGCGATTTGAATCAATACATGAGTGACGTGATTCTAAAAAATCGATGAAATCGGGCTGAGCGGCGGGAACATCGCAATAAGCAATCCACCGTCAATCATGCTGTTTCAATAGCTCCGCACATTGGTCGCGCAGGAAATCGCGCAGCTGCAGCACCAGCGGCGTCACCTGCGCCCGGTGCGTGCAGACTAGGTGCAAGGGCGTGGCTTCGCCCGCCACGCCGGGCAACAGCGCTTGCAGGCGGCCGGCGGCCAGGTCGCCCGCCACGTCGAGCCGTGATTTGTAGGCGATGCCCAGCCCCGCCACGGCCCAGCGCCGCACTAGGTCGGCGTCGTCGGCGCTGCGGTTGCCGCTCACGGACACCGTCACTTGCTCGCGCTGGGGCAGGCGGTAAAAGGTCCAGCGGTCGTGCAAGCCGTCTTCCAGCGCAAAGCGCAGGCAATTACGCTGCGACAAATCTTCCAGCGCCAGCAGGGGGCCATGTTCGCGCAGGTAGGCGGGCGACGCCACCAGCACCCGGTCGTTGGCGGGCGCGATCGGCATGGCGACCATGCTTGAATCGTCTTGCTGGCCATAGCGGATGGCCACGTCGACTTGCTGGCGCACCATGTCGGCCACCCGGTCGCTGACGCTGAGCTGGTAGTGCAGTTTCGGATGGCGCGACTGGAATTCGTCCAGCCAGCCCAGCATCAGGTTGCGGCCCAGATCGGAGGGCATGGCAATTTTCAAGGTTCCGCCGAAACTGTCCTTGCCGGCCAGCAGCGCATCGTGGCCTGCGCGCAGCAGGCGCAAGGCTTCCCGCGCGTGTTCCAGGTATTGCGTGCCTTCCGCCGTCAGGCTCAGCGAACGCGTCGTGCGGGCCAGCAAACGCAAGCCCAGCTCCCCTTCCAGGCGCTTGACGGCGGCGCTGGCCAGCGCGGGCGAAATGCCGATCTCGCGCGCGGCCGCCGACAAACTGCCCCGGTCGGCCGTGCGCACAAATACCTGCAAGTCATCGAGTCGCAGCAATTTTCAGCATTCCTTTGAAAGTGTTTCGGTACGTACCCCCTGTTTCCAGGACGGCATTGCCGCCATCATACGGTATCCACCCAACGAGGAAGCACATGAAAGCCATCGCCTACCACCACAGCCTGCCCATCACGGATGCCGACGCCCTGCTCGACATCGAGCTGCCCGTGCCCGTCGCCACGGGGCGCGACCTGCTCGTCGCCGTGCACGCCATTTCCGTCAATCCCGTCGACACCAAGGTGCGCAAGAACCGCGCCCCGAAAGAGGGCCAGCCGGAAGTGCTGGGCTGGGATGCAGCCGGCGTCGTCACCGCCGTCGGCCCCGACGTGACCCTGTTCCAGGTGGGAGATAAAGTCTGGTACGCGGGCGCCATCAACCGCCCCGGCAGCAACAGCGAATTCCAGCTGGTCGACGAGCGCATCGCCGGCCACATGCCCGCCAGCCTGGACTTTGCCCCGGCCGCCGCCCTGCCGCTGACGGCCATTACGGCCTGGGAACTGCTGTTCGACCGCCTGCAGCTCAGCCGCGACAAGAGTTTGACGGGCAAGTCGCTGCTCGTGATCGGCGCAGCCGGCGGCGTCGGCTCCGTGCTGGTGCAGCTGGCGCGGCAATTGACGGGTGTCACCATCATCGGCACGGCATCGCGCGCGGAAACTGCGGACTGGGTGAAGGAATTGGGCGCCCACCACGTGATCGACCACAGCCTGCCGTTGGCGGGAGAAATCACGCGCCTGGGCTTGCCGCCCGTCGATTATGTGATCAGCCTGAACCAGACCGACAAGCACTTCGAGCAGATCGTGGAACTGATCGCGCCGCAGGGCAAGTTCGCCCTGATCGACGACCCCGAGCACATCGACGTACGCAAGTTCAAGGGCAAGAGCGTGTCGCTGCACTGGGAACTGATGTTTACCCGTTCGCTGTTCCAGACGGCCGACATGGTCAAGCAGCATGATCTACTGGAAGAGCTGGCGCAGCTGGTCGATGCGGGCATCATCAAGACCACCCTGGCCGAGCGCTTCGGCACGATCAACGCGGCGAATTTGAAGCGCGCGCATGCCCTGCTGGAAAGCAATACGGCAAAAGGGAAGATTGTGCTGGAAGGTTTCCAGTAATCAGGTAATCAGGATGGCCCGGAAATCATTGACGTTCGTCAATGTCGGGCCCGTGACCACGCTGTCTCCCAGCGCCTGGAAAAATCCGTGGCCATCGTTGTCGTCCAGGCTGTCGCGGGGCTTGATGCCCTGGGTCCAGGCCCGTTGCAGGGTGTCGGGCGCCAGAACAGCGCCGGCGATGTCTTCCTGGCCGTCGACGCCATCCGTGTCGCCGGCAAGCGCGTGGATACCCTCGTGCCCATCGAGCGCGATGCCCAGCGCCAGCAGGAATTCCACGTTGCGCCCGCCACGGCCGTTGCCGCGCACGGTGACGGTCGTTTCGCCGCCCGACAGCAGCACGCACGGAGCGGGAAACGGCTGGCCCCGCACGGCCGTTTGCAGCGCGATGCCGGCCATCACCTTGCCCACGTCGCGCGCCTCGCCTTCCAGGCTGTCGCCCAATATATACGGCGTGACGCCGGCAGCGCGCGCCACGGCGGCTGCCGCTTCCAGCGCCATCTGCGGCGTGGCGATCAGGGTCGTGTGCGTGCGCGCCAGGCGTGGATCGTCGGGTTTCACGGATTCGCCGCGCCCGCTTTCCAGCACTTTGCGTATGCTTTCCGGCAAGTCCATGCCATAGCGGCGCACGATGGCCAGCGCGTCCTCGCACGTGGTGGCGTCGCCCACCGTGGGGCCGGACGCGATATCGCCCAGCTTGTCGCCGGGCACGTCGGAAATCGCCAAAGTGATGACTTGCGCCGGATGGCAGGCGGCTGCCAGGCGCCCGCCCTTGATGGCGGACAAATGCCGGCGCACGCAATTCATTTCGCCGATGGTGGCCCCCGACGCCAGCAGCGCGCGGTTCAGCGCCTGCTTGTCTTCCAGGCTGATGCCCTCCAGCGGCAAGGCCAGCAGCGACGAGCCGCCGCCCGAAATCAAACACAGCACCGTGTCGTCGGCCTGCAAGTTGTCAACCAGGCCGAGCATGCGCCGGGCCGCCTCCATGCCAGCCTGGTCCGGCACCGGGTGCGACGCTTCGACGATCTCGATGCGCTCACACGGCACGGCATAGCCATAGCGCGTGACGACGAGGCCCGACAGCGGCCCCGGCCAGTGCCGTTCCACGGCTTGCGCCATGGCGGCCGACGCCTTGCCGGCGCCGATGACGATCAAACGCCCCTTGGGCGCGGGCGGCAGATGGGGCGGTATGCAGTGCGATGGCTGGGCCGCTTCGATGGCGGCCTGGAACATGGCTTGCAGCAAGGCGCGTGGCACTGGGGTGGTCGTCATTTTGTTTCCTCCGGGATCCGGTCCCGATCATAGCAGGGCCGGCGACCTGGCAGCTACAATGGCTGCTCGACGGTAAAAACAGGAATGCAATGAACGATGCAATTGAATGGACTGGACTGGCCCGCACCTTCGGGCTGTTTACCGTCACGGCCGTGGCCGAACTGCTGGGCTGCTACCTGCCCATGCTGTGGCTGAGCAACAAGGGCAGCGCCTGGCTGCTGTTGCCGGCCGCCGTCAGCCTGCTGATCTTCGTCTGGCTGCTGACCTTGCACCCGGCCGCCAGCGGCAGGGTGTATGCCACGTATGGCGCCATCTATATCGCCACGGCCCTGGGATGGCTGTGGCTGGTGGACGGCGTCACGCCGGCCTGGACGGACATCGCCGGCGTGGGCCTGGCCCTGGCCGGCGCCGCCGTCATTGCGATGGGACACAAGACGGCTTGATGCGCATCACGCGGCGTGCGCGCGGAAGTTCGTTTCCGCCGACCATGCCGCGCTGGCGCGGGCCAGCAAGACGGCTTCGCCATCGGCCAGCCAGTCGTCCGCATCGGCGATCTTCCACATGGCTTGCAACAGCTTGCGGCGCAGGTCCGGGTCATCGATTTCATCGAGCAGGCTGTCGATCACGCCATGGGCCAGCTGCACGGCGCCATGCACGGTCGACGTCAGCATGTCGTCGCACAAGTCTTGCAGCAGTTGCTGGAAGGCGGCCGGCGCCAGGTCGATATGCTCGAGGATCTTGCTGCGGTGCATGGCTTGCAGCTCGGCGCTGGCCAGGTTGCCGTCGACCACCATCATCAGGGCCAGGATACGTCCCGCTGCCTGGGGACTGTTTACTTCATACGTACGCATAATCTCTTTTCCATTGTGAGTTTAAAAAGCGCGCCACCGCCGTGCGGGGCGCGCCGTACTGCTGTTTTACTGTTTGTCGCTGCGGGTGATGAACACGCTGGCCACGCAGCTCGACACGATCAGGACTGCCACCACCAGCAACGATGCTTCCACCGGCACGTGGTACCACGGCATGATCAGCATCTTTGCGCCGATGAACACCAGCACCATCGCCAGGCCATACTTGAGCATGTGGAAGCGGTCAGCCACGTCCACCAGCAGGAAGTACAGGGCCCGCAATCCCATGATGGCGAACAGGTTCGACGTGAAGACGATGAACGGGTCCGTCGTGATGGCGAAAATCGCCGGGATCGAGTCGACCGCGAATACCAGGTCCGTCACCTCGATCAGGATCAGCACCAGGAACAGCGGCGTGACATAACGCAAGCCACCCTTTGCCACGAAGAAACGCTCGCCATGGTCACCATCGGCCACCCGCAAGTGGCGGCGGGCAAAGCGCAGCACCGGGTTGTTCGCCACGTCCGGTTCCGCATCGGCCGCCACCAGCATGCGCATGCCTGTAATCAACAGGAAGGCGCCGAACAGGTACAGCACCCAGCTGAACTCGCTCACCACCCATGCACCGGCCATGATCATCACGGCGCGCATGACGATCGCGCCCAGCACGCCATAGATCAGCACGCGGCGCTGGTACTGGATCGGTACCTGGAAGGCGCTGAAGATCAGCAGGAAGACGAACACGTTATCGACCGACAGCGCTTTCTCGATCAGGTAGCCGGAGAAAAATTCCAGCGCCTTCTGGTTGGCGATCTCGGGACCGGCCGTGCCGTTCAGATACCACCACAGGCCGCCGTTGAACAGCAGGGCCAGGCTGACCCACACGAGCGACCATGTCGCCGCTTCCTTGACACTGACCTTGTGCGCCTTGTTGCCGCCAAAGACGAACAAGTCCAGCGCCAGCATCACCAGGACAAAGGCGATGAAGCCGGCCCACATGGGGGCCGTCGCAATACTTTCCAGGCCGTTCATCGGCGGCCTCCGCAATGCTCTGTTTGTATCCTGAAGTCCATGGCACTCTCCTTGCATGAATTGAGCAGCCATCATAGTCCGAATATAAACATCGAACAAATCGAATATAATTTAAGAATACATCGAAAAATTCGATGTATTAATCTGCCGGGGAATACCATGTCGACACTCAACTTCAAGCACTTGCGCTATTTCTGGATGGTGGCCAAGACGGGCAGTATCGCCCGCGCGGCCGAGCAGCTGCACCTGACGCCGCAATCGATTTCCGGCCAGCTCAGCGAGTTTGCCGACACCCTGGGCGTGGAACTGTTCCGCCGCAGCGGGCGCCAGCTGGAATTGACGGACACGGGCCGGCGCATCCTCAGCCATGCCGAGAGCATCTTCAGCACGGGCGATGAATTGCTGGAAATCGTGCGCGACCAGTCGCGCACGACGACGACCACGTTTCGCGTCGGCTGCGCCGATTCCGTCTCGAAACTGATCGCCTGCCGCCTCGTCGCGCCGGCGCTGGGACTGGCTGAACCGCTGCGCATCATTTGCCGCGAAGGCCGGCTGGCCAGCCTGCTGGCGGACCTGGCCGTGCACCGGCTCGACCTGATCATGGCTGACCGTCCCATGCCGGCCCACTTGAGCGTGCGCGGCTTTAACCATTTGCTGGGCGAAAGCGGCATGACCCTGTTCGGCACGCCAGCGCTGGCCGCCACCCTGACGGGGAGCTTCCCGCAATGCCTCGATGGCGCGCCGCTGCTGCTGCCCGGAGAAGACTTCGCCATTTACGGACGCTTGCTGCAGTGGCTGGGCGACAACAAGCTGCACCCGCGCATCGTCGGCGAGTTCGACGACAGCGCCATGATGAAAGCCTTCGGCCAGTCCGGCGCCGGCCTGTTCTTTGCGCCCACCGTGATCGCGCCCCAGGTCTGCGAACAGTACGCCGTGGTGGCGCTGGGCCGGGTCGACAGCCTCGTCGAGCAAGTCTACGCGATCACCACGGAACGGCGCCTGAGCCACCCGGCCACCATCGCCATCAGCCAGAGCGCGCGGCACGAGCTGTTCGTGTAAGGCGGATTCAATCGCTGACGACGATTTTTCCCGGCTGCCCGCCCCGCTCCAGCAGGGCATGCGCGCGCAACACGGTGGCGGCATCCATCGGCGACAGGCGCCGTCCTCTTGATCTGCAACACCATACTTGCCTGCACTACCGCTTCCGCCACAGCGGCAAGATCGAACAATGGCAACTGCACCAGGAAGCCGAGGCGCCGGTAACGGACTTGCCTTTGTCGATGGTATGCAACAACGTGGAAGCACGCCTGCACTTCGCCCGGCAAGGCCTGGGCATCGCCTGGCTGCCCGACTTTCATGTGCGCGGCGCGCTCGCCGACGGCAGCCTGGTCGAGGTGCTGAGGGACTACGCGATCGCCGGCCATCCAGCCCACAGTTGCTGGCTGCTGTGGCCGTCCGGACCGCACCTGGCGCCGAAAGTACGGGCCCTCGTCGATTTCCTGGTCGAGGCGAAGCTGTTGTCGCCTCTTGCCCACAAATAAGGCACAGGAAATACATTTGAACAAATACATCTATATAATGGCAAGTCTCCCCGACGCCCTGCGCGCCCCTTCCTGGACTTGCCGCAATGAAGCACTTGCACGATATTCCCTCTGCCTTCAAGCATGAATTTGCCAACCCGCGCCTATGGTGGTCGCGCGCCGTCGTCGTCGGCATGGCCGCCATCGCGGGCCTCGTCGTCGTGGGCTTTACGTGGCTGGCGGAAGAAGCGCTGGACCTGTTTCTCTTTTTTAACGGCAAGGCCTGGTGGTTCGCCCTGCTGTGGACGCCGGCCTGCGCCGCCGTGCTGGTCTGGCTGACGCGCCGCTACGCGATGGGCGCGGCCGGTTCCGGCATCCCGCAGGTGATGGCCACCCTGGACCCTGCCGTGGCGCCCGAGCAGCGCTCCTTGTTTGTCTCGTTGAAACTCAGTGCCGCGAAAATCTGCCTGACGGCCGGCGGCTTGCTGGGGGGATTGTCCTTGGGACGCGAAGGGCCGTCCGTGCAGATCGCGGCCGGCGTGATGCTGGCCGCGCGCCGCTGGCTGCCCCGTCACTCGCAGGTGAGCGCCCATTCCCTGCTGGTGGCCGGTGGCGCGGCCGGCATCGCGGCCGCCTTCAACACGCCGCTGGCGGGCGTCATGTTTGCCATCGAGGAACTGTCACGCTCGCCGGAACAACGCAACAGCGGCCTGATCGTGGCCGGCATCGTGCTGGCCGGCATGATGGCCGTGTCGATCCACGGCAACGCCACCCACTTCGGCATCATCCACCCCGGCCCCATCGGCCTGGCGCTGGCCTTGCCAGGCTTGCTCGTGACCCTGGTCGCGGGCGTGGCGGGCGGCCTGTTCGCCCGGCTGCTGCTGGCCTCCGCCCGGGGCAATCCGCTGGGAAAATTGTCTGCATGGAGAAAGGGCCGACCCGTGCTGTTCGCCGCCGTCTGCGGCGTGCTGGTGGCGGCCATCGGCATCGCCAGCCACGGCGCCACGTTCGGCAGCGGCACCGTGGCCACGCGCGCCATGCTGGAAGGCGCCAGTGACGCCTCCCCCGCCTTTGTTGCCTTCAAGTATGTGGCGACGTGGCTGACCGTCTGGTCGGGCGTGCCTGCCGGCATCTTCGCGCCGTCCCTGGCCATCGGCGCCGGCATTGGCCACGATATCGCCGTGCTGCTGCACTACCCGCACGCGCCGGCCCTGATCGCGCTGGGCATGGTGGGCTTCCTGGCCGCCGCCACGCAGGCGCCGCTGACAGCCTTCATCATTGTCATGGAAATGGTCGACGGCCACGGCATGGTGCTGAGCCTGATGGCCTGCGCCGTCGTCGCCAGCACGGTGTCGCGCGTACTCAGCGAACCGCTGTACGGGGCGCTGGCGCAGCTGCAATTGCAACGGTTGCCAGCGGCAGCAAGCTAGAAATTACGGCAGGCACGCAGCAAGCGGCCATCCTGCCACTCGCAGATGGTGCGCGTGCCGTCGCCGGCCCAGGCCCGTTCCAGGCCCTGCTTGCGCCCGTGCACATAATCCACGGCATGGCGGGGCGAGCCGTCCGCATGCCACTCCCGCCACGCGCCATGCGGCACGTCATCATGGTAGGAAGCGAGCCGGGCCAGCTTGCCGTTCGCATGCCATTGCCTGTCCTCGCCCTGCGCGCGGCCCTGCTCATCCTGCTGGCGCTGGCGCAGCGGCGTGCCATCATCGCGCCAGCTTTGCGTGCTCAGCATGACGCCATCCTCGAACAGGTTTTTCTGGTCCAGCTGGCCATTCGCGAAATACAGCAGCGACCAGCCCTGCGGCTTGCCATGCAAGAAATTGAGGCGCGACATTTCACGGCCGTCCGGCCACCAGGCCTGGTGCAGGCCGTTGCGCTGGCCGTCCAGATACGGTCCCCGCTCGGCCAGCCTGCCATTCGGATGGAACGCCGTCACTTCACCGGTCAGCACGCCATCGACGAAATGCGCGCGGTTGCTGACCTGGCCATGCTCGTCAAAGCTCAGGAATTCGCCATCGGCGGGCTGGCCCGCGTGATACAGCAATGCATGCCTCAGCTGGCCATTCGCATGATAGTGGCTATGCAAGCCTTCGTACTCGCCTGCGCGGTAAGCCTTGCGGCTTTTCACCGTGCCGTCCGCATAGTACGCGACGGTCACGCCATCGAAGTCTCCTTCCCCATTGCGCTCTTCCAGCAGGCCCAGCTGGCCATCGGCAAAATACACGCTGCGCCGGCCGGTGTAGCGCGGCGACGCCACGTCGGTGCCCAGCAGCCAGGCATCCATGTGCAGCTTGCCCGGCGGCTGCGCGAAATGCAGCTGCCAATGCCAGGCCTGGCGGGCTGCATCGTGGTGCAACGGTGCGCGCTGCTCGTACATGGCCGCAGCGGGCGCAGCGGGCTGGTAATCCGCGTCGAAATAGAGGGAGGCCGGCGATTGCCCGGAAAGCAAGGCCGGCATGGCCAACTCATTGGCCATGCAAATGGTGGAAGAACCGGCCAGGACGGTGGCCAGCAAAACGGAAGTGAATATCTTCAATGCGTGCTTTCATCAACGGTGCGACAGCGCCGATGATAATGGCAAGCGCGGCGGTCCAGCCGCACGCTTGCCAGTGATTACATGGTGAACGGAAACGGTTGCATGCCCGCCTGCCTGTCATCGGGAGCGACGACGGCCAGCAAGGCGCTCAAGCCCTGGTTCAGGTGCGCCAGGCTGTCGGCATCGAGCTGGCTCAGCGCGCTGGGCAGCAAGCCGCGCGCCGGCTGCGGCGCGCCGGCGATCACGGCCTGCCCTTCCGCCGTCAGGGTCAGGGTCACCACGCGCTGGTCGGGCTGGTCGCGCGCCTTGCGCACATAGGCTTTTTTGACCAGCGCCTCAACCAGGTTGCTGGCCGTCGTCTGGTGGATCGACATCTTGCTGGCCAGCTCGCCCATGCGCAAGCCCGGCCGCTCCAGCAATTCCTGCATCACCCACAATTGCGCGCCCGATACGCCGCATTGCTTCTCGATCTGCGCCGAGTGGCGCTGCGCCGCGCGCATCACGACGCGCATGTTTTGCAAGGCCATGCCTTGCGCCCTGGCCATCGCCGATACTTCCGCTTCCACCACCATTGCCTCCAGTTATCCCGCCGGCTTCACGCCTGCTGGCGGGCCGGAATCCCTGCATGATACCTGCAAAGGCGGACGACTCCTAGCGCATGGAAACTGGCTCTCCGGCTTGCCATGCCTGTTCCAGCAGCAGCTTGCCGGCCTTGTCCCAGTGGCGCTCGATGCCGTGCTTCTTGCCATGTTCATATGGCACGATCTGGCGCAGGCTGCCATCGTCGTACCACGTCTGCAGCAAGCCGTGGCGCTGGCCTTCGACAAACGGGGTCACGCTGGCGCGCGCACCGTTGGCATGCCAATCCGTCGTGTCGCCGTGGTCGCGCCCCTGCGCGTCTTTTTGCCAGGCAAACACGGGCCGGCCATTCGGGGCCCACGTTTGCAAGCTGAGCACGGCACCCTTCTGGTACAGCGTCTTGTTCGACACGACGCCATTGCCATGGCTTTCAAACGACCAGCCGTCGGGTTGGCCGTGCACCCAGACGGTCCGGGCCAGCACCTTGCCATCCTGCGCGTACATGACGAACTCGCCCTCGCGCTGGCCATCGACGTACCGCCCCTTCCGGAACAGCTTGCCATCGGCATAAAACGATTCCTCCACACCATCCATCTGGCCATGGCGTCGATACGAGCGGTTGCTGACGGCCCCGTTCGCGCCATACGACACTTGCTCGCCATCGGCCATCTCGTCGCCGTGATACAGCGTGCGGCTCATCAGCTGGCCATTCTGGTGATACGTTTCCGATATGCTGTCGCGCCCGTTCGGCAAGGCGGTCACCCGCTGCTGGACCTGCCCACTCTCGAAGTACACGGAGCCGCCGAGCAGCTCCTCGCCCTGAGCATTGAAATAGGTTTCACGCAGCAGCTGGCCATTCTCGTGGTAGTACTTGCGAAACTTCACGAATTTGACCTGACTCAAGTCCAGGTCCGTGGCATAGGTTTCAAAGGCCAGCACGCCCGGCGTATCGGGAAATTCGAGCCGTACATGCCAGGCGCCCAGCGCCTCGTCGCGCACGGGCGGCGTGCGCAGCGCATACACGGCGCGACGCTCGTTGCTGGGCATGAAATTTTCATCCAGATACATGGTCCTGTCCTCTTCTTGCGCGTGATGGGAAGCCGTTGCCGGCGACGGCGTATCTTCCTGTGCCGCCAGCGGCAAGGCCGTACTCATACCCAGCGCGGCGGCCAGCAGCCAGCGCATTGTCTGTTGATTCTTCATGTTGCTCCATTGTTCATGTTGCTTTGCGGCTGCCATCATAAAGGCAAGCGCCGGTCGCCACAGGCACGATTGCCGCCCCATGAAAAAAGGCCGGGACGGACCTGCTGGTCCGGCTCCGGCCTGGCGCATGGGCAGGCGCAGGATGGGCCAGGCGTCAGCCCAGGGCATCCTTGACGGGCGACAACTGGCTCGCATGCAGGCGCGCATACGCGCCGCCCTGCTGCAGCAAGTCCGCATGGCTGCCCGATTCCACCAGGCGCCCGCCCTGCATGACGACGATGCGGTCGGCGCTTTCGATGGTCGACAGCCTGTGGGCGATGACGATGGTGGTGCGGTTGCGCATCAGCACTTCCAGCGCGGCCTGCACGGAGCGCTCCGACTCCGTGTCCAGCGCGCTGGTCGCTTCGTCGAGCAGCAAAATCGGCGCATCCTTGTACAGGGCGCGGGCGATGGCCAGGCGCTGGCGTTGTCCGCCCGACAGGCGCGAACCGTTCTGCCCCGCCTGCGTGTCGTAGCCTTGCGGCAACTGCATGATGAAGTCGTGGGCGTAGGCGGCGCGCGCCGATGCTTCGATCCTGTCCTGGTCCGGGGCCGGGTCGCCATACGCGATATTCGCCGCCATCGTGTCGTTGAACAGGATCACATCCTGGCTGACGAGGGCAAACTGGCGCCGCAGGGCCAGCAAGGCGTAGTCGCGCACGTCGACGCCGTCGAGCAGGATCTGGCCGCCGCTGACGTCATAGAAGCGCGGCAACAAGCCCAGCAAGGTCGTCTTGCCGCCGCCGGAACCGCCCACCAGAGCCACCGTCTCACCGGCGCGGATATCGAGCGTGATATCGCTCAAGGCCGTGGGCGCATCGGGATCGTCGCTGTTGTAGCGGAAATGCACGTTCTGCAAGGACAAATTGCCCTGCACCGCGGCCGGGGCCACTGTGCCCGGGTCCGGTTCCAGCGGCGTGTCGATCAAACCAAAAACGGACTCGGCCGCAGCCAGGCCCCGCTGCAGCGGCTCATTGATCTTCGTCAGATTCTTGATCGGCGACTGCATGGCCATCAGCGCGCCCATGAACGCGACGAAGGCGCCCGGCGTGATGGCGCCGCTTTGCGCGCGCAGCATGGCGAAGTAAATCACGGATGACAGGGTAATACCGACAAGCATCATGATGAAGCCGGAATTCATGGCCGAGGTAGCCGCGTGCTTGACGGCCAGCTGGCGGTTGCGCTTGACCACGTCGACGAAGCGCGCCTGTTCATAATCTTGCCCGCCAAAGATTTTCACGACGCGCTGGCCGGCTATGCTTTCGTCCAGCACGGACGTCAGCTCGCCCACGGCTTGCTGCGAACTCTTGCTCAGGTGACGCATGCGGCGTCCCGCCAGGGTCACGACGATGGCGACGATGGGCATCGAGGCCATGCAGAACAGGGCCAGTTTCACGTCGATGCTGAATAGCAGGATCAGGTAGCCGACGGTGGCGACGGAGTCGCGCACCATCACGTTGAGCACGTTCAAGCCCGCCTGCGACACCTGGCTGGCGTCGAACGCCACGCGCGACTGCGTCAGGCTGGTGGTGGTGGTATCGAAAAAGCGGCTGGGCAGGCGCATGATGGTGGCGAACATCTTTTCGCGCAGGTCGGCCTGTACCCGGCTCGATAGCCAGACGGAACCATAATCGCCGGCAAAGCTCGACACCATGCGCAGCACGGCCAGGCCCAGGATAGTGGCGGGAATCACCCACAGGTCCACCTGCCCCGCCTGTGCCGGCAAGAAACGGTCGACCCAGCCCTGCAACATGCCCATCACGCCGGACACGGGCGCGACCTGCGTGCTGGCCGTCGCGCGCATGGCATCGACGACGTTTTGCAACTGGCGGATTAACAACACATCGGTGGCGGACGCCACGCCCACGGCCAGCAAGGTGGCGGCAACGATGGCGCCATAGCGGCGAAACTGGCCGGCCAGGCGGAAAAACAGGAGGCGACTTTGCTGCATGCAGGTGAGAAAAGTGAGGGTAAAGCGTGATTCTAACCGCTGCAACACTTACTTATGAGAAAGTCGCACCTTGCCGGTGCAGAACCGGCAAGGGAAATGCACGGGCAATCAGCTCTTCGCCACTTTCCACGTGGCCGTGCCGGCCTTGCAGACCTTCAGCTTGAGGGTCTGTTCCTGGCCCTTGGCGCTCAAGGCAACCTGCACCTTGCGGCATGTTTGCGCATCCGTCTTTTCCGTGTCGCTGGCCGTGATCTCGGCGGCGATGCGCACGGAATTGCGCAAGCCTTCATTGCTCCATTGCACGGTTTCGCCATCCTTCTTGTCATTGAGCACGTCGGTGACGGCCTTCACGAAGACGGGCTTGTCGTTCTTGTTCAGGTAAGCCATGGGCGTATCGGCCAGGAAACCCAGGCCGACGGCGGAAGCGGAAGCGCTGAAGACGACGCTGCCGAAGATCAGGGCGGACAGCAATGTGGCGGGACGAATACGCATGGAAAACTCCTTTAAAGTAAAAATAGGGACCGCCGGGACGGCCCTCAGCCGGGATCCGCCGGCGAAATACCCACGGCCAGCAAGGCATCGATGCTGGGCACAAAATAGATCGCCGACGACAGCGCCGTGGAAAAATCCAGCAGCCGGTCCGTCTTGGTGACGCCATCATAGCCTACGCCGTACATTTGCCGCAGCATGCCCATGGTCACCGTGATGTCCTTGCAGAAACCGACAAACATGACGCCCGCCTCGCTGGCATTGGCGTAATTGGCGTTGCGGCGCACGATATCGACTTCCTCGCCATCGCGGATGAACTGGTTACGGCCCACGTGGGAATCGACGGGCAGCGGCGACAATTCATGGCTGCCGGCCTTGGTGCGGCCCCACACCTGCTCCGCCGCGTGCACGGGCAAGGCGCGCAGGCGCTCCACATCCATACGCCATTTTTGCAGCAGCACGGTGGAGCCGCCCGCGCCCGCTTCACCGTCCGGAATGATGGCCACGCCGTTGGCGCGAAACGGATTCGGGTTGGCGACGCCGTCGGCAAAGCCGTCAAACGTCACGTTATTGTGATACGGAAAACACACCTGCTCGCTGGCCAGCTCGGCGAAAGGACTCAGCAAAGTGAGCGTCGTGCGCATGCTGTCGTACAGGGTGGCCGCGTTCGACTGCGTGATCCAGACCCAGAAATCGTGCTGGGTGGCCGGCGCCGTCTTGCCGTTGGCGCCCACCAGGTCTTGCCCGAACGACGCCATATTGTCCGGCACGCAACCCGGGCAAGCGGCGCGCCACAGCTCGGGCTTGAATCCCAGTACCACGTTGGCCGTGCCGCCCGTCAGCTGATGGTGGCGGTTCAAGGTGGGATCGAGGATGCCCGTGACCTCGGACTCCCACAGCTTGCCCAGCACCCTGAACAGCTGCTCCGGTTCAACGCCGGCCTTCACATTGAACTGCAAATGCACTTCGTCGCGCGCGACGACGGACAGCATGCTTTGTGGAATTGCCATGACCGATATTCCTTTTTTCATTTTCTATGTGGATGGTAAACCAGAAGTGCCGGATGGTAGTTTCATTTTGGCAACATGCGATAACTGTAACTATAGGTAGTCATGAATTGGACGATAATGCAATGACGTAGAGCAAGAATCAAAGAATGGATACCATTGCATGAAATTGTATGAAAAGCTCGTCAGCGACATCGAGCAACTGGTGGCCAAGGGCGTGCTCTTGCCCGGCGAACGCATTCCCTCCGTGCGCCAGACCAGCCAGCAGCACAAGCTGAGCATCACCACGGTGCTGCGCGCCTACGTCAAGCTGGAAAGCATGGGCGTGATAGAAAGCCGGCCCCAGTCCGGCTACTTCGTGCGCCCGCGCGCCAGCGACACGGCCGCGCCCGCCATGTGCATGCAGGCGTCGCATCCCAGCCCCGTGCCGGCGGAAGTGCACGTCAGCCGCCTGGTGCTGTCGACCCTGCGCTCGATCGGCTTGCACGACGCCATCCCGCTGGGTTCGCCCTACCCCGACCCGTCGCTGTTTCCCTGGGAACGCATCAACCAGTATGCGGGCGCCGTGGCGCGCCGCAACCGCGCGTGGAACGTGACGGACGACCTGCCGCCGGGAAACCCGCAGCTGATCCGCGAAATCGCCCGCCGCTACATGGAGAACGGCCTGGCCGTCGATCCCGACGAAATCATCGTCACCGTGGGCGCCACGGAAGCGATCAACCTGTGCCTGCAAGCCGTGGCCAAGCCGGGCGACACCATCGCCGTCGAGTCGCCCACCTTCTATGCCATGCTGATGGCCGTCGAACGGCTGGGCATGAAGGTGGTGGAAGTATCCACCGATCCGTACGACGGCATCAGCATCGAGGCGCTGGCCGACATCATGGCCCGCCAGCCCATCGCCGCCGTCATGGTGATGCCGAACTTCCAGAATCCGCTGGGCTTCCAGATGTCCGACCAGCGCAAGCGGGCCTTATACCAGCTGCTGGAGCAGCACGACGTGCCCGCCATCGAAAACGGCGTCTACAACGAACTGTATTACGGCGATGCCCATCCGTCCTCGCTCAAATCGTACGACCGCAAGGGCCTGGTGCTGCACTGCTCCTCGTTTTCCAAGAGCCTCAGTTCGGCGCAGCGCGTGGGCTGGGCCCTGGCCGGACGCTACCGGGGCAAGGTCGAAGAGCTCAAATTCCTCAATACCCTGGCCACGTCCTCGTTTCCCCAGCTGGCCATCGCCGAATACCTGCAAAACGACGGCTACGAACAGCATCTGCGCCGCACCCGCAAGGCGTATGCCCAGCAAGCGCGCATCATGGCGGCCGCTGTGCTGCGCTTCTTTCCTGCCGGCACGAAAATCTCGCACCCGCAGGGCGGCTACGTGCTGTGGGTGGAGCTGCCCGGCAATATAGATTCCATGCAGTTGTACCGGCGCGCGCTGGAATGCAAGATCACGGTGGGTCCGGGCCGCATGTTTTCCGTCAGCCAGGCTTACAAGCATTGCATCCGCCTCAACTACAGTTATCCGTGGAGCGTGGGTGTGGAACAGGCAATCATCCTGCTCGGTAAGCTCATCACCGAATTCCTCTAATAACACCTATCAAAACCTACTGCGCGTCGTAATTTGCGGCCTGCGATGCTCACTGTACCTTCGTACAGTTGCGCTTCTTAGCCACAACTTACTTCCGCTCGCTACGGTTTTACTAGGCGTTGTAAACCAGTTATCCGCCCACCAGCGACATGCGCACGGTGGGATACTGCTTGCGCCCGCCAACCTGGGCCAGCGCGCCGCGTACTTCTGAGTAGCGGTCGCCACGTCGCTGCCAGTGCTGGCGCAGCAGGATTTCCAGGCCTTGCTCGGAGTCAAGCCGGGGCCGCAGGTCGAGGCCGTCGTGGGCAAACAGGCAGGTAAACAGTTTGCCGTCCGACGACACGCGCACGCGGCTGCAGTCGCCGCAGAACGGCTGCGACACGCTGGAAATGAAGCCCACTTCGCCGCCGCCATCCAGATAACGGTAGCGGCTGGCCGTTTCGTGCAGGACAGGCTTGCCTTCGCCCAGCGACTCGAGGGGAAATTCGGCGGCGATCAGCGCGCGCGCCGCCTCGGACGTGACGACGTGCGTGCGCGACCAGGCGCCGATGCCGCCCACGTCCATGAATTCGATCAGGCGCAGCACCACCCCCGTGTGGCGGAAATGGCGCGCCAGCGGCACGATCTGGCTATCGTTGACACCTTTCTGCACCACCATGTTGACCTTCACGGGAGTCAAGCCCACGGCTTGCGCTACCTCGATACCGTGCAGCACTTTCTCGACAGGAAAATCGACGCCATTCATGCGCTGGAAAATACCGTTATCAAGACTGTCGAGGCTGACGGTGACCCGCTCCAGCCCCGCGTCCTTCAGCGAACGCGCCTTGGCCGCCAGCAAGCTGCCATTCGTCGTCAGCGCGATGCTCACGGCGCGCCCGTCCGGCGTGGTGAGACGCGCCAGCATTTCGATCAGCCGTTCGAGGTTCTTGCGCAGCAGCGGTTCGCCGCCCGTGATGCGGATTTTATCGACGCCGAGGCGCACGAAGGCGTGCGCCATGATTTCGATCTGCGCGAAGGACATGCGCTCGCTGGAGGGAAGAAACGGGTAATCGCTGGGGTACAGTTCGGCCGGCATGCAATAGGTGCAGCGGAAGTTGCACTGGTCGATGACGGAAATGCGCAAGTCCGTCAGGGGGCGGCCCAGCATGTCCACGCATGGCTCACTATAGTCTGGCTGCCAGAGCGCTGGCTGCGGATACAGGATGGTGTTCATAGTGCTTCCCCTCGATAGGCATTCGTCTGGAAGTAGCATAGGACGAATGAAGGGGTACAAAGAGGTACAGTCCGGCGCCAGCCGATAGAGTACAGACGCGATCTATTCCGCTGGCGGTGCAGTAAAGACGCTGGCGCACAGTTCCGCGCCCGCCGCGCTGAGTAGCGCGCTGCCGCCGCCGCTCTCCGCCGTGGCGACCACCACCAGTCCCGCGCTGGACAGCGCATTGAGCTGGCGCAGCAAGGTGCTCATCTGTACTCCCGCCCGCTTGGCCAGCTTGGCCAGCGACCATGGTCTCACCGGCGCCTCCTGGCGCGCTTGCCACAGCAGCGCCAGCAGCGCGATCAGCGCCGCATCGATTCCTTCTTCCTTTTGCATATCTTTCTCCTTGTCCACATCATAAATCACGGCCGGCGCCGGCGCGACCGGCATCGTCATCTTGCCATCTGTACTCTGTTTTTTTACCCGGAACTGTGCGCCTACGGGGCAGTCCGCCGCCCCTACCATGTGATTGTCCCATCGCACATCACCAGGAGAGTCATCATGAGCAAGCCAAAGTCCGACGCGCGCATCGCGCCCTACACCCATGCCGCGGCCGGTTGGGGTGCCCTCAAATATGTGGCCATCAATCTGTTCAAGGAAAAAGTCAGCGCGGGCAATTACCGCTCCCTGTTCGAGCAAAACCAGCCCGACGGTTTCGACTGTCCCGGCTGCGCCTGGCCCGACCGCGAACACGCGTCGACGTTTGAATTCTGCGAAAACGGCGTCAAGGCCGTGGCCGCCGAATCGACGAGCAAGCGCGTGCGCCCCGAGTTTTTCCAGGAACACACTGTCACCGAACTGATGGAGCAGTCGGACTATGATCTGGAACAACATGGCCGCCTGACAGACCCCATGGTGTACGACGCCGCCAGCGATAAATACCAGGCCATTTCCTGGGACGACGCCTTCGCCCTCGTGGCGCACCACCTGCACGCGCTGGACGACCCGAACCAGGCCGCCTTCTACACGTCGGGCCGCGCCAGCAACGAAGCGGCTTTCCTGTATCAACTGTTCGTGCGCGCCTACGGCACCAATAACTTCCCCGATTGCTCCAACCTGTGCCACGAAGCGACGAGCCGCGGCTTGCCGGAAACCGTGGGCATCGGCAAGGGCACGGTGCTGCTCGACGATTTCGAGCACGCGGACACCCTGTTGCTGTTCGGCCAGAATCCGGCTACCAACCACCCGCGCATGCTGGGCGAATTGCGCGAAGCGTCGCGCCGCGGCGCCACCATCGTTTCCATCAACCCATTGCACGAACGGGGCCTGGAGCGCTTCACCAGCCCGCAGCATCCACTGGAAATGCTGACGGGCGGCAGCACGAACATTTGCTCGCTGTTCATCTGCCCGACATTGGGCGGCGACTTCGCGCTGATCAAGGCCATGGCCAAGCGCGTCGTCGAACTCGATGACGAGGCCATCGCCCACGGCCAGGAGCGCGTGCTCGACTGCGATTTCATTGCCGAACACACGACGGGCTTCGACGCCTTCGCGGCCGACCTGCGCGCCGAAAGCTGGGACTTGCTGCTGGCCGAATCGGGCGTGGCGCGCGACAAGATCGAAGAGCTCACGCAAATCTATGTGAAGGGCAAGGCCGTCATCGCCACCTGGGGCATGGGCGTGACCCAGCACAAGAATTCGCTGGCCACCGTGCAAATCCTGTCGAACTTGATGATGATGCGCGGCAATATCGGCAAACGGGGCGCGGGACTGTGCCCCGTGCGCGGCCACTCGAACGTGCAGGGCGACCGCACCATGGGCATCGAGGAACAGCCGACCAAGGAATTCCTCGACCGCCTGGGCCTCGTCTTCAACTTCGAGCCGCCGCGCCACCACGGCTACGACGCCGTCGGCACCATCGCAGCGATGCTGGAGAAAAAGGTGAAAGTGTTTGTCGCGCTCGGCGGCAATTTCTCGATGGCCACGCCGGACACGCCGCGCACGTGGGACGCGCTGCGCTCGTGCGACCTGACCGTGCATATCGCCACCAAGCTCAACCGCAGCCATCTCGTGCACGGCAAGGATGCGCTGATCCTGCCCACCCTGGGACGCACGGAGATCGACGTGCAGGCGGGCGTGGCGCAAGGCGTGACGGTGGAGGATTCCATGAGCATGGTGCATATCTCGTTCGGCATGAACCAGCCCGCCTCGCCCAATTTACGCTCGGAAATCGCCATCGTGGCCGGCATGGCGCAAGCGACCCTCGGTAGCGAAAAGATCGACTGGCTGCGCTATTCCGGCAACTATGCCTTGCTGCGCGATTCCATCGAGCAAGTGTTCGACGACTTTTTCGATTACAACTTGCGCGTGGCCAAGCCGGGCGGCTTCCACCTGGAAATTGCCTCGCGCGAACGCGTGTGGAAGACGCAAAGCGGCAAGGCGCAATTCCTCGTCAACGCCATCGAACTCGATACGCCGATCCACCGTGCGCGCCAGCAATATGGCGAGCGCCTGATGGTGCTGATGACCACGCGTTCGCACGACCAGTACAACACGACGATCTACGCCATGGACGACCGCTACCGTGGCGTGTTCGGCCAGCGCCGGGTCGTCTTCATCAACAAGGACGACCTGGCCATGCTGGGCTTTGCGGCCGGCGACTGGGTCGACCTGATCGGCGTGTGGGATGACGGCATAGCCCGCCGCGCCGACCGTTTCCTGCTGGTCGAGTACGACATTCCGCGCGGCTGCATCGGTGCCTACTACCCGGAAACCAATCCGCTGGTGCCGCTCGACAGCGTGGGCGAAGGCTCGCGCACACCGACCTTCAAATCCATCCCCGTGCTGCTGTCGCCTTCGGCCGCAGTCAGCTGAACAGGAGAACGCCATGTTCGGTTTCGATACCCTGGACCTGTCGCGCGCGCAATTTGCGATGACGGCCATCTTCCACATCCTGTGGCCCATATTGACGATCAGCCTGTCGCTGTTCCTGTTCGTCGTCGAGGCGCTGTGGCTGCGCACCAGCGACCCCGTCTACTACCGCCACGCGCGCTTCTGGAGCAAGCTGCTGGTACTGAACTTTGCCGTCGGCGTCGTCAGCGGGATTCCCCTGGAATTCCAGTTCGGCACCAACTGGGCGCCGTTTTCGCACCATTCCGGCCAGTTCATCGGCAACATCCTCGGCTTCGAGGGCGCCATGGCCTTCATGCTGGAAGCGGGCTTCATCGGCATCATGATGTTCGGCTGGGGCCGCGTACCGAAGGGCGTGCACCTGTTTGCCACCGGCATGGTGGCGCTCGGGTCGAGCATTTCCTCATTCTGGATCATGGTCGCCAATTCCTGGATGCAGACGCCGGCCGGCGTGCGCGTGGCGGACGGCAAGATCATCGTCACCGATTACGTGGCTGCCATCTTCAATCCCGACATGGCCTGGGCCGTGGGCCACATGTGGGTGGCCGCCGTGGAAACGGGCTTGTTCGTCATCGCCGGCATTTCCGCCTGGTATATGTTCAAGCGCCGCGAACCAGCCTTCTTCGCCCGCTCGTTCAAGCTGGCGCTGATGTTGCTGTTGGTGATTGCGCCGTTGCAGGTCTGGCTCGGCGATTCGAGCGGCGTCGACGTCTTCAAGACCCAGCCAGCCAAGGGCGCGGCCATCGAAGGCCACTGGCACACGAATCCTGATGGCGAAGGTGCGGCCTGGTCCCTGCTGGCCTGGCCTAACCAGGCGGAGCAAAAGAATGACTGGTCCATCGAAGTGCCCGGCATGCTCAGCGTGATTGCCACGCATAGCGCTACGGGCAAGATCACGGGCCTGGCCGATATCGCCCGCGAAGACCAGCCGCCCATGCTGCCGTTGCTGTACTACGCCTTCCGCGCCATGGCCGGCATCGGCATGTGGTTCGTGCTGCTGTCGTTCTGGACCTTCGTTGCCTGGCGCAAGGTGGGCGGGCGCGTGGAAGAGTTCGTGCGCAAGCGCACACTGCTGCTGGCCTGGGTGCTGACGATACCGCTGCCGTATATCGCCGTCGAGTGCGGCTGGATCGTGCGCGAAGTGGGACGCCAGCCGTGGGTCGTGTATGGCTTGCTGCGTACGCGCGACGCCGTCTCCGACGTGGCAGCCCACGCCGTGGCCGGCAGCATGCTGATGTTCTTCGTGTTTTACATCGTGCTGTTCGTCACCTTCTTTGTGTTTGCAAAAAAATGGCTGCAACAAGGCCCGGACGTGGCGCTGCCGCTGCCGGACGCCGCCCATGCCGCGGGGTATTGAAATGCGCCGCTATCTGACGAGGAGTGTGTAATGGATATGAATTCGCATGCCATGCTGGGCAATGCCTGGTTCGGCTTGATCGGCCTGATGCTGATCTTTTACGTGGTCACGGACGGCTTCGACCTGGGCGTGGGCATCCTCAGCCTGTTCACCCGCCGCGAGCAGGAACGCAACCTGATCTTTCAATCGATCGCCCATGTGTGGGACGCCAACGAAACCTGGCTGGTGGTGGTGGGCGGCGCCCTGTTCGGCGCCTTTCCCAGCGCCTATGCCACCTTGCTGGAACAGCTGTACATTCCCATCATGCTGCTGATCGCCAGCCTGATCATGCGCGGCGCCTCGATCGAGTTCCGCCATGCGGCCGGCAACAAGCGCCTGTGGGATGTGGTCTTCGGCGTGGGCAGCCTGCTGGCCGCCGTGGCGCAAGGCGTGGTGCTGGGCGAGGTCATCACGGGCTTGCAGCCGGGCTGGCTGAGCGGTATTTTCACGGCCTGCACGGCGCTGGGCGTGGTGGCCGGTTATTGCCTCCTGGGCAGCACTTATCTGATCAAGAAGACGGGCGGCCAGCTGGAAGCGGCAGCGCGCCGCCATGCCACGGCCAGCGTGCTGGCGACTGTCGCGGCCGCCATCGTGCTGTCGGCCGGCACCATGGTCTTCAGCGCCATCGGCCACGACCGCTGGGCGCAGCCGGGCGTGTTCGGCGTGCTGCTGGCCCTGGCCGCCATCGCCGCCAGCGCCTTCATCTACATCCTGTGGGCCGTGCATGTGAATGGCGTGCGCGGACCGTTCCGCGGCGCCATCGTGCTGTTCCTGGCCTCGTTCGCGGGCCTGGCCATCAGCTTTTTCCCCGACCTCGTGCCAGGCAAGCTGAGCATCGCGGCGGCCGCATCCGATGAGCCGACCCTAATCTTCATGCTGATCGGCATGGGTTCCATGCTGCCGATCATGATCGGCTACAACCTGTTCCAATACTACGTCTTCGAGGGCAAAGTCGTGCCCCGGAAACATTAACCGGCATCACGGCATGCGCATTCCATCATGATCATTCGCCCCACCACCAACTGGTTTCGCATGCTGTTCGTCTGGGATGGCTCGGTGCTGCAAGCCATCATCCCGCAATTGCTGCTGATGCTGGTCGTCAGTTCGCTGGCCCTGCTGACGGATGGCCGCATCTTCGGCGTCAAGATTCCGCTCGATACGGCGCCGTTTCCCATGGTTGGCATCAGCCTGGCGATCTTCCTCGGCTTTCGCAACAACGCCAGCTATGCGCGCTTTGTCGAGGCGCGGCATATCTGGGGGCAATTGCTGATCGCCGCGCGGGCCCTGGCTTCGCAAGCGATCACGTATATGCCACGGGAGACGAGCGGCCTGGACCATGAGTTGCTGATGAACCGGCTGATCGCCTTCGTCTACGCGCTCAAGCACCAGTTGCGCCAGACGGACCCGCAGGAAGACCTGGCGCGCTACCTGCCGGCCGAAGAAGTGCAGCGCTTGCAGGGACTGAACTTCAAGCCGGTCGCCGTGCTGCACACGGTGCGGGCCATGCTGCATGACGCCGTGCAGCGCCAGCCGGGCCAGGCGCAGCTGCTGTGGATGCTCGACACCCAGCTCAACGACCTGGCCGCCACCGTGGCCGGTTGCGAGCGCATCAAGAACACGCCGATTCCATATCCATACGGCGTGCTGGTGCACCGCACCGTCTACATGTACTGTTTTTTACTGCCGCTGGGCCTGGTGGACGCCATCGGCGTGGCCACGCCCCTCATTTCCGTCTTTGTCGCCTACACCCTGTTTGCGCTGGAAGCCATCGCGCAGCAGATCGCCGAACCGTTCGGCCTGGCACCCAACTGCCTGGCCCTGAACGCCATGACGCGGGAAACGGAACGCTCACTGCTGGAATTGCATGGCGACCCGCTGCCGCCCTCGATACGGCCCTGCCCGCGCTATCAGATCGATTAACCGGAGGAAAAAATCATGGAATGCGATATCGACATCACCACCATCGAACGCGACGGTTACCTGGACGTCCCCATGGTGCGCCACCAGGGGGGCGTGGCCACGGCGGGCCGCGACATGGTGGCCGAGGAGTATCCCGTGGCCCTCGTCTACAACGGCATCGCCCACGCCGTGATGATGGCCACGCCGCGCGACCTGGAGGAATTCGCCGTCGGCTTTACCTTGACCGAAGGCATCGTCGGCAGCGTGCGCGACATCTACGACCTCGATGTGTGTTGCGGCGAGGATAGCGCGGAAGTGCGGCTGACCATCGCGCAGCCGGATTTGATCAAGCTCAAGGCCCGCCGCCGCGCGCTGACAGGGCGCACCGGTTGCGGCGTGTGCGGCATCGAAAGCCTGGCCCTGCTGGACCTGGTGCCGGAAAAGATCACGCGCCCCCTGCCGCCGCTGGTCGCCAGCAGCGCCATCCTCGGCCGCGCCGCGCGCGAACTGCTGCCGTACCAGGAATTGATGCACAAGACGGGCGGCGTGCACGCGGCCGCCTGGTGCACGGCCGAAGGTGCCATCGTGAAAGTGTTCGAGGATGTGGGCCGGCATAACGGCCTGGACAAGTTGATCGGCTACCTGGCCCTGCACCGCATCGCCATGCACGACGGCTTCGTCTTCCTGTCCAGCCGCGCCAGCTATGAACTGGTGCGCAAATCGGCGCGCATGCATATCGGGCTCGTCGCCACCATCTCGGCGCCCACCTCGCTGGCCATCCGCATCGCGCGCCAGGCCGGCATGCAGCTGGCCAGCTTTTGCCGCCGCGACGGCTTTGTCGATTACACGGCGAGCGAAGATAGCGGCCAGCATGCACCTTAGCATGTACTTAACGGCAGATGCTGCATTCTTTGCTGTAAAGCAAGTGCACGCTTGACTTGCCATCGCTTCGGGCTTTCAATGGTCGTAGTTTCTAATTATCAACTTTGACTGCGGCAGCCATGCTGGCGCGGCAACGATGAAAGGATGGCGGCGATGGCCCTGGCACAACATCTGGCGGATACATGGCAGACGGGCGGCTTGAAGCCGCGCGCCTGCGACTGCGGCGGCACCGTCTTCACCATCCTGCACCAGCGGGTGATGGCGGACATGCGGCGCCGGCAGTTTCTCGGTGGCGCGGCCGCCATGCTGGCGCCCTTCGTCGGCCTCGGCCTGTCCACCGGCAACGCCATCGCCCAGCAGCCGCAAACGCCCCAGCGCCCCCTGCTGCTGACCAATCTGCGCCTGTTCTACGGCACGGGCAAGGCGCCCCGCTCCGGCATCCACGTGCTGGTGACAGGCCCGACCATTACCGCCCTGTTGCCGGCCGGCGAGAAGGTGGACGGCGCGCAAGTGATCGATTGCCAGGGCAAGCTGGTGATGCCGGGCCTGATCGACGCTCACTGGCACACCATGCTCGCCGCCATCAACCAGGTGACGGCCATGACGTCCGACGTCGGCTATCTGTACCTGGTGGCGGCGCAGGAAGCGCAGCGCACCCTGCTGCGGGGCTTTACATCCGTGCGCGATCCAGGCGGCCCCGCCTTTGCATTGAAACGCGCCATCGATGAAGGCATCGTCGACGGTCCCCGCATCTTTCCTTCGGGCGCCATGATTTCGCAAACCTCGGGCCATGGCGACTTCCGTTTGCGCTCGGACATCCCGCGCGCTGCCAATGCACCGCTGGGCATGACGGAAACGGCGGGCATGGCCATGATCGCCGATGGCGAGGCGGAAGTGCTGCGCCGCGTGCGCGAACAATTGATGCTGGGCGCGACGCAAATCAAGATGATGGCGGGCGGCGGCGTCGCTT
This sequence comes from Janthinobacterium sp. BJB446, assembly GCF_002735655.1. Lineage (NCBI taxonomy): Bacteria > Pseudomonadati > Pseudomonadota > Betaproteobacteria > Burkholderiales > Oxalobacteraceae > Janthinobacterium > Janthinobacterium sp. BJB446. The sequence continues at coordinate 132,239 of NZ_PDZK01000001.1, read as the reverse complement.
CGATGTACGACCCGCTCGACAGCACGCAGTATTCGGAACGCGAACTGCGCGCCGGCGTGGAAGCGGCCGCCGACTGGGGCACGTATGTGATGACCCACGTCTACACGCCGAAAGGCATACAGCGGGCCATCCGCGCAGGCGTGCGCAGCATCGAGCATGGCCAGCTGGCCGACGACGAATCCGTGCGCATGATGCGCGACACGGGCACGTGGTGGAGCCTGCAGCCGTTCCTGCAAGACGCGGATGCGAATGTCTACCCCGATGCGGCGCGCAAGGCCAGCCAGGCCATTGTCTCGGAAGGCACGGTGAAGGCGTATGCGCTGGCGCAAAAGTACGGCATCAAGACGGGCTGGGGCACGGATATCCTGTTCAACGCGAAAAACACGCCCACGCAAGGCCGCCAGCTGGCCAAGCTCACGCGCTTTTACGACCCATTGACCTTGCTGGCGCAGGCGACGGGGCAAAATGGCGAACTGCTGGCCCTGTCCGGCCAGCGCTCGCCCTACCCTGGCACCTTGGGCAAGCTGGCCGCGGGCGCGCTGGCCGACTTGCTGGTGGCCGATGGCGACCCCGCGAAAAACCTCGATTTCCTCGCCCAGCCGGAAGAAAACCTGCTGCTGATCATGAAGAACGGGCGCATCTACAAGGACAAATTGCGCGCGCCATTGGCAAGCTGAAGACTGGCGCGTTGGCAACGGCGTTGGCTTGCCGCATAATGCGCGCATGTTCAAACTGACTTTTCTCGGCACGTCTTCCGGCGTGCCCACGCGCTACCGCAACGTCACGTCGCTGGCCCTGCAAACCACGCACAACCGCGACTGGTGGATGATCGATTGCGGCGAAGCCACACAGCACCGGCTGCAGCGCCTGCCCCTGTCCGTGCACGACCTGGTGGGCATCTGCATCACCCACGTGCATGGCGACCACAGCTATGGACTGCCGGGCTTGCTGGCCAGCGCCTCGATGACGGGGCGCAAGAAGCCCTTGCTGCTGATCGCCCCGGCCGCCATCAAGGCCTGGATCGACGCCACCTTGCTGCACACGGAACTGTTCCTGACGTATCCGCTGATCCACATCGACGTGGACAGCGCGCCAGTGGTGTACGAGGAAGCGGGCTTGACCGTCTCGCGCCACGCGCTGTCGCACCGCGCACCCAGCGTCGGTTATCGTTTCGCGCTGGAAACGAGCAGATGGAAGCTGGACAAGGCGGCCCTGCAGGCGGCCGGCGTGCCGCCCGGTCCCGCCTGGGGACTCTTGCAAGCTGGCCAGGATGCGCTGCTCGACGACGGCACGGTACTGAACGCCGCCGCTTTCCGCCAGGTGGAAACGCAGCGCGCCACGGTGGTGATCGGCGGCGACAACGACACGCCAGCGTTGCTGGCGGAGGCTTGCACGGGCGCGCAATTGCTCGTGCATGAAGCCACCTACACGGAAGCGATGCTGCAAAAGGTGGGTCCCGGCCCCACGCACAGTTCCGTGCAGCGCGTGGCGCAGTTCGCCGAAGCGGTGCGCCTGCCGAACCTGATCCTCACCCACTTCAGCGCCCGCTACCACAATGCGGACGGCATGGCCGAGCTGGAAGCGGAAGCCCGGCTGCATTATTCGGGTGAACTGTTCCTGGCGCGCGATTTCGACAGCTATGAACTCGACGCGGCGGGCGTGCTGAGCAAACTACCTGGGAAATCCCAATAACAACGCCTAACAAAACCGTAGCGAGCGGAAGTAAGTTGTGGTTGAGAAGCGCAACTGTACGAAGGTACAGTGAGCATCACAGACCGCAAATTACGACGCGCAGTAGGTTTTGTTAGGTGTTACTTTAGTGGGGATTGACGCCATATTGCGCCGCATACTCGGCAGCCAGCGCGCGCGCCGCCTGCTGCTGTGACGGCGTAAGGATTTCCAGCAACTGGTCGCGGTTCTTGATCGATTGCACGCTGCCTGCCTCGGCCGGCATGGCGATCCACGCATACGCCTGCACGTAGTCGAGCTCCACGCCCTGCCCTTGCGCATACAGCAAGCCATATTCGTTCTGCGCCGACAGGGAACCGGCTTCGGCCGCCTGCTTGTACCAGAACGCCGCTTCGGCAAAGTCTTGCGGTACGCCATCGCCCTTGCGGTAAGCCTGCGCCAGGTTGAATTGCGACTGGCCATCGCCCGCCTCGGCCGCCTGGCGGCAGTACGCGAGCGATTGCGCCATGTCTTGCGCGACGCCATCGCCGCTCGCATACATCAGGGCCAGATTGGCCAGCGCTGGCGGAAAACCCGCCTGCGCGGCCGCCGTAAACAATTCCACCGCTTTCGGCAAATCTTGCGTCACGCCATGGCCCTGGTAATACAGGCTGGCCAATAAATGCTGGCCGGCCGGATCGCCGGTGCGCGCGGCCGCATCGAATTGCTTGAATGCCTCGGCATGATGGCCGTCGTTATAAGCGAGGATGCCCGCTTCATTCAAAGATTCGGGAGAGGATGTCATAAGAATTCCTTGTTCATGGATTTTTGGCATTGTACACAGCACCGTTCCGCGCAGAATGCACGATAGGGAATGGTGTGGCGCACTGCCCAAATCCTGCAGTATGATCACTCTCCGCCTGATGCAATCGGGGTATTGTGCCCCAACGCCCGTCCACGAATATCGCCATGAAACTGATTGCTCTGCTTTTATCCCTGATTTCCACCTCGGTTTATGCTGGCACCTTGCATCTGGATAAAGCAGTAACAGGCAAAGTGTGGCAAGCGGCCGATATCCGTTATGCAAATCACGATGAAAAACAGACGTATCAGCTGAAAGTCGGGAAACAGTGGCTCAATGGCAGTTGCAGCAGCAGCGGCACGGGCAATTTGCACGCGCTGCTGCTGGACATGAATTTCGACGGCCATGCCGACCTGTGGGTCACCGGCTATACGGATAGCCAGGGGCGCATCCGCTGTTCCGATGTATGGCTATGGGATGCGCCGGCGAAGCAATACAGTTTCAACAAGCCATTATCAGCCATTCCAAATCTGGATATCGGCATGAACGATCAAAGAATCGAAGGCGGCATCGCCAATTGCGGCTGCGCGGCGCAATGCTTTTATGAAGACAGCTATGCGTGGCGGGCCAGCAAATTAATCGCCACCGCGCGGCGCGAACAGGATTGCGAGCGCTATCGGGAATATCGCTTGAATGACAAAAACGACTTGATCATCGTCAAGGATGAAATCATCGATAGCAGCAACCCGGGCCAGCAGGCCATCGAGAATACAAAAGTAGTTGACTGGCAGCGTCACGCGAAAATCATGCGCAAACCCTGGGAATGATTTTTATCCTGCCCTGCCCGCCATTCATCCCACACCATCGAGCAAATACATGACGACACACCCAACATCGATTACGTTCCACCCCGCCAAGGCGGAAGACACCCCCGCCTTCATCGACTTGCGCGGCAAGACGCGGCAAAATGCCATTCCCGCGGAACGCCTGGCGGAAGTGGGCATCACGGCCGACTCCTGGGCCGAAATGATGCGCTCGGGCAGCCTGCCTGGCCAGGTCTGCCATCACGACGGCCAGCTGGTCGGCTACTGCTTTGGCGAGCGCGACACGGGCGAAATCATCGTCCTGGCCCTGCTGCCGGAATTCGAAGGCTTAGGTATCGGCAAGACCTTGCTGGAATTGGTGATGACGGAACTGCGCGCGCAAGGCCACCAACGGCTGTTCCTCGGCTGCTCCAACGACCCCGCCTCGCGCTCCTACGGTTTTTACCGCTACCTGGGCTGGACCGCGACGGGCGAGACGGACAAGTATGGCGACGATGTGCTGGAGTTCCGCTTTACGGCCTAGGCTGCCAAGCGGTTGGCATCCCACACGCGCATGATTTGCGTGATGGCAGAGTCAAACACGGCGTAGCCTACGCCATCGCGGGCCTGGATAGCCACGCCCGATAGAAAGCTGTCGAAGACGGACGCCAGCGCCACGGCATCCATATCACCAGGCAAGTCGCCGCTGGCCATGCCCCGCTCGACGCAGCGCACGAAGCCGGCGCGCGTGCGGGCGCGCGATTGCGTGAGGGGCGCGGCCACGGCCGCGTGTTCGGCCGTCGGCGCGCTCATGCAGCCGAGCGCCACCATGCAGCCGGGCGGATGTCCCGGCTCGGACTGCATGCTGGCCGACTGGCGCAAGGCCAGCTCGATGGCCGCGCGCGGCGCCAGGCTATCATCCCACAGGCACTCCGTCACGCGGGCAAACGTGTCCAGATAGCATTGTGCCGCTTCGCGGAACAGCGCTTCCTTCGAACCGAACGCCGCATAAAAACTGGGCGCGGAAATGCCGCCGCCCAGGCTCGCCTTGAGCTGGCTCAAGGACGTCGATTCATACCCCTGCTGCCAGAATAAAAACATGGCCTGCTCGACCGCTGCCTGCCGGTCGAACGTGCGTGGCCGTCCCATTTGCGCCATCCTTCGCTCCTCCTCATTTACTTACATACTACTCGATACAGAAGTCATTGACAACGCGGCACGTCATCACCTATATTTATACCGATCGATACATATGTGCCGCAACGACGGTCAGGGGCGCTCCTGCGCCTGATCTCTTTACAAGGATGTTTGCCGTGAATCTCGCCACTATCACCACCGGAGCCAGCCCCGCGCTGGCCGACCGCCTCCCCGTCGCCGGCCTGCTGGCCCTGGCCATGACGGGTTTTATCTGCATCGTCACGGAAACCTTGCCCGCCGGCTTGCTGCCGCAGATCAGCTCTGGACTCGGCATCAGCGCCGCGCTGGCCGGGCAAATGGTCACGGCCTATGCCCTCGGCTCCCTGCTGGCAGCCATTCCGCTCACCATCGCCACGCGCGGCTGGCGCCGCCGCAACGTGCTGTTGCTGACCATCATCGGCTTTCTCGTGTTCAATACCGTCACGGCCCTGTCGTCGCACTACTGGCTGACCCTCGCGGCCCGCTTCTTTGCCGGCATGGCGGCCGGACTGGCGTGGAGCTTGCTGGCCGGCTATGCGCGGCGCATGGTGGCGCCCCACCAGCAAGGCCGCGCCCTGGCGCTGGCCATGGTGGGCGCACCGGTCGCCCTGTCCCTGGGCGTGCCGCTGGGCACCTTGCTCGGTTCGCTCGTCGGCTGGCGCGCCGCGTTCTGGATCATTTCCGCACTGACATTGATCCTCATCGCCTGGGTGCTGGCCAAGGTGCCGGACTACCCGGGCCAGTCCGTCCATGAGCGCCTGCCCTTGCGCCGCGTCTTCACGACGCCGGGCGTGCGCCCCGTGCTGGCCGTCGTCATCGCCTGGATGTTGGCCCACAATATTCTCTACACCTACATCGCCCCATTCGTGGCGCCGGCCGGATTGACGGAGCGAGTCGACCTGGTGCTGCTCGTCTTCGGCGCCGCCGCCATGGCTGGGATCTGGATCACGGGCAAGCTGGTCGAGCGCCACTTGCGCGCCACCGTGCTGGCCAGCCTGGCCGTGTTCGCCGCGACGGCCTTCGTGCTGGGCGTCGCATCGCACATTCCCGCTGTGATCTACCTGGGCATGGCCGTCTGGGGCTTGTCCTTTGGCGGCGCGGCAACGCTGTTGCAGACGGCGCTGGCCGACACGGCAGGCAGTGGCGCCGACGTGGCCTTGTCGATGAACGTCGTGGCGTGGAATGGCGCGATTGCGGCCGCGGGCGTGGTAGGCGGCGCCCTGCTGGAAACGTGGGGCGCGGACGCCTTCCCGTGGGCCATGGTCAGCTTGCTGGTGCTGGCGCTCCTCGTCGCCTGGTCGGCCCGCGCGCACGGCTTCCGGCCGGGACGGCGCAGCGGCGGCGCGTCCGTAGCCGGGCATTGATACAACGCGTTTAATCAGCCACCGGCACGCTCAGAATGCGGGGTACGTGTCCAGTATGGGCGAGGAAATCGACCAGGGTGGCATGCGACAGCGCCACCGTGGCCGTATTGCGCAAGGGATGGGCTTGCACAGAACCAGCTTCCCATACGGCCTGGTCCAGCACCAGTTCCACCGCCTGCGCACTGTCATGCAGCAAGGCAAACAGGCTGACGGAGCCGGGCGTGATGCCCAGATGCTGGAGCAAGCGTTCAGGCGAAGCCATGCTCAGCTTACTGGCCGGCAACAGCCGCCCCAGCGCCGCCAGGTCGATGCGCTTGTCGAAAGGCACGATGACGAGAAAATGCCGCCGACCCTTTTCATCGCGCACGAACAGATTCTTCACCATCAGGCCGGGCATGGCTGGCACGTGGATCAGCGCCTCGGCTATGGTGTGGACGGCCGGGTGTTCGGCCAGGGTGTAATCGCCGGCGCTGCTTGCCAGCCAGCGGGACAGGGTTTCTTGCATGGAGACTCCTCAGCTCGGACGCGATGAAGAGATTGTAGCGGCGCGCCGCGTGCTGCGCTGCCGTCAGGGCGGGTTCTCGTCCTTGTCGGCCTTGTCGACCTTGTCGGCCGCCGCCAGCCCCCAGTCATTCCAGCCTTCGCCAAACAGCTCGATCGGATGCTGCGTGCGCTCGGAACCATTGCCGCAGCGCATGGCGTCCGGCGGACAATACTTGTCGCAGCCCCAGCAGATGCGTTCGGGGTTCTTGGGGTTCAAGGGAAAAGGCTTGGCCATGGTGTGGGCGCCGGGGTCGGTTGGGTCTTGTTGATGACTCTAGACCTGGCGCGGTGGGCGGTCAAACCAATTTCAGCTAAAAACTTGTCCAATATCAAGCTTATGCAGATAGTGGAGCATCTGCATGGCGCGGCCCCTACTCTGTATCTTTTCTGACGGAGATGGCCACTTCCAGCACGATACGCGCCACATTGACACCGCCGTCGGCGGCTGGCTGTGCCTTGAGCTCATCCAGCGCGTAGATCATCGTCACCATGGCGCCAGGCACGAACAGCTTGATGTCCTGTTTGTCGTTCATGTAGATGCTCTCGTCCACTACCGAGCCATCCGCCAGGCGCAAGGTAACGCTGTTGACCTGATCGCCATGGCGGCTGTCCTGGCCCGCGAAATACGTTCGTTCGATGATGCCCGTCAAGGTTTGCGTCGGGAGGCGCTTGGCCTCGATGCTTTTCCACCATGCTGCGGAAGCGAACAGGCCGTGGCTGCCTTTCAGGCCCATGTAGGGCCTGGTACTGTCGAGGGTGAGGGCCTGGGTTTTGGCAACACGGCCGGGATCTTTTGCCAGGGCTTCGGCGAGGGTATAGACGGGTTTCATCAGGTGCGGGAATTGTTAAAAACGGTCGCTCAATGTTTGCGCCGGATGACGTAGGCATTGCCGGCAGGTTCAAAACCGAGCGTCGGATAGTAAGACATGGCGTCCGGGGCGGAGAGCAGTATCAAGGACACTTCGTCACCGATGACGGCCCGGGTCCGCTTGACAAGTTCCTTGCCGATTCCCAGGCCCTGGTAATGCTTGTTGACGGCCAGATCCGACAGATAGCAGCAATACGCATAGTCGGTCAACGACCGGGCCAATCCTACCAGCTCCCCATCCACCCAAGCCGACAGCAAGAGGCAAGGCGCGGCGAACATGCGCGCGATTCTCGGGAGATTGTCGGTGGGGCGCTTGATTCCGGACTGATCGAAAACACGGACGACATCGACCGGATCAAGGGGGAAATTGTGACGATATTCTACGGTGATGTTTTTCATGGTTTCAAAGGTGGAGGTAAGCGCGCTTGGGCATGCTGTACCCATGATATGGCCGCAGCCTGTTTCGACAAGCATCGCTCATGTCGGCGTATTCATAGTATGGCAGTTGCGGGGGATAAGGGCTGTTCCCGTCTCCGCCACGCACCTGTAACTCAGTCAATTGCCCGGAACTTTAAAAAACATTGGCCCTCATACTCCACTTCGCAATCCAATGCGAAGCCGATTCTTGCAAGCCCCCTGACGCGAGTGCGGCTGGGCGGCAGCAGGATAGTGACCGGGCTAATACCCAGTTCCAGCCGGCGGTGCATGAACCGGCGAACCAGCGCAGGACCATGTCCCCAGAACGCGGGGAGCAATACTAGTGCCAGGTCAGCTTCGCGCCCTTCCTTCTGAAAACCGCCCCAGCCGGCAAACGCGCCATCAATCCGGATAGCCCACGGCCCATAGCCATTTGCTTGCCACTGCGCGTCCTTGCCTTTCGCCCATTCCATCACAGTGTGCTCATCCCAGCTTTCGGTGGCGAGCGGCATGTGGCGGATGACGTCCTGGTGATTCAACAGAACGAGCCATTCTTCATTGGCAATATCGGAGAGCGGGTGAAAAGTAAAAGCCATGTGCGTCTTGTCAGTTTAATGAGAAGCCGATGAACCTCTCATCGTGCCACGAAAACTACATACTCACCAGTGGAGAACAAAAACGCTGGAGCCGGGATTGTTGACTGTAGACGGGGCAGTTCCATCCTTCCTGCATTCGCAAGGGTGTGAAGGCAGAGTCAACATGCGTGAGGCAATCCTGCCAGCAAACGAACAAGCTGTCGGCAGCTTGTGTGACAATGCACACACTGGAAATATGGAAGCTTCCATCTCTCTATCTGATATCGAACAGACTTGGCAAGGATTGTAAATATGTTGGCACCATTACGTTTGAATAGACGCATGTACGCTTCCTTTGTCGCCGCCGTTTTTCTTGTTGCTGGCGTCTCATCGGCGCGCGCTACCACGCTTGACGAGGACAGGACACGCGGTGACATACATGGATTGTTTGAGATCAGGGATGCTGCAGTAAAGTTCATGGCAGCAGAGAATTCCAAAAACGACACAAGGTGGCAGGTCTTGGAGCCGAACCGGAAGATTCTGGTGACGAAATGCGCGGTATCTTTACGTGTGGAATGGGTTCCGAAGAGCCGTGGCCTGTCTGGATCAAATGTTGCGGTGAGCTGCGCCAAGACTGTAAAGCCCACGATACAGCATAAATGGGAAGTGTTTGTGCCAATCGCCAAGGGTCCACAACGCGCCACAGTTATTCCAGGAAACTCCTGAGTGACACCGCTTATTTTGAACCGCGGACGAAACTGCCACACAAATATTTCAATTTGGCAATGTCGATTTGCATTTTCTGAAAAATCATACATCTATCACGACCACGTTCCACACCACAACATTGAACGCATCAATTACAAATATTTCAAATTTCATTGAAAAAGTCAGCTCTTTCAACGTTTTTCGCCTATGCGCACGCGGCAGCTGTATACTCCATGTCATACGCATCCTATTCCGATGCCAGTTATAGCGAGCAGGTGGTCGAAGGACAATTCAATTCCTTGAGCAGCCAAAAAACTTCAGCATTGTATAAATCAGCTATCGATTTTTTCCACGCATGAGGAATTGATGGAACTGGGTTTCGAGGGATTTGACGACAGGGTTGCAACATTCGCGAGGGTATGGCGGGAGGGTCAATCCTGACAAAAAAGGAATATCGAAATTACTTGAAATCTCAAGATTGCGATAAAAAAGCCAGTCAAATGACTGGCTTTTTTATTATGCAGGACTTTCCTGAAACTGTTCTGCATTATCACAAATTTTATACCATGCGGGCTTGGAGCCGACATACACATGAAATTGCATGCTGACCTCAGGGTCATCATCCAGGCAGTTAACTGATATTGGAAATGAATCATTTTCTGAGCCAATTTCCCCCAAAGAAGTCCCGCAGTTTTTACAAAAAGTTCTTGCATATTTAAAGGGAGTCTCTGGCTCATATCGCTGAATAAATTCTCGCCCCTCCAGCAAGGTAAATGAATTTTTATCAACGAAGGCCAAGGCACTCGCGCCGGCCTTCCGACAACGAGAACAGTGACACATGCCCATCATGCCCGGGGGAGACGCCAATTCAAACTTTACTGAGCCACAGCAGCAACTGCCTCTGATCATGAGATGTCCTTTTTGAAAGTTGACACTGTATTTTTACACAGTACTTTTGGACAGGCAAGTGACATATGGTGGAATTTTTCAGGACCGAAGCGAGGAAGGGGCAACTCTGCCATTCAGGCACAGACTGATGCGTTGAGTGCCGTGAAAGCTTGCTCAGTCTTAAACTGATTAGAGCTCTATGTAGAGTTTGCGAACGGTAGCAGTGGATCTATCCTGCTGTTGGAACAGGCCGGGAGATCGTGCTGGTGTTGATGATGAGCGTGCACTGGAGTCAAAAAAGCAAGGGGAAGGATTCTGGGCGGGCTCGTCCCGCAGACCCAGCCTTTAGCCCAAGCTTTATTCTTCACAAGTGTACACGGAGTTCAATTGGAATATTTATCCATGGCTTCATTGAATAATCTGGCTTGCGATCCAGGAAACAAGCAACGTCGGGAATGGGAAGGATCTGTGCAAATATTCCCAGCTTTGTCTTGTATTCGATTTTATTGAGCAACACGGCATTCGCATGGGATAGAGCATGGATGTCCTCGCAAGCAAGATCGAGTGTCTCGTATCGCGCATAGTGATCGCCCGGCTGATTGGCCCAGTAGATGCACAGCGCTGTAGCAAATTCACACTTTGCTTGCGCTATGACCTGCGTTATAAACCATATGCCACTATCATAATTATGATGCTGGACGATGGCATGAAGCTGACATCCAGACAGAGTCGAGAGATCGTTTTCTACTTCTTTTTTGAACGCTTGAATACCTATCGTTCTCTGCCGAACATAGAAGTGATAAAAATCTTCCTCCTCGTTACCTTCCATAGCGCTGTCAAAAACCGACTGATCCATGTTGTGGTAATAAGTGTCGCCGGCACATTTTCCTTTCAGGGCCAGGATTAGGATATCTTGCTCGGCATCCGAGCCGTTCGGCTGTGTAAGTCCCAGCGCTTTTTTCAGTTTTGTTAAAATTTGCATTCCTTGGAGTAGACGGTTTGACAAAACTTCAGGATGAGTGAATGCGACAAATGGAAAAGAAATGTCGTTCCTCATGCAGCCTGCACAATATTGTCGTATCTATTTAGCTGGCGCGACTCGCACCACAGCGTACCAGCAATATGAAAGAGTTAATGGAAAACATCAATTGTAAAGGCATGCCACACATCCGCGTACTGGCAGACGAAGACACCGACGGCCCCACGTACGAAACTCTGCCGGCGCGCCAGATTGACGAGCACGTCTTCGAACTGCTGGCGTCACCCGGCTTGGCCCTGAACCTGGCGCGCGGCGACATCGTAAACATCGCCGACCCGCTCTCCCCTGCACTAGTATTAAAGCGCGGCGGCAACTTCTGCATCCAGATCTACGATGCCGACGCCGTGAGCCAGTCCGCAGTCGACCAGCTCGAGTACGACGTGCAAAAGCAGCTTGGCGGCACCATGGATGCCCAATATGAAGGCAATCTGACCTTCAGCGTGCCGGGCCACCACGGCATTTACAACGTCAACGGTCCCTTCGACGCCTTCCGCGAAGCAACGGGCGTGGAATGGTACTTCGCCAATATCTACGCCAACCTTGATGACGACAATGATGAAACCCTACTCAACTGGTGGGTGGATATATAAAGTTTACTGACTACCTTGACGAGGCGCCGCAAGCCTTGGTCCAGCACGTCATCAAGGGCTACCTCATACCAACACCAAAACCGTAGAAAAAGTTTATCGCGCTTGGCCACTTGGCGAGGCAAGTTCGGTCCCAGACGTCTCCACCACTGAATTTTTAGAATCAAGTAGTTAGCTAGAAGAAGGCTGTCATTATTTGGGGTGTTTTTGCCTGGGAATGACAAAAAAATGACAGCTTTTTTCGTACGTTAGCGACTCAGCAACAGCAGCCATCCCCTCATGTCGTAGCCTTGCGATGGGTTTGCGTCAAGACCCGGAGCGCTATGTGCATAGGAACGTTGTTTTTCGCCAAGTAGGCGGCCGCAGTCGCTGTGCCTAGCATTTCTTGAAAAATGACTCCGACATCGACTTTTTGCGCTGTTAGACCGTCATGCCTTAAACAGTCATAATTTTGGTTGGCTGCAATAGCAAATATGGGTTCATCAAGGTTGTTAACGTGCATTTTTGCCTCATCAATAAAAGAGAAAAATGTCTCCTTTTTTATCTTAAAGATAACTTAAATTTCCATTTTTGAGTAAATATTTTCTTTAATCAAGTTGTTGAAAAAGTAAAAAATTAACTATTAACAAGCAAAAATCATGCTGACAAGAACGTAAGTAAGCATGGGGGCAAAACACCTACTATTGTAAGTGAACACTCTCCCACATCCCCTGCAAATCCCTTGGGCAGTACACACCACGCGCACTGACGCGAGGGTCAGGTTTGGCGTTCAGACACGGACTGAGGCGTGGGGTTCTGTGGCAGTTGGCTCAGTCGCAAAACTGATTGGAAGCACGAACGCGCGTCCACGACGCGCGGAGCTGCCGCGCAGCGGCAGCGGTTGGAGGATTCGGGGAGGGCTGGGCCGGTAGGCCCAGCCCTTCGAATCTCACACGCAGGGCGCCGCCCTGCTCGCTTCCGCCAAGAAATAAAAAAAGCCGCCCAAGGGGGCGGCTCTTCTTTTTATTTTTTGGCGGAAGCGGTGAGATTCGAACTCACGAACAGTTTAACCCGTCGCTAGTTTTCAAGACTAGTGCCTTCAACCACTCGGCCACGCTTCCAGATGGCAGCATTATACATAAAGGTCCGTGGCTTACCAATGGCGAGTAGTCAGTGCCGCGTATTTAAACCTCACAGCAACCTCCGGGGTCAGACCCGGCGGGTCTGATCCCAGCCCTTCGCCTATGGGTTCCATATTTGCGCCGGTACGCCAACGGGAAGCCTAAACGCCCCAATTCTCCCTCAGCGCCCTTTCGAACTCCCCCGCCGGCAACGGCCGCGAGAACAGATAGCCCTGCACTTCGTCGCAGCCAGAACTCTTCAGGAAGGCCAGCTGCTCCGCCGTTTCCACGCCTTCCGCGATGACTTTATGGTGCAGCTGCTGGGCGATGCTGATGATGGTGCTGGCGATGGCGCAGTCGCTGGCATCTGTCGGAATGCCGGTGGTGAACGAGCGGTCGATCTTTAATGTGTCGATGGGGAAACGCTTGAGGTAGGACAAACTTGAGTAACCAGTGCCGAAATCGTCCAGCGACAGGGCCACGCCCAGCGCCGTGATGCGGTCCATGATGCCGATGACCCTCTCGATGTTGTGCATCAGGGTGCTTTCCGTGATTTCCAGCTCCAGCCAGGCCGCCTCCAGGCCGTAGCGGGCCAGGGTCGCGGCCACCCTGGCGGGCAGGGCTGCCGTGAATTCGCGTGCGGACACGTTGACGGCCAGGCGGATCGGCGGCAGGCCGGCCAGTTTCCACGCTTGCGCCTGGGCGCAGGCCGCTTCCAGCACCCATTCGCCCACTTGCACCACCAGCCCCGTCGATTCGGCCAAAGGAATAAACTCGGCGGGCGGGATCATGCCGTGCTGCGGGTGGTGCCAGCGCACCAGGGCTTCGGCGCCGATGATGCGCCCGCTGGCCAAGGCATACTTTGGCTGGTAGTGCAGCAGCAGTTGCTGCTCAGACAGGGCCTGGCGCAAGCCTGTTTCCAGCCGCATGCGCGCCTGCATGCCCAGGTTCATGTCCTGGCTGTAGAAGGCCACGCTTTCCGCTTCGCCGCCGCTGTCCTGTTTGGCCCGGTACATGGCGATATCGGCCAGGCGCAGCAGGGTTTCCGCGTCCTGCCCGTCTTGCGGATACACGCTGATGCCGATGCTGGCACCCACGCGCAAGTCGTGGCCTTCGATCAAAAACGGTTCCACCAGCGAGGCCAGCAGCTTTTGCGCCACCATGCTGGCCTCGAAATGCTGGCCGATGTCGAACAGGCCGACGGCGAACTCGTCGCCGCCCAGGCGCGCCACCAGGTCCTGGTCGCGCAAGGCGTGGCGGAAACGCAGCGAGACTTGCCGCAGCAGTTCGTCGCCGATGCGCCGGCCCAGGGTGTCGTTGATCAGTTTAAAACGGTTCAAGTCGATGAACAGCACGCAGCCGAGCATCTTGCTGCGCTGCGCCACGCTGAGGGCCTGGTCGACCAGCTTGGCCAGCAAGGTACGGTTAGGCAGGCTGGTCAGGGGGTCGTAATAGGCCAGGTGGTGCAGGCGCTCTTCGGCCAGCTTGCGCTCCGTGATGTCCGTCAGGTAGGCGATGAGTCCGATGGGCTTGTCGTCCAGGTCTTGCAGCGGCGACAAGGACAGGCTGGCCCAGAAGATCTCGCCCGACTTCTTTCGGCGGCGCACCTCCATCAGGCGCCCTCCCTGCTCCAGGAAAGCGTCGTGGAAACCCGTGTCTTCGTCGTCATACAGGAACAGGATGTTGCGCCCCACGGCTTCCACCGAGGTGTAACCGAACAGGCGCTCGGCGCCCTTGTTCCAGCTGGTGATGTAGCCGGTCAAGTCCATCGTCAGCACGGATTCGTGCAATTGATCGAGGATTTGCGTCTGCTGCGCCAGCAAGGCTTCGACTTGCGCGTAAGCATGGGTCGAGCGTTGCGCCAGCGAATGCACTTGCAAGACGCCGGCCGTCAACGATGCAAGGCTGGCCAGGTGGCGGCGGTCGGCGTCGTTATACAGCGGGCGCCCCGCCACGCTGTAATGGCCGAAGCAGTGGCCGTCGAAACTGATTTCCTGCAGCAATGCGGGCGTATCGTCGGGAAACAGCGCGGCTGGCGCAGCGGCGTCCATACTGGCCGCAGGCAGGAACCGGCCATGCGGGCTGGCCATCACGGCGCTGGCGATACGGCCCAGCTCGGCCACCAGCGCAGGGCCGCGCAAACGCACGACGGCGTCGCACAGGGCGGCGCTGTCACCGAGGAAATCCGACACCGGAAACAGGGTCATGCTAGAGGTTCCGGCTGACCTGGATGGCCCATTGGTAGGCCTGCAGCAGGCTGCGCCAATAGGTTTCTCCATCGATGCCGGCGCGGCGCAAGCCCTCGGGCGGCGGCGCGGCGCTTTCGACCAGCGCCAGCAAGGTGCCCAGTTCGCCACTGCGCTCCAACAAGGCGGCGCTCACTTCCGGCGCCAGATTCAGGGTGGCGATGATCTCTTCCATCGGCATGCCCAGCAGGACGTCGAGCAGCGAAAACACGCCCGCCATGAAGGCCAGGTCCTGCGCGTCGCGGTCGCCGCCGCGCAGCTGGCACAGCGCTTCCATCTGCGCCGCGCGCACGGCCGCCAGCGGCAGCAGCGCGTGGATCTTGCCATCGTCCTGTTGCCGCGCATACAGCAGCAGTTGCAGCCAGCGCTGCAGCTGGCGCCGGCCCAGCAGGGTGATGGCCTGGCTGAAGCTGGTAATCGGCGCCGTGAAGCCGAAGGCGGCTGAATTGACCAGTTTCAATAAATGATAGCTGAGCGATGGATCTTGCTTGAGCGGCACTTCCAGCTCGTGCGCGTCCGCATCGCGGGCCAGTAAACCCAGCAGCGCCAGCAGGCGGCGCCGCGACGTGGCGTCTTCCGGCTCGCTTTGCTGGCGCGCATGGTGCAGCGCGTAATCGCCGGCAAACCAGCTCACGCCGAGTTCTTGCAAGGCAGCAAGCTGCCCCGCGTCGGCGATGTTGTAGGCCAGGTGCGGCCCCGCCAAGGGCAGCAACTGGTGCAGGGCCGGGCGCGCGCCGGACGCGTCAAAGCTCAGCGCGCGCGCGTCGACTTGCGCCGCCGCCACGGGACCGGCATCGGCGCCATCGAGGATGAGGCGGTAGCCGGCGTCGCGCCATTGCTGGCATTTTTTCTGGATCTGCTTGTCGCCGGCAAGATGGGCCGGCAAACGGAAGATGGTGCGTTGCGGCGCCAATTGCGCCAGCACGGCCTCGTCCACGCCATGCGGGTCGGCCAGGGGAATGATGCAGTCGAGCGGCGCCAGGAAGGCATACGCATCGGCGGCGGCCAGCGCCGCCAGCAGCGGCGCCGTCGAGGCCTGCGGTACATGCAAGGTGACAGCGACCCACTCGTTATGAGCATTGGCAACTGCTTGTAATCCCACCAACGGAAACAGGTTTGATTCAGACGCTGACATCGGTATCTCAGTGTGGGTAGGGCGCCATAGTAAATAAACTGACCAGCATTGGCAACCCTGGCCCGACAGGGATGCCATTTCGACAGCGAGAATCATTCTATCCGAATCTCACCCATGAAACAGTTTAATTTTGGCAATAAATATTCAAAAAGAACATTCCCCCGCGAGACCCGCCTGCCATGCGGGTTTGACAAAAACACGGCACGGCGCGCGCATTCTCAGGCGCTGCCGCCATGCGCGTGCTCGACCGCATATTTGATCAATTCGGCCTGCCCTTCGATGCCCAGCTTGCGCTTGATGTTCAGCCGGTGCGTCTCCACCGTGCGCACGCTCAGGTCGAGGTCGCGGGCGATCTGCTTGTTCGACTGGCCCGCCGCGATGTGCTGCAGCACTTGCTGTTCGCGCGTGGTGAGGAAGGAATCGTGCACCTGCGGGCGCGACAGTTGCCGCGCCAGGGCCGCGCTGTAATAGATGCCGCCGGACATCACCGTCTCGATGGCGAAGACGATATCTTTCCCAGGAGCATCTTTGAGCACGTAGCCGCGCGCCCCGGCGGCGATGGCTTGCGACACATATTCGAGCTTGTCGTGCATGGACAGGATCAGCACGGCAATCTGCGGAAACGCCTGCTTGAACAGCGCCGTCGCTTCGATGCCGTTGATGCCGCGCATATTAATATCCATCAACACGAGATCCACCTGGTGCGCGCGCGCCTGGCTCAACGCCTCGTCGGCGCCGCCCGCCTCGGCCACCACGTCGAAATGCGCCACCGCCTCCAGGCGCGCGCGCAAGCCGTCGCGTACGAGGGGGTGGTCGTCCACCAGCAGGATGTTGATCTTCTCGCTCATGTCTCGGTATCTTCTCGGTATTTATTCATCAGTGTGTCGGTGGAAGGGCGAGCCGCGCCAGCACCAGGGTACCGGCCGCAGACGAGGTGATGTGCAGGCTGCCGCCGATGGCTTCCATGCGTTCCGTCATGTTGCGCAGGCCGATGCCGCGCTGCGGATGCAGGGCGATGCCGTCGAAATCAAAGCCGCCGCCATTATCCTGGATGCGCAATTCCACGGCCTTGCCCGCCTCGTGCAAGCTCACTTCCACGCCGTGGGCGTGGGCATGGCGCTCGCAATTGGTCAGCGCTTCCTGGGCGATGCGGAACAATACGGTATTGACCATGTCCGGCAAGCCCTCGCCCGCCGCCGCCGGGCTGGCCGTGAAACTGGCTTGCGCGCTGCTGCTGTCGTTAAATTCATGCACGAGGTGGTCGAGCGCGGCGGCCAGGCCCAGGTCGTCGAGGATGGCCGGGCGCAGGTTGTGCGAAATGCGCCGCACTTCGCCCAGCACCTTGTTGAGTTGCTCGGCGGCCCGCTCGAAGGTGGCGGGCGCCTTGTCTTTCTGTTCTGCATTGCCGGCCAGGCGCGCGATGCCCGCCTCGATCTGCAGCTTGATGGACACCAGCCACTGGCTGATGCCATCATGCAAGTCGCGCGACAGCCGCGCCCGCTCTTCTTCCTGCGATTCCACCACGCGCTGCGCCAGCACTTTCAGCTTGGCGTCGGCCACCCGCAATTCGCGCAGGTTCAGCACGAGGCCGCAGGCGGCCACCAGCAGGGAGCCGAGGATGGCGATGGCGGCGATCAGTTCCATGGTCGAGCGGATATTGCGCGACTGCTGGGCATCAACCTTGGCCAGCGCCTGGTCCACGTCATCCATATAAATGCCGGTGCCCATCATCCAGCCCCATTCCGGCATCAGGATCACATAGCCGAGCTTGGGGGCGGACTTGTTCGTCGACGGCTTGATCCAGTTGTAGCGCTCGAAGCCGCCGCCGCTCTTCGCCCGCTGCATCAGGCGCTGGATGGTCAGATTGCCCTCGGCGTCGCGCAATTGCCACAGATTCTGCCCCACCAGTTCGGGCTGGCGCGGATGCATCAGCGACTTGCCCTGCAAATCATAGATGAAGAAATAGCCGTCGTCGCCATAGCTGAGGGCGGACAGGATGCGCTTGGCCTCCTCTTGCGTGGCCTCATCCTTGCGCCCCGACTGGTACAGGGAAGCGATGGAATGGCTGGCCAGGGTCACGTAATGCTTGAGCTCAGCTTCCTTGCTGGCCAAATACGCCTGCTGGATGGTGGCGCGCTGCTGCTCGGCCAGGGTGATGGCCTGGTGCCGCACAGCAAATGCAATGGCGCACAGGGCGAGGATCAGCGGCGTGATGGCCAGGAAGATGACTTTCTGTCTGAGTTTCATGGCCTGGCGCTCCGGCGGCGTCGATGCTGGTGGGAATGCGTGATTTTACGTCGCGGCACGGCGATCGGTCTGCGTAGTAATACTGAGCGTTACTGCGTAGTCGTGCGCTTGCGGCAATTATACGATTCCTGAATACTCGCCATAAGCTGCAAACACCCAATTCACACCCAAACTGGCGACGACCAGGCTCGGCAGCACACATCATCGCACGGCACAGCGCCCGTCAATCTCTGGAGGAAGCATGAACCGCATTTTCAAACAACTGGGCTGGGCAGCGCTTGCGCTGGCAGGCGCCGGGTCCCTGGGCGTCGTCGCCCTGCAACGTGGCGAACCGATCAGCGCGATCTGGATCGTCATCGCCGCCGTCTGCGTGTATCTGATCGCCTACCGTTTCTACAGCCTGTTCATCGCCGACAAGGTGCTGGGCCTGGACGCACGCCGCATGACGCCTGCTTTCAAGCACAACGATGGCCTCGATCACGTGCCGACGAATAAATATGTGTTGTTCGGCCACCATTTCGCGGCGATCGCCGGCGCCGGCCCCCTGGTCGGCCCCGTGCTGGCCGCGCAGATGGGCTATCTGCCCGGCATGCTGTGGATCTTGGCGGGCGTGGTGTTTGCGGGCGCCGTGCAGGATTTCATCGTGCTGTTCATTTCCATGCGCCGCGATGGCCGCTCGCTGGGCGACCTGATCAAGGCTGAACTGGGCGAAATTCCCGGCATGATTGCACTCCTGGGCTGCTTCATGATCATGGTCATCATCCTGGCCGTACTGGCATTGATCGTCGTCAAGGCGCTGACCGGTTCCCCATGGGGCAGCTTCACCGTGATGGCAACGATCCCCATCGCGCTGTTCATGGGCGTGTATTCGCGCTTCATCCGCGTGGGCCGCATTGGCGAAATTTCCATCATCGGTTTTGTCTTGCTGATGCTGGCCATCATCGGCGGCCAGTACGTGCAGGAACACGCCGTGCTGGGCCCGATGTTCACGTTCACGGGTACGGAACTGACATGGATGCTGATCGGCTACGGCTTCATCGCTTCCGTGCTGCCCGTGTGGCTGCTGCTGGCGCCGCGCGACTACCTGTCTACTTTTCTCAAAATCGGCACCATCCTGGGCCTGGCCATCGGCATCATCGTCGTTGCGCCGTACCTGAAAATGCCGGCCATGACCAAGTTCATCGACGGCTCCGGCCCCGTCTGGTCGGGCAATCTGTTCCCCTTCCTGTTCATCACCATCGCCTGCGGCGCCGTGTCCGGCTTCCACGCCTTGATTTCCTCGGGCACCACGCCGAAGATGATTGAAAACGAAAGCCACGCCCGCTTCATCGGCTATGGCGCCATGCTGATGGAATCGTTTGTGGCCATCATGGCCCTGGTGGCCGCCTCGACCATCGAGCCGGGCATCTATTTCGCCATGAACAGCCCGGCCGCCCTGATCGGTACGACAGCCGAGTCCGCCGCACAGGCGATCTCGCAGTGGGGCTTCTATGTGACGCCGGACATGCTGACGCAGACGGCCAAGGACGTTGGCGAACACAGCATCATCTCGCGCGCCGGCGGCGCACCGACCCTGGCCGTCGGCATGGCGCAGATTCTGTCCGGCGCCATCGGCGGCAAGGCCATGATGGCCTTCTGGTACCACTTCGCCATCCTGTTCGAAGCGCTGTTCATCCTGACGGCCGTCGATGCGGGCACGCGTGCCGGCCGCTTCATGCTGCAAGACTTGCTGGGCAGCTTCGTGCCAGCTTTGAAACAGACGGAAAACGTCATCGCCAACCTGCTGGCCACGGGCCTGTGCGTGGCGGCCTGGGGCTACTTCCTGTACCAGGGCGTGGTCGATCCGCTGGGCGGCATCAACACCCTGTGGCCGCTGTTCGGCATCGCCAACCAGATGCTGGCGGCCATCGCGCTGATCCTCGGCACCTGCGTGCTGTTCAAGATGAAGCGTGGCCAGTATGCGTGGGTCACCATCACGCCGACGATCTGGCTGCTGCTGTGCACCCTGACGGCGGGCTGGCAAAAGATTTTCGACGCCAACCCGCGCGTCGGCTTCCTCGCGCACGCCAAGAAATACTCGGCGGCCCTGGATGAAGGCACCCTGCTGGCGCCGGCCAAGTCGGTGGCGCAGATGCAACAGATCATCTTCAACGATTACCTGGACGCCGGCCTGGCCGCCTTCTTCGTCATCGTCGTGATCAGCGTGCTGTTCTTCGGCATCCGCACCATCATGAAGGCGCGCGCCGACAGCCGTCCGAGCACCAAGGAAACGCCGTTCCAGGCCATGCCCACGGTGCAATGATGATAGACGAAATCATCAAGGCGGGTCGGTATCTGGGGCAAAGCATGCGGCTGATGTGCGGCTTGCCCGAGTACGACACCTACGTGGCCCACCGGGAAGTCACCCATCCCGACGAGCCGATGATGACGTATGAAGAGTTCTTCCGCGAACGGCAGGAAGCCCGCTACGGCGGAGCGGGCAAACGCGGAGGTTGTTGTTAGTAGCGGGGTCAGACCCTTCGGGTCTGACCCCAGCTTTTCACCGGGTTTGATTTTATGAACCCCAAAAGCAACAACTGGGGTCAGACCCGACAGGGTCCGACCCCGGAGTTCCCCTCCCCTCTCTTCCCTTAGACCCACATCAACATCTGGGTGTGTCTTCGCGTCTATATTTTTCCAATAGGAATTAAATAACAGTCAACGGGCGACCGGGGAAGCAGCGACTCATGTTCAATTTCCAACGCTCCAGCATCAGCCAGAAGCTGACCATGATTTCGGTACTGTCATCGGGCTGCGCGCTGCTGCTGGTGTTCGTGGCGTTTGCGCTGACGTCCGTGCTCAGCCACAAGAACGATGAAGGCAAGCAATTGCTGTCGCTGGCGGGCGTGATCGGTGCGGCCGGCGCGGTGCCTTTGCTGGCGGGTAAATCGGCGCAGGGGCAGGCGGAACAGGTGCTGGCGGCCTTGTCCGCGCGCGACGAGGTAGCCCAGGCGGCCCTGTTCGATAAGGGCGGGCGTTTGTTCGCCCTGTACCGCGCGCCGCAGCATGCGGACGGCCTGCCGGCGCCGGAAGACATGGACCCGGCCTTGCTGGCCGACATGGCCGTGCAGCCCGTCACGCAAGGTTCGGGCACGACCCTGGCGCCGGCCATGCGTTTGTACCGCCCCGTCTACCGGCCAGGCGAGCCGCAACAGATCATCGGCGCCGTGCTGATCGAGGCGGACCTGAACCACATGTGGCGCGACATCGGCCGCCACGTGGGCGCCATCGGCGGCGCCACCGTGCTGTCCTTCCTGATCGCCGTGTTCCTCGCGCGGCGCTTCAAGAGCGTGATCGCCGAACCGATCACCAAACTGATCGATACAGCGCAAAAAGTGTCGAGCAGCCAGACCTACAGCCACCGCATCGCGCACCAGCGCAGCGACGAGCTGGGCGTGCTGATCGACAGTTTCAACGACATGCTGGCGCAGATCGACAGCCGCGACAGCACCCTGGCCAATTACCGCGACCAGCTCGAACGCCAGGTGGGCGTGCGCACGGCGCAGCTGGAAAAGGCCAAGGATGCGGCCGAGGCGGCCAGTCACGCGAAAAGCGCCTTCCTCGCCACCATGAGCCATGAAATCCGCACGCCGATGAATGGCGTGCTGGGCATGACGGAACTGCTGCTGGCCAGCCCTTTGAGCCCGCAGCAGCGCCACTACACGAGCATGGTGCAGCGCTCGGGACAGAATTTGCTGGTGATCATCAACGACATCCTCGACTTTTCCAAGATCGAGGCGGGCAAGCTGAGCGTGGAATACATCCGCTTCAATTTCCGCGAATTGCTCGACGACATAGAACACGTGTTCGCGCCGCAGGCGGAAGCGAAAAACATCAGCCTGGAATTCGATATCGCCTACGACATCCCCATCGCCATCTGCGGCGACCCGAACCGTTTGCGCCAGATCATCGTCAATCTGCTGGGCAATGCCATCAAGTTCACGGAAACGGGCAAGGTCACGGTGAAAGTGACCGTGTGCAGCGAAGACGCACCCAGCGTGGGCTTGCGTTTCGAGGTGCACGACACGGGCATCGGCGTGTCGAACGAGGCGCAGACGCGCATCTTCGAATCGTTCTCGCAGGCGGACGGTTCGACCACGCGCAAGCACGGCGGCACGGGCCTGGGGCTGACGATCTCGAAACAGCTGGTGGAGCTGATGGGCGGCACTATCGGCGTTGATAATGCTTTAACGCAAGGCTCGATCTTCTGGTTCGAAGTAAATTTCGATAAGCGGCGGGTCGACAGCGACGACCCGTCCTTCAACCTGAAAACCACGCGAGGGTTACGCGCCTTGATCGTCGACCACACACCCGCCACGCGCGCCGTGCTGGAGCGGCAACTGGCCAGCTGGCACATCGTCAGCGACAGCGCCGGCACGGCCAGCGACTGCCTGGGCAAGCTGCGCGCGGCGGCCCAGGCGGGCACGCCGTATGCCGTGGCCCTGCTGGACATGGAATTGCCGCGCACCAGCGGCCTGGCCCTGGCCGCCAACATCAAGAGCGATCCGCTGCTGGCCGACCTCAAATTACTGCTGCTGAGCACGGAACAGGCGGCGGCCGATCCCGTGCAGCGGCGCGAGGCGGGCGTGGCCTTCCAGCTGATCAAGCCGGCCCGCGAATGCGACCTGTTCGACTGCATCGTCACGCCGCCACGCGCCAGCGACATCCTGCGCATCCATCCGCCGCACACGGCGCGCCAGGTAGGCCGGCGCCAGCGCCGCCGCGTGCTGCTGGCCGAGGACAATGCCGTCAACGTGGAAGTGGCGCTGGCCATGCTCGACAGCCTGGGCCTGGACGTCGTCTGCGCGCGCAACGGCGAAGAAGCCTTGCAGGCGGCGCAGGCCGAGGATTTCGATTTGATCTTGATGGATTGCCAGATGCCGGTGATGGATGGCTTTGCCGCCACGGCGGAAATCCGCCGCCACGAACAGCAGTGCGGCCACGCGCGCGTGCTGCCTATCGTCGCCATCACGGCCAATGCGCTGCAGGGCGACCGCGAAGCATGCCTGGCGGCCGGCATGGACGATTACCTGAGCAAACCATTCACGCAGCAAGACCTGGGCCACACGATCGCCCGCTGGATCACCCTGCCGCGCGCGGCCACCGTGCACCACAGCGAAGCGCCGCAGTCACACACGCCGCAGGAGGCGCCGCCCGAAGTGCCACCGCCTGCGCCTGCCTCCGCGATATCGGCCCAGCCGCTGAACCGGCAGGCGCTGGAAAACATCCGCGCCCTGTCCGGCACGGATGGCGATGCGCTGCTCGAACGGGTCATCCTCGCCTTTACCGGCGAGACGCCGCGCCAATTGAGCGCCATGCGCGAAGCGATTGCCGGCGCGGATGCGGAAGCGCTGCGCAAGGTGGCGCACAGCCTCAAGTCGGGCAGCGCCAACGTGGGCGCCGACGGCCTGGCGCAGCTGTGCAAGGAGATGGAAAAACTGGGCCGCGCCGGCAGCACCGAGGGCGCGGCTCCCCTGCTGCAAGAAATGCAGCAGGCCTTCCTGGCCGTACGCGAATCGCTGAACGCCATCCTCGTGAAGGAACACTGACATGACAGCGCCCCTCTCCCCTCCCCGCGGCCTGGTGCTGGTGGCCGACGACGATCCCGTGATGCGCTTGCTGATGCGGCAAATGCTCACGCAGGTGGGCCTGGACGTGATCGAGGCCGAGGACGGCGTGCAAGCCCTGGCCAGCTACAAGCACAGCGGGCCGGACCTGGTCATGCTCGACGTCGACATGCCGGCCATGGACGGCTTTGCCGTGTGCCGCGAAATCCGCCACCAGGAAGTGGGCGGCACGGTGCCCATCATCATGGTCACGGGCGGCGACGAACTGGAAGCCGTCACGCGCGCCTACGAGGTGGGCGCCACGGATTTCATTTCCAAGCCCATCAACTGGCCCATCCTCGGCCACCGCGTGCTGTACGTGCTGCGCGCCAGCGACGCCATCGCCCGCCTGCGCATCGCCGACGCGCACAACCGCGCCGTGCTGGCCGCCATCCCCGACACCTTCTTCCGCCTGAACCGCGAAGGCTTTTATCTCGACTACGAACAGGGGCACGACGCCAGCGCCGGCTTTTCCCTCAGCGACTGCGTGGGCAGCCATATCCGCGATGTGCTGCCGCCCGAAATCGCCGCGCGCCTGCTGGACCAGGCGCACGCCGTGCTGGCCACTCAGCATATCGGCTCGGTCGACTACACGCTCACGCACGAAGACAGCACGCGCCATTTCGAGGCGCGCCTGGTGGCGACGGGGGCCGATGAAGTGCTGGGCCTGGTGCGCGACATCAGCGAGCGCAAGCGCACGGAGGAGCAGATCCGCCGCCTCGCCTATTGCGACAGCCTGACGGGCATCCCCAACCGCCAAGCGTTCCTGGAAACGCTGGAGCGCGAACTGGTGCGCTCGAAGGAACACGACAAGAAATTCGCCGTGCTGTTCATGGACCTCGACGCTTTCAAGCGCATCAACGATACCCTGGGCCACGACGTGGGCGACCATTTGCTCAAGGTGGTGTCCGAGCGCCTGCGCGAAACCATCCGTCCCAGCGACCTGGTGCTGCGCGCAGAGTATGAACTCGACGGCATCTCCGGCGGCAGCAACCTGGCACGCCTGGGCGGCGACGAATTCACGATCCTGATTCCCGACCTGGAGCGGGTGGAGGACGCGCTCAACGTGGCGCATCGCGTGAAAGAAGCCATGCGCCGGCCCTTCATGATCGAAGGACACGAGATTTTCGTCACGGCCAGCATCGGTATCTCGCTGTATCCGGAAGATGGCGAGGATTGCAACTCGCTGCTCAAATATGCGGACACGGCCATGTACCACGCGAAGAACTGCGGCAAGAACAACGCCAAGCTGTACAGCTCATCGCTGACGATGGAAATCATGAGCCACGTCAAGATGGAGGTGGGCCTGCGCAAAGCCTTGCAGAACAACGAGCTGTATCTGCTGTACCAGCCGCAGATCGACGTGCCCAGCACGCAGATCGTCGGCGTGGAAGCGCTGGTGCGCTGGCGCCATCCCGAACGGGGCATCATCTCGCCCACGGAATTCATCCCGCTGGCCGAAGAGACGGGGTTGATCGTGCCGATCGGCGAATGGGTGCTGCGCACGGCGTGCAACCAGGCCAAGGCGTGGCAAAGCGACGGCGGACGCGCCATCCGCATGGCCGTGAACCTGTCGGCCAAGCAATTCAAGGATGAAAACCTGATGCAGATCGTGCTCTCGGCTCTGGCCGACACGGGCCTCGACGCGCGCCTGCTGGAACTGGAATTGACGGAAGGCACCTTGATGGACGATGCGCGCGCCACCATGGTGACCCTGGAGCAATTGCGCGGCATCGGCGTGTACCTGTCGATCGACGACTTCGGCACGGGATATTCTTCAATGAATTACCTGAAACGCTTCGATGTGCGGGCCTTGAAGATCGACAAGAGTTTTATTGCCGGCTTGCCGCAGGATACGGAAAACGCGGCCATCACGCGCGCCATCATCGCCATGGCGCATGGCTTGAAGATGGTGGTGGTGGCCGAGGGCGTGGAAACGGACGAGCAACTGCTGATGCTGGAAGAATACGGCTGCGACATGGCGCAGGGATACTTCCTGGGCCACCCGTCGCCGCACGACACGATCACGGCCATGCTGGCCAGGCAGAGGGGCCAGTTGGCCAGCGTGGAAACTAGAGCACTTCGAAGGCAAGGATTTGCGTGACTTGCTGGGCGTTGAAATTGTCGTCGGAAATCATCACCAGGCTGCGGCGGCCGTTTTCCAGACGCGGCCCCCAGCTGATGCCTTCGATATTGTCGACTCTTTCAAGGCCGGTCTTTTCCAGGTCCAGCAGCAATCGCTTGCGCGCCGGCACATAGCTGGCGCCCGCCAGCGCCGGAATGGCCTGGATATCGGTGGCGCCCTGCGTTTCCATCTCGTAGATGCGCACGTGATTCGTATACAGGCCATCGGCGTGTTCCACGCCGGCCCGCTCCACCACCAGCAGCTGGTGATCGTTGACGGCGAGGATTTCCGACACGCCATTGTCCGCTTCCTTCCCCGGCGCGGGCCGCGACGCCACGGGCTCAATCGGATACGCGTACTGGCCCAGCACGCTGCCGGCGCGGTCCAGGCGCGTAATGCGCACCACGGAGCCGATGTCGGGCGTGGCCAGCGGAGCATCCTGGTACAGGGCCGCTTCCATGCCCAGCCACAGGCTCTTGCCATCCGAAGAAAACGACAGCGCTTCAAAGCTCATGTTGTTGCGCGAGCCGATTTCATCCTTCGCAACCTTGAACATGGCCGGCGTGGGCAAGGTGGCCAGGTAGTGGCCGCCACTATCGGCATGGCGCACGAACGGGTCCAAGCCCACCTTGCGGTTGCCTTCGCTGCCGTACCACAGGCTGCCGTCCTGGGGATCGACGCGGATGGTTTCGATGTCGGGTACCTGGTCGCCCTGCTCCAGCTTTGCATGCGCCAGGTTCGGATAGCGGCTGCCGTCGGGCTGCGTGAAGAAATGCACGCTGGCCAGGGTCACGCCCGTAAACGCCTTGCTGTCGTAGGCCAAGGTGGCGCGGTAGAAGCGGGCCGGATTGATTGCCGAGCGGTCATCGCTTTCCATCACCCAGCTCTTGTTGGCCGCATCGTAATCGATGCCGGACAAGCCGCCCACCGTGGTGCCCTCGAACGGGTATTTCAAGGCGATGCGCTGTTCGCCGATCAGGCGCAAGCCCGTGACCGGTGCGTCGCGGGGGAAGCTGGCGCAGGCGGAAAAGAGGATGGAGATGGCCAGCGCGGGGATCAGACGCGCACGGGGGGCGCGGAGGGACGACTGCTTCACGATATTCCTTAATAAAACCCAAAGGACAGAATCCGGGGTCAGACCCTGAGGGTCCGACCCCAGCCCTTGCCTGGGGTCAAGATGATTTACCAAGCTAAACCTACACCACCCCATCGGCCTTCAGCCGCGCGATGGCGGCCGCGTCATAACCCAGCGACGCCAGCACCTCGTCGTTGTGCTGACCCAGGGTCAGCCCCAGCCACTGGGTCTTGCCCGGCGTGGCGGACAGTTTCGGGCTGATCGCCGGCAATTTCACGGGCGTGCCGTCGGCGAAATGGTGCTGTTCGAACATGTCGCGGGCGAGGAATTGCGGGTCGCTCAGCATGTCGCGCACCGAGTAGATTTTGCCGGCCGGTACGTCGGCTGCCTTCAACACGGCCAGCGCGCTGTCTATCGTGTGCGTGGCGCACCAGGCGCCGATGGCGTCGTCGATTTCCTGTGTGCGCGCCACCCGGCCGTCGTTGCGCGCCAGTTGCGGGTCGCCCGCCATGTCGATGCGGCCCATGGCCAGCATCAAGCGCTTGAAGATGGCGTCGCCATTGCCAGCAATCACGATATTTTCGCCGTCGCCCGTCGTGTAGGTATTCGAGGGTACGATGCCGGGCAGGGAGCCGCCCGTGCGCTCGCGCACCACGCCCGCCTGGTCGTATTCGGGCACCAAGGACTCCATCAGGTTGAACACGGATTCATACAGGGCCACGTCGACCATCTGCCCTTCGCCGCCATCCCGGCCACCCGTCACGTCGCGGTGACGCAGGGCCATCATGGCGCCGATCACGCCGTGCAGGGCCGCCACGGAGTCGCCGATGGACACGCCCACGCGCACGGGCGGGCGGTCGGCAAAGCCGGACACGTAGCGCAAGCCGCCCATCGATTCGCCGATGGCGCCGAAACCGGGCAAGTCCTTCATCGGCCCCGTCTGGCCAAAGCCGGACAGGCGCACCATGATGAGCGACGGTTTCTCTTTCTTGAGCTGCTCGTAGCCGAGATCCCACTTTTCCAGCACGCCGGGGCGGTAATTCTCGATGATGATGTCCGCTTCCAGGGCCAGCTGGCGCGCGATGGCGCGGCCCTCGGGCGACTTCAGGTTCAAGGTGATGCTTTTCTTGTTGCGTGCCTGCACCGACCACCACAGCGAGGTGCCATCCTTCAGCACGCGCCAAGTACGGATGGGGTCGCCGCCATCGGGCGACTCGATCTTGATCACGTCGGCGCCGAATTCGGCCAGCATGCGGGCACAGAACGGCCCCGCGATCAGGGTGCCCAGTTCCAGCACTTTAATGCCTTGCAATGGACCAGTGGTCGCGGAGGATGTTGTCATGTTGTGCTCAGGTTGCCCTGCGGTCGAGCATCGCGCGGGCAATCGTGCCCGCGTCGACGTATTCCAGTTCGCCGCCCACGGGCACGCCGCGGGCCAGGCGACTCACGCGCAAGCCCCGCGCCTTCAGCATTTCGCTGATGTAGTGGGCCGTGGCTTCGCCTTCATTCGTGAAATTGGTGGCCAGCACCACTTCGCCGACCACGCCATCGTTGGCGCGGTTCAGCAATTTTTCGAGGTGGATATCTTTCGGGCCGATGCCGTCCAGCGGAGAGAGTCGCCCCATGAGGACGAAATACAAGCCCTTGTAGGTGAGCGTCTGCTCGATCATCAGCTGGTCGGCGGGCGTTTCCACCACGCACAGCAAGCGCTTGTCGCGCTCTTCGTCGAGACAGGTCTCGCACACTTCGTGTTCGGTAAACGTATTGCACAGGCCGCAGTGATGCACGGCATCGACGGCCTGGAACAGGGCGCGCGACAGCATGGCCGCGCCTTCCCTATCGTGCTGCAACAAATGAAACGCCATCCGCTGCGCCGACTTGGGGCCGACGCCGGGCAGGCGCCGCAGCGCCTCGGTCAGGAATTCAAGCGACTTGGACATGGATCAACCTTGTCCCGTGCCATAGATCGAGCGCATGCGGTCTTGCATCAGAATGGCATTTTGAAGCCGGCTGGCAAGTTCATGCCGCCAGTCAAGCCCGCCATTTTTTCCGCGGACGTCGCTTCCGCCTTGCGCACGGCGTCGTTGAAGGCGGCGGCCACCAGGTCTTCCAGCATGTCCTTGTCGTCGGCCAGCAGCGACGGGTCGATGGAGACGCGCTTGACGTCGTTCTTGCACGTCATGACGATTTTGACGAGGCCGGCACCGGACTGGCCTTCCACTTCCACCAGCGCCAGTTGTTCCTGGGCCTTTTTCATGTTGTCTTGCATTGCTTGCGCCTGCTTCATCAGGCCAGCCAGTTGATTTTTCATCATGAGAATGCTCCGTTCAATTCAGTTTGTGAGTGTGTTAATCATCAATGCAGGGTCGGCGCGGCGGAGCCGGCCGGTGCAGGGGTAATCGTTCCCGGCACAACAAAAGCGTCGAATGCACGCTTCATGTCGAGCACGAAGGGATCGCTGGCGATGGTTTCTTCCGCTTGCAGCTGGCACGCCTCGCGGTGGGCCTGCGCTTCCGCGCTGGCCGTATACCAGACGGCGCCCAGTTCCGTATCGACATTGACCTTGCGGCCGAAGCGCTCGCTCAGCACGGCAGCCAGTTTTTCCACGTTGGCCGGACTGCGCCACGTGTCGATCGGCACGCGCAGGCGGAACGTGGTGCTGTGACCGTCGTGCAGGCATTCGATCAGCTCGGCCTGCACGGCCAATTGCTGGGCTATGCCGCGCAGGGGCAGCACGGCGGCGACGGCCGGCCAGTTGCCGTCCCAGTCCAGGCCAGGCACGGGCGTGATCACATACGGTCCGCTGGGCGCGGCTTGCTTGGCGGCACGCTGCGGCATGATGACGGCCGGCTGCTCGCTGCTCTGCGCGGCGGGCGCCGACACGGCCGCGGAGGCGCTGTCGTCGGAAAATTCGGTGACCCACGGCGGCAAGTCGTCGTCAGCGGGCGCCTGCTGCTGTGGCGGCGCCTGGCGTACCGGTGCCGCCGTCGATACGGATACCGGTGCTTCCATCACGGCCACGGGTGGCGCGTCGTCCCACGGCGCCGGCGCTTTCGCGGCGGCGGGCGGTGGCGGCGGAGCTGCCTGGACCGGCGCGGCCGGGGCAGCGGCGGCAGGCGCCACTGCTGGTACCGGTGCGGCTGGCTTGGGCGCCGACGATGGCGCCGATGGCGCGCTGCCCGGACGGCCCTTCGAGGCGGCGCGGGCCGCTTCCAGCGCCGCATTGATGGCGGCGCGCGCGGAACTGATCGGGGCGCCCGATGCTGCCGGGGCAGCCGCAGCCGCTGGCGGCGTAGCGGGCGGCGGCGCCATTGGTGCCGGCGCCGGTGCAGCGGCTGGCGCCGGCGCAGCCGCGCGCGGCGGCGGCGCTTCGCTGCGCGCCATGCTGGCGGCTGCGGCGGCGACCACGGCGGGCGGTGTCACGGCGGCGTGGCTGGCCACGCTGTTCGTGGCGGCGCGGGCGGCGGGAGCCGAAGCCCCAGCCGCAGCGCGCGCGGCGGCCACGGCGGCCGGACGGTTGCCCGTGGCAGCGGCCGGTGCAGCCGGCACGCCATCGGCGCCGCCTATGCCGGGCCGAAAGGCCAGCATGCGCAGCAAGGTCATGGTAAAGCCCGCGTATTCATCGGGCGCCAGGCCCAGCTCATTGCGGCCATGCACGGCGATCTGGTAAAACAGCTGCACTTCTTCCGCGTCAAACGCGGAAGCCAGGCGCACGATGTCCGCGTATTCGGGCAAGTCCTGCGGCAAGGCGGCGGGCACGGTTTGCGCCAGCGCAATGCGGTGCAACAAGGTGCCCAGGTCCTGCAAGGCGCCGTTGTAGGACAGGCTGCGCGAAGCCATTTCGTCGGCCACGGCCAGGAGATCGGCGCCATCCTGCTGCGCCAGTGCGTCGAGCAGGCGCACCAGATACGACTGGTCGAGCGCGCCCAGCATGCCTTGCACGGCGTCCAGCGTGACTTCGCCAGCCGCATACGCGATGGCCTGGTCCGTCAGGGACAGCGCATCGCGCATGGAGCCGTGGGCGCCCTGGGCCAGCAGGCGCAAGGCCGGCTGTTCGAAGGCGATGCCCTCTTGCCCCAGGATATTGTCCAGGTGGCTGATGATGTGGCCGGGCGGCATCTGCTTGAGGTTGAACTGCAGGCAGCGCGACAGCACGGTCACGGGAATCTTTTGCGGGTCCGTCGTGGCCAGGATGAACTTCACGTGCTCGGGCGGCTCTTCCAGCGTCTTCAGCATGGAATTGAACGCGTGGTTCGTCA
The DNA here is from genome assembly GCF_002735655.1 of Janthinobacterium sp. BJB446. NCBI lineage: Bacteria > Pseudomonadati > Pseudomonadota > Betaproteobacteria > Burkholderiales > Oxalobacteraceae > Janthinobacterium > Janthinobacterium sp. BJB446. The sequence continues at coordinate 100,969 of NZ_PDZK01000001.1, read as the reverse complement.
GCATGTGCACCTCATCGATCATATAGACCTTGAAGCGCGCATTGCTTGGCGCATACACGGCTTGCTCGAGCAGCTGCGCCATTTCATCGACGCCACGGTTCGATGCCGCATCCATCTCTATATAGTCGACAAAGCGTCCCGCATCGATCGCCGTGCACGCTTCGCACACGCCGCAAGGCTGGGCCGTGATGCCGCCCGTGCCATCGGGGCCGATGCAATTGAGCGACTTGGCCAGGATGCGCGACAGGGTCGTCTTGCCGACGCCGCGCGTGCCCGTGAACAGGTAGGCGTGATGCAATCGGCCGCTGTGCAAGGCATGCGTGAGCGCGCGCACGACGTGCTCCTGGCCGACGAGCGTCTCGAAATTCTTGGGGCGGTATTTACGGGCGAGGACTTGATAGGACATGCTGAGATTTTACCATGCGATTTTGCGGGTGATCCTGCGCGGCGGGCGCAAGCCTCATGGCCGGGCCATTCAAAATGGCAAACGCGGCAAAGCAGCAATTGTATAACATGGCCAGCTGGAAATATGGAAAACACGGCAAGCCCGGCAATGCTGCGGGCCGGCAAGAAAATGGCGCCGTAAAAGCAAAAAAGCTGCCCATGGCAGCTTGATTGTTGATCCTGATAAAACATTCCCGAAGGAGGCGAGCCTGATCTGCGGCACTCATGGTTAATAGCCGTGGCTGCTTCGTTCCCGACCTGACCAGGTTAGCCATGCCACGATGCGCAGGGGCCCGCCAGGGACAATTATACCCGACCTGGGCAGGATTGGGAAATTGCCGTACTGAACGCGATCATTTTATGCGTAGGTCGGCTTAGGCCGCAGGCCGTAAGCCGACACTGCTGACTACGCAGGCCCTGAACATGCAAGCGCCGCAACGTCGGGTTACGCGCAAGCGCTAACCCGACCTACTTAGCGCCTACAAACCCAGCTCTTGCCAGATGCCATCCACCTTGGCCTTCACTTCCGGCGTCATGGCGATCACCGTGCCCCACTCGCGCGTCGTTTCGCCCGGCCATTTATTCGTCGCGTCGATCCCCATCTTGCTGCCCAGGCCGCTGACCGGCGAGGCGAAGTCCAGGTAATCGATGGGCGTGTTGTCGACCAGCGTGGTGTCGCGGATGGGGTCGACCCGCGTCGTGATGGCCCAGATGACTTCTTTCCAGTCGCGGATATTCACGTCTTCGTCGACCACCACGATGAACTTGGTATACATGAACTGGCGCAGGAAGCTCCACACGCCGAACATCACGCGCTTGGCGTGGCCCGCGTACTGTTTCTTGATCTGCACCACGGCCATGCGGTAGCTGCAGCCTTCGGGCGGCAGATAGAAGTCCGTGATTTCGCTGAACTGCTTTTGCAGCAGCGGCACGAACACTTCATTCAGGGCCAGGCCCAGCACGGCCGGCTCGTCCGGCGGTTTGCCCGTATACGTGGAGTGGTAGATCGGGTCGCGGCGCATGGTGATGCGGTCGATGGTAAACACGGGGAAACTGTCCTGCTCATTATAGTAGCCCGTGTGATCGCCATACGGCCCTTCCAGCGCGTGCTCGTAGCCGCTCGGATGGTTTTCATCCGGGTAGATATGGCCTTCGAGCACGATTTCGGCGGAAGCAGGCACGCGCAGCTCGCTGCCGATGGCTTTCACCAGCTCCGTGCGGCTGCCGCGCAGCAAGCCGGCGAACTGGTATTCGGACAGGCTGTCCGGCACCGGCGTGACGGCCCCTAATATAGTAGCGGGATCGGCGCCCAGCGCGACGGCGATCGGATACGGCTTGCCCTTGCTCTGGATCGCGTGCTCGCGGAAGTCCAGCGCCCCGCCCCGGTGCGCCAGCCAGCGCATGATGACCTTATTACGCCCCAGCACTTGCTGGCGGTAGATGCCCAGGTTTTGCCGCTTCTTGTTCGGCCCCTTGGTGATCACCAGGCCCCAGGTGATCAAGGGAGCGACGTCGCCGGGCCAGCAATGCTGGATCGGCAGGCGCGCCAGGTCGACGTCGTTGCCTTCCCATACGATTTCCTGGCACTTCGCGCCGCGCAACTCCTTCGGCGACATGTCCCACACGGATTTCACCAGCGAACCGAGACCCAGCAGATCCTTGAAATCCTTCGGCGGCTCCGGTTCCTTCAGCCGCGCCAGCACATGGCCGATCTTGCGCAACTCGCTCACATCTTCCGCGCCCATGCCCAGCGCCACGCGGCGCGTGGTGCCGAACAGATTGCCCAGCACCGGCATGTCGTATCCCGTCGGATTGTTGAACAGCAAGGCCGGTCCGCCCGCGCGCAGGGTGCGGTCGCAGACTTCCGTCATCTCCAAAATCGGTGAAATGGGGGTCGAAATGGGCTTAAGTTCACCCATTTGTTGCAGTTGAGAAATAAAATCTCGCAAATCTGAATATTTCATGTGTTTTTAATTTTTTTTGACGTCGGACGCCGTTGCTGAAGGATCTATGCCAAGTAATTGATTTTATTGGCTTTTGGCACAATGCAAGTCAAAAAGTAAGACATAAAAGTAATAAAGAAACGATTCGTTAGTATTGACTTGATATAAAACGGCTTCTACAATTCGCCCAACTTGAAAGAGCACGCCGGCCCAGAGCTTGATTTTAGCGTTTCTCTTTCATTCACGGAGTCGGGGCTCCACATGACATTTTAAGGAGTGTTTTCAAAAGGCGTCTGCCTTACCCCCGGTAAAAGTTGTATTGCGACTGATCCAATACCAAAAACGGGACCGATCAGCTCAAGCAAGCAATGACGGCGTTTCTCGCACGCATCCATACGCGGCGGAAACGATGATATTTCTGATGCACGGCATTGGCAGTACCCACAACACCGCGAGACCGCGGAGGGACTGCCTGTTGACGCGACATTTCGGGGAACTCTATGACTCATCGTAGCACTGAAGCAGCTTTGCCTGCTTCAACCGTGGCTGGCCAGCCAGCGTTAGCGCGTTTGCGCGCCCGCGCACAAGCCATTTCGGCACGTGGCGTATTGACCACGGCACAACACACACTGACAGTCTTCGGCATTTCCGCCCTCGCACTGATCGCCCTGCTGATGTTCCGCCCTGACCTGGGCAAGCAACTGACGCACAGCCTGTTCCCGCTGCCGATGGCAGAGGCGCAAGCCGTTGAAGCACCGGCCCTGTCGGCACTGATGGAAGCGCCTGCTTCCGTGCAAACGGCCGCCAGCGACGCACCGCTGAGCAAGGAAGAAAAAGCCTTGCTGGGCACGCAAAAGCAGCAGCAATGGGTCACCAACTGGCTTTCCAAGCGCTACCGCGTAGCCAACGATGCGACCAATATGCTCGTCTCGACGGCCTACCTGACAGCCCGTGAAATCAAGCTGGACCCGCTGCTGATCCTGGCCGTGATGGCCATCGAATCGGGCTTGAACCCGTTCGCGGAAAGCCCCGTCGGCGCGCAAGGCTTGATGCAGGTCATGTCGAAAGTGCACCATGAGCGCTTCCAGGAAATGGGCGGCGTGCAGGCAGCGCTGAATCCCGTCGCCAACATCCGCGTCGGCTCCCTGATTCTGAAAGACTACGTCACGCGTGGCGGTTCCGTCGAAGCGGGCCTCAAAACCTACGTCGGCGCCGCCAACTTCGCCACCGACTCGGGCTATGGCTCGCGCGTGCTGGCCGAATACCGCCGCCTGAAACAAGTGTCGGCCGGCCAGCGCGTGCCGACCACGACGCCGGTGATGGCATCGAACACGCCAGCGCCAGCCAAGGCCCCGGCAGCGGAAAGCGGCATCACCATCAAAGTATTGCCCCATAACGAGATCGCCGGCCTGTGACCCTTTAAAAGCCTTCACAGGGGCATCCAAAAAGCGGCACCCAGTAAAAAAGCCACCGCACGCAAGTGCCGGTGGCTTTTTTATTGCCCTGCGGCATTGGCCGCAGGAACTGCTCTATATTACTTGCGCTTGTTGGCGCCCACTTCTTCCTCGCGGAATTTCACTGCCAGCTTGTCCAGCACGCCGTTCACATACTTGTGGCCATCGATACCGCCAAACGACTTGGCCAGCTCGACCGCTTCGTTGATGACGACGCGGTACGGGATTTCCATGTTGTTCTTCAGCTCGAAAGCTCCGATCAGCAGGATGCCGTGTTCGATGGGCGACAGTTCCGCGATATTGCGGTCGATCAATGGTGCCATGCTTTCACGCAGCGCCAGCGAATCCTTGATGGCGCCGTACAGCAACACCGTGAAATGATCGCCATCGGCCTTGTCGAAACCATGCGCGGCGCGAATATTGTTCACGACGGTGGTCGCGTCTTCATTGTTCAGCAGCCACTGGTACAAGCCCTGCAGCGCAAACTCGCGCGCGCGGTGACGCGGCGTGCGGTTTTTGCTGGGATTGGCGAGCAAATTTTTCTCAGTCATGATTGTTACCTGTTCTTAAATACGTATTTACTGCAGATAGTGACGAATACCGCGGTGCGCTGCCAGGCAGCACACTGCGGCGCAAGCACGATTAATCCTCGTCTGTGTCTTGCAACTCTTCTAGCGCTTGCGCCAGATTGGCCATTTCCACTGCCACGCGTGCCGCTTCCGCTCCCTTGACCAGCATGCGTACTTCCGCCTGCTCGTCGTTTTCGGTCGTCAACACTGCGTTGGCGATGGGGATGCCGTAATCGAGACCGACGCGCGTGATGCCCGCGCCCGATTCGTTCGATACCAGCTCGAAGTGGTAGGTTTCACCGCGAATCACGGCGCCCAGTGCGATCAGGGCATCGAATTGCTCGGTTTCCGCCATTTTTTGCAGAATCAGGGGGATTTCCAGGGCGCCCGGCACGGTCACGTGCAGGATATCTTCATCGGCCACGCCCAGCTTGCTCAACTCTTCCAGGCATGCCGACAGCAAGCCACCACCGACGATTTCATTGAATCGTGCCTGGACGATACCGACGCGCAAACCTTCGCCGGCAAAATTGGTTTCATATGTTCCTACGCTCATCATAAGCCTCTTTATCAGGTGATCAGCGGCGGCGCAATGCGCCAGGCCGCTGAAATTAATTTAATTACTGCTGGCCAGGATGGCACTGAAAACCCGTTACCTCCAGGTCGAACCCGGCCATCGACGGCATCTTGCGGGGGCTGGCCAGCAATTGCATCTTGCTCACGCCCAGGTCGCGCAGGATTTGCGCGCCGATGCCGTAACTGCGCAAGTCCATGCTGGCGGCGCGGCCTTTCGGCTTGGCTTGCGGCGTATCGAGCGCGGCGAACTGGGCAAACAGCTCGCCCGACGTCTCGCCGCAGTTCAGCAAGACCATCACGCCCCGCTCGGCCTGCTTGATGGCGGCCATCGAGGCAGCCACCGTCCACGAGTGGGTGGTCGCTTCGCTTTCCAGCACGTCCAGCAGGGAAACGGGCTGGTGCACGCGCACCAGGGCTTCCAGACCGGGCGCCAAATCGCCATGCACGAGGGCCAGGTGGGCCGACGCGCTGGGCTTGTCGCGGAAGGCGATCAGGCGGAATTCGCCGTGCGCCGTGTGCAAGGTGCGCTCGGCAACGCGCTCGACCAGCGATTCCGTCTGGCTGCGGTAATGGATCAGGTCGGCAATCGTGCCGATTTTCAAGCCATGCTGCTCAGCAAAGACCAGCAAGTCCGGCAGGCGTGCCATGGTGCCGTCGTCCTTCATGATTTCGCAAATCACGGAGGCGGGCGTCAAGCCGGCCATGGCCGTCAGGTCGCAACCGGCTTCCGTATGGCCTGCGCGCATCAGCACGCCGCCTTTTTGCGCTTTCAGCGGGAAGATATGGCCAGGCTGGACGATATCGCTGGGCTGCGTGCCCTTGGCTACGGCCACCTGGATGGTCTTGGCGCGGTCGGCGGCGGAAATGCCCGTCGTCACGCCTTCGGCCGCTTCGATGGACACGGTGAAATTGGTGCCGTAGGCGGTGCCGTTGCGCGACGTCATCATCGACAAGTTCAGCTCGTCGCAACGCTCTTCCGTCAGGGTCAGGCAGACCAGGCCACGCGCATGCGTGATCATGAAATTGATGGCTTCAGGCGTCACGAAATCGGCGGCAAGCACCAGATCGCCTTCATTTTCCCGGTCTTCTTCATCGACCAGTATCACCATGCGGCCGGCGCGCAATTCAGCGACGATCTCTTCGGTGCTGGATATAGACATTGTTCATCCTCGTATGACGCCCGGCAAAACCTGCTGCGCGTCGGTATAGGCGGCTTGCGATGCTCACCGTACCTTCGTACGGTTGCGCTTCTCAGCCACCTCTTCCTTCCGCTCGCGACGGTTTTGCCTGGCGTTGTTAGTGAAACTAAAAACTGAAACCGAACTGAAACATCGAGTGCGAATATTCCTCAGATTTCCGGGAATTTTCTTATAACCTGCTATTTTAAAGGATTTAGCGCTTGCAGACCTGAAATAAGACAGCTTTGCGGCACGGACGCCACCGCCTGCCCCGCAAAGCGCCCATTCCCTGATCCAGCGCATACGGCGACGGCAAGGCGCGCGCCGCCGGCCTTGCAAAGAGCATAAGATCAGCCAGTCACCGCCACGGCGCTGACGCCCCACTCGCAGCGACACCCCACACAGGAGCGGCACTATGAAAACCAATGGATCGGCCATCTGGTCAGGCGGCATCAAGGATGGCAAGGGCGCCATCAGCACGCGCAGCGGCGCCTTGCAGGAATATCCCTACGGCTTTGCCAGCCGCTTCGAAGGCAAGCCCGGCACGAATCCCGAGGAATTGATCGGCGCCGCGCACGCGGGCTGCTTCACCATGGCCCTGTCGCTGATCCTTGGCGAAGCGGGCCTGACGGCGGAAAAGATGGAGACGACGGCCGAAGTCACCCTCGACAAGGTCGACGACGGTTTTGCCATCACGGCCGTCCATTTGATCCTGAAGGCAAAGATCCCCGGCGCCAGCCAGGCTCAATTCGAGGAATTGACGGGCAAGGCCAAGGCCGGCTGCCCCGTGTCGAAGCTGCTTAAAGCCAACATTACCCTGGACGCTACCCTGCAGCCCTAGATTTTCGTCACGGGCTTGACGGGTTCCACGGGGGCTACCGGCGCCACCAGCGGCAGGCGCGAATCGCTGGCCGGCAATGGCCGGTTCATCAAACCGGGATTCAGGGCTGCATTGTTCAGGTTATAGGCGGCGATGGCCGCCGCCACGGACGGGTCTTGCGATGAAGGCGGCGGCACGGCCTGGCCCGCGTTTTGCGCGGCCAGCTCTTGCGCCTGCGCATTTTGCTGGGCCAGCCGGGCTTGCGCCGTCGCCAGGCCGGCATCGGCCTGCCCCTGCGCCGCGCGCGCCAGCGACTGCGCCCGGTCGGATGCCGCCTGGGCCGCCATCTGCGCGTCGCTGGCGGCCAGCTGCGCCCGCGCCGCATCGTCCGCCGCTGCTTGCGCCTGCTGCTGCAATCCCTGCTGCTGCACTTGCCCCTGCCGCAGTTCGTCCACCCGCGCAGCTTCCTGCTGCTGCGCCTGCTGATCGGTATTGATGCGTTCGCTGTCCAGGCGTTCGGCGTCCAGGCGCTGGGCATCGACGCGCTGGTTGTCGGTGCGCTGCGTCTGGGGCCGCAGTTCCTGCAAGTCCAGGTTCAGCTCCTCCGCTTCCAGTTGCTGCTGCAGTTCCAACTGCCGCTGCGCAATGGCGGCCGTTTGCGACGGCGCTTCGTCGATGGCCTGCATCTGCTCGGCCTGCGGAGCCTGCGCAGCGCTGGACGGCAGTGCTTCGCCCGTCAAATCCGCTTCGACCACGGCAGCCAGCGGCGCGCCCTGCTGCTGGGCCAGCACGGCGCCCACCTGCGCCAGCACGTCCGTTCCCTGTTGCAAGGCATCCAGGGTGGCATTGCTGTCGGCCGCATACGCGGCCTGCAAAATGACCGCATCGACATCTTCATTGCGCAAGTCGATGCCAATGCGGGCCAGTTGCGCTTGCGTGAGCAAGCTGCCGTCCTGCGCCAGCGCGGCGGCCGCATCCGTCGTGCCGTCGCCCGACAGCAAATCGTAGCGCTGCGCCAGGCTGCCCGGCGCATCGCCGGCCGTCGCCAGCTGGCTGGCATCGATGCCGCTCGTTTGCAGCTGGGCGAACGATTCCGTCAGCTGCCGCGCCAGCGCCAGCAAGTCGTCATTGATATTCACTGGGGTATTTGCCGCCCTGGCCTCTTCCGTGGCGCCCTGCAAAGCCAGCAGTTGCCGGCGCGACAAGGCCACGCCGGACAGGAACTGGCCCAGCGGGGAGATGTCGACCTGGGTCGATGACAGGATGGCAAGAGCAGCCGCCGCACTGGAAGGCGGCACGGGCAGTACAGGCGGCAGCGGCGCCGTTGCGCCCACGCGGGACGTGGCCGGGATGGTGTTGGGCACGGTTGCGCGCGAAATCGGGTCCATGGCTAGCCTCCACTGCGGAAAGCTTCATAGTATGCGCGTCTGAAAGAAAAGCAACACACGCTTGGCAGGGCAGCAAGTATGTTGCTTCAAGCTGTGGTGTTAAGCGGCAGCCTTGTCCAGCGACAGCATGCGCTCGACGTAGCGGGCGATCAGGTCGATTTCCAGGTTGACCTTGCCATCGACCGTCAAGTGCTTCAAGGTCGTCATGGCGATCGTGTGCGGAATCAGGTTGATCGAGAAGCGGCAGCCATTGACGGCGCCCGCGCCCAGGTCTTCCACGCGGTTGACGGTCAGGGACACGCCATTGACGACGACGGAACCCTTGAAGGCCAGGTATTTCGCCAGTTCGTGCGGCGCCTCGATCACCAGTTCCCACGATTCGCCCACGGCTTCGAACTTGCGCACGATACCCAGGCCGTCGACGTGGCCGGACACCAAGTGGCCACCCAGGCGCTCGGCCAGGGTCAGGGCTTTTTCCAGGTTCACTTCTGTGGGGGTATCGAGGCCCACGGTGCAATTGAGGCTTTCGCGCGAGACATCGACTGCAAAACCCGTGTCCGACTTTTCCACCACCGTCATGCAGGCGCCATTGATGGCGATCGAATCGCCCAGGGCCACGTCAGCCAGCGGCAAGCCGCCCGCGTGGATGTTCAGGCGCACGCCTGCATCGAGGCCGCCGTCGAGCGGTTGCACGGTTTCAATCTTGCCGATGGCGGCAACAATTCCTGTAAACATGAACTAACCCTATAAAAGTATGAAAGTATTAATTGCGCTGGGCGAATCTTGCAAGGATACGCAAATCTTCGCCCACTTGCTGAACCTGGTGAAATTGCAAAGTGTGCTGCTGCTTGATATCCGTCAATGGGGGCAAGGCAAACATGCCTTGCGCATCGCCCAGCAAGGTAGGCGCCAGATAGACCAGCAGCTCGTCGACGCAGCCTTCGCGGATTAGCGAGCCGTTCAGTTTGGAACCGGCCTCGACGTGGACTTCATTGCATTGCCGGCGTCCCAGTTCCAGCATCAGCGCGGCCAGGTCGACCTTGCCGGCCGCGTTCGGCAGCATGATGACTTCCGCGCCGAGCGCCTGCAACTGCGCTTCCTTTTCCGGGTTGGCCACGGCCGCCACGATCCACGTGCCGCCCCCCTGCAGGATGCGCGCGTCGGGGCTGATGTCGAGCCGGCTGTCGACGACGATGCGGCGCGGCTGGCGCGGCGTCTCGACGGCGCGCACGTTCAATTGCGGATCGTCCGCCTTGACGGTGCCGATGCCCGTCAGGATGGCGCAGGCGCGCGCGCGCCAGGCGTGGCCGTCGGCGCGCGCTTGCGGCCCGGTGATCCACTGGCTTTGCCCGTTGTGCAAGGCTGTCATGCCGTCCAGGCTGGCCGCCGTTTTCATGCGCACCCACGGCTTGCCGCGCTGCATGCGTGAGAAAAAGCCGATATTCATTTCATATGCCTCGTCGGCCAGCACGCCCGTGGTGACGGCGATGCCGGCCGCCTCCAGCTTGGCCAGTCCCTGCCCCGCCACCAGCGGGTTCGGGTCCGTCATGGCGGCCACGACGCGCCCCAACCCCGCGCGCACGAGCGCATCGGAGCATGGCGGCGTGCGGCCGTGGTGGTTGCACGGTTCCAGGGTGACATAGGCGGTGGCGCCGCGCACATCGTTGCCGCGCGCCGCCGCATTGGCCAGCGCTTGTACTTCGGCATGATCCTGCCCGGCCGCCTGCGTCACGCCGGCGCCGATCACCTGGCCATCCCTGACGATCACGCAGCCGATGCGGGGATTGGGCGAGGTCGTGTACAAACCGCGCGCCGCCCATTCCAGCGCCAGGCGCATGCCATCGATATCGTTGAGTATTTCCACGGGCTTCTTTGCTAGTGAGTGATAGGTGAGTCGGGTTACGAACTGTCGGCCACGCCGCTGCAATTGACCGCCTGCTGCTGCGGGTCGCACACACGCACCCTGCCCAGCATATTGATTTTAATATGCCGTACCTGCTTTCCCAAAGCCAGGGACAAGGTACCCCAGCGCGCCGCCAGGCTATTGGTCGCGCTGCAACTGCGTCCTGCGCCATTGTAGGCGATATAAAACGGCGCCGTGGCCGACGAAAACGCGAACTGGGCCGTGATGCCCGCCGGCAGCGGCCCCTGGCGGAACAGCAATTCGTCATCGCCATCGAACGCCAGGTTGGCATTGCGGTCGATGAATATCAGCCAGCCCGTACGCCAATCCACGCCACCGGCTCCGGCCGGCATCAACAGCACGCGCCGTCCCCGCGCCATCGCCTGTGCCCGCGTCAATTCGATGGCCGAAAACAAGTCCATGGCCGCCGCGCGCACCTGCTGGCGTGCCAGCACCTGCTGCAGGCTGGGCATGGCGGCGGCAGCCAGCAACGCGGCAATCGCCAACACGGCCAGCAATTCGGGCAGGGTATGCCCGACGGTGTCCCCGACGGTGTGCCCAATCCGCAGTGAGCGATTGTGCATGGCCATGGCCTAGGGCCAGCAGTGGCTGGACGGGCCGCTGCTGCCGCGCTGGCCCGTGCTGCTCAAGGACAACACGCCGCAATCGGCATCCTGGAAGTGCGCATCGACCTTGGACGTGCCCGGCATCGCGCGCAACAGCACGCATTGCCCGATCGCCAGGCCGGGACAAGCCAGCGCCTCGATTTCATACGCGCTGCCGGCCGCGCCCCCTTCGCCAGACCACCATGGAAACTGCTGCACTTGCGACGACGGCGACGCGGAGGAAAATGCCAGATAGTGGTTGTTTTGCGAATAATAGCGTTCCTGCTGCTGCATCAGCCGCAGCAGGGCCGCCTGTCCCTGCACCCGCTTGGCGCGCACGACATGGCCGTGATAGGCGGGCACGGCCAGCGCCAACAGCAGGCTCATGATCGCCAGCGCAGACAGCAGTTCGATCAGGCTGAAGCCCAGTGTGGCAGCAGGAGCACCACCGTTTGCAGCGGGACCGTTCCGGCTTGCCACCACGCCCATATAAGCTCCCGTCGTTCCTGAAATCGCCGCCGATGCGATGCGCCAGCCTCGCTGGGCCTATTTTTTCTTGGCCGCCTCGTGCAATTCGCGCCAGTTCGCCACTTCGCGCCAACTGAGGCGCCGGGCCGGCAGCGGTGCGCTGACGACCTTGAGTCCCGCCCCGCTGGCTGCGCCAGGCAAGCCAGGCTGCAACACCGCCAGTTCCTTGCGCCCCTCGGCCCGCCCCGCCGCCGTCGCGGCACCCACCGTGCTGTTCAATTCCAGCGCCAGCGGCGGTGCGCGCGCCAGGCCGTCGAACAAGCGCCCCGTCTGCGCACCCGCCTGCACGACCCCGGCGCCATCGGCGGCAAAGCCGCTCAGCACATCAAGCACGTACAGACGCGTGGCCGGCTTGGCGCAAGGATCGCGCCCCGGCAGCACAGTGTTGAACAGCACCCTGCCGGCGTCCAGCACGGGACTGCCGATGCTGCGTTCGCCCGTTTGCGCGGTATTGAGGAAATCGAGGTACCAGCCGCGCATGGCGTCGCTGCCTGTATAGCGCAGCTCGGCGCCATCGACGCGCACGCCGCCCACCGCCTCGCCCAGGCTGCGCTGTTCCAAATCAGCCCGGCTGCGCGTGGGAGACGACTCCCGCAAATCGTCGTGCACGGCATAAAACGATTGCGACAAAAAGGCGGAAGGCCAGGTATCGGCCGCTTCGACCAGTTTGCCCGTGCCGAACAGCAGCAGATAGCCGCCACCGGGTGCGTAGGCCACGTTCAGCTGCTGCGTCACGGGCTGGCGCCTGCCCTGCGCATCGCGCGCGACAAAGACGAGCTTGCGCCCCGCCCCCTCTTTCCACGGCGGCCCGCCAGCCATGTCAAGGCGCCAGATATTGCCCTGCAAATCGCCCGCATATAGATAAGCCAGCGCGCCGTCGCCGCCCGGCACCACGACGGGCGGACCCAGCGCGTGGGGCATGGCGTCAGCGCCCGCGTGCGCGCCCGCATCAGTGTCATGGCCGCCATCGCCACCACCACCGCTGGCCACATGCACCTTGAGGCGGAAGTAATTACTTCCCAACATCCAGGGCGTGCCGGGCGCCTTGTCCAGCGCCAGCAGGAAAATGGCGGCGGCCGATGCGGGCGCCGTCGTATTCTTGCCATCATCCACATGGTTGTTGTAGCCGCTGGCGACGATGGCAAAATCGCGGTAGGCTGGCGCGCCCTCCTTGCCGCCCATGTTGATGCGGGCAAAGCTGGGCGGCCCGCGCACGTTGCCCATGAGCCTGTCATCACGGTCCGTAAACTCCCACAGCGCTCCGTCTTGCGCGAAGCGGGCCGGATCCGTGATGTCGAGCGCAAAAACGCCTTGCGCCCCGCCGCCCATGCCCGATACCAGTACCGTCTTCCAATGCCCCAGCGCCAGCACTTCCGCCGTGGCCGCCGCACCATCGAGCAGCGGGCCGGGGCTGTAGTGAGTACTCGCAGCGGCTGGCGCAAGGTGCAGCAGCGCTTGCGGCAGATAGGCAAACAATTCGCTGCCCGTGCGCGCATCGTAGGCATGCAGCAAGCCGTCGTTGGCACCCAGGTACAGCATTTTGCGCCGCTGCAGCAGCGCCTTGCGGTGCAAGCCATAGCCTGCCCCCGGCATGCCCAGCCCCGGCGTGCCCACGTACAGCAAATTGCCATGCGGCGCGGCGCCCAGGCTGCCTATGCGGCGGCGCAAGAAGCCGCCCGGCTGGCCCACCTCATGCGTGCGCTGGCCCAGCAGATACGCCAGGCGCTCTTCCCCTCGTCCATCGCCACCGTCGAATGCGCCGCGCTGCTCCGTATCGAGCCGCTTCCAGGCCAGCGGCATCAGGGAGCCCTTGGCGTCGAGCGTGTAGACGGGACGCAAAACCGCCGGCGTTCCATCTGGCGCGACCTGCTCCTGCCCGCCCGTGCGCCACCATGGCTTGCCGGGAAGCAGTGCGCCATCGGCCCCCACGGTAAATGCGGTGCGCGACAAGGTCATGCTGCCATCGGCCAGGCGTATCTGCGCCTGGAACCAGTAAGCCTCTTCCGTGCCGCTGGCCAGCGCCATCAGGGCCGGCCCGGCGAGCGTCGCCGGCAAGCTGCCCTTGTCGGCGGCAGCAAAGGCTGCGCGCAGTCCCCCGATCAGGGCGGCCGGGTCGCTGCCGGGCAGGTAATGGGCGGGCCAGCGGCCATCCAGGCTCCACTCGCTCAGCGCGCTGCCAGTCGCGCTCTTGAAGGGGTTGGCATCGCCATTGGCATCGAGAAAGCCGCCATACTTGGCCGCCAATAACAAGGGCGTAGCGGCGGGAGTGGCGGCCGATTCGCCTGCCGGGTCGCCCTGGCGCAAGTCGCCCGCATAGTGCTCGACCTTCGCCATGCCGTCGCTCTTGCCGCCGGGACGCAGGGCCTGCACATGCGACCAGTAGGCCAGTCCTGCCGCATGGTAGCTGGCGCCGCCCGCCCCCTCGGCCAGCAATTCCAGTGCCGCCAGTTCGGGCCGTGGCGCGGGATTGCCTTGCGCGCCACCGCTTTCCAGGCTGCCCACCGCATGCGTCCAGGCCATCGCATCGAACGGGGGCGGCGCAAAACTGTCCGGCGCGCGGGCGCGGTCGCCGTTTGATGCGGGAGTCGCCGGGACGTTGCCGGGCACGTAGCGGTCGCCCGCCATGCCCGCATCGCCGAAACTGACAACGATGTGACGCTGGCAACTGGCCGTTTGCGGGTCGCTCCATTGCGTCACGACCGGCCAGCCGTCGTCGATGGCAGGCGGTGCCGTAGCGGGTGGCACGATGGCGCTCGCTTGCCGCCCCTGCAGATAGCGCAGCGATTCGTACAGCAATTCAGCCAGCGGCGCCGCGCTGGCGTACGCGCCGGGATGCCCGGCGTTGCCGCGGCCCAGGCCATTGATGTAAGCGGTCACCCCGCCGCCAGGGCTCGCGCCTTGGGCCGCAGCTTGAACCGCATACACGCCAGTGGCGGGATGCCACTCGGCGCCGGTATTGTCTTGCGGCATAAAGTCGGGCGCCATCCAGCGCTGCTGTCCCACGTGGGCCAGCGGCGCGCGCAGCACGCCGCCATACACGGCGCCGGCGCTTGCAGGCAGGCCATTCAAATGGCCAAACACGCCCACGCGCACCCTGCCGCCATGGCGCTGCACGGCGCCCACCGGCTTGTAGTTCTTGCCATACGCCAGGCACAAGTCGGCGCGCAGCGGCCCCTCATCAGCGTCGCACACGCGCACGCGCGCGAGGAACACGCCGTGCGTGGCGGCGGCTCCAGGCGCGTCGCAATTGCCGCCCGGAGGCAAACTGGCGTCGCCGAACAACAGGCGATTACGGCAAGAAACGATGGCCAGTTGCGACAACGCAAATGGTGTCGCCGCCGCCACGCCAGTCTGCAAGACCTTGCGCGGGAAAAAGACGGGGTGGGCAAAAAAGTCGATGGGGCTGTCGGCATCGGGCAAATAGGCGCGCTGCAGCACCGTCTTGCGCACCTCGTCGATGACGCGGTCGCCGCCCGTCAGCGCATAGCGCACGATGTCGAGCATGCTGGCACTGGCCCAGTTGAGAAAGTTGCCGCTGAAACTGTCTCCGCCGCAGCCGTGCAGCGCATCGGCCGGTTTCAGCACGGAGAAGTAAGCGGTCGCTACGCGCAAGTCCGGCAGCATGACGCCGTCCTTGCTGCGATACGGATAGCTGTAGCACATGCGGGCATGGAAATAACCTTGGTACTCGCGCTGCGGCGCATAGTCGCCGCCATGTGCGGCAGCGGCAGCAGCGTGGGTGAGGGACAGGTTGAGCAGCAGATTCGGCGGCACCCTGGCGCCGTGCAAGCCCGCGTCGGCCCGCGCCAGCGCCACCGGGGGAGCGGCGGCAAGGACACTACTGCAAATCAGGCCAGCCCCCAGCAGCCAGGCCCAGCCGGAGCAGCGCAGCGCGGATGAGAAAGCGGACGGCAAAGCCCTCATGGCCCCGCTCCCGCCGCCTCTTTGCGATAGTAGCTTTGCAGCACGACTTGCGTGCTTTCCTGCGCGCCAAAACCGATGGCCGTGATGCGGTACACATAGCTTTCCGTTGCCAGACCACTGGCCACTGCCGTGGCCTGCGCGCCGGGCGGATGAAACGGCAGCAATTCGATCAGGTAGCGGGGCCGGCGCGACGGCAGGAAACCCTGCCCCGTCTGCATGGCGGCGCCCGTAAACTGGCCGTACGGCACGGTGCGGCTGCCCCCTTCGGCACCATCCAGGTCCGTGCTCAGCCAGAGTGCCGGCGCACCCGGGGCTGCCGGCAGGCACAGGCCCAGTGTTCCCCCTTCGCCGCAGCCGTCCGCAAACCCTGCCGCACTGCCTGGCGCGAAGAGGCTGCTGCGCCCCGGTGCGCCGGGAAAGCCTTCGATATCGTTCTGCGCATCCACCAATGCCTCCTCCGCCGCCTGAAACGCGATCTGCCTGTCGCGCTCGCCCCGTGCCGCCTTTTCGCCCTGCAAGGCCATCTGCGCCGCCGATATGCCCAGCAACAAGATGATCACCAGCAGACACAGCACATACACGAGGGTGGCGCCGCCACGGCGCC
This sequence comes from Janthinobacterium sp. BJB446, assembly GCF_002735655.1. Lineage (NCBI taxonomy): Bacteria > Pseudomonadati > Pseudomonadota > Betaproteobacteria > Burkholderiales > Oxalobacteraceae > Janthinobacterium > Janthinobacterium sp. BJB446. The sequence continues at coordinate 85,033 of NZ_PDZK01000001.1, read as the reverse complement.
CACGAAGTGCGCGACAAGGTACGCAACAGCGGACGCCCGCGCCAGCCATCGCGCCGCCCGCCTAGGCCGGCCCGTTGCGCAGCATGATGCTCGTCTGCGCCAGTTGCCGCAGCCGGGAGCGCGTTGCGGCGGGCAAGGACGCGCGCGCGATGCGCACGCCCGTGTCCCCGGCGCCGTGCGCCTCGGCATACGCCTTGCCGAACAGATCGAACTGCGCCGGTCCCAGTTCCGCCATCTTGTCCGCCTGGCCCGCCTCGCCATGCAACAGCAAGGCCACGCGCACGCTGGCCACGCGCTTCCAGTGCGTGCGCCGGTGAAAATCGCGCTGGCGCGCGGCCGCGTCCGCGCCAACCAGCACCAGCGCCGCATCGTAGGCGTCGAGCGCGCTGGCGTTGACATAGCGGTTCGCCACGCCGTCGGCCGGCGTATCCGTGTCGAGGCCATACAGCACTTGGAAAGCGTCGACGCCGCGGATGATGGCGTCTGCGCCCCAGCCGTTCGCGCCACGGTATTTGCAGCGCAGCTCGCCCTCGCCATCGGCGCCCTGCGCCACATAGAAAATGCTCCAACCCCGCAGCGCCTCCGTTTGCGCGGCGCCCACGCCAAAACCCGCGCAATTGAGCACGGAACCGTCGCCGCCCTCTTCCTTGCCGGCGCCGTAATAGCGCAAGGCCAGCACATCGCTGCCATGCAGGGCGCCGGGCAGCGCGCCGCTGATGCCTTCGCTGTTCTTGCCCAGGCTGCGCGCGTCGAGCCCGGCCACATTGGCGCTGTCGTCATCGGCATGGGCGACGGGCGCGGCGCTGCTATCCCAGTTCACGTACGCCGTCTGGCGCACGGCGCGGGCGATGGTATCGAGCGCATAGCGGCCATTGTCATCCAGCCGCGCGCTGGCGGACTGGTCGCCATAGCTGCCGCTGGCCGCCAGCAACACGCTACTGGCCGCCAACATCAACAGCGCGCCCAGCGACAGGGCCACCAGCAATTCCACCAGGCTCATGCCACGATGCCGGCGGTTCATGCGCCGCCTCCGCCCAGCTGGAATGCCAGCCTGGGCAGCGACTCGCCTGCCGCATTCTCGGCGGACGAGCCATCGGGCAGGCGGGCGCGCCAGCCCAGCTTGATGACGATGGGCGCCCCCTTGCCGCCGCTGCAAGCCCAGTGCAAACCCTGGGCAGCGGCGTCCCACGCGGCGAGGTCCCGGCAAATATGCAGACGCGCGCCGGGCAAGGCCGCATGCAGCCGTTGCTTCCATTCGGCGATATCGAATTGCGCCAGTTCAGCCGCACCGCAGGCGGCGGCACCGAAGCAGTCCGGCGCACCGCCGCCAGCGTCGGCGCCGTCCGTCGCCGCGTACGCCACGTTCAGGTAGGGATTGCCCGCATCGGGTCCATTCATGAGCACGCTGTTTGCGCGCATGCGCTCGGCCATGCCGGCGGCCAGTTGCACGCCCGCCGACAACAACGCCGACTCGTGGCGCGCGCGCAGGGCGTTCAGTTGCAGGATGCTGGCACCGAGCAGACCCAGCGCCAACAGCAGCAGCGACACGAGCACCTCGACGAGGCTGCTACCACCCGCAGGAAACATAGTGCGACCGCCATTGCGCATGCGCTACTCCCTTCCGCAGAAAGAGTCGCAAGAACAGGCGGCCCAGCTACAAGATAGGCGCGCGCAAAAAACCGGATCTGCGCTAGCGCAAACAGGACAGCGATAAGGTGAGAAGAACAGCGTTGAATTGATCAGGCCGCTTGCCAGGCGAACGCTGGCGTGGTGAAAACGGGGCGCATGAGCGGCCCCGTTGGCGGCGAAGTGAACGTCAGGGCTTGCGTGCCTGTCCCACTTCGGCAATCGCATCCTGGAACTCGGCCAGGTCTTCGAAGTTCTTGTAGACGGAGGCGAAGCGGATGTAGGCGATCTTGTCCAGGCGCTTCAATTCTTGCATGACGAGTTCGCCGATATAGCCGGAATCGACTTCGCGCAAGCCGCTGGTCAACAGTTTTTCCTGGATGGACGCGATGGCCGTATCCACGGAGGCGGCCGCGACGGGACGCTTGCGCAAGGCCAGCATCAAACTGCCGCGCAACTTATCCGCAGCGAACTCCGTCCGGCTGCCATTCTTTTTGACGACGGCCGGCATGATAAGTTCAATGCGCTCGTACGTGGTAAAACGCTTGTCGCATTTGCCGCAGCGGCGGCGGCGCCGAATGGCATCCCCTTCCTCCGATACGCGCGTATCGAGAACCTGGGTGTCGCCGTGCTGGCAAAATGGACATTTCATGGGCTGGCTACAACTTTATAGTAATAATTACGGGAAATCGCCGCCCTTGTACAAAGGGCGCCCGAATCACTCCGGGCGCCCTTGGGCACGACTGGAATGTGTCATACAGAATCTTACTCCGTATGACACATTCTGGACAAATAATTAGCGACTATTCCGGTAAGGAGCGTCTGCAGCAGATTGCTCATCGGTCGCGCGGACAAGGCGCGAGGAGGACGCATGGCTAGCCATGCTACGACGAGCAACGCAGTACCCGCTTCCGAGGGGCTGTCTGCTGTAGATGTATTCCTTCACCGGAACAGGCTCTTAAGCTGCGTATACCGGGTGCGCGTCGGCCAGCACTTTCACGGCCGCTTTCACGCGCTCGATGGTGGCGGCGTCATGCGGATTGTCCAGCACGTCGGCGATCAGGTTGCCCACTTCTTCCGCTTGCGCTTCCTTGAAACCGCGCGTCGTCATCGCCGGGCTGCCCAGGCGGATGCCCGAGGTGACGAATGGCTTTTGCGGGTCGTTCGGGATGCCGTTCTTGTTGCAGGTGATGTGCGCGGAACCGAGGATGGCTTCGGCTTCCTTGCCCGTCAGGTTCTTGGCGCGCAGGTCGACCAGCATGACGTGCGATTCGGTGCCGCCGGACACGATGCGCAGGCCGCGCTTGATCAGGGTTTTCGCCAGCACGTCGGCGTTCTTGATCACTTGCTTCTGGTATTCGACGAATTCAGGGCTCAGCGCTTCCTTGAAGGCGACGGCCTTGCCGGCGATCACGTGCATCAGCGGGCCGCCCTGGATGCCAGGGAAGATGGCCGAGTTGATGGCTTTTTCGTGTTCGGCCTTCATCAGGATGATGCCGCCGCGCGGGCCGCGCAGAGATTTATGCGTGGTCGAGGTGACGAAGTCGGCGAACGGCACCGGGTTCGGGTACAGGCCGGCGGCGATCAGGCCGGCGTAGTGGGCCATGTCGACCATGAAATACGCGCCAACTTCCTTGGCGATCTTGCTGAAGCGTTCGAAGTCGATCTTTTTCGAGAACGCGGACGCGCCAGCGATGATCAGTTTCGGTTTGCGTTCGCGGGCCAGGCGCTCCATTGCCTCGTAGTCGATGTCTTCTTCCGCCGTCAAGCCGTAGGAGACGACGTCAAACCATTTGCCGGACATGTTCAGCGGCATGCCGTGGGTCAGGTGGCCGCCTTCGGCCAGCGACATACCCATGATCAGGTCGCCTGGTTTCAGCATGGCGAAGAACACGCCCTGGTTCGCCTGCGAGCCGGAATTCGGCTGCACGTTCGCGCATTCGGCGCCGAACAGCTGTTTCACGCGGTCGATGGCCAGTTGCTCGGCCACGTCGACGTATTCGCAGCCACCGTAGTAGCGCTTGCCTGGGTAGCCTTCGGCATATTTATTCGTCAGCTGCGAGCCTTGCGCTTCCATTACGGCTGGCGACGTGTAGTTCTCCGACGCGATCAGTTCGATGTGGTCGTGCTGGCGCGTATTCTCTTTTTGAATGACGGCGAACAATTCAGGATCGACGTTGGCGAGGTTGTGATCTTTTGCAAACATGTAAAAACTCCAAGTATGAGGGTGCTTGTACTGGCAGGTTGGATCGAATGAGGGGAGCCGGCGTTAAGTGAATAACAACATTGGACAGGCAGCCTCTTCGTGCTTTTCCATAGTGGCTACCCAGGCGAACGGCTGATGAAAAATCTCACGTTTCCCGGTGGATGCCCACCTTTCGCCGGTTTGCCGATCGCCATTCATGGAGATCGCCCGACTTTTCGCCAGTCACGTGAGACGTAATGGAAGCCAAATTGTAAGTTAAGTGCCCAAATTGAGCAAGGAATGCAACCGTGCGGCTATAATCGCCGCGCGCCACCCCAGCCAGGGTGCGGCCACAAGCTGCCCCGGGGCATGACTGCGGCTTTTAAGCTGAACTTAAACCTGGCCATGGCATGTAAGCGTATGTTACGAAGCTTGCCATTGCACACGCCGGATTTACAATGCTGCGGTGCAACTTATATGCAGCTTTTGCATGGCTTTCCAGCAAGCGCCCACAGTCACAAGAAGAAAAATCGCGTAAAATGTTGCTCAATCTCACTACTGGCGCAATAAACATGCCTTCAGTCTTTACCTGGAACGTACGTGTCTACTATGAAGACACCGACGCCGGCGGCATCGTCTATTACGCAAATTACCTGAAATTCTTCGAACGCGCGCGTACCGAATGGCTGCGCGCCATCGACGTGGGCCAGCAGGAATTGCTGGAGCAGCACGATGCAATGTTCGTTGTCAAAAGCGTCAACGCCGACTATCATGCGCCAGCCAGGCTCGATGACACGGTAAGATTAACCTTAAGCATAGAAAAAATGGGGCGCGCCTCCATCGTTTTCCTGCAACAAGCCTGGTGCGGCGACCGCCTGCTCAATACGGCCCGCGTCAAGATCGGCTGCGTCGATTCGGCACTGCGCCCGCGCGCCGTGCCTGATGCAGTCGCGGCCCGCATGCGCGCCGCCTGAGCCCTACCCGCCACTCCCGGACAATTCACCCAACAGACTGCCAGCCAATGAACGTTACACAAGATCTTTCTTTCCTCGCGCTCATCTCCAATGCCCATTTGATCGTGCAACTGATCATGGCCCTGCTGCTGCTGATTTCCCTGACCAGCTGGACCTACATTTTCCGCAAGATGTTTGCCGTGCGCCAGGCGCGCAAGCAAACCATCGAATTCGAACGCAGCTTCTGGGCCGGCGGCAACCTGCATGCGCTGCACCAGAACGCCAGCGGCAACCGCGACCAGAGCGGCGCGCTGGCCCGCATCTTCGATGCCGGCATGGGCGAATTCATCAAGGGCAAGGCTTCCTACGGTTCGCGCGAAGCGCTGGACGTGGGCGCCGTGCTCGACGGCGCACGCCGCGCCATGCGCGCCGCGTTCCAGCGTGAAATGGACGTGCTCGAATCGCACCTGGCCTTCCTCGCTTCCGTCGGCTCCGTCTCGCCGTACATCGGCCTGCTCGGTACCGTCTGGGGCATCATGAACGCCTTCCGCGGCCTGGCCAACGTGCAGCAAGCCACGCTGGCCGCCGTCGCGCCCGGCATCGCCGAAGCGCTGATCGCCACCGCCATCGGCCTGTTCGCGGCCATTCCCGCCGTCGTCGCCTACAACCGTTTTTCGCATGACATCGACCGTCTGGCGATCCGCTTCGAAAGCTTCGTCGAGGAATTCTCCAACATCCTGCAGCGCCAGTCGCGCTAAGAGGGAGCAGCGTCCATGGGTTCCTCATTCAATAGCGGCGGCATGCGCGGTGGCCGTGGCCGCAAGTTCAAGTCCGAGATCAACGTCGTGCCGTATATCGACGTGATGCTGGTACTGCTGATCATTTTCATGGTGATGCCGTCGTCGAACAATCCCAGCGTGGTGAACTTGCCCAACGCGGAAAAATCGGCCAAACCGCCCGATGACTATATTCAGATCGTGCTGAAACCGAATGGTTCGCTGTCGATCGGCGTCATCGGCAAGGAACAGCTGTCGCCGGAAACGGAGCCGAACCGCGACGCCCTGCTGCGCAAGCTGCGCGGTTTGCATGAAAGTAATCCCGACTATCCCGTGATGATCGCGGGCGACAAGGAAAGCAAGTACGACGATGTGATCCAGCTCATTTCGGAAGCGAAAAAGATGGGCATTACCCGCGTCGGCCTGGCCACCAAGTAAGCGCAGCACCCTGTTTCCAGACTTGACCGTTTTTAGATAGACTAGACTTTGCAGAACAAACAAATCGACCATGTACTCGGCAAGCCCTACAGCGTGCCGCGCGAACGCAGCCGCTGGCCCTCGCTGGGCCTGGCGCTGGCGATGCACCTTGGGCTGCTGTTTTTCCTGTGGGTGGGCGTACACTGGCAAAATACGGAACCTGTCGCCGTCGAAGCGGAAGTGTGGGATATGAAAGTGCAGACGGCCGCGCCGCCGCCTGACGTGGCGACGGAACCGGAGCCGACACCGGCGCCGCCGCCGGAACCGCAAGTGGAACAGCCGGCCCCGCCGCCACCGCCGCCCGTGGCAGCGCCCGAGCCGAAGGTCGACCTGCGCGAGGCGGAGATCGCCCTCGAGCGCAAGAAGGCCAAGCTGAAGGAAGAAAAAGACAAAGCGGCAGCGGAAGAACGCCGCAAGCAGGAATTGAAGGAACGCGAGGAAGAAAAGCGCGAACTGGAAAAACAGAAGCAGAAAGAAAAAGACAAGGCTGAAAAGCTGGAAAAAGAAAAAGCCGACAAGCTGGAGAAAGCCAAGGAAGCCAAAGAGAAAGAAAAAGCGGCGGAAGAAAAAGCCGAGAAAGAACTGTCCGAGAAAAAGGCGGCGGCGGAAAAAGCCGCCAAGGCGAAAAAAGCGGCGGAAGAGAAAAAAGCCGCCGACAAGGCGCGCGCCGCGGAAATGAGCCGCATCACGGGTGCGGCGGGCGCCGGCACGACGGGCACGGCCGCGAAAGCGACCGCGCCACGCAAGGACAGCGGCTATGTCGCTGCCCTGACGAGCAAGATCAAGAGCAATATCGCGTACAGCGGTAGCACGGACGTGCCGGGCAACCCGCGCGCCGTGTTCAAGATCGAGCAACTGCCAACTGGGGAAATTATTTCGGTCCGAAAGATTAAAAGTAGCGGCCTGCCGGCGTATGACAGCTCGGTGGAAAACGCCATTAATAAATCGTCGCCACTGCCGAAGAAAAAAGACGGCACCGTGGAACGCGAGATTGAACTCATATTCGAGATGAAGGATTTGCCTAAATGATGACCATGAAAAAAATGAGCTATGTCGTGCTCTGCGCCAGCCTGGTGCTGGGAGCGTCAAGCGCCCAGGCGCAGCTGCGCGTGGAGATTACGGGGATCGGCAGCAACCAGATCCCGGTGGCTGTCGCCAGCTTCGTCAATGAATCGGCGGCGCCGCAATCGCTGTCGGGCATTATCAAGGCCGACCTGGCGCGCAGCGGCGTGTTCAAGCTGATCGACGCCGATGCGCCCGTATCGGAAACGGCGCCCGTCAGCTACGAGCAGTGGAAATCGCGCGGCGCCGACGCGCTGGCGGCCGGCACCGTGCAAAGCATGGCCGATGGCCGCCTGGACGTGCGCTACAAGCTGTTCGACACCATCAAGGGCGCCCAGATCTCCAGCATGAACAATGCGGCCGCGCCGCAGTTCAACCGCTTGCTGGCGCACAAGATCGCCGATGACATCTATGAAAAGCTGACGGGCGTCAAGGGCGCGTTCGCCACGCGCATCGCCTACGTCACGCAATCGGGCCGCGAATACCGCCTGGAAGTGGCCGACGCCGATGGCGAAGGCATCCAGGTCGCCCTGCGTTCGAACGAACCGATCATTTCGCCGTCGTGGTCGCCGGATGGCACCAAGGTCGCGTATGTGTCGTTTGAAAAGAAAAAGCCGATTGTCTACGTGCAAAATCTGGTGACGCGCCAGCGCACCATCGTGTCGAATGAAAAAGGCAGCAATTCGGCGCCGAGCTGGAGCCCGGACGGCTCGCGCCTGGCCGTGGCCCTGTCGCGCGATGGCCATACCCAGGTCTATACCGTCAATGCCGACGGCAGCGGCTTGCGCCGCGTCAGCAGCAGCAGCGGCATCGATACGGAACCTCAATTCTCGGCCGATGGCCAAAGCATTTACTTCACCAGCGATCGCAGCGGCGGACCACAAATCTACCGCATGTCGGTCAGCGGCGGCGAAGCCAAGCGCGTGACGTTTGGCGGCTCCTACAACATCAGCCCGCGGATTTCATCCGACGGGAAGACACTCGCTTATATTTCCCGTCGCGACGGCAATTTCCAGCTCTACGCGCTCGACCTGGCTAGTGGCCAGGAACTGCGCCTGTCGGACACCGCCAACGACGAATCACCGAGCTTTTCGCCCAACGGGAAATATATCATGTACGCGACCGAATCCGGACGACGCAAGTCGCTGGCAGTGGTATCGGTGGATGGCCGCGTCAAACAGCGTTTGACTACGCAAGCTGGCAATATCAAGGAGCCCACCTGGGGTCCTTTTATGAAGTAAATGCTGTACAGTTTCACCTTTAACCATGACCCGGAGAATAAAAATGAGTAACTTTAAAAGTTTGGCTTTCATCGCCGCTACCGCAGCCCTGCTGTCCGCCTGCAGCACCCCAGTCAAAGTCGCAGAAACCCCAGTGGTTGAGCGCGCTCCTGAAAAAGTCGTTGCTCCAGTTGACACCCGTCAAGTTCAGCCAGTGACGACCGCATCGGTCGATCCACTGGACGATCCAAAAGGCGTGCTGGCTAACCGCAGCATCTACTTCGACTTCGACAAGTACGTCGTGCGCGAAGCGGACACCCCAGTCGTGCAAAACCACGCTGGCTACCTGGTGAAAACGCCTAGCCGCAAGATCCTGATCCAAGGTAACACCGATGAACGCGGTGGCGCTGAGTACAATCTGGCCCTGGGTCAGAAACGTGCTGAAGCCGTGCGCAAGTCGATGGCCGCCCTGGGCGTGCCAGAAGGCCAAATGGAAGCCGTTTCGCTGGGCAAAGAAAAGCCTAAAGCTCAAGGCAGCAACGAAGCAGCATGGGCAGAAAACCGCCGCGCTGACATCGTTTATTGATGTTCAGGGGTGAGCGCCGCAGCATTGACGCTTACCTAACTGGCCAGTCATAGGCATAATAATGGGGCGCAGCGCGGTGATTCACCGCCCGGCGCCCCGTTTGCATGTTTTGCGTAACCTTTGAAAGCCCGACCCATGATGACATTCTCGAAAGCCGGCGTCGCCGCCGCCTTGATGGCCGCGTTTGCCTACCTGCCCCTGCACGCCAACGCCGCCCTGTTCGACGACGACGAAGCACGCAAGGCCATCCTCGAGCTGCGCGCCAAGGTCGACGCCATGGCGCGCGACCTGAACAGCCGCATCGACACCAAGGCGGACAAGACCAGCACCTTGAGCCTGATCAACCAGCACGACCAGACCATGCAAGAGATCGCTCGCCTGCGCGGCCAGATCGAAGTGCTGGGCAACGACCTGGCGAATGTGCAAAAGCGCCAGAAGGATTTCTACACCGACATCGACGCGCGCCTGCGCAAGCTCGAGCCGCGCCAGGTCACCATCGACGGCCAGGAAGCGGCCGTGGGCGTCTCCGAGCAAAGCGCGTACGAATCCGCGTTCGGCCTGTTCAAGTCGGGCGACTACAAGGGCGCCGTCACGGCGCTGGACGGCTTCGTGAAACGCTATCCGGAATCGGCCTACGCGGCCAACGCGCAATACTGGCTTGGCAACGCCTATTACGCCCAGCGCGACTGCAAGAGCGCCATCACGGCACAGCAGGCAGTGCTGAAGAACTACCCGGACAGCCCGAAGGCGGCCGATGCCATGCTCAACATCGCCAGCTGCTACACGGAGCTGAAAGACAAGCCGAACGCGACCAAGACGCTGAACGCGCTGATCTCGCGCTACCCGGACTCCAGCGCGGCCCAGGCGGCCAAGGAACGGGGCGGCAAAAAGTAAAAGCGGGGAAAAAGTTGCCCGTTAGGTTTGACAGAATCCCGGGCACCCCCTATAATCTTTCTTCTTCGGGTCGTTAGCTCAGCTGGTAGAGCAGCGGACTTTTAATCCGTTGGTCGCAGGTTCGAATCCCGCACGGCCTACCACGAATACGCAGTACTGATCTGCTTGCGAGTTGTTATAGCAAGCATTTTTTTACGGCACAGTGTTACCGAAGTTGTTGTAAAAAGTTTTTGGGTCGTTAGCTCAGCTGGTAGAGCAGCGGACTTTTAATCCGTTGGTCGCAGGTTCGAATCCCGCACGGCCTACCAAATACTATGAAGAAGCCAACCGTTCGCGGTTGGCTTTTTTGTTTTCTAGGTTTGCCTGGATCGCAGCCACTCCTTCAACGCATCATTCATGCGCGTTTGCCATCCATCGCCGGTGGCCTTGAAGGCTTCGAGAATGTCGGCATCGAAACGTATGGTCGTGCTGACCTTGCCTCCGGTGCCAGCGGGTCTGCCGCGGCGGCGTGCCGCTTCCTGCCGCGCGTCGGGACGGGAAACGGGCTTGTCGCCCACTTGCCAGACACCCTGCTCGAAAAAACCGTCCGTCAACTCAGGTGCATCGTCGGGATCAACCCAGGCTTTGCTTGTATTTGTCGATTTCGCGTTCATTTGCCTTCCTCATGCTGATGATTCTGCGCGCCCGGCCACGCGGCGTCCAGACCAGTACAACCAGGCGCTCGTCGAGCCAGCCTGCAGTGATGAAGCGGGGTTCGCCGTAGTCCTGGCGCTGGTCCGGCAGCGTAATGGTGAGCCCGTCAAACACTACACGCGCACGCGCAAAGTCGAGACCACGCTCCCTGAGCGCCTTTTCACGCTTGACAGCATCAAAAGTGATTCTCATTATTTATTGTAGTAACAAATAATAGAAACAGCCAGCCCTGTTTCGCGAGCAAGGGCGCCATCGGGACTGCTACATCGCCACCCTTAACGCGACGCCAACGCCGACCTGCCCGCCAGATGCGCCAGCACACCACCCATCACCCGCCCCAGCGGCACCTCCACCCAGCGGTAAAACGCGGCGCCGGCCGCCAGGCTGGCACCCCAGGCTGTCAGCATGCCCAGCGCCTGCCATTCCGGCTCGAGCGGCACATACGCGATGAACAAGGCATTCACCAGCAGGCTGACGGGGAAGTGGACGAGAAACACGGCATACGAGATCCGCCCCAGCGCATTGATGATGTTCCAGGCGCCGCCTTGGGATGGCGTGCGGGCGCGACCGAACAGGAACAGGGCGCAGGCGACGATCAGGGCCAGCGCGATGCGGCTGCGGTAATCGATGGCCAGGGCCAGCAGGACGGGCACGGCGGCCATGGCCATGAGCACGGTCATGGCGCCGGGTTTGCGGGCCGGATCGCTGGCCCACCAGGCCAGCATGCCAAGGCCATAGCTGCCGAAGAAATACGGCGCCCAATTGTCCCAGTCCGCGTCGAGATTGAAATACAGCAGGGAAAAGGTAATGCCCACGGTGACGGCCAGCGGCATCAGCCAGTGCCCGCGCCGCTGGCCCGCCAGGCGGCCGCCCAGCCACAGCAGCGATACCGTCAGCAAGTACAGCTGGAAATCGATGGCCACGTACCAGGCGCCGGCGGACAGCGACTCATAACCGAGCACGCCATGCAGCAGCAAGGCATGGGCGCTCAGCTGGCCCAGGGTGACGGCGGCCGACATGGAGTCGTGCTGCATCCAGATGCCGGCGACCGGCGTAATCACGGCGGCGAGCAAGGTGGCAGCCAGGAAAGGCGGCGCCAGCTTGGCATAACGGCGCCAGATCGCCTGTAGCGGGGTGGCGATGCCGGGACGGCCGGCGGGTGACAGGGATTTGGCGACGAGAAAGCCGCCGATGACGAGAAACACTTGCACGGCGATGCGCGCACTGCCGCCCAGCCAGTCCAGCAATGCGGGCCACATGGGCTGCACATAGTCGGACATGGGGCCGTAAAACGCCAGGTGATGCAACACGATCAACTGCGCCGCGCCTGCCTTCAAACCATTGATCCAGCCAAACTGCGGACGATTTGCCAGGTCCGCCTGTGATACCACTGCTGCTGCCGTCATTCCCATCCCTTGCCGTGCCAGGTAGCGTCGCCAGCCCATCGCGCAACAGGCGCGCGGCCGGGGACTTACCGAAAGGCCGATATCATAGCCGAGCCTGGAAGATGGCGGGGCACGGCAGGCCGCTACGCGCCCTGCCCGCCCGCGTCCGGCGCCTCGGGCGCCAATGGCTGTTGCGCCAGGATGGCGTCCAGCAAGCCGGGGAAGCGGCTTTCGATATCGGCGCGGCGCAAGGTATTCATGTGCGTCGTGCCCGCGTTTTCCGTATAGACGAGGCCCGCTTCGCGCAAGACCTTGAAATGGTGGGAAACGGTCGATTTCGGCCGTCCGCCGTCGAGGTCGCCGCAAGCGGCCGCGTCGACTCTGGCCAGGTGGCGCACGATGTCGAGGCGAATGGAGTCGCTCAAGGCGTAGAGCACGCGTTCGAGCACGAATTCGCTGGCGGGAGGATGTTTGTGTGGACGCATGAGCAGAATCATACAGCATGCGCTATACTAATTCCATTCTTCGAATATTTACGAACTACCGAATCAGCATCCCCCAATACTTCCACCAACAAACACAAAGGCCACCATGTCCGCCCTCTTCCAGCCCTACACCCTCAAAGACATCACCCTGCGCAACCGCATCGCCGTGCCGCCGATGTGCCAATACATGGCCGTCGATGGCCAGGCCAACGACTGGCATCTGTCGCACTACGCGGGCATGGCCCGTGGCGGCGCCGGGCTGGTGATCGTCGAAGCGACGGCCGTGGCGCCGGAAGGCCGCATCACGCCCGGCTGCACGGGCATCTGGAACGATGACCTGGCGCAAGCCTTCGTGCCGGTGGTAAAGGCCATCAAGGCGGCCGGCTCCGTGCCCGGCATCCAGATCGCCCACGCGGGCCGCAAGGCCAGCGCAAACCGTCCATGGGAAGGCGACGACCATATCGCTGAAGGCGACGCGCGCGGTTGGCAAACCATCGCCCCGTCCGCCATCGCCTTTGGTGGCGGCCTGCCGAAAGTGCCGCGCGCCATGGACCTCGACGATATCGCCCGCGTGAAACAGAACTTCGTCGACGCGGCCGTGCGCGCCCGCGAAGTGGGCTTCGAATGGCTGGAACTGCACTTCGCCCACGGCTACCTGGCGCAAAGCTTCTTTTCCGCCCACTCGAATCAGCGCGACGACATCTATGGCGGCAGCGTGGAAAACCGCAGCCGCTTCCTGCTGGAAACCTTGAAAGCCGTGCGCGAAGTGTGGCCCGAGCACCTGCCGCTGACGATCCGCTTCGGCGTGCTGGAATTCGATGGCCGCGACGAGCAAACCCTGCTCGAATCGATAGCCCTCGTGCGCCAGTTCAAGGATGCCGGCATGGATATGCTCAGCGTCAGCATGGGCTTTACCATTCCCGACGTGGCGATTCCGTGGGGTCTGGCCTTCATGGGTCCGATTGCCGAGCGCGTGCGCCGCGAAGCGGGCGTGCCCGTCTCGTCCGCCTGGGGCTTCGGCACGCCGGCCATCGCCGAGCGCGTCGTCAAGGATGAGCAACTGGACGTGGTGATGGTCGGCAAGGCGCACCTGGCCAACCCGCACTGGGCATATTTTGCCGCCAAGGAGCTCGGCGTCGAGCGCGCCTCGTGGACCCTGCCGGCGCCCTACGCGCACTGGCTGGAACGCTACTGATCGTCCTTCACCGTTGCCGGATGCCCCTCCAGGGGCAATTCCGGCAGGAACAGCAGGAAGACCAGCCCCACCAGCAACAGCACGGCGCCGGCGCCAAACACGCTGGCGATCGCATGGCGGTAGACGTCCACCGTCTGTGCCGCCGCATGCGCGCCCAGCGCCGACACGGCTTCCACGCCGTGTTTGTGCAGCTGGTGCGCGAGGATGGCGCCGGACGCCGTCACGCCCAGCAAGCCGCCCAGCGAGCGAAAAAACGCCAGCATGGCCGTACCCACGCCGCGCCGTGCCAGCGGCAAGGCATTTTGCACGGCAATCGTCATATTCGGCATCACCAGTCCCAGCCCCGTGCCGAGGAAGAAGATGGCCGGCTCGATGATCCAGTAACCGCGCGACGTTGCCATGGCCCAGGCCAGCACGGCAAACGCCAGCAGCGCCACGGCCAGTCCCGCCACCTGCACCATCTTGTACTTGCCCGAGCGCGACAGCACGCGGCCGTTGAACATCGACGACGCCACCAGCCCCACCATCATCGCCACCGTCATCACGCCGGACTCCGCCGGGCTGGTGCCCATCACCAGCTGGAAAAACAGCGGGAAGAACACGCTGGCGCCCATCAGGCCCATGAAAGTCACGGCCATCACCAGGCTGGCGATATTGAAGGTGCGGTTTTCGAACAGGTCGGGCGGCAGCACGGGCTCATCCACCCTGCCCACGTGAAACGCCAGCCAGATACCCAGCAGCACGGCGATGCCGCCGCACACCTTGATGGCCAGCGCGTCCCACGGCCACTCCGTGCCGCCCAGCGCCAGCACCAGCAGGGCCGCCGTGATGGCCCCCGTCAGCAAGGCAGAGCCCAGATAGTCGATCTTGTGCGCATGCGTGCGCACGGGTTTGCGCATGGCGCGCGCGATGATGACAAAGGCGGCCGCGCCGATGGGCAGGTTGACATAGAAAATCCAGTGCCACGACAGGGCATCCGTGATCACGCCGCCCAGCACGGGACCCAGCACGCTGGTGACGGCAAACACGATGGGCACCATGCCTTGCCGCTTGCCCCGCTCGGCGGGCGGCACGATGTCACCGATGATGATTTGCGCCAGCGGCATGAAACCGCCCGCACCGAGTCCCTGGATGGCGCGGAAGATGATCAGCTCCGTCATGTTCTGTGCCAGCCCGCACAGCACCGAACCGAGCAGGAAGGTCAGCAAGGCAGTAAAAATCATGGGGCGGCGGCCGTACTGGTCGGCCAGCTTGCCGTACAGGGGCATGGTGGCCGTCGAGGCCAGCACATACGCCGTGACCACCCACGACAGGTGCGCCATGCCGCCCAGGTCGTCGACGATGCGCGGTAAGGCCGTGGCGACGATGCTTTGGTCCAGCGCGCCGAGGCCCAGCACGGCCATCAGGCCCAGGTAGATGGCGCGCACTTCGCGTTCGGTGACTGGCTTGGCCGCGTCTTTTTGTGCGCCTGCGGCGCGATCGTGGCCGCTCATGCCTGACCAATCTCAAGAAGAGGCTGCATGGCGGCGGCCAGCGCATCGATCTGCTGCGGCGTCAGGCGGGCGATGCGCCGCGCCAGCGCATCGCGGCGCCGCGCGCGCAGGGTCTCGAGGATGGCCAGGCCTTGCGCGGATACTTGCAGGCCGGAACGGCGCCGGTCTTGCGGATCGGGCGCGCTGCGCTCAACGAGCCCCGCTTCTTCGAGCGACTTGACCTGCGCGCTGACCGTGGGCCCGCGCACGTTCTGCAGGCGCGCCAGCGCGGCCACGCCGATGCCGGGCTGCTCGTGGATCAGGGCCAGCAGCATGTACTGCATCATCGACACACTGCCTTCCAGCTCGCCCCCTTCGCGCTGCATGGAGCGCAGCAGGAGCTTGAACGCCGTGCGCAATTCATCGGACAGCGCCAGCGCGCGTTCGGGGATGGGAAGGTCTTCGGTAATGGGCATGGGAATATATGAATAGGTAGGCTACCTACCTATCTTAGGCCGTGCATGAGGGCCATGCAAGGCTTTTTTCCGCCCACACGCCACCCAGCCCTTCCCAAAACCGCCGTTGGCCGTCATAATAGCCGCCCTTGGGTCGTTAGCTCAGCTGGTAGAGCAGCGGACTTTTAATCCGTTGGTCGCAGGTTCGAATCCCGCACGGCCTACCAAGATTCGTCGTCAACATGGCAAGCATGTTGATACGGCACAGCGTTACCGCAGTAAGTAGTCAAAGTTTTTGGGTCGTTAGCTCAGCTGGTAGAGCAGCGGACTTTTAATCCGTTGGTCGCAGGTTCGAATCCCGCACGGCCTACCAAATACTTCAGAAAAGCCCACGAATTCCGGTTCGTGGGCTTTTTTGTTTTTTTGACCGCTCTCTGGTAGCGCCAAAAGCATCAGCCCACATCGCTACCTATTTCAACAACGAAAATGTTAATCTAGAACGATGAACATTTCCGCACCTACCTACATCTCAGATCGCCCTTCCGAGCTTGACGCACTAGGGCGCAGTCACTTCGCAAAATCACTAGCAAGGGCACTCTCGTCGGTTAGCGCAAGCGATGGCTTAGTAGTCGGCATTGAAGGCGGATGGGGGAGTGGGAAAAGCACCATTATCGGCTTCACAAAGAGGGAATTAGCCGAATATGATGATGGTATCGCAAAACCTATCGTTGTCGACTTCAACCCTTGGATGGTGAGCAACACAGGAGTACTCGTCGACGCACTGGTAACACAAATAGCGGCAGCCATCAGTCTCAATCCTAATTTGCCCGAAAAAGCAATTAAGGCAGGGGAAAAGCTCCTAAGTTACGTAGGATTGATCAAACACCTCAAATATCTCAAGTACGTTCCCGGCGCAGCTTTTGCCGGAAACATCGCAGAAGATATTGGAGGCATCGCTGGAGACGTTGCAGAAGGAGCGAAGGATGCCCGTGACACTCTAGACGATTTTAAAAAGTTGATCCCGACACTCGATCTCGCCAAACGAAAAGCAGAGGTTGTAGAAGCTCTTAGAGATCTAGACCGGCCCATCGTGGTAATTGTAGACGACGTAGATCGGCTCCCAGCAGACGAAATCCGCACGGTGGTTCAGGCAATCAAAGCCGTGGCGGACTTTCCTAGAACAACCTACCTCCTTGCGTACGATCGAGATATCGTAGCGATGGCATTGGGAAACGGCAGTATTTCGTCTGGATCGTATTACTTAGAGAAGATAATTCAAGTAGCCTACCCCATCCCACCGCTTTTCGAATATCAGCTCAGAAACTTCATTGAGAAACACCTCCAAGCGCTTTTGTTGGGTCTCAATATAAAGTTACGAGACTACGAGGCATCGGCATACCCCAAAGCCGTTGGTCACCTTACTCGACTTGCACGCCACCCTAGAGATGTCATCCGACTGATGAACAGGCTGATGTTAAGCCTCCCTGAAACCAGTAAGGAAGTCAATGCGCTCGATGTTATCGTTTTCGAGGCCTTATCCCAGCGCTTCCCCCGCGTCCGTGATAACGTCCACCGTCACCCTACTGATTTCACGGGAGGACACGCATTTCGAGGTGACTCAACTTTCGATGACGAAGATTTTGATTGGGCTGGCTGGGCTGAATCAGAAACCGAAAGAAAAAATGACAAGCCGCTGTGGGCGAAGCACTTGCCTGAAGATGAGTCAGACAACATTGCCGCAACAAAGGTGTGCAAATTTCTTTTCCCGGAAGGATTGGGAAAGCACGAGAGAGCGCCAGAAGAGGAACTCCATATCGCCGACCCGGACAGGCTGGCAAGGTACTTCCGCATGACATCACTAGAAAACGTACCAGAGGCAAGCGACATCCACGAAAAGCTAGCCAAACCAGAATTGCTTGCGAGTACGCTAGCAAATGCAGAAAAACCAGAGCTCGTTTTCCTACTCGAATGGATATATAACTACTTGCCGTCTTGCCCAGTCGTGGAATCCAATGGAAGCACCGAGGCGCTGATAGCGCGGGCGATTCGCGCAGATACGGATGCAGACCTAACCGAAGACGTTGCGGAATTATTCGCAAAGGTGATGACAAGAGTGATCAGAAAATCCTCCGTAGACAATCGCATTTCATGCTTCAATCAAATTATAGACACAGCCCCACTTTCGATCTCCGAGAAGGTTCTGCTCGAAGCGGCTCTCGAACAAGGGAAGTGGCTCGTGCATCCTGAGATGATCAAGCCAAACGAATCCCAGTTGATAGCTGATAGCAAGAAAGTCGATGAGGCACTCGCGTGCTGGAGCGGCAAGGTTCGACAAAGCGTAGACTCAGGTGCATTTTCGCGAGAATCAAGGATGCACTCCATCCTTTATCGTTTCGCACAACTTAATTTCGCCTATGAGGAAACCTATCAATCTGTAGCGAAAATTTGCGCCACAGATAATGGGCTGCGAAAATTCCTATCAATACACGTGGAAAATAGTCCCTTCGACACGCTAAGCTCATACAGCTTAGTAGAGGATGCGACTTTACTTGCCAACCGCATTGAAAATTCCACACTTAAGGATGAATACTTGTGGCTTACGCGGTCGCTAGCCATACCAGAACGCATTACCGGAATCCAAGAGCAATCAACTCGCCTTAAGGGTATCAAGCGCGGTAATCAGAGCTAAAGGAATGGCCAGCAGAAGACGCTCCAGCAGCAACTAGCGGCAAGCTGTCAACGGGGTCAAGGAAGCGGGGGGGGCAAGTCCGCCATTCGTACACGATTTCAGCCTTGGCCGTCTCTATCTGCAGCAAGTTGCACTTTGCCAAATACCGATATTGCTCGATTAGCTGCCATCCCCTTCCCCATACCTTCCCGGCGTCACGCCCATCACCCGCTTGAACATGGCGATAAAGGCGCTGACGGTGTCGTAACCCAGGTCCAGTGCAATCGTCGTGACGGGCCGGCCGGCGGCCAGCAGTTCCAGGGCGCGCAGGATGCGGGCGCGCTGGCGCCAGGCCGAAGGCGCAAAGCCGGTCTCGATCATGAAGCGGCGCGCCAGGGTGCGCGGCGACACGCCGGCCCAGGCGGCCAGCGCTTCCACGCCCTGCTCGTCGGCTAGGTCATCGAGCACGGCGCGCGCCACGCGCAGCAGGCGCGGGTCCGTCGGCAGAGGCAAACCGAAGGCCTCGTGCGGCGCGGCGGCGATCTCGTCGAGGATCACGCCCGCCACCCGGGCCTGCCGGGTGTCCAGTGCGCCGCCTTCCCAGGCGCAGGCGCGGCCCACCGCCTCGCGCAGCAAACCCGAGACGCGCATCACGCACGGCGCGGCGGGCAAGCTGCCGCAACTGGCCTCGTCCACATACACGCTCCAGCCCGCAAACGGGCCATGGGAACGCAGCGCATGGACGTGATGGGGCGGCATCCACACGCAGTGGCTGGCCGGCACCACCCATTGCCCGCTGTCGGCGGCAACGGAAAGCAAGCCCCGCATGGCGCCGAACAGCTGGCCGCTGGCATGGCGGTGCGCCGCCGTCACCCGCTCCTGCGGCTGGACAATGCGCATGGCGCGCAGCGGCGACGCTGGAAAAATTGGCGGATTTGACGTATCGAATGACATAAACAACGCAGACAAGACAATCCCATCATCATACAGTGAAGTCTTTCGATATTCAGGAGTGCATCATGCGTGCAGAAGACGTATTACCCGATCAACAAAACCAGGGCCAGTTCAATGGCGTCACCGTGCGCAAGGGAACGGTGGGGGCCTTCCTGGCCAACGCCCGGCTATGGCTGGACGAGACCAGCAGCGACGCCGACCGGAGCATGGCCGAGCGCGACATTATTGAAGCGCTGCCCGCCCTGCACGCGCTAGGACTGTTCGACATCGTGCAAGTGCGCGATGCGGCGCTGCGCGAACTGGTATCGCCATCGGGCGCCTAGGCGGCACCGGCTCGTCGCCGGCGCGCATTTCCTCTATCATGCTACTTTGCCCGCCTTCGCACCCGCCATGCCGTTTACCATTGCCGCCCCCGTCCACAGCGAACTGATCATCAAGAAAAGCCGTTTCATCGGTTGCGTGCAGCCGATGACGGACCGCGCCAGCGCGCAGCAGGTGGTCAACGATTTGAAGGCGCAGCATCCGGGCGCCTGCCATGTGTGCTGGGCGCTGCTGGCGGGCGGGCAGTCGGCGGCCGTCGACGATGGCGAGCCGAGCGGCACGGCCGGACGGCCCATGCTCGACGTGCTGCGCCACCAGGACCTGGAAGGCGTGCTGGCGACGGTCGTGCGCTACTTTGGCGGCATCAAGCTGGGCGCGGGCGGCCTCGTGCGGGCCTACACGGATAGCGTGGCGCAAGCGTTGTTGCAGGCGGAAAAGACGGCCATCGTGCGCCAGCGTACCCTGCGTTGCACGGTGCCGTATGCGATGGAAGGCATGCTGCGCCGCGAACTCGATGGCGCCGGTGCCACCCTGCTGAACGTGGAACATGGCGAGCACGTGCTGTTCGACTTCAGCCTGACGGAAGCGGCGGCCACCGCCCTGCTGGCCCATCTGGATGAGGCAGGCAATGGACGGATAGCCTGGCTGAAAGCAGAAGCCGAAGAGGAAGAATAAAACTTACAAGTTGCCAGGGCGCTTGATCTGCAACAAGATGAAATGCGTCCACGCCAGCGCCGGCAGCACCATCAGCAACAACATCAGTCCGGCCGGCATGTCCGGCACGAAACGCACGAAGCAACCGAGAAAACCGGCGATGGCCAGCCAGAAGCGCCAGTTGAACGCATACGCCTTGCGCGCCACGGTCGCCAGGGCGATGCGCCAGAATTCCAGCAAGGCCCACAAGCCGCCCGTCAGCAACAGCGCGGCCAGCGCATTGGCGCCGGGGGCGTCGGCCCAGGTGCGCACCAGGTTGTACAACAGCACGGGATAGCCGGCCGTGATGGCCAGGGTGGCCGGGCCGGCGGCGATGACAGCTTCCAGCAGCTGCCCTTTGGAACGATGATCCACTAACTCTTGCTCCTCAAGCCACGACGCCGGAATGGGCGGCGATCACTTGCAGCGCGCCGGCCGCATCCTGCGCCCAGACGCGCGTAAAACGGAAGTCGCCATGCGTTTCCACGTCGTGATAGCTGCCTGTCAAGTGCATGCGCACGGAGACGACGGCCACGTTGCCATTGACACGCACATGGCGCTCGGACGCGCGCAAGTCCGTGATGGTCAGCAGCCGCTGCTCGTGCGCGGCCAGGTCCGCATGTTTGCTCAGCAGATGACCCAGGTGATTGGTAAACAACAAGTCATCGGCCAGCAACACATTCAGTACAGCCACGTCGGAGGCCATCATGGCCAGGCGCAAGCGTTCTTCCGCATCGAGTACCTGCACTTCCGTTAAAGCATTCATCTTTTTCCTTGAAAAAATTGGCACGACATTAATAAATAGGCAAAACATGCTTGCATGAAATCTTCTTTTTCACAATCCACCGGAAGACTTATGCCTGTGGAGCATATTTATATAGCGTAATATTCGCAGCGGTATTGCGCAAAACGCCACCATAGTACTGTACAGTGCTTGCCCTTCCGCCCCGGGCTGGGGCAGCTGTCAGTTGTAGTACTGTTTTATGTGCTCCGTGCAGTCTCGAATAAAACCAAGATAAGGCCCCTTCATGGCAATTAACATCATCCTGAACCTGCTCGTTGCGTTGCTCGTCTTCGCTTTCATGTTCCACCAGCAACGCAAACACGCGACATTTACCGTGCGCGTCTTTACAGGCCTGGGCCTGGGCGTGCTGCTCGGTGCGGCCGTGCAGTGGCTGTACGGCGCCGGCTCGCCCATCATCGCCGGCACCAATGAATACATCGACATCGTCGGCAGCGGCTACGTCAAACTGCTGCAGATGATCATCATGCCGCTGATCATGGTCTCGATCATTTCCGCCATTCTAAAGCTCAAGGATGCGAGTTCCCTGGGCAAGATCAGTGCGCTGACCATCGGCACCCTGCTCATCACCACGACCATCGCCGCCGCGCTGGGCATCCTGATGGCCAAGCTGTTCGGCCTGACGGCTGTCGGCCTGACGTCGAGCGCCGCCGAAGTGGCGCGCGGCGTGCAGCTGCAAGGCTCGCTGGAAACGGCGAAGGCCCTGTCGCTGCCGAAACTGCTGGTCAGCTTCGTGCCGACCAACCCATTCCTCGACATGACGGGCGCGCGCAAGACGTCGACCATCGCCGTGGTCGTATTTTCCATCTTCATCGGCATCTCGGCCACGGGCATCGCGGCGAAAAAGCCGGAAATCTTCGCGTCCTTCGAAAACTTCATGAAAGTGGCGCACGCCATCGTCATGCGCATGGTCACCCTGGTGCTGCGCCTGACGCCGTACGGCGTATTCGCGCTGATGTTTGAAGTGGTGGCGTCGTCGAGCTACACGGACATCTTGAAACTGATCAACTTCGTCGTCGCCTCGTACAGCGCGCTGATATTGATGTTCCTCGTGCACCTGGCCATCATCGCCGGTGTGGGTCTCAATCCGCTGCGCTTCGTGAAAAAAGTCTTCCCCGTGCTGGCCTTCGCGTTTACCTCGCGCACCAGCGCCGGTTCGATCCCGATGAGCGTGCAGACGCAAACCCAGCGCCTGGGCACGCCGGAAGGCATCGCCAACTTTGCTGCCTCGTTCGGTTCGACCATCGGCCAGAACGGCTGCGCCGGCATCTATCCCGCCATGCTGGCCGTCATGATCGCGCCCACCGTCGGCGTCGACCCGTTCACGATCAGCTTCCTGCTGCCCTTGCTGGCCATCATCACCATCGGTTCCGTCGGCGTGGCCGGCGTGGGCGGCGGCGCCACGTTTGCCGCCCTGATCGTGCTGTCGGCGATGGACTTGCCCGTCGCGCTGGCCGGCTTGCTGATCTCCGTCGAACCGCTGATCGACATGGGCCGCACAGCCCTGAACGTGAGCGGCTCGATCACGGCCGGCACCGTCACCAGCCGGGTCATGGGACAAACCGACCTGGCCGTCTACAACAGCGACGACGCGCCCGACTTGGACGAAGCGGAACATACCGCCTAGAACGCATAACCAAACCTACTGCGCGTCGCGGGTCGCGGTTTCCGATGCTCACTGGCTCGGCGCCCCCGTACATTCGCACAGTTCCGCTTCTCAAGCCAACGGGGGCGCCGAGCCTCGCTTCCGCTCGCTACGGTTTTGTTAGGCGTTCTTAAGCGCGTCCAGCCACACCACCGGCGCGCCGCGCCTTGCCGCTTTCGTCTATATTTATTAACAATAAATACAGAGGAAGGCGCAAGGCGATGGAACAGAAATGGCCGCAGCAAATCTGGATCGTGCGTCACGGCCAAAGTGCCGGCAACGTGGCGCGCGATGCCGCAGAAGCGGAAAAACAGTTATTGATCGCCATCGCCGAGCGCGATGTCGACGTTCCCCTCTCCGAGCTGGGCGCGCGCCAGGCGCAAGCCCTGGGCGACTGGTTCGCCACCCTCCCCCCTGAACAACAACCGACCGTGGTGCTCTACTCGCCGTATGTGCGGGCCCAGCAGACGGCGCAAGCCGTGCTGGCGCGCATCGATGCGGACAGCCTCGCCTCCGTGGTGGCCGACGAGCGCCTGCGCGAAAAGGAATTCGGCATCCTCGACCGCCTGACCGTGCACGGCATCGCCAGCAAGTACCCGGAACTGCACGAACAGCGCCAGCACGTCGGCAAATTTTACTTCCGTCCGCCGGGCGGCGAAAGCTGGTGCGACGTCATCCTGCGCCTGCGCAGCGTGCTCGACACCATCACCCGCGAATACCGGGGAGAGCGGGTGCTGATCGTCGGCCACCAGGTCATCGTCAACTGCTTCCGCTACCTGCTCGAACGCTGCGACGAGCACGCCATCCTGGCCATCGACAAGGCCGCCGACGTGCCCAACTGCGGCGTTACCTCCTACGCCTTCAACCCCGCCCTGGGCAAGCACGGCAAGCTGCAGCTGGACCTGTGCAACTTCGTCGCGCCGCTGGAAGCGGCCGGCACACCCGTTACGGCCCAGCCCGACATGCCGGCCGCGCCCAAGTCCTAGTTTTTTCGGAGTCACGCATGGACACCACCGACATCACCCCATCCCTGCTGCGCTCCTGGCCCCTGCCCATGCCGCAGCCCGACGGCGACAAGGAAGTGCGCGGCCACCTGCTGATCGTTGCCGGCTCGGCGGAAATGCCGGGCGCCATCCTGCTGGCGGCCACGGCAGCGCTGCGCGCGGGCGCCGGCAAGCTGACCCTGGCGACGGGCGCATCGGTGGCGGCGCAGGTAGCCATCGCCATGCCCGAGGCGCGGGTCATTGGCCTGGACGAGACGGCGCTGGGCGGCTTCCGGCATGAGGCGCAACACCAGCTGGCGCCGCTGGCCGGCAAGGTGGACGCCGTCCTCGTCGGGCCAGGCATGTGCGACACGACCGCCAGCTGCGAGCTGATGCGCCACCTGCTGCCCCTGTTTGCCGGCAGCCGCCTCATTCTCGACGCCTGCGCCATGCAGGTCGTGCGCAAGCCCGCGCACTTCCGTTTTGCGCACCCCGTGCTGCTGACGCCGCACGCGGGCGAGCTGGCCCAGTTGATGGGCCTGTCGAAAGACGCCGTGCTGTGCGACCCGCATGCCTGCGCCGTGGACGCGGCGCGGCGCTGGAACGCCATCGTCGCCCTGAAAGGCGCACTGACCGTCATCGCCATGCCTGACGGCACCAGCCGGACGCACGGGGCTCACGCAGGCGGCAATATCGGCCTGGCCATTTCCGGTTCCGGCGACACCCTGGCCGGCATCATCACGGGCCTGGCCGCGCGCGGCGCGCCGTTGGAGCAGGCGTGCGCCTGGGGCATCGCCCTGCATGCGCTGGCAGGCGAACAGCTGGCCCTGCGCTTCGGCAGGCTCGGCTACCTGGCACGCGAAATCCCGGCCGAGATTCCCGCCCTGCTGCGCCATCTGGCCGCATGAACTGCGCGGCGTGGAAACAACAGCATAAGCATATCCAGAAAGAATCGTTAGCGCCAGCGGGCGCCTCCCTTAAGCTCATTGCAACTGTTTCCATACGAACACCAATCGAGCCCAAAGGACACCGCCTTGCATCCGCGCCATTCATCCACCCCTGCCTCCCTTCCCGCCATGCGCCTGCGCGCCATCGTGCTTGCCTGCGCCATGCTGGGCACCGTGCCCGCCTGGGCCCAGGACGCGCAAGCCAGCGCCAGCACAGGCACCACCGCTGAAACGACCGGCGCCAGCATCGACCAGGTCACCGTCGTCGGCTCGCGCGCGCGCAACCGCACGGTGTTCGACAGCAGTGTGCCCATCGACCGTTTCGGCGCGCGCGAAGTGAGCAATGCGCTGGCGACGGGCGACGTGGGCGCGGCCCTGCAAAACCTGTCGCCGTCGATCAACTTCCCCCGCATCGAGTCGAGCGGCGCGTCCGATTCCGTGCGCGGCATCCAGTTGCGCGGGCTGGCGCCCGACCAGGTGCTGGTGCTGATCAACGGCAAGCGCCGCCACACGAGCGCCGTGCTCGACACGGAAAGCAGCTTTGCCGGCACCGTGCCGGTCGACATCAACGCCATTCCACCGAACGCCATCGACCATATCGAAATCCTGCGCGATGGCGCTGGCGCCCAGTACGGCAGCGATGCCGTGGCGGGCGTGATCAACATCGTGCTGAAGAAGGCCCGCACGGGCGGCGCCGCTTCCGTCAGCTATGGCGCCAACCATACGCATTTCGCCCCGACCGACCAGACCCTGACGGATGGCCAGACCGTCATCGTCAACGCCGACTATGGCGTGCCGCTGGGCGAGGCGGGCTTCTTCCGCTTCGGCGCGGAGACGCGGCGCCGCTCGCCCACGGAACGGGCCGGCCCCAGCGACGCGGGCTGGACTTCCTACAACTTCACGCCAGCCGACCAGGCCCTCGACGGCAAGGTGGTGTTCAAGTCGGGCGACTCGCGCCAGCGCAACCACTATTTGTTCTACAACACCCAGCTCACCCTGGACAGCGGCCTGGACCTGTACTCGTTTGCCACCCTCAACGAACGCACATCGGACGGCAGCGCCTACTTCCGCTATCCGGGCGACCCGTCGAATGTACTGGCCCTGTATCCGAACGGCTACCGCCCCGTCACCAATGGCGACAAGCGCGACCTCAGCATCGTGGCCGGCGTGCGCGGCAGCGCTGGCGAATGGAACTGGGACGCCAGCGCGCGCCACGGTAGCGACCGCTTTGACTATGGCGTGAGCCACTCCGTCAACGCTTCGCTGGGTGCGGCCAGCCCCACGCGTTTTGATCTGGCCGGCTTCGACTTCCGCCAGAATGCCTTGAACCTCGATGCCACACGCAGCATCGACATCGGCTTGCCCGCGCCATTGAGCCTGGCCGTGGGCGCCGAATGGATGCGCGAAACCTACACCAGCTCGGCCGGCGATCCTGCCTCGTATGCGGCCGGCAGCTTCACGGACGCTCCGCCGGGCGCCCAGGCGGGACCGGGCTTGCGCCCCTCGGACGCCTATGACGGCAGCCGCCAGATCCGCTCCGTGTATGCGGACGTGGAAAGCGACCTCACGCCGCGCCTGCTGGTGGGCGCCGCCGCCCGCTATTCCCACTACAGCGACTTCGGCAGCGCCAGCACGGGCAAGCTGTCCACGCGCTATAAAGTGACGGATAACTTCCTCGTGCGCGGCTCGCTGTCGAACAGCTTCCGCGCGCCGGCCCTCGTGCAGACAGGTTTCCGCTTCGCCACACTGAACTTCAACGCCGATGGCACGGCACTGCAAACGGCGGCCCTGCTGCCGGCCAGCGATCCGCTGGCGCGCAGCTTCGGCGCGCAACAGCTGAAACCGGAAAAATCGACCAACGTATCGCTGGGCCTGGCCTGGAAACCGGCTACCGCCACCAGCGTGACGGTGGACGCCTACGTAATCCGCATCCGCGACCGCATCACCCGCTCGAGCGACCTGCAAAGCGACGCCGTCACGGCCTACCTGGCCGCCAACGGCCGCAGCGACATCCAGTCCGTGGCCTACCTGGCCAACCTGCTCGACACGCGCACAAAAGGCCTGGACGTGGTGCTGAACCATGACCTGGCGTTCACCTCAGGCAAGCTGAACCTGAATGCGGCGCTGAACCTGAACAAGACCAGCCTCGACAAGGTGCACCAGAGTTCCGCCGCGCTGGCCAACATCGATCCGAGTCTGACCCTGCTGACGGAGACGAGTTTGTTCCGCATCAAACATGCGTCACCCGTGAGCAAATTGATCCTCGGCGCCGACTGGCAAGCGGCCGGCTGGGGCGTGCAGGCGCGCGCCACGCGCTTTGGCGAGCTGAAAGATTTTTCCTACGACAGCGATGCACCCTTGATCGACGGCATCCCCGCACAGCGCTTCGGTGCCGTCTGGTCGCTGGACCTGGAAGGCCAATTGAAACTGAGCAAGCAACTGACTTTGAGCGTGGGCGGCAACAACATCCTCGACCGCTATCCGCAGCGCGTGCGGGAAACGAATAACGCCACGTATGGCGGCGCCCTGCCCTACAATTTCATCAACCCCATCGGCGTCAATGGCGCGTACTTCTACGCCAAGCTGAACTACACCTTCTAACGCCACGGAAAGAACCCATGATCATCAAGAAAATCTCCCACCTCGTCGCCGGCGCCTGCCTGAGCGCCCTCCTGCTGTCGTCCGCCCAGGCCGCCGCGCCGCTGGTGCTCATGACGGACTTCGGCACGGCCGACGGTGCCGTATCGGCCATGCATGGCGTGGCCTATGGCGTCGATCCCCAGCTCACCATTTCGGACCTGACGCACCAGATTCCCGACTACGACATCTGGCTGGGCGCCTATCGTTTGTACCAGACGGCCAATTACTGGCCGCAAGGCACGGTGTTCGTGTCCGTCATCGACCCGGGCGTGGGCACGGCGCGCAAGTCGGTGGTGCTGAAAACCAAGGGTGGACGCTATTTCGTGGGGCCGGACAATGGCCTGTTCACCCTGATCGCCGAGCGCGACGGCGTGGCCGAACTGCGTGAAATCGATGAAAAGGTCAATCGCCTGGCGGGTTCCGCCGAATCGTACACCTTCCATGGCCGCGACGTTTACGCGTATGTAGGCGCGCGCCTGGCGTCGGGCGCCATCACGTATGAACAGGTGGGTCCGCAATTGCCGAGCGAATCCGTGGTGAAGATCGCGTATCAAAAACCTGTACGCGACGGCAACACCATCCGCGGCATCGTGCCCGTGCTGGACGTCAAGTATGGCAATGTGTGGACGAATATCCCGAAATCCCTGCTCGACGAGTTGCAGGTAAAGCTGCACGATCCACTGCAAGTGCGCATCTTGCACAAAGGCAAGCAAGTGGCCAAGGTCACGGCGCCATTCGAACACACGTTTGGCGGCGTCGCCAAGGGCAAGCCGCTCGTCTACCTGAACAGCCTGCTCGACGTGGCCGTCGCCATCAGCCAGGGTGACTTTGCTGCCAAGCACCACGTCGAATCGGGTGTGGATTGGGAAGTGGAAGTGAGCAAGGCCCCTGCCGCCAAATAAACGCTCCTTACGCGGCCGGGACATCCTGTCCTGGCCCACCTCGTATCCCTTGCGGATTTGCGCTGCGTCAAACGCAGCGCTCTCCCCTGCCCCTGCCAGCACCACGCGTGTGCAAGTCCGGTGAACCTGTACCGGCCCGCCTACTCTAAACCTTGCAAGCGATGCCAGCCTTGTTCCAGATACGCAATCTGGCAAGGCATGCGTTTCCACGACAGTCTGACAGTCTTACACTGAAAAGGAACAATCATGACGGCTCCACTCCTGACCACCAGCAAGCTCGTCCTCGGCAGCGCCATCGTCTGTGCGCTGCTAGGCGGTTGCAACAAGCGCAATGACACCAGCACCACCGCCACGCCCGCCGCCACAGAACCGGCAACGCCGCCCGCCACCAGCGGCACGTCCGGCACCACGGGCACGACCAACCCGGACGCCACCACGCCAGCCACGCCTGGCATGACACCGGGCGCCACCACCAACCCCGATGGCACGACCACGTCGCCATCCACCACGCCGCCCCCCAACGGCACGACACCGGGAACAGGCACGGGCATAGGGACCACGCCGCCGCCACGCAACAGTTAGCACTCTGGCCAGACGGGCGGGCAAAAAAAAGAGCCTTCCGCGGAAGGCTCTTGAAATACCACGGCGCAGCGCAAGCTGGCCTTGGCCCGGTATTACTTTTGCAGGCTGACCGACGTCGCCTTCGGCGTGCGGCGTCCCATCAGGAACAGCACGGCCTTTTTCAGCATGCGGTAGACGAAGCGCACCAGCAGCAAGGTCAGCACGCATTCGAGCAAGGTCAATATCATGGCCACGGCTACGGGCATGCGCGCGGCGCGGCGGTGGAACTTGGCCACGGCGCCATCGCGGGCGATCTCGATGCTGTCATAGAAGGTAGGCACGACCAGCAGGGTCAAAATCGTCGAGGTGATGGTGCCGCCGATGATGGCGATCGCCAATGGACGGTAGAACTCGCCACCCTCGCCCAGGCCCAGCGCCACGGGGAACATGCCCGCGATCAGCGCGAACGTCGTCATCAGGATGGGACGCAGACGCATGCGGCCCGCATACATCAGCGCATCTTCGCGGCCATGCCCCTCTTCCTCGCGCTTGCGCGCCGCGTCCAGCAGCAGGATGGCGTTCTTGGCGACCAGGCCCATCAGCATGATGATGCCGATAAAGCTCATCAAGTTGAGGGTGTTGTTCGTGATCACCAGCGCCACCACCACGCCGATCAGACTCAGCGGCAAGGACATCATCACGGCCACCGGCGCCGTAAATGAACCAAACTGCATCACCAGGATCAAATACATCAGGCCGATACCCATCACCAGCGCGATCAGCATTTCCGTGAACAGCTCTTGCTGATCCTGGCCGGCGCCACCGAGCGCCAGGCCGTAGCCGGGCGGGAAGTCGATGGAGTTGGCCAGTTTCATGGCGTCGCTCGTCACTTCGCCGTTCGAGCGGCCTTGCGCATTGGCCGACACGGTTATCGTGCGCTTGCCATTCTTGTGCTCGATGCCGGACGGGCCCTTGCCCATGGTAATGGTGGCGATCTGGTCGAGCGGCACCATTTGCGACGTGCCCGTCACGCTGATCGGCAGGCGCTCGATGTTTTCCGATGCCACGCGGTCATCGGGATGCAGGCGCACGGCCACGTCGCGCGTTTCGCCCGTCGGATCGACCCAGTCGCCCACTTCCACGCCGGCGAAGGCCACGCGCAACGATTGCGCCGCGTCATTGACGGAAATGCCCATCGAGTTGGCCAGGCCGCGATTGAGCTCGATCTGCAGCTCGTTCTTCGGATCTTGCTCGGACAGGCCCACGTCGACGGCGCCAGGAATGGCGCGCAGCTTGTCCATATAGGCGTTCGTGATCTCCATGAGTTTGCGCGAATCCGGACCCGTGAATTCCACCTGGATCGGCTTTTGCGAACCATTGCTCAAGTCATCCTGCACCACGTATTCGGCGCCCACCAGGCGCGACATCTTCTCGCGCAGCTCGACGGCGATTTCCTTGGCCGAACGCTTTCGGGTGTTGCGCTTGCCGATGTCGACATATACCCGTCCGCCGCCGGCATTGATGGAGCTGTTGGTATCCTTGGTTTCAGGCAAGGTACGCGCCAGCACGGCCGCCGCTTCCAGCTTCAAGCGCGAATACTCGATGCTGCTCGACGATGGCGTGCGCACATTGATCATCAGATTGCCTGAATCGGATGCCGGCAAGAAACTCGTGCCGCCATGCGTGGAGTGCAGGACGATGGCGCCCACCAGGCTGCCGAAGGCGATGACGGCCATCCAGCGGCGGTGATGCAGTGCCCAGGCGATCACGCGACCATAGCGGTCGGCCTGATGGTCGAACCAGTGGTTGAATTTTTCCAGCACGCGGCCGATGCCCTTTTTCGGTGCCGAGTGTTCCTCGACCGGGTCGCCCCAGTAGGCCGACAGCATCGGGTCGAGCGTAAACGAGATGCCCAGGCTGACGAGCACCGAGCACGTCACCGTCAAGGCAAACGGGCGGAACCATTCGCCAGAGATACCGGGCATGAAGGCCACAGGAATGAAGACGGCGATGATGGAAAAGGTCGTGGCAGCCACGGCCATGCCGATCTCGGCCGTGCCTTCCAGCGCGGCCGTGCGGCGGTCCTTGCCCATCTGCATGTGGCGCACGATATTTTCGCGCACGACGATGGCGTCATCGATCAGCACGCCAATGGCCAGCGACAGGCCCAGCAAGGTCATGAAGTTCAGGGTAAAGCCGCACAGCCACACGGCAATGAAGGCGGCAATCACGGACGTCGGCAGGCTCAGCGCCGTGATCAGGGTCGAACGCCACGAATTCAGGAAGGCGTAGACGACGAAAATCGTCAGCACGGCGCCCAGCACCAGCGATTCGATCACGTTGTTCAGGCTATGCTGGGCGTTTTCGCCGCCGTCGCGCGTCACTTGCAGGATCGTGCCTTTCGGCAAGGTCTTGTTGATTTCCGCCACCATGTCGCGGATCTTGTTCGCCACGCTGACGGTGGACGCGTCGCGCACGCGGGTGATCGAAATGCCCACGTTCGGCTTGCCGCTGCGCATGCTCAGGCTGTTGACTTCGGCAAAGCCATCTTCGATGGTGGCCACTTGTGCCAGGCGCACAATTTCCTCGCCGCGGCGCTTGATCACCACTTTTTCGAAGTCGCTTGGCGATTCGATGCGGCCCACCAGACGGATGCTTTTCTCGTCCAGGATGCCGCGCACCTTGCCCACGGGCGCATTCGTGTTCTGGTTACGCAAGGCGGTGACGACATCGCTGACGGACACATTGTATTCACGCAATTTCTCCGCCCGCAGCAGCACGGACAGTTCGCGTTTCAGCGAACCGCCCACATTGACCAGCGCCACGCCATCGACGGTGCGGAAGCGGTCCGACAGCACGTCTTCGGCCAGGCGCGAAATTTCCGCATGGCTTTGCGTATTCGACGACAGCGCCAGTTGCATGATCGGCTCGGCAGCCGGATCGATGCGTTGCAAGATAGGCTCGCGCATTTCCGTCGGCAACTTGTAGCGCACGGCGGCAATCGCATTGCGGATATTGTCGGATGCTTCGATCAGGTTGGTATTGAAGGAAAACTTCAGGAAGATGCTGGCCGAACCTTCATTCGAATCGCTATTGACTTCGGTCACGCCGGAAATACTTTGCAAGGACTTTTCCAGGCGGTTCACCACTTCGCGCTCGACCGTGTCGGGCGATGCGCCAGGGTAAGGGATGCTGACGACGATGAAGGGCACTTCGACGTCCGGGTTCTGGTTGACGCGCAGTTTCTTGAGCGCCAGCAAGCCGACGCACATCATGGCCAGGATCAGGACGATGGTGGCGGTGGGCCGCTTGATACTGAAATCGGAAAGGAACATGGCTTAGTTTCCTTTACCGGCAACGGCGGTGCTGCTGCTGGCCACGGCGGCGGCAGGCACGGCCTTGGCGGCCGTCAATTCCACTTTCTGACCATCCTTGAAGGTCGAGCCCGGCGTGCGCAGCACGGTGTCGCCGCTGGCCAGGCCGCTTTGCACTTCCCACTGGCCCGTGCGCACGTCGCGCGCGCCGATGCGCAAGTTGACTTTATGTAAAGCCTTGTCCTTGACCTTCCACGTGTAGGTCACGTCGCCCGCCTTCACCAGGGCCGAATCGGGGATCATCAGCGCGCTGACGGTTTCCGTCTCGATGCGCCCTTCCGCGTACAGGCCGGCCACGCGCGGTTGTTCCTTGTCATTGAAATCGACCAGCACGGCCACCTGGCGCGTGACTGCATTGGCCGCAGGATCGACGCGGCGCACCTTCCCCGCGAAATCCTGGCCTGGATAACCATTGATGCGGAACAGCACGGGCTGGCCCACCTTGACGACGCCGATCTTGTCGGCCGACACCAGGCCTTCGAGGCGCATGCTGGTTGGATCGATGACCTTGATCAATTCCTTGCCGATTTGCGCCGTATCGCCATTCGAGACCTTGCGCTCGCTCACGATGCCGTCGAACGGCGCGCGCACGAGGGTGCGCTGCAACTGCTGGCGGGCTTGCACGGCGCGGCTTTTCGCGGCGGACAAATCGCTTTGCGCATTGTTGCGGCGGATTTCCGCGTCTTCCAGCGCCTGCGTCGACGTCATGCCCGAGGCGCGCAGGGTTTTCATGCGCTGGAACATGCGTTCGGACTGCTCCAGCACCTGGCTGGCGGCGCGGCTGGCTTCCTCGGCCGAATTGAGGCCGTCGCGAATGGACGTTTCGTCCAGGCGCACCAGCACGTCGCCCCGTTTGACCACTTCGCCATTTTCCTTCATGACCTGGATCACCACGGCCGACACTTCGGCGCGCAAGTCCGCATTGCGCTCAGGCTGCACGGAACCGGTGATGACAGGCCCCGATGCCAGCGCATTGCTCTGGATGGTCAGCAAGTCTTCCGGAGATACCAGCAGATTGACGGCAGCGCCCGCCTGTTCCTTGCCATTCTTGCCGCCCTTGCCGGGATCTTTGGACTCTTTGCCGCAGGCGGCCAGGGCGGAAGCGATTGCCAGAACAAACAGGGTTTTGCGCAACATGGGTAATTCTCCGGATAGATAGCACCACTACCGTTGCTGCGGCCCGGATAGGGCTGCAAGCGATAGCAAGCATAATATTTTTATTAAAACCACAAGCGCCAAAGTATCCATGAGCGTGTCCGGGCATGTCAATCGGCGGCTTCCTGTAATGCTTTAATGAATGGATGAAACGTAGTTTTTACGCCCTGAAACGCAAAACCCCGCCTTCAGGCGGGGTTTTGCGTTTCAGGGGAAGCGAACTTAGCGGGCAAAAACGGTGTTGATCAGGAAACCGATTGCCACGCCCGTGCACAGGCCGCCGGCGATTTCCACCAGGGTATGCCCCATGCGCTCGCGCAACCAGGTGTGCGCCGGGCTGGCCGCTTCCTCGGCCAGGCGGTTGATGGCCGCCGCCTGCTTGCCCACGTGCTGGCGCAGGCTGTTGGCGTCGATGATGACGATGAAGGCCAAGGTCACTGCCACGCCGAAGGCGGGATGGCCTATGCCTTCGCGCAAGGCGATCAGGGTGGCCATGCTGGAAACGACGGCGCTATGGTTGCTGGGAAAGCCGCCATTGCCGACCAGGCCGAACGCCCATTGCCGCGTGCGGACACTGTTGATCAGGAATTTGATCGGTCCGACCAGGATCCAGGTGATCAGGGGCGTGACGAGGTAAGCGATATCCACGGGGTATTCCTTCTTATATATATGTCTGTCAAGTGTGCGAGGGGCTGCGGCAGCCCGACGGGCGCGCCGCAATTATCGCAGATCATCCGCGCCAGCAGAACTGCCTATCGTCAGCCTATAAAACGCCGCCCCCGGCGGCAACTAATATAAAATCATGGCATATACAACAATTGACGTATATCAACACTGAGTGCGGCGCGCACAGCGGCGCGGATAATCAAACGTCTTTCACACTTGCAACGGGGTCCTCATGCGGCATTTCAGAATTTCCTTTTTAGTCACTTTTATCCTGATGGCAGTGTCAGGCTGGTGGGGGTACAGCCATGGCGGCATGTCTGGCATGATCCAGGCGCTGTGGATCACGGGCGTGCTGGGCATCATGGAAGTGTCGCTGTCGTTCGACAATGCCGTGGTGAATGCCTCGGTCTTGCGTCACTGGAATGAGTTCTGGCAAAAACTGTTCTTGACGGTCGGTATCCTCGTGGCCGTCTTCGGCATGCGGCTGCTGTTTCCGTTGGTCATCGTTTCCGTCGCCACGGGCCTGGGCCTGGTCGACGTGTGGACCATGGCCACCACGACGCCGGACGTGTATGCCAAGCACCTGACGGACAACCATGCGCAAGTGGCGGCCTTCGGCGGCGCCTTCCTGCTGCTGGTGTTCCTGAACTTCCTGTTCGACGATGAGAAGGAGTTGCACTGGCTGGGCTGGGCTGAGGAAAAAGTCAATGCGCTGGGCACCGAAAGCCTGGCCGTGCTGATCACCATGGGCGCCGTGGCCGCCTGCGTGGCGATGGGCCCTGTGGATGAAAAATACAGCGTGCTCGCTTCAGGCATCGTCGGCATCGCCGTCTACATCGGCGTGAACTGGATCAGCGGCTTGCTGGAAGAAGGCGAACCGGACTTGCAGGATGACGCAGAAGAAGGCGCCGCGCCAGCCAGGAACGGCAATGGCGACCTGGTAAAAACGGTGGCGCGCGGCAGTATCGGCGGCTTCCTGTACCTGGAAGTGCTGGACGCCTCGTTCAGCTTTGATGGCGTGATCGGCGCGTTCGCCATCACCAACGACGTCGTCATCATCATGCTGGGCCTGGCCATCGGCGCCATGTTCGTGCGCTCGATGACGGTGTACCTGGTGCACAAGGGTACCCTGGACGAATTCGTCTATCTGGAGCACGGCGCCCATTATGCGATCGGCATCCTGGCCTTGATCATGCTGGCGTCCGTCAAGTACCATATTCCGGAGTGGTTCACGGGCCTGTCGGGCGTGGCCTTCATCCTGGTCTCGCTGTGGTCATCCTTGCGCTATCGCAAACGGCACGCGGCACAAGCTTGAAATCGGGGGTTCCGCCCCCAATTGAGGAAGTAATGGCACGAGCGCTTTGCGCTCATCCCATGCAGGTATGTTTAAGTAAATTACTGAAAAGGAGCACCACATGGCAATCAGTTTGCAAAAAGGCGGCAACGTCAACCTGAGCAAGGAAGCACCGAACCTGAAGAAGATCATCGTCGGCCTCGGCTGGGATCCTCGTTCGACGGACGGCGCCACCTTCGACCTTGACGGCAGCGCTTTCCTCCTGAAAAGCGACGGCAAAGTCCGTGGCGACTCTGACTTCATCTTCTACAACAACCTGAAGTCGACCGACGGTTCCGTCGTCCACACGGGCGACAACACCACGGGCGAAGGCGAAGGCGACGATGAGCGCATCGAAATCGACCTGTCGCGCGTGCCGGCCGACATCGACCGCATCAGCATCACCGTCACCATTCACGATGCCGACGCGCGCCGCCAGAACTTCGGCATGGTCTCGAAAGCCTTCATCCGCTGCTTGAACGCGGAAGGCGAAAAAGAAATCGCCCGCTACGACCTGTCCGAAGACAGCTCGACGGAAACGGCGATGATCTTTGGCGAAATCTACCGCTACAACGGCGAATGGAAGTTCAAGGCTATCGGCCAGGGCTTCAACGGCGGCCTGGGCCCACTGGCCCGCTCGTTCGGCGTCAATGCCTAAAATTCACACGCAGAAAGCCTGCCTGGCTTTCTGCGGTGAATTGGACTAGTGTCGTATCATCACTGCCGCCTGCACAGTTCAGGCGGCTTTTTTTTGGAGATTTATCATGCCAGTATTTAGTGTCACGGGCGACGTCGATCCTTTCCTCCACGTCAGCATGAAACAGGGCGAAACCATCTATTGCGAATCCGATGCGATGGTGATGATGGAAACGGCGCTGGACTTGAAGGGCAAGATGACTGGCGGCCTGGGCAGCGCCATCATGCGCCGCTTCGCCAACGGCGAATCGTTCTTCCAGCAGCATATCGAAGCGGTGCGCGGTAGCGGCGACTGCCTGCTCTCGCCCACCCTGCCGGGCGCCATCGAAGTGGTCGACGTGGGCGCGCGCCAGTACCTGCTCAACGACGGCGCCTTTGTCGCCGCCACCTCGGGCACGGAAATGAAGGTGCGCACGCAAAGCATCGGCAACGCCCTGTTCGCGCAGTCGGGTGGCTTCTTCGTCATGGAGACGGCCGGCACGGGGCAAGTGGTGGTATCGGGTTTCGGCTCCATGTTCCAGCTCGACGTCGAGCCGGGCAAGGATGTCGTGATCGACAATTCCCACGTCGTGTGCTGGGACAACAGCCTGAAATACGAGATTTCCGTGACCACGGGCGGCGGTGCCAGCGGCGGCGGCATCGGCGGCTTCCTCGGCAATATCGTCAATAGCGTCACCAGCGGCGAAGGCATCGTGCTACGCTTTTCCGGCTCGGGCAAGGTGTTCATCTGCTCGCGCAACCGCGACGCCTTCCTCAAATGGACAGCCAGCGGCAAGGCTGGCTGATCCTCAAACGCCCGCCAAAACCGTTGCGAGCGGAAGGGGACGTGGCCGAGAAGCGCAGCTGTGCGTATGCACAGTGAGCATCGCAGGCCGCGTCCACGACGCGCAGCAGGTTTGGGCGGGCGTTTTTCTAAGGCCAGGTTAAGTCTGGCTGGCTACACTCCCCGCGCGCGCACCTGCGCGCGGCTTTCCCTTTCTTTACCCGGTCCCCGTACATGCAAAGAGTCTGGTTCAACAAAACATTTTCCTCGGTCGGCACAGCCATGCGCCTGATCCGCGAGGCCGACATGGCCGCGACAAGCGGTGCGCCCCGCTATCACATCGTGTGCAGCAATACGAACGCGCACGCGGCCGCCTTCCTGTCGGCCCACGAATACGCGGTCGAACCGTCGGGCCTGACGGGCCTCAATTATGTCGAGTGGTGCCTGGAATTCTGCCGCGACCGGGGCATCACGATTTTCTGGCCGGGCAAGGAAGCGGGCCTGATCGGCAGCGCCAGCGCGCGCTTCGCCGCCATCGGCACGCGCGTGCTCAGCGTGGCCAGCGAAGACACCCTGAATTTGATGCACGACAAGGCGCGCTTCTGCGACGGACTCGATCTGCCCATGGCGCGCCCGGCCGACTACCGCGCCGTCACCACCATCGCAGAATACGACGCCGCCTACGCCGAACTGCGTCCGCTGCATCGCAAGCTGTGCATCAAGCCGTCCGAATCCGTGTATGCCCTGGGCTTTGCCATTCTCGATGAAGAGCGCACCAGCGCCCAGCTGCTGCTGGCCGGCGCCGCCTACCAGATCAATGCGCAAGAGCTGCGCAGCGGCCTGGCGCAGATGGAAACGTTCAAGACCCTGCTGCTGATGGAATACCTCGATGGCCACGAATACAGCGCCGACTGCGTCGCCGACCAGGGCAAGCTCGTTTGCGCCGTGCCGCGCAAGAAGCTGAACGGGGGCGGCAGCGGCCAGCTGATCGAACTGCGCGACGACTTGCTGGCAGCCTGCGACAAACTGGCGCGCGACTACCGCCTGAATGGCGTCTTCAACATCCAGTTCCGCGAAGGCGCGAATGGCCTGGCGCTGCTGGAAATCAACCCGCGCATGTCGGGCGGCATCGGCATGGCGTGCGCTGCCGGCCCGAACCTGCCCTACCTGGCGCTGGCCGGTTTCGACCAGGGCTTTGACAAGCTCACCGTGCCCGCCATCCGCGAAGGCATGCGCGTGGGCGAAGCCGCCTACGCCGTGGAGCTGCCATGAACATCGTCAAGCAGCAGATGCCCACGGGCGAGCTGACCTTGAAAGTGGACGAGGCGCGCTTTCCGCTGGACTGGCTGATCGGCTTTGCCGCGCGCGCCAACGCCAAGCGGGGCTTCCTCTTCCTGTCCAAGGTGCTGGGCAAGCACTGGCCCGTCACGCCGCGCGCCATGCAAGCCATCCACGACGACCTGGCCGCGCAGATCCCCCCCAGCCTGCCCGGCCCCGTGGTCTTCATCGCCATGGCGGAAACGGCCGTCGGCCTGGGCCAGGGCGTGTTCGAGGCATGGCTGCGCGCCAACCCGCATGGAAAAGCCCTGTTTTTGCACAGCTCGCGCTACCGCGTGGGCACGGTGCCCTTCTTCGAATTCGAGGAGTCGCACAGCCACGCGCCGCGCCAGTTCCTGCATTTATCGGACGCGGCCAGCGCGCTGTTTTCCACGGCCCGCAGCCTGGTGCTGATCGACGATGAAGCGTCGACCGGCAACACCTTCGCCAACCTGGTGCAAGTGTGCCGCGCGCGCTATCCGCAGCTGGAAAAGCTGCACCTGGGTGTGATCACCAATTTCATGGGCCAGGCCGCCAACGCGGGCTTGAGTGAGCGTTTCGGCCTGCCCACCAGCATCGGCGCGGCGCTCTCCGGCCAGTACGCCTTCCAGGCAGGCGATGCGCCTGCTCCGGTAGCGGCCAGCGCGCAGCGCTTCGAGGCGAATGCGGAACGGGGCGCCAGCCCCGCGTTCGGCCGCATCGGCGTGGGACGCGCCCTGGCGCCGCCGCAAGGCCTGGCGGTGCAGCTGGCGCAGGAAATCGGCGCCGGCGACTCCGTACTGGTGCTGGGCACGGGCGAATTCATGCACCCGTCGTTCCTGCTGGCGCGCGAGCTGGAAGCGCTGGGCAAGAACGTGGTGGTGCAATCGACCACGCGCTCGCCCATCCTGTCATGGGGCTCCGTCGGCCACATCGTCAACTGCGACGACAACTACGGCGAAGGCATCGCCAATTACCTGTACAACGTGGCGCCTGGCCAGTACCAGCACGTTTTCATCTGCCATGAAACCCCGGCCAGCCCGGCCCTCATGCAACTCGCCGGCCAGTTGAATGGCCGCCTGTTCCACTTTCAGTCAGAGACCAAAATTGAAGAAATTCCTGTTTGTTGATCTGGACGACACACTGTTCCAGACCCCGAAAAAATGCCCGGGCGAGACCGACCTGCAGCCGGCCGCCTATCTGAAAAATGGCGACGCCTGCTCGTTTACGACGGCGCGCCAGCGCGCCTTCTTTGAATTCGCGCACAGCGGCATGACCCTGATTCCCGCCACGGCGAGAAATGGCGACGCCTTCCGCCGGGTCGACCTGCCGTTTACCAGCTACAGCGTGCTCGATTACGGCGGCATCGTGCTGCAGCCGGGCGGCGCGCTCGACGCGGGCTGGCTGGCCCTGATGCAGGACGACATGCAGACGGCCTTGCCCGGCCTGCGGGAAGCCATGTGCATCATCGACGATTTCCAGGCCAAGACGGGCATGCCTTCGCGCGCGCGCCTGATCGAGGACTACAACACGCCGTTCTACATCGTCGTCAAGGACCACGAAGCGCGCGGCGAACGCCTGGCCGATATCGAAGAGCAGGTGCTGCAGCAGTGGATCGCCACCGAAGGCAGCGACTACTTCATCCACCGCAACGGCAACAACCTGGCCTTGCTGCCGAAAACCCTGAACAAGGCACGCGCCGTCGCTTACCTGCGCGCGGAGCTGGAAGCCGAACATGGCCCCATCGTCAGCTTCGGCATGGGCGACAGCCGTTCGGACGCGCGCTTCATGGCCGCCTGCGACTACGCCATCATCCCCAACGGCACCCAGCTGGCGGCTCTCACGGTAGCGGCGCTATGACCGACGGCACGCAGCATTTCAGCGGCAGCTACCGCCAGGAAGACGTGGAGTTTCTGCTCACGCCGATGGCGCTCGAACCTATCCTCGACCTGGCCGAAAAAGAGCGTTTGATCCAGTCGGGCCAGCGCCATTACAGCGAAATGCTGTCGCCGGAATCCCTGCCCTCGCCCGCCTACCTGGCCCTGTTCCGGAGCGCGTTTGCGGCCAACCGCCTGCAGATGGCGCGCGACTGCCTGCGCCTGGCGGCCCTGATCGCGGCGCGGCGCACGGGTCCCATCACGCTGGTCTCGCTGGCGCGCGCCGGCACGCCCGTGGGCGTCATCCTGGGCCACTTGCTGCGCCAGGTGTTCCAGCGCGAATGCAGCCACTATTCCGTCTCCATCATCCGCGACCGCGGCATCGACACCAATGCCCTGCAGCATATCCTGGCGCAGGGCCACGGTGACGCTTCCATCGTCTTCGTCGACGGCTGGACGGGCAAGGGCGTGATTTCGCGCGAACTGCGCCAGACGGTGAACGACTTCAACGCGGCGCATGGCACGGCCATCGACGGCGGCCTGTTCGTGCTGTCCGACCTGGCCGGCACGGCCGCCTGCGCCGCATCGGCCAGCGACTACCTGATCCCGTCAAGCATTCTGAATGCCACGGTCTCGGGCCTGGTCAGCCGCTCCGTGTTGAATGATGCCATCGGCCCGGACGACTTCCATGGCTGCGTGTACTACGCGCAGTTCGAAGCGCACGACCAGTCGCGCGATTTCGCCGACGGCCTGGTGGCCGACGCCATGGCGATTGCCGCCAGCAGCGGCATCCCGCTGGCCGAAGCGAGCGATGCGCCAGCCATGGCGGCCCGTTCGCAGGCCTACATGGCCGCGGCACAGCAGGAATACGGCATCAGCGACATCAACCTGATCAAGCCAGGCATCGGCGAAGCGACGCGCGTGCTGCTGCGCCGCGTGCCCGAGCGCCTGATCGTGCGCGACACGAATGCGCCGGACGTGGCACATTTGCTGCTTCTGGCACAGGAAAAAGCCATACCCGTCACAGTAGAACCGGCGCTGCCTTACCAGGCGGTCGCCCTTATCAGGAGCGCAGTCGATGGATAACAACTCCCTACACCCGCAAAGCGAGCATAAAGCGGCGCTGGGCGCCTCCATGTATGTGCCGACCACGCACAAGGACTTGCTGGCGATCGCGAATGGCGACAAATTCAGCCATTTGCGTTCGGTCATCCTTTGCACCGAAGACGCCATCGCGGAACGCGATCTCAGTTACGCGATGTTCAACCTGTCGCTGGCGCTGCAAAACATGTGCGACGAATCGGATACCTTGCGCTTCGTGCGCGTGCGCAATCTCGACGTGCTGGCGCGCGTGCTGGCCATGCCCGGCGCCGACAAATTGAGCGGCTTCGTGCTGCCGAAATCCACACGACACAATTTCGCCGCCTACTTCGAGCTGGTGCGCCACACGCACCATCTGCTGATGCCGACCCTGGAAACGGCGGAAGTGTTCGACGACGAGGAAATGAAGCAGTTCCGCATCATCCTGTCGGCGCCGGAAGTGCGGCGCCGCATCCTGGCCCTGCGCATCGGCGGCAACGATCTGTTGGCCCTGCTGGGATTGCGCCGCCCCACCAGCGGTACCATTTATTCAACGCCGCTGGGCCAGGTCATCGGCCGCCTGGTGACCATCTTCAAGCCGCACGGCTTCCAGCTGACGGCGCCCGTCTTCGAGCACCTGTCGCAGGGCAGCTGGCTCGATGCCGAAGTGGCGCAGGACATGGCGCACGGCATGATCGCCAAGACGGCCATCCACCCGGACCAGGTGCCGCAGATCGAACGCCACTACCAGGTGGCGCAGTCGGACATCGAACTGGCGCTGCGCATCATCGATCCGGACAGCCCGGCCGTGTTCCGCATGCAGGAATCGATGTGCGAAGTGGCCACGCACAGCAGCTGGGCACTGCGCATCATCGAGCAGGCGCGCCTGTTCGGCATCCGCCATGCGGCCGATGGCGCCGCGGCGCCCGCCCCCCATTTGCACCACTCCTTGAATACTCAACTCTCCAGCGACGAAGGGACTGCACGACCATGACCAATTTCACACGCGGACAAAAAGGCAAACTGGCTGACCTGGGCTTGAATGGCCCGTTTGCCGTCACGCTCGATATCGTTTCGGGCTCGATGGAAGTGGACGTCAGCTGCTTCGGCGTCGATGCTGCCGGCAAGCTGTCGGACGACCGCTACATGGTGTTCTTCAACCAGAAAAGCACGCCGGACAACGCCATCACGGTGGACTTGAACGGCCCCCGCTCCACCTTCCAGGTCGACCTCTCCCGCCTGCCCGCCTCGATCGACAAGCTGGTATTCACGGCGGCGACGGAACAGGGCAGCATGCGCGCGCTGGGCAATTCCAGCATGGCGCTGGGCCAGGCGGCCACGTTTGCCTTCACGGGCAATGACTTCCAGGACGAGAAGGCCGTCATCATCGGCGAACTGTATCGCCGCGACGGCAGCTGGCGCTTCGGCGCCGTGGGCCAGGGTTTCGCGGGCGGCCTGGCGGCCCTGCTGAAGCACTTTGGCGGCAGCGAGGCGGCGCAATCCTCACCGGCGCCGGCGCCGACTTCCGTGCCCACTCCGGCGGCCCCGCCGCCGGCGAATAAAATCTCGCTGTCGAAAATCCGCCTGGAAAAACGCGGCGACAAGATCTCGCTCGACAAGCGCGACAGCGGCGGCTATGGCCGCATCCGGGTCAACCTGAACTGGAACCAGAACGCGTCGCAAGGCCAGGCGCCCGCGTCGAAGCTGGACACGGGCTTCCTGGGCAAGCTGTTCAACAAGCCGGCCGGCCGTTCGGGCGGCATCGACCTCGATATCGGCTGCCTGTTCGAAATGAGCAATGGCAGCAAAAGCGCCGTGCAGGCGCTGGGCAACAGCTGGGGCGCCTACGACCGTCCGCCGTACATCCACCTGGAAGGCGACGACCGCACGGGCAGCATCAGCAGCGGCGAAAACATCTTCATCAACGGCACCCATTTCGACCAGATCAAGCGCGTGCTCGTGTACGCCTTCATCTAC
This sequence comes from Janthinobacterium sp. BJB446, assembly GCF_002735655.1. NCBI lineage: Bacteria > Pseudomonadati > Pseudomonadota > Betaproteobacteria > Burkholderiales > Oxalobacteraceae > Janthinobacterium > Janthinobacterium sp. BJB446. The sequence goes on along the minus strand of NZ_PDZK01000001.1, from coordinate 42,236 downwards.
GAAGGCGTGCCGAACTGGGCCGCCACCGATGGCGTCGTGACGATCGAGATTCCCGGCCAGCCGACGGTGGAAGTGCGCCTCGACAGCGACAGCCAGCACGCCATGTGCGCCATCGCCATGCTGGAAAACCACGGCGGCAACCTGCAGGTGACAAAGTTGGTGGAATACTTCGGCGGCCAAGGTAAAATCACGGCGCACCAGGCTATGGACGAGCGCTACAATTTCGGACTGAACTGGAAAGCCGGCCGCAAGGACTGATCCTTTTACCTAAACAACCCTACCATGACCCCTACGACCAAAAAAGTCACCTTCGCCTTCGCCATCTTCCTCGTGGCCGGCTTCCTGCTGCTGGCCGCCTACACGTGGATGGCCCTCAGCTTCTCGTACTCGGAAGGCGAACGGGCGGGCTACCTGCAAAAGTTCTCCAAGCGGGGCTGGATCTGCAAGACATGGGAAGGTGAATTGCTGTTGACGGCACTGCCCGGCACCATCCCGGAAAAATTCCAGTTCAGCGTGCGCGATGAAGACGTGGCCAAGCAGTTGTCGGCCGCGGCCGGCAAGCGCATTCTCGTCACCTACAGCCAGCACAAGGGCGTGCCCACGCAATGCTTCGGCGAGACGGAATATTTTGCCGATAAAGTCGTATTGAGCCAGTAATAAGACAGCAATACGACCGCAAGTCCAGCAGTCCCGCGCCGGCCAGCTCCTTCAGGCCGGCGCCTCCCCGCCCGCCCGCCACCGATGCATTTTCAACAAGAAAATATTGGCACGCATCACGCATTCCCGCTTTCTTATACACTTGTGACAAGTCCTGGCTAAACAGTTTACAAATGTAGTCAGTGTGCAAGATTCTTGCGCAATCGCATGGCATTTCGCCAGCCTATCGTTAGCGTGTATTCACCCATCAATGGAAACGTCATGCGCATACCATTCACCGTCCTGGCCCTGCTGGCCGCCTCGCTCCCCCTGTCCATGCACGCACAGGACTTGGCCGGCATGGCCGGTTCCCTGAAAGTCAACTCGACCAACGAGCGCACCTTTGTCGGCGCCATCAGCTACACGCAGCCGGTGGGCAATTACAACGCGGTGAGCCTGTCGTATATCAACGAGGGGCACCCGGAAGACCATCACCGCGACGGCATGGCGGGCCAGGTGTGGCTGCGCACGAAAAATGTGGAGCAGGGCCTGATGCTGGGCGCCGGCATCGGCCGCTACTTCTTCTTCGACACGGCCAAGACGGACGATGCACCGCACAATTTCGACAATGACCATGGCTGGGGCTCCATCGCCAGCCTGCAGGCGCGCTGGCAATTCGACAACCGCTGGTATGCCTTGGCCCAGGTCAACCGCATCCGCCCCAGCGGCAAGGACACTACCACGCACCTGCTGATCGGCGCCGGCTACCGCTATGACGGCGTGCCGGGCGCCAAGCTGCACTTGCAGAACTGGGCGCACGACGACACCCTGACCTTATCGACAGGCCACACCATCGTCAACAGCTTCCGCTCCGAGTCCTCGCGCCCGTTCACCGTGGAATACCGGCGCGCGGCGGGAAAATACGTGGACTGGAGCGCCACGCTCATCGACGAAGGCAGCACGGCGCTGGCGCGCCGGCGCGGCGCGGCCGCCCAGTTGTGGCTGATCCGCTCGCTCAACGAAAAAGTGGAATTCGGCATGGGCGGCGGCCCCTACGTGGCGTGGGACGGGCGCGACAGCCAGGGCCACAGCACGCGCCTGACAGGCTTGCTGTCGGCCGTGGCCCGCTACCACGTCAACCGCCGCTGGGTGGCGCAAGCGGCGTGGAACCGGGTGGTGACGGATTACCACCGCGATGCGGATGTGTTGCTGGTGGGGGTGGGGAGAAAATTCTGATGGAAAAACGTAAAAAATCCTCTCTTCCACTAAAGTAACGATATCGAACAAAACCGTAACGAGCGGCAGTGATTTGTGGCTGAGAAGCGCAACCGTACTTCCAGTACGGTGAGCATCGCCAGCCGCAAAGCGCGCCGCGCAGTAGGTTTGGTTCGGTATCCTGCCTAGCGTGAGCGCCAGACAGCGCCTGCAGATTCATTCGGCTGCGTCAGGCGCTCGATCACTTCGCGCGTCAAACTGGCCGAGCTGACCTGTTCCGCTTTCGCGCGGGCGGCGGTCAGGGAACTGGAAAACGCGCTTTGCGGCTGCTCCAGGCTGGCGCGCAAGGCGGCCAGTTCGCGCTCTTGCTGCTGCGCGCGCGCCGTTTCCAGGTCCAGCAATTGCTGCTTGGCGATGGCCATCGCGCGTGTCGTCTCGGCCGCCTTGCGCTGCAGGGCGGCATGGGCCAGGGCACTGGCCAGCAAGGCTTGCTGCGCGGCGAGCTTCTCGCTGGCCGCCTGCTGCGCGGCCAGTTCCAGCTGCTCGCGCTGGCGCATGACTTCCAGCGCCTGCTGCTCCATGGCGGCGCGCGCTTCGGCGGCCACCGTCGCCTGCTTTTCCGCTTCCAAGCGGCCGGCAATGGCTTGCGAGGCGCGCTCTTCGGCACTGCTGGTCTGGCGCTGCTGCACCAGCTTCTGCGCGATCAGGGCCAGCGACTCGCGTTCGGCCGCGACGAAATCGCGCTCGGACGCCAGCAGCGCATCGGCCGCTTGCGCCTTGGATTCTTCCACGCGGGCGCGCTCGGCATGCACTTGTCCCAGTTCCACGGCCAGGCGCGCCTGTGCCTGTACGGCTTGCGCGGCAGCGGCTTTCTGTTCGCCTTCGACCAGGGCCTGATCCATCAAAATACGGATGGCGTCCGCTTCTTTTTGCGCCGCTTCCGTCAAGGCCTGTTCGGCCGCCTGCTGGCCGCGCAGCAGTTCCGCTTGCGCGCCTTCGGCGGCGATGCGTTCCTGCGCCGCGTTGAACGCCAGCGCTTCCGCTTCCAGTTTCTCTTTCAAGGCGACGATGGCGGCTTGTTCGGCGGCCAGGCGCTCCTGCTCCGCCTGCAGCAGCTGCTCTGCCTGCTGCGCTTTTTCCTGTGCCAGTTGCGACGCCTGTTCCTGCGCGGCCAATGTCGCCCGGCCGGCATCGACCTCGGCCTGCTCGGCTTCATTCTGGCTGGCGGCCAGTTCCGCGGCCTGGCGCGCCAGTTCGGCCCGTTCGTGCGCCAGGCTGGCGGCGCGCTGCTGCTCTTCCAGTTCGCGGGCTGCCGCCACGGCGGCGGCCTGCTCGGCCGCTTCGCGTGCCTTGGTTTCTTCGAGGGCCGCCGTTTCCGCTTCCAGCTTGGCGTGGCCAGCGATTTCCGCATCCTGTTCGGCGGCGACGCGGGCCAGCGCCACGGCGCGCAGCTGGCGGTCTACCTCGATGCGCGCTTCGGTGGCGGCCAGGATACGCACGTCCGCATCGCGGCGCGCCTGCGCGCTGGCCACGGCGACCATTTCCAGGCGCTCGCGGTGGATGGCCGCGTCGCGCAATTCCTTTTCCGTCTGCAGGCGCAAACGCAGCGATTGCGCCGCATGGCGTTCCGATTCCGCCTGCGCCAGGGCGATGGCTTCGCGTTCCTGTTCCAGGTGCGCCAGCGCGCGCGCTTCTTCCAGGGCGCGCACTTCGGCGGCAGCGCGGTTGAAGGCCGATTCCAGCGCGATCTGGTCGGCGCGCTCGCGCTGCACCGTCAAGTCCAGCGCTTCGCTTTCCGCTTCGGCCAGCATCTGCGCCGTCTGGCGCGCACCGTGCGCATGGCGCTCGCGTTCACGCGCCAGCACGGCGACTCTTGCATCGGCCGAGGCGATGCCCACCATTTCTTCCTTGGCTGCCTGCACGGCGGCGACGCGCTCGACGGCCTGCAGGCGCGCCTGCTCCGTCTGCACCTGCAATTCTTCGGCGGCGCGGGCGGCCTGTTCGGCCAGTTCCGACTGCACGGCCACCTGCTCGCTGGCGCGCAAGCGGCTTTCCTGTTCCGCGCGCGAACGCTGTTCGGCGGCCAGGCGGATTTCATTGTCCGACTCCACGCGGGCGCGCAGTTCCGCCGTCTCCTGCTTGACGGCTTCCAGGCGGGCCACGCTGGCTTGCGCGGCAGCGCGCATGGTGTCGAGACGTTCGCGGTTGGCGGCAATCGCTTCTTCGGCTGCCTGTGCATTTTGCTGTGCGGCCGCGGCGGCGGCGGCGTCGATGGCGGCGCGGTCCTCGGCCAGCGAGCGCACGCGCGCCTCGGCCAGCGCGCGGCTTTCGGCGGCGCAGGTGGCCTTCGCTTCCGCTTCCACGCGGGCAATCGCCTCGTGGATGGCTTTCAATTCCATTTTCTGGCGTTCGGCGGCCGGTGCCTTGCCATCAACTTCGGCTGCCGGCCCGGCTTGCGGCTCGGGCATCGCGGCGACAGGAGCGGCAAGAGCGGCAGGAAGCGGCGCTGGCGCATCGGCCTTGCGCTCCAGGTCCTTGAAATCATGCAGCGAGACCATGCTGTCCTGGTCGAACTCGTCGTCGGCGGAATACGCGACGGTGAGGGAGGCGGCCTGGCGCTGATTTTGCTGTGCTTGCATGATTTCTCGCTTATTCGGGTGAATTCCGTTGCTTATGGGAATTTATTAGCACCATTATCGAGTAAGCACATGCAAATCAGCACTGCAAGAAGAGCGACTTTTACCACGCTTTTCGGGCGTTTAGGTCAAATGGGCCAGAGCGGCGCCTCATCCATCAGGGCAACCTGTTCCCTGAGTTCCAGGATGCGGTCCTGCCAGTAGCGCTGCGTGTTAAACCACGGGAAGGCGACGGGGAAGGCGGGATCGTCCCAGCGGCGCGCCAGCCAGGCCGAATAATGGATCAGGCGCAGGGTGCGCAGCGCTTCGACCAGGTACAGCTGGCGCGGGTCGAAGTCGCAAAAGTCTTCGTAGCCGGCCAGGATGTCGCTCATCTGGCGCACCATGTCGCCCCGCTCGCCCGACAGCATCATCCACAGGTCCTGGATGGCCGGACCCATGCGGCTATCGTCGAAATCGACGAAATGGGGGCCGGCATCCGTCCACAGCACGTTGCCGCCATGGCAATCGCCATGCGTGCGCAGCAGGGCCACGTCGCCCGCGCGGTCATAGCAGCGCTTGACGCCGTCGAGCGCCTGCTGCGCCACGCTGGAATAGGCGGCCAGCAGTTCGGGCGGCAGGAAATTGCCCTCCAGCAAAAATTCGCGCGGCTCGACGCCGAACGTCTGGTGGTCGAGCGCCGGACGTTCCTTGTAGGTGGACAGCGCGCCGACGGCGTGGATGCGGCCGATGAAGCGCCCTATCCATTCCAGCGTCGCCGGGTCGTCCAGCTCGGGCGCGCGGCCGCCGTGGCGGGGGAAGACGGCAAAGCGGAAGCCCTGGTACTGGTGCAGGGTGCTGCCATGGATTTCCAGCGCCGGCACCACCTGGATTTCGCGCTCGACCAGCTCGGACACGAACGCGTGCTCTTCCAGGATGGCCGTATCGCTCCAGCGCTCGGGACGGTAGAACTTGGCCACCAGGGGCGCGCTGTCTTCGATGCCCACCTGGTAGACGCGGTTTTCATAGCTGTTCAGGGCCAGCAGACGGCCATCGCCGCGCAGCCCCACGCTGTCGAGGGCGTCGAGCACGCAATCGGGGCTCAGGGCGGAAAAGGGATGGACGGGCCGGTCGTCCTCGTGCGGCTGGTTTTCATTGTGCATAAGCGACATTGTAAGGCGCGCGCGGGCCGCCGGTGCAAACACTTAGGTGAGGAAGCGCCGCTAGGCGTATACTGTCTGCTTACATTCAATAAAGAGCAAGCCATGCAACTCGAACAGCCATTATCAGAAAAAGAATTCGACGAATTAGACCAATTCCTGTTGTCGGAGCGCTGCTCCGAAGACGCGATGACCATGGATATGCTGCACGGCTATCTGACGGCCGTCGCCATCGGCCCGGAACCGATCATGCCGGCCGAATGGTTGCCGCGCGTGTGGGGCGAAGATGCCGAAGATGCGCCGAAATTCAAGAACAGCAAGGAAGAAGAGCGCATCGTCAACCTGATCATGCGCTTCATGAACGAAGTGCTGGTGACGTTTGAAGTGGCGCCGAAGGAATTCGAAGCCCTGTTCGTCGAGCATGACTACGAAGGCCAGACCCTGATCGACGCCGAAGCCTGGTGCTGGGGCTTCTGGGACGGCATGGAGCTGCGTCCTGGCTCGTGGAATGAAATCTGGGATTCCGAAGTGGCCGAGCTGATGCAGCCGATCTACCTGCTGGGCGCCGACGAAATCAAGGAAGAAGAGCTGAAACTGGTGGAAGACCCGGTCAAGGCGCACAAGCTGGCGCAGGAACTGGAAGCGAACCTGCCGGCCATCCACCGTTTCTGGGTCCCGCGCCGCAAGGCTCCCGTGCAGACCATGAAGCGCGAAGAGCCGAAAGTGGGCCGCAACGACGACTGCCCTTGCGGCAGCGGCAAGAAGTTCAAGAAATGCTGCGGCGCCGAGCCGGCAGCCGAGTAATCCCGCAGTAGCATCACTGTCTGCGCCGGCGTCCTGCCGGCGCAGCGCTGGCGCTGGCCCCCGGGCTATAATCGCCGCATGAAACTCCCTGACCTGAACCTGCTCGTCGCCCTCGACATCCTGCTCGAGGAAGGCAGCGCCGTTGCCGCCGCGCGGCGCATGCATTTGAGCGCACCGGCCATGAGCCGCACCCTGGCGCGCATCCGCGACGCCATCGGCGACCCCGTCTTCGTGCGCTCCGGGCGCGGCCTGGCGCCCACCCCGCGCGCGCTGGAATTGCGCGAGCAGGTGCGCGGCGTGGTGGAGCAGGCGCACGCCATCTTCACGTCGGGCCGCGAAGTGGACTTGCGCACGCTGGAACGCACCTTCAGCCTGTGCGCCAATGACGTGTTTGTCGGTTCCTACGGCGGCAAGCTGCGCGACCTGCTGGCCCGCCATGCGCCGCACACGGTGCTGCGCTTCGTGCCAGAGGGCGACGGCGCCACGGAAAACGACGCCCTGCACGCTGGCCGCATCGACCTGTACATCAGCGCGCGGCGCGCCTTCGCGCCCGACATCAAGCTGCAGCAGCTGTTTACCACCGGCTTTGTCGGCATCGCCCGCAGCGACCACCCGATCTTCGACGGCCCCATCAACCTCGACAGCTTTACCGAATACGAACATATCAGCGTCTCGCGGCGCGGCCTGGCGCGCGGTCCCTTCGACACCATCCTGGCCGAGCGGGGCTACACGCGCCGGGTCTCGCTGATCAGCCCCAACTTCCAGTCCGCCATCTTCGCCGTGGCCGATTCGCGCCTGCTGCTGCCGCTGATGCCCACGCCCCTGCTGGCCATCGTCGAGCGCCTGGGCTTGAAGCTGCGCACCTTCCAGCTGCCCATCCCCGTCGACAGCGTGGATGTCTTCCAGGCCTGGCACCCGCGCCTCGACCACGACCATGCGCACCGCTGGCTGCGCCGCATGATCAAGGAGCTGTGCGACGGCACGCCGCCAGACGCTTAGGGTCTGAGCCCACAATCATTGCGCCAGACGCAATTCAGAATTCATTAATTATCAATTTTCACAAGATTGACGGCTACCTATACTGCGTGGACTGATCCTCATCCACGGAGTTCCCTGTGTCTGCTGTACCCCTTCCTGGCGCCGCCCCCGCGGCCGCGCCGCCCGCGCCTCCCATCTTCGGACTGCGCCTGGCCACGGGCCTGGCTGGCGTGCTGCTGGCCGTGCTGGTATCCGGCCTGAATGAAAACATCACCAAGGTCGCGCTGGCCGACATCCGCGGCGCCATGGGCATCGCGCGCGACGACGCCAGCTGGCTCGTCGCCCTGTATGCGGCCGCCTCGGTCTCGGCCATGGCGTTCGCGCCGTGGTGCTCCGTCACCTTTTCGCTGCGCCGGCTGACGGCCACCGCCATCATCGTCTGCATGGCCGCCGGCGTGCTGTGCCCGTTCGCGCCGAACCTGTTCGTGCTGATGGTCCTGCGCGTGGTGCAGGGCGCGGCCGGCGGCGCCCTGCCGCCCATGCTGATGACGGTGGCGCTGCGCTTCCTGCCGCCGAACATCAAGCTATATGGCCTGGGCGGCTATGCGCTGAGCGCCACCTTCGGTCCCAGCCTGGGCACGCCGCTGGCCGCCTTCTGGACCGAGTACCTGGGCTGGCAATGGGCCTTCTGGCAAGTCGTCCCGGGCAGCATCGTCGCCCTGCTGATGGTGTCCTGGGGCTTGCCGCAAGACCCGCTGCGCCTTGAGCGCTTGCGCCAGTTCGACTGGCGCGGCCTGCTGCTTGGCCTGCCCGCCATCAGCATGCTGGTGGTGGGATTGCTGCAGGGCGAACGCCTGGCGTGGTTCGCCTCGCCGCTGATCTGCGTGCTGCTGGGCGGCGGTCTGTCGCTGCTGGTGCTGTTCTTCATCAACGAGTGGTCGCACCCGCTGCCGTTCTTCAAGCTGCAGCTGCTGTCGCGGCGCAATCTCAGCCATGCCCTGCTGACCCTGGGCGGCGTGCTGTTCGTGCTGCTGGCCGTGATCCTGATTCCCTCGTCCTACCTGGCGCAGGTGCACGCCTACCGCCCGCTGCAAACGGCGCCCGTGATGCTGATGGTGGCGCTGCCGCAATTGATCGCCCTGCCGCTGGTGGCCGCCCTGTGCAACATCCGCGCCGTCGACTGCCGCTGGGTGCTGGCCATCGGCCTGGCCCTGCTGGCCCTGTCCTGCGTGCTGGGCGCGCGCATGTCGCCGGACTGGATACGCACGCATTTCTACCTGCTGCAAGCGGTGCAGATCTTCGCGCAACCGATGGCCGTGATTCCCTTGCTGCTGCTGGCCACCACGGGCCTGGCGCCGCAGGATGGCCCGTTCGCCTCGGCCTGGTTCAACACCATCAAGGGCATGTCGGCCGTCGTCGCCACCGGCGTGCTCGATGCGCTGATCACGCGCCGCAACCATTTTCATTCGACGGTGCTCAGCGAACGCCTGGGCAACCTGCCGGCCGGCGTGGACATGGCGGGAATTGCGCAGCGCATGCATGCGCAAGTCGTCACCCTGACCTCGTCCGACCTGTACCTCACCGTGGCCGCCATCGCGCTGGCCATGATTGTGATCATTCCCATCCTGCCGACGCGCGTATTCCCTCCGCGCGCCGCCTGATTTCCATTTTTACGAAAGAGCTTCACCATGCAAACACCCATACTGCGCTCGCGCGCATTTCTTCTCGGCCTGGCCCTGCTGGCCTGCGCCCTCGCCTTTTGCGCCTGGCAACTGCTGTTCGCCCGTGGCGACGAACAAGCCACCGACGACGCCTTTGTCAGCGCCGACTACACCGTGCTTTCCCCCAAGGTGGGCGGCATCGTGCGGGAAGTGCTGGTGGAAGACAACCAGACTGTCAAGGCGGGTCAGCTGCTGGCGCGCATCGACGACCGCGACTACCAGGCCGCCGCCGCCTCGGCCCGTGCCGAGGTAGCCGGCGCCGAAGCGCAACTGGCGAATGCCCGCGCCACCTTGCAGCGCCAGCAATCGGTGATCGAACAAGCCAGCACCCTGGTCGACGCCAACCAGGCGGAAGACAAACTGGCGCAGCAGGAACTGGCCCGCTCGCAGCACCTGGCTGGCCAGGGCGCGGGCAGCGTGCAGAACGCGCAGCAGGCGCAATCGCGCTTCGACGTGAGCCGCGCGCGCCTGGCGCAAAACCGCGCCGCCCTCGTCGCCACCCGCAAGCAGACGGAAATTTTGCAAGCGCAGCAAGGCGCGGCCGAAGCGGCCTTGCTGCGCGCCAGCGCCAGCCTGCAACGGGCCGAACTGGATCTGTCGCATACGCAGCTGCGCGCCCCCATCGACGGCATCGTCGGACGCCGCATCGTGCGCGTCGGCGCCCTGGTGGCTCCCGGCGCCAGCCTGATGGCCGTGGTGCCCCTGAACCGCAGCTTTGTCGTCGCCAATCTGCAGGAAACCCAGCTGACCCACGTGCGCCAGGGCCAGCGCGCCAGCATCGCCGTCGACGCCTATCCGGGCGTGCTCCTGCACGGCACGGTGCACAGTATCGCGCCGGCCACGGGCGTGACCTTCGCCGCCATCGCGCCGGAAAACGCCACCGGCAACTTCACCAAGGTGGTACAGCGTATCCCCGTCAGGATCGCGCTCGATCCGGGCCAGGATGGCGACGCCCGCCTGCGCGTGGGCATGTCGGCCGAAGTGCGCATCGATACGGCCATGCGCCGTCAACATCTGCAACAGGTGAGCGCGCGATGAAAGCATGGATACTCTTCACGGCCTTGGGTCTGGCCGGCTGCGGCAGCGTCGGCAGCGATTTCCAGCGCCCGCACCATGATCTGGGACAGCAATGGCGTCAGGCGCAGGATGCCCGCTTCGCCGCACAGCAGGATGGCGCCATCGAGCAGCGCTGGTGGGACAGCTTTGGCGATACCACCCTGTCGTCACTGCTGCAGCGCGCCGCCGGCGCCAACCTCGACGTGCTGGCGGCCGCCAGCCGGCTGGAGCAAAGCCGCGCCGCGCGCGGAGTCATCGGCGCCGCGCAAGGCCCGTCGCTGGGTGCGAATGGCGGCTACAGCCGCGCGCGCAACAGCGAACAGGGATTGAGCGACCCGTCGCGCAACAATGGCCAGTCCGCCTACAACCTGTGGCAAAGCAACCTTGACGCAGCCTGGGAACTGGACCTGTGGGGCCGCGTGCGGCGCGAAGTGGAAGCGGCCGATGCACGCGTCGACGTGGCAGTGGAAACGCAGCGCGGCGTGCTGCTGGCCGTGCTGGCCGAAACGGCGCGCGACTACATCGAGCTGCGCGGCGCGCAGCAGACGCTGGCCATCACGCAGCAGCTGCTCGATATCGCCCGCCATACCTTGAACCTGACCAGCATCCGCCTGCGCGAAGGTGTGGCGACGCAGCTCGACGAGGCCGAGGCGGCGGCCCATGTCGCCACCATCGAAGCGCGCCTGCCGCCGCTGCAGCAGCGCGAAGCGCGCCTGGGCAATGCCCTCGCCCTCCTGCTGGCGCTGCCGCCGCAAGGCTTGCGGGCGGAACTGGCGGCGGGCAAGGACATTCCCGCCATGACCATGCAGGTGCAGCTGGGCGTGCCGAGCAGCCTGGCCGAACGGCGGCCCGACATCCGCCGCGCCGAAGCGCAGCTGCACGCGGCCACGGCCGCCATCGGCGTGGCGCAGGGCGATTTTTATCCACGCATTACGCTCTCGGGCAGCGTCGGCCTGCAAGCGATGCAGCTGTCCGACATCGGCTGGGACGCCAGGCGCTTCGCCTTCGGCCCCGGCTTCAGCGTGCCCCTGTTCGATGGCGGCCGCCTGCGCGGCAACCTGCAACTGCGCGAGGCGCAGCAGCAGGAAGCGGCCATCGCCTACCGCCAGACGGTGCTGGCCGCCTGGCACGAGGTGGAGGATGCGCTATCTGGCTACCAAGCCAACGCCCGCCGCCAGGCCAGCCTCGATGAAGCCGTCAAGCAGGGACGGCGGGCGCTGGGCAGCGCGGAACTGCAGTACCGCCAGGGCGGCACGGACCTGATCAACGTGCTGCATGTGCAAAACACCTTATTGAACAACGAAGCGGCGCTGGTCGACAGCTGTGCCACCGCGTCGCTGTCGCTGGTCCAGGTCTACAAGGCGCTGGGCGGCGGCTGGCAAGCACTTTCAACCACCTCGCAAGGAAGCACGCCATGAAACCGAATCCCGCACATTTCTCCATCCACGACGTCAGCGACTTTCCCGTCGTGCGCTTTCGCCCTGAAACGGCCGTTACCGGCTATGCCCCGCTGTGGGAAAACGACATGGACGCCCTGCTACGCCATGGCGAACCGTTCGTCATGCTGTTCGAAGAGGAACGCAGCGATGAAGCGCACATCGACCGCAAGCGGCGCGGCCTTTGGCTCAAGCACAACAAGGTAGCGCTGGCCGCCATTTGCCGGGGCCTCGTATCGGTCGAGGCGGACGCGGAACAGCGCGCGCGCCTGCAGGCGATGGCGGCCGGCGCCACGAAAGCCTTCGGTATCCTGCAGGAGGTGGCGGCCACGCGCGAACAGGCCGAGGCCCTGATGGTATGGCTGCTGGGCAGCGGCCAGATGGCGCGGCCGCGCACGGCGGACGTGTGGTGAGTGAATGGCTCAGGCGGCCCTGCGGACGGCGCGTCTGGCAGGGATGACGCACACGTCGCCATCGCTGCTGGTCGCCGTCGTCAGGGCGATGCCGTACAGCGCGGCCAGGGCCGGCACGGCGCCGGCATCGCTGGCGATATCGGCCACCAGCTGGCCCGAACGCACCAGCAGCAATCGCTCGAAGCCCAGCAAGGCGTGATTGATGTCGTGCAGGATGGCGATGACGGCGTGGCCGCGCGCGGCGCAAAACTGCTGCAGGCTGTCGAGCAAATCGAACTGCAGGCCGGGATCGAGCGCCGCCAGCGGTTCGTCGACGAGTATCAAGCCATCCTGTACGTCCCACATCTGCGCGAAGATGCGCGCCAGCTGCACCCTGGCCTGCTCGCCGCCGGACAGGGTATCCAGGCGGCGGCCCAGCAAATGCCCGGCGTGCGCCAGGGTAGCCGCGTCCTGCACGATCCGCCCCAGCTGCGGGTCGACCAGGCGCGCCACCCGTCCCAGGCCGATCACCAGCTCGCACTGCAGTCCGAAGGCCACGTTCGAGCCCTGCGGCAGGACGGCGCGGCGCCGCGCCAGGTCGGCCAGCGGCCACTGCGCCAGCGGCCTGCCCGCGAACGCCACCTGGCCCGCCTGCGGGTGCAGTTCGCGCGCCATCAATTTGAGCAGGGTCGACTTGCCAGCGCCGCTGGGGCCCAGGATGGCGACGCGCTCGCCGGCCGCGATCCGCAGATTGAACGGGCCGAAATACTGCTGGCCCAGTTGTGTGGTGGCGAAGGAGAGTTCCAGCAGGGGCGTCATGTTCACCTCTAGGCTGTGCCGTGGCGGAAGCGCCGCAACAGCATCAGGAAAAATGGCCCGCCCAGCAAAGCCGTGAAAATGCCGACGGGGACTTCCGCGGGAATGGCGACCGTGCGCGCCAGCGTGTCGGCCAACAGCAGCAGCAAGCCCCCCATCAGCATCGCCAGGGGCAGTACCTTGCGCTGGTCGGCGCCCAGCCAGGTGCGCACCAGGTGCGGCGCGATCAGGCCGATGAAGCCGATGCCGCCGCACCAGGCGACGGCAAAGCCCGTCAGCACGGCCACCAGCACGATGACCTGCGTGCGCAGCCTGCCCACATCGATACCCACGTGCAGCGCCTGCGCCTCGCCCAGCGCCAGCGCATTCAATGAGCGCATCAGGAAGCGCGTGGCCCACAGCGCGCCGGCCAGCACCAGCAGCAAAGCCGCCACCTGGCGCCAGCTGCCGGCCGACAGCGAACCGAGGGTCCAGAAAGTCAGGGTGCGCAACTGGTCGTCGCTGGCCAGGTAAATGCACAAGCCCATGACGGCCACCGTGATGGCGTTCAGCGCCACGCCCGTCAGCAGCAAGCCGACGATGGAGCCGGGGGTGGCCCAGCGCGCAACCCTGTCAAGCAGCACGCAGATCAGCATGGCGCCGGCGAACGCGGCGGCCGGCAGCAGCCACACGCGCAGCTCCGGCGCCACGTGCAGGCTGGCCGCGAAGACGATGGTGGCCGCGCCCGCGCAGGCGGCGCCGCTGCTCACGCCCAGCAGTCCCGGATCGGCCAGCGGATTGCGGAACAGCCCTTGCGTCAGGCCGCCGGCCAGCGCCAGCGCGGCGCCGATCAGGATGGCAAACAGGGCGCGCGGCAAACGGATATGCCATAGCACATACGCGCCGCCGGACAGCTTCTCCTCGCCAGATTGAAACGGCGCCAGCCAATCGGCCAGGGTCACCGGCACGGCGCCCGCCTGCACGGCGATGATCAAGCCGACAAACAGCGCCACGGCCAGCAGCCCGCCAGCGCCCCAGCGTGGCCAGCGCCACGGGGCGACAGACGCCAGGGAGGCCACGTTCATGCCGTCATGGCTTTGGCGAAGGCGGCGTCGAGTTCGCCCAGCGCCTGCGGCATGCGCGGGCCAAAGCCCAGCAGCAGCATGGCTTCCAGCGACACGATGCGGTGCTTGCGCCCGGCCGGCGTCTGCGCCAGGCCTGGCAGCTTCAAGATGCCGTCCACGCCGCCCGAGGCCTTCAGCCCCTGATCCGTGACGAGCACGATGTCGGGCCGCGCGGCGATCACGGCTTCCGGCGTGAGCGGCTTGTAGCCGGCAAAACCGGCCGATCCCCCCATCACGTTGACGGCGCCCGCATACGCGAGCATGGCGTCGGCGCCCGTCTCGCGCCCGCCCACCATCACCTGGTTGGGCGCATGGGCGAGGATGAACAGCACGCGCACAGGCGCGTGGCTGCGCAGGCGCACCTTGCCCAGGGCGCCGTCCCACTGCTGCTGCAAGGCTTGCGCCAGGCGCGCGGCGAGGTCGGCGCGTCCCGTGATCTGGCCCACCTGTTTCACCCGTTCGAGCAAGCCTTCGAATTTGTTATTCGCGTTCAGCACCGCCACCGGCACGCCCGCGTCGCGCACCTGGCGCAGCACCGTTTGCGGTCCCGCTTCCTCGGTGGCGATCAGCTGCGTGGGCGCCAGCGACAGCACGCCCTCGGCCGACAAGGTGCGCGCATAGCCCACCTGCGGCAGCTGTTGCGCCACGGCCGGATACAGCGAGGTTGTATCGACGCCCACCAGTTCCCCCTGCGCTTCCAGCGCATAGACGATTTCCGTCAACGCGCCGCCCACGCTGACGATGCGCCGCGCCTTGACCATCGGCTTGGCCGCGTCGCTGACGGCGGCCAGCACCTGCATCGGCGCGGCCAGCGCCAGCGCTCCCGCCCCCATTTTTTTCAGCGCGATGCGGCGCGCCACGCTGGCGGCGATCATGCGGCGCATAGTTCGCCCTCCTGCAGCACCCGCTCGACGACGTTGCGCCATTCGCACAATTCGTGCACGCCCGGCTTGCGTTCGCCGAAGAACATGACGATGGTGTCGCCCTTGGCGTCGAACAGTTCCACCGATGTCACCAGGCCATCGACGGTCGGCTTTTTCACCACCCAGGCGCTGGCGATATGGTCTTCGCGCAAATGCAGGTTGAAGCGCTGGTCCAGGACATTGATCCACGGCCCCATCACGGCGATCTTGTGCACGGGCCCCGAATGGATCTGGATCATGCCGGCATTGCCGACGAAGGCCATGATGGCCACCTTTTCGAGGGCGGCATTATTGAGCAGGTCGAGCACGCAGGATTTGTCGAGCTGCTGCACGAAACGCGCCTCGGCCAGGCGCAGGCCTTGCAGGCGCGAGACCGAGTATTTTTTCAGCACGGTGAAAAATTCATGCGTGTCGCGCAAGTCGGCCCAGGCGGCGCGAAAGCCGGCCACGTCGATCTGCGCGTCGGGCAGTTCCGCCGGCGGCGGCGCCGGCGCCGTCACGGCAATGCCGGCCGCCTGATCCGCATCGGCGAAGCGCGCCACCAGCGCGTCGTAGGCGGCCAGGTCGCTTTGCGGCTTCATGAAAATCTTGTGCACGGCGTGGCCGGCCGCATCGAAAAATTGCAGGCTGCGCTGCACTTCCTTTTCGCCCATCTCGCGAACGGCAAAGCCATGCGCCCATTGGCGGTAAAACACGCGCAGGTCGATATCGCCACCGAGCACCAGGCCCACGTGGTTGTTGTGGCTGGCTTTTCGATACACGCCCGTCTTTTCATGCACGCACGAGGCGTTGCGCGTCAGCGCCATGACTTCGCCCAGCGGTTCCAGGGCGGCGATGATGGCGGGCCAGTCGGCCTGCAGGCGCTCGGCGCCCAGCAAGGCACCATCGGCCAGCGACAGGCCGGCGTGTGCGGCGATCAGCTCGCCTTCGGAAATGGCCAGTTCCTCGGCGATATCGCGGTGGCGGGCTTTCTTTTCGCGACGCAGGCGGGCAAATTCGCCGGCGACCAGCTCGGTATTGCAAATAGGGGGCATGCTCGTCACGGTGTCTCCTTTCAAGGCGAACACTGGCTGGCATGGGCTGGCTGGTGGTGGGGGAATCTTGAAATCAATTATAAATGAGAATCATTCGCAATCAAGTGTTATTTGTGCGCGGCCAAAAAAAAGCGCCGCGGCAGGAAACCCGTCGCGGCGCAAAGGAGACCGATCGGTATTGCCGATCAGTTCAGGAAAAAAGTTCAGGCGCTGGCTTGCACGCCAGGCATGGAGACCGGCTTGGCACTGGGCCGCTGTGCCAGCAAGACCACGGCGGCCAGCACCATGGCACCGCCCAGCAATTGCGTGCCGCTGACGGATTCCTTCAGCAAGGTCACGCCGAACGCCATCGTGATGACGGGTTCAAACGTGGAAATGATGGATGCCTTGGCCGCGCCGATCTGCGCCACGCCGGCAAAGAAGGCGGCAATCGCGATGGCCGTCGAGAACAGGGCGATGGCGCTGACGGCCAGCCAGCCCGTCGCCGTGCCCGGCAAGGACACGCCTTGCCACAAAGCAATCGCGCTGTTCGACAGGCCAGCCGTGCCCAGGATCACCACACAGGCGGCCAATGGGTGAATATTCTCGCGGCTTTTCGACAGGCTGTTGCCAAACAGGATGTACACGGCGTACACGCCGGCGGCCATCAATGCCAGCGCGATGCCGATGGGCTGGCCCTGCAGCTTGCCGCCCAGGGTGATGGCCATGCCGGCAATGGCCAGCGCCATCAGCACCAGCATGCGCCGGTCCAGCTTTTCCCAGCCCAGCGCCAGCGCGAGGATGGTGACCAGCACGGGATACACGTACAGCAGCATGCCGCACAGGCCGCTGCTGGCATACATGAGCGCATTGAAATAGCCTTGCGACTGGGCCGTGTACATCAGGCCCATCAGCATGTAGCCGGCCAGCAGGCGGCCGCGCGGCAAGCGCCAGCCACCGAGCCACACGAGCGGCAGCAACAGCATGGCGGCGATGACGAAACGCAAGGCCAGCATGGTCGACGGGTTGACCCCGGACGCATATGCCGCCTTGGCAAACACTGCGGAACTGCCGAATCCGGCGGCCGACAGCAACACCAGCGCAACAGCGCGGCGATCAGACATGACTAAACCTCTTTGAGTACACCCGGGCAAACCTGCTGCGCATCGCGACGGTTTTCCCAGGCGTTGTAAATATAAATGCCAAGCAAGGCTGGTAGATGATTCATGCGTGAATCCTATTGCGGGTCACTTCACGCATAGCCGGCATCATATTCGCTTGCGCAAAATGAAACAAACCAATATTCTTCACGGATAGACCAAATAATACTGAGGCTCAATTCTCTTGAGAATGCCATGTCACGTCCCCTGCCCCCACTTGCCGCCCTACACGCCTTCGAGGCGGCCGCCCGCCACGAAGGCTTCCAGCGCGCGGGCGAAGAATTGCACGTCTCGGCCGGCGCCATCGGCCATCACGTGAAACAGCTGGAAGCGTGGCTGGGCATCGTGCTGTTCCAGCGCCTGCCGCGCGGCGTGGTGCTCACCAGCGCCGGCCAGCGCTATGCGGCCTCGCTGGGGCCGATACTCAACCAGCTGGCCGACGTCTCCGAGCAGGCGCGGCGCCAGGGCGATGACAAGGTGGTGACGGTGACGGCCACCAGCTCGCTCGTCTCGCGCTGGCTGATGCCGCGCCTGGGACGCTTGCGCGACCGCTATCCGCAGATCGAACTGCGCGTGCTGGCCTCGATGCACCCGGTCGACCTGGCGCGCGATGGCGTGGACGTGGCTATCCGCCTGGGACCGGGCCGTTATCCGGGCCTGAAAGTGGATTTATTGATGGAAGAATGGTTTTCCGCCGTCTGCAGCCCCGATTTCCGCGCCAACGCGGCCAGCCTGCGCCAGCCCGCCGACCTGCTGCGCTACCCGCTGCTGCACGACGAGCCGGAAGTGCACCTGCCCGGCGAAATCGACTGGACGCGCTGGCTGCACAGCTGCGGTGTGCATTACAGCGGCAATAGCGGCAACAGCGGCGCGCGCTTTTCGCACACGTATCTGTGCCTGGACGCGGCCGCCAGCGGCCAGGGCGTGGCCATCGCCGCCAGCCCCCTGATCGGCGACGATCTGCGCTCGGGCCGCCTGGTGCGCGTGTTCGAACACGCCGTGCGCGGCCCCCACTGCTATTATCTGCTGCGTTCGCCCCAGGCGGAAACGCGCCCCCTCGTGCACGCCTTCTGCGAATGGCTGATCGCCGAGGCGCGCGCCGACCAGGAAACCGTCTGGCCCACCGTGGAGACAGCATGACGAGCAGGGAACTGGCGCACAGCGCCCAATATATTGTCCAGCATGAATATGAACATGCCAAGGTGACGGCGGCCGATGGCCGGCAAGCCAGCCTGGACGAGTTCTATGGCGACCCGGCCGTGGCCTTGATCGATGTCCATGAGCAATGGTGCGCCGTGGCGGGCGAGGGATTGGTGCTGTGCCGGCTGGAGCAGCCGTTCGGGCAGTGCGTGGCGTATTTTCGCGAACCTGGCGAGACAGTGTGGATCACGGGCTTGCGGCAAACGGGACCGTTTGCGCTGGAGTGGCAGGATGAAGACGGCGTTTGGCACACCCTCGATTTTGACTTTGATACGATGTAACAGAACCTTCGCGACGCCTCACAAAACCGTAGCGAGCGGAAGGGAGAGGTGGCTAAGAAGCGCAACCGTACTCTGGTACGGTGAGCATCGCAGGCCGCCTATACCGACGCGCAGTAGGTTTTGTGAGGCGTTTTCAACTTACAATTTGATGAAGTGTTCGCGGTAGTACTTCAGCTCTTCGATCGACTCGAGGATATCAGCCAGCGCCGTGTGCTTCTGGTGCTTCTTGAAACCGGTGGCGATTTCCGGCTTCCAGCGCTTGCACAGCTCTTTCAGTGTCGACACGTCAACATTGCGGTAGTGGAAGAATGCTTCCAGCTTCGGCATGCCGCGTACCATGAAGCGGCGGTCCTGGCCGATGGTGTTGCCGCACATGGGCGACTTGCCTGCCGGTACGTATTTCTTCAGGAAGGCGATCAGCTCCGCTTCCGCCTGGGCTTCCGTCACGGTCGACGCCTTGACCTTGTCGATCAGGCCCGAGCGGCCGTGCGTGCCCTTGTTCCAGGCATCCATCTTGTTCAGGGTTTCATCCGACTGGTGAATCACGAACACGGGGCCTTCGGCCAGCAGGTTCAAGTGCATGTCCGTCACCACTACCGCCACCTCGATGATGCGGTCGGTATCGGGCTCCAGACCCGTCATTTCCATGTCGACCCAGACCAGGTTCATCTCATTTGGACGTACGGGCACCGCGGGTGCGGGGGTGGATGCAGTTAAGTCGGTCGCTTGTGACATAATTCTCTCTTGGCCTAATCAAACTAAATAATCAGCCATTTTCTCACAGGCACAGAATGTATTCACTCGCGTTTTCGATTTTGTTTGTATCCGTCCTCGTTTTGACCCTCGCCGTGCGCTTCTGGCTCGCTTCGCGGCAGATTCGCCACGTGCTGGCGCACCGCGCCGTTGTCCCGCCCGAATTCGCGGAAAAAATCCCGCTGGCCGCGCACCAGAAGGCGGCCGACTACACGGTGGCCAAGACCAAGTTCGGCTTGCTGACCCTGCTGATCAACTATGCCGTGCTGATCGGTTTTACCTTGCTGGGCGGCCTGCAATGGCTGGCGCTGCACCTGAATGAATGGATGGGTCCCGGCTCGCCCATGTTGTATCAGATCGGCCTGATCGCCGCCTTTGCCGCCATTTCCGGCCTGATCGACCTGCCCTTCGACTATTACCGCCAGTTCGTGCTGGAGCAGCGCTTCGGCTTCAACACCATGGCGCGCAAGCTGTTTTTCACGGACATGCTCAAGGGCGTGGGCCTGGGCGCCGTCATCGGCTTGCCGCTGATCTGGGTCGTGCTGACCCTGATGGCCAAGTCGGGCGACCTGTGGTGGCTGTACGCGTGGTTCGTCTGGAGCGGCTTCCAGCTGCTGATGATGGTGCTGTTCCCAACCGTCATTGCCCCCCTGTTCAACAAATTCACGCCGCTGGCCGACGAAGCGCTGAAAAGCCGCATCGAAGGCTTGATGCAGCGCGTCGGCTTCGCTTCGAAAGGCTTGTTCGTCATGGATGGCTCGAAGCGCAGCGCCCACGGCAATGCGTATTTCTCGGGCTTTGGCGCCAACAAGCGCATCGTCTTCTTCGACACCCTGCTGTCGCGCCTGGCGCCGCAAGAAATCGAAGCCGTGCTGGCGCATGAACTGGGCCACTTCAAGCTCAAGCACATCGTCAAGCGCATCGCCATGATGTTCGTCATCTCGCTGGGTTTCCTCGCGCTGCTGGGCTTCCTGAAGACGCAGCCGTGGTTTTACGCGGGCCTGGGCGTCGACCCGGTCGCGCTGGCGCTGACGGGCCAGCCGACGGACGCGCTGGCGCTGCTGCTGTTCATGCTGGCCTTGCCCGTCTTCACTTTCCTGCTGGGGCCGTTGACGTCGCTCAGCTCGCGCAAGCACGAATTCGAAGCCGACGCCTTTGCCGCCACGCACACGCAGGCGGACGACCTGGTGTCGGCGCTCGTCAAAATGTATGAAGACAATGCGTCGACCCTGACGCCCGACCCGCTGCACTCGGCCTTCTATGACTCGCATCCGCCGGCCAGCGTGCGCATCCGCCACCTGAAAGGGGCTTCCGCATGAATACGCCATCGACTTCGCAAGACCTGGCCCAACTGAGCTGCACGCCGCGCCAGCAGGCGCTGGGCGACACGGATATCGCCACCCTGCACGCCCTGCTGCCCCTGTGGACGGTGCAAAACGGCAAGCTGTGCCGCGACTTCGGCTTCAAGAATTACTACCAGACCCTGGCGTTCGTGAACGCCCTGGCCTATATGACCCATACGCAAGACCACCATCCGGAGCTCATCATTACTTACAAAACCTGCGCCGTGCGCTACGACACGCACTCGGTCAACCAGGGTGCCGGCGGCCTGTCCGAAAACGACTTCATCTGCGCCGCCAAGGCAGACCTTATCTACCAGAGCAGCCAGGTGGCCCCATGAGCGAAGGCAAGTTGACGGGCGTCATCATCGCCGCCCACGGCCGCCATTACCTGGCCGACGTGGACGGCGCCAAGCTGCAATGCGTAACGCGCGGCAAGAAAACCAATGTGGCCGTGGGCGACATCGTGCACCTGACGCGCACTTCCAACGACCAGGCCGTCATCGACCGCATCGAGGAACGCAAGACCTTGCTGTACCGCTCGGACCAGTACAAGTCGAAATTGCTGGCCGCCAACCTGACGCAGCTGTTCATCGTCGTGGCGACAGAACCGGGCTTTGCCGACGACCTGATCTCGCGCTCGCTGGTGGCGGCCGACGCGGCCGGCATCGAAGCGCGCATCATCCTCAACAAGACGGATGTAACCGCTTCGCTGGAACGTGCCCGGGAACGCCTGCTGCCGTATTCCTCGATGGGCTATCCCGTCGATGAGGTGTCGGCGCGCGCCGAACCGGAGCACGCCGTGGCCACCCTGGCGCCCCTGCTGGCGGGCCAGTCGTCGATCCTCATCGGCCAGTCGGGCATGGGCAAGTCGTCCCTGATCAACCTGCTGGTGCCGGACGCGGACATCGCCGTGCGCGAAATCTCGGCCGCGCTCGACACGGGCAAGCACACGACCACCTTTACGCGCCTGTACAAGCTCGACGAACTGGGCGCGAACAGCTCCATCATCGATTCGCCCGGCTTCCAGGAATTCGGCCTGTACCACTTATCCGAGGGCATGCTGGAACGGGCCTTCCGTGAATTCCAGCCCTACCTGGGCGGCTGCAAGTTCTATAACTGCCGCCACCTGATCGAGCCGCAGTGCGCCATCCTGCAAGCCTTGTCCGAAGGAAAAATCTCCAAGATGCGCCATACCCTGTACGGCCAGCTGCTGCACGAATCGGCGCAAACGCTGTATTAACGCGCCTGGCGCCCGCCATCGGAGCGGGCGCCAAACCGACAAAAACATTATCAACGCGAATTAAACAGAATTAAATTCTGCCGCTCAGCCCGCTTTCCTGCATTCATTCCAAAACCATCCATCGTCCGATTTCGCGTTTCAGCGCCGAATTCCTGCGTTTCATCGCTTTGCGCTGGCATCGCGCAGGCCCGATTGCTACCTTGGCATTGTCCCCGCCAGCGAACCTGCTGGAGACAACATTGGTCTAACTCCAACCAGCATTTTGATCACAAGGTGAAATCATGAAAGCATCGTTCTCGCGTACCCTCGCCCTCGGTAGCGCCGCCCTCGTCCTCGGCCTTTCTTGCCTCAGCGCCAGCGCGCTGGAAATCGGCGACCAGGACAAGGTCCAGATCTCCGGCAAGGTCTATAAACTGGCCCCGCAGGAATTCAGCCAGTACGGCAATCGCTACCAGCTCGACACGGGCGATACCTTGCTGCTGCGCCAGCAAGTCAACCGCTACTTCACGCAAATCAAGGGACAGCCCGAAATAGAGCTGTTCGGCCGCGCGCCCGGCGTCTTTGAAACGGCCAGCGGCACCCGCATGGAATTTCGCAACGATGGCGACGTCATCGCCATTACCGGACTGAACAATATTCCGGGCGCCATCGCCAAGGCTGGCGAAACAGCCAGCACCGTGCACTTCGCCGGCCGCTAGAACAAGCAGTACGGCACAAGCAGTACGGCACAAGCGGCACGGCCATCGCCAGGCTGTCCACGGGGCGTGCATCAGCCGGCAGGGGCTGATGCACGCCCCGCCTGCTTTGCGCCGCCTGAAATGGCGCGCGCAAAAAAATACTGTCGAGTCGGCCAAACAACTGCATCCGAATGCAGCTTACAATGCGATCCAATAAGGTGTCACTGGCCGCGGGCCAACACCATCGCCTTGCGGGAGATTTCGGATGGAAATGTTCGCCCTCGAACATGACATTGCACAATGGGAAGACACACTGCGGCCATTGCGCGCCCTGGAGCGCTTGCCCTTGCTGATGTTGCTGGCATGGCATTTGCGCCAGCGTAACTGCGCACAGGCGCTGCACCATGCAGACGAAGCGGCAACCTTGTTACCCCAGGCCCAGCTGCCGGCCCACGCCCTGGCCATCGCGCAGGCGCGCCTGCAACTGGTACAGGCGGAAGTGGCCTGGCTGCAAGGTGCGCTCGATGCGGCCGAAAGCCTGGCCATGGCGGCGCACGCCATCCTGTGCGCGCATGGCGACGGCGCCGCTTGCGCCGATGCGCACTGGCTGCTGTCCTCGATTGCCGTCGACCGGGGCGACCATGCCCGCTGCGATGCCGAACTGCTGGCCGCTGCCGAACAGGCGCGCAGCGCCGGCGATGCGATGCGCGCCAGCCTGGCCGACGCGGCCACGGCGCGCTGGGCCGTGCTGCGCGATGCGCCGGCCGCCCAAGCGCGCTGGGGCAGCCACTTCCAGGCCGACGGCGCCAGCGGCAAGCTGCCCGCGCCGCTGGCTGCCTGGGTGCATGATTTCCGCGGCTTGCTGGCGCACACTTCGCGCGACCTGGGCACGGCCGCCGGCCACTACATGCAAAGCTACGAAGCGGCGCTGGAAAGCGGCCAGCTGCGCGGCGCCATCACGGCCGCCATCAATATCGGCGACTGCTTCGCCAGTCTCAACGACAACGAATCGGCCCTCGAATGGATGCAGTGCGCGCTGGACCTGGCGCGCCCCACCGGCTGGCCCCGCAGCATCGGCGCCTGCCAGACGCATACGGCCGAAACCATGCGCAAGCTGGGGCGGCTGGCCGCGGCCGAAGACTTGCTGCGCCAGGCGCTGCTCATCCTGGCCCCCGTGGCAGGCGCGCGCACCTATGCCAACGCCCTATTCCACCTGGGTGAACTGAGCCTGGACAAGGGCGACTACGACACGGCGCTCGACGCTTTCAGCCGGCTGGCGCAGCGCGCCGAAGCGCTGGGCCAGGCCGATTTCCGCAGCATGGCGCAGCGCGGCAGCGCCCACGCGCTGTCCTACCTGGACCGCCCCGATGAAGCGCTGCAGGCGGCCGAACGGGCTTGCCAGCTGGCCACCGCGCAAGGCGACGCCATGCACCAGGTGGCGGCGCTGCGCGTCTTGTCCATGCTGCATGCCCGCCACGAGCTGCCGCCGCCCGCAGGCATGCTGGAACGCAATCCCGCCCTGCATTTCCTGCACCAGGCGCTGCAGGTGGCCGCCTCCATCGAAGGCTATTCCCCGCCCGGCGAACTGCTCGATGCGCTGGCGCGCGAATACGCGCATGCGGGCGACTATGCGCGCGCCTACGATATCGCCCTCGATGCGGGCATGGCGCGTGAAAAAAGCCACACCCAGCAGGCGAGCAACCGCGCCACCGCCATGCAGGTCTACCACCAGACGGAACATGCGCGTTCGGAAGGCTATCACCACCGCGAACTGGCCGCCTCCGAAGCGCGCCGCGCCGAAGTGCTGCAACAGACCAGCGACACCCTGGAACGGCTGTCGGCCATCGGCCAGGAAATCACCACCCACCTGGACGCCAGCGCCGTATTCCAGGTGCTGGACCGCCATGTGCATGCCTTGCTGCCAGTCAACACCTTCGCCGTCTACATGCTCGATCCGGCTGGCACGGCGCTGCGCCGCGCGCACGGCATGGAAGCGGGCCGTCCCCTGCCCGACAACGCCATTCCACTGAGCAATCCACGCGCCTACTCCGTGCGCTGCCTGCTGGGCCGGCGCGAAGTGTATATCGACCAGGTACCGCCGCGCCGCCATGCCTACACGGTGCCCGGCACCCTGCATAACCAGAGCGTGCTGTACGTGCCGCTGATGGTGGGCGAACGCGTGCTGGGCGTGATGACGGTGCAAGCTTGCCATGCCAACGCGTATGGCGAACGCGAGCGGCTGATCTTCCGTACCCTGTGCGCGTATGGCGCCATCGCGCTCGACAACGCCAGCGCCTACCGGCAGTTGCAAGATGCCCAGGCGCAACTGGTATCGCAGGAAAAACTGGCTGCCCTCGGTTCGCTGATGGCCGGCGTGGCGCATGAACTGAATACCCCGATCGGCAACAGTTTATTAATCGCCAGTACCATGCAGCAAAAGACGGAAGACGTGGAACGCCTGATGAACGGCCCCGGCCTGCGCCGCTCGGACCTGGCCGCCTTCATCGACGATGCGAACAAGGCGTCGGCGCTGGTGATGCGCGGCCTGCGCAGCGCGGCCGACCTGGTCAACAGTTTCAAGCAGGTGGCCGTCGACCGCACCACCGAGCAACGGCGCCGATTTGACTTGCAACAAGTAAGCAATGAAATCATCGCCACCGTCATGAACCGCATCCGCAGTTCGGGCCACCGCATCGAAGTGGAGATAGCCTTCGGCATCGCCATGGACAGCTATCCTGGCCCGTTCGGCCAGGTGATCACCAACCTGATCAACAATGCCCTGCTGCACGCCTTCCCCCCCGCGCCCAACGATGGCGGCGCCGGCACGGGCCGCATGCGTTTGTCCGCCACGATGGAGGCGGCGCGCGTGCAGATCGTCTTCGAGGACAATGGCGGCGGCATCGCCGAACAGCATTTGTCGCGCATCTTCGACCCCTTCTTTACCACCAAGCTGGGCCAGGGTGGCAGCGGCCTGGGTTTGTCGATCAGCTACAACATCGTCACGGCCCTGCTGGGCGGCACCATCCAGGTGACCAGCAGCCCTGCCGGCACCCGCTTCACCCTGGACTTGCCCCTGGTGGCGCCCCAGCTGGACGGCGCTGCGCCCGCCAGCATCTATTAATCCACCGCCCCGTTGCCCGGGCGCAGGCTTGCCTATACAAGTACGCGCCCGGCCAGTCTTTCCAATCTAAAAGCAAAACCCTTATAATTGAACGGCTGAAGTACTTGCCATTGCATTATTTTCAACTTGGCAAACCGCATCGTACCGCGCGACAGGCGTCGCGCTGGCACCGATCAACACAGCAGCGCGCCGGGCGAGGCAGTCATCAGACGAGATGTTTTACGCTGATGCAACCCGGCGGGAAAGGCACGCCGCCGGCGGCCTGCGCATCTTCAAGTGGTCATTATGTCGACAAAAAAACCGATCAAGCACTACCTCCAGTTCTCCGATTTCACGTTGGAAGAGTACGAATATGTGATCGAACGCGCCCATCTGATCAAGCGCAAGTTCAAGAACTACGAAATCTACCATCCCCTGATCGACCGCACCCTGGTGATGGTCTTTGAAAAGAACTCGACCCGCACGCGATTGTCGTTCGAAGCCGGCATGCACCAGCTGGGCGGCGCCGCCATCTACCTGAACACGCGCGACTCCCAATTGGGCCGCGGCGAGCCGGTGGAAGACGCGGGCCAGGTCATGTCGCGCATGTGCGACATCATCATGGTGCGCACCTTCGGCCAGGAAATCATCGAGCGTTTCGCCGCCAATTCGCGCGTGCCGGTGATCAATGGCTTGACCAATGAACACCACCCGTGCCAGGTCTTTGCCGACATCTTCACCTACATCGAACACCGCGGCTCGATCGCCGGCAAGGTCGTCGCCTGGATCGGCGACGCCAACAACATGCTGTACTCGTGGCTGCAGGCGGCCGAAGTGTTCGGCTTCCACGTCAACGTGTCGACGCCGAAGGGCTACGACATCGACCTGTCGCAAGTCAAGACCGAGCGCTACACCTTCTTCGCCAACCCGTCCGACGCCTGCGAAGGCGCGCACCTGGTCAACACGGACGTGTGGACCAGCATGGGCTACGAAGCGGAAAACGCGGCCCGCATCGCCGCCTTCGACGGCTGGATCGTCGATGGCGCGAAGATGGCCCGCGCGGCGCCCGACGCGCTGTTCATGCACTGCCTGCCCGCCCACCGCGGCGAGGAAGTAGCCGCCGAAGTGATCGACGGCCCGCAATCGGTAGTGTGGGACGAAGCGGAAAACCGTTTGCACGTGCAAAAAGCGCTGATTGAATACCTGTTACTGGGTAAAATCCAATAATTCGCCTGGAACTGCAGAACTCCCGGCAGCATCGCAACACATATATCGACAACGACAACTGGAAGCAATATGAGCGACATTAAAAAAGTAGTCCTGGCCTATTCCGGCGGACTCGACACCTCCGTCATCCTGAAATGGCTGCAAGATAACTACCAGTGCGAAATCGTCACCTTCACGGCCGACCTGGGCCAGGGCGAAGAGCTGGAACCGGCGCGCGCCAAGGCCATCAAGTTCGGCATCAAGCCGGAAAACATCCATATCGAAGATGTACGCGAAGAATTCGTGCGCGATTTCGTCTTCCCGATGTTCCGCGCCAATACCGTGTACGAAGGCGAATACCTGCTGGGCACCTCGATCGCCCGTCCTTTGATCGCCAAGCGCCTGATCGAAATCGCCAACGCCACCGGCGCCGACGCCATCTCGCACGGCGCGACCGGCAAGGGCAACGACCAGGTGCGTTTCGAACTGGGCGCCTACGCGCTGAAGCCAGGCGTGAAAATCATCGCTCCATGGCGCGAGTGGGATCTGCTGTCGCGCGAAAAACTGCTGAAGTATGCGGAAGACGCCGGCATCGAAATCGACATGAAGCACAAGAACGGCGGCGCGCCGTACTCGATGGACGCCAACTTGCTGCACATCAGCTTTGAAGGCCGCCACCTGGAAAACCCGAGCGCCGAAGCGGAAGAAACCATGTGGCGCTGGACCGTCAGCCCTGAAAAGGCCCCGGACGAAGCGGAATACCTGGACATCGAATACGAAAAAGGCGACATCGTCGCCATCAACGGCGTGCGCATGTCGCCTGCCACCGTGCTGGCCGAACTGAACAAGGTTGGTGGCAAGCATGGCGTGGGTCGCCTGGACCTGGTGGAAAACCGCTACGTCGGCATGAAATCGCGCGGCTGCTATGAAACCCCGGGCGGCACTATCATGCTGAAAGCCCACCGCGCCATCGAATCGATCACCCTGGACCGCGAAGTGGCCCACCTGAAAGATGACCTGATGCCGCGCTACGCATCGATGATCTACAACGGCTACTGGTGGGCGCCTGAGCGCGTTGCCCTGCAAACCCTGATCGACCACACGCAGGAAACCGTGAACGGCTGGGTACGCATCAAGCTGTACAAGGGCAATGTCATCGTCGTCTCGCGCGATTCGAAGACGGATTCGCTGTTCGACATGAACATCGCCACCTTCGACGAAGACGGCGGCGCCTACAACCAGGCCGATGCAGGCGGCTTCATCAAGCTGAACGCCTTGCGCATGCGCATCGCCGCCATCGCCCGCGAAAAGCGCGGCCAGAAGTAATTAGTTGCCGGGAGGCACTGCCTCCCGCAGCTGCCTGAGCCGCCCACGGGCGGCTTTTTTGCGTCTGGAGCGCACTCTGCCGCAAATTACGCCCCGCCACGTCCCGAGATCGCCCCCATTTTGCTGTCCGCATGGCAAAATGCTACAGTGCAATTGTGCTGACCTTCCCGCTTCCGGAGCCCTCCCATGTTCAAAGACCTGAGTATCAAGAATAAACTGTACCTGGGCTTCGGCTCCATCGTGGCCATCATCCTGATCCTGCTGGGCGTGGCCTACAACAGCTTTTCGCGCCTGTCGGAAGCCAATGCATGGGACCGCCACACGATGGAAGTACTGGTCGAGATCGACAGGATTCACAATTCCATCCTGCAAATCCAGGTGGAAGCACGCGGTTTCATCCTGACAGGCAACGAAGCCTCGCTGAACCCTGGAACGGACGAGATGGCGGTGCTGAGCCAGCACACGCAAAAAGCCATCGCCATGACGGTCGACAACAAGGTACAGTCGGAACGCTTCCGCAAGATCGACCAGCTGACCACCACCTGGGTGAAGGAGTGGATCAATCCCCTGATCGAGAAGCGCCGCGCGCTGGGCAACGCGCCGGGCGCCACGGAAGCGGTGGCGCGCACCATGCCGCCGACCGGCTACCCGGCCGTCGCGCAAGCGAACAAGCTGCTTGACGAAGTCGCCGCCGAAGAATCCCGCTTGCTGGTCGAACGCACGGCCACCACGACAAAATTGCAGGAAACCATGATGCTGACCCTGGCGCTGGGCGGCCTGCTGTGCGTGGTGCTGGCGCTGGGCATTTCCTACCTGCTGGGCCGTTCCATCCTCGGCCCGCTGAACAGCCTGACGGACGCCGTCGGACGCATCGCCGGCGGCGAGCAGGGCGCGCGCGCCGCCATCATCTCGCGCGACGAGCTGGGCAAGGTGACGGAAGAATTCAACCGCATGGCGCAAACCATCCAGGATAACCAGGCCAACGAACTGGCCGCGACGAATAGCTTGCGGGCCAAGGTCGATTCCCTGCTGGAAGTGGTGTCGAAGGCGGCCTCGGGCGACCTGACGGGCAAGGTCAGCATCACGGGCAATGACGCCATCGGCCAGCTGGGCAACGGCCTGGCGAAGATGTTCGAAAACCTGCGCAGCCTGCTCAACAATGTACAAAAGGCCGGCATCCAGGTGACGACCTCGGCCACGGAAATCGCCGCCTCGGCACGCCAGCAGGAAGCCACGGGCATCGAACAGGCGCAAACCAGCGTGGAAATTCTCAGCACCACCAAGGAAATCTCGGCCAACACGAGCCAGTTGCTGAAAACCATGGAAGACGCCACCGCCGTGGCCGACTACACGACGAATGCCACGGCCGAAGCACAAAACAACCTCAAGCGCATGGACTCGACCATGCAGCACATGGTCTCGGCCACCGACTCCATCAACGCCAAGCTGGCCGCCCTGTCGGAAAAAGCCAGCAATATCAATAGCGTGCTGATCACCATCACCAAGGTGGCCGACCAGACCAACATCCTGTCGCTGAACGCCGCCATCGAGGCGGAAAAAGCGGGCGAGGCGGGCCGCGGCTTCTCCGTGGTGGCGACGGAAATCCGCCGCCTGGCCGACCAGACGTCCGTCTCCACGTGGGATATCGAGCAAATGCTCAAGGAAATGCAGTCGGCCGTTTCGGCCAGCGTGATGGGCATGGATAAATTCTCGGAAGAAATTCGCCGCAGCGTGGGCGAGGTGCGCCAAGTGGCGGAACAATTGTCGTCCGTGATGGACCAGGTGCAGAAACTCACGCCGCAATTCGATGCCGTTCTGCAAGGCATGCAATCGCAGGCCATCGGCGCGTCGCAAATTTCCGACACCATGATGCAGCTCAACGATGCCACGCAGCAGACGGTGGAATCGCTGAAAGCCACCAGCGAAGCGGTACACCAGCTGCAATATGCGGCGGGCGACCTGCAGTCGAGCGTGTCGACCTTCGCCGTCACCATCTGATCCCATGAAAGTACTGCTCTTTCACATCGGACGCGACCGCTATGGCCTGCCCCTGGCAGGCATCGTGCGCGTCTTGCCGCTGCTGGAGCTGAAACAGTTGCCGCTCACGCCAGACTACGTGGCCGGCCTGATGGACTTGCACGGCACGCCCGTGCCCGTGATCGACCTGTCGCGCCTGGCCGGGCTGCCTGCCGCCGCCGCGCAGTTCGACACGCGCATCGTCATCGTCGACTACCGCGCGCCTGGGGGCGCCACGCATGCGCTGGGCTTGCTGGCCTCGCAGGTGCGCGGCATCGCCGACATTGATGCGGAAAAGCTCGACGACAGCGGCGTGGCGACGGCGCCCTTCCTGGGCCAGGTGGCCAGCGACGCCGACGGCATCGTGCAACTGGTGGAACTGGAGCACCTGCTGCCGCCCGACGTGCGCGCGCTGCTGTTTCAAGACGCGGGCGCGGCATGACGGCACAAGCCCTGCTGCGCCGCGCGACCGGCCTGTCCGTCTCCAAAGCCGTGGCCGAACGGGCCGTCGGCCAGCGCATGGAGCAAACGGGCTTCAGCGATAGCGAGGCCTACCTGCAGGCGCTCACGCCGACCGAAATGACGCAATTGATCGAGCTGGTGGTGGTGCCGGAATCGTGGCTGTTCCGCGACCCGCAGGCGTTCTACGCCACCGTCGAACTGGTGCAGGAACGCTGGGCACGGGGGCGCGCCACGCGCATCCTGTCGATCCCGTGCGCGGGCGGCGAGGAACCATATTCCATGGCCATGGCGCTGCGCGACGGCGGCGTACCGAAACAGGCGTTCAGCATCGACGCGTATGACCTGAGTCCAGGCTGCATCGAGCGGGCGCAGGCGGGCGTGTATGGCCGCAATGCCTTCCGCGCGCAGGACGTGGCCTTCCGCGACCGCTATTTCACGCACGTGGCCGACGACGCCTACCGCATCATCGACTCCCTGCGCGAACAGGTGACCTTCAAACAGGGCAATCTGCTGCAGTTCGATACCGCCACCTACAGCCGCCATTACGACGTCATCTTCTGCCGCAACCTCTTGATTTACTTCGACAAGCCGACCACGCGCGCGGCCATCCACAACCTGTCCGCCCTGCTGGCCGACGACGGCATGCTGCTGGCCGGCTATGCGGAAGTGCCGTCGTTCTGCCAGAACGGCTTTGCGCCGCTGCAGTTCCGCCAGGCCTTCGCCCTGAAGAAGGAGACGACGGCGCCGGCCAGCCCCGTGCAAGTGGCGCCGCTGCCGGCCGCGCGCCCCCTGCGCAGCGTGCCGCTCGCGCCAAGGCGCGCCGCCGCAGCCGCCCCTGCCGCCGCGACAGCGCCGCGCACGCGCCCCGTGTCCGTGCCGTCGCCGGCGCCGGCCGCGCCAACCGCGCAAGCCGATTTGCTGGCCGAGGCGCGCCTGCTGGCCGACCGTGGCCAGTTGCGCGAGGCCGGCGAAAAATGCCATGCCCACCTGGCCAGAGTGCCCGAGGCGGCGGAAGCGTATTTCATGCTGGGCATCATCAATGAACTGGCCGGCAAGATGGACCTGGCCGACGATTACTGGCGCCGCTGCATCTACCTGCAGCCCGACCATTACGAGGCGCTGTGCCACCTGTCGCTGCTGGCCGAACGCAATGGCAACCACACAGCCGCCGCCACCCTGAAGGCGCGCGCGGCGCGCATCTACCAGCGCCGCCAGGCGTCCAACTAAGGGGTATGCATGACCAACCTCATCGCCACCGAGTCTCCCGCCGCCATCGACGACTGCTGGAACCATATCGGCGTGGTCGGCGACCAGAGCTGCCCCAAGCTGCCGGCCAATGTGCATTGCCGCAACTGCGACGTGTATGCGGGCGCCGCGCAGCGCAACCTGCAGCGGCCCGTGGATGAACACTACCAGCGCGACTGGGCCAGCCACTTCCGCCAGCTGGACGCGGGCGGCGAAGTGCGCGACAGCTCGGTGCTGGTGTTTCGCATCGGCCGCGAATGGCTGGCGCTGCCCACGCGCGTGTTCGACTCCGTGGCGCCGCAGGCCAAGCCGCACGTGCTGCCGCACCGCGGCGGGCGCGGCCTGGCGGGCATCGTCAATATCGGCGGCAAGCTGTATCCATGCATGTCGCTGGCCAGTTTGCTGGGCATCGACGAACAGGGTGCGCCGCCGGCCAAGGGCCGCCACACGTTCGCGCGCCTGCTGCTGATGCGCTGGGAAGAGCAGGCATACGCCCTGCCCGTGGCCGACCTGCACGGCATCGTGCGCTATGCATCAAGCACCGTGCAGGCGCCGGCGGCCACCATCAACAAGGGCCTGTCGCGCTATCTGTCCGGTGTCATCACCGAGGGCGACATGCGCATCGGCTGCCTCGACACGGCGCTGATCGGCTTTCAACTTGCGAGGCTATTACGATGAGCCAGGACCAGCACGGCGACCTGAGTGCCTTTTCCATGCTGGACCTGTTCCGCATGGAGGCGGACAGCCAGACCCAGATCCTCACCGACGGCTTGCTGGCGATGGAGCGCCATGCGGGCGACGCGGCCGCCGTCGAAGCGATGATGCGCGCGGCGCACTCGATCAAGGGCGCGGCCGCCATCGTCGGCCTGCAGGTGGTGGTGCAGCTGGCGCACGGGATGGAGGACAGCTTTGTCGCCGCCCAGCATGGCCGACTGAAACTCACGCCGGAGCGGGTCGACGTGCTGCTGTCGGGCGTCGACCTGATCGTGCAGCTGTCGCGCCTGGACGACGCGGGCGCCGAAGCATGGCTGGCCGCGAATGCGGCGCAGATCGACCAGACCCTGAACGCCATCGCCGGCATCGCCGAGCTGCCCGAATTGCCGGCCCTGCCCTCGGCGCCTGCGCCCATGCCGGCGCCGGCAGCGGCCACACCACAGGCTCCCGTGGCCAGCGGCCTGGCGATAGAGGAGCCGGAAGCGGCCGCGCCTGCGCCGCGCACGGGAGCCGCACCAGCCAAGGCGCCGGCGCAAAACTTCGACAAATTGCTGTCGCTGGCCAGCGAATCGCGCATCAACGCGCACCAGATGCACCCGTTCATCGGCGCGCTGCAGCGCTTCAAACGCAACCAGAGCAGCCTGTTTTCCGCCATCGAGCACCTGCACGAAGCCATTGCCCGCGCGGGCGACGCGGGCCTGATGGAAAAGTCGCTGCTGGCGCTGCAAAAGACGCAGCCCCTGAAGCAGTTCATGCTCGAGCACATCGCCGACATCGAAACCTATGAACGGCGCCTGCTGGCCGTCTCGCAAGGCATGGTCGACGAAGTGCTGGCCCTGCGCATGCGCCCCTTCCGCGACGGCATCCATGCATTTCCCCGCATGGTGCGCGACCTGGCGCGTAGCCTGGGCAAGGAAGTGCAGCTGGAGATCGAGGGCGAAGACACCCTGGTCGACCGCGATATCCTGGCAAAGATCGAAAGCCCGCTGAACCACATGCTGAGGAATGCCATCGACCATGGCATGGAAGGCCCGTACGAGCGCATCGACGCGGGCAAGGAAGCGCTGGGCACGATACGCATGGAGGCGCGCCACCGCGCCGGCATGCTGAGCATCGAAATCAGCGACGACGGCCGTGGCGTCGACCTGGAAAAAATCCGCCAATCCGTCATCGAGCGCAAGATGGCCAGCCCCGTCATGGCCGCCGCGCTGTCGCCGGGCGAGCTGCTGGAATTCTTGTTCCTGCCCGCCTTCAGCCTGAAGGAAAAGGCGAACCAATTGTCCGGACGCGGCGTGGGCCTGGACATCGTGCACGAGACGATACGCCAGCAAAACGGCACGGTGCGCCTGGAATCGGAACCGGGTCGGGGCTTTCGTGCCCTGATCACCCTGCCGCTGACGCAATCGATCGTACGCGCGCTGGTGATCGACATCCAGGGCGAAGCCTACGCCATCCCCATCGTCAAGGTGGAAAGCGTGGTGCGCGTGCCGCAGGCGGCCATCCATACCCTGGAAAACAAGCAATTCTTCGAACTCAAAGGCGAGCATCTGGGCCTGGTCTCCGCGGCGCAGGTGCTGGAACTGGGCGAAGCGGCCAACCAGGCAGAGGACTTGCCGGTGGTGGTGATCGGGCGCGGCAAGCAAAGCTATGCGCTGGTGGTCGACGCCATCCGCGGCGAGCAAAGCCTGGCGGTGCAAGCCATCGACCCCATTTTCGGCAAGATGCGCGACATTTCCGCCGCCGCCCTGCTCGACGACGGCGAACCGGTGCTGATCCTCGACGTGCCCGATTTGCTGCTGTCGATCGACAAGCTGCTGCACGAAGGCGGCCTGCACCAGCTGGCGCAGGCGGGCCACGCGCAGCAGCGCCGCGCCAAGCGTATCCTCGTCGTCGACGATTCGCTGACGGTGCGCGAGATGGAGCGCAAGCTGCTGCTGGCGCGCGGCTTCGAAGTCGACGTGGCCATCGACGGCATCGACGGCTGGAACGTGGTGCGCAGCGGCGAGTACGACCTGGTGATCACCGACGTCGACATGCCGCGCATGGATGGCATCGAACTAGTTTCGCTGATCAAGAAGGACTTGCACCTGCACAAGCTGCCGGTGATGATCGTCTCGTACAAGGACCGCCCGGAAGACCGCGCGCGCGGCCTGTCCGCCGGCGCCGACTATTATCTGACCAAAGGCAGCTTCCACGACGAGACCTTGCTCGACGCGGTGGCCGACCTGATAGGAGATGCCCGCTTATGAGTTGTACTTCATGAAAATTGCCATTGCCAACGATGTCGCCATGGCCGCCGAGGCCCTGCGCCGCGTGGTGGCCAGCACGCAGGAACACCAGGTGCTGTGGATTGCCCGCACCGGACTCGAAGCCGTGCGCATGTGCGAAGGCAACCGCCCCGACCTGATCCTGATGGACCTGAACATGCCGGAGATGGATGGCGTCGAGGCGACGCGCCTGATCATGGAGCAAAGCCCGTGCGCCATCCTGGTGGTCACGGGCCGCCCGCAAGACAATGTCAACCAGGTCTTCCGCGCGCTGGGCGCAGGCGCGCTCGACGTCACGGCCACCCCCGTGCTCCAGGGACAAGTGGGCGGCGACAGCGAGCTGCTGGCCAAGATCAAGACCATCGGCAAGCTGATACGCCACAGCGCCGAAACGCCGCCGCCGCGCCAGGCGAACGGCAATGGCGGCGAACGGGCCGACGGGCAAGTCACGACGCTGGTGGCCATCGGCGCCTCGACGGGCGGCCCTTCGGCCGTGGCCAGGGTGCTGTCCGGCTGGACGGCGCCGCCCGGCTGCGCCATCGTGGTGGTGCAGCACATCGATGAAACCTTTGCCTCGCACTTCGCCAAATGGCTCGATGACCAGCTCAGCATGCCTGTGCGCGTGATTGCCGAAGGCGACGAACTGGTGTCCGGCACGGTACTGATCGCCAAGACCAATGATCACCTGCTGCTAGATCAAAATTATCGTTTGGGTTACGATGCAGCACCACGCGAGTATGTTTACCGTCCTTCCGTCGATGTATTCTTCAACTGCGTGGCGGAGCACTGGCGCGGCGACGCCATCGGTGTATTGCTCACAGGCATGGGGCGCGACGGCGGCGATGGCTTGCTGGCCATGCGTCGCGCCGGCAAGACGACCATCGCGCAAGACCAGGCCAGCAGCGCCGTGTACGGCATGCCGCGCGCGGCGGCCGAACTCGATGCGGCGCAGCACATCCTGCCATTGGATAGAATTGGCGCCAGCCTGCGCAGCCGCCTGGGCGCCAAACTCAACAATGGGTGGGAGCCCTCCCCTAACATCTGAAAAGAATGCAATGCCAGAATTTTCCTCCAGCTTCATCCAGCAAGAACCCGCATTGACCGAATTCAAGGTCAGCGTCCTGCTGGTGGACGACCAGTTGATTATTGCTGAGGCAATCCGGCGCATGCTGAGCGATCAGCAGGATATCGAGTTTCACTATATGACCGACGCCACCCAGGCGCTGGACACGGCGCTGCGTTTGCAACCGACCGTCATCCTGCAGGATCTGGTGATGCCGGGCATCGACGGCTTCGCCTTGATCAAGCTGTACCGCGAAAACGAGGCGCTGGCGCATGTGCCGGTGATCGTGATGTCGGCCAAGGATGACCCGAAACTGAAGGCGCACAGCTTTGCCGTCGGCGCCAACGATTACGTGGTGAAACTGCCAGACCGACTGGAGTTGCTGGCGCGCATACGCTATCACTCGGCGGCCCACATCAGCCGCTTGCAGCGCGACCAGGCTTTTCGTTTCCTACGAGAAAGTCAAAAAAACCTGGCCGACGCGAATATCGAGCTGCAGAAACTGGCCGCCCTCGATGGCTTGACGGGCATCGCCAACCGCCGCCGCTTCGATGAAACCCTGCAATTCGAATGGCAGCGTGGCCAGCGCGACAAAACACCGCTGAGCTTGCTGTTCTGCGATATCGACCATTTTAAAAGCTATAACGATCACTTTGGCCACCTGGCGGGCGACCTGGGCCTGAAAAAAGTCGCCGCCGTGCTGACGGAACATTTGAAACGCCCGGCCGACCTGGCCGCCCGTTACGGCGGCGAAGAATTCGCCTTGATCCTGCCGGAAACGAATCCGGCCGGCGCGCTGCTGATCGCCGAAGCGTGCCGGCGCCACCTGGAAGGCTTGCAGATCGAGAATCCGGCGGCAAGCACGGGCATCGTCACCATCTCGATCGGCGTGGCCACCATCGTGCCGTCACCGGACTCGACGGTGGAGCAACTGATCAACCGCGCCGACCAGGCCCTGTACGCGGCCAAGCGCGGCGGACGCAACAGCGTGCTGAGCGCCGATGACGTCCAGGACTGATTTTTAACAGCAAGGAAAGTGAAGCATGAGCACACAACTGGACAATGTCAGCGTCGTCAAGAAGTCGAATATCTACTTTGACGGCAAATGCGTCTCGCATAACGTCATCCTGGCCGATGGCACGAAGAAAAGCGTGGGCGTGATTTTCGCGTCATCGCTGCGCTTCAATACGGGCGCGCCGGAAATCATGGAAATCGTCAGCGGCCTGTGCAAGGTGCGCCTGGCCGACGCGACAGAATGGAACAGCTATGCCGCGGGCACGCAATTCAAGGTGCCGGGCAATAGCTATTTTGATATTGAAACGCTCGAGACCGTCGACTACGTCTGCCACTTCGGCTAATCCACGCAGAAAAAACGTCCATGGCTGCGTTGCACTGCCTTGCCCTGAGCATTTTTTCAAGCGCGGATTGACTATTTAGACAAACACAGGCTCGGGCGACAGGCGCACGCCATATTTCGCCTCTACATCATCCTGTATTGCTGCCGCCAGCCGGGTAATGTCCGCGCCACGAGCGCCGCCATTATTCACCAGAACCAGTGCCTGCTTGGGATACACTCCCGCGGGCCCCAGGTTTTTCCCCTTCCAGCCGCACTGATCGATCAGCCAGCCGGCCGCCAGCTTTTCCGTGCCATCGGGCTGCGCATGGTGCACGAGGGTCGGGAAACGTTCCAGCAAGGCAAGACATTGCTCGCGCGACACCACGGGATTCTTGAAGAAGCTGCCCGCATTGCCGATCACGGCCGGGTCGGGCAATTTTCTCCGGCGGATCGCCATCACCGTCTCGGCTACCTGTTGTGCTGTCGGCTCGGCAAGATTGCGCTCGGCCACGGCCTGCGCCAGTTCCGCATAGCGCAAGTTCGGCTGCCACTCGGCCGGCAAGGCAAACGTGACTTCCAGCACGATCAGCTCGCGCCCGTCCGCCTGCTTGAAGATACTGTCGCGGTAAGCGAAGCGGCAAGCATCGCGGTCCATGTCGAAGACGATGCCGCTGGCGCTGTGCATGACGCTCACGCTATGCAGATAATCCTTGATTTCAACGCCATACGCGCCAATATTCTGGATAGGCGCCGCGCCTACCGTGCCGGGAATCAGGGACAGGTTTTCCAGCCCGCCCACGCCTTGCGCCAGGGTCCACTGCACGAAATCGTGCCAGTTTTCGCCGGCCGCGGCCGTGACGAGTACCGTCTCAAAATCCGCCTGTGCCAGGCGCATGCCGCGCGTGGCCATGTGCAGCACGGCGCCGGGAAAGTCGCCCGTCAGCACGATGTTGCTGCCGCCGCCCAGTATCAGGCGCGGCATGGCGGACAGGGCGGGATCTTGCAGCGCGGCGTGCAATTCGGCCTGCGAGGTGATGCGTACGTAGGCGGCCGCGTTGGCCGTGATGCCGAAGGTATTCAGGCGCTGGAGGGGGTAATTGTGTTCGATGGTGAGCTCTGCAGACATGGGATAGGGAAATTTTGCTCGATTATAGAGCGAAAGCGACAAAAAACCACCTCAGGACAAGGGCGACTTGCCCGTTGTCCGTTAAAATGTCGCATCTTTAACAGGGCCGTCCCATGGCGCAGAATCAGCCGCCAAGGCCCAGCGCGCCGAGCGTGCGCTCGCTTTAACAAGAAAAGGAACAGACCATGCCGTCATTTGATGTAGTCTCCGAAGCCGATATGATCGAAGTCAAGAATGCAGTCGAGCAATCCAACAAGGAAATCACGACCCGCTTCGACTTCAAGGGCAGCGACGCCCGCGTCGAGCACAAGGAAAACGAATTGACCGCGTTTGCGGACTCGGAATTCCAGCTCAGCCAGGTGCGCGACGTGCTGACCAACAAATTGACCAAACGCAAGGTCGATGTGCGCTTCCTCGACGAAGGTGACATCAAGAAGATCGGCGGCGACAAGGTCAAGCAGATCATCAAGATCAAGAATGGCATCGAATCGGATGATGCGAAGAAAATCGTGCGTGTCATCAAGGACAGCAAGATGAAGGTGCAAGCGAGCATCCAGGGTGAAGCCGTGCGCGTCACGGGCGCCAAGCGCGACGACCTGCAGGCGGCCATGGCCATGCTGCGCAAGGACGTGCCCGACATGCCGCTGGAATTTAACAATTTCCGCGATTAATTTCGATGATGCGCACGCTCCGGCCTGCGCTTGCACCGGCATGGCGGAAAGCTGCCTCGGAGCGCCTGCCCGCTTGGGGTAGAATTGAAGCTGCGCGCAGCTACATGCGCCCGCGCGCCTGACCGGCGGCGGGCTTGACCGTACATCTGGCTCAGTGATAACCACGGTAGTCTAAGGATAGCAATGAAACGTGTTGATGATTTCCGCCTGCGATTTGGCAAAAAAGAATATGTGCCCATCATGATAGGCGGAATGGGTGTGGATATTTCCACGTCGGAGCTGGCCCTGGAAGCGGCCCGGCTGAACGGTATCGGGCATATCTCCGATGCTATGGTGGAAGACGTGTCGGATCGCCGTTTCGACACCACCTTCGTCAAAGACAAGACGAAACTGTACAAGTTCAACATCAATAACAGCGACAAGGCCGTGGTGCAATTCGACCTGGGCCGTCTGGCGGAAGCGCAGCGGCTGCATATCGGCCGCACCATGGAAGCAAAAAAAGGCGATGGTTTGATCTTCGTCAATTGCATGGAAAAGCTGACCATGAATGGCCCGCGTGAAACCTTGCGCGTGCGTCTGAATGCGGCGCTGGACGCTGGCATCGACGGCATCACCCTGTCCGCCGGTTTGCACTTCGGCTCGTTCGCCCTGATGGCCGACCATCCGCGTTTCCGTGATGCAAAGCTGGGCATCATCGTCTCGTCCGTACGCGCCTTGCAGATTTTCCTGCGCAAGAACGCCAAGCTCGACCGTTTGCCCGACTTCATCATCGTCGAGGGGCCATTGGCCGGCGGCCACCTGGGTTTCGGCATGGACTGGGCCAATTACGACCTGCACACGATCACGGCGGAACTGCTGGCCTACCTGAAGGCCGAACAGCTGGACATCCCGCTGATCGCCGCTGGCGGCATCTTCACGGGCAGCGACGCCGTCTCCTTCCTGGAAGCGGGCGCGGCTGGCGTGCAAGTGGCGACGCGCTTTACCGTCACCAAGGAATGCGGCTTGCCAAACAAGGTCAAGCAGGAATACTACAAGGCCTCGGAAGAAGACATCATCGTCAATGGCGTCTCGCCGACGGGCTACCCGATGCGCATGCTGAAGAACACGCCCGCCATCGGCGCCGGCATCCGCCCAGGCTGCGAATCGTATGGCTACCTGCTCGATGCAACGGGCAACTGCGCGTACATCAACTCGTACAACCGCGAAGTGGCGGCCCATCCGGAACAAAAAACCGTCGTCGTGATGGACAAGACGTGCCTGTGTACCCACATGCGCAACTTCAACTGCTGGACCTGCGGTCATTACACGTATCGCCTGAAGGACACGACGCACAAGCTGGAGAATGGCGAATACCAGATCCTGACGGCCGAACACGTCTTCAAGGACTACCAGTTCAGCGTCGACAACCAGATCGCCCTGCCGGAAAAAGAAATTCTGGCAGCAAGCTGAGTTTTGCCAGCCTGAAATGAAAATGGCGCAGCCTGCGAAGGCTGCGCCATTTTTTTATGCGGGGAGCATGTCCCGCAATGCCAGTTCGATCGCATCGAACCTTGGCCGCCGCAATATTTCTTCCTGCAAGCAAGTTTCTTGCAAGGCATGCAAGGCGGACAAAGGCGTCGCACAATGCTCGATCAGCTCGCCCAGCAGCACGCCAAAGGCACGCGCCTCTATGCCCTGCAGCAAGTCCCCGCGCGGCGAGCCCGGCACAAACATGGACGCCGCGCCAAAGTCGCCCAGCAGGGAGGT
Organism: Janthinobacterium sp. BJB446; assembly: GCF_002735655.1. NCBI lineage: Bacteria > Pseudomonadati > Pseudomonadota > Betaproteobacteria > Burkholderiales > Oxalobacteraceae > Janthinobacterium > Janthinobacterium sp. BJB446. Next base: position 1,436 of record NZ_PDZK01000001.1, on the reverse strand, counting down.
ACCGGCGTCCGCATGCAGGATATTGTGTGCATACAAGTCGCCATGCACGATGCCGCGCGCGTGCAGCTGGCACACGGCCGAGGCGATGCCATGGGCAATGGCCAGCGCTTGCGGAATATCAAAGCGCACACCATCTGCATACACGTCGCGCGTGCACGATTCCAGGCTCGGTGGTCCCGCCAGGTTGCGAAAAGCCGCGTCGATGAGCGGCATGACGAGTCCGAGCGCCCCTTGCGGATGCGCATCGAGCGTCCCGAGGATGGGAATCAGGCCCGGGTGCGCACCGGCGCCGACACAGGCGGCCATTTCACTGCGCGGCAAGCCATCGCTGGTCATGGCTCCCTTGAACACTTTGACGGCGACATCATCCACGCCATCCAGACAGGCACGGTAAATCACCCCCGATGCGCCCTCGCCCAACTGCTGCGCCAGTTCCAGGCGCTGCCATGCCACGCCTGCCGCAGCCGTACCGGCCAAGGCCGCCAGTTCCCGCGCTTCCGTGCAGGGATTGCCCGCATACGCGAGCCAGCTCAGGCGTGGCAGGGACAGCAGGCAGTCGGGCAGCGCCGTAAAACGGTTGGCGGCGATACGTACCAGTTCCAGACGGCGGCAGTTCGTCAACGAAGCGGGCAAACTGTCCAGGCAATTTCCCGCCAACATGAGTTTCTGCAGCTCACTGCACTTGCCCAGTTCGTCCGGCAAGGCCTCGATGGCATTGTCGGTCAGGGTCAGCCAGCGCAGCCTGGCTGGCAAGGCGGCAGCAGGCACGTGGCGGATCCGGTTCGCCTTGAAACCGATCATACTCAGTTCTTCGCAGCTCCCCAGCACGACAGGCAAGGTGGTGAACAGGTTGTCCGAGCAAAAAATGATGCGCAGCTTGTGCAAGCGCGGCAGATCGTCGGGTAAAGTGGACAGCGCGTTGCCCGAGAGGTCGAGGATTTCCAGGCTGTCAGCCAGGTCGAAGATTTCGCGGGGGAAGTCCGTCAAGCCGCAGGATAGCTTCAGGCGGCGCAGGCCGGCCAGTTGGCCAGCCCGTAATTGCTCCAGTGTATGCACAGCAGACAAGACATCCCTTTCAAAAACCCGGCAATCGCTGGTGCAGTTAAAACCAGCGGACGTAAAAAAACCCCAACCGGATCACCGGAAGGGGTTTTTTCGAATAACAAGCCTGACGATAACCTACTTTCACACTGGTTGCAGCACTATCATCGGCGCAAAGTTGTTTCACGGTCCTGTTCGGGATGGGAAGGGGTGGGACCAACTTGCTATGGTCATCAGGCATAACTTGTACTGGCGTTTGTCTCCTGTGGGACGACAAGGCCATGAATCTGGAAGAAGCAAAGATTGGGGTAATGACTGGTAGTATCAACACACACGCAACGTTGTACCGTCTTATCCTCTGTACCTGCTAAGGTTATAGGGACAAGCCGTACGGG